>NZ_BBMC01000015.1 GCF_000971255.1 Demequina rhizosphaerae
GGGTCGAGGCGGTGCGCGTCCGAAACTTGAGAACTCAACAGTGTGCCACATGTCGATGCCAAAACCCGGCATCCCTTCGTTTGAGGGGGTGCAGGATTCCTTTGGTAGACAACGAAATGTCAGCAATGATGTTTTGTTCGATGTCAGAGGTCAAATAAGTCTTTTCGGAGACGTACTCTGTAATGTTGTATGCCACGTTCTGTGGTTGTACGCCATTCATTTACGGAGAGTTTGATCCTGGCTCAGGACGAACGCTGGCGGCGTGCTTAACACATGCAAGTCGAACGGTGATGAAAGAGCTTGCTTTTTCTGATCAGTGGCGAACGGGTGAGTAACACGTGAGTAACCTGCCCCAGACTCTGGGATAACCTCGGGAAACCGGGGCTAATACCGGATACGCGACTCCACCGCATGGTGAGGGTTGGGAAAGTTTTTCGGTCTGGGATGGACTCGCGGCCTATCAGCTTGTTGGTGAGGTAATGGCTCACCAAGGCGACGACGGGTAGCCGGCCTGAGAGGGCGACCGGCCACACTGGAACTGAGACACGGTCCAGACTCCTACGGGAGGCAGCAGTGGGGAATATTGCACAATGGGCGCAAGCCTGATGCAGCGACGCCGCGTGGGGGATGAAGGCCTTCGGGTTGTAAACCCCTTTCAGCAGGGAAGAAGCGAAAGTGACGGTACCTGCAGAAGAAGCGCCGGCTAACTACGTGCCAGCAGCCGCGGTAATACGTAGGGCGCAAGCGTTGTCCGGAATTATTGGGCGTAAAGAGCTCGTAGGCGGTCTGTCGCGTCTGCTGTGAAATCCCGAGGCTCAACCTCGGGCCTGCAGTGGGTACGGGCAGACTAGAGTGTGGTAGGGGAGACTGGAATTCCTGGTGTAGCGGTGGAATGCGCAGATATCAGGAGGAACACCGATGGCGAAGGCAGGTCTCTGGGCCACAACTGACGCTGAGGAGCGAAAGCGTGGGGAGCGAACAGGATTAGATACCCTGGTAGTCCACGCCGTAAACGGTGGGCACTAGATGTGGGGCTCTTTCCATGAGTTCCGCGTCGCAGCTAACGCATTAAGTGCCCCGCCTGGGGAGTACGGCCGCAAGGCTAAAACTCAAAGGAATTGACGGGGGCCCGCACAAGCGGCGGAGCATGCGGATTAATTCGATGCAACGCGAAGAACCTTACCAAGGCTTGACATATACCCTCTATCCCCAGAGATGGGGAGTGCTTCGGCGGGGTATACAGGTGGTGCATGGTTGTCGTCAGCTCGTGTCGTGAGATGTTGGGTTAAGTCCCGCAACGAGCGCAACCCTCGTCCTATGTTGCCAGCACGTAATGGTGGGGACTCATAGGAGACTGCCGGGGTCAACTCGGAGGAAGGTGGGGATGACGTCAAATCATCATGCCCCTTATGTCTTGGGCTTCACGCATGCTACAATGGCCGGTACAATGGGCTGCGATACCGTAAGGTGGAGCGAATCCCAAAAAGCCGGTCTCAGTTCGGATTGAGGTCTGCAACTCGACCTCATGAAGTCGGAGTCGCTAGTAATCGCAGATCAGCAACGCTGCGGTGAATACGTTCCCGGGCCTTGTACACACCGCCCGTCAAGTCACGAAAGTCGGTAACACCCGAAGCCAGTGGCCCAACTCGTAAGAGGGGGAGCTGTCTAAGGTGGGATTGGCGATTGGGACTAAGTCGTAACAAGGTAGCCGTACCGGAAGGTGCGGCTGGATCACCTCCTTTCTAAGGAGCACCTACTTGTCCCTCGAGGGCAGGTCAGGATCCCACTTCCAGACCGATCGTGTCTGGGTGGGGCTCATGGATGGAACATCGACATGCGCCGGCAGCCTGAGTGCTGCGGTCTCTCTAGTACGCCCCTTGAGGGTTGGAACGGTTGCTGCTCACGGATGGGGTTGTCGGCTGGCACGCTGTTGGGTCCTGAAGGGTCGGACGTAAGTTCAACTTTTCAGACCGTCGAACCCCCACCAGGGTTCACCTTCGTATCCGTCATGGATGCGGCGGTGTCTGGTGGTGGGCACGGTTGCGGACCATCTCCTCCCATCAAACCGCCGATCTTGTCGGTAGGTGTGGGGTGTGGGGGTGGGTTCGTCCGTCGTTTGAGAACTGCACAGTGGACGCGAGCATCTTTGATATCTGTGGTCAAGTTTTTAAGAGCACATGGTGGATGCCTTGGCAGTAGGAGCCGAAGAAGGACGTTGTAGCCTGCGATAAGCCTCGGGGAGCTGGCAAACAAGCTGTGATCCGAGGATGTCCGAATGGGGAAACCCCGCTGGAGTCATGTCCAGTGACCCACGCCTGAACACATAGGGCGTGTGGAGGGAACGTCGGGAAGTGAAACATCTCAGTACCGACAGGAAGAGATATTCCGTGAGTAGTGGCGAGCGAAAGCGGAACAGGCCAAACCGTATGCGTGTGATAGCCGGCAGGCGTTGCGTATGCGGGGTTGTGGGACCTTTCTGGGAGATCTGCCGATCTTCCGAGGAGTCAGAAATCCGCGTGATAGTCGAAGGGCATTGAAAGGCCCGGCATAGAGGGTGCGACCCCCGTAGACGAAATCATGCGGACTCCTGAGAGTCATCCCAAGTAGCACGGGGCCCGAGAAATCCCGTGTGAATCCGCAGAGACCACTCTGTAAGCCTAAATACTACCTGCTGACCGATAGCGAATCAGTACCGTGAGGGAAGGGTGAAAAGTACCCCGAGAGGGGAGTGAAATAGTACCTGAAACCGTGTGCTTACAATCCGTCGGAGCCTCCTTAGCTGGGGTGACGGCGTGCCTTTTGAAGAATGAGCCTGCGAGTTAGTGCTCAGTGGCGAGGTTAACCCGTGTGGGGCAGCCGTAGCGAAAGCGAGTCCGAACAGGGCGTTTGAGTCGCTGGGTCTAGACCCGAAGCGAAGTGATCTATCCATGGCCAGGCTGAAGCGCGGGTAAGACCGCGTGGAGGGCCGAACCCACTTGGGTTGAAAACCGAGGGGATGAGCTGTGGATAGGGGTGAAAGGCCAATCAAACTTCGTGATAGCTGGTTCTCCCCGAAATGCATTTAGGTGCAGCGTTGCGTGTTTCTTGCCGGAGGTAGAGCTACTGGATGGCCGATGGGCCCCACCAGGTTACTGACGTCAGCCAAACTCCGAATGCCGGTAAGTGAGAGCGCAGCAGTGAGACTGCGGGGGATAAGCTTCGTAGTCGAGAGGGAAACAGCCCAGAACACCAACTAAGGCCCCTAAGCGTGTGCTAAGTGGGAAAGGATGTGGAGTTGCATAGACAACCAGGAGGTTGGCTTAGAAGCAGCCACCCTTGAAAGAGTGCGTAATAGCTCACTGGTCAAGTGATTCCGCGCCGACAATGTAGCGGGGCTCAAGTACACCGCCGAAGTTGTGTCATTCACACATTGCGCTAGGCCTTCGTGGTCCAGGCGTGTGGATGGGTAGGGGAGCGTCGTGTGGCGGGTGAAGTCGCGGGGTAACCCAGCGGTGGACGCCACACGAGTGAGAATGCAGGCATGAGTAGCGAAAGACGGGTGAGAAACCCGTCCGCCGAATGACCAAGGGTTCCAGGGCCAGGTTAATCCGCCCTGGGTAAGTCGGGACCTAAGGCGAGGCCGACAGGCGTAGTCGATGGACAACGGGTTGATATTCCCGTACCGGCGAAGAACCGCCCATGACGAGGCGGACGATGCTAAGTGCCCAAAGCCGGCGAACCCTTCGGGGGGAGCTCGGTGGCGCGCACGAACCAGATCCGTAGTAGTCAAGCGTATTAACAGGGGTGACGCAGGAAGGTAGCCGAGCGTGGCGATGGTAGTCCACGTCTAAGGGTGTAGGCCGAGTCATAGGCAAATCCGTGACTCACATAGGCTGAGACCTGATGGTGACCCCGCAAGGGGGAAATCGGTGATCCTATGCTGCCAAGAAAAACCTCGGCGCGAGGTTCTAGCCGCCCGTACCCCAAACCGACTCAGGTGGTCAGGTAGAGAATACTAAGGCGATCGAGTGAATCGTGGTTAAGGAACTCG
The DNA here is from genome assembly GCF_000971255.1 of Demequina rhizosphaerae. GTDB lineage: Bacteria > Actinomycetota > Actinomycetes > Actinomycetales > Demequinaceae > Demequina > Demequina rhizosphaerae. Next base: position 4,031 of record NZ_BBMC01000015.1, read on the forward strand.
GCAAAATGCCCCCGTAACTTCGGGAGAAGGGGGGCCTGAGGCGTGAACCACCTAGCGTGGGGAAGCGTTTGAGGGCCGCAGAGACCAGGGAGAAGCGACTGTTTACTAAAAACACAGGTCCGTGCGAAGTCGCAAGACGATGTATACGGACTGACGCCTGCCCGGTGCTGGAAGGTTAAGAGGAGGGGTCAGCCGCAAGGCGAAGCTCCGAATTTAAGCCCCAGTAAACGGCGGTGGTAACTATAACCATCCTAAGGTAGCGAAATTCCTTGTCGGGTAAGTTCCGACCTGCACGAATGGCGTAACGACTTCTCCGCTGTCTCAACCGCGAACTCGGCGAAATTGCACTACGAGTAAAGATGCTCGTTACGCGCAGCAGGACGGAAAGACCCCGGGACCTTTACTACAGCTTGGTATTGGTATTCGGTGTGGTTTGTGTAGGATAGGTGGGAGACTTTGAAGCCGGAACGCCAGTTTCGGTGGAGTCATTGTTGAAATACCACTCTGATCACTCTGGATATCTAACCTCGGTCCGTGATCCGGATCAGGGACAGTGCCTGGTGGGTAGTTTAACTGGGGCGGTTGCCTCCCAAAGAGTAACGGAGGCGCCCAAAGGTTCCCTCAGCCTGGTTGGCAATCAGGTGGCGAGTGCAAGTGTACAAGGGAGCTTGACTGTGAGACTGACAGGTCGAGCAGGGACGAAAGTCGGGACTAGTGACCCGCCGGTGGCATGTGGAAGCGCCGGCGCTCAACGGATAAAAGGTACCCCGGGGATAACAGGCTGATCCTGCCCAAGAGTCCATATCGACGGCATGGTTTGGCACCTCGATGTCGGCTCGTCGCATCCTGGGGCTGGAGTTGGTCCCAAGGGTTGGGCTGTTCGCCCATTAAAGCGGTACGCGAGCTGGGTTTAGAACGTCGTGAGACAGTTCGGTCCCTATCCGCTGCGCGCGCAGGAAACTTGAGAAAGGCTGCCCCTAGTACGAGAGGACCGGGGTGGACCAACCTCTGGTGTGCCAGTTGTTCCGCCAGGAGCACGGCTGGTTGGCTACGTTGGGAAGGGATAACCGCTGAAAGCATCTAAGCGGGAAGCCCGTTTCAAGATGAGGTTTCCACGGACTACGGTCCGGAAGGCCCCCTATAGACCATGGGGTTGATAGGCCGGATGTGGAAGAGAGGACTAACGACTCTTGAAGCTGACCGGTACTAATAGGCCGACAACTTGACTTCACACAAAGATATCCTGCTGAAGCTCGCGTCCACTGTGCGGTTCCCGAACTACGGGCACCGCCCAACATAGTTCCATAAAGTTGCCGCAGCCATAGCGGGAGGGAAACGCCCGGTCCCATTCCGAACCCGGAAGCTAAGCCTCCCAGCGCCGATGGTACTGCACTCGCGAGGGTGTGGGAGAGTAGGACGCCGCGGCCACA
>NZ_BBMC01000014.1 GCF_000971255.1 Demequina rhizosphaerae
GAGGTCGAGATCATCTCCTGGCTCGACGACCACTCCCGGTTCCTGCTGCACATCTCCGTCCATGCGGTCGTGACCGCGCCGATCGTGACCACCACGTTCCTGACCACCGCACGTGAGCACGGTCTACCAGCGTCGACGCTGACGGACAACGGGCTGATCTACACCACCCGGTTCGCCAACTACAAAGGCGGCCCCAACCACTTCGAGCACGTCATCGCATCCCTAGGCGTCAAGCAGAAGAACGGCCACCCGGGCCACCCCCAGACCCAGGGCAAGATCGAACGCTTTCACCAGACCCTGAAGAAGTGGCTCGCGGCCAGGCCCGACGCCGACACGATCGACGCGATGCAACACGTGTTGCACACCTTCCAGCATGTCTACAACCACGAGCGCCCCCACCGGTCGCTCGCACGGCGCACCCCTGCCGAGGCCTACACCGCGCTACCCAAGGACCAGCCCTCGATCGAGCTCCTCGAGCGCCATTGGCGCGTCCGCCACGACATCGTCGACCCCGGCGGCACCATCACCGTGCGCTGGGCCGGCAAGCTACGCCACCTCGGCATCGGACGCGCCCACCGCGGAACCGACATCGTGCTCCTCATGGCCGGCCGCGACACCCTCGTCATCGACCGCACCACCGGCGAGATCATCGCAGAACACCACCTCGACGAAACCCGCGACTACCAGCCCAAGAAACACCAAAGGCCCCTCCCGAAGGAGGGGCCTTTGTGAACGATGACCCGAGACATCTGTGAACGATGTCCCGACACATCACAGTGGTAGCCCCGACGGGATTCGAACCCGCGCTACCGCCTTGAGAGGGCGGCGTGCTAGGCCGCTACACAACGGGGCCCTAGCTGCTTGAGCCACCCTCACCGGGCGGCTGGCGCGAGATAAGACTTTACAGCATGTCCGGCGCGGATTCCAAATCCGCCCCCACGACCCTCGCGTGGGCCGCGATCATGGTCGCATATGCAGGGGTTTCGCCGCGCATGCGGGGCCTCTCCGGCGCCGCCAGGGGCCTCGACGTGACCGAGGTCACACCCGGGACGCCGCGCCAGCTCCCCATCGCGCCGCGGTCCCCGCCGCTCCGCCGCTCCCCCATCCATCGCCACCCCTTGCCGCCATCACAGGCGTTATGTAAAGTTGAGTGGAGGCGGCTCAAGTTAGGTGCCGCGCATCAGATTCTCAGGAGGTTCGCATGACCGCTCAGCCCATGGCTCCCGGCTCGGAGGAGCAGCAGAGCGCCCTGGAGCAGTTCGGGCAGGACTTCACCGCCCTGGCCGAGCAGGGGGCGCTCGACCCCGTGATCGGACGCGACGAGGAGATCCGTCGCGTCATGCAGGTGCTCACGCGCCGGACCAAGAACAACGCCGTCCTCATCGGTGAGCCCGGCGTCGGGAAGACCGCGATCGTCGAGGGCCTCGCCCAGCGCATCGTCGCCGGCGACGTGCCGGCGTCGCTCAAGGACCGCCGCGTGATCGAGATCGCGATGAGCTCGATCGTCGCGGGCGCCGCCTTCCGCGGCCAGTTCGAGGAGCGCCTCAAGGCGGTGCTCAAGGAGGTCGAGGAGTCTGAGGGCCGGATCATCCTCTTCGTCGACGAGCTCCACACCATCGTGGGCGCGGGACGCGCCGAGGGCTCCGTCGACGCGGGCAACATCCTCAAGCCGATGCTCGCGCGCGGCAAGCTGCGCATGATCGGCGCGACCACGCTCAACGAGTACCGCGAGCACGTCGAGACCGACAGCGCGCTCGAGCGCCGCTTCCAGCCCGTCTACGTGGGCGAGCCGAGCATCGAGGACACCGTCGCGATCCTGCGCGGCCTCCAGGAGAAGTACGAGGTCCACCACGGCGTGAAGATCACGGACGAGGCGATCGTGCAGTCCGCGCGCCTGTCCGACCGGTACATCACCGAGCGCTTCCTGCCGGACAAGGCCGTCGACCTCATCGACGAGGCCACCTCCGCGCTGAAGATGCAGCTGGACTCCATGCCGATCGAGCTCGACCGCGCCCGCCGGCGCATCATGCAGCTCGAGATCGAGCGCACGCAGGTCGCCAAGGACAAGTCCGAGCACGCCAAGCAGCGCCGCGAGGAGATCGACCAGGACATCGCCCGCCTCAAGGGCGAGTCCGACGCGCTCAACATGCGATGGGCGCGCGAGAAGGACCTCATCGTGCGGGTCTCGGGCGCGACCGAGCGGCTCGAGTCGCTGCGCGGCGACCTCGAGCGCGCCGAGCGCTACGGCGAGCTCGAGAAGGCGGGTCGCATCCGCTACGGCGAGATGCCCGCGGCGGAGGCGGACATCGCCAGGGCGCGCGCCGAGCTCGACGCCATCCCGGCCGACGAGCGCATGCTGCGCGAGGAGGTCACGGGCGAGGACATCGCGGCGGTGGTCGCGCGCTGGACGGGCGTGCCCGTCGAGAAGCTGCTCACCGACGAGTCCGGCAAGCTGTCCCACCTCGAGGACCGCCTGCACGAGCGGGTCGTGGGCCAGCACCGCGCGATCGAGTCCGTGGCGGACGCGATCCGTCGCGCCCGCGCGGGGATCTCGGACGCCAACCGGCCCATCGGCTCGTTCCTGTTCCTCGGCCCCACGGGCGTGGGCAAGACCGAGCTGGCTCGGGCGCTCGCCGAGCAGCTGTTCGACGACGAGCGCGCCATGATCCGCATCGACATGTCCGAGTACATGGAGAGCCACGCGGTGTCGCGCCTCATCGGCTCTCCCCCGGGCTACGTCGGCTACGACCAGGGCGGCCAGCTCACGGAGGCCGTGCGCCGGCGCCCGTACAGCATCGTCCTGTTCGACGAGGTCGAGAAGGCCCACCCGGACGTGTGGAACGTGCTGCTGCAGGTGCTCGACGACGGCCGCCTCACCGACGGCCGCGGCCGCACCGTCAACTTCACCAACACGATCATCGTGATGACGTCCAACCTGGGCTCCGACATCGTGCTGGCGTGGGACGGCGAGGACCGGGCGGCCCTCGAGCGCGACCTTCTCGAGGTGCTGCGGCGCGCGTTCCGGCCGGAGTTCCTCAACCGGCTCGACGACGTCGTGATCTTCGACCGCATCGACCCCGCCGCGATGGAGGGGATCGTCGGGACCGAGCTCGCGAAGAACGTCGCGCGGCTCGCGGACGCCAAGGACATCGTCCTCACGGTGGACGATGCGCTGCGGGCCTCGCTCGCGCGGGACGGCTTCGATCCGGCCTTCGGGGCGCGGCCGCTCAAGCGGCTCATCCAGACGCGACTGCTCAACGAGCTCGCGAAGGAGATCGTCGACGGTCGCGTCCGCGAGGGCGACGAGGTGACGGCCGGCTGGGACGGCGAGCGGGTGACGCTCACCGTCGGCTAGGACGGTGCGAGAGGCCCGGGGGCGCGATGCTCCCGGGCCTCGTCGCGCGCCCCTGCGGCCCCCTCGCTAGCGTGGTGAGGAATGCACCCCGATACGAGGAGGTTCGCAATGGCGCGGACATATGTCATCACCGGTGCCGCATCCGGCATCGGCAAGGCCACCGCCGAGCTGCTCGAGGGGCGCGGCCATACGGTCATCGAGATCGACCTGCACGGCGCCGACATCGACGCCGATCTGACCACCGCGGACGGGCGCGGCGGGCTCGCGGACGCGGTGCGGGAGAAGGCCCCCGACGGGATCGACGCGGTGGTCGCGGTCGCCGGCCTCGCGCACCCCGTCCCGGCGACCGTCGCGGTCAACTACTTCGGCATGGTCGCGACGCTCGAGAACCTCAGGCCGCTGCTTCTCGACTCCCCCGCGCCCCGCGCCGCCGGCGTCGCCTCGATGGCGAGCCTGCAGCCCAACGACCCGGAGCTGGTCGAGGCGATGCTCGCGGGCGACGAGCCGCGGTCTCTCGCCCGTGCCGCGGTGCTGGCGGCGGACGAGCAGACCGGCCAGCTCATCTACGGATCGACCAAGGCGGCCTTCGCCCGATGGATCCGCCGCAACGCCGCGGCCCCGGACTGGGCGGGAGCCTCGATCCCGCTCAACGCGGTGGCGCCCGGCATCATCCGCACGCCGATGACCGAGGGCATGATCGCGACGGAGGAGGCGGCGCAGGAGCTGCTGAAGATCGTGCCCATGCCGCTGAACGGCATCGCCGAGCCCGCGGTCGTGGCACACCTCCTCGCATGGCTGACGAGCGAGGAGAACTCGCACCTGTGCGGGCAGGTGGTGTTCGTCGACGGCGGCTCGGACGTGGTGATCCGCGGCGACTCCGTGTGGTGAGCGGCGCCGCGCGCAACCGGGTGCGGCCCGGGCCCTGTCACGCGCCGGAGCCGTCCCAGCCGTCGAGCGCGCCGTCGTCGGCCTCGAGCGCGTCGAGGTCGCGCTGCGGGAGCGTCTCGGTGATGCCGTCGAGGCGCTTCCAGTCGGGGATCGGCGTCGGCGCGCCCGGGCGCGGCACGAACCTCGCGCGCTCGCCGGTGCGGTGGACGTAGCGCCCGCAGTTGGGGAAGAGCCGGGCCACCGTCACCTCGACCACGGCGAGCGCCCCGTAGTGGGAGGCGACACGCTCCGGCGAGGTGACGACGGACGCGGTCCCGTGCACCCGCAGGCGCCAGGGACGGTCCTCGTCGACGAAGAGCAGCGCGACGCGGCCGTCGTCCTCGATGTTGCCGAGCGTGCGCCACATCCCGTTGCCGTCGTAGCTCGGGAGCTCGAGGGTCGTCGGGCTGGTGACCCGCACGAAGCCCGGATCGCCGCCCTTGTACGACACGTCGGGCCAGCCGTCCGCGTCGGTGGTGGCGATCCACATCTTCGACTGCTCGCCGATGAGCCGGGCATCTCCCTCGTCGAGCTCCTCCCGGACCACGCCGCCGGCGATCGCGTCCGCCAGCCGCCGGGTGTCGAAGCGGTCCTGGAGCCGCCGCGCGCCGGTGCCGTACAGCCGTCCCGCTCGCGCCTCGTCGGTCATCGTCGCCCCCCGCCGCCGCCGGTGCCCCCACCTTGGCACACCCCCGGACAACGAGAAAGGGCCCGCCATCAGGCGGGCCCTTTCTTCGAAGAGCTGGGCTACAAGGATTCGAACCTCAACTAACGGAACCAGAAACCGTCGTGCTGCCAGTTACACCATAGCCCACTGCGTTCCAGCGGAACGGAGAACCACTTTACCCGAGACCGGCGCAGAACCCAAATCGCCTCATCCGGCCGCGTGTCGGATCGAGTCGAGCACCGCGACTCCCGCCGCGTCCCCGTCGCAGTAGTGGCCGAGGGTCCCGTAGTAGCTGTCGTCGCGGTTGCCGCCGGGCAGGTCCGCGAGCACCGCGATCGTACCGGTGGCCGTCACCCGGTCCCCCGGCAGGTACACCTCGGAGCCCAGCTTCGCTCCGCCCTGCGGCCCCGGCACGGCGCCCGGCGGCCACACGATCCACGGCTGCTTGCCGTTGTCTCGCTCGAGCACGAGGCAGCCGTTCGCGAGGACGCGGAGGGTCCCGCTGATCTCGAGGCGCGCGCCCGGGAGGTCCCCCACCGTCTCCTGCGTCGCGAGGTAGCCGCCCGTCGCATCGTCCTCGGGCGCGTCCGTGCATCCCGCGAGCAGGGACGATGCGGCCACGACCGCCGCGACGAGCCTCACCATGGGCTCACGGTACGCCGCCGTCCCGGCTAGAGCCCGAGGGTGCCCGGCAGGTCCGCGAGCGAGCCGATCCGCACGAGCCCGTCGCGCGGCACGCCCTCGCCGCACAACCCGTCGACGTCGCGCGAGTGCGCGCCCGGCCGCTCGATCCACACGCCGAGCCCGAGCCCGGCCTGGACCGCGCCCCACGGGTCGACGTCGAACTCGTCGCCCACGTAGGCGACCTGCTCCGGTGGAAGGCCGAGCCGCTCGCACGCGAGCGCGTAGACGCGCGGGTCGGGCTTGCCGACCCCCAGCTCGTCCACGCCGACCAGCATCGGCATGCGCGACAGCCCGCAGGCCGCGAGCTTGACCTCCTGGTACGCGTGGGCGGCGTTCGAGAGCCCGCCGTACGGCAGCCCCGCGGCGTCGAGCGCGTCGAGCGCGGGCGCCGCGTCGGCGTACGCGGTCCAGCCTTCGCGGAAGTACCGCTCGAAGGCCGTGTCCCACACCTCGTAGGCCTCGGGGTCGAGGTACGGCCCGCCGAAGATCTCGTGGAGGTCGTTGGCGCGGCGGTGGCGCTGCTCGCGGTGGGTCAGCTCGCCGCGGGTGTGCGCGCGGTACCAGCCGTTCGCGTCCGCACGCCACACCCGCACGAGCTCGTCGTGGTCGACGTCGCCGAGGTAGTCGACCGCGACCGAGGCGAGCGCGTGACGGAACGCCCCGCGCGTGTCGACGAGCGTGTCGTCGACGTCGAACAGGACGCCCTTGATCACGCGGCCGGCCTCAGAGCGACGCGCGCAGGTTGCGCAGACGCGTGAGCGCGTGCTCCTTGCCGAGGATCTCCATCGACTCGAACAGCGGCGGCGACACGAGGCGACCGGTGACCGCGACGCGCAGCGGGCCGAACGCGAAGCGCGGCTTGATGCCCATCTCGTCCACGAGCTTCGCGCGCAGCGCGTCCTGCTGCGCCTCGGGCGAGAAGTCCTCGAGCGCCTCGAGCACCGCGATCGACTCGTCGAGGATCTCCGCGGCGTTCTCCGGCAGCTTGGCGCGCGCGGCGTCCTCGACGACCACCTCGTGGTCCTCGAGGAAGAGGAAGCCGAGCATGCCCGGCGCCTCCCCCAGCAGCGTCATGCGGGTCTGCACCAGCGGGATCGCCTCGGCGAGCGTCTGCTCCTCGTGCGGCGTGAGCTCCTGGATCTCGGCGGTCGTCAGCAGGCCGGCGGCGTGGAGGTAGGGCACCACGCGCTTGGCGAACTCGCCCGGGGGCAGCATGCGCATGTGCTCGGCGTTGATCGCCTCGGCCTTCTTGAGGTCGAAGCGCGCGGGGTTGGGCGTGCAGTCGGCGATGTCGAAGGCCTCGATCAGCTCCGCCGGGGTGAAGACGTCGCGGTCCGGGCCGATGCTCCAGCCCAGCAGCGCGAGGTAGTTGAGCAGGCCCTCGGGCAGGAAGCCGCGGTCGCGGTGGTGGAAGAGGTTCGACTCGGGGTCGCGCTTGGACAGCTTCTTGGTGCCCTCGCCGAGCACCATCGGCATGTGCGCGTAGGACGGCACGGCGTCCGCGATGCCGAGCTCGACCATCGCGCGCCACAGCACGATCTGGCGCGGGGTCGAGGACAGCAGGTCCTCGCCGCGCAGGACGTGCGTGATCTTCATGAGCGCGTCGTCGACGGGGTTGACGAGCGTGTACAGCGGGATGCCGTTCGCACGCACGATGACGTAGTCCGGCACGGTGCCCGCGGGGAAGGTGACGGTGCCGCGGACGAGGTCCTCGACGACGATGTCCTCGTCGGGCATGCGCATGCGCAGCACGGGCTCGCGGCCCTCGGCGCGGAACGCGGCCTTCTGCTCGTCGGTGAGGTCGCGGTCGAAGCCGTCGTAGCCGAGCTTGGGGTCGCGGCCGGCGGCCTTGTGGCGCGCCTCGATCTCGTCGGGGGTCGAGAACGACTCGTACGCGTAGCCGCCCTCGACCAGCTTCGCGACGACCTCGGCGTGGAGGTCGTGGCGCTCCGACTGGCGGTACGGGCCGTACGGGCCGCCGATGCCGGGGCCCTCGTCGTAGTCGATTCCCAGCCAGCTCATCGCGTCGAGCAGCATCTCGTAGCTCTCCTGCGAGTCGCGCTCGGCGTCGGTGTCCTCGATGCGGAAGACCATGTCGCCGCCGGTGTGGCGGGCGTAGGCCCAGTTGAACAGCGCCGTGCGGACCATGCCCACGTGGGGCAGGCCGGTGGGCGACGGGCAGAAGCGGACGCGGACCTTGCTCATGTGCTCTTCCTTCTTCGCGCCCGGGTGAGGGCGCACGATGCGGGGGTGGGCCGGGGTGGGGCCCGTTACTGGCGGCGGAGGACGGGGTTGCGCAGCACGCCGAGGTCCTCGATCTCGACCTCGACCACGTCGCCGTGGTCGAGGGTGGTGACGCCCGCCGGGGTGCCGGTGAGGATGACGTCGCCGGGCAGCAGGGTGGTGACCTCGGACACGAGCGACACCACGGTCGCGACGTCCGTCACCATGTCGGCGGTGTGGCCGTTCTGGACCTCGTTGCCGTTGATGCGGCCGATGACGTGGACGTCGTCGTGCGCGAGCTCGGTCTCGATCCACGGGCCCAGCGGCAGCGAGGTGTCGAAGGCCTTGCCGCGGAACCACTGGTTCTCCTGGCGCTGGACGTCGCGCGCGGTGACGTCGTTCGCGCACGTGAAGCCGTAGATGTACTGCTCCGCGTTCTCGGGCGACACCTCCTTGCACACGCGCGAGATGACGATCGCGAGCTCGGCCTCGAGCTGGACGTCCTCCGCGTAGTGCGGGAGCACGATCGGGTCGTCCGGCCCCACGACCGCGGTGTTGGGCTTGAGGAAGAGCAGCGGCATCTCGGGGACCTCGCCGCCCATCTCCTTGGCGTGCTCGGCGTAGTTCTTGCCGAGGCAGACGATCTTCGAGCGCGGGATGACGGGGGCGAGCAGGCGGACGTCGTCGGTGAGCTTGATCCGCTCGCCGGTGACGGTGCCCGGCGTGTACATCGGGTCGCCGGTGAGCACGACGAGCTCCTCAGCGCCCGGCTCTCCGTCGACGATCGCGTACTGGGGCTCGGCTCCGGTGGTGAAACGGGCGATACGCATGGGCTCCAGCCTAGTCGCTCGCGCGCGGCCCGCCCGATGCCGGGGAGCCGCCGCGGCCCGTGCCTACGATGGGCCGCATGGGAGAGGCAGCCGACCGCATCGTCGCAAGCGCGGACGAGGGACTGGCCCGGCTGCTCGCCCGCACCGACGCCCACCGGGACGCCGACCTCGGCGCCGTCTACCGGGACCGACGCGTCGCCGACGTGCTCACCCACCTCCACGCGTGGCACCTCCTGCTCGAGGGATGGCTGCTCGACGACGCGGCCGGGCGGACACCCGCCTACCCCGCCGACGGCTACACGTGGGCCACGCTCGGCGACCTCAACGACGCCCTCGCCGCCGCGCATCGTCACCTGTCGTACGAGGAGGCGCGCGCGGCGGTGGTCGCGTCCCAGGCGCGCGTCGTCGCGCTCGTCGCCGCGCTGGACGATGCCGTGCTCACCTCCCCCGACGCGTTCGCCTGGCTAGGCGGCGACCGCCTCGCGTCCGTCGCGCACGAGTGCCTCGGCGGGCACTGCACCTGGGCCCAGGGGCTGCTCGATCGGGCCGGGGTGCCCGCATGAGCGCGAGCCGCATCGTCGGCCTGGATGTCGCGCGCGGCCTCGCGGTGCTCGGCATGGTCGCGGCGCACGTCGGCGCGGACGGCTCGCGCGGCGACGGCGAGCCGTGGCCGTGGCTGGTCGCGTCGCACGGGCGCCCGTCCGCGCTGTTCGCGGTCCTGGCCGGCGTGACGATCTCGCTCATGATCGCCCACGCGGGCGGGAGGGACGATGCGCGGGCCGTGAGGTTCACGAGGGCGCGGGTCGCGACCCGGGCCGGGATCCTCGTGCTCATCGGCCTCGTGCTCGCGGAGATGCACACCGGGGTGGACATCATCCTCGTGAACCTGGGGCTGATGATGCTCATCGCAACCCCGCTGCTACGGCTGCCCTCGTGGGCGCTGCTCGGCCTCGCGGGGCTCGCCTTCGCCTTCGGCCGGATCGTCGTCGAGGCCGTGCGGCCCGAGGGCTGGTGGGAGGCCGCGCCGGTGGTGGGGCGCCTCTGGAGCCTCCACTACCCCGCGCTCGCCTGGATCGGGTACGTGCTGCTCGGGATCGTCGTGGGACGCCTCGCGCTGAGGGCCGGACGCACGCAGGGGCTGCTCGTCGGTCTCGGGGTCGTCGCGGCGAGCGGCGCGGCTCTCGTGCGCATCGTCGCGGGGGACGGCACGGTGACGGGCCTGGTCGCGCACTCGTACACGCCCGTCGAGATGACGCACAACGCGGGCGTCGCGGTCGCCGTGATCGGCGCCTCGTGCTGGCTCGCGCCGCGCGCCCGCACCGTGCTCAGCCCGCTCGAGGCGGTCGGCGCGATGGCGCTGTCGGCGTACGTCCTGCAGGTGCTCATCATCTGGATCGTGGGCCCGGAGATGGTCTACGAGCCGTCGAACGTCGCGCTCGTCGTGCTCGAGCTCGTGCTGCTCGCGACCGCGTGGGCGTGGCGCCGCGGGCTGGGCCAGGGACCGCTCGAGCGGATCCTCACGGGCGTGTCGAACGCGGCGGGCGCGCGGGCGGTCCGCGGCCTGCCCGTGCCGCGCGACCCCGAGGAGGTGTCCGCGTGAGCGTCGCCGACTGGCTCATGGCCGGGGATCCCGCCATCCGCTGGCAGACGATGCGCGACCTCCTCGACGCCGACCCGATCGAGGTCGTCGACGAGCGGGCGCGGGTCGCGCGCGAGGGCTGGGGCGCGCGGCTCCTCGCGCTGCAGCTCGAGGACGGCAGCTGGGACCACGGCGCGTGGTACCCGGCCGGCCGGCGCGACGTCCACGACGGGCAGCCGTGGACGTCCACCGCGCACGTGCTCCTCCTCCTGACCCACCTCGGCGTCGACCCGGACGCGCACCCCGTCCGCGAGGCGGCCCGGCGGGCCTTCGCGAGCGTGCGGTGGGAGGACGGCGACCAGACGTTCCTCGAGGGCGAGAGCGAGGCGTGCTCGCTCTCCGCCGCGATCGCGATCGGCGCATACTTCGGCGAGGACATGGCGACGCCCGTGAAGCGGCTCGTCGCGGACCGCCGCGCGGACGGCGGCTGGAACTGCGACCCGCCGTGGCGCTCGTCCAAGTCGAGCTTCCACTCGACCATCGGGGCGCTCGAGTCGCTCGTCGCGCATCGTCGCGCCACCGGGGCGCTCACGCCCGAGGCCGGCGAGGCGTTCCTGGACGGCCAGGAGTATCTGCTGGACCGCCGGCTCATGCGGCGCCGCTCGACTGGCGAGGTCGTCGACCCCGCGTACCAGCGCTTCTCCTTCCCCACGTACTGGCACTACGACGTGCTGCGCGCGCTCGAGCACCTGCGCGAGTCCGGCGCAGAGCCCGACGAGCGCGCCGGCGAGGCGATCGACATGCTCCGCGCGCGTCGCTCCTCGGTGGGCACGTGGCCGCTCGAGAACACCCATCGCGGCAAGGTGCCGTTCGTCATGGAGGACGGCGACGGCCGACCGAGCCGCTGGAACACGCTGCGCGCGCTGCGGGTGCTGCGCTGGTGGGAGGAGCGCGCGTAGCGCCTGCCCTCAGGCGGGCGACGGCGGCATCGCCGCATCGTCCGGCCCCTCGACCCGCGCCGGACCGGGCGCGGTGCGCACCGCGCCGACGCCCGCGATCGTCACGAGGACGATGCCCGCCGCGACGCTCACGGTGAGCGCCTGGCCGAGCAGCACCAGGCCGGTCAGGGCCGCGAGCGCGGGCGCGAGCGCCATGAGGACGCCGAACGTCTCCGCGCGCATGTGCCGCAGCGCGGTGATCTCGATGCCGTACGGGATGGCCGACGACAGCACCGCGACGGCCAGGCCCAGCGCGAGGATCGCGGGGTCGAGCAGCGCGGTGCCGACCACCGCGAAGGCGGCGGGCAGCGTCACCACCGCGCCCACGCTCATCGCGAGCGCGATCCCCGTGAGGCCTGGCATCGCGGCGCCCGCCGCGCGCGCCATGAGGATGTAGACGGCCCACAGCAGCGCGGCCCCCGCCGCGAAGGCCACCCCCACGAGGTCGAGGTCGCGGGCGGTGCCGCCGAGCAGCAGCACGCCGGCCGCCGCGGTCGCGGCCCACAGCAGGCCGCGCAGGCTCCGGCTCGCGACGACGCTCAGCGTGAGCGGCCCGAGCACCTCGATGGTGACCGCGATGCCCAGGGGGATGCGGGCGATCGCGAGGTAGAAGAGCACGTTCATGGCCGCGAGCGCGAGCCCGTACCCGGCGACGACGCCCCAGTGCTCTCGGGCCACCCCGCGCAGCGTGCGGCGCGCGAGGAGGAGCAGCACGAGCGCGGAGAACACGAGGCGCAGCGCGACCATGCCCACCGGCCCGACCTGCGGGAAGACCATGACGGCGACCGCGGCCCCGGCCTCCTGGCACAGCAGCCCGACGAGGACCAGGAAGGGAGCGGCGGTCGCGAGCCGGGAGTCGGTGGGCACGGGACAAGAGTGGCAGGTCGCGGCGGACCCGCCGCCTGCGACACCGGGCGACGCGTCCACAGATCGATGACAAGGCTTGCCAAGCCGCGTAGCGTGGAGTCATGGCCACGATGAACGTCTCCCTTCCCGACGCGCTGAAGGACTTCGTCGAGGCGCAGGTCGCGGACGGCGGCTACGGCACCAGCAGCGAGTTCGTGCGGGAGCTGATCCGCCGCGAGCAGGAACGGCTCCGCCTCCGCGCGCTCGTGCTCGACGGCATGACCTCCGGAGAGGGGTCGGTCCTCGACGCGGCCTACTTCGAGTCCCTGCGTGGTCACGCGCGAAGGCTCGCCGACGGCGCCGCATGAGTCCGATCCGCCTCGTCACCACGCATCGAGCGGACGAGGACATCGCCACGGCGACGGCGCACTACGTCGCGCATGCGGGCATCGAGCCGGCGGTGGCCTTCATCGACGCGCTCGAGGCGGCGATGAGGTTGCTCGCCGAGAATCCGGCGATCGGATCGACCCGGTTCGCCATCGCCACCGCGATCCCCGACCTCCGCGGCCTCGCCCTGCCGAGCTTCCCCTTCGTCATCGTCTACACCGCAGATGCCGACGCCCTGCGGATCCATCGGGTCCTGCACACCGCGCGCGACCTCCCCCAGGAGCTCGACGACCGGTCGTGAGTGGGGGCCGGCCCGTGTGTGCTGCGCCGCTTGCGGCGCAGGATGCACCACGCTGGCTGCAGAGTCATCGAGGAGGTGCACGTGGCGGCGACGACGGACGGCGCGCGACTGGCGGTTCTGATCGACGCGGACAACGCGAGCGCCAAGGATCTCGAGCGCCTGCTCGCCGAGATCGCGAAGTACGGCACCGCCGGGGTCCGCCGGGCCTACGGCGACTGGACCTCGAACCAGCTCAAGTCCTGGAAGGACCAGCTGCTCGAGCACTCGGTACAGCCGATCCAGCAGTTCGGCTACACCACGGGCAAGAACGCGACGGACAGCGCGCTCATCATCGACGCGATGGACCTGCTGCACGCCGGCAACCTGGATGGGTTCTGCCTGGTCTCGAGCGACAGCGACTTCACGCGCCTCGCCGCACGCATCCGCGAGGAGGGGCTCACCGTGTACGGGTTCGGCGCGCGGAAGACGCCGAAGCCCTTCGTGGCCGCCTGCGACACCTTCATCTACGTCGAGAACCTCAACCCGTCCGAGACGACGCCGGCCGCCGCAAGCACGCCCACACTTAAGCGGGATCCGCAGCTCGACCGCCTGCTGGCCGAGGCGGTGGAGGCGGCGGCGGGCGACGACGGCTGGGCGAACCTCGGCTCCGTGGGGCAGAACCTCTCGCGGCTCGCCTCCGACTTCGACTCGCGCACGTGGGGCTTCTCCAAGCTCAAGGACCTCATGCAGGCCCATCGGCTCTACGAGGTCCAGTCGCGGGAGATGGGCGAGGGCAAGACGCCGAACGCGTACGTGCGGCACCGGTAGCCGCGGGTCCCGGCGCGCCCCGCGCGGGGCGACAATGGACGCCATGACCATCCTCGGCTCCCCCACGCTCGCGCGCGCCGAGTGGGAGCCGCTCGCCACCGCTCACGCCGCCGACGCCGACGCGCTCACCGCGGGCCACCGCGCGCGCAAGGGCCGCGGCGAGCGCCACGCGATCGAGGACTTCCTCTTCGAGTACTACTCGACCCGGCCCTCGCACCTGCGCCGCTGGCACCCGGGAGCCGGGGTCGTGCTCGAGGACGCGCCCGAGCATGCCGCGTGGCGCTTCTACCGGACCTCCGCGGGGCGGACGGAGGTCGACGTCACCGCGTTCATGGAGGCGCGCGGCGGCACCGTCGACCACGTCGAGCGCCTGCTCCGCGCGACCGCGGACCGGCCCGCGCGGCTGGGCTGCTTCGGCCTCCACGAGTGGGCGATGGCCTACCGCGCCGGAGACGACATCCGCCACCCGCTCCCCCTCCGGCTAGGCCAGGCGGGGACCGATGCGGTGGTCGAGTCCCACCCCATCGCGTGCTCCCACTTCGACGCCTTCCGCTTCTTCACCCCGGACGCCCGCCCGCTCAACGCGCTGCAGCCCACGCGCGAGACGCAGGCCGCGCTCGAGCAACCCGGCTGCCTCCACGCGACGATGGACCTGTACAAGTGGGCGTCCAAGCTCGCGCCGGCCGTGCCCTCCAGCCTGCAGCTCGAGGCCTTCGCCCTCGCGCTCGAGGTCCGGCAGGTCGACATGCAGGCGTCCCCCTACGACGTGTCCTCGTACGGTCTCGACGCCATCGCCGTCGAGACACCGCAGGGCAAGCGCGAGTACGCGGACCGGCAGCGGGACTTCGCGACGCGCGGCGCGAGGCTGCGCGCCCGCATCGTCGCCGCGATCGTCGACGTGCGGGAGCTCGCGGCCGCCTGAGCGCCGCCCTTGTCGCCCCCGCGGCCCCTCACTAGGGTCGACGGGCATGGGCGAGAGGACGACACGGGACATCACCTTCGGCGAGCTGATCGCGTTCTTCGTGCTCGCGTTCGCGATCTCGTGGGCGGCGTGGCTGCCCTCGGTGCTCGACTCGACCGGGGTGCTCGACCTCCCCGACGCGGTCGGCATCCTCGGCGTCGTGGGCCCGTTCGGGCCGTTCATCGCGGCGCTCGTGCTCACCCGCCGCGCGGGCGGCGGTGCTGCGGTGCGCGCGCTTCTGCGCCGCGGCTGGAGCCGCGACTTCGACCGCCGTTGGCTCGTGCCGACGCTGCTGCTCGCGCCCGCGATGGCGCTCGTCACGGTCGGGGTCATGGCCGCGACCGGGCAGGAGATCACGTGGGACGACGGGTTGCCGATCGTCGCGATCGTGCCGACCTTCCTCATGATCCTGCTGCTCAACGCCGCACCCGAGGAGTACGGCTGGCGCGGGTTCGCGCTCGGCCCGATGCTGCGCTTCCACGGCCCGCTCTCCGCGAGCCTCATGTTGGGCGCCGCATGGGGGATCTGGCACCTCCCGCTGCACTTCATCGACGGCACCGTCCAGGCGGCGATCCCGGTCCACGAGTTCGTGCTCCAGCAGATCGTGCTGGCGGTCCTCTACACCTGGCTGTTCGTCAACACGCGCGGCGCGGTGTCGATCGCGATCCTCTTCCACGCGGTGGCCAACATCGTCGGCGCCGCCGTCCCCTACTGGACCACCGCCGAGGGGCGCTGGACGGGGTTCGCCGTGCAGCTCGCGTTCGCGGCCGTCATCGTGGTGGTGTGGGGCCCGCGCCGGTTGACCCGGCGCGCCGAGCCCGCGGGCGTGGAGGCGTGACATGAGCACCTGGGACCTGATCGAGCGCTTCGAGGGCGATCCTCTCGACGCGACGCTGTGGATCCCCGACTACCTCCCGCACTGGACCACGCCGGACCGCTCGGGCGCCCGCTACCGGTTCACCGACGGCGGCCTCGAGCTGCTCATCGAGCACGACCAGCACGAGTGGCGCCCCGAGGACGGCGACTTCCGCGTCTCGCACGTCCAGACCGGCGAGTTCGCCGGCCCCCTGGGCTCGCCCGTGGGCCAGCACCGCGTCGGGCGCGACCTCCGGGTGGTGACGGAGCGGACGATGCGGCGGTTGTGGGCGCCGCCCCGCGCCGGCGCGGTCGAGGTGGTCGCGTCCGCGAGCGCCGACCCGACCTGCATGCTCGGGATCTGGCTCGTCGGGCACGAGTCGACCGGGCCCGACGACTCGGGCGAGATCTGCGTCGCCGAGGTGTTCGGCGACAAGGTGACCGCCGCATCGTCCGTCATCCGCGCGGGCATCAAGGCGCACCACGACCCGCGGCTCGTCACCGACCTGCGCGACGTCGCGCTGGCCATGGACGCGACCGAGCCCCACACGTACGGCGCCGCGTGGGACTCCGAGGGTGTGCGCGTCTCCGTCGACGGCGTCGACGTCTACGGCACCGACCAGGTGCTCAGCTATCCGCTCCAGCTCATGCTCGACGTGTGGGAGTTCCCCCACGGGCGCCGCGACCCCGCGGACTACCCCAAGTCCGCGGTGATCCGCGAGGTGCGGCTGCGCACCGACGACTAGATGAACAGCGTCTGCGCACCCTCCGACAGGTCCATGAAGTCGGCGGCCGTGATGATGTCCTCGACGTCGTCGCGCAGGTCCTCCATCGTGAGCTTCTGCATGTCGGCGCTCATCTTGCACGCCCACAGGCGGCCGCCGGACGCGACGATCTGATCGAGGAACTCGTCCACCGGGGGCACCCCGAGGTCGTCGATCTGCTTCCTCATCATCTTCGTCGCGACCCACGTCATACCCGGGAACGGCGACAGCCACTGCGGCATGCGCCCGCCGATGGGCAGGTGCATCGCGGTGTTGCCGACCGGGGTGAAGGTGAGCTTCTGCTGACGGGACTTCGTGATCATGTCGAAGCCCCAGAAGGTGAAGAACAGGTCGACCGCGATGCCCTCGCCCAGCGCCGAGTTGGCGAGGATGAGGCCCGGGTAGGCCATGTCGAGGTTGCCCTTCGAGCAGATGATGACGAGCTTGCGGTCGGTCTCGTCGTCGTCGCCGAAGTCGGGGACGACGGCCGGCTGCGTCTGCATGTCGGTCATGGCGCGCCTCCTCAGACGCATCCGGCGGGCTTGGGCAGGCCCGCGATGTAGGACATCTTCTTGCCCGGCTTCTTGGGGAACAGCGCGAACTGCTTCTTGACCGGGAAGCCGCCCACCGCATTGACGCGGCGCGTGGTGGCGGTCGTGCCGGTCTCGGCGTAGTCGTCACGCAGGAAGCGGATGACGTCCCAGTGCTCGGGCGTCATCTCGACGCCGATCTGGTCGGCGAGCTGCTGGGCGAGCTCCTCGTCCCATTCGTCGTACTCGGTCAGGAACCCTTCGGCGTCGACGTGGATCTCGCGGCCGGCGAGGGTGGTGGTGCTCATGTCTCCTCCTAGGCGGGGACGCGCTTGCCGCGCATCGACATCTGAGCGGGCAGGGGAAGCGGTCGGCCGGGAAGCAGCATCGACCAGTAGACGGGCTCGAACGCCAGCTTGCCCCAGTGGTTGAACCGGGACTCCTTGAGCAGCGGCAGCGGGCCCACCGCCGGCACCGGGAACATCCCCGGCAGCGGCTCGGTGTCGTAGTTGAAGTCGATGAGCATGGCCTTGCCCGCTCCCGACTCGATGAAGCAGGTGGCGTGGCCGTCGAAGCGCTCGACGGGCTCCTCGCCCTTCACGATGTGCACGAAGTTCTCGGGGAACACATCGAGCTCGAAGTGCGCGACGGCGCCAGCCTTGGACGTGGGGACCGCGGCCGCGTCACCGACCGCGAAGATCTCCGGGTGATCCGCGTGCCGGAGGGTGTGGTGGTCGACGGGCACGAAGTCGAGCTCGTCGCCCAGGCCGGAGCGGCCGATGTACTCGGCCCCCTTGTTGACCGGGATCGTGACGAGCAGGTCGTAGGGAACCTCACGCTCGTCGAAGGACACGACCTTGCGCTCCTCAGCGTCGACGCTCTCGATCATGAAGTCCGGCTCGACCGCGATGCCCCGCGTCTCGAGCATGTCGCCGAAGGCGGCCGCCGCGACGGGCTTGGTGAACGCCCCCGACAGCGGCGTCACGAAGGTGATGTCGACCTTGTCGCGGATGCCGCGGCGCTTGAAGTAGTCGTCCGCCAACAGCGTGAACTCGAGCGGCGCGACCGGGCACTTGATGGGCATCTCGGAGATGTGGACCACCAGCCGGTCGCCGGTGAAGCCCGCGATGGCCTCCCGCAGCGCCACCGCATCGTCGAACGTGTAGAACGAGTGCACGGCGCCGTGCCAGTCGTCCTCCATGCCCGGGGTCTCCTCCGGGTGCGGGGACGTGCCGGTCGCGATGATGAGGTAGTCGTACGGCAGCACCGAGCCGTCCTCGAGCGCGACCGTGCGGGCCTCGGCGTCGACGCGGTCGATCTGGGCCTGGATGCGGGTCACGCCGTCCGGGATGAGCGGCGCGGCCTTCCGGCGCGCCTTGTCGGGCCGATATCTGCCGAACGGGATGAACAGGAAGGCCGGCTGATAGAAGTGCGTGCCTCGCTGGTCGACGATGGTGATCTGCCAGTCATCCGCGTCGAGCATGCGCCGCAGCTTGTTCGCCGCGATCGTGCCCGCCGTGCCGGCTCCGAGTATGAGCAGCCTGCGCATCACGCGCCCCCTTCATTGGGTCCGGGGACGTCCGGGAGGCGGCCCCGATACTCCCGACCGTATGTAGGCGGATCGTGTACGAACAGGGACCATCGTCCCTGCCAGAGCGGCGCGTCGGCCGCGCGGGCCGCGCGTTCCGCGGCCCCAGGGTGTACGAATGCCCTGGCAGAGGCACCGCTCTCGAGGAGAGCGAGAACCCCGGGGGGACGTATGCGGGAACGGGTCGCGGCGGCAGTCATGGCGGCGCTCTGCGCGACCACGGTGGCGGGCTGCGCGGGAGCACCCGACGGCGCCGACGAGGAGATCGCGCGGATGTCGGCGCTCGACATCGTGACGACCGTCCCACCGGACGGGACCCGAGTCGCCTTTGCCGAGGATCGGGGCAGCGACAGCAGCATCACCCCACGGAACGCCGGGGTTGTCGCCGTGTACACGACCTCCGCGAGCCTCGAGGCGATCGCCGCCTTCTACGTCGCGACCTTCCCGGAGTACGACCTCGGTGAGGAATGCTGCACGAGAGCGGATTCGATGGTGCTCAAGGGCTGGTCCGACGACACCTACGCCGACGTCACGATCAACCGCGGTGGCCCGCGGTACCGGGGCTACAGCACCCCTGAGCCGAGCGCGGCACCGGACGGCTCCGACCTGTACGTGGTCGTCGACGTCGCGCCGCGCCCGGATCTCAACGCGCGATCCTGAGAGGACGCGGCGGTCCCGCTATCTGGCCGCGGCGGCGCCCTTGTTGGCGAGCTCGTCGGCCTTCTCGTTGCCGGGGTCGCCCGCGTGACCCTTGACCCACACCCACGTGATGTCGTGGCGGCCGAGCTGCTCGTCCAGCGCCTGCCACAGCTCGACGTTCTTCACCGGCTTCTTGTCCGCGGTCTTCCAGCCGTTGCGCTTCCAGCCCTTCATCCAGGACTGGGCGCCGTTCTTCACGTACTGCGAGTCGACGTGGAGGGTGACCTTGCACGGGCGGTTGAGGGCCTTGAGCCCCTCGATGACCGCGGTGAGCTCCATGCGGTTGTTGGTGGTGACCTTCTCGCCGCCGAAGAGCTCGCGCTCGTGGCCGCCGGCCTTCATCCAGACGCCCCAGCCTCCCAGCCCGGGGTTGCCCTTGCAGGCGCCGTCGGTCCACATGTGCACATCCGTCAGGGTCTCGGTCACCCGGAAACCGTACCTGGGTGCGGGGCGCCCCGGCGCACGCCACCGCCTCGGCGCCGCCGCATCGTCCACAATGAAGCCATGTCCCGCAAGCACGCCGCCGGCGGCTCCACGCCCGCCGTCCACGCCCTCCTCGAGGCGGGCGTGCCGCACACGCTGCACCCGTACGAGCACGACCCGGCGTCCGACCTCAGCTACGGGCTCGAGGCGGCCGCGGCGCTGGGCGTCGAGGCGGATCAGGTGTTCAAGACGCTGTGCGCGTACGTCGACGGGCACCTGTCCGTGGGCATCGTGCCCGTGTCGGGGACGCTCGACCTCAAGGCGCTGGCGCACGCGCTCGGGGGCAAGAGGGCGGAGATGGCGCCGCCCGCGGACGCCGAGCGCGCGACCGGCTACGTCGTGGGCGGCATCTCGCCCATCGGCCAGCGCCGGGCGCTCCCCACCGCCGTCGACGAGACCGTCGAGCTGTGGGACACCGTGTACGTCTCGGGAGGCAGGCGCGGCCTCGACATCGGCCTCGCGCCCGCCGACCTCCTCGCCGTGACCCGCGCGGTCGCGGCCCCGATCGCGAAGGACTCCTGATGGACCTCTCCCCCACCCCCGCCGGCTGGGACTACGCCGCCGCCCTCGAGCAGGTGAAGGCGCGCGTCCACATCGCCGAGGCCGCCGCCGGACGCGCCGGGTCCGGCGTGCGCGTGCTCGTCGCGACCAAGACGTGGGACGCCGATGCGGCGGCCGCGGTGGTGCGCGCCGGCGGCACGCTCGTGGGCGAGTCGCGGATGCAGGAGCTCGACGCCAAGGGCGAGGCGCTCGCCGCCGCCGGGGCCCGGGTGCACGTGATCGGCCAGCTCCAGCGCAACAAGGCCGCGACCGCCGTGCGGTACGCCGAGTGCGTCCAGACGGTCGACCACGCGCGGCTCGCGGAGCGGCTGTCGCGGCTGTGCCTCGAGGCCGAGCGCGAGCTCGACGTGATGATCCAGGTCAACGTCTCCGGCGAGGCGTCCAAGGCGGGCGTCCACCCCGACGAGGCCCTCGCGATCGCCTCCGCGGTGCAGGCGCTGCCCGCGCTCACGGTGACGGGCTTCATGACCATCGGGCTGAACTCCACCGACGAGGACGCGGTGCGCGAGGGCTATGCGCGCCTGCGCGAGATCCGCGACCAGGCGCTCATCCGCTCCGAGCGCGGCTCGGTGGGGCTCGGGTCCGCGTGGGAGCTGTCGATGGGGATGTCCCAGGACCTCGAGTGGGCGATCGGCGAGGGCGCGACGATGGTGCGCGTCGGCACCGCGGTGATGGGCGAGCGCACCTACGCCTGACCGCCCGGCGGGACAGTCAGTGCTCCTCCTGAGCAGGAGCACCCTCCTGCGGGACGCTGCGGACTCCCGCGCTCGGCTCTCCCTCCGCCGGGTCCGCCGGTCCCCTCGGGTACCAGGTGTCCCGTGGAGCGCGTTGTGACCGCTCCGCGGAGCACCGAGTGTCCCGAACCGCCGGGTGTCCGGCTCGCGCGGCGGCGTCCGCGGTGTGAGACTGGCGGGGACGCCAGGCAGAGTGCCGCCGAGGGGGGCGTGCTCAAGGAGGGTCCATGCCCCACTACCACCTCGCGATGTACTACGACACGGCCGGCCCGGTGCCCGACGACCTCCCCCAGATCATGGCGGAGGTCGAGACGCTCAACGAGGAGATGCGCGACAACGGCGCCTGGGTGACCGCGGGCGGCTTCGCTCCGGCGCCGGAGGCCCGCGTGGTCGCCGCCGACGACGAGGGCGCCGAGACCACGCCCGGCACCTACCTCGACTGCCCCGAGCAGCAGGGCGGCTTCTGGATCCTCGACGCGTCGAGCATGGGCGACGCGATCGTGTGGGCCGAGCGCGCGAGCCGCGCGCTCCGCCTCCCCGTCGAGGTGCGCGAGCTCCGCGAGGACTAGCGACGGGACGATGCGGGACGCCCGTCCGCGCGGGCGTCCCGCCCGGCCCCCGCGAAAGTTAGGGAAGGTTTCGCTTGCTGGCGGAACCAGCGACGACATTCCTACGCTTGGAAGGTGACCCAGTCGGATACCCACCCCACCGCATCGTTCCCGGACGAGGAAGCCGTCTCCGGCCGCCTCAACGCGCTCCGGGCCGGCGTGCTGGGCGCGAACGACGGGATCGTGTCGATCGCGGCGCTGCTCGTCGGCGTGGTCGCGGCCACTGACAACGCCAGCATCATCCTCACCACCGCCGTGGCCGGCATCGCCGCCGGCGCGCTGTCGATGGGGGTCGGCGAGTACGTGTCCGTGTCCAGCCAGCGCGACGCCGAGCAGGCGCAGCTCGAGCGCGAACGCCAGTGGCACGATCACCGGCCCGAGTGGGAGCTCGAGCAGCTCACCCTCCTGCACATGGAGACCGGCATGTCCGAGGCGACCGCGCGTCAGGCCGCGATCGAGCAGACCGCCCACGACCCGCTCGCCGCCCACGCGCGCGCCCACCTCGGCATCGACCCCGAGGAGCTCGTCAACCCGTGGCACGCGGCCTTCGCCTCGCTCGGCGCCTTCACGCTCGGCGGCATCTTCCCGCTGCTCACCGCGGTGCTCGCGCCGCACGCGCTCAAGGCGCCCCTCACGTTCGCGGTCGTGGTGATCGCGCTGGCGATCTCGGGGACCGTGTCCGCGCGCCTGGGCCACGCGCCGCGCCTGCGCGCGATCCTGCGCAACGTCGCCGGCGGCTCGCTCGCGATGGCGATCACCTACGGCATCGGCTCGCTCTTCGGCGTGCATGTCTGACGCCCCGCCCTGAACCGCCCGGCACCGTTGCTGGCGCGGATCCGGCGCCGCGCTACGGCACCAGCTTGAGCCACTCCTCGGTCGAGAACTTCGACTCGACGCGCGCCTCGGCCTCGGCGATCTCGCCGTCGGTCACCGCGCCCTGCTGCGTCGCGTAGCGCGAGCGGAAGTGGTCGAGGAAGGCCGCGATGACGTCGGCCCGCTCCATGCCGGTCTGGCTGCGCAGCGGGTCGACGCGCTTGTTGGCGCTCTTCGTGCCCTTGTCGGACAGCTTCTCGCGGCCGATCCGCAGCACCTCGAGCATCGCGTCCGCGTCGATGTCGTACGCCATCGTGACGTGGTGGAGCACCGCGCCGGACACGTAGCGCTTCTGCGCGGCGCCCGCGATCTTGCCGGCGGGCGAGGCGATGTCGTTGATCGGGATGTAGGTCGCCTCGATGCCCAGCTCGCGCAGCGCGCCGAGGACCCAGTCGTCGAGGAACGCGTACGACTGCTCGAAGCTCAGCCCCTCGACCAGCGACGTCGGCACGTGCAGCGAGTACGTGATCGTGTTGCCGGGCTGGATGAACATCGCGCCCCCGCCGGACACGCGCCGCACCACCGTCATGTCGTGCTTCGCGACGCCCTCGTCGTCGATCTCGTTGCGCCACGACTGGAACGAGCCGATGACGACCGCGTTGCTCGCCCACTCCCACACGCGCAGGGTGGGGCCGCGGCGGCCGGCGGCCACCTCCTCGGAGAGCACCTCGTCGAGCGACATCTGCAGGTACGGCTCGCGCGGCACGTCGTGGATGACGTCGAACGTGTGGTCGTGCCAGCTGGTCGCGTGGCCGAGCGCGCGCCGCACCGCGATCGCGACCGCCTCCGGGGTGAAGCCGATGAACTGCGCCCCCTCGGACACGCGCGTCACCGCCGCTGCCATCTGCGACACCGTCGCCGTCGCGGACAGGCCGGACAGCGCCCGCGTGATGTCGAGGATCGCCTCGGCGGGCTCGAGGAAGAAGTCGCCCGAGATCACCACCCGGTCGATCGTCTCGGCCGCGGAGTCGAGCTCGACATCCGCGACCACGAGCTTGCCGCCAGGAACCTTGTACTCGCCGTGCATGGGGTCAATTCTCCCCCGCGCGGACGGGTGCCTGCGACGCCGCGGAGCACTGGGCGTCCCGCACGGCACGGAGGCGCGCGTGCAGGAGTACCGAGTGTCCCGGCCGGCGGGTGGTGGGGGCCTAGGGGTTGGGCGTGACCCCCGCCTTGAGCAGGCCGTAGAACAGCGAGTCGGTGAGCGCCTCCCACGACGCCTCGATCACGTTCGGCCCCACGCCCACGGTGCGCCACTGCGCGCCGGTCTCGGTGTCGACGGTGGTGATGAGCACGCGCGTGATGGCGTCCGTGCCGTGCGCGGCGTCCATGATGCGGACCTTGAAGTCGGTGAGGTCGAACCGCTCGATGTCCGGGTACGCGCCCGCGAGCGCGGTGCGCAGCGCATGGTCGAGCGCGTTGACGGGGCCGTTGCCCTCGCCGACCGTGACGAAGCGCTGTCCCCCGCCGGCGCGCAGCTTGATGACCGCCTCGGCGTCCGCGTCGCGCGGGTTCCCGGGCGCGGACGAGACGCGCACGCGCCACGTCTCGGTGTCCCAGTACTTGGGGGCGTCGCCCAGCTCCCAGCGCAGCAGCAGCTCGAACGACGCGTCCGCCGCGTCGAAGGTGTAGCCCTGCGCCTCGGCGTGCTTGACGCGGTCCGTGACCCGGCCGAGCAGCTCGGGCTGACCGGTGAGGTCGAAGCCCAGCTCCTTGCCCTTGAGCTCGATCGACGCGCGCCCGGCCATCTCCGACACGAGCATGCGCATGTCGTTGCCCACGTGCTCGGGCTGGGTGTGCTGGTAGAGGTCGGGGTCGACCTTGATCGCGGACGCGTGCAGGCCCGCCTTGTGCGCGAACGCGGAGGCGCCCACGTACGGCTGGCGCGCGAACGGCGCGATGTTGGTGATCTCGGAGATGGTGTGCGCGATGCGCGTCGACTCGCGCAGGCCGTCGCCCTTGAGCGCGTGCACGCCGCGCTTGATCTCGAGGTTGGCCGCGACCGCGACGAGGTCGGCGTTGCCGGTGCGCTCGCCGTAGCCGTTGACGCAGCCCTGGACGTGCGTCGCCCCCGCGGCCACGGCGGCCATCGAGTTCGCGACCGCGCAGCCGGAGTCGTTGTGCGCGTGCATGCCCAGCTGGGCCGAGGTCCGCGCGCTCACCTCGGTGACGATCCGGGTGACGTCGTCCGGCAGCATCCCGCCGTTCGTGTCGCACAGGACCAGGGACGATGCGCCACCGGCCTCGCCCGCGAGCAGCGCCTTGACCGCGTACTCGGGGTCGAAGGCGTAGCCGTCGAAGAAGTGCTCGGCATCGAGGACCACGCGACGCCCCTCGCCCACGAGGAACGCGACGGTCTCCTCGATCATCGCGAGGTTCTCGTCGCCCGACACGCGCAGCGCGCGCTCGGCGTGACGGATGTCGGACTTCGCGACGAGGGTGATGATGGGCGCCTCGCAGTCGAGCAGCGCCCGCACCTGCGGGTCGGAGGCGGCGGAGGTGCCGGCCCGCCGCGTCATGCCGAAGGCCGCGAACTGCGCGTTCCTGAACGACAGCTCCTTGGCGACCAGCCCGAAGAACTCGGTGTCCTTGGGCACCGCGCCCGGCCAGCCGCCCTCGATCACGCCGACCCCGAGCTCGTCGAGCAGCGGGGCAATCGCCATCTTGTCCGCCACGGACAGGTTCATGCCCTCCTGCTGCGCGCCGTCGCGCAGGGTCGTGTCGTAGATCTCGACCGTGAGATCCGTCATCGTCGTCAGCTCCTCGAGTTCGGCGCGGGCCGCGTTCCCAACAAAAAAGCCTCCCAGGGGTGCGGGAGGCTGCGCGTCGGGGATCGGCCCGACGCGCTACAGAATGATGATCGCGGTACGCATCGGGGCCATTGTGGCACAGAACGGGGACGATGCGGCAGGCACCTGCCGGGAACCTCCCAGCGAATCTGGAGCAACCGTCAGCAGACTGGGGCTCAGGTCCGCGGCGCGGGCCGTCCCCGTCCCGTCAGAGAGGCCCCATCCCATGGCACGCATCCCCGAACCCGTCTCGACGCCCGAGGGCCCCGCCTACGAGGGACGCCTGCTCGACCGACCCGAGGAGGAGGTGGTCGACCAGGGCATCGCGTTCGACCTCGGCACCCTCGTGAGCCGTCGCGGCGTCATGTCCCTGCTCGGCCTCGGCACGGGTGCGGCCGTGCTCGCCGCCTGCACGCCGAGCGGGAGCAGCACCACCGCATCGTCCACCGCTTCCGCGAGCGGCCTCACCGAGATCCCCGACGAGACCGCCGGGCCGTATCCCGGCGACGGCTCGAACGGGCCCGACGTCCTCGAGGAGTCCGGCATCGTGCGCCGCGACATCCGCTCCTCGATCGAGGGTGGCGACCCGGTCGCCGGCGTCCCGCTCGACTTCACCTTCACGGTCCTCGATATGGCGAACGGCGGCGTCCCCATGGTGGGGGCGGCCGTCTACGCATGGCACTGCAACGCCGGCGGGCTGTACTCGATGTACTCCGACGGCGTCACCGAGGAGACGTGGCTGCGCGGCGTCCAGGTGACGGACGAGAACGGCGAGGTCACCTTCACCTCGGTGATGCCCGGCTGCTACGCCGGCCGTTGGACCCACATCCACTTCGAGGTCTACCCGAGCGTCGACGACATCGAGGACTCGACCAAGGCGATCGCGACCTCGCAGATGGCCTTCCCCCAGAACGTGCTCGACCCGGTGTACGAGCTCGCCGACTACGACGGCTCCGCGTCGAACCTCGCGCAGCTCTCGCTCGCGTCCGACAACGTCTTCGGCGACGACAGCGGCGTCCACCAGATGGGCGCCTTCAAGGGCAGCGTGGACGCGGGCTACACCTCGACCCTCACCGTGCCGATCGACACCACGACCGAGCCGACGGCCGGCACCATGGCCGGCGGCGGCGCCCCCGGCGGCGACCGGCCCGAGGGCGGCCCGGGCGGGGACGGCGGCGAGCCGCCGAGCGCTCCCCCGTCCTGAGGCACGAGAAAGGGGACGATACGGCGGTCGCGCGACCGCCGCATCGTCCCCTTCGCGTGTCGCGCTACGGCGCGACGAGCATCTTCATCTCGGAGTTGCGGCCCTCGCCCAGGAGGTGCTCGATGCCGTCCTCGACGATGACGTCGAGGTCGATGACCGAGCTGATGAGCGGACGCGGGTCGATGGCGCCGGTGCGCATCGCCTCGATGGTCTCGGCGTAGTCCTCGTCGGTGTAGCCGAACGAGCCGGTGAAGGCCTTCTCCGTCATGACGAACGCGTTGACGTCGACCGGGAACTCGCCGTGCGCGACCGCGACGTAGACGGCGGTGCCGCCGGTGCGGAGGCCGTTGACGGCGGTCTCGAACGTGATGCGGCCCACGCCGGAGGCGTCGAACGACACGTCGGCGCCCACGCCGGCCGTGAGCTCCTTGACGAGCGCGACGGGGTCCGTCTCGCGCGGGTCGACCGCGGTCGCACCGAGCTGCTGGGCCAGCGCACGGCGGGCCTCACCGGGCTCGGACACCACGATGGTCTCGGCACCCCGTGCCTTGAGCGACATCACGACCGCGAGGCCCACGGGGCCCGCGCCGACGACGAGGGCGTGCTTGCCGGCGACGTCGCCGACGCGCTTGGTCGCGTGCCACGCGACCGCGGTCGACTCGACCATGGCGGCGACCTGCGAGCCGAGCTCCTCGGGGAACGCGAAGACCTGGTCCGCGTTGAGGACGACGTGCGAGCTGAAGCCGCCGCCACCGCCGTTGATGCCGGTGAAGCCCCAGGCGACACAGCGGTTGCCGGCGCCGGCCTGGCAGGCCTCGCACTCGCCGCACCAGCGGTTCGCGCGGACGGCGACGAGCGTGCCGACGGCCGGGCCGTCGACGCCCTCGCCGAGCTCGACGACGCGGCCGCCGAACTCGTGGCCGAGCACGTGCGGGCCGGAGCAGCCGAACAGCGGGTGGACGAACTCGTTCGGGAACATGAACTGCTCGAAGAGGGCGAGGTCGCTGCCGCAGATGCCGGCGTGCTCGACCTTGATCTTCACGGTGCCGGGGCGGACCGTGGGCTCGGCGATCTCCTCGACGACGGCCTCGCGGGGGCCATGCAGGCGCAGAGCTTTCATAGGGGGGACTCCTGTACTGCTACACGCCGCGCCGACGCATGCGCGGCAGGGGGACTGTGAACGCGTCGGATGCGTGCCACGGCGGCTTTGCCGCGGCTGCAACGCGAGCACGGTAACGCAATTTGTCACTCAATGCCACCGGGGGCATGCGACAGCGGGGACGATGCGACCGGCCGGCGGTCGCATCGTCCCCGCGTCAGATGTGGTGCGACGGCCGGGCGTGACGTCGCCTCCCGGCGAGGTCGTGCCTCGTGCGTCGCGGCCCGAGCGGTGCGGGTGGACAGGATGTCGCCTCCCGGCGAGGTCCGTCCCCTCCCCCCACGTCTCAGGCGATGATGAACGGCTTGATGCCGCCCGAGCCGAGCGTGTGGCGCGCGCGCCAGTCCCTCGGGTCGTGCTGGAGCTCCTGCTCGTGGAGCACGACCATCTCGTGGTGGTGCTCCCGGCGAGCGTGCTTGCGCGCCTCCGCTGCCACGTCGTGCGGCCGCCGTGCACCCATCCCGCGGTGCAGGTGCGGCAGGTCGGTGAGCAGCCCTTGACGGTACGGGCGCTCTGCGGCGATGGTCATGATCCCTCTCCCTGGATGTCGCGCCGGCACACGGTCACAGCAGGCGAGCGTGCAGCGGCAGGTTGAACGAGTCGCCGAGGTTCCGGACCACCTCGTCGACCGACGGCCGGTACTCGAGGTGATCGACGCGCGCACGCTCGCGGCGGCGGGCGTTCGCGGCGGCGAAGCGGTCGGACACGGCTCGCAGGGAGTCGCGGACCCGACCGACGAGGTCGCTCGGCGCGGGGGCGGCGACGCCCTCGGCCCCGAACGGACGGACGGTGTGTGCAGACATTGCTGATCCTCTTCCTGGTGAACGGTTGACGTGCGCGGCGTGTGGCCGACTAGGCGATGAGGCGGAATGCGCCGCGTCCCGCGGCGACGGCCTCGGCCTCCGCCTGGGCGTCGGCGATGCGCTCGAGGAGCGCGGCGCGGGCGACGGCCCACGCGCGAAGGCGTGAGATCTCGGTACCCGCCCAGTCGGAGAGCGCGGCGGCCGCGCCGGGCGCGAACCCGCGGACGGCGTCGGCGAGGCGCTCCACCTCCTGGCGGTGCGCCGCGGTGCCCTCCTCGGCAAGCGTGGGTCCGAGGTCTTCTGCGGTGATCTGGATGGACATGACACCCTCCTTTCTTCGGGTTCGTTCGGTGTCGATGTCAGAGTGCTCGCCCCGCGTGTGAAGGGTCGTGTGACGCAGCACACATTCCGCAAATACACCAGAAATGGGGGCACGCAGAGAAGCATCGCCCCTCGTACGAGCCCTGGCGCGTTTTGGTCAGGCGGGCTGCGGGACCTTGCCGCGGAGGGCGTCGAGCACGGTCTCCGCCCGGTTCAGGAGGATCGGCATGTCTCCGCGCGCGGCCACCTGCAGCGCGAGCTCCGCGTGCGCGCGGGCGCGCTCGCCGTCGCCGATCTTGAGAGCGACCTCCGCATCGGTCACCTGGACCTCGGCCTCGAGCCACTTGTAGGAGTCGTTGATGCGCCGGCATGCGGTACCCGCGTGCTCGAGCCACGGCATCGCCGCCTCCGTATCGCCCTCGGCGACGAAGGTCAGACCCATCACCTTCGCCGTCACGCCCTCCCAGCACGGGTCCTCGAGCTGGCGGGCGAGCGCGTAGGAGGACTCGATGTCCGCGCGGACCGCCGCAGGCGAGTCGCCCTTGGCGAGGCGCACGTGCGCGTGCCACGCCTCGGGCCAGGGTCGGATCGCCGTCCACCCCTCGCTCTGCGCCTGACGCTGCGCTTCCTTGGCCCACCGCTCCGCCGCCGCGAGCCAACCCGCGAGGTAGGCGCCGCGCGCGGCGTGCGACATCGCCCAGATGCCGCGCTTCACCGCTCCGGTCTCGCGACAGAGGTCGATGGCCTCGTCGAACCGTTCGAGCGACGCGTCGAGGCGGCCCCAGTCGGACAGGTGCACCGCGTCGTACGCGGCCACCGCAGCGCGCACCCGCGGGTACGGTCCGGCGACCTCCCAGGCGAGGGACAGCCCTTCGACCGCGCACTCCCTCCTGGCGGCGAGCACGTCGACGTAGGCGAGCTCGGCGAGCGCCTTCGCGGCGATCTCCTGCTCCCCCGCCGACGTGGCGGCCTCGCGTGCGGCGTCGAGCACGATCGCGCCCTCGTCGTCGTAGCCGCGGGCGGCGTGCACCAGCGCGCTTCCCAGCTCGAAGAGGCAGGTCGCGGTGAGCAGACCGTCGCCGGCCCCCTCGGCGGCAGCGACCGCGCCGCGCAACGTCGCGATCCCGCTGCCGGCGGCGCCGGCGCCCACCGCCGCACGTCCCGCCGTCAGCAGGGACTGAGCGGTGGCCACGGAGGACACGCCGGCGGTGTTGGGGGTGACAGGCGGCCGCGCGGCGGCGCTGAGCGCCGCGCTCGGCGGCTCGCCGAGCTCCCGCATGAACGCCGCCTCGGTCGCCGCGACGTGGCGGTGGGCGGAGATGCGGTCCCCCGCCGCGACGAACGCCTTGACGAGCAGCACGTGCGGCCCCTCCTCGAGCGGCGAGGTGTCGACCATCGCGGAGGCCAGGGTGAGAGCGCGCGCGTGGTCGTGAGCCGACATCGCGCGCAGCGCCTCCTTGCGCAACGCGCCGATCGCGTCGCCGGCGACACGCTGCCGCTCGACGAGCAGCCACGTGTCGAAGGCCGGGGAGGCCTGCACCTCGATGCCCTCGAGGAGCTCACCCCGGGGCACGGGCTGAGGCAGGTGACCCGCGGCGACCAGGTCGACGTCGATCTCGGTGTCGTCGTCGAGACCGGCGACGATCGGATTGCCCAGCAGCGCCTCCGGCATGCCGAGACGGCGGCGCAGCTCGGCGAGCGCCCAGCGGAGCGCGCCCATGGGGTCGTCTGCCTCGGAGAAGAGCTCGCTGACGAGCTGCTGACGCGAGACGGGATCCGGCGAGCGGACGACGCGGGCCAGCAGCGCCCAGCACTTCGCACCGCGCGGGCCCGGCAGGGTGAGGCCGTCGCGCAGGAGTCGGGGCTGACCGATCAGTCGGATCGACAGCATCGGTCTCGCTCGGGATGCACGGCCCCAGCGTACGTCCGCTATGTCCGTTTCGAAAAGGGGTCGAGCGGGGCGACGGCAGCTCGCGGGCCCGCGACCCGAGACGTGAATCACCTGGTAAACGACAAGAGGCCCCACCGGATGGTGGGGCCTCTTGTGAAAAGGTGTGCCGCGGCGTCCTACTCTCCCACACCCTCGCGAGTGCAGTACCATCGGCGCTGGGAGGCTTAGCTTCCGGGTTCGGAATGGGACCGGGCGTTTCCCTCCCGCTATGGCTGCGGCAACTTTATGGAACTATGTTGGGCGGTGCCCGTAGTTCGGGAACCGCACAGTGGACGCGAGCTTCAGCAGGATATCTTTGTGTGAAGTCAAGTTGTCGGCCTATTAGTACCGGTCAGCTTCAAGAGTCGTTAGTCCTCTCTTCCACATCCGGCCTATCAACCCCATGGTCTATAGGGGGCCTTCCGGACCGTAGTCCGTGGAAACCTCATCTTGAAACGGGCTTCCCGCTTAGATGCTTTCAGCGGTTATCCCTTCCCAACGTAGCCAACCAGCCGTGCTCCTGGCGGAACAACTGGCACACCAGAGGTTGGTCCACCCCGGTCCTCTCGTACTAGGGGCAGCCTTTCTCAAGTTTCCTGCGCGCGCAGCGGATAGGGACCGAACTGTCTCACGACGTTCTAAACCCAGCTCGCGTACCGCTTTAATGGGCGAACAGCCCAACCCTTGGGACCAACTCCAGCCCCAGGATGCGACGAGCCGACATCGAGGTGCCAAACCATGCCGTCGATATGGACTCTTGGGCAGGATCAGCCTGTTATCCCCGGGGTACCTTTTATCCGTTGAGCGCCGGCGCTTCCACATGCCACCGGCGGGTCACTAGTCCCGACTTTCGTCCCTGCTCGACCTGTCAGTCTCACAGTCAAGCTCCCTTGTACACTTGCACTCGCCACCTGATTGCCAACCAGGCTGAGGGAACCTTTGGGCGCCTCCGTTACTCTTTGGGAGGCAACCGCCCCAGTTAAACTACCCACCAGGCACTGTCCCTGATCCGGATCA
>NZ_BBMC01000013.1 GCF_000971255.1 Demequina rhizosphaerae
GATCGTGCACAAGCGCATCAAGACCAGGCGTGGGCCGGTCGAGATCGCCTCCCTCACCGGCGTGCCCGCATCGACCGTGTATGCCGTACTCAAGCGGTGCCGACTGAACCGGCTGTCCCACGTCGACGTCCGCACGGGTGAGGTAATCCGCCGCTACGAACACGACCATCCGGGCTCGTTGATCCACGTCGACGTGAAGAAGCTCGGCAACGTCCCTGATGGCGGGGGCTGGCGCTACGTCGGACGCCAGCAAGGAGACCGCAACCGCGCCGCGACACCCGGCAAGGCCAAGTCCAAGTACCGCGACCCCCTGATGCGGCATGCGTACGTCCACACCGTCATCGACGACCACTCCCGCGTCGCATACGCCGAGATCCACGACGACGAGACCGCGGCCACCGCCATCGGCGTCCTCGTCCGTGCGGTCGCATGGTTCGCCGCCGCCGGCGTGCACGTCGAAGCCGTGCTGTCCGACAACGGGCCCGCGTACAAGTCCCATGCCTGGCGCGACGCGTGCCGGGACCTGGGCGTCAAGCACCGGCGAACGCGGCCGTACCGACCGCAGACCAACGGCAAGATCGAACGCTTCCACCGCACCCTGGCCGACGGCTGGGCATACTCGAAGCACTACAACTCCGAAAAAGCCCGCCGAGCCGCACTACCGGCCTGGCTGCACTTCTACAACCACCACCGGCAACACTCCGCCATCGGCAAGGTCCCGCCCATCACGAGGTTGAACAACCTGCCTGGGCACTACAGCTAGAGCGAGCAGCGCCCCGTCGCCTCGTCGCGCGTCGCCAGCCCATCCGCGAGCAGCCCGTCGAGGCACCGGTCCAGCTGTCCGGGCTCGACGTCCGCAAGGGCCGCGTGCCCGCTGATGTTGAGGGGGGACGATGCGGCGCGCAGGAGCGCCATGATCCGTCCCCGGACCTGGCGGTCGGTGCCGTGCCACGGCTGGGTGCGGCGCGGCGCGTCCTCGAGCCCCGGGCACCCCGCCTGGAACCACGCGCAGGAGGAGGCGAGCGGGCACGCGTCGCAGCGCGCGACGCGTGCGGTGCAGACCAGGGCGCCCAGCTCCATCGACGCGACGGCCCACTCGGCGGCACCCGCGTCGTCGGCGGGCACGAGCGACAGCGCGTGCGCCCGCTCCCCGACCGTCTGGTGCGCGGCCGGCAGCGGCTCGCCGCGCCACGCGCGGCCGATCACGCGGCGCACGTTGGTATCGAGCACGAGCGCGCGGCCGTGGAAGGCGAACGAGACGACCGCCGCCGCCGTGTAGTCGCCCACGCCCGGCAGCGCGCGCAGCTGCTCGAGGTCCGACGGGACCGAGCCGTCGTGACGCTCGACGATCGCCACCGCGCACTCCCACAGCCGCTTCGCGCGGCGCGGGTAGCCGAGCCGGCCCCACGCGCGGATCGCGTCGGCCTGGGTGGCCGCGGCGAGGTCGGCGGGGGTCGGCCAGCGCTCCATCCACGCGTGCCACACGGGCTCGACCCGCACCACCGGCGTCTGCTGCAGCATGACCTCGCTCACGAGGACGCCCCACGGTGTCGAGCGTCCGCGCCACGGGAGGTCGCGGCCCGCGTCGCGGAACCACTCCCGCACCGCGTCGACCATCGCGACGGAACGGTCGTCGGCGCCGGTGTCGAGGCGCGCGGGCGCGTTCTGCGGTGCGGACGGCATGCCTTCATCATTCCAGCCGATCCGACACCTACCGTGGATGGCGACCGTTGGGAGGAACGATGAAGGGTCTTCGCGCACCCGTGGGGGACCAGCCGGCGGAGGTGTACTGGCGCCGCCGCATCGTCCTGCTGGTCGCGCTCGCCGTGATCGTCGCGCTGGGATGGCTCATCGTGAGCGCCGTCTCGTCGGACGGCGCCGAGCCCTCCACGCCCGCCGCGTCCTCGACGCCCGCGGCCAGCACGTCGCCGACCACGTCGGTGTCACCGTCGGACGAGCCCACCTCGGCCGACGTCGTGGCCTGCGCGAAGGACGCCATCTCCGTGTCCGTCGCGCCCAATCCCGCCAACGTGCCGTCCGGCAAGCAGCCGAAGTTCGACGTCACGATCGAGCAGGTGGGCGACGTGCCGTGCCTGCTCGACACGACCGCGAAGAACACCAAGCTCGTCATCACGTCGGGAGACGAGCGCATCTGGCACTCGAACGACTGCCCGGCCGAGGAGGCGCTCATCGGCAAGGAGTGGCTGCTCGACTCCGGCGACTCCAAGGATGTGCAGGT
Source organism: Demequina rhizosphaerae (assembly GCF_000971255.1). Lineage (GTDB taxonomy): Bacteria > Actinomycetota > Actinomycetes > Actinomycetales > Demequinaceae > Demequina > Demequina rhizosphaerae. The sequence continues at coordinate 2,240 of NZ_BBMC01000013.1, forward strand.
CGCCTGGCCCCGCATCCGCAGCGCCGAGGGCTGCGCCACCACCGGCGATGCCGTCGGCGAGGGCTGGTACTGGGCCGAGGTGACCGTGGCCGGCGTCAAGGCCGACCGCGTGCAGTTCCACCTCCAGTAGCCCCGGACCCGCAGGTCCCGTTCACTCGCGTGGCGGCAGCGCGAGCGCGACCGCCTGCCCCACGGACCCGACGGGGTGCACGCGCACGCCCGCGGGCACCTTGCCCGGCCCCGCGGATGCGGGCACGATCACGTCGGTGAACCCCAGGCGCGCGGCCTCGGCCACGCGCTGCGCCACCGCGGACACGGGCCTCACGGCGCCGGACAGCGCCACCTCACCCACGGCCGCCCAGCCCTGGCGCAGCGGCCGGTCCGCACGCGCCGAGGCGAGCGCGAGGGCGAGCGCGACGTCCGCGGCGGGCTCGGTGACCCGCGCGCCTCCGACGGTGGACACGTAGACGTCGTCCGCGGCGACGGCGAGCCCGACCCTGCGGTGCAGCACCGCGAGCAGCATCGCGACGCGCGGGCCGTCCACGCCGGAGGTGGCGCGGCGCGGGTTGGACAGCGCGCTCGGCGCGACGAGCGCCTGGATCTCCGCCGGCAGCGGCCGCTTGCCGTCGATGGTGATGGTCGGGCAGGTGCCCGGCACCGCCTCCGACTCGCGCGACAGGAACAGCCCCGACGGGTCGGACACCGACTCGATGCCGGCGTCGACGAGCTGGAAGCAGCCGACCTCGTCCACCGAGCCGAAGCGGTTCTTGAGCGCCCTCAGCAGCCGCAGCGGGCTGTGCTGGTCGCCCTCGAAGTGGCAGACGACGTCGACGAGGTGCTCGACGATGCGTGGCCCCGCGACCGAGCCCTCCTTGGTCACGTGCCCCACGAGCACCATGGGGACACCCCGCGTCTTGGCGGCCTGGATGAGCGCGGACGACACCTCGCGCACCTGCCCGACCCCGCCCGGCGTGCCCTCGACCTCGGACGAGGCGATGGTCTGGATCGAGTCGATCATCACGAGCGCGGGATCCGCGTCCGCGAGGTGCGCGAGCACCGCGCCGAGGTCCGTCTCCGCGGCCAGCAGCACGTCCTGCTCGAGCGCGCCGATGCGCTCCGCACGCAGGCGCACCTGCCCCGCGCTCTCCTCGCCCGTGACGTAGAGGACGCGGCCGCCCGTGCGCGCGGTGCGCGCGGCCACGTCGAGCAGCAGCGTCGACTTGCCGACGCCCGGCTCGCCCGCGAGCAGGATCACCGCGCCCGGCACGAGCCCGCCGCCGAGCACCCGGTCGAACTCCGCGACGCCCGTCGCGGACCGGGCCGCCGCGGCCGCGGACACCTCGGGGATGGGCGTCGCCGGGGCGGTCACCGCGGTCGCCTTGGTGGCGGGCCCGGCGGGCGAGGCGCCCGCCTCGATCACGGTGCCCCACGCCTGGCACTCGCCGCATCGTCCCACCCACTTCACGGCGGTCCAGCCGCACTCGGTGCAGCGGTAGCCGGGGGATGTCCTGCGGGTGGTGGTGGCCATGCGCCCACGCTACAAGCGCCCTCCGACAGCGGGACGATGCGGCGGGACACGCGCGCGGACGCACGATGCTGTCGGACCGCGCCCCTAGGCTGTGGGCCATGACGCGTCAACAGCCGGGCAGGGGCACGCCCGCGCACGGCCGCGAGCCGGGCACGATCGTCGGGGTCGCGCCCTCCAAGCCGGTCGCGCCGCGGCCCACCGCGGAGGCGCCCTCCCCCGTCCCCGTCGACGTCGACCTCGGTCACGACGACGTCGCCTCCCCCGTCCCCGGGCCTCCCGCGCACGAGGTCCTGCCCGACCCCCGCTCGCCGCTCGACACGGCGGCCGAGGCCGAGGCGGTCGTTGCCGCGGCTCCGCGCCGCAGCTCGTACGAGCTGCTCGGGGCGGCCGCCGCCGCCAACGCCGCGATGCACGCCGCCGGCGCGCCCACCCCGCTGGGAGGCGTCCCGCGCGTGACGCTGCCGCACCGCGCCACGGACGTCGACCTCGACCACGACGAGCCCGCATTCGTCCCCACCTTCGCGCCGGTGAACCCGCCCGAGGAGGCCGGCACCGCCGTCTCGACCGCCCCGCGGAGGCCCGCACCGGCACCCGCACCCGCGGCCGACGCCCCCGCCTGGCTCGCCCTCACGCACCCCGGCCCCACCGCATCGTCCGACGGCCCGCACGACCCGCCGCTGTACCGACCCCGCATGATGGCGGCCTCGTTCCCGGCCGTCGACGCGGGCGCCGCGGCGCCCGAGACCCCCAGCGCGTCGCCGCGCGGCGAGGACGGGGCGGAGCCGCCCGTCGCCTCGTCGCCACCGGCGAGGCAGCGCCGCGACCGTGCGTGGCCGCTCGTGCTCGTCGGGCTGCTGATCCTCGGCGGCCTGCTGGCCGGCGCCTCCTGGTACCTGCTGCAGGCGGACACCGTCGAGATCCCGGGTCAGAAGGTGCTGGTGCCGCCGGTGACGAGCGCGCTCGACCCGATCGTCGTCGAGGACCCGACGCCGTTCCTCGCCGCGATGCCCACGACGTCGGGGCTGTGGTCGCTCGTCGAGGTCCGCACGCCGGATCCCGCGAAGGACCGCGCGCTGCCCGACCGTGTCGCCGAGGTGCAGGTCCTCACGTACGGCGACGGCGCCACGGAGATCACCCTCGAGGCGCGCCAGCTGTACACGGAGGAGGACGCCGCCAAGGCGCTCACGCGTGCGGCGGGCAAGAAGGCCGAGCTGGTCGACGCGACCGTGGCCGGCGAGGTCGTCGGCGAGCGCGCCGTCGCCGAGGCGGACGGGCAGACCACGGTGATGTGGACCCACGGCAGCGCCTACTTCGAGGCCACGGGCCCCGCGGGCGAGGTCGAGGCCTTCGTGGAGACGCTGGGCCTATGACCGCGGCCGGCAGGCCACGCAGCCGCGGGCCTCGCGGCGGCGATGCGGACACGCGCGGCGACATCCTCGCCGCGGCGGCCGAGGTCTTCGGCGACAAGGGCTACGGCGCCGCCTCGGTCCGCGAGATCGCGCGCCGCGCGGACGTCGATCCGGCGCTCGTGCGCCACTACTTCCCGTCGAAGCGCGAGCTGTTCGTCGACGCGATCAGGCCGGTGCAGGCGGACGACCCGCGCGTCATCGCGCTCGCCGCGACCCCTCGCGACCGCCTCGGCGAGGCGCTGCTGCGCTTCTTCCTCGGCGTCTGGGACGAGCCGGAGATGGCCCAGCGCCTGCGGGCGGTCCTCGCGTCGGTCGCCGCGGCGGGCGAGCTGGGCCACGCGCTCGCCGACGTCCTGATGCGCGACATCCTCGCCCGGGTGGTGCGGGAGGACGATGCGCGGCTCCGGGCGGAGGCCTGCGGCTCGCAGCTCGTCGGGCTGGCGATGGCGCGCTACGTGATCCGCCTCCCCACGGTCGCGCACGCCCCGGTCGACGCGCTCGTGCCGCTGTTCGCCCCCACGCTCCAGCGCTACATCGACGGGGATCTGGACCTCGCCTGACCCGCCCGTCGCGCCCCTCGCGCGGGACGCCGCTCCCCGCGAGCGGTCGGGTCCCGCGCGATAGGTTGGGCGCATGAGCACCCACGTCTCCACGTCCGAGTCCGGCCTGCCCACCGTCGCCGTCATCGGCGGCGGGGTGATCGGCAGCACCCTCGTCTCCGCGATGCGCGTGGCCGGCTGGCCCGGCGCGTCGATCACCGTCGCGAACCGCGGCGACGAGCGGCGCGAGGCCCTCGTCGCCGCCCACGACGTGGTCGGCACCGCGGACGCCGCCGAGGCCGTCAAGGGCGCCGCCGTGGTGATCCTCGCGGTCAAGCCGCAGCAGATGGCCGAGGTGCTCGAGGGCCTCGTCGGCTCGCTCGAGCCCGGCGTCGTGGTCCTCACGGTCGCCGCCGCCCTCCCCGCATCGTTCTACGAGGAGCGCCTGCCCGCGCACACCCCCGTCATCCGGGTCATGCCCAACACCCCCTCCGTGGTGGGCCGCGGCGCGACCTCGGTGTCGCCGGGCACGCACGCGACCGAGGAGCACCTCCTGCTCGCCGAGAAGATCCTGCGGGCGACGGGCCTCGTGGTGCGCGTGCCCGAGGACCTCATCGAGGCGGTCACGGTGGTCGCGGGCTCCGCCCCGGCGTACTTCTTCGCGGTGGTCGAGGCCATCACCGAGGCCGGCGTCATGCACGGCCTCGACCGCGAGATGTCCTCGCTGCTCGCGCAGCAGACCTTCACGGGCGCCGCGCAGCTGCTCGCCGAGTCCGGCGACACCCCGCAGGAGCTGCGCCGCCGCGTGAGCTCGCCCGGAGGCGTCACCCTCGCCGCGCTCGAGGCGATGTCGAACGCGGGCCTCCAGGGCGTCATCTCCGCCGGCGCGAACGCGGCGGTGGCCCGCTCCAAGGAGCTGGGCGCGCAGCTCGCCGGCTGACGCGCCGCGGGCATCCATGCGCCGCGCGCGACGCGCCGCGGCCGAGTTCAGCAACGCCCGACGGAGCGTCGTTGGTCCGTCGAGCGCCACAGCTGAGGGCGCGGGTCAGGCCGGCTGCGCCACCCGGATCGCGGAGGCGGCGGCCTCGACGTCGCGCTCGTCGTTGTAGACGTAGAAGCCCAGGCGGGCGCGCCCGCCGCGGGCCGCGGCCTTGATGCCGGCACGGGCGAGGGCCGCGGGGTCGACGCCCTCGACGGCGACGATCGGCGACTCCCCGGCGGGCAGCCCCACACGCGCGCGGAACTCGTTGGCGAGTCCCACGCTGTGGCGGCCGATCTCCTCGACGCCCTGCGACGCGAGCAGCTCGAGGGCGGCGGCGCCGGCCTCGACGATCTGCCACGGCGGCGAGATGTCGAGGCGGCGCGCGGTGGCGCTGAGCTCGACGTCGTGGCCGTACAGCGACTGCCACGGCGCGTCCGAGCCGTACCAGCTCGCGCTCACGGGCCGCACCCACGACGCCTCGGGGCGGACCGCGGCGAGCGCGATCCCGCGGGGCGTGCCGAGCCACTTGTAGGCGCTCGCCACCACCACGTCGAAGTCGCGTGCGGCGAGCGGCATCCAGCCGGCGGCGTGGCTCACGTCGACGAGCGTGCGGGCGCCGCCGACGCGCGCGGCCGTCGCGAGCGCGGCGAGGTCGACCACGGCCCCATCGGCGGACTGGACCGCGCTCACGGCGACGAGGTCGACGCCGCGCGCGGTCTCCGCGACGATGCGGTCGAGCGGCACGACGTCGACGGTGAGCCGCGGGTCGTGCACGAACGGCAAGGGGACGGAGGCGAAGTCGCCCTCGGCGACGAGCACGCGGGCGCCGTCCGGCAGCGAGGCCGCGACCATCCCGACCACCTGCGAGGTGGTCGCCGCGAGCGCGACGTGCTCCGCGCGGGAGCCGACGAGCGCGGCGAAGGCCGCACGCATCCGCTCGACGGAGCCGTCGAGCGCCACCGGGTCGAGCGTGCCCTGCTCCCACGCACGCGCGGCGCGCCGCAGCGCGGTGGCGGTGGCGCGGGCGGGCAGGCCGTACGACGGGGTGTCGAGGTAGCCCGGCACCCGGCGGAAGGAGGCGGCGATCGGGAGCATGGATCTATGGTCGCCACGCCGCAACACCCACACAAGACTGCATTATCAACATCTAGACCTCGATGAGATGATGGTCCCATGATCGATGTCGAGCGCCTGCTCATCCTCCGCGAGGTCTCCCGTCACGGCTCGAAGGCCGCGGCCGCACGCGCGCTCCAGCTGAGCGAGCCGACGGTCGCGCATCACCTCCGCGCGCTCGAGCGGCGCGCGGGCGTCCCGCTCACCGTGCGCGCGGGGCGCGTCACGCGCCTCACGCCCACCGGACAGGCACTGCTCCAGCATGCCGACGCGATCGCCGCGAGCCTCGAGGACGCGGAACGATGCCTGCACCGCCACTCCGACCTCCAGGTGGGCCACCTCCGCATCGCGGCGTTCACGTCCTTCTGCGCGACCGTGCTGCCGCGCCCCCTCGCACAGTTCGCGAGCACCTACCCCGGGGTCGAGATCGGGCTCGAGGAGACGGAGACGGACCCCGCGCTGGACCTCCTGCGCGGCGGCGCGGCGGACCTGGTGATCGGGTTCTCGGACTCGGCGACCCCGCCGCCGGAGGACCTCCCCACCACCCCGCTGGGCCGCGACGAGTACCTCGCGATCCTGCCGGAGACGCACCCGCTCGCGTCCCGCGCCGTCATCGACATGGGAGCGCTTGCCGACGAGCGGTGGATCTCCGGCTGCATCCGCTGCCGCACGCACCTCGTCACGCACGCGGAGGAGGCGGGCTTCGTGCCCAACATCGCGTTCGTCACGGAGGACTACATCGCCGCGCAGCGGCTCATCGCGGAGGGCCTCGGCGTGGCCCTGCTCACGCGCATGGCCCTCGACGCGAGCCCGGCGATCCCGGGCATCGTCGCGATCCCCACGCGACCCGACACGTACCGCGACATCTTCCTGGCGCTGCCGCGGGACGCCGCTCCGGCGGCAGAGGCGTTCGCGAGCCTGCTGGTCACCGGGCTGTAGACGACCGCGAGGCCCCGGTGTTGGCAGTCACCAGGGCCTCGCGTGATGGTCGGGGCGGCGTTGGCAGCCGTCGCCCCGGGGGGGGGAGCCGAGAGGCGTCCACGGCCTCGCTCCGGACCGGCGGACCGGTCATCAGACCCGGAGCTCACCGGCCGCGGTCCAGTCGGGCCCTCGGGGAGGTGTCGAGGGCTGTCGACACGGGGTGGACAGCGGAGCCGGCGACCATGGGCGCCTCTCGGCTCAGAGCCCTGGGGGCTTGGGCTCATGACATCCATACAACCGTCGGTTGCTGGGAGAAGCCTGGGAGCGGAGCGAGAGGTCTCGGGGAACCCGCCCGCACCCCCGCGGACGCGACAGTGCGCACGGATCTCGCGGCGACGCACCGGGCGGAACCCCTGGAAGGGGAGGGTTCCGCGGCGTGTCGCAACGGATTCCGTGCGCACTGTCGGGTGGGGTGGGCGGCGGCTGCGGGCCGCCCGGGTCAGTCGGCCGTCAGGGTGCCGAGCTCGTCGCCGCCGCTCACCTGCCCGTCGGTGACGAGGCCGCCGAAGTCGTCGCCCGTCACGGTCGCGTCGGCGATCACGGTGTAGGTCTCGCCGGAGACCACGTCGGTGGTCGACAGCACGATCGCCTGCGCCACCTTGGAGGTGGTGAACGATGCGACGAAGTCGCCGTCCGCATCGGTCACCGTGAGCACCGTGCCCTCGGCGAGCTGCGACTGGAAGCCGATGCTCAGCACGCCCTGGCCGTCCGCGGTGGGCGCCTCGAACATGCCCGACGAGCCGGACGCGAGCAGCGTGCCGCCCGAGATGGTGAACTCGCCGGAGACGTCGACCGCCCCGTTGCCGCTGTTGGTCGGCCCCTCGACCACGACCGTGCCGCCGGTCATCACGGCGTCGCCGTTCGAGTCGAGGCCGTCGCCGTCCGCGTCGATGTACCAGGTGCCGCCGGAGATCTCGAGCTCGAGGCCCTCCTCCGCCTGCTCCATGCCGCCGCCCATGCCGCCGCCGCCCGCGATGGTGGTCACGTCGATGGCGCCGTCGGTGGACGATGCGGTGGTCGTGTACGCGGCGGTGGTCGCCGTCGTGCCGGTCGTCGAGGCGGTGTCGTCGGTCGACGAGCTGCTCGGCGCCGCGCCCGGGCCGCCGGACTGGCGGTCGCGACCGCCGCCCATGCCGCCGCCGACGTCGGCGCTGCCGTCGCCCGCGGTCGAGCCCGAGCCGGAGCTCACGTTGAAGCCGTCGTCGGAGGCCACGATGGTGCCGTCGCCGCCCGTGAGACGGATGAGGCGGCCCTCGAGCCCCTCGTAGGACTGGGTGATGTCGACGGTGCCGTCGGCGATGCGCAGCACGCCCTTGGTGGTGATGCCGTCGTCGTCCGCCGCGATCGTGATGTCGCCGCCCTCGACCATGGCCTGGTAGTACGCGTCGATGCCGTCCACGCCGGCGGTGATGTCGAGCGTGCCGCCGGAGATCCACGCGACGCCCACGGGCACGCCGTCGTCGTTCGCCATGTTCTCGTTGTCGGCCTTGAGCCCATCGCCGCCCGCGTCGACCGTGATGTCGCCGTCGAGGACCACAAGGTAGTCCTTGCCGCGGATGCCGTCGTCGGTCGCGGTCACGTTGATGGTGCCGGAGTCGATGACGAGGCCGTCCTTGGAGGTGATCCCGTCGTTGGCGACGCCGTTGACGGTGAGCGAGCCGTCGCCGGTGATCCACATGTCGGCGCGGGAGAACAGCGCGGCGTTGGGGCCGTCGTAGTCCTCGTCGGTGCTCGCGGTCGCGTCGGCGGCGTCGGACAGGCTGTTGGTGGACCCGTCGGCGAGCAGGATGATCACCTCGTCGGCGTCCTCGATGTCGAGCGCGCCGGTGCCCTCCGCGGTGATGTCGACGCCGTCGAGGATGAGGGTGACGTCCTTGTCGTCCGTCGCGACCACGACCTGGCCGGCGGACAGGGTGCCGCTGAGGCGGTAGACGCCGCCGTCCGTGATGGTGACGGTGTCGCCGTCGACCGTGTAGCCGTCGCCCGCGGCGGTGGCGCCGTCCGCGAGCGCGATGTCCACGGCGGAGGACTCGTCGACGTTCAGGTCCTCGTCCTTGACGTCGAGGTCCGCGTAGGTGACCTCGGTGAACTCGCCGCTCGCCGCGGCTGTCGAGGAGGTGCTGGTGGTCGAGTCCTCGCTCTGCGTGGTGCCGGTGGTGCCGGTGGCGGTGTCCTCGGTCGAGGTCGCCGCGTCGGTCGAGCAGCCGGCGAGGAGCAGGGAGCCGGCGAGGATGCCGGCGAAGACGGTGGTGGGCTTGCGCATGGGGAACGCCTCTCGGTTCAGGCCGCGAGCGCGGCAGCGTGGGTCAGGTGCCGGCGCAGCGTGCGGGACCAGCGGTTGGCCGGGAGCCCGGGCCGCAGCGCGGCGAGCGTGGTGCAGTACTTGGAGACGCGCGTGGGGCGCACGCCGCGCGCCCAGAGGGCCCGGTCGACGTCGCCGGCCCGCAGCGAGGACTTGGTCTCGACGATGAGCGCGCCGCCGAAGCCGATCCGCTCGCCGTCGGTGCCGATGCCCACGACATCGCGGTCGATCGTCACGCGGGCGCCGTCGGCGACCAGGGTGGAGCGCTGGTAGCGGGTGGTGAGGACCGGGCTGAGCCGGTCCACCGCGAGCCCGACCTCGGGGAAGGACGCGACGAACTCGCGTGCCTCGCCGTCGAGCTCGCCGCCGCGGGCGACGTCCTCGGCGATCCACTCGCGGTGCTTGACGGTCTCCCCCTTGGGGGACCGCAGCTTCACCTCGATCGCGCGGCCGCCGGTGTCGAGGTACTCGCGGGTGCGCACCTTGTAGCGGGACGGGCGGCGCCGTGCCGCATCACGGTAGGACTCGAGCTCCGGGGTGTCGTAGTAGACCGACGCGTAGCCGAAGGCCCGCTCGCCGTCGATCTCGAGGGCCCGCAGGCCGTCCACGGCGCCCATGACGTCGGCCCACACGGCCGGCGAGACGATGTACTTGCGGTCGACGCGGGTGAGCAGCGCGGCCTCGCTCTCGAGCTCGGCCAGGCTCACGGCCGGCAGCGCCGCCAGGCGCTCCTCCCAGGCGGTCATCGCGGCACCTCGGTGGTGGAGGGGCGTGCGGCGATGCGGTCATCGAGCGGGGCGGGGGCGGGGGCGTCGGCGTCGACCGTGTAGCGGACGTCGACCACGGTGGACTCGTTGAGGAGGTCGACCTTGCGGATGTTGATGCGGTCGATGCGCGCACCGAGCAGAAGCGACAGGTGGTTGCGGGCCTCCTCCTCGGTGGTGAAGGCCTGGTCGAGCACCATCTGCTGCTGGCGGCTGCGCGAGAACAGGCGCGGGTGGTCGCCCGCGAAGATCACGCCGAGGAGCACGGCCATGAGCGTGAAGCTCAGCGTCGGCGACAGCGCCGGGAAGCCGCCGAGGAGACCGAGCGCGATCGCGGTGAAGTAGTACGCGATCTCGGCGTGGTCCATCTCGGTGGAACGCAGGCGGATGATCGACAGCACCGCGAAGATGCCCATGCCGAAGCCGAGCGAGATGTCCGCGTTGGTCATCGCGTACGTGACGCCCATGACGCCCACGTTGATCGACAGGAACGCGACGATGAGGTCACGGCGCCGGTGGCGCGGGAAGTACAGGCCGAAGACGAGGAGCGCGACGGCGACAAGGTCCGCGGCGATGAAGGCGTAGTAGGGCATGGTGACCTCTCGGTTCTGGGGCGTCGGATCGGCGTCCTTGGCCGATGTTCACCTCGAGTTAACCTGCCTGACCTGGGAGAACACTGAGAGCAGGCACGGGGGTTGCTGGGGGCGCAGGTCCGGGCCCACGCCCAGGGTCCTCCCAGCAAACCGTGAGGATGTGCGGCGATACTGGGGCCATGGCTGAACGACGCATCCTCGTGGTCGACGACGAGGACAACCTCCGCATGATGCTCTGTGCCGCCCTCCGCTACGAGGGCTACGAGGTCATGGACGCGAGCGACGGCCAGGCCGGCCTCAAGGCCGTGCGCGAGCTGCGCCCCGACCTCATCGTGCTCGACGTGATGATGCCCGGGCTCGACGGCTTCGCGGTGACGCGCCGCCTGCGCGAGTCCGGCGACCGCACGCCGATCATCTTCCTCACCGCGCGCGACAGCGCGAAGGACAAGGTCGAGGGCCTCACCATCGGCGGCGACGACTACCTCCAGAAGCCGTTCAACCTCGACGAGCTGGTCGCGCGGGTCGAGGCCGTGTCGCGCCGTGTCGAGCACGCGCCCAGCGCCTCCGACATCTACCGCGTCGCGGACCTCGAGCTCGACGACGTCGCCCACCGCGTCACCCGCGGCGGCGAGGAGATCCAGCTCTCCCCGACCGAGTACAACCTGCTGCGCCACCTCATGCAGAACACCGGCCGCGTGCTGTCGCGCGGCCAGCTGCTCGAGGGCGTGTGGGGCTACTCGCGCGACGACGACCCGGGCGTCGTCGAGACGTACATCGGCTACGTGCGCCGCAAGGTCGACTCGCACGAGCCGAAGCTCATCCACACGGTGCGTGGGGTGGGCTACACGCTGAGGGTGTCGTGACGGCCCGCGCCGGGCTGACGCTTCGCTCCCGTGTCCTGATCGGCCTCGGCGCGATCGCGGCGATCGCCCTCGGCATCGCGTTCATCGTCACCGTGGTGACCCACACGTTCCTGGTCGGGCAGCTCGACGACCGCCTCGCATCGTCCTCCGAGACCATCGGCTCGCGGGGCGAGCCGCGGCTCGCCCTCGAGTGCGGATCCGGCGGCTCCGATGCGGCGGACACCGACGGCGACCGGCCGTCGGACGTGTTCCGCGGCTTCGTCGACCTCGCCGGCAACTGCTACGTCTTCTACACGCCGAACACCGTCGACGCCGACAACACGTCGCCGGTCTTCGACGACGCGACGATGCCCACGAGCGGCGCCGTGCACATGACCGTGCCCGCCTCGGACGGCGACGGGAAGTACCGCGTGCTCGCGCGGGCCACGAGCTTCGGCACCGACATCACGGCGCTGCCGATGGACGACGTCGAGGACACCACCCGCCGCCTCGTCCTCATCGAGGGACTCGGCCTCCTCGCCATCCTCGGCGGCCTCGTCGCCGTCGCCTGGTTCGTCATCTCCCTCGGCGTGAACCCCATGCGCCGCATGGTCGACGCCTCCAAGCAGATCGCCACCGGCGACCTCGACGTCCGCCTCGAGGGCGCGGGCCACGGCAGCGAGTCCGGCGAGCTCGCCTCGTCGCTCAACACCATGGTCGACACGCTCACGGACGCGCTCGACGAGCGCCAGCGCTCGGAGGCGCGCCTCCGCGAGTTCGTCGCCGACGCCTCGCACGAGCTGCGCACCCCGCTCACCACGGTCCTCGGGTACGCCGAGCTGTACCGCCGCGGCGCCCTGGCGCGCGACGAGGACGTGGCGGACGCGTGGACGCGCACCGAGGCGGAGGCCGGACGCATGCGCCGGCTCGTCGAGGACATGCTCGAGCTCGCGCGCTACGACGCCGAGCCGCAGCTGTCGCCCATCCGCCTCGACCTCGCGCACGTGTGCGGAGAGGTCGTGCGCGACGCGACGGCCGCCCGCGAGGGCGTGACCTTCACGCTGGACGCGCCCGAGCCCGTCACCATCGAGGGCGACCCCGACCGCCTGCGGCAGGCGATCATCAACGTCGTCACCAACGCGGCGGTGCACGGCGGCGACAACGTGACCGTGCGCGTGCGGCGCGACGATGCGGCGGCCCGGGTCGAGGTCGTGGACGACGGCCCCGGCATGGCCCCCGACGTGGCCGAGCGCGCGACCGAGCGGTTCGTGCGCGGCGACCAGTCGCGCACCCGCGCGACCGGCGGGTCCGGCCTCGGCCTCGCGATCACGGCCGCGATCGTGGCGGTGCACGGCGGCGCGCTCGAGGTCGACTCGGTCGAGGGCGACGGCACCACGGTCCGCATCACGCTGCCGCTCGCGGCGGCGGAGGAGTCAGCCGGCGACTGAGGCCTGCGCCTCGAAGCTCGCGAGGATCGTCTCGCACTGCTCGCCCATCGAGGAGCTGAGCAGCTCGAAGGCCCGCGGGTCGTCCTTGACGTCGGGCATGCGCAGCGCGAGCAGGATCGTGTTGAGCATGCCTCGCGCGAAGAACTGGGTGGCCTCCTCCGCGGAGAACCCGGCCTCGTCGCGGACGATCCGGTACACGTCGAGGAAGCTCTCGCGCGCCTCGGGCCCGAAGACGGGGTCCTGTCCGAGCCCGAAGAGGTGCAGCAGGGTGAGCAGCGTCCCGCGGTCCGCGACCAGCTCGCCGTACGCGCGACCGAGCAGCACCTGGCGCTCGAGGTTGCCCTCCTCGCCCGTGAAGCCGGCGATGATGCCGCGGAACGCGTCGCGGAGCCGCCCGGTGGCGCGGCGGGACACCTCGAGGAAGAGGTTCTCCTTCGACCCGAACATCCGCACGACGTAGGCCTGCGAGATCCCCGCCTGCTTCGCGATCGCGTCGGTGGTGCCTCCCGCGTAGCCCCGGTCGCCGAACACGACCGTCGCGGCCGCGAGGATCTGCTCGCGCCTGTCGTCGCTGGTCAGGCGTCCTTCTGCGGTGCTCATGTTGACAGGTTATCAAGCGATTACTAGCGTGTCGAACAGTAGTAATCAATTGATTACTCATCAGGCGGAACCGCCACCCTTGGGAGGGAACATGTCAACCACGTCACGCCGGACGCCCGTGGGCCTCGTGGTCCTCGCGGCGTCGATCCCCGCCTTCATGGCGAGCCTCGACAACCTCGTCGTCACCAACGCGCTGCCCGTGCTCGCCACCGATCTCGACGCGACGCTCGAGCAGCTCCAGTGGTTCATCAACGGCTACTCGCTCGCCTTCGCGAGCATGATCCTCATGGCGGTCGCGTTGGGAGACCGCTTCGGCCGCCGCCGCGTCTTCTCCGGCGGCGTCGCGCTGTTCACGGTCGCGTCGATCCTGTGCGCGCTCGCGCCGACCGCGGAGGCCCTCATCGCCGCCCGCGTGCTCCAGGGCGTCGGGGGCGCCGCGCTCATGCCGCTGTCGCTCGCGATCCTGTCGACCAACGTGTCCGCCAGGATGCGCCCCCTCGCCATCGGCATCTGGGGAGGCGTCGCCGGCCTGGGCGTCGCCGTGGGCCCGCTCGTCGGCGGCGCGGTCGTCGAGGGGCTGACCTGGCACGCGATCTTCTGGCTCAACGTGCCCGTGGGCGTGATCGCGATCGTGCTCATCCGCGCGTTCCTCGCCGAGTCCCGCGGCGACGCGGTCCGCCTCGACCTCGTCGGCCTGGGGCTGGGCATGGCCGCCGTGTTCGGCCTGGTCTTCGGGATCGTGCGCGGGAACGATGCGGGATGGACCTCGCCCCAGGTGCTCGCCGGGCTCGTGGGAGGCGCCGTCCTGCTGGCGGCCTTCGTCGCCTGGGAGCGCCGCGCGCGCGACCCCCTGCTGCCCCTCGGACTCTTCCGCGACCGGTCCTTCTCCGTCGCGAACGCCGTGGGACTCATGTTCTCGATCGGGATCTTCGGCGCGGTGTTCATCCTCATCCAGTTCCTGCAGGTCGTGCAGGGGAGGTCGCCGCTCGAGGCCGGCGCGATGACCATGCCGTGGACCATGGCCCCGCTGTTCGTGGCCCCGCTCACCGGCATCGTCGCGCCGCGCATCGGCACCCGCGCGCTCGTCACCACGGGCGTCGCGCTGCAGTCGGTCGGGCTCGCCTGGATCGGCCTCATGCTGGACCCGGCCGTCGCGTACGGCGAGCTCGTGCCCGGCTTCGTGGCGTGCGGCGTCGGGATGGGGCTCGTGTTCGCGCCCCTCGCCACCGCGGTGCTCGCCCACATGCGCGACGAGGACCACGCCAAGGCCTCGGGCACGAACGCCACCGTCCGCGAGATCGGCGTCGCGCTCGGCATCGCGGTCCTCACGGCGGTGTTCACCGGCGCGGGCGGCGAGCTCACCCCGACCGGCTACACCGACGCCGCGCAGACCGCGGTGCTGTGGGGCGCGGCGATCCTCGCGGTCACCGTCGGGGTCGCGACGCTGCTGCCGTCGCGCCGCACGGAGCTGGGTGCGACGCCGGCAGCCGAGGCCCCGCAGGGAGCGCTGCAGCCCGCCTGACCCTCACGCGCCGCGGCCGCCCCTCGTCACCACGGCGAGGGGCGGCCCTCGTCGCGCGTCGCGTCGTCGGGCAGGCGCGGGAGCTCGCCGCCGCCCGCGCGGATGCAGAACCAGCGCATCGGCTCGGCGCTGTCGGGGACGCACCGCCAGGTCCGCCAGACCCCCTGCCCGACCCGCACCACGGTGCCGGGACCGACGTCGACGACCTCGTCGTCGAGCGCCATCTGGCCGCGGCCCGCGAGGAAGACGTAGAGCTCCTCGATCTCGCGGTGCGTGTGCCAGTAGCCGGCCTCCTCGCCGGGCACGAACGCGTTCGCGGTCAGCCCGATGTACTGCATCGCCAGCTCGTGGTCGACCACGCGGCGGCCGTCGCGCAGCGTGTGCGGCTGGAAGCCGCCGTGGTGGGCCCGCCACTCGTCGAGCCCGCCCATCTCCAGCACCTGGTAGTCGCTCATCCGGGCACGCTATCGCCCGCACCGGTTGCGGAACAGATGTTAGTGACTAACACTTGAGTCATGACCACACGCGCCGAGGCCACCCGGGCCCGCCTGCAGTCCGCCGCGCTCGACCTGTTCGAGCAGCGCGGCTACCGCGCGGTCACGGTCGAGGAGATCGCGGCCGCCGCCGGCGTCAGCCACATGACGTTCTTCCGCCACTTCCCCACCAAGGAGCGGGTGCTGCTCGACGACCCGTTCGATCCCGTGATCGCCGCCGCGGTCGCCGCCCAGCCGGCCGGCCTCCCCGCGATCGAGCGCGTCGCGCGCGGGCTGCTGTCGCTCGTACCGCTGCTCGACCAGGAGCCCACGGCGTCCGCCCGCCGCGGCATCGCGATCGCCGCGCGCGAGCCCGAGCTCCAGGCGGGCATGGCCGCCAACACCGCGGCGACCGAGCGGGCGATCGTCGAGGCCGCGTCCCTGCCCGGCGGGGAGCAGGGCATGCGCGTCGCGGCCGCAGCGTGCCTCGCCGCGGTCACCACGGTGCTGTTCGCGTGGGCGCTCGAGGGCACGAGCCGGACCATCGGCGCCCTCGTCGCGGAGGCGGTCACCACCGTGGTGCCGGCCCTGGCCGACGCCCCGGTCCCCGCGTTCGCGGGAGCGACGCCGTGACCGCGCTCGAGCTCCGCGGCGCGGTGCGGGCCTACGGCGGCCTCCGCGCCCTCGACGGCCTGAGCCTCGCGGTCGAGCCGGGCGAGATCCACGCGATCATCGGCCTCAACGGCGCGGGCAAGACGACCGCGATGAAGGCCCTCGTGGGCCACACCCGGCTCGACTCCGGCGAGGCGCGACTGCTCGGCACGCCGGTCGCGGCCGCGGGCCCGTCCACGCTGTCCCGCCTGGGCTTCGTCATCGACCAGCCCTTCGGCTACCCCGAGCTCACGGTGCGCGACAACATCGTCCACGCGGCCCGCCTGCACGGGCTCGCGCGCGACGCGGCCACCCGCGCCGCATCGTCCTGGATCGCCCGTCTCGAGCTCGAGCCGTGGGCGGGGCGCCGCGCGCGCGGGCTGTCGCTCGGCAACCGTCAGCGGCTGGGGCTCGCGTGCGCGGCGGCGCACGAGCCGGACCTGCTCATCCTCGACGAGCCCACGAACGCGCTCGACCCGGCCGGGGTGCTGCTGCTGCGCGACGTCATCGTCGCGGCGGCGGACCGCGGCGCGGGCGTGCTCGTCTCCAGCCATCACCTCGACGAGGTCTCCCGCATCGCGCACCGCATCACCGTCGTGCATGCGGGCCGCGTCGTCGGCGCCCTCGAGCCCGGCCAGGCCGACCTCGAGCACCGCTTCTTCGAGATGGTGCGGGCGTGGGACGCCGGCCACCGCGACGACGTCCTAGCCCGTCAGGAGGCACACGCATGAGCACCGCGCTCGCCCTCCAGGTCGCCACGTTCTCGCGCTCGCTGACCGCGCGGCTCGCGACCGTGCTGCTCGTCGCCTTCCCGCCGCTGATGTCGGTGGGGATGGTGGCGCTGGCCCGGTCGGCGGACGCCGCCGGCCCGTCCGCCGCGAAGCTCGCCCCGTACCGCGACGGCCCGTTCGGGGAGATCGTCGCGGGGCTCGCGGGCCAGGTGGTGTCGGTGGTCGCGCTCATCGGCGTCGGATTCGCGGTCGCATGGCTCGTGGGCCGCGAATGGGCGGACCGGACGGTCGGCTCGCTGTTCGCGCTCCCCGTCGGCCGCGCGCAGATCGCGCGCGCGAAGCTGCTCGTGGTCGCCGCGTGGGCCGCCGCGTGCCTCACTCTCGCGGTGGCGCTGACGGCGGCGACGCTCGCCGTCGTCGACTCCGCCTCGCTCACCGGCGCGGTGGCGGCGCAGCTCGCGCGCGTGTGGCTCGCGGGACTCATGATGGCGGCGCTCGCGCTGCCGTTCGCGTGGGTCGCCGTCGTCTCGAAGGGCTACCTCGGCGCCGCCGGAGCGATCGTCGGCGTCACCGCGGCGAGCCAGATCCTCGCGATGGTCGGCGCGGGCGCGTGGGTGCCGTACATCGCGCCGGCGATGTGGGCCGGCGCGGGCGGGCCCGAGGAGGCCGCGGCGATCGGCCCGGCGTCGCTCGTGCTCGCGGTCGCCTTCGCGGCCGTCGCGACGT
The DNA here is from genome assembly GCF_000971255.1 of Demequina rhizosphaerae. Lineage (GTDB taxonomy): Bacteria > Actinomycetota > Actinomycetes > Actinomycetales > Demequinaceae > Demequina > Demequina rhizosphaerae. The sequence continues at coordinate 19,444 of NZ_BBMC01000013.1, forward strand.
GGGCATCCGTGCGGGCCTTCGCCCGCGCGCGGCTCGACTGAGAGCCGAGGCCCCTCAGCCCTCCGCGTGCGCGTACAGGCGCTGCAACTCCTCGAAGTGGGCGTCCGAGTCGACGGCCTCCGGCGTGCCCCCGGCGAGGTGCACCTCGAGCCGGTCGAGGTGCCAGTGCCAGCCGGCGGCGATGTCGGGACTGTTGGGGTCGGGGCCCACGTGGTCGAACGTGAGGTACGCGCCGTCGCCGTGCTCGGCGATCGCGATGCGGACCTGCCACCGGCCGCCGTACCCGTCCCACGCGTACTCGAGCGAGTGCGGCTCCTCCCACGCGAGCACCTCGCCGCTTCCGCCGTCGGACATCGTCACCGCGCCGCCCTCGCGCGGCTCGAACTCGGTGCGGAAGGCCCAGGCCGCGGTGCGGTCGGGGTCGGTGAGCGCCGCCCACACCTCGGCGGGCGACTGCTCGAGGGTGCGCTCGAAGCGCAGGTAGTCCCCGTCGTCGGGCGAGAGGACGCGCCCCTCGCCGGCGGGGTCGATCTGGTCCGGGTCCATGCCTTCCAGTGTCCACGCTCCCGCCCGGAGCGCCACCCGAGCGGTAGCGTGCCAGCGTGACGGAGCACGATGCGGTGGCGCGGCTGCGCGCGGCCGGCTGCGTCTTCGCGGAGGACGAGGCCGGGCTGATCGCGGAGGCGGCGGGCGGCGACCCGGTCGAGGCGGAGCGCCTGCTCGCGCGTCGGATCGGCGGCGAGCCGCTCGAGCATGTGCTCGGCTGGGCCGCCTTCGCGGGGCTGAGGATCCCGGTCGCGCCGGGGGTCTTCGTGCCACGCCGGCGCACCGCGCTGGTCGCGCGGCTCGCGGCCGCGCTCGCGCCGCGGGACGGCCTCGTGGTGGACCTGTGCGGCGGGACCGGCGCGATCGCCGCGGCGATCGCGCACGCGCGACCCGACCTGCGCATCGTCGCCGCGGACGTGGACCCGGCCGCGGTCGCCCTCGCGGCCGCACTGCTCGGCCCGTTGGGCGCATCGTCCCTGCTCTCGGACCTGGACGAGGCGCTGGGCGACCTCGCGGGCACGGTGGACGTCGTGGCGTCGTGCCCGCCCTACGTGCCGACGGCGGAGATCCCGCTGATGCCGCGCGAGGCGCGCGACCACGAGCCGGCCCGCGCGCTCGACGGGGGCGCGGACGGCACCGCGCTCCAGCGCGGGGTGCTCGCCGCATCGTCCCGGCTGCTCCGGCCCGGCGGCTGGGCCGTCGTCGAGACGAGCGAGGCCCTCGTCGCGCTCACCGCGGAGGCGGCGGGCGACGAGGGCCTCGAGGCGACGGTCGAGCGCGACGAACCGCTCGGCGCGACGGTGGTGGTCGCGAGGCGCTAGACGCCGACGAGCTCCGACTCGAGGCGCGCGTAGCTGGCCTCCATGCCGTCGGTCATGCCGGTCGCGAGGACCATGTCGCGGACCTCGGCGCTGGGGTAGGTGATGACCACCGTGAGCAGCGTGGTGCCGTCCTCGCGCGGCGTGAGCGTGAGCTCGTTGGTGGTGCCGGGCCCCTCCATGCCGATCATGCGCTCCGAGGTGACCTCGCGATGCGGGGGGTTGGACTCGAGCAGCTCGCCCTCGAAGCCGAACGGCGGCGCGCCGTCCGCGGGGCCGCCGGGGACGGGCGCCCACTCGAAGCGGTACGCGTCGCCCACCTTCTCGGCGGCGGTCGCGACCGGCATCGTCCACCCGTCGGGCCCGAGCATCCAGCGCTTGAGCAGCTCCGGCTCGTGGTGGGCCCGCCATACCTGCTCGACGGTGCCGCGGATGACGCGGGACACGCGCACCTGGGTGTCGGACAGGATCTGGGAGACGGCGCCGCGGCCTGCCGCGAAGGCCTCAAGGTCCGCGAGCACGGCGTCCATCTGACCCATGGCCTCGCGCATGCCCTCCTCCATGCCCATGCCGATGAGCTGCTCGAGCTCCTCCGCGGAGCCGAACCAGGTGGTGTTGACGAGGCGCGACCCCTCGGGCGTCTCGCTGAACTCGAAGGTCATGCGCATGCGCGGCATGTCCGGGTTCGCGGAGCCGTCGGGCTGGGCGAAGCCGTCGATCACCTCGAAGGATCGAGGCGCGTCGACCGTGAGGAACTCCCAGAACCCGGCGGGCGAGTCGCCGTCGGGCCCACGCATCAGGTACTGCGACCGGCCGCCGACGACCATGTCGTGCCGGGTGAAGGTGGCCGGGTACGTGGGCGGGCCCCAGAAGCGCTCGAGCTCGCGGGGATCGGCGAAGGCGTCCCAGAGGCGCTGGACGGGGACCGCGAAGTCGGCGGTCACCGTCATGGTGAGGGCCTCGGGGTCCTTGGTGACGGACGTGATGGGCATGGCTCACTCCTGTTCGGGAGCAGATGGGGACGGAGGCCCGGGCTCCGCGAGGAGCGCGTCGAGCCGGTCGATGCGAGCGCGCCACAGCCGCTCGTACCGGTCGAGCAGGGCCTGGACCCTGCGGATCTTGTCGGGGTTGCCGCGGACCAGCCGTTCGCGGCCGCGGTTCTGCTTGGTCACGAGTCCCGCCCTCTCGAGCACCGCGACGTGCTTCTGCACGGCCGCGAAGGACATGTCGTACCGGTCCGCGAGAGCGCTGACGGACTGCTCCCCGGTGAGGACGCGCTCGACAATGTCGCGGCGCGTCGCGTCCGCCAGGGCCCGGAAGATCCGGTCGACCTCGGCGTCCGACAGGTCAATTTCTACAACCATTTGGTTGTACGTTAACCCCGGGGGTGCGCCGGCGCAACCCCCGGGAACGCATCGGGACGCTCAGCCCCGCGCGATCGCGGGGGCGGAGCGTCCCGAATGTGGACGGCGGGCTCGCGGTCAGCGCGCCTCGAGCACGTCCACGGTGAACACCAGCGTGGAGCCGGCGGGGATGGGACCCATCGGGCGGAAGCCGTAGCCCGACTCCGGCGGCACCACGAGCAGCAGCTTCGAGCCGACCGGCTGCCCGACGATCCCGTCGACCCAGCCGTCGATGAGCGAGCCGTACGCGATGGGGAACGAGATGGACTCGCCCCGGTCCCACGACGAGTCGAACTTCGCGCCGTCCCACAGCCAGCCGCTGTAGTGCACCGTGATGTGCTGGCCCTCGGCGACGGCCGGGCCGTCGCCCGCCTCGTGGACCTCGACGACGAGCTCCTCGGGCTTCTCGGCGCCGGTGAAGTCGATGCTCGGCGCACCGTTCGCGTCGCGGGTGATCGTGGGCAGCGTCATGGTCGCTCCTTCGGTTGCATGGTTCCCCGACAGCCTACGGCGGCCGAACCGGCCGGGGCGCGGCGTCACCACAGCCAGGGGATCAGCCTCTTCGTCTCCCACGCGTACGCGCGGAACGCGTCGCCGTAGTGGTCCTCGAGGTGCGCATCGAGGCGCGGGATGTGCATGAACGCGAACATCGCGGCCATCATCACCGGAGCGAGCAGCGGCCACCAGCCGCCGGCGACGATGGCGAAGCCCGTGAAGAGCACCACGTCGCCGAGGTAGTTGGGGTGGATCACGAGCGAGAACAGCCCGCCGGTGTAGAGCACGCCGCGGTGCGCGGGGTTGCGCTTGAACCGGCGCCGCTGCTCCTCGGACCACGTGTTGAGCCACGAGCCGAGCGCGTAGAGGATCACGCCGCACCACACCACCCAGTCGACCGGCGCCTCCGTCGTGCCGCCGAACCACGCCATCGTCAGCTGCAGGATCACCACCCACGGCCCAACCGCGAGCGCCTCGGACCACGGGAACGGCCGCTTCACCATGACGTACTGGGTGACGAGCAGGCGGACCAGGTAGACGACCGCGAGGATCCCGACGAGCCAGCGGCGCAGGGGGCTCGCGACCGGGAGGTCGCCTCCGAACCACTCGTGCACGCCGAAGGACAGGAACGAGAGGCTCGCCGCGACGGCGCCGACGTGGAGCACCGTGACGAGGGCCTTGGGTCCGGACGATGCGGTGGGCGCCATGCCTCCACCCTGGCGGGACCCGACCCGCGGCACAACCGGGCCGCGCGAAGCCCTCGCCGCCGCATACCCCCCTGGGGTAGCGTCGAACCGTCCCCGGTACGACGACGTGCAAGGAGGAGCCATGCCCACGTGGCGGATCCGTGACGCCCACGCCGAGGACCTCGAGTCCGTCGTGAGGCTGTGGGAGCAGTCGCGCGCGTCCGGCGTCGAGCCGGTGTACGCGCTCGCGGAGGTGCTCACCTCCGCCGCCGAGGACATCGCGGTGGTCGCGACCGTGCAGGAGGAGATCGTCGGCGCGGCCGTGGCGCGCCGCGCCCACAACCAGGCGTGGATCGTGTTCCACGGGGTGGACGACGCGTGGCACGGCCGCGGCATCGGCCCGGGCCTGCTCGCGGCCGTCGAGACGCGCGTCGCGGAGGCCGGGCCCACCACGCTGTCCGCCCTGGTGCCGGCCGAGCAGACCCATCTCGACGCGTTCCGCGATGCGGGCTTCGCGGAGAAGAAGGCGGTCCGCTACCTCGAGCGCCGGATCCGGGTGCAGCGCGAGGAGATGGCGCTGCTCGAGGAGCTGGGCGGCCGGGTGCTGCCCCGCGGGCTGTGGGACGGGGTCGCCGGCATGCGGCACGAGAAGGCGCTGATCGAGAAGCGGCTGGTGCTGCCCCTCGCGGAGCCGGCGCTCGCCGACCGCTTCGGCGTCGCGCCGCCGCGCGCGGTGGTGATGTTCGGCCCGCCCGGCACCGGCAAGACCACGTTCGCCAAGGCGATCGCGTCCCGGCTGGACTGGTCCTTCGTCGAGGTGTTCCCGTCGCGCCTCGCGGCGGACCCGGCGGGCCTCGCCGGGGCGCTGCGGGACACCTTCCACCAGATCGCGGAGCTCGAGCACGCGGTCGTGCTCATCGACGAGGTCGAGGAGATCGCGTCGCACCGTCGCGGCGACCCGCCGTCGCCGCTGCAGGGCGTGACGAACGAGCTGCTCAAGCTCATCCCCGCGTTCCGCGACCGCCCTGACCGCCTGCTCGTGTGCGCGACGAACTTCATCCGCTCGCTCGACTCCGCGTTCCTGCGCCACGGCCGCTTCGACTACGTCATCCCCATCGGCCTGCCCGACGGGGAGGCGCGCACCGCGATCTGGGGCCGGTTCATCCCGCCCGCGGCCGCGGACGTCGACGTCGCGGCGGTCGTGGACGCCTCCGAGGGCTTCACTCCGGCCGACATCGAGTTCGCGGCGCGGCGCGCCAACCAGGCGGCGCTCGAGTCGGCGGTCGACGGCGGCGACGGCGGCGGGCCGACCACCGCGCACTACCTCGCGGCCGTGTCCGCGACGCGCGCGACCGTGTCCGAGCAGGTCGTCGGGGAGTTCGAGGAGGACATCGAGGCCTTCGCGCGCATATGACCCGGCGTAGCCTGGCACGGTGACCGCCGCGGAGATCGATGCCTACCTCGCCGCCCTCGACGAGCCCCACCGCACCACGCTGACGCAGTTGCGCGAGCTGCTCGCCGAGCTGCTGCCCGGCGCCGACCAGGGGCTGTCGTACGCCGTCCCGGTCTTCAAGCGCGACGGTACGAGGGTCGCCGGATTCTCGGCCGCCGCCCGGCACGTGAGCTACCTGCCGCACTCGGGCACGCTGCTGGCGTCGATCGACCCCGCGCTGCTCGACGGCTACGGCTGGTCCAAGGGTGCGCTCCGGCTCCCGCCGGACGCGCCTCCGCCACGCGCGCTCATCGAGACGCTCGTGGCGGCCCGCCTCGACGAGATCGGAGCCTGAGCGCATGAGCGACCACCTCGACCACCTCCGCCGCGCGATCGCCGTCTCGCGGGCCGCGCGGGATCACGGCAACCACCCCTTCGGCGCGGTGCTCGTCGACGCCGACGGCCGTATCGTCCTCGAGGCCGAGAACACCGTGGTGACCCACCGCGACGCCACCGGCCACGCCGAGACCAACCTCGTCCGGCTCGCCAGCAACCAGCTCGACCCCGACGAGCTCGCGGCGTGCACCCTCGTCACCAGCTGTGAGCCGTGCGCGATGTGCTCCGGAGCGATCTACTGGTCGGGCATCGGCGCGGTCGTCTACGGGCTCGCCGAGACTGGCCTCCTCGCCATGACCGGCGCGCACGACGAGAACCCGACGCTCGCCCTGCCGTGCCGCGACGTGCTCGGCGCCGGCTCGCGCACCATCGAGGTCACCGGCCCGCTGCTCGAGGAGGAGGCCGCCGCACCGCACCGCGACTTCTGGGACTGACACATCGTCCCTGCTCAAGTCCTGTCCGCTTCGTGTCGATAACGGCGTTACACGAGGGTCTGACGGGCTGAGGGGCTGAGGGGGACGACCTGATGAGCAAGAGGGCAATGCTGCCGCGCGTGCGCGCGGCGGCCATCACGACGGGCGTGCTCGCCGTCGCCGCGATCGTGCCGATCGCGGTCGGCAGCGCGACCATCTCCAAGCTGACGGTCGCCGCGACCTACACGGGCTTCAGCGACGACAACGGCAACGGCGTCCGCGACTGGGACGACCTGCTCACCTACACGTTCACGCTCACCACCACGGGCGCCACGAGCACCACCGAGATCACCTCGCTCACGTCCGCCGACCTCGCGATCACCGCGATCGACGCGCCCGACGGGATGAGGGTCTCCGGCAGCAACACGACCACGTTCACCGTGACGGGCCACGCCGTCCTGCCCGCGGGTGGGGACGGCGAGGACTTCGCGCCGGTCTTCGACCTCGTCACCGACGAGCCTCCGGCGCACACCGAGCAGACCGGCAGCGTCACCGCGACGGTCGTCGACCTCGCCGACCCGACGCCGGTGACGACGATCTCGGCGACCGCGTCGGCGACGCTCGTCGAGCTCGTGGGCGACACGTCCGACGGCCTCGCCGCCGCCGGCGACCGCGTCGACTACGCCGTGACGGTGACCAACACGGGCACGGAGCCCGTCGGCTCGCTCGGCGCGACGTCGGACGGCATGGCAGGAGCGAGCGGCGCCGTCGTCCCCGCCGGCGCCACGGCCGCGCCGTTCGCGGTCGGCAGCCACACCGTCACCGCCGCCGAGGTCGTCGCCGGCGAGGTGCCCGCGCGGGCGATCGAGGTGACCGCGACCGGCGAGTCGGGCACCTCCGCGAGCATCTCCGCGAGCGCGGTCGCGGTCGCCGCCGCGACCCCCTCCTTCGCGCTCACCGTGGAGGCGTCCGCCGGCTTCGTCGCCGGCGCGACCGGCACGCCCCTGACGTGGCCCGGCGTCGGCGACCTCGTCGCCCTCTCCGGCATCAGCGCGGCCAACGCGAGCGACGTCGGCATCGACGGCTTCCGGCTCCTCGGCGCACCGCTCGCGTGCGACGGTTCCGCGACGGCCCTCGCCCGCGGCGATGCCGGCGTCTGCGCCGACACCGCCACGGCCCCGCTCACCCGCGCGGACCTCACGGTCGGGACGCTGTCCCTCGCGGGCGTCACCGGCGAGGTGCTGTACGGCGGCGCCTGGCTCCCCGCGACGCTGTCGCTCCCGACGATCCCGCTGGACGATGCGACGCCCGCGATCGGCTTCACGGTCGCCGGCACGCTCGATGACGCGAACGGCGACGGCCTGGCGAACGCCGGCGAGACCGTCACCTACACGCTGACGGTCCGCAACGACAGCCCGCTGTCGCTGCCCGAGCTCGTCGCGTCGGCCACCGACGACGGCGCGGACCTCACCCTGGGCGCGCTGCTCCCGGCGGGCGAGACGGTCGCGTCCGGGGACGCGCTCGCCGTGACCGCGGGCTACGTGGTCGGCGCCGCGGACGAGGCGCGCGGCACGCTGACGTACGCTGCGACGCTCGAGCCCCGGATGGCGGGCCTCGACCTCGCCCCGATCGCCGCCGCACCCGTGGTGATCGTCGCCGGGCCGGTCGCGACCGAGCCGGAGCCGGAGCCTGAGCCCGAGGACACGACGGGGGCCACCGAGGCCGTCGTCGAGGCCGCCGCGGTCGCCGCGGGCGGGACGTCGACGCCGACCGCGAGCCCCTCCGCGAGCGCCAGCCCGGCCGCCTCCCCCGAGGCCTCCGACGCCGCGGACGCCTCGGATGCGGAGACCCTGTCGCTCACGGGCGCGGCCCGAGCCGGCGGCCTCGGCGCGCTCGCCGCCGCGCTCGTCGCGCTCGGCACCGTCGCGCTCGCCGCGAGCCGGCCCCGCACGGTGTCCGTCGGGGCGCGCCACGTGCGGTGACGCGTCCCGCCCGGCCCGGAGGCGCCGCCGGCCCTAGTCTCGTAGCGTGACGCTCGCCGCCTCGGTCGTCCTGGTCCTCGTCGCCGGGCTGGTCTCGCAGCTCCTGGCCGCGCGGCTGCGCGTGCCCGCGATCGTCATCCTCATCGCGGTCGGGCTCATCCTGGGCCCGGCCACGGGTCTGGTCACCGTCGACATCCCCGAGGACGACCTCTCCGAGCTGATCGGCATCGGCGTCGCCGTCATCCTCTTCGAGGGCGGCATGAGCCTGCGCTTCGCGGAGTTCCGGCGCGTCGGGCGCGGCATCGGCCGCCTCACCGTGCTCGGGCCGCCGGTGGCGATGGCGCTCACCGCGATGGCGGCGCACTGGGTCGGCGGCTTCGACTGGCCCGTGGCGCTCGTGCTCGGCGCGATCCTCGTGGTGACGGGCCCGACCGTCATCGCGCCGCTGCTGCGCCAGGCGGGGCTGCGTCGCGACACCGCGGCCCTGCTCAAGTGGGAGGGCATCGTCAACGACCCCATCGGCGTCTCCCTCGCCTTCCTCACGTTCCAGCTCTTCGCGTTGTCCGACGACGGCGTCGGCTCGGTGCTCGCCGGGCTCGCGTTCGCGGTGGTGGTGGGCGGCGGCATGGGAGTCGTGGTCGGCGCGCTCGTGGGAGTCTCCTTCCGCCGCGGCTGGGTGCCGGGGCACCTCAAGTCCCCGCTGCTGCTCGTGACGGTGCTGCTGGTGGCCGGCGTGGGGAACCGGCTGCAGGACGAGACCGGGCTGCTCGCGGTCACCGCGATGGGCCTGGTGCTGGGGAACATGCGCCTGCCCGAGCGCGAGCAGCTCCTGCACTTCAAGGAGGGCCTCACGATCGTGCTCGTGAGCTCGCTCTTCATCGTCATCCCGGCGACCCTCGATGCGGGCGACCTCCGCGAGCTCGACTGGCGCATCGGCGCGTTCGTGCTCGTCCTCATGGTGGTGGTGCGGCCGCTGACGATCGCGCTCGTGACGCTCCGCTCGGACGTGCCCAAGCCGGACCGCATCCTGCTGGGCTGGATCGCGCCGCGCGGCATCGTCGCCGCCGCGACCGCGGGCACGTTCGGCCCGGCCATGGTCGACGCCGGCTACCCGGACGGCGCTCAGCTCGTCCCCACGGTCTTCCTCGTGATCCTCGTCACCGTCGTCGCCCACGGCTTCACGCTCGCCCCGCTCGCACGCCGGCTCGGCCTCACCACGGGCGCGCGCAACGGCCTGCTGCTCGTGGGCGCCTCGCGCTTCGGGCTCGCGCTCGCGGAGGCGCTCCGGCGCCAGGGGGTCGCGGCCCTGGTCGCCGACGGGCGCTACCAGAGCCTGCAGCCGATGCGCATGGCGGGAGTGCCCACCTACTTCGGCGAGGTGCTGTCGGAGCACGCCGACGAGACGCTCGAGGAGGCCGGCGTGGGCCACGTCCTCGCGGCGACCGACAACGACTACTACAACGCCCTCGTCGCACGCAGCCTCGGCACCGAGTACGGCTTCCACCGCTCGTTCCAGATCGCCCCCGCCGAGGGCACCGGCGAGCGCCGCGCGCTCACGTTCGAGCGCCGCGCGTCGTACGCGTTCGACGGCTTCACCGACCTCGCGACGCTGGACGCGCGCATCGCCGACGGGTGGCGGATCCACGCGACCCATCTCACGCGGCAGTACGGGCTGCGCGAGCTCGTGGAGCAGGTGGGCGGCGGGTCGGGCGCGATCCCCCTCGGCGCGGTCGACCAGTCGGGCGCCCTGCGGCTGATCTCTCCGGATCAGCGCTTCCTCCCGGCCAAGGGCTCGACGGTCCTCTACCTCGGGCCGAGCAGGCGCCCCGCGACGGGCGCGGTGCCGGCAGTGTCGGACGCGAAGCGGCAGGATCCCGCGTAGTCGAGGGCCCGGGGGCCGCGCGACCGGCTAGCCCCGCTTGAACTCCGCGATCAGCGCGAGCTCCCGCTCGCGCGACAGCCCGGCGGTGCCGGGACGGTCGACGCCCAGCGCCCGCTCCTCCGCGAGCACGTCGCGCACGGTCTCGATGAGCGGCCGGCGGACGGCGCCGGTATCGCGGAAGCGCGTCCCGTCGTGGAAGCCGGTGCGCGCGGGCCCGCCGTCGTCCGGGACCCACAGCGGCAGCGAGTCGGCGCCCTTCCACGGGCGCACGCCGCGCGCGAGGAGCCAGTCGGCGGCGGGACGGACCAGCGGCCCGTGGGCGCCCGCGACCTCCCTGACCAGCTCGATGAGCTCGAGCCCCGCGCGCTGCTCGCCGACCGCGTTCACCGGGCCCGTGACGCCCGCCTCGATCGCGCCGAGGTTCCAGGCGGCCAGGTCCCGCACGTCGACGAGCTGAAGCGGGTGCGCGGGCGGCGCGGGCACGAGCATGGGCCCGTCGCCCGCGAGCGCGGCACGCCGCGGCCAGTACGCGAAGCGCTCCGTCGGGTCGCCGGGCCCGACGATGACGCCGGCCCTCACCAGCAGCGCGTCCGGCTGCGCGCGCAGCGTCTCCAGCTCGCAGCGGACCTTCGCGGCGTCGTACTGGGAGGTGTCCACGACGGCGTCCGGCAGCACGGGCTCGCGCAGCGGCGCGTCCTCCGCGACGACCGTCCGGGTGGGCACGTAGGCCGCCACCGAGGAGACGTAGGTCCAGTGGAGCGCCCGGCCCTCGAGCGCCTCGGCCGCCTCGCGCACGTGGCGGGGCTGCCAGCTCACCTCGACCACCGCGTCCCAGTCCCTGGCCGCCACGTCCCGGTACGGCGACGACGCGTCGCGGTCGGCGACGATCAGCTCCGCGCCGGGCGCGACCACGCCGGAGACGCCGCGCGCGAGGCACGTGACGTCCCAGCCGCGCGCGATCGCCTGCGCCGCGGTCTCGCGGCCGAGCCACGCGGTCCCGCCGAGGATCAGGAGTGAAGGCATACGGCCAGGCTAGCGGGACGATGCGCGCCGCGCGGGGGCGTCAGGACTCCGCCTTCCAGTCGAAGAACGGCCGCACCTCGAGCACCCCGCCGCGCGCCATCGGATGGTCGAGCGCGATCGCGACGGCCTGGTCGAGCGAGCCGCACTCGAGGATGTCGAGGCCCGCGATCGCGGCGTGCGCGGGGTGCAGCGGGCCCGGCTCGACCGTGGCGCCGCCGGCACGGATCCGCACCACCCGCGACTCCGACGCGTCGGCGAGCCGGTCGCCCCAGACCCGCGCGCCGCTGCCGTCGTGGGCCGTCACCCAGCGCTCGATCTCGGCCGCGTCGTCGTACGGCTCCTCGACCGGGTCGGCGATCTCCTCGACGCACACGAGCAGCAGGTACCTCATGTCGGGCCTCCCCCGGGGGCCGCCGCGGGCCCCACCCCCGCATCGTCCCACCGCACGCGGCGGCGCGCACGGGTCAGCGGGACGATGCGGCGGGCCGCGAGGCGTCGCGCGCGACGTCCTCGGGCGTCGCGTCGCGCGCCTCGAGCATCCCCCGGTAGTAGTCGAGCTTGCGGTCGAGGAACTCGAGCCGCTCCCGGTCCTGCGCCATGCGGACCAGCAGCTCGTCGCGGTAGTGCGCGAGGACCGCGAGCCGCTCGGGGATGGTGTGCTCGCCCGCGTGCGCGAGGGCGACGAAGTCGCGCATCTCGCGGATCGGCATGCCGGTGCCGCGCAGCAGCTGGAGCGTCCGGATCCACCCGAGGTCGTCCTCGGAGTAGCGGCGGTGGCCGTTGGACCCCTTCGCCACCGGCGCGAGCAGGCCCTCACGCTCGTAGTACCGCAGGGCGTGCTTGGAGATCCCCATCCGCTCGGCGACCTCGTCGATCGAGTACCCGCTCATGCCACCCACGCTAACCCGTTGACTTCGAGCGCGCTCGAACTCCTAGCGTCGAGGACATGAGCACCGCACGCACCACCACCGAGATCCGGACCGCACGACGGTTCGGCCTGACCGACACCTACGTCGCGCCGATCGCCGTCGGCGCGATGCTCATGGGCACCCGCACCCCGGAGGACGAGTCCCGCCGCATCCTCGACCACTTCGTCACGGAGGTGGTCCCGCGCTTCGCGGCCCCCGACGGCTCCGCCGTGCCCGGCATGATCGACACCGCCGACTGCTACTGCTGGTGGGAGGACCACGGCTCGCTCGGCGGCCACTCCGAGTCGCTCCTGGGCCGCTGGCTGCGCGACTCGGGCGCGCGCCCGAGCGTGCACCTCGCGACCAAGGGCTCCGCCCGGCTGCAGACGCTCGACGGCGTCTTCGTCGACGGCACCGAGGACTGGGACGTCGCGCGGAGGCTCTTCGTCGGGACGTCCGCCCAGGTGCTCCGGGAGGCGCTCGCCGCGTCCCTCGACCGCCTCGGGCTCGAGCGCATCGACCTGTACTACGTGCACGTCGACGACCGCTCGACGGCGCTCGAGGAGACGCTCGGACTCCTCGCGGGGGCGGTCGAGGCCGGCCTCATCGGCGCGTACGGCTGGTCCAACGTGGCCACGTGGCGGCTCGCGCAGATCCGCGCGATCTGCGAGGCCCACGGCTGGCCGCAGCCCGTCGCCCTCCAGCAGCAGCACAGCTACCTGCGCACCAGCGCCGGCCACGACGGCGGCAGCATCGTGTCCGCCGAGCAGCTCGACTACCTGCGCGCCTATCCCGATCTTCAGCTGGTCGCGTACTCGCCGGTCCTCAAGGGCCTGTACAGCGACCGCGCGAAGCGCGACCCGGGCTTCTGGACGATGGGCGCGTACGCCGGCCCCGACGCCGAGGCGCGCCTGGCCGCGGTCGACGAGGTCGCGTCGCAGGCGGGCGCGACGGGCAACCAGGTCGTGCTCGCGTGGATGATGGCGCAGGACCGTCCGACGCAGATCCCCCTCATCGGGGCCCGCACGTTCGACCAGTACCTCGAGTGCATCGAGGCCGTCGACCTGGACCTCGGCCGCGAGCAGCTCGAGCTGCTGGACCACGCCGGGGCCTGACGGAGGCCCGTCACGAGACGCCCCGCCGGGCGCGGCGGGGTCGGGCGACGGGCGTAGGGTGGCGGAGGCGCACGTGCCGACGCTACGCCGCGGAAGAACCGCCCGCGTCAGCCGGTTCCCCTAGGTGACATGTCACAGACCTTCGCGTCCCTGCGCATCTTCAACTACCGGCTGTGGTTCGCCGGCGCCCTCGTGTCGAACGTGGGCACGTGGATGCAGCGCGTCGCGCAGGACTGGCTGGTGCTCACCGCCCTGACCGACGAGTCCGGCGTCGCGGTCGGCGTCACCACCGCACTGCAGTTCGCCCCGTTCCTCTTCCTGTCCGCGTGGGCGGGCGTGCTCGCCGACCGCGTCGACCACCGCAAGCTCCTGATCTGGACGCAGGTCGGGCAGGGCGTGCTGGGCCTCGGGCTGGGCCTGCTCACGGTGCTCGGTCACGTCGAGCTCTGGCACGTCTACGCGTTCGCGCTCGGCCTCGGCATCGTGTCCGCGATCGACGCGCCGGCCCGCCAGACCTTCGTCTCCGACCTCGTGCCGTCGTCCTCGCTGCCGAACGCGGTGGCCCTCAACAGCGCATCGTTCAACGCGGCGCGCCTCATCGGCCCCGGCGTCGCGGGCCTGCTCATCGCGGTGGTCGGCACCGGCTGGGTGTTCCTCATCAACGCCGCGACGTTCGGCGCGACCATCGCGGCGCTCGTCATGATGCGCTCGTCCGAGCTCCACCATCAGGAGCGCGCGGTCCGCGGGCGCGGTCAGGTGCGCGAGGGGATCCGCTACATCCGGCGCAGACCGGACATCGTGGTGATCCTCGTCGTCGTCGGCACCGTCGCGGCGCTGGGCCTCAACTTCCAGCTGACGAGCGCGATGATGGCCGCGACCGAGTTCGACAAGGGCCCCGGCGAGTACGGCATCCTCGGCTCCGTCACGGCGATCGGGTCGCTCTCGGGCGCGCTGCTCGCCGCGCGGCGGAAGCGGCCGCGGCTGCGCCTCGTCGTCGGGGCGGCCTTCGGGTTCGGCGTCGCGCTCACGCTGATGGCGCTCGCGCCCACCTACCCGCTGTACGTGCTCACGTGCGTCCCGGTGGGCTTCACCGCGCTCACGATGATCACGTCCGCGAACGCCGCGGTGCAGACCACCACGACGCCGCACATGCGTGGGCGCGTGATGGCGCTGTACATGATGATCTTCCTCGGCGGCACGCCCATCGGCTCGCCCATCGTGGGCTGGATCGGGGAGACGTTCGGGCCGCGCTGGTCGATCGGCGTGGGGGCGATCGGCGCGCTCGTCGTCGCGCTCGGCGCCGCCGCCTGGGTGGTGCGCGACGCGCGGCTCACGGTGAGCTACCAGCTCTCGCGGCCCTTCGTCCGCGTGCGCTACCCGACGCCGGCGGAGGAGGAGCGCGAGCGCCGCGCCCAGGCGGCGGAGGACATCCTGGCCCAGCAGCTCGCCGACCGGTCGGAGCAGCCGTGACGCGCATCGTCGCTGCGTACCCGGCGACCGCCGACCGCGGGGCAGCGCGCGGCGTCCGTGCGGCCGCCGCCCCGGCGCACCATACTGAGCGTCATACGATGCGCAGGAGGTGGACCCATGGATGAGGTGACGGAGTACAGCGGCGACTACATCGACGCCTGCCGCTGGCGCATCGAGGCGGAGGTCGCGGCCTTCGACCTGCTGCGCGGCCAGGCGCCCGGCGACGGCTCCATGGACGCCGCGATCCAGAACATCGAGGACGAGTACTTCGTCGCGGTCGCGAGCCAGCTCGAGGGGATGTTCGCGGACCGCAGCCGCGGCGCCGAGGGCGACGACCCGGGCCCGCTGCACGAGATGCGCGCGGTGGTGGAGGCGCTCAACGGCAACGGCGGGCGCTTCAGCCCGCCCGACGGCGCGGGCCTCGACGCCGACACGACGGTGCTCGGCCTCGACCCGGGCGAGCCGATCATGCTCGACCGCGACTCGTTCCAGATGCTGTCCGACGCGTTCTTCGACGCGCTCGAGGAGACGTACGGCGAGCCGTCCTGACCGGGCGGGCGCGGCTCAGGCCAGCCCGGTGCCCTCGGTCATGGTCGCGACGAGCATCCACTGGATGCCGTAGCGGTCCGTGAACGCGCAGTAGAGATCGCCCCAGAACATGGGGGTGGGCTCCATCTCGACCGTGCCGCCGACGGAGAGCCTCTCGAAGAGGTCCCTCACCTGGTCCTCATCGTCGAGCTGCAGGTTGAGGTAGACGTTGTTCCCGGGCCGGAGCACGTGGCCCATGGACGGCAGGATGTCGGAGCCCATGATGCGGTGGCCGCCGACGATGTCGAGCGCGCAGTGCATGACCCGGTTCTTCTCGTCGTCCGACAGCGGCGGCATGCCCGGCTGCTGCGGCACGTCCCCCATCCGCATGAGCGGATCGACGAGCGCCCCGCCGAAGACCTCCACGTAGAAGGCGAAGGCCTCCTCGCAGGCGCCGTCGAAGTTGAGATAGGTCGAGACGCTCGCCATGGCTGCTCCCCCGGATGGACGGTCCTCGTCAGGCTACGGCCGGCGGGGACGATGCGCGCGGGGAGCGCATCGCCGGGGCCGCCCCGCGCGGGGCGGCCCCGGGCGCCCCTCAACCCTCGACGCGGTGGTGGTCGACGTGCTCGTCGCGCACCTCGGTGTGGGTGGTCTTCGAACGCTGAGCGTTGGCGATGAGCGAGACCACGATCGCGACCACGCCGGCCGCCATGCAGATGTAGCCGATCATCGCGAGGTCGACGCCGTCGATCGCGTCGTCGACGGCGAAGGCGGCGATCGCGCCGACCACGATCAGGAAGATGCCGGAACCGAGTGCCATGCTGATGTCCTCCCCTGCTCTCCGGCGGGCCTGTCCGTTCGGCCGGGAGATCCGGCCGAGGGGCGCCTGAGCGCGAGCCCGCCGACAGGTGCAACGTCGATCTTCCAGGGACGATGCGCGGAGGACCGGCCGGCGACGCCGCGCAGTCCCCTATCTACCAGGGAAGATAGAAATGCCTGGATGTGGGAATAGGGGGTGCGCGTCAGGCCTCGTCGTCGTCGATCCGCAGCGCGCAGGTCGCCTTGTTGAGGCGGGCCAGCTGCCGGTCGCGCAGCATGACCGTCTGCAGCAGCTCCTCCCCGCCCGAGATCAGGACCAGCTGCGCGCTCGAGTCGCCCTCCCCGGCAGGGCACGTGGCGATGCCCAAGGGGAGGCGCACGGTCACCGATCCGCCGGCCGGCACGGTGACATTGAGGCGGACCGCGTCGAGGCGGTCGAAGTAGGGCGTGAACACCGTGCCGCCGGTGACGACCACGTCGGCGGCGCCGGTCGACTCGAGGGTCACCTCGACCGATCGCATCGCGAGCGACGCGTCCGGCACCTCCGCAGCCGCCGCGGTGGCGACGATCGGGTACTCGGGCGTGGCGGCGCAGGCCGCGAGCAACGGCAGGACCAGGGAGGTCGCGACGGCGGCGCGGATCGCGCGCGGAGCGGGCATGCCGCCATTGTGACGCGTTCGGCACCCTCCTAGGGTGAGGGCATGACGGTCAGGTACCTGGTGCGCCAGCGGATCACCCTCATGGTGAACCGTTACGAGGTGTGGCGCGCGGACGAGGGGTGGAACCCCGTCGAGCAGCTCGCGTTCGCGCAGCAGAAGCGGGGCCGGCTCCGCGAGGAGGTGCCGTTCTACACGGACGAGTCGAAGACGCACGTGCGCTTCACCCTCCAGGCCCGCAACATCCTGGACGTCAACTCGGTGGTCGACGTGCGCGACGAGGCGGCCGCCGTCGTCGGCGGCTTCCGCAAGGACTTCCGTCGCTCGCTGCTCGTCACCACCTGGTACATGGAGCAGGAGGGGCTGCCGCGCGTGCTCGGGCAGGAGACGAGCACGCTCTACGCGGTCCTGCGGCGCATCGGCTTCGACCTGCTGCCCTACGACTTCCTCTTCGCGACCGAGGACGCCGGCTCGCCGGTCATGACGATCGTGCGGAAGTGGGGAGTGCGCGACACCTACCGCGTCACGGTCGAGGACGACCGGTACGACCCGCGCCTCATCCACGCCGTCGCGGTAGGGCTCGACGCGCTCCAGAACCGCTGAGCGTGCCGTGGGCGGGAGGCCCGCGGCTACCCCCTAGAATGGGGGGACGCACCGCCGCCGAGCGGTGCTCGCGGGTGTAGTTCAATGGTAGAACTTCAGCTTCCCAAGCTGATAGCGCGGGTTCGATTCCCGTCACCCGCTCTCTTGTGATGTGTCGGGACATCGTTCACAGATGTCTCGGGTCATCGTTCACAAAGGCCCCTCCTTCGGGAGGGGCCTTTGGTGTTTCTTGGGCTGGTAGTCGCGGGTTTCGTCGAGGTGGTGTTCTGCGATGATCTCGCCGGTGGTGCGGTCGATGACGAGGGTGTCGCGGCCGGCCATGAGGAGCACGATGTCGGTTCCGCGGTGGGCGCGTCCGATGCCGAGGTGGCGTAGCTTGCCGGCCCAGCGCACGGTGATGGTGCCGCCGGGGTCGACGATGTCGTGGCGGACGCGCCAATGGCGCTCGAGGAGCTCGATCGAGGGCTGGTCCTTGGGTAGCGCGGTGTAGGCCTCGGCAGGGGTGCGCCGTGCGAGCGACCGGTGGGGGCGCTCGTGGTTGTAGACATGCTGGAAGGTGTGCAACACGTGTTGCATCGCGTCGATCGTGTCGGCGTCGGGCCTGGCCGCGAGCCACTTCTTCAGGGTCTGGTGAAAGCGTTCGATCTTGCCCTGGGTCTGGGGGTGGCCCGGGTGGCCGTTCTTCTGCTTGACGCCTAGGGATGCGATGACGTGCTCGAAGTGGTTGGGGCCGCCTTTGTAGTTGGCGAACCGGGTGGTGTAGATCAGCCCGTTGTCCGTCAGCGTCGACGCTGGTAGACCGTGCTCACGTGCGGTGGTCAGGAACGTGGTGGTCACGATCG
>NZ_BBMC01000012.1 GCF_000971255.1 Demequina rhizosphaerae
ACCCGCCGGTGGCATGTGGAAGCGCCGGCGCTCAACGGATAAAAGGTACCCCGGGGATAACAGGCTGATCCTGCCCAAGAGTCCATATCGACGGCATGGTTTGGCACCTCGATGTCGGCTCGTCGCATCCTGGGGCTGGAGTTGGTCCCAAGGGTTGGGCTGTTCGCCCATTAAAGCGGTACGCGAGCTGGGTTTAGAACGTCGTGAGACAGTTCGGTCCCTATCCGCTGCGCGCGCAGGAAACTTGAGAAAGGCTGCCCCTAGTACGAGAGGACCGGGGTGGACCAACCTCTGGTGTGCCAGTTGTTCCGCCAGGAGCACGGCTGGTTGGCTACGTTGGGAAGGGATAACCGCTGAAAGCATCTAAGCGGGAAGCCCGTTTCAAGATGAGGTTTCCACGGACTACGGTCCGGAAGGCCCCCTATAGACCATGGGGTTGATAGGCCGGATGTGGAAGAGAGGACTAACGACTCTTGAAGCTGACCGGTACTAATAGGCCGACAACTTGACTTCACACAAAGATATCCTGCTGAAGCTCGCGTCCACTGTGCGGTTCCCGAACTACGGGCACCGCCCAACATAGTTCCATAAAGTTGCCGCAGCCATAGCGGGAGGGAAACGCCCGGTCCCATTCCGAACCCGGAAGCTAAGCCTCCCAGCGCCGATGGTACTGCACTCGCGAGGGTGTGGGAGAGTAGGACGCCGCGGCCACATCATTCACGAAAGCCCCCCGACACCGTCGGGGGGCTTTCGTCATCTACCTGCACGTTCGCTCGGTGCGAGCAGGAGCGCCCGCTCCAAGTGCGTCGATCCACCTCCTGGGCCGTGCTGTCCGGCCTCACGGCAACCAACGCAGGGGCTACCGTGGATAAACGGGGGAGGTGCGAGATGCGCCATCTTTGCATCGCTTCCACCCTTCTCGCGTCGGCGCTGGTGCTCGCTGCGTGTGGTGGAAGCGGATCTGAGTCGAGTCCGTCGACGTTCGCCACGGCGCATGCGCCCAGCCCCGCCGGGTCAGCGGACGCGGCCAACGATGAGGCAGACGGCGTGGTCGATATCAGCGCTCTCGGCGCCGACTCGATCACGGTTGAGCCCTTTGCTGACTTCCTGATGTCGTCGGGTGATCTTGCCTGGGTCTCTGGCGTCGATCCGGGGATCGTGGCGTATGACGAGGCCATGTCAACGGTGTTCGAGGTTGAGGCCGGCAGGATCGCTTCGGCACTGGAGTTCGGGCATGGCTTCATCTGGGCGGCCGAGGCACCCGACTTCGTTCGTCCGACAACCTTGCTCCGCATCGATCCCGCGACCGGCAAGACCAAGCGGTTCAAGCTCCCGTCGCCGGGGGTGCCCAGCGAGTCGTCGCTTGCAGTGACCGCCGAAGCGGTGTGGGCGATCATCCAGCCGAAGTCGGAAGGCGGCGAGTGGACCGTCGTGGGCGTCGATCCGCAGTCGGGCGAGAGGGTGGAGAGGTTCCCGGTAGGGACGGAGGAGGTCGCGGCCGTGAGAGGTGGCTTCGGTTCGCTCTGGATCACTCGGCCCACCGGGCTGCTCGCTCGTATCGACGCGGTCTCAGGAGAGAAGACCGAGATCAGGCTTCCGTTCGGCTCGACCTTTCTCTCCGTGGGAGCGGATTCGGTGTGGGTCATGAACAGTCTCGGGAGCGTCACGAGGGTCGACCCCGGCACGGAGTCCATCGTCGCCACCTTGTCTGTGAGCCCGGAGGGCATCAACGGCGGTGATATCGCGGCTTCGGCCGACGCCGTCTGGGTGCAGCCTGCGGCTTTCCTCGGGGTGGAGATCGACCCGTCGACCAACTCCGTCGTGCAGCGTGTCGGCCCCGCTGAGGGCAGCGGTAGCGTGACGATCACCGATGACGGCGCTGTCTGGATCACTGCGCACGACGCCGACAAGCTGTACCGGATCCCACCGGGCTGACCGAGGCGGCGTATGCGGCATACCCTGAGGTATGCGCACCCTTCTCAACATCATCTGGTTCTTCTTCGCCGGCATCGGCCTGTGGGTCTCGTATGCGATCGTCGGCGTCATCGCCTTCATCACCATCATCGGCATCCCTGCGGGCATCGCGTGCTTCCGCATTGCCAACTACTCGATCTGGCCCTTCGGGCGCGAGGTGATCCGCGACCCGAACGCCGGCGGGTGGACGGTGCTCGGCAACATCCTGTGGATCCCGCTGGGCCTCATCCTCGCGATCGCGCACGTGGTGACGGCCTTCACCCTCGCCATCACCATCATCGGCATCCCGATGGCGTGGGCGAACCTCAAGCTCATCCCGATCTCGCTCACCCCGATGGGCCGGATCGTCGTCGAGACCCACTAGCGGTCGCCGACCGCCAGCACCTCGAGCACCACCTCGCCCGCCTCGTCGCTCGCGTCGAGGTCGACCGCCGCGACGATCGCCCAGTCGTGGTCGCCCGCGGGGTCGTCGATCACCTGGCGCACGATCCAGGTGCCCGCCGGCGCCTCGGCGTGGCCCGCGGCGGCCAGCGCAGCGCGGCCGCGCCCGTCGTCGCCCGCGGAGCCGGCCTCGACGAAGGTGAGCAGTGCGGAGGAGCGTGCGTCCGGGCCGATGCCCACCGCATCGTCCCCGTGCAGGTCGAACAGCGGCGCCAGAGCGTCCTCCCAGGCAGACGCGTCCCAACCGTCCTCCTTGTCGAGGCCGCCGAGCGCGTCCCACGCCCGTCGCGCGGCCAGCTCGACGCGGCGGAACATGGCGTTGCGCACGAGTCGTCGCAGGACGCGCGGGTTGCCGCTGAGCGGCCGGGCCGGTCCCGGCATCGTGCCCGTGACGTCGGGTGCTGACGGGTCGGCGTCGTCGGCGATGAGCGCCTCCGGGTTGGAGAGCCGCTCCCACTCGTCGAGCAGCGACGAGTCGGTGGTCCGCACCACCTCGCCGAGCCACTCCGTGATCTCCTGGACCTCCTCGGTACGGTGCTCCTCGGGGACGGTCTGGCGCATCGCGCGGTAGGCCTCGGCGAGGTAGCGGAGGGCGATGCCCTCCGTGCGCTCGAGCCCGTAGGCGGACACGAGGTCGCCGAACGTCATCGCCTTCTCGAGCATGTCGCGGACCACGGACTTGGGCGCGAGCTCCGCGCCGAGGATCCACGGGTTCGAGCGGCGGTACATCGCGAACGCGGGCTCGAGCAGGTCCTCGAGCGGCTTGGGCCAGGTGACGTCCTCGAGCGCGTCGAGCCGCTCCTCGTACTCCATGCCCTCGGCCTTCATCGCCGCGACGGCCTCGCCGCGAGCCTGGTGCTGCTGCGCGAGCAGCAGCTGCCGCGGGTCCGACAGGGTCGACTCGATGACCGATACCACGTCGAGCGCGTGCGTCGGCGCCTCGACGTTGAGCAGGTCCATCGCCGCCAGGGCGAAGGGGGAGAGCGGCTGGTTGAGCGCGAAGTTGCGCGGCACGTCCACCGTGAGCCTCACCGACGGGCGCGCGCCCCGGGGGTGCGTCGGGTCGGGGATCCGCACGCGCTCGACCACCCCGGCCTGGCGCAGCGACCAGTAGATGCGCAGCGCCTGGCGCGCGTGCGCCGCGCGCTGCGTCGGGGTCTCGTGCACGCCCTCGAGCAGAGCCTTCATCGCGAGCACCGGATCCTCGGCGTCCCGGCCGTGATCGTCCCTGCCGCGCGCCAGGATGTTGAGGACCATCGCGTGCGTGACCGCGAAGCTGGAGGTGAGCGCCTCCGGCTCGGCATCGCGCAGCCGCTCGAAGGTCGCGTCGGTCCAGTTGACGTGGCCGGCGGGCGCCTTCTTGCGGACGATCTTCTTCTTTTTCTTCGGGTCGTCGGCGGCCTTGAGGAGCAGCTTGCGGTTCTCGATCACGTGCTCGGGGGCCATCACGATGACCTCGCCCTCGGTGTCGTAGCCCGCGCGCCCGGCGCGCCCCGCGATCTGGTGGAACTCGCGGGCGCTGAGGTGGCGCATCCTCTCGCCGTCGTACTTCACGAGCGAGGTGAGCAGCACGGTGCGGATGGGCACGTTGATGCCGACGCCGAGCGTGTCAGTGCCGCACACGACCTTGAGCAGGCCCTGCTGGGTGAGGCGTTCGACGATGCGCCGGTACTTGGGGAGCATCCCCGCGTGGTGCACGCCGACGCCGGCGCGCAGGAAGCGGCTGAGGGTCCTGCCGAAGCCCGTGCCGAACCGCACCCCGTCGAGGGCGTCGGCGATCGCGTCCCGCTCGGAGCGCGTCGCGAGGCCCATGCTCAGCAGCGCCTGCGCGCGCTCGACCGCGTCCTTCTGCGTGAAGTGGACGACGTAGACGGGGGAGCGTCCGGTCTGGACGATGCGCTCCACGACCTCGGGGAGCGGGTCCAGCATGTACTCGAACGTGAGGGGGACCGGGCGCTCCGCCGTCGCCACCTCGGCGACGGGGCGGTCCGTGCGGCGCTCGAGGTCGTCGACGAGCCAGCCGGTGTCGCCCAGGGTCGCGGACATCAGCAGGAACTGCGTGCGCGGCAGCTCGAGCAGCGGCACCTGCCACGCCCACCCGCGCTGCGGGTCGGAGTAGAAGTGGAACTCGTCCATCACCACGAGGGAGGCGTCCGTCGCCGAGCCGTCGCGCAGCGCGAGGTTCGCGAGGATCTCGGCCGTGCAACAGATGATCGGGGCGTCGGGGTTCACCGCGGAGTCGCCGGTCATCATGCCGACGTTCTCGCTGCCGAACATCTCGATGAGGGCGAAGAACTTCTCGGACACGAGCGCCTTGAGCGGCGCCGTGTAGAACGTGCGGCCGCCCTTGCCGGCACGATGCGCGGCCAGGGCGGCGAAGTGCGCGCCGGCGGCGACGAGGGACTTGCCCGAGCCGGTGGGCGTCGCGAGGATCACGTGCGCCCCCGAGACGAGCTCGATCAGCGCCTCCTCCTGATGGGGGTACAATGGAAGGTCGCGGTCCGCCGCCCACGTCGCGAAGGCGTCGTAGAGCGAGTCAGGATCGGGAACCGCGCCGGGCGCCGTCTCCGGAAGGCGGGCGAGCAGGGACGAGTCGGTGGAAGTCATCGCCGCCATTGTCCCGTGTCTTGTCCCCTCGGGATGCCGCGACCGCGTGGGACAAGGACTTGCATCGGGACGTACTCACCCGGTTCTTCGCGCCCAGGCGCGTAAGAATGGCGGGAGCGTCCGCACAATTGGACAGGAGCATCATGAACGACAGGGACGAGCGCGACGAGCGCCGCGCGAGCTACGACTCGCGCCCCGGCATCAACCCGCGCAAGTCGCGCGACGGCGACCGCCGCGATGGCGGTGAGCGCCCCCGTCGTCAGTTCGATGGTGACCGTCCGCGCCGCGAGGGCGACCGGCCCCAGCGCCGGTCCGACGGCGATCGTGGTCCGCGCCGCGAGGGAGACCGTGACGACCGTCCGCGTCGTTCGTACGACAACGACCGTGGCCAGCGCCGCGACGGTGGTCGCGACGACCGCCCCCGCCGCTCGTACGACAACGACCGTCCGCGCCGGGACTTCGATGGTGACCGTGGCCAGCGCCGCGATGGCGGTCGCGACGACCGTCCGCGTCGCCAGTACAACGACGACCGTCCCCGCCGCTCGTTCGACGGTGACCGCGGTCCGCGCCGCGACGGCGACCGTCCGCAGCGTCGCTTCGACGGGGATCGGCCGTCGCGTCCGGCGAACTCGGACCGCCCGCGCCGCAACTTCAACGACGACCGCGGCCCCCGTCGCGACAACGACGGCGACCGCCCGCGTCGCCAGTACGACGGCGACCGCAGCCCGCGCCGCTCATACGACGAGGACCGCCCGCGCCGCTCCTACGGCGCCGAGCGCCAGCAGCGCTCCTACGAGGACCGCCCGCGTCGCGACTTCGATGGTGACCGTCCCCGTCGTCAGTTCGATGGGGACCGTGGCCCGCGTCGTGATGGTGACCGTCCGCAGCGTTCGTACGACGACCGTCCCCGTCGCAACTACGAGGACCGCCCGCGTCGCGACTTCGATGGTGACCGTCCCCGTCGTCAGTTCGATGGCGACCGTGGCCCGCGTCGTGATGGTGACCGTCCGCAGCGTTCGTACGACGACCGTCCCCGTCGCAACTACGACGACCGTCCCCGTCGTCAGTTCGATGGCGACCGTGGCCCGCGTCGTGATGGTGACCGTCCGCAGCGTTCGTACGACGACCGTCCGCGCCGGAACTACGAGGACCGCCCGCGTCGCGACTTCGATGGTGACCGTCCCCGTCGTCAGTTCGATGGCGACCGTGGCCCGCGTCGTGATGGTGACCGTCCGCAGCGGTCGTACGACGACCGCCCGCGCCGGAACTACGACGACCGTCCCCGTCGCGACTTCGACGGCGACCGCGGCCCGCGTCGCGATGGCGACCGCGGCCCCCGCCGCTACGACGACCGCGGCCCCCGCCGCGACTTCGACCGCGACCGCGCCCCGCGCGGCTCCGGCCGCCCCGGCGCCCGCCCCGACCGCGGTGGCCGCGCCCGTCCGGAGTCGGACGAGCGCACGGCCCGCGTCGCCGGAGTTCCGCTCACCAAGTCGCAGGTCATCGAGGCCCCCGAGGTCCCCGAGGAGATCACGTACGGCCAGCTCGACCGCGCCGTCCGTGCGCGCCTGCGCACCCTGAGCAAGGACAACGCCGAGGACGTCGGCCGTCACCTCATCATGGCGGGCAACCTCCTCGACATCGACCCCGAGCTCGCGTACCGCCACGCGCAGGTCGCGCTCCAGCGCGGCGGCCGCGTCGACGTCGTCCGCGAGGCCGCGGCCCTCACCGCCTACGCCACCGGCCGCTACGCCGAGGCGCTGCGCGAGTTCCGCACGGTCCGCCGCCTCGGCGGCTCGATCGAGCACCTCCCGCTCATGGCGGACTGCGAGCGCGGCCTCGGCCGTCCGGAGCGCGCGCTCGCGATCGCCGAGGAGCCCGACGCCAAGGCGCTGCCGGCCGACTCGGCCGTCGAGATGCGCATCGTGGTCGCCGGCGCCCGCCTCGACATGGGCGACGCGGAGGCCGCGCAGCTCATCCTCAACCGCATCAGCACCCCGAACGCCGACCTCCAGGTCCGCGTCGACGAGGCCAAGGTCGCGGTCCTCCGTGCGCTCGGCCTCGACGCCGAGGCGGACGAGCTCGAGGCATCCATCCCCGAGCCCGTCGAGGAGGAGATCGAGGAGGACATCGTCCTCTACGACACCGCCGAGCTGCCCGATCCCGACGAGCACGACGAGGACGAGCTCGAGGACGAGGACGACCTCCACGAGGTCGTCGAGGACGACGAGGACGACGAGGACCTCGACCACGACGAGGACGACGAGGACCTCGACCACGACGAGGACGACGACACCCCCGAGGACGAGGACGACGACACCTCCGAGGACGAGCACGAGAACGAGGACGACGAGGACGAGGGCCGCGCATGAGCGCTGGCCTGATCGGCACCGAGGTCGCGCTGCAGGACACCTTCGACGTCGCGCTCGTCGACCTCGACGGCGTCGCCTACAAGGGCCCGCACGCGATCCCGACCGCCCCGCCCGCCCTCGAGGAGGCGCGCGGCGCCGGGATGGCGATCATGTTCGTGACGAACAACGCCAACCGCGAGCCCGAGACCGTCGCCGACCACCTCACCGAGCTGGGCATGCCGTGCGCGCCCACCGAGGTGATGACCGCCGCCCAGGCGGGCGCCGAGCTCCTCGCCGAGCACGTGCCGGCGGGGGAGAAGGTCCTCGTCGTCGGCGGCGCGGGCCTGCGCACCGCCGTCACGGCCAAGGGCTTCGCCATCGTCGAGAGCGCGGACGAGCGTCCCTCCGCCGTGATCCAGGGCTTCTCGCCCGACCTCGGCTGGAAGCAGTTCGCGGAGGCGACGTACGCGATCAACGCCGGTGCCCGCTTCTTCGCCACCAACCTCGACCTCACGATCCCGAACGAGCGCGGCATGGCCCCCGGCAACGGCTCGCTCGTGGGCGTGGTCCGCACCGCGACCGGCGTCACGCCGCTCGCGGCCGGCAAGCCCGAGCCCGCGATGCTGCGCCTCGCCGCGGCCAAGGCCGGCGGGACCCGCCCGGTCATGATCGGCGACCGCCTCGACACCGACCTCAAGGGCGCCCGCGCCGCGGACGTCCCCGGGCTCCTCGTGCTCACCGGCGTGTCGACCGCGCGCGACGCGATCCTGGCGGCGCCGGACGAGCGCCCGTCCTTCATCGGCGCGGACCTCTCGACGCTCGCGGAGACCCACCCGGCCCCGTTCCTCGTCGAGAACTGGTGGCACGTGCGCGAGGCCCGCGCCCGCGTCACCGAGGGCCGCCTGGTCGCCGACGGCGGCACCCCGATGGACCGGCTGCGCGCCGCCTGCGCCGCCGCGTGGGCCGCCGCGGACGCCGGCGCCAAGGTGGACGTTGAGACCCTCCCGCACTTCGGCTAGCCTCCAGTCCCATGGCTGACCTCAACGACGCGCGCGATTCCCTGGGCCAGGTCGAGTACCCCGCGGAGGTCCGCGAGGCGCTCAAGGCCGTCACCGAGCTCCCCGACGACCTCGACCAGCAGGCCGAGTTCTTCGACAAGGTGCAGGAGGCGCTGTCGACGCGCCTCCGCGACGAGTCGCGCTGAGCATGCGGCTGGACCGCGCGCTCGTGGCGCGCGGCCTGGTCCCGTCGCGCACCCGCGCGCAGGAGCTCATCGCGGCCGGCGCCGTGACCGTCGACGGCGCCGTCGCGTCCAAGCCCGCCCTCGAGGTGGGGGACGATGCGGCGGTCGAGGTCGCCGCGCCCGACCAGTACGTCTCCCGCGCGGCCCACAAGCTCCTCGGCGCGCTCGACGCGTGCCCCGAGCTCGACGTCGCGGGACGGGTGTGCCTCGACGTCGGCGCCTCCACCGGCGGCTTCACCCAGGTCCTGCTCGAGCGGGGCGCCGCGCGCGTCCACGCGATCGACGTGGGCCACGGCCAGCTCGCGCCGACCATCGCCGCGGATCCCCGCGTCGTCGCCCGCGAGGGCCTCAACGCGCGCGAGCTCACGGTGGACGACCTGGGGGAGCGGCCCGGCCTCGTGGTCGCGGACGTCTCCTTCATCTCGCTCACCCTGCTCATCGGCCCGCTCGTGTCCGCGTGCGCCGACGACGCCGACCTCCTGCTCATGGTCAAGCCGCAGTTCGAGGTGGGTCGCGAGCGCCTGGGCCGCGGCGGGGTCGTGACGAACCTCGACGACCGCGCCCGGGCGGTCGCGGCCGTGGTCGCCGCGATGACCGGCGCGGGCCTCGCGATCCGCCGGATCGCGCGCTCGACGCTCCCGGGTCCGCACGGCAACGTCGAGTTCTTCGTGTGGGCCTCGCGGTCGTGGCAGGCTAGGGGCGAGTCAGGGCCGCCGCTCACGGAGGCCCAGGTTAGGGCCGCGATCGAGTCGGAGACGGGAGGCACGCCATGACCCGCCGCATCCTCATCGTGGCCCACCCGCATCGTCCCGAGGCGCTCGAGGCCGCCGACCTCGCCGCCGCGGCCCTCCGGGCCGACGGCGTCGCCACCTGCACCGACTTCCACACCGGCGACAAGCCCATCGAGGCCGCGCTCGTGCTCGGCGGCGACGGAACGATCCTCCACGCCGCGGACCTCACGCGCGGCACCGGCATCCCGCTGCTCGGCGTCAACCTCGGCCACGTGGGCTTCCTCGCGGAGTTCGAGCGCGACGACGTCGCGCACGCCGCGCGCCGCCTCGCCGCGGGCGACTACACGATCGAGGAGCGCGGCACCATCGACGTCGTGGTGACCTCGCCCGAGGGCGTCCAGACCACCGGCTGGGGCCTCAACGACGTCACGGTCGAGCGCGCCAACCTGCGCACCACCATCGAGGTCGCGCTCGACATCGACGGCCGGCCCCTGTCGACCTTCGGCTGCGATGGCGTGGTGGTGGCGACCGCGACCGGCTCGACGGCGCACGCCTTCAGCGCCGGCGGGCCCGTGCTGTGGCCCGACGTCGACGCCCTGCTCGTCGTGCCGCTCGCCGCGCACGCGCTGTTCTCGCGCCCGCTCGTCGTGAGCCCGTCGTCGCGCGTCGCCGTCGAGATCCTCGACCGCTCGTCCAGCGACGGCCAGGTGGTGCTCGACGGCGCCCGCGCGATCGACCTCGTGCGCGGCGGACGCGTCGAGGTGACCCGCGGCGCGCACGCGGTGCGCCTCGCCCGCATGTCCGACGCGCCGTTCTCCGAGCGCCTCGTCCAGAAGTTCTCCCTGCCCGTCGACGGCTTCCGCGGCACGCGGCCGGTCGCGGGGTGGGGAGCGGGGATCTGACGTGCTCCACGAGCTCGCCATCGAGAACCTGGGCGTGATCGAGTCCGCCCGCGTCGACCTCGGACCCGGCCTCACCTGCGTGACCGGCGAGACCGGCGCCGGCAAGACCATGGTGCTCACCGGCCTGGGCCTCATCACCGGCTCGAGGAGCGTCCCCGCCACCGTGCGCACGGGCGCCGATGCGGCGCTCGCCGAGGCCGTCCTCGACGTCGTCCCCGGCTCGTGGCCCGCCGGGCGCCTCGAGGAGGCCGGCGCGACGCTCGACGACGACGGCACCGTCATCGTGTCCCGCACCGTCGGGGCCACCACCCGCTCGCGCACCGTCGTCGGCGGCCGCACCGTCCCGCAGGCCGTGCTCGCCGACGTCGCCGAGCACTGGGTCACCGTGCACGGCCAGAGCGACCAGGCACGCCTGCGGTCGTCGGCCGAGCAGCGCGCGATCCTCGACGGCTTCGCGGGGCACGATGCGCTGCTCGCCGCGTACGCGGCGGCGTGGGACGGATGGCGGGAGGCCCGGGCACGGCTCGAGGAGATGGAGTCCGGCGCCGAGGCCGCGCGCCTCGAGGCGGCCCGCATGCGCGACGACCTCGACGCGATCGACGCCGTCGACCCGCAGCCGGGCGAGGACGCCGAGA
This sequence comes from Demequina rhizosphaerae, assembly GCF_000971255.1. Lineage (GTDB taxonomy): Bacteria > Actinomycetota > Actinomycetes > Actinomycetales > Demequinaceae > Demequina > Demequina rhizosphaerae. The sequence continues at coordinate 10,885 of NZ_BBMC01000012.1, forward strand.
TCGGCGCGCAGCTCGAGGTGCTCCAGCACTCCGAGGCCGTGCGCGCCGGGGTCGCGGGCGCACGCGAGGCCATCGACGGCGAGGCCGAGGTCACGCTCGTCGTCGCCGCGGACGCCGCGCGCCGCGCGCTCGGCGACGCCGCCCGCCACGACCCCGCGCTCGAGGAGCTCGAGACGCGGCTCGCCGACGTCGCCTACTCGGCGGCGGACATCGCCCACGAGCTCGCCTCCTACCTCGACCGCATGGACGCCGACCCGGCCCGCCTCGAGCAGCTCCAGGCCCGCCGCGCCGACCTCAACGGGCTCATGCGGCGCATCGGCGCGGACCTCGACGGCGTGCTCGCGTACCGCGACCGCGCGGCCGAGGCCGTGCTCCAGGACGACACGTGGGACGAGACGCTCGCGGCCCGCCGCGCCGCCGAGGCGGATGCGCGCGACGGGGTCGAGCGGGCCGCCGCCGCGCTCACCGAGAGCCGCCGCGCCGCCGCCGGGCGGCTGTCCGGCGACGTCGACGCCGAGCTCGACGGGCTCGCGATGCCCGACGCGGAGTTCCGCGTCGGCGTGCGCGCCGTCGAACCGCGCGCGACGGGGGCCGACGAGGTCGAGATGACGCTCGCCTCCCACCCCGGCGCCCCGCATCGTCCCGTCGCCCAGGCGGCCTCCGGCGGCGAGCTGTCCCGCATCATGCTCGCGATCGAGGTCTCGCTCGCCCGGCACGCCGTCACGCCGGGCCACACGTTCGTCTTCGACGAGGTCGACGCGGGCGTCGGCGGCAAGGCCGCGATCGCCGTCGGCCGCCGCCTCGCCGAGCTCGCGCGCACCCACCAGGTGCTCGTCGTCACCCACCTCGCGCAGGTCGCCGCGCACGCGGACCGGCACGTCGTCGTGGCCAAGGCGACCGACGGCACCGTGACCCGTTCGCAGGTGCACGAGGTGGCGGGGGAGGACCGCGTCGAGGAGCTCGCGCGCCTCCTGTCGGGCCACGAGGGATCGAAGACCGCACTCGCCCACGCACGTGAGCTGCTGGAGGCCTCGCGCGTGGCACCATAGCCGCCATGACCGCCGCCATCACCGCCATCTCGGGCCCCGCCCGGGTCGACTCGTCGCCCCTCGTGCTGGCGCGACGGCTCCAGCCGGGAGACGTGGCGATCGTGGACGCGCTCGACCTCGACAAGCGCGCGGCCGCGGCCCTCGCGGCCCGCCGCCCGGCCGCGGTGGTCAACGCCCAGCCTTGCCTGTCCGGGCGCCTGCCCACCACCGGCGCGCTCGTCCTGCTCGAGGCCGGCATCCCCGTCGTCGAGTCCGCCGGCACCGAGGTGCTCGCGATCCGCGACGGCGCCGCGGTCACGGTCGACGGTGCCCGCGTCGCCGCCGGCGCCCGCGTCGTCGAGGACGGCACGCGGCTCAGCCTCGAGGACGTCGAGCACCGCATCCGCGTCGCCGACGAGGACCTCCACGTGCACGTCGCCTCGTTCACCGCGACCGCGCTCGACCTGCTCAACCGCGACGCGGACCTGCTGCTCGACGGCATCGGGCTGCCCGAGCTGCGCCTGCCCGTCGACGGCCGCCCCGTCGTCGTCGTCACCCCCCGCTTCACCGGCGGCGACGAGGTGCTCGCCCGCTTCGCGCGCGAGCGCCGGCCCGTCGTGATCGGCGTGGGAGAGGGGGCCGATGCGGCGCGCGCCGCGGGGCTCATGCCGCGCATCGTCGTCGGCGACATCGACGCCGTCGGCGAGGACGTGCTGCGCCGCGCCGCCCAGGTGATCGTCCACGACCCCGTGGGCCGCGACGCGGGCAACGCGCGCGCCCAGGCCATCGGCCTCAGCCACGACGCGTGCGACGCGCGCCTCGCGAGCGAGGACGTGGCGCTGCTCGCCGCGCACGCCGCCGGCGCGTCCGTCGTCGTGGTGGCCGGCGCCCGCGAGGGCCTGCTCGACTACGTCGAGGACCGCTCGACCGCCGGCGCCGGCGCGCTGCTGTCGCGCCTGGTCGCGAGCGGCGCCGTCGTCGACTCCGCCGTGCTGCCCGCGCTCTACCGGCATCGCTACAGCGCCGTGACCGCGTGGGGCGCGGTCGGGCTCGCCGCCGGCGCCCTGCTGCTCGCCGCCTGGGGCACGCCCGAGGGGCACGATGCGCTCGCCGCCGCGGGGCAGTGGCTCGCCGACACGTTCGGCGGCGGGCGATGAGCGACGCGCGCACCCGGCTCGTGTCGGCCGCCGCGGGCATCGCGGTGCTCGCCACCGGCGTCGTGCTCGGGTCGGGGCCGCTGCGCGCGGCGCTGCTGGGCGAGACCGGCGACCGGCTCGACGCGCTCGAGGCGGATGTCGCCGCCCAGGAGGAGCGCGCCGACGACGCCGAGGCGCGCGCCGACACCGCCGCCGCCTATGTCGACGCCACCGCGCCGACCCTCCTCATCGACCTCCTGCCCGGCACCGCGGTCGTCGTGGTCGCCGCGCCCGGGGCCCCCGACGCGGTGATCGAGGCCGTCGAGGCCCGCCTCCCGCTCGCGGGTGCCGAGGAGACCGGCGCGGTCGCGCTCGGCGACGCGTGGAACGACGACGCCACCTCCCAGTTCCGGACCGCGCTCGCGGAGCAGGTCGCACCCTCGCTCGTGGGCGTCGACGCCGTCGAACCGTCCGCCGTGCTTGCCCACGCGTTCGTCCAGGGCGCGACCGGCGCGGCCCCCACCGGCGCGGACCGCGCGGACGTCGGCGACGCCGGCACGGACCGCGGCGCGGTGCTGTGGGACCTTCTCGCGCAGGCCGATCTCGCCGAGGGCGAGGCCGCGACGCGCGCGGATGCGATTCTTCTGATCGCCGGCGGCAAGGACGCGACCGCCGCCCTGGCCGACGCCTTCGCCGCCTACGACGCGCCCGTCACCGTGGTGGGCGCGCCCGCCGCGATCTCCGCGCAGAGCAGGCGCGACGATGTCGCGACCGTCGCATCGTCCGACTGGACGATGGGCTCGGTGACCGCCGTCGCGGCCGTCTCGGAGACCCTCGCGGGAGACCGCCCGCACTACCGCGACGGCGAGGTCCCGGCCGTTCTCGGCGTTTCCTGAGAGGCACCCGGGACTCACGGCTGTTAGAGTTGAAGCCCGTGGAGCGAACGCGATTCTCGTCCGGCACGGACCATGTCACCCGTCAGATCTTCGTCACCGGAGGCGTCGTGTCCTCCCTCGGGAAGGGACTGACGGCCTCGAGCCTCGGTCGGCTTCTCCGCTCGCGCGGCCTGCGCGTGACGATGCAGAAGCTCGATCCCTACCTCAACGTGGATCCGGGCACCATGAACCCCTTCCAGCACGGCGAGGTCTTCGTCACCGACGACGGCGCCGAGACCGACCTGGACATCGGCCACTACGAGCGGTTCCTCGACGTGGAGCTCTCCGCGGCGTCGAACGTCACCACCGGCCAGGTGTACTCGCAGGTCATCGCCAAGGAGCGCCGCGGCGAGTACCTCGGCGACACCGTCCAGGTGATCCCGCACATCACCGACGAGATCAAGCGCCGCATGCGCCAGCAGGCCGGCCCCAACGTCGACGTGATCATCACCGAGATCGGCGGCACCGTCGGCGACATCGAGTCGCAGCCCTTCCTCGAGGCCGCCCGCCAGGTGCGCCACGACGTGGGCCGCGACAACGTGTTCTTCCTCCACGTCTCGCTCGTGCCGTACATCGGCCCGTCGGGCGAGCAGAAGACCAAGCCCACGCAGCACTCGGTGGCCGCGCTGCGCTCGATCGGCATCCAACCCGACGCGCTCGTGCTGCGCTCCGACCGCGAGGTGCCCACCTCGGTCAAGAACAAGGTCGCGCTCATGTGCGACGTCGAGCCCGCCGCCGTGGTCAACGCGGTCGACGCGCCGAGCATCTACGACATCCCCAAGGTGCTGCACGCCGAGGGCCTCGACGCGTACGTCGTGCGCCGCCTCGACCTGCCGTTCCACGACGTCGAGTGGGGCGCCTGGAACGACGTCCTCAAGCGCGTGCACAAGCCCGCCAAGGAGGCGGAGATCGCGCTGGTCGGCAAGTACATCGACCTGCCCGACGCGTACCTGTCGGTGACCGAGGCGCTGCGCGCCGGCGGCTTCCACCACAACACCCGCGTCCGCATCCGCTGGGTCGCCTCCGACCGCTGCCAGACCCCGCAGGGCGCCCAGGAGGCCCTCGGCGGCGTCGACGGCGTGCTCGTGCCGGGCGGCTTCGGCGTGCGCGGCGTCGACGGCAAGATCGGCGCGCTGCGCTGGGCCCGCGAGAACAAGGTGCCCACGCTCGGCATCTGCCTCGGCCTCCAGACCATGGTGATGGAGTACGCCCGCAACGTGGTCGGCCTCGAGGGCGCCTCGAGCTCCGAGTTCGATCCCGAGACCCACCACCCCGTGGTCGCCACCATGGAGGAGCAGCTCGAGATCGTCGAGGGCAAGGGCGACCTGGGCGGCACGATGCGCCTGGGCGAGTACCCGGCCCTGCTCAAGGAGGGCTCCGTGGTCGCCGAGACCTACGGCGCCTCGACCGTGGGCGAGCGTCACCGCCACCGCTACGAGGTCAACAACGCGTACCGCGCGCAGCTCGAGGAGGCCGGCCTGGTCGTCTCGGGCGAGAGCCCCGACCGCTCGCTCGTCGAGTTCGTCGAGCTCCCGCGCGACACGCACCCGTACTACGTGTCGACGCAGGCGCACCCCGAGTTCCTGTCGCGCCCGACCAAGGCGCACCCGCTGTTCGCGGGCCTCATCGGCGCGGCGATCGCCCGCCAGGAGGAGGCCTCGGCCCCCGCGGACGCCGCGACCGTCTGATGATCGAGGACGTCCCCGGCGCGCGGCCGGTTGTCGAGTCGCGCCTCGCCTATCAGGGCAAGGTGTGGAACGTGCGCACCGACCGCGTCGACCTGGGGGAGTCCGGTCAGGTCCAGCGGGACTACATCCACCACACCGGCGCCGTCGGCATCATGGCGATGGACGAGGCGGAGCGGGTCTTCCTCGTCCGGCAGTACCGCCACGCGGTGCGCGCCGAGACCTGGGAGCCGCCCGCCGGCCTCCTCGACCTGCGCGACGAGCCGCCCGTCGAGGCGGCCGCGCGCGAGCTGTTCGAGGAGGCCGACCTGCGGGCCGGCCGCTGGGACACGCTCGTCGACTTCATGACCTCGCCCGGCGGCTCGTCCGAGGGCATCCGCATGTTCCTCGCCCGCGACGTCACCGAGGTGCCGCACGCCGAGCGCTTCCAGCGCCACGAGGAGGAGCGGGACATGGAGGGGCGGTGGGTGCCGCTCGACGAGATCCTCGCGTCGATCTGGGCCGGCACCGCGCAGAGCCCGTCGCTGGTCGTCGGCGCGCTCGCGCTCGACGCCGCGCGACGGTCGGGCTGGCAGACGCTGCGCCCCGCCGACGCGGACTGGCGCCGCCCGCCCTCGCTGCTCGACTGAGGCTTCCGCCTAGCTGGCGACCGTGGGGGAGAAGCCCGCGGCGCGCAGCGTCTCGAGCACCTCGCCCTGGTGGTTGGGTCCGCGCGTCTCGACGCTCACCTGGAGCACCACGTCGTTGAGCGTGAGGCCCAGGTCGTGGCGCGTGTGCAGCACCTCGATGACGTTCGCGCCCACGCCCGCGAGCAGGTCCGCGACCCGCGCGAGCTGACCCGGCCGGTCGGGCAGCGGGATCCGCAGCGTCATGTAGCGGCCCGAGGCCACGAGGCCGTGGGCGACGATGCGCTGGAGCAGCAGCGGGTCGATGTTGCCGCCCGACAGGAGCGCCACGGTGGGTCCGGTCGGAGCGATGAGCCCGCCGAGGATCGCGGCCACGGACGCCGCGCCCGCGGGCTCGACCACGAGCTTGGTCCGCTCGAGCAGAGTGAGCACGGCGCGCGCGAGGAGGTCCTCGTCGACCGTGACGACCTCGTCGACCAGCTCCTGCACGATGGGGAAGGTGTGCTCGCCCGGCCGCACCACGGCGATGCCGTCCGCGATGGTGCCGCCGCGCTCGATCGTCACGGGGTGGCCGGCCTCGAGCGAGGGCGGGAAGGCGGCGGTCGCCGCGGCCTGCACGCCCACGATGCGGATCTCGCGGCCCTGGAGCGCGGCCACGGCCTTCGCGGCCACCGCGACGCCCGCGATGAGCCCGCCGCCGCCGATGGGCACGACGATGGTCTGCGCATCGGGCACGTCCGCGAGGATCTCGAGGCCGATGGTGCCCTGGCCCGCGATGACGTCGGGGTGGTCGAACGGGTGGATCATCACGGCGCCGGTGCGCTCGGCGTGCTCGGCTGCGAGCGCGAGGCACTCCTCGACGGTCGCGCCGTCGGTGACGACCGTCGCGCCGTAGCCCTTGGTCGCGAGCAGCTTCGGCACGGGCGCGCCGAGGGGCATGAAGATCGTCGCGTCGACGCCCAGCTGCTGGGCCGCGAACGCGACGCCCTGCGCGTGGTTGCCCGCGGAGGCCGCGACCACGCCGCGGGCGCGCTCCTCGTCGGTGAGCCGCGACAGCCGGTAGGTCGCGCCGCGCAGCTTGAACGAGCCCGTGCGCTGGAGGTTCTCGAGCTTCATGTGCGTGGGCACGCCCAGCAGCTCGCTCAGGTGCGTCGCCTGGTCGACCGGCGTGTGCTGGGCGACGCTGGCCAGGACGCGCGCGGCGTCCTCGACGTGCGCGAGCGTCACCTCGGCCATGTCAGGCCTCCACGGTCTCGCGCGCGGTGAGCCGGAAGAAGGCCGAGTGCGCGGCCGTCAGCACGGCCGCGCCGAACAGGTGGAAGCCGACGATGAGCGCCGGCAGCCCGGTGAAGTACTGGACGTAGCCGATGAGACCCTGCGCGAGCGTCACGCCGAGGAGCACCCAGTACGACAGGCGCGCCTCGTCGCGGTCGCCGGCGCTGTGGTCGCGGCGGATGCGCCAGCCGATCCACGCGAGCAGGGCGACGAACGCCCATACGGACATCGCGTGCGCCTTGGCCACGAGGACGGGGTCGAGCGCGAGGCGCTCGGTGGCCTGCGCGTCGCCCGAGTGCGGGCCCGCGCCGGTGGTGAGCGCGCCGATCACGAGGAGCACGACGAGCAGGCCCGCCGACGCCCACCGCTCGACCTTCAGCGGACCGCCGATGCGTCCGCGCGCGCCGCGGTAGCGCAGCGCGAAGCGCACGGAGTACCAGACGAGCGCGAGGCTCAGCAGCATGTGCGGCGCCACCACGAGCGGGTGGAGCTCGACCAGCACCGTGATCCCGCCGAGCACCGCCTGGCCGATGACGCCCAGCGCGGGCACGAGGCCCCACCACTTGAGCTCGGGCCGCGTCCGCCACACGGCGACCGCCATGGCGACGGCGACGACGAGCAGCACGAACGTCAGCGTGCGGTTGCCGAACTCGATGTACGGGTGGATCGAGGTCGCCTCGTGCAGCGTCGGCGTGAACTCGCCGGGCTCGCACTGCGGCCACGTCGAGCAGCCGAGGCCCGAGCCGGTGAGGCGGACCGCGCCGCCCGTGACGATGATGCCCGCCTGGGTCGCGATGTTGGCCAGGGTGAGGCCGCGCGCGATCCGGTAGCCGCGGCCGGTGGGCGCGGGGGAGGACGGGTGGGACGATTGCTGGGTGGTGCTCGACACGCGACAATCCTAGGCGCGCGGGCACGATGCCCCGGCCCGGCGGGCGGGGACGATGCGCCGGTGCGGCGGGCACAGAAATCGCGGCGCGCGCGTTGTGGAAGGGGTGCCCCGCATCGTCCCCGCGCGCCCCGAAGGTGGTTAGGCACCCCTTGCTTGCGGGCTAGAATTTAATGAATCAAAATGTTTCTTAATTGATCCGCGGCCGATGCTGCCCGCGGCACGACAGCACGAGAGGAGCCCGGATGCACGCCGACACCACGCGCGATCGAGTCCTCAGCCTCATCGCCACCGCGGGCCCCATCACGGCGGCCGCGCTAGCGACCGAGCTCGGCGTCACGCCGGCCGGCGTGCGACGCCACCTGTCCTCGCTCGAGGACTCGGGCTACATCGTCGACCACGAGCCTCCGGGCCAGCACGTGCGCGGCCGCGGCCGCCCCGCGCGCTCCTTCGTGGCCACCAACGAGGGCCAGCGCGCCCTCGCGTCCGCGTACCGCGACGTCGCCGTCGACGCGATGTCCGCGCTGCGCGACTCCGGCGGCCTCGAGGCCTTCGTGGAGGCCAAGGCCAAGGAGCTCGAGGACGCCGTGTCCTCGTCGATCGACCCCGACGCGCCCATGGCGCGCAAGGTCGACGAGCTCGCCGCCGCGCTCGGCGAGCGCGGCTTCGCCGCCTCGGTCCGCCCGGGCCCCGGCGGCATCACCGTCCAGCTGTGCCAGGGGCATTGCCCCGTCCAGTCCATCGCGGAGAGGACCCCCGAGTGGTGCGAGGCCGAGGCCCGCGCCTTCTCGAGGATCCTCGACGTGCACGTGCAGCGGCTGTCGACCCTCGCGGGCGGCGCGCATGTCTGCACCACCACGATCCCGCTCGCCACCCCCACCCGTAAGGAAGGATGAGCATGAGTGCTCCGACCGAGCCCATGACGCAGGACGAGGCCATCGCCTCGATCGGCAACTACCAGTTCGGATGGCACGACTCGGATGAGGCCGGCGCGCTTGCCAAGCGCGGCCTCAACGAGGACGTCGTCCGTGAGATCTCGGCGCTGAAGAACGAGCCCGAGTGGATGCTGGAGACGCGTCTCAAGGGCCTGAAGCTCTTCGGCAAGAAGCCGCTGCCGAACTGGGGCTCCGACCTCACCGGCATCGACTTCGACAACATCAAGTACTTCGTGCGCTCCACCGAGAAGCAGGCGACCTCATGGGAGGACCTGCCCGAGGACATCAAGGAGACGTACGACAAGCTCGGCATCCCGGAGGCGGAGAAGCAGCGCCTCGTCGCGGGCGTCGCCGCGCAGTACGAGTCCGAGGTCGTCTACCACCAGATCCGCGAGGACCTGGAGGAGCAGGGCGTCATCTTCCTCGACACGGACACCGCGCTGCGTGAGCACCCGGAGCTGTTCGAGGAGTACTTCGGCACCGTCATCCCCACCGGCGACAACAAGTTCGCGGCGCTCAACACGGCCGTGTGGTCGGGCGGCTCGTTCGTCTACGTCCCGCCGGGCGTCCACGTGGAGATCCCGCTCCAGGCCTACTTCCGCATCAACACGGAGAACATGGGCCAGTTCGAGCGCACTCTGATCATCGCGGACGAGGGCTCGTACGTGCACTACGTCGAGGGCTGCACCGCGCCGATCTACTCGAGCGACTCGCTGCACTCCGCCGTCGTCGAGATCGTCGTGAAGAAGAACGCCCGCGTGCGCTACACGACCATCCAGAACTGGTCGAACAACGTGTACAACCTCGTCACCAAGCGCGCGACCGCGGCCGAGGGCGCCACCATGGAGTGGGTCGACGGCAACATCGGCTCGAAGGTCACCATGAAGTACCCGGCGATCTTCATGCTCGGCGAGCACGCCCGCGGCGAGACCCTGTCGATCGCGTTCGCCGGCGAGGGCCAGCACCAGGACGCCGGCGCCAAGATGGTGCACGCCGCCCCCAACACCTCGTCGTCGATCATCTCGAAGTCCGTCGCCCGTGGCGGCGGCCGCACCTCGTACCGCGGCCTGGTCCAGGTCCTCGAGGGCGCCAAGAACTCGAAGTCGAACGTGCTGTGCGACGCCTTGCTCGTCGACCAGATCTCGCGGTCCGACACCTACCCGTACGTCGACGTCCGCGAGGACGACGTCCACATGGGACACGAGGCGTCCGTCTCGAAGGTGTCCGAGGACCAGCTGTTCTACCTCATGTCCCGAGGCCTCGAGGAGTCGGAGGCCATGGCCATGATCGTGCGCGGGTTCGTCGAGCCCATCGCGCGCGAGCTGCCCATGGAGTACGCGCTCGAGCTCAACCGCCTCATCGAGCTCCAGATGGAAGGATCCGTCGGTTGACCGTCACCGATCACACCCAGGCCACCGCTGACGCCGCGCACTCGCACGGCGTCATCCCCGACAAGTCGCGCGCGGACCGCGTCGTCTCCTTCGACGTCGACGCCTTCCCCGTGCCGACCGGCCGCGAGGAGAACTGGCGTTTCTCGGCGGTGCGCGACCTGCGCTCGCTGTTCGCCGACGAGGCCGCGGACGGCCACCTCGAGTGGACCACCAGCGACCTGCCCGAGGGCGTCACGCTCACCCAGGTGCCCGCGGACGAGGCGCGCGAGCGCACCGTGCGCGAGCCCGGCGACCGTGCCTCGGCCGTCGCCGTCAAGCACGCCGGCGGCGCGATGGCGCTCACGATCGCGGCCAACACCGTGGTCGACGAGCCCATCACGATCGACCTCCACGGCACCGGCGGCGACGTGCGCGGCCACCTGCTCGTCGAGCTCGGCCAGAGCGCCGAGGCGACGGTCGTGGTGAACCGCACCGGCACCGCGCGCTACTCCGAGCTCGTCTCGATCGACCTCAAGGACAACGCGGGCCTCAACCTCGTGCTGCTGCAGCAGTGGGACGAGGACGCGGTCCACGCCGGCGAGGTCCTCGCCCGCCTCGGCCGCGACTCGCGCCTGCGCGGCACGGTCGTCACGCTCGGCGGCAAGGTCGTGCGCCTCAACACCTCGGCCGCGTTCGCGGGCGAGGGCGCGAGCGTCGACCTGTTCGGCCTCTACTTCGCGGACTCGGGTCAGCACCAGGAGCACCAGCTCTTCGTCGACCACGCCGTCCCGAAGTGCACGTCGCGCGTCACCTACAAGGGTGCGCTCGCCGGCAAGACGGCCCGCTCCGTGTGGATCGGCGACGTCCTCATCCGCGCCGCGGCCGAGGGCACCGACACGTACGAGCTCAACCGCAACCTCGTCCTCACGGACGGCGCACGCGCGGACTCGGTGCCGAACCTCGAGATCGAGACCGGCGAGATCGAGGGCGCGGGTCACGCGTCCGCGACCGGCCGCTTCGACGAGGAGCAGATGTTCTACCTGCGCTCGCGCGGCATCTCGGAGGAGCAGGCCCGCAAGCTCGTGGTCCGCGGCTTCTTCGCCGACCTCATCCACGAGATCGGCGTGCCCGCGGTCGAGGAGAGCCTCATGCGCCAGATCGACCTCGAGATCGCGCACGTCGAGGAGGAGCTCGAGCATGAGTGAGCAGCTCGCGTGCATGGTCGCCGACCTGGAGCCGGGCTCGGCGATGCTCGCCGAGCTCACCCTCGCGGACGGCTCCGACATCCCCGTCGCGATCGTGCGCGCGGATGACGGCGACTTCTACGCGATCGACGACCTCTGCACCCACGGAGAGGTGTCCCTCTCCGAGGGCGACGTCGACGGCTGCCACGTCGAGTGCTGGGCCCACGGCTCGCGCTTCGACGTCCGTACCGGCGAGCCCGACGAGCTGCCCGCCATCACCCCCGTGAAGACCTACCCGACCCGCGTCGAGGGCGAGCGTGTGCTCGTCGACGTCGACGCCCCCAAGAATTCCCTGAAGGAGAACGCATGAGCACCCTGGAGATCCGCAACCTCCACGTCACCGTCGAGACCCCCGAGGGGACGAAGGAGATCCTCAAGGGCGTCGACCTCACCATCAACTCGGGTGAGACCCACGCCATCATGGGCCCGAACGGCTCGGGCAAGTCGACGCTCGCCTACTCGGTCGCCGGCCACCCCAAGTACGAGATCACCGAGGGCTCGGTCACGCTCGACGGCGAGGACGTCCTCGAGATGAGCGTCGACGAGCGCGCCAAGGCGGGCCTGTTCCTCGCGATGCAGTACCCGGTCGAGGTCCCCGGCGTGTCCGTGTCGAACTTCCTCCGCACCGCGAAGACCGCGATCGACGGCGAGGCCCCCAAGCTCCGCACGTGGGTCAAGGACGTCAAGGGCGCCATGGAGAACCTCCGCATGGACCCGTCGTTCGGCGAGCGCGGCGTCAACGAGGGCTTCTCGGGCGGCGAGAAGAAGCGCCACGAGATCCTCCAGATGGAGCTCCTCCAGCCCAAGATCGCGGTCCTCGACGAGACCGACTCGGGCCTCGACGTCGACGCGCTCCGCATCGTCTCCGAGGGCGTCAACCGCGCCAAGGAGAACACCGGCCTCGGCATCATGCTCATCACGCACTACACGCGCATCCTCCGCTACATCAAGCCGGACCACGTGCACGTGTTCGTCAACGGCCGCGTGGCCGAGCAGGGCGGCCCCGAGCTCGCCGAGCGCCTCGAGGCCGAGGGCTACGACCGCTACCTGGCGAACGCCTGACGATGCTCCGCGACCTGCGCGACGACTTCCCGATCCTCACCCGCACGGTGAGGAACGGGAGGCCGCTCGTGTACCTCGACTCCGGTGCGACCGCGCAGCGGCCGCTCGCCGTGCTCGAGGCCGAGGCCGGCTTCTCCCGTGAGCACAACGGTGCCGTCGCGCGCGGCGCGCACCTGCTCGCGGAGGAGGCCACCGACGCCTTCGAGACCGCGCGGGCGTCCGTCGCCGAGCTGATCGGCGCATCGGCCGACGAGGTCGTGTGGACGTCGGGGGCGACCGCGGCGCTCAACCTCGTCGCGAACGGGATGCTGCAGGCGTCGCTCGGCGCCGGCGGCGCGGGGGCGGACCGCTTCCGCGTCGGCCCCGGCGACCGCATCGTCGTCACCGAGCTCGAGCACCACGCGAACCTCATCCCGTGGCAGCAGCTCGCCGCCCGCACGGGTGCCGAGCTCGCGTGGATCCCGGTGGACGATGCGGGGGAGCTGATCCTCGACGGCCTGTCCGAGGTCATCACCGGCAACACCCGGGTCGTCGCGTTCACGCATGCGAGCAACGTCACGGGCGTGATCACGGACGTCGAGCCGATCGTGCGCCGCGCCCGCGAGGTCGGCGCGCTCACCGTGCTCGACGGCTGCCAGTCGGTGCCGCACATCCCCGTGGACGTCGCCCAGCTGGGCGCCGACCTCATGGCGTTCTCCGGGCACAAGATGCTCGGGCCCACCGGGGTGGGCGCGCTGTGGGGCCGCAAGGAGCTGCTCGACGCGCTCCCGCCGTCGATCTTCGGCGGCGGCGCCATCGCGATCGTCACCATGGAGACCACCACGTGGCTCGAGGCGCCCACGCGCTTCGAGCCCGGCACCCAGCCCGTCGCGCAGGCGGTGGGCATGGGCGCCGCGGCGCGGTACCTCATGGACCTCGGCATGGAGAACGTCGCCCGCCACGAGGCCCGCATCGCGCAGATCTTGCGCGAGGGGGCGGCGGCGCTGCCCGGCGTGCGGCTCATCGGCCCGGTGGGCGACCCCGAGCGCTTCGACGTGCTCGGCCTGGCCGCGGTCGCGGTCGAGGGCGTGCACACGCACGACGTCGGGCAGGTGCTCGACGATCGCGGCATCGCGGCGCGCGTGGGCCACCACTGCGCGCAGCCGCTGCACCGGCGCCTGGGGCTCACGGGCTCGACCCGTGCCTCGGCGCACGTCTACACCACCGAGGACGACGCCCACGCCTTCGTCGAGGCGCTGGCCGGAGTCCGCGAGTTCTTCGGAGTCACCGTATGAGCCTTGAGGCGATGTACCAGCAGGTCATCATGGACCATGCCCGCGAGGGCCACGGCCGCGGCCTCGTCGACCTGACGAGCGCCGGCCGCGGCGAGTCGCACCAGGTCAACCCCACGTGCGGCGACGAGGTCACGATGCGCGTGGGCGTCGACGGCGACACCGTCGCGACCATCGCGTGGGAGGGCCACGGCTGCTCGATCTCGCAGGCGTCGATCTCGGTCCTGTCCGAGCTGCTCGAGGGCGAGTCCCTCGACACCGCCGACGAGACCTACGACGCGTTCCGCGCGCTCATGCAGGCCAAGGGCGAGCCCCTGGACGAGGAGCGCGAGGACCTGCTCGGCGATGCGACCGCCTTCGTCGGGGTCGGCAAGTATCCTGCACGCATCAAGTGCGCCCTGCTCGGCTGGATGGCCTTCAGGGACGCGCTCATCCAGGCGCGCACCGCATCGTCCGGTGCCGCCGTCGAAGGAGGAGAGGCATGACCGAGGAGACCAAGGCTCCTGCCAACGCCGCTGACGTCGAGGAGGCGCTCCGCGACGTCATCGACCCCGAGCTCGGCATCAACGTCGTCGACCTCGGCCTCGTCTACGGCGTCCAGCTCGATGAGAACCGCCACGCGGTCATCGACATGACGCTGACGTCGGCGGCCTGCCCGCTCACGGACGTGATCGAGGACCAGGCCGGCCAGGCACTCTCGGGCCTCGTCGACGGCTTCCGCATCAACTGGGTGTGGATGCCGCCGTGGGGCCCGGACAAGATCACGGACGACGGCCGCGAGCAGCTGAGGGCGCTCGGCTTCAACGTCTGACATGCCGCCCGCCACGCACGTCGCGCTCATCCGCGGCATCAACGTGGGCGGGCGCAACGCGGTACCGATGGCGCGCCTGCGCTCGGCCCTGGCCGAGCGGGGCGCGCCTTCGCGTACCTACATCCAGTCGGGCAACGTCCTGCTCGACTCGCCGGACCTCGACGAGGCGGCCGTCGCGGACCTCGTGGTCGCCGTCCTCGCCGAGGAGTTCGACGTCGAGACGATCGTGGTCGCGGTGTCGGCGGCGACGATGCGTGCGGCGGTGGACGATGCGCCGGACGGCTTCGGCACGGAGCCCGGCACCTACCACTCCGACGTGGCCTTCCTGCGGCCGGGGGTGGACGCGGTGGAGGCGCTGGCGGCCTTCAGCATGCGCGAGGGCGTCGATGCGGGCTGGGCGGGGGAGGGCGTCGTGTACTTCCGCCGCCTCAGCGCGCAGCGCACGAAGAGCCGGATGTCGCGCGTGATGAGCAAGCCCGTCTACCGCGACATGACCATCCGGAACTGGGCGACCACCACGAGGCTGGTCGCGATGCTCGACGAGTCCTAGCGGCGGCGCTCGCGGCGCGACGCCGGGCGCACGGGCGCCGGCTCCTCGTCGCGGGGCGCCTCGCGCACCGGGGGCTCGGCGAGCACCGGCGGCGGCGCATCGTCCTCCGTCACCTGGCGCGGCTCGATGCGGGCGGCGCGGCCATGCTCCGCGATGCCGCGCGCGTGGAGCGCCTGGCCCAGCTGGAGCGCGAAGCCGACCGTCCGCGACGCCGACGGGATGAGGATCGCGCGCGGGGAGCGGTCCATGCCGCGCGCCCGGGCCGCGACGCGGGACTCAGTGAGGATCTGGGCGGCCTCGGGGATCGCACGCAGCGTGAGCGACACCATCACGCCTATGCTCTCGGGCGGCAGCAGCCACCGCAACGGCCGCGCGAGGGTGGTGACGAAGTCAAGCATCGCGCCCATCGACGTTGAGCTCGACACGGCGAGCGCTAGGGCGGCGACCGAGACGATGTCGCCGGCGAGGTCCAGCGCGCGGATGTACTCGCCGCGCAGCACCTGGAAGACGGTGGTGAAGGCGGCGATGAGGATGATCGCGCCCATGCCCTTGAGGGTCGCCTTGAGCGGCGGCAGCGTCGACGCGAGCAGCAGCAGGCACGCCGCGGTGATGCCGATGCTGGTGACGGGGTCCGACACCAGCACCGAGGTGATCGAGACGCCCACGAGCAGGAGCATCTTGAACCACACCGGCGCCAGGTGGAGCGCCGTGCGCTTCGGCCGGTAGATGCCCAGCAGGGAGATCACGCGGTGGCGCCCTGGCTCGCGCGTCCGAACATGAGGTCGCGGTACACCGCGACGGCCTCCTTGGGGTCGCCGTCGAAGACCACGCGGCCGAGGTCGACCACGAGCGTGCGCTCGGCGCGCGAGGCGGAGTCGAGGTCGTGGGTCACCTCGATGACCTGGAGGGGGAGCGAGCGCAGCAGCGCGCCCACGTGGGCGCGCCAGCGCAGGTCGAGCAGGGTGGTCGGCTCGTCCGCGACGACGATCGACGGCGTGCACGCGAGCACGCCCGCGAGCGCGAGCAGCTGACGCTGGCCGCCCGAGAGCGCGTTGACCGAGACGTCCGCCTTCGCGGCGAGCCCGATCTCGCGGAGCGCCGACATCGCGGCCTCCTCGCGCTCGGCGCGGTTCTTGATGAGGCGGCGCAGCGAGAGCGCGACGTCCTCGACCGCAGTCGGCATGATGAGCTGCGCGGACGGGTCGGTGAAGAGGTAGCCGACCTTGCGCCGCACCTGGGCGCCGTGCTTCTGCGTGTCGAGGCCGTCGACCTCGACCGAGCCCTCGACGGGCAGCACGAGCCCGTTGATGAGGCGCGCGAGGGTCGACTTCCCGGAGCCGTTGGCGCCGATGATGCTGATGCGGTCCTCGGTGAGCGTGAGCGTGGTCGGCTCGAGGATCGGCACCCCGGAATCGGGCGCGACGACGGCCGCGTCCTTGAACTCGATCATGCGTCAAGGGTAAGCGGTGGACCTGGACAACCCGTAACCGCCCCTGTGGTCGCACGGCGTGCGACCATTGTGGAGAGCACCGGGGGGCGTTCATGGCCACGATGACGATGGCGGACGGGACCGATCTGCACTACGAGGTGACGGGCGCCGGCGAGCCGCTCGTGCTCATCCACGGAGGGTTCACCGAGTCCTTGACGTGGGAGCAGTCGCTGCCCGGTCTGGCCGAGCGCTTCCGGGCAGTCACCTACGACCGGCGCGGTCACGGCCTCAGCGGGGCGGGAACGGGGGAGCGGTCCGTGCGCGCCGACGTCGCGGACCTCGCCGAGCTCGTCGAGAGGCTCGACCTCGGGCCTGTGCACGTGGCGAGCTTCTCGTACGGTGCGGTCGTCGCCATGGCGATCGCCGTCGAGCGTCCCGACCTGGTGCGGCGGGTCGCCGCTCACGAGCCTGCGCTGCTCGGCGCGCTCGCCGGCCGTGACGAGCACGCCGAGGTCCTCGCGAGCGTGATGGAGGCCTACGCGGCCGTGCGTGCGCTCCTCGAGGACGGCGAGCACGAGCGCGGGGCCGAGCTGTTCGTCGACCGGGCGATCGGGCCCGGCACCTGGGCGTCGCTCCCGCCCGAGGTGCGGGCGCGGTTCGTGCAGCATGCCCCGGCCTTCCTCGCCGACCTCCGCGACCCGGACACCGTCCTCAAGATGGGCGTCGAGCCCTTCGTATCGCTGGGCCGGCCGCTGCTGCTGACCTTTGGAGGCGAGACCCCGTCCATGTACGTCGCGATCTGTGCCGTGCTCGCCGAGGCGTTGCCCGACGCGCGGTTGCACGCGTTCGACGGGGCCGGCCACGTGCCGCATGTCAGCCATCCCGAGGACTACGTGGCGGTGACGTCCGGCTTCCTGACGGGGTGAACCGGGCTACGCGGTGGCTGTCGCGGACTCCGGGTCCGCGACGCGGGACGATGCGCGGCGCGCCGAGCCCAGCAGGCCCGGGTACGCGCGGTGGATCGCCGCGGCGACGATGCCTGCGGCGACCACCTTGAGGATGTCGCCCGGGAGGAAGGGCAGCACGCCCACGGTGACGCCGGAGACGCAGTCGAGCAGCGCCTCCGAGCAGCCCGTCGGCAGCATCGGCATCCCCGTGCGCCACACGAGCCACGGCACGCCGACCGCGTACACGATCGGGATCGACACCAGGCCGACGGCGATGAGGGAGGCCGTCGCTGGGCCGCGGCGCGCGAGGACGCCGCGGCGGGCGAGGATCTGCGCGAGCGTGCCGATGACGGTCGCGGCCAGCACGAAGCCGATGAGGTAGCCGCCGGTGGGGCCGGTGAGCACCACGAGCCCGGCCGCGCCGTTGGCGAAGATGGGGGCGCCCACGAGCCCGAGCATGAGGTAGAGGCTGACGGCGGCGAGGGCGCGCCACGGGCCGAGCAGCAGCCCGGCGAGCACGATCGCGAACGTCTGCAGCGTCAGCGGCACGCCGCCGAGCAGCGTGACCTCGGGGACGAGCGTCGACGCGGCGATGAGGCCGGCGAAGACGGCGACGAGCGCGATGGACTGGCCGGTGAGGCCGCGGTGCTGAGCCATGGGGACCCCCTGGGATAATGGACGCCGGTCACCCTACCCGCGCGCCAAGTCCCCTGGTCCGGGTTCTGTCGGGGGTGCGCAAACGTTGTGGGGACGCCACAAGGACCAGTCATCTGCCGCAGGGAGAACGTGTGATCATCGCCAAGGATCTGGAGATCCGCATCGGCGCCCGGGTGCTGCTGCACCCTGCCAGCTTCCAGATCGGACCCGGCGACCGGGTCGGCCTCGTGGGCCGCAACGGTGCCGGGAAGACCACCATGACCCGCCTGCTCGCGGGCGAGGGTCAGCCCACCGGCGGCCAGGTCACGCACAAGGGCAGCATCGGCTACCTGCCGCAGGACCCGCGCGAGGGCGAGCCCACGCAGCGCGCCCTCGACCGCATCCTGTCGGTGCGCGACCTCGCGGGGCTGCTGAAGAAGATGCGCGACGCCGAGGAGGGCATGGCGAGCCCCGACCCGAAGGTGATGGAGAAGGCGATGAACGCCTACCCGCGCCTCGAGGAGCGCTTCCGCGCCGCCGGCGGGTACGCCGCCGAGTCCGACGCGCAGCGCATCGCCGCGAACCTCGGTCTGGACGAGCGCATCCTGGGCCAGCCGCTCGGCACCCTATCGGGCGGCCAGCGCCGTCGCGTCGAGCTCGCGCGCATCCTCTTCTCCGACGCCGAGACCCTGCTGCTCGACGAGCCCACCAACCACCTCGACGCTGACTCCATCGTGTGGCTGCGCGGCTTCCTCTCGTCCTTCCCGGGCGGCCTGGTGGTGATCTCGCACGACGTCGAGCTGCTGCGCGCCTCGGTCACCCGCGTGTTCCACCTCGACGCCAACCGCGGCGAGCTCGACCAGTACGCGCTCGGCTGGGACCTCTACCTCAGGCAGCGCGAGACGGACGAGAAGCGTCGCCGCCGCGAGCGCGACAACGCCGAGAAGAAGGCCGCGGCCCTCATCGCCCAGGCCGACAAGATGAAGGCGAAGGCCACCAAGGCCGTCGCCGCGCAGAACATGGCCAAGCGCGCCGAGAAGATGCTCGCCGGCGTCGAGGGGGAGCGGGTCCAGGACCGCGTGGCCGCGCTGCGCTTCCCGACCCCCTCGCCGTGCGGCAAGACGCCGCTGCGCGCCGCGGAGCTGTCGAAGTCGTACGGCTCGCTCGAGGTGTTCACGGATGTCGAGCTCGCGATCGACCGCGGTTCGCGCGTGGTCGTGCTCGGCCTCAACGGCGCGGGCAAGACCACGCTGCTGCGCCTGCTCGGCGGCGTCGAGGACCCCGACACCGGCGAGGTGCAGCCCGGCCACGGGCTCAAGCTCGGCTACTACGCGCAGGAGCACGACACCCTCGACATGGACGCGACCGTCCTCGAGAACCTGCGCCACGCGGCGCCGGACCTCGACGACACCGCGGTGCGCAACGTGCTCGGCTCGTTCCTCTTCATCGGGGACGACGCGTACAAGCCCGCCAAGGTCCTTTCGGGCGGCGAGAAGACCCGCCTCGCGCTCGCGACCCTGGTCGTGTCGCAGGCCAACGTGCTGCTGCTCGACGAGCCGACCAACAACCTCGACCCCGCCTCGCGCGCCGAGATCCTGCGCGCGCTGCGCACGTACGAGGGCGCCGTCGTGCTGGTGACGCACGACGAGGGGGCCGTCGAGGCGCTCGAGCCCGAGCGGGTGCTGCTGCTGCCCGACGCGGTCGAGGACCTCTACAACGAGTCCTACCGGGAGCTCATCTCCCTCGCGTAGCCCCGTCGACCCTAGAGCGCGTCCTCGATCTCCTCGTCGGTCGGCTCGGCGCGGCGCCTGCGGCGCGGCTCGCGGGGCTCGCGCGGAGCCCCGGCCGGCGCATCGTCCCCGGAGGTCGCCTGCCACTCGCGTCGCGCGAGCAGCACGCCGGCCACGGGCGCGATGACGGCGAACGCGAACCACTGCCACGTGTACGCGAGGTGCGGGCCCAGGCTGAGCGTCGGCAGCGGCACCTGAGAGCCGAGCGCGTCCTCGCACCCGGACGCGGTGCACACCTGTTGGACCATGCCGTAGCCGTCGATCGGCTCGACGTCGGGCGCGGGCATCTGCGCGGGGGTGATGCGGGTGGCGCCGTCGTCGCGGCGCCCGTCGTCCTCCTCGGCGGCGCGCAGCACCACCTCGAGGGTCACGTCGCCCGTGGGCAGGTTGGGGACCGCGCCGTCGGGCTCGCCCGAGTCGGGGATGGGCACCCAGCCCGCGTCGACGAGCAAGGACCGCCCGTCGTCCGTGTCGAACCACGCGAGCACGTGCCACGTGCGCTCGCGGTCGACGGGGCGGTTGCGCAGCAGCGTCGTCGAGCCCTGCTCGAACTCGCCGTCCACGGTCACGCGCGTCCATTCGGCGTCGCCGACGGCGGATCCCGCGGGCACCGCCTCGGCCAGAGGCACCGGATCCGTGGCGGCGTTCGCCTCGTACAGCGTGATCGCTGCGGACCGCGCCTCGTGCCTGCCGAGCTGCCAGAACCCCGCGCGCACCGCCACGGCAGACACCGCGAGCGCGAGCGCCACGATGCCGACGACGCGCAGGATGCGCGAGGCGAGGGAGGGCGTGGTCACCCGCACGATGCTAGTGCCGCGCTTTCGCGCAACGGTCCCGCCCTCCGCTAGCGTGGCCCCCATGACCCGCCATGTCCTCGTCACCGGTGCCAACCGCGGCATCGGCCGGAGCATCGCCGAGGCCTTCGTGGCCAACGGCGACACCGTGTCCACCATCTACCGCGGAGGGGACCTCCCCGAGGGGGTGACCGGCGCCGTCGCAGACGTCACCGACACCGCCGCGGTCAACGCCGCCTTCGACGAGCTCGAGGCGCAGCACGGCCGCGTCCGCGTCCTCATCGCCAACGCCGGCATCACGCGCGACGGCCTCCTCATGCGCATGAGCGACGAGGACTTCGAGCAGGTGGTCGACGTCAACCTCACGGGCACGTTCCGCTGCGTGCGCCGCGCGGTCAACTCGATGATCCGCGAGCGCTTCGGCCGCATCGTCCTCATCGGCTCCGTCGTGGGCCTCATGGGCAACCCGGGCCAGGTCAACTACTCGTCGTCGAAGTCCGCGCTCGTGGGCATGGCGCGCTCCGTCACCCGCGAGGTGGGTGCGCGCGGCATCACCGCCAACGTCATCGCGCCGGGCTTCATCACCACGGACATGACGGCCGAGCTGGGCGACGACACCGTCAAGCAGTACGCGGACACCATCCCCGCCAAGCGCTTCGGCTCGACCGCCGAGGTCGCCGCCGCCGCCATCTACCTCGCGTCCGACGCCGCGGGCTACGTCTCGGGCGCCGTGCTGCCCGTCGACGGCGGCCTCGGCATGGGCCACTGACCTCCCCGTCCCCCAAGGAGCAAGCAAGCATGGGCATTCTCGAAGGCAAGAACATCCTCGTCACCGGCGTCCTCACCGAGGGCTCGATCGCGTTCGAGGTCGCGCGCCTCAGCCAGGAGCAGGGCGCCACCGTCGTCCTCACCGGCGTGGGCCGCTCGCTCAAGATCACCCAGGCGATGGGCCGCCGCCTCCCCGTCGAGGCGAAGGTCGTCGAGCTCGACGTCACCGACCCCGCGCACCTCGAGTCGCTCGCCGACAAGGTCCGCGAGCACGTCCCGCACCTCGACGGCGTGGTCCACTCGATCGGCTTCGCGCCGCAGTCTGTCATGGGCGGCAACTTCATGTCGGGCGAGTGGGACGACGTCGCGACCGCGATGCACATCTCCGCGTACTCGCTCAAGGCGCTCGCGCAGGCCACCGCGCCGCTCATGCCGAACGGCGGCTCGATCGTCGGCCTCACCTTCGATGGCCGCTTCGCGTGGCCGGTCTACGACTGGATGGGCGTCGCCAAGGCCGCCTTCGAGGCCGTCAACCGCTACGTCGCGCGCGACCTCGGCCCGCAGGGCATCCGCTGCAACGTCGTCTCCGCGGGCCCCATCAAGACCACCGCCGCGAAGCACATCCCGGGCTTCGAGCAGATGGAGGGCAACTGGAGCGAGCGGGCGCCCCTCGGGTGGGACTCGTCCGACACCGAGCCGACCGCCCGCGCGGTGACGGCCCTGCTCTCGGACTGGTTCCCGGCCACCACCGGCGAGATGATCCACGTAGACGGCGGCGTGCACGCCATGGGACAGTGACACCGTGCCTACGCTGATCCTCGCCCGCCACGCCAAGGCCGAGGCCCCCGCGGCCGGCCTGAGCGACTCCGACCGCGCTCTCGAGCTCATCGGCCGCAAGGCCTCCACCCGCCTGGGCCAGGTCATCGCCCGCGCGGGCATCGCCCCGGACCTAGCGCTGGTGTCGCCGGCCAACCGCACGCAGCAGACGTGGAAGCTCATGGCGCCCGCGTTCGGCGAGTGCGAGACGGTGGTCGACGCGGAGCTCTACGAGACCAACGTCTCCGGCCTGCTCGACGTCCTGCGGGGCGCGGGCGAGGCGGACACGGTCGTGGTCGTCGGCCACGAGCCCACGTCCTCCGCCGCGGCCGCGCACCTCGCCGGCCAGGGCTCGGACAAGTCCGCGCTCCAGCGCGTCGCGCACGGTCTGCCGACCGCGACCGCCGCGGTGCTCGAGTTCGACTGCCCGTGGGCCGAGATCACCTCGCGCTGCGGACGCCTCACCACGGTCCTGTCGGGCCGCGACGTCGAGGAGTGAGCGGCGCCTCCACCGCCGCCGTGAGCGACACCGCGCCCCTGTGGCGCGCCCTCCTCGCGATGCAGCGGTTCGGCTGGGAGCAGGGTGTCGCCAGCCACGCCGCGCTCGACGACGGGGACCGCGGGCTCGCGCTCCTGCTCGCGCGCGACGCGGTCGCGCGTCAGGACGCGGACGGCCAGCTCGGCGGGATGGACGATGCGGCGGCCGTGAACTCCGGAGCGCTCCTCGAGGCGACGCTCGCCCTGGGCGAGGACGATGCGGCGGCCGCCGAGGCCGCGCAGCGTCAGCGCTGGTGGCTGCTGCGCTTCTCGCCGCGCGACGACTGGGGCGTGCTCCACCACCTCACGGGCTCGGCCGAGGTGTGGGCGGACTCCGTCTACATGGTGGTGCCGGCGCTCGTCGCCGCGGGCGATCTCGCGCCCGCGGACATGCAGCACCGCATGCACCGCGAGCAGCTGTGGGACGAGGCCACCGGGCTCTACCGCCACCGCTTCGACATGGCGTCCCGCACGTTCGCGCGTGACGCCTTCTGGGCGAGCGGCAACGGCTGGGTGGCGGCGGGGCTGGCCCGCGCTCTCCACCTCGGCGTCGAGGCCGAGTCCGTGCGCACCCGTTGGGAGCACGACGCCCGCGCGCTCATCGACGCGTGCGCGCGCCACGAGCGCGAGGACGGCCGCTTCCACGATGTGCTCGACGACCCGACGTCGTTCGTCGATGGCTGCGCGGGTCTGATGCTCGCGTACGCCGCGTTCACCGGCGTCGCCGACGGCTGGCTGCCCGCGTCCTACGCGGATGCGGCGGCCCGCTGGGCCGACGCCGCGCTGTCCCGCGTGGACGAGCACGGCCTCGTGCGCGAGGTCTGTGGCGCTCCCGGCTTCGACCGCCAGGGCACCAGCGCCGAGGCGCAGGCCTTCGCGATCATGGCGATCGCGGCGCGCCGCCGCCTGTCCTGATCCGGCGGCCGCGCGTCTGGCCTCTACCGCCGTCCCCATGGCCGGCCCGAGCCCTCGAGCGCATGTCCGGCATAGGTGCCGCGATGCTCCCGTTACTTACGCACTTTGGTGCGGGAGCGCGCCGTGCCCGTCGTCGCATCGTGCATGAATAGCGGGAGGAAGGCGCACATATGTTCCCGTGCGCGCGACGATCGCCGGGGTTCAGCCCAGGATGATGTCGAGCGCCGCGTCGAGGCGCGGCCCGTTGAGGGCGACGTCCGCCTTCTCCTGGACGATCGGCTTGGCGTGCCACGCGATCCCGAGCCCGGCGGTCGCCATCATGTCGAGGTCGTTGGCGCCGTCACCGATCGCGACCGCGTCCTCGAGCGGGCAGCCGACCTCGGCCGCGAACTCGCGCAGCGTCTCGGCCTTGACCTCGCGGTTGACGACGGTCCCGACGGTGCGGCCGGTGAGGGCGCCGTCGACGACCTCGAGTCGGTTGGCGCGGTAGCGGGTGATCCCGAGGCGCGAGGCGAGCGGGCCCACCACCTCGGTGAAGCCGCCCGACACGAGCGCGACCTCCCAGCCGGCCGCCTGCAGGCCGGCGATGAGCTCGGGTGCGCCGGGCGTGAGCTCGACCTCAGCCAGCACGTCGGCGAACACGGTGTCGGGCACGCCCGCGAGGGTCGCGACGCGCTCCTGGAGGGACGCGGAGAAGTCGAGCTCGCCGCGCATCGCACGCTCGGTAATCTCGGCCACGAGCTCGCGCGTGCCCGCACGGGCGGCGATGAGCTCGATGACCTCGGCGGTGATCAGGGTGGAGTCGACGTCGAGGACGCACAGCCTCATGCCGTGACGACCGTCCCCTTCGACACGACGGTGATGCCCGAGTCCGTGACCGTGTAGCCGCGCGCGATGTCGGACTCGCGGTCGATGCCCACGCGCGCGCCCTCCTGAACCACGACGTTCTTGTCGAGGATCGCGCGGTGGACCTGCGCGTGCCGGTTGATCTGCACGCCGTCGAGCAGCACGGAGTCCGACACGGTCGACCACGAGTGCAGGCGCACGCCCGGCGACAGCACCGAGCCGGTCACGGTCGCGCCCGACACGATGACGCCGGGGGAGACGATCGAGTCCGCGGCGTGGCCCAGGCGGCCCTCCTCGGAGTGGATGAACTTCGCCGGCGGGTTCGTGATGAGGCCCTGGTGCAGCGGCCACTCGTCGTTGTAGACGTTGAAGACCGGCTGGACCGCGATGAGGTCCATGTGCGCGTCGTAGTACATGTCGAGCGTCCCGACGTCGCGCCAGTAGTCGCGGTCGCGGTCGGTCGAGCCCGGCACGTCGTTGCGGATGAAGTCGTAGAAGCCGCACGTGCCCTTGTCGACGAAGTGGGGGACGATGTCGCCGCCCATGTCGTGCTTCGACGTCGGGTTGTCCGCGTCCGCGGTGAGCGCCTCGAGCAGCGCGTCGGCGTTGGCGACGTAGTTGCCCATCGAGGCGAGGATCTCGCCGGGGCTGTCGGGCAGGCCGTCCGGGTCCTTGGGCTTCTCGAGGAAGGCCCGGATGCGGTCCGGGTTGTCGGGATCGATGTCGATGACGCCGAACTGGTCCGCGAGCGAGATCGGCTGGCGGATGCCCGCGACCGTGAAGTCCGCGCCCGACGCGATGTGCGCGTCGACCATCTGCGAGAAGTCCATGCGGTAGACGTGGTCGGCACCGACGATGACGACGATGTCCGGCTGCTCGTCCTCGATGATGTTGACGGTCTGGTAGATCGCGTCGGCGCTGCCGAGGTACCAGTGCGGGCCGCGACGCTGCTGCGCCGGCACCGGCGCCACGTAGTTGCCGAGCAGCGGCGACATGCGCCAGGTGCGGGCGATGTGGCGGTCGAGGGAGTGCGACTTGTACTGCGTGAGCACCACGACGTGGAGATATCGCGAGTTCACGAGGTTGCTCAGGGCGAAGTCGATGAGGCGGTACGTCCCTCCGAACGGGACCGCCGGCTTCGCGCGGGCTGCGGTGAGGGGCATCAGACGCTTGCCCTCACCTCCTGCAAGGACGATGGCGAGAACCTTCTGCGCTGGCATACAGCCAGCATAGGGGGCAAAGCGGGGCGGAGTCAGGCTGTGCGCCGGGCGAGCCGCTAGCGTGGGGTCATGCGCGTCGACATCCTCACCCGTGAGTACCCGCCCCACATCTACGGAGGCGCCGGAGTCCACGTCACCGAGCTGGCCGCCGTGCTGCGCCAGCACCTCGACGTGCGCGTCCGCGCGTTCGACGGACCCCGCGACGAGCCGGGCGTGACCGGCTACGACGCGCTCGGCGGAGGCGTCGGCGACGCGTCGCTCGACGTGCTCGCCCACAACCTGCCGATGGCGAAGGACTGCGGCGGCGCGGACCTCGTGCACTCGCACACCTGGTACGCGAACATGGCGGGCCACCTCGCAGCGAAGCTGCACGGCATCCCGCACGTGCTGTCCGCGCACTCGCTCGAGCCGCTGCGCCCGTGGAAGGCGGAGCAGCTCGGCGGCGGCTACCGCGTCTCGAGCTGGATCGAGAAGACCGCGTACGAGGCGGCCGACGGCATCATCGCGGTGTCCGACGGCATGCGGAAGGACGTGCTGCGCTGCTACCCGGACGTCGATCCGGGCAAGGTGCACGTCGTCCACAACGGCATCGACGTCGCCGCCTGGGCGGCGCCCACGACGGACGAGGCGCGCGCCAAGGCCGATGCGGTGGTCGCCGAGCACGGCATCGACCCGTCCCGCCCGGCCATCGTGTTCGTGGGCCGCATCACCCGCCAGAAGGGCCTGCCGTACTTCCTCAAGGCGGTCGAGCGCCTCCCGAAGGAGATCCAGGTGGTGCTGTGCGCCGGCGCGCCCGACACCAAGGAGATCGCCGCGGAGGTCTCCGGCGCGGTCGCGAAGCTCCAGGAGGAGCGCGACGGCGTCGTGTGGATCGAGAAGATGCTGCCGCGCGACGAGCTCGTCGCCGTGCTCGACGCGTGCACCGCGTTCGTGTGCCCGTCCGTCTACGAGCCGCTCGGCATCGTCAACCTCGAGGCGATGGCCGTGGGCCTGCCCGTCGTCGCGACCGCGACCGGCGGCATCCCCGAGGTCGTCGTGCCCGGCGAGACCGGCACGCTCGTGTCGATCGCTCAGGAGCAGGACGGCACCGGCACCCCGCTCGACCCCGAGGGCTTCGCCGCGGACCTCGCCGACGCGCTCACCGCGATGGTGTCCGACGAGGCGCGCGCGAAGGCGATGGGCGAGGCCGGCCGGCTGCGGGCCGCGGAGCGCTTCTCGTGGGACGCGATCGGGGAGAGGACGCTGGGCGTCTACCGCACGATTCTTGGATAGGCTCACGTGCCATGACTGAGGTGCTGGGCTTCGAGGGCGTGCGGGTGCGCCGTGGCGACAACGAGATCCTCCAGGGCGTGTCCTGGACCGTCGAGGACAGCGACCGGTGGGTGATCCTCGGTCCCAACGGCGCCGGCAAGACCACGCTCATGCAGATCGCCTCGGCGCGGATGTTCCCGACCGACGGCTCGGCCACGATCCTCGGCGAGCACCTCGGCGACACCGACACGCGCGAGCTGCGGGTGCGCGTCGGGCTGTCGAGCGCCGCGCTCGCCGAGCGCATCCCGCCGCACGAGACCGTGCGCAACGTCGTCATGACGGCGGCCTACGGCGTGACCGGGCGCTGGCAGGAGCAGTACGACGACTTCGACGAGGACCGCGCCGACGCCCTGCTGTGGGCCTTCGGCATGGCGGACTTCGCGGACCGCGAGTTCGGCACGCTGAGCGAGGGCGAGCGCAAGCGCGTCCAGGTCGCGAGGGCGCTCATGCCCGACCCCGAGCTGCTGCTGCTCGACGAGCCCGCCGCGGGCCTCGACCTCGGCGGACGCGAGGAGCTGCTCGAGGCGCTGCGCGAGCTCGCGGGCGACCACCGGTCGCCGGCGATCGTCATGGTGACGCACCACGTCGAGGAGATCCCCGTGGGCTTCACCCACGTCATGCTCCTCCGCGAGGGCCGCGTCGTCGCCGCCGGACCGCTCGCGGAGACGCTCACCTCCGAGGCGCTGTCCGAGACGTACGGCATGCCCGTCGAGCTGAGCGGATCCGGCGGCCGCTACGCGGCGCGTCGCGCCTAGGGGCCGTCGTGAAGGTCTCGGCCCGCGCCGACTACGCCCTGAGGGCGACGGCCGAGCTCGCGCGCGCCGATGCGCCGCGCACCGCGGGGGAGATCGCCTCGAGCCAGGGCATCCCGCGGAAGTTCCTCGAGGGCATCCTCACGTCCCTGCGCGACGACGGCCTCGTCATCGGCCAGCGCGGCATCGGCGGCGGCTACCGCCTCGCGCGCGAGGCCGCGGACATCACGCTCGCGGACGTCGTGCGCGCGGTCGACGGCCCGCTCGTCTTCGTGCGCGGCGAGCGCCCCTCGGGCCTCGAGTACGACGGCGCCGCATCGGAGCTCCTCACCATCTGGGTCGCGGTGCGCGCGAGCATCCGCGCGGTGCTCGAGCGCGTCACCGTCGCGGACCTCGCCTCCGGCGAGCTGCCCGGGGAGATCCGCGAGCTCGTCGAGGACCAGGCGGCGTGGGAGGACGCGCAGACCAACCTACTTGGCGAGTAGGTATTGATTCCTACCTACTAGGTGGGTATGGTTTGGCTCACCTCGACCCATGGCCGCGCCCGCGGCCGGCTCGGGGCGGAGAACCCTCATGCGCACTCTCGTCCTGGTGGCGATCGTCGGCTTCGGCGCCCAGCTCGTCGACGGCAGCCTCGGCATGGCGTACGGCGTCACGTCGTCCACGCTCATGCTGGCCGTGGGCCTGTCGCCGGCGCTCGCGTCGGCCACCGTCCACCTCGCGGAGGTGGGCACCACGTTCGCCTCCGGCATCGCGCACGCGCGGTTCGGCAACGTCGACTGGCGCGTCGTGTGGCGGGTCGGCGTCCCGGGCGCGATCGGCGCGTTCGCCGGCGCCACGTTCCTGTCGAGCATGTCCACCGAGGCGGCCGGCCCCATCATGGCGATGGTGCTCTTCGGCCTCGGCATCTACGTCCTCACGCGCTTCACCGGCACCAAGGTGAGCGCGGACAAGGCCGCCCGACCCCTCCGCGCACGCTTCCTCAGCCCGCTCGGCCTCGTCGCCGGCTTCGTCGACGCGACCGGCGGCGGCGGATGGGGGCCGATCGGCACCCCGACGCTGCTCGCCTCGGGCCGCCTCGAGCCGCGCAAGGTCATCGGCTCGATCGACACCTCCGAGTTCCTCGTGGCCGCCGCCGCATCCGTCGGCTTCCTCGTGGGGCTCGGCACGTCCGGCATCGACTTCGGCTGGGTCCTCGCGCTGCTCGCGGGCGGCCTCGTCGCCGCCCCGCTCGCCGCCTACCTGGTCCGCCACGTGCCGCCGCGCATGCTCGGCGCGGCGGTCGGCGGCATGATCCTGCTCACCAACGCGCGCACGCTCCTGCACACCGACGCGCTCGCCTCGGTCGCCCCGTACGCGTGGGCGGTCTACGCCGCGATCGTCGCGGTCTGGGCCTGGGCGATCGCCCGCGCGTGGCGCGGCCACCGCGCGGACCGGGCCGTCCGCGCCGCCGACGAGACCGAGGCCGCGGTCGCCTGATCGAGGCCCCGCCGCCGGCTCATCCTGCCGGACGCGCGCATCGTCCCCGGGGACGATGCGCGCGTCCCGTCACCCCTGCTAGCGTCCCAGGGAGAAGGAGGATGCTGTGGAACAGTTCCTGTGGTGGTTCATCGCGGCGATGGTGCTGGGGGCGGTGGAGATCTTCACGCTCGACCTGCTGTTCGCGATGCTCGCGGGCGGTGCGCTCGCCGGAGGCCTGGCGGCCCTGCTGGGCGCGCCGTGGTGGTTGAGCATGATCATCGCGCTCGCGGTGTCGTCGGCGCTCATCGGTCTGCTGAGGCCGTTCCTGCTGCGCTCGCTGCGGGCGAAGGGCGAGGGGGCGGCGGAGACCAACACCGCGGCCCTCGTGGGCCGCGAGGCGCGCACGCTCGACGAGGTGACCGAGACCCGGGGCCGCGTCAAGCTCAACGGGGAGGTGTGGTCCGCGCGCACCGAGGACGATGCGCCGGCCATCCCGGAGGGTTCCGAGGTACGCGTCCTGAGGATCGATGGGGCGACCGCCGTGGTCGCGCCCGAGAAGGAGAGCTGAGATGGACAACGTCGGAACGATCATCGTGTGGGTCGCGATCGCGGTCCTCGCGATCTTCGTCATCACCGCGATCGCTCGCGCGATCATCGTCGTGCAGCAGACGCAGGCGTACCTGGTGGAGCGGCTCGGCCGCTACCACAGCACCATGGACGCGGGCCTGCACCTGCTCGTGCCGTTCATCGACAAGGTGCGGGCCAAGGTCGACCTGCGCGAGATGGTCTACTCGTTCCCGCCGCAGTCCGTCATCACGTCGGACAACCTCGTGGTGGACATCGACACGGTCATCTACTTCCAGGTGACCAACCCCAAGGCGGCCGTCTACGAGATCGCCAACTACATCACCGGTGTCGAGCAGTTGACGACCACGACGCTCCGTAACATCGTCGGCACGATGGACCTCGAGCAGACGCTCACCAGCCGCGACCAGATCAACGGCCAGCTGCGCGGCGTCCTCGACGAGGCGACGGGCAAGTGGGGCATCCGCGTCAACCGCGTGGAGCTCAAGTCGATCGAGCCGCCGCTGTCCATCAAGGACTCGATGGAGAAGCAGATGCGCGCCGAGCGTGACCGCCGCGCCGCGATCCTCACCGCGGAGGGCGTCAAGCAGTCGGCGATCCTCACCGCGGAGGGCGAGAAGCAGTCCGCGATCCTGCGGGCCGAGGGCTCGGCGCAGTCCCGCATCCTCGAGGCGGAGGGCGAGGCCCGCGCGATCCTCCAGGTGTTCGACGCGATCCACGAGGGCGACGCGGACTCCAAGCTGCTGTCGTACCAGTACCTCCAGATGCTCCCCGAGATCGCGAAGGGCACCAACAACCAGATGTGGTTCGTGCCCACCGAGTTCACGGGCGCGCTCAACGCGATCGCCGCGGGCTTCGGCGGCACCGAGGAGCCCGAGCCGCTCGAGCGCGACCCCGAGCGCGCGAGGCGCGCCGGCTCGCGGATCACCTCCGCGCTCGCCGACCCGCGCGCCGCGCTCGAGGAGGCCCGCCGTCAGGCCGAGGGCTTCTCCGCCGAGGCGGAGCAGGCGGGCAGCGGCTCCGGCAAGCCGTTCGACCCGGATGCCGAGAAGGGTCAGTAGGGACGATGCGACGGGCCCCGGGGGAGCGATCCCTCGGGGCCCTCGCCGTCCTCGGGGCGCGTGACGGGCTGCCCCGGGGACGCGCTCATCCGCCCGGCGCCTGCCGGCGCTCGCGGACCATCCACACCGCCACCACCACGAGGGCCACGCCGGTGAGCAGCACGCCCACCCAGGTCGCGACCGCGTCGCCCACGAGGTGGTCGATGAGCTGCGGGGTGGAGATCAGCAGGCCGATCCCGCCGGGCACGATGAGCACGGCGAGCCGCGACACGGTGATCGCGACCGCCAGGAGGGCGACCGAGACGGCCACCGCCGCGATGAGCATCGGCGTGCGCGTGACGTCGTACGCCGTCGTCTGCAGGGCGAGCACCGTCAGCATGCCGCCCGCGACGAGCCCCGCGGTGGCCGGCCTCAGCCACCCCATCGCCGCGCCGGCCACCCACGCGGCCCCCACGGCCGCGAGCGTGAGGCCGAGCGCGAGCGCCATGTCGCGGTCGTCGGCGGCGACCAGCGACACCGTCGAGGACGCGAGCCCCGCCAGCGCCGCGAGCGTCGCCAGCTGCGCGAGACCTCGCCGGCGCGCCGCGTAGATCACCGCCGCGACCACGAGCGTCGGCGCCGTCACCGCGACCCCCATGGCCTCGTCCGTGACGCCCGCGGCGTCCGTGATCACCCACGCGAGCCATGCGGTCAGGCCCACCGTCGCGAGGAGCAGCACCGACGCGAGGCGCTGCGCGGGGTCCGTCGCGACCCGGGCCGCGAGCGTGCCGCCCACCGCCACGACGGCGAGCAGGCCCGCGACGATCGCGACCCGACCGGCCGTCGGCAGGTCGGCCCA
Source organism: Demequina rhizosphaerae (assembly GCF_000971255.1). Taxonomy (GTDB): domain Bacteria; phylum Actinomycetota; class Actinomycetes; order Actinomycetales; family Demequinaceae; genus Demequina; species Demequina rhizosphaerae. Next base: position 42,405 of record NZ_BBMC01000012.1, read on the forward strand.
CGTCCGTCCCAGGAGGAACGACACGGCGGAGATGACGAGCGCCGCCCCGAGGTAGCCGACCACCTCGCCCACGAGCGCGAGCGTGCGCGGCTGCGATGGCGGTGGGGGTGGTGCGACGGCCTCGGGGCCTGTGGCGACGGCGTCGGGTGCGGATGCAGGTGGCGCGATGTCCTGGTGCTCGTGCTCGTACCGGCGCAGGTCGTCCCCCACGGCGGGGGTGATGAGCCCCGCCTCGACCCATCGGTCGATACGTGCCTCGAGCCCGTTCATGGCCGCTTCCCTCCAGCGACACCGACGTCGTCGTCGACACCTCCAGGCTACGCCCGGGCCGGGCGCGCGGCCACCGGATCCTGGGATGATGGCACCCATGCCCGTCATCCCGATCGACGATCCCAGCGACCCCCGCCTGGCCGACTACCGCGGCCTCACCGACGTCGCGCTGCGGCGCGTCCTCGAGCCCGAGCGGGGCCTCTACATGGCCGAGGGCGCCAAGGTGATCGCGCGCGCGATCCGGGCCGCGCATCGTCCCCGCTCCGTCCTCGTGAGCGAGCGCTGGCTCGAGTCGGTCGCGCCGCTCGTGGACGACGCGACGCCCGTGTACCTCGCGCCCGCCGCGCTGCTCGAGGACGTCACCGGCTACCAGGTCCATCGCGGCGCGCTCGCGTCGATGGAGCGGCCGGCGCTGCCCGCGCTCGCGGACCTCGCGCGCGACGCGCGCCGCATCGTGGTGCTCGAGGGCATCGTGGACCACACCAACGTGGGCGCGATCTTCCGCTCGGCAGCGGGCATCGGCGCCGACGCCGTGGTGGTGTCGCCCACGTGCGCGGACCCGCTCTACCGGCGCTCGGTCAAGGTCTCGATGGGCACGGTCTTCCAGGTGCCGTGGACGCGCGCGGAGTCATGGCCCGGCGCGCTCGGCGAGCTGCGCGCGCTCGGCTTCACCGTCGCGGGCCTCGCGCTCACGGACGATGCGGTGACCCTGGACGACTTCGCGGCCGGGGCGGGGGAGCGGGTCGCCCTCGTCATGGGGACCGAGGGCGACGGGCTCACCCGCCAGGCGCTCGCGCACGTCGACGCGGCCGTGGTGATCCCCATGCACGGCGGGGTCGACTCGCTCAACGTGGCCGCGGCCTCGGCGGTCGCGATGTGGGAGCTCCGCGCCCGCTAGGACGCCTCCGCCGTCGCCTCGTGCGTGAGCGGGTCGTAGAGGAACGTCACGGTGGCGGGCGCATCGAGCTCGAGCACCATGTTGGGGCCGTCGCCCACGCCGCCGGCGCCGTAGTTCTCGTCCCACGAGCCGTCGATCGCGATCTTGTACTCGTGGCTGCCCGCGGGCAGGTCGACCGTGAGCGTCCACGCCGCCGCGGCGTCGTCGAACGTCATCGCGACCTCCTCGCAGTCGGGCTGCCACCACTCGGCGCAGCCGACCAGCTCGTTGAAGCTGCCCGGCACGGACGGCTGGCCGGCGCCCTTCGCGCCGCCGGCGCGCGCGGCCACGATGACGGACTCGACCGAGACCCCGCCCTGCGTGACCGTGGCCTTGTACTGGACCTCGGCGCCGACCTCGACGTCCGCCAGGTCGTCGGTCGCCACGTACGCGGGCGCGGTGGTGTCCGTCCCGACCTCCGTCCAGTCGCCGCCCGCCACGCGCCGCGAGATCGTCACCGACGTGTCCGCGCGTGCCGGCGCCACGGCCGCCACGACGGTCGCCTCGACGCCCACCGTGCCGCCCGCGAGCGGATCGGCGATCGCGACGGTCGGCTCGGGCACGGCCGCCGTGACCGGCTCGCTGGTCGACTCGTGGCCGACGCCGTCGGAGACCACCGCCTGGTACTCGACCGCGGCGCCGGGCGCGAGGCCCGTGACGACGTCGTAGACCTGGAACGGCGCGGCGTCGTCGGTGCCCAGGTGCTCCCACGCGCCGCCCTCGGCGCGCGCCCAGAACGACACCTCGGCGTAGCCGTCGCCCTCGACGCTCGCGCGCACGGGCAGGCGGCCGGGGTCGACCTCGTCGCCGGCGTCGCCGTCCCACCCGGCCTCGAGCGTCACGGCGGGAGCCTCGTCCCGCTCGACGATGCCGGAGCCGGCCTGGTAGACGACCGTCCCGTAGGCCGGCACGGTCACGGTGGCCACCCCCGCATCGTCCGTCTCGACGGTCGCGTCGCCGTCGCCCGCCAGCAGCGTGAGCGTGCCCCGCGACCACGTGGGGACGGCGACGGTGCGCGGCTCGTCGTCGCTGTTGAGCGCGACGACCGTCTCGACCCGCTCGTCGCGGTCGAGGCGCGAGAACGCGTACACGCCGCGGCCGTCCTCAGCGAGGCGCGTCACCTGCGCGCCCGACCGCAGCGCCGGCGTCGCCTCGGTGACGGCGGCGAGCTCCGCGATCCACGCGTAGAGGGGCTGCGCGGTGTCGTAGACGGGGTCGGCGAGCGTCGCGTCGGACCCGATCAGCTCATCGTCCACGTACTCGGGGATCGACGTGCCGAACATGGGCTGGCGCGCGGCCTTGTCGCCGCCGTCGCCGGTGAGGCCCTGCTCGTCGCCGTAGTAGACGATGGGGTTGCCGCGCCCGAGCAGCAGCAGCGAGTGCGCGAGGAGGTCGCGGGCGAGCAGCTCGTCGTCGTCCGCGCCGGGGTTGTCCTCGAGCAGCATCCCGCCGAAGCGGCCCATGTCGTGGTTGCCGAGGAACGTGGGCAGCTGGGCGGCGCTCGAGTCCGCGTCGGTGAACCAGTCGTCGGCCGCGTAGAAGGCGGCGAGGTCGGACGCGTTGCCCTTGCCCGAGGCGAAGGCCCGCGCCGCGCCCTGGAACGGGAAGTCGAGCACCGCCTGGAAGCCCACCTCGGTGGTGTAGCGGGAGGTGGCGGCGCGCGAGCCGTCGTAGACCTCGCCGAACACGAAGAAGTCCTCGGCGCCCTTGTCCGCCGCGGCGCCGAGCACGCCCGGCAGGAACTCCTCCCAGAAGCCGTCGTCGACGTGGCGGACCGTGTCGACCCGGTAGCCGTCGATGCCGGCGTCGATCCAGTCGGAGTAGAGCGCGGTCATGCCCTCGACCACGGCCGGGTTCTCGGTCCACAGGTCGTCGAGGCCGAAGAAGTCGCCGTACTGCGAGTCCTCGCCCGTGAAGGTGGTGTTGCCCCGGTTGTGGTACATCGTCACGTCGTTCAGCCAGCCCGGGCTCTTGGCGTCCTCCTCGCCCGCGGCGAGCACGGGGTCGTAGGGGAAGGACGAGGCGCCGACGGCCGGGAAGGTGCCGTCCGCCGCGGCGGCGCGGTCGTCGAACGCGTTCCCGTCCGCGTCGACGTAGGGGACCGCGTCCGTGCCGATGTACGGCATGCGGTCGCCCTCGGCGTAGCCGATGACGTCCGCGGTGTGGTTGGTGATGATGTCGAGGAAGACCTTGATGCCGCGCGCGTGCGCCGCCTCGACCAGGCTCTCGAGCGCCTCGGTGCCGCCCAGGTGCGGGTCGATGCTCGTGAAGTCCGTGATCCAGTAACCGTGGTAGCCGGCCGAGGAGTCCTCGAGCTGCACCGGCTTGTTCGTGAACGGCGGCGACACCCAGATGCCCGTGACGCCGAGCCCCTCGAGGTAGTCGAGCCGCTCCTCGACGCCCGCGAGGTCGCCGCCCTGGTAGAAGCCAGCATCGGTGGGGTCGAGGCCCGACACGAGGGGATCGGCGCCCAGCCCGCCGTCGTCGTTGGTCGGATCGCCGTTCGCGAACCGGTCCGCCATGAGGAAGTAGAGCACCTCGTCGGCGGGCGCCTCCCTGGCGGGCGGGACCGCGTGCGGACCCTCCTCCCCGCCGAGCAGCAGCGCGGCGGCGATGCCGCCCCCGATCAGGACCGCGCCCGCGGCGCCCGCGACGATGCGGGAGCGGGTCGAGCCGAGCATCGTCATCGATGCAGCCTCCGTGCCTGGGCCTGCGGGCCCTCCGTGATGAGCGTGACGACGCCGTCGCGGTGCACGGGTGCAAACGCTTGCATCGTCGCCATGGACAGCCATCGTAGGGCCTTTCCGGGCGCGTCCGCGCATGTGTCGCGCCTCGTCACGCAGGCGTCTTGCCGACTGTCGGAGGGCGGGGTCATAATCGAACATACGTTCGAACAGGTGTTCGAACGGACGATGCGGGAGGCGGGTGACGCGATGGAGACGGCCGAGGCGAGGATCGCCCGGGCGCGCGAGGCGCTCGCGGGGGTCCAGCGGCGGGTGGGCACCACGCGCGACCGCTGGGAGGCGCCCGCCCTGCCGCTGACGCCGCTGCTCGACCAGGTGCTGCCGCAGGGGCTGCGGCGCGGCCAGGTGGTCGCGGTGGCCGGCTCGACGTCCCTCATGCTCGCGCTCGCGGCCGCCGCCTCGGAGGCCGGCTCGTGGACCGCGGCCGTGGGGATGCCCGCGCTCGGCGTGGTCGCGGCGGCCCGGCGCGGCCTCGACCTCGCGCGGCTCGCGCTCGTGCCCCACCCGGGCGCGCAGGCGGCCGCGACGGCCGGCGCGTGCGTCGACGGGATGGACGTGGTGCTGCTGGGGCCGCGCCTCGCGCTGTCCGACGCGGACCGGCGCCGGCTCGCCTCCCGCGCCCGGGAGCGCGGCACGGTCATCGTCGCCGAGGGGGCCTGGGCGGGCGCCCACACCACGCTCACCGCGGTGGGGTCGCGCTGGCACGGGCTCGGCGCGGGCGACGGCCGCCTGCGGGGCCGCGAGCTCACGGTGCGGGTCGAGGAGCGTCGCGGCGGCACCGCGCGGCTCGTCACGCTGCCGATCGAGGGGTCGGCCCTCGGCGCCACGACCGCCGGCGCCGGTGTCCCGGCGCGCGGCGGCGCCACCGCCCCGTCGGTGTCGCTGCGCGCGCTCGGGGGCGCGGCATGAGCGTCGTCACCGTGGTCCGCCGCGCCGTCCTGTGGGTGCCGGACTGGCCCGTGGTCGCCGCGATGACGGAGGCGGGGCTCGGCGCGCACGTGCCCGCGGCCGTCCTGCACGGGCGCGGGCTCATCGCGGTCTCCGCCGCCGCGCGCGCGGCCGGGGTGCGGCGCGGCAGCACCCGCCGCCTCGCGCAGCGCGCGTGCCCCGAGCTCGCGATCCTGCCCCACGACGAGGGCCGCGACTCGCGCCTGTTCGAGGCCGTCGCGGCCGCCGCCGAGCAGGCCGTCTCCGGCGTCGAGATCTCCCGCCCCGGGCTCATGATCATCCCCGCGGACGGCGCGGCCCGCTTCCATGGCTCGGAGGAGGCGCTCGCGGAGGCGCTCGTCACCGCGGTCGCCGAGCACGCCGGGATCGAGTGCGCGGTCGGCGCCGCGGACGGGCTGCTCGCGGCCGTGCTCGCGGCCCGCTCCTCCGAGGTGGTGCCCGCCGGGGCGTCGCGGGGCTACCTCGCGCCCGCGCCCGTCGACTCGCTCGCGCTCGCGGCCATGGAGCGCGCGCAGCGTCAGGAGGCCGAGCGGCTCGCGAGCGTGCTCACGCGCTTGGGGATCGTCACGCTGGGGGACCTCGCGGCGCTGCCGTTCGCGGACGTGCTCGCCCGCTTCGGGCCCGTGGGGGTGTGGGCGCACCGGCTCGCGTCGGGGGAGGACCTCGCCCCGCCGGTGCTGCGCCGCACCGAGGAGGACATCGCCGTCGAGCACGTGTTCGAGGACCCGGCCGAGCGGATCGAGCAGCTCGTCCACGTCGCCAAGGAGGCGGCCGCGGCCCTCGACCGGGCGCTGCTCGACGCCGGCGTGCGCTGCGGGCGCGTGCGCATCACCGCCCGCACGGAGAAGGGCCAGGAGCTCGAGCGCGTGTGGCGCACGGACGTCGGCACCCGCGCCGGCGCGTTCGCGCGGCACATGACGGACCGCGTGCGCTGGCAGCTCGAGGGCTGGCTGTCGGGCACCGTGGGCGCGTCCGGGGCGGCACGCGGGCCGGGTGCCGGAGCCGCCGGCCAGGTGCCGGAGCCGTCGCCGCTCGTGTCGCTCGGCCTGGTCGCCGAGGACGTGGTGCCGCTCGGCTCCGAGCAGGCCTACCTGTGGGGCGGGGTGTCGGGCGCGGACTCGCGCGCGCATCGTGCCCTCGAGCGCGTCCAGGGGCTGCTCGGTCTCGAGGGCGTGCTTGCGGTCGCCGAGCAGGGCGGACGCTCTCCCCGCGACAGGGCGCACCTTGCGCCCTGGGGCCAGGAGGCGCCCCCCGCCCGCGCGATCGCGCACCCGTGGCCGGGGCGCATCCCCGACCCGCCGCCGGCCACCGTGCCGCCCGTCGCGCGGCCCGCGCTCGTGCTCGACGCGGGCGGCGCCCCCGTCACCATCAGCCGGCGGCTCGCGGTGAGCGCCCCGCCCACGTGGGTGCGGCTCGAGGCGGACCCGGCCGACGAGCGGGCGCAGGCCGCCAACCGCCACCCCTCCTCGGGCCACGTCGGCCGCGTCGCGGGGCCGGTGTGGGACCGCGCGCGCCCGGTCGAGTCGTGGGCCGGGCCCTGGCCCGTGTCCGAGCGCTGGTGGTCCGAGGACGCGTCGCGGCGCGCCTACGTCCAGGTCGCGCTGCGCGACGGCGAGGACACGGTGACCGCGGTGCTGCTCGCGTACGGCGGCGGGGAGTGGGAGCTGGAGGCCGTCTATGACTGACGTCCCCGAGTACGCCGAGCTCCACTCCCACAGCGCCTTCAGCTTCCTCGACGGCGCGAGCCAGCCGGAGGAGATGGCGGCCGAGGCGGGGCGCCTGGGCCTCAGCGCGCTCGCGATCACCGACCACGACGGCCTCTACGGCGCGGTGCGCTTCGCGGGCGCCGCGCGGGAGGTCGGCCTGCCCACGGTGTTCGGGGCGGAGCTCAGCCTCGCCGCGGACGGCCCGGGCGGGCGTCCCGTGCTCGACCCGCCCACCGGTGTGCCGGACCCGCGCGCGTCCCACCTCGTCGTGCTCGCGCGCGGCGCGAGCGGCTACTCGCGGCTCAGCCACGCGATCGGCATGGCGCACCTCGCGACCGGGGAGAAGGGCCTCGCCCGCTACACGCTCGAGACGCTCGCGGACGCGGGCGGCGGGGACCTGCTCGTCCTCACCGGTTGCCGCAAGGGCCCGGTGCGCGCCGCCCTCACGGGCCTCGGCGGCCCCGGGTTGGGCGGCACGTCCCGCCGGGCGGGGCACGATGCGCTGGCAGGCGGCGTCTCCCGGGAGGGCCACGTGGCCGCGCGGGCCGAGCTCGACCGGCTCGTCGCGCTGTTCGGCCGCGAGGGCGTGGCCGTGGAGATCACGGACACGGGCTCGCCCTTCGACTCCGAGGTCAACGCCGCGCTGGCGGATCTCGCGTTCGACGCGGGGCTGCCGCTCGTCGCCACCACCAACGCCCACTACGCGACCCCGCGCGACGCGGATCTCGCGGGCGCGCTCGCCGCGGTGCGCGCGCGGTCCTCGCTCGACGACATGGACGGCTGGCTGCCCGGCTCGCCCGGCCAGCACCTGCGCAGCGCGGGGGAGATGCTGTTCCGCCACCGCCGCCACCCGCAGGCCGTCGCCACCGCGGCGCGCCTCGCCGCCGAGTGCGCCTTCGACCTCGACCTCGTCGCCCCGAACCTGCCGCCGTACCCCGTGCCGCCCGGCCACACGGAGGCGACATGGCTGCGCGAGCTCACGTACCGGGGCGCGCGCGAGCGCTACGGGCCGCCGGACGCGGAGCGGGTCGAGGGCGCCTGGCGGCAGATCGAGCACGAGCTCGCCGTCATCGAGGCGCTCGACTTCCCGGGCTACTTCCTCATCGTCCACGACATCGTGGCGTTCTGCCGTCGCGCGGACATCCTGTGCCAGGGGCGCGGGTCGGCGGCCAACAGCGCGGTGTGCTTCGCGCTCGGCGTCACCGCGGTGGACGCCGTCACCCACGGGCTGCTGTTCGAGCGCTTCCTCGCGCCCGAGCGCGACGGGCCGCCGGACATCGACGTCGACATCGAGTCGGACCGCCGCGAGGAGGTCATCCAGTACGTGTTCTCGCGCTTCGGGCGCATCAACGCCGCGATGGTCGCGAACGTCATCCAGTACCGGCCGCGCTCCGCGGTCCGGGACGCCGCGCGGGCGCTCGGCTTCGACGTGGGCCAGCAGGACGCGTGGTCGAAGTCGATCGACCGGTGGAGCACGCTGCGGATGTCCCCGCAGCAGGAGGAGGAGTGGGCCGCGAAGCAGCGCGACGCGATGAGGCCCGAGCCGCCGCCCGCGCAGGAGCTCGACCACATCCCCGACAACGTGCTCGAGCTCGCCGACCGCTTCCTGCGGCTGCCGCGCCACCTGGGCATCCACCCCGGCGGCATGGTGCTGTGCGACCGGCCCGTCATCGACGTGTGCCCCGTCGAATGGGCGCGCATGCCCGGCCGCACCGTCCTCCAGTGGGACAAGGACGACTGCGCCGACGCGGGCCTCGTGAAGTTCGACCTGCTCGGCCTCGGCATGCTGTCCGCCCTCAAGTACGCGTTCCGGTTCCTCCAGGAGGTGCGGGGCGAGGACCTCGGCCTGCACTCGCTGCCGCAGGAGGACCCGGCGGTGTACGACCTGCTGTGCGCCGCGGACACCGTGGGCGTCTTCCAGGTCGAGTCGCGCGCGCAGATGGCGACCCTGCCGCGGCTCAGGCCCCGCCGCTTCTACGACATCGTCATCGAGGTCGCGCTCATCCGGCCCGGCCCCATCCAGGGCGGCTCCGTGCACCCGTACATCAACCGGGCGCGCGGCCGCGAGGAGGTCACCTACCTCCACCCGCTGCTCGAGAGGTCGCTGGGCAAGACCCTAGGGGTGCCGCTGTTCCAGGAGCAGCTCATGCAGATGGCGATGGACGCCGCCGGCTTCGACGGCGCCCTCGCGGACCAGCTGCGCCGCGCGATGGGCTCGAAGCGCAGCCCCGAGCGGATGGAGGCGCTGCGCGCCCGCTTCATGGTGGGCGCGAACGAGCGGGGCATCACCGCGGAGGTCGCGCACCAGATCTTCGACAAGCTCAAGGCCTTCGCCGACTTCGGCTTCCCGGAGTCGCACTCGTTCTCGTTCGCCTACCTCGTCTACGCGTCGAGCTGGCTCAAGGTGCACCGGCCCGCCGCGTTCTACGCGGGGCTGCTCGCCGCGCAGCCCATGGGCTTCTACTCGCCGCAGTCGCTGGCCGCGGACGCGCGCCGCCACGGCCAGGTGCTGCTGCGCCCGTGCGTCGTCCGCTCCGCGGTGCTCGCCCGGGTCGAGGAGCTCGACGCGCCGTTCGAGGCGCCGGGGGAGCGGCGCGAGGAGATGGCGCGGCTCGTGCGCGTCGACCCCACGCTCGCGGTGCGGATGGGGCTCGGTGCCGTGCGCGGGCTCGGGGACGAGGCCGCGGCCGCCATCGTCGCGGCGCGTGCCGAGCGGCCCTTCGCGGACCTCCACGACATGGCCCGCCGCGTCCGCATCCGTCCCAAGGGCGTGTCGGGGGAGTCCGGGCTGGCGCCGGAGAAGGGGCTCACCACCGCGCAGTGGGAGGCGCTCGCGACGGCGGGGGCGCTCGAGAGCCTCGGCGTGACGCGGCGCGAGGGGCTGTGGGCCTCCGGCGTGCTGTCCCGCGAGGGGCCCGACACGCTGCCCGGCACGGTGCCGGGCGCGCAGGCGCCCATGCTGCCGGGCATGAGCGTCGTCGAGGAGGCGGTCGCGGACGTGTGGGCGTCCGGCGTGTCCGTCGAGGGGTACCCGACCGCCTTCGTCCGTGAGGGGCTCGACAGGGCCGGCGTGCTGCGGGTCGCCGAGGTGCTCGCGCACGAGGCGGAGCGGCGCGTCACGGTCGCGGGCGTCGTCACGCACCGGCAGCGGCCCGGCACGGCCCGCGGCGTCACGTTCATCTCGCTCGAGGACGAGACGGGCTTCCTCAACGTCATCTGCTCGGTGGGGGTGTGGAAGAGGTTCCAGGCGGTGGCGCGGCGCTCCCCGGCGCTCATCATCCGCGGCCGCATCGAGCGGGCGGACGGCGCGACGAACCTCGTCGCCGAGCACCTCTCGCCGATGTCCCTCAAGGTGCCGTCGCGCAGCCGCGACTTCCGCTGAGGCGGCCGCGCCCACGCGGGCACGACCCTCAGCACCGCGGCGCCGGGCTTCGTCGACCGGCGCGCGGCGTCAGGCGGCCGCCGCCGCGGCCGGGGCGGGGGTGACCAGGTGCCGCAGCGTCGCGAAGAGCCACTTCACGGCCACGACGGACGCCAGCACGATCACCGGGCCGGTCGTGCCGGTGACGAGCGCCCACACGAGCGCGACCGTCGCGACGATGCTGAGCAGCCCGCCCACGCGGTGGTACCAGTGCTTGGCCTGCGGGTCCGACTCGAAGGAGTCCGCGGACCCGCCCGCGCAGGCCGCGACGCCCAGCACGTAGACGAGCCCGGCGGTCGTGCGCGCGGACTCGATCAGCGGCCAGTCGAGGCCCGCGGCGTGCGCCCATGCGAGCGTCACGGCGCCGCCCGCCAGCGCGGTCCCGACGATGTCCCTGCCCGATGCGATCACGGCCGACCCCCTTGCCAGATGCGTGCCCCGGGAACCACCTTCCACGCTACGCAGCGGGCGTCCGGGCGCGAGGGTCCAAGGTCCCTCCGGCACGGGGTCCGGCGAACGGCTCGCGACAGGGGCGGGAATACCTGGGGCATCGCGCGAGGTTGTCAGAGGCGCAACCCGGGAAAGCGCACTCAACCGAAGGAAGGAACAACCATGTGGGACTTCATCCTCTGGATCGCCGCGGTGATCCTCGTCGTGTTCGGCGTGATCCGCATCTTCCAGAAGCAGATCCTGTGGGGAGTGGTGCTCATCGTCATCGGGCTGCTCGTCGGGCCGGGAGGCGTGAGCCTGCTCACCTGACGCGCCATCACTTTGTTTTTCGGTGGTTCGAGCCTCGAGTGGATTTTGCGGCCTCCAGACCGTGCTAAAGTTCTTCTCGCGCTGAGGCGCTCGGAAGAGCTCCTCGGACCACCTGTCCGGGTGGCGGAATTGGCAGACGCGCTAGCTTGAGGTGCTAGTGCCCGTATTAGGGCGTGGGGGTTCAAGTCCCCCCTCGGACACCAAGGGCTGGTTCGGTAATCGGGCCAGTTCTGTTGGGGAAAGTCCCTCAGGGTGGACCCGCAAGGGTCGCCTGGGGCCCCCAGCAAGGCGAGAAGGCCGCCTCCGACTGATGTCGGGGGCGGCCTTCTGCTTTGTGCGGCTATGTATAGGTGTCTAGGGCCTGTTTCGGCTGTTTCCGGGCATGCTTGCGCCTCCGGCCCTTGCGGGTCCGGAGGCGATCTGAGCTGTTCTGTTCCGGTGGCCGCCGCTTACGCGGCGATCTCATCGGGTGGCGAGAGGTCCTCGTCGCGGACGGCGATGCTGTGGCCGGGGTCGGGGTGGCCGGAGGGGCCGGGGTCCGTGGGGCTGTTCTGCTCGTTGGCGTTGCGAACTGCGTTGAACGCGTTGATGCGCTTGACGTTAGTCGCGGCGGCGAACATGGCGGCGAGGATGCCCTGCTTGGCGAAGCCGCGTACGCGGCGGCGCTTGGTGTCGCTCATGCCGTTGGCCTTGACGTCCTTGTTGAACGTCTCGACCTGCTGGCGCTGGCCGTACATCTTGTACCAGCTGGGCGACTTGTAGGCGTAGTCCTGGTAGTACTTGCCGGTCTTGTCGTCGAGCTTGACCTTGTGCGTCAGCTGCGTGCTGGTGCAGATCGGACCGGGCATGACGGGAGGGTTGGTGATGCGGAGGCGGGTCTTGCCGTCGTTCATGCGATCGGTGAGCTTGTTGCGTAGCTCGGCGTCCTCGATCTGTGCGACGACCCGCTCTCGCAGCGGGCACGAGACCCCACCGCGCGGGTCCGATGCAGGGCATGAGATGCGGAGCTCACCGTCGGCGTTGGGTATCTCCTTGATGGGCAGGTTGAGTAGCGTTCGGCGCTCGAGCTGCTGTGCATAGGTGCGGTCGGGCTCGGCAGTGTCGGCGTCGTCATCGACCGTGTCCAGGCGCTTGCGGGCGTTCTTGGTTGCGTTCGTCATCGCGGCAGAGATCGCCGGGCAGCAGAACTGGCCCTCGACTTGCACAGAGCCGATCGGGCCGTCGATCTTGCCTAACTGGGTGCTGGTGTAGTCGTGGCACGTCTTGTAGCCGAGTTCGCGGGCCGGCTTCTTGAACTTCTTGTACTGCGCGTTGGGCATCACGGCGCGGTCGCCCACTACGGTTCCGGGGCCGATGCCGTTCTCTGTCGCGAACTTGTGGGCGGCCTCGAGGACGGTGAGGGAGTTCTCACCGATCCGCGCACCCGGTGTGTCGATCGAGACCGCGACGGCGAGGTTCAGCGTACGGTTCGACTTGGTTGCATGCTCGTCGTCGATCATGACGCCGAAGTGGACCTCGAGGGCCCACGTCGCGTCCCGGACTTCCTTGCGGCTCAGGGGGGTGACGCCATCTTCGTGGAAGCCGCCGTGGTCACCGAGGCGGACGTACCAGCCGCCCATCGCCTCTGAGTGGTGCAGGCGGGTGGAGTTGCAGTTGCGGTATTCCTTGCGCACGCCGCCGCCGAACTTCGTGGAGGAGATGGCGAGCTTCGTGCCGTCGATCGCGAGCGATCCGCGCCAGGTCCTTTTGATCGCGCGACGAACCTCACGGTTGTAGCGGTACAGCGAGCCGTGCACGATGGCGTTCATCAACCACAGCAGGCGCTCGCGCTTCGCGGCGATCTCGTCCGGGTCGAGCGCTGCGATGGCGGCTTCGACCTCGTTGATGGGACGCGGCGCGCGCGTCGCGATGCCAGGGAAGGGTTCGACGAGGTCGCTGAGGCGGTCCATCGCGGACTGCATTCGGTCGTACAGGGCCGCCGGTGAGAGGGCGAAGGTGACGGTGCCCTCCTCCTCGGTGTGCTTCACGTCCCAGAAGGTCCGACCCGCGGGGTCGTCTTTGAGGGCGTAGACGTCGTCGCGGATGCCGAGCAGGTCGGCGGCATCCCTGGTCAAGCGGAAGCGCGCCGTCTGCGCGACGTCCATGATCAGCGAGGCTGAACCGTCCTCGACGACGGCGCTCAGCAGGATCAGGAACGACTCGAGGCTGACCTTCTCGGGTGCGCCGCGCTTGACAGAAGTTCGGTCGTGGCCGCGCTGCCAGGCGCGCACCTGATCGAAGACGCCCTCGTGTTCGAGCCCCTGGCGGATGCGCTGGACATGGGTGATCTTGAGGTCGCCCCGATCGTCGGGCTGAACCCGCTTGAACTTGCGCGACACCCGCTCGCGATCCTTCGCCCGCTCGGCGTCCTTGCGGGCCTCACGTGCCTGACTGGCGCTCACTTGATCGGCTTGCTTTCGGCGCGCAGGCGGGCCCGGAGATCCGCGGGGTCAAGGTCCGGGACATGCTTGAGGAAGCGGGCGATGGCGGAGAAGTCCTGCACGCCCATCGCTTCCATGAGGCCCTTGATAGGCAAGTCGGCGCTCGCCCTGTTGACGATCCAGGTCGCCCTGAGGCGCTGGGTGGACACGGTCAGCCCGTTTGGGACGTACTTGTGGATGAACAACGAGGTGGTGTTCTTGGTGGTTCGCGTGCGGCCGGTGCGGAACACGAACGCGTCAGGGTCGAGCCCGGTGGCGGCGTCGACAAAGATCTCCTCGACGCTGCGGAGCAAAGTCGTGAGGCGGGGTCGGGCGCCGCTGACGTGGAGCACGACACCCTTGTCGCCGATCTCGACGTCGCGCACGCGCAGGTCGGCGACCTCCCGGGCGGTGAGGCCAGCGCCGACGCATCCACCGACGAGAATCACGGCGTCGCGGGAGTTGCGGGCATTGGCCATCCCGTAGGCCCAGACCCAGATCTGGTGGAGCTCGTCGTCGCTGTAGGGAGCGACGCCGGCCGACGGCGGCAGGGCGACCATCCGGGGGCGGGCCGCGCCCGGGTTGAGGACCTCCATGACGCGCAGCAGCCGCGAGCGGTAGTTGCCGGCGGTCGACTTCGTGACGCCCTCGATGCCAAGGTCGGCCCACTCTGCGATGAGCGACGGCTGGAAGATCACCTCCCGATCTAGGTCCTCACCGCAGACCCGGTTGCACCAGTCGACGTAGAGGGACACTGTCGCGAGGAGGTTGCGGGCGCTGTAGCGGGTTCGCGGCAGCGCGTCGCGTACCGCCTCCCGAACGAACGCAGCGGTCCGCGCCCAGTCTTCCTCCGCGACCCTGCGGGGGCTGGGTGTGTACGCGTTGATCGCGTCGTTCACGTCACTGCGGCTGTCCGAGTCACCCGGATGGAGGAATACGCCAACACCGGAGGTCTTTGATGCTACATGCGTCGTCGCCGAGGTGCACGTCGAGGCTGCGGTGCGGGACGCCGCCATCGGTGACAGGTCGACTCGTGTCACGCCTTCGCGGGTCGCCAGGGATCGCCGTACGGCGTCCGTGTCCGTGCCCGAGGTTGTGCGCGTCGCGTCCGCGCGACTGGTGTCGTCCGCCGTGGCGCCGTTGTGGCGCGCGCACAAGGAGTGCTGACGTGCGGAGGTCATGCGGCGTCCTTTTCGCCTCGGAGCTGAGCGCGGTACTCGCCAGGCGTCAGCGCGGGCACGTACTTGAGGTAGCGGGCGATCGCGGAGAAGTCCGTGACGCCCATGGCCTGCATCACTGCGCGAATGTCCCGGCCGTCAGTGAGGAGCGAGGTGATCCAGGTGCCGCGGGCGCGCTGCGTCGAAAACGGAGCTGGCATGCGACCGTTGGACGTGAGGAAGTTCGAGGCGGTGTTCTTCGCGGTCGCACGACGGTGCGGGAGAAACACGAAGGCCTGAGCGGGAGCCCTTCCAGCGGCATCGGCGAAGACGTGCTCGAGGTGCGGTAGCACGTGCACGTAGCGCTCGCGCGGAGCGCCCACTCGCAGCATGACTCCCCTGGCGTTGACCGTGATGTCTCCTACGCGAAGATCGCTGATCTCGCGGCCGGTGAGCCCGGCGCCGAGGCCGCCTGCGAGAAGGATGGTGAGCTCCCGGCGGGACTCCGCTGACGCGTGGGCGTCGACCCATTCCCACAGGTCTTCCACCTCGAACTTTGTGTACGGGGCCTGCGCGTCGGAGGGCTTGCGCTGCGACGGGCGTCGCTGGACCGAGTCCGCGTTGACGACCTTCGTGATCCCCTGCAGCCGCGAGGCGTGGTTGCCCACGGTCGTCGACTTGAGGCGCCCGTGGGGCAGGTCCGCGTACGCGGCGATGAGCTCGGGGTCAAAGATCAACTCGCGCGACAGGGCGATGCCTCGCACGCGGTGGCACCAATCGACGTAGGGTGCCGCCGACCCCATGAACTCCCGCACGCGGTAGACGCTCCTAGGGTCGCGGGCCCGCGTCGCTTCCCGGACAAGCTTGGCGACCCGCGGCCAACGGTCGCGCTCGAGCGTCCCCGGGGCCGGCACGTAGCTCGCGATCGCCGCCGCGATAGCGGCCGGGTCATCCGAGTCGCCCGGCTGCAGGTAGGCAGCCTCCTTCGCCGCGCAGGACCCTGCATGGGTGCCTCGCCCGGTGCGGGGGTCCCCATCGAGCGGTGGGACGAGGGCGAGACGAGCGCGGCGGACGCCTGCTTCAGGTGTGGTTGTCTCGGCTACGCTCGAGGCATGCCGCCGAAGCGACTCCGGCCCCGCGACCTCACAGAGGTGTGGCCTGACTCGCCCGTCGCGGACGCCGTCGGCGAAGTCGCCCGACGGGTCGCCCTGGCCCTGCAGGCGGCGATCGGTGAGTCGAGCCTGCGCGAGGTCGCCGCTCGGACCGGAGTCGATCACACGACCGTCGCCGACGTGCTCAACGGCACCGCCTGGCCCGACACCATCACCCTCGCCCGACTCGAGATCGGACTCGGCGTCGCGCTGTGGCCCGCCGACTACATCGCCGAGGCTCGCGACGCTGGCCGTGGCCAGTGACGGCTCCCTAGGCTCGTCCGCACCGCACGCACCATCGGCACCACGCTCGTCGGCCCCACGCGACCCACCCATCACCTGCACACATCCTCCTGATCGACAGCCACCCCGCAGACCCGCTCCCAAGTCAGCGCTCGCGGTCAGGGAGTAGTTATTCCACAGGTAGTCGCGGGACCCGCGAATTTACATGCCCGATCTCAAAGAATCTTTTCAGAATGTGGCGAACTCCCTGGTAAAAAGCAGGTTTAACAGTGCGTGCGGTGTTTATGACTGGTTTCTTGGTCGAAATTGCTCGCGCGAATATCGACACGCCTGCTCAATGTTTATCCTGGTGTCCTGCCCCCCGTTTTTTGGTCCGTTTCTTCTGTGAGTCTTGTCCAATGGTGAGAGTGCTTGTGGAGGTGTGAGGTGGCGGCTGCGAAGCGGTACACGACGGAGCAGATCGTGGCGAAGCTGCGGGAGATGGAGAAGCTTCAGGCGCAGGGGATGTCGATTCCGGCGGCGTGCAAGCGGTTGGGGATCTCGGATCAGACGTTCTATCGGTGGCGACTCAAGTACGGGGCGCTGAAGGAGGACGAGGCGCAGCGGTTGAAGGCTCTGGAGGCCGAGAATGCCCGTTTGAAGCGCATCGTGGCGGAGCAGGCTCTGGACATCAGCATGTTGAAGGACTTGACCCGGGGAAATTGGTGAGCCCGGCTCGCCGCCGGGCTGCCGTGGCGCGGCTGGTGCGCCGTTTCAAGGTGTCGGAGCGGCGTGCCTGCTTGGTGGTGGGGCAGCATCGCTCGAGCCAGCGGTACGTGCCGGTGGCGTCGGACTTCGAGGCGCGCCTGGTGGCCGCGATGCGCGTGATCGCCGACGCTCATCCGCGGTGGGGGTATCGGCGGGTCCATGCGGGGCTGGTCGCGGATGGCTGGCAGGTCAACGTCAAACGGGTCGAGCGGTTGTGGCGGGCGGAGGGGTTGCAGGTGCCCTCGCGGCGTAAAGGTGCTGGTCAGAAGGCGTTGGGTTCGGATGAGCATGCCTTGTGGGCGTTGCCAGCGCTGCGGGCGGGGCATGTGTGGTCGTACGACTTCATGTCCG
>NZ_BBMC01000011.1 GCF_000971255.1 Demequina rhizosphaerae
GTGATGTGTCGGGACATCGTTCACAGATGTCTCGGGTCATCGTTCACAAAGGCCCCTCCTTCGGGAGGGGCCTTTGGTGTTTCTTGGGCTGGTAGTCGCGGGTTTCGTCGAGGTGGTGTTCTGCGATGATCTCGCCGGTGGTGCGGTCGATGACGAGGGTGTCGCGGCCGGCCATGAGGAGCACGATGTCGGTTCCGCGGTGGGCGCGTCCGATGCCGAGGTGGCGTAGCTTGCCGGCCCAGCGCACGGTGATGGTGCCGCCGGGGTCGACGATGTCGTGGCGGACGCGCCAATGGCGCTCGAGGAGCTCGATCGAGGGCTGGTCCTTGGGTAGCGCGGTGTAGGCCTCGGCAGGGGTGCGCCGTGCGAGCGACCGGTGGGGGCGCTCGTGGTTGTAGACATGCTGGAAGGTGTGCAACACGTGTTGCATCGCGTCGATCGTGTCGGCGTCGGGCCTGGCCGCGAGCCACTTCTTCAGGGTCTGGTGAAAGCGTTCGATCTTGCCCTGGGTCTGGGGGTGGCCCGGGTGGCCGTTCTTCTGCTTGACGCCTAGGGATGCGATGACGTGCTCGAAGTGGTTGGGGCCGCCTTTGTAGTTGGCGAACCGGGTGGTGTAGATCAGCCCGTTGTCCGTCAGCGTCGACGCTGGTAGACCGTGCTCACGTGCGGTGGTCAGGAACGTGGTGGTCACGATCGGCGCGGTCACGACCGCATGGACGGAGATGTGCAGCAGGAACCGGGAGTGGTCGTCGAGCCAGGAGATGATCTCGACCTCGGTGGCGTCGGCCAGGTGCCAGTGGGTCATGTCGGACTGCCAGCAGCCGTTGGGGGTGGCGGCTTCGAAGCGGGTCCACGACGAGCGGGGACGTTTGCGTGGCTGCGCCGTGACGCGTTCGCCTTCACGCAGGATCCGCCAGATCGTCGACGTCGCCGGCACCGTCAGGTCCTCGCGGGCGAGCCGGTCCGCGATGGACTCCGCCCCCGCATCGAGTCCTTCGCCCGTCAGCGCGTCGCGCAGCTCCACGATCCTGGCCCGCACCGGTGCGGGCGTGGTCTGCGGCGACGTGCGTGGGGCGCGTGAGCGTGGCTCCAGACCCGCAACGCCCTCCGCTCGGTAGCGCGTCAGGAGGGCGTAGATCCACCGTCTGGAGACCTTGAACCGCTGCGCCGCCTCGGCGACGGACAGGCCGCCCTCGACGACCGCCAGCACGATGACCCGGTTCTTGTCTGCATCCGCCATGGCCCATCGTCGAAGCACCAGGCCTGTGAACGATGTCGCGACACATCAGTGAACGATGTCGTGACACCAGACACCGTCGGGGCTACCACGGAAACCCCCTCGTCCAAGCGGACGAGGGGGTTTCGTCGTTCCCGGGCCGGAACGCGCCGGTCGTCCCCGTTGTCCGATGTGCGGCGAAGGCCCCGCTTCGTGCTAGCGTCGCCGACCATGCCCAGCCCACGATCGCGCGCGCAGCTGTCCGCGCCCGCCGCCGCATGAGCCTCGGCCCCGCCTTCGAATCCGTCCTCTCCGCCGCCCGTGTGGGCGAGGACTGGGCATGGACCGAGATCTACCGCGACCTCGCCGGTCCCGTGCGCGGCTACCTCGCGGGCAAGGGCTCGCCCTCGCCTGAAGACGAGGCCGCGGACACGTTCCTGCACGTCGCGCGGAGCCTGGGCGGCTTCACCGGCGACGAGGGTGCGTTCCGCTCGTGGGTGTTCTCGATCGCGCACCGGCGCATGGTCGACGCCCACCGTCGGACCGGCCGCCGCCCGGAGTCGCCGGCCGAGGAGGAGACGCTCGCGGCGCTCGTGCGCGAGGCCGCGCCGAGCGCCGAGCATCACGCGCTGCTCCGCGGGCAGGCCGAGGCGGTCGACCGCCTGCTGCGCCGCCTCAACACGCGCCAGCGCGAGATCCTGCTCCTGCGCGTGGTCGCGGGCCTGTCCGTGCGCGAGACCGCCGACGTGCTCGGCGCCTCCGAGTCCGCGGTCAAGGTCGCGCAGCACCGCGCCATCGCGACCCTCCGCCGCGACCTCGATCGAGAAGTTCTGGATCCGGTGTAACCGATCCGTCGGCCCCGACGATGACAGAGGCATGACGAACCGCGACTTCGACGACCGCGACATCGAGCGCCTGCTCGCCGGCAAGCCCACCGAGAACCTCGCCGACACGACCGAGGCGATCGACCAGCTCCGCGCGCTCGACGTCGCGCCGACGCAGGACGAGGCGCAGCGCGCCGGTGCGACGCTCGCGAGCGTCGCCGCCGCGGCGTCGGCCGAGGCCCCGGCGGCCGCGCCGGTCCGCCGCTCGAAGGTCCGCGTCCGTACCGCGATCGCGGGTGGTGCAGCGCTGCTGCTCGCCGGCATGGTCGGCGGCACCGCGGCCGCGGACTCCGCCGCCCCGGGCGATGCCCTGTACGGCCTCGACCGCGCCATCGAGCGCCTCGGCCTCGGTGCCGGCGGCGCCCAGGAGCGCATCGCCGAGGCCCGCGAGGCCGAGGAGGCCGGCGACACCGAGACCGCGATCGCGCTCGTCGACGAGGCCGTCTCCGAGGTGCTCGGCGAGGATGCCGATGCCGCCGAGGACGAGACCGAGACCACCGAGGAGTCGACGGAGGAGACCTCCGACGAGTCGACCGGCGACGACGAGGCCGAGACCACCGAGTCGTCGACCGACGAGAGCACCGAGGACACCGACGGCACCGACGAGGGCCTCGGCTCCGAGGTCTCCGAGAAGGTCCACGAGTGCCTCCGCGACATCTTCGAGTGGATGGAGACCACCGACGCGACCGGCCGCGAGTTCGGCCAGGGCGTCGCCGAGCGTCACCGCAACCTCCACGTCGCGTGGCAGGCGGACAGCGAGCGCTGGCAGTCGCGCCACGAGCACAAGGCCGACAAGTCCAAGAAGGACAAGGCCGACGACGAGGCGATCGTCGAGGACGAGGCCGTCGAGGACGAGGCCGAGGTCGGTACCGGGTCGGAGACCTCCGAGCCCGAGACCACCACGAAGCCCCGCCTGACCTCGCCCCAGCGCGACACCGACGAGGACACCGACGACGACCGCGCCAACAACGGCAAGGGCCGCGACCAGGGCGACCGCACCGGCTCGAAGTGGGACGGCCGCGACGACGACGGCGACCGGGACGGCGACCGCAGCTCGAACGGCTCGAACGGCTCGAACGGCTGGTCCGCCGCCCGCGGCATCGGCTTCGGGGCCCGCTAGGCCCCCAAGACGTCGACGGCGCCCCGACCCCCTCAGCGGGGGCGCCGTCGAACCGCTCAGCCCCGCCGACCTCCCAGCCGGCGAACGAGCGTGACACCAGCGCCCCGCACGCCCCCCTCAGGTGCGGGGCGCTGGCGTGTCAGCGGGCAGGGGAGAGGGCGACGACGTCCGCCTCCGTCGCGAGCCGTGAGCGCCACAGCGCGACCATCCCGTCGGGCGGGGTGCCGCACGCGGGATCCTCGGCGGGCCGCCGAGGACGGCGCCGCGCGATCTGGTCGTAGACGCCGTCGCGCAGCGGGCGCGGCACGATGCGCATGGCGCCGGCCGCGCGCCACGGCCACGGCAGCCCGCGCGCGATCCGCGCGAGCGCATCGGTCCTGACGCGGCCCTCGACGCCGTCCCACACGACGATGCTCGACGCGGCGATGCCGGCGCCCAGGCCGGCGGCGTCGAGCGCGGCACGGCCGGGTGCGCCCGCGGATCCGGCGACGAGGAAGCGGCCGTCGCGGTCGTGGCGCAGCAGCCACGCGACGAAGCCGTTGCACAGGCCGCAGTCGCCGTCGAAGATCACGATCGCCCGCATCGTCCCACGGTAGCGGGACGGTCAGACGAGACTGGCGGCACGCTCCCTCAGGTGCGCGCCCCACTCGCGCGCGAGGTCGAGCTGGCCCCGCGCTAACAGCGCCGCGGGCTCGGACGACGAGGTGTGCATGTGCACGGTGAAGCCGTGCGGGCCGTCGAGCAGCGTGAAGCCGTCCGCCTCGAGCGTGTGGGCGATCGCCTTGGAGGCGCCGTGGCCCAGCGGTCCCCGGACGCGCGTGTCGAAGGCCGCGCCCAGCCGCGGCCCGCGGGGGAGCGTGGCGAGCCATTCGCGCATCGACATGTGGCCCAGGTCCGCCGCCATGTGCTCGGCGCCCTGGGGCTTGGCGCGCGCGGACTCGCGGCTCGCGGCGGTCGGCAGGTTCATGGCGTGGACGGGCGCGCCCGCGACCACGATGCGCGCCCCGGCGACGATCTCGGGCGTCGCCTGCGACGTGGTGAGCGCGCGGGCGCCCTCGCCGAGCCCGTCCGCGATGGCGGCGGCGACGGCGGCGGTGTTGCCGTACAGCGATTCGAAGACGACGATGTCCATGCCCTCAGCGTGCGCGGGTGCGCGAGGAGCCGCCAGGGACGAAGGTCACCCGGCGCGCGGAGCCGTCAGGCGATGACGGTGCGCTGGAGCACCTCGGTGAGCTGGCGCGCGGCGTCGATGACGGCGCCCGAGTGCACCGCGCCCGGGGTCGAGGTGAGGCGCTCGATCGGGCCGGAGATCGACACCGCGGCGATGACCGTGCCGGCCGCGCCCCACACCGGGGCGGACACCGATGCGACGCCGGCCTCGCGCTCGCTGGCGCTCTCGGCGAAGCCCTGCTGGCGCACGCGGTCGAGGTCGGCGGCGGTGTAGCGCGCGTCCGCGAGTCCCCGGTGCATGCGCTCCGGCTCGGTCCACGCGAGCAGCACCTTGGCGGCGGAGCCGGCCTTCATCGTCATGGTGGTGCCCACGGGGATCGAGTCGCGCAGGCCGACGGGGCGGTCGGCGGACGCGATGCAGATGCGCTCGTCGCCGTGCGGGCGGTACAGCTGCGAGGACTCCCCGGTGCGGTCGCGCAGGACGGTGAGGACGGGCTGGGCGGCGGACACGAGGCGGTCCTCGTTCACGGACGCCGCGAGCGACGCGAAGCGCCGTCCCAGGACGAACGCGCCCGAGGCGTCGCGGCCGACCAGGTGGTGGTGCTCGAGGGCGAGCGCGAGCCGGTGCACCGTGGGGCGGGCGAGATGGGTGGAGGCGACGAGCTCGGCGAGCGTCGCGGGACCCTGCTCGAGGGCCCCGAGGATCGCCGCCGCCTTGTCAATGACTCCAACACCGCTATGATTGTCCACGGAGCGATACTAACGTCTCAAATCATGAGATGTCGACCTGTGAAGGAGTTCGCGATGGGAACCACCCTCGCCGAGAAGCTGTGGGCCAGCCACCTGGTCCGGAAGGGTGAGGACGGTGCCCCCGACCTCATCTACATCGACCTGCACATGTGCCACGAGGTCACCTCGCCTCAGGCGTTCGAGGGCCTCCGGCTCGCGGGCCGTCAGGTGCGTCGTCCGGATCTCACGATCGCGACCGAGGACCACAACACTCCCACGCTCGACATCGACCTGCCGATCGCGGACGAGACCTCGCGCAAGCAGGTGAACAAGCTGCGCGAGAACGCGGAGGAGTTCGGCATCCGCATCCACTCCCTGGGCGACGCCGACCAGGGCATCGTCCACGTCGTCGGCCCGCAGCTGGGCCTCACCATGCCCGGCATGACGGTCGTCTGCGGCGACTCGCACACGTCGACGCACGGCGCGTTCGGCGCGCTCGCCTTCGGCATCGGCACCTCGGAGGTCGAGCACGTGCTCGCCACCCAGACGCTGCCGCTCAAGCCGTTCAAGACGATGGCGATCAACGTCGACGGCACCCTGCCCAAGGGCTCGACCGCGAAGGACATCATCCTCGCGATCATCGCGAAGATCGGCACCGGCGGCGGCCAGGGCTACGTGCTCGAGTACCGCGGCGAGGCCATCCGCGCGCTCTCCATGGAGGCGCGCATGACCATCTGCAACATGTCGATCGAGGCGGGCGCCCGCGCTGGCATCATCGCGCCCGACGAGACGACCTTCGCGTACGTCGAGGGCCGTCCCCACGCCCCCGAGGGCGAGGACTGGGACGCCGCCGTCGAGTACTGGCGCACGCTCACCACGGACGACGACGCGGTGTTCGACGCCGAGGTCGACCTGAACGCGGCCGACCTCGAGCCGTTCATCACGTGGGGCACCAACCCGGGCCAGGGCCTGCCGCTGTCGGCGAACGTCCCCAGCCCCGAGGACTTCGCGGAGGAGTCCGACCGCGAGGCCGCCGCCAACGCGCTCGAGTACATGGGTCTCACCCCGGGCACGCCGTTCCGTGAGATCCCGATCGACACCGTCTTCCTGGGCTCGTGCACCAACGGCCGCATCGAGGACCTCCGGGCCGCCGCCGCGATCATCCAGGGCCGCGAGAAGGCGCCGCACACGCGCATGCTCGTCGTCCCCGGCTCGGCGCGCGTCCGCCTGCAGGCCGAGGCCGAGGGTCTCGACAAGGTGTTCCTCGACTTCGGTGCCGAGTGGCGCAACGCTGGCTGCTCGATGTGCCTGGGCATGAACCCGGACCAGCTCAAGCCGCAGGAGCGCTCGGCGTCCACCTCGAACC
This sequence comes from Demequina rhizosphaerae, assembly GCF_000971255.1. Taxonomy (GTDB): domain Bacteria; phylum Actinomycetota; class Actinomycetes; order Actinomycetales; family Demequinaceae; genus Demequina; species Demequina rhizosphaerae. The sequence continues at coordinate 6,486 of NZ_BBMC01000011.1, forward strand.
GCAACTTCGAGGGCCGCCAGGGCAAGGGCGGCCGCACCCACCTCGTGTCCCCGCTCGTCGCCGCCGCGACCGCGGTGCGCGGCACGCTGTCCAGCCCCGACGACCTGGTCGACGCCCCCGCGGCGCTCGTCTGATCGGACAAGGAGAACCGACATGGAGAAGTTCACCACGCACACCGGCGTCGGCGTCCCGCTGCGCCGCTCGAACGTCGACACCGACCAGATCATCCCCGCGGTCTACCTCAAGCGCATCACGCGCACGGGCTTCGAGGACGCGCTGTTCGCCGCCTGGCGCGGCGACGCCGACTTCATCCTCAACAAGGACGAGTACAAGGCGGGCTCCGTGCTCGTCGCGGGCCCGGACTTCGGCACCGGCTCGTCCCGCGAGCACGCCGTGTGGGCGCTCAAGGACTACGGCTTCAAGGTCGTCATCGCCTCGCGCTTCGCGGACATCTTCCGCGGCAACTCCGGCAAGCAGGGCCTCCTCGCGGCGGTCGTGAGCCAGGAGAACGTCGAGCTGCTGTGGAAGCTGCTGGACGCCGAGCCCGGCAAGGAGATCACCGTCTCGCTCGAGGACCGCACCGTCACCTGCGGCGAGCTCACCGTGCCGTTCGAGATCGACGATTACGTCCGCTGGCGCCTCATGGAGGGCCTCGACGACATCGGCCTCACGCTCCAGCACCAGGACGAGATCACGGAGTTCGAGAAGACCCGCGCCTCGTGGCGCCCGCAGACGCTGCCGGCGAAGCACCTGCCGAGCGTCCACATCGAGGCGGCGCGTCCCGTCGACGCCTGACCCGCGCATCGTCCGTCGAGGGCCGTACCCGTCATCAGCGGGTGCGGCCCTCGCGGCGTCTGCGGGGTCCTAGGCCGCCGGTCGCGACGGGGCGGGCGCGGGGGACGATGCGGGGGAGACCTTGCGCCACAGCACCGCGAGCACGACCACCGCGACCACGTTGACGAGCGCGAGCGCCATCGACGCGTCCGAGCCGTCCGCGGGGTCGGTCGTGAGGAACGACGTGAACACGCTGAGGTCCCACGCGAGATGCACGAGGATCGGCACGACGATGCCGCCCGAGACCCGCCGCGCGGTGTAGAGCACGAATCCCAGCAATGCCGAGAAGACGACCTGGACCGGGCCCGCGAGGAAGTGCGACAGGCCGAACACCAGCGAGGTCGTCAGCGCGACGCCGAGCTCGCCCATCCGGGACCGCAGGAACACCACCATGACGCCCCGGTACATGAGCTCCTCGCCGGCCGCGATCATCAGCGTCCCGAGCGCGAGGGCGGCGACCGCGGCGGCGCCCGCCGTCGCGACCCGGCCCCAGTCGGCGAGGGCCCCGGCGACCGCGACGATCGCCAGCGACGGGAGCCACACCCAGCGCCGCGCCGGCACGCGGTCCCGCAGCACGTCCGGCCACCAGCGCTTGACCGTGATGGCGAGCGCGACGATCGCGGTGCCCACGGCATGCACGATCGCGACCTTGAGGCCGGCGTGCGCGTCGGGGAACAGCCGCTCGGACTGCGACTGCAGGAAGATCACGCTGACGAAGGACGGCACCAGCAGGAACGCGAGCAGCAGGCCCACCAAGCCGGGCCAGGTCATCGTGCGGGGCTGCGGGTCGCTGGGCATGCTCGGATCCTCTCGGCCGGTCGGACCGAACGTAGCAGGCGCGATGCGAGCCGCGGCAGGGGCGACGGTCGATCTGGCATAGTCGCGCACATGACCGCGACCGCCCCGGACGTGCCCGCGCTGCGCGCCGACGCGCGCACCTCCGCGCGCATCGTCGCCGCCGCGCTCGTGTGCGGGGCCGCGGTGCTGCTTTTCGCGGTCCACGTGCGCCCGTGGGGGTACGTGCCGCTCGTCCTGGGAGTGCTGCTCGGCCTCGCCGTCGACCGCCGGCTGGGCCGCGATCTCGCGCTCATCGCGCTCGGCCAGGCCATCATCTCGACCATCTCGCTCGAGGCCGACCTCTCCGACGGCGGGATGCTCCGCTTCACCGTGGCGCTCGGCCTCGCGGTGCTCGTCCCCACGCTGATCTCGCGGCTGGCCTTCCGCGACGGCGCGATCACCTTCCCGATCGGCACCGGGCAGCGGTGGAGCCGCACCCAGTGGATCTACCTGGCCGTCGTCGTGGCGGTCGGCTACCTCGTGCTGCCGTTCTACTTCATCGGCTCGGGCGCGTACCTCAACTGGCCGGACCTCGACGGCGGGGGAGAGATCGCGCGCCTGTTCGTGGGCGTCAACGCGGTCGGCCTGTGGGACGAGCTGTTCTTCATCTGCGTCGTGTTCGCGCTGCTGCGCGTCCACTTCCCGATGGCGCTCGCCAACGTCCTCCAGGCCGTCGTGTTCGTGAGCTTCCTGTGGGAGCTGGGGTACCGCGAGTGGGGGCCGCTGCTCACCATCCCGTTCGCGCTCGTGCAGGGCTGGATCTTCGCGCGCACGAAGTCGCTGCCGTACGTGGTCACGGTGCACCTGCTGTTCGACGCGATCGTCTTCGGGGTGCTCGTCCACGCGCACCATCCCGAACTGTTCGACGTGTTCGTGACGGCGCCGTGAAGCCGGACCTCGTGGGCCGGGCAGAGGCGCTCGCGGCGGACGGCCGCGCGATCGTCGGGATCGCGGGCATCCCGGGCGCGGGCAAGTCGACGCTGGCCCGCGAGCTCGCCGCCGGGCTCCTCGCCGCCGGCACCTCGGCCGCCTACCTGCCGATGGACGGCTTCCACCTGCCCGCGACGGAGCTCGTGCGGCGCGGCCTCGCCGACCGCAAGGGCGCACCCGACACCTTCGACGTCGACGCCTTCGTCGCGCTGCTGAGGCGCGTCCGTGGCGCCCGGGAGGACGTTCCCGCGCCCGACTACGACCGCGACCTCCACGACGTCGTGCCCGGCCGCCTCGTCGTCCCGGCGGGTGCCCGCATCGTCGTGACGGAGGGGAACTACCTCGGGCTCGGCGGCGCGTGGGAGGCGGTCCGTCCCGCGCTCGACGCGCTGTGGTTCCTCGACGTCCCGTGGGACGTCGCGCGCGAGCGGCTGATCGAGCGCCGCGTCGCGACCGGCCGGCGGAGGGACGATGCGGTGGCGTGGGTCGACGCGGTGGACGCGGCCAACGCGCGCCTCGTCGAGAGCACGCGGGGGAGCGCGGACCTGGTCATCCCCGGCTGACCGCCGGCCCTGCCGACATCCCCCGACCCACCTGACGCAACCGGCGTACCGGGCAGCCCCCGGCCGCATGTGCCTGGTGCGGAGGCGCGAGGGGTGATCCGCACGCCGGTTGCTGCGGGGGCTGCGGTCAGCCGAGCCAGGCTCGCGTGCCGAAGGACCCCAGCGACTCGGCGACCACGGAGGCCGCGAACGCGATGTCCTCGGGGAGCCGCTCGTCGTCCCGGCCCAGGGACGCGATGCGCCACGTGAGCGCCCCGTGGAAGAAGTCGCCCGCGCCGAGCGTGTCCACCACGGACGCGACCGGCGGCACCGGGACGGTGCCCGACCCGGCGGGGGAGCGGTAGCGCACCGGCTCGGCGCCGCGCGTGATGACCGCGGTCTCCGCGCCCAGCCCGGCGAGGCGGTCGAACACCGCGTCGGGCGCTCCGCCGGTGCCGGGCGGCGTGTAGTCGTCGGACACGACCGCGATGTCGCACGTCTGGACCATGAGGTCGGTGTGGGGCTTGTGGCTGCCGGCGTCGAGGATGACCGGGATGCCGGCGTCGCGGGCGCGCGCGGCGAGCGGGAGGGAGATCTCGGGGAAGTAGCCGTCCATCAGCACCGCGCCGATCCCGCCGAGCGGCGCCTCCACGTCGGGCGCGAGCCCGCCGGCGGTCGCCACCCCCGAGGGCGACACCACGGCGCGGTCCCCGGTCGCGACGGTCACCATGATCGACGCGGTCACGGGCGGGCCGTCGTACTGCGCCGCCTCGATCACGGCGACGCCGCAGCGGGACAGGTCGTCCGCGATCAGCGCGGTGAGGTCGTGCGCGGGAAGCGCGGTCACCAACGTCGGTGCGCCGCCGCATCGTGCGAAGGCGACGGCGGCGTTCGTCGCGGGGCCGCCCGCGCACACCGAGAACTCGAGCGCGGCGACCTTCTCGTTGGACGAGGGCAGGCGCTCGACCAGCTGGACGATGTCGAGCGTCGAGAGCCCGGCGAACAGAGCGGCGGCGGTCACGCCGTCAGCGTAGCGAGGCCGTCGAATGCGGGCGAGACGGCGCCGATGGGGGAAGATGGTCGGCATGACCGACTCCATCCGGGTGACCGGCGGCCGCCCCCTCACGGGCGAGATCACCGTCCGCGGCGCCAAGAACTTCGTCTCCAAGGCGATGGTCGCGGCGCTGCTGGGCTCCACCCCGTCGACCCTGCGCAACGTTCCCGACATCCGCGACGTGTCCGTGGTGTCCTCCCTGCTCCGCCTCCACGGCACGGACGTGGACTACGACGTCGAGTCCGGCGTCCTCACGATGGACACCTCGGAGCTCGTGCGCGCCGACGCGGCGCAGATCGCCGCGCACGCCGGCTCGTCGCGCATCCCGATCCTGCTGTGCGGCCCGCTGCTGCACCGCCTGGGCGAGGCCGTCATCCCCGACCTCGGCGGCTGCCGCATCGGCGACCGCCCCATCGACTTCCACCTCGAGATCCTCCAGAAGTTCGGGGCCGAGGTCGAGCAGATGGAGGACGGCCTCTATCTCACCGCGCCGAACGGCCTCAAGGGCATCAAGCACAAGCTGTCGTACCCCTCGGTGGGCGCGACCGAGCAGCTGCTGCTCACCGCCGTCATGGCCGAGGGCATCACGCACCTCGAGGGCGCCGCCGTCGAGCCGGAGATCAAGGACCTCATCGACACGCTCCAGAAGATGGGCGCGATCATCTCGGTGTCGACCGACCGCTCGATCACCATCGAGGGCGTCGACCGCCTCCACGGCTACGACCACGTCGCGCTCACCGACCGCATCGAGGTCGGCTCGTGGGCGTCCGCCGCGCTCGCGACCAAGGGCGACATCTTCGTCCACGGCGCGCAGCAGCGCACGATGGGCATGTTCCTCAACGTCTTCCGCAAGGTCGGCGGCGAGTTCGAGGTGGTCCGCGACGGCATCCGCTTCTACCACCCGGGCGGCGACCTGCGCTCGATCGCGCTCCAGACCGACGTGCACCCCGGCTTCATGACCGACTGGCAGCAGCCGCTCGTCGTCGCGCTCACCCAGGCCAAGGGCCTGAGCATCGTCCACGAGACCGTGTACGAGAACCGCTTCGGCTTCACCGATGCGCTCAACCAGATGGGCGCCCAGGTGCAGCTCTTCCGCGAGTGCCTCGGCGACGTCGCGTGCCGCTTCGGCGCGCGCAACTTCAAGCATTCCGCGGTGATCTCCGGCCCGACGCCGCTCCAGGCGGCGGAGATCGAGGTCCCGGACCTGCGCGGCGGCTTCTCCCACCTCATCGCGGCCCTGACCGCCGACGGCACCTCGACGGTGCACGGCATCGGGATCATCGACCGCGGGTACGAGAACTTCCGCGCGAAGCTCGCCGCACTCGGGGCCGAGGTCGAGTAGGCCGTGCCCACCCCCGCCTCGCGCTTCTACCGCAACGCCGCGCGTCCCCTGCAGGCGCTCATGACGTCGGCCACCAAGAAGGACTGGCACGGCGCCGAGCACCTGCCGATGGACACCGGCTTCATCGCGGTCTCCAACCACGTCTCGTACGCGGACCCGCTCACGCTCGCGCACTTCCTCTACAACAACGGCCACCCGCCGCGGATCCTCGCGAAGGAGAGCCTGTTCCGGGCGCCCTTCATCGGGTGGCTGCTGCGCGGCTTCGACCAGATCCCCGTGCACCGCGGCACGTCCCGCGCGGCCGAGGCGGTCGACGCGGCCGTCGACGTCCTCGAGCGCGGCGACATGATCGCGATGTTCCCCGAGGGCACCCTCACGCGCGACCCCGACCTGTGGCCGATGGTCGGCCGCACGGGCGTGGCCCGCATGGCCCTCTCGACCGGCGTGCCGGTCATCCCCGTCGCCCAGTGGGGCGCGCATCGTCTCCTGCCGCGCTACGGCAAGATGATCCATCCCATCCCGCGCAAGAAGATCACGGTGGTCGCCGGGCCGGCGATCGACCTGGACGACCTGCGCGGCGGAGACCTCGACACCGCCACCCTGCGCGACGCCACGGACCGCATCATGGCTACGCTGACGACCATGGTCGCCGACATCCGCGGGGAGACGCCGCCGGAGCAGCCGTACGACATGCGCAAGAAGGGCGACGGCGGGAGGCCCGCCCGATGACCCGCGCCGCGGTCCTCGGCGCCGGCGCGTGGGGCACCACGTACGCCGCCGTCATGGCCGACGCGGGCACCGATGTCACCCTCTGGGGCAGGGACGATGCGGTGGTCCGGTCCATCCGCGACGACCGCCGGCACGAGGGCGCCATCCCCGGCGTCGAGCTGCCGGCCGGCATCCGCGCGACCACCGACATCGAGGAGGCGCTCGCGGGCGCCGACGTCGTCGCCGTCGCGGTCCCGGCCCAGCACGCGCGCCAGATCATCGCGCCGTTCGCGGACCTCGTGCCGTCCGGCGCGGTCGCGGTGTCGCTCATGAAGGGCATCGAGCTCGGCACGCACGCGCGCATGTCCGAGGTGCTCGCGGAGGTCTGGGACCTGCCCGACGAGCGCGTCGCCGCGGTGTCCGGCCCGAACCTCGCCAAGGAGATCGCGCAGCGTCAGCCGACCGCGACCGTCGTCGCGTCCGCCGACGCCGAGGCGGCGGAACTGGTCGCCGCCGCCACCGCATCGTCCTACTTCCGTCCCTACACCAACGACGACGTCGTCGGCGTCGAGCTGTGCGGCGCCTACAAGAACGTCATCGCCGTGGGCGTGGGCATCACCGACGGCCTGGGCTTCGGCAACAACACCACGGCGACCGTCATCACGCGCGGCCTCGCGGAGATCACGCGGCTCGGGCTCGCGCTCGGTTCGCGTCCCGAGACCTTCTCCGGGCTCGCGGGCATGGGCGACCTCATCGCGACCTGCGCGTCGCCGCTCTCGCGCAACCACACGCTGGGCTCGCACCTGGGCCAGGGCCGGACGCTCGACGAGGCGATCGCGCTCACGCGCGGCACCGCCGAGGGCGTGAAGACCGCGACCGCGGTGCAGGAGCTCGCGCGCGGCGCGGGCGTCGACGTGCCCATCTGCGACGGCGTCGTCACGATGCTCGCGGGCGAGGCCCCGGTCGAGTCGGTCATCGGCGCGCTGCTGTCCCGTCCGCGCAAGTCGGAGGTCGACTGATGGGGAGGCCCACCGTCGCGGTCGTGTTCGGCGGCCGCTCCACCGAGCACGGCGTCTCGTGCGTGACCGCGGGCGGCGTGCTCGGCGCGATCGACCGTGACCGCTGGGACGTCGTCGCGATCGGCATCACCCGCGAGGGCCGCTGGACCCTCGCGTCGTCCGAGCCGGGCGACTGGGCGATCGCCTCCGGCGAGATGCCCACCGTGCCGGCCTCCGACGAGGTCGTGCTGCCGCCCTTCGAGGCCGGCTCGCGCCTGTGGCGCGTTGCGGGACCCGACGGGCTGCGGGATCTCGGCGAGATCGACGTGGTGTTCCCCCTGCTCCACGGCCCGTTCGGCGAGGACGGCACGATCCAGGGCGCGCTCGAGCTGGTCGACGTGCGCTACGTCGGATCCGGCGTGCTCGCGTCCGCGGCGGGCATGGACAAGCAGTTCATGAAGACCGCGTTCCGCAACGCGGGCCTGCCGGTCGCGCGCGACGTGACCATCACCGCGCATCGCGGACTCGAGGAGCAGCGGCTCGAGGTCGAGGCGCTCGGCCTTCCCGTCTTCGTCAAGCCCGCGCGCGCGGGCTCGTCCATGGGCATCTCGAAGGTGTCCGACTGGGCCGCGCTCGACGCGGCCGTCGCCGACGCGCAGAAGCACGACCCCAAGGTGCTGATCGAGGCGGCCGTCGTGGGCCGCGAGGTCGAGACGGCGGTCCTCGCGACCGCGGGCGGGCTGCTCACGTCGCCGGCAGGGGAGATCATCACCGGCGGCGACCACGACTTCTACGACTTCGACGCCAAGTACCTCGACGAGGCCGCGGTGACGCTGCTGTGCCCGACCTCGCTCGAGGGCGCCGTCGCTGCGACCGTCGCCGACTACGCCAAGCGCGCCTTCCTCGCGATCGGTGCCGAATCGCTCGCACGGGTCGACGTGTTCGTCACTGACTCTGGCGACGTCGTGGTCAACGAGATCAACACGATGCCGGGCTTCACGCCCACGTCGATGTACCCGCGCATGGCCGCGGCCGCCGGGATCTCGTACGGCGAGCTGGTCGAGACGCTGCTCACGGTCGCGCTCGAGCGTCCCGTCGGCCTGCGCTGACCCCTCCGCGCCCCTGACACTCCGAACGGAATCGACCGCGACACGCCGGTCTGGACACGTTCACACCGCTCGAGGTGCGGCGTGTCGCCGCGAGATCCGTGGCTGCTGTCAGGGGGTTGGGGGCTTCAGCGGCACTCGAGGCCGTTGGACGGCGCCTTCGCGACCGCGCGCGACACCTCCGCGAGGAGATCGCCCACCGCGTCCTGCGCGCGCACCTTCGGCACGACCAGCTCGACCGCGGGGGAGCGGCCGAACGACACCGTCCGCCACGCGTCGCCGTCGTCGAGGATGAGCCAGTCGACGGTGGTGCCGCCGGACTCGACCGACAGGCACTCGTCCGTGGTGGGGCCCGGCGGCTCGACGCCGCAGCGCATGACGAACGGGTACTCGTCGCCCCACGCGGCCGTGGCCTGCGACGTCGTCTCGCGGTAGTCGAGCCCGCCCAGCACGTCCGGGACCGCGAGCATCACGCGCGCGCAGTCGGGGTCCGCCGCGTAGGGCGCCGCGTCGACGGGGTACTGGCTCGCGCAGCCGGCCAGCGGTGCCGCGAGCACGGCGAGCGCGAGCAGCGGCAGCGGGCGGGGCATGCACCCAGCCTACGGGCGCCTCGCCCGGCTCCCGACCGCGTGTCCGCACCGTCTCGGCGGCCCTGCTGGGGTGTCCGCGCCGCGGTGTAGCGTTGCCCGGTGACCGCGCTCGCCCAGCTCCCGCACCGGCGCGCGTTCTCCCTCGCGTGGCCCGCGATCGTGGGCAACGTCACCGTCCCGCTCGTGGGGCTGGTCGACACCGCGATGCTCGGCCACTTCTCCGACGCCACCAACATCGGCGCCGTCGCGCTCGGCGCCACCGTGCTGAGCGCGATCATGTGGCTCACGGGCTTCCTGCGCACCGGCACCACGTCGCTCGTGGGCCGGGCGCTCGGCGCCGGGAGGGACGATGCGGCGGTCGCCCACGCGCAGCGCGCGGCGATGGTGGCGGTCGCGATCGGCGGGGGAGCGCTGCTCCTGCAGTGGGTCGCGATCCCCGGGATCATGGCGATCCTCGCGCCGGCGGGCGAGGTGCGCGACCTCGCGATCCAGTACGCGTGGATCCGCATGGCCTCGGTGCCCGCGGCGCTGCTCACGATGGTGATCTCGGGCTGGTTCGTCGGCGCGGGGGACACGCGCCGGCCCCTGGCGATCGTGGCCACCGTCAACGTCGTCAACCTCGGGCTCGACGTGGCCTTCGTGGGCGGGCTCGGCTGGGGCGCGGCGGGTGCCGCCTCGGCGACCGCGATCGCCGAGTGGCTCGGGCTCGCGCTCGCCCTCGCGCTGTGGTGGCGCGCCGCATCGTCCCCGGTCCGCGCCGCGGTGCGGCGGTGGCGGGGGCGCGGGCTGCGCTCCGGGTGGCGGCGCCTCGCCGCGATGAACACGGACCTCTTCGTGCGCACCGCGATCCTGTACGCGGTGCTGACGTTCGTCACCGCGTACGGCGCGCGCCTCGGTCCCGAGATCCTGGCCGCGAACGCGATCCTCATGCAGCTGATGCTGCTCGCGAGCTACGGGCAGGACGGCTACGCGCACGCCGCCGAGGCGATGGTCTCGCGCGAGATCGGCCGTCGCGACGTGCCCGCGTTCCATCGGGCGGTCGCGGCCTCGGCGCTGCCGGCCGTCGCGATCGGCGCGGTGTTCAGCCTGCTGTACCTCGTCGCGTCGGGGCCGTTCATCGCCGTGCTCACCTCGCTGCCGGAGGTCACCGAGGCCGCGGACGAGTACATCGGGTGGGTCGTGTGGCTGCCGCTGGCCTCGTCCCTCGCGTACCTCTTCGACGGCGTGTTCCTCGGCTCGGGGCGCACACGCGCGATGGCGGTGACCATGGCGGAGTCGGCGCTGCTGGTGTTCGTGCCCGCGCTGCTGATCGGGCTGGAGTGGATCGGCGACGCCCCGAACCACGACCTCTGGCGCGCGTTCCTCCTGTTCAACGTCGCCCGCGGCGTCTTCCTCGGCATCGCGTACGTGCGTCTCACCCGCCGCGGAGCGTGGCTCGAGGGCGCCCACGCCTGAGCCCGCGCGGCGCCCCGAGGCCTGGGGCACCGGAAGTGGGGCCGTGCGACATGTCAAACACTCTTGACATCATGTCAAGCGCGGCTTACCTTCGAGATGTCAAGAACCTTTGACATCGGGGGATGCCATGACCATGACCGAACGCACCGTGTGGGCCACGCTCGTCGTGTTCCCGCTCGTGGGGATCGTCTACTTCACGGTCATCCTCACGCAGGCCGCGGACCGCTCCGTCGCGGAGATCTCGTGGGTCACGCCCATGCTGTGGGCGTGGGGCTCGCTGATCGTGTTCATCATCCTCGGCACCATCGCCTCCGCGATCGCGACCGCGATCCAGGCGGAGGTCGCGGGGGAGAAGGCGGAGTTCGAGGACGGCGACGAGCGCGACAAGCAGATCGAGCGCCTCGGCAACGCCCGGGCCTACGGGATGTCGTCGTTCGGCGGCCTCGTGGCGACCATCCTGCTGATGCTCGACGTCGACCGATTCTGGGCGGCGAACACGCTGTTCCTCGCCGGCCTGATCGCGGGCCTGATCGCGGCGGGCAGCCGTGCCTACGCGTACCGGAAGGGCCTGTGATGGGCCGTTCCACCAAGGTCACCAACGCGATCCGCGCGCTGCGGTTCGCGCACGGGGAGATGACCCAGGCCGAGCTGGCGGAGCGCATCGGCGTCACCCGCCAGACGGTCATCGCCATCGAGCAGGGGCGCTACTCGCCGTCGCTCGAGATGGCCTTCCAGATCGCGCGGGCCCTCGAGGTCCCGCTCGACGCGGTCTTCCAGTATCCCGACGAGGCGGCCTAGCCCCCGTCCCTGGAGAACCCTTCCCGCGAGCCTGGCACGTCGGCTGGCGGATGCCGGAGAGAGCGCTCTCACACCTGGGGAGTCACCATGTCCCTCACCCGTACCACCGACCCTCGCACGCGCGCGCCGCGGACGGCGCCCGACCGGGCGGCGCGACCATGACCGCCGCGCTCCCGGCGACGATGCGCGCGGTGGTCCAGCACGCCTACGGCGGCGTCGAGCAGCTCGCGCTCGCCGACGTCCCGGTCCCGCGCCCCGGTGCCGAGGACGCCCTGGTCCGCGTGGAGGCCGCATCTCTCAACCCGGCCGACGCCTTCCTCATGCAGGGGACCCCGCGCCTCCTGCGGCTCTCCTCCGGGCTGCGCCGCCCGCGCCGCCCCATCCGCGGCAACGATCTCGCCGGCACGGTGGTCGCGGTCGGGGATCGGGTCACCGACCTCCGGCCCGGCGACCGGGTGTTCGGGGAGTCGCGCGGCTCGCTCGCGGAGCTCGCGGTCTCACCTGCCGCGGGCCTCGCTCCGCTGCCGGCCGAGGTGCCCGCCGAGGCCGGCGCGGCCGCGGTCATGACCGGGCTCGCCGCGATGCACGGCCTGCGTGCGGCGCGCGTCGCGGCCGGGCAGACGCTGCTGGTCAACGGGGCGTCCGGAGGTATCGGGCACATGGCGGTCCAGCTCGCCGTCGCCCAGGGCGCGACCGTCACGGCCGTGTGCTCCACGCGCAACACGGACTGGGTGCGCGGGCTCGGCGCCGCCCGGGTCGTGGACTACACGCGCACGTCGATCCTCGAGCTCGATGAGCGGTTCGACGTGGTGTTCGACAACGTCGGGAATCACGCCCTGCGCGACCTTCTGGGGCTGGTCCGGGAGGGCGGCGTGCTGCTGCCCAACTCGGGCGAGCCCGGGCCCGACGGCGGGCCGCTGCGCCGCGTGCTGCGAGCCAGATGGCTCGACCTCGTGACCCGCCACCGGGTGGTCACGTTCTACTCGACGGCCAACAGGGCCGACCTGGAGTCCCTCGCGGTCATGCTGGTCGCGGGCGCGCTCCGTCCTCATCTCGACTCCGTCCACCCGCTCGATGCGGCGGCGGACGCCATGGCGCGGGTGACCTCCCGTCATGCCTCAGGAAAGGTGGTGGTGACGCCATGAAGGCTGTGACCTACGACAAGTACGCGGGACCCGAGACGCACGAGCTGCGCGAGATCCCCATGCCCGAGCCCGGCGAGGGCCAGGTCCGGATCCGCGTGACGGCGGCCGGCCTCAACCCGTGGGACTGGCACCTCTACCGCGGCGACCCGTGGCTCGCGCGCTTCTCGAGCGGCCTGTTCTCGCCCGGCGAGCGCGTCGTCGGCGCCGACGTAGCCGGCACCGTCGACGCGGTGGGCGCGGGAGTCGAGGGCTTCGAGGCCGGCGACCGGGTCTTCGGCTTCGTCGGCTACGGCGCGGTCGCGGACTACGTGATCGCTGACGCCGGCAAGATCGCGCACACGCCGCTCACCGCCACCGACGAGGAGGCGGCGGCGGTGCCGATCGGCGGGATCACCGCGCTCGGCGGCTTCGAGGACGGCGGCGGCTGCGAGGGCAGGCGCGTCCTCGTGATCGGCGCCTCCGGCGGCGTGGGGCACATGGCGGTCCAGGTCGCGAAGGTCCTCGGCGCGAGCCGCGTGGTCGCCGTGTGCTCGGGCCCCAACGCCGCGATGGTCGAGGAGCTCGGCGCCGACCGCGTCATCGACTACACGCGGGAGGACGTGCTCGACTGCGGCGAGACCTTCGACGTCGTCTACGACACCGTGGGCACGACGCGCCTCACCCGCCTCAAGAGGATCATCGCGGCGGACGGCGTGTACCTCGCCGCCGGCGGCCTGGGGGGCGGCCCGCTGCTCGGCCCCGCGTGGGCGATCTTCTCGTCGAAGGCGATCAGCCCGCTCGCCCGCAGGCGCGTCGTGGTGGTCGGCACCGAGCCGTCCCACGAGAACCTCACGCGCATGGCCGACATGATCGAGGAGGGCAGGGTCCGCCCCGTCATCGCCGAGACCTACCCGCTCGACCACACCGCCGAGGCCCTCGCGCGCCTCGAGGCGCAGCACGTGGCCGGCAAGCTCGTGGTGCAGGTGGCCTGAGCGGGGCGCCTCACCGCACCGGCTTCGGCGGCAGCGTCGACACGTAGGCGAGAGCCTGGTCGACCAGCCCGTCGAGGCCGGGGCCCGCGAGCGGCAGCGCGACGTACTCGCGCATCGTCCGCCCGGCCGGCGCGAAGGGCTCCGCGTCGTCCCGGGCGCGGGCCGCCTCGAGGTCCGCCGCGGCCAGCTTGAACGTGGCGCGGTCACCGTACAGCGCCATGAACATGTTCCCGTGGACGAAGGCGGCCAGCTGCCCGAACATCGGGCGCACCTCCACGCCCGGCGCGTCGGGCACGAGCGCCCGGAACGCGGCGCGGTGGGCCTCGGTGGGTCGCGGCATCTCCATGGCACGATGCTCGCGCAACCTCCGCGCGGCCGCGACCCGGGCGCGTGGCCGGGTCCCGCATCGTCCCGCCCTACGCTTGACGCCATGACGACGATCGGCGAGATGGGGGAGGACGCGCTCATCGCGGCCTTCGCCCCGCGGCTTCCCGTGACCGACTCCGAGATCCTGGGCCCCGGCGACGACGCGGCGGTGCTCGCGGTCGACGGCGACCTCGTGGTGTCCTCGGACATCCTCATGGAGGACCGCCACTTCCGCATGGACTGGTCCAGCCCCGAGGACGTGGGCTGGCGCGCCGCGATGCAGAACCTCGCCGACATCGACGCGATGGGCGCCGTCCCCACCGCGCTCCAGATCACGCTCGCCGCGCCGCCGTCGCTCGACGCCGACTGGGTGATGCGCTTCGCGGACGGGCTGCGCGAGGCGTGCGAGCCGCACGGCGTCGGCGTGATCGGCGGGGACCTCTCCGGCGCGCGCGAGGTCTCGGTGTGCGTCACCGTGCTGGGGGAGACCCACGGCACCGAGCCCGTGACGCGGGACGATGCGGCGCCCGGCCAGGTCGTGGCGGTGTCCGCGCCGCTCGGGGCGGCCGCGGCGGGCTACGTGCAGCTCACCGAGGGACGACGGATCGACGAGGAGACGATCGGGCTGTTCCTGCGGCCGCGTCCGCGCATCGGCGCGGGCCTCGAGGCCGCGCTGCACGGCGCGACCGCGCTCATGGACATCTCGGACGGCCTGCTGCGGGACGCGGCCCGGATCGCGCGGCGCTCCGAGGTGGGGATCGCGATCCGATCCGAGGACGTGCCGGTGCACGAGGGCGCGCGCTTCGCGGCGCTCGAGCTGCAGATCGACCCGCGGCCGTGGGCGCTCACCGGCGGCGAGGACCACCACATGCTCGCGGTGTTCCCGAGCGAGGGCGCGGTGCCGGCCGGCTGGACCGTCATCGGCGAGACCACCGACGCGTTCGCCGGCGTGCGGGTCGACGGCGAGGTGCCGGACGCGTTCGGCTGGGACCACTTCGGGGGCTGAGGCGTCGGCCTCGCCCGCCGCTCCGGCGCGAGCCGGGCGGCGCGGAGGCGCCCGCCGCATCGTCCGGGCATACGAAAACGGACGCCCAGCGGGTGGGCGTCCGTTTCGGGGATAGGCGGCGTCAGCCGCGCCGATGCGCGCGTGAGCGCGCAACCATCAGATGGCGCGCTGGACCTTGCCGGCCTTGAGGCACGAGGTGCACACGTTGAGGCGCTTCGGGGTGCCCGCGACCACGGCACGGACGCGCTGGATGTTCGGGTTCCAGCGGCGCTTCGTGCGGCGGTGCGAGTGCGAGATGTTGTGACCGAAGGACGGTCCCTTGGCGCAGACGTCGCAGGTTGCAGCCACGATAGTTCTCCTAGTTTCCGGCGCGGATCGACGTGATCGATCCGCAAAGCTTGAGGGCCCGGGTGCTCGGGCAACCGCACTAGGGTAACCGAGAACCCGCGAATGCGGCAAACCGGCGCGCTGCCGGGAACCGCTGGGCGGGATGCCGACGCTGTCGGCGGGCCGTGACACGATAGTACGCGAGCGGCGAGTCGGAGCCGTTCCAGTGCCGGAGGTGACCCGTGAGCGAAGCGCATGCGCTGCGCCGCTGGCTGGGCTCCGGGCTCGACGCCGTCCACCGCTCGCGTGGCCACCTCGACGCCATCAACGTCTTCCCCGTCGCGGACTCGGACACCGGCACCAACGTCTTCCTCACCCTCCAGGAGGGCAACCGCGCGATCGCGCGCCTGCCCGCCGACGCGTCCCATCGTGACGTCGCCGCGGCCTTCGCCCGTGGCGCCCTCATGGGCGCGCGCGGCAACTCCGGGGTGATCGTCAGCCAGTACCTCAGCGCGCTGCTGCGGGTGATCGACGCCAAGGGCGGCCTCGAGAGCGTGGACGCCCGCGGGCTGTCGCTCGCGCTCGGCCGCGCCGCGGAGGCCGCCTACGCCGCGGTCGGCGCGCCGGTCGAGGGAACGATCCTCACGGTCGCCCGGGCCGCGGCCCGCGCCGCCAACGGGGTCGCGACGTCCGGCGGCACCCGCGAGGAGGTCATCGTCGCGGCCGTCGACGGCGCGCGTCAGGGCCTCGCGCGCACCACCGAGCAGCTCCCGAGCGCCCGCGCCGCGGGCGTGGTCGACGCGGGCGCCGCTGCGCTCGTGCTCCAGCTCGAGATGCTCGCCGAGGCCATCGCCGGCAAGGACGCCCTCGTCGACCATCCCGCGGTCGCATGGGAGCTGCCGGGCCGCCACCACCACGTCGTGCAGCCGGGCCACCCCGCGCACGGCGAGGAGGATGGCGGCGCCTACGAGGTGATGTTCGTCGCCGAGCGCGAGGAGGACGCCCGTGCCGGCGTGGTCGAGAGCCTCGGCGAGATCGGCGACTCCGTCACCGTGACGAGCGCGCACGGCCTCATCCAGGCGCACGTCCACACCGATCATCCGGCGCGTGCGGTCACGATCGCCGAGGGCCTCGACGCCCACCAGATCGTCGTCCGCTCGATCACCCTGAGCATGGTCCACGACCGGGCCGCGACCGGCGTGGTCGCGCTCACCACCTGCCCGGGCCTCGCGGAGCCTCTCGCCGACGCGGGCGCCGTCGTGCTCGTGGTGCCGGAGCCCTCGTCGCTGCGCAAGCGCGACCTCAACCGCGCCGTGCGGGACGCCTCCGGGGCCGAGGCCATCGTGGTGGCGGGCAACCCGTCGCTGCTCGCGACCGCGCGCGCCCTCGCGGACAAGCGCGGCAAGCCCCGGCTCGTCGTCATCGAGGCCTCGCACGAGGCGCACGTCATCGCCGCCGTCGCCGCCTCGGCGCTCGCCACCCCTGGAGAGGACGTGGCGGCGCTCATGCGCGAGGCGGTCGCGGCGACCACCGTCGGGCAGAGCACCGGCGACGCGCTCGACGAGGACCTCGACGTGCTCGTCGGCTCCCGCACCGAGGTGGTGACGCTCGTGCTCGCGCGCGGCATCGACGACGCGGTGGGCGACGAGGCCCGCCTCTCGATCGAGGCGCGCTCGCCGGGCGCCGACGTCGCCGTGTACCCGGGAGGCCAGGAGTGGCCGCCCATCCTCATCGGCGTGGAGTCCGCGCCCGCATGACCGGCCGCCTCGAGGAGCCGTTGACGAAGGTGCTGGGCGCCCGCACGGCGGGATCGCTGGGCAAGCTCGGGCTCGAGACCGTCGGCGACCTCCTGCGCCACTACCCGCGCCGCTACGGCGCGCCCGGCGAGTTCACGCCGCTCGCGGAGCTGCGGCAGGGCGAGCACGTCACCGTGATGGCCGAGGTCCGCACCGCGACCGTCCGGCAGATGCGCTCGCGCGGCGGCGCGATGCTCGAGGCGGTCGTCACCGACGGCCGCGACAGCCTCCAGCTCATGTTCTTCGCCAAGCGTGCCGGCGTGCTGCGCATGCACGAGGACAAGCTGCGCCCGGGAAGGCGCGGGCTGTTCACCGGCACGGTGGGCGACTACCGCGGGCGCCGCCAGCTCACCCACCCCGACTACCTCATCGTCGGAGTCGACGCGGCCGACGAGGACGAGGCCCTCGCCGAGGCGTCCCGTCCGATCCCGCTCTATCCGGCGGCGGCCGCGGTGCCCACGTGGCGCATCGGCCGCGCCGTGCGGGCCGTCCTCGACCCGCTCGTCGAGGCGGACGTGCCCGACCCCATCCCGGAGGAGATCCGCGCGCGCCGGGGCCTGCCGACGCTGCTCGAGGCGCTGCGGCTCGTGCACGTCCCCGAGTCCGACGCAGACCACCGGCGCGGGCGCGCGCGCCTGCGCTTCGAGGAGGCGCTCGTCCTCCAGACGGCGCTCGCGAGGCGCCGCGCGGACCACGACGCGCTGTCGGCGGTCCCGCGCCCGGCGCGCCCCGGCGGTCTCGTGGAGGCGCTCGACGAGCGGCTCCCGTACGACCTCACCGCCGGCCAGGTGGCGGTGGGCGAGTCGATCGCCGCCGACCTCGCGCGGGACACCCCGATGCTGCGGTTGCTCCAGGGCGACGTCGGCGCGGGCAAGACGGTGGTCGCGCTGCGCGCCATGCTCCAGGTGGTGGACGCCGGGGGACAGGCCGCCCTGCTCGCGCCCACCGAGGTGCTCGCGGCCCAGCACGCGCGGTCGCTGCGCGCGCTGCTCGGCCCGCTCGCCGACGGCGGCATGCTCACCGCCGCCGACGACGCCACCCGCGTCACGCTGCTCACCGGTTCGCAGGGCTCGCGCGAGCGCCGCGCCGCGCTCGCGGAGGCCGCCTCGGGGGCCGCCGGCATCGTGGTCGGCACGCACGCGCTGCTGAGCGACACGGTGCAGTTCGCGGACCTCGGCCTGGTCGTGGTCGACGAGCAGCACCGGTTCGGCGTCGAGCAGCGCGACGCGCTGCGGGCCCGCGGCGAGCGCGTGCCGCACACCCTCGTCATGACCGCGACGCCGATCCCGCGCACGGTCGCCATGACCGTGTTCGGCGACCTCGAGACCTCGGTGCTGAGCGACCGGCCCGCCGGCCGCCAGGAGACGGTCACACATCTCGTCCCGGCCGGCAACGCCTCGTGGGTCCAGCGCGTGTGGTCCCGCGTGCGCGAGGAGGTCGACAACGGCGGCCGCGCATACGTCGTCTGCCCGCGCATCGACGGCGACACCGAGGAGGAGGCCGAGGACGTCCCGCTCGACGCGCTCGAGGAGGACGATGCGGCGGCCGGGGGCGACGCATCGTCCCGCCCGCCGCTCGCGGCGGTCCTCGAGGTGGCCGAGGCGCTGCGGACCACCCCCGCGCTCGCCGGTCTCGACGTCGGCGTGATGCACGGGCGGCTGTCCTCCGACGAGAAGGACACGGCGATGCGGCGCTTCGCGTCGGGCGAGGCGCCCGTCCTCGTCGCGACCACGGTGATCGAGGTCGGCGTCGACGTGCCCGAGGCGACCGCGATGGTCGTCCTCGACGCCCAGCACTTCGGCATCTCCCAGCTGCATCAGCTGCGCGGCCGCGTCGGGCGAGGCGACCGCGCGAGCCTGTGCCTGCTGGTGTCGCACGCCGAGGACGGCACCGTCGCGCACGAGCGCCTCGCCGCGCTCGCGGCCACCGCGGACGGCTTCGAGCTCGCCGAGAAGGACCTCGAGCTGCGGCGCGAGGGCGACGTGCTGGGCGCGGCCCAGTCCGGCGGCCGCAACTCGCTGCGCCTGCTGCGCGTGGTGCGCGACGCCGGGCTGATCGAGGAGGCGCGGGCCGAGGCGGCGGCGCTGGTCGCCGACGACCCCTCGCTGGGCGCGCACCCCGCCCTCGCGGATACGATCGCCGACATGCTGGACGACGAGCGCGAGGACTTCCTATCGCGATCGTGACGCGTCGCCTCGACGCGTCGCGCGGCCTCCGGATCGTGTCCGGCGGCCAGAGCGGCGTGGATCGAGCCGCGCTGGAGGCCGCGGCCGAGCTGGGGCTCGAGTACGGCGGCTGGTGCCCCGCCGGCGGGTGGGCCGAGGACATGCCGACCGCGCCCGGCGTGCGCGCGCTGTACCCCGTGCTGCGCGAGACGCTCTCGCGGGATCCGGCGGAGCGCACCGCGCTCAACGTGCGCGAGGCCGGCGCGGTGCTCGTCATCGTCACCGAGGGCTCGACGTCGCCCGGCACGGGCATCACGCTGCGCGCCGCGGAGCGGCTGGACCGGCCCACCGCGATCGTGCCGATCGACCTGCGCCGGCCCCTCGAGGGCGCCAAGGCCGCGCGCGACACGCTTGCGGAGCTGCTCGCGGAGGTGCCCGGGACGCCGCCGAGCCTCGACGTGGCGGGGCCGCGCGAGTCCGAGGCGCCCGGCATCCGCGTCGCCGCGCGGGCGCTGCTGCTCGAGATCCTCGCGCCGTTCGAGACGTTCGAGCCCTAGCATTCGGGCCGCCGCGATCGCGGGCCCGTGGCGGGGTGCGGGGCATCCGCCCTGGCAGCCGTGCCGGGTCCGAACAAGCCTTGCGAGGTCCCGGCTGAGAGCGTTTACAGTTCTGCGTATGACGGAAGCCATCAGCGCCGATCGTCAGCTGTCCGCGCTCCGCGACCTCGCCGAGCGCGAGCTGTCCAGCGGGATCCTGCCCTTCTGGGAGGCGCACGCCTTCGCCGAGGACGGGACCCTCCGCGGCGGCGTCAGCGACGATCTCGACTACCTCGACGACCTGCCCCGCCACGCGGTGCTGGCCGCCCGCATCCTGTGGACCTTCTCGGCCGCGGCCGAGGCGCTCCCCGCCGAGCGGGAGCGCCACCTCGCGACCGCGCGCCGCGCCCTCGACGTCCTCGTCGGCCCCATGTGGGACCCGCAGCACGGCGGCGTCTTCTGGTCGCTCGGCGCCGACGGCGCGGTGCTCGACGACCGCAAGCAGGTCTACGCGCAGGCCTTCACGATCTACGGTCTCGCCCGTTGGGCCCGGGTCGCCGGCGACGAGGAGGCGCTCGACCGGGCGCTGTGGCTCGCGGGTGCGCTCGACGCCTCGGCCCGCGACCTCGAGTTCGGCGGCTACGTCGAGGCGCTCGCGCGCGACTGGTCGGCGACGTCGCGGCTCGCGCTGTCGGAGCTCGACCCCGACGTGCCGAAGTCGATGAACACCAACCTCCACGTGCTCGAGGGGCTCGCCGAGCTGCTGCGCACCTCGGCCGACCTCGCCGTGCGCGAGTCGCTCGAGACGCTGCTGCGGACCACGCTCGACTGCATCGTCGCGGACGCGCCGTTCGCGCACTGCCGGCTGTACTTCGACGAGTCCTGGGACCCGTGCTCCGACGGCGTCTCCTACGGCCACGACATCGAGACCTCGTGGCTCCTGTGGGACGCGTGGGAGGTGCTCGCTCGGCACGGCGTCGCGGACGCCGACCTCGAATGGCGCACCCGCGAGGCCTCTCTGGGCCTGGCCGAGGCGGTCCGCGCACGCGGCGTCGACGCCGACGGCGCGGTCCTGTACGCCGGCACCCCGGACGGCCCGACAGACCTCGACCGCCACTGGTGGCCGCAGGCCGAGGGGGTCGTGGGCTGGCTCAACGCCTTCCAGCTCGGCGGCCGCGCCGAGGACCGCCGCGCCGCGATCAAGACCTGGGACTTCATCGAGACCCACGTCAAGGATCACGCGAACGGCGAGTGGTTCGCGCGCCTCGGTCCCGACAACCGGCCGCTGTCCGGCGGCACCGGCGACCTCAAGATGGGGCCCTGGAAGTGCCCGTACCACAACGCCCGAGCGTGCCTGGAGGTCCTCCGCCGCATCGAGGCGTGACCCCTAGGCTGGGGGCGTGACCAGGATCATCGCGGGCCGCTGGGGAGGTCGCCGCATCGCGGTGCCGCCCCGCGGCACCCGTCCCACGACCGACCGCGTCCGCGAGGCGGTGTTCAGCCGCCTCGACCACGGCGACCACCTGCGCGGGGCACGCGTGCTGGACCTGTTCGCGGGCTCGGGCGCGCTCGGCTTCGAGGCGCTCAGCCGCGGGGCCGCGCATGCGACGCTCGTCGAGGCGGACGCGCGCGCGGTGGGTGTGCTGCGCTCGAACGCCCGCGACCTCTCCGCCGGTCAGGACGCGCGGGTGGTCAAGGAGCGCGTGCGCCCCTTCCTGTCGCGCGACGGCGAGCCGTGGGACGTCATCCTGCTCGACCCTCCCTACGACATCGCACCCGGCGAGCTCGCCGCGGTGCTCGAGTCCGTGGGGGAGAGGCTCGTGCCCGGCGGGCTCGTGGTGCTCGAATGGGCGTCGCGCGCGGGCGCCGCGCCGTGGCCCGCCTCGCTCGTGCCGGTCGCGTCGAAGGCCTACGGCGAGACCGCGATCCACTACGCGCGTCGCGCGGCCCCGGAGTTGGACGACGATGCGGACGGCGGTAGCGTCGAGCCATGACAACGGCAGTCTTCCCCGGCTCCTTCGACCCGGTGACCTGGGGTCACGTCGACATCGCGACGAGGGCGCGCTCGATGTTCTCCAAGGTCGTCATCGCCGTCGCCCACAACTCGACCAAGACGCCGCTGCTCGACCTCGAGACCCGCGTGGCGCTCGCGAAGCGCGCGACCGAGCCGCTCGACGGCGTCGAGGTGGTCCCGGTCGAGGGGCTCCTCGTGGACTTCTGCAAGGGCATCGGCGCCGGCGTGATCGTCAAGGGCCTGCGCGGCGGCGCGGACTACGACTACGAGCGGCCCATGGCGCTCATGAACCGCTCTCTCACCGGCATCGAGACGGTCTTCATCACGGGTGACAACGCGCTCAGCCACGTCGCCTCGTCGCTCGTGCGCGACGTCGCCCGCCACGGCGGCGCGATCGGCCGCTACGTGCCCGACGGCGTCGTGGACGCGGTCGGGGCGGCCCTCGCGGCCGAGCGCGCCGGCTGAGGGCTCCTCGCGCGCCGCGCCCCGGCCCGCCCGCAATGGGTAGCTCATGGTCGGTTCCGCGGGCTCCGCGCGCCGCATGGGTAGATGGTGGTCGCTCCGGCGAGCCGAAGCGACGCGGAGTCGCGCGGCGCGGAGGCCGGCGTGCGGGGAGGCCGGCGTGCGGGGAGGCCGGCAGGCGGAGCGGCCGAGCGGCGCACCGACAATGAGCCACCCATGAGGCGCCGGAACCCCCGGAAACCGACCACCATCTACCCATGCGGGCGAGGGCGGCCTCACGCGCGTGCGAGAATGGAGCCTCGGCCGGCTCGATGAGTTGGCCGAATCCGCCCGCATCGCGTACAGTTGTGGGCTGGCCCTGCCGACAGGTGCGGGCCGAGGTCCCCGCGGACCGGAACGACCAGGAGGCGCGTGTGGCTCACACTTCACGCCCTGCACCCTCGCCGTACACCTTCTCAGTTCGAGACATCGTGCGGCGCCCGGGTGCGCAGAGGCTTGTCTCCGAGGTCTTCCCGGCCCCCGCGGTCCTCGGCACCGATCTGATCGCAGTGCCCGAAGGTGCGGAGGTGAGGCTCGAGCTGAGCCTCGAATCCGTGCAGGAGGGCATCTGGGTCTCCGGAACCGTCAATGGGACGGCGATCGGGGAGTGCGGACGGTGCCTGGACGAGGTGCGGCAAGAGATCGCCGCTCCGGTCCAAGGACTGTTCGAGTACCCCGACTCGCGCACCGCTGGCGAGGAGGAGGGCTCGGAGGACGTCTTCGAGTTCGACGGTGAGAACCTCGAGCTCGAAGAGGTGGTGCGAGACGCGGTGGTGACGAGCCTCCCGTTCACGCCCCTGTGTGACCCGGACTGCCCGGGGCTGTGCGACCAGTGCGGTGCACGGCTCGCGGACGACCCGGATCACGCGCATGAGGTGCTGGACCCGAGGTGGGCCGCCCTGAAGAGTTTGACCGACGAGAAAGAGAGTTAGCCGTGGCTGTTCCGAAGCGCAAGATGTCGCGCAGCAACACGCGTGCACGTCGCTCGCAGTGGAAGACGACCGCTGCCAACCTTTCGACGTGCCCCCAGTGCAAGGCCGACAAGCTGCAGCACACCGCGTGCCCGTCGTGCGGTGCCTACAACGGGCGCCAGTACGTCGAGGCGCTGCGCACCGAGCACGCTGGCTGAGGCACCACGCCTCACGGCGTGAAGTACGAGCATGAGCATTCCAGGGCAGCAGGCAGCTGACGCCCTGATCAGCAGGTTGGGTGTCCACGTGGACCCCGACCTGCTGGTGCTCGCGCTCACCCACCGCTCGTTCGCCTACGAGGCCGGAGGCCTCCCGACGAACGAGCGTTTGGAGTTTCTGGGCGACTCCGTCCTCGGCATCGTCGTGACGGACCGCCTCTACCACGCGCACCCCGACCTCCCCGAGGGCGAGCTCGCGAAGATGCGGGCCGCCTGCGTCTCGCAGCGTGCCCTCGCGATCGTCGCGCGCGACATCGGCCTGGGGCCCTGCATCCTGCTGGGCAAGGGCGAGAAGGCCACGGGCGGCAACGACAAGGACTCGATCCTCTGCGACGCCTTCGAGGCGATCCTCGGCGCCGTCTACCTCACGCACGGCATCGACACCGCCCGCGAGGTCGTCCTCCGGCTCGTCGGCCCCAGCCTCGAGGCGGCCGCCACCTCCGGCGTCGCCCTCGACTGGAAGACGTCGCTGCAGGAGGCCTGCGCCGAGCGCGGCCTCGGCAGCCCCGTCTACGAGGTCGTCGGCGAGGGCCCCGACCACGCGCGCCGCTTCACCGCCACCGTCCTCATCGCGGGCGAGCCCAAGGGCAGCGGCACCGGCACCGCCAAGAAGCACGCCGAGCAGGATGCCGCCGCGGAGGCGTACGCCGTCCTCACCGAGGCGTGATGCCCGGGCCCGCCCTTGCCTGAGCTTCCCGAGGTCGAGACCGTCCGTCTCGGCCTCTCCTCGCTCGTCACCGGCGCCCGCATCGTGCGCGCGGACGTCCTCCGCGACTCGTGCGTCCGCCTCCTCCCCGGCGGCCCGGCCGAGTTCGCCGCCGAGGTCCAGGGCCTCGCGCTGTCGCGCTGGGTGAGGCGCGGCAAGTTCCTGTGGGCCGAGCTCGCGCCCGAGCCCGGGGACGATGCGCCCCTCCTCGCGCTGTCCGCGCACCTGGGCATGTCCGGCCAGTTCCGCGTCCACAGCGACGTCCCCGAGCCGCACCGCCACTGCCGCGCGCGGCTCACGCTCGCCGGCCCCGATCTCACCCTCGACTTCCTCGACCAGCGCACGTTCGGCTACCTGCACGTCGAGCCGCTCGTCCCCACGCCCGACGGCGGGCCCGGGGGACAGGGCACCCCGCTGCCGCTCCTGCCGGCCTCGGTCGCGCACATCGGCCGCGACGCGCTCGATCCCGCGCTGGACGATGCGGCGGCCGCGCGGGCGCTGCGGCGCGGCAGCCGCGGCATCAAGCAGGTGCTGCTCGACCAGACGGTCGTCAGCGGCCTGGGCAACATCTACGCGGACGAGGCGCTGTGGCTCGCTCGCGTCCACCCCGAGCGTCCCGCGCACGCCGTCACCGCATCGTCCGCGCGCACGCTGCTGGACGCCGCCCGGGAGGTGATGGGCCGCGCCCTCGCCCAGGGCGGCACGTCCTTCGACGCGCTGTACGTCAACGTCAACGGCGAGTCCGGCTACTTCTCGCGCTCGCTCGAGGCGTATGGCCGCGCTGGCGAGCCGTGCACCCGCTGCGGCTCGCCGCTGCGCCGGGAGACGATCGGCGGGCGCTCGACCCACTGGTGCCCCCGCTGCCAGCGCCGGTGGAGCGCGCGTCGCAAGGGTCCCGGGTCCTAGGACCGGGGTAGCATTCTCCTTATGTCTGACATCACCGTGCTGGTCCTCGACGACCACGAGGTCGTCCGCCGTGGCATCTGCGACATCCTCGAGCGTGCGGACGGCATCGCCGTCGTGGCCGAGGCCTCGACCGTCGCCCAGGCCGTGCGCCGCGCCGAGGCGGTGCGCCCCCAGGTGATCCTGTCCGACCTGCGCCTGCCCGACGGCACCGGCCTCGACGTGATCAACCACGTGCGCGCGAAGCTGCCCGAGACCCACATCGTCGTGCTCACCAGCTACGACGACGACGAGGCGCGTGCCGCCGCCCGCAACGCCGGCGCGGACGTGTTCCTCGCCAAGACCGCCGACTCGCACGAGGTCCTCAAGGCCGTCCGCGACGCCGCGAGCGGCCGCGAGCACGGCCAGCACATCTCGGTGCACGAGGACGACGTGGTCGCGCGCCTCACCCCGATGGAGCGCCGCGTGCTCGACCTCGTCGGCGCGGGCCTCGCGAACCGCGAGATCGCGGAGAAGCTCGGCATCGCCGAGAAGACCGTGAAGAACCACGTCACGAGCGTGCTCGCCAAGATGGGCCTGCAGCGCCGCACGCAGGTGGTCGCGTGGGCGACCGCGAAGCGCGCGCACTCCTTCCGCGGCTAGCGGCAGGGCTCAGCCCGCGGCCTCCACGTTCCACTCCGCGACCGTGCCGGGCCGGGGCACGCCCGGGCGCGACGGCGCGAGCGTGAAGGTGCCGTTGCGGCGCAGCGCGCGGTTCGCGAGGTTCGACGTGCCGGAGTGGCGGTTGGTCGCGCCGCCGGGCCCGATCCCGTCGTCCACCACGGACACCACGAGCCGGCGGTCGGCGCCCGAGATCTCCATGTAGACGGACGTGGCCTCCGAGTGGCGCGCGACGTTCGACAGCATCTCGCGGACCACCGCGACGACGTCGTCCGACAGCGACGGCTCTCCCGCGATCGCGTGCGACACCTCCGCCCAGTCGACCTTGACGCGCGGCGCGAAGCCCATCGAGTCCGTCGCCATGACGATCTCGCGGCGGATGCGCTCCGAGATGGGCTCGGACGTGCGCTGCCCCGCGAGCGAGCTCATGACGCCGCGGACCTCGTGCTGCGCGCGCTTGACGTGATCGAGGGTGCGCATGAGCCGCGCCGCGAGGCGCGGCTCGACGTCGTGGGCGACCGCCTCGAGCTGCATCGCGGTCGCGAAGAGCTCCTGCGAGACGAAGTCGTGGAGGTCGTCGGCGAGGCGCTGGCGCTCCTCGAGCAGCGTCGTCTTGCTCTTCACGTGCGAGAGCTCGGCGACGGACAGAGCCATCGCGGCCTGCGTCGCGAAGCGCTGCGCGATCTCGAGGTCCTCGGCGGTGAAGGACGCCATGCCGCGGTCGCGCCACAGCATGAGCAGGCCGACGGGACGGTGCTCGGCGCTCAGGGGGGCGTACATCGTGGGCCCGAAGGACTGGACCGCGTCGAGCACGATCGAGCCCGGCGGCTCGGTCGACGTCACGCCCTGGCCCGAGCGGATCACCTCGATCGCGCGGCCCTCGGCCGGCAGCTCGAGGCCCAGCAGCTCGGGCCCGCGGGGCCCGGACGTGATCTCCATCGTCCAGCTGCCGTCGACGCCGGGCAGCACGAGTGCGGCGTTGATGGCGCCCGCGAGGTCCTTCGCGGACTCGACGATGGTCTCGAAGACGTCCTCGTCGCCAGGGTCCGCCAGCAGGGCCGTGGTGATGTCCTGCGAGGCGGTCAGCCAACGCTCGCGCGCGAGCGCCTTCTGGTACAGCTGCGCGTTGTCGATCGCGACGGACGCGGCGGCGGCGAGCGCCTCGACCGCGGCCTCGTCGTCCGCCGTGAACTCGCCGGGCTTGCTCGCGAGGTAGAGGTAGCCGAACACGCTGCCGCGGACCTTGAGCGCCGTGCCGAGGAAGGACCCCATCGGCGGGTGGTGCCTCGGCATGCCCTGGAACGCCGGGTGCTGCGTGAGGTCCGCGAGCACGAGCGTGCCCTCGTCGGGGATCTGCCCCAGCACGCCCACCGCGTTGGGTGCGCGCTGGATGTGCTCCCACACGCCGGACGGGATGCCCTTGTAGTGGAATTCGACGCTGATGCCCTCCTCGTCGAGCACGTTGATCGCGGCGTACTTCGCGCCGGTCTGGTCGATCAGCGCCGTGAGGAACATGTCGAGCGTGTGGGCGAGATCGAGCTCGAGGTTGAGCGAGACGATCGCGTCGGTCATCGCGTCCGACAAGCGCGACTCCTTCCGGGGGGCAGGTTCAGTCATCGAGGCTCACCACCGAGTCCGCAAGGTCGAGGAGCGAGAGGTCGTGGGTGACGAGCACCACCGTACGGCCCTGCGCCCGCATCCGTGTCACGAACGCCCGCAGCGCGTCGGCTCCGGCGTCGTCGAGATGCTCCGCGGGCTCGTCCACGAGCGCCACCGGCGCGGGCGCCAGACCGGCCCGCGCGAGCAGCAGCCGGCGCCTCTCGCCGCCGGACACCGACCGCCCGCCCGCGCCCAGCTCGGTCGCCAGGCCCGCGGGCAGACCGCGCACCCAGCCGTCGAGCCCGACGAGCGTGAGCGCGTCCCACGCCTCGTCCTCGGTGACGTCGCCGCGCGCGACGCGGAGGTTCTCGAGCACGGTGGTCCCGAACACGTGCGCGTCCTCGGCGGTCATCGCGACCACCGTGCCCGTGTCGGCGGGCGAGGACGGCCTTCCGTCGAGCGTGACGGCGCCCGCGGCGGGCGGCAGCGCGCCCGCGATCGTGGTGAGCAGCGTGGTCTTGCCCACCCCCGAGCGGCCGACGACCGCGAGCACCTGGCCCGGGTCGACCCGGGCGCTCACGGGCGGGGTGGGCTCCATGCCCGGCCACGCGACGCTGAGGGCGTCGAGCGCGAGGGACGATGCGGCGGGCACCTCGCGCGGCCCGGTCGCCTCGTCGGCGGGCGTCTCGTCGACCATCTCCGCGAGGCGTCGCGCGGCGGCGGCCGAGCGGAAGTACTGCATGATCGCGGCCGGCACCGCCCCGACGGCCTCGAAGGCGGCGAGGGGGAGCAGCGCGACCACGGCGGCGCTCGGGCCGTCCAGGTCGCCCCGCTGCACCGCGAGGACGCCGAGGGCGACCAGCGCGACGAGCGCGAGGCCCGAGAACAGCGCCTGGAAGCCGGCGGCCCAGGCCGCGGGCCGGGCGGCGAGCTCGTGCGCGTGCTCGGCGTCGCGGTCGGCGCCGCGCAGCGCCGCGGCGGCGTCGTCGAGCGTGCCCCACACGCGGTGCTCGGTCGCGCCGTCCATCGCGGACAGCGCGGCCGCCGACACCTCGGCGTGCGCGCGTGCCCCGGCCACCGCCGCGATGCGCGCGGAGCGGGCCGTGAGGATCGCCGGCACCACGCCCGCGAGCACGAGGCACACGGCCAGCGCGAGGCCCGCGAGCGGCAGCAGGAAGGCGACGATGGCGACCGAGATCGCGGACACGGTCACGGCGACCCCGAGCGGGATGATCGCGCGCACCACGGCGTCGCCGATCGCGTCGAGGTCGGCGCCCATGCGCGCGACGATGTCGCCGCGACGCAGCCCCAGCACGGTGCGGGCGCCCGAGCGCGCGAGCCGGTCGTACGCGCGCTCCCGCAGCGTCACGACGCCCCGGAGCGCCGCATCGTGCGACGCGAGCCGCTCGAGGTACCGGAACACGCCGCGAGAGATGCCGAAGAAGCGCACCACGGTCGCGGCCAGGGCGACGTCGGCGGGCGACGGCATCTGCGCGGCCTTGGCGATGAGCCACGCCGCGACCGCGGCGAGGCCGACCGCGGAGCCGAGGGCCATGGTGCCCGCGAGGATCGCCCGCACGATCGCCCACCGGCGCACGCCGGTGTCGCGGATCGCCGCGCGCAGCAGGGCGAGGTCGGAGGCGTCCCGGCGGCTCATGGCGCCACCTCCGCGCGGGCGGCGGTGACCTCGACGACCGCGTCGGCGGCCTCGAGGACCTCGGCCTCGTGGGTCGCGACGACGACGGTCGCGCCCGCGTCGGCGAGCGCCCGCATGCGTGCGATCACCTCGGCGCGGGAGGCGCGGTCGAGGTGCGAGGTGGGCTCGTCGAGCAGGACGAGCGGACGTCCCGAGTCGAACGCCCGGTCGAGCGCGCGCCGCTGACGCTGGCCCAGCGACAGGGTGCGGCCGGCGGGGCCCAGGTCGGGGCGCTGCGGCACCCACGCCACCTGGGCGAGCCACGAGGCCTCGTCGACCGCCGCATCGTCCGTCAGCACGGGGTCGCCGCCCACGGCGACGGTGCCCGCGTCGGGCGCGAGCAGGCCGGTGAGCGCGAGCAGCGCGGTGGACTTGCCCTCGCCGTTGGGGCCGCGCAGCGCCGTGACGGCGCCGGGAGCCGCGACGAGGCCGAGCGCGGCGGGGGCGAGGCGCGTGCCGTCGGGGGTGGCGACGGCGAGGCCGGTCACCTCGATCGCGCGGCCGCGCACGTCAGGGGCGGCGCCCAGCGACCGGCGGGCACGTGCCGGGTCCTTCTCGTCGAGCAGCGTGAACGCGGCATCGGCGGCCGCGAGGCCGTCCGCGGAGGCGTGGAAGTGGGTGCCGACGTTGCGCAGCGGCAGGTAGACCTCGGGCGCCAGGACGAGCACCGCGAGGGCTGTCTCGATGCCGATCTCGCCGGCGATGAGCCGGAAGCCCATGGTGACGGCCACGATCGCGACGGCCAGCGTCGTGAGGAGCTCGAGCACCATGCCCGAGAGGAACGCGACCCGCAGCGAGCCCATCGTGGCGCGGCGCTGCGCGTCGCCGAGCTCGCGCACGCGGGCCGCGGGGCCCCGCTCGCGGCCCAGGGCCTTGAGCGTGGGCAGGCCCTCGATGAGGTCGAGGGTGCGGGCGCCCAGGCGCTGCATCGCCTCGAGGTGCTTGGCGGAGCGCTCCTGCGTCACCAGCCCGACGAGGATCATGAACATCGGCACGAGGGGCAGCGTGACGAGCACGATGACGGCGGACAGCCAGTCGAGGCCCAGCACCACGACGAGCATCACCGGCGTGACGGTGACGGCGAGGGCGAGCTGGGGGAGGTAGCGCACGAAGTACGGCAGCAGGTCGTCGAGCCCGCGGGTGACGAGGGTGGCGACCTCCGCGGTGCGGCCGCCGGCGGACCAGCGCGGGCCGCGGGTGGCGACGTGGTCGACGACCATCTCGCGCAGCTGCGAGATCACGCGGACGCCGGCGCGGTGCGCGAGGCGCTCCTGGAGCCACGCGACGGCGGTGCGGGCGGCCACGACGGCCGCGAGGACGGTGAGGCCCGTCGCGAGGGTGCGGGCACCCTCGGGGACGATGCGGCCCCACCAGTGGAGGCCGTCGTCGGCGAGGGGGACGGGGGAGAGGACCGGCGCGAGGAGGCGGGCGATGACCAGGGCCTGCACGAGGATGAGCAGTGCCGTGACAAAGCCCAGGCCCGCCGTCACGAGGATGTGGCGGCGGGCCGGGCCGATCCTGCGGACGAGCCGCGGATCGAGAGGCTTCATCGAGCGGGTCAGCCCTTCATGAAGGTCAGCTCGTTGTGCTCCGGGATGTGCTCCATCGACAGGCGCTTCCGGAACACCCAGTAGGTCCACGACTGGTACGCGAGCACGACCGGGGTCATGATGACCGCGACCCACGTCATGACCGTGAGCGTGTAGTCGGTCGAGGAGGCGTTGTCGATGGTGAGCGAGTTCGCCTCGTCGATCGCCGGCATCACGTTCGGGTACATCGCGCCGAAGATCAGCACCACCGCGCCGACGATCGCGACGGCGTTGGCGATGAACGCCCAGCCGAAGCGGCCCCGGAGGGTCGAGAACCACGCGCCGACCAGCGCGACCGCGGCGAGGGCGACGGCCGCCCAGGTCCACGTGTTGCGCGAGTAGGCCAGCTGCGCCCACACGGCCCACACGCCGGCGACCGCGACGGCCGCGAGCGACGCCTTGCGGGCGAAGGCCTCGGAGCGCTCGCGGATCTCGCCGTCGGTCTTGAGCGACAGGAAGATCGCGCCGTGCGACAGGAAGATCGCGAGGGTCACCGCGCCGCCGAGGAGGGCGAACGGGCTGAGCAGGTCGAAGAAGTTGCCCACGTACTGGTGGTCGGCGTCGAGGTTGACGCCGCGGACCAGGTTGGCGAACGCGACGCCCCACAGGATCGCGGGGACCCACGCGGAGCCGATGATGACCCAGTCCCAGCGGCCGCGCCACGTCTCGTCGTTGATCTTGCCGCGGTACTCGATGGCGACCGCGCGCACGATCAGCGCGAGCAGGATGAGCAGGAGCGGCAGGTAGAAGCCGGAGAACATCGTGGCGTACCACTCGGGGAACGCGGCGAAGGTCGCGCCGCCCGCGGTGAGCAGCCACACCTCGTTGCCGTCCCACACGGGCCCGATGGTGTTGAGCACCACGCGGCGCCCCTTGTTGGACCTTCCGATGATCGGCATGAGCATGCCGACGCCGAAGTCGAAGCCCTCGAGCACGAGGTAGCCGGTCCACAGGACCGCGATGAGGATGAACCAGACGAGTGCGAGATCCATGAGCGGGGACTCCTTAGTACGCGAACGACAGCGGCGTGGACTGGTCGTCGTCCTTGCGGACCACGGGCTCGGCCACCTCCGGCGCGCCCTCGACGGCGTAGCGCTGGATGAGGCGGAACCAGAAGACGCCGAGGATGGCGTACACCACCGTGAACGTGATCATCGAGGTGAGCACCTCGCCGGCGCTCACCGAGCTCGAGTACCCGAACATCGTCATGAGCATGATCTGGTCGGACCCGGTCGGGTTCGGCGCGACCACGAAGGGCTGGCGTCCCATCTCCGTGAAGATCCAGCCGAAGCTCGCCGCGAGGTAGGGCATCGGCAGGGACACGAGCGCGAGCGTCTTCATCCACCCCGGCAGCTCGGTGCGCTTCTTCCGGGTGAACCAGAAGATGCCGAGCGCGAGGGCCGCGGAGAAGGCCGCGAGGCCGATCATGAGGCGGAAGGACCAGTACGTCACCGCGAGGTTCGGGCGGTACTCGATCTCCTCGCCGTCCGGCGTGGTCGCGCCGTAGCGCTCCGCGTACTGCTCCTGGAGCTCCTCGAGCCCGTCGATCTCCGCGTTCCAGTCGCCGGTCGCCATGTACGACAGCAGGCCGGGGATCTCGATGAGGTGCGTCACCGAGTCGGGGTCGTCGCCCGCCAGGTTGCCGATCGCGAGGATCGAGAACGGCGCGGGCTGCTCGGAGTGGACGAGGCCCTCGGCGGCGGCCATCTTGATCGGCTGCTGCTCGAACATGAGCTTCGCCTGGAGGTCGCCGGTGATGATCACCGCGAGGCCCGAGAGGATCATCACGCCCGCGCCGAAGCGCGCGGCGGTGCGGTACATGCCGATGTCCTTGTGCTGCGCGTCCTCGCGGTGCTTGCGGACCATCCAGTACACGGCGATGCCGCTGACGAACGTGCCGGCGACGAGGAACGCCGTCGCGATGACGTGCGGGAACGCCACCAGGGTGGTGTTGTTCGTCAGCACCGCCACGATGTCGTTCATCTCGGCGCGGCCGGTCTCGGCGTTGTACTCCGCGCCGACCGGGTGCTGCATCCACGAGTTCGCCGCGATGATGAAGTACGCGGACAGCACGGTGCCGATCGAGAAGCACCACACCGTGAGCAGGTGCAGCTTCTTGGGCAGCCGGTCCCAGCCGAAGATCCACAGGCCCAGGAACGTCGACTCGAGGAAGAACGCGAGCAGCGCCTCCATCGCGAGCGGGGCGCCGAAGACGTCCCCGACGAAGCGCGAGTACTCGGACCAGTTCATGCCGAACTGGAACTCCTGCACGATGCCGGTGGCGACGCCGAGCGCGAAGTTGATGAGCAGCAGCTTGCCGTAGAACTTGGTCAGACGCAGCCACTTCTCCTTCCCGGTGCGCACCCATGCGGTCTGCATGATCGCGACGAGGACGGACAGGCCGATCGTCAGGGGGACGAGGATGAAGTGGTAGACGGTCGTGATGCCGAACTGCCACCGTGCAAGCTCGAGAGCTTCCATGGGACGGGGACCTCCTAGGTGTTCTAAGGGGAAAACTACTCGGGCGCGCGTTTTCACGCACCAGGACCTAGGTCCCTGTCGAGGTCACGACTGCGCATCGGACCAGCACGGTTGCGGCGGCCCCCCACGGCCCCGCGACGCGCCCCGCAGAGGGGTGGTTTCCCGCTTTCGCAGGCCGCTGTGACACAATGTCCCATAGGTCAGGTGCCCAGCCACACCGGGTGCCAACCGCGCGACAGACGCAGCGAGGACGCAGCTGCCAGTCCCGACCGATCCCGCAGGCCTACAGGCCGCGAGCGGAGAAAACGGGGATGGGCGCTCGAGATCGCCGCTGTCCGCCGCGACCAGCAGACTTCCGTGGCCACGGATCGTGAGCCGCGAACGACGATGAGGTCGGGACCGTGTGTGGACGGTCCCGATTCGAGGTACCCGCCTTGAGCGAGGAAAGCACCGCAGCACCCGAGACCACCGTCTCCGCCCCGATCTTCCAGGCGCCCGAGCCCACCCGCTCGCGCCGCGCCTCCGCGCCCGCCGGCCCGCCGGCGTCCGCGACCCCGCCGCCCGCCTCCCCCTTCTCGGCACCCGAGGCGCCCGCGCCCGCCGACGAGCGGCCCGCGGACGAGGCCCCCAAGGCCAAGCGCTCGGGCGGCAAGAAGAAGGCCAAGAAGCCGCAGGACGCCGAGGCGGCCGCGGACAAGAAGGCGGCGGACAAGCAGGACAAGAAGCAGGACAGGCCGGCCGAGGACGAGGGCGGCAAGCCCGCGCCGAAGCAGCGCCGCCGCGCCACCTCGGACGGCAAGCCCGAGCAGCCCGCGGACGAGGCCGAGAAGCCCGCCGAGCCCTCCGAGCAGTCCGAGGACGCCGAGGGCGACGACTCCGAGGGCGGCTCGGCCCGTCGTCGCCGCCGCCGCGGCGGACGCGGCCGCGGCAAGAAGAAGCCCACGGACGGCGCCGAGCCGACCGAGGGCGGCGAGCCCGAGGCCCCGTCGGACGCGGACGCCGGCAAGGCCGACGAGGCGCCCACCGAGGCCGGCGGCTCCGCCGAGGGCGACGAGCAGTCGGACGACTCCGACGGCGAGGGCGGCTCGCGCCGTCGCCGCCGCCGTAGCCGCGGCTCCCGCTCGGGCTCCGGCTCGGGCTCGGGCAGCGGCTCCTCGTCGGGCGACGACCAGCTCCAGGGCTCGACCCGCCTCCAGGCGAAGCGTCAGCGCCGCCGCGACTCCCGCGACGGCCAGCGCCGCCGCCCCGTGATCTCCGAGGCCGAGTTCCTCGCCCGCCGCGAGTCCGTCAAGCGCTCCATGGTGGTGCGTGAGAAGGACGGCCGTGTCCAGATCGCCGTGCTCGAGGACGACGTGCTGGTCGAGCACTACGTGTCCCACCAGGCGCAGCAGTCGATGGCGGGCAACGTCTACCTGGGCCGCGTCCAGAACGTGCTGCCCGGCATGGAGGCCGCGTTCGTCGACATCGGTCGCGGCCGCAACGCCGTGCTGTACGCGGGCGAGGTCAACTGGGACGCCGCCGGCCTCGAGGGCAAGGCCAAGCGCATCGAGCTCGCGCTCAAGCCGGGCGACACCGTCATGGTGCAGGTCACCAAGGACCCCATCGGCCACAAGGGCGCCCGCGTCACGTCGCAGATCTCGCTCGCCGGCCGCTTCCTCGTGTACGTGCCCGGCGGCGGCGTCACCGGCATCAGCCGCAAGCTGCCCGACACCGAGCGCAACCGTCTCAAGAAGCTGCTCCGCGAGGTCATCCCCTCCGACGCGGGCGTCATCGTCCGCACCGCGGCCGAGGGCGCCTCGGAGGAGGAGCTGCGCGCGGACGTCGAGCGTCTCAAGCGCCAGTGGCAGACCATCCTCGACGAGTCCAAGCCCGGCACCAAGGCTCCGAAGCTGCTGCGCGGCGAGCCCGACATGGCGATCCGCGTGGTCCGCGACATCTTCAACGAGGACTTCGACTCGCTCACCATCCAGGGCGACGACACGTGGAACTCGCTGTCGATGTACGTCGGCCAGGTCGCCCCCGACCTCATGCCGCGCCTGCACAAGTTCACGGGCGACCGCGACGTGTTCGCGGAGTCCCGCATCGACGAGCAGCTCGCCAAGGGCATGGACCGCAAGGTCTGGCTGCCCTCGGGCGGCTCGCTCGTCATCGACCGCACCGAGGCGATGACCGTCATCGACGTCAACACGGGCAAGTTCGTCGGCAAGGGCGGCACGCTCGAGGAGACGATGACGCTCAACAACCTCGAGGCGGCCGAGGAGATCGTGCGCCAGCTGCGGCTGCGCGACATCGGCGGCATCATCGTCATCGACTTCGTCGACATGCTGCTCGAGGCCAACCGCGACCGCGTGCTGCGCCGGCTCATCGAGTGCCTGGGCCGCGACCGCACCAAGCACCAGGTGGCCGAGGTCACGTCGCTCGGCCTCGTGCAGATGACCCGCAAGCGCGTGGGCCAGGGCCTGGTCGAGGCGTTCTCGGAGACCTGCGACCACTGCAAGGGCCGCGGCTTCCTCGTCCACGGCGAGCCCGTCGCCGAGGCGAGCGAGAAGCAGCCCGAGAACCGTCGCTCGCGCGGTTCGCGCGGCGGCCAGCAGAACAAGGGCCAGAACCAGCAGCAGGGCAAGGGTCAGAACCAGCAGCAGCAGGAGAAGGCCCCGCAGGAGAAGCCCGAGCCCGAGAAGGACGCGCACGCGCACACCCCGGTGCAGGGCGAGACCCACGCGCTCGACGACCGTGAGGAGGCCCGGGCGGCCGTCAAGGCGACCCTCGCCTCGATCGCCGCGGCGGCCGAGAAGGCGCACCACCACGAGGACCACGACGAGGTCGTGACCGACGCGGGCGACGCCGAGATGGTCATCGACGTGCCGATCGTGCTGCCCGAGCCCGACGCGGACGAGAAGCCCGCCGCGGACGAGGCGCCCGCCGCCGAGGAGCAGCAGCCCGAGGGCTCCGCGCAGGGCTGAGACGACAGCAGCTCGTGTTCGAGGCGCGCCGTACGGCGCGCCTCGACGCGTCTCCGGACGAGATCCGCGTCCGATCCCCGGAGACCTCTCCACGCACGCCTCGCCCTGACCGCCCGTATGCGGCCGGACGCGGCCGTGGCGACGTGCACATCCGGGTCCTCGCGTGGAGCAGCGCCTCACGTGCGTGGAGAGGTCTCCGTCCCGCATCGTCCACCCGGGACGGGGAGCACGGGTGCCGCACCGACGCACCGGGTAGAATCACGTCGGTGCCCCGTCCCGTCGGCATGCCACGGTCATTCCGTGCGCAGCGCCGGGAGGGCAGGGGTGCGCGACACTCCCGGTTTGACCCGTGGTGGGTCGAGCGGGTACATTTGTACGTCGGCGCGCCGAGCGCTGAGGCCCTGCCTGCGCCCTCTGGGGAGCGGCTGCGGCAGGAAATCTGACCCCTCGCGGGGTACAACAACGAGTTTCACGAGGAATAGATCATGGTGTACGCGATTGTGAAGGCTGGTGGCCGCCAGGAGAAGGTCTCCGTGGGCGACATCGTCGTGGTCGACCGTCTGAAGGCTGACGCCGGTTCGACCGTCGAGCTCGCGCCGGTGCTGCTCGTCGACGGTGACAAGGTCACCGCCGACGCGAAGGCGCTGGCCAAGGTCAAGGTGACGGCCGAGGTCGTGCGCGACGAGCGCGGCCCGAAGATCGACATCCTCAAGTACAAGAACAAGACCGGCTACCGGAAGCGCATTGGTCACCGTCAGGACCTCACGCGCCTCAAGGTCACCGGTATCAAGTAAGCGAGGAGACACTCATGGCACACAAGAAGGGCGCGAGCTCCTCGCGCAACGGTCGTGACTCGAACGCCCAGTACCTGGGCGTGAAGCGCTTCGGTGGCGAGGTCGTCAACGCGGGCGAGATCATCGTTCGCCAGCGTGGCACCCACTTCCACCCGGGCAACAACGTCGGTCGCGGCAAGGATGACACCCTGTTCGCGCTGGCCGCCGGTTCGGTCCAGTTCGCTCAGCGTCGTGGCCGCAAGGTCGTCGACATCGTCGAGGCGTAAGCACTCGACACCCACACTTCGGTCAGGGGCGCGCCGCGAGGCAGCGCCCCTGACTTGTTTCTAGGCTGGGGACGATGCGGGGCTCACCCCCGCGAGCATCGTCGCCCCGCCGCATCCTCCAGGAGGCACCCATGGCATCGTTCGTCGACCGCGTGACGCTCCACGTCACGGCGGGCAACGGCGGCCACGGCGTCGCCTCCGTCCACCGCGAGAAGTTCAAGCCGCTGGGCGGACCCGACGGCGGCAACGGCGGCCGCGGCGGCTCCGTCGTGCTCGTGGTCGACCCGCAGGTCACCACACTGCTCGACTACCACCACGCGCCGCACCGCACCGCGGAGAACGGCAAGCAGGGCGCCGGCGACATGCGCCACGGCGCCAACGCGCCGGACCTGCGCCTCGGCGTCCCCAGCGGCACGATCGTCAAGACGAAGGACGGCGAGGTCCTCGCCGACCTCGTCGGCGACGGCGCGGAGTTCGTGATCGCGCAGGGCGGCCGCGGCGGCCTCGGCAACGCCGCGCTCGCCACGCAGAAGCGCAAGGCCCCCGGCTTCGCGCTGCTGGGCGAGCCCGGCGACGAGGCCTCGGTCATCCTCGAGCTCAAGTCCATCGCGGACGTCGCGCTCGTGGGCTTCCCCAGCGCCGGCAAGTCCTCGATCATCGCCGCGATGAGCCGCGTGCGTCCCAAGATCGCGGACTACCCCTTCACCACGCTCGTGCCCAACCTCGGCGTCGTCGAGGCCGGCGGCACCAAGTTCACCATCGCGGACGTGCCGGGCCTCATCGAGGGCGCCTCCGAGGGCAAGGGGCTGGGCCACGACTTCCTGCGCCACATCGAGCGCTGCTCGGTCATCGCGCACGTGCTCGACACCGCGACCCTGGAGTCCGACCGCGACCCGCTGCGCGACCTCGACATCATCTCGAAGGAGCTGCGCGCGTACTCGGGCGACGAGGCCATCAGCGGCGTCCCGCTCGCCGAGCGCCCCCAGATCGTCATCCTCAACAAGATCGACGTGCCGGACGGCCGCGACCTCGCGGAGATCGTGCGCCCCGACCTCGAGGAGCGCGGCATGCCGATCTTCGAGGTCAGCGCCGTGAGCCACGAGGGCCTGCGCGAGCTCGGCTTCGCGCTCGCGAAGATGGTCGACGAGGAGCGCGCCAAGGTCCCGGTGCTCGAGAAGGCGCCCATCGTCATCCGCCCCAAGGCCGTGGACGAGTCCGGCTTCACCGTCAAGCACGTGCGCGACGGCGCCGAGGACTACTACCAGGTGCGCGGCACCAAGGTCGAGCGCTGGGTCAAGCAGACCAACTTTGCCAACGACGAGGCGGTCGGCTACCTCGCCGACCGCCTGGCCAAGGCCGGCGTCGAGGACGCGCTGTTCAAGGCCGGCGCCACCCCGGGCTGCGAGGTCGTCATCGGCCCGCGCCAGGGCGGCATCATCTTCGACTGGGAGCCGACCATGATGGCCGGGGCGGAGCTGCTCGGCCAGCGCGGCTCCGACCTGCGCATCGAGCAGCACGAGCGCCACCACCGCGCCACGCGTGCCGAGAAGCGCCAGGAGTTCAAGGAGAAGATGGACGCGCGCAGCGCGGCCCGCGAGGAGCTGTGGACCGAGCGCGACGCGGGCCACTGGACCGACCCGTCCCAGGACGACGAGTAGCCTTCTCCCAGGTATCCGTCCCCCGGGAGGTCATGTGAGCGAGGCGCGCGCGATCGTCGCCCAGGCACGGCGCATCGTCGTCAAGGTCGGGTCGTCGTCGCTCACCGGTGCCGATGGCCAGCTCGACGAGGCGCGCCTCGGCGCGCTCGTCGACGTGCTCGGCGAGGCCCGGACCTCGGGCCGCGAGGTCCTGCTGGTGACGTCCGGCTCGATCGCGGCGGGCATCGGCCCGCTCGGGCTGGTGGCCCGCCCCACCAACCTCGAGCTGCAGCAGGCCGCCGCGTCGGTGGGCCAGGGCAAGCTGGTGCACGCCTACACCGTCGCTTTCGCGCGGTACGGCCTCACGGTGGGCCAGGTGCTGCTCACCGCGGACGACATGGTCCGCCGCGCCCACTACGGCAACGCGCGCCGCGCGCTCGAGTCGCTGCTCGCGCTCGGCGTGGTGCCGATCATCAACGAGAACGACACGGTCGCCACCGACGAGATCCGCTTCGGCGACAACGATCGCCTCGCGGCGCTCGTCGCGACCGCGGTCCGCGCGGACGCGCTCGTGCTGCTCACGGACGTCGACGCGCTCTACACGGCCGCCCCGGACACGCCGGGAGCGCGCCGCATCGCCGACGTGCACGGACCCGACGACCTCCACGGCATCGACATCTCTCGCCGCGGCTCGGCCGTGGGCACCGGCGGCATGATCACCAAGATCGAGGCCGCGTCCCTCGCCACCAACTCCGGCGTCCACGTGGTCCTCGCGTGCGCGGACGATGCGGCGCGGGCCGTCGCGGGCGAGGACGTGGGCACGCTATTCCGGCCCACGGGCAAGCCCGAGACCACGCGCCTGCAGTGGCTCGCCGACGCGGCCAAGACCCGCGGCGGCATCGTGCTCGACGACGGCGCGGTGCGCGCGCTGCGCGGCCGCCAGGCGTCGCTGCTCGCGGCCGGCGTGGTGGAGATCCGCGGAGACTTCGAGGCGGGGGAGCCCGTCGACCTCCTCGCGCGCGACGGCTCACTCGTCGCGCGCGGCTTCGCCGGCTTCTCCTCCGAGGAGGCCGACCGCATGAAGGGCCTGTCGACCGAGGCACTCGGCGAGGTGCTGGGCGAGGCCTTCGCGCGCGAGCTCATCCACATCGACCACCTGGTCGTCCTCTAGAGCGCACCGCCTGCGGCCGATTTCCGACAGCCGGCACGGATCGCGCGACGACACGCCGACCTGAGCACCGCATCGTCCCTCCGTCGCCGGTGTGTCGCGATCGATTCCGTGCGCGCTGTCGGCAATGGCGGGACTCCTCGCGCGCCGTCCCCCCTCATGTCCCTAGACTCGAGACGTTGAGGCAGGGGGCCTGGTATGAGCACGGAATCGGCAGAGCGGGCGGCGACCGCGTGGTGGTCCAAGGAGCCGGCGGACGCCGCCGCGGAGCTGGGGGTGGGGCTCGACGGCCTCACCGCGGTCGAGGCGAGCGAGCGCTACTCGCGCTACGGGCCCAACGAGCTGACCGCCGCGCAGGCCGCGACGCTGTGGCAGCTCGCGCTGCGCCAGCTCGCGGACCCCATGAACCTCATGCTCATCGCGGTCACCG
Organism: Demequina rhizosphaerae; assembly: GCF_000971255.1. GTDB lineage: Bacteria > Actinomycetota > Actinomycetes > Actinomycetales > Demequinaceae > Demequina > Demequina rhizosphaerae. The sequence goes on from NZ_BBMC01000011.1 coordinate 46,588, forward strand.
CGATCTCCGCCGCGATCGGCGAGGTGTCGACGGCGATCATGGTGGGCCTGCTCGTCGTCTTCAACGTGTGGTCCGGCGCGAGCCAGGAGCGCAAGGCCCAGGCGAGCGTGGACGCGCTCGCGACGATGCAGGTGCCGCAGGTCCGCGTCCGCCGCGACGGCGGTGTCGTCGCGATCCCGGCACCCGAGCTCGTGCCCGGGGACATCATCGAGCTCGAGGCGGGCGACATCGTGCCCGCCGACGCGCGCATCGTCCGCGCGACCACGCTGGAGACGCAGGAGTCGGCGCTCACCGGCGAGAGCGCGCCGATCGAGAAGGGCGCGGCCGCGCTGCCGGATCCCGCGACCGCGCTCGGCGACCGCACCTCGATGCTGTTCCAGAACACGTCCGTGACGCGCGGCACCGCGACGGCGCTCGTGGTCGCCACCGGCATGGCGACGGAGATGGGCGCGATCGCGACGATGCTGTCGACCGTCGAGCGCGTCCAGTCGCCGCTCCAGCGCGAGCTCTCCGCGCTCACCCGCATCATCGGCGCGGTGGCGTGGGGCGCGGTCGTGCTCATCGTCGGCCTCGGCATCACGCGCGGCCAGTCGTTCAGCGAGCTGATGTTCCTCGGCACCGCGGTCGCGATCTCCGCGATCCCCACCGGTCTGCCGACGTTCGTCCAGGGCATGCTGTCGTGGGGCGCCTCCCGGCTCGCCGAGGCGAAGGCGGTCGTGGCCTCGCTCAACGACGTCGAGACGCTCGGCGCGACGAGCGCGATCTGCTCGGACAAGACCGGCACGCTCACGATGAACCAGATGATGGCGCGCAGCGTGTGGGTGGGCGGCGAGACGTTCACCGTCGACGGCTCCGGGTACTCGTTCGAGGGCCGGGTGCGCCGCACGCAGGGCGACGAGATCCCGCTCGGCGCCCCCATCGCGTACGCGCTCGCGCTGCCCAACGACGCGACCGTGAGCGCCGACGGCGTGGTCGTGGGCGACCCGACCGAGGCGGCCTTCGTGGTCCTCGCCCAGAAGCTCGGCGTCGACGTGCCGGAGGCGCAGCGCCGCTTCCCGCGCGAGGCCGAGGTGCCGTTCGACTCGGACTACAAGTTCATGGCGACGTTCCACCACGTCGAGTGGCAGGGGGAGCGGCGGCTGGTGGGCGTCGTCAAGGGCGCCCCGGACGTGCTGCTGGCGCGCTCGTCGCGCGCGTACCTACCGACGCGGGACACCGTGCCGGTCGCCGAGCTCGCGGATGCCGTGACTGAGGAGATCGAGTTCCGCTCGTCGCAGGGCCTGCGCACGCTTGCGCTCGCGCTGCGCGTGTACGAGGAGGCGGAGGAGGCCGCCGTGCTCGCCGACCCGATGGCGGCGGTGAGCGAGCTCGGGTTCGTCGCGGTCGTCGGCATCGTCGACCCGCTGCGGCCCGAGGCGAAGGTCGCGGTCGACGAGGCGCACGCCGCCGGCATCGACGTGCGGATGATCACCGGCGACCACGTCGTCACGGCCGCCGCGATCGGGCGCGAGCTCGACCTGCCGGGGGAGGGGCTGTCGGGCGCCGAGTTCGCGGCCCTGAGCGACGACGAGGTCGACGCGCGGCTCGACGAGCTGTCCGTCTTCGGGCGCGTCACCCCGCAGGACAAGCTCCGGTTGGTGCAGCGGCTCCAGGCGCGCGGCGAGGTCGTCGCCATGACCGGCGACGCGGTGAACGATGCGGCGGCGATCAAGCAGGCCGACGTCGGGGTGGCCATGGGGTCGGGCTCCGAGGTCACCAAGCAGGCCGCGAAGCTCGTGCTCACCGACGACAACTTCGCGACGCTCGTCGGTGCGGTCAAGCTCGGCCGGGTCGTCTACGCGAAGATCACGTCGTACCTCACGTTCCAGCTGTCGCAGCTCATCGCGCTGCTGATGCTCTTCGTCGTCGCGAGCCTCATCGACCTCAACGACGGCGTCGCGCTCACGCCCGTCATGGTGCTGGTGCTCAACTTCGCGGTCTCGATCTTCGCGGTGCTCGTCATCCTGTTCGAGCCCGAGCCGCCGGGGCTGATGCAGCGGCCGCCGCGCGACCCGTCGGCGGGGATCGCGTCGCCGCGCAACGTGGTGCGGTGGCTCATCTACGGCGGCGCGCTGTTCGTCGCGGCGCTCGTGCCGCTGCTGGCCGGCCAGGACGAGCTGTCGCCCGACGAGGCCTCGCAGCCGATGACGATGGCCTTCGTCATCGTCGCGCTCGGCACGCTCACCACGGGCCTGCAGCTGCGCCGCGACCCCGAGACGGGCCTCACGGCGCCCTGGGGGCGCGGGACGCGCATGCTGCTGTGGCCGCTCGCGTTCATCGTCCTCGCCACCGAGCTCGACTTCATGCACGACTGGCTGTACACGTCGTCGCTCACCGGCTGGGAGTGGCTCGCCTGCATCGGGCTCACGCTCGCGGTGATGGTGGTGGTCGAGGTCGACAAGGCGTTCCGCCGGCGCCGGCAGGAGAAGGTCGCGCCCACCGTCGCGGAGGCCGTGGCTCCCGCGCGGGGCCGCTGACCGGGGGAGATGGTGCCAGCCACCCCTGGGCAGGCACCGTCGAGGCTCCTAGACTCGAGTGCCATGACCGAGACCGCGATCCCCACCGATGTCGAGTCCGCCGTCCTCGAGGCCTGCCGCCGCGCCAAGCTCGCCTCCCGCGCGCTCGCGACCGCCACGACGACCGTGAAGAACGACGCGCTCCATGCGATGGCCGATGCGCTCGTCGCCCAGGCGGCGCGCATCGTCGAGGCCAACGCGAAAGACCTCGAGCGGGGTCGCGCGAACGACATGTCCCCGGGCCTGCTCGACCGGCTCGCGCTCGACGAGGGCCGCATCGCGAAGATCGCCGAGGCGCTGCGCTACGTCGCGACGCTGCCCGACCCGGTGGGGGAGATCAAGCGCGGCTCGACGCTGCCCAACGGCATCCGCCTCATCCAGAAGGCCGTGCCGATGGGTGTGGTCGGCATGATCTACGAGGCACGACCCAACGTCACGGTCGACGCCGCGGGCCTGTCGCTCAAGTCCGGCAACGCCGCGGTGCTGCGCGGCGGCTCGGCCGCGGCGAGCTCGAACGAGGTGATCGTCGAGGTGCTGCAGGACGCGCTCGAGACCGTCGGCCTGCCCCGCGACGCGGTGCAGTCGATCGACGCCTACGGCCGTGAGGGCGCCCGCGTGCTCATGAACGCGCGCGGCCTCGTCGACGTCCTCGTGCCGCGCGGCGGCCGCGATCTCATCCAGACGGTGGTGCGCGAGTCGACCGTGCCCGCGATCGAGACGGGCGAGGGCAACTGCCACGTCTACCTCGACGCGTCGGCGCCGCTCGAGCGCGCGGCGGCGATCGTGCTCAACTCCAAGACGCACCGCGTGGGCGTGTGCAACGCCGCGGAGACCCTCCTCGTCCACAAGGACGCCGCCGACAACCTGCCGATGATCCTCGAGCAGCTGCACGAGGCCGGCGTGACCATCCACGCCGACGACGCCGCCGCGGACCTCGCGCCGGCGAACGTGCCGACCGTGGCCGCGACGGAGGAGGACTGGGCCACCGAGTACCTGTCGCTGGACCTCGCCGTGAAGGTCGTCGACTCGATGGACGAGGCGATCGCGCACATCGCCCGCTACTCGACCGGCCACACCGAGGCGATCGTCACGAACGACATCGACGCGGCCCAGCACTTCGTCGCGCACATCGACTCCGCCGCGGTCATGGTGAACGCGTCGACACGGTTCACGGACGGCGGCGAGTTCGGCCTCGGCGCGGAGATCGGCATCTCCACGCAGAAGCTGCACGCGCGCGGACCGATGGGGCTCGGCGAGCTCACCACGACGACGTGGGTGGCCTACGGCGAGGGGCACGTCCGCCCCTGACGCGGCCGGGCCGTCCCCGCATCGTCCCCAGCGGTGCCATAATCGCGGGAGACAACAGGAGGAGTCCCCCCATGATCACCGAGGCCGTCGAGACCACGTCGCACGTCGTCAACGAGCTCCCCATCCCCGCGCCCGCGATCGGGCTGCTGGCCTTCACGGGCCTGATGGCGCTGCTGTTCGTGACGTACGCGTTCCGGAGCGTCGGCACGCGCCACTGACGTGGAGGCGCCCCTCGCACGAGTGGGCGTGCTCGGCGGCACGTTCGATCCGATCCATCACGGCCACCTCGCCGCGGCCTCGGAGGTCTGCGCGCGCCTGGGGCTCGATCAGATCCTGCTGACGCCGGCGTACTCGCAGCCGTTCAAGCAGGGGATCGACACCGCGTCGCCCGCGCACCGGCTCGCGATGTGCGAGCTGGCCGCGGCGGAGGACGAGCGGTTCGCCGTGTCGCCAGTCGACATCGAGCGCGGAGGCGTCACCTACACGGTCGACACGCTCGCGGACCTGCGCGAGCAGCGGCCCGACGCGGAGCTGTTCTTCATCACCGGGGCCGATGCGCTGGCACGGCTCGACGAGTGGAAGGACGCCGAGCGGCTGCCCGGTCTCGCGACCTTCGTGGGAGTGACACGGCCCGGTCATTCGTTGGACGAGTCGGAATGGCCACATATCCTGGTGGAGACCCCTTCACTGGCGATATCGTCGACCGATGTGCGTCGCCGGGTGAGGGCCGGGTTGCCGATCCGCTACCTTGTACCCCGATCCGTGGCCGACTACATCGCCATGAACGGGCTCTACTACGGAGGACTTGATGACTGACCAGGGAAGGCCTTTGTCGCGCCGAGAGCGTCGAGAGGCCGAGGTCAGGAAGGCCGCCCCGGATCAGCCCACGACCCCCATCCCGTCGACGGTGGCCGGGCCCCCGACCCACCCCGACGGAACTCCGCTCACCCGCAAGGAGCGCCGCGCGCTCGAGCGCGGCGAGCACGGCGTCGAGACGTGGACCCAGGAGGAGGAGCTCATCGCGACGGGCCAGCTGCCCGCGATGACGCCCGACCTCCTCGAGGCGCAGGAGATGATCGCGCGCCGTCGTGCGGAGCGCGCCGCCGCGCCCGTGGCGGAGGAGCCCGTCGCGGAGCCCGAGTCCGCGCCCGAGTCCGCAGTCGAGGCGGAGACGGTCGCGGAGACCCAGGCGGAGCCCGAGGCTGAGGCCCCCGTCGAGCCGGAGCCGGTCATGGAGGCCCAGCCGGAGCCGGAGCCCGTTGCGGAGCCTGAGCCTGAGCCTGTCGCCGACGTGGAGCCCGAGCCGGAGCCCGAGCCCGCGGCCCCCGTCTGGGAGCCCGAGGTCATCGCGCAGGCGGAGACGCAGCCCATGGCGGAGCCGATCGCCGAGCCGATCGCCACTGCCGAGCCGGAGCCTGAGACCCAGCCTGAGGCCGAGGCCGAGCCGGAGCCCGAGCTTCCCACCGAGGAGCCCACGCCCACGGGCGCGATCGACACGATCCCCGAGGAGTACCGCCACCTCTTCCCGCCGGGCTCGCTCCAGGCGCGCCGCCTCGAGGAGCGCGCCGCGCGCGGTGAGACCGCCACGCCTCCCACCGGCACGCCCGAGACCCCCGCGGTGCAGGATGCCGGCGACGACCCGGCCGCCGAGATCCGCCGCCTCACGGCCGAGGCCATGGCCGGCATCACCCGCGCCCAGCAGGCGCGCCGCGCGCCCGCGCCGGAGGCCCTCGAGCCTCCGGAGGAGACCCCGGAGGCGCCCGCCGAGGACACCGCCGCAGACGAGCCCGTCGCCGAGGACGTCGCTGCCGAGCCCGAGCCGCAGCCCGACGCTCCGGAGCCCGGCGTCCTCGAGGAGGACGTCGAGACCGAGATCCTCGACCCCGCCGACGTCTACGCGCAGGCGGAGTCCGCCAGCGCCCCGGACGGCGAGACGGACCTCGAGGAGGACGCCGAGGAGACCGCCTACGCGCCGGCCCTCGCCGCCGAGCTCGCAGGCGCGAGCCTGCCGCAGCGCGGCACCGCGGTGACGGAGGCGCCCGCGCCCGCCGAGACGGAGACCGCCACGGCGGCGACGCCCTCGGGCGGGTCGGCGATCGTGCCCGCGGGCATGCGCCACGTGTCCCAGGCGAGCGCGTCCGCGCCCACGCGCTGGGAGTCGCACCCGCTCGCGCAGGCCCAGCCGCGCGAGGTGGCCGACTACGCCCCGTCCGAGGACATCCCGATCCCGGACTTCACCAAGATCATGCACGGCTACGCGTCGACGTCGTCGTCGGCGGGCACGGCACCCGCGGGCGAGGTCGGCGACGAGCCCTCCGGCACGGACCTGCCCGGCATGCCCGGCGACGAGTACCCGCGCCGCCCGCAGCCCGACGCCCCGGACGAGGGCGCGCATCACTTCGCGTGGGCGCACCTCGCCGTCATCGGCGCGGTCGCCTTCCTGCTCGGCGTGCTCGTCTGGCACCTCACGGGGAACGCCTGATGGCCGCCACCGCGAGGGCCCTCGAGCTGGTCCAGGCCGCAGCCGCCGCCGCGGACGCGAGGAAGGCGGAGGACATCCTCGCCCTCGACGTGTCCGCGCACCTGCCGCTGTCCGACGCGTTCGTCATCGCCTCCGCCTCCAACGAGCGTCAGGTGGCCGCGATCGCCGAGGCCGTCGAGGAGGAGCTGCACCGCCACGGTGCCAAGGCGATCCGCCGCGAGGGCGTGCGCGAGGGGCGCTGGGCGCTGCTCGACTTCAACGACGTGATCGTCCATGTCATGCACGACGAGGAGCGCGGCTACTACGAGCTCGAGCGTCTGTGGAAGGACTGCCCGGTCATCGAGCTGCAGCTCGGCGAGTGACCCGCGTCTTCCTCGTCCGCCACGGACAGACGGACTGGAACCGCGAGGGGCGGCTCCAGGGGTCGACCGACATCCCGCTCAACGCGACGGGGCGCGCGCAGGCCCGTGCCGCCGCATCGTCCCTCTGGCCGGCCCTCGAGGGCGAGCCCGTCGTGGTGTCCTCGGCCCTCGGGCGTGCCGTGGAGACGGCACGCATCCTCGTGGGGGACCGACCCGCGTCGATCCACCAGGACGCGCGCCTGGGCGAGCGCCGCTACGGCCCCTGGGAGGGCCTGGACGCCCACGAGCGGGCGACGCGCTTCCCCGACGACCACGCCGCGTGGAAGGCCGGCTACGAGCCCGACTTCGACGGCTACGAGACCCATGCCGAGGTCGCCGCGCGCACCACGGCCGCGGTCGACGAGTGGGTCGCGAGGGTGCCGGGCGACCTCGTGCTCGTCGCGCACGGCTCGTCGGGCCGCATGATGCTGCTCGCGCTGCTCGGGCTCCCGCTGGAGGGACGCACCCTCGGCAGCCTTCACAACGCCGCCTGGTCGCGCCTCGTGCCGTCGTCCGCCGGCGGCTGGTCGCTCGAGAGCCACAACGTGGGCGCGCCGCCCGTGGAGGTGGCGCCGTGACCGTCCTCGTCCTCATGCGCCACGGGCGCACGGGCTACAACGCCGAGGGCCGCCTGCAGGGCTCGCTCGACGTGCCGCTGGGGGAGGAGGGGCGCCTGCAGGCGCGCGACGCCGCGGCGGTGATCCACGCCGCGTACGGCACGCCCGACCGCATCGTCTGCTCGCCGCTCCTGCGCGCCGCCGACACCGCGGCCGAGCTGTCCGCCGTCACCGGCGTGCCCGCCCGCCCGGATCCGCGCCTCACGCAGCGTTCGTACGGCGAGTGGGAGGGGCTCACGCTCGACGAGGTGCGCGAGCGCTGGCCCCGCGAGTACGACCGCCGCCACCAGGGCCTCGACCCGCGCATCCAGGGCTGGGGCAAGGCCGTCGACGTCTCCGCCCGGGTCGCCGAGGGCCTCGCCGAGGCGTGCGAGGGAGCGCGTCTCGTGGTGGCCGTGAGCCACGGCTCCGCGATCATGCTCGGCTCGCTCGCGCTGCTCGGCCTCGACGTCCACTCGACCGTCCTCGGCAAGCTCCCGCACGCCCACTGGAACGTCCTGGAGTCGACCGGCGACCGCTGGTCCGTCGCGCGCTACGGATTGTCGATCGCGTCGTCGCTGGTAGACGAGTCGGCCGACGCCGATTAACACTTCGCTAAGAATCTGGGCTAGTATCTATCTCGCTCTCAGGAGCACGGAATCCGCAAGGATGACGGGGCTGTGGCGCAGCTGGTAGCGCACCTGCATGGCATGCAGGGGGTCAGGGGTTCGAGTCCCCTCAGCTCCACGAAGTGTTGAGACAGCACTTGACGGAAGGCCGCTCCTCGGAGCGGCCTTTCGTGTTTCCCGGGCGCCTCGCGCCGTCGCATGGGACGATGCGGCGGTACAGGAGGTGCTCCATGGCCGGGCCCGAATCGATGCGGCGGACCGACGACGACGTCGACGCGTTCCTCGCCGCGGGCCCGCGTGCCGAGCTCCTGCTGGCGGTCGACGCGGCGCTGCGCGCCGGCATGCCCGGCGTGTCCCGGACCCTCTGGCGCGGCGTGTTCTGGGGCGGCACGGAGCAGGCGATCGTCGGCTACGGCGACATCGCGCAGCCGCGGCCGCGCGGCGAGCCGGTGGAGTGGTTCCTCATCGGGCTCGCGGAGCAGAAGAACCACGTGAGCCTCTACGTCAACGCCGTCGCGGACGGGGCGTATCTCGCGCACCGGTACGCCGACCGCCTGGGCCGGGTGAAGGTCGGGGCGGCGGCCGTCAACTTCAGACGCCTCGAGGATGTGGACCTCGACGTGGTCGCCGAGATGGCGCGCGAGGCGGTCGTGCTGTCGTGACGTGCGGCGCCGGGGCCGGCGCGATGTAGCCTCAACGCACAGGAGGCCTCGATGACGACCACCGCACCACCGCACGCCGACCGCATGGACCCGGCCCGCGCATCGTCCCTCGTAGCGCTCGCGCGCGGCGGTGGGGAGCCGCTCGAGGCGAGGTGCCCCTGGGACGGCTCGGTGCTCGCCGAGGTGCCCACGTCGCGACCGGCCGACGTCGCCCTAGCGGTGGACGAGGCGCGGGTCGCCCAGCGCGCCTGGGCCGCCACGCCCATCCGCGAGCGGGCGGCCGTCATGCGCCGCGTCGCGAGCCTGGTGTGGGGGCGCGCGGACGACCTCCTCGACATCGTCCAGCTCGAGTCCGGCAAGAGCCGCGTCAGCGCCTTCGAGGAGGTCGCGGACGTCGCGCTCAACGCCGCCCACTACGCGCGGCACGGCGCGCGCCTGCTGCGCGACCGGCGCCGCCCCGGCGCGCTGCCCGTCGTCACGCGGACCACCGAGCACCACCGGCCCTGCGGAGTCGTCGGCATCATCGCGCCGTGGAACTACCCGCTCACGCTCGCGGTCTCGGACGCGATGCCCGCGCTGATCGCGGGCAACGCGGTGGTGCTCAAGCCCGACTCCCAGACGCCCCTGTCCGCGCTCGCGGGCCTCGAGCTGCTGCGCGACGCGGGCCTGCCCGCCGGCGTCATGCAGGTGGTCGTCGGCGACGGGCCGACCGTGGGCGGGGCCCTCGTCGACGCGGTCGACTTCGTGATGTTCACCGGCTCGACCGCGACCGGGAGGAAGGTCGCCGCGCGCTGCGGCGAGCGTCTGATCGGGTGCTCGATGGAGCTCGGCGGCAAGAACCCCATGCTCGTGCTGTCCGACGCGGACCCCGAGCGGGCTGCGGCCGGCGCCATCCCCGCGTGCTTCTCCAACTCGGGCCAGCTGTGCGTGTCCGTCGAGCGGATCTACGTCGCGGACGAGGTCCACGACGCTTTCGTCGACGCGTTCGTGCGGCGCACCCGCGCGATGAGCCTGGGCGTCGGGACGGGCTGGGAGATCGACATGGCGTCGCTCGCGTCCGAGGCGCACCTCGCGACCGTGCGGGCGCACGTGGACGATGCGGTGGCGAAGGGCGCGACGGTCCTCGCCGGCGGCCGCGCACGGCCCGACCTGGGCCCGACCGTGTACGAGCCGACGATCCTCGCGGGCGTGACGGACGACATGCGCTGCGCGCGCGAGGAGACCTTCGGGCCGGTGGTGGCGGTGCATCGCGTCGCCTCGGACGACGAGGCGGTCGCGCGCGCCAACGACACCGTGTACGGGCTCAACGCCGCGGTGTGGTCCCGGCGGCGCGGCACCGCGGTCGCGGCGCGGATCGAGGCCGGCACGGTCAACGTGAACGAGGGCTACTCGGCCGCGTGGGGGTCGCTCGGCGCGCCCATGGGCGGCTGGAAGGACTCCGGGCTGGGCCGCCGCCACGGCACCGCCGGCATCCTCAAGTACACGCAGGCGCAGACCATCGCCGACCACCGCGGGCCCGTGATCGCGCCGTTCGACGGCATGGCGAACGACGCGTACGCGCGGGCGATGACCGCGGCGGTGCGGCTGCTCGGCCGGATCCGGCCTTAGGGGGGCACGATGACACGAGGGACGGACCTGCACGGTGCGCGGATGCTCGTCACGGGCGGCGGCTCGGGAATCGGCCGGCTCATGGCGCTCGAGGCCGCGCGCCGCGGGGCGACGGTCGTGATCTGGGACCGCGACGCCGCCGCGGCGTCGGAGGTGGTCGGCGAGCTCCACGCGCTCGGCGCGGACGCGATCTCGGCCCGGGTCGACGTGACCGACCGTGCCGCCGTCGACGCCGCGGCCGCCGCCGCGGGCGCCGTCGACATCGTCGTGAACAACGCCGGCGTCGTCTCCGGCGCGCCGCTGCTCGAGGCCTCCGACGAGGCGATCGAGCACACGTTCCAGGTCAACACGCTCGCGCTGTACTGGGTGACGCGCGCGTTCCTGCCCGGGATGCTGGCGCGCGACAGGGGAGCGGTGGTGACGATCGCGTCGGCCGCGGGCCTCGTCGGCGTCGCGCGCCAGACCGACTACGCGGCCTCGAAGTGGGCCGCGGTCGGCTTCGCCGAGTCGCTCCGCGCGGAGCTGAGGATCGCCGGGTCGTCGGTGCGGACGCTCGTGGCGTGCCCGTACTACATCGACACCGGCATGTTCGCGGGGGTCCGCTCGCGCTTCCCGCGGCTGCTGCCGATCCTGCGGCCCGAGGACGTGGCGCGGCGGGTGATCGACGGGATCGAGCGCGGCCGCGAGCAGATCGTCATGCCGCCGCTGGTGCGGGTCGTGCCGGTGGTGCGTGCGCTTCCCGCGCGCGGCTTCGACGCGGTCGTGGACCTCTTCGGGATCAACCGCGCGATGGAGGGCTTCCGGGGCCGCGAGGGCGCCTCGCGCTGAGCGCGCGGGGCGCCGGTCCGACGTGCCGCCGGGCCCGGCCGCCGCATCGTCCTCCCGACCGCCGCATCGTCCCCTCGGCCGCCGCATCGTCCCCCCTGCCGCGGCGTGTCGCGGCGAGGTCCGTGCGCGCCGTCGCGGGCGCTGCCTTCGACGCCGCCGCGTGAAGTGTTATAGTTCATCTATAACAACTGACGAGGAGTGGGTGACGTGGACAAGGCCATCTCGAGGGCGCTCGGCGCGGGCGTCGTGACGCCGGTCGTGGCGACGGCTGCCGCGGTCGCGGTCGAGCTCGCGGTGATGGGCGACCTGCCCGACCCGGTCGCGACCCACTGGGGGACAGGCGGTCCCGACGGGTTCTCGGCCGCATGGACGGTGCCGCTCATGACCGCGCTCACCGCGGGCATGCTGCCGCTCATCCTCGGCACGTCGGCGCTGCTCGCCCTCCGGCGCGGCGAGCGCGGCTTCACGCTCCGCCTGCTGCCCGCGGTCGCCGCGGGGCTGTCGGTGTACCTCGGCGCGCTGCTCGCGGGGACGCTCGTCATCCAGCGCGGCCTCGAGACGGCCCAGGACGCGCCCGGCGTGGGCTCGATCATGCTCGTCGCGCTGCCCGCAGGCGCGGTGGTCGGCGTCCTGGCGTGGCTCGCGCAGCCCCGCGAGACCGCATCCGTCGCGGCGCCCTCGCCGGCGTCGCCCCTCGCGCTGCAGCCGGGAGAGCGCGCCGTGTGGCTCGGCCGCGCCGAGATGACGCCGTGGGCGCTGGCCTTCATCGTCCTCGCCACGCTCGCCGCGTGGACCGGCGCGGCCCTCATGTGGCTCGCCGGCGACACGGTCGCGTCCGCCATCATCACGGGCGTCGCCGTGCTGCTCACGGCGCTCGCGGCCACGTTCACCGTCGCCCACGTGCGCATCGACGCCTCGGGGCTCACCGTCACCACCGGGGTGCGGCTGGTGCGCCTGCGGGTGCCCGCCGAGGACGTGGCCTCCGTGGCCGCGATCGACGTCCACGGCCTTGCGCAGTACGGCGGCTACGGGATCCGTCAGATCCCCGGCGCGACCGCCGTGGTCCTGCGCCCGGGCCCGGCCATCGAGGTCGCGCGCCGGTCCGGGCGGAGGTTCGTGGTCACCGTGGACGATGCGCCGACCGCCGCGTCGCTGCTCGCCGCCGCGGGGGAGGCCGCCCATGCTGCTCAGGATTGACCCCGCCTCGAGCCAGCCGCTCTACGACCAGATCGCGGACGACGTGCGCCGGCAGGCGTCCGCCGGCACGCTCCGCGCGGGCGACCGGCTGCCGCCCGCGCGCGAGGTCGCCGAGGCGCTCGACGTCAACCTCCACACCGTCCTCAAGGCGTACCAGCTGCTGCGCGACGAGGGCCTCGTCGAGATGCGGCGCGGGCGCGGCGCCGTCGTCTCCGCGCATGCCGCGGCGCTCGCCGCGCTGCGGGACGATGCGCTGGCCCTGGCCGCGCGCGCCCGCGAGCTGGGGGTGGGCGTCGAGGCCGTCGCCGCGCTCGTGAGGGCCGCGGCCGAGGAGTCCTGAGCGTCCCGCAGGACGGCCCCGGCGCCTGAGGGAGTACTGAGCGTCCCGGCGGCGGGGGTCAGGCGTCGAGCAGGCCGAGCGCGGCGAACGCCTCCGCGAGGCCGTCGCGGTCGGGCGACGCCGCGACGTGGTCGGCCAGGTCGAGCAGCTCGGGCGCCGAGCCCTCGATCGCGACGCTCACTCCCGCGTACTCGAGCATCTCGAGGTCGTTCGGCCCGTCGCCGAACGCGACCACCTGCTCGCGCGCGAGCCCGAGCCGGTCGACGACCGCGGCGATGCCCACCGCCTTGTGCACGTCCGCGAGGAACATCTCGCCCGCGCCGGGGCCGAGGTCGGGGATCGAGCTGGGGATCACGGCCACCTCGGGGCCCACGAGCGCGGCGATCTCCGGCAGCGGCGACTCCGCGTGGAAGCTCGTGATCTTGCCGAAGGCCACGCCGGAGAGGTCCTCGGTCGGGTGCAGGGCCGACGTCACGTCGCGCCGGCCGCGCTCCTCCGCCTGCGAGTGGACGCTGCGGCGGGGCAGGTAGGCGGTCATCGCCTCGATGGTCGCCGGGCGCGCGTGTGTCGCGTCGGGGGCCTCGAGGAAGTACATCGCGCCGTGCGCGTCGAGCACCTCGATCGCGCGCGCCGCGAGGGCGGCGGGGAAGCGCGTGTCGAGCAGCACCTCGTCGCCGAGGACCGCGTACGCGCCCGCTCCCGCGACGAAGCCGTCGAAGCCCGCTGCCGTGATGTGGTCGGGCAGCAGCGACACCGGTCGGCCGGTGCACAGCAGCACGAGGTGGCCCGCCTCCCGGGCCGCGCGGACCGCGTCGGCGTGCGCGTCGGGGACGCGGCCGTGGTGGGCGTAGGTGCCGTCGACGTCGAGGAAGATCGCGCGGCGGGACGAGGCGGGGGCGGGGTCCGTCACGCCGACCAGCCTACGGGCGCGGGGGCCCCGTTCCGCACCCGCGAGGGCCGGGGGATCGGCGGGGCGCGAAGTCACGATTCGGTCACGGGGGAAATTCGGGCTTGCACTGTCGAACCGGTTCGCTGTAGTTTCGTTCGCGTTGAATCGAACCGGTTCGACAGTCTCGTTCGACGGAGAAGGAGCACAGCCTCGATGGTGACCATCGGCGATGTCGCGAAGGCCGCGGGAGTGTCCCGCAGCACCGCCTCGTACGCGCTCAGCGGCAAGCGGACCATCTCGCCCGCGGTGGTCCAGCGGGTGCTCGACGCGGTCGACGAGCTCGGCTACATCCCCAACGCGGGGGCCCGCGCGCTCGCCACGTCGCACACCAAGGTGATCGGTCTCCTCGGACGCTTCCTCGACGACGAGTTCGCCCCCGCGATGCTGCAGTACATCCTCGGCGTCACCAACCGGGCGCGCGAGCTCGGCTACGACACGCTGCTCGTATCCGAGGAGGACGGCGTGCACGCGCTCCAGCGCCTCTCGTCGTCGCGCATGGTCGACGGCTTCGTCCTCCTTAACGTCGCCGAGCGCGACAGCCGCCTCGAGGTCCTCCGCAAGGCGATGCAGCCCGGCGCCACGGTGGGTCTGCCCGCCGAGTGCGACGGCGTCGACGTGTTCGACCTCGACTTCATCGAGAGCGGCCGGCTCATGGTCCAGACGATGCACGACGCGGGTCATCGCGAGCTCATCCTCGTGTCGCAGCCGGTCCACGTCGTCGAGCGCGGCGGCGCCTACGTGTGGCGCCTCGCCGACGGCGCCCGGGAGCGGGCGGCGGAGCTCGGGATGACCCTGCACCACCACCACGGCGACTCGAGCCAGCCGGGGATCGGCAAGGACCTCAACGAGGTCCTCGACCGCCACCCCGACGCGACCGGGCTGCTGCTCAACAACGAGGCCGCGGCGGCGGCGCTGCCGTCGGTGCTGGCCGCGCGCGGGCTCGCGGCGCCCGACGACATCTCCGTCATCGGCCGCTACTCGGACGACTTCGCCCGCACCTTCTCGCTTCCGTTCACGGCGATCGACAGCGCCGCGGACGAGCTGGGGCGACGCGCTGTGCAGCAGCTCGTCGCTCGAATCGAGGCCGGCCCCGACGGGACCGCGCCTCACCTTGTCGACCTGATCCCGCCCATCGTCAACGACCGCGGATCCATCGCCGCACCACCATCCCTTCGGGGCTGAATCATCCGACCCTTCCCCGGGGGTCACCGTTCAAGGAGGAACGCATGAGGAACACCAGCACCAAGGCCGCCGTCGCGTTCGCGACCGCGGCGCTCGCAGCGGGCACGCTCGCCGGCTGCTCGTCCGATGCCAGCAGCGACGGCTCGTCGGCCAGCGGCGGCGCGGAGGCCGGCGGCACGTACACGTGGTGGGACCCGTACCCCCAGCACGAGGACGGCTCGGACTGGGCCAACCGCGTCCAGGCCTGCGGCGACGAGGCCGGCGTGACGATCGAGCGCACCGCCTACGACACGACCGCGCTCACCAACCAGCTGCTGCTGTCGGCGCAGGAGGGCACCGCCCCGGACGTCGTCCTGCTCGACAACCCCGCGGTCTCGACGCTCGCGGACACGGGCGCCATCATCACGATGGACGAGCTCGGCTTCGACACGAGCGACATCGACGAGAACCTGCTCGCCGCGGGCGTCGTCGACGGGGTCGCGTACGGCATCCCGATCGGCGCCAACACCCTCGCGCTCTACTACAACCAGGAGATCCTCGACGCGGCCGGCGTCGACCCGGCATCGATCACCGACTGGGACTCGCTCAACGCGGCCCTCGAGGCGATCGACGGCGCGGGCAGCCGCGCCATCACGTTCGCCGGCATCGGCACCGAGGAGGGCTCGTTCCAGTTCCTGCCCTGGTTCTGGGGCGCCGGTGCGGACCTGACCGAGCTCAACTCGGCCGCGGGTGTCGAGGCCGTCCAGCTCTGGGTGGACTGGCTCGACAAGGGCTGGGCGCCGCAGTCGGCGATCCAGAACTCGCAGAACACCGCGTGGGAGGAGTTCCTCGACGGCAAGACCGGCTTCGTCGAGAACGGCACCTGGCAGGTCAACTCGGCCGCGGACGCGGGCTTCGAGACCGGCTACATCACCATCCCGGCCAAGGACGGCGGCGCCGCCCCGGCCCCGACCGGCGGCGAGTTCGTCATGGCGCCCGCGCAGAGCGACTCCGCGCGCTACGAGGTCACCACGAAGATCGTCGAGTGCATGACGACGCCCGAGGGCTTCGTCGAGACCGCCGACACGTTCGCGTACTACATCCCGCCGACCGCCGACGGTCAGGCCGCGTTCCTCGAGGAGCACCCGGACCTGTCCGTGTGGGTCGACGCCGTCAAGGCGGCCAAGGGTCGTACGAGCGACAACCTGGGCACCGACTACCCGCTGATCTCGGAGCAGCTCTGGACCGCGGTCCAGGCCGCGATGTCCGGCGCCTCGAGCGCGCAGGACGCCATGGACGCCGCGCAGGACGCCGCGGCGGCCGCGACCGGCGAGTAGCAGCACCCGTTCACGGGCGTGGGGCGGGCATCCGTCCGCCCCACGCCCCGACCCCCCGAGGACCCGCATGACCACCACCATCGGCCGTCGCGCCACCGGAAGCGGCTCGCCCACGGCGAGCGGCGACCGCAAGGGCGCTCACGCCCGCCGGATCCACGGCTCGCCGTGGATCGCCGTCGGCTTCGCCGCCCCGCTGGTGATCTACCTGATCGCCTTCTACGCCTACCCGCTGATCCGGAGCGTCGACCTCTCGGTCCACGACTACAACATCCGCGCGTTCGTCCAGGGCAACGCGGAGTTCGTCGGCCTCGAGAACTACGTCGACGTCATCCAGTCGGACCTCTTCCCGACCGCGCTGTGGAACACGTTCCTCTTCGTCGGCGTCTCGATCCTCTTCCAGTACGCCATCGGACTCGCGCTCGCGGTCTTCTTCCGCAACAGCTTCCGGCTGTCCGGCTTCCTGCGCGCGCTCTTCCTCGTGCCGTGGCTGCTGCCGCTCATCGTCTCGGCCTCGACGTGGGCGTGGATGATGAACTCCGACTCCGGCATCATCAACTCGTTCCTCGGGGCCTTCGGCATGGAGCCGATCAACTGGATCACGTCGCCCGACACGGCGCTGCTCGCGGTCATCATCGCGAACATCTGGCTCGGCATCCCGTTCAACCTGGTGATCCTCTACTCGGGCCTCCAGAACATCCCCGGAGAGGTCTACGAGGCGGCGTCGCTCGACGGTGCCGGCGCGTGGAAGATCTTCTGGCGGATCACGTTCCCGCTGCTGCGCCCCGTCTCGGCGATCACGATCCTGCTGGGGCTCGTCTACACCCTCAAGGTCGTCGACATCGTCTGGATCATGACGAAGGGTGGACCGGCCAACAGCTCGCTCACCCTCGCCGTGTGGTCGTACCGCGAGGCCTTCGGCACCGGCCAGCCCGCGTTCTCGCCGGCCTCCGCGATCGGCAACCTGCTCATCGTCATCGCGCTGGTGTTCGGCCTCTTCTACGTCCGCCTCCAGCGCCGAGAGGAGCACTGACATGGCGCTCAACGCTCACGGACGGCCCCGACGGACGTGGTGGAAGACCGCGCTCGGGATCTTCTTCACCCTGCTGATGCTCTTCCCCGTCTACTGGATGGTCAATGTCTCGCTGACGCAGCGCAGCGACCTGCGGAACGACCCGCCCAACATCCTGCCGCTCGATCCCACGTTCGAGGGCTACCAGGCGGTCTTCGACCAGCAGCTGCCCGCGCTGGGAATCAGCCTGCTCATCGGCTTCGGCTGCGTGGTGCTGACCGTGGCGCTCGCGGCGCCCGCCGGCTACGCGATCGCGCTGCTGCGCCTGCGCGGCGGCCGCACCCTGAACTTCATCCTGCTGGTCGCGCAGATGATCCCCGCCGTCGTCATGGCGATGGGCTTCTACGCGATCTACGTGCGGCTCGGGCTCCTCAACTCGATCCCCGGCCTCATCCTCGCGGACTCGACGATCGCCGTGCCGTTCGGCGTCCTGCTGTTCACGGCCTTCATGAGCGGGATCCCGCGCGAGCTGCTGCAGGCGGCCCGCATGGACGGGGCGAGCGCCTGGCGCACCTTCGTGTCCGTGGTGATGCCGATCAGCCGCAACTCCGTGCTCACCGTGTCGCTGTTCGCGTTCCTATGGGCGTGGTCGGACTTCGTGTTCGCGTCGACCCTGGCGCGCAACGCCGACTTCGTGCCCATCACGCTGAGCATCTACGCCTACATCGGCAACAACACCACGCAGTGGAACGCGATCATGGCGACCGCCGTGGTCGCCTCGATCCCCGCGGCGGTGCTGCTCGTGTTCGCCCAGAGATACGTCGCCGCGGGAGTCACCGCCGGCGCGGTGAAGGACTGAGACGTGACGATGACGACCGTGGGCGGCGCAGCCGCCCCCGTACGACCCACCGCCGCCGCGCGCCGAGGGGCCGGCCTCTCCGAGGTCCGGTGGGACCCCGAGGGCTTCTGGGGCGGGCGTCAGCAGACGAACGCCGCACAGACCTTCGCCCACTGCGTCGCGTGGATGGAGCGGCTGGGCTGGCTCGAGAACTTCGACCGGGTCGGCCGGGGCGAGACGACCATCGAGCGCGCCGGTTGGGAGTTCGCGGACTCCGAGGTCTACAAGCTGCTCGAGGGTCTCGCGTGGGAGCTCGGCCGCCGGGACGATGCGGCCCTCGCCGCGGTCTACGACGCCCTGGTGGCGCGCATCGTGCCCGCGCAGGACGACGACGGGTACATCAGCACGGCGTTCGGGCACGCGGGTCTGCCGCCGCGGTACTCGGACCTGTCGACGGGCCACGAGCTCTACAACATGGGCCACCTCATGCAGGCGAGCGTCGCGCGCCTGCGCACCGCAGGCGAGGACCCGCTGGTCGCCATGGCCCGCCGCGCCGCGGACCACGTCTGCCGGGAGTTCGGCGTCGGCGCCCGCGAGGGTCTGTGCGGGCATCCCGAGGTCGAGGTGGCGCTGGCGGAGCTGGGCCGCGCGACGGGGGAGCCGCGCTACATCGAGCAGGCGCGCGTGTTCCTCGAGCGCCGCGGCCACGGCACGCTGCCGGTGCGTCCGCTGCTGTCGGCCGAGTACTTCCAGGACGACACCCCGATCCGCGAGGCCGAGGCGCTGCGCGGACACGCCGTGCGCGCGCTGTACCTCTCGGCCGGCGCGGTCGACGTCGCCGTCGAGACCGGCGACACCGCGCTGCTCGCCGCGCTCGAGCGGCAGTGGGCCCGCACCGTGGAGCGCCGCACGTACATCACCGGAGGCATGGGGTCGCGGCACCAGGACGAGGGCTTCGGGGAGGACTGGGAGCTGCCGCCGGACCGCGCCTACTGCGAGACCTGCGCCGGCGTCGCCTCGGTGATGTTCTCGTGGCGGCTCTACCTCGCGACCGGGGAGGTCCGCTACGTCGAGCTCATCGAGCGCACGCTCCACAACGTCGTCGCCACCGCGCCGGACGCGAGCGGCACGGCCTTCTTCTACGCCAACCCGCTGCACGAGAGGGTCGCGGGCGCGGAGTACGCCGGCGAGGGCGTGAACATGAGGGCCGAGGGGGGCGTGCGCGCCCCGTGGTTCGACGTGTCCTGCTGCCCGACGAACGTCGCGCGCACGCTCGCCTCGCTGCACACCTACGCGGTCGCGGTCGAGGACCGCGCGGTCTCGCTGCTGCTGTACGCCGCCGGAACGATCGACGTGGCGGTGGGGGAGGACCGGCTGCGCCTGCGCGTCGAGACCGGCTACCCCGACGACGGGGTCGTGGCGCTGACGGTCGAGGCGGCGCCCGCGGACGAGGTCACGCTGCGGCTCCGGATTCCCGGCTGGGCGGAGGCCTGCACCGTGGAGACGCCGGACGGCGCCGTCGTCCCGGCCGCGCCCGGGTGGTGGGACGACACCCGGGTGCTGAACGAGGGCGACCGCATCGTCCTCGCGCTGGGGAACGAGCCGCGGCTGGTGTGGCCGGACCCGCGCATCGACGCGGTGCGCGGCACCGTCGCCGTCGAGCGCGGACCGTTGGTGCTGTGCCTCGAGTCGACGGACCTGCCGGAGGGTGTGCGCCTCGAGGACGTGCGCCTCGATGACGGCAGCGTGCCGCGCGCCGAGGGCGACGGCGCGCGCGTGAGCGTCCGCGGCCGGCACGAGCTGCCCGCCGCCGCGGGGGGCGTGCCCTACGCCGCGCGGCGATCGGTCGAGGCGGAGGGCGCGTCGTCGTTCGACGTCGCGCTGGTGCCGTACCACCGCTGGGGCGAGCGGGCCCCGTCCGAGATGCGGGTGTTCATCCCGGTGGCCGAGGGCTGATGACCGGAGACGGCGAGGGCCGGGCGGGGATCACGGTCGGTTCTAACGATCCCCGCAACACCCTGACTTCAGGGAGTTGCGGGGATCGTGTCGTTTGAGGAGTTGAGAGTCCAGTTCTTTGACGTGCTGGAATTGCACGAGGGCAATATCACGGCGGCTGCTCGTGCTGTTGGCGTGAGCCGGAACACGGCGTATGGATGGGCACGGAAGGCAGGTGTGCGCGGTCGTGGAACGCCGGGCACGGGCCCCCATCCGGGACGGGCCGAGTATGAGCGGCTGCGTGCTGCCGGGGTGCGGCGCAGCGTCGCTGCCGCCCGGGTTGGCGCGCATGAGCGCACCGCCGAGGAGTGGGACCGAGGCGTCGTGAAGTCCAATGGCACGCGCCTTTATCCCGATGGCCGCTTCATCGACTACAAGACGGGTATGACGACCTACACGTCCGCTACGCCCCAGCTGTCCGTGGCTGCTGTTGAGGCGGTGCTGGATCCTCGGTTCCTGACCATCGTCGACCGGGAGACGATCGCGGACCTGAAGCGCCAGGGCTGGTCGCTGCGGGCGATCGGGCGGGAGCTGGGTCGGCCGGCGTCGACCATCAAACGCGAGATCGACAACCGCAGCACCGACCGCTTGTACCGTCCTCATGCGGCGCAGCGCTCATGGGCGGCCAGCCGGA
>NZ_BBMC01000010.1 GCF_000971255.1 Demequina rhizosphaerae
CTGCGCACGGGACGCACCCGGCGCAAGCCCCACCGTGACCCCGCCCAGCGCACCAAGCGCTTCGTGGACGACATGATCATGATCAGTGAGCGTCCCGCCGAGGTCGAGGACCGTGCCGTGCCCGGCCACTGGGAGGGCGACCTCATCGTCGGCGCGAACAACGCCTCCGCGATCGTCACCCTGGTGGAACGATCGACCCGCTACGTGATGCTGGGCCACCTGCCCGCCGGTCACACGGCTGAGGAGGTCCGCGACGTCCTCGTGCCCCTGATCGGCACCCTGCCGGAGCATCTGCGCGGGTCGCTGACCTGGGACCAGGGAGCCGAGATGTCCGGCCACAAGCAGTTCACCGTCGCGACCGGCGTGCCCGTGTACTTCTGCGACCCCCACTCGCCCTGGCAGCGCGGATCGAACGAGAACACCAACGGGCTGCTGCGCCAGTACTTCCCCAAGGGCACCAACCTGGCCGTTCACAGCGCCGTGGACCTCGAGCATGTCGCCCAGGAACTCAACGGCCGCCCACGCAAAACGCTCGGCTGGAAAACTCCAGCCGAGCGTCTGCGTGATCTACTACTGACCACCTAGCCAAACACCAGGTGTTGCGAGGACCCCAAGAATCCGCCAAGGATCGGGGCCCTTCTCGCGTCCCCGGCGCCGACTCGGGTGTCGGACGATGCGGCGATCGGTCCGACGCCCGGGTCGGGACCAGCCCGGAGGCCGGACGATGCGCCGATCGGTCCGACATCCGTGCCGCCCGGGTGGGGCCGGGCATCCGCGGGCCGGGCATCCGCGGGCCCGGCAGCAGGCGGCCCGCCGCTACAGCAGCGCGTACGCCCGGGTGATGACGTCGCGCAGGATGCGCTCGATCTCGTCGAACTCGGCCTGGCCGATGACGAGCGGCGGCGAGAGCTGGATGACCGGGTCGCCACGGTCGTCGGCGCGGCAGTACAGGCCCGCGTCGTAGAGCTCCTTGGACAGGAACCCGTGCAGCACGCGCTCGCACTCCTCGGCGGTGAGCGACTCCTTGGTCGCCTTGTCCTTGACGAGCTCGATGCCGTAGAAGAAGCCGTCGCCGCGCACGTCGCCCACCATCGGCAGGTCGAGCAGGCGCTCGAGCGTCGCGCGGAACGCGGGCGCCGTCTCGCGGACGTGCTCGAGGACGCCCTCGGTCTCGAAGATCTCGAGGTTCTTGAGCGCGACGGCCGCCGCGACCGGGTGGCCCGCGAACGTGTAGCCGTGCGCGAACATCTCGCCCTTCTCGAGGAACGGCGCCATGAGCCGCTCGGAGGCGATCATCGCGCCCATCGGGGCGTAGCCCGACGTGAGGCCCTTCGCCGAGGTGATGATGTCCGGCACGTAGCCGAAGCGCGTCGCGCCGAACATCTCGCCCAGGCGGCCGTACGCGCAGATGACCTCGTCCGAGACGAGCAGCACGTCGTACCGGTCGCAGATCTCGCGCACCCGCTGCCAGTAGCCGGGCGGCGGCGGGAAGCAGCCGCCGGCGTTCTGCACCGGCTCGAGGAACACCGCGGCGACCGTGTCCGCGCCCTCGTTGAGGATCGCGACCTCGATCTGGTCCGCGGCCCAGCGGCCGAAGGCCTCCGGGTCGGAGCCGTCGTGCAGGCCGTGCGTGATCTCCGCCGCGCGGTAGGTGTTGGTGTTGGGGACGCGGAACGTCGACGGCACGAGCGGCTCGAACTGCGCCTTGAGGCCCGGCAGGCCGGTGATCGACAGCGCGCCGTGCGGGGTGCCGTGGTAGGCGACGTTGCGGCTGATGACCTTGTGCTTCATCGGCTTCCCGACGAGCTTGAAGTAGTTCTTCGCGAGCTTCCACGCCGACTCGACGGACTCGCCGCCGCCGCTCGTGAAGAACACGCGGTCGAGGTCGCCGGGGGCGAGGTGCGCGAGGCGCTCCGCGAGCTCGATCGCGGTGGGGTGGGCGTACGACCACAGCGGGTGGAAGGCCAGCTCGCGCGCCTGCGCGGCGGCAGCCTCGGCGAGGTCCTCGCGCCCGTGGCCGAGCTGGTTGACGAACAGCCCGCCCAGGCCGTCGAGGTAGCGCCGGCCGTGCGCGTCGTAGATGTAGGCGCCCTCGCCGCGCACGATGACCGGGACGTCCTCGGTCTCGTAGCGCGAGTGCTGCGTGAAGTGCATCCACAGGTGGTCCTTGGCCGCCTGCTGGAGATGTGCGTAATCCATCCGCCTATGCTTCCCGCCGCGGCGGGGCGCGCGCAACCGACGGGGTGGCGGGCGTTGCCGCAGGTCGCGACGGAACGTCTGACGGCGCCCGCGCGGCACGCGGGGCGCCCCAGCCGGCTACGCGGCGCCGAGCGCGTCCGCGAGCGCCGGCGCGAGGTCGCCGCGCGGCGCCACCACGATGTCGTCGAGCCCCAGCCACCCGGCCATGAGCCGCAGTTCGGCCGCGAGCGCGCGGGCGACTTCCGCATCGTCCCGCCGCCGCGATCCCGGCGCGCGGCCCGGCTCCCGCCACGTCGCCTCCGCCGCGAGCACCCCGTCCTTGCGGCGCGCCTTGAGGTCGACGCGCGCCTCGAAGCGGTCGCCGTGGAGGAACAGCAGGCAGTAGTAGCCGAAGACGCGCTTCTCCGCCGGCGTGTAGATCTCGATCCGGTAGTCGACGCCGAACATCCGCTGCAGGCGCGGCCGGAACCAGCACACCGGGTCGAACGGGCTGAGGAGGGACGATGCGGTGGCGCGGCCGGGATCCGAGGCGCCGGCGGCGAGGAGGGCGGGCTCGCGCCAGCCCTCGACGGTCACCCACGACGCGAGGCCGCGCTCGACCGCCGACTCCGCCCATGCGCCGCCCCTCGGCCCGGCGCCCTGCGTCGCGGGGGACGTGAGGCGGAAGTGGTCGGCGAGGTCGCGCACGGTGCCGATCGCCGTGGCGGCGAGCGCGCGGTCGAACAGCGCCTGCTGCGCCTCCTCGGGCGGCAGGGCCCAGGCGTCCCCGTCGTGGGCGCCGACGTGCCCCCAGGTCCGCTCGGGCGCGTCGTAGGTGCGGCGGAAGTGGTCGGCGCGGCTCGCCGCCACCTCCCCGGTCATGAACAGGTACTCGAGCGCGGTCTTGACGTGGCTCTCGTCCCACCACGGCCCGCGGCGCGCCTCGCGGGGCGCGAGATGCTCGAGCTCGGCCGCGGTGACGGGGCCGTGGGCCGCGACTGCGGCGCGCACCTCGTCGAGCAGGCCCGGACGCTCCGACTCGAGCCCGTCGAGGGCGCGCGCCTTCCACGAGCTCGAGCGCCGCATCCGGTGGTGCAGCGCGGGCAGCAGGTCGCGCGGCATCACCGAGGCCTCGTGCCCCCAGTGCTCGAAGTTCTCCGCGGAGCCCCACAGCCACGCGTCGAGGCGCTCGCGGTCGTACGGGCCGAAGCGCGAGTAGATCGGGAGGTGATGGGCGCGCGCGAGCACGTTGACGGAGTCCAGCTGGAGCACGCCCTGGCGCTCGAGGTACGCGCGGAAGCGGGCGGGCCCGGGGCGGCCGGGCGGGCGGCGCCGCGCGAGGGACTGCGCGGCCAGGTGGATGCGGCGGGCCTCCGCGGCGCTGAGGGACTCGGTCACGGGGCCACTGTAAGGCCGCCATCCGACACTCTTCCTGGGCGTTCTCCGGGCGCCGGACGCCGATTTCACTTTTGGCCTGGAGTGCGTGTAACCTATTCCGGCCAGCCCCGATAGCTCAGTCGGCAGAGCGTTTCCATGGTAAGGAAAAGGTCCAGGGTTCGATTCCCTGTCGGGGCTCCATGTCTGTCGTCATGTACGATGGATCGCCGCCGCAAGGCGGCACGCGGCGGGGTAGCTCAGCTGGTTAGAGCGCACGACTCATAATCGTGAGGTCGCGGGTTCGAGCCCCGCCCTCGCTACGGATTCAGGCATCACCGCCTGATCATGCGCCTTCGCGAGGCGCGTCCCTACAAGGCTGGGAGAGAACCATGGCCAAGAACGACGTTCGTCCGAAGATCACGCTCGCGTGCACCGAGTGCAAGGACCGCAACTACATCACGCGCAAGAACCGCCGCAACAACCCTGACCGTGTGGAGCTCTCCAAGTTCTGCCGGAAGTGCGGCAAGCACACCGCGCACCGCGAG
This sequence comes from Demequina rhizosphaerae, assembly GCF_000971255.1. Taxonomy (GTDB): domain Bacteria; phylum Actinomycetota; class Actinomycetes; order Actinomycetales; family Demequinaceae; genus Demequina; species Demequina rhizosphaerae. The sequence goes on from NZ_BBMC01000010.1 coordinate 4,101, forward strand.
ACGCGCTAAGCAGCATTCTTGAGACGAGGCCCGTCGCCCCTTCCGGGGCGGCGGGCCTTCGTCGTTCCCGGGCGGGCGTGTGGGAGGCTCGCGCCCGTGGACGATGCGGGGGATCCGTCGCGCGCACGGCGTGCGACCGGGCGCGGGGTCGCCGCGGTGCTGGCCTGGGTCGCGCTCGCGGGGCTGCTCGTGCCCGTCGCCGTGCGGCTCACCGGCTGGGAGCGGGGGCCGCTCGCGTACCTCGTGCCGCTCGTGCCGTGGGTCGTGATCGGCGCGCTCGTGCCCGCGGCGCTCGCGCTCCTCGCACGGTCGTGGGTGCTGCTCGGCGCGGCCGTCGCGACCGCGGTGCTGTGCGCGGCGTGGACGGCGCCGCTCTACACCGCGGACCCGGCCTCCGGCGAGGTCGCGCTGACGGTGGCCACCGTCAACCTCCGCACCGGCGAGGGCGACCCCGAGGCCGTGGTGAGGCTCGTGCGCGAGCACGACGTGGACCTGTTGTCGGTCCAGGAGCTCACCCCCGAGGCCGCGGACGCGCTCGCGGGCGCGGGCCTCGACGCCCTGCTCCCGCACTCGGCGACGCTGCCCGACGCGATCTGGTCGGGCACCGGCCTGTGGTCGGCGCACCCGATCGCGGGCTGGGAGGGGCTCGACGGCTACACGTTCCGCCAGGTGCGCGCGACCGTGGACCTGCCCTCGGGCGCGGTGACGGTGCTCGCGCTGCACCCCGCGGCGCCGCAGCTGCTGGTCCACCGGGCATGGAGCGAGGAGCTAGCGGCGCTCACGGCGGTGCTCGACGGGGTGGACGGACCGGTCATCGCGGCGGGCGACCTCAACACCGCGCGCGACCACGCCGCCTTCCGGGAGCTCGAGTCGCGCGGCTACGTCGACGCCGCGGACGAGGCGGGTGCGGGTCTCGTGCCCACGTTCCCGCAGGACCGCACGCCGCCGCCGCTGGTCGCGATCGACCACGTCATGACGAGCGACCTCGGCCTCGTCGCCACCGGCCTCGCCACGGCGGTGGTGCCCGGCTCGGACCACCGCGCGCTCGTCGTCGCGTACGCGACGCCCTGACCGGTCTGTCCCTTTCGTTCCAGGCGTGACAGACTCCCGTCATGGGGGAGCAGGAGCAGGGGGTCGAGCCCCGGACCGGCGCGCTGGGCTCGGTGCTGTCCGCCGTCGGGCGCGGGCTCACCGCCGTCGCCCGCGCGCTCGCGATCATCGCGCTCGTCGCGCTGCTCGTCCCCGTCGTCGCGCGCCTCGCCGGCTGGGAGGCCGGTCCGCTCGCCGTCATCGTGTCCCTCATGCCGTGGGTCACGCTCGCGTGCCTCGTGCCCATCGTGCTGTCGCTCCTCGCGCGCGACTGGATCCTCCTCGGCGCGAGCGCGGCGGTCGCGGGGCTGTGCCTGTGGTGGATCGCGCCGATCTTCGTCGCGTCGACGGCGGAGGGGCCGGTCGCGCTGCGGGTGGCGACGTTCAGCCTCGCCAACGGCGGCGCCGACGCCGATGCGGTGGTGGACCTCGTGCGCGAGCACGACCTCGACCTGCTCGCGCTCACCGAGCTCACGCCGGACGCGCAGGAGCGTCTCGAGGCCGCGGGCCTCGACGACCTGCTGCCGTACAGCGCCGAGTACCCCGGCGAGTGGAAGTACGGCACCGGGCTGTGGTCGACCCGGCCCCTCGCGGAGGCCGAGCCGCTGCCGGGCTTCACCGCCCAGGCGATCCGCGCCGAGGTCGGGCTCGGCGGCGACCACCTCACGGTCATCGTCGCCCACCCCGAGTCGCCCGGCGTCTTCGACCATTCCGACTGGGACGCCGACCTCGTCGCGCTCAAGGCCGTGCTCGAGGCGGAGCAGGGAGCCGTGCTGGTGGCCGGCGACCTCAACACCACGCGCGACCACCGCGGCTTCCGCCAGATCGAGTCGTACGGCTACGTCGACGCGGTGGACGAGGCGGGCGCGGGTTTCCTCGCCACCTACCCCAGCGGCACCTTCCTGCGCCACCACGTGCCGGGCTCGTCGATCCTGGCCGAGCCGCTCGTGGTCATCGACCACATCCTCGCCAAGGACGCGGGCATCGTCGCCGCCGAGGTCGACGCGGTGGAGATGCCGCGCTCCGACCACCGGGCGCTCGTCGCGGTCTACCGCGAGCCATGAGCCGCCCGCGCGACCGCGCGGCCTTCCTGGGTAGGGTGGCACCGTGCCAGTGAACATCGACGCCGTGGGTCGCGCGTACGGCCCTCACGAGCCCTACGAGGTCACGCGGGTCAAGATCCGCGAGTTCGCCGATGCGGTCGACGCCCGGTCCTTCGCCCACCGCAGCGAGGAGGCGGCGCGCGCCGAGGGCTACCCCGACGTGGTCGCGCCCACCACGTTCGCGGTGATCATCGCGCAGCAGGCCGAGTTCCACGTGGTCGTCGACCCCGAGGTCGGCGTCGACTTCTCGCGGGTGGTCCACGCGGACGAGCGCTTCACGCACCACCGCCCGATCATCGCGGGCGACCTCATCTCCGCGACCGTGCACATCGACGCGATCAAGCAGCGCGGCGGCATCTCGATGGTGACGACCCGCACCGAGCTGTCGGACGAGGACGGCGCGCCCGTCTCCACCGTGACCAGCACCCTCGCGGTGCGCGAGGAGGCCTGATGAGCACCGAGAACGGCCCGGCCTTCGACGCCCTCGAGGTGGGCGAGGTGGTCGCCGAGCGGGCCGTCGAGCTCACGCGCGACAGCCTCGTGCGCTACGCGGGCGCCTCCGGCGACTTCAACCCGATCCACTACAACGAGGTGGTCGCGGAGTCCGTCGGGCTGCCCGGCGTCATCGCGCACGGCATGCTCACCATGGGGACCGCCGCCTCGGTCGTCGAGGAGTGGGCCGGCCCCGGCAACGTCGTGGACCTGCAGACCCGCTTCACGCGGCCCATCCCGGTGCCCGCGATCGGCGAGGCCGCGGTGTCCTTCACCGCGAAGGTGGGCGCCCTCGACGCCGAATCTCGCACCGCCCGCATCGACATCACGGTCGAGCACGACGGACAGAAGGTCCTGGGTAAGGCCCAAGCGGTCGTCTCCTGCGCCTAGCCGGAGCCGCGCAGAGCGCCCCGAGCGGAACGTCCCGTGGTCGGGAAACGCTCCCGAGTGCCTTAGGGTGACACCGCGAGATCCCGTCGCGCGCCCCTGGCGCTTGCGGCGTTAGCGTCGCTCTTCGGGGATCCGCGCCAACCCCGGGAGAGCGTCCGCCGACGCGCGCGCTCTCCCCTGCGCGAAAGAGGACGCATGAGCGCCATGACCGAGGAGCGGACCGGCATCGCCGGCCGGATCGACTCCTACTTCGAGATCACCAAGCGTGGCTCGACCATCGCCCAGGAGATCCGCGGCGGTCTCACCACCTTCTTCACGATGGCGTACATCGTCGTCCTGAACCCGCTCATCATCGGCACGGTCGCCGACGGCACGGGCCAGTACCTCGGCGGCGGCGACGCCCCGAACCTCGCCCTCGTGGCCGCCGCCACCGCGCTCGTCGCGGGCCTGCTGTCCATCGCGATGGGCGTGTGGGCGCGCTTCCCGCTGGCGCTCGCCGCCGGCCTCGGCCTCAACGCCTTCGTCGCGTACGGCATCGCCTCGCGCGAGGGCATGAGCTGGCCCGAGGCGATGGGCTTCGTGGTGATCGAGGGCATCGTCATCACGCTGCTCGTCCTCACCGGCTTCCGGAAGGCCGTGTTCGCGGCGGTCCCGGCGTTCCTCAAGCAGGCGATCGCGGTCGGCATCGGCCTCTTCCTTGCCTTCATCGGCCTGTACGACGCGGGCATCGTGCGCCAGGGCGCCGGCACCCCGACCTCGTTCGGCGACGGCGGCTACATCTCGACGTGGCCCATGGTGGTCTTCGTCGTCGGCCTGTTCACCGCGATCATCCTCATGGTGAAGAAGGTGCGCGGCGCGCTCCTCATCTCGATCGTGGTCGCGACCGTGCTCGCGGTCGTCATCGAGTCCGCGCTCGCGCTCGGCTCGTCCGTCGACAACCCGTCCGGGTGGGCGCTCGTCGTGCCCGCCGTGCCCGACGCGTTCGTCGCGGCGCCCGACTTCTCCCTCATCGGCCAGGTCGACCTCTTCGGCGGCTTCACCTCGCTGCCCGTGCTGACCGCGCTGCTGCTCGTCTTCTCGCTGCTCATCGCGGACTTCTTCGACACCATGGGCACGATGACCGCCGTGGGCGCCGAGGCCGGCCTCAACGACAAGGACGGCAACCCGGCGCGTTCGCAGCAGATCCTGCTCGTCGACTCGATCGGAGCCGCCGCGGGCGGCTTCGGCTCGGTCTCGTCGAACACCTCGTACATCGAGTCCGCCGCGGGCGTGGGCGACGGTGCGCGCACCGGCCTCGCCTCCGTGGTGACCGGCATCGCGTTCCTGCTGTCGACGTTCCTCACCCCGCTGTACGCGCTCGTGCCGTTCGAGGCCGCCACGCCGGTCCTCGTGGTCGTCGGCTTCCTCATGGTGTCCCAGGTCGCCGGCATCGACTGGAAGGACTACCGGATCGCGATCCCCGCGTTCCTCACGTTCATCCTCATGCCGTTCGGCTACTCGATCTCGGTCGGCATCGGCGCGGGCTTCATCTCGTACGTGGTGCTGCAGGTCGCGACCGGCGCCGCCAAGAAGGTGCACCCGCTCATGTGGGGCGCGGCCGCGGCGTTCATCCTCTACTTCGCGATGGGCCCGATCCTCAACGCTCTGGGCTGATCCCGTCCGCCCCGGCCCCGGTCCTCCACGCGAGGCCCGGGGCCGCGGCGCGTCTGCCCCGTCGACTCCCCATGACACATGTGGCGGGCGTGGGTGATGGGGCCGGTGCGGCCGGCCCATCCGTCACGCGGTGGTCAGCGCGTCACATCCGTCATCGGGAGTCGACGGGCGGGCGCGGCTTCGCTCAGCGCGGCGCCGGGGCCGTCGTCGAGCCGATGCGCAGCGCGAGCGGCATCACGACCGGCGCGGGCGACTCGCCCGCGAGCAGCGCCTTGACCTCCGCGGCGAGCGCGTGCCCCTTCGCCTCCGCGTCCTGCACCTGCGTGGTGAGCTCGTGCGGCGCGAGCCACGGCAGCTCGAGCCCGTCGAAGCCGGTGACCGACAGCTGCTGCGGCACCGCGATCTCGAGCTCGCGCGCGGCGAGGATCGCGCCGCCGGCGAGCAGGTCCGACTGGCACACGAGCGCGGTCGGGCGCGGCTCGGCCGCGAGCGCGAGGTGCGCGGCCGCGATGCCCTCGGCGACGATCGACGCGCGCGCCTCGACCACGACGCACGGCTCGACGCCCGCATCGGCGAACGCCTCGAGCCTGCGGTGCACGGGCGTCCACGCGGTCTTGTCCAGCGCCTCCTCGAGCCCGAGGACGCGCGTCTCGCCGTCGAGGCCCGCGGGCAGCGTGATGGTGCCGATGCGCTCGTGGCCCAGCTCGACGAGGTGGCGGATCATCGCCGCGGTCGCCGCGCGGTCGTCGATCTCGAGCACGCCCGCGCCCGCGGGCGCCTCGCCCTCCATCACCACCATCGGCAGGCCGCGCCGACGCAGGATGTCGATCGCCGGCTCGTCGTCGTGGTCGCGCACGCGCAGCAGCACCGCGGCGTCCATCGCGGCGGTCTCGAGCAGGCTGCGCTCGCCCGGATCCCCGGTAGGGGTGGGGATGAGCAGCACGCCCAGGCCCATCTGGCCGAGGTCGCCGACGAGCCCGTCCATGATGCGCAGCATGAGCGGGTCGCGGAAGGACAGCTGGAGCCGCTCGTGGATGACGAGCCCGACCACGCCGGTGCGCCCCGAGCGCAGCGCCCGCGCGTGCGGCGCGGGACCCGCGTACCCGAGCTCCTCGGCCGCCCGCTCGACCTTCGCCCGGGTCTCCGCGGACAGCGGTCCGGCGCCCGAGTAGGTCAGGGATACAGTGGACAGCGACACGCCCGCCCTCGCGGCGACGTCGGCCATGGTCGGTCGGCGTGTGCGCGTCACGCGGCTCTCCTCGGATCGGTTGACCCTCAGGGTAGCGCCGCGCGCCCGCGCGCAGCGCGGCCCCACCGCCACCCCGAGGGAGCCATGACCCACGACCACGCCCGCGTCGCGGCCGCCCGCCGCGGCGTGCTCGCGATCTTCTGGATCATGGGCGTCTACATGGCGACCATGGTGTCGCGCTACCCGACCATCACCGAGCTGCTCGACATCTCCACCGGCGAGCTCGCGCGGCTGCTGCTGTTCGGCGCGCTCGGCGCGCTGTGCGCGCTGCTCGTCACGGGCTGGTCGGTCGCCCGCTTCGGCACCCGCGCGCTGCTGTGGTGGTGGGCGTGGGGCCACCTCGTCGCGTTCTCGCTCATGGGGGCCGCGACGGCGTGGGGCTCCCAGGCGCTCTTCGCCGTCGCATCGTTCCTCGTGTCGTTCGCGTTCGCGTTCACCAACGTGAGCATGAACGCCGAGGCGGCCGAGGTCGAGCGCGAGATGGGGCGCGCGGTCATGCCGCAGTTCCACGCGTCGTTCTCGGTGGGCCTCGCCATGGGGCTCGCGCTCGGCGCGGGGATCTCGCACCTCGGGGTCGCGCCGGTGTGGCACTTCGTCGGCGTCGCCGTCGCGCTCACCGCGGCGCGGCTCGCCGTGCTGCCGGCCGCGGTCCTCGACGGGGCCCCGCGGCCGGACGATGCGCGGCCCGGGCTCGGCGGCCCGTTCGCCGCCGCGCGGGACGAGTACCGCGACCGCCGGGTCGTCCTCATCGGCGTCATCGTGTTCTCGGCCGCCACGGTGGAGGGCGCCGCCGCGCAGTGGGCGTCGCTGGCCGTCGTCGAGGCGTTCGACCAGCCGGAGGCCGTCGGCGACCTCCTCTACTGGCTGTTCGTCGTCGCGATGGTGAGCGTCCGCTGGTGGGGCGCGGCGATCATCGGCCGGCTCGGACGCGTGGTGGCGCTGCGGATGTCCGCGGTGCTCGTCGCGGCCGGCGTGACGATGTTCGCGCTCGCCCCCGGGCTCTGGCTCGTGCCGGCCGCGATGGTGCTGTGGGGCCTCGGCGCCGCGCTGGGCGTCCCCATCGGCTTCTCGGCCGCCTCGGACGACCCGCGCCGCGCGGCCGCCCGCGTCGCCGCCGTGTCCTCGTTCTCGACCATCGCGGGCCTGGTGATGCCGCAGGTCATCGGCCACCTGGGCGACGTGGTCGAGCTCCGCGTCGCGCTGCTCGTCGTCGTGGCCGCGGCCCTGCTGTCCTTCGTCCTGGCCCGCGCCGTCCGCTCCGAGGGTCCGCTGTTCCGCTCCCGCCGCGCGCTGGCGCGCCGCGAGCGCGCCGCCGCGATGGAGGCGGAGGCCGAGCGCGACGCGGCCGCCGCGGTCCTCGCCGACGGCGTCGAGCCGGTCCAGGCGCTGCCCGAGGAGGGCGCCCCGACCGGCCCGGAGGCCCCGCGCTCCTGATGCCCTCGGGCGACATGCCTGCTAGCGTCGTGTAGGTCCCGGACGCTGGGGGACGATGCGGAGGGGGGCCGCATGGAGCCACCGCAGGTCGACGCGCGCCGTGTGCGCGCCGCGAGGATCGGCATCCTCGTGTTCTTCGTGGGCATGGGCCTCATGCTCGGCACGTACGTGTCCCGCGTCCCGAGCGTCCGCGACGCCCTCGGCGTCTCGCCCGCGGGCCTCGCCGCGCTGTTCATCGTGGGCTCGATCGGCGGGCTCGTCGCCTTCTCGGTGCTCGGCGGCCTCGTGGCCCGCGTCGGCTCGCTCGCGCTGGTCCGCCTCGCCTCGGTCGCGATCGTCCTCGCGTTCTGCGCGATGGGGCTGGCCGCGCACCTCGGCACCCCGCTCGGCTTCGCCGTCGCGCTGTTCTTCGCGCTGGGCGCGTTCGAGACGGTCAACGCGCTGTCGAACGCGGAGGCCGCGACCATCGAGCGCCACGTGGGCCGCTCGATCCTGTCCCAGTTCCATGCCGCGTTCTCGCTCGCGCTGCTCGCCGGCGTGGGGCTCGGCGCGCTCTACTCGCACGCCGGGATCGCGGTGGGCGTCCACTACGCGGTCAACGTCACGGTCGTGGGCGCCGTGTACCTCGCGCTCGCGGGCACCGCGATCCTCGACGGCCGGCCGCCGTCCCCCGAGAGCGTCGAGAGCAAGGACGGCATCTTCGTCACCCTCAAGGTCGCGGCGCGCGAGCGGCGCACGCTCGCGCTCGGCTTCATCCTCTTCTGCGCGTTCACCGTCGAGATGGGGGCCGCGGACTGGGTGCCGCTCGCGATCGTCGACGACTTCGGCCGGACCGAGGCGCTCGCGGCGGCCTTCTACGCGTTCCTCGTGGTCGCGCAGAGCAGCGTCCGCATCATGGGCACGAGCGTGGTCGACCGGATGGGCCGCGTCGCGGTGCTGCGCACGTGCGGCGTGCTGGTCGCGCTCGGGTCGCTCATCTTCGCCTTCACGCCGTCCTTCTGGGGCGTGCCGCTCGCGATGCTCGTGTGGGGGGCGGGCGTGTCCATGGGCTACCCGCTCGCGATCTCGGCCGCGGCCGACGACCGCACCCACGCGACCGCCCGCGTCGCCGCCGTCGCGGCGTTCGGCACGATCGCGGGCCTCACGATGCCGCAGGTGACGGGGCTCATCGCCGAGCACATCGAGCTGCGCAAGGCCCTGCTCATCTCGGTGATCGCGGCGGTCGCGATGATCGTGCTCGCCCCCGCGGCGCGCCCGCTCGAGGACGCCCCCGAGGCCCTGCGGGAGGAGGACGCCGGCGCGGATACCCTGGGGCCATGAACCTCGCCTCCCTCACGACCCTGCGCGTCGGCGGCCCGGCGCGCGAGCTGCGCGAGGCGGACAGCGAGGAGTCGCTGATCGACGCGGTCCGCGCCGCGGACGCCGACGGTGCGCCGCTGCTCGTGGTCGGCGGGGGATCGAACCTGCTCGTCGCGGACGAGGGCTTCGACGGCGTCGTCGTGCGCGACCTCCGCGAGGACGTGTCGCTCGTCAACGACGGCGCGTGCGGCGGGCTGTCCATCACCGCGACCGCCGGCACCCGCTGGGACGCCCTCGTCGCGCAGGCGGTCGCGTCCGAGTGGAGCGGCTTCGAGGCGCTCTCAGGGATCCCCGGCTCGACGGGCGCGACCCCCGTGCAGAACGTGGGCGCGTACGGCGCGGAGGTCAAGGACCTCGTCTCCGTGGTCCGCACGTGGGACCGCGAGACCGGCTCGGTGCGGTCGCTGCCGCTCGTGAAGGCCGAGTTCGGCTACCGCGACTCGATGCTCAAGCGCAGCATGACGCACGGCCCGTGGGGACCCACGCCGCGCTACGTCGTGCTCGACGTCACGTTCCACACCCGCATGGCGAGCCTGTCCGCTCCGGTGCGCTACCAGCAGCTCGCGACCGCGCTCGACGTGGAGATCGGCGCGCGCGTGCCCATCACCGAGGTCCGCGACGCGGTGCTCGCGCTGCGCTCCGCGAAGGGCATGGTCCTCGATCCCGCCGATCACGACACGTGGAGCGCCGGCTCGTTCTTCACCAACCCGATCGTGCCGGACGATGCGGTGCCCGAGGGGGCGCCCCGGTACCCGGCCGCGGAGGGCCTGGTGAAGACGTCCGCCGCGTGGCTCATCGAGCACGCCGGCTTCTCCAAGGGCTTCGCCGTCGAGCCCGGCGCGCCCGCGTCGCTGTCGACCAAGCACACGCTCGCGCTCACCAACCGCGGCGACGCGACCGCGGCGGACATCGTCGCGCTGGCCCGCGCGGTGCGGGACGGGGTCCGCGAGCGCTTCGGGATCGCGCTGGTGCCCGAGCCGGTCGCGGTCGGCGTCGAGATCTAGGGTCGCGGCGGCGGACGCCTCTCCACGCACGCGAGCTCGGATCGGGCTGCGCCCGGGCGTGTGCCCGTTCACATCGGGCAGTTCGTGTGGAGGAGCGCCTCGCCTGCGTGGAGGGATGCACGGCGAGGCCCCCGGGGAGACTGTCCCCGGGGGCCCTCGCGCATCGTCCCGTCAGCCGTCGAAGGCGATGGCCTCGAGGACGTCGAGCTTGGCCGCCTTCCGGGCCGGCCACCAGGCCGCGACGATGCCGGCGAGGATCGCGAGCACGGTGTAGACCCCGAGCAGGACCCACGGGATGGTGACCGTCTCGAAGCCGAACTCCTCGAGCGCCCGGATCAGCGCGACGCCGAGGGCGACGCCGAGCACGATCCCGAGGACGGCGCCGAACACGCTCATCACCACGGACTCGATCCGGATCATGCGCCGCACGGACCGGCGGCGCGCGCCGACCGCCCGGAGCAGGCCGATCTCCCGGGTGCGCTCCGTCACCGACAGCAGCAGGGTGTTCGCGACGCCGAGCATGGCGATCACGAGGGCCCCCGACAGGAGCGCGGTGATGACCGCGAGCATGAGGTCGATGAGCTGGTTCGCGAGCGCGAGCATGTCGTCCGGGGACTGCACCGTGAGCAGCGGGTAGTCGGTCGCGACGAGGTCCTCGAGGTCGGCGCGGACGTGGTCGACGTCGGCACCCGGGGCCGCGACGATGCTGTACTGCCAGACGTCGATCGTGGTGCCGAGCCGCTCGGCCTGCGCGAAGTCGACGAAGTAGTCGCCGTCCCCCGAGGTCGGGTACTCGCCGGTGACCTCGAGCGTGACCTCGCCGTCCTCGCCCACGAGCGTGACGGTGTCGCCCACCTCGGCGCCCGCCTCGATCGCCGACGGCGACACGAACACGCCGCCGTCGATCTCGGCGAAGGCCGGCTCGGTCTCGTAGGCGATGGCCTCCTCGGCGGTCGCCGTGTCGAGCACCGTCACCGGGACGAGGACGCCGTCGACCCGTGCGTCGAGGGAGGCGCTGCGGGTCACCGTCCGAACGTCGGGCACCGACGCGAGGTCGGCCACCACCGCATCGTCCGCGGACCCCGGCACCGTCGTCGAGACGACCATGAGGTCGGCGGTGAACTGGCCGCCGATCGCGTCCGCGGCCACGGACTTGACGGTCTGGGTGACGGTGGCGGTGAGTGCGAGCAGCATCACGCCGATCATGAGCGCGGCCGCGGTGTTCGCGCTGCGGCGCGGCTCCCGGTGGATGTTGTTGGCCGCGAGCCTGCCGTCGACGCGCCACACCCGCGCGAGCAGGTCCCGCATGCCGTACGCGAGCGGCACCAGCAGCTGCGCCGCGAGCAGCGTCACGCCGAGGACGAGCAGCACGGCTCCTGCGCCGACGTACACGTACGGGCGCTCGAGCCCGGCGTACAGCCCGACCGTGGTGAGCCCCGCGCCGGCGAGCGCGAGCGCGCCGCCCACGATGTTGCGCATCCTCAGCCCGCGGCGGTTCTGCGTCGCCGCGTCGCGCATCGCCTCCATGGGGGAGATGCGGGAGGCGTGGATGGCGGGGAGCAGCGCCGAGGCGACCGTCACGACGATGCCGACCGCGAAGCCCCACGCGACCGCGTCGAGCGGGATGATCGGCACGGCGAAGGACTCGCCCGGGCCGAGGGCTTTGAGCAGCCCGATGATGCCGCCCGCGAGCGCGTAGCCCAGGAGGATGCCGAGCACCGAGGCGACGAGGCCGATGAGCAGCGCCTCCGCGAGCACCATCGTGCGGACCTGCTGGCCCTTGACGCCCACCGCGCGCATGAGCCCGAACTCGCGCGTGCGCTGGGTCACGATGATGCGGAAGGTGTTGGCGATGATGTACGCCCCCACGAAGAGGGCGACGAAGGCGAACGCGAGCGTGAACACGTCGACCGCCTTGAGCGCCTCGCCGAGCGACGCCGCCTGCTCCTCGGCCTTCGCGGCGCCGGTGAGCGCACGCACACCGTCGGGCAGGCGGTCGTCGATCGCGACGGCCACCGCCTCCGCATCGGCGCCGTCGTCCACGCGCACGTGGACGACCGACCAGCCGTCGCCGCCGCCCCGGAGCTCGCGCACGCGGTCGAGCGAGGCCCACACGAGGGTCGCGCCCTGCGTGTTGTTGCCGTCGCCCCAGCTCGCCGTGCCGACCACGGTCGACGGGTACGTGCCGTCGGCGCCGCCGGCCACGACCTGGTCGCCCACGGTCAGCCCGTGGGCCTCGGCGGTGCCGACGTCGACGACGATCTCGTCGTCGCCCTCGGGTGCCCGCCCGTCGACGATGGTCGCGGAGTCGAAGTCCTCGACGCCCGTCCAGTTGAAGAACAGGGTCGGCGGGCCGAAGCCGCTGCCGCCGGCGAGCGTCTCGCCGTCGGTGCCGATGAGCGCGCCCACCGCCTCGGTGGAGCCCATCGCGAGCTCGACGCCGGCGGTGGACCGCGCCGTCTGGACCACGGCGTCGTCGAGATCCTTGCCGACGCTGTCCCCGGAGGTCGGGTCGCCGACGTCGCCGTCGGACGTGACCGGCTCGACGATCACGTCGACGCCGTCGTAGATCTCGCCGAACAGCCGTGTGAAGCCGCGGTCGAGCGAGTCGGTGAAGATGTGTGTCGCGGCGATGAGCCCCACGCCGAGCGCGACCGCGAAGGCGGTGAGGAGCAGCCGCTTGGGGTTGTGCTGCACGGACCTGGCTGCGAGCCGGAACATGATCAGTGACCCATCTGCTTCATGCGGTCGAGCACCCGCTCGGCGGTGGGCTCGCGCATCTCGTCGACGATGCGCCCGTCGGCGAGGAACAGCACGCGGTCCGCGTACGAGGCCGCGGTCGGGTCGTGGGTGACCATGGCGATGGTCTGGCCGAACTCCTCGACCGCGCGGCGCATGAAGCCGAGCAGCTCGCCGCCGGAGCGCGAGTCGAGGTTGCCCGAGGGCTCGTCGGCGAAGATGAGCTCGGGACGCGCGACGAGCGCGCGCGCCACGGCGACGCGCTGCTGCTGGCCGCCCGAGAGCTCGGCGGGCAGGTGGCTGAGACGGTCCGCGAGGCCGAGGATCGCGATGACCTCGCCGAACCAGTCCGGGTCGATGTCGCGGCCGGCGATGTCGAGCGGGAGGGTGATGTTCTCGCGCGCCGTCAGCGACGGGATGAGGTTGAAGGCTTGGAAGACGAAGCCGATCTTGTCGCGGCGGACCTGCGTGATCTTGTCCTCGGACAGGCCGGTGATCCGCGTCTCGCCGATCCAGGAGTCTCCCGCGGTGAGCCGGTCGAGGCCCGCGAGGGTGTGGAGCAGCGTGGACTTGCCGGAGCCGGAGGGCCCCATGATCGCCGTGAACTCGGCGATCGCGATGTCGACGTCGACGCCGTCGAGCGCGCGGACCGCCGCGTCGCCGTCGCCGTAGGTCTTGGCGCCGCCGCGCATGGACGCGGCGACCGCGACGGAGGTCCGGGGGGTCTCGGTGAGGGTGGTGGTCATGGCTTCCTCCTGACGATGTCTGCCTCGCACATCGTCCGGCCGCGAGGCGCCTGCGCACATCGGCCGGTGGGACGGTTTGTCCGTATCGTCCCGACGGGTGATCCCCCATGCCCGCATGGGGGAGGCCCCTGCCCCCCGTTCTGGGGGGCGCGCCCTGGGCACGCGAAGGGCCCCGGAGCATCACGCTCCGGGGCCCCTCGCGCATCGTCCCGTCAGCCGTCGAAGGCGATGGCCTGCAGGATGTCGAGCTTGGCCGCCCGGCGGGCGGGCCAGACCGCGGCCAGCACGCCCGCGATCGCCGCGGAGATCGTGTAGAGCAGCAGCCACACCCACGGGATCGTGATGGTGGTGAACCCGAAGTCCTCGAGCGCCCGCACGAGCGCCGCGCCGAGGCCCACGCCCAGGATCATGCCGAGGATGGTGCCGAAGATGGCCATCACCATCGACTCGATCCGGATCATGCGGCGGATCGACCGGCGCCGCACGCCGACCGCCCGCAGCAGGCCGATCTCGCGGGTGCGCTCCGTGACCGACAGCAGCAGCGTGTTGGCCACGCCGAGCAGCGCGATGACGAGCGCCGCGCCGAGCATCGCCGAGATGATGCCGAGCAGCAGGTCGATGAACTGGTTCGCCAGCTGCTCGAACTCGCCCGGCGACTGCAGCACCACGAGCGGGTAGTCGACCGCGAGCGCCTCGAGGAGCTGGTCCTGGGCCTCGGCGGCGTCCACGTCGTCGTCCAGCACGACCATCGATTGCGCGAGCGGGTAGTCGCCGAGCAGCTCGTGACCGGTGTCCTCGTCGATCCACACCTGGGCGTCGCCCTCGTTGAGGTACCTGCCCGTGACGGTGAGCGTCGCGGTGCCCTCGGGCCCCTCGAGCGTGAGCTCGTCGCCCACCTCGTAGCCGGCCTCGACCATCGACGGGTCGATGAAGACGCCGCCATCCATCTGGTCGAAGTCGGGCTCGTTGTTGTAGTCGAACGCGAGGTCCGCGGTCTCGGGGTCGATGACGCCGACGTTGGTCGTGCCGCCGTCGAGCAGCACGGTGCCGAGGCCGGTCGACGTGACGTAGGCGACGCCGTCCTCACCCTCGATGACCTCGATCGCGCCCGTGGGGATCGCGCCCTGCGAGGAGAACACGAAGAAGTCCGCGCTGTTGCCCTTGAACTGCTCGGTGACGAGCGACTTCATCGACTCGGTGAACGTCGCCACGAGCGCGAGCAGCATCACGCCGATCATGAGCGCCGCCGCCGTGTTCGCGCTGCGGCGCGGCTCGCGGTGGATGTTGTTCGCGGCGAGCTTGCCGTCCACGCGGAAGATCCGCGTGAGCGTGGCCTTGAGCCCGTACGCGAGGGGCACGAGCACCTGGGCCGCGAGCAGCGTCACGCCGATGATGAGGATCATCGCGCCGGCGCCCACCGGGATGTACGGCCTCTCGATGTCCATGTAGAGGCCGACGACGATCGCGAGCACGCCGAGCAGGGTGAGCGCGCCGCCGACGACGTTGCGCAGGCGCAGCGGCTTCTTGGACTCCGTCGCGGACTCGCGCAGCGCCTCCATCGGGGAGATGGTCGACGCGTGGATCGCGGGCATGATCGCCGCGACGATCGTGACGAGCGCGCCGAGCGAGTAGCCCCACAGCACCGCGTCGAGCGGCAGCGTGACCGTGCCGAAGATGTCGCCGGAGAACGCCTCCACGAGCGTGGACAGGCCGAGCGCGCCGAGGTAGCCGACCACGATGCCGATGGTCGAGGACGCGACCGCGACGACGAGCGCCTCGAGCAGGATCATCGTGCGCAGCTGGCGTCCGGAGACGCCGATCGCGCGCATGAGCCCGAACTCGCGGGTGCGCTGGGTGACGATGATGCGGAACGTGTTGACGATGATGTACGCGCCGACGAACAGCGCGATGAGCGCGAACGCGATCGCGAAGATGTCGATGTACTGGAGGATCTCGTCGAACGCCTCCGTCTGCTCCGCGGCCTTCGCCTCGCCCGTGATCGCGCGGGTGTCGGGCGGCAGGATCTCGCCGATCGCCTCGGCCACGGCGTCCTGGTTCGCGCCGTCCTCGACGATCACGCTGATCTGCTCGTAGCCGTCGTCCCCGTTGATCGCCGCTGAGCGTGCGTCGGTCATGTAGCCGAGCGTCGCGCCCTGGAGCGAGTTGGACTCGCCGAAGCGGACGAGGCCCACGAGGGTGAACTCCTCGACGCCGGCCTCCGTCGCGACGGACACCGTGTCGCCGATCGCGTAGCCCAGGTTCGGGGCGGAGTCGAGGTCGAGCACGATCTCGTCGTCAGCCGCGGGGCCGTCGCCCTCGACGAGCGTGGCCTGGTCGACGCGCGGGTCGCCGGCCCAGTTGAAGAGCTGGCTCGGCGGTCCGCCGCCGGCCATGACGTCGTTCGTCGGCTCGAAGTCGGCCGCGAGGACGCTGCCCATGACCTGGCGGCCGCCCCACGCGGAGGAGACGCCGTCCACGGCGGCGACCTCGTCGACATCGGCGCCCGTGAAGACCGACTCGGTCGCGGCGAACGGGTCCTCCTCCGCCGGATCGGCATCGGGGTCGACCTCGACGATGACGTCGGTGCCGGCGTAGATCTCCTCGAAGAGCTTGGTGAAGCCGCCCGACAGCGCGTTCGTGAGGGTGAAGGTGGCGGCGGCCAGCGCCACGCCGAGCGCGACGGCGACGGCCGTGAGGACGAGCCTCTTGGGGTTGTGCCGGACGGACTTGACTGCGAGGCGGAACATCAGTGCCCCATCTGCTTCATGCGGTCGAGCACGCGGTCCGCGGTGGGCTCGCGCATCTCGTCGACGATGCGGCCGTCCGCGAGGAAGAGGACGCGGTCGGAGTAGGACGCGGCGGTCGGGTCGTGCGTCACCATGACGATGGTCTGGCCGAACTCCTTGACCGCGCGGCGCATGAAGCCGAGCAGCTCCGCGCCCGAGCGCGAGTCGAGGTTGCCCGAGGGCTCGTCGGCGAAGATGAGCTCGGGGCGGGCGACGAGCGCGCGCGCCACGGCGACGCGCTGCTGCTGGCCGCCCGAGAGCTCGGCGGGCAGGTGCGTGAGGCGGTCGCCGAGCCCGAGGATCGAGATGATCTCCTCGAACCAGGCGGGGTCGATGTCGCGGCCGGCGATGTCGAGCGGCAGCGTGATGTTCTCGCGCGCGCTGAGCGACGGGATGAGGTTGAAGGCCTGGAAGACGAAGCCGATCTTGTCGCGGCGGACCTGCGTGATCTTGTCCTCGGACAGGCCGGTGATCTGGGTCTCGCCGATCCACGACTCGCCCGCGGTGAGCCGGTCGAGGCCCGCGAGGGTGTGGAGCAGCGTGGACTTGCCGGAGCCGGAGGGCCCCATGATCGCCGTGAACTCGGACTGCGCGATGTCGACGTCGAGCCCGTCGAGCGCGCGGACCGCCGCGTCGCCGGAGCCGTAGTCCTTGGTGCCGCCGCGCATGGACGCGGCGATCGTCACGGTGGTGCTGGTGGTCATGGTTCCTCCCGAAGTCGATGCCTCGGTCAGTCTGGCGCGGCGCGCCCGCCGGCGGCATCGGCCGTGAGGAGGGTTCCTCGGGGTCCGCCTCAGGGATGACCCCAGGGAGCGTGCGACCTACCCGTTCACGGGCGCGGGAGGACGATCCCGGAGTCGTACGCCTCGACCACGGCCTGGACGCGGTCGCGCACGCCGAGCTTGGTGAGGATGTGGCTCACGTGCGTCTTCACGGTGGTGGCGGACACGAACAGCTCCGCGGCGATCTCCTGGTTCGACAGCCCGCGCGCCATGAGCCGCAGCACCTCGACCTCGCGGTCGGACAGGTCGCCGACGGCCTCGGCCGACGGCTCCGCGTCCTCGACGGTGCCGGGCGAGGTGCGCGCGAACTGCTCGATGACGCGGCGCGTCACCTCGGGCGCGAGCAGCGCCTCGCCCCCCGCCACCACGCGCACCGCGGACACGAGCGCGTCGCCGTCGACGCTCTTGAGCAGGAAGCCCGAGGCGCCGGCGCGCAGCGCCTCGTAGACGTACTCGTCGTCGTCGAAGGTGGTGAGGATGACGATGCGCGTGCCGGGGTGCGCGGCGAGGACCTCCCGGGTCGCGGTGAGGCCGTCCATGCCGGGCATCCGCACGTCCATGAGGACGACGTCGGGGGTGTGGTCCGCGACGATGCGCGCCGCGTCGACGCCGGACGTCGCCTCCGCGACCACCTCGACGTCGTCCTCGGACTCGAGGATCATCCTCAGCCCGACCCGCACCATCGCCTGATCGTCCACCAGGGCCACCCGGATCATCGTCCGCCCTTCGTCGCGTTCGCGGGCCGGTGGCCCACCTGGTCGTCCCCGGACGGCAGGACCGCGCGCACGCGGAAGCCGCCCCCCGCACGTGGACCGTACTCCAGCGTGCCGCCGAGGGCGTGGACCCGCTCGGCCATGCCGCGCAGGCCGTGCCCGCCGCTCTGGCGGGCGGCGTCGGAGATGACGCCGCGACCGTCGTCCTCGACGAGCACCGTGACCTCGCCGGCCTGCCGCTCGACGCTCACCTGCGCGCGGGCGCCCGGGCCGGCGTGCTTCATCGCGTTGGTGAGCGATTCCTGGACCACGCGGTAGGCGCTGAGCTCGACGCCGGCGGGCACGTGGGCGTTGCCGGCGATGCTCACGTCGACGGGGAGCCCCGCGTCCTCGACCTGCTGGGCGAGCGCGGGGATGGCCGCGAGGGACGGCATGGGCGCGAGCTCCGCGGTGGCGCGGTCCCGGTCCGCGGTGTCCACCGCGTCCTGCTCCGCGACGCGCAGCACGCCGATCATGCGCTGCATCTCCGTGAGGCCCGTCCGGCCCGAGGCCGCGATGGTCTCGAGCGCCTGCTGGACCCGCGGGTCGCCGTCGCGTGCGAGCCGCCGGGCGCCCTCCGCCTGGAGCGTCATCACGGTGATCTCGTGCGCGACGACGTCGTGCAGCTCGCGGGCGATGCGTGCCCGTTCGGCGCGCACCGCGTCGGCCGCGACCACGCGCTGTGCTTGGTCGCGGCGCTCCTGCGCGACCTCGAGCTCGGTGAGGCGCTCGCGGCGGCGGTAGTCGACGAAGCCGACCATCATCGGCACGATCACCGCGAGCGTCACCGCGACGAGCGAGGTCCACGGCACGTAGTCGGTGAACACCAGGCCCGTCGTGGTCCACACGAGCATGAGGCCGAGGACCGCGCCGCCGTGGAGGATCGCCTGGCGCCGCGGCGTGTACGCCGCGACGCCGTAGAGGGCGAGGTAGATCGCGAGCGACGCGGGCGTGTCCGGATAGCCGAGCCCGACGCTCACGATCCACGGCACGAGCACGGCCCACACGACGATGCGGGGGTAGCGCTGGCGCCACGCCAGCGGCAGCACCTGGAGGACCAGCAGCGCGTAGCCGAAGGCGTCGGGCTCGCGTGCGCCGATCCCGTAGCCCGCGCTGACGTCGACGGCGATGAGGCCGAGCACCAGGAGCGACGCCGCGATGGCGACGTCGCCCCACCGAGGGGGTTTGACGTCCATCCGGCCAGCGTAGGGTGCCCGGCGGCCCCGGGCATCGTCCGCGAGGAGGACCGCGCTCAGCCGCGGAACCGGTAGCCGACGCCGCGCACCGTCTCGATCGCGTCCGCGCCGAGGTGCGTGCGCAGGTAGCGGACGTACACGTCGAGCACGTTGTCCCGCGACGCGGAGCCCCACACGGCCTCGAGGGCCTCGGCGCGCGTGACGACGCGGTCCGCGTGCTCCATGAGCAGCTGCGCGAGCTGCAGCTCGCGCGGGCTGAGCGGCACGGGCTCGTCGTCGCACGTGAGGCGGCGGTCCGCGCGGTCGAGCGCGCAGCGCCCGACGCGGAGGACGGGGTCCTCCGGCGCGTCGTCGCGCCGCCGCGCGCGCAGCCGGATGCGCGCGAGCAGCTCGTCGAACGAGAAGGGCTTCGCCATGTAGTCGTCCGCGCCCCGCTCGAGGCCGCGCACCGTGTCCTCGGCGGACGTCCGGGCGGTGAGGATGATGACGGGCACGTCCGAGCCCGCCGCGCGGAGCCGACGCAGCACGGTGAAGCCCTCCTGGTCGGGCAGGCCGATGTCGAGGATCACGAGGTCGTGGTCGCCGTCGAGCGCGGCCGCGAGCCCCTCTCGGCCCGTGCCCGCATGATCCATCGCGATGCCCGCGGTCCGCAGCCCGTCCCGCAGCGACGCCACGAGGCGCTCCTCGTCCTCCACCAGCAGCACGCGCATCAGGCCAC
This sequence comes from Demequina rhizosphaerae, assembly GCF_000971255.1. Lineage (GTDB taxonomy): Bacteria > Actinomycetota > Actinomycetes > Actinomycetales > Demequinaceae > Demequina > Demequina rhizosphaerae. The sequence continues at coordinate 23,593 of NZ_BBMC01000010.1, forward strand.
CCTCCACGGCACGCGGATGCGGAACGTCGAGCCGACGCCCGGCGTCGAGTCGACCTCGAGGGCGCCGCCGTGCGCCTCCGCGATCGCGCCGACGATCGGCAGGCCCAGGCCGAGGCCCTCCGCGCCGGGGTCGAGGCGGACGAAGCGGTCGCGGATGCGCGGGAGGTCCTCGGGCGGGATGCCGCGGCCCTCGTCCGCGCACCACAGCACCAGGTCCGGCCCGTCGTGCGCGCTGCCGATCCGCACCGCGGTGCCCTCGGCGGAGAACTTCACGGCGTTGGCGGCCAGCTGCAGCCACGCCTGCGTGAGGCGCTGCGCGTCGACCACCGCGGTGCCCTCCGCGCGGTCCTCGACGTGCCAGTCCCGGTCGCCGAGCGCCGCGACCCTCGTCGCGGCGGCGTCCGTGAGGTCGCCGACGTCCACCGGGCCGAGCCGCAGGAACTCGGGGCGGTCCGCCTTGGCCAGCGTGACGAGGTCCTCGACCAGCCGCGACATGTCCGCGGCGACCTCGAGGAGCTCGTCCCGGGTGGCCTCGACCTGGTCGGGGTCGCGGGGCTCGAGCAGCTCGAGCCGCGCGCGGATCACGGTGAGGGGCGTGCGGAGCTCGTGCGACGCGTCGTCGAGCAGCCTCCGCTGGTCCGCGAACGCGCCCTCGAGCCGGTCGAGCATCGCGTTCACCGTCTGGGACAGGCGCGCCAGGTCGTCGTCGCCGACGATCGGCACGCGCTGGCTGAGGTCGGTGTCGCTGATGCGCCGCGCGGTCCGATCGAGCAGCCGGATGGGCTCGAGCAGCCTGCCGACGGTGAGGAACCCGACGATCCCGACCGCGGCCACCGCGAGCGCGGCGACGATCGCGTAGACGGTGAACGTGGCGCGCAGGTCGCCCAGCCGCGCGCCCTCGTCGATCGCGACCGCGAAGACGGCGACGCGCTCCCCGGAGGAGTCGAGGAACGGGATGGCGGCGGTCGCGTACGCGGTGCTCGCCGTCTCGATGCGGCGCACCTGGACCGCGGTGGTCGTGTCGGCCCACAGGGCCTCGATCAGCGCCGCGTCGTCCTCGAGGCGGAGCCGGTCCTCGCTCGCGGGGGCGTAGCGGGCACGAGCGTCGACGATCGCGACGGCGCCCTCGTCCGCGGTGCCCGTGAAGCGGCCGACCGCGTCGCGCATGAGCGCGTCGATGCCGGTCGGCTCGTTCTCGTCGATCCACCGCAGGTAGTCGTCGGCCTGGGACGCGAGCTCGTCGGTGACGGTGCGCTCGATGACGTCACGCTCGATGAGGAACGCGGTGGTGCCGGCGACGGCGAGCGAGACCGCGGAGAGGGAGACGAGGTAGATCACCACGCGGGCGCGCACGGAGCCCGCGCGGCCGCGCGCCTGCCGGGACCGTGAGCTCATCTCCACCTTCCGGCGCCACGCTACCGGTGTCAGTCGTCGTCGTGCTCGTCGTCGTGCTCGGTGTCGTGCGTCTCGTGGTCGTCCCCGGAGCCGTCCTTGGAGCCGTCCGAGCGCTCGTGCTCGTCGTCGTCGCCCGATCCCGGCACGGTGCCGAGGCGGGAGTCGCCGGGCGGGAGCGCGACGCTGTCGTCGTCGACGCCGCCCTCGTGATCCTCGTCGTGGTCGTCGTCGAGGTCGTCGACGGAGGGGCTGTGGGGCACCTTCGCGAGGACGTCGTCGGAGCCGTCGCGCGCGGACCCGCTCGGGCTCGGCTCGGGGGTCGCGGAGGCGGAGTCGTCGACGAGGACCGCGTCGCCCACGGTCGGGTCGGGGTCCGCGCCGGCGGAGGAGCGGGCGATGGCGGTGGCGCCCACGCCCACGCCGACGAGGATGGCGGCGGAGGCCGCGATGGTGGCGGCGAATCGTGCTGCTGACGTGTTCATGTCCTCAGCATCGCCCCGCCCGTCTGAGACTCCTCTCAGACGCCCGGATCGTCCTCGTCGTCCCTGCCCTTGCGGACGGTGACGTCCGTCTGCGGCATCACCGCCGGCAGGTCGGTCGGCGGGCCGAGCCGGTGCGGGACGTCGTCGCGGTCGACGGGCACGGTGGCCGGCGCATCGTCCTCCGTCGCGAGCGACGTGCGGGGCGTGGCGCCCGCGGCGGACGCGGCGCCCACGAGGAGCGAGCCGGCGGCGATGAGGGTCACGGCGAGGCGCGTGGTGGTGTGCTTCATGCCGCCAGCATGCGTTCCCGACCCTGGGAGCCTGCCGTGAGCCGGCTCAGGGACGGCTGTCAGTTGTCGTCGTGGCGCGTCCAGCGGAATGTCCGCACGGCGAGCACGAGCCCGACGATCACCCAGATCGTCAGCACGATCGCGGTCGCGGGGTGCTGCCACGAGCCGTTGACCTCGGCGGACTCGAAGCTCTCGGGGAGGAACACCGACCGCATGCCCTGCGCGAGCCACTTGAGCGGGAAGATCGCGGCGACGTGCTGGAGGAACGTCGGGATCTGCGTGTAGACGAGGAAGACGCCCGAGGTGAACTGGAGGAACAGCACGATGGGCGTGATGATCGCCGAGCCCGCCTTGGCGTTGCGCAGCAGCGACGACATCGCGATGCCGAGCGTCGTCGAGGCGGCGGTGCCGAGCAGGAACACCCACGTGAACGTCCACCACCCGGAGCCGGACGGCAGCGTCGCGTCGTACATGACGACGCCGATCGCGACCAGCGCGGCGACCTGCACGACCGACACGATGAGCACCTGTGCGACCTTCGCGGCGAAGAACGCCGTGGGCGGCAGCGGCGTGCCGTGGATGCGCTTGAGGACGTCCTCGTCGCGGTCGATCGCGATCGACATCGCGAGCGACTGGAAGCCGGTGTTGAGGATGCCGGAGGCGACCATGCCCGGCAGGAAGTACGCCGCGAACGTGACGCCCGGCGCGATCTCCTGGCCGCCGAACACCGAGCCGAACAGCACCAGCAGCATCATCGGGAAGAAGAAGATGAAGACCATCTGCTCGCGGCTGCGCAGGAACTCCCGGAGCTCGACCACGAGCCGGCTGCGGGTCATCGAGGTCCACGTGGGCGCGGACGATGCGGTGGTGGCGGTCATGCCGAGGCCTCCTCGGTCTCGGGGGCGGCGCTCGCGGCGTGGTCGATGAGCTGGAGGTAGACGTCCTCGAGGGACGGGTGGACCACCTCGAGCCCCGGGATCTCCCCGTCGTGGCGCGCGAGCAGGTCGCGCAGCAGCGCGGTGGGCGTCGCGGTCTCCTCGACGCGCTTGGCGCCGCCCTCGGTCCACGTGACGCGCGCGGCGGACGCGCGTGAGCGCAGCCCGGCGGGGGTGTCGAGGGCGACCATCCGTCCCGCCGCGATGATGCCGATGCGGTCCGCGAGGTGGTCGGCCTCGTCGAGGTAGTGGGTGGTGAGGAGGATCGTGCTGCCGTCGCCCCGCAGCGAGTCGATGAGCGTCCAGAACTGGCGGCGCGCCTCCGGGTCGAATCCCGTGGTGGGCTCGTCGAGGAACACCAGCTCCGGGCGGCCGATCACCGCGAGCGCCACGTCGAGGCGGCGGCGCTGGCCGCCCGACAGGGTCGCGGGCTTCGCGCCGGCCTTCTCGGTGAGCCCCACGGCCGCGAGCGTCTCGTCGACGTCGCGCGGGTCGGGGTAGAGGCTGGCGGCGTACCGCAGCGACTCGGCGGCGGTCAGGGCGCCGTGCTCCGACGTGCCCTGCAGCATCACGCCCACCCGGGTGCGCCAGTGCCGGGGCGCATGCTGGGGGTCCGATCCGAGGACGGTGACGTCGCCCGCGGTGCGCTTGCGGAAGCCCTCGAGGATCTCGACGGTGGTGGACTTGCCCGCGCCGTTCGGACCGAGCAGCGCGAACACCTCGCCGCGGGGGATCTCGAGGTCGATGCCGTCGACGGCGTGCAGGTCGCCGTAGTGCTTGTGCAGCCCCGCGATGGAGATGGCCGGTTCGGTCATGGGTTCGAGCCTAACCAGCATCGTCCCAGGCTGCCTCGGCCGGAAGGCGGAAGGGGCGCATCGTCCGCCTGGACGATGCGCCCCTTCCGGTCGCGTGTGGGCGGCGGCTACTGCGCGAGCAGCCTCTGGATGCGGGTGACGCCCTCGACGAGGTCGTCGTCGCCGAGCGCGTAGCTGAGGCGCAGGAAGCCGGACGGGCCGAAGGCCTCGCCGGGGACCACGGCCACCTCGGCCTGTTCGAGGATCACGGTCGCGAGGTCTGCCGAGGAGGTGATCTCGACGCCGCCGATGGTGCGGCCGATGAGGCCCTCGACGGACGGGTACGCGTAGAACGCGCCCTTCGGGGTGGGGCACACGACGCCGTCGATCGCGCGGAGCATCTCGACCATGGTGCGGCGGCGGCGGTCGAAGGCGGCGCGCATCTCGTGGACCTCGTCGAGGCCGCCCTCGAGGGCCGCGATGGCGGCGCGCTGCGAGACGTTCGCGACGTTGGACGTGAGGTGGCTCTGGAAGTTCGACGCCGCCTTGGTGACGTCCGCGGGGGCGATCATCCAGCCCACGCGCCAGCCGGTCATGGCGTAGGTCTTGGCGACGCCGTTGACGACGATGCACTGGTCGGCGAGCTCGGGGACCGCGCGGACGATCGGGGTGAAGACCGCGTCGTCGTAGAGGAGGTGCTCGTAGATCTCGTCGGTGATGACCCAGATGCCGTGCTCGAGGGCCCACTCGCCGATCGCCTGGGTCTGCTCGGGGGAGTAGACGGCGCCGGTCGGGTTCGAGGGGCTGCAGAAGAGCAGCGCCTTGGTCTTGTCGGTGCGGGCGGCCTCGAGCTGCTCGACGGTGACGAGGTAGTCCTGGTCGGCGCCGGCGAAGACCTCGACCGGGGCGCCGCCCGCGAGCGCGATGGCCTCGGGGTAGGTGGTCCAGTACGGGGCGGGGAGGAGGACCTCGTCGCCCGGATCCACGATGCTCGCGAAGGCCTGGAAGACGGCCTGCTTGCCGCCGTTGGTCACCACGACGTTGGCGGGGTCGACCTCGTAGCCGGAGTCGCGCAGCGTCTTCGCGGCGATGGCCTTCTTGAGCTCGGGCAGGCCCGTGGCGGGCGTGTAGCGGTGGTTCTTCGGGTCGTGCACGGCCGCGGCGGCCGCCTCGACGATGAACTCGGGCGTGGGGAAGTCGGGCTCGCCGGCGCCGAACCCGATGACGGGACGGCCGGCGGCCTTGAGGGCCTTCGCCTTCGAGTCGACGGCGAGGGTGGCGGACGGCGCGATGGCGCCGAGGCGGGCAGAGACGCGGCGAGCGGGCTTCATGGGGGTCATTGTTCCACCTCGGGATGGCCCTCACCGCCCGGCGCGGGCCCGGGCCGCGGCCGGTCAGCCGAGCGCGCGCGACTTGAGCCTCTCGAACTCCTCGGGGGAGATCGCGCCGGCGTCGAGGAGCTCCTTGGCCGTGGCGATCTCGCTCGCGGGCCCCTGCTGCCTGAGCGTGTCGATGGCGGCGTCGTCGTACATCAGGCTCCTGGTGTACTCCACCTCCTCGGCGCGGTAGTCCCGCGCCGCGGCCTGGTCCCGCTCGGCCATGCCGCGCCCGCGCGCGAGCAGGTAGACGAGCGCGCCGAGCACCGGGACGAGGACCAGGAACAGCGTCCAGACGATCTTGGCGAAGACGCCGATGCCCTCGTCGCGCCAGGCGTCGATGACGAACCTGATGATGAGGAAGATGAACATGATCCAGACGGTCAGCCACAGCGACCACCACAGGATGTTCAGGAAGTTGCCGAAGAAGTCCATGACGATGCCCCCTCTGGCCGGCGGCGCCATGCTCGCCCGGCCCTTCTCACGCTATGCCCGGGCGACCTCCCCCGCTGGGCGGAATCTGTCTAGATTGGTCGGAGGGGAAGTGTGCGAAGGGGCTCGACGCGATGGCCGGCACGGCGCGGCTCCAGGAGCCGCTGCGAAGGTCTGGACACCGGCTCCAGCTCGCGCTCGCGGGCCTCGCGATCGTCCTGACCGGGTGCGGGTCGCCGTCTCCGTCGCCGGGATCGACGTCGCCGAGCGCCTCCCCGCCGGGCCCGACCGTGGCGCCCAGCCCGAGCCCCGCCTCGAGCCCCTCCACGAGCTCGACCGGGCTCGACGCCGAGGAGCCCGGCCCCGGATGGTTCCTCAACGTCCGCCCCGAAGGCGGGAGCCTCGTGGCGGTGCTCATCGCTCCGGACGGCACGAGCTCCTCGATGACCATCTCCGCGGACGTCGCCGACGCCCGACCCCGACTCTGGTCCGGGAGCACGCTCACGTTCTGGGACCCGGACGACCGCGGGACCGAGCTCACGGGCGACTCGCCGGGGACGCTGATCACCGTCGACCTCGACACGGGTGCGGAGATCTCCCGCAACCCCTACGTCGGCATCCCGCCGAACGGGCACCTCGCCGACGGCGTCACCTACGCGGACCAGGGGTGCTGCGGCGAGTCGATGCTCCGGCTGACGTATCCGGACGGATCGACCCGCACCGGGATCACGACCGGCGCCGGCCAGTGGGCGCCGACGGCCGACCTGGGCGGGCTCGTCACGCTGGTGGCCGCCGATCCCACGGGCGGTGCCACCACCTACACGGTGGTGACCCAGGACCTGGACCTGACGGAGATCGCGCGCATCGACCTCGACAAGGATCTGGTGTTCCCGCGGGTCTACGGATGGAGCTCCGACCGCACGCTCGTCGTCGGCGACGAGCAGGCGGGGCTTCTCGAGGTCGACGTCGGCACCGGGCACGCCACAGGATTCGCTCCGGTCGATCCCGACGGGTATCCGTACCTCGAGGGCGTCTACGGCGCCACGCCGTTGTTCGGCTGGCGGGCCGGCGACTCGGGCTCCCTCGTCCTCGCCCGCGCGTCGGGGGAGGAGGTCGCGCGATTCGACGACCCCGACACCTACTTCGGTGCCGCCGGGGTATCCGGGGACCGCATGCTCGTCACGGGCCAGTCGGAAGCCCTCGACGAGCACGGACGCGCGACGTACAGGACCTTCATGGTGGACCTTGCGACGGGCGAGGCCACGCTGGTCGATGTCGACACGGAGACACCCGAGGACTACCCCGGGTTCCTCACGCAGCCGACGCCGTGATCACCCATCGGCGAGGCGGGTGTCGAGGCGGTGCTCCGGTGCGAGATACGGCCGGCCTTCGCGGTCGGAGCGATGGGCGACCGGGGGTGTGGTCGGGGCGCACCGCGACGCGCGCTAGGCTGTCCGAGCGCACATGGCGGGCGGCGACGAGGCCGGCCCAGAATCACGGGTTCGACTTCGGGCCCGGAACCGCGTAACATGTGACGTCGGCGATTGACGTTCGTCAGGCTGGTCCGCGCCCTCGAGGCGGGGATCACCGGACGGGATCGAGAGCCGCGGGGGTCCCAGACCCCCGAAGGGCAGTGGCGCAATTGGTAGCGCACCGGTCTCCAAAACCGGCGGTTGTGGGTTCGAGTCCCTCCTGCCCTGCGTACGCGGGGATCTCCCGTGAGCGCAATCCAGAGAGAAGGACTTTTCGGTGAGCGAATCTGCCGTGACGGATTCCGGAGAGAAGGACCCGCGGCACGAGTCGCGCGAGGGTCTCAACATCTTCGGACGCATCGCGCTGTTCGTGCGCCAGGTCATCTCCGAGCTGCGACGTGTGGTCACCCCCACGCGCCAGGAGCTGATCCGCTACATCTGGATCGTTCTCGGCTTCGTGGCCGTCATGATGATCCTGGTGTTCGCGCTGGACCTCGTGTTCGGCTGGATCTCGGCGAAGGTGTTCGGCGGCTGACGCCGCCACAAGGGGAGTGAGTGATGAGCGACGACAAGACTGACGAGACCGTGTCCGTGGACGAGGCGAACCTCGCCGAGGAGACGGTCGACGTCGACGCGCCCGCAGAGGCGCCGGTCGACGAGACCCCCATCGACGCGCCCCCGGCCGACCCGGTCGCGGAGTTCAAGGCGCGCCTGCGCACGCTCGAGGGCGACTGGTACGTCGTCCACAGCTACTCGGGCCACGAGAAGCGCGTCAAGCAGGCGATCGAGCACCGCATCGAGAGCCTCCACATGGAGGACTACATCTTCCAGGTCGAGGTGACGATGGAGGAGGTCGCCGAGATCAAGGGCGGCCAGCGCAAGCTCGTCACCCGCGTCCGGATGCCCGGATACGTCCTGGTGCGCATGTACCTCACGGACGAGTCCTGGGGCGCCGTGCGCAACACCCCGGGTGTGACCGGCTTCGTCGGCCACGCCCACAACCCCGTCCCGCTCACCACCGACGAGGTGTACTCGATGCTGGCGCCCAAGGAGGTGGCCGAGGCGGCCGCCGCCGAGGAGACCGCTGCACCGCAGGCGCCCGTCGAGGTCGAGTTCGAGGTCGGCGAGTCGGTCACCGTCATCGACGGCCCGTTCGCGACCCTCCCGGGCACGATCTCCGAGATCTCGGCCGAGAGCCAGAAGCTCCACGTGCTCGTCTCCATCTTCGGCCGGGAGACCCCGGTCGAGCTGTCGTTCACGCAGGTCACCAAGATCTAGCCCGCGACGGCGAATCCGCGGCCGCCAAGCCGCACAGGCAACAAGATAAGGACCCACAAACATGGCACCCGCTAAGAAGAAGGTCACTGGACTGATCAAGCTTCAGATCCAGGCCGGCGCCGCCAACCCTGCCCCGCCGGTCGGTCCGGCGCTCGGTCAGCACGGCGTCAACATCATGGAGTTCTGCAAGGCGTACAACGCCGCGACCGAGTCGCAGCGTGGCAACGTCGTGCCCGTCGAGATCACCGTGTACGAGGACCGCTCGTTCACGTTCGTGCTCAAGACCCCTCCGGCCGCCGAGATGATCAAGAAGGCCGCCGGCGTCGCCAAGGGCTCGAGCACCCCGCACACCGCGAAGGTCGGCAACCTGACCGACGCCCAGGTGCGCGAGATCGCCGAGGCCAAGATGCAGGACCTCAACGCCAACGACATCGACGCCGCTGCGAAGATCATCGCCGGCACCGCCCGCTCCATGGGCATCACGGTCTCCTAAGGACCACATCACCCCAGTGGGAGGGCCGCGCTGGCCCGCAACCACGAACTGCAAAGGAAGATCGCAGATGACCAAGCGCTCCAAGGCTTACCGCGACGCAGCCCAGCTCGTCGACCGCAGCCAGCTGTACACGCCGCTCGAGGCGCTCCGCCTCGCGCAGAAGACGTCGTCGAAGAACACCGACTCGACCATCGACGTCGTGTTCAAGCTCGGCGTCGACCCGCGTCACGCGGACCAGATGGTCCGTTCCACCGTCATCCTGCCGAACGGCACCGGCAAGACCGCCAGGGTCCTGGTCTTCGCCAACGGTGACAAGGCAGAGGCCGCCCGCGAGGCGGGCGCCGACATCGTCGGTGGCGACGAGCTCATCGCCGAGGTCGCGGAGGGACGTGCGGACTTCGACGCCGTCGTCGCCACGCCCGACCTCATGGGCAAGGTGGGTCGCCTGGGTCGCGTGCTCGGCCCCCGCGGCCTCATGCCGAACCCCAAGACCGGCACCGTGACGATGGACGTGGTCAAGGCCGTGTCCGACATCAAGGGCGGAAAGATCGAGTTCCGCGTCGACAAGCACGCCAACCTGCACACCGTGCTGGGCAAGGCGTCGTTCGGCGACGAGAAGCTGCTCGAGAACTTCCAGGCCGTCATCGACGAGGTGCTCCGCGCCAAGCCGTCGGCCTCGAAGGGTCGCTACATCATCAAGGCCGCCATCTCCGCGACGCAGGGCCCGGGCATCCCGGTCGACGCGCTCGCGAAGGCCGAGGCGTAGCAGCCCGCCCCAGCTGGCACCCGAGTCTCTCGCGCACCCACCGGCGACCCCGGTTCGGGCGCGGAGAAGGGCGGCCCAAGCGACGCCACAGCGTCCCACGCGCCGCCCACCGGCCCGGCTCCCCCTCGGGGGAGCCGGGCCCTCTCGCTTTCCGGGGACGATGCGCGGGTCCCGTCCCGCGCGAGGCGCCCGCCGCATCGTCCCTCGCCGACGATTTGCGGACGATGCGGCGGTCGCGTACTATGGACGAGCCCAAGACCGCCGGTCGTCGGGCCCGGGTTCCCCGGGAACGACCGAAGCTCCGCACATGCGGGGACCAGCGCAGGTGAAGCTGAAGCGCCGAGTGCGTGAACGTCTGGGCGGCCTCCGGGTCGCCCTTCTCGTTTGCGGACCAGGCCTCCCGGCCCCGCCTGCGCGGGGCCTTTCCCATGTCCGGGGCGGGTGCGGTGGTCATCCGAAGGAAGGACAAACATGGCGACGCCAGACAAGGTGAACGCTGTTGCGGAGATCGCGGACCAGTTCCGTGGCTCCTCGGCGGTGCTGATCACCGAGTACCGCGGCCTGTCGGTTCCGCAGCTCGCCGAGCTGCGCGGCAAGCTCCGCGGCGCCGCGACCTACAAGGTTGCGAAGAACACTCTGACGGCGCTCGCGGCCAAGGACGCCGGCATCGAGGGTCTTGACGACCTTCTCGTCGGCCCCACGGCCATCGCGTTCGTCACCGGTGACCCGGTGGAGGCCGCGAAGGGTCTCAAGGCTTTTGCCAAGGAGAACGACAAGCTCGTCATCAAGGGCGGCGTTCTCGAGGGCAATGTGATCTCGGCTGACGAGGTCAAGAAGCTGGCCGACCTCGAGTCCCGCGAGGTTCTGCTCGCCAAGGCTGCCGGCGCCATGAAGGCGTCGCTCTTTGGTGCTGCATACATGTTCCAGGCTCCGCTGGCCCAGGCCGCGCGTGCCGTCGACGCCCTGCGTGCGAAGCAGGAAGACGCGGCCTAAGGGCCGCACCCCACTACACACATCTGCTTCACGCAGGCAAGAGAGAAGGAAGTCATCATGGCTAAGCTCACCACCGAGGAGCTCATCGAGCAGTTCAAGGAGCTCTCGCTCATCGAGCTCTCGGAGTTCGTGAAGGCGTTCGAGGAGACCTTCGAGGTCACCGCCGCCGCTCCGGTCGCCGTTGCCGCTGCCCCCGCCGCCGGCGGCGAGGCCGCTGCCGAGGTCGAGGAGAAGGACGAGTTCGACGTCATCCTCGCCGCGGTCGGCGACAAGAAGATCCAGGTCATCAAGGAGGTGCGCGCGCTCACGTCGCTCGGCCTCGGTGAGGCCAAGGCGCTCGTGGACGAGGCCCCCAAGGCCGTCCTCGAGGGCGCGAAGAAGGACGACGCCGAGAAGGCCAAGGCTCAGCTCGAGGCCGCCGGCGCGACCGTCGAGCTCAAGTAAGCTCGCTTCGGCATAGCCGCACTTCTGAACGGGGTCGGGTCCGCAAGGGCCCGGCCCCGTTCTGCTGCGTCCGGGGGAGGGACGATGCGCGGGCGGGCCGTCGCCCGGCAGGCGGCGGGACGATGCGAGGGTTGCGTTTCGGGCTCACGCGGCGTGTCGGCTGGCGCAGGGCGCGGCGGACTGGACAATCCTTGCGCGCGCCTGTAGTCTGACGACTTGCGCTGTCTATCGCCCTGCCCTCATATGCCTACCCGCTGTGCGTCCGCTTGTAGCGGCTTTCGCCCCGGGATCCGGTGGAGCCGCGGCTAGGCATCGTGGTCACGCACGATCATAAAGGGAAGGAACCACCCTTGGCTGCCTCGCGCACCGATTCCGCCATCTCCAACCGTTCCGCATCGCGCCGCATCTCCTTCGCCCAGATCCAGGACCCCATCGAGGTCCCGAACCTGATCGGTCTCCAGACCGAGAGCTTCGACTGGCTCCTGGGCAACACCGCGTGGCAGGCCCGCGTGGCCGCCGCCAAGGAGACCGGCCGGAACGACGTCCCGGAGGTGGCAGGCCTCCAGGAGATCTTCGAGGAGATCTCTCCGATCGAGGACTTCGGACAGACCATGTCGCTGTCCTTCTCGGACCCGTACTTCGAGGAGCCCCGGTACACGCCGGAGGAGTGCAAGGAGAAGGACTTCACCTACTCCGCGCAGCTCTTCGTCACCGCGGAGTTCATGAACAACACGACGGGCGAGATCAAGTCGCAGACCGTCTTCATGGGCGACTTCCCGCTCATGAGCAGCCAGGGCACGTTCATCGTGAACGGCACCGAGCGCGTCGTCGTGTCGCAGCTCGTCCGTTCGCCCGGCGTCTACTTCGAGCGCACCCCCGACAAGACGTCCGACAAGGACATCTTCACCGCCAAGGTGATCCCGTCGCGCGGCGCGTGGCTCGAGTTCGAGATCGACAAGCGTGACGCCGTGGGCGTCCGCGTCGACCGCAAGCGCAAGCAGCCCGTCACGCTCTTCCTCAAGGCCCTCGGCATGTCCGAGGAGCAGATCGCCGAGGAGTTCGCGGACTTCCCGGCCGTCCTCGAGACCCTCGCCAAGGACACCGTCCACGGCCACGAGGAGGCGCTCGTCGACCTCTACCGCAAGCTGCGTCCGGGCGAGCCGCCGACCGTCGAGGCGGGCCAGAACCTGCTCGACAACTTCTACTTCAACCCCAAGCGCTACGACCTCGCCAAGGTGGGCCGCTTCAAGCTCGACAAGAAGCTCGGCCTCACCAAGGAGCTCGGCGACTCGGTGCTCGGTCTCGACGACATCGTCGCGACCATCAAGTACATCGCCGCCGCGCACGCCGGCATGTCGACGATCGCGGGCGCCGAGGGCGACGTGCGCGTCGAGACCGACGACATCGACCACTTCGGCAACCGTCGCATCCGCGCCGTGGGCGAGCTCATCCAGAACCAGATCCGCACCGGCCTGTCGCGCATGGAGCGCGTGGTCCGCGAGCGCATGACCACGCAGGACGTCGAGGCGATCACGCCGCAGACGCTCATCAACACGCGTCCGGTCGTCGCCGCGATCCGCGAGTTCTTCGGCACGTCGCAGCTGTCGCAGTTCATGGACCAGAACAACCCGCTCGCGGGCCTCACCCACAAGCGCCGCCTGTCGGCGCTCGGCCCTGGCGGCCTCTCGCGCGACCGCGCGGGCATGGAGGTCCGTGACGTCCACGCCTCGCACTACGGCCGCATGTGCCCGATCGAGACCCCTGAGGGCCCGAACATCGGCCTCATCGGCTCGCTCGCGTCCTTCGGCCGCATCAACCCGCTCGGCTTCGTCGAGACCCCTTACCGCAAGGTCGTCAAGGGTGTCGTCACCGACCAGGTCGACTACCTCACCGCCGACGACGAGGACCACTTCGTCATCGCGCAGGCGAACGCCGGCATCGAGGAGGACGGTCGCTTCTCTGAGGAGCGCGTCCTCGTCCGCGGCAAGGGCGGCGAGGTCGAGTTCGTGGCCCGCGAGGCCGTCGACTACATGGACGTCTCGCCGCGCCAGATGGTGTCGGTCGGCACGGCCCTCATCCCGTTCCTCGAGCACGACGACGCGAACCGCGCGCTCATGGGTGCGAACATGCAGCGCCAGGCGGTGCCGCTGGTCCGCTCCGAGGCGCCGCTCGTCGGCACCGGCATGGAGCGTCGCGCCGCGATCGACGCCGGCGACGTGGTCGTCGCGTCGAAGGAGGGCGTGGTCACCGAGGTGAGCTCGGACCTCGTCACCGTCGCGAACGACGACGCCACCACCGGCTCGTACCGCATCGCGAAGTTCCAGCGCTCGAACCAGGGCACCTCGTACAACCAGCGCGTCGTGGTCGAGGAGGGTGACCGCGTCGTCGCCGGCTCGGTCATCGCCGACGGTCCCGCGACCGACCAGGGCGACCTGGCGCTCGGCAAGAACCTCCTCGTGGCGTTCATGTGCTGGGAGGGCCACAACTACGAGGACGCGATCATCCTGTCGCAGCGCCTCGTGCAGGACGACGTCCTCTCCTCGATCCACATCGAGGAGCACGAGGTCGACGCCCGCGACACGAAGCTCGGCCCCGAGGAGATCACCCGCGACATCCCGAACGCCTCGGAGGAGGCGCTCGCCGACCTGGACGAGCGCGGCATCATCCGCATCGGCGCCGAGGTCCGTGCGGGCGACATCCTCGTCGGCAAGGTCACCCCGAAGGGCGAGACCGAGCTGACCCCGGAGGAGCGCCTGCTGCGCGCGATCTTCGGCGAGAAGGCTCGCGAGGTGCGCGACACGTCCCTCAAGGTGCCCCACGGCGAGTCGGGCACCGTCATCGGCGTCCGCGTCTTCACGGAGGAGGACGGCGACGACCTCCCCGCCGGCGTCAACCAGCTGGTCCGCGTGTACATCGCGCAGCGCCGCAAGATCCAGGAGGGCGACAAGCTCGCCGGCCGCCACGGCAACAAGGGCGTCATCTCGACGATCCTGCCGGTCGAGGACATGCCGTTCCTCGAGGACGGCACGCCGGTCGACGTCATCCTCAACCCGCTCGGTGTCCCCGGCCGCATGAACGTCGGCCAGGTGCTCGAGACCCACACGGGCTGGATCGCCAAGCACGGCTGGGACGCGACGGGCGCCGAGGGGGAGTGGACCAAGAACCTCCCCGCGAACGCCGTCACGTCGGAGCCGGGCACCCCGGTCGCGACCCCGGTGTTCGACGGCCTGCGCGAGGACGTCCTCGGCGGCCTCCGCACCGTGGTGAACCCGAACCGCGACGGCGTGCGCCTCGTCAACCAGGAGGGCAAGGCCCGCCTGTTCGACGGTCGTACCGGCGAGCCGTTCCCGGAGCCGATCGCGGTGGGCTACAAGTACATCCTCAAGCTCCACCACCTGGTCGACGACAAGATCCACGCCCGCTCGACGGGTCCGTACTCGATGATCACGCAGCAGCCGCTGGGCGGTAAGGCCCAGTTCGGCGGCCAGCGCTTCGGCGAGATGGAGGTGTGGGCCCTCGAGGCGTACGGCGCCGCCTACGCGCTGCAGGAGCTCCTCACCATCAAGTCGGACGACGTCACCGGCCGCGTGAAGGTCTACGAGGCGATCGTGAAGGGCCAGAACATCCCGGAGCCGGGCCTGCCCGAGTCCTTCCGCGTCCTCATGAAGGAGATGCAGTCGCTCTGCCTCAACGTCGAGGTCCTCAACCACGAGGGCCACGTCATCGAGATGCGCGAGACCGACGACGACGCCTACCAGGCCGCCGAGTCGCTCGGCATCTCCCTGTCCAGCCGCCCCGATGCCTCGAGCGTCGACGAGATCTGACGAGCCCCGAGCTCACTCCATACAGAACAAGTTTTGGTGCCGGCATCCAGCCGGCAGTAAGGAAGTAGAACCTTGCTCGACGTGAACGAGTTCGGCGATCTGCGCATCGGCCTTGCGACCGCGGAGGACATCCGCAACTGGTCGCATGGAGAGGTGAAGAAGCCCGAGACGATCAACTACCGCACGCTCAAGCCGGAGAAGGACGGCCTGTTCTGCGAGAAGATCTTCGGCCCCACCCGTGACTGGGAGTGCGGCTGCGGCAAGTACAAGCGCGTCCGCTACCGCGGCATCGTCTGCGAGCGCTGCGGCGTCGAGGTGACCCGCTCGAAGGTCCGCCGCGAGCGGATGGGCCACATCGAGCTCGCCGCCCCGGTGACGCACATCTGGTACTTCAAGGGCGTGCCCTCGCGCCTCGGCTACCTGCTCGACCTCGCCCCGAAGGACCTGGAGAAGGTCATCTACTTCGCGGCGTACATGGTGACCGAGGTCGACGAGGACGGCCGTCACGAGGACCTTCCCCAGCTCCGCAACGAGATGGAGAAGGAGAAGAAGGCGATCGCGAACCAGCGCGACGTCGACATCAACAACCGTGCCGAGAAGCTCGAGAAGGACCTCGCGGAGCTCGAGGCGGAGGGCGCCAAGTCCGACGTCAAGCGCAAGGTCAAGGACGGCGCCGAGCGTGAGATGGCGAACATCCGCAAGCGCGCGGACGCCGAGATCGAGCGCCTCGAGACCATCTTCGACCGCTTCGCCAACCTCAAGGTCCAGGACCTCGAGGGCGACGAGATGCTCTACCGCGAGATGTCGCGCCGCTTCGGCTCGTACTTCAAGGGCTCGATGGGTGCGGAGGCGATCCAGAAGCGCCTCCAGACCTTCGACCTCGAGGCCGAGGCCGAGAAGCTTCGCGAGATCATCGCCACGGGCAAGGGCCAGCGCAAGACCCGTGCGCTCAAGCGCCTCAAGGTGGTCAACGCGTTCCTCACGACCACCAACTCGCCCGAGGGCATGGTGCTCGACTGCGTGCCGGTCATCCCGCCGGACCTGCGTCCGATGGTGCAGCTGGACGGTGGCCGCTTCGCGACCTCCGACCTCAACGACCTGTACCGCCGCGTCATCAACCGCAACAACCGCCTCAAGCGTCTGCTCGACCTCGGCGCGCCCGAGATCATCGTGAACAACGAGAAGCGCATGCTGCAGGAGGCCGTCGACTCGCTGTTCGACAACGGCCGTCGCGGCCGCCCGGTCACGGGCCCCGGCAACCGCCCCCTCAAGTCCATCTCGGACATGCTCAAGGGCAAGCAGGGCCGCTTCCGTCAGAACCTGCTCGGCAAGCGCGTCGACTACTCGGGCCGTTCGGTCATCGTGGTCGGCCCGACCCTCAAGCTGCACCAGTGCGGCCTTCCCAAGCAGATGGCCCTCGAGCTCTTCAAGCCCTTCGTCATGAAGCGCCTGGTCGAGCTCAACCACGCGCAGAACATCAAGTCCGCGAAGCGCATGGTCGAGCGCAGCCGCTCCGAGGTGTGGGACGTCCTCGAGGAGGTCATCCGCGAGCACCCGGTGCTGCTCAACCGTGCGCCCACGCTGCACCGTCTGGGCATCCAGGCGTTCGAGCCGCAGCTGGTCGAGGGCAAGGCGATCCACCTGCACCCGCTCGTCTGCGGCGCGTTCAACGCCGACTTCGACGGTGACCAGATGGCCGTGCACCTGCCCCTGTCGGCGGAGGCGCAGGCCGAGGCCCGCGTGCTGATGCTCTCGAGCAACAACATCCTCAAGCCGTCGGACGGCCGCCCGGTGACCATGCCCTCGCAGGACATGATCATCGGCCTCTACCACCTCTCGCTCCTCAAGGAGGGCGAGAAGGGCGAGGGCCTGGTCTTCGGCACCCAGTCCGAGGCGGTCATGGCGTTCGACGCCGGCGCGATCTCGCTCAACGCGGAGATCAAGCTGCGCGTCGACGGCGACACCGTCCCGCCGGTCGACTTCGAGCTGCCCGAGGGTCACGTGGCCGGCGAGCCGTTCATGCTCACCACCACCCTCGGCCGCTCGCTGTTCAACGACCTCCTGCCGGTGTCGTACCCGTACGTCAACCGCAACGTCGACAAGAAGGTCCTCGGCGACATCGTCAACACGCTCGCCGAGCGCTACCCGAAGGTCGAGGTGGCCGCCTCGCTCGACGCCCTCAAGGCGGCGGGCTTCCACTGGGCCACCCGTTCGGGCGTGACCATCGCCATCGGCGACGTCGCGACCCCCGCGAACAAGCAGGAGATCCTCGAGCGCTACGAGGCCCAGGCCGCGAAGGTGCAGGACCAGTTCGACACCGGTCTCATCACCGACGACGAGCGCCGTCAGGAGCTCATCGAGATCTGGACCCAGGCGACCAACGAGGTCGACAAGGCCATGCGCGAGTCGTTCCCCAAGCACAACACCGTCCACACGATGGTCGGCTCGGGTGCTCGTGGTAACTGGATGCAGGTCCGTCAGATCGCCGGTATGCGCGGCCTCGTGGCGAACCCGAAGGGTGAGATCATCCCGCGTCCGATCAAGTCGAACTACCGTGAGGGCCTGTCCGTCCTCGAGTACTTCATCGCGACCCACGGTGCCCGCAAGGGCCTCGCGGACACCGCGCTGCGTACCGCGGACTCCGGCTACCTCACGCGTCGTCTGGTCGACGTGTCGCAGGACGTCATCGTCCGCGAGGACGACTGCGGCACCGAGCGTGGCCTCGCCATGCCGATCGCGGAGGTCCTCGCCGGCGGCGAGCGCGTCATGCACGACCGCGTCGCTACCTCGGTGTTCGCCCGCACGCTGGCCACCGACGTGGAGCTCGACGGCGAGATCGTCGCCACCGCGGGCTCGGACGTGGGCGATGCGCTCATCGACACGCTGATCGCCGCGGGCGTCGACACGGTGAAGGTCCGCTCGGTCCTCACCTGCGAGTCCGTCGTCGGCACGTGCGCGCGCTGCTACGGCCGCTCGCTCGCGACCCGCGAGCTCGTCGACATCGGCGAGGCCGTCGGCATCATCGCGGCCCAGTCGATCGGTGAGCCCGGCACCCAGCTGACGATGCGTACGTTCCACACCGGTGGTGTGGCCTCGGCGGACGACATCACCCAGGGTCTGCCGCGTGTCCAGGAGCTCTTCGAGGCCCGCACCCCCAAGGGTGAGGCCCCGATCTCCGAGGTCGCCGGCACGCTCAAGGTCGACGACTCCGAGGCGACCCGTCGCCTCGTGGTCACCCCGGACAACGGGGACGAGCCGGTCGAGTACCCGGTCACCAAGCGTTCCCGCCTCCTGGTCCAGGACGGCGAGCGCGTCGAGGTGGGCCAGCAGCTCGTCGCCGGTGCGGTCGACCCCAAGAACGTGCTCCGCATCCTCGGCCCCCGTGCCACCCAGAAGCACCTGGTGGACGAGGTTCAGAACGTGTACCGCTCGCAGGGTGTGGAGATCCACGACAAGCACATCGAGGTCATCGTGCGGCAGATGCTGCGTCGCGTGACCGTGCTCGACTCGGGCGAGACGAACCTGCTCCCGGGCGAGCTCGTCGAGCGCAGCCGCTTCGAGATGGCGAACCGTGAGACCGTGACCGCCGGCGGCAAGCCCGCCTCGGCGCGTCCCGAGCTCATGGGCATCACGAAGGCGTCGCTCGCGACGGAGTCGTGGCTCTCGGCGGCCTCCTTCCAGGAGACCACGCGCGTCCTCACCGAGGCGGCGATGTCCGGCAAGTCGGACCCGCTGCTCGGCCTCAAGGAGAACGTCATCCTCGGAAAGCTCATCCCCGCTGGTACCGGCCTCGCCCAGTACCGCACGGCGACGGTCGAGCCCACCGAGGAGGCGAAGGCCAACCTGTTCCCGACCTTCGGGTACGAGGAGTGGGACGGCCAGTTCTTCGGCGAGGGCACCGGCGAGGCCGTGCCGCTCGAGGAGTTCGACATCCGAGACTGACAACCGACGGGGCCGGGCGGGCGTGATGTCCGCTTTTGACGGCGGCGCGGAGCGCAGGTATCTTAGATGCTTGTGCCCGCGTCGCCGGGCCCCCGAGTCGCGCCCGCGGTGCGACACCCGATGGAACGACACGCCCGGGCGCGGGGGTCGGGCCGACACGAAAAAACGTTCCCGCAGAACCACAGAGACACGGAGAAGTAGTGCCTACGATTCAGCAGCTGGTCAGGAAGGGCCGCCACCCCAAGGCCTCGAAGACCAAGACCCCGGCTCTTCAGTCGAGCCCCCAGCGTCGCGGCGTGTGCACGCGCGTCTACACGACCACCCCCAAGAAGCCGAACTCGGCGCTCCGCAAGGTCGCCCGTGTCCGCCTGTCGACGGGCATCGAGGTCACGGCGTACATCCCCGGTGAGGGCCACAACCTCCAGGAGCACTCGATCGTGCTCGTGCGCGGCGGTCGTGTGAAGGACCTCCCCGGTGTCCGCTACAAGATCATCCGCGGCTCCCTCGACACCCAGGGTGTCAAGAACCGCAAGCAGGCTCGTAGCCGCTACGGCGCGAAGATGGAGAAGAAGTAATGCCTCGCAAGGGACCGGCCCCCAAGCGGCCGATCATCAACGACCCCGTCTACGGCGCGCCGGTCGTCACGCAGCTCATCAACAAGGTCCTCCTCGACGGCAAGAAGTCGACCGCGGAGGCCATCGTCTACGGCGCCCTCGAGGGTGTCCGTGAGAAGTCGGGTCAGGACCCGGTCGTCGTGCTCAAGCGCGCGCTGGACAACATCCGCCCGGCCCTCGAGGTCCGCAGCCGCCGCGTCGGTGGCGCGACCTACCAGGTCCCCGTCGACGTCCGCCCCGTGCGTGCGACCACGCTCGCGCTGCGCTGGCTCGTCGACTTCTCGCGCCAGCGTCGCGAGAAGACCATGACCGAGCGCCTCATGAACGAGATCCTCGACGCGTCCAACGGCCTCGGTGCCGCGGTGAAGCGTCGCGAGGACATGCACAAGATGGCCGAGTCGAACAAGGCGTTCGCGCACTACCGCTGGTAGTCGGCGCACGTTCGTTCGCTCAAGAACCGAGGAGAACCACTCGTGGCACAGGACGTGCTGACGGACCTCAAGCGGGTCCGCAACATCGGCATCATGGCGCACATCGACGCCGGCAAGACCACCACCACCGAGCGCATCCTGTTCTACACGGGTGTGAACTACAAGATCGGTGAGACCCACGACGGTGCGTCGACGACCGACTGGATGGAGCAGGAGCAGGAGCGCGGCATCACCATCACCTCCGCCGCGGTGACCTGCTTCTGGAACGACAACCAGATCAACATCATCGACACCCCGGGTCACGTGGACTTCACCGTCGAGGTCGAGCGCTCGCTGCGCGTCCTCGACGGCGCGGTCGCGGTCTTCGACGGCAAGGAGGGCGTGGAGCCCCAGTCGGAGAACGTGTGGCGCCAGGCGGACAAGTACGACGTCCCCCGCATCTGCTTCGTCAACAAGATGGACAAGCTGGGCGCGGACTTCTACTTCACCGTCGACACCATCGTGAAGCGCCTCGGCGCGAAGCCGCTCGTCATCCAGCTGCCCATCGGCGCGGAGAACGACTTCCTCGGCGTGATCGACCTGGTCGAGATGAACGCCAAGGTGTGGCCCGGCGACGCCAAGGGCGACGTGTCCATGGGTGCGTCCTACGAGACCACCGAGATCCCCGCCGACCTCGCGGACAAGGCCGAGCAGTACCGCTCGGAGCTCCTCGAGACGGTCGCGGAGTCGGACGACGAGCTGCTCGAGAAGTACCTCGGCGGCGAGGAGCTGACGATCGCCGAGATCAAGGGCGCGATCCGCAAGATGACGATCGCCTCCGAGATCTACCCGGTCCTGTGCGGCTCGGCGTTCAAGAACCGCGGCGTGCAGCCCATGCTCGACGCGGTCATCGACTACCTCCCCGGCCCGGCCGACGTGCCCGCCATCAAGGGTCACGACGCCAAGGACGAGACGATCGAGATCGAGCGTCACGCCGACGCCGAGGAGCCCTTCGCGGCCCTCGCGTTCAAGGTCGTCTCGCACCCGTTCTTCGGCCGCCTCACCTACGTGCGCGTCTACTCCGGTCACCTCGAGACCGGTGCCCAGGTCATCAACTCGACCAAGGGCAAGAAGGAGCGCATCGGCAAGCTCTTCCAGATGCACGCCAACAAGGAGAACCCGGTCGAGTCGATCCAGGCGGGTCACATCTACGCCGTGATCGGCCTCAAGGACACCACCACCGGTGACACCCTGTGCAACCCGGACCACCAGGTCGTGCTGGAGTCGATGACCTTCCCGGAGCCCGTCATCGACGTGGCCATCGAGCCCAAGACCAAGGGCGACCAGGAGAAGCTGTCGACCGCGATCCAGAAGCTCGCCGAGGAGGACCCGACCTTCCGCGTGCGCCTGGACGAGGAGACCGGCCAGACCGTCATCGGCGGCATGGGCGAGCTGCACCTCGACATCCTGGTCGACCGCATGCGCCGCGAGTTCAAGGTCGACGCGAACGTCGGCAAGCCGCAGGTCGCGTACCGCGAGACCATCCGTCAGGTCGTCGACAAGTACGACTACACGCACAAGAAGCAGACGGGTGGCTCGGGTCAGTTCGCGAAGGTCCAGATCCGTCTGGAGCCGCTCGAGGCCGACTCCGAGGCCCTGTACGAGTTCGAGAACGCCGTGACCGGTGGTCGCGTGCCTCGCGAGTACATCCCGTCGGTCGACGCCGGCATCCAGGCCTCGATGCAGCTCGGCATCCAGGCCGGCTACCCGGTCGTGGGCGTCAAGGCGACGCTGCTCGACGGCGCGTACCACGATGTGGACTCGTCGGAGATGGCGTTCAAGATCGCCGGCTCGATGGCCTTCAAGGAGGCCGCGCGTCAGGCGAAGCCCGTGCTGCTCGAGCCGATGTTCGCCGTCGAGGTCCGTACTCCCGAGGAGTACATGGGCGACGTCATCGGCGACATCAACTCGCGTCGCGGTCAGATCCGCCAGATGTCGGACGCGTCCGGCGTCAAGGTGGTCGACGCGCTCGTGCCGCTGTCGGAGATGTTCGGCTACGTCGGCGACCTCCGGTCGAAGACGTCCGGTCGCGCCGTCTACTCGATGGTCTTCGACAGCTACGCGGAGGTCCCGAAGGCTGTGGCCGACGAGATCATCGCGAAGACCCGGGGCGAGTAACCCCACCGGTTGAAAATCAGGAACAATAACGACCAGTAGGGATACGCCCCGCGATGGCAGCGGTCATCGTCAATCGAATCCTCTACCCGAGTCTCACAACCCAATCAGGAGGAAGCCATCATGGCTAAGGCCAAGTTCGAGCGGTCCAAGCCGCACGTGAACGTCGGCACCATCGGTCACGTCGACCACGGTAAGACGACGCTGACCGCTGCGATCTCGAAGGTGCTGCACGACCAGTACCCGGACCTCAACCCGTTCACGCCGTTCGAGGACATCGACAAGGCTCCCGAGGAGCGCGAGCGCGGTATCACGATCAACATCGCGCACATCGAGTACCAGACCGAGAAGCGCCACTACGCCCACGTCGACGCCCCGGGTCACGCGGACTACATCAAGAACATGATCACCGGTGCCGCTCAGATGGACGGCGCGATCCTCGTGGTCGCGGCGACCGACGGCCCGATGGCCCAGACCCGTGAGCACGTCCTGCTCGCGCGCCAGGTGGGCGTCCCCTACCTGCTCGTCGCGCTGAACAAGTCGGACATGGTCGACGACGAGGAGATCCTCGAGCTCGTCGAGGTCGAGGTGCGCGAGCTCCTCTCCTCGCAGGGCTTCGACGGCGACAACGCTCCCGTCATCCAGGTCTCGGCGCTCAAGGCGCTCGAGGGCGACGAGAAGTGGGTCAAGTCGGTCCAGGACCTCATGAACGCGGTCGACGAGTTCGTGCCGGAGCCCGTCCGCGACATGGACAAGCCCTTCCTCATGCCGATCGAGGACGTCTTCACGATCACCGGTCGTGGCACCGTCGTCACCGGCAAGGTCGAGCGCGGCAAGCTCAAGATCAACTCGGAGGTCGAGATCCTCGGCATCCGCGAGCCGCAGAAGACCACCGTCACCGGCATCGAGATGTTCCACAAGCAGATGGACGAGGCGTGGGCCGGCGAGAACTGCGGTCTGCTGCTCCGCGGCACCAAGCGCGAGGACGTCGAGCGCGGCCAGGTCGTGGTCGCCCCCGGCACCACCACGCCGCACACCCAGTTCGAGGGCAAGGTCTACATCCTCAACAAGGATGAGGGTGGCCGCCACAACCCCTTCTACACGAACTACCGTCCGCAGTTCTACATCCGCACCACGGATGTGACCGGCGTCATCACGCTGCCCGAGGGCACCGAGATGGTCATGCCGGGTGACACCACCGAGATGTCGGTCGAGCTCATCCAGCCGATCGCCCTCGAGGAGGGTCAGGGCTTCGCGATCCGCGAGGGTGGCCGTACCGTCGGTTCCGGCACCGTCACGAAGATCGTCAAGTAGTCCCACGTGACGCGGGGCTCGGCCTTCGGGCCGGGCCCCGCGTCCGTGCGTGCCTCTGGCTGGCGCAGCCGTCCGGAATATGGCACAATATTCAGGTTGCCTATCGCGGGCAGCCGCACCTTCACCCACGGCCCGACAGAAATGTCCAGGCGCACGTGTGTCGCCGATGAGCGACACGCCCGAGCGCGGGGGTCGGGGTGATGACCATAGTTGTAACGAGAGATAAGGCAGACCACGCCATGGCGGGACAGAAGATCCGCATTCGGCTGAAGAGCTACGACCACGAGGTCATCGACTCTTCGGCCCGCAAGATCGTCGAGACGGTCACGCGCGCCGGTGCGTCGGTGGTGGGCCCCGTGCCGCTGCCGACCGAGAAGAACGTGTTCTGTGTGATCCGTTCGCCCCACAAGTACAAGGACTCCCGCGAGCACTTCGAGATGCGCACGCACAAGCGCCTCATCGACATCGTGGACCCGACGCCCAAGGCCGTCGACTCGCTCATGCGTCTCGACCTGCCCGCGGACGTCAACATCGAGATCAAGCTCTAACGAGCGCCAGAAGTACGCAGAGAAGTTAGGACTTCCACCATCATGACTACGACTTCCAATGCCCAGCGCGCGGTCACCGCGCTGCTCGGTACGAAGCTGGGCATGACGCAGGTGTGGGACGCCGAGGGCCGCGTTGTGCCCGTCACGGTGATCCAGGTCGACACCAACGTCATCACCCAGGTGCGGGACGCCGAGCGCGACGGCTACGAGGCTGTTCAGCTCGCCTTCGGCGCCGTCGACCCGCGCCGCGTCACCAACCCGCTCAAGGGCCACTTCGAGGCCGCCGGCGTCACGCCGCGCCGCCACGTCGCCGAGGTCCGCACCGCGAACGCGTCCGAGTACGCGCTCGGCCAGGAGATCACCGCCGAGGTGTTCGAGGCCGGCCAGCTCGTCGACGTCACGGGCACCACCAAGGGCAAGGGCACCGCCGGTGTCATGAAGCGCCACGGCTTCTCCGGCGTGGGCGCCTCGCACGGTGCGCACCGCAACCACCGCAAGCCGGGCTCCATCGGTGGCGCGTCGACGCCTTCGCGCGTCTTCCGCGGCCTCAAGATGGCCGGCCGCATGGGCAACGCCCGCAAGACCGTCCAGAACCTGCGCGTCCACTCGGTGGACGCCGCGAAGGGTCTCGTGCTCGTCAAGGGCGCGGTTCCCGGCAACAAGGGCGGCGTCGTTCTCATCCGCTCCGCCGTGAAGGGCGCGTGATCACCATGGCCAACACCAAGACCGTCGACCTGCCCGCAGAGATCTTCGACGTCGACACCAACGTGCCGCTCATCCACCAGGTGGTCGTGGCGCAGCTGGCTGCCGCTCGTCAGGGCACGCACGCCACCAAGACCCGCGGCGAGGTCCGCGGCGGTGGCAAGAAGCCGTACAAGCAGAAGGGCACCGGTCGCGCCCGCCAGGGTTCGACCCGCGCGCCGCAGTTCGCCGGCGGTGGCACCGTCCACGGCCCGCAGCCCCGCGACTACTCGCAGCGCACCCCCAAGAAGATGAAGGCCGCCGCCCTCCGCGGTGCCCTCTCCGACCGCGCCCGCGCTGGCCGCGTGCACGTCGTCGAGGGCCTCGTGTCCGGCGACGCCCCCTCGACCAAGGCCGCCCTCGAGGCGCTTGCCGCCCTCACCTCGGGCCGTAGCGCGCTCGTCGTCACGGACCGCACCGACGAGCTCACCTGGCTCTCGCTGCGCAACGCCGCCGACGTGCACCTCATCGCGGTCGACCAGCTCAACACCTACGACGTGCTCGTGAACGACGACACGGTCTTCACGCGCGCCGCGTTCGACGCGTTCGTCGCGGGCCCGGCCACGGGCAAGTCCGCGAAGGCCGTCGCGACGGAGTCCGAGGCGGAGGAGAAGTAACGTGACCACGCTGAACAAGGACCCCCGCGACATCATCGTCCGCCCGATCGTCTCCGAGAAGACGTACGGCCTCATGGACGAGGGCAAGTACACCTTCGAGGTGGACCCCCGCTCGAACAAGACCGAGATCAAGATCGCCATCGAGCAGATCTTCGGTGTCAAGGTCGCGTCCGTGAACACCATCAACCGCAAGGGCAAGGCGCGCCGCACCCGCTTCGGCCTGGGCAAGCGCAAGGACGTCAAGCGCGCGATCGTCACCATCGCCGGCGACGCGGGCATCGACATCTTCAGCGGCCAGGCCGGCTAGAAGGACAGGTAAGCACTCATGGCTATTCGCAAGTACAAGCCGACGACGCCGGGCCGCCGTGGCTCGTCCGTCGCCGACTTCGTCGAGGTCACCCGTTCGGAGCCCGAGAAGTCGCTCGTCCGCCCGCTGCACAAGAAGGGCGGCCGTAACAACACCGGTCGCATCACCACCCGTCACCAGGGTGGCGGTCACAAGCGTGCCTACCGCGTGATCGACTTCCGTCGTCACGACAAGGACGGCGTGCCCGCGACCGTCGCGCACATCGAGTACGACCCCAACCGCACCGCCCGCATCGCGCTCCTGCACTACGCGGACGGCGAGAAGCGCTACATCATCGCCCCCGAGAAGCTCGGTCAGGGCGACCGCGTGGAGGCCGGCGCCGGCGCCGACATCAAGCCCGGCAACAACCTCCCGCTGCGCAACATCCCCGTCGGTACGGTCATCCACGCGATCGAGCTCAAGCCGGGCGGCGGCGCCAAGATCGCCCGCTCGGCCGGTGCCTCGGTCCAGCTCGTGGCGAAGGACGGCCCGTACGCGCAGCTGCGCATGCCGTCGGGCGAGATCCGCAACGTCGACGCGCGCTGCCGCGCGACCGTCGGCGAGGTGGGCAACGCCGAGCAGTCCAACATCAACTGGGGCAAGGCCGGCCGCATGCGCTGGAAGGGCAAGCGCCCGACCGTCCGCGGTGTCGTCATGAACCCGGTGGACCACCCGCACGGTGGTGGTGAGGGCAAGACCTCCGGTGGTCGCCACCCGGTCTCGCCGTGGGGCAAGCCCGAGGGCCGCACCCGCAAGCCCAACAAGGAAAGCGACAAGCTCATCGTGCGTCGCCGCAAGACTGGCAAGAACAAGCGATAAGGGAGCCTGGACATGCCTCGTAGCCTCAAGAAGGGCCCCTTCGTCGACGACCACCTTCAGAAGAAGGTGGACGCCCAGAACGATGCGGGCACGAAGAACGTCATCAAGACCTGGTCGCGTCGTTCGGTCATCACGCCGGACTTCCTGGGTCACACCTTTGCCGTGCACGACGGCCGCAAGCACGTCCCGGTGTTCGTCACCGAGTCGATGGTCGGCCACAAGCTGGGCGAGTTCGCCCCCACGCGCACGTTCAAGGGCCACGTCAAGGACGACCGCAAGGGCCGCCGCTAAGGCGCCCGAGCGAAGTAAGAGGAGTTAGAACATGGAAGCCAAGGCGCAGACGCGGTACATCCGCGTGACCGCCCAGAAGGCTCGCCGCGTCGTGAACCTGGTCCGTGGTCAGAACGCCGTGGAGGCCTCGGCCTCGCTGAAGTTCCAGCCGCAGGCCGTCGCGACCGATGTGCGCAAGCTCATCGACTCGGCGATCGCCAACGCGCGTGTGAAGGCCGACCAGGCCGGCGAGCGCTTCGACGAGCGCGAGCTCGTCATCAAGGAGATCTACGTGGACGAGGGTCCGACCATGAAGCGCATCCAGCCGCGCGCTCAGGGTCGTGCCAACCGCATCCTCAAGCGCTCCTGCCACATCACCGTCACCGTCGCGACCCCGGTCGCTGCCAAGTAAGGGGCCAAGTAATGGGACAGAAGGTCAACCCCCACGGCTACCGCCTGGGCATCACGACCGACCACCGTTCGCGCTGGTTCGCCGACTCGACCAAGAAGGGCGAGCGGTACCGCGACTACGTGAACGAGGACGTCAAGATCCGCAAGATGATGTCGGAGGGCCTCGAGCGCGCCGGCGTGTCGAAGGTCGAGATCGAGCGCACCCGTGAGCGCGTTCGCGTCGACCTGCACACCGCGCGTCCGGGCATCGTCATCGGCCGCCGCGGCGCCGAGGCCGACAAGCTTCGCGCCAACCTCGAGAAGCTGACGGGCAAGCAGGTCCAGCTCAACATCCTCGAGGTCAAGAACGCCGAGGTCGACGCCCAGCTCGTCGCGCAGGGCATCGCGGAGCAGCTCGCCTCGCGCGTGTCGTTCCGTCGCGCCATGCGCAAGGGCATCCAGTCCGCGCTCCGCGCGGGTGCCAAGGGCATCCGTGTGCAGTGCTCGGGCCGTCTCGGCGGCGCCGAGATGTCGCGCTCGGAGTTCTACCGCGAGGGCCGCGTGCCGCTGCACACGCTCCGCGCGAACATCGACTACGGCTTCTTCGAGGCCCGCACCACCTTCGGCCAGATCGGCGTGAAGGTGTGGATCTACAAGGGCGACATGACGGAGAAGGAGTGGGCCGCCGAGCAGGCGAAGGCCCCCCGTCCGCAGCGTGGCCGTGGTCGTGGCGACCGCGGTGACCGCGGCCCGCGTCGTGACTCCGCCCCCCGCCAGTCCGAGGCCCCCGCGGCCGAGGCCCCCGCTGCCGAGGCCCCCGCGGCCGAGGCCGGTAAGGAGAGCTGACAATGCTTATCCCCCGTCGAGTGAAGCACCGCAAGCAGCACCACCCGAAGCGTTCGGGCGCCGCGACCGGTGGCACCACCATCGCCTTCGGTGACTTCGGCATCCAGGCTCTCGAGCCCGCCTACGTCACCAACCGCCAGATCGAGGCGGCCCGTATCGCGATGACCCGCCACATCAAGCGTGGCGGAAAGGTCTGGATCAACATCTACCCGGACCGTCCCCTGACCAAGAAGCCCGCCGAGGTCCGCATGGGCTCCGGCAAGGGCTCGCCCGAGTGGTGGGTCGCCAACGTCAAGCCGGGTCGAGTGATGTTCGAGCTCGCCGGCGTGCCGGAGGAGCTTGCCCGCGAGGCCATGCGCCGCGCGCAGCACAAGCTGCCCATGAAGACCCGTTTCGTTTCCCGTGAGGGTGGTGACATCTAATGGCCATCGGTACCAAGGACCTCATGCCGTCCGAGCTGGACGCCATGGAGAACGAGCGCCTCGTGGAGGAGCTGAAGAAGGCCAAGGAGGAGCTGTTCAACCTGCGCTTCCAGTCGGCCACCGGTCAGCTCGAGAACCACGGTCGCCTCAAGGCCGTCAAGCGCGACATCGCTCGCATCTACACGATCCTGCGTGAGCGTGAGCTCGGGATCCGTACCGCGCCCTCCGCGAAGGCTTAAGGAACAGATATGTCGACCAAGAAGCACACGACGGCGACCGAGGAGCACCGCGCCTACCGCAAGACGCGCCGCGGCTACGTGACGTCGGACAAGATGGACAAGACCATCACCGTGGAGATCGAGGACCGCGTCAAGCACCCGCTCTACGGCAAGGTCATGCGCCGCACCAGCAAGATCAAGGCCCACGACGAGGCCAACACCGCCGGCATCGGCGACCTCGTCGTCGTGATGGAGACCCGCCCGCTGTCCGCTTCCAAGCGGTGGCGCCTGGTCGAGATCGTCGAGAAGGCCAAGTAACTAGGTTCGACCAGGCTCGCTGAGGAATCGGCGAGAACCAGACGACAGGAGACAAGACATGATTCAGCAGGAGTCGCGACTTCGCGTCGCCGACAACACGGGTGCGAAGGAAGTCCTCTGCATCCGCGTGCTCGGTGGCTCGCACCGTCGCTACGCCGGCATCGGCGACATCATCGTCGCCACCGTCAAGGACGCGATCCCCGGCGGCAACGTCAAGAAGGGCGATGTCGTCAAGGCGGTCGTCGTGCGCACCACCAAGGAGCGCCGCCGTCCCGACGGTTCGTACATCCGTTTCGATGAGAACGCTGCGGTGATCCTCAAGAACCTCGACGGTGACCCGCGCGGCACCCGCATCTTCGGCCCCGTGGGCCGCGAGCTGCGTGACAAGAAGTTCATGAAGATCATCTCGCTGGCACCGGAGGTCATCTGATGGCGAAGATCAAGAAGGACGACCTCGTCGTCGTCATCGCCGGCCGTGACCGCGGTCAGCAGGGCCGCGTGCTGTCGGTCGACCCCGAGCGCGAGCGCGTGGTCGTCGAGGGCATCCAGCGTGTCACCAAGCACATCAAGCCGGGTACCCGCCGCGACAACGCCGAGGGTGGCCTCGTGACCGTCGAGGCCGCGATCCACATCTCGAACGTGATGCTCGTGGACCCGGAGACCAAGAAGGGCACCCGTGTGGGCTACCGCACGGAAGAGGTCGAGCGTGACGGCCGCAAGCGCACTGTGCGCGTGCGTGTCGCCAAGCGCTCGGGTAAGGACGTCTGATGGCCACCGCGACCACCGCTCCGCGCCTCAAGGACAAGTACCGCAACGAGATCGTCGCGCAGCTCCGCGAGGAGTTCGACCACGCGAACGTGAACCAGGTCGGCGGCCTCGTGAAGGTCGTCGTCAACATGGGTGTCGGTGACGCGGCGAAGGACTCGAAGCTCATCGAGGGCGCCATCGCCGACCTCACCGCGATCACCGGCCAGAAGCCGCAGGTCACCAAGGCCCGCAAGTCCATCGCGCAGTTCAAGCTGCGCGAGGGTCAGCCGATCGGCGCGCACGTCACGCTGCGCGGCGACCGCATGTGGGAGTTCCTGGACCGCCTGATCTCGATCGCGCTGCCCCGCATCCGCGACTTCCGCGGCCTCAGCCCCAAGCAGTTCGACGGCAACGGCAACTACACCTTCGGTCTCACCGAGCAGTCGATGTTCCACGAGATCAACCAGGACAAGATCGACCGCGTGCGCGGCATGGACATCACCATCGTGACGTCCGCCACCACCGACGACGAGGGCCGCTCGCTGCTCAAGCAGCTGGGCTTCCCGTTCAAGGAGAAGTAGGACATGGCCAAGACTGCGCTGAAGAACAAGGCCGCCGGCAAGCAGAAGTTCGCCGTCCGCGCCTACACCCGGTGCCAGAAGTGCGGCCGTCCGCACTCCGTGTACCGCAAGTTCGGCCTCTGCCGCGTGTGCTTCCGCGAGATGGCTCACCGCGGTGAGCTGCCCGGCATCACCAAGAGCAGCTGGTAAACCACTACGCCACAGGTCCCCTAGGGAAACCACGGCGAGGAAGAGTTCAAGACTCATGACGATGACTGACCCCATCGCAGACATGCTGACGCGTCTGCGCAACGCGAACGCGGCGTACCACGAGACCGTGTCGATGCCGCACTCCAAGCTCAAGGCGAACATCGCCAAGATCCTGGAGGCCGAGGGCTACATCTCCGGCTCCGCCACGGCGGACGCCGAGGTCGGCAAGACCCTCACCCTCACGCTGAAGTACGGCCCCAACCGCGAGCGTTCGCTCGCCGGCGTGCGCCGTGTGTCGAAGCCCGGCCTTCGCGTCTACGCGAAGTCCACGAACCTCCCGAAGGTTCTCGGCGGCCTCGGCGTGGCCATCCTGTCCACCTCCTCCGGTCTCCTCACGGACCGCGAGGCCGAGAAGAAGGGCGTCGGCGGCGAGGTCGTCGCGTTCGTCTGGTAACCGGAAAGGAGAACGAGAGAATGTCCCGCATTGGCAAGATCGCCGTTCCGGTTCCGGCCGGAGTGGACGTGACCATCGACGGCGCCGACGTGATCGTGAAGGGCCCCAAGGGCTCGCTCACGCACACCGTCGCCGCCCCCATCACCGTGGAGAAGGGTGACGAGGGCCTCGAGGTCAAGCGCCCGAACGACGAGCGCGTGTCCAAGTCGCTCCACGGCCTCACCCGCACGCTCATCGCGAACATGGTGACCGGTGTCACCTCGGGCTACGAGAAGAAGCTCGAGATCGTCGGCACGGGTTACCGCGTCGCGCTCAAGGGCTCGGACCTCGAGTTCGCGCTCGGCTTCTCGCACCCCGTCGTGGTGACTCCGCCGGAGGGCATCACCTTCACGGTCGAGGGCCCCACCAAGTTCACCGTCGCCGGCATCAGCAAGCAGCAGGTCGGCGAGGTCGCGGCGAACATCCGCAAGATTCGCAAGCCCGAGCCGTACAAGGGCAAGGGCGTCCGCTACGCCGGCGAGCAGGTTCGCCGCAAGGCAGGAAAGACGGGTAAGTAAGACATGGGTATCGCAATCAAGGGCAAGGGCAAGGCGATCTCGCGCAAGCGTCGCCACTTCCGCCTGCGCAAGAAGATCTCCGGCACCGCTGCTCGTCCCCGCCTGGTCGTCACCCGCTCGTCGCGCCACATGGTCGCGCAGATCGTGGACGACACCGTCGGCAAGACCCTGGCCTCGGCGTCGACCCTCGAGGCCGACGTCCGCGCCATGGAGGGCGACAAGACCGCGAAGGCGTCCAAGGTCGGCCAGCTGGTCGCCGAGCGCGCCAAGTCCGCGGGCATCGAGGCCGTGGTCTTCGACCGTGGCGGCAACAAGTACCACGGCCGTGTCGCGGCCGTGGCCGACGGTGCCCGAGAGGCGGGCCTCGCCCTCTAGGGCGCGGCCAGGAGTGAGGAATTATGGCTGACAACAACAGCGGCCGTCGGGGCGGTAACCGCCGCGACAACGAGCCGGAGAACAAGTTCGTCGAGCGCGTCGTCACCATCAACCGCGTCGCCAAGGTCGTGAAGGGCGGTCGTCGCTTCAGCTTCACCGCGCTCGTGGTCGTCGGTGACGGCGAGGGCAACGTCGGCATCGGCTACGGCAAGGCGAAGGAGGTGCCGGCCGCGATCTCGAAGGGTGTCGAGGAGGCCAAGCGCAACTTCTTCCGCGTCCCCCGTATCCAGGGCACCATCCCGCACGCCGTGCAGGGTGAGGCCGCCGCGGGCGTCGTGTTCCTGCGTCCCGCGTCGCCGGGTACCGGTGTGATCGCCGGTGGTCCGGTGCGCGCGGTGCTCGAGTGCGCCGGCATCCACGACGTCCTGAGCAAGTCGCTCGGCTCGTCCAACGCGATCAACATCGTGCACGCGACCGTCGACGCCCTCAAGCGCCTCGAGCGCCCCGAGGCCGTCGCCGCCCGCCGTGGCAAGTCGGTGGAGGACGTGGCCCCGGCCGCGATGCTCCGCGCGCAGGCAGCGGGGGTGAAGTAGTCATGGCACGACTCAAGGTCGTTCAGAAGAAGTCGGCGATCGGCACGAAGCCGCAGCACCGCGAGACCCTGCGGTCGCTCGGCCTCAAGCGCATCGGCGACATCGTCGTGAAGGAGGACCGTCCCGAGATCCGCGGGATGGTCAAGGCGGTGGACCACCTGGTCGCCGTTGAGGAGGTTGACTGATGGCTGACGCCAACACGCCGGCCGAGGAGACCGCCGAGAAGGCTGCTCCCGCCAAGAAGCCGGCCGCCAAGAAGGCCCCGGCGAAGGCTGCGGCCGACAAGCCGGCCGCCGCGAAGAAGCCCGCCGCCAAGAAGGCTGCGTCCGACGAGGCCAAGCCGGCCGCCAAGAAGCCGGCCGCCAAGAAGGCCGAGCCCCAGGCGGAGGAGCCCGCGGAGAAGGTGGCGACCCTCAAGGTCCACCACCTCCGTCCGGCTCCCGGCTCGCACACCAAGAAGACCCGTGTGGGTCGTGGTGAGGCGTCCAAGGGCAAGACCGCCGGTCGCGGCACCAAGGGCACGGGTGCCCGCTACCAGGTTCCGGAGCGCTTCGAGGGTGGCCAGACGCCCATCCACATGCGCATCCCGAAGCTGCGCGGCTTCAAGAGCCCGTTCAAGGTGTACTACCAGGTCGTCAACGTGGGCCAGCTCTCCGAGCTGTTCCCCAAGGGCGGCGAGATCACCAAGGCGGACCTCGTGGAGAAGGGTGCGGTGCGCCGCAACCAGCCCGTGAAGGTCCTCGGTGAGGGCGAGATCTCCGTCAAGGTGACGCTCGTCGACGCCGACAAGGTCTCGCAGTCCGCGAAGACCAAGATCGAGGCCGCTGGCGGCTCGGTCAACGAGGGCTAGAAGATGATCGCACCGGGCCCGTCCGTATGGACGGGCCCGGTCGCGTATCCTCTACCTGTTCTATTTTCCCTGGAGGGTCAATGCTGAGTGGCTTCATGAGTGCGTTCCGCACCCCGGATCTTCGGAGGAAGCTCCTCTTCACGATCGGCATCATCGCCGTCTACCGCCTGGGTGTCGCGATCCCGACGCCGGGCGTCGACTACGGCAACGTCGAGCTGTGCCTCGCGCAGACGAGCACCAACGCGGGCTTCGCGATCCTGAACCTGTTCTCGGGCGGCGCGCTGCTGCAGCTGTCCATCTTCGCGCTCGGCATCATGCCGTACATCACCGCGTCGATCATCGTGCAGCTCCTGCGCGTGCTCATCCCGCGCTTCGAGACGCTCCACAAGGAGGGCGCCGAGGGCCAGGCCAAGCTGACGCAGTACACGCGTTACATCACGGTCGGCTTCGCCGCGATCCAGTCCGCCTCGTACATCACGATGGCGCGCAACGACATCTTCTTCCCCGGCTGCTCCGTCCCGGTCATCCCCAACGACTCGTGGAACGTCATCCTCACCATGGTGCTGACGATGACGGCCGGCACGGTGCTCATCATGTGGCTCGGCGAGCGCATCACCGAGCGCGGCGTCGGCAACGGCATGTCGCTCCTCATCTTCACCTCGGTCGCCGCGGGCTTCCCCGGCATCGTGTCGTCGATCTGGAACTCCTCGAACGGCGCCCGCAACCTGTTCTTCACGGCGATCGTGCTGTTCATCGTGATCGCGGCGGTCGTGTTCGTCGAGCAGTCGCAGCGCCGCATCCCGGTGCAGTACGCGAAGCGCATGGTCGGCCGCAAGATGCTGGGCGGCTCGTCCACCTACATCCCGCTGAAGATCAACATGGCGGGCATCATCCCCGTGATCTTCGCGTCGTCGCTGCTCACCATCCCGCAGGTGATCATCCAGTTCCAGGGCGACGACCCGGCCGGCTGGGTGGTGTGGCTCAACAACAACGTCGCCCAGTCGAGCGCGCCGCTCCACATCGCGCTCTACATCCTGCTGATCGTGTTCTTCGCGTACTTCTACACCGCGATCACGTTCAACCCCACCGAGGTCGCCGACGACATGAAGAAGTACGGCGGCTTCATCCCCGGCATCCGTCCCGGCACTCCCACCGCGGAGTTCCTCGACTACGTGCTGTCCCGCATCACGGCCGCCGGCTCGCTGTACCTCGCGATCGTCGCGCTCGTGCCGACGCTGCTGTTCGTGGCGCTGGGCCTGTCGTCGTCGATCCCGTTCGGCGGCACCTCGATCCTCATCCTCGTCGGCGTCGGTCTCGACACCGTCAAGCGGATCCAGTCCCAGCTCGAGCAGCACCACTACGAAGGGTTCCTCAAGTAATGCGTGCAGTCCTCCTCGGCCCTCCCGGCGCTGGCAAGGGCACCCAGGCCGCCCGTCTCACGGAGCGCTTCGGCGTCCCCGCGATCTCGACCGGCGACATCTTCCGCGCGAACGTCAAGGGCGGCACCCCGCTCGGCGTCAAGGCGCAGGAGTACATGAACGCGGGCCAGCTGGTCCCCGACGAGGTCACGAACGCCATGGTGCGGGCGCGCCTCGCGGAGGACGATGCGGCGCAGGGCTTCCTGCTCGACGGCTACCCGCGCAACCCCGAGCAGGCGGTCGAGCTCGACTCGATGCTGGCGGACCTGGGCGTCGAGCTGGACGTGGCGATGGAGATCACCGCGGACTTCGACGAGGTGACGCAGCGCCTGCTCAAGCGCGCCGAGATCGAGGGCCGCGCGGACGACACCGAGCCGGTGATCCGTAAGCGCCTCGAGGTGTACGCCACTTCGACCGCGCCGCTCACGGCGTTCTACGCGGGCCGCGGCCTGCTGGTCCAGGTCGACGGCCTGGGCGAGATCGACGAGGTCACCGAGCGCCTCGTCGCCGCCGTCGCGCGCTGACGGCCATGGCCGGGCGCATCGAGCTCAAGACCCGCGAGGAGATGCGGGTCATGGCGGAGGCGGGCGTGATCGTGCAGCGCGCGCTCGCCGCCGCCAGGCAGGCGTGCGTCCCGGGCGCGACGACCGCCGATGCGGACGCGGCGGCCGCCCGCGTCATCGCGGAGGCGGGCGCGACGTCGAACTTCCTCGGCTATCAGGGCTTCCCCGCGACCGCGTGCGTGTCCGTCAACGAGGAGGTCGTCCACGGCATCCCGGGCGACCGGGTGCTCGTCGAGGGCGACCTCGTGTCGATCGACTGCGGCGCCGTCGTGGGCGGCTGGCACGGTGACAGCGCCGTGTCCTTCATCGTCGGCGAGCCCGCGTCCCGCGCCGACGTCGCGCTCGTGAGCACCACCGAGCGCGCGCTGTGGGCGGGGATCGCCGCCCTCGCGACGGCCGACCGCGTCTCCGACGTGTCCGCCGCGATCGAGGACGTCGCGGACGAGGCGGGCCTCCACCCCCTCGAGGGCTACGTCGGCCACGGCATCGGCACCGCCATGCACATGGAGCCGGACGTCCCCAACTACCGGGTGCGCGGCCGCAGCCCGCGCGTGCGCCCCGGCATGTGCCTCGCGCTCGAGCCCATGCTCGTCGTCGGCACGCCCGACTCCGCCGTGCTCAACGACGAGTGGACCGTCGTCTCGCTCGACGGCTCGCGCGCGGCCCACTGGGAGCACTCGATCGCGGTCCACGAGGACGGCATCTGGGTGCTGACCGCCGCCGACGGCGGCGCCGCGCGCCTCGCGCCCCTCGGCATCACGCCCGTCGCGCCGTAGCTGGAAGCCGCATCGTCCCTGGTGTGGCCCACTCCACACGCGTTCACGCACTCGTTACCTCGGCGGCATCCCGGGGCAAAGCCCGCGGGTTAGCGTCGCCTCAGCAGGCGCTCCGGACGCCCGCACGCTGAGGAGGGCGCCATGGCGCGAGGGTTTTCGTACGCCCCGGGGGCGAGCGCGGAGGTCGAGGAGGCCGCCGCGCCCGGGCTTACCAAGGAACGGATCCAGGAGCTCGGCGGCTCGCGCAACGCGCTGGTGCGCGAGGCCGTCGCGACGCGCGACGACTGCCCGTTCGGGCTCATGGTGACGCTCGCGCACGACCACGCCGTGCCGGTCCGTGCCGCGATGGCCGCGAACCCCAAGGTGCTCCACTCGATCCTCGACTACCTGTCGCACGACCGGCAGGTCGCCGTGCTGTGCGCCGTGGCCGGCAACCCGTCCACGGGCCAGGAGATCCTCGAGGCGCTCGCCGCGCACCGCAAGGGCGAGGTCCGGGACGCGGCCGCCGCGGCGCTCGACGCGCGCGCGGAGCAGGCCGACACCGCCGACCACACGCCCGAGCTCCGCGACCGGGTCTTCGAGGAGTCCCAGGCGCGCCGCGCGGCGCTGCTCGCGCAGTCCGCCGAGACCGGCCTCGAGGCCGCCGCCGACGACGCGATGGCCGCGGTCGAGCCCCAGGAGGCGGACCCCCTGCCCGCGCGTCCGACCCGCAGCGCGCCGGTGCGCGGCTTCCGCCCGCCGGTGGAGGCGTGACGCCGGCTACCCACCATTCGTCGGACCTTCACCCGCCCGTCACCTGAGCGTCAGCGGTTGCTCATGCCCGCCCCCTAGCCTCTCGGGAATCGACAGGGGAGGTGGGGGTGGCCGACGACGGGTGGTCCCGCGCGCTGATGGCGGCGTCCGGCGTGCCGGTCGCGAGCGAGAGCCGCGACGACGGGCTGCGGGCGGTCGTCATGGAGGCCCGTACCGACGGCCTTCCCCGCGAGCGGGTCATCGCCCTCGCGCAGCACCGCGAGCCCGCGGTCCGCGAGGCCGTCGCGGCGCGTCCCGACTGCCCGCTCGGCATGCAGGCCTCCCTCGCCCACGACCGCCGCGCGTCGGTGCGCGTCGCTCTCGCCTCGGGGCCGGGCCTCGCCGGCTCGATCGCGGGGGTGCTCGCGCAGGACCGCGAGCTGTCCGTGCTCAAGGCGCTCGCCCGCAACGCCGCGACGCCGCGGCCGGTGCTCGAGCGGCTCGCCGCGCATCGTCGCGACGACGTCGCGCGCCTCGCGCGCCGCTCGCTCGACGGGGTGGTGCTGGGCGCCGCGCCCGCGACCGTCGCCGAGATCGAGGAGCGCCCCCGCGCGGGTGCCGCACCCGCCTCCGAGGAGCGCTCGCCGGTGGGGGACCGCGCGTCCCGGGTGCTGGCCCCGCGGCCGTCCGTGCCGCCCCGCTCCGAGGGCCGTTCCCCGCGCTGACACCCCTGGCAGGGCCCAGGAAACGGGAAGTCCCGTGTGTCGTGAAGATGACATGATGTCTGATTCATCACAGAGATTTGACCGGCCCTCCGCGCCTCAGAAAGATACTTGGCAAAAGGCTGAGCGGTGGGAGGTACGCAGTGGTGGTTCCGGCCAGTGGGGCGTCAGAGGACGTGGCGCGCGCGCTCGATCCTGAGATCTGCGGCTCCGAGCTCCTTCCGCTCGCGGTGCACCGGGACCCGCACGTGCGGGCCGCCGTGGCCGCGCGCAGCGACTGCCCGATGGGCGCGCTGGTGTCGCTCGGGCACGATGCGAACCTCGACGTGCTGAGCGCGCTGCTCGGCAACGCGCGGACGCCGTCGTCCGTGGTGCGCCGGCTCGCGGACCACCGCGACCCGCGCATCTCGGGGCTCGCGGTCCAGCGCCTCCGCAACTCGTTCCGGTAGGCTCGGTCCCACAGGGGCGTCCCCGCCCGCGCGACGATGCGCGGCGCAGGTTGAGACGCGCGGCAGATTGCCGTATAGTTTTCCGTTGGGCGTTTTTGCGCGCCCACATTCCCTGTCAACCAACGTTAGCGGAGTAATGGCCAAGAAAGACGGAGTCATCGAGGTCGAGGGCGTGGTGGTGGAAGCACTGCCGAACGCATCGTTCCGAGTGGAGCTGACGAACGGGCACCTCGTGCTCGCTCACATCTCCGGCAAGATGCGCCAGCACTACATCAGGATCCTCCCCGAGGACCGCGTGGTGGTGGAGCTCAGCCCCTATGACCTGTCCCGCGGCCGCATCGTCTACCGCTACAAGTGAGCCGCCGTCCGAGCGCACCCGTGCGCGACGACGACGCAGGAAAGAACCATGAAGGTTAAGCCCAGCGTCAAGCCCATCTGCGACAAGTGCAAGGTGATCCGACGCAATGGCCGAGTGATGGTCATCTGCGAGAACCTGCGCCACAAGCAGCGTCAGGGCTAGACACCCCCGTCTCATCCTCGTTCGACCATATGCATCAAACCCCCGGCTCGGAGGCCGGGGCCCGCTGACACCAGGCGGGGCGGTCGAGCGTCAGACCTCCGACTACTGATGGAGTAGAACCAGCAATGGCACGCATCGTCGGAGTCGACATCCCGCGCGACAAGCGCATGGAGGTCGCACTCACCTACATCTACGGCATCGGCCGTACCCGCGCCCAGCAGATCCTCGCCGCCACCGGCATCAGCGCGGACCTGCGCGTCAAGGACGCGACCGATGACCAGCTCGTCGCGATCCGCGACTACATCGAGGCCAACTTCACCGTCGAGGGCGACCTGCGCCGCGAGGTGACCGCCGACATCCGCCGCAAGGTCGAGATCGGCAACTACCAGGGTCTCCGCCACCGTCGTGGCATGCCCGTCCGCGGTCAGCGCACGAAGACCAACGCGCGCACGCGCAAGGGCCCCAAGAAGACCGTCGCCGGAAAGAAGAAGTAAGACATGGCCGCTCCTACTCGCAAGCCGCGCAAGAAGATCAAGAAGACCGTCGCGCACGGTCAGGCGCACATCAAGTCCACCTTCAACAACACGATCATCTCGATCACGGACCCCTCGGGTGCCGTCGTGTCGTGGTCGTCGTCGGGCCAGGTCGGCTTCAAGGGTTCGCGCAAGTCCACGCCGTACGCCGCGCAGATGGCCGCCGAGGCCGCCGCGCGTCGCGCCCAGGACGCCGGCATGAGCAAGGTCGACGTGTTCGTCAAGGGCCCGGGCTCGGGCCGCGACACCGCGATCCGCTCGCTCACGGCCGCCGGCCTCGAGGTGACCTCCATCAAGGACGTCACCCCGCAGGCGCACAACGGCTGCCGCCCGCCGAAGCGCCGCCGCAACTAGCACGCCCGCGCGGGTCCGGCCCGCGCTCCCGGTCGCGGGCCGATGCGGTTGCATCGGCCCGTGGCCGCCCCCATTTCCAGCTTCTGGCCCCTGACGGACCTATCCCGGCAGGGAACTCTCGAGCATCAGATAGCGGGTGCTCGGAAAGGAAACAACCGTGCTGATCGCACAGCGTCCCACGCTGACCGAGAAGGTCATCTCGGAGAACCGTTCGCAGTTCTCGCTCAAGCCGCTCGAGCCGGGCTTCGGCTACACGCTCGGCAACTCGCTCCGCCGCACGCTGCTGTCGTCCATCCCGGGCGCGGCCGTGACGTCGGTGCGCTTCGAGGGCGTCCTCCACGAGTTCACCACCATCGACGGGGTGAAGGAGGACGTGACCGAGATCCTGCTCAACCTCAAGAACCTCGTGGTCTCGTCGGAGAACGACGAGCCCGTCGTGATGTACCTGCGCAAGTCGGGCGCGGGCGTCGTCACCGGTGCTGACATCCAGCCCCCGGCCGGCGTCGAGATCCACAACCCGGACCTCCACATCGCGACCCTCAACGCGAAGGCGAAGTTCGAGGTCGAGCTCACGGTCGAGCGCGGTCGCGGCTACGTGCCCGCGGCGATGAACAAGAGCTACGACGCGGAGATCGGCCAGATCCCCGTCGACTCGATCTACTCGCCCGTCCTCAAGGTGACCTACAAGGTCGAGGCCACCCGTGTCGCGCAGCGCACGGACTTCGACGAGCTGGTCATCGACGTCGAGACGAAGTCCTCGATCTCGCCGCGCGACGCCGTCGCGTCCGCCGGCGCGACGCTCGTCGAGCTCTTCTCGCTCGCCCGCGGCCTCAACGAGTCCGCCGAGGGCATCGAGATCGGCCCGTCGGACACGGACGAGTCGCTCGAGGAGGACTACAACCAGCCGATCGAGGAGCTCAACCTCACGCAGCGGTCGTACAACTGCCTCAAGCGCGAGGGCATCCACACGGTTGGCGAGCTCACGGCGCGCTCCGAGGCGGACCTCATGGACATCCGCAACTTCGGCCAGAAGTCGATCACCGAGGTGAAGGAGAAGCTCGCCGAGCTGGGCTTCTCCCTCAAGGACAGCGCCGTCGAGTACGACAGCGGCTCGTCCGTCTACTTCTCGGGCAGCGACGAGTAACAAGGAGAATTCTCAATCATGCCTACCCCCACCAAGGGTGCCCGCCTGGGCGGCGGTCCCGCGCACGAGCGTCAGATGCTCGCGAACCTTTCGCAGAGCCTCTTCGAGCACGGCCGCATCACCACCACCGTGACCAAGGCCAAGCGCCTGCGCCCGCACGCCGAGCGTCTCATCACCTTCGCGAAGCGCGGCGACCTCGCCTCGCGCCGCAAGGTGCTCGGGATCCTCTCGGACAAGGGCGTCGTCCACAAGCTCTTCACCGAGATCGGCCCCGGCTTCGCCGAGCGTGACGGCGGCTACACCCGCATCACCAAGACCGGCTTCCGCAAGGGCGACAACGCCCCCATGGCCGTGATCGAGCTCGTCGAGTTCGGCGCGCCCGCCAAGAAGGCCGTCGCCAAGGAGGCCGAGAAGGCCACCAAGAAGGCTGCGCCGAAGAAGGTCGAGGAGGCCCCCGCGGCCGAGGAGACCGTCGTCGAGGAGACCGTCGTCGAGGCTGAGGCCACCGACGAGGCCGCCGAGACCAAGTAACCCTCGCCTTCCATCAAGGCAACCCGAGGCGGGTCCGCACATGCTCCCTGAGACTGTGCGGGCCCGCCTCGACCTTTCCTACGACGGCACTGACTTCTCCGGGTGGGCCACCCAGCCCGGGCTGCGGACCGTCCAGGGCGTCCTCGAGGACGCCCTCGTGCGCATCGTCCGCCAGGAGGCGTACCCCCGGGTGACCGTCGCCGGGCGGACCGATGCGGGCGTCCACGCCCGCGGCCAGGTCGCCCACGTCGACATCGCGGCTTCCGCCTGGGAGCGGATGCCCGGCCGCGCCGCGCGCACGCCGGCCCAGGGGCTGCTCTCGCGCCTCGACGGCGTCCTCCCCGACGACGTCGTGATCCGCGACGTCACGGTCGCGCCCGCGGGCTTCGACGCGCGCTTCTCCGCCACGCAGCGCCGCTACGCCTACCGCGTCACCGACGCCGTCCCCGACGTCCTGCGGCGCCGTCACGTGGTCCGCGTGAGCCGCCCGCTCGACGTCGACGCCCTCAACCGCGCATCGTCCACCCTGCTGGGCCTGCGCGACTTCGCGGCCTTCTGCCGCGGCCGCGAGGGCGCCACCACCATCCGCGACCTCACCGAGCTGTCGTGGCGACGCGAGACCGAGGGCCCCGACGCGGGCCTGGTCGTCGCGACCGTGCGCGCGGACGCGTTCTGCCACTCGATGGTGCGGTCGCTCGTCGGCGCCCTGCTCACCGTCGGGGAGGGGCGGCGCGACCTCGACTGGCTCGCCGCCGTCGCGGCCTCCGAGACGCGGTCGCAGGCCATCGCGGTCGCGCCCGCGCACGGGCTCACGCTCGAGGAGGTCGCGTACCCGGACGATGCGCTGCTCGCGGCGCGCGCCGAGGCTACCCGAGGGCGGCGCACGCTCCCGTGACCGACGCGCGCGTCCCGCGGCTCCCGGATTGAGATTCCGCGCTCACGCGCGTATGATGGTGCGTCGTTGTGCGTTCCCTCGTGGACGGTGCCTCCCACTCGCCGCCGCAGGACCCGCCGACCGATTGCTTCGCGGTGCCATCACGGCACCGTCCACCAGAACGAGTAGAAGTAAGGCTTCACAGTGCGTACGTTTTCTCCCAAGCCGGGTGACGTCACCAAGAACTGGTACGTCATCGACGCTACTGACGTGGTCCTCGGTCGTCTGGCCTCCCAGGCCGCTTCGCTGCTCCGCGGCAAGCACAAGGCGACCTTTGCGCCCCACGTCGACGGCGGTGACTTCGTCATCGTCATCAACGCTGAGAAGGTGGCCCTCTCGGGCAACAAGCTCACCGACAAGATGGTCTACCGCCACTCGGGCTTCCCGGGCGGTCTGTCGGCCGTCCCGATCGGCGAGCTCCTCGAGAAGAACCCCCGTCGCGTGATCGAGAACGCGGTCAAGGGCATGCTGCCCAAGACCAAGCTCGGCGCCGCCCAGCTCAAGCACCTCAAGGTCTACGCCGGCGCGGAGCACCCGCACGCCGCGCAGCAGCCCGAGGTCTTCGAGATCTCCCAGGTCGCGCAGTAAGCGCCGCAGCAGTTAAGGATTGATGAAAGTGGCAGATGTGACCACCGAGGTCGAGAACGAGACCCCGTCCGAGTACACCACCGAGACCGTTGCCGAGCGCGGCAAGGGTGTCACCAACCTCGCCCCCGGCGCCGGCCTCGGCCGTCGCAAGGAGGCCGTCGCCCGCGTGCGCCTGGTGCCCGGCACCGGCAAGTGGGTCATCAACGGCCGCGAGCTCGAGAACTACTTCCCGAACAAGGTCCACCAGCAGCTGGTGAACTCGCCGTTCGCGCTCCTCGACATCGAGGGCAAGTTCGACGTGCACGCCCGCATCCACGGTGGCGGCCCGTCGGGTCAGGCCGGCGCGCTGCGCCTCGGCGTGGCCCGCGCGCTCAACGAGATCGACGAGGACAACAACCGCGCGACGCTCAAGAAGGCCGGCTTCCTCACCCGCGATGCCCGCATCGTGGAGCGCAAGAAGGCCGGTCTCAAGAAGGCCCGCCGCGCGCCGCAGTACTCGAAGCGCTAATCTCTCGCGCATGGCGCGACTCTTCGGCACGGACGGTGTCCGGGGCCTGGCCAACCGGGACCTCACGGCGGAGCTGGCGGTCGACCTCGCGGTCGCCGCGGCTCACGTCCTGGGGGAACGGGGCGAGTTCTCCGGGCACCGTCCTCGTGCCGTCATCGGCCGCGACACCCGCGTCTCAGGCGAGTTCCTGAGCGCGGCTGTCGCGGCCGGTCTTGCTTCCGCGGGCGTCGACGTGCTCGACGTGGGCGTCGTGCCCACCCCCGCGGTCGCCTACCTCACCGCCTCCACCGAGGCGGACCTGGGCGTGGTGATCTCCGCATCCCACAACCCCATGCCGGACAACGGCATCAAGTTCTTCGCGCGCGGCGGCCACAAGCTCGACGACTCCGTCGAGGAGGCCATCGAGGCGCGCGTGGGCGAGGCCTGGGAGCGGCCCCTCGGCGCGGCCGTCGGGCGCATCGTCCCCTCCGCCGCCCTCGCGGGCGAGTACGTCGACCACGTGGTGGCGGCCGTCCGCTCCTTCGCCGGCTCCGACGAGCCGCTCGACGGCGTCCACATCGTCGTCGACGCCGCGCACGGCGCCGCCTCCGCGGTGGGCCCCGCGGCCCTCGCCGCCGCCGGCGCCCGCGTCACCACCATCAACGCGTCGCCCGACGGCCTCAACATCAACGACGGCGTCGGATCCACGCACCTCGGGCCGCTCCAGGCGGCCGTCGTCGAGCACGGCGGCGACCTCGGCGTGGCCTTCGACGGCGACGCCGACCGCTGCCTCGCGGTCGACCACACGGGCGCGGTCGTCAACGGCGACCAGATCATGGGCCTCCTCGCCATCGCGATGCGCGACACCGGCACGCTGTACCGCTCGACCCTCGTCGCGACCGTGATGAGCAACCTCGGGCTGCACCAGGCGATGCGCCGCGAGGGCATCGACATCGTCGAGACCGCGGTGGGCGACAGGTACGTCCTCGAGGCCATGCGCGACGCCGGCTACACGCTGGGCGGCGAGCAGTCGGGCCACATCATCGTCTCGGACTACGCGACCACCGGCGACGGCGTGCTGTCGGCGCTGCTGGTCGCCGCGCGCGTCGCCTCCAGGGGACCGCTGCGCGAGCAGTGCGCCGGCATCGAGACGCTGCCGCAGGTGCTCATCAACGTGCGCGGGGCGGACCGCTCGCGCGTGCACACCGACCGCGAGCTCCAGGCCGCCGTGAGCGCCGCGCGCCGCGAGCTGGGCGACACCGGGCGCGTGCTGCTGCGCCCGTCCGGGACCGAGCCGCTCGTG
This sequence comes from Demequina rhizosphaerae, assembly GCF_000971255.1. GTDB lineage: Bacteria > Actinomycetota > Actinomycetes > Actinomycetales > Demequinaceae > Demequina > Demequina rhizosphaerae. Next base: position 67,957 of record NZ_BBMC01000010.1, read on the forward strand.
CGCGTCATGGTCGAGGCCGCGACGGCCGAGGAGGCGCAGCGCCACGGCGAGGCGCTGGCCGCGGTCGTGCGCGACCGCCTGTCGCTTTGACCTGACGCGCGCCCGGAGCCGCCTCGGCCCCGCGCTGTGGTCGCCCGGCGGCCTCGCCTGTTCCATCGCCGCATCTGCCTCGCCCGGTCGATCGCTGCATCGGCCTCGCCCGGTCGATCGCCGCATCGGCCTCAATTCCGCGATCGGCGGGTGGGAAGTGCGCGTTCTCCACCCGGAATCCTCGAAGTTGGCGCACGGGGACGGCGCGTGCGGCCACGGGGACGGCGCGTGCGGCCACGGGGACGGCGCGTGCGGCCATGCGGCCGGCGCGCACGGCGTCGCGAACGCGGATCCGTGCGCACCGTCGCGGGACCGGGGGATGAGCCGCGGATCAGGGCATCCCCCGATCGCCGGGCGCGGGCGCACCTGACAGACTTGGCCTCGTGAACGAGCTCTGGCACCTCCTGACCGACTGGATCGACACCGTCGAGATCTGGGTCGAGTCGCTCATGGAGTCGCTGTGGATCTACCCCGCGGTGTGGATCCTGTCGCTGCTGGACGGGGTGTTCCCGGTGCTGCCGAGCGAGTCCGTCGTCATCGCGACCGCGACCGGGTGGGCCCAGACCGGCACGCCGTGGATCGGGATCATCTGGATCGCGGCCGCGACCGGCGCGTGGTGCGGCGACCAGCTCGCGTACCTCATCGGCTCGAAGCTCGACGTCCGCAAGCACCCGCTGTTCGCGCGCGCCGGCATGCGCAAGACGCTCGACTGGGCCGAGTCGACCCTCGAGCGGCGCGGCACCACCTTCATCATCGCGGCCCGCTTCATCCCCATGGGCCGCGTCGCCGTCAACCTCACGGCGGGCGCGCTGCGCTACCCGCGCCAGTGGTTCATGGTCGTCGACGCGGTCGCCGTCGCGATCTGGGCGACCTACGGTTGCGCGCTCGGCGTGTGGGCAGGGTCGATCTTCGAGAACATCCTCGTGTCGATCCTCGTGGGCGTCGTCGGCGGCGTCGTGATCGGCATCCTCATCGACAAGGTCCTCGCGCGGCTGGGCTTCGCGGAGCCCGAGATGCCCAGCCTGTCGGAGGAGATCGAGGAGCGCCTTCTCACCGGCGAGCTGCAGGTGCGGCCGCCGCGTCGCGAGCGCCGACGCGGTGAGGGCGGGTCCGACGATGCCGCCTGAGGCCGTCGACGGCGTCGACGTCGCCTGGGAGGACGCGCGCGCCGCGAACCTCGCCAACTGGGACGACCGCGTGCCGCTCCACGTCGAGGCCTACGGTGTCGACGCCTTCGCCGCCGACCCGGCCCATCTCTCCAGCGTCGTGCGGCACGACCTGCCGGTTCTCGAGCGGCACCTCGACGGCGGCACGCTGGCCGGGCTCGATCTGTGCCACCTCCAGTGCCACATCGGCACCGACACGGTGTCCCTGGCCCGCGCCGGGGCGCGCGTCGTCGGAGTGGACTTCTCCGCCCCCGCGCTCGAGGCCGCCGCCCGCCTGGCCGATACGGCGGGCGTCGACGCCCGCTGGGTCGAGGGCGACGTGCTCGAGGCGCGGGCGCTCGTCGACGCCGCGCTCGGCGAGGACCGCGCGTTCGACGTGGTCTACACGAGCATCGGCACGATCGGCTGGCTGTCCGACCTGGCGGCATGGGCACGGCAGATCGCCGCGCTGCTGACCACCGGCGGCATCCTCTACTTCCGCGACGGCCATCCCATGCTCGGCACCATCGACGAGGACCGCGACGAGCTCGTGGCCCGCTACCGCTACTTCTCGGACGGGCGCGCGCTCCAGTGGGACGACGACGCGACGTACGTGGGGGACGGGAAGGTCGAGGCGACGCGCACGTACGAGTGGGCGCATCCCGTCTCCGAGATCGTCACCGCGCTGCTGCAGGCGGGGCTCGTGATCGAGGCGATGGACGAGGGCCGGACCCTGCCGTGGCGCTTCTCCGAGCGGATGGTCGAGCTGCCCGACGGCGACTTCGCGTGGCCGGGCGGCGAGGCCGCCGTGGTGCCCTGCACGCTCACCATCGTGGCGCGACGGCCGTAGCCGGCGTCAGAGCTTGCGCATGCGGACCGACTCGACGCGGTGGTCCGGCCCCTTGTTGAGGATGATCGTCGCGCGCGAGCGGGTGGGGGCGATGTTGCGCGCGAGGTTGGGCGCGTTGACCGTGTCCCACACCTGGCCCGCGACGGCCTGCGCCTGCTCGTCGGTCAGCGTCGAGTAGGAGTGGAAGTACGAGTCCGGCTTCGCGAAGGCGGACTCGCGCAGCGCGAGGAAGCGCTCGATGTACCAGCGGCGGATGTCGTCCGGGTGCGCGTCGACGTAGATCGACACGTCGAAGAAGTCGCTCACCGCGAGCTGCGAGGCGCCGGGCTCCCGCGGCTGCGCGGTCTGGAGCACGTTGAGCCCCTCGACGATGAGCACGTCGGGCTGGCGGACCACGACCTCCTTGCCCGGCACGATGTCGTAGACCTGGTGCGAGTACACGGGCGCCCGCACGTCGGCCTCGCCCGACTTCACCTTGAGGATGAAGTCGCGCAGCGCGCGCCGGTCGAAGGACTCGGGGAAGCCCTTGCGCGCCATCAGCCCGCGCTCGTTGAGGATCTCGTTGGGGTAGAGGAAGCCGTCCGTGGTGACGAGCTCGACGTGCGGCGAGGAGGGCCAGCGCGCCATGAGCTCGCGCAGCAGGCGCGCGGTGGTCGACTTGCCCACCGCGACGGATCCGGCCACGCCGATGACGAACGGCGTGCGGGAGGCCCGCTCGCCCAGGAACTCGCTGGTGGCGCCGTGGAGCATGCCGGTCGCGCCGGAGTAGAGGTCGAGCAGCCGCGACAGCGGCCGGTAGATGCGGTCGACCTCCGCGATGTCGATGGGGTCGCCCAGGCCGCGCACGCGCGCGACGTCCTCCGCGGTGAGCGGCAGCGGCGTCGCATCGGCGAGGGCCGCCCACTCGTCGCGGGTCAGGGTGACGTACGGGGTGCCCGCGTCGGACCGTCGCGCCTCGTTCACCCGCCCATTGTTGCGCATCGTCCGACCCCGGGACGATGCGCGTGCCCGGCCTGCGCCGCGCGCCCGGGGGCGGCCTCTAGACTCGGGGGCATGTGCGGAATCGTCGGTTATGTGGGGTCGGGCGCGCCCGGCGGCCGCCCGCAGGGCGTGGTCATGTCGGGTCTGGCGCGGCTGGAGTATCGCGGATACGACTCCGCCGGCATCGCGGTCGTGACCGAGGACACCGAGCGTGTGGGCATGCGCAAGAAGGCCGGCAAGCTCGTCAACCTCGAGAAGGAGCTCGCCGAGCACCCCTTGGCCGCCGCGACCGCGGCGATCGGCCACACCCGCTGGGCGACGCACGGCGCGCCCACGGACGCCAACGCGCACCCGCACCTTGCCGCGGGCGGGCGCGTCGCGATCATCCACAACGGCATCATCGAGAACTTCGCGGCGCTGCGCGGCGAGCTGCTCGACGACGGCGTCGAGTTCCTGTCCGAGACCGACACCGAGGTCGCGGGCCATCTGCTCGCGCGCGAGATCGACCGCGGGCTGTCGCTCGCGGATGCGATGCGCGCCATCACGCGCCGCCTCGACGGCGCGTTCACGCTCCTCGCGGTCGACGCGCGCGAGCCCCGCACGGTGGTGGGCGCGCGCCGCAACAGCCCGCTCGTCATCGGCCTGGGCGAGGGGGAGAACTTCCTCGGCTCCGACGTGGTCGCGTTCATCGAGCACACGCGCACCGCGCTCGAGCTGCACCAGGACGAGGTCGTGGAGATCACGCCCGACGGCGTCACCATCACCGACATCCGCGGCCTCGTGGTCGAGCGCGAGCCGTACCACGTCGACTGGGACGCCTCGGCGGCCCAGAAGGGCGGCTTCGCGACCTTCATGGAGAAGGAGATCCACGACCAGCCGACGGCGGTCGCGGACACCCTGCGCGGGCGCATCGACGAGCACGGCCGCCTCCAGCTCGACGGCGGCATGATCCACGAGACGATCCTCAACTCGATCGACAAGATCATCGTGGTCGCGTGCGGCACCGCCGCGTACGCCGGCCTGGTGGGCCGCTACGCGATCGAGCACTGGTGCCGCATCCCGGTCGAGGTCGAGCTCGCGCACGAGTTCCGCTACCGCGACCCCGTCGTGAGCGTGCGCACCCTCGTGGTCGCGATCTCGCAGTCGGGCGAGACGATGGACACGATCATGGCGGTGCGCCACGCGCAGCAGCAGGGCGCCCCCGTCATCGCGATCGTCAACTCGCAGGGCTCGACCATCGCCCGCGACGCCGACGCGGTGCTCTACACGCGCGCCGGGCCGGAGATCGCGGTCGCGTCGACCAAGGCCTTCCTCGCGCAGATCACCGCCGTCTACCTGCTCGGCATCTACCTCGCCGAGCTGCGCGGCAACAAGTTCCCCGACGAGATCGAGTCGCTGCTCGACCAGCTCGACGCCATCCCCGCGAAGATCCAGCGCGTCCTCGACACGTCCGAGCCGATCCGCGAGCTCGCGCGCAGCATGGCGGACGAGCGCACGGTGCTGTTCCTGGGCCGCCACGTGGGCTTCCCCGTCGCGCTCGAGGGCGCCCTCAAGCTCAAGGAGCTCGCGTACATCCACGCCGAGGGCTTCGCCGCCGGCGAGCTCAAGCACGGTCCCATCGCGCTCGTCGAGGAGGGCCAGCCGGTCTTCATCGTGCTGCCGAGCCCGCGCGGCCGCGAGTCGCTGCACTCCAAGGTGATCTCGAACGTGCAGGAGGTCCGCGCGCGCGGGGCCCGCACCTTCGTCATCGCGGAGGAGGGTGACAAGGAGGCGGAGAACTACGCCGAGCAGGTGTTCTACGTGCCCTCCGCGCCGGTGCTCATGACGCCGCTGCTGTCCGTGGTGCCGCTCCAGCTGTTCGCTCTCGAGCTGGCCGCGGCCAAGGGCTACGACGTCGACCAGCCGCGCAACCTCGCGAAGTCCGTCACGGTGGAGTGAGCGTGGCGATCCTGGGCCTCGGCATCGACGTCGTCGAGATCGCACGGTTCGAGGACGCGCTCGAGCGCTCGCCGGGCTTCCTCGAGCGGGTCTTCACGCCCGCCGAGCGCGGGATGGGCCACGCGAGCCTCGCCGCGCGGTGGGCCGCCAAGGAGGCGCTCGCGAAGGCGCTCGGCGCGCCCGCGGGGCTGAGCTGGCAGGACTGCGAGGTGACGCGCGAGGACGGCGGCCAGCCGCGCCTGCTCGTCACCGGGACCGTCGCGGCGCGCGTCGCCGCGCTTGGCATGACGTCGCTGCACGTGTCGCTGTCGCACGACGCGGGGATCGCCTCCGCCGTCGTCATCGGGGAGGGCTGAATGACCCGCTTGCAGGTGAGCATCGACCACGGCGCCATCGCGCGCAACGTCGAGCGGCTGCGCGCCTACGCGCCCACGGCCGAGGTGATGGCCGTGGTGAAGGCCGACGCGTACGGCCACGGGCTGGCGGGCGCGGCCCGCGCGGCCCGCGAGGGCGGCGCGGCCTGGCTGGGCGTCGCGCAGCCGGACGAGGCGCTCGCGCTGCGCGCCGCCGGCGACACCGGCCGCGTGCTGTGCTGGCTGTACGGGCCCGAGCTGCCCGCCCGCGCGCTCATCCGCGGCGGCGTGGACGTCAGCGCCTCGTCCCTCGAGGTGCTCGACACGCTCGTCGCCGCCGCCCGCATGGATGGCCTGCGCGCCCGCGTCCACGTGTGCGTCGACACGGGGCTGTCGCGCGAGGGCGTGCGCCCCGAGGCGCTGCCCGCGCTGCTCGACGCGGCGCTCGCGGCGGACGATGCGGTGGAGGTCGTCGGCGTGTGGTCGCACCTCGCGTGGGCGGACCAGCCGGGCCACCCCACCATCGACCGCCAGGCCGGCGTGTTCCGCGACGCGGTCGCGGTGATCGAGGAGCGCGGCGTCGCGCTCGAGGTGCGCCACCTCGCCAACTCCGCCGCGACGCTCACCCGGCCGGACCTCCACTTCGACCTCGTCCGCCCTGGCATCGCCGTCTACGGCCTGCCGCCGGTGGAGGACCCGGCCGGCGAGGGCTTCGGGCTCGAGCCCGCGATGCGGGTCACCGCGTCGCTCGCGCTCGTCAAGGACGTGCCCGCGGGGGAGGGCGTGAGCTACGGCCACGAGTACACGACGCCGCGCGACACCCGGCTCGGGCTCGTCACCGCCGGCTACTCCGACGGCATCTTCCGCTCCGCCGGCAAGGGCCGCGGCCCGGTCGCGGTCGGCGGGCGCCGGTTCGTCATCGCGGGCCGCGTGTGCATGGACCAGGTGGTGCTCGACCTCGGGCCCGACGCGACCGCGCGGGCGGGCGACGAGGTGGTCCTCATCGGCGCCGACGGCCCCTCGGCTCGCGAGTGGGCCGATGCGGCGGGCACCATCGACTACGAGATCGTCTGCCGCTTCGGCGGCCTGAAGGAGAAGCACCCGGCATGACCAGCGCATCGTCCGCCACCTTCGACGTCGCCACGGGCGACGCGATGCGGGCCCTCGCCCGCGACGTGCTCGCGCCTCATCTGCGCGCTGGCGACGTCGTCATCCTCAGCGGCGACCTGGGCGCCGGCAAGACCACGTTCACGCAGGGCCTGGGCGACGCGATCGGCGTCCGCGGCCCCGTCGCGAGCCCCACGTTCATCATCGCGCGCACGCACCCCTCCGAGGTGGGCGGGCCCGCGCTCATCCACGTCGACGCGTACCGCCTCAACTCGCTCGCGGAGCTCGACGACCTCGACCTCGACGCCACCGTCGACAGCTCGATCACGGTGGTCGAGTGGGGCGAGGACAAGGCCGAGCAGCTGTCGCAGGACCGGGTGCACGTCGTCATCGCGCGCGAGCACGGCGGCGAGGTCGACATGGAACGGCCCGACGAGGGCCTGCGCACCGTCACGTTCACCACCCACGGCGACCGCTGGGCCGGCGTCGCGCTCGTAGGCTAGAGCCGTGATCCTCGCCCTCGACACGTCGTCCGCCATCGCCGTCGCGCTCGTCTCCCCGTCGGGGGAGCTGCTCGCCCGGCGCTCCGCCTTCAACCCCCGCGGGCACGCGGAGCTGCTGTCGGGGCTCATCGAGGAGGCGCTGACCGAGGCGGGCGCCGCGCGCGCCGACCTCACCCGCATCGTGGTCGGCACCGGCCCCGCGCCGTTCACCGGGCTGCGCGTCGGCCTCATGACCGCCCGCACGCTCGGGCACGTGTGGAGCATCCCGGTCGAGGGCGTGTGCTCGCTCGACGCGCTCGGCGCCTCCCTGCCCGGCGAGGCGACCGTGGTGGCCGACGCGCGGCGCAAGGAGGTCTACTGGGCGACGTACCGCGACGGCGTGCGCGTCGCCGGGCCCGCCGTGAGCGCCCCGGCCGACGTGCCGGTGGCCGGCGCCGTGGTGGGCCGCGGGGCGCTGCTCTACCCCGACGCGTTCCCGGGCGCGGTCGAGGGCGACCCGGACCCCGCGCTGCTCGTGGGCGTCGCGGACCGCCTGCGCGCCGCGGGCGAGGAGATGCCCACCGAGCCGCTGTACCTGCGCCGCCCCGACGTGCACGGCGTGCCGGGGGCGTGACCTCCGCCCCGGGCGCCGACGCCGGCGCCGCACCCGCCTGGGTCATCCGCGACCTGGTCAAGGCGGACCTGCCGTGGATGGCCGAGCAGGAGCAGCGCATGTTCGGCGCCTCCGCGTGGTCGCGCGAGCTCATCGCCGACGACTACCTCTACGGGCTCACCCGGTACCGGGGCATCGAGCTGGACGGGGCGCTCGCGGGCTACGCCGTGTACGGCTACGACGGGGACGCGTTCCACCTGCTCAACCTCGCCGTGGTGCCCGAGGCGCGCGGCCGGGGGCTGGGCCGCGCGCTCATGGACGACTTCATGGCCGAGGCCCGCGAGCAGGGCGCCCCGGACGCGTGGCTCGAGGTCGCCGTCGACAACGAGGTCGCGCTGGCGCTGTACCGCGCCTACGGCTTCGAGGACGTGCGGATCCGCAGGAAGTACTACCAGCCCGAGGGCCTCGACGCCCTCGTGATGCGGGTGCAGCTGACCGGCTACGAGCCCGGCGCCTGACCCGCCCGCGCGACGCCGCCCCGCCGCCCGCGTAGGGTGCGAAGAAGGGTCGAGCGAAGGCGGTGGACCCCTATGGCGTCTCAGATGGTCGAGATCGATCCGTGGGAGGTGGCGGTCACGACGCTCGACCCCGCGCGGATCCGCTTCGTCGAGAGCCTCATGTCGCTCGGCAACGGGCACATGGGCGCGCGGGGCAACTTCGAGGAGGGCTACGGGGGAGACAGCCACCTCGGCACCTACATCGCGGGCGTGTGGTTCCCCGACCGCACCCGGGTGGGCTGGTGGAAGAACGGCTACCCGGAGTACTTCGGCAAGGTCGTCAACGCGGTCGACATCGGCGCGATCAGGATCCGTGCCGGCGGCGAGCCGGTCGACCTCTTCGCAGTCCCGTCCTCGGACTTCCGGTTCGCGCTCGACCTGCGTCGCGGCTGCCTCACGCGCACCTACCGATGCGAGGCCGGGGGGCTCGCGCTGCGCGTGCGCTTCGACCGCTTCCTCAGCATCGTCACCCCCGAGCTGTCGTTCCAGCGGGTCGAGATCGAGGTCGAGGAGGGCGAGGGGACGCTCGAGATCACGCCCCTGCTCGACGGCGACGTGCACAACCTCGACGCGAACTACGCGGAGACGTTCTGGGAGCCCGAGCCGGGCGTCGAGCGCCGTCCCGGCATGCTCGTCATGACCACGCGGCCCAACCCGTTCGGGACGCCGCGCTTCACGGTCACCGCGGCGATGGATACCCGTGCCGAGGGCCTCGAGCCCACGGACGCCTGGGACGATGCGCTGTCGACCGGCCGCACGTTCGCCGCGACGGTCGCGCCCGGCGACCGCGTCGCGCTCGACAAGGCGGTCGCGGTGGTCACCTCCCGCGACCACGAGCCGCGCGCGCACCCGGCCGTCGCGTCGGCGCTGCTGGACGCCGCATCGTCCCGCCCGCACGGGGCCCATCGCGAGGACCAGGCGGCGGCCTGGTCCGCCCGCTGGGAGCAGGCGGACGTGGTCATCGAGGGCGACCCTCCCGCGCAGCAGGGCATCCGCTTCAACATCTTCCAGCTGCTGTCCACGTACTACGGCGAGGACGAGCGCCTCAACATCGGCCCCAAGGGCTTCACGGGGGAGAAGTACGGCGGCGCCACGTACTGGGACACCGAGGCGTTCCTGGTCCCCATGTACATGTCGATCGCGGAACCGGACGTGACGCTCGCGCTGCTGCACTACCGCCATCGCCAGCTCCCGCAGGCCCGGCACAACGCCCGCCAGCAGGGGCTTCCGGGCGCGCTCTACCCGATGGTCACGTTCGACGGGGTCGAGTGCCACAACGAGTGGGAGATCACCTTCGAGGAGATCCACCGTAACGGCGCCATCGCGCACGCGATCCGCTACTACACCGACTACACGGGCGACCGCTCCTACCTCGAGGCCGAGGGCGTCGAGGTGCTCGCGGAGATCGCGCGGTTCTGGGCGGGCCGCGTGCACTGGTCCGCGCGCGCCGACCGCTACATGATCCACGGCGTCACCGGGCCGAACGAGTACGAGAACAACATCAACAACAACTGGTACACGAACTACCTGGCCCGATGGGTGCTGAGCTACACGGACGAGGTGCTCGCCGGCCTTCCCGGGCGCGCGGCCGAGCTCGGCGTCGACGACGCCGAGCGTGAGCGGTGGCGCGACATCGTGGCGAGGATGTACCTGCCGCACGACGACGAGCTGGGCGTCAACGTCCAGCACGACGGGTTCCTCGACAAGGCGCTCGCGCCGGTGTCCGCGCTGGGCGAGGACGACCTGCCGCTCAACCAGAGGTGGTCATGGGACCGCATCCTGCGCTCGCCGTACATCAAGCAGGCGGACGTGCTGCAGGGCATGTACACGTTCACCGAGGACTTCACGATGGAGGAGATCCGCCGCAACTTCGCGTTCTACGAGCCGATGACCGTCCACGAGTCGTCGCTGTCGGCATCGATCCACTCCGTGCTCGCCGCGGCGATCGGCATGCCGGAGAAGGCCGTCGAGCTCTACAGCCGCACCGCGCGGCTGGACCTCGACAACTACAACAACGACACCGAGGACGGCCTGCACATCACGTCGATGAGCGGGGCCTGGCTCGCGATCGTGCAGGGCTTCGGCGGCATGCGCGGGCTCGGGGAGAGGCTGCGGTTCGCGCCGTTCTGTCCCGAGGACTGGCAGGGCTACAGCTTCATGATCCGCTACCGCGGGCGGCTGCTGCGGGTCGCGGTCGGCCCCTCGTCCACCGAGTTCACACTCGTCGAGGGGGAGCCGCTCGAGATCCTCGTGGGGGACGGCCCCGTGACGGTCGAGCAGGGCGCCCCGGCGTCCGTCGCGAACCGGGCGTGACGCCCGGTTCGGTCCGGCCGGGTCAGAGCTCGCGGACGCCGACCTCGGCGGCGATGCGGCCCCGGCGGTCGCCCGACAGGTCGTCGCCCGCGGCGGGGTGGCCCACGCCCAGGATGACCTCCGAGCGCCACCCCGCGGGCATGAGCGAGGCGTCGAGCGCGGCCTTGTCGAAGCCGCCGTACGGGCGCAGGGCGAGGCCCTCGGCGCGCAGCGCGACGATGAGGTAGCCGAGCTGGAGCATCGCGCCCGAGTGGGCGAGCCCCGCGCGCATCCCGGGGTTGGACTCGAAGCGCTCGTGGAAGCCGGCCATGCCCGGGGCGATGTGCTCGTGGTGGTCGTGGAAGCGGTCGTCGTGCGCGGCCACGAGCAGCAGCGGCGCCCGCTCGAGCTTGGGGCGGTTGCCGGGCATCGCGGACTCGATGACGGCCGCGCGGGCGGCCTCCGAGCGGGCCGCGACGAGGCGCAGGGGCTGCGTGTTCATGCTCGACGGGCCGAACTTCGCAAGGTCCCACGCCCGGGTCACCAGCGCCGGGTCCACCGGGCGGTCGTCGAACGCGATCGCGGAGCGCGCGGAGGTGAACAGCGCGGCGCGGGCGGCGTCGTCGAGGGCGAACGGGGCAAGGGTCGACTCGGGGAAGTTCGGGGTTGTCATGTCAACCATGATGCGCCCTCGAGGCGGGTGCCCGCGACGGGCCGAGGTCCCGGCCGTGCACGACGAGCGATCGTCGCCGCCGAGGACCGCGTCCGCGCGCCTCCACAGCCCCTTGGCGGCGCGGTGATACCGAGTCATACTCGAGGTCATGAAGACGGCGATCTCCCTTCCCGACCCGGTGTTCGAGGCGGTGACGACGCGTGCGGCCGCGCTCGGCATGAGCCGCTCGGAGTTCCTCTCGGTGGCGGCGCAGCGGTATCTCCGCGAGCTCGACGAGGTGGCGCTCACCGGGCGCATCGACAGCGTGCTCGAGCGGATCGCGAGCGCCGAGGACGAGTCCACCGCGCTCGCGCTCGACGCCGGGCGGACGCTGCTCGAGCGCGAGGACCGGTGATGCCGGCGCTCGCGCGCGGGATGGTGCGCTGGGTGGACCTGGGTGCCCCGGAGGGGAGCGCGCCCGCGCGCCGCAGGCCGGTCCTCGTCGTGCAGGACGATGCGTACAACCGGTCGAGGCTGCGCACGGTCGCCGTGCTCGCGATCACGGACAACACCGCGCTCGCGGACCTTCCCGGCAACGTGTTCCTGCCCGCGGGCACGGCCGGGCTGGCGAAGGACTCCTGCGTGAACGTGACCGCCATCGCGACCGTCGACCGCGGCGCGCTCGGCGCCGAGACGGGTCTGCTCCCCGCTCATCTCATGGAGGAGGTCGACCTCGGGCTCCGCACGTTCCTCTCGCTCTGATCGCGCGCGGCGGACGCCCGACTACAGTTGACCCGTGGCACTGGTACTGGGACTCGAGAGCACTTGCGACGAGACGGGCGTCGCGCTCGTGGAGGACGGCGAGCTGCTCGCCGACGTCGTCGCATCGTCGATGGACGAGCACGCGCGCTTCGGCGGCATCGTCCCGGAGGTCGCCTCGCGCGCCCACCTCGAGGCGGTCCTGCCCACGCTCGACGAGGCGCTGAGCCGCGCCGGGCGCACGCTGTCCGACGTCGACGCCGTCGCCGTCGCCTCGGGCCCCGGCCTCGTCGGCTCGCTCACCGTCGGCGTCTCCGCCGCCAAGGCGCTGTCCCTCGGCCTCGGCCGCCCGCTCTACGGCGTCAACCACGTGATCGGCCACGCGGCCGTCGACCAGCTGGTCCATGGCCGGTTCCCGGACCGCACCATGGCCCTCGTGGTCTCGGGCGGCCACACGTCGCTGCTCATGGTCGACGACATCGCCACGCGCGTCACCGAGCTCGGCCACACGCTGGACGATGCGGCGGGCGAGGCCTTCGACAAGGTCGGCCGTCTGCTCGGCCTGCCCTACCCGGGCGGCCCGCACGTCGACCGGCTCGCGCGCGAGGGCGACCCCGAGGCGATCCCGTTCCCCCGCGGGCTGTCGCGTCCCAAGGACATGGTGAACCACGCGTACGACTTCTCGTTCTCCGGTCTCAAGACCGCGGTCGCGCGGTGGGTCGAGGCGCGCCGCGCCTCCGGCCAGGAGGTCCCCGTCGAGGACGTGTGCGCGAGCTTCGCGGCGGCCGTCGCCGACGTGCTCGTGACCAAGACCCTCAACGCGTGCCGCGAGCACGACGTCGAGACGCTCGTCATCGGCGGCGGCTTCTCCGCGAACAGCCAGTTGCGCGAGCTCGCCCAGGCGCGCGGCGAGGCCGCCGGCATCGACGTCCGCATCCCGCCGCTCCGGTACTGCACCGACAACGGCGCGATGATCGCCGCGCTTGGCTCCGCGGTCGTCGAGGCGGGCGTGAAGCCCAGCACGCTCGGCATCGGCGTCGACTCCTCGATGCCGCTGTCGACCATCACCGTCTGATGCGTCGGAGGGCGGCCGCCGCGCTGCTCGCCGCGGCGACCATGCTGACGGCGTGCACCGCCGGCGACCCCGCGCCGTCGTCGACGCCGACCCCGCCGGCGCCCGTGCCCACGGCGACCGCGACCTCCCCGGCGCCCGCCGCATCGTCCAGCCCGACGCCGACCGTCGAGACCCTCGCCTGGGGCCCGACCGTCGCCGACTGGGACGACGCGCTCGCGACCGCGCGCGACCTGCCGCTGCGGCGCGCGGCGGGCCAGGTGATCGTCGCGGACCTCTACTCGTCGGACCCGGCGGCCGCGGCCGCGCTCGTGCGCGAGCACCACCTGGGCGGCGTGATCCTCATGGGCGGCGCCGCGCCCTCCGCCGAGGCGGTCGCCGCCCTCACCTCGCGCGTCCAGGGCGCCGACGACCGCGGCTGGCCCGTCTGGGTGTCGGCCGACGAGGAGGGCGGCGTGGTCTCGCGGCTCTCCGGGGCGGTGCCCAGCCTGCCCGCGTTCATGGCGGCGGGCGCCGCGACGGACGATGCGGCGGTCACCGAGGCGTACCGGTCCTCCGCGGCGGACATGCGCGCGCTGGGCGTCAACGTCGACTACGCGCCCGTCGCGGACGTCACCCTCGGCCCGGCCGATCCGATCATCCGCACCCGCAGCGCCGGCGCCGACCCCGACGACGTCGCCGCGACGGTGAGCGCCGCGGTCGAGGGCTTCGTCGACGGCGGCGTCGTGCCCGTGATCAAGCACTTCCCGGGGCACGGGTCCGTGACCGTCGACTCGCACGCCGGGCTGCCGGTGCAGGAGCGCGCGGTGAAGCGGCTGGCCCGCACGGACATGGTGCCGTTCGCGCGCGCGATCGAGGAGGGTGCGCCCGTCGTGATGCTCGGCCACATCGCGGTGCCGGAGTGGGGCGACGACCCGGCGACGCTCGAGCCCGAGGCGTACGCGTACCTGCGCGAGGAGCTCGGCTTCACGGGCGTCGCGATCACCGACGCGCTCAACATGGCCGCGGTCGCGGACGGCCGCTCGCAGGGACAGGTCGCGGTCCGCGCGCTGCGCGCGGGCGCTGACGTGCTGCTCATGCCCGGCGACGTCGGCGGCGTCGTCGACGCGGTCGTCGCGGCGGTCAGGGACGGCCGCCTCTCGCGCGACCGGCTCGACGAGGCCGCGGCCCGGTCCATCCTGCTGATGCGCTGGACGGACGGGCTCGGCGGCGAGGCGCCGTCGACCGCGTACGGACGCGTCTTCGCGGCAGCCGGCACGACCGTGGCCGCCGAGGACTGCTCGCGCCCCCTCGTGCGGCGCCGGGCCACCGTCGTCGGGGGCCCGGACGGTGCGGTGCGGGCCCTCGAGCGCGCGCTCGCGTCGCGCGGGATCGAGGTGGGCGATGGCGGCACGTCGATCGCGCTGCTGTCCTCGGGCGCGTACCGGGCGACGGCCGACGTCGTGGTATCGCTCGGCGACCCGTGGGGCCTGTTCGACTCGCGGGCGGACGCGTACGCCGCCACCTACGGCGACTCGGCCGCGGCGATCCGCGGGCTCGCGGACGTGCTTGTGGGCGATGCGGAGCCCGGCGGCGACTGGCCCGTCGAGCTCGCGGGCGCCCGGCCCGCCTGCGCGGCCTGACCCGCCGCCCCGCCTGCGCGGCCTACGCGGGCTCGAGGGCGCCGCGGGCCGCCTCGCGGATGGCGCCGGCGACCGTGTCCAGCGCGGCCGACTGGACCCGCCACTGCTGCCAGTACAGGGCCATGTCCTCGACCGGGCCGCCCAGGTCGACCAGCTCCAGCCCCTCGCGCTGGGCCGCGGGCAGCAGCCCCCAACCCATCCCCAGGGCGATCGCCCTGGCGAACTCGGGCGACGACGGGACGCGGTGCCGCGGCGGGCGGTCCGGATCCGCGCCCCTCGCCTCGAGCCACCGGGTCTGGATGGTGTCGCGCCGATCGAAGTCGACCACCGGTGCCGACGCGAGGGCCTCGGGGGAGACGCCCTCGCCGAACCAGCGCGCCGCGAAGGCGGGGGCCGCGACCGCGCGGTAGCGCATGCGCCCCAGCCGGGTCACGGAGCACCCCGGGACCGCGGCGGCCCGCGTGGTGACCGCGCCCACCACCTCGCCGCGCTGCAGCAGGTCCGCGGTGTACTGCTCGTCCTCCCGATGGAGATGCACCGTGGTGCCCAGGTCGGGCAGCACCGCCGCGAGCGGCTCGAGCAGCCACGTCGCGAGCGAGTCCGCGTTCACCGCGATGCGCAGCGGCGCGGGCCGGTCGTCGGCGATCCCCAGGGCGGCCGCGGCCTCGGCCTCGAGGAGCGCGACCTGGCGGGCGTAGCGGACCACGGCCTCGCCGGCCGGGGTCGCCCGCACCGGTCGGGAGCGCACCAGCAGCACCTGCCCGGTCAGCCGCTCGAGCGTCGCCATCCGCTGGCTCACAGCGGACTGCGTGACGTGCAGGGCCCTCGCGGCGGCGTCGAGCGACCCCTCGTCGACGACGGCAGCCAGCGTCTGCGCGAGGTCGGCGGGGATCTTCATATGAGCAACGCTAATGTAGTATTCACAATTGTTAGTGGTGCTGTGGATAACCGGACCCTACCGTGTCGCCATGACCTACCTCGCCGGGCTCGGCCTCGCCTTCTCGCTCATCGTCGCGATCGGCGCGCAGAACGTGTTCGTGCTGCGCCAGGGGCTCCGGCGCGAGCACGTGGGGATCGTCGTCCTCATCTGCGCGGCATCGGACGCGGTGCTGGTCGCGGCCGGGGTGGCGGGCATGGGCGCGGCGGTCGGGAGCTTGCCGTGGCTCGTCGCCGCCGCGCGCTGGGCGGGGGCCGCGTTCCTGCTCGGCTACGCGGTGCTCGCGGCGCGGCGCGCGCTGCGTCCGGAGGGGGAGCGCCTCGAGGTGGACGATGCGCGAGTCGTGGTCCCCGCGCAGGTCGCGGCGGCCTCCGGCGCCCCTCGCGCGGCCGAGGACGCCGCATCGTCCCCGGCGGTCCCCGCATCGTCCGGGCGTGTGGCGGTCGCGCAGTCGGGGCGCGCCGTCGCCGCCGCCTGCCTCGCGCTCACCTGGCTCAACCCCCACGTCTACCTCGACACCGTGGTGCTGATGGGCACCGTCGGGTCGACGCACGAGGCGCGGTGGCTGTTCGCTGCGGGCGCGGCGACGGCGAGCGCCGTGTGGTTCACGGCGTTGGGCTACGGGGCGCGGCTGCTCTCGGGCGTGCTCGCGCGGCCCGGGGCGTGGCGCGTGCTCGACGGCGCGATCGCGCTCGTCATGGCGGCGCTGGCCGTCACGCTCGCGGCCGGCGCATAGGCGCCGCGCCCGCACGTCGAGCGCGTGGGTGCGGCGGGCCCGCCTAGCGGAGAGTCGGTCCGACGAGCTCCGCCATGCGGCGGATCGTCGGCGCGGCATGCGAGAAGAACCGGAAGTACCCCGGGCACAGGTGGTTGAGGCCGGGCTCGCCGTCGGCGGTCGTGTCGAAGCGGTCCTTGGGGCAGCCGCCGTGGCAGGCCCACCGCACCGGGCACTCGCGGCACTGCGACGGCAGGCTCGTGAGCTTCGCCTTGCCGAACTCGCGCTGCTCGGGCGACTGCAGGATCGACTGCAGCGACCGCTCGGCGACGTTGCCTCGCGAGAAGCCGGGCTCGACGTAGTGGTCGCACGCGTACACGTCGCCGGTGTGCTCGACCGCGAGCGCGCCGCCGCACTCGGGTGCGTGCACGCACATCGAGTACTGCCCGAGCGCGTTGCCCAGCATGACGTCGAAGTGCTGGACGAACATCATGCCGACGTCGTGCGCGGCCCACTCGTCGAAGATCGCCGCGAGGAACTCGCCCCAGGCTGCGGGATCGACGCTGCGGCTCGTCACGGCGTCGCCCTCCTGCCGGTAGAGGATGCGCGTGCCGTTGCCGTCCTTCCATCCCTGCTCGGCGATGGGGAGCTGCTCCCGGGTCACGCGCTCCACGATCGGGATGAACTGGAGGTGGCGGGCGCCGAGCTCGTCGCGGAAGTATCGGTAGACCTCGAGCCCGTGATCCTGGTTGGCGGCGTGCACGGTGCACAGGATGTTGTAGTCGACGCCGTGGCGCTTGAGCACCTCGTGCCCGCGCATCACCTGCGCGTGCGTCGCGCGGCCGGCCTTGTTGACGCGGTAGGCGTCGTGGAGGTGGGCCGGGCCATCGACGCTGAGGCCGATGAGGAAGCCGTTGACCGCGAGGAACTCGCCCCACGCATCGTCCAGCAGCGTGCCGTTGGTCTGCAGGGTGTGCCGGACCGTCTGCTGGGGGCGGCGCAGCTGCTCCGCGAGCTCGACCGCGCGCCGGAAGAACGGGATCCCGCGCATCGTGGGCTCGCCGCCCTGCCATGCGATCTCGACCTCGCCGTCCGGCTGCGAGCGCAGCAGGTTCGCGAGGTAGGACTCGAGGCCGGCCTCGGACATGCGCTGGCCGTCGCTGTCGTACAGCAGCTCCTTGGATAGGAAGAAGCAGTACGTGCAGTCGAGGTTGCACGCCGCGCCGGTCGGCTTGGCCAGGACCGTGAACGGCAGCCTGCGGCGTCCGCCCGCGGTGAGCGGGTCGAGGCCGGGCACGGCGACGACGACGGGGCGGGGGGAATCCGGTGAATCAGACATACGGTGACAATTCTACGGGGGCGGCGGTGGGGCGAGGCGGGACCGGAGGCCGGGGAAGCACGATGCGGCCGCCCACGTCGCCGTGGACGGCCGCATCGCTCACGCTCGGGTCAGGAGACCCAGCCGCGGAGGTTCTCCTCCATCTCGGCGTTCTTGCGCTCGAGCTCGGCGGCGAGACGCGCGCCGATCTCGGGGTTGCTGTCGAGGATGTCGTACGACTCGCTCGGGTCCGCCTCGAGGTCGAAGAGCCAGGGACCCTTCACGTGCGCACCGATGGTGAACACGTCGCCGCTCATCGTGTAGAGGTACGGCGTGCGCGCGTGGTACTTGTACCGGCCGTCGCTGACCGCCATCAGCTCGCTGCCGGCGTAGTAGTAGTAGAACTCGCTGACCTCGTCGCTCTCCCCCGCGATGAGCGGGGCCATGCTCGAGCCGTCGATCGCGCGGTCGGTGGGCAGCGGGATGTCGATCCAGTCCAGCAGCGTCGGCATGAGGTCGGTGCCCATGGTCATGGTGTCGATCGTCTGGCCGCCCTCGACGCCGTCGGGCCAGTGGACGATGAACGGCACGAGCTGGCCACCCTCGTAGACCATGCCCTTGCGGCCGCGGTGGTCGCCCGCGTCGCCCTGGAACCACGGACCGTTGTCGCTGGTCACCACGACGATGGTGTTGTCGAGCTGGCCGGTGGCCTCGAGCTCGTCGACGATGCGGCCGATGCCGTCGTCCAGCCCCTCGACCACGTCGCCGTACAGGCCGGCGTCGGAGCGGCCCTCGTTCTCCTCCGCCGCGAACAGGGGCTCGTGCGGGAAGTTGTGGGCGAAGTACAGGAAGAACGGGTCGTCGCTCTCCGCCGCCTCGGCCACGAAGTCGACCGCGGCATCCGTGTAGAAGGCATCGAGCTCGGTCTGGTCGACGGTCTCGAGCAGCACCTCCTCGTCCTGGTAGATCGAGAAGGGCGCCATGTCGTTCGAGTACAGCGAGCCGAGGAACGAGTCGAAGCCGAAGTCGTTCGGCTTCGAGCCCTCGGTGTCGCCGATGTGCCACTTGCCGATCATGCCCGTGTCATAGCCCGACGCCTGCAGGACGTCGGGGATGGTGATCTCGGCCTGCGTGAGCCCGTGGGCGTCCGCCGTGAGGTTCATGAGGTTCATCGCGCCGGAGCTGGGGAACAGCACCTCGGGCACGCCGGCGCGGGGCGCGAGGCGACCGGTGAGCATCGCGGCACGCGAGGGCGTGCACACGGCCGACGGCGAGTGGTAGTTCGTCAGCACCGCGCCGTCCTCGGCGAGCGCGTCGAGGTTCGGGGTCTTGATGGGCGTGTCGCCCATGAAGCCGAGGTCCTCGTAGCCGAGGTCGTCGTAGTAGACGAGAAGCACGTTGGGGGCCTCGCCCGACGAGGTGGTGCCGGCGAGCGCGTCCAGGTACTCGTCCTTGGACGCCTCGTGCTCGGGCGAGTTGTCGGGGCTGCTCGTCAGCGCCTTGAACCCGACGTAGCCGCCGCCGGCGATCACGGCGGCGCCGGGCAGCGCGAGCGTGAGGCCGGTCGCCTTGAGGACCTTCTTGCCGCGGCCGCGCTTGCGGCGCGGCTCGACGACCGTCTCCTCCGGCGCGGACGTCTCGGCGGGCGCGTCCGGCGTGGTGTCCCGGGGCTCCGGGGACTCGGGGGGCAGTTCTGATGACATCGTTGTCCTCCTTGTGGCGTGGCCTCGACCGTGGTCCGCGCCGTGCGTCCCGCCGTCTCGCCTCGCTGTTCGATGCGTGCGTATCGCCTGCGCCGCCGCGACGGCCCGGCTGGCGGGACCGCGGGGGCGCAAGCAACGGCGACCATCCTAGATGAATATCCACCGACTGGTGGACATTCCTGGAACGGGGCCGTCGCGCTCGTCGCCGCGGTGGTGGTGACCGCGCTCGCGGCGGGCGCGCGGGCGGGCCGGGTGCCTAGGCTGTCCGCATGGCACGGCTCACGGAGGCTCAGGTGGAGGAGACGCGTCGCCGCGTCGAGGCGGGGGAGCGGCGCGACGACGTCGCGGCCGCGGTCGGGATCTCGCGATCGAGCGTCGACTCGATCATGACGGGGCGCCGCGGCGGGCCCTCGCGGCGGGCGGGCGCTCTCGACGCGGACGCGAAGGCGCGCATCGTCGCGCTCGCGGACGCCGGCATGTCGCAGACCGCGATCGCGCGCGAGGTCGGCACGAGCCAGCAGATGGTGAGCAAGACGCTCAAGGCCGCCCGCGAGGGCCAGGGTTAGACCGGCTCCACCAGCAGGGCCGTGTGGCGGCCCTCGAGCCGCGTGAGGACGAGCGTGGCCCGCTGCGGTCCGCGCAGCTTGAGCCGCGGCCGCAGCTGCTCGGGGGTGAGGTCGACGCCGCGCTTCTTGATGTCGACGGTGCCCACGTCGCGCGCCCGCAGCTCGCGCGCGAGCACCTTGACGTCCAGCGGGAGGCGCTCGAGCACGCGGTACGCGCGGGCGAAGGGCGTCGCGACGGCCGCGTCCGCGGTGAGGTACGCGATCGACGGGTCGACGAGGTGCGCGCCGAGCTCGTCCGCGAGCACGCCCACGAGCCCCGCGCGGATGACGGCGCCGTCGGGCTCGAGCAGCCACCCGCCCAGCGGTCCGGCGGGCGCACGGTCGGTCGGTCCCGCGATCTCGTGGCGGTCCTCGCCGCGGATCACCAGCGCGCTGTGGCCGGTCCGGCGCGCGGCCGCGCCGGCCCACAGCCCGACCTCGACGACGTCGCCGTCGACGCTCACCCATTGGGCCTCGAAGCCCGCGGGCACGGCCTCGTGCGGCAGTCCCGGCCCGGCCTTCACCCCCAGCGCGCGATAGCGCGGGGCCAGGTCGAGCACCGCGTCGAGCGGAGGCGAGTAGTCGGACGGGTCGTGGCGCCGGCCGCGGGCGTTGCGGCGCGCGGGGTCCGCGAACACGCCGTCGACGTCCGCCTCGCCGAGCAGCGCGAGGGAGTCGCCGTGGACCACGTGGGCGTCGGGCCAGGGGGACAGGTTGTGGGTGGCGAGGATCGCGGTGGCCTCGTCGGCCTCGAACGCCACCACCCCGAGCCCGCGCGCGGCGACCGCCATCGCGTCGGCGCCGAGCCCGGCGGTAAGGTCCGCGACGGCGCGGCATCCGGCCGCCGCGAAGCGTTCCGCATGCAGCGCCGACACGACCGCGCGCGACGCCTGCTCGAGGCCCGCGCGGTGGAAGGCCATCGCGTCGGCGGCGGGCCCCAGCCGCGGTCGCGCCTCGCGGCGCAGCTCCGCGAGCGACATCGCGGCGGCGACCAGCGCCGGCTCGTGGCCGTCGCGCCGGAGCCGGCTTGCGACGGCCAGCGCGTCCCGCGGCGACGTGTCGGCCAGCGACGCCGCGAGCTCGAGGCAGGCGGGGCTCACCGTGAGGCGCGCGGTGGCGGGGTCCATGCCCGGATCCTTTCACGCGCCGCGAACAGCGGCCCTCTCGTTAGCACTCTCCTGTCGCGAGTGCTAGATTGATTCCGCTCGCAAGAGCAAGGATCCCTGGGACCGACCCCCGCGACGGCGGTCCCGCAGATCCGCACCCCGAACTTCGAGAACGGAAGGTGAGGTCCGCAGTGTCGGTCTCCATCAAGCCCCTGGAGGACAAGGTCGTCGTCAAGGCCGCCGCGGCCGAGACCACGACGGCGTCCGGCCTCGTGATCCCTGACACCGCCAAGGAGAAGCCCCAGGAGGGCGAGGTCGTGGCGGTCGGCCCGGGTCGCATCGACGACAACGGCAACCGTGTCCCGCTCGACGTCAACGTCGGCGACAAGGTCATCTACAGCAAGTACGGCGGCACCGAGGTCAAGTACGCCGGCGAGGAGTACCTCATCCTCTCGGCGCGCGACCTGCTCGCCATCGTCGGCTAAGCAGCCGCGAGACGCGACGGGCCCCGGGGCGACAGCCCCGGGGCCCGTCCGCGTTCCCGGGCGAGGCCGCGCCCGTCCCCAGCCGTTCCCGGCCGGGTTCACGTGCGCCGGCATCGCGCATCGTCCCCGTGGACGATGCGCGGCCGTGGGCCCGGCTAGCTCGCCTTCTTGAGGCGGCCGGCGAGGATGGCGTGACGCTCGTCCTCGCTCAGCCCGCCCCAGACCCCGAAGGGCTCGCGCGCCTGGAGCGAGCGCTCCCGGCACGTGTCGAGCACGGGGCATCCGGAGCAGAACTCCTTGGCCGCCTCCGCCCGGCGACGTCGCGCAGCGCCGCGCTCGCCCTCCGGGTGGAAGAACAGGTCCGGGTCGGCGGCCCGGCACGCGCCTTCGTATTGCCACTCCCACTGATCCTGAGTCGGTGCGGGCAGTTTCGCCGCGGCCTCCATCACGCCCCCTCATGGGTTCGTTCGCCGGCCTGCCCCCAGATGGCCCCATTGCCACCCAAGCCGAACATCGGTGCTGGTCAAACGCTCCCTTCGGGCTTGTGGCCCTCCGGTCGCCGCTCCCTCACTGACATTCATAACACCGTGTCACGGCGATGGGAAGGGGCGATTTGCCTGGTTTCTCCCGTGGGTCCGACAGCCTAGAATGTGCCAATGGTTCCGCTCGAGAACGATCCCTTCGCCTTCACCGGTCTCACCTACGACGACGTGCTCCTCCTCCCGGGCGAGTCGGACGTCATCCCGTCCGAGGTCGACACCACCACCCGGCTGACCAAGGGCATCTCCGTGGCCGTGCCGCTGCTGTCCGCGGCGATGGACACCGTCACCGAGGCGCGCCTCGCGATCGCGCTCGCCCGCCTCGGCGGCATCGGCGTCCTGCACCGCAACCTCTCCATCGAGGACCAGGCCCACCAGGTCGAGATCGTCAAGCGCTCCGAGTCGGGCATGATCACCGATCCCGTCACCGTGGGCCCCGACGCGACCCTCGCCGAGCTCGACGCGCTGTGCGCGAAGTACCGCGTCTCCGGCCTCCCCGTGGTGGACGGCGACAACCGCCTCGTGGGCATCATCACGAACCGCGACCTCCGCTTCGTCAACACGAGCGAGTTCGCGACGCGCCTGGTCAAGGACCAGATGACCCCGATGCCGCTCATCACGGCGCGCGAGGGCGTCTCCAACGCCGAGGCCGCCGAGCTGCTCGCGAAGCACCGCGTCGAGAAGCTCCCGCTCGTCGACGACTCCGGCCGACTCACGGGCCTCATCACCGTCAAGGACTTCGTCAAGACCGAGAAGTACCCGCTGGCGTCGAAGGACGACGAGGGCCGCCTCCGCGTGGCCGCCGCGGTCGGCTTCTACGGCGACGCGTGGGAGCGCGCGACCGCGCTCGTCGAGGCCGACGTCGACGCGCTCGTCGTCGACACCGCGCACGGTCACGCGCGCAAGATGATCGAGATGATCCAGCGCCTCAAGTCCGACCCCGCGACGCGTCACGTCCAGGTGATCGGCGGCAACGTCGCGACCCGCGAGGGCGCGCAGGCGCTCGTCGACGCGGGCGTCGACGCCGTCAAGGTCGGCGTCGGTCCGGGCTCGATCTGCACCACCCGCGTCGTCGCCGGCGTGGGTGTGCCCCAGATCACCGCCGTCCATGAGGCGTGGAAGGCGGCGCACCCGTCCGGCGTGCCCGTCATCGCCGACGGCGGCCTCCAGTACTCGGGTGACATCGCCAAGGCCATGGTGGCCGGCGCATCGTCCGTCATGCTCGGCTCGCTCTTCGCGGGCTGCGCCGAGACGCCCGGCGACCTCGTGCTCGTCAACGGCAAGCAGTTCAAGAGCTACCGCGGCATGGGCTCGATGGGCGCGATGGCGTCCCGCGGCCGCGTCTCGTACTCGAAGGACCGCTACTTCCAGGCCGACGCCCCGAGCGACGACGACCTCATCCCCGAGGGCATCGAGGGTCGCGTGCCCTACAAGGGCCCGCTGTCGTCGGTGGTCCGCCAGCTCGTCGGCGGCCTCGGCCAGTCGATGTTCTACGTGGGCGCCCGCTCGATCCCCGAGCTCCAGGCCAAGGGCAAGTTCGTGCGGATCACGCCGGCGGGGCTCAAGGAGTCGCACCCGCACGACGTGCAGATCACCGTCGAGGCGCCCAACTACGCCGGTCGCAACTAGGCGCGGCGCGGCCCGCGCGTGGATCTCGCCTGGCAGACGCTGGCGATCCTCGCGGTCGTCGCGCTGGTCGCCGGGTTCCTCGACACGCTCGCGGGCGGGGGAGGGCTGCTGACGCTGCCCGCCCTCCTGCTCGCCGGCGTGCCGCCGCTGCAGGCGCTCGGCACCAACAAGCTGCAGGGGTCCTTCGGGACCGGCATGGCGACGTGGCAGGTGATCCGGCGCCGCCGCGTGCGATGGGACGATGCGCGCTGGCCGATGCTGTGGGCCTTCCTCGGGTCCGCGGCAGGGTCGGTGGCGATCCAGTTCGCCGACCCCGAGCCGCTGCGGGTGGTCATCCCCGTGGTGCTCGCGGTCATCGCCGCGTACTTCGCGTTCGTGCCCAAGGCGCACCACCCGCCCGATCACGAGCGCATGAGCGCCGCGCCCTACGAGGCGACCGTGGTTCCCGCGATCGGCGCCTACGACGGCGCGTTCGGGCCCGGCACCGGCTCGCTGTTCGCGCTGTCCGGCGTGACGCTGCGCGCGTACCCGCTCGTGCGGTCGACGGCCGTCGCCAAGACGCTCAACTTCGCGACCAACATCGCGTCGCTGCTGGTGTTCGCCTTCGCCGGGCAGATGGCGTGGGCGGTGGGCGGCGCGATGATCGGCGGCCAGCTCGTGGGGGCGTACGTCGCCTCGCACGTGCTGTTCAAGGTGAACCCCGTGGTGCTGCGGGTGCTCATCGTGGTGGTGAGCGTCGCGATGCTGGTGCGGTACCTGCTGGGCTGAGCCGCGCCGGCCGGCCCGGCCCCCGCCGACCCGTGCGCAACCGGCGTACCGGAGCGGTCTCGTGCTCCGTGAGCAGGCACGATGCGGTCGAGTCGCGTCTGATACGCCGGTTGCGTGAGGTGGTGGGTGGCGGGCGGCCGGCGCCGATCAGGGGTAGAGGCCGCGCAGGCGGTGGGCCTCCGTGACGCGCTGGACCGCGAGGGCGGTGGCGGCCTCGCGATAGGACAGGCCGTGGGCCGTCGAGTAGTCGACCACGTCGTGCCACGCGCGGGTCATGCGCTCCTCGAGGCGGTCGTTCACGTCCCGCTCCGACCACTGGTACGCCTGGTTGGCCTGCACCCACTCGAAGTAGGACACGACCACGCCGCCCGCGTTCGCGAGGATGTCGGGCACGACGAGGACGTCCTTGTCGGCAAGGATCGCGTCGGCCTCGCGGGTGGTGGGGCCGTTCGCGCCCTCGACGATGATCTTCGCCTGCACCTTCCCGGCGTTGTCGCCGGTGAGGACGCCCTCGACCGCGGCCGGGACCACCACGTCGACGTCGAGCGTGAGGATCGAGCCCGGGTCGATCTGCTCGGTGCCCTCGAAGCCCGCGACCGAGCCGGTCGCGTCGACGTGCTCCGCGAGGCGGCCGATGTCGAGGCCGCGCTCGTCGTAGATGGCGCCGTCGATGTCGGACACGGCGAGGACCTTGACGCCGGCCGCGGCGAGGAAGCGGGCCGCGTCGCGGCCGACCTTGCCGAAGCCCTGCACCGAGGCGGTGGTGCGCGCCGGGTCGAGCCCGTGCGAGGCCATCGCCATGAGCGCGATGTGGGCGACGCCGCGCGACGTGGCCGCGGCCCGGCCGAGCGAGCCGCCCAGGCTCACGGGCTTGCCGGTGACGACGCCGGGGACCGTGTGACCCATCGCGGCCGAGTAGGTGTCCATCATCCAGGCCATCGTCCGCTCGTCGGTGCCGATGTCCGGCGCGGGGATGTCCTTGGTGGGCCCGATGATCGGCAGGATCTCCGACGTGTAGCGTCGCGTGACGCGCTCGAGCTCCGCGAGCGAGTGCTCGCGCGGGTCGATCGCGATGCCGCCCTTCGCGCCGCCGTACGGCACGTCCACGAGCGCGCACTTCCAGGTCATCCACATGGCGAGCGCGCGGACCTCGTCGAGGTCGACGTTGGCGGCGAAGCGGAGGCCGCCCTTGGCGGGGCCGCGCGAGAAGTTGTGCTGCACGCGGTAGCCCGAGTAGACCGCGATCGAGCCGTCGTCACGGCGGAGCGGGACGCTCACCATGAGCTCCCGTCGCGGGGTCGAGAGCATCTGGCGGGTTCCGCCGTTGAAGCCCAGGTGTGCGAGCGCCGACTCGAGCTGTGCGAGCGCGTCCGCGAGGGGGCCGGCCCCGGTAGGGGTGGCCGTCGTGGTGGTGGACCACGTCATTGTGACCTCCAGAGGTGTGTCCCATGACAGTAACCCCGTCCGGAGGGCGGCCCGTACGCCGCGTGGGCCAGGCGACGACGCACGGCTGGCCCACGCGTACAGCGGGGGCCGGGCCTCCGTTGCGCTAGGCGCGGGACGATGCGGCGGTCAGAACAGCGTGCCCGCGTCGTCCTCGTCGGGTGCCCCGGCCGACGCGGCGGCGAGCGCCGGCTCCGCGACGGGCCAGATGGGGTCAGGAAGGTCGTCCGTGGTGCCCTTGGACTTGAGCCAGGCGCCGAAGCGCACCGCCCAGTCGTGGTGCGCGGCGGCCTGCAGGTCGTGCAGCGAGTCGAGCGGGGTGTCGCGCATCGCGGGATGCGCGGCGGCGAGCGCGTGGACCAGCTCGAGCGTGGCGAGCACGTCCGCATCCGCGGCGTGGAGGTCGTCCGCGACGACCTTGACCGCGTAGATGGTGCACAGGTCGATGAGCTTGCGCTTGCCCTTGCGGTACTGGTCGAGCTTGCGGTCGAGCACCAGCGGGTCCACCACGGGACGCACCTCGCCGCCGTCGAGCCGCGACGCGAGCGACGGCAGGCCGTGGCGCGCGAGCTCGTGCTCCAGGAGGGTGAGGTCGAACTGGGCGTTGAACGCCACGACCGGGAAGCCCGCGTCGAGCGCGTCCGCGAGGGCGGTCGCGATCTCCTCGAGCGCCTCCGGCGGCTGCACGCCCTCGGCCTGCGCCTTCTCCGTGGAGATGCCGTGCACCGCGCTCGCGGAGGCGGGGATGTCGACGCCCGGGTCGATCAGCCAGGTGCGGGTGGTGACGTCCTCACCCCGCCGCGTGATGACCGCGGCGGTGACGATGCGGTCGTGGGCGGTGGACACGCCCGTCGTCTCGGTGTCGAAGCCCACCATGGTCTCGTCGAGCCAGCTCATGGTCCTAGCCTGGCACGCCCCTCCGACCTTCCGTGCGACGTTGTCCCCAGGCGCTGCGCGCCCCCGTCCCCCGCGCATCGTCCCGCCGCCCTGTCCCACCCGGACGATAGGGTGGAGCCCGTGAGCAACGAGATCGAGATCGGCCGCGGCAAGCGCGGTCGCCGTGCCTACTCCTTCGACGACATCGCGGTGGTGCCGTCGCGACGCACGCGCGACCCCAAGGTGGTGAGCCTCGGCTGGCAGATCGACGCATTCCAGTTCGAGATCCCCGTGATCGGCGCCCCGATGGACTCGGTGATGAGCCCCGCGACCGCGATCGCGCTGGGCAACGCGGGCGGCCTCGGCGTGCTCGACCTCGAGGGCGTGTGGACGCGCTACGAGGACCCCAGCGCCATGCTCGAGGAGATCGCGGCGCTGGAGCCTGAGGCCGCGACCGCGCGCATGCAGGAGATCTACCGCGAGCCCATCAAGGACGAGCTCATCACCGCGCGGCTCCAGGAGATCCGCGCGGCGGGCGTGGTGGTCGCGGGCGCGCTGAGCCCGCAGCGCACGCAGGAGCACTACGAGACGGTGCTCAAGGCCGGCGTCGACCTCTTCGTCATCCGCGGCACCACGGTGTCCGCCGAGCACGTCTCGGACGGCGCCGAGCCGCTCAACCTCAAGAAGTTCATCTACGACCTCGACGTGCCGGTCATCGTCGGCGGCGCCTCGACCTACCAAGCCGCGCTGCACCTCATGCGCACCGGCGCCGCGGGCGTGCTCGTCGGCTTCGGCGGCGGGGCCGCCCAGACCACGCGTACCACGCTCGGCATCCACGCGCCCATGGCGACCGCGGTGTCCGACGTGGCCGCCGCGCGCCGCGACTACCTCGACGAGTCCGGCGGCCGCTACGTCCACGTCATCGCGGACGGCGGCCTGGGCCGCTCGGGCGACATCGTCAAGGCGATCGCGTGCGGCGCGGACGCCATCATGCTCGGCGCCGCCCTCGCGCGCGCCGAGGAGGCGCCGGGCGCGGGCTTCCACTGGGGCCCCGAGGCGCACCACCCCGAGCTGCCGCGCGGGGAGCGGGTCCACGTGGGCACCACCGGCGCGCTCGACGAGATCCTCTTCGGCCCCGGCACCCACGCGGACGGCACGTCCAACCTCATGGGCGCGCTGCGGCGGTCGATGGCCACCACCGGCTACTCGGACCTCAAGGAGTTCCAGCGCGTCGACATCGTCGTGAGCCCCTACCAGGCGGGCTGACAGGCACCCTTCGAGAGCGCCCGGGCGAGCGATCGCCCGGGCGCTCTCGCGTGCCGGGGAATATCGCGGGCGGAGCTCGTGTCATCATCTACATGACACGTGTCAATCAATGGCGCCGCGACCGTGCCGCATCCGTCCCTGGGCGCCGCGAAGGAGTCCCCCGATGAAGGCGCTGCGGTTCACCGACTGGAAGACCAAGCCGTCCCTGCAGGAGATCGACCGGCCCACCCCCGGCCCGGGCGAGGTGCTGCTCAAGGTGGCAGGCGCGGGCGCCTGCCACAGCGACGTCGCCGTCTACGAGCAGTTCGACGAGACGACCGTGGGCCCCCAGCTCGCGCCCGCGTACACCCTCGGCCACGAGACGGCCGGCTGGATCGAGGAGGTCGGCGAGGGCGTGCTGGGCCTCACCCAGGGCGACGCGTACCTCGTGTACGGGCCGATGGGCTGCGGCCACTGCCCGGCGTGCTCGCGCGGGCAGGACACCTACTGCGAGAACGCCGCGCAGACGCCGTTCCTCGCCTCCGGCCTCGGCCGCGACGGCGGCATGGCGGAGTACATGACGGTGCCCGCGCGCAACCTCGTGCCGCTCGGCGACGCCGACCCGGTGGCCGCCGCTCCCCTCGCGGACGCGGGCCTCACGCCGTACCACGCGATCAAGCTGGCCCTCCCCAAGCTCGCGGGCGGCGGCAAGACGGCGCTCGTCATCGGCCTGGGCGGCCTGGGGCAGCTCGCGGTCCAGATCCTCAAGGCGACCACCGCGGCGACGGTCATCGCGACGGACATGAAGACGGACGCGATGATGCTCGCCGAGTCCCGCGGCGCGGTCACGGTCCCCGCGGGGGACGAGCAGGCGGCGCGCATCCGCGAGCTCACCGGCGGCAAGGGCGTCGACGCCGTCTTCGACTTCGTGGGCCTCACCCCCACGATCCGGCTCGCGCAGCAGGTGGTCGCGAAGCAGGGGCGCATCACGGTCGTCGGGATCGCGGGCGGCCCGGTCCAGTGGGACTTCTACTCGAACCCCTACGAGGCCGAGCTGACCAACACCTACTGGGGCACCATGGAGGAGCTCCACGAGCTCGCCGCGCTGTACCGCGACGGCCACCTCGAGGTCGACGTCACGACCTTCGGGATCGACGAGGCGCTGACCGCCTACGAGCACCTGGAGAAGGGCACGCTGCTGGGCCGTGCGGTCGTGGTGCCGCATCCCGCATCCGCCGAGGCCGGGGTCGCGTCGGCCGACGCGCTGGCGGCGGTCTAGCCGAGGCGCGGCGCCCGGGTGAGCGATCGCCCGGGCGCTCGGGTCGTCAGCGCGGCGGCAGGACCGTGAGGGCCTCGACCGTCGCGTCCCGCCCGCGCAGCGAGGCGACCGCGGCGCTCACCGCGGGCAGCGGGCCGGCGAGCATCGTCACCGCGGCGTCGCCGTCGCCGTGACGATGCACGCTCACCGTCGGCTCGACGGCGAGGTCCGCGGGCACGTCGGTGAGGACCGCGACCGCCTGCACCCGCGCATCGTCCGCCCGGATGAGCGCGACCGACCGCACGACGGCCAGCCGCTCGAGCGTGCGCACCAGCACCTGCGCGAGGCGCTCGGAGGCCGCGAACTCGACGGACATGGTGCCGAGACCGGCGTGGACGTCGAGCGTCGAGATCGACCCGAAGCTCACGCCCCGCTCGGAGAACACGCCGGTGAGGGCGGCGGACGCGCCGCTGCGGTCCTCGACCTCGACGAAGGCGAACCAGCGCTGGGTGATCGTGCTCATGGCGCACCCCCGCCCCAGGCCACGAGGGACTCGTTGATCGACTGCGCGACCTCCCACAGGGCGCGCGACTCGTCGGGCGCGAGGTCGTCGAGCATCACCTGCGACCACCCGTCCGGGCCGACCGCGACCGGCACCCCGATCACGCCGTGCCACGGGTTCCCGCCCAGCTCGATCTCGCCGTCGAGCAGCACCTGCCCGGCGACCACGATGTCGCGGCCGTCGAGCACGGTGCGCACGAGGTCCACGGTCGCGTTCGCGGTGCCGTGGGCGGTCTTCGCGCCGCTCTGATGCGTGAGGTAGGGGCGGATGACCGCCTGGATGTCCGGCGGGAAGGAGTCGACGGCGGCGAAGGCCGCGGCGACGTCCGGCGTGTCCGCGATGCGCTGCTTGGCCGCCCGCACCTCGGAGGCGAACGATGCGAGCGTGCGGTCCCCGCGGAGCCGGTCGACGATCTCGGTCCGCTCGTCGGGGTCGAGCCCGCGCAGCCGGACCGTGGACCACAGCGGCACCATGCGGTCGCCGTGCTGGCCCGCGACGAAGCCGCCGACGCGGTGACGGCGGATGCCCAGCGTCGCGGCGATCTCGCGGCGGAAGCGCAGCGTGTCGAGCCATGCGCCCATGCCGATGACCCGATGCCTGCCCAGCCGGCGCGCAAAGACCTCGACCGCGAGCTCGACGGGGTTGGACACCACGATGACGACCTCGTGGCCGCTGCCGTACGCGGCGATCGCGTCCGCGTACTGCTCGAAGACGCGGCGGTTGTCCGCGGCCAGCTTGTCGCGGTCGATGGGCTGCCCCGTGCCGGTGGGGAGCGTGCGTCCCGCGGTCATCACGATGACGTCCGCGACCACGTCCGCGGGGCGGGTCGCGACGTCGATGTGGGGGGCGTGCTCGTCGTGCGCGTCGATGAGGTCGACCCGCAGCCCGTGCACCGCGTCGCCCGAGGACCCGCCGGGCCGGCCCACGAGCTGGAGCCGCGACGTGGGCCCCAGCTCCCCGCGCTCGATGAGCTGCCCGCAGATCGCCCTGCCGACATCCCCGGTCGCTCCGACGATCGCCACATCCATGCCCACGAGGGTACGCGGGGGATGTTTCGCGCGGATGCACGCTCCGCGGGATCGCTGGGGAGGGCTCAGCCCAGCTGCTCGGACAGCTCCAGCCAGCGCTCCTCGAGCTCCGCGTTCTCGTCCGCGAGCTCCTGCAGCGCCTTCATGCGCGTCGAGAGGCCGGCGAAGTCCGACTGGTCGTGCATCGCCATCTCGTTGTGCATGCCCTCGGTGAGCTCCTGGATCTTCGCCATCCGGCGCTCGACCGCCTTGAGCTCCTTCTCGACCGCGCGGCGCTCGGCGCCGGAGAGCGCGGGCGCCGCGGACGATACGGGGGTCTCCACCGCGCCGGGGAAGGCCGCGCGCACGGTGGCCGCCGCATCGTCCCCCTGGCCGAAGGTGCCGATGCCGGAGGTGCCGGCGCGGCGCTCGCGGGACAGCTCGACGTACTCGTCGACGCCGCCGGGGAGGTGGCGCAGGCCGCCATCGACGACCGCGTACTGCGTGTCGGTGATGCGCTCCATGAGGTAGCGGTCGTGGCTCACCACGACGAGCGTGCCCGGCCACGAGTCGAGCAGGTCCTCGAGCGCGGCGAGCATGTCGGTGTCGAGATCGTTGGTGGGCTCGTCGAGGACGAGCACGTTCGGCTCGCTCAGCAGCACGACGAGCAGCTGGAGGCGGCGGCGCTGGCCGCCGGACAGGCGTCCGACGGGGGTCTTGAGCTGCGCCGACGTGAAGCCCATGCGCTCGAGCAGCTGGCTGGGCGTCATCTCCTGGCCGTCGCTCAGCTGGATCGACGAGTACTGCTTGACCACGGCGGACACGCGCTCGTCGGCCAGGTCCTCGAGCTCCGCGAGCTGCTGGCTCAGCTGCGCGACGCGCACCGTCATGCCGGTCTTCACGCGGCCGGAGGTGGGCTCCTGCTCGCCTGTGATGAGGCGCAGCAGGGTCGACTTGCCCGCGCCGTTCTCGCCCAGGAGGCCGATGCGGTCGCCGGGGCCGAGGTTGAAGTCGAGGTCGCGGATGACCTCCTTGTCGCCGTAGCTGACGCCCACGCGGACCAGCTCGACCACGTCCTTGCCCAGGCGCGCGGCGGCCATGCGGTGGAGCTTGACCGTGTCGCGGATGGGCGGCACGTCCGCGATGAGCGCGTTCGCGGCGTCGATGCGGAACTTCGGCTTCGAGGTGCGCGCGGGGGCACCGCGGCGCAGCCACGCGAGCTCCTTGCGCATGAGGTTCTGGCGGCGCTGCTCGGTCACGGCGGCGATGCGGTCGCGCTCGACGCGCTGGAGCACGTACGCGGCGTAGCCGCCCTCGTACATGTCGACCTCGCCGTCATGCACCTCCCACGTCCGGGTCGACACCTCGTCGAGGAACCAGCGGTCGTGCGTGACGACGAGCAGCGCGCCGCGGCTGGCCGGCCAGCGGCGCTTGAGGTGCTCGGCGAGCCACGTCACGCCCTCGACGTCGAGGTGGTTGGTGGGCTCGTCGAGGAAGATCGCGTCGTGGTCGCCCACGAGCACGTGCGCGAGGGCGACGCGGCGCTGCTGCCCTCCCGAGAGGTCGCCGACGACCGCGTCCGCGGCGATGTCGGGCACGAGGCCGGACATGATGTCGCGGACGCGCGGGTCCGCGGCCCACTCGTGCTCGTCGCGGTCGCCGACGATCGCCTGCGCGACGGTGAGCGCCTCGTCGACGTGGTCGGACTGGTCGAGGACGCCGATGCGGGTGCCGCGCGCGATCGTGACGCGGCCGTCATCGGGCTCGACGCGTCCCGCGAGCACCTTGAGGAGCGTGGACTTGCCCGCGCCGTTGGCGCCGACCATGCCGATCCGGTCGCCGTCGTCGAGCCCGATCGAGATCGAGCCGAGCACCGGTCCGGTGCCGAAGTCCAGGTGAAGCGCCTCGGCGCCAAGCAGGTGAGCCACCCATCAAGGGTAGTCGCGTCCCGGCGCAGGCTCGCCCGCAGGGGGCCTAGGCTCCCAGCCATGAGATGCGTCGCGATCCGCCATGTCGCCTTCGAGGACCTCGGCATCTGGGAGGCCGAGATCACCGCGCACGGCTACGAGATCGTCTACCTCGACGCGGGCGTCGACGACCTCGCGCCGTTCGCCGCGGCGGAGCTCGGGATCGTGCTGGGCGGACCGGTCGGAGCGGGCGACGTCGCCGACTACCCCGTCCTCGCGGAGGAGGCCTCCCTGCTGGCGGCCCGCGTCGAGGCGGGGCGGCCCACGCTCGCCGTGTGCCTCGGCGCGCAGCTGCTCGCGCACGCGCTCGGCGGATCCGTCGCTCCCGGCGAGCCCGAGGTCGGCTGGGGGAGCGTGGACCTGGCCCCGGCCGCCGCGGACACCCCGCTGCGCCACCTTGCGGGCGCGCCGGTCCTCCACTGGCACGGCGACGCCATCGTCCCGCCGCCGGCCGCGACCGTCCTCGCCTCGACGCCCGCGACGCCGTGCCAGGCCTTCGCGATCGGCAGCGCCCTCGCGTTGCAGTTCCACCCCGAGGTCGACGCCGAGCGGATCGAGCGCTGGCTCATCGGGCACACGGGCGAGCTGCGCGGCATGGGCATCGCTCCGGGCGACCTGCGTGCCGCCTCGCGCGCGGCGGGGGACGATGCGGCGGTGGCCGGGATCCTCATGGTCCGGGAGTGGCTGCGCGGGTGGGAGGGGAGTTGGGCATGAACCTCAGGCAGGCGGCGATCGGCGCGGCGGCGCTCGACGCGGGGGCGATCGTGGTGTTCTCCGCGATCGGGCGGGCGAGCCACGACGAGGGCATCCTCGGCGAGAACGGGCTCGGGCTGGCGACCACGGCGTCGCCGTTCCTCACGGGCGCGGCGCTCGGCTGGGTGATCGCGCGCGCCTGGACGCGGCCGTGCGACTGGAGGCGCACCGGGGTGATCGTGTGGGCGTCGACGCTCGTCGGCGGCATGGTCCTGCGGGTCGTCTACGGGCAGGGCGTGCAGGTGTCGTTCGTCATCGTCGCGGGGACGGTGCTCGCGTCCTTGCTCATCGGCTGGCGCGTGGTGTCGGGCTGGATCGCGACGCGCCGGGGCCTCAAGGGCTGACGCCCGTCAGACGGTGACGACGACCTTCCCGAACTGCTCGCCCGACGCCACGCGCGCGACCGCGTCGCGCGCGTCGGCCAGCGGGAAGGTGGAGTCGATGGTCGGGCGCAGCCCCGTGCGGGCCAGGAAGGCCAGGAGCGCGGCGAGGTCCTCGCGGGTGCCCATGGTGACGCCCTGGATGCGCAGCTCGTGGAAGAACACCCGGGTGAGCAGCGCGGGGTCGGGGTCACCCGTGGTGTGACCCGCGATCGCGATGGTGCCGCCGTTGCGCACCGAGGAGATCGAGTGCTTCCACGTCGCCCGGCCGACCGTCTCGACCACGGCGTCGACGCGCCTCGGCAGGCGCGCGCCGGGCTCCACGGCCGCCACGGCGCCCAGCCCGAGCGCCGCGGCACGCTTGGCCTCCGACCGCGAGGTCGCGAACACCTCGAGCCCTGCGGCGGCGCCGAGCGCGATGGCCGCGCTCGCGACCCCGCCGCCGGCGCCCTGGACGAGCACGGACTGCCCGGGCTTGAGGTCCGCGCCGTGGAAGAGCATCCGGTACGCGGTGAGCCACGCGGTCGGCAGGCAGGCCGCCTCCTCGAACGAGATCTCCGCGGGCTTGGGGACCAGGTTCGCGGTGGGCACCGCGACCCGCTCCGCGAGGGTGCCGGCGTAGCGCTCCGACAGGATGCTGCGGGGCTCGCGCGGGCCCACGCCGTGGCCGTCCGCGCCGATGACGCCGTGCACCACCACCTCGGTGCCGTCCGGTGCGATCCCGGCGGCGTCGCAGCCGAGGATCATCGGCAGCTGGGCCTCGGCGAGGCCCACACCCTTGAGGCTCCACACGTCGTGATGGTTGACCGAGGCGGCCCTCACCTCGACGGTCGACCAGTGCTCGCGCGCCTCCGGGGCGGGGCGGTCGCCCACCTCGAGCGCGCTGACGGGGTCGTCGGGGGACAGGCGGGCGGCGTAGGCGGCGAGCATGCTCCCAACCTAGGACGATGCGCGGGCGCGCGTCGGGACCGAGGTCACCCGCGCATCGTCCCCGGGGAAGGGCGGAGGCCCCCGACGCCTGAGCGTCGGGGGCCTCCGGGAGAGCGGGAGAGGAGTCCCTACTCGTTGTCGCCGTCGGTCGCGAGGGCGCCCGAGAGCTTGGCCTGCACCTCGGTGCCGGCGCCGGACCAGACCCACTCGGCGACCTCGGGGAGGTCGGCGCCGGTCTCGTAGGCGTAGCGCTGGGCCTCGAAGCGCTTGTCCTGCAGCTTCTGGCGCAGCGAGGCGGCGCGGCCGCCGAGCGACGGGACGCGGTCGATGACGTCCATGACCAGGTGGAAGCGGTCGATGTCGTTGACCATCGCCATGTCGAACGGCGAGGTGGTGGTGCCCTCCTCCTTGAACCCGCGCACGTGCAGGTTCGGGTGGCCGTTGCGGCGGTAGGTGAGGCGGTGGATGAGCCACGGGTAGCCGTGGTAGTTCATGATGATCGGCTTGTCCGTGGTGAACAGCTGGTCGAACTCCCGGTCGGACATGCCGTGCGGGTGCTCCTCCTCCGGCTGCAGGCGCATGAGGTCGACCACGTTGACCATGCGGACCTTGAGGTCCGGCAGCTCCTCGCGGATGATGTCGATCGCCGCGAGCACCTCCATCGTGGGCACGTCGCCGATGCCGCACATCACCACGTCGGGCTCCTCGCCGAGCGGCACGTTCGACGCGAACTCCCAGATGCCGGCGCCGCGGGCGAAGTGGTTCTCCGCCTCCTCGATGGTGAGCCACTGGGCCTGCGGCTGCTTGCCGGCGACGACCACGTTGACGCGGTCGCGCGAGCGGAGGCAGTGGTCGTAGGTCGCGAGCAGCGTGTTGGCGTCGGCCGGCAGGTAGACGCGCACGACCTCGGCCTTCTTGTTCACCACGTGGTCGATGAAGCCCGGGTCCTGGTGCGAGAAGCCGTTGTGGTCCTGGCGCCACACGTGCGAGGACAGCAGGTAGTTGAGCGACGGGATGGGCCGGCGCCACGGCAGCTCGTGCGCGACCTTGAGCCACTTCGCGTGCTGGTTGAACATCGAGTCGACGATGTGGATGAAGGCCTCGTAGCTGGTGAACAGGCCGTGGCGGCCGGTGAGGTTGTAGGCCTCGAGCCAGCCCTGGCACTGGTGCTCGGACAGCATCTCGACCACGCGGCCGTCGTGGCCCATGGGGCCGTCGTCGGGGTCGATCTCCGCGTTCCACACCTTCTGGGTCACGTCGAGGACCGCCTGGATGCGGTTCGAGGCGAGCTCGTCGGGCGCGAAGATGCGGAAGTTGTCGGGGTTGTTGCGCATGACCTCGCGCAGGAAGTTGCCGAGCGTGCGGGTCGCCTCGCCGATCTCGGCGCCCGGGGAGGGCACGTCGACCGCGAAGTCGCGGTAGTCCGGCATCACCAGGTCCTGCATGAGCAGGCCGCCGTTCGCCTCGGGGCGGGCCGACATCCGCAGCTCGCCCTCGGGCACCACGCTGAGGACCTCGGGGCGGACCACGCCGTCCTCGTCGAAGAGGTCGTCCGGGCCGTACGACTGGAGCCACGCCTCGAGGGTGTGGAGGTGGTCGTCGGTGTCGCGGGCGTTGGACAGCGGCACCTGGTGCGCGCGCCACGAGCCCTCGGTGCGCTTGCCGTCGATCGACGGCGGGCAGGTCCAGCCCTTGGGGGTGCGCAGCACGATCATGGGCCACTTGGGGCGGTCCATGGCGGGATTCGCCTTGGCCTCGGCCTTGATCGCCGCGATCTCGTCCATGACCTCGTCCATGAGCTCCGCGTAGCGGCGGTGGAACGAGGCGGGCGACTCGTCGTCGAAGCCGGCGGTGAAGAAGTGCGGCTTGTGGCCGTAGCCGACCATGAGCGCCTCGAGCTCCTCGTCGCCGATGCGCGCGAGGACGGTCGGGTTGGCGATCTTGTAGCCGTTGAGGTGCAGGATCGGGAGGACCACGCCGTCGGTGGCGGGGTTGATGAACTTGTTCGAGTGCCAGCTCGTCGCGAGGGGGCCGGTCTCGGCCTCGCCGTCGCCGACGACCGCCGCGACCAGCAGGTCCGGGTTGTCGAAGGCCGCGCCGTACGCGTGCGAGAGGGCGTAGCCGAGCTCGCCGCCCTCGTGGATCGAGCCGGGGGTCTCGGGCGCGACGTGCGAGGGGATGCCGCCCGGGAAGGAGAACTGCTTGAAGAGGCGCTGCAGGCCGCGCTCGTCCTCGGAGATCTCCGGGTAGGTCTCGTTGTAGGTGCCCTCGAGGTAGCTCGCCGCGACGAGGCCGGGGCCGCCGTGGCCGGGGCCGATGATGTACATCGTCGGCTGCTGGCGCGTCGAGATCATGCGGTTGAGGTGCGTGTAGATGAAGTTGAGGCCCGGGGTGGTGCCCCAGTGGCCCACGAGGCGCTTCTTCACGTGGTCGCGGTGCAGCGGCTCGCGCAGGAGCGGGTTGTCGAGCAGGTAGATCTGGCCAACGGACATGTAGTTGGCCGTGCGCCACCACAGGTCGATGGCCTCGACCTCGGCGTCGGTGACGGAATCCGCAGTGCGGGGGGACCAGGGCGTCGGTGCCATCATTTCCTCCATCTCGGGTACCCGTTCAGCATTCCATGGTGAACGTTCACACGGCGCGGCGAAGGTCCTGATTCGTATGCGAATCGCCGGTGAACGATGCGGCATCCGGTGACCGTCGCATCGTCCCCGGCGCCCTTCGGCTGCCCGGTTCCATGGAGGGCGGTGCAGGGCGGTGAGACGCGACGAGGGCCGGCCCCCTCGGTCGGTTCTAACGATCCCCGCAACACCCTGACTTCAGGGAGTTGCGGGGATCGTGTCGTTTGAGGAGTTGAGAGTCCAGTTCTTTGACGTGCTGGAATTGCACGAGGGCAATATCACGGCGGCTGCTCGTGCTGTTGGCGTGAGCCGGAACACGGCGTATGGATGGGCACGGAAGGCAGGTGTGCGCGGTCGTGGAACGCCGGGCACGGGCCCCCATCCGGGACGGGCCGAGTATGAGCGGCTGCGTGCTGCCGGGGTGCGGCGCAGCGTCGCTGCCGCCCGGGTTGGCGCGCATGAGCGCACCGCCGAGGAGTGGGACCGAGGCGTCGTGAAGTCCAATGGCACGCGCCTTTATCCCGATGGCCGCTTCATCGACTACAAGACGGGTATGACGACCTACACGTCCGCTACGCCCCAGCTGTCCGTGGCTGCTGTTGAGGCGGTGCTGGATCCTCGGTTCCTGACCATCGTCGACCGGGAGACGATCGCGGACCTGAAGCGCCAGGGCTGGTCGCTGCGGGCGATCGGGCGGGAGCTGGGTCGGCCGGCGTCGACCATCAAACGCGAGATCGACAACCGCAGCACCGACCGCTTGTACCGTCCTCATGCGGCGCAGCGCTCATGGGCGGCCAGCCGGACCCGGCCCAAGGAGTCGAAGCTCGCGCATCCTGGCCCGTTGCGGGACTTCGTGGTGGAGAAGCTGCGCCTGAAGTGGTCGCCGGAGCAGATCTGTCACGCTCTGATCGACGAGTATCCCAGCGACGAGAGCATGCGCGTGAGCCACGAGACGATCTACCAGGCGATCTACG
>NZ_BBMC01000009.1 GCF_000971255.1 Demequina rhizosphaerae
GGTGTGCAACACGTGTTGCATCGCGTCGATCGTGTCGGCGTCGGGCCTGGCCGCGAGCCACTTCTTCAGGGTCTGGTGAAAGCGTTCGATCTTGCCCTGGGTCTGGGGGTGGCCCGGGTGGCCGTTCTTCTGCTTGACGCCTAGGGATGCGATGACGTGCTCGAAGTGGTTGGGGCCGCCTTTGTAGTTGGCGAACCGGGTGGTGTAGATCAGCCCGTTGTCCGTCAGCGTCGACGCTGGTAGACCGTGCTCACGTGCGGTGGTCAGGAACGTGGTGGTCACGATCGGCGCGGTCACGACCGCATGGACGGAGATGTGCAGCAGGAACCGGGAGTGGTCGTCGAGCCAGGAGATGATCTCGACCTCGGTGGCGTCGGCCAGGTGCCAGTGGGTCATGTCGGACTGCCAGCAGCCGTTGGGGGTGGCGGCTTCGAAGCGGGTCCACGACGAGCGGGGACGTTTGCGTGGCTGCGCCGTGACGCGTTCGCCTTCACGCAGGATCCGCCAGATCGTCGACGTCGCCGGCACCGTCAGGTCCTCGCGGGCGAGCCGGTCCGCGATGGACTCCGCCCCCGCATCGAGTCCTTCGCCCGTCAGCGCGTCGCGCAGCTCCACGATCCTGGCCCGCACCGGTGCGGGCGTGGTCTGCGGCGACGTGCGTGGGGCGCGTGAGCGTGGCTCCAGACCCGCAACGCCCTCCGCTCGGTAGCGCGTCAGGAGGGCGTAGATCCACCGTCTGGAGACCTTGAACCGCTGCGCCGCCTCGGCGACGGACAGGCCGCCCTCGACGACCGCCAGCACGATGACCCGGTTCTTGTCTGCATCCGCCATGGCCCATCGTCGAAGCACCAGGCCTGTGAACGATGTCGCGACACATCAGTGAACGATGTCGTGACACCAGACACCGTCACCCGCTCTCTTGTGATGTGTCGGGACATCGTTCACAGATGTCTCGGGTCATCGTTCACAAAGGCCCCTCCTTCGGGAGGGGCCTTTGGTGTTTCTTGGGTTGGTAGTCGCGGGTTTCGTCGAGGTGGTGTTCGGCGATGATCTCGCCGGTGGTGCGGTCGATGACGAGGGTGTCGCGGCCGGCCATGAGGAGCACGATGTCGGTTCCGCGGTGGGCGCGTCCGATGCCGAGGTGGCGTAGCTTGCCGGCCCAGCGCACGGTGATGGTGCCGCCGGGGTCGACGATGTCGTGGCGGACGCGCCAGTGGCGTTCGAGGAGCTCGATCGAGGGCTGGTCCTTGGGTAGCGCGGTGTAGGCCTCGGCGGGGGTGCGCCGGGCGAGCGACCGGTGGGGGCGTTCGTGGTTGTAGACGTGCTGGAAGGTGTGCAACACGTGTTGCATCGCGTCGATCGTGTCGGTGTCGGGCCTGGCCGCGAGCCACTTCTTCAGGGTCTGGTGGAAGCGTTCGATCTTGCCCTGGGTCTGGGGGTGGCCGGGGTGGCCGTTCTTCTGCTTGACGCCTAGGGATGCGATGACGTGCTCGAAGTGGTTGGGGCCGCCTTTGTAGTTGGCGAACCGGGTGGTGTAGATCAGCCCGTTGTCCGTCAGCGTCGACGCTGGTAGACCGTGCTCACGTGCGGTGGTCAGGAACGTGGTGGTCACGATCGGCGCGGTCACGACCGCATGGACGGAGATGTGCAGCAGGAACCGGGAGTGGTCGTCGAGCCAGGAGATGATCTCGACCTCGGTGGCGTCGGCCAGGTGCCAGTGGGTCATGTCGGACTGCCAGCAGCCGTTGGGGGTGGCGGCTTCGAAGCGGGTCCACGACGAGCGGGGACGTTTGCGTGGCTGCGCCGTGACGCGTTCGCCTTCGCGCAGGATCCGCCAGATCGTCGACGTCGCCGGCACCGTCAGGTCCTCGCGGGCGAGCCGGTCCGCGATGGACTCCGCCCCCGCATCGAGTCCTTCGCCCGTCAGTTCGTCGCGCAGCTCCACGATCCTGGCCCGCACCGGTGCGGGCGTGGTCTGCGGCGACGTGCGTGGGGCGCGTGAGCGCGGCTCCAGACCCGCAACGCCCTCCGCTCGGTAGCGCGTCAGGAGGGCGTAGATCCACCGTCTGGAGACCTTGAACCGCTGCGCCGCCTCGGCGACGGACAGGCCGCCCTCGACGACCGCCAGCACGATGACCCGGTTCTTGTCTGCATCCGCCATGGCCCATCGTCGAAGCACCAGGCCTGTGAACGATGTCGCGACACATCAGTGAACGATGTCGTGACACCAGACACCGTCACCCGCTCTCTCGCGCAAGGCCCGTTCCGTCAGGAGCGGGCCTTCGTCCTTCCCCCGCCGCGCTTGCATCACGCCTGGTCACAGCATGGTCACGGGTTCGCATCCAACGCTTCCGCGCCGCCGTGCGTCTCCCTAGCATGAGCGGCATGAGCACACGCGTCGACGCGACATCGTCCCCCGTCCGCCGGGGCGCGGTGATCGCCGCGCTCCTCGCCACCGTCTGGCTGCTGGCGGGTTGCAGCTCCGGCGCGTCGGACTCGTCCTTCGCGGGGGTGGAGGAGGCGTACGAGCAGGCCGAGGAGGCCGACGGCGCCACGGGCGGCGCGGCGGACTCCGCGGAGGCGGCGGACGACCGCGCCCTCATCGTCACGGGTGCGATGTACATGACGGTCGAGGATCCCATCGCCGCCGCCGACCGCGCCGAGGACATCGTCACGAGCGCGGGCGGCCGCATCGACTCGCGCTCCGAGACCGCGCCGGGCGCCTACGACGGCGGCTCCGCGCGCCTGACGCTGCGGATCCCTGCGGCGGCGCTCGACTCCGCGGTCGACGAGCTCCGCGCGCTCGGCACCGTCGACGAGTTCACGACCGACTCCGCCGACGTCACCACCGAGGTCCGTGACCTCGACGCCCAGATCTCTACGCTCCGCGCGTCCACCGCGCGGATCGAGTCCCTGCTGGCCGACGCGGAGGACATCAAGGACATCATCACGCTCGAGGACGAGCTCGACGGGCGGCAGGCCCGCCTCGAGAGCCTCGAGGCCCGCCAGCGCGGCCTCGACGACCAGGTCTCCATGTCGACGATCGACCTGTCGCTCACGACCGAGCCGATCGTCATCGTGGACGATGCGCCGCGCAGCTTCTGGGGCGGCCTCGAGTCGGGCTGGAACGGGCTGGTGGCCTTCGTCTCCGGCGCGCTGGTGATCACGGGGGTGCTGCTGCCGTGGGTGATCGCGCTCGCGCTCATCGGCGCCGTCGCCCTCGCGGCCGTGCGCACCGTGCGCTCGCGGAGGGCCCGCGCGGCATCGTCCGAGGCCGAGGAGGCCCCGGCACCCGCCGCCCCCGCGGGCGGCTCCCCGAGCCAGGACGCCTGAGGCCCCGCCCGTGGAAGGCCCCTCCGACGAGGGGCCTTCGTGTGGTCGGGACTACTCCTCGACCTCGTCGATGGTGCCCGTCACCTCCCAGGGGAAGTCGCAGCCCGTGTACGTCGCCGAGTAGGCGAGCCCGTCGTAGTCGCCGGTGCCGACCAGCTCGGCGGTGAAGTCGTAGCAGTAGCCGTCCTCGGCCTCGTCGGACTCCGTCCGGGTCCCTTCGATGGCCCCCTCCCAGGTGCCGCCGTCGTTGGTGAGCACCGCAGAGCCGCTGGAGGCGGTCTCCGCGCCCAGGGAGTCGATGTTGAGGATGATCTCGTTCTCGCCGGTGACCCGCGCGTCCGACATGTCGTCCTGGCAGGTCGGCAAGGTGCCGAGGCTGTCGCACTCGGTCTGTCCGGTCACCTCGACCGGGTAGTCGCCGGAGTCGCCGCCGCAGCCGGACAGCGCGAGCACGATCGCCGCTCCCGCCGCCGCTCCGAGCGCTCCGCTCCTTCTGGTGATGCGCCGCATGGCGCCTCCCTTCCACCGCCGGGCCTCCTCCCGGTAGCTTGCTCCGCCCCGGCGGCCCCGTGCCGTCAGGGTTGCTCGTCGACGTCCTCCCAGGACTCGCCCGTCGCTGTCGTGGGCGTGCCGCCCCCGATGAACGCGACCCGCACGTACTCGTCGGGATACGGGTACGCGACCCACTCGTTCGTGATGCTGCCCTCGTCGTCGTACGTCATGATGCTGATGCCGATGAGCTCGAACGGGTTCCCGGCGAAGTTCACGCCGCGCCACACCCAGAGGTTGCCCGACTCGGAGCCGTCCGCGTCGACCCAGGACTGGACCGTCTCGATCTCGGCGCCCCCGCCGCCGTACAGCGTGTTGTACCAGGCCTGCCGGTAGCCGACGGCGCCGAAGACGTCGTCGTCCATGACCGCATCGTCCGTCGCGTACGACGCGATCAGGTCGGCGACCTCGTCGGGCGTGCCGAAGGACTCGGGGTCGGCCAGGATCTCCTCGATCGCGGTCCTCGTCGCGTCGACCTTGTCGTATCTCGCGTCGATCGCATCGAGCTCGATCTGCAGCGCGTCGCGCTGTTCCGTGACCTCCGCGAGCTGCGCCTCGAGATCCTCCGTCGAGCCTCCGGTGCTGCACCCCGCCGCCAGCGCGACGACGGCCGCGGCTATGGCGACCGGCGCCATCCGCCCGTTCATGACGTCCCCTCTCCCGGTGCCGGTCCGGAGGCGTCCGGGTCCGCGGAGGAGGGGCATCGTCCTTGCTATCAGCCGTCTTCCATCCTACGCCGGGCCCACCCGTCGCGGCAGGTCCGGGCTCGCTTCAGGCCGGTCTGCGGAGGGGCGCGCGACGGTCGACGCCGACCGCGATGCCCACCGCGAGCTGGCCGGCCGCGAAGGCCAGCAGCAGCACCAGGGTGGGCGTCCACGAGCCCGTCGCCTCCGCGAGGACGCCCGCGGCGACGGGGCCGATCGCGGCGAGCAGGTAGCCGATCGACTGCGCCATCCCCGACAGCTGCGTGGTCTCGGACGGCGTCCGTCCGCGCAGGCTCATGAGCGACAGCGACATCACGAGCGAGGCCCCCGAGCCGACGCCCGCGATGACGATCCACAGCAGCACTGCATCCGGGGCGACCATGA
Organism: Demequina rhizosphaerae; assembly: GCF_000971255.1. GTDB lineage: Bacteria > Actinomycetota > Actinomycetes > Actinomycetales > Demequinaceae > Demequina > Demequina rhizosphaerae. The sequence goes on from NZ_BBMC01000009.1 coordinate 4,971, forward strand.
GCCCCGCGGTTCCCGCCCCGATGAGCACGGTCGCGAGCACCGCGGCCCCCACCTGGCTGTCCGGCCGCATCGCGAAGGGGATGAGCAGGCCGCCGGCGATGCCGACCATCTGGTAGACGAACAGGTGGATGCCCGCGGTGTGCGCGGACACCCCGAACGAGCCCTCGATGGTCGGCAGCCACGTGACGAACACGTAGAAGCTCGTCGCCTGGAGCCCCATGAAGCCGGTGACGAGCCAGGCGGTGCCGGACCGCCACGTGCTCGCGTGCGCGAGGTCGGCCTCCGCGACCTCGGCCGCCGCATCGTGCCGCACCCGGGTGCGCAGCCACCACGCGACCACGACGACCGCGAACGGCACCGCCCAGACGCCGAGCGACAGCCGCCACGTGCCGACCTCCGCGAGCGGCACCGCGACCGCCGCGCCGACGGCGGCCGAGCCCGCGATGACGGCGGAGTACGCGCCCGTCGCGACGGCGATGCGGTCGGGGAAGTCGCGCTTGACGATGACCGGCACCAGCACGTTGCCGATCGCGACGGTCGCGCCGATCACGGCGGTCCCGAGCCACAGCCCCGCGGCGCCGGTCCAGGACCGCACGACGATCCCGAGCACCAGGCCCGCCAACGCGGCGAGGAGCGTGCCCTCGGCGCCCCAGCGCGCGGAGAAGCGGTGCACGAGCGGCGACACCGCGGCGAAGCCGAGCAGGGGCAGCGTGCCGAGCAGGCCGAGGGCGCCCTCGCCGAGCCCGAGGTCGGCGCCGATGTCCCCGAGGACCGGGCCGACCGCCGTCTGCGCCGGGCGCAGCGTCAGCGCGACGAGGTAGACCGCCAGCGCGGCGGCGAGCGGACCGCGCGCCCGGCGGGTCACCGCTCCGCGGCGGTCGTGGCCGCGTCGTCGGCCGGCGCCTCCCGCACGGGGGAGCCCAGCCGGCGCGAGCCGCTCCAGGCGACGATGCCGACGCCGAGGACGATGAGGACGTCGCCGACGCTGAACGTGTTCGCCAGCGGCAGCGGGTCGGGCCACGCGAACACGTCGCCGAGCCACGGCAGCACCGGATCCGCCAGCACCGCGGTGTTGGCGAACGCGTGGTCGGGGTCGATGCCCGCCGCGGCCGTCGCCCCGGCGCTCGCCGGCAGCACGCCGCCGTTGAGCGCGATGGTGACGCCGTTGGAGAGCGCGCCGGCGCCCACGACGAGCAGCCCCCAGACCTCGCGGTTGAGCCACACGAACGCGAGCGCCGCGGCGTAGGTCGCGAGGTGCAGCGCCTCGGCGAACCCTGCGGGCAGGTGCACGTCGATGATGACGATCTGCAGCAGCAGCGCCGCCCAGATGAGCCATGCCCACCGCCAGCGGCGCAGCAGCAGCCCGGCGGGCCACCGCAGCGCGACGAGCGGGGACAGGAGGGCGAGCACGCCCGCGGCGAGGACCAGCATGGTCAGACGATACTTGCAGGCGCGGCGTCGGCCTCGGCGGGAGGCTCGATCCCGAGCACGCGCTCGAGCTCGGCCGCCTCGACCGGACGCCCCAGGTGGTAGCCCTGGCCGATAACGTGGCCGAGGCCGCGCAGCGCCGTCACCGTCTCCGCGTCCTCGATGCCCTCCGCGACCACCCGCAGGTCGAGCGCGAGCGCGAGCGAGATGGTCGAGCGGACGATGATGAGGTCGTGGTGGTCGGCGCCGATGTTGCTGACGAACGAGCGGTCGATCTTGAGCTCGTCGATCTCGAGGCGCTTGAGGTAGCTGAGCGACGCGTTGCCGGTGCCGTAGTCGTCGATAGCGATCGAGACGCCGAGGCGGCGGAGCGCGTGCAGGACCAGGTCCGCGCGGGCCGGGTCCGACAGGATCGCGGTCTCGGTCACCTCGAGCACGAGGGACGATGCGGGCACCTGGTGGCGCGTGAGCGCCGCCCCGACCTGCTGCGGCAGGCCCTGGTCGGAGAGGTGGCGCGCGGACAGGTTGACCGCCATGCGGACGTCGAGGCCGGCCGCGTGCCAGCGGGCGACCTGGGCGAGGGCCGTGTCGAGCACGAAGGCCGTCACCGGGAAGATCAGTCCCGAGTTCTCCGCGAGCGGGATGAACTCGTCGGCCCGCACGAGGCCGCGCTCCGGGTGCCGCCACCGCACGAGTGCCTCGACCGCGACCACGCGGCCGTCGGTGAGGTCGGTCTGCGGCTGGTAGACGACGTGGAGCTGGCCGGTGTCGAGCGCGGTGCGCAGGTCGGTCAGGAGCTGGAGCCGCTCGACGGTGTTGATGTCGAACTCGGGCGAGAAGGTGCTGATCCGGTCGCGCTCGAGCTTGGCGTGGTACAGCGCGATGTCCGCGTTCTTCATGAGCGTCTCGCCGTCCTCGCCGTGGAGCGGAGCGACGGCGAGGCCCGCGCTCGCGCGGACGAGCAGCTCGAGCGTCTCGACCCTCACCGGCTCGTCGAGCGACGCGAGGATGTCGCGGGCGACCTGTCGGGACGCGGCGAGGTCGCCGCGGACCACGACGGCGAACTCGTCGCCGCCGAGCCGGTGCACGGAGGCGCCGTCGGGGGCGACCTCGCGCAGCCGGACCGCCACCTGGCGGAGGATCTCGTCTCCCACGGGGTGGCCGAGCGTGTCGTTGAAGTCCTTGAAGTGGTCGAGGTCGATGAGCACGAGGCCCGGACCGCCTGTGCGCAGCGGCGCCGCTTGCGCGAACCCGCGGTCGAGCTCGTGGTGGAGCTGGCCGCGGTTGCCGAGGCCCGTGAGCGAGTCGTGCGTCGCGTCATGCGCGTGGCGCGCGGCCGCTGCCGTGAAGAGGTGCGCCGCGAGCACGGGCGCCAAGAGGAGCGCGAGCGCGGCCGCGCCATCAGCCGAGGTCACGGCGGCGATCCCGCCGACGCTGAGAAGAACGATGTTCGTGAGGGCGAGATCCTTGATGTCGTCGCGGAAGACGCGCCAGACGGTCTGACCGGTCGAGAGCGAGACCACGCCCGCCACGAGGAGCCAGTTCACGACGATCATGCCGACGCCGGCCAGGAGCAGCGGGATGAGCTCCGCACCTTCGACCGGCATGGGGCCGCCGAAGAAGGGGACGCCCGCAAGCCAGGAGAAGATCAGCCGTGCCGTCACCACGCTCAGCGTGTACTGAGCCGTGTTGAAAAGGGACTTCCGAGGAGCGCGGCGATGCAGGACATCATCCGCGATGCTCGCGGTGATCTGCACGGCCACTGCGACGCCGATGCCGGCGATCGGTACCAGGGCGAGCACGAACGGCGCCGATGTCGACAGCGTCCGCTCCTCGCCGTCCTCGCGCAGCAGTCGGATGGGCTTGACCTCTCCCGCGATCGCCGCCGCGGCGAGGAAGATGATCGGCCAGACCGGCGTCTCCGCCAGTGTCACCGGCCAGGGCCCTCCGAGAAGCACCAGCACGATGGCGACGAGGCCGAGGCCGCCGATCGTCGCCACGTACGCGGTGATGCGCGAAGGCGGCGCGGGAAGTCGATCCCCCGCGCCGCCTCCGTGCCTGGTGGGGCTCACGCCCACTTGAACCCAGCGCCCGCGATCACCGCCACCGCGACGAGCGTGCCAGCGCTCGCCGAGATGCGGACGACGGTGTTGTTCTTCATGAGGTTCCACTTGTCCATCGTGCTCTCCCTCTGCTTTGAGGACTCCGCCCCCAGCAGGGTCGCCCCCGCCTATGCCCGGGTCTCGCTGAAGGGTGATGAGGCCCGACCATGACATCGTCCTGCCTGGTTTCCGGCTGGACCACCCAGCCGTGGCTCATTCTTGCGCAACAATCGTCGCCACACCAGCATCTATTCGGGGTGTGACGACCATCACACCGGGACGCAAAAGCCGCGTCAGCGGACGGGGCAGGACACGACCAGGCCCTCGGTCGCGGCGAAGGCCACGGCGCCGCTGTCGCCGCCGCCGTACGTGAGCGTGAGGCACCAGTCGAACGCGTCCGTGCCCTCGAGGCTGACGGCGCGGTCCTCGTCGAGCGACAGCTCCGCGGCGATCGCCGTCCCGTCGACGACATAGCCCGACGCGTCGACGCCGACCTCCACGGTCCCGTCCGGATCCGCGACGTAGGCGTCCACCACGGCGTTGCCGAGCGTCACGACGTCGGCCTGGGCGCGCAGGTCCTGCTCGGCCTCGTCGGTGCCCGAGGTGAGCACGACGGCCGCGAGCGCGGCGGCCCCGAGGGTCCCCACGATGCCGAGCACGAGGCCGGCGAGCGGCCAGCTGCGCCTCGCGGCGGCGCCGCGGCGCCAGCGCGCGAGCCCGATGCCGCCGAGCAGGATCGCGACGGGTCCGAGCCCGAGGCAGCCGGTGACAAAGGAGGCGATGCCCACGCCGTTGCCGCCCGAGACGGCGACGTCGTCGCCCGCCTCGACCTCGAGCGTGTCGACCATCGCGTCCTCCCTCGCTGCTCGCGTTCGGGAAAGTGTCGCACGGTCGGGGCGCACGCCTGGACGACGCGGCCGCGGCGGTTCATCCACAGGCTCCAGACATGGCGAAGGCCCCCCGGAATTCGGGTCCGGGGGGCCTTCCCTGCAGCTCGAGAGACCACGGTGGGCGGCGCCCGAAACGCGGCGACGACCTCTCGGCCGACTCCCCGGGCCCGTCGTGCCCTGTGCCGTCACCCACAGGTCCGCCCGCCTCGCTCACGAGACGGCGAACGCGGACCGCCGTTGTCCGAGGAGTCCGATCCGGCGCGCGCACACGCTCGTCGTCGCCCCCGTCCCGTGCCGTTTCCGGCGCAGCGGCGGGTCCGACAACCTCAGGAGAGCGTTCTCACCCTCGCCCTTCAGCGCGTGTCGCACCTTTTCGCTAGAGGCGTTTCTACTCGTGTCCCCCGGGTGACGCAAGGCCTCACCCGCACAGAGTTCCCGTCCACCGCGCGCCCACATGGTCATCCACATGTCCCGTGCGGGGCCTCGGGGTTTTACCCACACCTGTGGAGGAAATCTGTGGAAACACTGTCATGCGTCGCGGCCGGTCCGCACCCCGGCCGTGAGCCCTGGCCCGGGCGCGTGCACAGCCCCTAGGCTCGGGGTCATGACCGCTCCTGGACTCATCGCCGCCCAGGCCAAGATGGCCGCCGCCGGGGTCGACCAGACCGCCATCGACGTCTTCTCCCACTACTTCGCGGAGCTGGAGGCCGGCGCCACCGGCCTGATCCGCGAGGACACCATCGAGCCGCTGCTCGACCCGCCCTTCCTCGAGGGCGTCGACATCGACGAGGACGCGGCGAACGAGGCGTTCGCGCGGACCGCGATCATCCGCCTCAACGGCGGGCTCGGCACCTCGATGGGCATGGACCGCGCGAAGTCCCTGCTCCCGGTGCGGGACGGCAAGAGCTTCCTCGACCTCATCGTGGACCAGGTCAAGCAGGCCCGCGCCGCGACGGGCGCCCGCCTGCCGCTCGTGCTGATGAACAGCTTCCGCACGCAGGACGACACGCTGGAGGCGCTCGCGCCGTACATCGACCTCAAGGTCGACGGGCTCCCGCTCGACTTCCTCCAGAACGCCGAGCCGAAGCTGCTTGTCGACGGCCTCATGCCGGTCGAGTGGCCCAAGGACCCCACGCTCGAGTGGTGCCCGCCCGGACACGGCGACATCTACACCGCGCTGCTCGGCTCGGGGATCCTCGAGAAGCTGCTCGACGAGGGCTTCCGCTACGCGTCGACCGGGAACTCGGACAACCTCGGCGCGGTGCCGAGCCCCACGATCGCCGGCTGGTTCGCCGCCTCGGGCGCGCCGTACGCCGCCGAGCTGTGCCGCCGCACCGCGGCCGACCGCAAGGGCGGCCACCTTGCGGTCCGCAAGGCCGACGGCCGCCTCATCCTCCGCGACACGGCGCAGACGGCGCCCGAGGAGATGCACTACTTCACGGACGAGCACCACCACCCGTTCTTCCACACGAACAACCTGTGGTTCGACCTCGAGAAGCTCTTCGCGGCGCTCAAGGAGCGTGGCGCGGTGCTGGGCCTGCCGCTCATCCGCAACGTCAAGAACGTCGACCCGACCGACTCGACCTCGCCCGAGGTCTTCCAGATCGAGACCGCCATGGGCGCCGCGATCGAGGTGTTCGAGGGCGCGACGTCGATCGTCGTGGGCCGCGACCGCTTCCTGCCGGTCAAGACCACCAACGACCTCCTGCTGCTGCGCTCGGACGCGTACACGCTCGAGTCGGACGGCGCGCTGCGCCTCGCGGTGGGCGCCGCCCCGCTCGTGGACCTCGACTCGAAGCACTACAAGACGATGTCCAAGTTCGAGGCGCGCTTCCCGCACGGGGTCCCGTCGCTCAAGGAGGCCGTGTCGCTCACGGTCAAGGGCGACTGGACGTTCGGCGCCGGCGTGGTGTGCCGCGGCGAGGTCGTGCTCGAGGACACCGGCCAGGCCGAGACCATCCCGGACGGGACGGTCCTCGAGGGCTGACCCCCCTCCGGCGCGCATCGTCGACTCCCAATGACGGAAGTGACGGCCGCTGACCCACGTGAAGGCTGGGACCGCCCCAGCCTTCACGCGAGAGCACGCGTGCCACATCCGTCATTGGGAATCGACGGGCGGGGTCACCGCTCTTGGCGCGCGTCCTCCTCGGCGGTGCGCGCAAGCATCGCGTTGTAGGCGCGCAGCTCCGCGTCGTCGTCCCGCTCCGCCTTGCGGTCGAGGCGGCGGGTCTCCTTCGCGTCGGCGCGGCGCCACGCGACGACGATGCCGATCGCGAGCAGCACCACCGGGAACTCCCCGATGCCCCACGCGATCTGGCCGCCGTACTGCTGGTCGGTGATCGCGTCCGGGCCCCACGTGCGCCCCATCAGCCCGAACCACGTGGGCGCGATGAGCACCGTCGACATCATGATCGCGACGCCGAAGAACGCGTGGAACGCCATGGTCGCGAACAGCAGCACGATGCGCATGGGGTAGCCGGGGCGCGTGGGCCCGGGGTCGATGCCGACGAGCGCGTTGACGAAGAGGTAGCCCACGATCGTGAAGTGCAGGATCATCCACAGGTGGCCCACGTGGTTGCGCAGCGCGAACTCGAACAGCGGCGAGTAGTAGAAGACGATGAGGAAGCCCGCGAAGCTCACGGCCGCCACAACCGGGTGGGCCCAGAAGCGCATCCAGCGCGACTCGACCACGGTGCGGATCCACTCGCGCGGACCCACCGAGCCGTCGCGGCGCGGCGGCAGCGCGCGCAGCGCGAGCGTGACCGGGGCGCCGAACGTGAGCGGCACGGGCACGGCCATGACGAGCAGCATGTGCTCGAGCATGTGGCCGCTGAACGTCACCATGCCGTAGACGGTGGGCGCGCCCTGCGTGAGCCACACGAGCAGCGCGATCCCGGTGAGGAACGATGCGGTCCGGTACCAGGGCCACGCGTCGCCGCGGCGGCGCAGCCGCAGCACCCAACGCACGTACGTGAGCGCGGCCGCGCCGAGCACGAACGCCGTGACGATCTCGAGGCGCCACTGCGCGATCCACTCCCACGCGGTGGGCGCCGGCGGCAGCTCGTAGCCCGTGAGGTAGTACGCCGGGCTGGGCTCCTCGACCGGCACGATCGGGATCGGCGGCGCGGTCGACGCGAGCACGGCGGCGACGCCCATGACCGCGACGAGCGCGCCCACGTCGACCGCCATGAGGCGCCAGAAGCGCTCCCTCGCCTGCGCCTCGTCGAGACGCGGCAGCGACGCCCGGCGGTGCAGCGCCGCGAGCGCCACCGCGACGGACATGAGGCCGATCTTCAGCAGCAGCAGGCGCCCGTACGCGCTGGTCCACAGCTCGGACGGCGCGGACAGCCGGATCCAGCCGTTGGCGGCACCCGAGACGACGACGGCGGCGGCCGCCCAGATCGCGATCTTCGAGGCGCGCCCGATCGCGTCCTTCGTCCGGTCGCCCAGCACCCCGCGCAGGAGGAGCATCGCCCCGATCACGCCGGTCCACACCACGGCGCCGGCGAGGTGAAGGAACATCGCGGAGGTCGCGAGGTGGTGGTCGGCGGCACCGGCGGCGTGCCCGGTCTCCGCGAGCCAGCCGAGCGCCCACGCCACGGGCACGAGCGACCATGCCGCCACGGCCGGGGTGCGGACCAGCGTGCACAGCACCGACGCGACCAGCCCGGCCGCGAGCACCTGCAGGTAGGCGATGAGCAGGTCCACCGAGGTCGAGTAGCTCCACCACTCCTCGACGAAGCGGGAGGCGTCGGGCAGCGAGCCGCGGATGCTCGCGTACGTGGCGAGCGAGTGGCCGAAGGCGCCGACCACCCAGCCGATCGAGCCGAGGCGGGCGACGAGCGCGGCCCGGCCCACGGCCGCGTGCCCGCGCGGCAGCACCGCCGCGATGACGAGCAGCGCGCCCGCGGTCGCCGCGATGGAGAGGTCCCTCACGGCGGCGAACAGCGTCACCAGGACCTCGACAGACATGCCTCAAGGGTAGGGCGACGGCGCGGCTTCCCCTCACCGGGGTCTGGCGGAATCGACCGGACCGGCGCAAGGTTGACGAGGGAGGCGCCCCGCGCCCCGCCCTCACCTCCCCGAAGGGTGCACGATGACCGACCAGTCCCCGCTCCTGGAACGCCGCCAGATCAACCTCATCGTGGGCGGCCTCGTGGTCGGGATGTTCCTCGCGGCCCTCGATCAGATGATCGTCGCGACCGCGATCCGCACCATCGGCGACGATCTCGACGGCCTCACGCTGCAGGCCTGGGTCACCACCGCCTACCTGGTGGCGGCGACCATCTCCACGCCCCTGTACGGCAAGCTCTCCGACATCTTCGGCCGCAAGCCGCTGTACCTCGTGTCGCTCAGCCTGTTCATCGTGGGCTCGCTGCTGTGCGGCACCGCGACCGACATGTACCAGCTCGCCGCCTACCGCGGGCTCCAGGGCCTGGGCGCGGGCGGACTCATGGCGCTCGCGCTCATCATCGTCGGCGACATCCTGAGCCCCCGCGAGCGCACGAAGTACCAGGCGGCGTTCTTCGGGGTATGGGGCGTCGCCTCCGTCCTCGGGCCGGTGCTCGGCGGCTTCTACGCCGATGCGGACCAGCTGCTGGGGCTGGCCGGCTGGAGGTGGATCTTCCTCCAGAACGTGCCGCTGGGGCTCATCGCGCTCGTCATCGTCCTGCGGGTCCTGCACGTGCCGCACCACGCGCACGCGGTGCGCGTCGACTACTGGGGCGCCGCGGCGCTCGTCCTCGCCATCGTGCCGATGCTGGTGGTGGTCGAGCAGGGGCGCGAGTGGGGGTGGACCTCGACCGCGGTGCTCGCGCTGTCGGCGGCGAGCGTCGCGGGCATCGTCGCGTTCATCGTGGCGGAGCGGGCGGCCGGGGACGATGCGCTGCTCCCCCTGCGCATGCTGCGCAACCGCACGGTGGGCGTGTCGACCGGGCTCAACTTCGTCATGGGCTTCGCGATGTTCGGCGGGCTCGCCGGCATCCCCCTGTACCTGCAGATCGCCAAGGGCATGAACCCCACCGAGGCGGGCCTCGCGATGCTGCCGTTCACGCTCGGCATCCTCGTGATGGCGGGGTCGTCGGCGCAGATCATCCGCGCCACGGGCAGGTACAAGCCGTTCCCGGTCACGGGCGCGACGCTCATCGTGATCGCCGGGCTCGTCCTGTCACGGCTCGAGGCGGGCAGCTCGCTGTGGCATGTGGGCCTGGGCGGCTTCCTCTTCGGCCTCGGGCTGGGCGGCATCATGCAACCGGTCATGCTCGCGGTGCAGAACGCCGTCGAGCCGCGGGACATGGGCGCCGGCTCGGCCTCCGTCATGTTCTTCCGGCAGATCGGCGGCTCGCTCGGCACGGCGGTCTTCCTGTCGATGCTCTTCTCGGCTGCGCCGGGGGACATCGGCTCCGCGTTCGCGAGCGCGGCCAAGGATCCCGCCTTCCAGCAGGTGGTCGCGGACGCCGCGACGACGGGAAACCCGGCCGAGCGGGCCGTCGCCGACGCGATCGGGTCCGGGAGCCCCGCAGCGGACTCGGGGCTGTCGCTCGACGACACCTCGTTCCTCCAGCAGATCGATCCCGTGCTCGCGGAGCCGTTCCGCGTCGGCTTCTCGGATGCGATCACCGGCGTCCTGCTGTTCTCCTCGATGTTCTCGGTGCTGGGGCTGGGGCTCGCGCTCGCGCTCCCGCAGCTGCCCCTGCGCGAGAAGTCGGGCCTCGAGACGCTGCGCGACGGCGACCACGAGCTGGCGGGGACGGACCCCCGTGCGACCGAGGACGGCACCCCGGCGCGCGCCGCCGCCGACACGGGCACCCAGGACGGCCGGCCCCCGGACGACGCGGGGCCTCCCTAGGCGCCGCGCCGCCCGCTCAGGGCAGGTCGAGCCAGGCGCCGTGCGTGTGCGCGGTCGCCACCGGCGCGGCCTCGCGCGGCCGTAGCGCGACGCGGATGTCGGCGCCGCCGCCGGGCTGGGGCTCGAAGGCCACCCGCACGAGCGGCCGCTCCGCCGCCACCCGGGCCACGGCCTCGTCGATCGCGTCGAGCGCCTCGTCGGGCAGCTGGTAGAGCGCGATCGAGTGCCACAGCACGATGGGCCCCGCCGGCAGCGCGCCCGCGACCTGCGGAAGCGTGACGGCCGCGTCGCCGGCCACCATCGCGATGTCGACGTCGCGCCGCAGCGCGATCGCGGCGCGCAGGCGCTCGAGGCGGTCCGCCTGCTCGGGCCACACGAGGGCCTCGAGCCAGGCCGCCTGCGCGGGATCCGTCGCGTCGACGGGCGCGAGATCGAGCCCCGTGCGGGTGGCGAAGGCGGGCGGGGCGTCGGGCAGCGCGAACCCGCCCCGGTTCTCGCTGTCGAGCGTGAGGGGCGAGGAGCCGATGCGGGTGTCGCCGTAGCGGTAGGCGACGCGGTCCATGAGCAGGCCGAGGCCCGCGGACGCCCCCATGTCGATCGCGTGCACGGGCCCGTCCCAGCCCCGCTCCGCGAGCGCGGCGGCGATCACCGGCATGAGGACCGCGCAGCGGCGCACCTCGTTGGTCTGGGTCCGGCGGGTGGCGGCGAGCTCGAGGAGCTCGTCGCGACGGGCGAGCACGAAGGCGCGGAACTCCGCGTAGGCCGCGTCGTCGGGGGTGCGCGCCTCCCCGGCGAGGCGCGGGTACCAGGCCGCCAGCGCATCGTCCGCCGTCAGGAGGTGCTGGACCGCGGCGAAGAGGACGTTGATGGGCGGGGAGGTGCGGATGCGGGCGAGGACCGCGAGGATGTCGGGGTCGTCGGCGAGGCGCTGCGCGAACAGCTCGTACAGCGGCGAGTCCGCGGCGAACGGGGTCCACGCGCGGACGGACGCGGCGATCTCCGCGAGGGGGAGGCCGTCACCGGCGAGCCAGCGTTCCACGGGATCCTCCTTGGCGACGTCTTGACGGTCTCTTGACCGTCCCCGACGCTACCGCACCGGACCCGACGTCGCCCGTCAGGCCTGGTAGCCGAACTCCTCGAGGAGCAGCCACTCGCGCTCGGCGATGCGGGCGCGGTGCTCGTCGGCCATCTCGACGCGCTTGGACTTCGACGCGTTCGCGCCGGCGTGCGACGCCGCCCGGCTCGCGATCTCGTCGCGGCTCATGGTGATCCCGAGCCGGTCGCGGTGGGTGTCGAGCATCTCGACCACGTCGTCGAGCAGCGTCTCGGTGCGCAGCACGACGTCCCACGCCTTGAGCCGCGCGTGCTGCTCGCGCACGTCCTCGACCGTCTTCATCGACGGCATGAGCTGGAGCGAGCGCGGGATGGCCATGCGCATGTAGCGGAACGACTGCAGGCCGACCAGGCGCGCGATGCCGGTGTCGCCCCAGCGCGGGGCGACCGCCGCCGCGTTCGCGGGGTCGAGGACCACGTCGAGCCACGAGCCGAAGTCGCGGTAGGCCGACGCCTGGCCCGCGTTCTTGAGGGTGAGGTAGACGCCGCCCTTGCGGTCGCTGCCGTAGCGGTACAGCGACAGGTACTGGTCCCACGGGTCGCGCACCGAGATGCAGTGGAGGCGGTGCGGGTCACGCGCCTGGAGCGGGGTGTGGCGCTGGCGGACGGTCGGCTCGTGCCCGAGGACGTCGATGAGCACCTCCTCGACGAAGGTGGATCCGGTCTTCTGGGGGTCCAGGTAGACCAGCTTCTCGAACTCGACCGCCATGCTTCTCCCCATCCGTTCCTGCGCGCGCCGCCGCTGCGGCCGCGTACGCGACTGTACCTCGCGCCCGCAGCGCGGCGGGCGCCGGGCCTAGCCCCAGACGAGACCCTGCGACGGGTCGCTCATCACCCGGCCCACGTCCGCGAGCACGCGGGCGCCGAGCTCGCCGTCGACCAGCCGGTGGTCGAAGCTGAGCGCGAGCTGCGTGACCCAGCGCACCTTGATCTCGCCCTCGTGGACCCACGGCTGCTCGCGGATCGCGCCGAACGCGAGGATCGCGGACTCGCCGGGGTTGAGGATCGGCGTGCCGGTGTCGATCCCGAGCGGGCCGACGTTGGTGATGGAGATCGTGCCGCCGGAGAGCGCCGCGGGAGGGGTGCGGTTCTCGCGCGCGAGGGCCGTGAGCTCGCCGATCTCGGCCGCGAGCTCGTGCAGCGGGAGCCGGTGCGCGTCCTTGATGTTGGGCACGAGCAGGCCGCGCGGCGTCGAGGCCGCGATGCCGAGGTTGACGAAGTGCTTGTAGACGATCTCCTGCGCCTCGTCGTCCCACGAGGCGTTGATCTCGGGGTGGCGGCGCACCGCGAGCAGCAGCGCCTTCGCGACGATGAGCAGCGGCGTCACGCGCACGTCCTGGAACTCGCGGTCCGCCTTGAGCCGCGCGACCAGGTGCATCGTCTCGGTGACGTCGGCCGTGTGGAAGACCGTGACGTGAGGCGCGGTGAACGCCGACTTCACCATGGCCTCCGCGGTGCGCTTGCGCACCGAGCGCACGGGCACGCGGGTCGAGCGGCCGCCGTCCTTCGAGTAGCCGGACTCGAGCCACGGCTGGTCGTCGCCCGCGTACGTCGCGAGGCTGCGCGCCGACATCGCCTGCGCCGCCTGCTCGACGTCCTCGCGCGTGACCAGGCCGCCGGGGCCCGACGGGGTGACGGTGGTGAGGTCCACGCCGAGCTCGCGCGCGAGCTTGCGCACGGGGGGCTTGGCGAGCACGGGGTACTCGCTCGCCTCGTCGGCGCCGCCGATCGGGTCGAGCGCACCGTCGCGGCGCGGGCGGCGCTGCGCGGAGCCCGCCTTGACGCCGTAGCCGACGAGCACCGCGCCGGAGCCGTCCTGCGCGGGGGACGATGCGGCGGGGGACGATGCGGCGGGCGCCGGGGCAGCCGGGGCCTCGGGGGCGGCGGCGGGCGCAGGCGCCGGCGCCGGGGCGGCGGACTCCTCCACGACGGCCTCCGCGGCGACCGCGTCCTGCGCGACCGGCGCATCGTCCGCGGGCGCCTCGCCGTCGGGGTCGACGTCGAACTCGGCGATCGCGACGCCGACCTCGACCGTGTCGCCCTCCTGCGCGAGAAGGCGGACCACGACGCCGTCGAACGGGCACGGCAGCTCGACGAGCGACTTGGCGGTCTCGATCTCGACGAGCGGCTGGTTGACCTCGACCGTGTCGCCGGGCGCGACGCGCCACGTGACGATGTCCGCCTCGGTCAGGCCCTCGCCGGCGTCCGGCATGTGGAAGGTCTCGATGGTGGGCATGCGCGGCCTCTCAGTGCGTCATCACGCGGTCGACGGCGTCGAGCACGCGATCAAGGTTGGGCAGGTAGTCGTGCTCCAGCTTGCTGCCAGGGTAGGGCGCGTGGAAGCCGCCCACCCGGAGCACCGGCGCGTGGAGGTGGAAGAAGGCCTCCTCGGCGATGCGGGCCGACAGCTCCGCGCCCGGGCCGTACGCGGTGGGGGCCTCGTGCACGATGACGACGCGCCCCGTGCGCTTGGCGGACCGGACCACGGTGGCGGAGTCGAGCGGGGAGATCGACCGCAGGTCGACGACCTCGACGCTCGTGCCGTCCGCGCCGGCGACCTCCGCCGCCTGCAGCGCGAGGCGCACGGTGGGCCCGTACGCGACGAGCGTGACGTCGGTGCCGGAGCGGGCCACGCGGCCGCGGGACATCTCGGCGGTGCCGGCGGAGGCGCCGTCCTCGGCGGACAGCTGCGCGTCCACGCGACCCTCGTCGACCTCTCCCTTGTCCCAGTAGCGGGCCTTGGGCTCGAAGAAGAGGACCGGGTCGGGCGACGCGATCGCCTGCTGGATCATGTCGTACGCGTCCTGCGGCGTCGCGGGCGAGATCGCGCGCAGGCCCGCGGTGTGCGCGAACAGCGCCTCGGGGCTCTCCGAGTGGTGCTCGACGGCGCCGATGCCGCCGGCGAACGGCACGCGGATCACCACGGGCAGCTGGATGCGGCCCTGCGAGCGGTAGTGCATCTTCGCGAGCTGGGTCGTGATCTGGTCGTAGGCCGGGAAGATGAAGCCGTCGAACTGGATCTCGATGACCGGCCGGTAGCCGCGCATCGCCATGCCGATCGCGGTGCCGACGATGCCGGACTCCGCGAGCGGGGTGTCCATGACGCGGTCCGGGCCGAAGTCCTTCCACAGCCCGTCGGTCACGCGGAAGACGCCGCCGAGCTGGCCGATGTCCTCGCCCATGAGGAGGACCTTCTCGTCGCGGTCCATCGCGGCGCGCAGGCCGCGGTTGATCGCGCCCGCCATCGTCATCTGGGTCACGCGTGCACCCCCTGGTCCGCGAACGAGCGCTCGTAGCGCTCGAACCAGGCGCGCTCGGCGTCGACGGTCGCGTGGGGCTCGGCGTAGACGTGCTCGAACATGCTCCCGACCGCGGGGACCTCCCACGACCGGACGGTCTCGCGGGTGCGGCGGCCGAGCTCCTTGACCTCGGCCGCGACGGCCTCCCGCGCATCGTCCCCGAGCTCGCCCAGCGAGGACAGATAGGTGTCGAGGCGCGCGATCGGGTCGCGCTCGGCCCAGTAGGACTCGTCGGCGCGGGTGCGGTACCGGGTGGGGTCGTCGGACGTCGTGTGCGCGCCCATGCGGTAGGTGAAGGCCTCGATGAGCACCGGCCCGCCGCCCGAGCGGGCGCGCTCGAGCGCCCACCGCGTCACGGCGTAGCAGGCGACGACGTCGTTGCCGTCGACCCGGACGGACGGGATCCCGAAGCCCGCGCCGCGCTGGGCGAGCGGGACGCGGCTCTGGCGCGTCACGGGCTCGGAGATCGCGAACTGGTTGTTCTGCACGAAGAAGACGACCGGCGCATCGTGCACCGCGGCGAAGACCATCGCCTCGCTGACGTCGCCCTGGCTGGTCGCGCCGTCGCCGAAGTAGCAGACCACGGCGCCGTCGCGCGCCGGGTCGCCCGTGCCGACGAGACCGTCGCGGTCCATCGCCATGGCGTAGCCGGTCGCGTGCAGCGAGTGCGCGCCGATCACGAGGGTGTAGAGGTGGAAGCGGTGCGCCTCCGGGTCCCACGCGCCGTGCTGGAGGCCGCGGAAGATGCGCAGGATCTCCGGCAGGTCGACGCCGCGCGTGAGCGCGACGCCGTGCTCGCGGTACGAGGGGAAGACGAAGTCGTTGCCGTTGAGCGCGTGGCCGGAGCCGATCTGCGCGGCCTCCTGGCCCAGCGACTGGACCCACAGGCCGAGCTCGCCCTGACGCTGCAGGCTCGTGGCCTCGTTGTCGAACGCGCGCACCACGGTCATGTCGTGCCACATCCGGCGCAGGGTCGCCGCGTCGAGGTCCTCGGCGTAGCGATCGAAGTCGGGGTGCGGGATGCGCTCCCCGGTGCGCGTGAGCATCGTGACGAGGTCGTCGTCGGTGTGCGGACCGTGTGCTTCCACGGGTGCTCCTTCCGTTCCGCGGGCGGGACGCTGGGGGCGCCCGCGCCGTAACCTACGCCAGCGTAGGCTACGGAACCGTAGGTTATCAACCGAGGGGTCGGACGATGCGCGGCGCGCCGCCTCCCACAGCGCCCCGGGAACGCCGGGCGGGCCGTCGACGTTGGCTCGCACGCACCCCTCAGGCGCCAGCCTGTAGCGTGGGGCCGACGCGCGCCCCGTGTGGGACGCGCACGATCAGGAGGCAAGGCATGGCAGACCAGGACGTCGCCGACGCGACGCTCGCCGCGATGCTCGCGCGGGCCGCGGGCGAGGAGCTGCTGCGGGTGCGCCGCGAGTCGGGCCTGGAGGGCAAGGAGCTGGGCAACGCCGGCGATGCCGCGGCCCAGGAGGTGCTGGCGGCGCTGCTGGCCGAGCACCGCCCGGACGACGCGGTGCTGTCCGAGGAGGCCAAGGACTCCGCGGCGCGTCTGAGCGCGGACCGCGTGTGGATCATCGACCCGCTCGACGGCACCCGGGAGTTCTCCGAGGGCCGCGCGGACTGGGCGGTCCACGTCGCGCTGTGGGAGAGGGGCGAGCTGACGCTGGGCGTCGTCGCGATCCCGGGCGAGGACCTCGTGCTGTCGTCGGCGGACGCCCCCGCGGTGCCCGCGCGCGACGAGTCGGCGCCGCTGCGCCTGGCCGTGTCGCGCTCGCGCCCGCCGGCCGTGACCGAGCCGGTGCGCGCCGCGCTGGACGCGGAGCTCATGCCGATGGGCTCGGCGGGCGTGAAGATCGCCGCCGTGGCCCGTGGCCAGGTGGACGCGTACGTCCACGCGGGAGGCCAGTACGAGTGGGACTCCGCGGCTCCGGTCGCGTTCGCCCGTGCCGCGGGCCTGCACACCTCGCGGGTCGACGGCACCCCCCTCGTCTACAATGACTCGGACCCTTACCTTCCGGACCTGGTCGTGTGCCGTCCGGACCTCGCGCCGCGGATCCTCGCGGCGATCTCGGACTACACCGACGGAGACTCTTGATGACGGCGACCTCGTTCAGCCAGCTGGATGCGCTGGAGGCGGAGGCTATTCACATCGTGCGCGAGGTTGTCGCGCAGATGGAGCGTCCGGCCCTGCTGTTCTCGGGTGGCAAGGACTCGATCGTCCTGCTGCACATTGCTTTGAAGGCGTTCGCGCCGGCGCGGCTGCCGATGCCGGTGGTGCACATCGACACGGGCCACAACTTCCCTGAGGTGATCGACTATCGCGACCGGATCGTGGCCGAGCACGGCCTGAACCTGGTGGTGGGGTCGGTGCAGGAGGCCATCGACAAGGGCACGGTGCGGGAGGAGCCCAACGGCTCGCGCAACCGTATCCAGACGCCGGTGCTGCTCGACACGATCGAGAAGAACCGTTTCGACGCGGCCATGGGTGGTGCGCGTCGCGACGAGGAGAAGGCCCGTGCGAAGGAGCGCGTGTTCTCGTTCCGTGACGAGTTCGGCCAGTGGGATCCGCGCAACCAGCGTCCCGAGCTGTGGAGCCTGTACAACGGCCGGGTGCACATGGGCGAGTCGATCCGTGTGTTCCCGCTGTCCAACTGGACCGAGCTGGACATCTGGGACTACATCAACTCCCGCGGCATCGAGGTGCCGTCGATCTACATGGCGCACGAGCGTGACGTGTTCCACCGTGACGGCATGTGGATGGCGGCCAACGAGTTCTGCACGCCTCGTGAGGGCGAGATGATCGAGCGGCGCACGGTGCGCTACCGCACCGTCGGCGACGCGACGCTGACGGCGGCGGTGCTGTCGGACGCGGACACGATCGACAAGATCATCGCGGAGACCGCGGCGACACGACTGACTGAGCGCGGTGCCACGCGCGGCGACGACCGGGTGTCGGAGGCCGCGATGGAGGACCGCAAGAAGGAAGGGTACTTCTGATGGATCTTCTCCGTTTCGCGACCGCGGGTTCGGTCGACGACGGCAAGTCCACCCTCATCGGCCGTCTGCTGTACGACAGCAAGTCGATCTTCGAGGACCAGCTCGACGCGGTCGAGATGGCCTCCAAGGCGCGCGGCACCGAGTACACCGACCTGGCGCTGCTGACCGATGGTCTTCGTGCCGAGCGTGAGCAGGGCATCACCATCGATGTCGCCTACCGCTACTTCGCGACCCCCAAGCGCAAGTTCATCATCGCGGACACGCCCGGCCACCAGCAGTACACGCGCAACATGGTCACCGGTGCCTCCACCGCGGACCTCGCGATCATCCTGGTCGACGCCCGCAAGGGCATGACGGAGCAGTCGCGTCGTCACGCCACCATCGCGTCGCTGCTGCGGGTGCCCCACGTGGTCCTCGCGGTCAACAAGATGGACCTGGTGGGCTGGTCCGAGGAGCGCTTCAACGAGATCTACGACGAGTTCACCACGTTCTCGGCCAAGCTCGACGTGCCCGACCTGACCGCGATCCCGCTGTCGGCGCTGCTGGGCGACAACGTCGTCGAGCGGTCCGTGAACATGCCCTGGTACGGCGGCGCCTCCCTGATGCACCACCTCGAGCACGTCCACATCGCCTCGGACCGCAACCTTCAGGACGTGCGCTTCCCCGTCCAGTACGTCATCCGTCCCATGCGCAACGAGGTCCACGACTACCGCGGCTTCGCCGGACAGGTCGCCTCGGGCATCATCAAGGTCGGCGACGAGGTCATGGCGCTGCCCTCGGGCATGACGTCCAAGGTCGCCGCGATCGACGGCCCGGGCGGCCCCCTCGAGCAGGCCATGCCGCCGATGTCGGTCACGCTGCGCCTCGAGGACGAGATCGACGTCTCCCGCGGCGACGTGATCTGCCGCGTGGGCAACCACCCCGAGCCCACCCAGGACCTCGACGCGACCATCTGCTGGATGGACTCCGACGCGCTGACCATCGGCCGCAAGCTCGGGATCCTGCACACCACCCGCATGGCCCGCGCCATGGTCAAGGACATCGCCTACGAGCTCGACGTCAACACGCTGCACCGCAACACCGACGCCACCGAGCTGAACCTGAACTCCCTGGGCCGGGTCAAGCTGCGCGTCACCAGCCCCCTGCTGGTCGACGACTACGCCGACAACCGCACCACCGGATCGTTCATCCTCATCGACGAGGCGACCAACCGCACCGTCGGCGCAGGCGTGGTCCGCGAGCACTAGATGGACGTAGGACTCATCGCGGCCGCCGCTGCCATCGGCGTGGTGGTCGGCCTGACCGGCATGGGCGGCGGCGCCCTCATGACGCCCACCCTCGTGCTGTTCTTCGGCATCCCCGCCCCCGTCGCGGTGTCATCCGACATCGTCGCGGCGGCCGCGATGAAGCCCTTCGGCTCCTGGGTCCACATCCGCAACAAGACCGTCAACTGGCAGCTCGTCCGCCTGCTGGTCTACGGCTCGGTCCCCGCCGCCTTCCTCGGCGTCCTCGTCCAGCACGCCATCGGCGATGTCGAGACCATCGAGAAGTTCACCAAGGGCGCCCTGGGCGTGGCCCTCATCATCGCCTCCGCCGGCCTGCTGCTGCGCGCCTACCTGCGCCTGCGCGAACGCGCCCGCTCCCGCGACGGCTCCGCCCCGCCCCTGCCCAAGGAACGCCCCGACGTCGTCCCCCGCCCCGTCCCCACCATCATCGTCGGCGTCATCGGCGGCGTCATGGTCGGCCTCACCTCGGTGGGCTCGGGCTCGCTCATCATCATCGCCCTGATGGCCCTCTACCCGGCGCTCAAGGCCTCCCAGCTCGTCGGCACCGACCTCGTCCAGGCCGTCCCCCTCGTCGTGTCCGCCGCCATCGCCCACCTCATGTTCGGCGACGTCGACTGGACCGTCACCATCCCCGTCATCATCGGCTCCATCCCCGGCACCTACCTCGGCGCCCACCTCTCCTCGCGCGTGTCCGGCGGGCTCGTCCGCCGCGCCCTCGCGATGGTGCTGCTCATCTCCGGCCTCAAGATGCTCGGCGTGTCCAACGAGCTCACCCTCGCCGCCCTCGGCGCCGCCCTCATCGGCGGCACCCTCGCCTGGGGCCTCATCCGCCACCAGCTCGGCTTCCGCTTCTTCATCTGGCAGGACAAGCGCGCCAAGGCCGCCGCGCAGGCCGCGAAGGAGTCCCCCCAGGTCGCACCCCCCAAGGACCCCGCCCACGACAAGGAGAGCTGACGTGCTCGAGCTCCGCCTCACCCCCCGCCAGCTGAACGAGCTCGAGCTCATGCGCGCCGGCGCGTACGGAGCGGAGCTGCGCTACGAGCTGCCGACGGGCGACGCCCACGTCGCGACACTCCTCGTGGGCGACATCGCCGTCCCGGCCGCGATCGAGCTCCTCGACACCGAGGCCACCCCCGTCGCCCGCGTCGACGTCGCCGGCTCCCACACCACCGGCGCCGGCACCTGGGTCGCGGGAGACGTCACGATGCTGCGCGAGCCCGCGTCCGCCGCGTTCGCGGAGATCCGCCCGCGCGCCTCGCTGCCGATGCTCGACCACGCGACCCTCGCCCTGGGCAACGACGTCTCCGACCGCGACGACGACATCGTCCTCGTCGACCACGGCGACGTCGAGGCGCTCAGCCGCGCCGTCACGGCCGCCCGCCGAGCCGACCGCGAGGTCCGCGTCCTGCCCCGCCCCGCGGCCGCCCACCTGGACGCCGCCGCGACGGACGAGCTCCTCACCCACCTCACCGAGGTCGTCTTCGCCTCCACCGTCGCCACGCGCCGCCACGCCGGCCGCGCCCGCGGCGCCGGCATGGTGATCCTGCTGTCGGGCCTGTCCGGCTCGGGCAAGTCGACCATCGCCCGCCAGCTCACCCGCCGCCTGCGGGCCGAGAGCCACCAGCGCGTCACGCTGCTCGACGGCGACGAGGTCCGCGCGATGCTGTCCTCGGGTCTGGGCTTCTCCCGCGCCGACCGCGAGCTCAACGTGCGCCGCATCGGCTGGGTCGCCGCCCAGCTCGCCGCGCACGGCGGCATCGCCGTGTGCGCCCCGATCGCGCCGTACACGTCCATACGCGCCGAGATGCGCGCGATGGCCGAGGAGCACGGCCGCTTCATGCTGGTCCACGTCGCCACCCCCCTCGAGGTGTGCGAGGCGCGCGACCGCAAGGGCCTCTACGCGAAGGCCCGCGCCGGCGAGATCAAGGAGTTCACCGGCATCTCCGACCCGTACGAGACGCCGCTCGACGCGGACGTCGTGGTCGGCGACAGCGACGAGTCCGTCGAGGACGCGGCCGAGGCGATCCTCCGGGCCGCGATCCAGCCCGAGTCCAGCTACGTCATCTGACGGGCCGCCCGCCCGCCTGCGTCACGTCCGCGCCGAGAAGGCGGGCATGAGCCGCTCGAGCTGCGGCACCGCGCTGTGCACCCAGGTGCGCGTGAGGTGGCCCTGGTCGGCGTAGACCATGACGTTGCCCACGACGGGCACGCACGCATCCGCGTCGCAGTACAGGTCGGACAGGTCGATCGCGGTTGCGCGCTGCACCTGCTCCGCGGCCGCCGCGAGCACGTCGAGCTGGAGGCCCTCCCCGCGCGGGACGGCGCAGCCGGCGCCCGGATCGGTCGAGCCGCCGCGCAGCTCGCGCTCGACGCACTCGACGTTGTCCGCGAGCGGCACGGGCGCGTCCCGGATCACGTAGACGTCGGAGACGCGGGCCGGCAGGGCGTCGATCGCGGCGCGGAACGAGTCCTGCGCGTAGGCGCGCTCGTCCGCGCCCGCGGGGGCCGCGAACCGGGTCTCCTGGTACGCCCCCATCACCACCATGGTGATGTCGTCCCGGCGCGCGATCTCCTCCGCGACGCGCTCGTTGAACGTCGCGCACGTCTCGACCACGCGGCGGTCGAGGGTGCGGTCGGCGGGCGTGAACGGGCACGAGGCGCGCGCCATCACCACGCCGTGCCAGCCGTGCGCCTTGGCGAGGTCGTCCATCGCCGGCAGCCAGTGGTAGGCGTGCGAGTCGCCCACGAGCGCCACCGTCCCGCGCGAGTCGGCGCGCGGCACGCCGAACTCGCAGACGTCGAAGTCCCGGCTGCCCTTGCTGCCGAGGCAGTCCTCGGGCGAGTCGAGCTTCGCGGCGGCCGGCACCGGCACCACCTCGCCCGCGGCGAGCGTCGAGGTGCAGCCTCCGGCCGGGTCCACGGTCGCGGCGCCGATGCACACCACCTGGATCGCCGGGGCCTCCACCGAGCTGCCGACGCCGGACGGGTCGGCCGTGATGGGCGGCTGCACCGCCGAGCCGGGGGCGATGTCGCTGGCCGCCTGCGCGAGCCGCTGCGACAGCTCGAGGCTCGACTCGACCTCGCGCTCGACCGTGCTCGACATCCATGCCGCGGCGCCGATCACGACGGCCATGCCGGCCCCCGCGAACGCGAACGTGAGCCGGGGCCTCCCCTCGATGAGGACGCGCGCGCCGCGCGCGGGGTTCTCGACCCACCGCCAGGTCGCGTACGAGGCGAGGCCGATGCCGACGAGCAGGAGGAGCTTGTCGGTCGCCTGCAGGTCGCGGTGGAGCGCGTAGGGCGCGATCACGATCGCCGCCCAGTGCCAGAGGTAGATGGAGTAGGACAGCTCGCCGACCGTCTGGACCGGGGACAGCCGCAGCAGGCCCGACGGCGCGCCGCGCACGTGGTCGCCGTCCGCCCAGAGCACGAGCACGGTGCCCGCCACGGGCAGCAGCGCCCAGGCGCCGGGGAACGGCGTCGCGCCGTCGATCACCCAGGCGCTCAGGCCGATGAGCGCGAGGCCGGCCCAGGCCGCGACGGCGCGGAGCCGCGCCCGCCCGACGACGGCGGGCAGCACCGCGAGCAGCGCGCCCGCGCCGAACTCCCACGCGCGCGTGGGGGTGACGAAGTACGCCTGCGCGGGCGACGATGCGGTCCACGCGATGGACGTCGCGAAGGAGCCCGCGGTGACGAGGGCGAGCATGGCCGCGATCGCGCGGCGGCGGGCGCCCCAGCGCCGGCCCAGCCACACCGCCAGCACGACGAGCAGCGGCCACAGCAGGTAGAACTGCTCCTCCGCGGACAGCGACCAGTAGTGCTGCACCGGCGAGGCCGCGTTGGAGGCCGCGAGGTAGTCGACGGAGTCGGCGGCCAGCAGCAGGTTCTCCACGTAGGCCGCCGCCCCGATGACCTCGCGCGCGAACTGCCCCCACAGCGCGCGCGGCACCCACCACGCGATCGCGACGAGGACGGCGGCGAGCACGAGCAGCGAGGCCGGCAGCAGGCGCCGGGCGCGCCGCGCCCAGAACCTCGGCAGGCTCACGGTGCCGGTGAGGTCGACCTCGCGCAGCAGGTGGGACGTGATGAGGAAGCCCGAGATGACGAAGAAGACGTCGACGCCGATGAAGCCGCCGCCGATGTGCCAGGGCCACAGGTGGTAGAGCACCACGAGCGCGACCGCGATCGCGCGCAGCCCCTGGATGTCGGCGCGCATCCCGCGCGCACGCCTGGGGGCGGCGGGCTCGACCTCCGGGGCTCGGGTCACGGTGCTCGTCATCCGGACCATGGTAAAGGCGCGCCGCCGCCTCGCCGTGCGCACGGGGCCCGTGCGTTAGAGTTGGGGCGACCCGCCCGCGCCCTCGTGGCCGCGGGCCGCGGCGCCACGGGGGCGCGCCGATGCAGCGGTCGCACGGCTCGGTCACCACCTGCCGGAGGTTCCGGGCCGATCGACCTTGTCGCCCACCCCAGGAGGACCCATGTCGCAGGACCGGTCAGTTTCGGTCATCATCCCTGTCCACAACGGCGCCGACTTCATCGGCACCGCCCTGCAGTCGCTCGAGCGCCAGGTCGAGGACCGCGAGCGGATGCAGGTCGTCGTCATCGACGACGGCTCGACCGACGGCACGGGCGACATCGTCCGCGAGCACGCCGACCGGCTGGGCGAGCTGACGGTGGTGCGCAACGAGGACGCGCGGAGCGTCGGCTCGGCTCGCATCCAGGGGCTCGAGGCGGCGAACCGCGACTACATCGCCTTCCTCGACGCGGACGACTGGATGGCCCCGGGCCGCCTCGAGCACCTCATGCGCCGCTGCGAGGAGCTCGACGTCGACTTCCTGCGCACGGACCACGTGCGCGCGTTCGAGAACGGCCAGCCGCGCGAGCTGCACCGCGCGCCGGACGGGCGCCGCGACATGCCCATCCGCACCCGCGACGCGATCCTGCCCGCAAGCTCGGCGTCCATGGTCGACTACCCGTTCCCGTGGGCCGGCATCTTCCACCGCCGCCTCGTCGACGACGGCAGGCTCGCGTACGACGAGGGCCTCCACAGCTTCGAGGACCGCGTCGCGATCTGGCGCCTCGCGCTGACGGACTCGACGTTCGCGGTCGTGGACGCCCCGTGGATCGTCTACCGCCGCGAGGTGACCACCTCCCTCACGCAGGTGTTCGACGACCGCCAGCTCGCGTTCATCGCGGGCTTCGGCCTCGTCCGCGACCTCGTTCGCGCCGACGACGACCGCCTCCTGTTCGAGCCCAAGATGATCCGGCAGTTCCTCGCGATCGCCGCGCACCACGTCTCGCGCCAGCACGGCATGCACATCGCCACCCGCCGGCAGCTCCGGAGCGCCATCACCGACTTCGCGAGGACGCTCGACGTCGAGCCTTTGCGCGACCAGTGGGAGGCGATCGGCATGACGCGCCGCGCCCAGCTCGGCTCCGCCATCCTGCCCGCGCTCAAGGAGAAGGCCTCCGCATGATCCAGCTCACCGCCGTCACGACCCTCTTCGGCGCCGCCTCCGCCGCCGCCGCGATCGACGCGGGGCTCATGGGGGAGCCGGACGAGCGCGTGCTCGTCATCTCCAACAACGCGCCCATCCCCGAGGTGGTGCCGTCGCTCGCGGAGACGCCGGGCGCCCAGGCGATCCTGTCGCGCTTCGACCGCGTGGTCGACCTCGGCGAGCTGCTGAGCCCGCAGCAGCCGTCGCGCTGG
This sequence comes from Demequina rhizosphaerae, assembly GCF_000971255.1. Lineage (GTDB taxonomy): Bacteria > Actinomycetota > Actinomycetes > Actinomycetales > Demequinaceae > Demequina > Demequina rhizosphaerae. The sequence continues at coordinate 29,650 of NZ_BBMC01000009.1, forward strand.
AAGGTCTTCGCTATCGACGTGCCGATGCAGGAGAAGCTGCTCCGGCAGTACTGGGATCTCGGCGACGAGCCCGTCGAGCTGGTGCTCGAGTCCGTGCACGTCCCGCCCGCGGCGACCATCGCCCGGGTGTTCGCGAACGCGCGCATCCGCATCCTGTCCGAGGGGCTGATGAGCTACGGGCCCACGCGCGACCCGCAGCCCCACTCCTTCGGCCAGCGTCTCGACGGGATGGTCTACCTCGACCTGGTCGAGGGCCTCGACCCGCTGCTGCTGTCCGAGCACGGCATCACCTACCACCCGGTCGCGCCCGAGCACTTCCGCGGCCTCATGGAGGAGGTGTGCGACGGCGCGGGCCTCCCGCGCGTCACCGACGAGGCCCCGGCCGCGCTCGTGCTGGGCCAGTACCTCGCGGCGCTGCGGCTCATCACGCCGGCCGAGGAGTCCGCCATGCAGGTGCGGATGCTCGAGGCCGCGAAGAGCCTCGGCGCCGAGAAGGTGCTGTTCAAGCCGCACCCCTCTGCGCCGTCCACCAACACCGCCGCGCTCGTCGAGGCCGCCGCGAAGGCCGGCCTCGCGATCGAGCTCGTCGACCCGCGCCTGTCCGCCGAGGCGATGATGGTCACGCACGACCTCGTCGGCGTCGTCGCCGGGTTCTCGACCGCGCTCGCTACCGCGCAGCGCATCTTCGGCCTGCCGACCCGCTGCGTCGGGACGGACCTCATGTTCAAGGCGCTCACGCCCTACCAGAACAGCAACCGCATCCCGCTGACGATCATCGACCTCCTCGACCGCAACCGCGGCAACGGGGACGCCGTGGCGGAGCTGCGACGCCTGACCGTCGCCGTCGCGTACACGATGCAGCCCGAGTCGCTGGCGCACCGGCGCGACGACGCGGTCGCGTACCTCGAGCAGGCGCCCGCCGCGATCCGCTCGCGCTACTTCACGCAGGGCCGCCTCAACAAGCTCGCGCTGCCGGGCGCCGCGGTGCCGCCGGCGGCCGTGCGCGCCGCGAAGGCCGCGCTCGACCGCGTGCCGCCCCAGGTCTCGCAGCCCACGTACACCTACCTCCGGAAGATCCGCGGCGGGCGCGGCAAGGCCCAGTCGTGAGGCGCCTCCTGGACCGCGTCCGGGGCCGCGGGAGGACCGAGGACTTCCCCGTCCCCGTGCTGCTCCACATCGGCATCCCGAAGTCGGCCACGACCGCGCTCCAGAACGGCCTCGCCGGCGCCCGCGAGCAGCTGCAGGAGGCCGGGATCCTGTACCCCGACCTCGACGGCCGTATCAACCATCACCAGCTGGCGATGCAGCTGCTCGGCCGGCGCCACGCCGCGTGGAACCCCTCCGGGGAGTCCCGCGAGCATCTCGACCGCCTCATCGAGGAGGCCTCGGCGCCCGGCATCGAGCGCGTGGTGCTGAGCTCGGAGCTCCTCGCCGAGGGCGACCACCGCGACGCGCGCCGCGTGCTCTCGCAGCTCGGCCGCGACGTCCACGTGCTCATCACGCTGCGCTCGATCCCCCAGCTGCTGCCCTCGTCGTGGCAGCAGGGCGCGTCCGCGGGATCGCAGATCCCGTTCGAGGACTGGCTCCACGAGGTGCTGCGCGCACCCGAGCGCCTCGACCTGCGGCCGCTGCAGTCGATGCGCGGCGACGACGGCCACAACCTCATCACGCGCTGGGCCTCGCTCGTCGGTGCGCGCAACATCACCATCCTCATCCCGGACCCGGCGGACCGCACCAGCGTGTTCGTCGAGGCCGAGACGCTGCTGGGCATCGCGCCGGGCACGCTGCCGCAGTTCTCGAGCAACACGTCGCTGTCCTTCACCCAGAGCGAGCTCACCCGCCTCACGGGGGACGCGACCAAGGACCGCCTCACGAGCTTCACGCGGGTCCAGCTCATCCAGCTCGGCATGGGCAACGGCATGAAGCGCGGCTCGGGCGACCGCGGCACGCCGGCGTCGCTGCCCGACTGGGCCGTCGACGCGTCGCAGCGCGCGGCACGCGCCCTCGCGGGAGCGATCACCAAGGCCGGCGTCACCGTGATCGGCGACCTCGCGGACCTCGAGCTGACGGGCCGCACGAGCTCGGACACGCGCTACGAGGCGCCCACGTCCTTCCCGATCAGCATGGTGACCGACGCCCTCGGCGGCGCGTTCGACCGCGCACGGCAGGCCCCGTTCGATGTCGACGACGCCGGGCGCGACGTCGACCGTCCGGCCCCCCTGGACCGCCCCGTGACCCCCGCCTCCGGCGACGTGACCGTGGCGGCCCTCGCGCCCCACGGCGGCTCCGCCCTCGCGGCCGCGATCGCCGGCGCCTCCGGCCGCCTCGCCCGCGCGGGCGTGACCGCCCCGGGCGAGGAGCCGACCGGCGCGGCGCTGACCGCGGTCGAGCTGCTCGGCGAGCCCGGACAGGATCTCGCGTCCGACGGCGGCCTCGTGGTCGAGGCGACGTCCGCCGCGCTCCTGCTGCAGCGGCTGTACCAGGCGCATCTCGTCGCCGGCGGCAAGGACACGTGGCACGAGTTCGCGGCGGGCATCGACCTCGACGCGCTGGCGGACGAGGCGGCATGGCAGCGCTCCGACCGCACGCTCCTCGCGTGGGCGGAGGGCGCACGCGGCGTCGAGGTCGTCACCGTGGAGGACGACGCCTCGCTCGCGTCCGCCTGCGCTCGCCTCGAGTCCTCGATCGACGCACCGGACGGCACGCTCGCCGCGCCCGCGCTGCTCGATCCCGAGGCCGCGCTGCTGTCGCCCGCCCAGCTGGCGCTCCTGCGCGCCTTCAACGAGCGCACGTGGCGCCCGACCCGCGGCGTCCACTACGAGCGGCTCGTGCGCCACGGGCTCGTGTCGTCGCTCCTGGCCACCGGTGACCGCCACGCGTCCGCGCTGCCCCTCCCGGAGCACCTCCAGGAGTCCGCGGAGCGCTACGACGAGCGCACGCGAGCGCTGCTGGCACACCTCGGGACCGCCGCGGACGAGACCTTCGGTGGCGCCGCCGGCACCACCGCCGAGACCCAGGACCCGGATGACGCCGATACGGTGTCCGCGACCGATGCGGTGGCGGCGGCGCGCGGCATCATCCTCGCCGCGCGGGCGGCCGCCAAGCGCCGCGAGAAGCAGGTCGCCGGCTGATCCCGACCGGGTCCCGCGGCCGCACCAGGGGCCACGGCCCGGCCGCGGTCCCGGTCAGCTTCCGAAGAGGTTGACCGTCGACCGCAGCACGGGCACGGGCTCGCCGAACTCGGACACGTCCTGGCCGCGGGTGACGCGGCTCGCGACGCCGTCCGTGACGAGGAACTGCGCGCCAGCGGGCTTCTCGAGCACCCGGCCGCCGTCCTGGTCCGCCTCGGGCAGCGCGCGGCAGGACGCCCACTGCACGGTCCGGAACGGGAACGCCGCCTCGAGGTGCGCGGCCTCCTCGTCGGTGAGCTCGTAGCGCTCGCCGCCGGCGACCAGCCACGCCGAGCGGAGGCAGCGCAGACCCATCGTCGCGTAGCCGTCCGCCACCTCGTACGGCTCCACCACCGCGGCGTCGACCGGGGTGATCGTGCCGCCCGAGAGCTCCGCCGCCTGACGGCTGTACACGCGCCAGCGCGTGGCGCCGCCGTCGATGAACCACTTCTCGTTGGTGCCGTCGATGCTCACGACGACGCCGAAGTCGAGCATGTCGGGCCCGCGGCCGAGGCTCTGGAACACGACCGTCGGCACGGTCGCCGCCGTGACGTCGACGCCGAGCGCGTTGGCGACCTCGTAGCGCTTGGCGCTCGGCGGGATCAGGCGTGCGCCGTACGCGTCCACCATGTAGGTGTCGTCATCGTCCACCGCGGCGATGAACAGCGGCATGCCGACGTTGATCGGGGCCTCCGGCACGAGGCTGTCGGAGATCACCGAGACCTTGTCCTCGGGGGCGGCATCGCCGACCTCGGTGAGGCCGTAGAGCCGGAACATGTAGGTGGTGCCGGCGTCGGCCGCGCGGAAGAAGCCGGACACCTGCTCGTAGCCCTCGGGGACCACCCAGTCGGCGACCGCGATGCCGACGGGCTCGGCGATGTAGGTGGACAGGTGCGCCTGCTCCCACAGGCGCATGCCGACGCGGCCGAGCGCGTCGCCGCCGCGGTAGAGCACGTGGGCGCCGTTGGTGACGGCCTCGCCGTCCGCGACCATCACCTCGAGCACCGGGGTGTCCGCGATCAGCTTCGCGGGGATCGCGGTGACGTCGCCGGTGTAGCCGGTGCCGCTGTCGGCGGGGGCGTCCGGGCCGGAGACCGCATGCCTGCCGGCGCGCTCGAGGTAGTACATCGCGCCGGACTCGGTGGAGACCAGCGGGCGGATGCGGTCGCCGCGGTCGATGCGCAGGGCCTCCGCGCGGTCCATGTGCGGGATCGCGTCGCAGTCGACCTGCAGGCTCGTGACGAGGTCGCTCGCGCACCCGCCGATGCGGTGGCGCTCGCCCCCGTAGATCGCCCACACCTCGTCGACGCCGGTGTCGTAGAAGTAGTTCGAGACGGTGCCGCGCAGCGGGAACGACTTCACGTAGCTCGAGCTCACGACGCCGACCTTGCCCAGGTCGGAGTACTCGGAGACCGCGACATCGCCGTCGAAGGCCCAGCGGCCCTCCGGTGTGAGCAGGTACACGTTGCTCGAGCCCGCGGCGCGGACGAGCGACTGGCCGGCGCGCGTCGACCCGAACCAGTCGTTGTACATGCGCCAGAAGTTGCGGTTGCCGTAGGCCGAGCAGGAGTTGCCCGTGCCGTAGAGGTTGTCGAGCGCCGCCTGGTTGGGCGTGTACGGGGTGTACACGTACAGCGCGTGGGTCGCCTGGTTCTCGACGTAGACGTCGAGCGTGCCGCAGCTCGAGCTCGGGTGGTACTGGATGGCGGAGGTCGCGCCCGCGGGATAGTGGTTGTAGACCCACGAGCCGGGGATCGTGTAGCCCTTGAGCAGCCACGCGCCGTAATAGACCTGCGCGAAGAGGCCCTGGTAGGGGGTGTCGCATCCCTGCGGGGTGTCCGGGCAGCCCGCACCCATCGCGTAGGCGAAGGCGTGCGACGAGGGGGCCGTCGACGTGACGAGCGACTGCTCCTTCTGGAGGATCACGAGGATGGCCTTGGGCGAGATGCCGCAGGCCTTGCCGACGGCGGCGATGATCTCGCCCGCGGTCTGGTTCTTCTTGGCGGCGATGGCCGAGCAGCGCGCGTCGGCCGCGCGGGACGTGATGTCCTCGACGTAGTTCTCGAGGCACGTGCGTCCCACGGCGCAGCCGGGGTTCTTCTTCGCGATGAACTCGTCGATGGCGGAGGCGCTGAGCGCGCTGCCGTCGAAGAACAGCGAGTCCGTGATGATCATGCCGGGCGTGAACTCGTCGCCCGACAGCGCCTCGGCGCGCGGCGCGGCCACGAGGGAGACGGCCGCGACGAGCAGGCCGATCGCGAGCACGAGGCCCGCGCGAACGGTCCGGGCGGCGGTCACGGGTGCACCGCCGCGGCGGCGCGGGCCTCGAAGGCCACGCGCGCCTCGTCGCCGATGCTGTCCGGGCTCGAGTACGAGCCCTCGACCACCGCATCGTCCCAGAGCGCGTAGAAGGTCAGGGTGACGTCGCCGCCGTTGCCCTCCGCGGGGCTCATCTCGACGATGAGGAGGGGCGCCCCCGAGGACGTGGTGCCGGTCGAGTGCGTGACCGTGACGCCGTCGCCCTCGCCGAGCCCGCCGTAGGTGGCCTCGAACACGGACTCGGGGTCGGTGGTGCCGAAGGAGTTGGCCGTCGATCCGACCACCATGTCGAGGTCGTCGACCGTGATGGTCTCGATGACGTCGGGCTCGGTGGCGGTCGCGGTCGGCTCGGGCGTGGCGTCCGCGGTCGCGGTCGCGGTCGGCGAGGAGGTCGGGGAGGCCGTCGGCGTCGCGGTGGCGACCGCGGACGTCGAGGGCGTGGGCGTCACGTCGTCGGAGCCCGTGCAGGCGGCGAGCGTGAGCGCGCCCGCGACGGTGATCACCACGGTCGCGAGGGCGGGGATGCGGGGGGTCGGCACCGGACAAGCGTAAGGGCGGCCGCCCCTCGCGCCGCCGCCGTCAGACCGGTGTGTCGTGCAGGGTGAGCGGCGCCACATCCTCGCGCCGACCGGCGAGGGCGGCGAGCTCGGCATCCCGTCCGAGCGCGGCGAAGCGTGCGGTGACGCCGGCCGCGTTTCGGCGCGCCCGCCGCTGGAGCGCCTTCCGGGCCCGTGTCGAGACCCGCGCCGCCGCGAGCGCGTCCGCGAGGAGCTCCGCCGTGTCGCCCTGGCCGAAGCCGGGGTGCTCGCGCGCGTCGACGCCCATGACGCGCTGGAGGCTCCGGGTCTTGTGCGAGTTGGAGCTCATCAGCACGCAGGGCACCCCGACGCCGTACGCGAGGATCGACGGGTGGTAGCGGCCGGACACGAAGGCCGCGGCGCCGGCGAGCGCGGCGCGCCCCGTGGCGAGCGGGTTCCCCGGTCCCATGTACGCGGTCCCCTCGATGTCGAGCGCGGCGCGCAGCCACGCGTCGCCGCGGTCCGTCGCGACGAGGAGGACCCGGTAGCCGGCCTCGCGCAGGCCGCTCACGAGCTCGCGGAGCGCCGCGACCCTGTCGTCCTCGGACGCACGCGGCCCGGACGCGCCGGAGATGGCGACGTACGGCGTGCGGTCCGCGAGGAACTGCGCGGTCGCCGGCGCCAGCCCCTCGGAGAAGGGCCCGAAGTCGCCCGAGCGGTGGATCGGCAGGTCCGCCCACGCGAACAGCGCGTCCGGCACCCAGTCCGCGTCGACGTCGGGGAACATCGTGCCGTGGAGCTCGAGGCTCTCCGGGTCGCGGTAGACGACCGAGCTGCAGCGCCGGAGGACGTCGCCGAGCGCGCGCGTCACGACCGGGTGGACGCGCTCGACGCCCGGCGGGATGCTGAGGATCGAGTTGACCATCCGGACGGTGAGCCCGAGCTGGAGCGCGACCTCCATGATGAGCAGCGTGCGGGCGAGCGTGGTGCGCTTGCGCGCGAGGATCGGGTCCCCCTCGCCGTTCATCCAGAGCTCGTCGGCGCCGGTCAGCGTCTCGAGGAGCGCGGACTGCTCGCCGGGCTGCGGGTCGGCGATGATCGCCGCCGCCGTCTCGCGGATCACGCGGAAGCGGATCGACGGATCGTCCGTGGCCGCGCCCTCGGGGACCGCGCCGTGCTCGAAGGGCTGCGTGTTGAACGTGCCGTTGAGCGGGCGGACCTCCCCCGCGCCGGCCGCGCGCGCCACGAGGCCGGCGAGCGCCATGCTGGTCGCACGGCCGCCCCAGTTGGGCGTCGCCGAACCGTCGTGGAAGCGCCCGATGACGACGCGCGGCTGCACCGCGGTCACTCCGCGACCCGCTTCGCGTCGATCGCCGCGGCGATCCGGCCGTTGGCGCCGTCGACCACCTCGCGCAGACGCTCCTGGGCGTCCGCGACCTCGGCGCGGTAGCGCGCGGGCTCGTCGAGGATCGCCCCGACCACCTCGGTGAGGCGGTCGCCCAGGCGCTCGTCGTCGACCTCGACGCCCCACTCCAGGTGGCCGATGTCCTCGAGGAAGTAGCGGAGCTTCGCGTGGGAGATGAGGCTGACGATCGGCACGCCGATCCCGAACGGGATCATCGAGGCGTGGCCGCGCATGCCGACGACGACGGTCGCGCGGCCGATGGTCGCGAGGGCGTCCTCGCTGCCGGGCCCGTAGACCGCGTCGGTCGCGATCTCGACGCCGTGCGAGCGGCGCAGGTCGCCGACGATCCGCTCGTCCTCGCGCGTGTGGGCGAGGCAGCGCACCTCGGCGCGCCCCTCGAGCGCGCGGATGAAGGCCGCGAGCTCGGCGACGAACCTGCCGTAGCCCTCGCCGAAGCGGCGCGACTGACGGTCGTAGGCGATGTTGAGCAGCACGATCGGCAGCGGCTCGCTGCGGGGTGCGGCCGGGGCGGGCCCGGCGAGCTGGCCGTACACCGTGGTGACGCAGGGCAGGAACGTGACCTTGTCCGCCAGCTCGGGACCCACGATCTCGCGCACAGCGTTGACGGAGCCGTGGTTGCGCAGGCCGACGAACGCGGCCGCGGACACGAGCGTGCGCACGGACTCCGCGAAGCGCGTGCCGTGGAAGCGCTGGCCGGGGAAGATGTTGTAGCCCACCGTGTAGACGACCAGCGGGATCTCGAGCGCCTCGAGCGCCTCGTCGGTGACGTTCCACTGCCAGCCGCTGTTGCCGTTGGGCGACGTGTCGGGCAGGAACAGTCCGCCGCCGCCGACGACGATCGCGTCGAGGTGCTCGTTGGCCCACCGCGCGCGCTCGACGTCGAACACCTGGTGCGCGTGCATCGTGGTCCACCGCACGTCGCCGAGCTCGTGCGCGAGGCTGGCGCGCACGGCGACGGGCAGGAGCACGTCGCCGTAGTTGCCGTCGCCGTCCACGTAGAAGGCCACGTGCCCGATCGCGGGCCCGTCGCCGGCGGGGACCACCCCGTCCTCGGCGCGGGTGCGCTCGACGCGCTCGAGGCGGCGGCGGGCGTGCAGGTCGGCAGGACGCAGGCGCATCGCCGCGACGGCGGCCGCGGCGGCCGCGTCGTAGTCGCGATACGTCCACTCGAGCTGCGCGAGGACGGTCCACGCCCGCGGCGCGAGCTCGGGGTCCGCCGCCGCCAGGGCGAGCGCGACCCGCGCATCGTCCGCGCGCGACGTCGCGACCGCGGTGGTGCCGAGGTCGAGCGCGACCTGGCCCACGACCGTCCCGGCCTCGAGCGCGCGGGCGCGTGCGGCCTGATAGGCCCGCTCGAAGTCGCCGTCCGCGCGTGCGGTGCGCAGCGCGCCCTCGAGGTCCTCGAGGTCCGCGTCGGCGAGCAGCGCGTACGGCGCCGCGTGGTCCTCCGCGAACGCGAGCATCTCGTCGGACGCGCGCGCATCAGCGGCCAGGGCCCGCCAGTGCGCGATCGGATGCCACACCTCGCGCGACCACAGGTCCTCGACGGCCTCGAAGCCGTGCTCGCCGCCGTGCCACGGCTTGAACCGCCCCGAGAAGTGGAGGATCCGCACGTCGTCGGCCGCGAGGTCGAGGCCGGCGGCGCGCCGCTTGTCGAGGTTGTAGATCTCCGGCAGCGGCGCGTCGGGGGTCCCGAGCACCGCGGCGAGCACGCCGGCCTCCTCGTCCTGATGGACGTAGTCGCCGTTCGCGCGGACCTCCTGCAGCCTCGCGCGCTCGGCGGCGTCGATGAGGTCCGGGCGCAGCACCGCGACGCCGCGGAGCGGGCGTCCCGGCGCCTTCGGACGCATCACCGTCGCGTAGGGCGCGGTGGTCTCGAGCAGCGCGCCGAGCCCGCCGAGCACGACGACGTCCGCGTCGAGCACGATCACGCGCTCCGAGCCCTCGAGATCCGCGGCGCGCAGCGCACCCATGACGTGCGCCGCACGGTGAGGCGTCGAGGCGTGGCGCGCGAGCCTGGTGAGGTCCTCGGCGGGCAGCGTCCGCGCGGTCACGCGCGGGTGCCACAGGGCGAGCCGGTCGGCGTCGCCCGGCTCGAGGTCCTCGTGCAGGACGAGGACGTCGGCGTCGAGGCCCGGGTTGGAGCGCGCGAGGGACGCGAGCGCGACCTCGAGGCCCTCACGGTACTCACGGCTGCCGATGAGGACGATGGTCGTGCCCGTCATGCCCCTCCTCCGAGGCGGACGAGGCCCGGTGCCGGGGTGATGCCCCGCTCGGCGAGCCATGCCGCCAGGTCCTCGGGAAGCGTGTCGATGGCCGCCGGGAGCAGCACGTCGAGGCCGGCGCCCAGCCCGAGCGCGTCGAGCGTGCGGACGATGGCGGCGGGCGTCGAGGCGCCGTGGCGGCGCCCGGCGACGGTGGCGAGGGGGTCGCGCAGGCCCGCACCCACGAGGGTGGGCTGCGCGGCCGGATCGATGCGGTGGATGAGGGCGTCGTGCCACGCGTCCTCGTCGGCTGAGACGACCCAGCGGACCTCGACGGGCACGTCCCAGCCGGTCTCGTCCCCGGGCTCGGCCACGTGGATCACCGCGACGTCGGCGGCGGGCTCCACGTCGCGGAAGCGCACGACGATGCCGGCGGCGGGCAGCGCGTCGGCGACGGCGGCCGGATCGGCGCCGTCGAGCACGACGAGAAGGCGTCGGCCGGTGGCCAGCTCGCGCAGCTCGGGGAGCTCGGCGGGTCGCACCGCGAGCACCTGCGCGGCGGTCCACCGGCTGTCCCACGACGCCTGGGCGAGGTCACGATGCGCGCGCGCCACGTCCAGCGCGCCGGCGGCGGGGAGGCCGCCGGTCACGAGGGCGCGCCGCTCGAGGGTCTCCGCGAGGCGCACCACGGCACCCTCGGAGGCGTGGTCGTCGACCGGCACGCCGGCCGCGCCGATCGCGGCGGCCAGCGAGTCGAGGCCGGCGGCGGTGGCGGCGGCGAGGCCGTCCCGACCGGTGCCGCGCTCCTCCGCGCGGGCGGCGGCGACGAGCTCGTCGCGCGAGCGCTGCACGCCGGCGAGGTACATCCATGCGAGCCGGGAGCCGGGGTCCGCGGCGGTGACGCGCTCGGCGAGCGCGAGCGCGAGGTCGGGCTCGCGGGCGACGCGGGCGTCGCGGACGAGGTCGAGGGCGGCGCGCTTCTCGCGCGCGCCTCCCGTGCGCACGAGGGGCGCGTCGCCGGCGACGACCGCCGCGCTGTCCATGCGGCTCGCGAGGGCCCCCGCGAAGGCGTTGGCCGAGCGCACGAGCCGGCGTGAGGCCAGCCCGCGCGAGTACGTGTGCTCGGCGGCCACGTCGGAGGCGAGCGAGGCGGCGGCCCACCACTGCGAGTTGTCCTCGCGGTGGCGGCCGCCGACCTCCTGGTCCTCCTGCACCCGGGCAGGCCGGATGCGTGACAGCGCGCTCTTGACGAGCGAGCGCGGTCCGCTCGTCATGCGCGCGCGGTCCTTTCGGTTGTCAGCCGTCGACGCGGCGGAGCTTGCTCAGCGGGGCGAGCTCGCCCGGGAACACCTTCTTGACGCCGTCGCCCATGGCCTGCTCGATGATGCGGATGTCGCGGCACAGGTTGATGAAGCCCTTGGGCTCCAGCGACGCGGCGTGGTCCGAGCCCCACATGGTGCGGTCGAGCGTGATGTGACGCTCCACGGCCACGGCGCCGAGCGCGACGGCGGCGATCGAGATCTGCAGGCCCGGCTCGTGACCCGAGTAGCCCACCGGCACGCCGTAGCGGTCCTTGAGGGTCTGGATCATGCGGAGGTTGGCCTCCTCCGGGGGCAGCGGGTAGGTCGAGGTGGCGTGGAGGATGATGAGCTTGTCCTTGCCCAGGGTCTCCACCGCGGTGTCGATCTGCTCGATGGTCGACATGCCGGTCGACAGGATGACGGGCTTGCCGGTCTCCTTGATCTTGCGCAGCATGCCGAGGTCCGTCACGGACGCCGAGGCGATCTTGTACGCGACGGTGTCCATGGACTCGAGGAAGTCGACGCTGGGCTCGTCCCACGGGGAGGCGTACCAGACGACGCCCTTCTCCTTGCAGTACGCGTCGATCTCGGCGTACTCGGCCTGCTCGAACTCCACCTTGTAGCGGTACTCGAGGTACGTCATCGTGCCCCAGGGCGTCTCGCGCGGGGTCGACTTCATGTGCTCCGGCGTCGCGATGTCCGGCGTGCGCTTCTGGAACTTCACCGCCTGGGCGCCCGCCTCGACGGCGACGTCGATGAGCTTTTTCGCGATCTCGACCGAACCGTTGTGGTTCAGGCCGATCTCCGCGATCACGTAGGTCGGGTGACCGTCACCGACGAGAATGTCGCCGATCTGCACCGCATCCGTCACTTCAACACCTCTGATTCGTAGTGGTACTGCCAAAGCCAGGCCGGGCGTCTCCGCCCACTGTCCCCGAAAGTCTAACCGCGATTGCCCTGACTGCCGCGCCGGCGCCTCTGCAGGCGGTCGTACGCCGCGAGCGCGGCACGCAGGGGCGCGAGCGCGGGGCCGTGCCACGAGTCGTCGCCCGCGCCCAGCGCGACGCTGCGACGCCTGAGGCGCTGCGGCGAGCGCATGAGGCCGGCGTGCGGGTCGCGCATCGTCGCGCCGGGGGCCGAGGCGCCCGCCGCCTCCTGAGCCACCGCCACCCAGTCGCCCTCGGCCTGGAAGTAGTTCGCGTCCATCCACGCCGTCGCGGGCGCGCGGAAGCGCAGCGCCCGGAGGTCGTCGAGGCCGCCGAAGAGGCCGGAGCCCTCGAACACCAGGTTGATCATCTGCGCGCTGACGCCGAACTCGTCCACGACGAGCACGGGCACGTCCGCGGCGATCGCCTCGAGCGCGGCGGTGGAGCTCACCGTGACGAAGCCGGCGCAGTCCCCCAGGTACTCGCGCAGCGCGCCGTGCGCGAACACGAGGTTGCCCGGGACCTCGCGGCCCGCGGCGAGCTGCTCGAAGCCGTCCGCCTCCTCGTGGGTCTGCGCCTCGCCGGCGGTGCCCCGCAGCTTGATCACCACGTCGAGCTCGGGATGCGCGCGCGCCACGTCGACCAGGGCGTCGAGCAGCGCGACGCGGTCCTCCCGACGGGCCGGCACGAGCGCCTGCGGCGCGAACACGATGCGCGGGCGGTCCGCGCCTCCCACCTCCTGGTCCTCGAGCAGCGAGGCGAGCCCGAGGTGCGCGAGGCGGGCGTCGGCCGGCAGGTCCGCGAGCATCGCCGTGACGGCCTCGCGCTCCCGCTCCGAGTGGACCACCATGACGTCGCACGCGGCCCGGAGCCGGAGGCCCAGCGCCGTCGGCGGGAACCAGATCCCGGGGATGCCTGCGACCACCACGTCGGCCGCGCGCTCGCCGCGCAGCTCCTCGAGGAGCAGCAGCTCGATGAGGGGTCCGCGGCACGCGAGCAGGAGCAGGGCGGGGCGCTCGGCGCGCAGGCGCGCGGCGAGCGCCCGCAGGCCGATCTCGCCCGGATCGGTGTCGAGACGGCCGTCGATCGCCGCGGCACGCTGGGCGGTGCTGGGCGTCACCGCGTTGCGCACGACGACGACCTCGACGTCGTACGCGTCCCGCAGGTCCTCCGCGCGCCGGACGGCCCACTTGAGGTAGGAGTCGGAGTCCGCGACCACGAGGGCGCGCGGACGCGGGGTCGCGGTCGGCTCAGCCACGCGCCGCGATGATCGCCTCGGCGAGCTCGCGCACCGCGCCGCGACCGCCGGGGCGGGTGAGCACGACGCGCGCGACGGCGGCCGCGCGGGGGTGCGCGTCCGCGGGCACGACGGGCCAGCCGACGGCCTCGAGGCACGGGAGGTCGGGGAGGTCGTTGCCCACGTACGCGACGCGGTCGAGCGGGACGCCCTTCTCCGCGCACCACTGCTCGAGGTAGGGCAGCTTGTCCTGGACGTCGTGCGAGACCTCGATGCCGAGCTTGCGTGCGCGGGCGGCGACCACGGGGTTCTCCTCGCGCGACAGGATCATCATCGGCAGGCCCGCCTTGCGCAGCATCGAGATGCCCATGCCGTCGGAGCGGCTCACGGTGACCGACTCGACCCCGTTCTGGTCGACGATCGCGGTGTCCTCGGTGTGGACGCCGTCGAAGTCCATGACGAGCGCATCGACGTCGACCGGGGCGGGGGTGTCGAGGAGCGACGCGAGCGCGCGCGCCGACTCGAGCTCGTGCACGTCGTCGATCTCGATGCCGGTCGCGGCGGGCACCTCGGCGACGCCGACCCGGCCGAAGAAGCGGAAGCCGGAGGCGCGGAAGCCCGCGACATCCATGACGTAGAACGCGCCGGACTCCTGGTAGTGAGGCTCGCGGTCCTGGCGGCGGGGGCGGAACGAGTGGTCGTGGTTCACGCCCGTGGCACCGGCCTCGCCGCGCTGCCACAGGAACGCATAGGTCTCGAAGGCCGCGAGCATCGAGTCGTGCTCGCCGGCCAGCACCGACGCGACCGCGCCGTCGAGCGCCTCGGCGTGGATGAACGGCGACGTCGCCTGGAGGAACGCGAGGACCTGGGGCTCGATGCCGCGCGCGGCGAGCGAGTCGAGGCCGTGCAGGAGCGCCGCCTCGGAGGTCGCGAGGTCGCCCGCGATGTCCGCGGGGCGGTCGATGATCTCGGCGCCGGCCTCGCGGGCGGCGGCGGCGATCGTCGCATCGTCCGTCGACACGAAGACGCCGTCGATCGACGGGGCGGCGAGGGCGGCCCGCACGGCACGCGCGACGAGCGGGACGCCGCCCACGCGCGCGACGTTCTTGCCGGGCACCCCCTTGGACCCGCCTCGGGCGGGGATGATCGCGACGGCACGCATGTCAGTCCTCCTCGGTTGCAGCATCGTCCGCACTCGCAAGGTACGCGAGCGTGGCGCGGAACGTCTCGTCGGCGCGGTCGGTCCACCACGCGTCGGGCACGGCGGTGACGTCGAGCACCGCGCCCACCGGAAGTACGCGGGCGAGGGTCGCGCCGGTGCTGGACGGCAGCGAGCGGACCTCCTCGAGGCCGCGGGCGCTGCCGAGCACGATCTCGGCGGGCAGCCCCGGCTCGACCACGTCGAGGCCCGCGGCGCGCAGCCGCTCGAGCGACGCGCGGTCCTCGCGGCGGTGCGGCAGGTAGGTGGCCGGACCGTGGGCGGCGGCCCACGCCTCGTAGTCCTCGGTCGCGATGTAGCCGTCGACGGCGAGCGCCGAGCCGAGCACGACGACCGGGCGCAGGGCGACGGGCGACCCGCCGTCGAGGGCGCGCAGCCACCCGTAGCGGTTGGGGACGATGCTGGCGCCGGGCACGACGGGCATCGCGCGGTGGTCGGCGTACGCGGTGAAGAGCGTGACGCGTCCCGCGGCCGAGGCCGCGCGCAGGCGCGAGCCGGTCACCCGGCCCAGCGTCCGCTGCGCGAGCGGCTCGCGCTGGCCCATGCGGGAGAACTGCTCGGTGCCGGCGAGGACCGCGGCGAGGTGGAGCGCGGCGGAGCCGTCGTCGACCACGACCAGGTCGCGCACGCCGGTGGCGGCGACCACGGCCCGGAACTGGCCCGAGAACGCGTCGCCCACGAGCCGGCGGGCGGCCCCGCGGAAGCGCGGGTCCGTGGCGGAGGCCGCCTCGGCAAGCTCGACCCCCGCGGGCAGGTGCGGCTCGAGCCAGCGCGCCGTGTCCGCGAGCTGCGCGACGCCGGTCCGCAGGAGCAGCAGCGACGGCTCGTCGAGGTGGGTCGCCGCCTCGACCGCGTTGATGAGCTGCAGCGGCGACTCGACCCAGCCGACGCGGCGGGCGGCGGGGCTCACTTCGACTTCTTGTACGCGGAGACCACCGTCTTGGGGTCGCCGTCCATCTTGAGCGTGCCGTGGTCGATCCACAGCACGCGCGTGCACGTGTCCATGATCGAGCGCATCGAGTGGCTCACTAGGAACACGGTTCCGGCCTGCTCACGCAGGTCGCGGATGCGCTGCTCGCTCTTCTCGCGGAACGCCTTGTCGCCGACCGCGAGGGCCTCGTCGACCAGCAGGATCTGGTGGTCGCGCGAGATGGCGATCGAGAAGCGCAGGCGCGCGGCCATGCCGGACGAGTACGCCTTCATGGGCAGGTCCATGAACTCCCGGACGCCCGAGAAGTCGATGATCTGCTCACGGCGCTGCTCGACCTCCGCCGGCGACATGCCGAGCGCGAGGCCGCCGAGCATCACGTTCTTCTCGCCGGTGAGGTCGTTGATGAGGGCCGCGTTGACGCCGAGCAGCGCGGGGCGCGAGGCGCCGTAGACCGCGCCCTTGGCGGGCTGCAGCAGGCCGGCGATGGTCCGCATGAGCGTGGACTTGCCGGAGCCGTTGTGGCCGATGACGCCGATCGACTCGCCCTCGTGCGCGACGAAGGACACGCCCTTGAGCGCGTGGACCACGCGCACGCCGCGCTGCTTGCTCAGCAGCGAGCGGCGGTCGGCCGCGGCCTTGCCGGAGGCGAACGTCTTGTACTCGACGTGGAGGTTGTCGACCACCACCGTGGGCTTGCGCTCGTCAGTCACGGCCGTACCTCTCCTCGGCACTCCAGAAGAAGTAGATGCCCGCACCGAAGAAGCCGAAGGCGGCGACGAACGCCGTCACCAGGATCAGCGTGTTGACCTCCTGGCCCTCGAGGACGCACGCGCGCACCATCTGGATGTAGTCGTGCACGGGGTTGAGCTGCGCGACGGTGAGCATCCACGGCGGGTTGTCGGCCAGCACCTCCTCGAGCGAGTAGAAGATGCCGGTCATGTACATGATGAGGCGCGTGATCACGGGGATGATCTGCGTCATGTCGCGCAGGTGCACCGTGAGCCGCGCCGCGATGAGCGCGACGCCGGTGTTGAACAGCGTCATGAGCGCGAGGATCGGCGGCACCAGCAGCCACTTCCACGACGGCATCTCGCCGAAGCCGACCAGGATGAACGCGAGCACGATCATCATGGGGACGAGCTCGTAGATCTGGCGGATGACCGCGGACACGGGCAGCAGCATGCGGGGGAAGCCGAGGCTGCGCACGAGCGACGTGTTGCCGGTGATCGACTTCGCGCCCTGGCTGAACGACTGGGCGAAGAACTGGAAGACGAAGAAGCCGGTGACGAGGAACGGGATGAAGTTGAGGCCCGCGCGCGAGCCGCGGTCCATGATCAGCCCGAAGACGAAGCCGTACACGGCGGCCTGGAGCAGCGGGTTGAGCACCACCCACGCGAGGCCCAGGCGGTTCTGCGCGAGGCTCGCCTCGATGCGGTACCGGGCCATCTTCACGGCGAAGTGACGGCGCTGCCACATCTCCTTGATGTAGCTCGGGAGCGGCGGACGCGCACCGACGCGCGCGAGGCCCGCGTCGCGCGCGATGGCGCCGTAGTCGATCTCGGTCACTCGTCTCCTCGGGGTGGGTGCGTCAACGTCCTGCGAAGGCGTTGTGCCCCCTGCTGGGGATGAGGATACCGAAGAGGCATCCGACGCCCCAAGGCAGGTGCATGGTGGGCAGCACCCCCAGGAGGCGCAGCTTGACGCCCGCGGGGACGTCGGCACGCGCGGCGGTGAGCCCCACCCATGCGAGATAGACGGCGTACGGGAGCGCGCCGGCGACGGCCATCGCGGCTCCCGCGCCGCCCTGCACGACGGCGCCCGCGAGCGCGAGCAGCAGGCCGGCCGCGAGCGCGACGACGAGCGCGGGCGGCACGTAGTAGCGGAGCGGCACTCGTCCGCCCAGGCGGCGGATGATCTCGCCGCGCCAGCGCCCGGAGGCGTGGAACTGCTTCGCGAGCGCCTTCACCGACGAGCGCGGGCGGTAGACCACGTCGAGCGCGGGCTCGAACCACACGAGGCCGCCGCGCGCCATGAGCCGGCGGTTGAGGTCCCAGTCCTCGCCGCGCGAGAGAGACTCGTCGAAGCCGCCGATCGCGAGCACCGCGGCACGGTCGAACACGCCCAGGTACGCGGACTCGGCCGGGCCGGCCTCACCACCCGTGTGGTAGACGGCGCCGCCGAGCCCGCCGGGCGAGTTGTAGCCCCACGCGACGGCCTGCTCGTACGGCGTGCGGCCCTCGGCGTGCATGCGCCCGCCGAGGTTGACGGCCCCGGCCGCGCGCAGCGAGCGCAGCGCGGTCGCGGCGTAGCCGTCGGGCAGCACCGAGTGGGCGTCCACGCGGACCACCACGGGGAAGCGCGCCTCCGCGATGCCGATGTTCATCGACTGGCTGATCGCGTTGTGGGGGTTGTGCAGTACGCGGATCTCGGGGTGCAGCGCCGCGAGCCCCGCGACCACCTCGTCGGTGCGGTCGGTCGACGCGCCCAGCACGAGGAGGATCTCCCGCTCGTCGAGGCCGTCCTGGGCGAGCACGCTCGCGACCGCGGCCGCGATGTAGTGCTCCTCGTTGAGGACGGGCATGACGAACGACGCGCGCAGCGGCGCGTCGCTCTTCTCGTTCCCGTTCAGCGCGGGCCGTCCCAGGTCGCGAGGCGCGCGAGCAGCGCGTCGTTCTCGTCGGGCGCGCCGATGGTGACGCGCACGCCCTCGCCCATGAACGGGCGCACGAGGATCGCGGGCTGCACGGCGCCGAGGTGCGCCACGAGGTCCGCGGTCGCGTCGCCCACGCCGAGCCACACGAAGTTGCCCTGGGACTCGGGGATCGACCAGCCGTCGGCCCGCAGCGCCGTCAGCACGCGGTCGCGCTCGGCGACCACGCCGGCGGCGCGCTCGAGCAGCTCGTCGCGCGCGTCGAGCGACGCGATCGCGGCGGCCTGCGCCGGGCCCGAGACGGAGAACGGGGTGACGCACGCGCGCACCGGCGCGAGCAGCGCGGCGGGACCGACTGCGTAGCCCACGCGCAGGCCCGCGAGGCCGTAGGCCTTCGAGAAGGTGCGCAGGAGCAGCAGGTTCGGGTAGCGGTCGAGCGACGCGGGGCCGTCCGCGACCTCGGGGTCGCGCACGTACTCGAGGTACGCCTCGTCCAGCACGACGAGGACGCGCGACGGCACGGCAGCCATGAACGCGTCGACCTCGGCCTGCGTGAGGATCGGGCCGGTGGGGTTGTTGGGCGAGCACAGCATCACCACGCGGGTGCTGTCCGTGACCGCCGCGATCATCGCGGGGAGGTCGTGACGCGCCTCGTCGGTGAGCGGGACCATGACGGGCTCGGCGCCCGCGATGCGCGCGAGGATCGGGTAGGCCTCGAAGCTGCGCCACGCGAACATCACCTCGTCGCCCGGGCCGGTGTAGGCCTGCAGGATGTGCGCGAGCACCGCGACCGAGCCGCCGCCCACGACCACCTCGGACGCGTCGCGGCCGATCTCCTGCGCGATGCGCTCGGTGAGCCCGGTCGCGGCCATGTCGGGGTACCGGT
The DNA here is from genome assembly GCF_000971255.1 of Demequina rhizosphaerae. GTDB lineage: Bacteria > Actinomycetota > Actinomycetes > Actinomycetales > Demequinaceae > Demequina > Demequina rhizosphaerae. The sequence continues at coordinate 48,437 of NZ_BBMC01000009.1, forward strand.
GGACGCCCGTGGCGGCGGTCTCGAGCACGTCGACGACCGACGGCAGCGGGCCGTGCGGGCTCTCGTTCGAGGAGAGCTTGACGGGCGGCGGGGCGTCGGCGGCGCCGCGCGCGCCGGGCACGTACGGCGGCAGCTTGCCGATGGCCGGGCGGGGCTGGGGCAGGTCGGTGGTGTGCGCGTCGGGCATGCACACAAGGATGACACCCGCTGTCACGCCCGTGGAACAATGGCGGCCATGCGCTTCGTCCTCGTGTCCGCGATCACGGCTGTCGCGGTGTGGCTCGTGACCCTGCTCCCCCTGGATGTGCAGGTCGAGGGGGGCGACGGCGGGACGTGGGCCCGCATCGGCGTCTTCCTGCTCGTCGGCGCCGTGATGGCGGCCGCGAACCTGCTCATCAAGCCCATCGTCGACGTGCTGTCGCTGCCCATCAAGATCCTCACGCTCGGCCTGTTCGCGCTGGTCACCGCGTGGTTCATGCTGTGGCTGACCGCGTGGCTCACCACGCTCGTGCCGTGGGCCGAGCTCACCATCGGCGCCTTCTGGGAGACCCTCCTCGCCGCGCTGCTCATCAGCCTCATCACCGCGATCCTCACCGCGGTGGTGCCCGGCGCCTCGAAGCGCTGATCCTCATCCCGTCACCGGCCGGTAGGCCGTCACGGTCGAGCGCGCCTCGGTGAGCAGCGGCCGCGCGCCGTCGAGCCACGCCTGCGTCGACGCGGACACGCCCTCGTCGACCAGCCGCGCCGTCGCGGCGTAGCCCGCGAAGCCGTGCGCCTCCGCGATCGTGCGGGACCCGTCGGGCGCGTCGGCACGATGCGAGCGTCGCCGGTCGTGCGACACCGTCACCCGGCGCGGGGTGTCCGGGTTCGCCCGCCCGTCCAGGCCCGGCACGAGGTCGCGCGTGTTCTCGAGATGCAGCGCCGCGACCGTGGGCGGCAGCCGGATCCGCCCCGTGGGCGCCCCCGCCGTCACCACCCGCTCGACCCGGTAGCGGTCCGCGAGGGCGGCCGCGGCGATCATCGCGACCATGCCGCCCTGGCTGTGGCCCGCGAGCAGGATCGGCTCGTCGGGGCCGATGCCGTGCGCGGCCACCGCGTCGACGACGGCGCGCGCCGCGTCCGACATCGCCCCCAGCACCGAGACCAGGTCCGCCTCCACGTCGGCCGGGTTGCCCGACGTCACCCACCAGTCCTCGGTGCCCGGCACGTAGACGAGGTGCCGCGCGCCGCCGTCGCCCCGCACCGTCTCGACGGCGACCGTCCCCTCCCCCTCGGCATGCACCCACGCGAGCCGCCCCACGAGGTCCTCGAGGCTGCCCGGCGAGCCGTCGACCAGCTCCGGCAGCGGCTCGACCGTCCGGTAGGCGGGCTCCCCCGCCTCCGCCTGGTGCACGACGAGCGCGAGCACGGCCACGATCCGCGCGTAGTCCTCCCCCGCGAGCGCGAGCAGGCCGGACGCCTCGTCGCGGCCCACGAGGCCCGTCGTCGGCGGCAGGCCCGGCCCCCCGAGGAGCCGCATCGCGGCGCGCCCGCCGATCGCGAGCGCGGCCGTCCGGTGAACCCATGCGACCGAGCCCCACCAGTCCGCCGCGGCCTCCCCCAGCCGCCCCGCCAGGGTGATCGACCGGCGGGCCTCGGACTCGGCCTCGAGGTACGCGAGCGCGGCGCTGCGCAGCGCGTCCCCCAGCGCGCGCAGCCGGGAGGCCTCGGCGGACGATGCGGCGGCCGCGTCGAGCAGCGCCGCCGCCCGCGGCGCCCGGGCCGGGTCCCACGCCGCCACCTGCGCCGCGACGCCGAGCGACCGGGCCGCATCGTCGAGCTCGCCCGCCGCGGCCGCGAGGGAGCCGGCGGCCTCCTCGAGGTCGTCGAGGACGGCGCGCACCCCGCCCGCGCCGCCGGAGGACCAGATCGGCTCCGTCACGGCGCCGGCCACGGCGGCACCGGGGGCGCCGCGGCCGACACCTCGCCCGCGAGGCCCCGCACGCGCGCCGCGGCCTCCTCGAGCCGCGCCGCGTACGCGCGGCCGTTCACGCCCTCCCACCGGGCGCGCCGGGCCGCCTCGAGCCGGGCGTGCGCGACGTCCACCGCGAACCGCGCGCGCTCGACCAGCGCCGTGACGTCGTCCATGCGGCGACGGTAGGCGGCACCCCGCGCCCCGCCGGGGCCCACGCGCCCACGCTGGGGAGGGCCCGCATCGTCCCTCCGTCCGGGGACCGCGGCCCGTCCCGCCCGTGCGTGGGAGAATGGCGCGCGTGACCGACTGGACCTCCCTCGCCTCCCTCGAGCCCGCGATCGCCCTCGGCCCCCTCGACGGCCGCTACCGCGGCGCCGTCGCCCCGCTCGTGGACCACCTGTCCGAGCCCGCGCTCAACCGCATGCGCCTCCACGTCGAGGTCGAGTGGTTCATCCACCTGTGCGAGACCGGCGCCGTGCCCGGCGCCCGCGCGCTCACCGCCGACGAGGTGGCGCTGCTGCGCGGCATCCCCGCCGGCTTCGACGCGGACGGCATCCGCGAGCACGCCGACTTCGAGAAGGTGACCGTCCACGACGTCAAGGCCGTCGAGTACGTCATCAAGGCCCGCATCAAGGGCACGAGCCTCGAGCCGCTGGCCGAGCTCGTGCACTTCGCGTGCACGTCCGAGGACATCAACAACCTCTCGTACGCGCTCATGGTCAAGGGCGCCGTCCAGGACGTGTGGCTGCCGGCTGCATCGTCGCTCGTGGAGCAGGTCGCGGACCTCGCGCGTGCCGCCAAGGCGACGCCGATGCTGTCCCGCACCCACGGCCAGACCGCGACGCCCACGACGCTGGGCAAGGAGTTCGCGGTGCTCGCGCACCGCCTGGGCCGTCAGCTGCGCCGCATCGAGCACCAGGAGTACCTGGGCAAGATCAACGGCGCGACCGGCACGTACGGGGCGCACACCGCCGCGGTGCCCGCGACGGACTGGATCGAGGTGTCGCGCACCTTCGTCGAGGGCCTGGGGCTCACCTGGAACCCGCTCACCACGCAGATCGAGTCGCACGACTGGCAGGCCGAGCTCTACGCCGACGTGGCCCGCTTCGGCCGCATCCTGCACAACCTCGCGACCGACGTGTGGACCTACGTGTCGCTCGGCTACTTCGCGCAGGCCACCACGAAGGGCTCGATCGGCTCGTCGGCGATGCCGCACAAGATCAACCCGATCCGCTTCGAGAACGCCGAGGCGAACCTCGAGATCTCGGCCGCGCTGTTCGACACGCTGGGCGCGACGCTCGTGACCTCGCGCCTCCAGCGCGACCTCACGGACTCGAGCTCCCAGCGCAACATCGGCGTCGCCTTCGGCCACTCGATGCTCGCGATCGACAACGTCCGCCGAGGCTTGAAGACCCTCTCGGTGAACGAGGCGGCGCTGGCCGCGGACCTCGACGCGTCGTGGGAGGTGCTCGCGGAGCCGATCCAGTCGGCGATGCGCGCGGCCGCCGTCGCCGGCGTGCCCGGCATGGACAACCCCTACGAGCGCCTCAAGGACCTCACGCGCGGCCAGCAGATCGACGCGACCGCGATCCAGGAGTTCGTCGGCGGCCTCGAGCTGCCCGCGGAGACCGCGTCGCGGCTGGCCTCGCTCACCCCCGGCACCTACGTGGGCCTCGCGGAGAAGCTGGTCGACGACTTCCTCGCCTGAGCTCCACCCCTTCCGCGACGCCCCCGTCGCGACGCCTCCCGTCGCCCCGGGAGGTGGTGAGTGCTCGAGAACGCCGGCCGATTCTGGGCACCCAGCACCTCGCGGGGCGCCGGAGCAAGCGATGGCACGCCGCGCCTCGTTGTCCGGTTCATCCGGTATTGCTAGGTTCGACGGGAGCACCTGAGGGGGTCTCATGACCGATGCCGGACCCGCGCGGCCCGCGATCGCCCGCCTCACCGCGGTGGCGGCGATCCTCGCGCTGGCCTGCGCCGTGGTGGTCGCCGCCGCGCCGGGTGCGGACGCCGCCGCCCGCGCGTCGACCACCGTGAGGATCGCCTCGGTCCGCCCGGCGTCCGGCGACCTGCTGGTGGCCGGCGAGACCGCCGTGGTGAGGGGCACGACCTCCGCCAACCTCGCGGGCGAGAGGCTCGTCCTCCAACGCGAGAAGGGCGGCCGGTGGGTCGGCACGGGTGCCGGCGCCAAGGTCCGCGCGGACGGCACCTACCGGATCCGGTTCACCGCCCGCGGCATGGGCGACGCGCGCTACCGCGTGCGCTTCTCGGGCACCTCCTCCAAGGCGCCGTCGCGGAGGATCCGCGAGGTCACCGTCTGGAGATGGATCTCCCTGGTGCCGTACGTGACCGGCGGCAACCTCACGGTCGGCGGAGCCAACGTCGCGGGGCTGCACCACGACCGCGTGCTCCGCGCCCGGGGCGTCGACGGCGGCCGCCCGGACCGGGGCACGCTCGCCCTCACGGGCCGGTGCGACGGCATCGTCGTCGTCATCGGCGTGGCCGATGCGTCCGACCCGGGCTTCGTCGCCGAGTTCGCGATGTCGCTCGACGGCGAGGAGGTGCTCACCGGCGCCTCGGTGGCGGCCGGCTCGTCGGCGGTGGTGGCGCTCAAGACGACGGGAGCCGCGGAGCTGGGCCTCGAGGCCTCGTACCCGGAGGTCCCGGGCACGCGGAGCGGCGCGGCGGTGTGGGCGCAGCCGCAGGCGCTCTGCCGGGCCCGCCCCCGCCAGCCGTGACCGCGCGCACGGTGCTCGGGACGACGCGCCTCTCTCGGGGCACGAGGCGCGGCGCGCCTCGGCGGGTCGCGCTCAGCCCCGCACGGGCCGTCGCGGCGGCAGGACCGGGTCCCCGAGGCGGATCTCGCCCGGCTCGACGACCTCGCAGTAGACCGCCACGCACGCGTCGCGCCGCTCGCCCAGCGGCTTGAGGAACCGGGCGGTCTCCGTCACGCCGTTCTGGGCCAGGTCGATCACCCGGCAGCGCGCGTTGCGCTTGGTCGCGCGCAGCCGCGCGGCGCCCGCGACCAGCGCGGAGCCGATCCACGTCTCCTCGACGAACGGCTCGTCGGTCTCGATCACGAGGTTGACGCGCAGGCGGCGCGGGTCCGCGTCGACGCCCAGCTCGGTGCGGCACCAGTCGAGGGTCGCCGTCCCCACCACGGACACGGGCGACGAGTCGAAGAACGGCCGCTCCGCGTCCGCGGGCTCGGCCACCACCCGCAGCGGCTCCCCCGCCGCGGCGGAGAGCTCCGCGTCGAGCGCGGGGTCGCCCGCGCTCCAGGCGCGGTCCCCGCGCGAGACCACCACCGCATCGTCCACCGTGCGGGCCGCGTACGCGAGGACCTCCTCGTGCGGCATCCAGCGGCTGCCGCGCTTGCCCGCCGCGAACATGCCGTCCGCATCGAGCACCGCGAGGCCGCGGTCGCCGACGAGGCCGCGCCGGTCGACGGCGACGGACGCGAGCGACTCGCCCTCCATCGCCTTGACCGGGTACCGCCGGATCGCCGTCACGCGCGCCATGTCGCCAGCGTAGGGCGGGGAACCCCCGGTCGTTAGAGTGACGTGACGATGGACATCGCAGCCCCCGCGCCCGCCGCGGCCCCCGCACCGGTCACCCTGCCCTCGCGCTCCCGCATGCGTGCGGAGGTGCTCATCGTGCTGGGCCTGTCGCTGGGCCAGACGGCGATCTACGCGGCGATCCGGCTCATCGAGCGGTACGTGGACACGGCGCCGATCGCGTCGCAGTCGACCACGCTCAACCCGAGCCGGTCGAGCATCGACTGGATCGACCTGATCCGCCAGGTGCTGGGCATCGGATTCGCGCTCGTCCCGGTCGCCCTCGCGCTGTACCTGCTCAGCCAGCACGGCGCATCGTCCCGCGTGCGCCTCGGGCTCGTGGGTCCCGCGCGCCGGTGGTGGGGCGACGTGGGCTGGGGCGTCATCCTCGCGGCGAGCATCGGCCTGCCCGGGCTCGCGCTGTACGCGATCTCGCGGGCGCTGGGCCAGACCGTGCGCATCGACACGTCCGGGCTGCCGGACATGTGGTGGTCGGCGACCATCCTGCTGCTGTCCGCGGCGGCCGCGGGTGTGCTCGAGGAGTTCGTCGTCGTCGGCTTCGTGCTGACTCGCCTGCGCGACATGGGACGGTCGCCGTGGACCGCGATCGTGCTCGCGGCGCTGCTGCGCGGCGCGTACCACCTCTACCAGGGCTGGCCGATGGCGCTCGGCAACGTGGTGATGGGGCTCGTGTTCGGCTGGGTCTACGTGAGACGGGGCCGGCTGGCGCCGCTCGTGCTGGCGCATTGGACGCTCGACGCGGTCGCGTTCATCGGGCCCGAGGTGGTCCCCCACGCGTGGCTCGAGGCCCTCGGCGTGGCGTGATCGCCCTCCTAATGCCCGCATCCGCGCCTCAGCCGTAGACTCGCGCCATGGCCGCCGACCCATCCGTGACGCGCGAGGAGCTGCCGGCCGTGCGCATCCTCGACGAGCCCGAGATCCGGGTGCGCCGCTTCACGGACGTCCTGGGCCTCCTCGGCACGGTGCTCGGCATCGTCGCGGTGCTGTTCATCGGCGAGTTCGCGCTCGGCACCACCGAAGGCCTCACGCAGGACATCTCCTCGATCTCGCCGTTCCTGCAGCGCCTCCTCGTCGCGCCGGTCAACCTCTTCACGGCGATCCTCGCGGTGATCATCCCGGCCCTGATGATCGTGGACATGCTCGTGCGCCGCGAGCCCCGGCGCATCGTCGAGGCGCTCGGCGCGGGCATCCTCGGCGTCATCGTCGTCCTCATCGCGGCGGCCATGCTGCTCGCGTGGGGCACCGACGAGATCCAGGCGAGCCTCACGCCGCGCGGCGCCGACACGATGCAGCTCCCCGCGTACGTCGCGGCCCTGTCCGCGCTGCTCACCGCCGCGGGCCGGAGGTCGACACGGCGCAGCCTGTCGCTGTCGTGGAACATGCTGTGGTTCGGGCTCGCGATCGCCGTGATCTTCGGCGTCGTCACCATCCCGTCGACGCTCCTCACCGTGCTGCTCGGCCGCGCCGCCGGTCTCGGGCTGCGCTACTGGGTCGGTTCGACCGCGGACCGCGCGTACGGCGACACCCTCGTCGAGGGGCTCCGCCGCGCGGGCTTCCATCCGCGCTCGCTCATCCGGGCCGACCTCGAGCACGACGAGGACCTGCCCGAGCTCGACGCCGTCACCGACGCCCTCGCCCGGACCCGGCAGGGGCGCGTCTACGCGATGACGACGCTCGAGGGGCATCACCTCCTCGTGGTCGCGCTCGACGGCGACCAGCAGGCCGCGGGCTTCGTGTCGAAGCTGTGGACCTCGCTGCGGCTGCGCGGCATCGACACCCGGCCGGACGTCTCGCTGCGCCAGAGCGCCGAGGCGACCGCGCTCGTCTCGCACGCGGCACGCGTGGCGGGCGTGCGCACCGGCCGCGTGCTCGGCATGGGGCAGATCCGCGACACGATGCTGCTCGTCTACCAGCGCCCGCCCGTCTCGCGTCCCCTCACGGACGTGCCGGCCGAGGACATGACGGACGCGCTGCTCGACGCGCTGTGGGCCGAGGTGGCCTCCGCGCACCGCGCGGGGATCTCGCACCGTCGGCTCGAGGCGGACACGATCCTCGTGGGCGACGACGTCGACACCGACCCGGCCGTGTGGCTGACCTCCTGGGAGATGGGCGAGGCCGCGACCAGCGCGTTCGCGCAGCGCATCGACGTCGCCCAGGTGCTCGCGCTCACCGCCGCGCGCGTGGGCCCGCAGCGCGCGGTCGACTCCGCCTTCCGATCGCTCGGGGCGCCGCAGGTCGAGCAGGCCGCGCCGCTGCTGCAGTCGATCGCGCTGCCGCCGCCCACCCGCGCGTCCCTCAAGGAGAGCGAGCACGAGAAGGTGCTCGAGGCGGTGCGCGAGGAGATCCTCGCCCGCTCCCCCGAGGCCGAGGTCGCGAGCGAGAACATCGTCCGCTTCGGCGGGCGCACCATCATCACGATCGCGCTCGGGCTCGTCGCCGCGGTGGTGATCCTCGCGAGCTTCAACACCCAGCAGTTCCTCGACGCCGTCCAGGAGGCGAACCCCTGGTGGCTGGTCGTCGGCTTCGGGTGGGCGCTGCTGACGTTCGTCGGCGCGGCGCTCGCCCTCGCGGCCTTCAGCCCGGTCAAGCTGCCGTTCACCCGGGTGCTGCTCACCCAGGTGGCGGCCGCGTACATCTCCGTCGCGGTGCCGGCCGGCGTGGGCCCGGCCGCGCTCAACCTGCGGCTCCTCACCAAGCGCAAGGTCCCCACCCCGCTGGCCGTCGCGACCGTCGCGCTCGTCCAGGTGAGCTCCGTCGTCGTGACCGTGCTCGGCCTCGTCGGGCTGACGCTCGCGTCCGGCTCGAAGGGCGCGCTGGCGGCGCTGCCGTCGACTGCCGTGGTGATCGCGTTCGGCGTGGTCGTGCTCGTCATCGCCGCGGCCATGCTGGTGCCGCGCGTGCGCACCTGGGCCATCAAGCGGGTGCTGCCGACGCTGCGCCAGACCTGGCCGCGCCTCGCGCAGGTGCTGGGCCAGCCGTGGCGCCTCGCGCTCGGCCTCGCGGGCAACCTGCTCCTCACCGTCGGCTTCGTCGGCGCGTTCCAGTCCTCGCTGCTCGCGTTCGGGCAGAACCTCGCGATCATCGACGTCGCCGTGCTGTTCTTCGTCGGCAACGCGGTGGGTGCCGCCGTGCCGACCCCCGGCGGTCTGGGTGCGGTCGAGATCGCGCTCACCACCGGCCTCACCGGTGCGGGGCTGCCCTACGCGGTCGCGCTGTCGGCGGTGCTGGTCTACCGACTCCTCACCTACTGGCTCAGGATCCCCCTCGGGTACTTCGCCATGAAGTACCTGGAGCGCCACGGCGAGCTGTAGGACTGTCAGTTGTCGCTCCAACTTGGCAATCTGACCCTAGTTCAGCAAAGTCGCCGCTCGACTTTGGCAATCGCCGGGGCGTGCGGAGCAGATGCCGCCGAACCACACCTGGGAGCGCGCTCTCAAACACCAGACGCGCCGCAGCGGGGCACGGCAACACGACTTCAAGCGCGCAGACTGAACCACGGCCGCCGCTCCCGCAGGGCCCGCTCGCTCCCAAATCGGTCAACCTCGCGATGGCTAGGCCGTGCACACGCTTGTCCTCGAGTAACTGCAATTCGCGCCCCGGCTGGGCAGCCAGTGCGACCGACCCGGTCATGACCTGCCTCAGGTCAACCGATCCTGGGGCAGACCCCAACCGCAAGTCATCCTCTTGAAGGCGATGTCAGACTCGATGTGCACGCGGCTATCGGCTCGTCTCGGAGCCGGGCGCTTGGTACCGATAGCGGTCTTCCACGAATTTCCGCGCATCCTCGACGTCCGCAACGTACTCGCGTCCGCCTATCAATAGTTGCTGGAGATCGCCGTCGACGCGACCGTACTCCACCTCATCCCATGGAAAGCTCACCGGATTTCTCAACGGCCTGAAGCCGACCGCCCAAAACCTGGCGACCAGAACGCCATCCGGGCCATACCCCAGCAGGTAGTGGCCCGAACGCTTGAGGGCCCGCGGGCATAGCAGCCACTGGGCGATCGAATACTGGCGCAGCGCGATGACGAACCACGCTCGCGCGCGGGCGAAGTCACCGCTCCACACTGACAAAGCACCATCAAAGTGCCGCCGGTATCGGAGAGTGAGAAGGCGTCGAGCGCCCTCCGCCGGAACTTCAGCCCTTTCCGGGTGCTTCCCCATCAGGAGAGTCCTCCAAAGTGATCTGCCACCCAGGTCAAGTCAGGCCCGAAATCCGAGTACGCCGTGCGGTACTGCTCCGTAGGGATGAGCGCCGTCTGTGACAAGCGATTCCACGCAAGCACGGGTCCCAGGGCCGCTTTTCCAGCGAAGGTGTCCGGCGCCGGCGCATTGGCGAGAGGCCGCGGACCCTCGAGGAACTTCACGGCAGCCTCGCGAGGCGCGCCGTTGTACCAGTCGGCAGACTCCAGATACCACGCCCCACCGGGAATGGCATTCAACCAGGGACGCGCCTCCGTCGACACCGTGGGCAGCCCTTCGGTCATCTGCGTCATGCCGGGCACCGTACCCCAAAGGAGCTTCCGTGCATTTCCCGCCGCGCTGCAGTCATCCACGCACTCGACCGTGATTCCGAATGCCATCTGCTTGAAACCCTTGACCACCTTGAGGCCACCAGTCAACACGTCATAGCCGCCCTTCAGCTCAGCCGGCACGGTCAGGATATTGACGCCCGGGATCGGTGCGACAAAACCACCCCCCACCATGGTCGCAGCGCCTGTGACGACCTTCACGCCTCCCCAACCAATGTTGACTACGCCCGCCGCCGTAGTCCCGTAGTCGAAGCCCGAGGAGTTCCACTGACCTGCCCCGATGATTTGGTCCACGTCGACTGCGAGTGGATCGTGATTCCGGGGCCCTCGAGGGCGATCTGGACTGGTCCAGCCAGCGTGTTGGTAGTCACCCTCATCCACCCCCTCTCACGTCACACAGGCTGCCGTGACACGGGTGTCGTAGCTGCCTGCTCGGCACAGTAGCGCGCGAACGCCGCCGGGGTCCGCATCTGCAAACCCGAATGGGGTCGCTCCGTGTTGTAGTGGCGCACCCACTGTCCGATCAGGACCCGGGCCTCCGTCAGCGAGTGCAGCACCTCCCGATGCAGCAGCTCATCCCTCATCGACCCATTGAACCGCTCGATGAAGCCGTTCTGCTGCGGGCTGGCCTTCGCGACCTGCACCGGCCTCACCCCCAGCTCACGCAGCCATCCCAGCAGCGATGTGGCGATGAACTCCCGTCCGTTGTCCGACCGGATCACTTCGGGTCGACCATGCTCGGCGAAGACCCGCTCCAGGACGCGTCGCACCCCGGCCGCGCCGATCGAATAGTCGACGTCGTAGCCGACACAGACCCTCGTGTACTCGTCGACGATGTTGAGGACCCGCAGCGCCACCCCACGCTCGGTACGCACACTCATGAAGTCGTACGACCACACATGCCCCACCCGCAGCGCCGGCAACGACCACAAGGCATGCTCATCCGACCCCAACGCCTTCTGACCAGCACCTTTGCGCCGCGGGGGCACCTGCAGGCCCTGGGCCCGCCACAACCGCTCGACCCGTTTGACGTTGACCTGCCAGCCATCCGCGACGAGCCCCGCATGGACTCGTCGATACCCCCATCGCGGATGAGCGTCGGCGATCACGCGCATCGCGGCCATCAGGCGCGCCTCGAAGTCTGACGCCACCGGCACATACCGTTGGCTCGAGCGATGCTGTCCCACCACCGTGCATGCACGCCGCTGCGACACCTTGAAGCGGCGCACCAGCCGCGCCACGGCAGCCCGGCGGCGAGCCGGGCTCACCAATTTCCCCGGGTCAGATCCTTCAACATGCTGATGTCCAACGCCTGCTCCGCGACGATGCGCTTCAAACGGGCATTCTCAGCCTCCAACGCCTTCAACCGCTGCGCCTCGTCCTCTTTGAGCGCCCCGTACTTGAGTCGCCACCGATAGAACGTCTGATCCGAGATCCCCAACCGCTTGCACGCCGCCGGGATCGACATCCCCTGCGCCTGGAGCTTCTCCATCTCCCGCAGCTTCGCCACGATCTGCTCCGTCGTGTACCGCTTCGCAGCCGCCACCTCACACCTCCACAAGCACTCTCACCATTGGACAGGACTCACAGAAGAAACGGACCAAAAAACGGGGGGCAGGACAGACCGAATGCAGTCCGCGATGGACCGCCTCAGCGACCTCGTCGAACCCTTCCCTGGCATCGCGACGCGCGCGCCGCGTCCCATCAACGAGGTCGAAGCCGCCATCGCAGCGCTCGACGCGGACGAGATCGCCGCGAAGCGCGACCGCCTGCTGTGGTTGATGAACGCCATCGTGCACGGCTCGCTGTACCGCTACAACCGTGAGGTTCGTCGCGCGATCAAGAGGACCTGGCGCGGATCGCTCGCGATCGACGGCACGAAGCTCGCCATCTCCTCCACGAAGTTCGGTGGCGGCGTGCGCAAGGAATACCGCAACTGCAACTCCACCCGCATGCACCACTCAGAGGCGATGGGCGGCTGGTACGTCCGCCTCGGTGACCACGGCGGCTTCCACGAAGACGGCGTCACCCCCCTGAGCCGCAAGGAAGTCCGGGACGCGACGTGGGCCCTCGAGGTCCACTTCGGCGTCATGATCGACGACGAGCATGCAACCAAGTCGAACCGTACGCTGAACCTCGCCGTCGCGGTCTCGATCGACACACCGGGTGCGCGGATCGGTGAGAACTCCCTCACCGTCCTCGAGGCCGCCCACAAGTTCGCGACAGAGAACGGCATCGGCCCCGGCACCGTAGTGGGCGACCGCGCCGTGATGCCCAACGCGCAGTACAAGAAGTTCAAGAAGCCGGCCCGCGAACTCGGCTACAAGACGTGCCACGACTACACCAGCACCCAGTTGGGCAAGATCGACGGCCCGATCGGCTCTGTGCAAGTCGAGGGCCAGTTCTGCTGCCCGGCGATCTCTGCCGCGATGACGAACGCAACCAAGAACGCCCGCAAACGCCTGGACACGGTCGATGACGACGCCGACACTGCCGAGCCCGACCGCACCTATGCACAGCAGCTCGAGCGCCGAACGCTACTCAACCTGCCCATCAAGGAGATACCCAACGCCGACGGTGAGCTCCGCATCTCATGCCCTGCATCGGACCCGCGCGGTGGGGTCTCGTGCCCGCTGCGAGAGCGGGTCGTCGCACAGATCGAGGACGCCGAGCTACGCAACAAGCTCACCGATCGCATGAACGACGGCAAGACCCGCCTCCGCATCACCAACCCTCCCGTCATGCCCGGCGCGATCTGCACCAGCACGCAGCTGACGCACAAGGTCAAGCTCGACGACAAGACCGGCAAGTACTACCAGGACTACGCCTACAAGTCGCCCAGCTGGTACAAGATGTACGGCCAGCGCCAGCAGGTCGAGACGTTCAACAAGGACGTCAAGGCCAACGGCATGAGCGACACCAAGCGCCGCCGCGTACGCGGCTTCGCCAAGCAGGGCATCCTCGCCGCCATGTTCGCCGCCGCGACTAACGTCAAGCGCATCAACGCGTTCAACGCAGTTCGCAACGCCAACAAGCAGAACAGCCCCACGGACCCCGGCCCCTCCGGCCACCCCGACCCCGACCCCGACCCCGACCCCGACCCCGACCCCGACCCCGACCACAGCATCGCCGTCCGCGACGAGGACCTCTCGCCACCCGATGAGATCGCCGCGTAAGCGGCGGCCACCGGAACAGAACAGCTCAGATCGCCTCCGGACCCGCAAGGGCCGGAGGCGCAAGCATGCCCGGAAACAGCCGAAACAGGCCCTAGACACCTATACATAGCCGCACAAAGCAGAAGGCCGCCCCCGACATCAGTCGGAGGCGGCCTTCTCGCCTTGCTGGGGGCCCCAGGCGACCCTTGCGGGTCCACCCTGAGGGACTTTCCCCAACAGAACTGGCCCGATTACCGAACCAGCCGTTGGTGCGCGAGGGGGGAGTTGAACCCCCACGCCCTTTCGGGCACACGGACCTGAACCGTGCGCGTCTGCCTATTCCGCCACTCGCGCGCGCCGGGTTACTTTAGCACGTTTCTAGGGACCTATACGATGGCCCGCATGGGTGTGCTGGACCGCTTCGAGCGCGGCGTCGAGAACGTGATGCAGAACGCGTTCGCGCGCACGTTCAAGTCGGGCGTCAAGCCCGTCGAGCTCGCGGCCGCGCTCAAGCGCGAGTGCGACGCCCGCGCGGCCGTGGTGGACCGCGGCCGGACCGTGGTGCCGAACGAGTACGGCATCGCGCTCGCACCCGCCGACATGGAGACGGTCGAGCAGTGGGGCGCCGACGCGATGGTCCACGAGCTCGTCGAGTCCCTGCGCGCGCACGCCGAGCGCCAGCGCTACTCCTTCGTGGGCGCGGTCGACGTCGCCCTCGACGTGGACGACACGCTCGCGACCGGCCGCTACGCGGTCGTGTCCCGCACCACGCGCGGCCCGGTCGCCCCGGTGACGGGCACCAACCCGAGCTCGCGCTACCCGCTGCTCGACATCGACGGCACCCGCTACTACCTCACGGGCGAGTCGACGACGATCGGCCGTGGCTCGGAGTCGGACATCGTGGTCGACGACACCGGCGTGAGCCGCAAGCACGTCCGGCTCGAGGTCACCGACCACGGCACGATCCTCACCGACCTGGGCTCGACCAACGGCACGTTCGTCGAGGACCAGCGGGTGTCCGAGGCCACGCTGCTCGACGGCAACGCCGTCACCATCGGGCGCACCACCATCATGTACTGGGACGCCGTCGACGGGGACGAGGACTACTGACGTGAGCCAGCTCTCGATCACCCTGCTGCGCATGGGCTTCCTCGTCCTGCTGTGGACGCTCGTGCTGTCCGCCATCGCGGTGCTCCGCGCGGACCTCTACGGCACCCGCATCACCGCACGCGGACGCGGCCGCGAGTCCCGCCGCGAGCACGATGCGCGGGCGGAGAAGACCGCGTCGCCCAGCCGCGCGGCGACGGGCATCCGCACGGGCTCGATCTCCACGAAGGATCCCTCGGCCGGCCACCTCGCCGTCACGAGCGGGCCGCTCAAGGGGACCACGATCCCGCTCGGCACCGCGCCGGTGCTGGTCGGCCGCGCGAGCACGTGCACGCTGGTCATCGACGACGACTACTGCTCGGCCCGCCACTGCCGCATCTATCTCGAAGGAGACCGCTGGATGGTCGAGGACCTCGGCTCCACGAACGGCACCTACCTCGGCAACCAGAAGGTCACGGACCCCGTGCCGTTCCGCGAGGGCGACGTCATCCGCATCGGTGCGACAGCCCTGGAGCTGCGCGGCTGATGTATCTGGGCATCCACTTCGCCGCGCGCTCCGACGTAGGCCTCGTGCGCGCGAACAACCAGGACTCCGGCTTCGCCGGCCCGCACCTCCTCGCCGTCGCCGACGGCATGGGCGGCGCCGCGGGCGGCGACATCGCGTCGTCGATCGCGATCGCGCGCCTCGCGGCCCTCGAGGGCGAGGCGCACGGCCCGGACGATGCGCTCGACGAGCTCAAGGAGGCGATCTCCGACGCGCACGCGCAGATCGTTGAGCGGGCCCGCAACGACCCGGAGCTCTCGGGTCTCGGCACAACGGTGACCGCGCTGCTGCGCTCGGGCTCGACGCTGTCGATGGCGCACATCGGCGACTCGCGGGCCTACCTGCTGCGCGACGGCGACCTCGAGCAGATCACCACCGACCACAGCTTCGTCCAGCACCTCGTGGACACCGGCCGCCTGTCGGTCGCCGACGCCGAGCACCACCCCAAGCGCTCGATGCTGCTGCGCGTGCTCGGCGACATCGACGCCGACGTGCCCGTCGACATCTCCGTGCGCGAGACGCGCGACGGCGACCGCTGGTTGCTGTGCTCCGACGGCCTGTCCGGCGTCGTGAGCAAGGACACCCTGCGCAAGACGATGCTCGAGGTCGAGGACCCGGGCGACTGCGCCGACGCCCTCGTGGGCCTCGCGCTCGCCGCGGGCGCGCCCGACAACGTCACGTGCGTCATCGGCGACATCGTCGACATCGACGCCTCCCCGGACGGGATCGGGCCCGCGACCACCTCGCAGATCGTCGGCTCGGCGGCACGCGACCGTCGCAAGCCGTCGGCGGGCGGCGACTCCCCCGCGGGCAAGGCCGCGCGCCTCGCGGCGCGCGACGAGCCCGACGACGACGAGGAGCCTTCCCGAGAAGGCTGGCAGCGCGTGCGGCCCTGGCTGCTCCCCATCATCACGCTGCTCGTGCTCATCGGCGCCGCCTGGGGCGGCTACTGGTGGTCCCAGCAGCAGTACTACGTGGGCGAGGACGAGGGCTTCGTCGCCGTGTACCGGGGCATCCCCGAGTCGCTCGGCAGCATCGGCATGTCGCACGTGGTCGAGAAGACAGAGATCCTGGTCGACGAGCTGGCGCCGTACCAGCGGGAACGCGTGACGGACGCGATCCGGGTGCGCAGCCTCGACCAGGCGGCCGGCGTGGTCGCCTCGCTGGAGGCGGGCGACTAGTGGCCACCGTCTCCGACGTCATGGTCCGCACCGGGCGCCGCGGCGAGCTGGGCCTGCTCGGCCTCGCCGTGGCCGTCGCCGTGCTCGCGCGCGGCCTGGTCGACTATCACGCCGACTTCCTCGAGCTCGACGAGCTCGCGATCTACGCGGCCGCGTGGGCCGCCGTGGCGGGCGCGATCCACCTCGCGATCCGGCGCTGGGCCTCGTACGCGGACCCGGTCCTCGTCCCCGCGGTCCTCGCGCTCAACGGCATCGGCCTCGCGATGATCCGCCGCATCGACTTCGCGTACGCGAGCCGCGGGCGCGAGACCGACTTCGGCCAGGTGCAGATCATCTGGACCCTGCTCGGCATCGGACTCGCGCTCGGCGTCCTCCTGCTGGTGCGCGACTACCGGCTGCTGCGCCGCTTCACGTACACCGCGGGCCTGGTCGGGCTCATCGGCCTGCTGCTGCCGCTCATGCCCGTGATCGGCACGCAGATCAACGGCGCGCGCATCTGGATCAACGTCTTCGGCAAGTCGCTCCAGCCCGGCGAGTTCGCGAAGATCGCCTTCGTCGTGTTCTTCGCCGGCTACCTCGTGTCCAACCGCGACACGCTCGCGCTCGCCGGCCCCAAGATCCTCGGCATGCGGTTCCCGCGCCCGCGCGACATGGGGCCGCTCGCACTCGTGTGGGTCGCGGCGATGCTCGTGCAGATCTACGAGCGCGACCTCGGCACCTCGCTGCTGCTCTTCGGCATCTTCGTCGCGATGCTCTACGTCGCCACCGAGAGGCTCAGCTGGGTCGTGCTCGGCCTCGGCATGTTCGGCGTCGGCGCGGTCCTCGCCGGCACCCTGTTCAGCCACGTCGGCTCGCGCTACACCGCGTGGCTCCACGCCCTCGACTCGGCCGTCTACTCCTCCGGCGCGAGCGAGCAGCTGGTCCGCGGCCTGTTCGGCATGGCCTCCGGCGGGCTCTTCGGCACCGGCCTGGGCGAGGGCCGCCCGGACCTCGTGCCGTACGCCGAGTCCGACTTCATCGTCGCGTCGCTCGGCGAGGAGCTGGGCCTCACCGGCCTCATGGCGATCCTCACGCTGTACGTCATCATCGTGCAGCGTGCGATGCGCACCGCGATCGGCGTGCGCCACGGCTTCGGCAAGCTGCTCGCCGCCGGCCTCGGCTTCGCGATCGCGCTCCAGGTCTTCATCGTGGTCGGCGGCGTCACCCGGGTGATCCCGCTCACCGGCCTCACCACGCCGTTCCTCGCGTACGGCGGATCCTCGATGCTCGCCAACTGGATCATCGTCGGACTGCTGCTGCGCATCTCCGACCAGGCCCGCCGCCCCGAGGCGGTGACGCCGTGAACGAGCCCATCCGCCGCCTGTCCATCGTGGTGCTCGCGATGATCCTCACGCTCATGGTGGCCGCGTCCTACATCCAGGTCATCGCGGCCGGCGACCTCAACGCCGACGCGCGCAACGTGCGCACCCTGTACCGCGAGTACGGCACGTTCCGCGGCCCGATCGTCGTCGACGGCGAGTCGGTCGTGTGGTCCAAGGCGGTCGACGACCCGTTCAACTACCAGCGCACCTACGCCGACGGGCCGCTGTACGCGGCCGCCACGGGCTACTACAGCATCGTCTTCGGGCGCACCGCGATCGAGCAGACGGAGAACGACCTGCTGTCCGGCACCGCGGACTCGCTGTTCTGGACGCGCCTGAGCAACCTCGTGTCCGGCGAGACGCAGCGCGGCGCGAGCGTCGAGCTCACCCTCGACGCGGCGGTCCAGCAGGCGGCCGCGGAGGCGCTCGGCGACAGCACGGGCGCGGTGGTCGCGCTCGACCCGTCCACGGGCGAGGTGCTCGCCATGGTGACGAGCCCGACGTACGACCCGGCCACCCTCGCGGGCCACAGCTCCGCCGAGGTCAACGAGAACTACCAAGCGCTGCTCGCGCAGGAGGACGGCCCGCTGGTCAACCGCGCCATCGCGGGCGACACCTACCCGCCGGGCTCCACGTTCAAGCTCGTCGTGGCGGCCGCGGCGCTCGAGGCCGGCTACGACGCGGACTCCGAGCTCTACGCGCCCGACCAGCTCGAGCTGCCCGACAGCTCGCGCACGCTCGGCAACTACGGCGGCGAGTCGTGCTCCGCGAACGAGCGGCAGACGCTCGCGGAGTCGCTCGAGATGAGCTGCAACACGTCGTTCGCGAACCTGGGCATGCAGCTCGGCTGGGGCGTGGTCGAGCGCAAGGCCGAGGAGTTCGGCTGGGGCGAGCAGCTGTCCATCCCGCTCGCGGTGACGCCGTCGCGCCTGCCGACCAACCCGGACGAGGCGCAGACCGCCATGGCCTCGATCGGCCAGTACGACGACCGTGCGACGCCGCTCCAGATGGCGATGGTCGCCGCCGGCATCGCCAACGACGGCGTGCTCATGCGCCCCTACCTCGTCGACAACGTGCGCGACGCGGATCTCCGCGTGATCGAGGAGACGGAGCCGGAGGAGATGTCGCAGCCGATGACCCGGGCCGACGCCAACGAGCTCACGGACATGATGGTGGGCGTCGTGACGTCGGGCACCGGCACCGCCGCGCAGATCCCGGGCGTCGAGGTCGCCGGCAAGACCGGCACCGCGGAGACCGGCACCGACGAGCGGCCGCACACGTGGTTCGTCGGCTTCGCGCCGGCGGACAACCCCACCGTCGCGGTCGCGGTCCTGGTCGAGAACGGCGGCTCGACCGAGGGCGAGGTCACCGGCGGCCGCGTGGCCGCCCCCATCGCGCGCTCCGTGATGGAGGCCGCGCTCGCATCCCGGGGAGGCAGCTGACATGGGGATCCATGCAGGCACCACGCTCGGCGGACGCTACGTCCTGCGATCGCTGCTCGCGGTCGGCGGGATGGGCGAGGTCTGGCGCGGCACCGACACCGATCTCGACCGCGAGGTCGCGATCAAGGTCCTCAAGGAGGGCGCGGCGGAGAACGAGACGTTCCTGCGCCGCTTCCGCAACGAGGCCAAGAACGCGGCGGGGCTGCTCCACGGCAACATCGCGCAGGTCTACGACTACGGCGACCACGACGGCACGCCCTACATCGTGATGGAGCTCGTCGAGGGCGAGCCGCTGTCGACCATCCTCGAGCGCGAGCGCACGCTCGACGAGGCGCGGCTCGTCACGATCATGCGCCACACGTGCCGCGGCCTGGAGGCCGCGCACGCGGCCGGGATCATGCACCGCGACATCAAGCCCGGCAACCTGCTCGTGCAGGAGGCGGACCACGTGAAGATCACCGACTTCGGCGTGAGCCGCGGCACGGACCAGACGACCCTCACGGCGACGGGCATGGTGATGGGCACCGCCCAGTACCTCGCGCCCGAGCTCGCGCTCGGCAAGCCCGCGACCGCCGCCTCCGACCTGTACGCGCTCGGGATCATCGCGTTCGAGGCCGTCGCCGGCAAGCGGCCGTTCACGGCGGCGAGCGCCGTCGACATCGCGATCTCTCAGGTCAACGACCCCGTGCCGCCGCTGCCCAAGGGCGTCTCGCCCGAGCTGGCCGACCTCATCCTGCGCCTGCTCGAGAAGAACCCGCGGCGGCGCCCGGACTCCGCGCTCGAGCTCGACCGGATGCTCGCGGGCCTCACGCTCGTCGAGCCCGGCACCGGCCAGCGCGTGCCGGTGGCGACGTCGGCACCCGCCGGACCGCCGCGGCGCGCGATGCCGCCGAGCATCGCGCCGCGCGAGTACCGCCCCCGCCCCGACGTCGAGCGCCGCAGGCCGGGTCCGCGCTAGATGCGACAATGGCCCCCGAACACGGACCACGAAGGACAGTGAATGAACGACGAACCGAAGATCCTCGCCGGACGGTATGAGGTCGGCGACCTCATCGGCCGGGGCGGGATGGCCGAGGTGCATGTCGGCTACGACACGCGCCTCGGACGCACGGTCGCCATCAAGATCCTCCGTGCGGATCTCGCGCGCGACCCGTCCTTCCAGACGCGCTTCCGCCGCGAGGCCCAGGCCGCGGCGGGCCTCAACCACCCCAGCATCGTCGCCGTGTACGACACGGGCGAGGACACCATCGTCAACCCCGACGGCAACCCGCAGGCGGTGCCGTTCATCGTGATGGAGTACGTCGAGGGGCACACGGTCCGCGAGATCCTCAAGGGCGACGTCGCCGCGCCGATCGACGAGGCCGTCGAGATCACCGCCGGCGTGCTCGCCGCGCTCGACTACTCGCACCACGCCGGGCTGGTCCACCGCGACATCAAGCCGGCCAACATCATGCTCACGCCCACCGGCGCCGTGAAGGTGATGGACTTCGGCATCGCGCGCGCCCTCGCGGACGCCGGCCAGACGATGACCCAGACGCAGGCCGTCGTGGGCACCGCCCAGTACCTGTCGCCGGAGCAGGCGCGCGGCGAGAACGTCGACGCGCGCTCCGACCTCTACTCCACCGGCTGCGTGCTCTTCGAGCTGCTCACCGGCCGCCCGCCGTTCGTGGGCGACTCGCCCGTGTCGGTGGCGTACCAGCACGTGCGCGAGCCCGCGCCCCGCCCGTCGCAGTTCGCGTCGGACGTCCCGCCGGAGCTCGACCAGGTCGTCATGCGTGCCCTGTCGAAGAACCGCGACGAGCGCTACGCGAGCGCGCAGGAGTTCCTCGCGGACCTCCGGAGCGTGATGGCCGGCGACGGCGTCTCGCCGTCCACCGGCGCGGTCGCGCTCGGCTCCGCCGCGCTCGGCGCGGGGGCCGCGGGCGTGGCCGCCGCCGCGATGGCCGGCGGCGACGAGGCCGAGCCCGAGTCCGGCGCGACCGAGATCATGCCCGAGCCCGCCGTCTCCGGGCAGACCGCGGTCATGCCCGGCGCGGCGTGGGCGGCGAACGGCCAGCCGACGTCGGTGACCCCGGGCGGCGCCCCCGCGACCGCCGCGGTCGACACGATCGAGGAGGACGAGGACCCGGCCGCGATCCGTCGCCGCCGGATCATCCAGTGGTCGATCCTCGGCGCCGCGCTCGTCGCGGCCGCGCTGCTCATCGCCGCGCTGTTCATGATGACCCGGGAGGCGCCGGCGGTCGAGCCGAGCCCGTCCGCCGCGAGCGTCGAGATCCCCGAGCTCGAGGGCTTCACCAAGGCCGATGCGAAGGAGGAGCTCGCCACGCTCGGGCTCGAGGCCGAGTTCAAGAACGAGGCGTCCGACGAGATCGAGCAGGACCTCGTCACGCGCACCAACCCCAAGGCGGGACGCAACGTCGAGGAGGGCAGCACCGTCACGGTGTTCATCTCGAGCGGTCCCGACGTGGTCCAGGTGCCCGACGTCAAGGGCTACACCGAGGAGGACGCGATCCAGCGGCTCGAGGACGCGGGCCTGCGCGTGGTCGCGAAGGACACGGTCGACGACCCGTCGCTCGACGAGGGCCGCGCCTCCAAGACCGACCCGAAGGCGGGCTCCGAGGTCGCCAACGGCGAGGCCGTGACGCTGTACCTCGCGACGGGCCTCGTGGAGCTCCCCGACCTCACCGACCTCACGATCGACAAGGCGCGCCAGCGCCTCGGCAAGCTCAACCTCGTGCCGTCCGAGACGTACCAGGAGACCACCGACGTCGACCCCGGCACCGTGCTCTCGCAGGACCCGAGCCCGGGCCGCGTCGAGCGCGGCTCGACGGTCCAGCTCGTCGTCTCCGAGGCGCCGTCGACGGTCGCCGTGCCCGACGTCACCGGCAAGTCCGAGAACGCCGCGCGCAACGACCTCGAGGGCGACGGCCTCGCCGTGGGCAACGTCACCGTCGACACGAGCGCGGCCGACCCGAACCTGGCGGGCACCGTGAAGTCGACCAACCCCAACGGCGGCACGCAGGTCGCGCCCGGCACGGCGGTCGACCTCGTGATGTGGTGCGACGTGCGCGCCGTGCTCGTCACGCCGGACCCGGGCCAGCCCGACGTGACGGAGCAGCAGTACGAATGCCGCTGATGACGCTTCGATAACGACGGCGCCCCCGGGGAATACCCTCGGGGGCGCCGCTGTCTATGCTGGCGTGATGACGCCGCTGGGGACCGTCGACGGGGTGCGCGCCTTCGTCGACTCCGCCCTCGACGCCGTGCGCGCGACCCTCGACGACCATGTGACGCAGGCGATGGCGGAGCTGCCCGCCGCCGGCACCGACTACCGCAACCTCTGGGCCTCCCTGGGCGACCAGTACCTCGGCGGCAAGAACCTGCGCCCCTCGCTCACGCTCGCCGCATACGCGGGCCTGGGCGGCGAGGAGCCCGACGCGGTGGTGCCCGTCGCCGCCGCGATGGAGATGCTCCACACGGCGATGCTGGTCCACGACGACATCCTCGACGGCGACGAGGTGCGCCGCGGCCGCCCCAACGTCGCCGGCACCCGCCGCCGCGCGCTCGCCGGCACCCGGCTCACGCCCGACCAGGTCGACTCGCATGTGCTGTCCGCCGCGCTGCTCGGCGGCGACCTCGCCCTCGCGTCGTCCTACGACCTCATCTCGCGGGCCAAGCTGCCCGCGCACCACCGCATCGCGTGCCTCGACCTCGTCACCCGCGCGATCCGCACCACGATCGCGGGCGAGCTGCTCGACATGTACGGCGACATGGTGGCGCCCGAGGACGCGAACTCGCTGCTGGTCGCCGAGCTCAAGACCGCGACGTACTCGTGCATCGTGCCGCTGCTCGCCGGCGCCCAGCTCGCGGGCGCCGACCCAACCATGGTCGGCCACCTCGAGAAGCTCGGCGCCTCGCTCGGCCTCAGCTTCCAGCTGGTCGACGACGACCTCGGCGTGTTCGGGGACCCCGCCGTCACCGGCAAGTCGGTGCTGTCCGACCTGCGGGCGGGCAAGCGCACCGAGCTGCTGCGACTGGGCTTCCAGCAGGCCGATGCGGCGGGCCGGGAGGTGCTCGCGAGCGCCGTCGGCGACCCCGACCTGGACGAGGACGGCGCCGCCCGCGTGCGCGAGGTGCTCATCGCCTCGGGCGCGCGCGACCGGGCGCTGCGGGTCGCACGCCAGCACGCCCGCATCGCGCGGCGCGTCGCCTCCGAGCGCATCCCCGCGCCGCTGTCGGGCTACCTCGTCGACCTCATCGACAGCCTCGAGGACCGGCCGTCGTGAGCCGCCGCTCGCGGCGCCGGCACCACGACGACGAGGACGCCTCCCTCGCGCTCTACGACGCGACGGCCCGCGACGCCGCAGCCCGCGTGATCGCGCGCTACTCGACCTCGTTCGGGCTCGGCACGCGCATCCTCCCGCGCGCCGAGCGCGCGCACATCCGCGCCGTCTACGCGATGGTGCGGGTCGCCGACGAGATCGTCGACACCTACCGTGGGGACGATGCGGCGGACCAGCTCGCGCGCTTCGAGGCCGAGGTGCACCGCGCCATGGACGCCGGCTTCAGCTCCGACCTCGTCGCCCACGCGTTCGCGCTCACCGCGCGCGAGGTCGGCATCACCCGCGAGCAGACCGAGCCGTTCTTCGCGTCGATGCGCATGGACCTCACCGAGGCCGTCCACGACGACGCGTCGCTCGCGCGCTACATCTTCGGCTCCGCCGAGGTCGTGGGGGAGATGTGCCTCGCGGTCTTCGTCAACACCGGCCACGGCCCGCGCCCGCTCGCGCCCGACGTGCGCGCCGGCGCCAGACGGCTCGGCGCCGCGTACCAGAAGGTCAACTTCCTCCGCGATCTCGCGACCGACGACGGCGACCTCGGGCGCTCGTACTTCCCCGGCGTCACCGCGGCGACGCTGGACGATGCGCGGCTCGCCGAGCTCGTCGCCGAGTGCCGGGCGGACATCGAGGCCGCCGAGCAGACCCTCGACGCGCTCCCGACGCGGGCGCGCGCGGCCGTCGGCACGACGATCGACATCTACGGCCGCCTGCTCGACCAGATCGCGGCGACGCCCGCCCGGAACCTCGTCACCCGTCGCGTGCGGGTGCCGAACCCCGTCAAGGCCACGCTGGCGGCGCGCAACCTCGCCTCGATGCGAAGGAGGACCGCATGACCGGACCGCGGATCGCGGTGATCGGGGGAGGCGTCGCGGGGCTCGCGACCGCCGGGCTGCTCGCACGCGGCGGCGCGCAGGTGGTGCTCCTCGAGCGGCACGCGTCGCTCGGCGGGCGCATGGGCCGCATCGAGGTCGCCGGCCACACGTTCGACTCCGGCCCGTCCTGGTACCTCATGCCCGAGGCCTTCGCGCAGTGGTTCGCGCTCATGGGGCGCGACGTCGCGGACGAGCTCGACCTCGTCGACCTCGACCCGCGCTACCGGGTGTTCTTCGAGGGGAACGATGCGTGGGGCGCGGCCGAGACGCTCGACGTGTCCGCGGACCCCGAGGAGAACTGGCGCCGCTTCGACGCGCTCAGCCCGGGCGAGGGCGAGGCCATGCGCGCCTACGCCGAGGAGGCGGGGGTGCTCTACCGCTTCGCGCTCGAGCGCTTCCTCTACACGACGTTCGCCCGCCCGCACACGGCGATCAACCGCGACGTGCTGCGCCGGCTGCCGCTGCTCGCGGGCCTGCTGAGCCGCTCGCTCGGCGCCCGCATCGCGGCCCGCGTCCGGGACCCCCGCCTGCGGCAGATCCTCGGCTTCCACGCGGTGTTCCTCGGCTCGTCGCCGGAGCGCACGCCGGGCCTGTTCTCGCTCATGAGCCACCTCGACCTCACCGACGGCGTCCGCTACCCGCGCGGCGGCATGTACGCGCTCACCGAGGCGATCGCGCGCGTGGCACGCGAGGAGGGCGCCGAGCTGCGCACCTCCGCGCCCGTCGCCCGGATCCTCGTCGACGACCAGGGCTTCGCCACGGGCGTCGAGCTCGACGACGGCGAGGTCGTGCGGGCCGATGCGGTGGTCGGCGCCGCGGACCTCCACCACGTCGAGACGGCCCTGGTGCCCGAAGACAGGCGCACGCATCCCGAGCGGGCGTGGCGGCGCCGCAAGCCGGGTGTGGGCGCGCTGCTCGTCATGGCCGAGGTCGACGGCGACGTGCCCGAGCTGTCGCACCACAACCTGTTCTTCACGCGCGACTGGGACGCCAACTTCGACGCGATCCTCGCGCGCGAGCTCCCTCCCGTCCCGGCGTCCATCTACGTCTCCCGGGTGGGCGCGACCGACCCCGCGGTGTCGCCGGCCGGCAAGGACTCGCTGTTTATGCTCGTCCCGTTCCCCGCGGACCCGTCCCTGGGCGCGACGCCCGAGTCCCGCGCCGACCTCATGGCGCTGGGCCGCCGCTACCTCGCGCAGGTGGGCGCCTGGGCGGGCGTGCCCGACCTGCCCGAGCGGTCCACGGTGCTGCGCGTCACGACGCCCGCGGACTTCGCGGACGGCCTCGGCGCGTGGCAGGGCGGCGCGCTCGGCCTCGAGCACACGCTCACGCAGTCCGCGGTCTTCCGCCCCGCCAACGTGTCGTCGAAGATCCCCAACCTGCTCTACGCGGGGGCGTCGACCGTGCCCGGCATCGGCGTGCCGCTGTGCCTCATCTCCGCGGAGCTGGTCGCCAAGCGCCTGCTCGGCGCGGTCGACGCGGGACCGCTGCCCACGCCGGCACCGCGCGGCTTCCTCGGCCGCTCGCGCGCGGACGGGATGCTCGGCAACCTCGCGCGGCGGGCGGGCGCGTGACCTCGTACGCCTACCTGGCCGCGCTGCTCGTGTCGATCTCGGGCCTCGCCGTCATCGACCTGCGCTACCGGGTCGCGGTCTTCGACCGCCCGCGCCCCGCGCTGCTCACCATCGCGATCGCGGTCGCGGCGTTCCTCGCGTGGGACGCCGCGGGCGTGGGGCTCGGAATCTTCTTCATCGGGGACGCGGCGTACCTGTCCGGCGTGACCATCGCCCCGGAGGTGCCTCTCGAGGAGCTGTTCTTCCTCGTGCTGCTCGCCTACCAGACGCTGCTGCTGTGGCGCTGGCTCGACCGGCGCGCCCGCGCCCGGCAGGAGGCCCCGGCATGAGCTACGTGCTCCTGTCCCTCGCGGTGCTCGCGCTCATCGCGGCGGCGACCGTCCCCACGCTGCGGCGCCTCCCGCAGCGTCCCCTGCTGCTCACCGGGCTCGCGCTGATCGTGCTCACCGCGGTCTTCGACAACGTCATCGTCGGGCTCGGGATCGTCGCCTACGACGAGGCCCTCATCTCCGGCGTCCGCGTGGGCTCCGCGCCGATCGAGGACTTCTCGTACACGCTGGGAGCCGTGATGCTCGTGCCGGCGCTGTGGACGTGGCTCGCCGGTCCCACCCCCACCACCGCCTCCACCGGCCCGGATGCCCACCATGCTTGAGTCGCACGATCCCGCACCCACCGGACAGCCGCCCGCGCCCGGGCTGCTCGGGTCGCTCATCCGCGCCTCGCGCCCGGTGTCCTGGATCAACACCGCCTTCCCGTTCGCGGCCGCGTACCTGCTGGCGGCGCGCGAGGTCGACGCGGTGCTCGTGGTCGGCACGCTGTTCTTCCTCGTCCCGTACAACCTGCTGATGTACGGGATCAACGACGTCTTCGACTACGAGTCGGACCTCGCCAACCCCCGCAAGGGCGGCATCGAGGGCGACGTGGTGCGCGACCGGGCCCACGCGCGCCGGGTGCATCGCGCCATCCTGTGGGCCTGCACGATCACGGTGATCCCGCCGTACGTGTGGCTGCTGACCCAGGGCGGCGTCGCGGCCGGCGTGACGCTCACGCTCGTGCTGTTCGGCGTGGTCGCGTACTCGGCGCCGGGCCTGCGGTTCAAGGAGCGGCCGTTCCTCGACTCGCTCACCTCGGCGCTGCACTTCTGCGGGCCGCTGCTGTACGCGCTCGTGGTCGCCGAGGTCCCGCTCCTCGACCCGGGCGCCTGGCCCGTGTGGGTCGCCTTCATCCTCTGGGGCATGGCGAGCCACGCCTTCGGCGCGGTCCAGGACGTGCGCGCGGACCGCGAGGGCGGCATCGCATCGGTGGCCACCGTTATCGGGGCGCGCGCCACGGTGTGGTTCGCGCTCGCCCTGTACGCCGCATCGTCCCTGGTCCTGCTCGCGCTGCCGTGGCCGGCGAACCTCGCGGCGCTCCTTCCTCTCGCCTACGTCGCGTCCGTGGCGCGCTTCGTCGGCGTCACCGACGAGACGTGCGAGGACGCGAACCGCGGCTGGCGCACCTTCCTGTGGCTCAACCAGCCCGTGGGCTTCGCGGTGACGATGCTCGTGATCGCGACCTGGAAGGGCTGGGGGTAGGCCGGGAGGATCAGCGCGCGCGGAGCCCCGTCTCGAGCCGCTCGAGCAGGTCGACGGTCGCGCAGGCCTCGCCGACGTCCCCGCCGAGCGCCGCGCGCACCCGCGCCGTCCAGTACTCCCGGATCCGCGCCACGCTCTCGTCCGCGAGCGCCGTCGCCTCGAGCCGCTGCTGACGCTGGTCGGCGGGGTCGGGAGCGCGCCGCACGAGCCCCTTGTCCTCGAGGCTGCGCACCGCGGCGGAGAGGTTGGGGCGGCGCAGCCCCGTGGCCTCGGCTGCCGCGCTCGGTGAGGTGCCGGGGTTCCGGTGCACCCAGCGGAGGACCGTGGTCTCGGTCCCCGTGAGCGGGACGAGGTCGAGGCCTCCCGCCTGCGGATCGAGGTCGCGGGCGATCCGCATGATCGCGTCGGCGAGCTCGGCGAGCTGCCGGTCGGTGGGGTCGTCGTCAACCATGCGTCAGAGGCTACCGCTCCGCGGGATATTTAGTTATACTTTCATAACTCAACCCCGGGAGGACCCGTCGATGACCGCTGCCCCGAGCACGCCCCACGCCGCCGCCGCCGCGACCGCGACCGCCGAGCCCGCCGGCGCCGCCATCACCGCGCGCGCAACCGCGACCGCAAGCGCACCCGCGACGGCAACCGCACCCGCGACCGCCGGGGCCGCCATCACCGCCGCCCTGCTCGCCGTGCTCGGCCTGCTCTCGGCGATCGCGCCGTTCGCGACCGACCTCTACCTGCCGGCCTTCCCCCAGATGGCCGAGGAGCTCGGCACCGGCGCGACGACCATCCAGCTCACCCTCACCGCCTTCCTCCTCGGGGTCACCGCGGGTCAGTTGGTCTTCGGCCCGCTGTCCGACCGCTTCGGGCGCGTGCCGCCGCTGCTCGCGGGCGCGGCGCTCATGGTCGCGGGCGGGATCGCGACGGTGCTCGCGCCGTCGGTCGGCGTGCTCGTGGTGGCGCGCCTCGCGCAGGGCCTCGGCGGCGCCGCGGGCATGGTGATCGGCCGCGCCATCATCTCCGACCTCGCGACCGGGAAGGCCGCCGCGCGCGCGTTCAGCCTCATGATGATCGTCGGCGGCGTCGCGCCGGTCATCGCCCCCGTGGTGGGCGGATTCCTCGTCGAGCCGCTCGGCTGGCGGGGCATCCTCGGCATCGTCCTCGGCCTGTCCGTCGTCATGCTCGTCGCCGTCGTCGCGGTCGTGCGCGAGTCCTACCCCGCCGAGCGCCGGCTCGCCGACCGCGCCGAGCGCATCGCCTCCGGCTCCCCCCTGCGCGCGCTCCGCTCGCGGGCGTTCCTCGGCTACGCGGCGGCGTTCTCCTTCGCGTTCGCGGTGATGATGGCGTACATCTCCGCCTCGCCGTTCCTCTACCAGGACATGATGGGGCTCGACTCGACGGGCTACGGGCTCGCGTTCGGCGTCAACGCGCTCGCCCTCATGGTGGTGAGCGGGCTGTCCGCCAAGGCCGCCGAGACGCGCGACGTGCGCCTGCTGCTGGTCCTCGGCGTCCTGCTCGTGCTCGCGTCCACCCTCGTCCTCGCGCTCATGGTGGTGCTCGGGCTGCCGACCGGCTGGCTGGCCGTCCCGCTGTTCACCGCGGTGGGCAGCATGGGCCTCGTCTTCGGCAACGCGACCGCGCTGGCGCTCGACGCCGTGCCGGCGGCCGCGGGCGCCGCGTCAGCCGTGCTCGGCGCGCTCCAGTTCGGGCTCGCGGCCCTCGTGTCGCCGCTCGTGAGCATCGGCGGCGCCTCGGCCGTGCCGCTCGCCGCGGTGATGGTCGCGTGCGCGGTCGTCTCCGCATTCGCGCTCGTGTCGGCGCTCGGCTGGCGGACGGTCGGAGCGCGGGTGCGCGAGGCGGTGTAGTTGTTCGATGCTCCCGCTTTTTATGCACGAACGAGCGCTCGGTTCCTTCGTGCGTAAATAGCGGGAGCATCGTGCACCCAACCTGCCGCACGTAGCAGTCGCGTCGCGGCGAGCGCGTCGTGCACCCAACCTGCCGCGCGCCGCACGGCGGAACCGCGTCGCGGAGGGCGCGGCGGACCGTGACGCGGCCGCGCAGCCGCCCGGCCGCCTACCTCCGCACGAGCGGGCTGAGACCCGCGGCGCGCGCCTCGGGATCCGGCATGCCGCACACCTCGAGCCAGTTGGCGAGCAGGCGGTGGCCGCCCTCGGTGAGCACGGACTCGGGGTGGAACTGCACGCCGTGCAGGGGCAGCTCCCGGTGCTGGAGCCCCATGATGATGCCGTTCGCGGTCGAGGCGGTGACCTCGAGGTCGTCGGGGACCGTCGGGTTCTCCACCGCGAGCGAGTGGTAGCGCGTCGCGGTGAACGGCGACGGCAGCCCGTCCATGACGGAGTCACCGGCGTGCGTGACGTCCGAGGTCTTGCCGTGCATGAGCTCCGGGGCGTGCGAGACGACGCCGCCGTAGACCTCGGCCAGCGCCTGGTGGCCGAGGCAGATCCCGAGCATCGGCGTGCCGGTCTCCGCGCAGCGACGGATGACGTCCATCGACGAGCCGGCCTCCGCCGGGGTGCCGGGGCCGGGGGAGATGAGCACGCCGTCGTATTCGGTGACGTCGCCCGCCTGCGCCACCGC
Source organism: Demequina rhizosphaerae (assembly GCF_000971255.1). Taxonomy (GTDB): domain Bacteria; phylum Actinomycetota; class Actinomycetes; order Actinomycetales; family Demequinaceae; genus Demequina; species Demequina rhizosphaerae. The sequence goes on from NZ_BBMC01000009.1 coordinate 78,246, forward strand.
ATCGTTCCTCACGACGACCGTCTCGGCGCCCATCTGCCGCAGGTAGCCGACGATCGTGTAGACGAAGGAGTCGTAGTTGTCGACGACGAGGATGCGGGTCATGGCACGGCCTCCACGTTCTGGTCCTGGATGTCGAAGGTGACCGAGAACCACGGGTACACCCACTGGAAGAGCACCGCGACGATCGCGGCGATGAGGACGAGCAGCAGCGCGACCCTCAGCCACACGGGGCCGGGCAGCAGGCTCCAGACGAACGGGAAGATCATGGCTGGGGGATCTCCTCGAGGATCTCCGGGGGCACGCCGATGCCGGTGGGCGCCCAGTACTCGAGCTCGCCGTGGACGATGTAGCGCTCGGCGGCGGAGTACATCGGGTGGCAGGTCGTGAGCGTGATGTAGTACCCGTCGGGTGCGGCGCCGATCTCGCCCGGCCTGGGCGCGATCACCTCGACCTGGGTCGGGTAGACGATGAGGTCGTCGGTGACCCGGTAGACGTACCAGGCCTCCTCCGTCTGCACGACGAGCGCGTCGCCCCGCTCGAGCTCCGCGATCCGGTTGAACGGCTTGGCGTACGTGGTGCGGTGGGCCGAGATCGCGAAGTTGCCGTACTCGCCGGGCATGCCCGTCCCCGGGTAGTGGCCGATGCCGAGCACGTCGAGCACCTCCGCGCGGGTGACGCCCTCGGAGATCGGCTTGACGTAGTCGGTGCCCCAGCGCGGCACGTAGAAGGTCGCGAACGTCGTGGCGAAGGCGGGCTCGTCCATCACCGGGGCGCTCTCCGGGGGCATGCGCGCCCCGACGGGGATGACCTCGGGGCCGGCGTCCTCCTCCGCATCGGCGGCGACGATCGGCTCGGTGTACGCCCAGTCGAGGGTCTCGAGGACGTGCTCCTGCTCCTTGCCCGCGATGACGTCGGTGTAGAAGAGCTGCCAGACGACATACAGGCCGATGACGGCGCCCGCGATGATGAGCAGCTCCCCGACGAGCGCGATGAGGCGCGTGCCGATGCCGGCGCGGCCGGGCCGCGGCGGGCCGGGCTCGGTGGGGACCTGGACGGATGCCGTCATGATGCGCCCAGCCTACGGGAGCCCCGCACCAGCGGGAATCCCGTTCCGGGACCCTCTCTCGGTACCCTTGGAGCCATCCCCCGCGCGCGTGCGCGACCGCAGAACCCACGGAGTTGACAGTGGCAGTCTCGAAGAAGCGTGACCAGAAGGTCTACAAGGCCCCCCGCAACCTGGGCAAGCCCCAGAGCGACAACCCGAAGTGGCTCCTGCCCACGGCGCTGACGCTCCTGGTGCTGGGCCCCACCTGGATCGTCATCTACTACGTCTCCAAGGCGCAGTACCCGATCCCGGGCATCTACGACTGGAACCTCGGGTTCGGCTTCGTCTTCATGGCCGCAGGCATGGTCCTGCTCACGCGCTGGAAGTGAATCGCACCGCTGTAGTTATCCCCATGCCCGTCCACAACGGTGGAGAAACCACACGGATGTAGTTATCCCCGGCTGTGCACAACGATGGGGATAACTACACGGATGTCATTCACATCTGTGGATGACTGTGGGGATTTCGGGGATTCCGGCCGTACTTGTCCACAACCCCGGCCTGTGGAGAGATTCGGCCACTACCTGGGGACGCGGCCCCTCCGCGGGGCCTGCGGCTCCCGGCCCGGCCGGACAAGCAGAACGGCCCCGCCGCTGCTGCGACGGGGCCGTGAGAGCGCAAGGCCGCGCTACGAGGGCTTGCGGCCCACCCAGCGGAGCATGGCGAGCATGGTGAGCGCGCCCGCGACGGCGCCGCCCAGGTGGCCCTGCCACGAGATGCCGGGGATGACGAAGCCGAGCACGAGCCACAGGCCCGCCGTGGTGACGAGCGCGCGGAAGTCGAGCCGGAGCTTCGACAGCACGACGGCGTACGCGGCGATGACGCCGAAGATGGCGCCGGAGGCTCCGCCGTGCGCGCCGCCGTCCGCGAGGAGCTCGACCGCGGCCGAGCTGCCCAGCAGCGAGACGCCGTAGAGCAGCCCGAAGCGGAGCCGCCCGAGGATGGGTTCGAGCTGCGAGCCGAACTGCCACAGCACCAGCATGTTCATCGCGATGTGCCAGATGGAGAAGTGGACGAAGCCGGAGCTGATCCAGCGGTACCACTCGTCGCCGACGCCCATCGTGGCCTCGCCCGCGGCGGGCAGGAGCGCCCAGCGCGCCCACCACAGCTGCTTGCCGAGCACCAGGTAGCCGTACGCGAACGCCGCGACGTTCGCGATGACGAGGCTCACCGTCACATAGGGCGTGCCGTGGGCGGTGGTGAAGCCGAGGCGGTTGACCGTCGGCCGTGCGGACGCGCGCGCCTCGCGCACGCAGTCGACGCACTGGATCCCCACCGGCGCCGGGCGCTGGCACTCCGGGCAGGCGGGGCGTCCGCAACGCTGGCAGCGGACGTAGGACACCCGGTCCGGGTGCCGCGGGCACGTGGGCGCAGCGGCACCCGGATCCTGGGTCATGCGAGCCTTACTCGGAGATCGTGACGCCGGTGATCACGACGTCCTGCTGCGGACGGTCGCGGCCATCGGTGGGCGTGCTCGCGATCGCGTCGACGACGGCCTTGGACTCGTCGTCCGCGACCTTGCCGAAGATCGTGTGCTTGCCGTTGAGCCAGCTCGGCTTGTCCACGGTGATGAAGAACTGCGAGCCGTTGGTGCCGCCGGGGCGGCCGGTGATGGGGTTGAGGCGCTGGCCGGCGTTCGCCATCGCGAGCAGGTAGGGCTCGTCGAAGCGGAGCTCCGGGTGGATCTCGTCGTCGAAGTTGTAGCCCGGGCCGCCGGTGCCGGTGCCGAGCGGGCAGCCGCCCTGGATCATGAAGCCCGAGATGACGCGGTGGAAGACGAGGCCGTCGTAGAACGGCTTGGTCGACTTCTCGCCCGTCTTCGGGTCCTTCCACTCCTTCTCGCCGGTGGCGAGGCCCACGAAGTTCTTGACCGTCACGGGCGCGTGGTCGGGGTACAGCTCGATGCGGATGTCCCCTGCGGTGGTCTGAAGCGTTGCGATCATGACCGCCATTGTTCCATGGCCCTCGCCACCACGCGCCTCAAGTGGCACGATGGATGGAAGGGTTGAGGACGAGTGCCGGTTGTCCGATGAGAAGGATGAATCAGGCACGGACCAGGAGGAGCGCAACATGGGCAAGGTTTCTTTCCAGAGCTTCGACGCCGACAAGGCGCGCGATCAGGCGGCCGACGCGGCGAAGCAGGCGCGGGTGGCCGCACGCGAGGCGTCGGACGCCGCCCGCAAGGCCGCGAAGCGTGCCAAGGAGTGGGCCGAGCCCCAGTACGAGAGCGCCAAGGAGTGGGCGACGCCGCGCGCCAAGGACGCGTACCACAAGGGCGCGAAGAAGGCCTCGCCGTACGTGCACAAGGCCGGCGACACCACCGAGCACTGGGTCGACGTCGCGCACGCCGCGATCGTCGGTGCCGCGATCCCCGCGGTGCTGGCGGCGGTGGACGATGCGGCGGGCGCCGAGGACGAGAAGGGCGGCCGTGGCTGGGGTCGCGTCCTCGTGCCGATCGCCCTCGCCGCTGCGGCGGGTGCCGCCGTGGTCGTGTGGGCGCGCCGGGACCGCGACCGTGACCCGTGGGCGGGCGAGGACGAGGAGTGGGAGTTCGCCGCCGAGGGCGACTTCAAGGACAACCTCCGTCGCAACGTGAACAAGGCCGTCGACGCCGCCGCGGACGCCGCCAAGAAGGCCGCGGACGCCGCGACCGCCGCGGCTAACGCCGCCGCCGAGGTCATCAACGACAAGGCCGGCCCCACGTACGAGAAGGTGCGCGAGGCCGCCGGCCCCGCCGCCGAGCAGATCCGCGACACCGCGGTGACCGAGGCCAAGAAGGTCGCCGACGTCGCCGGCCCGGCCTTCACCAAGGTGAAGGACACCGCGATCACCGAGGCCAAGAAGGTCAAGGACGCGGCGGACGAGGCCCGCGCCCGCGCGGCCGAGGAGGTCGTCTCGACCATCGACGACGCCGAGGACGTGTGGGAGGACGTGGCCGAGGAGGCCAAGCCCGACGAGAAGTAGCGGCACCCGACGCGAGCGGGGCCCGGCCATGGCGGCCGGGCCCCGCTCGCGTCTCCCGGGACCAAGGGTTGACCTTGCCCCGGGCTGGAAGGAATACGGTCGTGGCATGGAGATCATGAGCCACGTGCCCGGGACCGTCGTCGAGCTCGCCGTGTCGGGCATGACCTGCGACGGCTGCTCGTCGTCCGTCGAGAAGGCCCTCACCGGCCTCGCCGGCGTCCGCTCGGCGTCGGTCGACCACGCCAGCGGCCGCGCCGTCGTCCTGCTGGACGCCGAGACCGCCGCCGAGGACTTCGCCTTCGACGCCGACGCCGCGATCCACGACGCCGGCTACACCCTCGAGGGCGCCCAGGCCCGCCCCGAGCGCGCCAAGCGCGCGGGCGGCGGCGGCTGCGGTGGCGGCGGCGCCTGCGGCTGCGGCGGGGCCGAGGCGAAGGCCCCCGAGCCCGTCGCGGTCGCCGTCGACGACGCCTCGTGCTGCGGCGGCGGCTCCGACAGCTGCTGCTGAGCCTCAGGCGGCGCGGAAGACCGCGCTCAGGCCGCGCGGGAGACCGCGCTCAGGCGGCGCGGGAGACCGCGAGCGTGCCGCCGCACCCCGGGACGGGGTGCCACTCGCACGACCATCCGAGGCGGCGCGCGGGCGTGCCCGGCTCGACGGCCGCATCGGTCGCCGCGATGACGCGTCCGGCCGCCGTGCCCAGCACGGCGGGCACCGAGGCGGCGCCGATGACGCCGTCGGTGAGCCGCTCGAGCCGCGCGACGGAGAGATCCGCGCCGACCACGCCGGCCACGCGGCCGTCGGCCTCGACGGGCATGGTGAGCGTGAGCGTGAGCTCGTCGGTGCACAGGTAGTCGACGTACGGGCCGGCGAGGTACGCGCCGCGCCCGAGGACCGCGCCGCGCCACCACTCGAGGCGCGTGTAGTCGTGGAAGGACTCGTCGAGCGGGTCCTCGATCGACACGAGCCGGCGCAACGTGCCCGGTCGTCCGCCGAGGCCCACGCCGTTGGCCGCGCTCGCCCACCAGGCGAGGTGCCACGGGGCGTCCTCGAGGAAGCCCGGCGCCGCGACGAAGCCGGCGCCGAGGGTCGGCCGCGAGTCGGCGAGCGACGGCGCGACCAGCCACTCGACCGCCTCGTCGACGTCGGCGGCACGGGCGTCACCGCCGGACAGCACGCCCTCGAGCCGGTCGCGCCAGTCCGACACCTCGGCGAACAGGGGCGCGAGGGAGGCGCCGAGCACGTCGGCCATCTCGAGGATCGCGGCGGTGATCATCGCTCCGCCGCCTCGCGGACCGCGAGCAGGCGGTCGACCAGCCAGCCCACCTGCTCGACCACGACGGCGCGGGCCTCCTCGGGGCTCTCGTCCGCGATCGCGGCGATGAGCCGGCGGTGCCGCGCGGCGTTGCCCGCCACGACGGCCTGCTCCTGGAGCGCGATCCACAGCAGCGGGCCGAACTCCGCCTGCAGCCTCACCTGCTCGGACACGAGCCGCGCCGAGCGGGACAGCGCCGCCACCTCGAGGCGGATGCCGTTCTCCGCGCGCCGCGCCGCCGCGCCGTTCGCGGCCGCGCCGCCCTCGACGAGCAGCGCGAGCGAGTCCACCTCGTCGGGCGTGGCGAAGAGGGCTGCGCGCTCGGCCGCGCCGGCGGCGATGAGCCCGTAGACGAGACCCATGTCGCGCAACTCGACGCGCGACATGGCGGCGAGCCGCGAGACGAGCGCCGTCCGCGCATCGTCCCCGCTGCCGCACACGAAGCTGCCGCCCGCGCGCCCGCGGCGCGTCTCGATGAGCCCCGCCGAGCGCAGCGACTCGAGCGCCTCGCGCGCGGTCACGGTCGCGACGCCGAACTGGCGGCCGAGCTCCTGCTCGGTCGGGAGGCGCTCGCCCTGCTCGAGCAGGCCCAGCTGGATCGCGTCGGCGAGGCGCTGCGCGACGGCGTCCGCGCGGCCCACGGGCGCGAGCGGCGCGAAGATCGCCGCGTGCGTCGCCGACCGCGCGGCGGCGGCCCCCGGACCCCACGACATGCCCATGGCACTCCCTTCCCCGGCCGCCATTGTCGCCGCCGCCGGCGCCCCCGCAAAGGTCTGGGTCCAGAGATTTAATCGAGTTGTTACACGGCGGGCCTTGCATATGACATCTGGAACTAGATGAATAGCCCGCATGGAGTCAGCCATCCGCCTGCGCGGCCTGCACAAGCGCTTCGGCGACACGATCGCCGTCGCCGACCTCGACCTGGACATCGAGCCCGGGGAGTTCTTCTCGATGCTCGGCCCGTCCGGCTCGGGCAAGACGACGGTGCTGCGCATCATCGCGGGCTTCGAGCAGCCCACCCGCGGCACGGTGTCGCTCTTCGGGGCCGACGTCACGCGGCTCGCGCCGTTCGACCGCCCCGTCAACACCGTGTTCCAGGACTACGCCCTCTTCCCGCACCTCAGCGTCATCGCGAACGTCGAGTACGGGCTCCGCGTGGCCGGCGTCGGCCGCCGCGAGCGCCGCGCCAAGGCCGAGGAGGCGCTCGGCGCGGTCCGGCTCGCGGGCCTCGAGGACCGGCGCCCGCACGAGCTCTCGGGCGGCCAGCGCCAGCGCGTCGCCCTCGCCCGCGCCATCGTCCTGCGCCCCCAGGCGCTGCTGCTCGACGAGCCGCTCGGCGCGCTCGACCTCAAGCTGCGCGAGCAGATGCAGGTCGAGCTCAAGGAGCTCCAGCGCTCGCTCGGCATCACCTTCGTGTTCGTCACCCACGACCAGGACGAGGCGCTCACGCTGAGCGACCGCGTGGCGGTGTTCGACGCGGGCGAGGTCGTGCAGCTCGGCACCCCGCGCGAGGTCTACGACCACCCGCGCAACCGCTTCATCGCCTCGTTCGTGGGCTCCTCGACGCTGCTCGAGCCCGACGTCGCCGCCGCGCTCGGGCTCGCCCGCGCACCCATGGCGGTGCGCCCCGAGCGCGTCACCCTCGCGGACTCCGGCCCGGGCGCGCCGGGCACCATCGCCGAGGTCATCTACACCGGCCCGGAGCACCGCATCGTCGTCGACCTCGACGGGCTCGACGCCCGCATCACCGCCCTCGAGCCGAACATCGGCGCGCACCACCGCCGCGAGCGCGGCGACCGCGTCATGGTCGGCGTCGAGCCCGCCGCCGCGGCGCCGCTCGAGCCTGAGGCCGCCTGACCGCACCACCCGCACCACCCGCAGCACCACCACCTAGGAAAGGAAGTCCCCGTGTCGAAGTCCCTGTCCCGCACGGCCCTCCGGGCCGGCCTCGCGTCCGTCGCGGTCGCCTCTCTCGCCGCCTGCGGCACGTCCAGCTCGGACGCCGGCTCCGAGGCCGCCTCCGAGCTCGGCGACACCGAGGGCGCGGTCTCGATCCTCGCGTGGCCCGGCTACGTCGAGGACGGCAGCAACGACGCGTCCGTCGACTGGGTGTCCGGCTTCGAGGAGGCGACCGGCTGCATGGTCGACGCCAAGACGTACGGCACCTCCGACGAGGCCTACCAGCTCATGCAGAGCGGCGGCTACGACGTGGTCGCGGCCTCGGGCGACCTCACGCTCCGCCTCATCGCCGCGGACCTCGTCGCGCCGGTCAACACCGACCTGCTCGAGAGCTACGACGGGATCTTCGGCTTCCTCAAGGACAAGGAGTGGAACTCGGTCGACGGCGTCGCCTACGGCGTCCCGCACGGCTACGGCGCGAACCTCCTCATGTACAACACCGAGGAGGTCACCCCGGCCCCCACGAGCTGGGACGTCGTGTTCGACAAGGCGTCGGACTACGCCGGCAAGGTCACGGCGTACGACTCGCCCATCTACATCGCCGACGCGGCCGTCTACCTCATGACCCACAGCCCCGAGCTGGGCATCGAGAACCCGTACGCGCTCGACCAGGACCAGTTCGACGCGGCCGTCGAGCTCCTCAAGAAGCAGAACGAGAGCATCGGCGAGTACTGGTCCGACTACCTCCTGGAGATCCAGGCCTTCGAGTCCGGCGACTCGGTCGCCGGCACCACCTGGCAGGTCATCCAGAACTCGATCTCGACGGGCAACACGGACGTGGTCCTGCCCGACGAGGGCGCGACCGGCTGGTCGGACACCTGGATGATCGCGTCGGAGTCCGAGGCCCCCAACTGCGCGTACGCGTGGCTCGACTACATCGCGAGCCCCGAGGTCAACGCCCAGGCGACCGCCTACTTCGGCGAGGCCCCCTCGTCCGAGGCGGCCTGCGACTTCCGCGACGACTGCGAGGCGTACCACGCGGGCGACGAGGAGTACGCGGCCCAGATCTGGTACTGGACCACGCCGGTGAGCGACTGCGTCGACGGCCGTGAGGACGTCGAGTGCGTCGACTACTCCGAGTGGACCAAGGCCTGGCAGGAGATCAAGGGCTGACGCCGTGACGCGGGGACGATGCGCATCGTCCCCGCGTCCGCGCCGGGCCCCGCCCCCTTGGGGCCCGGCGCACCCATCCCCGCATCGTCCCGCGAAGGAAGCATGACCACGCAACGCCTCTCCGCCTACCTGGCCCCGCGCCGCCGGCTCCGGCTCGCCGGGCTGCTCACCGCACCCGTGCTGTGGCTCGGACTCGTGTACATCGTCGCGCTCGCCGCGCTGCTCGTCACCGCGTTCTGGACCGTGAACGAGCTCACCGGCCAGGTGCAGATCGAGTGGACCACCGAGAACGTCGTCGAGGTGTTCACCGAGGCGCTCTACCGGACCGTCACGCTGCGCACCCTGGGCATCGCGCTGCTGGTCACCCTGATCGACATCGCGGTCGCCGTGCCGGTCGCGTTCTTCATGGCGAAGGTCGCGGGCACGCGCCTGCGCCACCTGCTCGTCGTCGCGGTGCTCGCCCCGCTGTGGGCGTCCTACCTGGTGAAGGTGTACGCGTGGCGCGCGCTGCTGTCCTCGGACGGGCTCATCGAGTGGGCCGCGTCCCCGTTCGGCGGCTCGACCCCCGGCTACGGCATCGTCGGGGTGGTCCTCACGCTGTCCTACCTGTGGCTGCCGTACGTCATCATGCCCATCTACGCGGGCTTCGACCGCGTCCCCGACCGCCTGCTCGAGGCCTCGGCGGACCTGGGCGCGAAGGGCTGGCGCACGCTGGTGTCGGTGGTGCTGCCGATGATCTGGCCGGCCATCATCGCGGGCTCGATCTTCGCGTTCTCGCTCAGCCTGGGCGACTACATCACCACCAAGATCGTCGGCGGCGCCACGCAGATGATCGGCACGCTCGTCTACACGAATGTCGGCGCCGCGAACAACCTGCCGCTGGCCGCGGCGATCTCGCTCATCCCCATCGGGATCATCCTCATCTACCTCGCCGCGGTCCGCCGGACCGGGGCGCTCAGGAGCCTCTGATGCAGCTCGGACGCACCGCCCGCATCGTCCTCGGCACCATCACCGTCGTGGTGCTCGGGCTCGTCTACCTGCCCCTCGGCGTGGTCTTCCTCAACTCGATCAGCACCTCGGAGAGCCTGTCGTGGCCCCCGCCGGGCTTCACGCTCGAGTGGTGGGGTCGCGCGCTGGAGAGCACCGGCGCGCTCGAGGCCCTCGGCACGTCCGTGGTGGTGGCGCTCATCGCGTCCGCGATCGCCCTCGTGCTCGGGACGCTCGCGGCGATTGCGCTGTCCCGCTACCGGTTCTTCGGCAAGGAGACGGTCAACCTCCTCATCGTGCTGCCGATCGCGCTGCCCGGCATCGTCACCGGCATCGCGCTCAACAACGCGTTCCGCACGCTCATGGGCGTCGACCTGGCGATGTGGACGCTCGTCGTCGCGCACGCGACGTTCTGCATCGTCACCGTCTACAACAACGCGTTCGCGCGGCTCAACGCCTCCGGCACGCGCCTCGAGGAGGCGTCGATGGACCTGGGCGCAGGGCTGTTCACCACGTTCCGGCTGGTGACGTTCCCGTACCTCAAGTCCTCGCTCATGGCGGGCGGGCTGCTCGCGTTCGCGCTGAGCTTCGACGAGATCATCGTCACCACGTTCACCGCCGGCACCGGCGTCGCGACGCTGCCGCTGTGGATCCTCCAGAACATGTTCCGCCCGTCGCAGGCCCCGGTGGTCGCGGTGATCGCGGTGATCCTCGCGGTGCTCTCGGTGATCCCGCTCGCGATCGCGCAGCGGCTCACCGCGAAGGACGCGGCGGCCGTCGCGCGCTAGGGACGATGCGCGGGTCCGGCGGGCGGGCAGCCCGGCGCGTGCCTCGCCTCTACTCCGGCGGCGTCATGAGCGCGACGCCCGCGATCCCGGCGGTCGCCCCGCCCGGGCCGGCCTCGAAGCGCACCTCGATGCCGTCGGCCTCGACGTCGACCGCGTAGACGGCCTCGACCACGTCGCCGTACAGCGGCACGTTGCGCACCACGCTCGACGCCGGGGTCGCGACGGCGCCGGCCAGGCGCACCACCGCATCGTCCCCGCCCGCGGGCAGGCCCACGAGCGAGCGGATGCGCACGAGGTGCGGGCCCGCGATGCGCGGCTTGAGCCGGTACGCGAACCAGTCGTCGGCCATGCGCCAGCTGCGCGCGTTGGTCCACTCGATGCGCGAGGCGTGCGAGACGTACCCGTGGTCCATCTCGGACTGCTGCTCGCCGGGGGCGACCACGTCGACCACGTCGGCGTCCTCGCTCTCGTCGCGGTCGAGCTCGAGCAGCATCTCGCGCAGCTCCTCCGCGGACGTGCCGACGGGGAAGTAGACGGTGCACCGCTCGTCGTGGATGCCGTTGTACGGCTCGAGCGCGAGCTCCACGCGCTCCGGCTCGTCGCCGTCGAGGCGCCACGCGGTCAGCGTCGCCGACGCTCCCTCGGCGGTGAGCTCGAGCGCGCCCTCCTCGCCCTCGCCGAGCACGACGGGCGTGCCGATCATCCGGCGCTTGGGGCCGATGGCCACGTGTGGCGCGTCCTTGCCGGTCGCGATCATGCCCTCGAGGTCGGCGGCGCCGTCGCGGTGCGCGAGCACGAACGGCCCGTACCGGAACGACGCCCACGGCGACCCGTCCGGCAGGCCCTCGAGCGCGAGCCGCGGCCGGAGGTCGAGGACGATGCGCGTGGTGCCCTCCCAGCGGCGCTCGAGGTCGACCTCGGCGACGCCGGCGGCGACCTCGACGGGCTCGCCGTCGACGACGAGGTCCGCGCCCTCCGACCAGTCGGGCACGCGCAGGCGGACGATGCGGTCGTGGGGGACCTCGGCCGTCACGTCGATCTCGACGCGCCACGACGCCTTGAGGTCCGCCCGGACCTCGATGCGGATGCCGTCCCAGTCGAGGACCGCGGGCTCGTAGATCTCGACGCGCGGGCTGTCCCCGTCGCGCGAGAAGAGGAAGCGGTCGTAGCGGCAGTGGCTCTCGAGGCCCGAGCCGACGCAGCACCACATCGACTCGCCGTGGCTCGAGTACACGCGGTAGTGCGCGGGACGTAGCGGGGAGAAGTAGACGAAGCCGCCGTGGCCCGGGTGCTGGACCGTGAGCGCGTGGTTGACGATGGCGCGCTCGGCGAAGTCGACGAGCTCGAGGTCGTCCGACTCCTGGCGGAAGAGGTCCGTGAGCGTGAGCATGCCGAAGGTGTTGCAGGACTCAGGGCCGAGCGCCTCGAGGACCATCGCGCGGAAGTCGTCGGCGGGGTGGAAGTGCTCGCGCACGCCGTGCCCGCCGATCGACACGGTGCGGTCGTGGACCACCTCGTCCCAGAACTGGTGGGCGGCGGCCTCGAGGTCCTCCGCGCCGGAGCGGGCGTAGCCGACGGCCTTGGGCACCTGCGTGTTGGCGTGGAGGCCGGTGAGGCGGTCCTCGCCGGCGAGCAGCGGGTCGAGGAGGAGGTGGTGGGACCAGCGGCGGCCCTCGGCGACGAGGTCCTCGCGGCCGGTGATCGCGGCGAGGCGGAAGAACGCGTCGTTCATGCCGCCGAACTCGGCGGTGAGGATCGTCTCGACCTGCGCGTCGGTGAGGCGGGCGCTGATGCCCATCCACCAGTCCGCCCACGCGACGGCCATGGCCAGCGCATCGTCCTGTCCCGCGGCCTCGTACGCGTCGAGCAGACCGTTGAACACCTTGTGGAGGTTGTACATGGGGACCCAGCGGCCGTTGAGGGCGAAGGGCTCGGCCTCGATGCGGCCGGCGCGGAGCTCCTCGCCGAGCTCGACGCCGCGCGGCGTGCCGCCGAGGTAGCCGGTGCCGACGGCGTCCTGGCACTCCCGGAGCCCGTCGAGCATCGCGCGCAGGCGGGCGCGGATGTCCTCGCGACGCGTGGCCGCGTCGAGGTGGGAGAGGGCGGAGAGGTAGTGGCCGCCGATGTGGCCGTCGAGGCCGCGCGACTCCCAGTCGCCGTAGGACTCGGCTACCGCGGGCAGGCCGGCCTCGCGGCGGTACGGCGCGAGCAGGCGGGCGGGGTCGTGGGCGAGGGCCGTGGCGACCGAGCGCTCGAGCGCGGCGAGCAGCGGGCCGCCCGTCAGCGTGATGGCGCCCTGCGGGAACGCGCGCGCCCCGTGCGCCGGCACCGTGGCGGGGTCATTACAACGTTGGAGATCGCCCATCCCACGATGGTAAGCCCGTGCGGGCGGGACCCGCGCCGCGCGCGGACGGCCGGGAGGCGCCGATGTAGGAAACGTGGGTTCTGTGGTGAATTGCACACGACGAACCGCCCGTCGCGTCTGGAGCCGGACGAACCCCGTCGATAGGGTCCATACCAGGACAGGGAGGTGCGCATGCCCGAGCCGAAGCGGCCCGACCGACACACGGGCAGGCGCGCCCGCAAGGCGGCGCGATGACGGTCTGGCCCGAGGCCTACCGGGGCCAGGTGTCCGGCGGGACCGCCGTCGCCGTACGGTCGAGCGCACGCCGCACCTTCGGCTCCCGACCGGAGGCCACGGACGAGCTCGCCGCCATCGATCGGCCCGCGCTGCTCGACCGCCTGTTCTCGCAGCCCGCCCACGACCTCACGCCGCCCGAGCGGCGCGTCCTGTGCGGCGCGGTGGTGCACGTGGACGAGCTCAGCGGCCGAGTGCTGCGCTGCACGCGTGACAACGGCCATGCGGGCCTGGAGCACGACAACCTCGGCGCGCAGGTGCTGAGCGACTGGGCCGAGACCGGCGGGGCCGCGCTGCTGACGTCGCCCATCCCGGTGACGCCGCTCGGCCAGACCATCCAGACGATCATGTCCCACGTCCGCTCGTACGAGGGCGTGCGGCAGTGGCGGCTCGAGCGGGGCATGACGGCGGACGCCGCGGCCGCGTGGGAGCGCGCGGAGGCGCTGCGGCTGCTCGTGCGGACGCTCGGGCGGTAGGCCGCCCGCGCGGTCGCGCATCGTCCGGCGTGCGGGCGCCGCGGAGGAACAGCGCCCCGGGGCACCCGCCCGGACAGGCGAGAAGGCCCCCGCCGGAGCGAGGGCCTTCATCGAGTGGTGGAGCCTAGGGGACTCGAACCCCTAACCCCCTGCTTGCAAAGCAGGTGCGCTACCAATTGCGCCAAGGCCCCGTGGTGGGAAGAAGGACATCGTCCCACAATCCGGGAGTGGATCTGAAGGTGATGAGCGCGATGCGCAGCCATCGAATCACCATGGTGGGCCCAGGAGGACTTGAACCTCCGACCTCTTCGTTATCAGCGAAGCGCTCTAACCGCCTGAGCTATGGGCCCCTCGCGGCTTCACCGCCGCGGCGTTAAACGATACCGCACCGTCGCCGCGAGACAAAATCGCGGCGACGGGGGCCGCTCAGTCGTCCGTCAGGGTGACGTAGACGCCGCCCACAACCGACGAGACGACGTTGTAGAGGAACGCGCCGATGGTCGCCAGGGCGGTCAGCAGCACCACGTTGACCACGGACACGAGGATCGCGGCGCTCATGACCTTGTTGCGGTCGAAGAACTGCATGATGTCGATCTCGGAGTCCTGCGCGAACAGCTTGACGACCCACTCGTTGACGAGCGCGAAGATGCCCATGCCGTTGAGCACGTTCCACAGCACGAAGACGCCGACGACGAGCATGATGCCCGCGGCGATCGACAGCAGGAAGCCGAGCTTGAGCACCGACCACGGGTCGATGCGCGACAGCAGCACGCGGGCCTTGCGGGGGCCGCCCTTGCTGGTCGGGACGGCGAGGTCGTCGCCCGCCTTGAAGCTCTCGGCCGCACGGCCCGCGAGGCCCTTGACCCGCGCGGCACCCGCGCCGAGCGCGGCGCTGCCGGCGCCGACCGCGCCGTCGAGGCGCGAGGGCTCGTCGGTGGTCGGGACCGCGGCGGGCGCGCCCGTCGGGGAGAAGGCCTGCGGCTGCGCGGCCTCGCGCTCGGGAGCCGGCTGCGTGGTCGTGGGGATGCCGCCCGGGGTCGACTGCGGACGCAGCGCGGTGCGCTGCGGGATCGAGCCGGTCGAGGGCGCGGCGGACGATGCGGTGGGCGTCTGGCCCGTCACCGGGGTCCGCGTGGGCGTCTGCGCGCTCACGGGGGCGGTGTCCGCGGCGGCGTCGCCGACCGGCATGAACGCGCGTCGCGACGGCACCTGGCCGGTGGTCGGCTCGGTCGGTCGCGGCGTGTACAGGCCGCGGGTCGACGTGGTGGTGCGGTCGTCCGCGTTCATCTTGCTCCCTGTCGTCTGACGCGCGAATGGCGTTCCAGTCATCCACGCGTGGGTGCGCGGGCATCTACCCAAGGGTAACCGAGGCACGTCCGCTGGTCATTCCCCCTGGCAGCGCGGCGCGATTCGACCTCGCCCGAAGCCCCGTGCGCGGTTAGCGTGGCTGCATGGCCTCCGAAGCGACCGCCACCGAGGAGCAGTCCGCGATGTCGCGCGCCGTCGAGCTCGCCCGCCGCCTGCCCGGCACCATCACCGTCACCGTCGTCGTCCTCGTCGTCGGCGCCCTCACCGGCGCCCTGTGGAACCCCGCAGAGGAGTCGGGCCTCGTCGACCGCTGGGGCTGGGGCCTCGACGCGTTCGCCGACGGGCACTGGATCAACCTGCTCGCGGGCGCCGCGATCGCGCCGGAGCCGTGGATGTACGCCCTCATCCTCGGCACGTTCTGCGTCGGCGGAGGCTTCCTCGAGCTGCGCTACGGCACCGTGCGGATGCTGCTCGCGGTGCTCGGCACGCACATCGTCGCCGTGCTCGGCACCGCGCTCCTGCTGCTCGGCCTGGGCGCCCTGGGCGTGGGATGGGCGGAGACGCTGGCCCACGTGCCCGACGTCGGGCTCAGCAACGGCGGCTTCGGCGCGCTCGGCGCCGCCACCGCCGGCATGCCGCTGCTGTGGCGGCGACGCGTGCGGCTCGTCGGCTCGCTCTACTGCATCGCGATGATCCTCTACGCGGCGGAGATCTGGGACTTCACCCACGCGATCGCGTTCTGGGCGGGCCTCCTCATCGGCCCGTGGATCGTCGGTCGCGCCCGCGAGCCCTTCGACTGGCGCTTCGGTCCCCAGGAGGTCCGCGACACCGCCGCGGTCATCCTCGCCTTCGGCGGTCTCCACCAGCTGCTCACGCGGATCTGGCCGGGGGAGGGCGGCATCCTCGAGTTCGGCGGCACCGCGGACGATGCGGGCCTCACCACGCTCGGGCTCGTCGGCAGCGCGGTCATCTCGCTGGCCTTCGCATACGCGCTCCACCGCGGCCGGCGGGGCGCGTGGTGGTTCGTGGTCGTGCTGACCGTGCTCGCGCTGCTCGCGAGCCTGCTCGTGGTGGCCGTCGGCGAGGGCACCCCGTCGATCGTGCTCGACCTGGCCCTCGACGCGGCGCTGCTGGTGCTCCTCATCGGCTGGCGGCGCCACTTCGCGGTCAAGGCGGACCGCGCCAGCCGTCGCACGGTGTGGCGGCGCGGCCTGCTCACGGTCGCGGGCCTCATGACGTTCACGGTGGTCGCGATCATGGCCCTCGGCTCGCAGCTCGACCCCGAGCCCACGCTCGGCACGGCGATCGGCGAGGCCGCGGTCCGCGTCTTCGGCGGGACCACCGGCATCGAGGGCACCACCGCCCTGTCCCGCACGCTGCTGAGCGCGATCGGCGTCGTGTGGTTCACCGCCTTCGCGATCTTCCTCGTCGGGCTGCTGCTCGCGTCGCGCCGCCACACCACCGACGAGGCGGTGCGCGACCGCTTCGAGGCGATCCAGCGCGAGACCGAGGCAATGACGAGCATCGGCTACATGACCCGCTGGGACGGCATCGACCACTGGGTGTCGGAGGAGGGCACGGCCGCGCTGGGCTTCAAGCAGGTCGGCGGCACCGCCATCGTCCTGTCCGATCCGGTGGGCCGCACCGCGGACCTCCCTGCCGCGCACGCCGAGTTCGCGGACTTCTGCCGCTCGCGCGGCTGGCGCCTCGCGTACTTCGCGGTGAGCGACGAGGCGCGGCTGCGCCTCGAGGACGCCGGCTGGCGGGCGATCCAGGTCGCCGAGGACACCGTGGTGCGGCTGCCGGACCTCGAGTTCAAGGGCAAGGCGTGGCAGGACGTCCGCTCGGCCATCAACCGCGCGAAGCGCGAGGGCGTGACGATGCGGACCTTCCGCTTCGGCGACGCGCCTCGCGGCATCAAGGACCAGCTCGAGGCGATCTCCGCGCAGTGGGCGGGGGACAAGTCGTTGCCGGAGATGGGCTTCACGCTCGGCGACCTGCGCGAGGCGGACGACCCGAACGTGGAGATGCACGTCGCCGTCGACGAGGACGGCACGGTCCACGGGATGACGAGCTGGCTGCCCGTCTACCGCGACGGCGACGTGGTCGGCTGGACCATCGACATCATGAAGCGCCGGCTCGACGACGGCGTGATGAGCGGGGTCATGGAGTTCCTCATCGCGGAGTCCGCCGTCGCGTTCAAGGAGGCCGGCTACGAGTTCATCTCGCTGTCGGCCGCCCCGCTCAGCTACTCGGGCGAGGTCGAGGGCACCGTCGAGCGCCTGCTCGACATCCTCGCGGACAAGATGGAGCCGTACTACGGCTTCACGAGCCTCGAGCGCTTCAAGGCCAAGTTCAAGCCCGAGCACCGCCCGCTGTACCTCATGTACCCGGACGAGGCGCAGCTGCCCGCGCTCACGCTCGCGATCCTGCGCGCCTACCTGCCCGACGCGACGGCGGGCGACCTCGTCAAGGCCGCGGTGACGCGCCCCGACTGACGCTCCGCCGCATCGTCCCCGCCTAGTGGCCGGAGCCCAGGTGACCGCTGATCCGGCCGTGGAAGTCGCGCGACGCCTCGTTGAGGCCGACGATCTCCACGTCGATGCCGTGCGTCGCGTACTTGTGCTCGACCGCGTCGAGCGCCGCGACGGTCGAGGCGTCCCACACGTGGGAGTCGGTCATGTCGATGACCACCTTCTCGGGGTCGTTGCCGTAGTCGAACTGACTGTAGAGGTCGTTCGAGCTGGCGAAGAACAGCGCGCCGGTGACGGTGTAGCGGCGGACGCCGTCCTCGACGGGACCGCCCGCGACCTCCGCGAGGTGCGCCACGCGGCGCGCGAACAGCACCGAGGCCAGCAGCACGCCCGCGACGACGCCGTACGCGAGGTTGTGAGTGGCGACCACGACGCCGACCGTGACGAGCATGACGGAGGTCTCCGAGCGCGGCATGCGGCGCAGCGTCGAGAGGCGGATCGAGTGCCAGTCGAACGTGGCCCACGACACGTAGATCATGACCGCGACGAGCGCGGCCATGGGGATCATCGCGACCACGTCGCCCAGCGCGAGCACGAGGATGAGCAGGAAGATGCCGGCCGAGAGGGTCGACAGGCGCGTGCGCGCGCCGCCCGCCTTCACGTTGATCATCGTCTGGCCGATCATCGCGCAGCCGCCCATGCCGCCGAAGAGGCCGGTGACGACGTTCGCGGCGCCCTGGCCCCACGCCTCGCGGGTCTTGTCGGAGTGGGTGTCCGTGATGTCGTCGACGAGCTTCGCGGTCATGAGCGACTCGAGGAGGCCCACGAGCGCGAGGCCGAGCGCGTACGGGAAGACGATTCGCAGCGTCTCGAGGCTCACCGGAACGTCGGGGATGAAGAGGCCGGGCAGGCCCTCGGGCAGCGCGCCCTCGTCGCCGACCGTCGGGACCGCGATCGCGGCGGAGACCGTGACGATGGTGAGCAGCACGATCGCGACGAGCGGCGCCGGCACGACGGTGGTGAGGCGCGGGAGGAGGGCGATGATCGCGAGCCCCGCCGCCACCAGCACGTAGACGATCCACGGCACGTCGACGAGGTGCGGCAGCTGCGCCATGAAGATGAGGATCGCGAGCGAGTTCACGAAGCCGACCATCACCGAGCGCGGGATGAAGCGCATGAGCTTCGCGATGCCGAGCAGGCCGAGCACCACCTGGATGAGGCCGCCGAGCACGACGGCGACGATGAGGTAGTCGAGCCCGTAGTCGCGCGCGAGGGGCGCGACCACGAGTGCCACGGCCGCGGTCGCGGCGGAGATCATCGCGGGGCGGCCACCGAGGAACGCGATCGACACCGCCATCGTGAACGAGGCGAACAGGCCCACGCGCGGGTCGACGCCCGCGATGATCGAGAACGAGATGGCCTCGGGGATGAGCGCGAGGGCCACCATGAGGCCCGAGACGAGCTCGGTGCGCAGCAGGCGCGGCGACGCGTAGCGGCGCAGCGAGCGCCAGCCGGTCGCCTCGGGGACTCCGGTCGCGGTGCGGTCGGCGGTGGGCATGGGGGACTCCGTCCAAGACAGGCGTGAGCGCGCGCGGACGCGCACGTCGGAGGGGAGGGGAGGCCGGCATCGGCCGCGGCCATGGTACCTGCCGCCCCGTCGACTCCCCATGCCGCCCCGTCGACTCCCCATGCCGCCCCGTCGACTCCCCATGCCGCCCCGTCGACTCCCCATGCCGCCCCGTCGACTCCCAATGACACATGTGACGGGTGGGGCGCGCATCTTCCCGTGCGACGGTCCCATCCGTCACGCGGGCACGCGCGCGTCACATCCGTCATTGGGAGTCGAGCACGGGAGTCGAGGCGGGCGCGACGAAGGCCCGGCCCCCCACGGGGACCGGGCCTTCGTTCGGACTGCTTAGACGGAGACGGGCTCCACGCCGGTGCCGGGCTCGCCGGCCTCGACCGGCGCCTCGCCGGAGAGGTTCGCGCGGAGCTTCGCACCGAGGTCGGCGTCCACGTTCGTCCAGTACTGGATCGCACGCTCGCGGATGTCGTCCGACTTCACCGCGCCGACGTGGCCGGTGATCTGCTCGAGGATGTGCGCCTTGCCCGCGTCGTCGAAGACCTCGCGATACATCGTGCCGGCCTGGCCGAAGTCGTCGTCCTCGGCGTGCAGGGTCGCGGCGGCGCGGACCATCTCGCCGTCCGACTCCCAGTTGCCCGCGTCGCCGGCACGGGCGGCATCGGCGTGCGCGCCGCCCTTGCTGTTGGGCGCGTACACCGGGGCGTCGGGCGAGGCGAACGAGTAGCGCATCGCGCCGTCCTTGGCGTAGGAGTGGCCGTTCGCGTCGGCGGCGTGCGGGGAGTTGACCGGCAGGTCGGCGTGGTTGGTGCCCACGCGGTAGCGGTGCGCGTCCGCGTAGGAGAAGATGCGCGCCATCAGCATCTTGTCCGGCGAGGCGCCGATGCCCGGGACGAAGTTCGAGGGCGCGAAGGTCGCCTGCTCGATCTGCGCGAAGTAGTTCTCCGGGTTCTTGTTGAGCTCCATGACGCCCACCGGGATGAGCGGGTAGTCGCCGTGCGGCCAGACCTTGGTGAGGTCGAACGGGTTGAAGCGGTACGTCTTCGCGTCCTCGTACGGCATGATCTGCACGTAGAGGTCCCAGCGCGGGAAGTCGCCGGCCTCGATGTGCTCGTAGAGGTCGCGGATGTGGTGGTCGCCGTCCGAGCCCGCGAGCTGGCCCGCCTCCTCGATTGTGAGGCCGTGCACGCCCTGCTGGCTCTTGAAGTGGTACTTCACCCAGAAGCGCTCGCCCTCGGCGTTGATCCACTGGTAGGTGTGCGAGCCGTAGCCCTGCATCTCGCGCCACGAGCGGGGGAGGCCGCGCTCGCCCATGAGCCAGGTCACCTGGTGCGCCGACTCCGGCTGCAGGGTCCAGAAGTCCCACTGCATGTCGTTGTCGCGCATGTGCGAGCCGGGGAGGCGCTTCTGCGAGCGGATGAAGTCGGGGAACTTGATGCCGTCACGGATGAAGAACACCGGGGTGTTGTTGCCGACGAGGTCGTAGTTGCCCTCGGTCGTGTAGAACTTCAGCGCGAAGCCGCGGGGGTCGCGCCACGTGTCGGGCGAGCCGTGCTCGCCGGCCACCGAGGAGAAGCGCGCGAGCATCTCGGTCTGGACGCCGTCCTGGAACAGCGCGGCGCGCGTGTACTTCGCGATGTCGGGGTTCGTGGTGGTGAACGTGCCGAACGCGCCACCGCCCTTCGCGTGGACCACGCGCTCGGGCACGCGCTCACGGTTGAACTGCGCGAGCTTCTCGACCAGGTAGTGGTCGGTGAGCGAGGTGACGCCGTTGTTGCCGACGGTCAGCGAGTGCTGGTCCGAGGCGACGGGTGCACCGGAGTTGGTGGTGGTGAACTTCTCCGACATGGGAGCGCTCCTTCGTGGTTGCGGCGTTCAGAGGTGGACAGAGGCCGGGGACGGCGCGACGACCGCATGTCTGCAGTCGGCGCAGAGACCCCAGAACGTGACCTCCGCCTCGGCGACCGCGTACCCGTGGTCGTCGTCGGGGGTCAGGCACGGGGCCTGGCCCACCACGCAGTCCACGTCCGCGATCGCACCGCAGTGCGTGCAGACGAGGTGGTGGTGGTTGTCTCCCACCCGCAGCTCGTAGCGGGCGGGATGGTCGCCGGGCTCGATCGAACGCGCGAGCCCGCGACCGGTGAGGTCGTGGAGGACGTTGTAGACCGTCTGCAGGGACACGTCCGGGAGGCTCTGCGAGACCCGTGCGTGGACCGCGTCGGCGGAGGCGTGCGGCAGGCCCGAGAGGGCCTCGATCACCGCGCGCCGGGGCTCGGTGACGCGCAGGCCGGCTCCGCGGAGCATCCCGTGCGTGTCGAGCTCTGTCATGACGGTCAGCGTACGTCCTTTTTTTGACTTCTTCAAATCACGGCTCCGGCGCGGCGCGCATCCGTGTGCACGTCCTGCGCTCCCGGGACCCCCGTGCCACGCTGGATCCCATGCACGATGCGCAGGTCTGCGGGCCGGCGGAGCCGCCACCCGTACCAACGTGCGCCGTTCGCCCCGCGCTCCCCCGCCCGGCGCATCGGCCAACCGGGACCAGATACCCCCAGGTGCGCATACCCCGGGGGATATCGTCATGAGCAGGTTCGAGACCCCCAGGAGGGAACCATGAAGCTGGTCGTCGTCGGCGGTGTCGCCGCCGGAGCATCCACCGCGGCGAGGGCGCGTCGCCTCGACGAGTCCGCGGAGATCGTCGTCTTCGAGCGCGGTCACCACGTCTCGTTCGCGAACTGCGGCCTCCCGTACCATGTCGGCGAGGTGATCTCCGAGCGCTCCCGCCTGCTGCTGCAGACGCCCGAGAGCCTGCGCGAGTCCCTCAACATCGACGTCCGCATCGCGACGGAGATCGTCTCGATCGACCGAAAGAAGAAGACCGTCACGGCCCGCGAGGTCGACACCGGCAAGGAGTACACGGAGTCGTACGACAAGCTCGCGCTGTGCATGGGCGCGGACGCGGTGCGCCCGCCGCTGCCCGGCATCGACCACCCCGCGGTCGAGGTCCTCCGCCGCATCGGCGACATGGACCGCATCAAGGCCCGCCTCGACGCGGCGCTCGCCGCCCAGAAGGCCGGCAAGCGCGGCACCGTCACCGCGGTCGTCGTGGGCGCGGGCTACATCGGCCTCGAGATGGCGGAGAACCTCCACCACCGCGGCGTGCGCGTCGACGTGGTCGAGCTGTCCGACCAGATCCTGCCCCCGGTCGACCACGAGATCGCGATCCCCGTCGAGCAGCACCTGCGCATGCGCGGCATCGGCCTGCACCTCTCCACCGGCGCCGCGGCGTTCCAGGCGCTGGCGGACAGCGACGGCGACGACCGCGTGAGCGTCGAGCTCAACTCGGGCACCGTCCTCAAGGCGGACCTCGTGATCCTCGCCGCCGGCGTCAAGCCCGCGGTGCAGCTCGTCAAGGACGCCGGCATCGAGCTCGGCGAGCGCGGCGGCATCAAGGTCGACCTCCACATGCAGACGTCCGACCCGGACGTCTACGCCGCGGGCGACGCCGTCGAGACGCCGCACCCCGTCCTCCCCGGCCAGTACCTCGCGCCGCTCGCCGGCCCGGCGAACCGCCAGGCGCGCGTCGCCGCCGAGAACATCTGCGGCCGCGACACCGAGTACAAGAGCACGCAGGGCACCAGCATCGTCAAGGTCTTCGACATGGTCGCGGGCGGCACCGGCGCCACCAAGCGCCAGCTCGACGCCGCGGGCGTCGACTACCGCGTGGTGCACGTGCACCCCTCGGGCCACGCCGGGTACTACCCGGGCACCGCGATGATGCACATCAAGCTGCTGTTCTCGCCCACCGACGGCAAGGTCCTCGGCGCGCAGGCCTGCGGCTTCGACGGTGTCGACAAGCGCCTCGACGTGTTCGCGATGGCGGTCCGCGCGGGCCTCACGGTCTTCGACCTCGAGGAGCAGGAGCTCGCGTACGCCCCGCCGTTCGGCTCCGCGAAGGACCCCGTCAACATGGCCGGCTTCGTCGCGGCCAACACCATCCGCGGCGACTTCACCCTCTGGTACGCGGAGGAGTGGCCGGTCCCCGACGGCGCCCGCCTCGTCGACGTCCGCACGCCCGAGGAGTACGGCATCCACCACCTGCCGGGCGCCGAGTCGGTGCCGCTCGCCACGTTCCGCGAGGCGATCAAGGGCTGGACCGACAAGGACCAGCCGATCCGCCTGTACTGCGCGGTGGGCTTCCGCTCGTACCTCGCGCACCGCATCCTCGTGCAGAACGGCTTCACCGACGTCGCGACGCTCTCCGGCGGCTCGACCACGTACGGCCACGTGCACGACAACCCCGCCGACCAGTACTCCGCGCAGCCCCCGATGGAGAACTACGCGGAGAAGGTCTCGGTCGCCTCGGCCGTCGCCGCCGCGACCGGCCAGCTGACCGAGCTCGACTGCACCGGCCTCGCGTGCCCGGGACCGATCATGCGCCTCTCGGACGCCATGAAGAAGGCCGATGCGGGCGACGAGGTCCGCGTGACCGTCTCCGACCCGGGCTTCGCGCTCGACGGCCCCGCGTGGGCCGCGAAGAACGGCCACACGCTCGTCTCGCTCGACCCCAAGGGCCCGGGCTTCGTCGGCACCTTCCGCAAGGGCGGCGTCGAGCCGGTCCAGACGGGCAAGGCGGCCGGCGGACGAAACAAGACCTCGATGGTGGTCTTCAGCGGCGACCTGGACAAGGTGCTCGCGGCGTTCATCATCGCCAACGGCGCGGTCGCCATGGGCGACGAGGTGTCGATGTTCTTCACCTTCTGGGGCCTCAACGCCCTGCGCAAGACGGACCCGCCGAAGCGCGACAAGTCGATGATGGACACGATGTTCGGCGCCATGATGCCGCGTGGCGCGGAGAAGCTCAGCCTCTCGCAGATGCACATGATGGGCGCGGGCACCGCGATGATCAAGAACGTCATGAAGCAGAACGACGTGCCGTCGCTCCCCGAGCTCATCAAGTCCGCGCAGGACGGCGGCGCCCGCCTGCTCGGCTGCACCATGACGATGGACCTGCTCGGCATGTCGGAGTCCGACCTGCTCGACGGCGTCGAGCTCGCCGGCGTCGCGACCTTCCTGGGCGAGGCCAACGAGTCCGGCACCACGCTGTTCATCTGATCCGCCGCTCTCGCGCCGGCACGCCGCATCGTCCCCTCGGGCGGTGCGGCGTCGCCGCGTCCGGACCCGCGCCGGTCAGCTGAAGCTGACGGTGACGTAGCCGCCGTCCAGCTCGACCCGTGCCGGCCATCCCGCGCGGGTCTGCACCAGGTACGTCCGGCCGTCGCTCGCCAGCAGGCCCAGCCGCGAGTAGAGCAGGTCGAGCTCGGCCATGTCGACGTCGACGGCCGTGGGCACGCCCTCTCGGACCGTGACCCCGCCGGCATCCGCCGGCCACGGGATCGCGGCGTGGATCTCGTCTCCCTCGACGTCGAGCCACGACACCTCGAGGGTGGCCGTCACGGTGGCCTCCTCGGCGGGCTCCTCCGCCACCAGGGTGGAGATCGAGGGCAGCGCGTCGGGCTCGGCCGCGACCGCGGCGCGCAGGTCGACGATGCTGCCCAGGCCGATCGCGCCGACCATCGCGACCGCGGAGACGGCGAGCCCGATGGCGTGACCGGGGCGCGACTCCCAACGCAGGACCGCTGCCGCCGCCAGGGTGATCACCAGCAGCAGCCCCGTCAGCACGAACCCTGCGCCCATGATCACCCCCGATTCGCACGCTACCAGCGGTTTCTGTGCCGCGCGCGGGCGTCGGCGGCTCGATCCCGCCCGCCCGCGCCCCGACGGTCAGACAGCAGGTGCCTCGCTCCGATCCGTGCGCAGCACGGAGTCGATGAAGCTCTCGACCGCCGCGAGGTAGCGGGCCCGAGGGACCTGGGCGCTGAGGGCGAGGTCGTGCACGGCCCCGGCGACCACCAGGCGCCTCGCCCGCATCCCGAGTCCGGCGACCACGGGCTCGATCGCCGTCACCTCCACCACCGTGTCCTGGCTCCCCAGACGGGGGTTGTCCGGGCGGTCCGGGCCCGACGAGTCGGACGATGCGACGAGCACCGGGACGCCGATCGGCAGCCCCCGGGCGGCGCGCCTCTGCGCGGCGCTCGTCGCGGCCAGCCATCCGGCGGTCGCGCCGACGCCCGCGGGGTCCTTCCATGCGGTGTCGAACGTCCAGCCCCGGGCGAGGAGCCCGGCCGTGTACGGCGAGCGAGCCGGATCGACGACCAGCCGGGGAAGGACGCGTGCGACCGCGGGCATCGAGGCCAGCAAAGCACGCCGCGACGCCGGCAGCGCGAGCCCGTAGAAGGGTCCGTCGAGGACCAGGCCGGCAAGGGCGGGGTGGGGGCGGTCGCCCGCCCAGACGTGCGCCGCGAGGGCGCCCGTCGAGTGCGCATGGACGATCAGCGGCAGCTCGCCGAGCCCGCGCGCCGCCGCATCGTCGCGGGCCGCCGCCGCGGCGTCGGCGATGTCGTCGCCCAGCTCGTCGATGTCGGCGATGTGGTGCGGCTGGTTGCCGGGCCGGAGCGAGCGGCCGGCTCGGCGCATGTCGACCGCGTAGGCCGCGCAGCCGGACCCGGTCAGCGCGTCCGCGAGGTGCGCGGCGAAGAAGTAGTCGTTGTAGCCGTGGACGATCAACGCCACGGCGCGCGGCGACTCGGGGACAGCGATCCGTCGCACGAGCGTGCGGGCGAGCGCGCCGTCGGGCCCCGCCGCCGGTGCCGCGGACGGAGCGCCCAGGTCCGCGGCCTCGTAGCCCGTGAGGATGTCCGGAGCCCACCGCATCGTGCCCATCACCCGAGGATAGGCGGCGGATACCCGCGAGGACGCGGAACGGGCCGGCCGCATGCGCGACCGGCCCGTTCGGACGTCATCGGATCACTCCGCGGCGGGAGCCTCCGGAGCCTCGGCCTCGGGAGCGGCCTCGACCGTCTCCGCCGCGTCCGCCTCGGCCTCGGCGGCCTCGGCCTCCTCCTCGGCCTCGAGGTTGCGCTCGACGTTGCGGGCGATGCCGATGATGCGGTCGCCCTTGGCGGGCTTGGCGAAGATCACGCCCATCGAGTTCTTGCCCTTGACGGGCACCTCGGACACCGCGGAGCGCACGACCTTGCCGGACTCCATGATGACGAGCACCTCGTCGGTGTCCTCGACGAGCATCGCGCCCACGAGGTCGCCGCGCTCCTCGGTGAGGGTCGCGACCTTCACGCCCAGGCCGCCGCGGTGCTTGGGGTTCCACGCCGACGCGCTCGTGCGCTTGGCGTAGCCGTGGCGCGTGACGACGAACGAGAACGGACCGTCGGAGACCAGGGGGGCCTCCTCGTCGTCCGTCTCGAGCTCCGCCTCGTCGCCCGCGACGGCGGTGCCGGCCAGGATCACGTCCATCGCGAGGAGCTCGTCGTCGCCGCGGAAGCTCATGCCCTTGACGCCGGAGGTCGCGCGGCCCATGGGACGCAGCTCCTCGTCCTTGGCGTTGAAGCGGAGCGACTGGCCCAGGCGCGACACCAGCATGAGGTCGTCCTCCGCGGACACGAGGCGCGCGGAGACCAGCTCGTCCGACTTGAGCTCGCCGTCCTCGGACTCGACCTCGCGCAGGTTGATCGCGATGAGGCCGCCGGTGCGGTTGGAGTCGTAGGCCTTGAGCTCGGTCTTCTTCACGAGGCCGCGCTTGGTCGCGAGGACCAGGTAGTCCGCGTCCTCGTAGCTGCGCAGGTCGAGCACCTGGGCGATCTCCTCGCCCGGCTGGAACGCGAGCATGTTCGCGACGTGCTGGCCCTTGGAGTCGCGGCCGCCCTCGGGCAGCTCGTAGGCCTTGGCGCGGTACACGCGGCCGAGGTTCGTGAAGAACAGCAGCCAGTGGTGCGTCGTTGTGACGAAGAAGTGCTCGACCACGTCGTCGTTGCGCAGGGTCGCGCCGCGGACGCCCTTGCCGCCGCGCTTCTGGGCGCGGTACTGGTCCGAGCGGGTGCGCTTGACGTAGCCGCCGCGGGTGATGGTGACGACCATCTCCTCCTCGGCGATGAGGTCCTCGATCGACACGTCGCCGTCGTACGGGTGGATGACCGTGCGGCGGTCGTCGCCGTACTTGCGGACGATCTCGGCGAGCTCGTCGGAGATGATCGTGCGCTGGCGCGCCTCGTTCGCGAGGATGTCCTTGAGGTCCGCGATCTCGGTCATGAGCGCGTTGTAGTCGTCCGTGATCTTCTGGCGCTCCAGGGCCGCGAGGCGGCGCAGCTGGAGGTTGAGGATCGCGGTCGCCTGGACCTCGTCGACGTCGAGCAACGCCATGAGGCCCGTGCGGGCCTCGTCCACGGTGGGCGAGCGGCGGATGAGGGCGATGACCTCGTCGAGCGCGTCGAGCGCCTTGAGGTAGCCCTGCAGGATGTGGGCCTCGCGCTCGGCCTCGCGCAGGCGGTAGGCGGTGCGGCGCTGGATGACCTCGAGCTGGTGGGCCGTCCAGTGGCGGATGAAGCCGTCGAGCGAGAGCGTGCGGGGCACGCCGTCGACGATCGCGAGCATGTTCGCGCCGAACGTCTCCTGCAGCTGCGTGTGCTTGTACAGGTTGTTGAGCACGACCTTCGCGACCGCGTCGCGCTTGAGCACGATCTCGAGGCGCTGGCCGGTGCGGCCCGACGTCTGGTCGCGGATGTCTGCGATTCCGGAGACCTTGCCGTCCTTGACGAGCTCCGCGATCTTGATCGCGAGGTTGTCGGGGTTGACCTGGTAGGGCAGCTCGGTGATCACCAGGCACATGCGGCCCTGGATCTCCTCGATGTTCACCACCGCGCGCATCGTGATGAGGCCGCGGCCCGTGCGGTACGCGTCCTCGATGCCCTTGCGTCCCAGGATGGTCGCGCCGGTGGGGAAGTCGGGGCCCGGGATGCGCTCGATGAGCGCCTCGAGCAGCTCCTCGCGGCTCGCGTCCGGGTGGTCGAGGTGCCACTGCACGCCGGCCGCGACCTCGGTGAGGTTGTGCGGCGGGATGTTGGTCGCCATGCCGACCGCGATGCCCGCGGAGCCGTTGACCAGGAGGTTGGGGAAGCGCGACGGCAGGATCGTGGGCTCCTGCTCGCGGCCGTCGTAGTTGTCCTCGAACTCGACGGTGTCCTTGTCGATGTCGCGGACCATCTCCATGGCCAGCGGCGCCATCTTGCACTCGGTGTACCGCGAGGCCGCGGCGCCGTCGTTGCCGGCGGAGCCGAAGTTGCCCTGGCCGGAGATCAGCGGGTAGCGCAGCGACCACGGCTGCACCATGCGGACGATCGTGTCGTAGATCGCGCTGTCGCCGTGCGGGTGGTACTTGCCCATGACGTCGCCGACGACGCGCGAGCACTTGGAGAACGCGCGGTCGGGGCGGTAGCCGCCGTCGAACATCGCGTAGAGCACGCGACGATGCACGGGCTTGAGGCCGTCGCGCACCTCGGGGAGGGCACGGCCGACGATGACCGACATGGCGTAGTCCAGGTAGGACCGCTGCATCTCGGTGTTGAGGTCGACCGCCTCGATCCGTCCGTGATCCATCTCGGGGGTCTCAGATGTCAAGGAACCTCACGTCCTTCGCGTTGCGCTGGATGAAGCTGCGGCGGGACTCGACGTCCTCGCCCATGAGGACCGAGAAGATCTCGTCGGCCTGCGCGGCATCGTCCATGGTGACCTGGAGCAGGGTGCGGGTGGCGGGGTCCATCGTCGTGACGCGGAGCTCCTCGTGGTTCATCTCGCCCAGACCCTTGTAGCGCTGCACGCCGTTGTCCTTGGGGATCTTCTTGCCGTTGGCAAGACCGTCCTTGAGGAGCGCGTCACGCTCGCGGTCCGAGTACACGTACTCGTGGTCCGCGTTCGTCCACTTGAGCTTGAACAGCGGCGGCTGCGCGAGGTACACGTAGCCCGCCTCGATGAGGGGGCGCATGTAGCGGAACAGCAGCGTGAGCAGCAGCGTGCGGATGTGCTGGCCGTCGACGTCGGCATCGGCCATCAGCACGATCTTGTGATAGCGCGCCTTCGAGATGTCGAAGTCCTCGCCCATGCCCGCGCCGAACGCGGTGATGAGGCCCTGGACCTCCTGGTTCGACAGCGCGCGGTCGAGGCGCACGCGCTCGACGTTGAGGATCTTGCCGCGGATCGGCATGATCGCCTGGTTGTAGGGCTCGCGGCCGGCCTTGGCGGAGCCGCCGGCCGAGTCGCCCTCGACGATGAAGATCTCGCACTCGGAGGGGTTGCGGCTCTGGCAGTCCGACAGCTTGCCGGGCATGCCGCCGGACTCGAGCAGGCCCTTGCGGCGGGTCGCCTCGCGCGCCTTGCGGGCGGCGATGCGGGCCTGCGAGGCCTGGATCGCCTTGCGGATGATGTCCTTCGCCTCGTTGGGGTGCGCGTCGAACCAGTCGGTGAGCTGCTCGTTCACGACGCGCTGCACGAAGGTCTTCGCCTCGGTGTTGCCCAGCTTGGTCTTGGTCTGGCCCTCGAACTGCGGCTCGCCGAGCTTGACGGAGATGACCGCGGTGAGGCCCTCGCGGACGTCGTCGCCCGTGAGGTTGTCGTCCTTGTCCTTGAGGATCGCCTTCTCGCGCGCGTACTTGTTCACCAGGGTGGTGAGCGCGGCGCGGAAGCCCTCCTCGTGGGTGCCGCCCTCGGTGGTCGAGATCGTGTTCGCGTAGGTGAACACGGACTCCGAGTAGGCGTTGGTCCACTGCATGGCCATCTCGAGGGAGATCTTCTTCTCGGTGTCCTCGGACTCGAGGGACACGACCTCGGGGTGGACCAGCTCGGCCTTCTTGGTGGCGTTGAGGTGGGCGACGTAGTCGACGAGGCCGCCGTCGTACTTGTACGTCACCGTGCGCGACGTCGGCTGCTCCTCGGCCTCCGCATCGTCCTCCGCCGCGATGTGCTCGGGGCGCTCGTCGACCAGCGTGATGGACAGGCCCTTGTTGAGGAAGGCCATCTGCTGGAAGCGCGCGCGGAGCGTCTCGTAGTCGTAGTCGGTGGTCTCGAAGATCAGCGGGTCCGCGTAGAACGTCTGCTGCGTGCCGGTCTCCTCGGTGGCCTCGCCCTTGACGAGCGTGCCCTGCGGCTTGCCACCCTCGGCGAAGCGCTGGCGCCACACGAAGCCCTGGCGCTTGACCTCGGTCTCGACCTTGTAGGAGAGCGCGTTGACGACCGAGATGCCGACGCCGTGGAGGCCGCCGGAGACCGCGTAGCCGCCGCCGCCGAACTTGCCGCCCGCGTGCAGGATCGTCATGACGACCTCGACCGTGGGCTTGCCCTCGGTGGGGTGCATGTCGACCGGGATGCCTCGACCGTTGTCCTGCACCTTGACGCCGCCGTCCGCCTGCAGCGTCACCGTGATGGTGTCGCAGTAACCGGCGAGCGCCTCGTCGACGGAGTTGTCGACGACCTCGTAGACCAGGTGGTGGAGACCCCGCTCACCCGTCGACCCGATGTACATGCCCGGGCGCTTGCGGACGGCCTCGAGGCCCTCCAGGACGGTGATGTTCTCGGCGCCGTAGGCGGGCTCGTTCGCCCGCTCCTCGCTATTCGCCACAGATTCGCCTTTCAAGCCGCTGACGGGACTTTGCACAAGTCCCGTCCTATCTCGGCCCATTCTAGTGGCTCTGAGGGGCGATCTGGCGCGTTTCACAGGCCGTTCAGCCCATGTCGACGGTCCGCAGAAACGGGGTTGAGCGTCATCGCGTCCCGTGAGCGGCTCTGCGGCGGGTTCCGGCGCGGGCCCCGGAGGCGCCCCCAGCTCGCCTCCGGCCCCGACGCCGCATCGACGATACCGGATATATGGCACTTAGTGCCGCGACGATGGTCACGGTTTTGTCACGGATTGTCCGTATCGGCGCGGCGGCGGGACGATGCGCGCGTCCGGGAGGGCGTCGGGCGTCGCGGCGACGTCCGACGGGTACACATAGACGGGCCGCGAACCCCAAGGTTCGCGGCCCGTCGTGCACTTGGATTGTCAGTTGATCTTGGAGATGTCCTTCAGACCGCTGAAGTTGACGACGGAGCCCTCGATGTCCTTGACGGTGAAGATGACCTTGCCCGAATCGCCCGTGTTGACGTCGACGATCGAGTTGTCCTTCTTGTACTGCGTAATCAGGCCAACCGGGATGATCGCATCCTCGTCGACAACACCCTGGTACTTGCCCGCCGTGATCTCCGCGCCGACAAGGTAGTAGCCGTTGCTGATCTCGGACACGGCCTCGCCCGGCACATCGTTCGTCGACTGGATGTTCTCGCAACCGTCGAAGCTCGCGACAGACCCCTTGACGTCCTTGATCGTCAGGATGACGTTGCCCGAGGTGGCGGTCGCGACATCCATGATGTCGCCGTTCTCGTCCTCCTGGGTGATCATGCAGACCTCGAAGAGACCCTGCTCGACGCCGGCACGGTACTGGCCAGGCTCAAGGTCGACGCCCACCAAGTGGTCACCGTTCTCGATCGTGGACGTCGTGTCGTCCGCGGCCGAGTCATCCGCGGCCGAGTCATCCGAGCTCTCATCGGCAATGACATCATCCGCGGCCTCTTCCGCAACGACCTCATCCGCGGCCTCTTCCGCAACGACCTCGCTTCCGACCTCATCGAGCGCATCGTCAACCGCAGCCACCGTCGCCGCGTTGACAACGAGCGCGAGCACGATCGCCAGGGCGGCAAGCGCCGTGCCGACGATCGCCATGACCTTGCCGCCCGCGGTTGCCTTCAGCGACTTGACGATGGCGATCACGCCAAACACGAGGCCGACGATCGCGATAAGGATCGACATGATGTTCAGGATCGGGATCCACGAACCGACGATCGCGACGATTCCCAGGACCAGCGCCGTGACGGCGAGTCCCTTCTTGGCAGGCGCCTGCGGCTGTGCAGGCACTTCGGGAGCAAGCTGCTCACTCATTCTTCTTCTCCTCAGCTCGCGTCAACGACGCATGTGGCGTAGCCATCAGCGATGCACGTGTAGGGCGACTGTGCCCGCGACGAGTGGAGAAGGTTTGAACACGATTGGCAACCGCGCGCGGCCCCCCAGCCTCGCCAATGGATGTGTGTCCACTCTACGGAGGCCTCCGACACTGATGCCACCCACAAGGTGTGCTGTTGCTCACATTTGGGAATTGGGGTCACCCGTAGGTGTCGCGCGGTCCTCTGCCCTTCACCGTGCGCGGCCCCTTGGTCCACGACCGCGCGGTGGGTCCGAGGACCTTGAGCTCCTTGACGATCTCGCGGCCGAACTCCTCGTTGATGCGGTGGCGGATCTGCCCGGACATCATCTGGAGCTGCGTCGCCCAGGCCGTCGAGGTCGCCTTGACGGTGAGCACGCCCTCGTCGAAGCCGAGCGGCTCGCAGTGGTCGGCGATGCGGTCGCCGATGACCTCGCGCCACCGGCCCGTCACCGAGGACACCTCGATCTGCTCGGTCCATCCCATGCGCCGCAGCAGCGACGCGACGGCGTCGCTCATCGGCTGGGGGTCCCGGCCGTTCGTGTAGGGGACGGTCGACCGGCGCGCGTCCTCGCGCTGGACGCGGCCGCGCTTCGCGCTCGTGCGCCGGGCGCCGCGCTGACGCGCGGCCTGCCTCGCGCGCTCCATGGCCTCGCGCGCGAGCCGCGCCGCGTCACCGGGCACCAACGGATCGTCCGCATCGCCGGTGCTACCAGCGGCGACGTTCTCGGCCGGCGTCGCCTGCGCATCGTCCGGCCGCTCGTCACTCATCGCCCACCCGTCCCTTCGTCACGGGGATGACCCGGCCCGCGAGGGCCTCGGGTACATCCTCCGCGACCGCGGCGGTGATGAGAACCTGGCTGGCCCGCTCGAGCCGCGCGGCCAGCGCGGCGCGACGCCCGGAGTCCAGCTCCGCGAAGACGTCGTCGAGGATGAGCACCGGCTCGCCGTCGTCGTCCGAGTCGGGCCCGGTGTCCGACGTGAGCAGGTCGTAGGTGCCGATGCGCAGCGCGAGGGCGCACGACCAGGACTCGCCGTGGCTCGCGTAGCCCTTCGCGGGCATGCCCGCGAGCCGGATCTCGAGGTCGTCGCGGTGCGGGCCGGCGAGCGTCACCCCGCGATCGAGCTCCTTGGGACGGACCTCGCGCAGCCGCTCGAGGAGCAACGCGCCGATCTCCGCCGCACCCTCGGGAAGCTGATCTGCCAGGGACGTCGCGTAGGTGATGGCGCAGTCGCCGCCGTCCGGCGCGACGTCCTGGTAGGCCGCCCACACGTGCGGCGCGAGCGAGGCGACAGCGCGCAGACGGGCGGCGACGATGCGTCCGCCCAGCTCCGCGAGCTTCTCGTCCCAGATGTCGAGCATCGTGAGGTCGCCGCGCGCGTTCCTCGCGGTCTTGAGCATCGACGTGCGCTGGCGCAGCACGCGCTCGTAGTCCGACAGGTCGCCGGCGAGCGCGGGCTGCAGCGCGACGCACAGCTCATCGAGGAAGGCGCGGCGACCGGAGGGGTCGCCCTTGACGAGCGCCAGATCCTCGGGCGCGAACAGCACGGTCCGCAGGATCCCGATGAGGTCGCGCGGCCGTGCCGCGCCGCGGTTGAGCCGCGCGGTGTTCGCGCGGCCCTGGTTCAGCGTGACCTCGAGACCGAGCGACCGACCGTCCTTCTCGACCTTCGCCCGCACGATCGCGCGCTCGGCGCCGAAGCGGATGAGCGGGCCGTCGCTGGCGACGCGATGCGAGCCCAGCACCGACAGGTACCTGACCGCCTCGACGAGGTTGGTCTTGCCCTGGCCGTTGCGGCCGACGAACGTGGTGACGCCCGGTCCGAGCTCGACGTCTGCCTCGGGGTACGAGCGGAAGTCGGCGAGCTGGACGTGGGTGACGCGCACTACGAGGCGATGCGGATGGGCACCAGCAGGTAGCGGAAGTCCGACGCGACGTCACCGCCCGGCTCCGACAGGCCGACGAACTCGACCGGCTTGGTCTCCTGCGTGAAGCCGAGCTGCACGAAGTCCGTCCCGAGCGCGGTCAGGCCGTCGAGCAGGTACTGCGGGTTGAACGCGACGGTGATCGCCTCGCCGTGGAGGTGCGCGGTGAGCGCCTCCGACGCCTGCGCGTCGTCGGACTGGCCGGCGTCGAGCGTGACCTCGCCCTCCGCGAACGCGAGGCGGACGGAGGAGTTGCGCTCGGCGACGAGCGCGACGCGACGGGTCGCGTCGATGAGGTCCTGGGTGCGCACCGTCGCCGTGATCGGGCTCGAGTCCGGGAACAGGCGGCGCACCTGCGGGTAGTCGCCGTCCATGAGGAGGGACGTGGTGACGAGGCCACCAGCCTCGAAGCCGATGAGGTCCATGCCCTGGCCCGAGCTGAGCGCGACGGTGACCTCGCCGGAACCCAGGGACTTCGCCGTGTCCGCGAGCGTCTTGGCGCGAACGAGCGCGATCGCGCTGATGTCGGGCTTCGAGGGGGTCCACTCGAGCTCGCGGAGCGCGAGGCGGTAGCGGTCGGTGGCGAGAAGCGAGATGTGCGAGCCCTCGATCTCGACGCGGACGCCGGTGAGGATCGGGAGGGTCTCGTCGCGCGACGCCGCGGAGGTCACCTGGGCGACGGCCTGCTGCAGCGCGGCGCCGTCGATGGTGCCGGAGTGCTCGGGCAGCTCGGGCAGCGACGGGTACTGGTCGACGGGCATCGTCGCGAGCGTGAAGCGCGAGGCGCCGCACGTGACGGAGACCTTGGTGCCCTCGAGCGAGAGGTGCACGGGCTTGTGCGGGAGCGCGTTCGCGATCTCGCGGAGGAGACGGCCGCTCACCAGGACCTCGCCGGGCTCCTCGACGTCCGCGGGGAACTCGCCACGGGCCGAGACCTCGTAGTCGAAGCTCGCGAGCCGCACGAGTCCCTCGGAGTCCGCGGTGATGCGCACTCCCGCGAGGACGGGAACCGGGGGGCGCGCCGGCACGGCGCGCGACGTCCATGCGACGGCGTCCGCCAGGACGTCGCGCTCGACGGTGAACTTCATGCTTGCTCCTCAGGTTTGAGCACAGACTATGCCACGGGTCGGACGTTGCCGGTAGGCACCTCCGGGCGGCGGACGGGCCGCGGGGCGCGGACTTTGATGAAGGTCATGTGGACAAAGGATGAGAGAGGGGCTCGTAGTCGTATTAGGGCCCGTGGATTCTGTGGATGCTCGACGTTCTCGCTGGAAATCACAGGAATCGGGATGTGTGATCCCTGGGGGTGGATCCTGGGGATCACGCTGTGGGGCCGGGGATGGGCTGTCGAACGACCACAGGAGCCTTGTAGTTCTTCACAGACCGTCCCCTGTGGACGGAGCACGTCATCCACGGGCGTCCACAGACTTTTCCACAATTGTGAGCGAACGGGGCTCCGAGGGCCTCAGAAGGGCCATGAGGACGGTTGGCGGGCGTGTCGCGCGCGAGGGCCGGGACGATGCGGGGGTCCCGGGGCGTGCCGTTCGCCTCGAGCCGGGCTCCAGGAGGAGGGCGCGTGGCGAACGAATCGGGCCCCCGTGCGGGCCCCGGCGCCGTCGCCGCGGTGGTCGCGGAGCGTCATCCTGCGTGACGGGCCGGAATCGTTCGTCAGGAGTCGTCCTGACGGGTCCGTGGTGCGACCGTCTGCGGGAGCGCGCGGGAGCGGATCCGACCGCTGTCCGTCGCCGTCGCCGTCGCCGTCCCCGTGACGTGCCGTGCTCGCGTTCGGCGGGCGACGGCGGTGGCCGACCCGGCAGCAGGACCCTTCCTGGAGAACGAATCGGCCCCCGCGGAGCTCGGGCGCGTGCCGGCCGCCGTGACGGCCCCGAATCGTTCGTCAGGAGGCCCTGGGACGCCCGGCCGTCCTGCGGGCCGCTGGAGGGCGTATGGAGGCCGGCGACGGCATCGTCCCGGGCGGGACGGCCACGATCGTTCCTGACGAACGAATCGGGCCTCTCTGCGCCCGCAGACCCTGCAGCCGGGGCGGAGGCCCGGAAACGGTCGTCAGGACGGCTCAGGACGGCGCTGGCGGATTGTCGCGCATGCGTCGGAGGTCCCGCCGGTCCATCGTCTCCGGGAGCGGCCGCTTCATCGGCCGGCATGCGTCGCGCGCCTGCCATGAGGATGGCGCTGGGAGAACGATTCCGGCCCCGGTGGAGCACCGACGGCGTTCGCTGCGGCAGGAGCCCCGGAATCCGTCGTCAGGAGCCGTCGAGGCGGCGGACCGTGCGCGAGGCGCCCGGCAGGATCCGGCGACCCGCGCATCGTCCCGACGCGCCACGACCGCTCTGGGAGAACGATTCGGCCCGTTCGGGCGCGCGAGGGCGATCGTCGACCCGGGAAGGGCCGGAATCGTTCGTCAGGAGGCCCTCAGGCGCGCGACTGCTTGATGCGGGCGTGGATCTCGTTGACCTGGTTGTACATCTGACGCCGCTGCGCGATCTGGTCCTCGACCTTCTTGACCGCGTACATGACCGTGGTGTGGTCCTTGCCGCCGAAGTGCTCGCCGATCTTGGGCAGCGACAGGTCGGTGAGCTGACGGCACAGGTACATGGCGATCTGGCGGGCGGTGACGAACACGCGCGAGCGGCTCGTGCCGGTGAGGTCCTCGAGCGAGATGCCGAAGTACTCGGCCGTCTTGCCGATGATCGCGGCGGCGGTGATCTCCGAGTCGTCGTCCGAGATGAGGTCCTTGAGGACCACCTGCGCGAGGGAGAGGTCGACCGGCTGACGGTTGAGCGCCGCGAACGCCGTGACGCGGATGAGCGCGCCCTCGAGCTCGCGGATGTTGCTCGTGATGTTCGAGGCGATGTACTCGAGCACGTCCGACGGGGCCTGCACCGCGTCCGCGGCCGCCTTCTTCCGCAGGATCGCGATGCGGGTCTCGAGGTCCGGCGGCTGGACGTCGGTCATGAGTCCCCACTCGAAGCGGGTGCGCATGCGCTCCTCGATGCCGTCGAGGTTGCGCGGGCTGACGTCCGAGGTGATGACCACGTGCTTGCCGGCGTTGTGCAGGGCGTTGAAGGTGTGGAAGAACTCCTCGAGCGTCTGCTCCTTGCCCTGCAGGAACTGGATGTCGTCGATGAGGAGGACGTCGACCTCGCGATACGTGCGCTTGAAGCTGAGCGAGCGGTCGTCGCGGATCGAGTTGATGAAGTCGTTGGTGAACTCCTCGGAGTTCACGTAGCGGACGCGGGTCTGCGGCTTGAGGTGCCGGGTGTAGTGCCCGATCGCGTGCAGCAAGTGCGTCTTGCCCAGGCCGGATCCGCCGTAGATGAACAGCGGGTTGTAGGTTTTGCCGGGCGACTCGGCCACCGCGAGGGCGGCGGCGTGCGCGAAGCGGTTGGAGGGGCCGATGACGAACGTGTCGAACGTGTACCGCGGGTTGAGATGCGGGTCCTCGACCACAGGCTTCGGCTCCGGCTGCGGCCGGCGGACCTGCGGGCGCGGCGCTTCCTCGCCCTGGTCCTCGCTCGGCTCGGGAGGGGAGACCGAGGCGTCCACGGTGACGGCGATGCGCACGTCCCGCCCGAGCACCTCGCTGAGCGCCTCCGTGACCGAGCCGCGCAGGGTGGTCTCGACGTAGTTCTTGGTGAAGTCCTCGGCCACGGCGAGGAAGACGTTGTCCTCCACGACCGCCAGCGGCTTCACGAGCCGGAGGAACGAGCGGTTCTGCGCGCTCAGCGCACCGTCGTCAGCCAGGACGTCGAGGGCTCCTCGCCACACTGCGTCGATCGACTCCGAGGCAGGCTCTGCCGCCACTGGCCGTCACCCCCAAGTAGTTTCCACAGCGTTTCTCACAGTCGGTGCATGGCCGGACATCTGTTCGTTACCGCGTCGCCGCGTGTCGGTCACCTGGTGTCCGGCCGTGATGGTGGAGCCTATCCTGTTCGGGTCGCACGCCCCAAGACCGGGCCGCGATTTGACCCTTCTCGTGGGTTACGCGTAACGTTAGTGCGCTGATTTGACCATGCCCTGAAACCTGTGGAGTGACCCGTGAGCAAGCGGACTTTCCAGCCGAACAACCGCAAGCGTGCCAAGACGCACGGCTTCCGTCTGCGCATGCGCACGCGTGCCGGCCGCTCGATCCTGGCCTCGCGCCGTCGCAAGGGCCGCGGCAACCTGTCGGCCTGAGGTTGCTGCCGGCCGACGCGCGCCTGCGATCGTCCGCGGACTTCCGGTCCGCGATGCGATCGGGGGTCCGCAGCGGTCGGCGCACCATCGTGGTGCACGTGGCGCTAACCGGCGATGCTCGACGCATGGCCGGTTTCGCTGTTTCTAAGGCGGTAGGAGGTGCCGTGACCCGCAATCGCGTCAAGCGACGGCTGCGCGCGATCACGGCGACGCGCCTCGACGGGCTGCCCGAGGGCACGTCCGTCGTGATCCGCGCCCTTCCGGCCGCCGCCACCGCGAGCTTCGCCGAGCTCGAGAGCGACGTCGACGGCGCGCTGCGCCAGGCCGTCGCGAAGGCGACCCGATGAGCGTCGCCGCGCGCGGGGTCTCGGCCGCCATCCGCGGATACCAGCGGACCGTCTCGCCGCTGACCGGACCGCGCTGCAAGTACCATCCGACGTGCTCGCACTTCGCGCTCGAGGCCGTGCAGGTGCACGGCGCCGTCGTGGGCTCCGGCCTCGCGGCCTGGCGCCTGCTGCGGTGCAACCCCTGGAGCAACGGTGGCGTCGACGACGTGCCGGCGAAGGGGGAGCGGCTATTTCGTCTTACGAGGAATAATGCCGCGATGCTGACCGAACCGACCTCTGCACGCCCGATCTAAGGACAACAGTGGACACTCTGCTCTACCCGCTCGAGTGGGTCGTCGCCAACATCGTGGTGATCTGGCACCAGCTCTGGACCTTCATCGGTCTGGACCCGGCCGGCGGCATCACGTGGGCCCTCGCGATCGTCGGCCTCGTGATCACGATCCGCGCGGCGCTGATCCCGCTCTTCGTCAAGCAGATCAAGGCGTCCCGAGCGATGCAGATGATCGCGCCGGACCTCAAGAAGGTCCAGGACAAGTACAAGGGCAAGAAGGACCAGGCGTCCCGCGAGGCGATGAGCCGCGAGACGATGGAGCTCTACGCCAAGCACAAGACGAACCCGTTCGCCTCGTGCCTGCCGATGCTGGTCCAGGCGCCCATCTTCTTCGCGCTGTTCCGCGTCCTCAACTACAACCTCGGCGGCACCAACGGCCCGATCGGCCTGCTCTCGCAGGACCTGATCGACCAGGCGCGCGACGCGACGCTGCTCGGCGCGCACCTCAGCGAGACCTTCTTCAACTCCGAGGGCGCCTCGGCGAAGATCGTCTCCGCGCTCCTGATCGTCGCGATGGTCGCGACCACGTTCATCACGCAGCACCAGCTCACGCGGAAGAACCTGCCGGCCTCGGCCCTCGAGGGCCCGATGGCGCAGCAGCAGAAGATCCTCATGTACGCGCTGCCGTTCATCTTCGTGATCACCGGCCCGAACTTCCCGGTCGGCGTGCTCATCTACTGGACCACCACGAACCTGTGGACGCTGGGCCAGCAGTGGTACGTGATCCGCAACAACCCGACCCCGGGCTCCGAGGCCGAGCGCATCCACAAGGAGCGCCTGGCGGCGAAGGCGGCCAAGCGTGCCGCGCGCCGTGGCGAGGACCCCGAGCAGGCCGTGATCGAGGCCGAGGCCGTGGTGGAGGAGGAGCCCAAGCGCTCCGGCCAGCGCCAGCAGCCCAAGCGCAAGAACCGTGGCGGCAGCAAGCCTCAGGCCCTGCCGGCCGATGACACCAAGGACGAGTCATGACCGACAACATCAAGAAGCTCGAGGCCGAGGGCGACGTCGCCGCGGACTTCCTCGAGGAGCTCCTCGACATCCTCGACATGGACGGGGACATCGACATCTCCGTCGAGGCCGGCCGCGCCAAGGTCGCGATCGTCGCCGACGGCCCCAGCCAGGACCTCAAGCGTCTCGTGGGTCCGGACGGCGAGGTGCTCGAGGCGCTCCAGGACCTGACCCGCCTCGCGGTGCAGTCCGACACGGGCGAGGTGAGCCGCCTCATGCTCGACATCGCCGACTTCCGTTCGGGACGCCGCGAGCGTCTCGCCGAGCAGGCACGGGAGGCCGTCGCGCAGGTTCGCGAGTCCGGCGCCCGCGTGTCGCTGCCCGCGATGAACGCGTTCGAGCGCAAGGTCGTCCACGACGTCGTGCTCGAGGCCGGGCTCTCCTCGGAGTCCGAGGGGGAGGACCCGCAGCGCTACGTGGTCGTCCTGCCCGCCTGACGTTTCACGTGAAACAACGATGACCGGACAGCCGCTGAGCGACGACCCGCTGCACGACGCCGCCGAGGTGCGCGAGTACTTCGGCGACGTCTACCCGCGCGTGCGTGCCTTCGCGGAGATGCTCGCGGAGCAGGGCGTCGAGCGTGGCCTCATCGGCCCGCGCGAGGTCGGTCGCCTGTGGGAGCGCCACCTCCTCAACTCCGCCGCCCTGTCGCCGTTCCTCGGGGAGGGGCGCGTGGCGGATGTCGGCTCCGGCGCGGGTCTCCCGGGCATGGTGCTCGCCGCCATGGACCCCGACCGCGACTACGTCCTCATCGAGCCGATGGAGCGACGGACGCAGTGGCTGTTCGAGGCGGCGCGCGAGTGCGGCATCGACAACGTGCGCATCCTGCGCGGGCGCGCGGAGGAGGTCGTCGAGTCCGTCGAGGCGGACGTGGTGACCGCGCGCGCGGTGGCCGCGATCGACAAGCTCGTCAAGTGGTGCAGCCCGCTGCTCAGCCCCGAGGGCCGCTTCGTGCTCCTCAAGGGGAGGAGCGCCGGGGACGAGCTCGAGCGTGCCAAGTACACGCTGCGCAAGCACCGGCTGAGCGGCGAGGTTCACACCGCCGGCACCATTGAGGGCGTGGAGCCGACCACGGTGGTCGTGCTTTCCCACAGCTGACCTCCACAGGGTTCTCCACAGCGATTCGTGCGGGGAACGGGGTCGAAAGTGGCTTTTCTCCACAGTTCGTGGCCTGTGGAGCGGTGTACGGCACGGGTGGATCCGACGCCCAACCGCCTGTCGTCGACGGCGCTCGCTGGGGTAGAGTCGTGACCTCTGGGAAGGACCTCCCGCCTCGGTGCCGACGGCGGGATCATGTGTGTCAGAGGCCATGTTTCACGTGAAACATGGCGAGCGGAACGGGGCCGAGGCCGCGTCCGTGGAAGGAGAAGGGAACTGCGTGTCCACCGAGCAGTCGCACCACTCGACCGTTTCCGAGACGTTGCCGCCCGCCGGTGAGGACGCTGTTTCACGTGAAACAAGGGACCCGTTCGACGGGCTCGCTCACGACGCCGGCAGCCCGCTCGCCGCGCAGATGATGGCCACGGAGCGTCACCGCCGCGCGCTGGAGGAGGCGGTGTTCCCCAAGCCGCCCGAGACGCGCATCATCGCGGTCTCGAACCAGAAGGGCGGCGTGGGCAAGACGACCACGTCGGTCAACGTCGCGGCCGCCCTCGCCAAGCGCGGAGCGAACGTGCTCGTCATCGACGCCGACCCGCAGGGCAACGCATCGACGGCGATCGGCGTCGACCACCGCTCGGGGACGCCCTCGATCTACGACGTGCTGCTCGACGACGCTCCGATGCACACGGTCGCGCAGCGCTGCCCGGACGTCGACACGCTGTGGTGCGTGCCGGCCACGATCGACCTCGCGGGCGCCGACATCGAGCTGGTCTCGGTGGTGCGCCGCGAGTTCCGGCTGCACGATGCGCTCAAGGCGCTGCTCGAGGGCCCGGGCAAGAACCTCGACTACGTGTTCATCGACTGCCCGCCGAGCCTCGGCCTCCTCACGCTGAACGCCATGGTCGTCGCCACCGAGGTGCTCATCCCCATCCAGTGCGAGTACTACGCGCTCGAGGGGCTCACGCA
Organism: Demequina rhizosphaerae; assembly: GCF_000971255.1. Lineage (GTDB taxonomy): Bacteria > Actinomycetota > Actinomycetes > Actinomycetales > Demequinaceae > Demequina > Demequina rhizosphaerae. The sequence goes on from NZ_BBMC01000009.1 coordinate 119,735, forward strand.
GCTCATCAAGACGGTGGAGATGGTGCGCAAGCACCTGAACCCCGGGATCCACGTGTCGACGATCGTGCTCACCATGTATGACGGCCGCACCAACCTGGCGCGCGAGGTCGCGACCGAGGTGCGCACGCACTTCCCGACGCAGACCCTCGAGCAGACGGTCCCGCGTTCGGTGCGAGTCTCCGAGGCGCCGGGATTCGGCCAGACCGTCATCACGCACGACCCCCATTCCTCGGGAGCGGTCGCCTACACGGCGATCGCCCGCGACATCGCGGTGCGAGGCGCCGCAGGATCGGAGAAGAAGTGAGCCCGTCGACGAAGAGGGGCCTGGGCCGCGGCCTGGGTGCGCTGATCCCCACCGAGCCGGAGCAGGCGGGGCAGGAGCGGCCCCACGACATGTTCTTCTCCGACACCACGGGTGCGATCCCGACGATCACCGAGGTGTCCGAGGACGGGGAGCTCGTGCCGGTGCCCGGCGCGACCTTCGCGCACATCGACCCGCATGCGGTCGTCCCCAACCCGCGCCAGCCCCGCACCGTCTTCGACGAGGACGAGCTCCGCGACCTCGTGGGCTCCATCAAGGAGATCGGCGTCCTGCAGCCGATCGTGGTGCGGCCTCTGCCCGCCGGCGACGGCTACGAGCTCATCATGGGCGAGCGCCGCCTGCGCGCGTCCAAGGAGGCGGGCCTCACCGCGATCCCGGCGATCGTGCGGGAGACGGACGACACGGACATGCTCCGCGACGCGCTCGTGGAGAACCTGCACCGCAGCCAGCTCAACCCGCTCGAGGAGGCGGCGGCCTACCAGCAGCTCCTCGACGACTTCGAGATCACCCACGAGGAGCTCGCGACGCGGATCTCGCGCTCGCGCCCCCAGATCTCCAACACGCTGCGTCTCCTGCGCCTGCCCGCCACCGTCCAGCGTCGTGTCGCGGCGGGCGTGCTGAGCGCCGGGCACGCACGTGCGCTGCTCGGCCTCGACAGCCCGGAGGCGATGGAGCACCTCGCGACGCGGATCGTCGCCGAGGGTCTGTCGGTGCGCGCGACCGAGGAGGCGGTGGCGCTCGGCGTCGAGACCCCGAAGCCGCGTCGCGGCGCGGTCCGCCCTGGTGGACGCACGCCCGCGCTCGATGATCTCGGCGGCCGGCTGGGGGACCGCTTCGACACACGCGTCAAGGTCAAGCTGGGGCGCACGAAGGGATCGATCACGATCGACTTCGCGACCGTCGACGACCTCAACCGTATCGTCGCGATGATCGACCCCAAGGACCCGGGCGTCCTCTCCGCGGAGGACTGACCCGAGCGGAGGGATGATGCGCTGCCGGGCGGCGGCGCTCCCGTGAGCGGTCAGACGGTCGCCGCGCGCGCCGCGGCGCCCACGACGAGGTCCCCGTAGACCTCGCCGAGGTCGAGCTTGGCCGCCTCGGCGGCCTGCGGGAACAGGGAGGTCTCGGTCATACCAGGGGCGATGTTGATATCGATGACCTGGGCCAGGCCGTCGGTGTCGAGGATGATGTCGACCCTGGAGAGGTCCCTCAGGTCCATCGAGCGGTGCACCGCCAGCGCGGTCTCGGCCGCCTGCCGCGCCTGCGGCTCGGTGAGACGGGCGGGGGCGAAGTACTCGACGCGGCCGGGGTTGTAGCGCGCGTCGTAGTCGTACGCGCCCTCGGTGACGGTCTCGACCGCCGGCAGGACCCGCGCATCGTCCCCGGTGCCCAGCACGCTCATGGCGACCTCGGTGCCCTCGACGAAGCGCTCGACCAGGGCGACGTCGCCGTACGCGAAGCAGTGGACCATGGCGCGCGCGAGGTCGGCGCGGTCGTGGACCACGGAGACGCCGAGCGCGGAGCCGCCGCGGGCGGGCTTGACCACGACCGGCATGCCGAAGCGCGCGACGATGGTGTCGAGCACCTGCTCGGCGCCGACCTCGCGGAACAGCGACTGGGGCAGGGTGACGTGATCCGGGGTCGCGATGCCCGCGCGCCCCATCACGGTCTTGGCGACGGCCTTGTTCCACGCGACGCGCGCCGGTCCCGAGGCGGTGCCGACGAACGGCACGCCGACGAGCTCGAGCAGCGCCTGCAGCGAGCCGTCCTCGCCGGTGGCACCATGAAGAAGGGGCCAGACCACGTCGACGTGGCCGGAACGCAAGGTAGGCATCAACTCCGTGTCAACGTCGAGCAAAGAGACCTTCTCGACCTTCCCACGGAGGGCGTCCTGGACGCGCCGGCCGCTGCGGATCGAGACGTCGCGCTCGTGCGACAGGCCGCCGGCGAGGATGAGTGCGTGCATGACGTTCCCTTCGTCAGTACAGGTCGGGCGACGGGAAGTCGACCGCATCACCGCGGCCACCTCCCGAGGTGCCGAAGATGCGGACGGTCTCGAGCTCGGCGTCGACCACGGTCGACAGGCGGCGCACGCCCTCGCGGATGCGCTCCGGCGTGGGGAAGCAGTAGGACAGGCGCATGTGGTCGGTGCCGGAGCCGTCCGTGTAGAAGGCGCTGCCCGCGACGTACGCGACCCGCGCGGTGACGGCGCGCGGCAGCATCTCCTTCGCGTCGAGGCCGTCCGGGAGCTTGACCCACACGTAGAAGCCGCCGTCGGGCACGTTCCACGAGGCCTCGGGGATGTGCTCGGCCAGCGCGGAGATGGTCGCGTCCCGCCGCTCGCGGTACTGCTCCCTGAACTTCTTGATCTGTCCCTGCCAGTCGAAGTGCTCGAGGTAGGTGGCGATCGCCATCTGCGAGGCGTTCGACGGGCTGAGGATGGCGGCCTCCGAGGCGAGGACGAGCTTCTCGCGGACGGCGTGCGGCGCGACGGCCCAGCCGACGCGGTATCCGGGGGCGAAGGTCTTGGAGAAGGACCCCAGGTAGATGACGCCTTCGGGGCTCATGGAGCGCATCGCGGGGAGCGGCTCCTGGTCGAAGCCGAGCAGGCCGTAGGGGTTGTCCTCGAGCACGAGCACGCCGTAGCGCTGGCAGATCTCGAGGATCTGCGGGCGGCGCTCGAGCGACAGCGTCACCCCGCCGGGGTTGTGGAAGTTCGGCACGGTGTAGAGGAACTTCACGCGCTTGCCCGCGGCCGCCAGGCGGCCCAGCGTCTGCTCGAGAGCCTCGGGGATGAGCCCGTGCGCGTCCATGGGGACGTGGACGACCTCGGCCTCGTGCGCGCGGAACACGCCGAGCGCACCCACGTAGGACGGCGCCTCCGCGACGATGACGTCGCCTGGGTCGATGAAGATCGTCGTCACCAGGTCGAGCGCCTGCTGCGAGCCGGTCGTGACCACCACATCGTCCGGATGCGCGGAGATGCCCTCGAGGGCCATGACCTCGAGGATCTTCTCGCGCAGGGTGACGTCGCCCTGGCCGGAGCCGTACTGGAGCGCGACCTCGCCGTGCTCGACGATGATGCGTCGCGTCATCTCGCCGAGCTCCTCGAGGGGGAGCCCGCCGATGAACGGCATCCCGCCGGCGAGCGAGACGACCTCGGGACGGCTGGCGACGGCGAAGAGCGCGCGGATCTCGGAGGCGCGCATCTGGTGCGCGCGCTGCGCGTACGACCCGAACCAGGGGTCGAGGCGGGTTCCCTCGCGAGGGGTGGGCGTGCCGTCGCTCATGCGGCAAGTCTCTCAGACGGACGGGGGTCCAGCCGTCAGCCGGCTGGACCCCCGTCCCGAGCGTGCGAGCGGGCCGTCCTAGGCGATGACCTCGTCGAACAGCGCGGACAGCGCGGGCTTGGGCCGCGCGCCGACGACGGACTTCACGACCTCGCCGCCCTTGAAGAAGCTCATCGTGGGGATCGAGGTCACGCCATAGGCCATCGCGAGCTGCGGGTTGGCGTCCGTGTCGACCTTGACCACCTTGAGGCGGCCGGCGTACTCCTCGGCGAGCTCGTCGAGGAGCGGCGCGACGGCGCGGCACGGGCCACACCACGTGGCCCAGAAGTCGACGACCACGGGCACGTCGGACTGGATGACCTCGGCCTGGAACGTGTCGACCGTCGCGGGCACGGGGGCCGCGGGCAGGGCGGGAGCCGGCGCCTCGGCGGCCGGGGCCTCCTCCTCGACGACCTCCTCGGTCGCGGCGTCGTCGAGGGTGTCGAGGTGGTGCTGGGCGTCGAGGGCGGCGGCGCAGCCGGACCCGGCGGCGGTGATGGCCTGCCGGTAGCGGTTGTCGACGAGGTCGCCGCAGGCGAACACGCCGTCGACGTTGGTGGCGGTGGTGCGGCCCTGGACCAGGACGTAGCCGGCCTCGTCGGTGTCGATGACGCCCTTGACCAGCTCGGAGCGGGGCTCGTGACCGATCGCGACGAACAGGCCCGTCGCGGCCAGGGTGGAGTCCTCGCCGGTGACACGGTTGCGCACGCGCACGCCCTCGAGCTTGGTGTCGCCGTCCAGGCCGGTGACCTCGGAGTTCCACACGAACTCGATCTTCGGGTCGGCCATGGCACGGTCGGCCATGATCTTCGAGGCCCGCAGCTCGTCGCGACGGTGCACGAGGTACACCTTCGAGGCGAACCGCGTCAGGAACGTGGCCTCCTCGACCGCGGAGTCGCCACCACCGACGACCACGACGGTCTGGTCGCGGAAGAAGAACCCGTCGCACGTCGCGCACCACGACACACCCTTGCCCGACAGGCGCTTCTCATCCTCGAGACCCAGCTCACGGTAGGCCGACCCCGTGGCCAGGATGACCGCCTTCGCGGTGTATTCGCCGGACATGCCGGTGACGACCTTCTTGACCGGACCCTCGAGGTCCAGCGCGGTGGCGTCGTCGAAGATCACCTCGGCACCGAAGCGCTCGGCCTGCGCCTGGAGCGTCTCCATCAGCTCCGGACCCTGGATGCCCTCCACGAAGCCGGGGAAGTTCTCCACCTCGGTGGTGTTCATCAAGGCACCACCGGCCGTGATCGACCCCGCGACCACCAACGGATGCAGACCCGCACGCGCGGCATAGATGGCAGCGGTGTACCCGGCAGGGCCGGAACCGACGATGATGACATTGCGGGTCTCGCTCACGGTTGTTCCTCAGTCGATGGATGGGTCGCGCCCGACGGGGCACGACGGCGTTCTATGAACAGATGGTAGGGGGACGATGTTCCCCCGTGCTCCCGTCTCCTGTTCGGTGCGGTCAGGAGCTCGGATCGGCCGCGGGCGACAACGTCGCGGTGACGGCCGGGTTGGGGATGCCGGACGGGTCCTCCTCGATCACGATGTCGGGGGCGAGGGGCGAGGCGAGCCACGTGAGGGCGATCATCACGGCGAGGACCAGGCCCGCGATCGCGACGGTGAGCACCACGCGGCTGCCGTTGAGGGGCCCGCCCCGGTTGGCGCGCTCCTCCGCCCGGCGCAGGCTGCGCGCGATGCCTTCCGAGCGCGGCCAGCGGCGATGCAGCGCGGACAGCACGAGCTCCCAGGTGCCCTGCTCGCGCACGAGGTTCTGCTCGGCGACCATGATCTCGAGCGTGTCGAAGGCCGCCTCGTGCCGGTCGGCGGCCTCGGGCGGCGGGGGGACGGCGCGCCCCTCCGCGATCGCGCGCTCCCGCTCGGCCGCGAGGGCGGCGGCCATCGCGAGCTCCTGCGTGGCGGCCTCCTCGGCCGCGATCTCGTCGAGCGCCTCGCGCACGCTGTCGTGGATGTCGTTGTCGGCCAGCTGCGAGGCACGGTCCTCGTCCACCGCCGTCCGCGCCGCGTCGAGCGTCTCGGCCTCCACGAGCGCGCGCGCGGCGGCGTGCTCCTCCTCGCGGCGGCGCTCCTCTTCGGCGGCCTCCCGCTCGGCCTGCTCGGCCGCCTCGCGCTCGAGGCGCGGCGTGAGCGGCAACCCGTCCACCGCGCCGTCAAAGCCGATGAGCGCCCGCGAGTCCGCCGCGACGAGGGCGTCCACGACGGCACCGACGGTCGCCGGCGGGGCCCCGCGCAGCGCCCTGACCGCGAGGTCGCGGGCGGCGGGTGCGAGCCCGTCGGGAAGGTCGTCGGGCGTCGACTCCTCGGGATCCATGCCCGTGAGCGCCCGGACGAGGAGCAGCGCCAGGGCCCGCGCGTCGTCCGCCTCCGACGGCGCCGTCACGAGGCCCGCCTGGGCGGCGGCCTCGCCGTCGACGCCGAGGCCCGCGACGACGACGCGCCCGCGGGACGTCACCGTGATGCACGAGGGCCGTACGAAGCCGTGGGTGAGCCCGGCGGCGCGTCCCGCCGCCAGCGCGCGCGCGGCGCCGCCGACGATCGCGACCGCGCGCCGGGGGTCGACGCGGCGCCGGGCGAGGACGTCGGAGAGCACCGCGCCGGGCACGTGCTCGGTCGCGACGTAGGTGACGGCGGACCCGTCGATGGTCTCGCGTCCCGTCGCGACGATGCGCGCGAGGCGGGGGTCGCGGAGGCGGGAGGCGCGCATGGCCTCCTTGCGCACCGCAGCCGACGCGGTCGAGTGGACGATGTCGACCACCGTCCGGCGGCCGAGGCGCGTGTCCTCGGCGAGATGCCGCTCGATACCTGGGATGTCATGCTCGACCTCGTCGAGCAGGGTGAACCGCGCACCCAACGTCGTGCCCGATCTCACCTGTGCCGCACCCCCGGGGTTCCCGTCCGGCCTCTATCGTACGTTGCGCCGCAGACGTCGCGTCAGCGGGGCCGCGAGCTCGCTCGCCTCCGGCACGCGGAGCAGGCGCAGCAGAGCCCAGTACAGGACGCCCATGAGCGGGATCAGCACGGCGAGCGCGCCGAACGAGACGAGGAGCGTGTGCATCCTGTCGTCCAGGTCGATCTCCGGGATGAACCTCAGCAGCGACCATCCCACGGCTCCCGAGACGCCTGCGGCGAGGAGCGCGCGCGTCCCGAGCCACGCGTACGCACCCAGCTCGAGCCTGCCCACGCGGCGCTTCACGGCGGCGCCGCGCATCACCACGCCGACGACGTTCGAGAGGCTCAACGCGAAGGCGACCCCCGCGGTCCACCAGTACGGGTCGAGCGCCTGCTGCAGGAGCAGCATCCCGCCCACCCACGCGATGGTGACGGGGATCTGGATGTAGAACACGGCCTTGGCGTCCTCGAGCGCGAAGAAGACGTTCTTGAAGACGCCGAGCAGCGCGAGGAAGACGCTGCCCTGCGCGAGCGCGATGAGCACGTAGGAGACGGAGCGGACGACGTCGTCGCTGACGGTCGGCAGCGCGATGCGGACGATGGCCGGCGCGAGCGCGATCAGCACCGCGGTCGACCACAGGCCGAACACGGTGACGATGCGCATGCCGCGCACCACGGTGAGCCGCAGGCGCTCGGTGTCCTTCGCCGCCGCGTGACGCGACATGGTGGTCGCGAGGGCCGTGATGAGCGACACGATGATGAGCGAGTGCGGGAGCAGGTAGAGCATCATCGCGTTGAAGTACGCGGCGTTGCCGGCGACCGCGGTGTCGCCGGCCGCGCTGCCCACGGCGCCCGCCTCGCTCGCGATGCGCGTGGCGACCACCACTCCCACCTGGTCCAGCAGCACGGCGCCGAGCGCCCACCCCGCAACCGTCGTGACGCCGGAGAGCTCTCCCTTGGGCCCTCGCCAGACCGGGCTCCACCGGTACCCCCCGCGGGCGAGCGGCCAGATGAGGATGAGCGCCTGCGCGGCGATGCCCAGCGTGGCCGTGCCGGCGATGAGCCACGTCGGGAGGGCGGTCCACCAGGTCGAGTCGTCGAACTGGCCTGCATGGGTCGCGTAGCCGCCGTACATCGCGAGGAACGCGGTGAGACCCGCGATCGACACCACGTTGTTGAGCACGGGCGCCCACATGTACGGCCCGAACTGCTCGCGTGCGTTGAGCACCTGACCGAGGATCGTGTAGGTGCTGTAGAAGAAGAGCTGCGGGATGCACCAGAACGCGAACGCGACGGCCAGGTCGCGCTGAGGCGCGTCCCAGCCCTGCGTGTAGATGTTGACGAAGACGGGGGCGGCGAGCGTGAACAGCAGCGTGATGGCGAGGGAGCCGAAGACGCCCAGGGTGACGATGCGGTCGACGGTGCGCTTGCCGTCGGGACGGCGGAACGCGCGCACGATCTGCGGGACCAGGACCGCGTTGAGCACGCCTGCGGCGACGATCGCGTAGAGCGTGTTGGGGATCTTGTTGGCGACGTCGTACGCGTCGGCGGCGATGCCCGTCGCGCCGATGGCAGCGACGAGCATCGCGTTGCGGATGAACCCCAGGCCGCGCGATACGAGCGTCCCCGACGCCATCACCAGGGTGTTGCGGCCGAGCGAGCGCACGCGCGGCTGCGGCGGGTCCTCGACCCCGGGCGGCATCGCGTTGTCCTCGGTCACGTCACTCCTTCGTGCCCGCGTGGTCCGGGGAGTCGCCGGCATCGGCGGCATCGGCGGTGTCCTGGTCGCCGGCACCGTCGGCGGCCTCGTCCGCCTCCGCGGCGTCGGGCACCCGGGTGGTGCGCGTCTCCTTGCGGCCGCGTCGGACCGTCCTGATCACGCCCATGACGAGCAGCACGACGAGCCCGGCGGTGAAGACCGCGGTCACCGCGGTGCCCCAGTCGGCGCGGACGCGCACGCTCATCGCGACGGGGTCGGCGATCGACACGCCGTCGGTGTTGCGCAGCACCGTGATCGCGCTCACGTCGGCGGACGACACCGCGGCCACCTCGACCGGCACCGTCCTGCTCGAGTTCGCGGGAATCGTCACGGTGGGCGCCTCGCGGATCTGCAGGTTCGGCGAGAAGGAGGTCATGTCGACCACGACCCGCGCATCGACGTCGAGCCCGTTGACGACGGTCACCGGCAGGCTGCCCTTGTCCGCGATGAAGTTGACGTCGGAGCCGGCCGCGACGTGGAGCGCGTCGAGCGTCCCGTCGGTCTCGGTGGTGGCCTGGGACACGCGGAGCTGCCGGGCCGGATCGTCGCCGCGCACCGACCGGGCCAGCGGCCGGAGGAGGGCGCGCGCGTTGTCGTCGAGGAAGTCCGACGGGGACTCCGCGACGGTGCTGAGGTCCCTGAGGTCGCCCAGCCGCTTGGCGAGGCCGGCGATCGTGCTCGCGTCGAGGTCGTCGGCCTTGTCGACGCGCTTGCGCAGCGTGACCGGGTCGCCGGCGGGGTTCTCGACGAGCGATGACACGTCGACCGCGTCCACGAACGGCGCGTTCATCAGGGCGGACAGCGCCGAGGAGTCGCTCGCGCCGGTCGGGGACCAGTCGTCGCCGGTCCACACGAGGACCGGGGACACGGTCTCGGCGGCGGTGAGGGCGCCCATCGCGATCGCGGTGCCGACGCCGCCCGCGGCGGTGGTGGAGCCGGCGCCCACCGAGGACGACAGCGCCGCGTCCGGGGTGAGCAGCGCGACGTCCTCGCCCCGGGCGAGGGCGACGGACACGGCGGGGGTCACCTCGTTCGCGTCCTGGCCGTCGATCTCGGTGGTGAGGATCGCGGCGGCGCCCTCGTCGGCGGCCAGGGTCGCGGTGACGCGGTCGGCCCGCCCGACGACCGCCAGCCAGGGGACGTCCTCGGCCGTGGTCACGGCGGTGTCCTGCGGGGTCTCGAGCGCGTACGCGAGAAGGGAGGTGTTGCCGGCGTGGGCGAGCGACACGAGGTCGGGGTCCTCGGTCGGCAGCCGCATGACGTCGCGGTCGGTGAGGTCGAGCGTCCCCGTGCCGAGGTCGGCGAGCGAGGACTCGTCGACCGCGAGGGTGACGCCGTCGATGTCCGTCGCGGCGGCGATCGACCGCACCCGCGCGCTCAGGCCGGAGGCCGTCGCGACCGCGGTGAGCGACAGCTCCGGCATCGCGGCGTCGATGAAGGTCACTGCGCCGGTGAGGAGCGTGGAGTCCCCGGCCTCGGTGCGCAGGACCACCTCGACGCCGTGCACGCCCCAGGTGTCCTCGACGAACGGGAGGCGCCGCTCGATGGACGTGACGGACACGGTGGTCGACGCACCGGCCCCGAGCCGGGAGACGGTGGTGGGCTGCCCGGCGTCCGCGGAGCTGAGGGTCGTGGTGCCGACGTCGCTCGCGCCCACGGAGACCATGCGCGCGTCCTCACCGTCGAGGAACGACAGCAGCGACGCGCGATCCTCGAAGGGCTCACGGGTCACCCGCAGCAGGACCCGGGCGTCGTCGAGCGCCAGGGAGTCGTCGTTCTCGACGGTGACGACCGTGGTCATCGACTGTCCCGGCCGGACCATCGGCGTGGGCGCGGACTCGATGGTGCCGACGGCGAGCTCGGACACGTCCGACGGGACCAGGTCGAGCGCGGCGGCCGGCATCGACGCCGCGGTCGCGGCGAGAGCCGCGGTGCCCGCGAGGGCGCGCCGCAACCTCACGTGCCGCCGGGACCCGCGCATCGTCCCGCCGCTCACGGGGCGATGGCGAGCAGGCGTGCCGCCGCCTGCGCCATCTTCCGCTCGTTGGGGTAGGCGAGCTCGCGCGAGAGCTCCGCGACGGCGATCCAGCGGGCGACCTCGGCCTCGTGGTCGGGGTCGTTCTCCGTGGTGATGATGCCGCCCTTCGCCTCGAGCAGGTAGTGGTGCACCACCTTGTGGACGCGACGGTCGTCGCCCGTGAACCAGTAGTCGATGATCCCGAGCGGCTGGATGATCTCCGCGTCGATGCCGGTCTCCTCGGCGACCTCGCGCACCGCCGCGATCTCGGGGGTCTCGCCCTCCTCGATGTGGCCCTTGGGCAGGCACCACTCGAGCCGGCCCGCACGGTTGCGGCGGCCGATGCACGCGGCGTAGGCGATGCCCTCCTCGACGCGGACCGCGATGCCGCCGGCGGACGTCTCGTTGCTCACCGGCAGGTGCGGCGCGCGGTGCGCGACGCTCTCGCGCCGCCTCAGCGCCGCTCCCTGCGGAGGCATCGGCACGGGGCCGGGGCGCGGGACGGGCGGCGTGGGCATGGCCCAACTCTAACGACCCCGCGGGTGCCCGCAGGGAGCCATGCCCGGCGGGAGGCGGGCTGCGCGGGGGCGGTCGCGGCCCCGTCTGGGACACTTGTGCGGTGACGACCCGCCCTTCCGCACCTCCCTCGCTCGACGTGCTGCGCCGCCGCGCCGCCGGACTGTGGGCGGCGCTGCCCCCCGAGATCGCGCAGCTCGCCACGGCCTTCCATGAGGCGGGGCACGAGCTGGCGCTCGTCGGCGGACCCGTCCGCGACGCGTTCCTGGGCCGCTCGAGCGCGGACCTCGACTTCGCGACGGACGCCCGACCCGACGAGATCGAGCGGCTGCTCAAGGGCTGGACGCGCGCGACGTGGGACATGGGGCGCGAGTTCGGGACCATCGGGGGGCGCCGCGGCGACCTGGTGGTCGAGATCACGACCTACCGCGCGGACGAGTACGACGGCGAGACCCGCAAGCCGGTGGTCGCGTTCGGGTCCTCGCTGCACGGCGACCTCGCGCGCCGCGACTTCACCGTCAACGCGATGGCGGTGCGCCTGCCGTCGATGGAGTTCGTCGACCCGTTCGACGGGCTCACCGACCTGGCCGGCGGGCTGCTGCGCACGCCCATCGACCCCGAGGTGTCCTTCGGCGACGACCCCCTGCGCATGATGCGCGCGGCCCGCTTCGCCTCGCAGCTGGGCTTCGAGATCGAGCCCCGGACCTTCTCCGCGATGGCCGCGATGGCCGACCGGCTCTCGATCGTGTCGGCCGAGCGGGTGCGGGACGAGCTGGTGAAGCTGCTGCTCGGCTCGCACGTGCGCGCGGGCCTGGGTGCGCTGGTCGACTCGGGGCTCGCGGCGCAGGTGCTGCCGGAGCTGCCGGCGCTCAAGCTCGAGGTCGACGAGCACCACCATCACAAGGACGTCTACGAGCACACCCTCACCGTGGTCGAGCAGGCCATCGACCTCGAGACGGGCCCCGACGGCGCGGTGCCCGGGCCCGACCTCGTGCTGCGCCTCGCGTCGCTCCTGCACGACATCGGCAAGCCGCCCACCAAGCGGCTCGAGCCCGGCGGCGGGGTCTCGTTCCACCACCACGAGGTGGTCGGCGCGAAGATGGCCGCCAAGCGGCTCAAGGCGCTGCGCTTCGACAAGGACACGATCAAGGCGGTCGAGCACCTCGTCGCGCTCCATCTGCGCTTCCACGGCTACGCGGATGCCCGCTGGTCGGACTCGGCGGTGCGCCGCTACGTGGTCGACGCCGGTGCGGAGCTCGAGCGGCTGCACCGCCTCACCCGCGCGGACGTCACCACCCGCAACCGCCGCAAGGCGGACCGCCTCTCGTTCGCGTACGACGACCTCGAGGCGAGGATCGCGGAGCTGCGCGAGCAGGAGGAGGTCGACGCGATCCGGCCCGATCTCGACGGCACGCAGATCATGGAGATCCTGGGCATCACCCCCGGGCGCGATGTCGGCGCCGCGTACAAGCACCTCCTCGAGCTGCGCATGGAGCACGGCCCGCTGGGCGAGGACCGCGCCCGCACGGAGCTGCTGTCCTGGTGGGAGTCGCGCGAGGGCTGAGCGGGTCGGGTCCGGGTCCGTGCCTGCGTCCATCGCCGCGTCCGCGGACGGGCGTGCGTGGCCGTGGACCCTTGCGCGTGTGTCAGCTCAGGCTGAAACAGCTCCGCTTCGGGCCGCCCGTCGCACGGAGCCGGCCGTGCACGCGACTCCCTGTTTCACCTCTCGCTGACATACGTGAGAGCGACCATGGCCGCCCTGCCGGACCAGCCGACGGACCGGCCGACAGGCGGACCGACGCGACGACGCGGATCCCCGTCGGGACGGGGATCCGCGTCGCGGCGGCTCGAGCCTGGGAACCAGGACGGACGGCGCGTGGGTCAGGCGGGCACCTTCGCCGCGAGGTGCGGGAAGATCTCCGCGACCGGGCCGTGGACGATGCGGCCGTCGACCGTCGCGAGGCCGCGGGCGAGCGCGGGGTCCTTGGCGGTGGCGACCTCCCAGCCGTCGTTCGCGAGCCGCACCGCGTACGGGAGCGTCGCGTTGGTGAGCGCGAGCGTCGAGGTGTTGCCCACGGCGCCCGGCATGTTCGCCACGCAGTAGAACGTCGAGCCCTCGACCGCGTAGGTGGGCTCGGCGTGCGTGGTCGCGTACGAGTCCTCGAAGCAGCCGCCCTGGTCGATCGCGATGTCGACGAGCACGGAGCCCGGCTTCATGCGCGACACCAGGTCGTGCGAGACGAGCTTGGGGGCCTTGGCGCCCGCCACCAGCACGGCGCCGATGACCAGGTCGGCCTCGAGGCAGGCCCTCTCGACCTCGTAGGCGGAGGACACGACGGTCTTCACGCGGCCGGCGTAGAGCGCGTCGAGCTGGCGCAGGCGCGGCACGGACAGGTCGAGCACCGTCACGTCGGCGCCCATGCCGACGGCCTGGCCGATCGCGTTCTGGCCCGACATGCCCGCGCCGAGCACGGTCACCTTGGCCGGGCGCACGCCGGGCACGCCGCCCAGCAGCACGCCGCGTCCGCCCTGGCTCGACTGGAGCGCGAATGCGCCCACCATCGTCGCCATGCGGCCGGCGACCTCGCTCATGGGGGCGAGCAGCGGCAGCGCGCCGTCCTCGAGGGCGACGGTCTCGTACGCGATCGCGGTGGTGCCGGACTCGACCAGCGCGCGGGTGAGCGGCTCGTCGGCGGCCAGGTGGAGGTAGGTGAAGAGCAGCAGCCCGGGACGGAGGAAGCCGTACTCCGAGGCGATCGGTTCCTTGACCTTGATCACCATCTCGGCCGCCCAGGCCTCGTCCACTGTCCCGAGGGACGCGCCCGCGAGCACGTACTCCTCGTCCGCGAAGGCCGAGCCGAGGCCCGCGCCCGCCTGCACCACGACCTCGTGTCCGGCGTCGACGAGCTCGCGCACGCCGGCCGGGGTCGCGCCCACGCGACGCTCGTTGTCCTTGACCTCTGCGGGGATGCCGATGCGCATCGCCCCTCCTCTCCCTGGCGCCGGGGGCGCCGCTCCTGGCCGGGAACCTCGTACCTTCTTCGCCCGACCCCTACAATTCTTGGAGGAAGTTCGGCCAGGGCAAGCAATGGTGAACGCAGGCCCGGAAACGAGCGGAAATGGAGAAGGATCGATGGAGCAGAGCCTCCGCGGCGGCCCGGGCCCGAAGGGTCTTCGGCTCGACGAGCTCGACGAGCGCATCCTGTGGGAGCTCATGCGCGACGCCCGCATCCCGAACGCCGCCCTCGCGGCCAAGCTGCACGTCGCCCCCTCGACCACCCACGGCCGCGTCAAGGCCCTGCGCGAGGCCGGCGTGATCCGCTCCTCCCACATCGAGGTCGACTACGCGGCGCTCGGGCTCGAGGTCCAGGGCATCGTCTCGGTCCGCCTGCGCGCGCAGGCGCGTCCGCAGATCAAGAGCTACGCCGCGAAGGTCATCCAGCTGCCCAACGTGCTCTCGGTCTTCTTCGTGGGCGGCACGATCGACTTCCTCATCCACGTCGCGTGCACCTCGACCGCGCAGCTGCGCGACTTCGTCGCGAGCGAGCTGAGCATGGACCCCGCGGTGGCCTCGACGGAGACGAACATCGTCTTCGACCACCTCATCGGCCAGGAGCACCTTGGCAGCGGCGGCCTGGCGGCCCTCCGCGGACCCATCCGCTAGCAGGGACGATGCGCCGGTCGGGTCACGCCACGGGCGCCGGCACGCGCGGCGCCCGCGCGTACACGAGCGCGACGACGAGGTACGCGCCCGCCACCCCCGCCATCACCCAGGGCGAGTACCCGTCGTCCGGCAGCACGGTCGCCGCGACGGCCGCGCTCGACACGAACGCCACGTTGTACGCCATGTCGTAGAGCGTGAACGCACGGCCGCGGTACTCGTCGGCGGTGTCGCGCTGCACGATCGTGTCGACCGCGATCTTGCCGCCCTGGACCGCGAGGCTGATGATCACCGCGGCGCTGAGCAGCGACCAGCGGGCCGAGGAGGCGGCCAGCAGCAGCTGGCCCGAGGCGCCCAGCACCAGGCAGCCGACGATCCAGCGGTGGCGCCCGACCTTCGGGCCGAGCCACGGCGTCACCACCGCGGCGAGCCCGAAGCCCACCGCGGCGAAGCCCAGCACGAGGCTGAAGTTCCCGAGCGACTCCTCGGGGCGGTCGGGGTCGCCCAGCAGGTGGCGCGACATCAGGATCGACGCGACGAACATGATCCCGTAGAGCAGCCGCTGCGCCGCCATGACGGACAGCGCCTGGAACGGCGTCACGCGGCGCCACAGGTACGCGACGCCGGACGCGAGCTCGGTGCCGAGCGCCCGCACCTGCGCGCGCCACTCCAGCGCGGCGAGCGGGTTCTCCGGGCCCAGCTCGGTCCGTCCCAGCAACGTCGCGGCCCAGGACGATGCGGCGAACGCCGCGGCCGCCGACACCAGGGCCGCGAGGGCGAGAGACGAGTCCGACGCGGTGGGGGCGACGAACGTCACCACGCCGCCGATCGCCGCGCCCGCGGCCGCGGCGATCGTGCCGAGCGTGGGCATGATCGCGTTCGCGGCGAGCAGCTCGTGGCGCGGCACCACGTTCGCGAGCCCGGCGGACATCGCGGCGAGCAGGAAGCGGTTGACGGACAGCGTGAGCAGCGCGAGCGCGTACAGCGACCACAGCGGTCCGTCGACCGCCAGCACCGCGAGGATGAGCCCCGCCATCCCCACGCGCACCAGGTTGCCCACGAGCAGGATGCGCTGCCGCGGCCAGCGGTCGATGAGCGGCCCGACGAACGGACCTACCAGGGTGAACGGCGTGAGGAGCACTGCGAAGCCGATCGCGATCTCCGCGGGCGTCGCGGCCTGGGTCGGGTCGAAGAAGAAGGCGGTCGCGATGCCGACCTGGAACATGCCGTCGCCGGCCTGCGACAGCAGGCGCGACAGCGTGAGCCGACGGAAGCCACCGGCCCGCCAGAGCCGTGCGAGGTCGCTGGCCAGGGTCACGTGCCCAGCGTAGAGGTACGGATGCCGGGGGAGGCATCAGTAGAGTGACGGAGGAAGAGGGGAGGCCTGCATGGGCTTCGGCAAGTCCGTCGCGGTGTGCTTCCGCCACTACGCGACGTTCCGCGGCCGTGCGAGCCGCGCCGAGTTCTGGTGGTTCCAGCTGTTCGGCTCGCTCGTGTGGTTCGCGACCGTGCTGGCCGCCTCCGCGCTGTGGCTGGCCGCGTTCGAGGGCGCCGCGCGCCCCACCGAGGACCCCGCGATCAACCCCGACTCCGTGTCCTGGGGCCCGCTGTCCGCCGCGCTCGGCGTGCTGCTGCTGTACGCGCTGGTGATCGGCGTGCCGACCCTCGCCGTGTCCTCGCGCCGGCTCCACGACGTCGGCATGAGCACGTGGTGGCTCGCGCTGCTGGTGCTCGGCCTCGGCATCGTGGTCCTCGCGATCGCGCTCGTCGAGGGCCAGCGGGGCGCCAACCGCTTCGGCCCGGATCCGCGCATCGTGCGCAGCGTGCCGGCGATGTCCTGATCCCGGGACGATGCGCCCGGCACCTGGGACAACGTCGTCATGTGCCGCTAGGGTGGGCGCGCCGGCACCCCCGTCGGCCCGCTGAAGGGATCCTCCATGGACGGCTACAAGCTCGCCCTCTCGAAGTACGCCCAGTTCTCGGACCGCTCGCGTCGCCGCGAGTACTGGGGCTTCGTGCTCGTCAACGCGCTGATCGCGCTCGTGCTCAACCTGCTGATCTTCACGCTCGGCTACAACGCGGACGACGCGTCCTACACGGCCATCGGCTACGTGCTGCTGGCGGTGTTCTTCGTCTACGCGCTCGCGATCCTGCTGCCGTCGCTGGCGCTCCAGTGGCGCCGCTACCAGGACATCGGCTGGCCGGGCGCGGTGTCGATCATCGGCTGGTTCGTCCCGCTGCTGACCTTCATCGTCGCCTTCATCCCGGGCAACGAGGGCCCCAACCAGTACGGCCCCGACCCCAAGGCCTGACCTCCGCGGCCACGCCGCGCGCGCCACGCGCGGCGTGGCTACCGTGGGAGCATCCGCAAGCAGGGGGAGGGCCACCATGGACGGCTTCGTGACCGCGTTCCGTCGGTACACGGACTTCGCCGGCAGGTCGCGCCGCCGCGAGTACTGGGGCTTCGTCCTCGTGAACGTCGCGATCTTCGCGCTGGCCACCGCGC
This sequence comes from Demequina rhizosphaerae, assembly GCF_000971255.1. Classification (GTDB taxonomy): domain Bacteria; phylum Actinomycetota; class Actinomycetes; order Actinomycetales; family Demequinaceae; genus Demequina; species Demequina rhizosphaerae. The sequence continues at coordinate 136,764 of NZ_BBMC01000009.1, forward strand.
TCGCCCTCACCATCGGGCGCGACTCCGAGGCGCAGACGTACACGACGCTCGGCTGGGTGATCGTCATCGCCGCGTCGTTCTACGGCCTGGTCCTGCTGGTCCCCGGCATCGCGATCCAGTTCCGCCGCTACCAGGACATCGGCTGGCCCGGCGCGGTGTCGATCGTCGGCTGGTTCCTGCCGCTGCTCACGCTCATCGTCGCGTGCATCCCCGGCAACGAGGGGCCCAACAAGTACGGCCCCGACCCGAAGGCCTGAGCCGCCGCGCGACCCATCTCGCGCGGGTACGGCGCGATGCGCCTAGTGTGACGGGAATCCGCACACCGAGGAGGCTCGCCATGGATGGATTCCGCACGGCGCTGTCGAAGTACGCGCAGTTCCAGGGGCGCTCGCGGCGTCGCGAGTACTGGGGGTTCATGATCGTCGTGTGGCTGATCGCCATCGCGATCGGCCTGCTGTACGCCCTCAGCTGGGCGATGGTGGCCGACAGCGGCGATGGCAACTGGCTCGCGGCGATCGCGCTGATCCTCGGCATCGGTGTGGGTCTCGCGCTGATCGTCCCGACGCTCTCGGTGGGGTGGCGGCGGTGCCAGGACGTCGGCATCCCGGGCGCCGTCGCGCTGATCGGCATCGCGGTACCGCTCGTCGTCTACGTCATCGGGCTGATCCCCGGCAACGAGGGGCCGAACGAGTACGGGCCCGACCCCAAGGCCTGATCCCGCAGCCGGCCCGGAAATCGCCGCCCCCGGTTGCAGGGGTGCAGGACTCGGGCCAGGCTGGATGTATGAGCATCCCGGCACGCGTGGCGATCGTGGGCGGGGCCGGCAAGGTGGCCCGTCGGCTCATCCCCATCCTTCTGCACCGCGACCACGAGGTGGTTGCGCTCGCCCGCCGGGACGAGCAGCTCCACGAGCTGGCCGCGCTGGGCGCGATCCCGCGGCACCTCGACATCGAGGCGGCGGACGAGCCCGACTTCGCCGCTGTGCTGGGCGGCTGCGACGCCGTGGTCTTCGCGGCCGGCGGCGGTCCCGACGGCAACGCGTCGCGCAAGCGCACCGTCGACCTCGAGGGCTCGCTCAAGGCCCAGGCGGGCGCGAAGCTGCGCGGTATCAAGAGGTTCGTGCAGGTGTCCGCGATGGGCGTGGACGACGAGCCCGACCCCGCGCGCGGAGACGTCTGGACCGCCTACGTGTACGCCAAGCGCGAGGCGGACGTCGCCCTGCGAAGCTCCGGCCTCGCGTGGACCATCCTGCGGCCCGGCATCCTCACGGACGCGGTGGGGACGGGCTGCATCACCATCGGCGACAAGGTGCAGCCGTACTCGATCCCGCGCGTCGACGTCGCGCAGACCGTCGCGTCGTGCATCTCGCGCCCCCGGACCGCCGGCCACCAGTGGGAGATCGTCACCGGTCCCGAGCCGATCGGCGCGATCCTCGACGAGCTCACCAAGGACGCCGCGCGCGCCTGAGCCGGCCGCGCATCGTCCCAGGCACGCAGAAGGCCCGGGCTCCCCTCAGCAGGGGCCCGGGCCTTCTCTATGCCTCAGCGGGTCTCGGACGAGACGGTTCAGCGCTCCACGTCGCCGGAGATGAACGACTCGAGCTGGGCGCGGCCCTTCGTGTCCTCCATCTGGACCGGCGGCGACTTCATGAAGTAGGTCGAGGCCGAGAGGATCGGGCCGCCGATGCCGCGGTCCTTGGCGATCTTCGCCGCGCGCATGGCGTCGATGATGATGCCGGCCGAGTTCGGCGAGTCCCACACCTCGAGCTTGTACTCGAGGTTGAGGGGCACCTCGCCGAAGGCCGAGCCCTCGAGGCGGACGTACGCCCACTTGCGGTCGTCGAGCCACGCGACGTAGTCGGACGGGCCGATGTGCACGTCGCGGCCGTCCTTGATGCCGGAGAGCGGGCCGGTGAGGTTCGAGGTGACGGCCTGCGTCTTCGAGATCTTCTTGGACTCGAGGCGCTCGCGCTCGAGCATGTTCTTGAAGTCCATGTTGCCGCCGACGTTGAGCTGGTACGTGCGGTCGAGGCGCACGCCGCGGTCCTCGAACAGCTTTGCCATGACGCGGTGCGTGATGGTGGCGCCGACCTGCGACTTGATGTCGTCGCCGACGATCGGGACGCCGGCCTCCTGGAACTTCGCGGCCCACTCCGGGTCGGACGCGATGAAGACGGGGAGGGCGTTGACGAACGCGACGCCCGCGTCGATCGCGCACTGCGCGTAGAACTTGGCGGCCTCCTCCGAGCCCACGGGGAGGTAGCAGACGAGGACGTCGACCTCGCGGTCCTTGAGGACCTGGACCACGTCGACCGGGGTCTCGTCGGACTCGACGATGGTCTGGCGGTAATACTTGCCGAGGCCATCGAGCGTCACGCCGCGCTGGACCTGGATGTCCGTCTTGGGGACGTCGCAGATCTTGATGGTGTTGTTCTCGGACGACTGCGTCGCCTCGACGAGCTCCTTGCCCACCTTGAGCGAGTCGACGTCGAACGCGGCCACGAACTCGATGTCCGAGACGTGGTAGTCGCCGAACTGCACGTGCATGAGGCCCGGGACGGTCTCCTCGGCCTTGGCGTTCTTGTAGAACTCCACACCCTGGATGAGCGACGTGGCGCAGTTGCCGACGCCGACGATGGCGGCACGAAGCTTGGCCATGGTTGTTGTCTCCTTGACTAGTGGCCCGTGGGGGTAGGACCTGGGTTGTCACCGCCGGGGGCGGATCGTTCATTCTCGATGAGCCGGTCGAGCCAAGAGATCTCGCGCTCGACCTGCTCGAGGCCGTGGCGCTGGAGCTCGGCGGTGTAGGCGTCGTGGCGCTCGTGCATCCGCTTGAGCCCCTCGGCGACCTCCTCGAGCCGCTCGGAGAGGCGGCTGCGCCGCCCCTCGAGGATCCGCAGCCGCGTGGCGGCGTCGGTGTGGGCGAAGAGCGAGAACCGCACGTCGAACGCGTCGTCGTCCCACGACGACGCGCCGGCGCTCGCCAGCTCCTCGGCCAGTCGGGCGCGACCCGCGTCGGTGAGGCTGTACGCGATCCGTGCGCGGCGGGACGATGCGGGCGACGAGCCCACGGGCTCCTCGCCGGCGGCCTCGATGAGGCCCGCCTCGACCATGCGGCGCAGGCACGGGTACAGCGACCCGTAGCTGAGGGCCCGGAACGGGCCCAGCTCGGCTCCCAGACGCTTGCGGATCTGGTAGCCGTGCAGCGGCTGGTCGCGCAGGATGCCGAGGATCGCGAGCGTCAGGACGTCGGTCTTGGCCACGCGCGGCTCCTCTCTCCCCGGGGCCCGCAGCAGCGGGCCGATATCACGACCAGTTGTATCGCACCGATACATCGGAGACCGTACAGTAGGACGCACCGTCGCGCGAATCCGCCGCGCCGCGGGGACACGGGGCGGGGTTCGCGCGTTGGACGATGCGGCGCTCGCCCCCGCGGCGACGACCCCCGGGCGCGCACCGCGTCCGCAGCCGTCCGAACAGCGATCCGTAAGGTGGTCACGTGACCGAACGCCCCAGCAGCCCCTCGCGCGTCTCGACGCGCCGCACGTCGTCGACCCCTGCCCAGCCCCCGCGCTCCGGCCAGGCGCCCACCCGGCGCAGCACGCGGGCACCGCAGTCCGGCGGCGCCGCGTGGGCGAGCACGGGCGTGCAGGCGACCGCCGCATCGTCCACCGCCGCGAAGGGCGGCGGCGACGGAGGGAACGGCGGTGGCAAGGGCACGAAGGGCAAGGACGGCGACGGCAAGGCCGACCAGCCCCGCTGGAAGCGCATCCTCAAGATCACCGGCATCACCGCCCTGATCGCCGGCCTGGTGGCCGTCGCGGTCGCCGCGATCGGCATCATGGTGATCTACTCGCGCCTCGAGGTGCCCGCGGCGTCCGACGTCGCGCTCGCGCAGTCGTCCACCGTGTACTGGGCGGGCGGCAAGCAGGAGATGGCGAAGGTCGGCGAGGTCGACCGCGAGATCATCGACTGCTCGGTCCTGCCCGACCACGTCCCGCACGCGATCGTCGCCGCCGAGGACCGCAGCTTCTACACGAACCCCGGCATCGACTTCACGGCCACGGCCCGCGCGCTCTACAACACCATCGTGCTGGGCAAGACCCAGGGCGGCTCGACCATCACCCAGCAGTACGTCGAGCGCTACTACGTGGGCGAGACCACCACCGACATCCCGGGCAAGATCAAGGAGGCGCTGCTCGCGCTCAAGGTGGACTCGGAGCAGACCAAGGACGAGGTCCTCTGCAACTACATGAACACCATCTACCTGGGACGCGGCGCATACGGCATCGAGGCCGCCGCGCAGGAGTACTTCGGCAAGCACGCCGAGGAGCTCACGGTGTCCGAGGCCGCGCTGATCGCCGGCGTGATCCCCGCGCCGAGCGCGTGGGACCCGCGCGTCAGCCCGTCCGACGCCGAGCGTCGCTGGAACTACGTGCTCGACGGCATGGTCGACGCGGAGTTCCTGTCGCAAGCCGAGCGCGACGACCAGGAGCTCCCCGAGACGGTGGACTACTCGACGTCCGACACGTTCGGCGGCACCAACGGCTACCTCATCCGCGCCGCGCTCGACGAGGCGATCGCGACCCTCGACCTCACGCAGGAGGAGCTCGAGATGGGCGGCTACCAGGTCGTCACCACCTTCAAGAAGAAGGACCAGCAGGCCGTGGTCAAGGCCGTCAAGGCCATGCCGGACGACCACGCGGACAACCTCAAGGTCGCGGCCACCACGGTCAACGCCGCGACCGGTGCGGTCACCGGCATGTACGGCGGCCCCGACTACCTCGAGGTCCAGCGCAACGCCGTCACGCAGGACATCGCGCAGGCGGGCTCGACCTTCAAGCCCTTCGCGATGATCGCGGGGCTGTCGAACGGCTTCTCGCTCGAGACCGAGTACCTGTCGAACGACTCGATGACGCTCCCCGGCTTCGAGAACCCCGTGCGCAACTACGCGGGCGTGAACTTCGGCTGGATCGACATGGTCGAGGCCACCGCCAACTCGGTGAACACGTACTACGTGCAGCTCAACGAGGCCGTGGGCCCGGACGTCACCATGGAGACCGCGATCGAGGCGGGCCTGCCCGAGGACACCGTGGGCCTCGACGCCAACGCCGCGAACGTGCTCGGCACCGCATCGCCCACCGCGATGCAGATGGCGCAGGCGTACTCGACCATCGCGGACGGCGGTCAGAAGAAGGACACCTACATGGTGCAGAAGATCATCGGCCCGGACGGCGAGGTCGCCTTCGAGCACGAGAACGATCCCGAGCGGGTCTTCTCCAAGGACGTGATCGCGGACACCACGTACGCGATGCAGCAGGTCGTCGAGCGCGGCTCGGCGGTCAAGGCGAGCGCGCTCGGCCGTCCCATCGCCGGCAAGACCGGTACGTCGAACGACAACAATTCGGCCTGGTTCGCCGGCTTCACCCCGCAGATCGTCGGCATCGTGTCGATGTACCAGGTGGGCGATGACGGCTCGGTCGAGTCCATCACCCCGTTCGGCGGCTACTCCGAGATCACCGGCGCGACCGTGCCCACCGACATCTGGGTGGCGATGATGGGCCCGATCCTCGACCGCATGGACGTCGTCGACTTCCCCGACCGCGCGAACGTGGGCAAGGCCGTCAACTCGAGCCCGTCGCCGACGGCGACCGAGGAGCCGTCGCCCGAGCCGACGGAGACGAGCACGCCCGAGCCGACCGACACGTCCGAGCCGGAGCCCACCGACACGTCCGAGCCGGTGCCGACGGAGACCACGGAGCCGCCGGCGACCACGCCGACGCCCGAGCCGTCGCCCGACGTCACGGCGACCGCTCAACCCGAGTCGGGCAACAACGGGAACGGCAACGGGAACGCGGCCGCACCCTGATGAGATGAGCGGACGATGCGCGGGCCCGGTGCCCGCGCATCGTCGCGTCAGCGGGAGATCGCCCGCTTGAGCGTGAGGGCCGCGACGAGCGCGCGGTAGCGCAGCGGCTTGAGCGGCAGGTCCCACGCGCCGTCGCACTCGACGATCTCGCCGAACTGCTGCTTGAACTCGCGCACGCCCATGAGCTGCGGCGCGCGGTCGGAGCCGACGCCGAAGAGGTCGTACTCGCGCACGCCCTCCTCCTTGAGCGTCATGAGGATCTCCCACTTGATGCGCAGCGCGGCGTTGGTGTCGCGCGCCTCGAGGTTGTTGCCTGCGTAGTAGTCGGTGCCGCCGTCCTCGTGGACCACCGCGATGACCCAGGCGACGGCGCGCCCGGGCTCGAGGTCGCCGTCGGGGCCGGTGTCGTGGCGGCGCGCGACCCAGACGCGGGCGTGCGGCGCGAGCGCCTCGAGCATCGTGAGGTACATCTCCACCGGGAAGATGCCGAATCCCGCGCCCGCGGCGGTCTCGCGGTAGATCGCGTAGAGCTCCTCGAAGGCCTCCGGGCTCATGCCGGTCTCCTCCGCGACCGTCATGTCCTCGTCCTTGAGCGTCCGGCGGATCTTGTAGCGGCCGCGCTTGGAGAACGTGGCCATGATCGCGTCGGGCTCGGGCGTGAGGTCGATGTAGACGGTGCGGTCGAACGTGACCGTCTGGAGCAGGTCCTGGAGGTCGGGCGCCGCGTGGCGCGCGTGCAGCCGCACGAACACGGCCCACGGGTAGCGCCGCTTGATGTCCGCCGCCAGGGCGTCGCGGATCGCCTGCTCATGCTCCGGCGTGCGCTCGACCAGCGGGATCGGGCCGTGCTTGGCCCACACGTACGGGAAGCCGCGCACCTCGTAGCGGGACAGGCTCACCACCGCCACGGCGGCGCCCTCCGCGTCCAGCACCGCGAGGCGGGCCAGGTGCTCGCGGCCCGGCACGGCCGCGTCGTAGGCGTCCCACGCGGGCGCCTGCTCGATGGGGACCGGGTGGTCGGCGCCGCGGGCGAGCTCGATGAACCGCTCGTCGGACACCTCCTCGACGCGGAGGGGCGTGGGGATCGTCATGGCCACGAGCCTATCGGCGGGTCTAGAAGCCGCTCTCGGTGGGCCGCGGGTAGTGCTGGCGGTACTTCTGGACGAGGCGCAGGTCGAGGGCGCGCACCCACAGCCGGCGCTTGAGGCTCGCGTCGCCGCGGTAGCGCAGCGGGTGGTGGACGCCGTGGCGGCGCTTGGCCGCCTTGACCCGCGCGCGCAGGCCCGGCTCGAGGACGTACCTCAGCAGGAAGCGGTACGGCACCACCGAGTAGAGGACCTGGTCCTGCGGCACCTGCGGGTGGGTCGGCTCGGGGGCGCCGGCGAGGGCCTCGGGCAGCAGGTCGCGGGCCACCATCTCGGCGACGTTGACGCCCGCGGCGGTGACGTAGAAGTTGTTGCGGCCGATGCGCGGGTTGACCTCGAAGAAGACGTTCTCGCCGGTGCGGCTCGACACCTTGTAGTCGAAGTTCGCGAAGCCGTAGTAGCCGGAGTGGTCCAGCAGCCGGGCCGCGGCGTCGAAGGCCTCCTCGTCGACGTGCGTGAGGATCGCGGCGGGGATGCCGAGCGTGCCGGGCGTGTGCTCCTCGAGCAGCACCTGGCCGCCGGCGACCAGCGTGACGGCGCCGTCCGCGTCGCGGTAGGCGGTGAGCGAGCGCATATGGGTCTCGTCGCCGGGCACGAACTCCTGGAGCAGGAACTCGCTCGGGTAGGCGCGCTCCGCGAGGTGGCCGAGCACCGCCTCGATCTGCGCCTCGGACGTGAAGTGGTCGATCTTCTGCTTGCCCGGGAAGTCGACCTCGAACCAGTCGGCGCTGTCGGCGGGCTTGCCGATGACCGGGTAGTCGAGGCCGCTCTCACGGAGGCGGGCGAGGGCCTCGGCCGGGGCCACGGCGCCCGTGGCGAGGGCCTCCGGCGTGAAGCCGACCGCGATCGTGAGGGGCGTGCGGATCCCCACCGCGTCGCAGGCCTCGGCGAACGCGACCTTCGAGGACACCGCGTCGAACATCGTCAGGTCCGGCAGCGGCAGGCGCCACCGCGGGTCGAGGCGGTCGCGGTGCTCGGCGAGCAGGCGCACGTGGAAGTCGAGGTTGGTGAAGAGGACGAGCTCGTGCTCGGGGTGGCCCGCCGCGATCTCGTCGAGCCGTCGCAGCAGCGTCTCCGGGGTGAAGACGTCGGGCTCGACGATCCACCGGGCGAGCGTCGAGTGCCTGCCGAAGGTGGTGACCCGCGGGCCCAGCACGATCGACTCCCAGCCGAAACGCTCGTGCGCGGCGCGCTGGAACGCGTACGTCCCGATGTCGCCGCCGAGTCCCACGACCAGCACCCGCTTCACACATACCTCCCGGTTCGCCCGTGCCAGTCTAGGGGCGGTGCCTCTGGTGGGCCTTGATGGACTGCTGCTATTTTCGCCATGACCGCTGCTATCGCCCGTGTCGACGGATGCCGGTCACGTCGCCGGGAGGCGACCGTCCCGAGGGAGGCCCATGAGGCTCGCGTTGCCCGTCGTCCTTGCCGTCCCGCTCGCGCTCGGGTTGAGCGCCTGCGCCCAGCCCGCCGCCGAGGATCCCCTGGCGGCGGGCTCCCTGGCCGCGGGGCTCGCGGCCGGGGACGTCGCCGTCGTGGGCGTGCCGGACGACTGGGAGGTGAGGGACGACACTTCGGGCAGCCTGCTGTACTCGGCGACGACGGCCGCGGGCTCGGGCGCCACGTTGGCGGTCGAGGCCTTCGCCAGCGGCGAGGAGTCCTTCGCCGATGCCGAGACCATGGCGCACGAGGTCCTCGAGTCGATGCTCGACGGCGCCGACCTGCCGGCCGACGCGATCGCTCCGGAGCCCTTCACCGACGGCGAGCTGTCCGGATGGCACCTCCTGCTCCCGGGACAGGCGGAGCCGTTCCGGCGGCCGATCGAGATGTACTTCCTCGAGGACGGCGACGTCGTGCTCCAGGCCTTCGCGCGCGGCACCGGGACCGCTCCGGACGCGGAGGCGCCCGTGCTCGATCCGGACGCGTCCGAGGCCCTGCGCGAGATCGCCGAGGCGCTGACCGTCGGGTGACGCGGCGGCCCTCCGCGGTGCCGCCGCATCGTCCCTCGCAGGACCGGGACCTGCTACTGGCGCATCGTCCCCGCTGGCGGGTATCCTGTGATGTCGCGTTCTCCCTCGCCTACCGGTGGGTGAGGCGCGGCTGCATCACCCTCCTGCCACGGAACGTCCGTGGCCGCATGAGTCCAGAGGAGGTGGGTATAGATGCGTCAGTACGAGATGATGATCATCCTCGACCCTGAGATCGACGAGCGCACGGTCACCCCGTCGCTCGACAAGTACCTTCAGGTCATCACGAACGACAAGGGCACCGTCGACAAGCTCGACGTGTGGGGCCGTCGTCGTCTGGCCTACCCGATCAAGAAGAAGAACGACGGCATCTACGCCGTCGTGAACTTCACGTCGGAGTCCGCGACCGCGAAGGAGCTGGAGCGCCAGCTGGGTCTCAACGAGACCATCCTCCGCACCAAGCTGCTCCGCCCGGACGCCCACTAAGGGTCCGGGCTTCTCCCGACTCTCACCAGCGAATACACGAAACCAAGGGGAACACACATGGCAGGCGACACCCAGATCACCGTGGTCGGCAACCTCACCGGAGACCCGGAGCTTCGCTTCATCTCCTCCGGCGCGGCCGTCGTCAACTTCACGGTGGCGTCCACCCCCCGCACGTTCGACCGTCAGTCGAACGAGTGGAAGGACGGCGAGACCCTGTTCATGCGCTGCTCCCTGTGGCGTGAGGCCGCCGAGAACGTCGCAGAGTCCCTCACCAAGGGCATGCGCGTCATCGTGACCGGCCGCCTCGTGTCCCGCTCGTGGGAGGCGAACGGCGAGAAGCGCACCGTCATGGAGATGCAGGTCGACGAGGTCGGCCCCTCGCTCCGCTACGCCACCGCCAAGGTCACGCGCACGCAGCGCGGCGGCCAGGGTGGCGGCTTCAGCGGCGGCGGTGGCGGCGGCTTCGGCGGCGGCAACTCCGGCGGTGGCTACAGCAGCTCGCCGGCCGGCGGCTCCTCGAACGACCCGTGGGCGACCGCCCCGGCGTCGGACGAGCCGCCGTTCTGATCGGTACTTTTCACTCAGGAGTCTTCAACATGGCTAAGCACGACATCCGCAAGCCGCGCAAGAAGGTCAACCCGCTCAAGGCCGCCAAGGTCGACAAGGTTGACTACAAGGACACCGCGCTGCTTCGCAAGTTCATCTCCGACCGCGGCAAGATCCGTTCGCGCCGCGTCACCGGTGTCACCGTCCAGGAGCAGCGCGAGATCGCGCGTGCGATCAAGGTCGCGCGCGAGATGGCGCTCCTCCCCTACTCCGGCTCCGGCCGCTGATCGGGGGGATTCCACATGGCTAAGGTCATCCTGACCCACGAGGTCTCCGGCCTCGGCATCGCCGGCGACGTCGTCGACGTCAAGGACGGTTACGCCCGCAACTACCTGGTTCCGCGCAAGCTCGCCACCCCGTGGTCGGCCGGCGCCGAGAAGCAGATCGACGGTCTCCGCAAGGCGCGCCGCGCCAAGGAGATCGCGACCATCGAGGGTGCCCAGGCCGCGCGTGACGCGCTGCAGGCCGCCCCGGTCGTCGTCGAGGTGAAGGCCGGCGAGTCCGGTCGCCTCTTCGGCGCCGTGTCGCCCGCCGACATCGCGAACGCGATCGGCACCCGCGCCACGGTCGACAAGCGTCGCATCCACGTCGCCCAGCCCATCAAGGCGCTCGGCGAGTACCAGGTGAAGGTCTCCCTCCACCAGGACGTGGCCGCGAACGTCACCGTCAAGGTGGTCGCCGCCAAGTAACCCTGCTCCGGCAGGTCGCACGAGGCCCGGGTCTCCCCTTCGGGAGGCCCGGGCCTTTCGCGTCTCCGACTCGGGTCTTGTCGCGTCTCCGACTCGGGCCTCGTCGCGTCTCCGACTCGGATGTCGGACCGTTGGCCGGAGGATCCGTCATCCGAGCGGGTTCCGGCCCGGGGGTCGGACCATGCTCCGAACGGTCCGACGGAGGGGTCGGACGCCGCCCCTCCACGCCGCGTAACGGACACCCGCGGACATTTCGACACCCCGCGGCACGACACGCCGAAGGCCGACACGCCGGGGACTTCGGCGGCCGAGTTCTCCACAGCAAAGCCCCGTTCAAATCGGCAGGTAGGCCGCCCACAACGGGGATATCTTCCGAGTCATCCACACCCTTGTCCACATGTGCCCCGCATGGTTGTCCACGGGTCCGGGCCCGTCATCCACGGTTGTCCCCAGGTTGTCCACGGCTCATCCACGGATGGGCCTGGAGCCGATTTGTCGCCCCCTCGACGTGGCCCTACATTCGCGTGTCTGAGCCGGCTGTCAGAGGTCGGCGCGACACTGGGTGGGACCGGAGGGAGAGGCGCTACATGTCCGTCGACGAGCTCGAGGCCGCATACGGCTCGGATCCGGGACCCCGGAACAGCTTCGACCGCCTGCCGCCGCAGAACCTCGAGGCGGAGCAGAGCGTGCTCGGCTCGATGATGCTCTCGAAGGACGCGATGGCGGACGTCATCGAGGCGGTCCGCGGCGACGACTTCTACAAGCCGGCGCACGAGACCGTGTTCGACGTGGCGGTGAAGCTCTACAACGCGGGCGACCCGGTCGACGCGCTCACCGTCAGCGCCGAGCTCCAGCGCCAGGGCGAGCTCTCGCGGATCGGCGGCGCCGAGTACCTCCACACGCTGATCGCCATGGTGCCGTCGGCGGCATCGGCCGGCTACTACGCGCGCATCGTCCGCGAGCAGGCGATCCTTCGCAAGCTGGTCGAGGCGGGAACGCGCATCGCCAACCTCGGCTACGACGGCGAGGGCGCCGAGGTCGACCAGATCGTCGACGCCGCGTCGTCGGAGATCTTCGCGGTCACCGAGCGCCGCAACTCGGAGGACTACCTCGCGATCGGCGAGATCATGGAGCGCACCCTCGAGGAGGTGGACGCCGCGTCGAACCGCGACGGCACCATGCTCGGCGTGCCCACCGGCTTCCGCGACCTCGACGACCTCACGGGCGGCCTCCAGCCCGGGCAGATGGTGGTCATCGCGGCGCGACCCGCGGTCGGAAAGTCGACGCTCGGCCTCGACATCGCGCGCTCGTGCTCGATCAAGCACAACAAGGCCGCCGTCATCTTCTCGCTCGAGATGAGCCGCGAGGAGATCACCAAGCGCATGCTCTCCGCGGAGGCCAGCGTCAAGCTCTCGAGCCTCACCAAGGGCCCCATGGGCCCGAGCGACTGGGAGCGTCTCGCGCAGAAGGCCGCGGAGGTCGCCAAGGCGCCGCTGTTCATCGACGACAGCCCGAACATGTCGCTCATGGAGATCCGCGCGAAGTGCCGCCGCCTCAAGCAGCAGCACGACCTCAAGCTGATCGTGGTCGACTACCTCCAGCTCATGACGTCCGGCCGCAAGGTCGAGTCCCGTCAGCAGGAGGTCTCCGAGTTCTCGCGCGCGCTCAAGCTCCTCGCGAAGGAGGTCGAGGCGCCCGTCATCGCGATCTCGCAGCTGAACCGTGGGTCCGAGCAGCGCGGCGACAAGAAGCCGATGCTGTCCGACATGCGTGAGTCCGGCGCGATCGAGCAGGACGCGGACATCGTGATCCTGCTCCACCGCGAGGACGTCTACGACCGCGAGAACCGCCCGGGAGAGGCGGACTTCATCGTCGCGAAGCACCGCGCGGGACCGACCGACACCATCGAGGTCGCCTTCCGCAAGGACTATGCGCACTTCACCGACATGGCTCGCGACCTGTAGCTCCCGCGTCACCCATCCGTCCCCTCGAACGCTCCGAACGCCTTGCGCCGACGGTCCGGACGAGAGGGAGGATGGGCAGATGCGACGAGCGACGATGGTGGGGGCGACGATCGGGGTGCTGGCCCTGGCCGGCTGCGCGACCGGCGAGGCCGAGGGCGGGACCACCGCCGCCGAGGGCACCCCGAGCGAGACCAGCGCCGAGGCGATGGACGCCATGGAGACGCCCGAGCCCCACGTCACCCTCACCACGCAGTCCCCGGAGCCCGAGGTCGACAACGCCTTCGCGTTCACCGCGCCGACGGTCATGGGCGATGGCACCTTCGACGGCCTCACCATCGACGACACCGACGTCATCCTGTGGTTCTGGGCGCCGTGGTGCCCCACCTGCGTCGCGGAGGCCCCGATCCTGCTCGACGCGGCGGACCGGCTGCCCGCGGGCATCGACATCGTGGGCATCGCGGGGCTGTCGGGCGACCAGTCGTTCATGCAGGAGTTCGTCGAGATGACGGGAACCGAGTCCTTCACGCAGGTCGCCGACCTCGACGGCAGCATCTGGCGAGGGTTCGATGTGAGCTCGCAGGCCACGATCGTCGTGGTCGACGACTCGGGCGACGCGTACACGCTCGGCGCCGGCACGACTGCCGACGAGCTCGTCGAGTACGCGGAGAAGATCGCCGCGACCTGATCCCGCGCCGCGACGCCCGGCCCCGCCCCCCGCGGCGCCGGGCGTTGTCGCGTGCGGGGCGCGAGGCCGGTGCGGGTCGCGAAGCGCGCGTGCGCTGCGAGGCGGGTGTGCGGCGCGACCGGCGGACGGGCGGACGGGCGGACGGCCAGGTCGCCGCACCGCGCGACGATGGACGAGGCTTCTGCGAGCGGACGGCGCTCGGCGCACGGCGGGCCGCGAGCGAGGATTCCTCAGCGGGCGACGCGCTCCGCGCGCCGGGCGGCGACCACCACCCAGGCCGAGGCGGCCGCGGCGGCCAGCACCAGCCCGACGAGCACGGGCGTCCCCCACGACTGGATCGCGAGGGAGATGCTCGACTGCCAGCGGGCCGTCGCGAGCAGCACGCCGTCGAGCGCGTGCACGCCGAAGCGCGGCAGGATCTCCGCGAGCCCGAACACGGTGACGTAGACGCCCGCGAGGACCATGAGCACGCCGCCGGCGCGCATCAGCTGCGGCGTGCGTCGGCGGACCGCCGCCGCGAGGCCCGTGCCGGCCAGCGCGGCCGCGAGGGACACGAGCACCACGGAGGCGCCCATCCCGATCGCGTACGCCACGAACGGCGTGAGGGTCGCGACCGGGCCCGACGCGGCGAGCGCCTGGGTCACCACCACGAGGAACAGCCCGATGGTGCAGCTGAGCGACGCGACGGCGAACGATGCGCCGTAGGCCGCCTGCGATGCGAAGGTGCGGCCGGGCGCGTGGGAGGCGCGCGACAGCGCCCCGAGGCCCGGCCCGCGGAGCTCGCCGTGGATCACCATGACCACGCCGAGGGCCGCGACGAGCACGCCGAGCACGACCGTCACGTAGGACACGTACGGCAGCACCGTCGCCTGGAGCCCGAGGCTCACTCCCCCGAACAGCAGCCCGAGGGCCGTGAACACCGCCACGAAGCCCAGGCTCATCGCCGCGGCGAAGCCCAGCGCGCGCCGCAGCGCGACGGCGCGCGGGACCGCCGCATCGTCCCGGCCCGCGCTGCCGGTCACGATGACCGTGAGGTACGCGGGCAGCAGCGCGAACCCGCACGGGTTGAACGCGGCGACCGCGCCCAGAAGCAGGGCGTACGCGGCATCGGCTAGATCCATGGATGGCCTCCTCGGCCCGTCGTTCGGAGCCTAGTGCGCCGCGGACGGGTCGACGGCGCCCGCCCCCAAGGAAGCCGAGTTTGATAATCGTTCTCGTTATCGTCTAAGGTGACGACGTGCGCCCCGCCGGGCGCGGAACGAACAGAACGAAAGGTCGGCCCTCCGGGGCCTCGGTACACGATGTCGATCTCGCCCCTCGCGAAGCGCGCCGCCACCCTCGCGGGTGCCTCCGCGCTCGTCCTCAGCCTCGCCGCCTGCGCCACCGACGACACGGAGGCCACCACCTCGGCCGACGCGGTCGAGGTCGAGTCGCACGACGACCACGACCACGAGGAGTCCACCTCCGCCTCGACCGAGATGTCCGCGCAGACCCCGCGGATCGTCGTCACCTACGACGGCGGCATCCTGGTGCTCGACGCGAACACGCTCGAGACCGAGGCCGACATCGAGCTGGCCGGCTTCAACCGCCTCAACGTCGCGGGCGACGGTCGCCACGTGGGCGTGTCCACGACGGGCGGCTTCCAGATCCTCGACGCCGGCACCTGGAGCCAGGCGCACGGCGACCACGCGCACTACTTCACCACCACCCCGTCGCTCACCGACCTCATGATCGAGGCCGAGACGCCCGGCCACCTCGTGGTGCACGACGGCCTCGCCGCGTTCTTCGACGACGGCACCGGCAAGGTGACCGTGGTCGAGGCCGACGAGTGGGAGCACATGGTCGAGGAGGGCCACCTCGACATCGTCCGCGAGTACACGACGGCCGATGCGCACCACGGCGTCGCGGTCGCGAGCGACGGCGGCGAGCTGCTCGTCACCATCGGCGACGAGGACGGCCGCACCGGCGCGATGCTCCTCGACGAGAACGGCGACGTGCTCGCCTCGAGCGAGCAGTGCCCCGGCGTGCACGGCGAGACCGCCTTCACGACCTCGGACGGCGACGAGCTGTTCATGGTCGGCTGCGAGGACGGCGCCCTGGTCTTCCACGGCGACCACGTCCACAAGCTCGACGCGGGCCTCGACTACGCCCGCACCGGCAACCTCCACTCGGTCGACGGCAACGACATCGTCCTGGGCGACCGCAAGACCGACCCCGAGGGCGGCATCAACCTCACCGAGATCACGCTGATCGACCCCGAGGCGGAGACCATCCAGGTGGTCGACCCGTTCGACGGCGACGAGGCCGAGTACACGTGGCGCGGCCTGGCCCGCGGCGCGGACGGCGAGGCGCTCGTGCTCGGCACCGACGGCGCGCTGCGCGTCATCGACGAGGAGTCCGGCGACGTGCTGCGCTCGATCGACGTCGTCGACGCGTGGGAGGCGCCCGAGGAGTGGCAGACCGCCCACCCGGCCCTCACCGTCGTCGCGGGCATGGCCTACGTGACCGAGCCGGCCACCGGCACCATCCACATCGTCGACTACGTCGGCGGCGAGGTCTGGAAGTCGGTCGAGGTCGGCGTCGCGACCAACGAGATCGTGGGCGTCACCGGCTGACGTCCCCTGCTCGCCCGAGCACAGGGCCCGGTCCACGGCGGTACGCGCCGCGGGCCGGGCCCTTCGGCGTGGGAACGATGCGCGTTGGCCTCGGCACGCCCCCGGCGGCCGTCGAATCGGCATTTTGCGCACGGCTTGCCACGATCGTGCCGCATCCGCCGCCGCCGTTCCTACCCTGAAACCGCCCACGACGAGGTGGGCACCCAGGATTGGACAGTCCCCATGACGCACCTCTCTTCAGGCAATCCGCGGGCGCACCGGATGCGGCGCGTCGCGCCGATCGCGGTCCCGGCGGCGGCGCTGCTGGCGCTCGCCGCGTGCACGCCCGCCGGCACCGACGACGACCCCTCGAGCTCCGCCAGCGCCGGAGCGGGCGGGGGCGCCGGCGGCGAGACCATCACGATCGGATACATCGCTCCGGCGACGGGCACGCTCACCGGCTTCACCGACGGCGACCCCTACATGCTGAGCGTGGTCCGCGAGCAGTTCGCCGACGGCATCACGATCGACGGCACGACCTACGCCGTCGAGATCATCGACCGCGACTCCGGCTCCGACGCCGCGAAGGCGGGCGAGCTCGCGCAGGAGCTCATCACCGAGGAGGGCGTGGACCTGCTCATGGCCACGTCCACCCCCGAGACGGTCAACCCGGTGGTCGCGCAGTGCGAGGCCCACGGGACGCCGTGCCTCACGGCCAACGCGCCGTGGCAGGCGGTCGTGTTCGGCGGCGGCTTCGGACCCGACAAGCCGCTCGAGTGGACCCACCACTTCTTCTTCGGCATCGAGGGCTTCGGCGACGTCGACCCGCTCGCCTGGGACCAGGTCGACACCAACAAGAAGGTCGGCGTGCTGTGGCCCAACGACTCCGACGGCGGCGCCTTCCGCGACCCCGACACCGGCTACACGCCGCTCGTCGAGGCGCACGGCTACACCGTGGTCGACCCGGGCGCATACGAGAACGGCACGGCCGACTTCACGTCGATCATCCAGACCTTCAAGGACGAGGGTGTCGAGATCATCTCCGGCATCCCGATCCCGCCCGACTTCGTGACCTTCTGGACCCAGGCGGCGCAGCAGGGCTTCGAGCCCAAGGTGGCGACGGTGGGCAAGGCGCTGTTCTTCCCGACGACCGTCCCGTCGATCCCCGACGACCTGGGTGAGGGCCTCGCCTTCGCCACCTGGTGGGGGCCCACGTTCCCGTACGAGTCGAGCTTCGACGGCACCACCCCGCAGGAGTGGATCGACGACTTCAGCGCGAGCCCCGAGGGCGAGGGCCTGGTGTGGAACCAGGCGACGCCGCTCAACGGCGCGCTGTTCGAGGTCGCCAAGGTGGGCCTCGAGGCCTCGGGCGATCCGTTCGACAAGGAGGCGCTGGTCGCCGCCTTCGACGACATCAACATGATGACGCTCGGTGGCCAGATCGACTTCACCAGCGGTCCTTTCCCCGGCATCGCCACCATCCCGACGGCCATGGGCCAGTGGGAGAAGACGGACGACGGCGAGTGGGAGTGGGTCGTGGTCGATGCGGGCACGGTGCCGGACCTTCCCGTCGACCGTCCGCTCGAGCTCCTCGAGTGGTGATGTCCCGCACGGCGGGGGCCGGCGAGGCCCTCCTCGAGGTCGACTCGGTCGCGAAGTCGTACGGCGCGCTCGACGTGCTGACGGCCGTCCACCTGTCGGTCCCCGCCGGGCAGGCGCTGGGCATCGTCGGTCCCAACGGGGCCGGCAAGTCCACCCTGCTGAGCGTCATCAACGGCACCGAGCGGGCCTCCGCCGGAACGGTCCGCTTCGCGGGTCGCGACGTCACGGCCGTCGGGGCCGATGCGCGGGCCCGGGCCGGGATGGGGCGCACGTTCCAGATCCCGCGCCCGTTCACCCACCTCACCGTCTTCGAGAACGCGCTCGCGGGCGCGACCGCGGGCGCGGGCCTCCACGGCCGCGCCGCGGACGACCGCGCGCTCGAGGCGCTCGTCCTCGCGGACATGCTCGACGTCGCGAACACCCCCGCGGGCGAGCTGCCCCTGCTCGGGCGCAAGCGGCTCGAGCTGGCCCGGGCGCTCGCGACGGATCCTCAGCTGCTGCTGCTCGACGAGATCGCGGGCGGCCTCACCGAGGCCGAGTGCGACAGCCTCATCGCGACCATCCGTGAGCTGCACGCGCAGGGCATCACCATCATCTGGATCGAGCACGTGGTCCGCGCGCTGCTCGCGGTGGTCGAGCGCCTCGTGTGCCTCGCCTCCGGGGTGATCGTCGCGGACGGCGAGCCCGACGCGGTCATGCGTAGCGACGAGGTCCAGGCCGTCTACCTGGGAGGCGGGCTGTGACGGCGCTGCTCGCGGCCGAGTCCATCTCGGCGGGCTACGGCGACTCGCGCGCGGTGGCGGACCTCTCCTTCGCGCTCGAGCCGGGCGAGGTGCTCGCGCTCGTCGGCGCGAACGGCGCCGGCAAGTCGACGCTGCTGCGCGTGCTCGCCGGCGCGCATCGTCCCTCCGCGGGACGTGTGCTGCTGCACGGCGAGGACGTCACCCACGTCCGGGACTTCGAGCGCAACCGCCTGGGCGTGTGCCTCGTGCCCGAGGGGCGTCGCCTGTTCGCGAGCCTCACCGTGCGGGAGAACCTGGAGGTCGGCGCGGGCTCGCGGCGGGACGGCCGCTGGACCGTGGACACCGTGGTGGATGCGCTGCCGATGCTGGGCGACCTGCTCGGCCGCAACGCGTCGCAGCTGTCCGGCGGCCAGCAGCAGGCCGTCGCGATCGGCCGCGGCCTCATGTCCAACCCCGAGGTGCTGCTGCTCGACGAGGTCTCGCTCGGGCTCGCGCCCATCGTGATCGACGAGCTCTACGCGTCGCTCGCCGCGGTGCGCGGCGGCGGGCTCGGCATCGTGCTGGTCGAGCAGGACCTCGAGCGCACCGTCGCCGTCGCCGACCGCCTCGTGTGCATGCTCGAGGGGCATGCGGTCCTGTCGGGGACGCCCGCCAGCCTCTCGCGCCAGGCGATCACCGACGCCTACTTCGGGCACGAGGTGACCCCATGGTGATCCTCAACGCGCTGGTCCAGGGCGTGCTGCTGGGCGGGCTGTTCGCGATGGCCGCGCTCGGCCTGTCGATCGCCTTCGGCATCCTGCGGGTCGTCAACCTCGCGCACGGCGAGATCATGACCGTCGGCGCGTACCTCGCCGCAGTTGCGCTCTCGACGCTCGGCGTGAACGTGTGGCTGAGCCTCATCGTCGTGGTGCCGCTGCTCGGAGTGGTCGGCTACTGGGTGCAGCGGCTGCTGCTCCAGCGCGCGCTGTCGCTCGGCGAGCTCGCGCCGCTGCTGGTGACCTTCGGGATCGCGATCATCATCCCCAACGCCCTCATCGAGCTCTTCACCACGAACAAGCAGGCGATCCCCACGGGCGACCTCGCGGTCCGCAGCGTGCAGCTCGCGGAGGGGCTGCGCATCGGCGTGCTGCCGCTGCTCACCATGCTCGTCGCGGTGCTGCTCATCGCCGGCACGCAGCTGTTCCTCGCGCGGACCCGATCCGGCCGCTACATGCGTGCGGCCGCGGACGACTCCGAGACGTTGCGGCTCATGGGCGTCGACCATCGCCGGGTCTACGCCTACGCGATGGGGCTCGCGTTCGCGATCGCGGCGCTCGGGGGCGTGTTCTTCGGGATGCGCCAGGGCGGCGTGACGCCCTTCGACGGCCAGCTTCTGGTGCTCTTCGCCTTCGAGGCCGTCATCATCGGCGGGCTCGGCTCGCTGTGGGGCACGCTCGCCGGCGGCATCGTCCTCGGCGTCGCGCAGACGCTCGCCGGCGTGGTGAGCCCCGAGCTGCCGCTGCTCGTGGGCAACCTCGTCTTCCTCGCGGTGCTCGTGCTCCGCCCGACCGGCATCGTCCGCAGCAAGGTGGTGGTGTAGGTGGAACCGCTCGTGCCCGGGCAGGTGCGCGTCGACCGGCTGCGCCGCCGCATGATCATCGTGCAGATCCTCGGTGCCGGCGTGATCGTCGCGCTCGCGATGGCACCGTACGTGTTCGAGCCCGCCGTCACCAGCCAATGGATCAAGCTCTTCTACCTCATCACGCTCGCGACGGCGTGGAACCTGCTCGCCGGCTTCGCGGGCATGGTCTCGGTGGGTCAGCAGGCCTACATCGGGCTCGGGGCGTACGGGGTCTTCGTGTTCAACGACCTCGGGCTCGACCCGTACTCGAGCGCGCTCGTCGCCTCGGTCGCGATCGGGGTGATCGCCTTCGCGCTGTCCTTCGTCGCCTTCCGCCTGCGCGGCGGTTACTTCGCGATCGGGACCTGGGTGATCGCGGAGGCCGTGAGGCAGATCGTCATCCGCTTCGACTCGCTCGGAGCGGGGCGCGGGCGCGGCATCTCGGACTACACCGCGGATCCCGTGCTGCGGAACCTCTTCACCTACTGGCTTGCGCTGGGGATCCTCACCGCGACGCTGATCGGGGCGCTCTTCCTGCTGCGCAGCCGCATGGGGGTGGCGCTCCAGAGCATCCGCGACAACGAGGTCGCGGCGCGTGCGCTCGGTGTCGACGTGAGCCGCGCCAAGCGCATCGTCTTCGTGCTCGCGGCGGTGATGGCGGCGCTCGCGGGCTCGGTGATCTGCCTCCAGCAGATCGGCGTGCAGTCGCCGTCGCAGATGTTCTCCGTGAGCTTCTCCGCGTTCATGATCTTCATGGTCCTCATCGGCGGCATCGGCACCCTCGAGGGGCCCATCCTCGGCGCGGTCATCTACTACGTCATGGACCTCTACTTCAGCCAGATGGGGCTCTGGTACCTCGTGGTGCTCGGCGTGCTCGCGATCGCGGTCACGCTGTTCCTTCCCCAGGGCATCTGGGGTGCGCTGCGGGCACGCTTCGACATCACGCTCTTCCCGGTGGGGCACCGCGTCGTCGCGGTGCCGGGACCGCGCTCCTCCTCCCCGGCCGGGGCGCGTCCGTCGCAGCCGGCCCCCCGCACCGACCCGCAGACCGACACCACGGCCGCCTCGGCCAGGACGGAAGGATGACCATGGGATTCTTCGAGCAGTCGACCTGGGAGGGCCGTACCTACCTGGGCGGATGGACCGAGCTCGGCGCCACGACCGATGCGGTGTCGCCGTCGACCGGCGAGCGTCTCGCGTCCTACGCGGTCGGCACCTCGGCGGACATCGAGACCGCGACCGACCTCGCGGTGAGCGCGCAGCGCACGTGGGCGGCCACCTCGGCCGAGGAGCGCGCGGCGGTGATGCGCCGCGCCGCGGCCATCCTCGAGTCCCACGCGCCGGTGCTCGAGCGCTGGCTCCAGGACGAGGTCGGGTCCGCTCCCGGCAAGGCCGCCTTCGAGGTGGGCCTGGTCCTGTCGGAGCTGCACCTCGCGTCCGCGACGGCGCTGGTCCCGTACGGCCAGCTGCTGCGCAGCGGACGCCCGCGCCTGAGCCTCGCGCGGCGCGTGCCGGTCGGCGTCGTGGGCGTGATCTCCCCGTTCAACTTCCCGGCGATCCTGTCGATGCGCTCCGTCGCGCCCGCGCTCGCGCTGGGCAACGCGGTGGTGCTCAAGCCGGATCCCCGCACCACGATCGCGGGCGGGCTGCTGCTGGCCGCCGTGCTCGAGGAGGCGGGCCTGCCGGTGGGCGTGCTCAACGTGGTGCCCGGCGGCGCGGACGTGGGGGCGGCGCTCGTCGACGAGCCGCGGATCCCCGTGATCTCCTTCACGGGGTCCACCCCGGCCGGCCGCGCGATCGCGGCGCGCGGCGGGCAGCTGCTCAAGCGCGTCCACCTCGAGCTGGGAGGCAACAACGCGCTCGCGGTGCTCGAGGACGCCGACGTGGAGGCCGCCGCCTCGGCCGGCGCGTGGGGGTCCTTCCTCAACCAGGGCCAGATCTGCATGACCACGGGCCGCCACCTCGTCCACGAGAGCCTGTACGACCGCTACGTCGAGCTGCTCACGGAGAAGGCGGCCAGGATCCCCGCCGGACCGCCGTCCACGGGCGCCCCGCTGGGCCCGATCATCGACGCCGTGCAGCGCGACAAGGTCCACTCGGTCGTGACGCGCAGCGTCGATGCGGGCGCCCGGCTCACCGTGGGCGGCACGTACGAGGCGCTCTTCTACCAGCCGACGGTCCTCGCCGACGTGGTGCCCGGCCACGCGTCCTTCGACGAGGAGATCTTCGGCCCCGTCGCCTCGATCTCCACCTTCTCGACCACCGACGAGCTCGTGCGTCTCGTCAACTCCTCGGAGTACGGGCTGTCGCTCGGGCTGCTCACGGGCGACGCGTACGCCGCCTTCGAGCTCGCGGAGCGCATGTCGAGCGGCATCGTCCACATCAACGACCAGACGGTGGACGACGAGGCGCAGGCGCCCTTCGGCGGCGTCGGGGCCTCGGGCACGGGGGCCCGCTTCGGCGGGCATGAGGCGAACATCGAGGCGTTCACCGACACGCAGTGGGTGACGATGCAGGGGCGGATCGCCACCTACCCGTTCTGACCCCTCCCGGCCGGGCGGCACCTTCATAACATTGTGGACAAGATTGTTGACACTGCGGGAGCGCCGACCTACGTTTCGAGAATCAGCGCAAGGAGGCGGTGATGGTGGTTCTCGCGGCAGCGAGCGCGGACGCGTGGCAGGACGTCGTCAGCCGCTGCTTCATCCCCATCAACTGCGGCGCGTTCGAGCCCGGCTTCAGCGGCCGCATGGACCAGCTCGAGCTCGACGACAGCATCTCGATCTCGGCCGTGGCCACCGACGGGCACACCGTCGACCGGTCCGAGCGGCTCGCCGCCCGGGCCGAGGGCGACGCGCTCCACCTGTCGCTCCAGGTCGCGTCGCGGGGGACGGTGCGCCAGGGCCGCCGGATGGTGTCGGTGCGGCCGGGCACCGCGTCGATGTACGCGACCGATGCGCCGTACTACCTCGACTACTCCGAGCCGGGCCAGCGCCAGCTCATCGTGCAGGTCTCGCGGGCCGCGCTCGACGCCCCGCGCACGGCCATGTCCGAGGGCCTGAGCCACCTCACCGTGCCGGCGAGCGACGCGACGCGGGTGTTCTTCACCTACGCGCTCGACCTGCATCGGCAGGGCGCCGCGGGCGGGCCGAGCGCCTCCGACGCTGCCGAGGTGACCAAGGACCTCGCCGCGACCATGATCAGGGCCTCCGCCGAGGGCGCCCGGGTGCTGCCCCGCACGCGCGGCGGCCTGCTCCGCGCGATCGAGGACTTCGTGTCCGTGAACCTGCCCCGCGTCCACGTCGACGACATCGCGGCCGAGTTCTTCATCTCGCGCCGCACGGTCTACCACGTGTTCGAGGAGGTGGGCACGACGCCCAGCGACTACCTCCGACGGCATCGCCTCGAGCTCGCCGCGAGCCGGCTCACGGACCCGGAGCACGCGCACCGGTCCATCGGCGAGATCGCGGCGGGCGCGGGCTTCGACGATGCGACCACGTTCACGCGTGCGTTCCGGCGCCAGCATGGGATGACGCCGCGCGAGTGGCGCGCGGGCGCGGGGCGAGGCGGGCTCAGCGCCGCCTCGTAGCGCCGCGGGCGGCGGGCGGGTCACGTGAGGGGGTCAGCCCGTCGTCCGGTGCGCGAACCCCCGCACGATCAGCCACACCGCGAGCACCATCTCCTGGAGCGCGAGCGGCATCTGCAGCCCCACCGCGGTGCTGGACATCACGTCGAGGACCTCGAGCAGCCCCAGGATCGCGACGGCCGCGTAGGGCACGAGCGCGAGCAGCCCCCAGCCGGACAGCCATCGCGGGACCAGGCGCGCGCGGTACAGCGCCCAGTAGAACATCGCGGCGCCGGTGACGAACACGAGGCTCTGGAGCATGCCGCCCGTCTCGCCCGCCTCGAACAGCATGCCGCCCGCGTCCCCGGACGATGCGGCGCCGTCCGCCGCCATCCGGAACAGGGTGAGCCACGTCATGGCGGTGACGATGTACCAGGTGGTCTCGAGGGCGCCGCGGAAGACGAGGAAGCCCGCCGCGAGCCGCTCGCTGACGCGCCTCAGCACCGGGAAGGCCACGATCGGGATGAACGCGAGCGACAGCCCCATGAGCAGGACGAGCAGCGCGCCGACGGCGAGCCCGCTCCCGAGCTCGTCCGCGCTCGCGAGGTAGTCGGGCCCCTCCAGGCCGCCGCCGGTCGCGGCGACGCTGGCGACCCCGGCCGCCGTGCCGAGGATGTAGAGGACGCCGACCGCCGTCGCCGTCGCGCGGTCGGACAGGCCCTTCGATGGAACGTCTGCGTGCGTGGTCATCGCGCTCTCCCTTGCGGTCGCGCGGCGCGCCCGGCCGGGTCCGACGGACGCCGTGTCGTTCCTTCCATCATCGCGCCGCCGCGCGGCGAGCGCGCGCGGGGCGGATCAGCCGGCGGCGGGGTGCTGGGCCTCGAGGCCCGCGACGACGAGGTCGAGAGCGAAGCGCAGCTGCTCCTGCTGCGACCAGGACTCGCCGAAGACGCGCACGAACGTCGGGAACCGGTCGGCCGCGCCGGCGCTCACGGCGCCGAGGTCCCGCTCGAGCGGGCGCTCGCCCGCCCCGGCCGCCTCGAGCGTGTAGCGCGCCGCGGCGTAGACGACCTCCGCGAGCATCGCGAGCGTGCGTCCGGCCACCGCATCGGCGAAGCCGGCGCGGGTGAGCGCGGTGAGGAGCTGCTCGGACGGACCCAGGAAGCCCGTGCGCGGCGCGCGCGTGATCGCGAGGGCGGGCGGTCCGCACTCGACCAGGGCGGCGAGCATGCCCTCCGATGCCGCGACGATGGCCGCCCGCCAGTCGTCGACGGGCACCTCGAGCGTCGCGAGCCGCTCCGACAGCTCGCTCTCCACCACCAGGCCGAGCAGGTCCTCGCGGCTGCCGACGTGGTACGCGACCGCGTTGCGCGCGACGCCCAGGGCATCCGCCACCGAGGTGAGCGTGAGCGCCTCGTGGTCGATCCCCCGCGCCGCGGCGACGATGCGCTCGCGGCTGAGCTTGGGCGGCCGTCCGGTGCGGGCGCGTGCGCGCGCCGCACCCGGGCCCTCGGTCACGGGATCGCTGGCGTTCACGCCGCTATGCTACCTTTTTGCCGCCCGACAAAAACTACTACCGGTCCGCGAAGGAATGCTCATGATCTTCGGCACCCCCGTCTCCTGGTTCCTCTTCGAGGTCCTCTCGGTCGTCGTCTTCGTCGCCACGCTCATCCATGCGACACGGCGCCCCGACGCGACCCGTCACGTGCTCACGGTGCTGGGCTTCGTCATCTTCGCGGCCACGTTCGAGAACATCGGCGTCTGGCAGCACATCTACGACTACTCGACCGACCGGATCATGATGATTGGGAACGTGCCGCTGAGCATCCTCTTCGTCGAGGCGGTAGGTGTGTACTGCGCGCTGTGGGTCGCCGAGCATCTGCGGCTGCCCTGGTGGGTCGCACCGTTCCTCGCCGGGCTGTGGGGCTCGATCCAGGACATGACCGTCGACCCCTCGAACGTCTTCGACCTGCACACCATCGACGGCGTCGCCTCGGGCCAGTGGAACTGGACCATGTCCTACGACGGCGGCTTCTTCGGGATCCCGGTGTTCAACTTCTCCGGCTGGTTCACGATGATCCTGTACTACTGCTTCGCGGTCGCGCTGATCCAGCGCCTGGCGGAGCGCAAGGACATCGGCTGGCTCCGTACCGGAGGACCTCTGGTCGCGATCGTCCCCTCGCTCATCGTGCTCGTGTCGCCCATCAACCTCTTCCTGCTCTACGCGTGGCCGCTCGGCGGCCAGGGGGTGCTGGCGGCGGAGTGGATCATGCTCGTCGTCAACCTCTCCGTCGCGGCGTTCCTGGTGCTGCGGTACGCGAAGCTCGACCGCCCGCTCGACCTTCGCCGCGACTGGATCGTCTTCGCGGTGCCGGTGGTCCTGCACCTGTGGGACATCGGGCTGGCCTTCGCGGCGCAGATCGAGATCGCCTACGTGCCCAGCGTCCTCTTCACGGCCATCCACGTGGCGGCGCTCGCGGTCGTCGTCCGCGCGGGTCTCCGCGCGAGGGCACGCCTCGAGGTGCCCGAGGCGGAGAAGCTGCTCGTCGTCTAGCAGCGGCGACGATGCGCGGCGTGGGGTGGCGTCGTGAGTCCGGCCCGGCGCCGGCCGCTCGCGATGCCACCTCTCCATGGCCACGCGGAGGGCGCCGTGGTTCGTGTGACGGCTCATATCGCCGCTCCCGCAATGGTCGCGGGAACAGAAAGCGCCTGGTATTCGCGTTGTGCGAGGTAGGTGTGCGATCGGGGCCGCGCCCGTTGACATCCCCGCACGACGGTGCCGAGACTCGTGCCAACTGGCGTCGTCCGTAGGGGGGCTCCTGATGAGCAAGCCAGTGTTCCGCACCGTCGCGGCCCTCGCCGCGCTGCTGGTCTCGACCCTCGCCGTGGGAATCCCCGCGGCGTCCGGCGCTCCGCCGGGTGAGGCGCCCAAGATCTCCTGGTCGCCCTGCTACAAGAAGCTCGCGACGGAGATCAACGTCGATATGGCGTTGCTCGGTCAGCCCGAGGTGTCGTACGAGTGCGCGACCGTGCCGGTGCCGTTGGACTACGACCGGCCGAACGGGCCCACCATCCAGCTGTCGCTCGTACGGCTCCCCGCCTCGGGACCCGAGGCGGAGCGGATCGGCTCCCTGTTCGTGAACCCGGGCGGCCCCGGCGGCTCCGGGGTCGACTTCGCGGTCTTCTTCGGCCCGTTCGCGGGGCTCGAGCTGGACCCCGGCGTCCGCGCGGGCTTCGACATCATCGGCATGGATCCGCGCGGCGTGGGCCGCAGCAGCGCGCTCAAGTGCTTCGGCAACGTCGGTCAGGCCGTGGAGGTGTTCCCGTGGGCCGCCTATCCGATCAGCGAGGACGAGGTCGCGGCGCAGATCGCCGGCGACGCGTTGCTCGCCGAGGCCTGCGCGAGCGGCACCAAGCGGCCGAGCGAGCATATGTCCACCGCGAACGTCGCGCGTGACCTGGACCTTCTGCGCGAGGCGGTCGGCGACGCGGGCCTGAACTACCTCGGCCTCTCCTACGGGTCGTTCCTGGGCACCGTCTACGCGAACCTCTTCCCCGACAACGTCCGGGCGATGGTCATCGACGGTGTGTTGGACCCGGAGGCGTGGACCAACGAGGAGGCGGAGATCCCGTTCTCGACCGGGCTGCGCTCGGACCTGGGCGCCGGCGCCGCGCTGCAGAAGTTCTTCGAGCTGTGCGATGCGACCCCGGGCGACGGCGGCGACGGCAGCTGCCTGATCTCCGACGGCACGTCGGGCGACGCCGCGGCACGCTTCGAGGAGATCATCGAGCGCCTCGAGGACTCTCCGCTCGAGGTGTTCGACCCGTTCGTCGGCGAGACCTTCGTGCTGGCTAAGCAGGACGTCATCGCGATCACGCTGAGCATCCTCTACAACCCGTTCGACTACTACTTCCTGGGCGAGCTGCTCTCGCTCGTCGAGGCCGGCGCGCCGCCGGGCGACATGGGTGCCTTCCTCCGTGAGCTCGAGACGGAGACGGCGCTCGTCAGCAAGCGTGGCTTCCCGCAGTACGACAACTTCGTGGAAGCGTTCCCCGCGGTGGGCTGCAGCGACACCCGCAACCCGACGGACTACGCGGTGTGGCAGGACACCGGGATCGCCGATCCCGATCCGTACTTCGCGAAGATCTGGGACTGGGCCTCGAGCCCGTGCGCCCAGTGGCCGCGTGAGGACGACGACCGCTACGACGGCGCGGACGGCTTCGGCGCGACCACGCCCAGCCAGGTGCTGGTCATCGGCAACCTCTACGACCCTGCGACCCGCTACGAGGGCGCTGTCGCGGTGTCCGAGCTGCTCGGCAACACGCATCTGCTGACGGTCGACGACCCCGGGCACACCTCTCTCGGCACCAGCTTCTTCTGCGCCGGGCCGGCCACCGGCGGCTACCTCATCGATCCCGACGAGGCGCTGCCGGACTTCTGCCCGGGGCTGGAGGACGCGGTGGGGTTGAACTGGATCGACTTCGGGGCGCCACCGCCCGACGGTGACGAGCCGACCGGCCTGCGGGTGGCGGATCAGCTGCGCCACCGGCTGCTCCCGGAGATCTCGTACATGCCGTAGCCGCCGCCGTCGGGCGGGCAGGTGAGGCAGGGCATCGAGGGCGCGCGGGCGTGGCGCCCGCGCGACGATCAGTCCCGGTCGTCGCGACCCGAGCCGCGCCACACCCGCACCGCCACGGCGAGGCCGGAGAGGACGATCAGCCCGGCGATCGCGATGAAGACGAGGTAGCGGGGCTCGGTGACCTCGCGCACGTAGGGCTGGCGGTCCGACCACGCGAGGGACAGGCGCACGAAGACGAGCGCGAGCAGCACGCCGCCGATCCCGACCGCGACCGCCCACCCACGTCTCCGCACGGCCCCATCATGGTCCACCGGGATCACGCTCGGATTCTTCCTGGCCGCCACGGGCGTCGGATAGGCGCCGCGCTCTCTCCGCGTCAGGCGTCAGCCGAGCTCGCCCTTGGCCAGGGCCTCGAAGTTCTCCCACAGCGCCGGGACCCCGTACTCCTCGCGCTGGCGCAGCGCCGCAGGGGCGACGCGGCTCCACATGAGTCCCACGGCCCACAGGTCGTAGACGAGGCCCGCGTCGAGCACACCCTGCTTGACGTAGGTGCCGACCGTCTCGCCCATCATGAGCATCACGAACACGGGCTTGTCCAGCACGCTGGCGGAGTCCGCGTCGAAGTCGGGGGACATCAGCGCCATCGAGGCCTCCATCCCTCCGGCCGACGTATGCCACTGGAGCAGCTGGGTCATCAGGGACGCGTCTTCCTTGGTCGACATGGGGACCTCCGCATCGTTGCTGGTGGACGCCGAGCTTCCTCACTGTCCTGCCCCCCGTTTTTTGGTCCGTTTCTTCTGTGAGTCTTGTCCAATGGTGAGAGTGCTTGTGGAGGTGTGAGGTGGCGGCTGCGAAGCGGTACACGACGGAGCAGATCGTGGCGAAGCTGCGGGAGATGGAGAAGCTTCAGGCGCAGGGGATGTCGATTCCGGCGGCGTGCAAGCGGTTGGGGATCTCGGATCAGACGTTCTATCGGTGGCGACTCAAGTACGGGGCGCTGAAGGAGGACGAGGCGCAGCGGTTGAAGGCTCTGGAGGCCGAGAATGCCCGTTTGAAGCGCATCGTGGCGGAGCAGGCTCTGGACATCAGCATGTTGAAGGACTTGACCCGGGGAAATTGGTGAGCCCGGCTCGCCGCCGGGCTGCCGTGGCGCGGCTGGTGCGCCGTTTCAAGGTGTCGGAGCGGCGTGCCTGCTTGGTGGTGGGGCAGCATCGCTCGAGCCAGCGGTACGTGCCGGTGGCGTCGGACTTCGAGGCGCGCCTGGTGGCCGCGATGCGCGTGATCGCCGACGCTCATCCGCGGTGGGGGTATCGGCGGGTCCATGCGGGGCTGGTCGCGGATGGCTGGCAGGTCAACGTCAAACGGGT
Source organism: Demequina rhizosphaerae (assembly GCF_000971255.1). Lineage (GTDB taxonomy): Bacteria > Actinomycetota > Actinomycetes > Actinomycetales > Demequinaceae > Demequina > Demequina rhizosphaerae. Next base: position 166,225 of record NZ_BBMC01000009.1, read on the forward strand.
CGAGCGGTTGTGGCGGGCGGAGGGGTTGCAGGTGCCCTCGCGGCGTAAAGGTGCTGGTCAGAAGGCGTTGGGTTCGGATGAGCATGCCTTGTGGGCGTTGCCAGCGCTGCGGGCGGGGCATGTGTGGTCGTACGACTTCATGTCCGTGCGTACCGAG
>NZ_BBMC01000008.1 GCF_000971255.1 Demequina rhizosphaerae
TAGATCGCCTGGTAGATCGTCTCGTGGCTCACGCGCATGCTCTCGTCGCTGGGATACTCGTCGATCAGAGCGTGACAGATCTGCTCCGGCGACCACTTCAGGCGCAGCTTCTCCACCACGAAGTCCCGCAACGGGCCAGGATGCGCGAGCTTCGACTCCTTGGGCCGGGTCCGGCTGGCCGCCCATGAGCGCTGCGCCGCATGAGGACGGTACAAGCGGTCGGTGCTGCGGTTGTCGATCTCGCGTTTGATGGTCGACGCCGGCCGACCCAGCTCCCGCCCGATCGCCCGCAGCGACCAGCCCTGGCGCTTCAGGTCCGCGATCGTCTCCCGGTCGACGATGGTCAGGAACCGAGGATCCAGCACCGCCTCAACAGCAGCCACGGACAGCTGGGGCGTAGCGGACGTGTAGGTCGTCATACCCGTCTTGTAGTCGATGAAGCGGCCATCGGGATAAAGGCGCGTGCCATTGGACTTCACGACGCCTCGGTCCCACTCCTCGGCGGTGCGCTCATGCGCGCCAACCCGGGCGGCAGCGACGCTGCGCCGCACCCCGGCAGCACGCAGCCGCTCATACTCGGCCCGTCCCGGATGGGGGCCCGTGCCCGGCGTTCCACGACCGCGCACACCTGCCTTCCGTGCCCATCCATACGCCGTGTTCCGGCTCACGCCAACAGCACGAGCAGCCGCCGTGATATTGCCCTCGTGCAATTCCAGCACGTCAAAGAACTGGACTCTCAACTCCTCAAACGACACGATCCCCGCAACTCCCTGAAGTCAGGGTGTTGCGGGGATCGTTAGAACCGACCCTTGCGGATCGGGGCCCTTCGTCGTCTGCGGGAGCGGCTCAGAGCGCCGCGGCCTTGCCCCTCGCCCGGCGCCGGGAGAGCAGCTCGCCACCGATGACGATGCCGAGCGCGAGCAGGAACATGAGCGTGCCGATGACGTTCACCTGCATCGGGACGCCGCGCTGCGCGGCACCCCACACGAACATCGGGAAGGTCACCGTGGTGCCCGAGTTGAGGTTCGTGATGATGAAGTCGTCGAACGACAGCGAGAACGCGAGCAGCGCCGCGGACAGGATGCCCGGGAAGACCAGCGGGAAGGTGATCCTCCAGAACGTCTGCCACTCGTTCGCGTAGAGGTCCGACGCCGCCTTCTCGAGGTTCGAGTCCAGGCCGGCGAGCCGCGAGCGGACCGTCACCACCACGAACGAGATGCAGAACATGATGTGCGCGATCAGCACGGTCCAGAAGCCCAGCTGGCCGCCGAAGCCCGCCGCGACGAACAGCGCGAGGAGCGACGAGCCCATGACGATCTCCGGCGTCGCCATCGGCAGGAACAGCACCAGGTTCATGGTGGAGCGTCCCTCGAAGCGGTGACGGACCAGCGCGAACGCGGCGAGCGTGCCGATGATCGTGGCGACGAGCGTGGCCAGCAGGCCGATGCTGATGCTCACGCGCAGCGACTCGCACATGCCCTGCGGCTCGCAGGGGTTGAGCCAGTTGTCCCAGGTGAAGGACTGGAACTGGTAGAGGTTGCGCGACTGCGAGGAGTCGTTGAACGACATCAGGGCGACGATGAAGTTCGGGATGTACATGTACAGCAGCACCAGGATCCCCAGCGTGAGCATGAGGTGCTTGCCGATCCAGCTTCCGACGCGCGTGATCACAGCAGCTCCTCCGTTCCCGCCCGGCGGACGTAGACCAGCACCATGCCGACGATGATCGCCATGAGGATCACCGACAGCGCCGACGCGTGCGGATAGTCGCCCGCGGTGGTGAACAGCTGCTGGATCTTGTTGCCGACCATCTGCGTGTTCGGGCTGCCCAGCAGCGACGCGTTGATGTAGTCGCCCGTCGCCGGGATGAAGGTCAGCAGCGTGCCGCCGACGACGCCCGGCAGCGACAGCGGCCAGATCACCTTGGCGAAGCGCTGGAACGGGCTCGCGTAGAGGTCCGCCGCGGCCTCGTTGAGGCGCGGGTCGATCTTCTCGAGGCTCGTGTACAGCGGCAGGATCATGAACGGCAGGAAGTTGTACGTCAGGCCCATGATGACCGCGAACGGCGTCGCCAGGAGCCTGCCGTCCTCGCCCAGGATGTGCAGGGTCTGCAGGGTGTTCACGATGAAGCCGTTGTCCGCGAGGATCAGCTTCCACGACAGCGTGCGGACCAGGAAGGACGTGAAGAACGGCGCGATGACGAGCACGAGCATCACGGTCTTCCAGCGCCCCGCCTTGAAGGCGATCGCATACGCGAGCACGTAGCCGAGCACGAGGCACATGAGGGTCGCGATGCCGGCGTACAGGAGCGACCGCATCATGTACGGCCAGTACTCGCCGAGCGCCTCCGTGTAGTTCGCGATGCGCCAGGTCAGCGTGTACCCGTTGATCGGCGAGCCCGTCGCCGGATCCGACAGCGACGTGGTGAGCAGCGACAGCATCGGGAACAGGAAGAAGACCGCGAGCCAGATCGCGGCCGGCCCGATCAGGATGTAGGCGGCGTTCTTGCCGAACACCCGCTGGAGCGACTCCATTCAGTCCTCCTCGAGCCCCGCCTCAACGTCCTGAGCGGAGTCGAGAAGGAACGCGAACTCGGGACGCCATGACACGTCGACCTTGGTGCCCACCGGGATCAGCCCGCCGCGGCGGCCCGTGTTCTGCTCGAAGCAGGTGATCTCCTGGCCCCACGGCATGCGCAGCGTGTAGTCGGTCGAGACGCCGATGTAGCTCGCGTCGACCACCACGGCTCCGGACAGCGCCGCGCCGGGCGCGTCGATGGACTGCCCCTCGGGCTGGATGAGGACCTTCTCGGGACGGATGCCGACCCAGCCCTCGTCGGACGAGGTGTGGACCTTGCTCGCCTTGATCGTCGCGACCGTGCCGTGCATGTCGACCTTGACCACGGCATCGTCCCCGGTGCCCTCGCGCCCCACGACCTTCGCCTTGATGAGGTTGGAGCGGCCGAGGAAGTTCGCCACGAACGTGGTCTGGGGGTTGGTGTAGAGGTCGTACGGCGCGCCCATCTGCTCGATGCGCCCCTTGTTCATGACGGCGACCGTGTCGGCCATCGTCATGGCCTCCTCCTGGTCGTGCGTGACGTGCACGAAGGTGAGGCCCACCTCCTCCTGGATGCGCTTGAGCTCGACCTGCATCGCACGGCGCAGCTTGAGGTCCAGCGCGCCGAGCGGCTCGTCGAGCAGCAGCACGTCCGGGCGGTTGATGAGGGCGCGGGCGAGCGCCACGCGCTGCTGCTGTCCGCCGGACAGCTGCGCGGGCTTCTTCGCGGCCTGCTCGGTGAGCTCGGTCAGCGCGAGGATCTCCTTGACCTGGTCGGTCGGGTCCTTCGCGCCGCGACGCTTGGGACCGAACGCCACGTTCTCCGCGATCGTGAGATGCGGGAAGAGCGCGTAGTTCTGGAACACCGTGTTGACCGGCCGCTTGTACGGCTTCGCGTACGTGATGTCCTCGTCGCCGATGTGGATGGAGCCCTTGGTGGCCTCCTCCAGACCGGCGACCATGCGCAGCGTCGTGGTCTTGCCGCAGCCCGACGGGCCGAGCAGCGCGAAGAACGAGCCCTGCGGGATCACCAGGTCGAGCGACTCGACCGCGACGAAGCCGTTCGGGTACCGCTTGTGGAGACCGGTGAGCTTGAGGTCTCCGCGGGCACCGTCAGCCAGTGACATCCGCGTAGTCCTTCTCGTACTGCGAGGCCTTCGCCTCGTCCAGCGCCATGAAGCCGTGCGTCTGGGCGAGGTAGTCCGCGGTCGGGAAGATCAGCGGGTTGTCGACGAGCGAGGGGTCGATCTTCTCCATCTCCGCCTGCGCGCCCTCGACCGGGCACACGTACCAGACGTAGGCGGCGAGCTTCGCGGCGACGGCCGGGTCGTAGTAGTAGTCGATCCACTTCTCGGCGTTGGCCTTGTGGGTGCCCTGGACCGGCACGATCATGTTGTCCGACCAGATCATCATGCCCTCCTGCGGGGGCAGGAAGACCAGGTTCTCGTCCTCGGCGGCGGCGACGTCGCCCGACCACGCGACGCAGGCCGCGATGTTGCCGTTGGCGAGGTCGTTGATGTACTCGTTGCCGGTGAACGCGCGGATCTGACCGTCGGCGCGCGCCTTGGAGATCTTGTCGAGGGCGTTGCCCCACTGGTCGTCCGTGAAGTTCGACGGGTCCGCACCCTCGGACAGGAGCAGCAGGCCCATGGTGTCGCGCATCTCGGTGAGCAGCGTCACCTTGCCCTTGAGGTCGGAGCGCGTGAGGAGCTCGTCCATCGTCGAGACCTCGCCCACGAGCGACTTGTTGTAGGCGATGCCCGAGAAGCCGGACTGCCACGGCGCGGAGTAGTCGCGGTTGGGGTCCCAGCCGACGCCCTGGAGCGACGAGATGAGGTTCTTGTCGAGGTTGGGCACGTTGGCCTTGTCGAGCTGCTGGATCCAGCCCGCCTCGATCATGCGCGCGGCCATCCAGTCGGTGAGCACGAACATGTCGCGACCGGTCGGCTGGCACGCGCCGAGCTGGTTGCGGACCTTCGAGAAGAACTCGACGTTGTCGTTGACGTCGGGCGTGTAGGTGACGTCGATGCCCGTGTCCTTCTCGAACTGGGTCATGGTCGACACGTAGTCGCCGTCGTCCTCGTCGATGTACTCGGGCCAGTTCGACATATTGAGGACGGACTCGGAGTCCGAGAGGTCCGTGGTGACGCAGCCCGCGTCCGTGCCACCGCCTCCGTTGCCTCGGCCCATCAGGTAGACCGCGCCGAGGCCGGCGACACCCGCCGCGCCTCCGATCATCAGACCGCGGCGCGAGACGCCCTTCTTCTTGACTTCCTCCGGCGGCGTGACCTCGGACACGTCGACCTCCTTGACTCCGGGCGGACCCGGTCGGACTTCTTCGAGTGGGGAGATAGTGGCATGCCCCCAGGGGCTCAACAAGAGGTGAACATCCGGTGGACGGGCCTTATCGGCCGATCTGCCCGGAGGAACGATGCGCGAGAGACGACTTGTCCGAGCCGGGAGATTGCGGGCGTGTTTCCAACGTGATGCTCGCCACACTGAGGCCATGAACACGCACGACTTCGCGGGACGGGCCGGCCGATCCGTCCGCACCCCGGCGCCGGACGATCCGTCCGAGCGCGCCCGCGCCTACGCGTCGGTGTCGCTCTGGCTGGCGACGGCGGGCGACGACCTCGTCGCGGCCGATGCGCTGGCCGGGGACCGCGAGGTCGACGTGGCGATCGTCGGTGCCGGCTTCACGGGGCTGTGGACCGCCTTCTACCTCGCCGAGGCGCGGCCCGACCTGCGCATCGCGGTGGTGGAGCGCGAGATCGCGGGCTACGGAGCCTCGGGGCGCAACGGCGGATGGGCGTCCGCGCTGTTCCCCAGCTCGCTCGCCACGCTCGCGCGCGGGGCGGACCGGGACGCCGCGCTGCGCCAGCACGCCGAGATGCGCGCCTCCGTCGACGAGGTGATCCGCGCGGCCGCCGCGGCGGGCATCGACGCGCGCCTCGCGAAGGGCGGCACGCTCACGCTCGCCCGCACTGCGACCCAGCTCGACCGCGCCCGGGCCGAGGTCGCGGAGGCCCGCGCCTGGGGCCGAGGCGAGGACGACATCGTGCTCCTCGATGCCGAGGCGGCCCGCGGCCGCCTCAACGCCGCGGGCGTCCTCGGCGGCACGTACACGCCCGACTGCGCGGCCGTGCATCCGGGCCGCCTCGTGCGCGGCCTCGTCCGGGCCGTCCGCGAGCGCGGCGTGCGGGTCCACGAGCGCACCGCGGCCACAAGGATCGCGCCGCACATGGTCGAGACCGACCGGGGCACCCTCACCGCCTCGCACGTCGTCCGTGCGACCGAGGGCTACACGCCGGGGCTGCCCGGCCACGCCCGCGACGTCGTGCCCGTCCACTCGCTCATCATCGCGACGGCTCCCCTGCCGGACGGGATGTGGGAGGAGATCGGCCTCGCCCGCCGCGAGACGTTCACCGACGGCCGCCACCTCGTCATCTACGGGCAGCGCACCGCGGACGACCGCATCGTCTTCGGCGGCCGCGGCGCCCCCTACCGATTCGGCTCGTCGACGCGCCTCGACCGCGGTGCCGCCGCGCGCGTGCACGCGAAGCTCCACCGCACGCTCGTCGACCTGCTGCCCGTGCTCCGGGACGTCGAGATCACCCACGCGTGGGGCGGAGCGCTCGGGATCGCGCGCGACTGGCACGCCTCGGTGGGGCTCGACCCGGCCACCGGCATGGGCTGGGCGGGAGGCTACGTCGGCGACGGCGTCACCACGACGAACCTGGCGGGCCGCACGCTACGCGACCTCGTGCTCGGCGAGCGCACCGCGCTCACGGCGCTGCCCTGGGTGGGGCACCGGTCGCCGCGCTGGGAACCCGAGCCCGTCCGCTGGCTCGGCGTCAACGCGGGCCTGCGCGCGATGGCGGCCGCCGACGCCGAGGAGCGCGCGACCGGCCGCGACAGCGTCGCGGCGCGGGTGATGACGCCGTTCACCGGCGGCCACTGACACCGGGGCGCCCCGCGCATTGTCCCCGCGCCCGACACGACCCGCGCACCGGGTCCTTCGGCGGGCGATCCGCCCCGGTTGGGGATAGTTTCGGGGTGTTGGGCCGCGCCGCCGAGGCGCGGCGATGGAGAGGCCGGGACCGCGACGTGGCGGTCCCTGATTGGAGCCCGCCGTGACACAGCAGCCTTCCTCGCCGGCGGCGCCCCGCCTGCACGGTCGCGTCGTCGCGATCAGCATCGGCGCCGCGCTCGGCGGCTTCCTCTTCGGCTTCGACTCGTCGGTCATCAACGGCGCGGTCGACTCCATCCAGGGCGAGTTCGACCTGGGCGACACGTTCACCGGCTTCGCGGTGGCCTCCGCGCTGCTCGGCTGCGCGGTGGGCGCCTGGTTCGCGGGCGGCCTCGCCAACCGTTACGGGCGCATCCGCGTCATGGTGATCTCGGCGATCATGTTCTTCCTCTCCGCGCTCGGCTCGGGCTTCGCGTTCGGCGTGTGGGACCTCATCGGCTGGCGCATCCTCGGCGGGCTCGCGATCGGCGCCGCCTCCGTCATCGCACCGGCGTACATCGCGGAGGTCGCGCCCGCGACGTTCCGCGGACGGCTGGGCTCGCTCCAGCAGATGGCGATCGTGCTCGGCATCTTCGCGGCGCTGCTGAGCGACGAGATGCTCGCGTCGAGCGCCGGCGGCGCGTCCGAGGAGCTGTGGGCCGGGCTCGAGGCGTGGCGGTGGATGTTCCTCGCGGCGGCGATCCCGGCGATCATCTACGGCGTGGCCGCGCTGCGCCTGCCCGAGTCGCCGCGCTACCTCGTGACCAAGCACCGGGACGAGGAGGCCGCGCGGATCCTCGCCGACTACACGGGCGAGACGGACCCGCACCACAAGATCACCCAGATCCGCTTCTCGCTCGGCACGGACGAGAAGCGCTCGCTCCGCGACCTCAGGGGCCACGCGTGGGGCCTGCACCCGATCGTGTGGACCGGCATCCTGCTGTCGATGTTCCAGCAGCTCGTGGGCATCAACGTGATCTTCTACTACTCGACGACGCTGTGGCAGTCCGTGGGCTTCGACGAGTCCGACGCCTTCACCACGTCGACCATCACGTCGCTCACCAACATCGTCGCGACCATCGTCGCGATCTCGCTCGTCGACCGCATCGGCCGCCGGCTGCTGCTGCTCATCGGCTCGGCCGGCATGTTCGTGTCGCTCGCCACCATGGCGATCGCCTTCGCGAACGCGACCACGGACGCCGCCGGCGATGCCGTGCTCGAGGGCGGCTGGGCCACCGCCGCGCTCATCGCCGCGAACCTGTTCGTCGTGTTCTTCGCGGCCTCGTGGGGGCCGGTCGTGTGGGTGCTGCTGGGCGAGATGTTCCCCAACCACATGCGCGCCACGGCCCTCGCGGTCGCGGCGGCTGCGCAGTGGGCGGCGAACTTCCTCATCACCGTGTCGTTCCCGGGCCTCGCCGACCTGTCGCTCGTGCTCGCGTACGGCTTCTACGCGGCGATGGCGCTGCTGTCCTTCTTCTTCGTGCTGTCGCGCGTCCCGGAGACCAAGGGCGTCGAGCTCGAGGACATGCGGGACGATGCGGACGCGCACACCGTGGAGAACGCCGCCGCGGGCGTGTGAGCCCCGCCCGCCCGGGGACCCCTCCACGCGGCTGGTGCACCCCTCCACGCCAACCCCGGGTTGTGAACGGGCACACGGCGCGGGAACCGCTCACGCGCATCGTCTCGCGTGGAGAGGCGCACGGCGCGCGACAGGATCCCGAACGCAGAAGCGCCCCTCCCGGAGGAGGGGCGCTTCTCTTGTGTGGCAGGTGAGGGATTCGAACCCCCGAAGCATGACGCGGCTGATTTACAGTCAGCTCCCTTTGGCCGCTCGGGCAACCTGCCGATGCGCCGCAAGCGGCGCGCATGGAAGGATAGCAAGGATCGAGCCCCCGACGCGAATCGCGCCCGGGACCGGCTCCCGAGACGTGGCGGCGCCGCTCCGACGGCGCCCGGAAGGAGAAGAGCATGGCAGGAGACAGCAGCTTCGACGTGGTGTCCAAGGTCGACCGCCAGGAGGTCGACAACGCCCTCAACCAGGCCGCCAAGGAGATCGCCCAGCGCTACGACTTCAAGGGCGTCGACGCGTCGATCGAGTTCTCGGGCGAGGACATCCTCATGAAGGCGAACAGCCCCGAGCGCGTCAAGGCCGTGCTCGACGTGTTCATCGGCAAGCTCGCGAAGCGTCAGATCGAGATGAAGGCCCTCGAGTGGGGCGAGCCGGTCCAGTCCGGCAAGGAGTACCGCCTCGCGGCGAAGGTCAAGGAGGGCATCGCGCAGGACGTCGCGAAGAAGCTCACCAAGCTCGTCCGCGACGAGGGCCCGAAGTCCGTCAAGGCGCTCATCCAGGGCGACGAGCTGCGCGTCACCTCGAAGTCGCGCGACGACCTGCAGGCGACCATCGCGCTGCTCAAGGGCGCGGACGTCGACGCCGCGCTGCAGTTCGTCAACTTCCGCTAGGCGCCACCGCTAGGACGGATGCGAGGCGGCGGTCTGCTGGTGCACCAGCAGCCGCCACTCGCCGTCCGACCGCACGTACGTGCTCGACACGTGGGTGACGTGCTGCATGTCCCAGCGGATCGCCCGCGCACGGTAGACCACGACCGCGACGTCCTCAGACGGCGCGAGGACTCGCATGTCCTCCAGCGTGTGGACGTCCCACGGCTGCGTGGTCGCCATCGAGTCGATGGACTCGTCGCGCTCCAGCAGACCCACGTCGGGCAGCAGCATGACCGCATCCGGCGCGAGCACGCGCCCGAAGAACGCGCGCGGATCGCCGCCGGAGAGCTCTTCCCACGCCTGACGTTCGAGCCTCTCGACCTCGTGCATCGCCGCACCGCCTTCCGCCGCGGTGACGCCGGTCGCCGCCGCACCCCTCCAGCCTGCGCCGCGCGACGCGACGGCGCGAGGCGAACGCCCGTGTCAGGACGCGTCGAGCGCGACGCCCGCGGCGGGGACCACCTCGGCGCGCTTGCCCGGACCGCTCTGGTAGCGCCAGTAGAGGTTGGTGTGCGCGATCACCTGCTCGGGCGGCGGCGCCCCGTACGCGGTCAGGTCCGCGGTGGTGTGACCGTCCTCGACGAGCGTGACGTCGTAGCCGCGCGCGAACGCGCCGTGGATGGTGGAGCGCACGCACGCGTCCGTCTGCGCGCCGCACACGACGAGCCTCCCCGCGCCGAACCCGGCGAGCACCCGCTCCAGCTCGGTGCCCTCGAAGGCGTCGCCGTGCTCCTTCGCGACCACCGGCTCGCCCGCGCCGGGCTCGAGGCCCTCGACCAGCCGCCAGCCGTCGCTGCTCTGCGCGCCGTCGAGCGTGTCCTGGATCCACACCACCGGCACCGCGGCGGCCCGCGCCCGCGCGACGAGCGCGGCGATGCGCGCGATCACGCCGTCCCGGTCGACCGCGCGCGCGACCACGTCGCGCTGCATGTCGATCACCACGAGCGCCGTCGCGGCGCGGTCCTCGAGCGTCGTCATGGGGTCCACGCTACGGCGGCCCTCCGACAGCGGGCGCGGACCCGCCGTGTCGACGTCAGCGCAGGTAGCCGCGGTTGCGCGCCATGTCCTCGAGGCGCGCGATGCGCTGGTCCATGGGCGGGTGCGTCGCGAAGAGGTTGGCGAGCCCCTCGCCGCGGAACGGGTTCGCGATCATCATGTGCGACACGTTCTCGAGCTGGGGCGTGTCCTTGAGCGGCCGCGCGCGCGTGCCCTGCTCGAGCTTGCGCAGCGCCGAGGCGAGCGCGAGCGGGTCGCCGGTGAGCGACGCGCCGTCCTCGTCCGCGTCGTACTCGCGGGTGCGCGAGATCGCGAGTCGGATGAGCGACGCGGCGAGCGGCGCGAGGATGAGCATCGCGAGCAGGCCGATCGCGCCGAGCGGGTTCTCGCGGTTCGACTGGCCGCCGCCGAAGAAGAAGAGCATCTGCGCGACCGCGGTGATCATGCCCGCGAACGCGGCGGCCACCGAGCCGATGAGGATGTCGCGGTTGTAGACGTGCATGAGCTCGTGCCCGAGCACGCCGCGCAGCTCGCGCTCGTCGAGCAGCTCGAGGATGCCCTCGGTGCAGCACACGGCGGAGTTCTGCGGGTTGCGGCCGGTGGCGAACGCGTTGGGCGCCGCGGTGGGCGACACGTAGAGCTGCGGCATCGGCTGGTTCGCCTCGCGGCTGAGGTCGCGCACGATGCGGTACATGGCCGGCTGCTCGACCTCGGTGACCGGACGCGCGTGCATCGCGCGGATCGCCAGCGTGGCGGAGTTCCAGTAGCCGAACGCGGTGCCCGCGACGGAGAGGAGCGCGAACAGCCACAGGTACTGGCCGCCGCCGATGAACGTGCCGAGCGTGAGCATCACCGCCCACAGCAGCACGAACAGACCGGTGGTCTTGAGCCCGTTGAAGTACTTCCTGCCGCCCACGTGTCCTCCGTTTTCCCTCGGACGGAGAACGCGCGTCAGCCTGTGCCGGTTCCCCCCGGGAGGAATCGTGCCATGGCTCCGCGGCACCGGGTGCCACCGCGCGGACGGGAGACGCCCGCGGACTCCCGATGACGGATGTGCCGCCTGAGACGGAACGGGGCCGATGCGACGGTCACGTCCGTCGCATCGGCCCCATGGTCCACCTCTGTCATCGGGAGTCGCGCGGCACCTCAGGGCGAGACGTTGTGCGCGATGCGGCTGAGCGCGATCTCGGTCATCTGCTCGCGCGGCACGACCTTGATGCGCTCGCGGCCGTGCGGCTCGCCGATCGCGCGCTCGTGCGCGTCGAGGATCTCCCAGTCCTCCCACTGGATCACCGGGACGCCGCGCGACTTCAGCAGGCGCAGCACGTTGTCCGGGCTCAGCCCCGCGGGGGTCGCCTTGCTCTCGGCGTACAGCGATGCCGAGTCCTCGACGAGGTTCGCGATGGTCTCGGACGCGTCGGACTTCGTGTGGCCGATGAGTCCCACCGGCCCACGCTTGATCCAGCCCGTCGTGTAGAAGCCGGGGACCTGCGCGCCCGACTCGTCGACCACGCGGCCGCCCTCGTTGCGGATCACGCCCTTGTCGCGGTTGAACGGGACGCCCTCGATCTCGGTGCCCCAGTAGCCGACGGCGCGGTACACGGCCTGCGCGGGGTAGTCGATGAACTCGCCGGTGCCCTTGACCGAGCCGTCGCCCTGCAGCGCGGTGCGCTCCACGCGCACGCCGACGACCTTGCCGTCCTCGCCCAGCACCTCGTGGGGCGACTGCAGGAAGTGCAGGTGGATGCGGCGCGAGGCGGTGCCGGGCTCCTTGAGCGCGTAGTCGGTCAGGGTCTTGACGACCTGCTTCTGCTGCTTGTTGTTCTCGGCGATCTCCATCGAGGCCTCGTCGAACTCGTAGTCCGTCTCCGGGTACACGACGATGTCGACGTCCGGGACGTGGCCCAGCTCGCGCAGCTCGAGCGGCGAGAACTTCACCTGCGCCGGGCCGCGGCGGCCGAAGACGTGGACGTCGGTCACCGGGGAGGCCGACAGCCCCTCGACGACGTTCGCGGGGATCTCCGTCGGCATGAGGTCCTTGACGTGCTTCGCGAGGATGCGGGCCACGTCGAGAGCGACGTTGCCGACGCCGAAGATGGCGACCTCGCTCGCGTTCAGCGGCCACGTCCGCGGCACGTCCGGGTGGCCGTCGTACCAGGACACGAAGTCGGCGGCACCGAACGAGCCCTCGAGGTCGATACCAGGGATGTCGAGGTCGGCATCCTCGAAGGACCCGGTCGCGAAGATGACCGCGTCGTAGTGCTCGCGGAGCTCGTCGAGCGAGATGTCCTCGCCCACGTTCACGTTGGCGAGGAGGCGGATGTCGCCGCGGCCGATGACGTTCGCCAGCGCGACGATGATCTGCTTGATGCGGGGGTGGTCCGGGGCCACGCCGTAGCGCACCAGGCCGAAGGGCGCGGGCAGCCGCTCGATGATGTCGATCGACACGTTGAGGTCGGTCTTGGACAGGATGTCGGCGGCGTACGTGCCGGCGGGGCCGGCGCCGATGATGGCGACACGGAGCGGGCGCTCGGTGGTCACGGCGGTCTCCTCAGAGTTGCTGGGCGGGGATTCCGGGGAGGGGTGCGCTGCTCGCCACGCCCGCTCCGGGCGAACGCCACCAGAGTATAGACACGGCGACCAGGCCTCTCGTCAACCCCCGCCCCCGCACACCCCAGGGGGCATCGGCGCTGGTAGATGCCCTCCCGGGTATGAGTCGGGCGCGCGCTCCCCCGTCGGCGCTCACGCGTCCTGGGCGGCCTCGGCGGCGTCGAGGTCCGCGAACCCGGCGTAGCCGGCGGTGCGCGCGACGGCCCGCTCGGTGAGGTTCCCGCCCTCGGCCGCGACGGCGTCGACGAACGCGGCGTACAGCCGCAGCGTCCGCGTCGAGTAGGTGCCGAGCTCGCCCCGGAGGTAGGTCTCGAGGGACGTCGCGTCGTCGGTGTCCTCGGCCGTGGTGAGGACGCGCATGCCCGCGCCAAGCCGCGGGTAGTGGGCGCGGAAGTCGCGCGCCCACGCGACCTGGGTGGCGACGATGCGCTCCTGCAGTGCGAGGCGCGTCGAGGACAGCGGCGGCAGGTGGGGCGCGATCTCGCGGGCGTAGCGCTCCGGCGCGGTCGACTCCATCATCCGGGCGTACTTCTCGGTCAGCAGGTTGCGCCCGGTGACGTCCGCGACGTCGAGGTCGTCCGCGTAGCTGTCGAGCAGCCGCAGGGTCCACTCGAGGAACTGGCTGAGGCGCATCGCCCGGAAGGTCGGCCAGTCGTCCTGGCAGTCGGCGCGGCCGTCGTCGCCGCGCACGTGCTGGAACTGCGCGAACTCGTGGCGCACGACCGCCTCGGCCCTCGCCGCGCGCGCCGCCTCCCCGCCGCTCACAGCGCCCTCAGCCAGGGGTCGCGGATGCGTGACTGCACCTCGCCGCGGTGGTGCTCGAGGAAGTCCGCGTCGGAGCGCGACAGCCCCTGGACGCGCAGCTCGACGACGATCCGCGCGCACATCCGCTCGATCGCGGCCTCGAGCCGCGCGCGCGCCGGGTCGGCACCGCCGCCGCCCTCGCCGAAGCCCGCGCCGCCGAGGCACGCGGCCGAGGCGAGGCGGAGGATCTCCGAGAGGTCGGCGTGGACCTCGGGCAGGCGCGAGGCGGGCCGCGCCGCGAGCGCGCGCAGCGCGGCGAAGTGCCACTTGTAGTAGGGCAGATAGCCCACGGCGGTGGGCCCGTTGAGCAGGTGCACCAGGGAGGCGGTCGCGCGCGACAGCTCCGCGACGGCGAGCCACGCCGCCTCGCCGTCGCCGCGGTCGAGCATGCGGGGCACGTTGTACTGACCCGCCTGGGCGATCATGCCGAGCCGCTGCGCGAGGCGCGCGAGGCGCACGTCGTCGGGCATGCGACGGAACCCGTTGCGGACCGCGCTGAACGCGCCGAGCGGGTCCGCGAACACGGCGCCGTTGGTCGCCGCGGCGAGGGTCGCCTCGTCGAGCAGCATCCACTCGTGCGGGCTGTCCGCGGCGGGAGGGGCGGCGCGCCCCGCGACGGACGCGAAGAACTCGCCGATCTCGAAGACCCCCACGCGCCGGCCGGGGCCCTGGGCGCGGGCGGTCTCGACGCGGGGGCCGATGCCGTGGAGGACGGCGGGCAGCGCGTCGTAGTCGGCGTGGAGCGCGGCGCCGATCGCGGCGTGGTCCGCGGCGGTGAGCCACAGGCACAGCCCGGGCCCGAAGTCGTGGTCGCGCGACGCGGCGTCGTCGAAGCCGTAGCACTCGGACCCGTGCCCGACGAGCCCGACGGCGATGCGGCCGCGATGCGCCGGGTACCGCTCAACGAGCATCGGCTTGACGTGCTCCTCCCACAGCTCGCGGGCGAGGTCCATGCCCGTGAGCCCGGGGGGCGGCTCGTCCGGGTCCTGCGGCTGCGCGGGGGACGATGCGGCGGCCGGGTCCGCGCCCGCCGTCGCCGGCGTCCCGCCCGCGGCGGGCGCGCGGCGGGCGGCGGCGAGGTTGTCGGCGGTGATCGCGTACGCGTCCGAGCCGGCGCCGTAGGAGCGCTCGACGATGGCGAGCGCCTCCGCGTAGAGCTCGACGGCCTCGGCGGCGCGGCCCGCCACGAGGCACGCCTGCGCGTGGCTCGCGAGCATCGCGGCCGCGTGCGGGTCCTCCCGGTGGCCGCCGCGACGCACGATCGCGAGCGCGGCGCCGGTGTGGTCGCGCGCCTCCTCGTCGAGCCCGAGCGCGAGGCACTCGAGGGCGAGGTTGGAGCGCGTCGCGGCGATGTCGAGGTCCGCCCCGGGGTCCACGGACGCGCCCTCGAGGATCGCGAGCGCCGCGACGAGCTCGTCGCGCGCCGCCGCGTGGTCGCCGGCCTCGGCGAGCGCGAGCGCGAGGTTGTTGCGCAGGGCGGCGAGCCGGCGGTCGCCCGCCGGGAACGCGCGGGTCGCGACGGCACGGGCGTCGCGGTAGAGCGCGAGCGCATCGTCCTGCCGACCGGCGGCACGATGCGCCGTCGCGGCGTTGATGAGCGTGGTCGCGTGCGCCTCGGACCCCGCGGCGCCGAGCCGGTCGACGAGCGCGAGCGCCTCGGACGCCTCGCGGACGGCGTCGTCGTGGAGGCCGACGGAGCGATGGTGCCCCATCGCCTCGTTGAGCACCTGGAGCCGCGGACCCGGGTCGTCGCCGGCGGCCGCGAGCGCGTCGCGCAGGTAGCGCTCGGCCGCGTCGGGGCCAGCGCCCGACGCGTGGAGCGCGTCGAGCCCGCGCAGGAACGCGGCGGGGTCGAAGGGGGGCGCGGCCGGGTCCATCGTCGCTGGTCCTCGCGTTCCGGAAGGGATCGGGCGGGGTCGCGGCGCACCGTGCCCCGCTCGCGATCGTAGGTCGCCGCGCGCCCCGCGGCCCGGGCCGAAGGCCCCGGGCGCGCACACCCCGGGGGGCATAGTGCCTGGTAGGCGTCGCCCCTGACCGTCGGGCCATCGCGCCCGGAGGTCTTCCCAAGGCGCCTGATGATGTGTCATCATCGCCGCCATGGCGACCTCGGCGAACCAGCGTGCACTCCAGTGCCGCGTTTGCTGTGCCATGTGTCCGTCGGCCTGAGACGCCCCGGAGAGAAGTCCCCATCCATCCCGGGCGCTCGGCATGACGAGCGCAACCTCGCCACGCCGCAGCTCCCACCCCGTCCCCACCTGGAGCAGCAGTGAGCACCACCGCCGATCACCCCGGAGCCATCGCCCCTGCCCCCCAGGCGAACGACGCCGACGAGCGTCGCCGCCAGCGCGAGGAGGCGCGCCTCATCCGCACCCGTGAGGCCGCCGCGCGCAAGAACACCGCGTCCAAGGACGGCCAGTGGGCGGCGGGCGACCGCACCCCGCTGAACCCGAACGAGGAGTTCAAGGCGACGTCGGACCCCCTCGAGGTCCGCCACCGCATCGAGACGATGTACGCGCGCTGGGGCTTCTGGTCGATCCCGCCGACCGACCTGCGCGGGCGCTTCCGCTGGTGGGGCCTGTACACGCAGCGCCGGCCCGGGATCGACGGCGGCAGGACGGCCGTGCTCGAGCCGCACCAGCTCGACGACGAGTACTTCATGCTCCGCGTGCGCTCCGACGGCGGCCAGCTGTCCGTCGCCCAGGCCCGCGAGATCGCGGCGATCTCGCAGGAGTTCGGGCGCGACACCGCGGACGTGTCCGACCGCCAGAACATCCAGCTCCACTGGATCCGCATCGAGGACGTGCCGGAGATCTTCCGGCGCATCGAGTCCGTCGGGCTCTTCACCACGGAGGCGTGCGGCGACAGCCCGCGCGTGATCCTCGGCTCGCCGGTGGCCGGCGTGGCGA
Organism: Demequina rhizosphaerae; assembly: GCF_000971255.1. Lineage (GTDB taxonomy): Bacteria > Actinomycetota > Actinomycetes > Actinomycetales > Demequinaceae > Demequina > Demequina rhizosphaerae. The sequence continues at coordinate 16,381 of NZ_BBMC01000008.1, forward strand.
AGGACGAGCTCCTCGACCCGACCCCGCAGATCGAGGCGATCATCGCGCGCGGCATCGGCAACCCCGAGTTCTCCAACCTGCCCCGCAAGTTCAAGTCCGCGATCTCGGGCACCCGCATCCCCGACATCGTCCACGAGGTGCAGGACATCGCGTTCGTCGCGGTCGAGCACCCCGAGCTCGGGCTCGGCTACGACCTGTGGGTGGGCGGCGGGCTCAGCATCAACCCGCACCTCGGACAGCGCCTCGGGGCGTTCGTCGAGCCCGCCAAGGTGCCGGACGTGTGGGCCGGCGTCATCGGGATCTTCCGCGACCACGGCTACCGCCGCCTGCGCACCCGCGCCCGCCTCAAGTTCCTCGTCAAGGCGTGGGGCGCGGAGAGGTTCCGCCAGGTGCTCGAGGACGACTACCTCGGGTGGAAGCTCCCCGACGGGCCGGGTCCCGAGGTCGCCAAGCCGGGCGACCGCGGCGACCACGTCGGCATCCACGAGCAGAAGGACGGGCGGTACTACGTCGGCGCCGCTCCGGTCGCGGGCCGCATCTCGGGCGTCAAGCTCGCGGCGATCGCCGACGTCGCGGAGGCGGCCGGCTCGGACCGCATCCGCCTCACGCCGCTGCAGAAGATCCTCATCCTGGACGTGCCCGAGGACAAGGTCAACGACGTCGTCAACGGGCTGCGCGCGCTCGAGCTCGAGGCGCAGCCGGGCGAGTTCGCCCGCAACGTGATGGCCTGCACCGGCATCGAGTACTGCAAGCTCGCGATCGTCGAGACCAAGGCGACCGCGCGCGAGGTGGTGAAGACCCTCGACGCGGCCTTCCCCACGCTCGACTCGCCCATCACCGTGCACGTCAACGGCTGCCCCAACTCGTGCGCGCGCATCCAGGTCGCGGACATCGGCTTCAAGGGCCAGCTGGTCCTCGACGAGGAGTCCGGCGAGCAGGTGCCCGGCTTCCAGGTGCACCTGGGCGGGCGGCTCGGCCGCGGCGAGGACAACGACTTCGGCCGCAAGATCCGCGCCCACAAGGTGACGCAGCACGGCATGCCCGAGTACGTCGAGCGGGTGACCCGCAACTACCTCGCCACGCGCGAGGACGGCGAGCAGTTCGCGGACTGGGCCTTCCGGGTGGACGAGGAGCTGATCCGATGAACGTGCCGGGAGCGGCGCCGCTGACGCTGCTCAACCCCGTCGAGTGGAACGCGGAGACGTGCGCCGACGTCAACGCGCGCCTGCTCACCGCCTCCGCCGAGCACATCGCCGACTGGGCGGTGGCGACCTTCGGGCGCGACCTGGCGGTCGCCTCGTCGATGCAGGACACGGTCCTGCCCCACCTGTTCGGCACCCGCCTCGCGGGCATCGACGTGCTCTTCCTCGAGACCGGCTACCACTTCGAGGAGACGCTCGACACGCGCGACGCGGCCGCCGCATCGTTCCCCATCACCATCGTCGACGTGCTCCCCGAGCGCACCGTCGCCGAGCAGGACGCCGAGCACGGCAAGGACCTCTTCGCGCGCAACCCCGGGCTGTGCTGCCAGCTGCGCAAGGTCGACCCGCTCCGGCGCGCGCTCGAGGGCTACTCCGCGTGGGTCACCGGGGCGCGGCGCGTCGACGCCGTGACCCGGTCCGAGATGCCCGTCGTGTCGTGGGACGCCAAGCACGGCCTCGTGAAGATCAACCCGCTCGCGCTCTGGGACGATGCGGCGGTCGAGGCCTACGAGGACCGCAACGGCCTGCCCCGCAACCCGCTGGTCGCGCAGGGCTACCCGAGCATCGGCTGCTGGCCGTGCACCCGGCAGGTCGCGCCGGGCGAGGACCGCCGCGCCGGCCGCTGGTCCGGCCAGGACAAGACGGAGTGTGGCATCCACGTCGCGTGACGCCCGCATCGTGCACTGCTGCCAGGGCGGATGCACGCAACGGCCGGGAATGCTTGACCGATTCGTCCGTTTCATGCCTACAGTGGCCTCTCCAGCGAGCCGCCAGATGAGCCGCAGGGCGCCCCGCCTCCGGGTGCGCCACCGTCACCGTCGCCGATCCGACCTCCCGCCCGCCCGCGCTCCCGCGCGAGACGAGAGGAGCCGATCATGCGATCGCTCGACGCCCCCTCGACCCCGCCGCCGCCGATCGCCGCGCGAACCCCCGGCCCGTCGCCCGTGATGACCCTCATGGTGATCCTCGCGACGATCGGGATCCTCGGCTACGCCTTCTTCCTGCTCAACCCCGCGAACCGCGGCGACGTCATCCCGTGGCTGCTCGTGATCACGGCGGAGTCCGTGCTCGTCTTCCATGCGCTGCTGTCGATGTGGACCATCCTCGCAGGCGCCGTCGACCCCCGGGACTTCGCGTTCCACCAGGCGAAGGCCGCGCTGTTCGGCCGGTCGCGCACGGGCGACCCGACGGAGTGGCCCCTCGAGCTCGACGGGCGACGCATCGCCGTCGACGTCTTCATCACGACGTACGGCGAGCCGCTCGACATCGTGCGCCGGACCGTCACGGGCGCGATGGCGATGCACGGCCGGCACCGCACATGGGTGCTCGACGACGGCCGCAGCGACGACATGCGCGACCTCGCCGCCGAGCTGGGCGCCCGCTACGTGCGGCGCCTCAGCTCCGGCGGCGCCAAGGCCGGCAACATCAACCACGCGCTCACGCTCGCGAAGGGCGAGTTCTTCGCGGTCTTCGACGCGGACTTCGTGCCCGACCGCAGCTTCCTGCTCGAGACCGTGCCGTTCTTCACCGACGACCGGGTCGCGTTCGTGCAGACGCCGCAGACGTACGGCAACCTCCACACGACGATCGCGAAGGGCGCCGGCTACATGCAGGCCGTCTTCTACCGCTTCGTCCAGCCGGGCCGGAACCGCTTCAACGCGGCGTTCTGCGTGGGCACCAACGTGGTTTTCCGGCGCACCGCGATCGACGAGGTCGGCGGCATCTACACCGACTCGAAGTCCGAGGACGTGTGGACCTCGCTGCTGCTGCACGAGCTCGGGTGGCGCTCCGTCTACATCCCCACGGTGCTCGCCGTCGGCAACGCCCCGGACACCGTCGAGGCCTACGCCAAGCAGCAGCTGCGATGGGCGACCGGCGGGTTCGAGATCCTGCTCACCCACAACCCGCTCAGCCCGCGCCGGAACCTCACCGCGGACCAGCGCATCCAGTACCTGGTGACGGCGACCTTCTACCTCACCGGCATCGCGCCGCTGCTCCTCCTGCTCGTGCCGCCGCTCGAGATCTACCTCGACCTGAGGCCGATGGCGCTGTCGATCTCGATCACCACGTGGCTCGTCTTCTACGCGGGCTTCTACGTCATGCAGATCGGGCTCGCGTGGTTCACGCTCGGCACGTTCCGCTGGCAGACGCTCACCCTCGCGACCGTGTCCTTCCCCATCTACCTCAAGGCGCTGGTCAACGCGTTCACGAGCCGCGACGTCGGCTGGACGTCGACCGGCAGCACCAAGGCGCGCTCGCCGTTCAACTTCATCGTGCCGCAGGTGCTGTTCTTCGTGTTCCTCGCGCTCACCTCGCTCGTCGCGATCTGGCGCGACTGGGACAACGGGGTCGTCACGCTGGCGACGGCGTGGAACGTCACCAACACGGTCATCCTCGGCGCGTTCCTCCTCGCCGCCCGGCGCGAGGCGCGCGCGCTGCGCCGCGGCCGGCCGCTCGCGCCCGACCGCGGCGGGCTGCCGGAGGCGCCGCCCGAGCCCGCGGTCGTGGTCGCGCGACCCGTCGAGGTCGCGCACGCCATCGCCGCGCGCGAGGCCGTCCCGGTGGGGGCCGCTGTCGCCGTCCGCGCCGATGCGGTGGCTCCGGCCCCGGTCCCCGCCGCGCCGCCGCCGCCAGCTCCGTCCGCGCCGCCCGCACAGACGACGCCCGCCGCGCCCGCGACCCGCGCGGATGCGCACCCGACCATCGTCCGGCCCGTGCTCCCCGCGACGCTCGGCCGGCGCGCACGACGGGAGCTCGCCTCATGACCTGGGGGAACCGCCTCAAGCTGGTGGCCGGCGTCCTCGCCGTGCTGCTCGTGGTCGCCGCCGCGACCCTGCTGTTCAACCGCCGCCAGTCGGAGGTGCTGAGCACGTCGGCCGAGATCCAGGCGTCCCGCTTCGACGTGGGCACCGACTACGGCGGGCTGGTGGTCGCGCAGTACGTCGACGACGGCGACACCGTCACGAAGGGCGACCGGCTGTTCGCCATCGACAGCCCGATCCTCGCGCGCGACATCAAGCAGGGCCTCATCGAGGCCGAGCCGGGCTCGCTCGCGAAGGACGGCACCGTCACGGTGCGCGCGAGCATCGCCGGCACCGTCGAGGACGTGACCGCGGACGTCGGCAGCTTCGCCGGGGCGGGCACGGTCATCGCCGCGATCGACGAGCGCGACAGCCTCTACACCGAGGCCGAGTTCGTCCTCACGCCGCGCGACTTCTCGCGCATCGTGGACGATGCGGCGGTCGAGCTGCGCCTGCCCGACGACTCGCTGCTCGCCGGCACCGTCGCGGACTACTCGGTCGAGACCGTCGAGGGCGCGGCGCGCGTCACCGTGCGGATCGAGTCCGACGCGCTCGTCGACGACGCCGACGGCGGCCTGGTCCAGGCGGGCACGCCCGTGGCCGCGACGCTGCACCTGCGCGACGACGGCCCGCTCGCGGGCGTCACCGACGCGCTCGGCGACCTCGCCCGCAAGGTCGGGCTGTGAGGCGAGCGGTCATGGCGGCGGCGGTGGCGGGAGCGCTGCTCCTGGCGGCATGCACGGGCGGGTCCGCGTCCCTCGACGGGGCGGTGCCGAGCGCCGCACCGGGACCGCGGGAGGGCGGACCGGATCCGTCGATCCTCCCCGAGGCGGCCGACGCGGGCGTCGCGACCCGGCTCGCCGACGACGTGGTGCCGCCGACGAACCGCTGGTACTCCGCGCTCGCCTTCGGCGACCCGGGCCTGCCGGTGTTCCCCAAGCCGCTGTCGTTCCAGGCGGTCGACGGAGGCTTCGCGATGGGCCTCACGCGGCCCGACGCGCAGCCCGACGCGATCCTCGCCCCCGCCGTCGCGGACCTCACCGTCACGGTCGCCGGGGCGTCGGGCTTCGGCGAGGTGGTGGACGCGAGCCCCGTGGCCGTCACGCTCGCGACCGGACCCGTCGCGCTCACCCTCGCGCAGGGCGTGCCCGTGGTCGCGGTCTCCTCCGACGGCGGCGCGGAGGCGGAGCTGTCCGCCGCCTTCGAGCCGGCGGGCGACGGGCTCGCCACCGCGACGATCGGCGCGACCGAGTACGGCATCGCCCTCGACGGCGCCTCCGTCGACGGCACCGCGCTCACCCTCGACCCGGGTGGCACCGCGCAGCTCTTCGCCGTGCCCGAGGGCGGCGAAGCGGCCGCCATCGCCGCCGCCCTCGGGCCGGTCGCGCGCGGCGCCGACGCGGAGTACGCGCTCGCCGACGCGGCCACCACGACGGTGACGTACGCCGACGAGCCCACCGTGGTCGCGGTGCCGGCGGCGCGCGCCGCGGACCTCGACTGCACGCTCGGCACGTACGCGACCATCGACGGGCCCTTCTCGGTGTGCCGCGCATCGTCCGTCTCGTGGGACGTGCCGCTGGTCGAGCCGAGCGCCTCGCTCGACCTGTCCGGGATCACGGACGCCGAGCGCGACGCGATCGCCGCGGCCTTCGCGGCCGACGCGGGCGCGGAGCCCGACCTGCCCGCGGACACGTACTTCGGGGCGAAGGCGCTGTACCGGCTCGCGAACCTGCTCCAGATCGCGGACGCGCTCGGAGAGGACGCGTACGCCGAGCAGCTCCAGGGCACGCTCGAGGAGCAGCTCGACCGGTGGGGCGACCCGGAGGGGTGCGCGGAGCGCGCCGAGCGCTGCTTCACGTACGACCCGGCGCTGCGCGGCGTGGTCGGGCTCGCGACCGCCTTCGGCTCGGAGCAGTTCAACGACCACCACTTCCACTACGGCTACCTGCTGTACGCGGCGGCCGTCGCGGGGGCGCGGGACCCGGAGCTGGCGGAGCGCATCGGCCCGGTCATGGACCTCGTCGCGGAGGACATCGCCGCGCCCGGCACGTCCGACGCGTTCCCGCTGAGGCGCGCGTTCGACCCGGTCGCGGGGCACTCGTGGGCGTCGGGCATCAGCCCGTTCGCGGACGGCAACAACCAGGAGTCGAGCTCGGAGGCGGCGCTCGCGTGGAACGCCGTCGCGCTGTGGGCCGACCTGCGCGGGGACGATGCCCTGGGCGGGTCCGCGCGGTGGATGCTGTCCGCGGAGTCGGAGGCCGCGACGCGGCTGTGGCTCGCTCCCGACCTCACCGGGCTGGACGGCTACGCGCACCCGATCGTCGCGATCGAGTGGGGCGCGAAGCGGGACTACGCGACGTGGTTCAGCGACGACCCCGCGGCGATGCTGGGCATCCAGGTCATCCCCGGCCAGCCCGCCGCGGCGGCGTACCTGGGCGCGGTGCCCGCGGAGCGCATCGTCGCGTCCGTCGACGAGGCGTGGGGGCAGGGTACGCCCGGCCAGTTCGCCGACTACCTGCTCATGTACCGGGCGCTCGCCGGCGACGAGGAGCGGGCGGCGGCGTGGGCCGCGGCGGTGGACCTGCCGGACTCCGCGATCGACGACGGGAGCTCGCGGACGTGGATGCTCGCGTGGATCGCCGCCGCGGGCTGAGCACGACGAGCGCGAGGTGCCGGGCGGCGCCCCGGGGCCGGACACGTACCCCGGGGGCCGCCGCGCCTCACATGAGCGCGGGCTTGCCCGGCGCCCCGTCGCTCCCCTGACCCTTGCCGTGGCCCGAGCCGTTGCCCTTGCCGCTGCCCTTCGACTGGCCCTCGACCAGCACCGCCGCGGTCCGCGCCGGGATGGTGAGCGTGCCCGTCTTGGCGGAGACCTTCGTGCCCTTCACCACCGGGTCGGAGCCCTTGGCGAGCGCGGGTGCGAGCCCGAACTTGCGTCCCTCGAGCTCGGGGAGCGTCTGCGTGATCGCCTCGGGCGACGCGTTGAAGACCACGAGCGCGCCGGCGAGCCCCGGGTCGACGTCCTCGCCCACGAGGTCGTCGATCAGCATGACGATGAGGCCGGGGGTCGCGTCCGTGCCGGAGCCCGGGAACGTCACCTTCTCCTCGATGAGGTCCGCGGAGCCGAGCCGCAGCAGCGGCACCTCGGAGCGCGCCTCGAGCAGGTCGAGCGCCGCCGCCTCTGCCGTCGCGATGTCGGCGGCGGCCGGCTCGAGCGACGGGTCCGCGAGCAGCGGGGCCATGATCGACCACTTGCCCTCGTTGTCCGCGGCCGGCGGCAGGCCCGAGCCGAAGGTCGACTCCTGCCCCGTCCAGTCGATCCGGTTGAACCAGTCGCCCGAGTTGTAGCTGTTGCGGTCGAGCGACTTCGAGCGCAGGAGCTCCGTGCCGGCGTGCCAGAACGAGGGGGTCTGCGCGAACGCCGTGGTCGCCAGCGACAGCGTGTTCATGCGCACGCGGTCCTCCATGGACGTGTCTGTCGGGAGCTTGAGCACGCCGAGGTCGAAGAGCGTCTCGTTGTCGTGCGCGTCCACGTAGGTGACGACCTCGTCGGGCTCGTCGGCGTAGCCGGCGGGCGAGCCGCGGTAGTCGAGCTCGTCGCCGCGCAGCACCTCCCCGGTCGAGGCGAGCAGCTCGTAGGCGCGGAGGTTGCCCGCGAGGCCGAGCTTCACGAGGTCGGTCTGGTGGGCGAGGTCCGCGAGAGCCTCCTCGGTGGTGCCGTTGATCGGGTCGCCGTTGGGGTCGGTGCCGAGGCCGGTGCCGAAGCCCTGCTGGAACGTCGACGAGCCGTCGACCGGGCTGCCGCCGTGGACGGCGTCGCGCAGGCGATCGGAGAACGTCCCGATCCCGGTGCCGCCGAGCTGGCCCTGCGTCGCCTGGTCGAACAGCGCGTTGTCCGCGACCTCGCCGAAGTTCCAGCCCTCGCCGTAGAGGTAGATCGCCGAGCCGTCCACGCCGTCGTCCTCGAGCGTGAGGGCGTCGAGCGCCGCACGGACGTCGAGCATGTTCTGACGCGAGTGGTGGCCCATGAGGTCGAAGCGGAAGCCGTCGACCTTGTAGTCCCTGGCCCACGTCACCACCGAGTCGACCATGAGCCGGCCGGCCATGGCGTTCTCGGTCGCGACGTTCTGGCAGCACGTCGAGGTCTCGATCGCGCCCGTCGCGCTGAGCCGCTGGTAGTAGCCCGGCACCACGCGGTCGAGCACCGACTTCTCCGCCTGGCCCGACTGCGCGGTGTGGTTGAAGACCTGGTCGAGCACCACCTGGAGGCCGTCCTCGTGGAGCGCGCCCACCATCTGGCGGAACTCGGCGACGCGCGCGCCGCCGTCCGCGTCCACCGCGTACGAGCCCTCGGGCACCGTGTAGTGGAACGGGTCGTAGCCCCAGTTGAAGCCGTCCTCGTCGGCCACCGCCACCACGCAGGCCTGCTGCTCGGCGGAGTCCGGGGCGAACGACTCGAGGTCGCAGTCCGGCTCGAGCTGGGCCGCACGGTCCTCCTCGATGGTCGCGAGGTCGAACGACGGCAGCAGGTGCACCGTGGTGATGCCCGCCTCCGCGAGCTGGCGCAGCTGCGCCCGCCCCGCTCCGTCCTCGGTGAAGGCGAGGTACGTGCCGCGCTTCTCGGCGGGCACCGCGGCGTCGCCGATCGAGAAGTCGCGGATGTGCAGCTCGTAGATGGTCTGGTCGACCGCGCGCTCGACGATCGGGGACGGGGTGTCCTCCCACGCGTCCGGACGCCAGGCCGGGTCGTCGAGGTCGATCGCGACCGAGCGCGCCGAGTTGAGCGTGAGGGCGACCGAGTACGGGTCGGTCACCTCGTTGGTCTCGATCGCACCAGTGGACGGCGCGTAGACCGCGACCTCCCAGAGGTACTCGACACCGTCGAGCGTGCCGTCGTCGGCCACCGACCAGATGCCCGTCGCCGGGTCGAGGGTCGCCGCGTGCCGCGCGGGGTCGCCGTCGGCGCCGGGCTCCCAGGCGAGCAGCGTCGCCTCCTGGGCCGTGGGCGCCCACACGTTCAGCGCGAGGCCGCCGTCGCCGTAGACGGCGCCGAGCCCGGTGCCGGCCGCCGCCTCCGCGTAGAGGTCGTCGAGCACGCCGGCGGTCTGCACGCCGGTGAACGCCGTGAGGTCGTCGCCGGACTGCTGCGCCACGGCGAGCTGCCCGCGCAGCATCTGCGCCACCGCGTCCCGGTCCGCGTCGAGGTGCAGCGCGACATAGCCGTCGAGCGCGCGGAAGCGTTCGAGCTGCGCATCGCTGAGGCCCTCGGGGACCACGGTGAGGTCGACGCCGTCGCCTCCGGTGACGGTGCCGTCCGCGACCGCGAGCGAGGCATCGGACGAGGCGTAGAGCCGGAACGCGTCACCGTCGCCCAGGTCGGCGGGCCATGCCAGCGTCTCCTGGTCGATCCAGTACGCGCGCGACTCCCCCGAGCCGGCCAGCGGCGGGTTGGCGACCTCGATGTCGAGGAGGTGCGTCGCGAGCGTGTAGCGGAAGGTCACCATCTCGCCGTCGTCGGTGGAGAAGGACATGTTCGCGCCGCCGGGCACGCCGTCCTGCCCGTAGTTCTCGTCCCAGCCGAGGCCGTGGGCGACCTTGATCTCGTACGCGCCGGCGGGGATCTCCGTCGTGCTGAGCTCGTAGACCCCGTCCTTGTCGCCGTCGGCCATGAGGCTGAGCAGGCAGTCGGGCTGCCAGTCGCCGGGGCAGCCGATCTCCTCCTGGTACGAGCCCGGCAGCGTGACGATGTCACCCTCGGCGGTCGACTGCACGATGTTGCTGCGCGCGTCGAAGTAGAAGGTCAGCGGGCCGCCGTCATGCGTGATCGCGATGTTGGGGCCGTCCTGGACGCCGTTCGCGCCGAAGTTGAGCGTCCACGAGCCGTCGATGGCGACCTTGTACTCGTAGCTGCCCGCCGGCACGTCGAACGTGCCGGTCCAGATGCCGGCCGGGCCCTCGGTCAGCATCGCGGCCTCGCACGCCGGGTCCCAGTTGCCCGCGCAGCCGATCTCCGACTGGAGGTCGCCCGCGATGGTGACCGAGTCGTAGGTCGTCTCGGGTTGCTCCTCCGCGACGATCGCGACCGAGTGGCCGACCGAGGCATAGGTCGAGGCCGCGGAGACCTGGCCCGCCGCGTCGACGGACACCGCGCGGTACTCGAGCAGCGTGCCGGCCGGCAGGTCGGGGACGTCGTGGAACACCCGCGGCGTCGCGGTCTCGGCGGTGCCGAGCGCGTGCCAGTCCGCGTCGCCCACGATGCGCCACGCGAAGCTCGTCTCGCGCCAAGCGCCGTCGGCCGCGGCGCGCACCGCGACCTGGCCGGAGAGGCCCGCGCCGGCTCCGGGCGCCGTCACCGTGAGCTCTGCCGCCTCGGCGGGCGCGCTCACCTCGCCGTCCGCGCGCAGGACCACCGCGCCCAGGGCGGGCACGGTCACCGTGGCGACCCCTGCATCGTCCGCCGTCACCGATACGGACGTGCCGTGGATGCCGGTGAACGTGGCGCCGGACGTGAGCGTCGGGATGTCGACCGTGAGGTCCGCGCCGGTGTTGTTGAGCGCGACGAGGTGCTCGATGCGCTCGTCGGGGTCGACGCGCGAGAACGCGTAGACGCCGGCGCCGTCGGAGACGTAGCGCTCGATCTGGGCGCCCGTGCTGAGGGCGGGGTAGCTCTCGCGCAGGGCGGACAGCGCGGCGATCTGCTCGTAGACCGGCACGTCGGTGTCGTAGCGGTCGACGCTGCCGACGGTCTCGCCGGTGAGGAGGGCCTGGTCCGTGTACTCGGTCACCTGCGACGCGAAGAGCGACTGGCGCGCGCTCTTGTCGTTGCCCGGGTCGGCGCCCATGAAGCCCTGCTCGTCGCCGTAGTAGACCACCGGCTGGCCGCGGCCGAGGAACATGAGCTCGTTGGCGAGCATCGTGCGCGCGAGCGGGGCGTCGGTGTTGCGCATGAAGTAGCCGACGCGGCCCATGTCGTGGTTGCCCAGGAAGGTCGGCAGCGCGGTCGCGGAGCTGTCGGGCGTCGTGTAGCGGTCGTCGCCCGCGTAGAGCGTGCTCAGCCCCTTGGCGGAGTTGCCGCTCGCGAAGCTGACGGCCGAGGACTGGAAGGTGAAGTCGAGCACCGAGGACATGTCGGTGTCGCGGATGTACGGAGCGAGCTTGACCGGGTCCGCGTCGTAGACCTCGCCGAACATGAAGAAGTCGGGCTTGCCGTTGGCCTGCGCGTACGCGAGGACCTCGGCGCTCCACTGCTCCCAGAACTCGAAGTTGACGTGCTTGGCGGTGTCGATGCGGAAGCCGTCGATCCCGAGGTCGATCCAGCCCTGGTAGACGTCGACGAAGCCCTCGACCACGGTCGGGTGCTCGGTCATGAGGTCGTCGAGACCCACGAAGTCGCCGTAGGTGACGGACTCGCCCGTCCAGGTCGAGTCGCCGCGGTTGTGATACAGCGTCGGGTCGTTGAGCCAGGACGGCACCTTGAGGTCGGCGTCCTCGGCCGCGACCACCGGCGTGTACGGGAACGAGGTGGCGGCGTCGAGGTCCGGGAAGGTGCCGGTGCCGGCGTAGTCGGCGGGGTCGAAGGCGGTGCCGGTCGCGTCGACATAGGGCTTGTCGGCCTGCTCGATGTAGGAGTACTCGCCCTCGGCGTAGTCGATGACGTCCGCGGTGTGGTTGGTGATGATGTCGAAGTAGACCTTGATGCCCCGGTCGTGGGCGTCGGCGATGAGGGCCTCGAGCTCCTCGTTGGTGCCGAGGTGCGGGTCGATCTGCGTGAAGTCCGTGACCCAGTAGCCGTGGTAGCCGGCGCTCGCATCGTCCCCGGTGCCCTGGACCGGCCGGTTCTTGAAGCTCGGCGTGAGCCAGATCGCGGTGGTGCCGAGCCCCTCGATGTAGTCGAGGTTCGCGGCGAGGCCGGCGAGGTCGCCGCCGTTGTAGAAGCCCTTGTCGGTGGGGTCGAAGCCGGTGGTGAGGCGGTCGCCGGTGAGCCCTCCCTCGTCGTTCGTGGCGTCGCCGTTGGCGAAGCGGTCCGTCATGACGAAGTAGAACTGCTCGTCCGATCCCGCCTGGCGCACGGGGTCGGCGACGAGCGCGTCGTCCTCCGCCGTGTAGCCGGCGCCGATCGAGATCACCTCGAGGCCGACGCGCTTCGCCGCGTCGTCGAAGAGGAAGCGCAGCGTGGCGGCGTTGGGGAGCGAGAGCGGGATGTTCGCGGCGCCGCCGTCGAGGCCGTAGGACTCGTCCCACGCATCGTCCACGGCCACCTTGTACTCGTACGTGCCGGCGGGCACGTCGAACTCGGCCGCGTAGAGGTCGGCGGTCCCGGTCGCGGCGAGCTCGGTCTCGACGCACTCGGGCTGCCAGTCGCCGGGGCAGCCGAGCTCGTCCTGGAGGTTGCCGACGAGCGCGAAGGTGCGGTCGGCGGCGGCGGAGGGCGCGGCGACGCCGGTGAGGGCGGCGAAGGCGACGGTGAGGGTGAGGAGCAGGAGGGCGGCCGTGCCACGCACGGTCAGCGGCTTGGACAAGGAAACTCCCAGGTTCGGGGCCACCACGCTGTGGCCTGGTCACGACGGTGTGATGCTGAGCGGTCCAACTGAGCGCGAGCGTATCGGTGCATGTAAACGCTTGCAAATCGAAATGGGCGAAATCTTCCGTGGAGGCGTCAGGGCCGCCGGCACCCGCCTCGCGTTGGAGGGGCCAGCTGCGGCCGACTGGCCCTGCAGGCGAGGGGCCAGACGGTGGCAGAATCTTCTGGTGACCCCCTCGCTCGACCGCCGCGGCCTCGCCTACGGTGCCTCCGCCTACTTCATCTGGGGGCTGTTCCCCCTCTTCATGGCCGCGCTCGAGCCGGCCGGCGCGCTCGAGATCGTCGCCTGGCGCTCGATCTCCTCGCTCGCCGTGTGCCTCGCGATCGTGCCGTTCGTGCGCGGGTGGGCGCGCATCGTCGCCGTGGTGCGGGACCGGAAGGTGCTCGCCAGGCTGGCGATCGCGTCGCTCGTCATCGCGCTCAACTGGGGCGTGATGGTCTACGCCGTGGTGACCGACCGGGTCGCCTCGACATCGCTCGGGTACTACATCAACCCGCTCATCACCGTGACGCTCGGCGTGGTGCTGCTGGGCGAGCGTCTTCGCCGGCTCCAGCTGGTGGCGATCGGCGTGGCGGCGATCGCCGTCGTGGTGCTCGCGGTCGAGATGGGCGGACTGCCGTGGATCTCGCTCGTGCTGGCGTTCAGCTTCGCGACGTACTCGTTCATCAAGAAGGACGTGGGCCACAAGGTAGACGCGCTCACGGGGCTGACCGTGGAGACCGCGGTGCAGCTGCCCGTGGCGATCGGGGTGCTCGCCTGGGTCGGGATCGCGGGTCAGGCGACGCTGTTCCAGCGCGGCGCCGAGGGCCTGGGCGGCTGGCACGACGCGCTCATGCTCACCACCGGCACGTGGACCGCGGGCGCGCTCCTCATCTTCGCGGCGGGCGCGCGACGGCTGCCGCTCAACATCTCGGGGCTGCTCCAGTACATCGCGCCGACCATGACCTTCGCGCTGGCCGTGTGGCACTTCCACGAGCCGATGCCGCCGGCCCGCTGGGCAGGCTTCGCGCTCGTGTGGGTCGCGCTCGTGCTCATCACGGCGGACTCGTGGCGCGCGCGGTCGCGGGTCAGGGATCCGCGGGCGGCCGAGTCGGGCAGGGTCACCGAGCCGGTCTGAGCCCGGGCGCGGGCGGGCCCGTCCGCCCTACCAGAGGGTGTGAAGCATCTCGGATCTGCCACCGATGGTGTCGCACTTCGCGACGAAGGCATGGAAGTCCGCGAGCTGGCTGCCGCCCTGCTCCTGGTCGAGCACCGCCAGGCGGCTGTGGTTCTCCGCGCCGGCCATGGTGGCATACGTCTCGCAGAGCAGGAACCGCACGCTGCCGTCCTCGCGCTGCTTCGACACGGTGTAGTGCAGGAGCGCCTCGTCACCCTCCGTCGGATGCGTGCGTCTCATCCACTCCGCATGGTTCGCGAAGAAGCGGTCGCCCTCGGCCTCGTGCTCCGGCGGACACCGGTACGCCATCGAGAACTGCGCTGTGCCGGGCTTCTCGGTCATGATTCCCCCCATGCTCGATTCCGGCGAGCGTAACCCGGCTCATCCGGGCCTGCAACGAGTGCCCGCGCACGCGATCGCGGAACCGAGCGCCCCGGGGTCGCGGCGTGGAAGGATCCCTACCCCGGGGCACGGGATCCGCGAGATCCGTCACTGATCCACCCACAAGACGCGCAGATCTGCCAGGACCGACCAGGGTCTACCCGTGGCGATTCGGGGGTGCGAGCGGCGCCCGCTGTCCGGCAGGTGGCGGGCTCAGGCCGCGCGGGCGACCAGCGCGTCCGCGAAGGCCAGCAGCGACGCCTTGACGTCGCCCTCGGGCAGCTGCGCGACCGCGTCCTTCGCCTGCGTGGCCCACGCGCGGGCCAGCGTCGCGGTCTCGTCGACGACCACGTGCGCGGACAGCCGCGCGACCACGTCGGCGAGCACCGCATCGTCCGACAGGTCGCCGTCGATCGCGTCGAGGAGCTCGTGGTCCGCGTCGGTGCCCTCGCCCGCGGCGAGCCGGCGGCGGAGCAGCAGCACGGGCATCGTGGGGACGCCCTCGCGCAGGTCCGTGCCCGGCGTCTTGCCCGTGGTGGCGGCGTCGGAGCGGATGTCGATGACGTCGTCGGCGAGCTGGAACGCGACGCCGGCGGCCTCGCCGTAGGCGGTCACCTTCTCGACGATGCTCGGCGGGCAGCCGCCGAACATCGCGCCGAAGCGCGCCGAGGTCGCGATGAGCGAGCCGGTCTTGTCCGCGAGCACCTGGAGGTAGAACGCGATCGGGTCGTTGGACTCGGAGGCCCCGACCGTCTCGTGCAGCTGGCCCAGGCAGAGGCGCTCGAACGTCTCCGCCTGGATCCGGACCGCCTGCGGGCCGAGGCCCGCGACCACCCGGGAGGCGCGCGCGAAGAGGAGGTCGCCGGTGAGGATCGCGACCGAGTTGCCCCACACCTCGTGCGCCGCGGGGGCGCCGCGACGCGTGGGCGCCGAGTCCATGACGTCGTCGTGGTACAGCGTCGCGAGGTGCGTGAGCTCGACCACGACGGCCGCGTCGAGCACCTCCGGTCGCGCGCCGTCGCCCAGCTGCGCGCACAGCAGCGCGAGCACGGGGCGCAGCCGCTTGCCGCCCGCGTCCACGAGGTGGCGCGAGGTCGCGTCGGCGAGCTTGTCCGACTGCGCGACCGCGTCGCGAAGCCGCTCCTCGACGAGCTCGAGCCGGGGCAGCAGCTCCGCCTCGAGCGCCTCGTTACCGATCGCCAGGGTCGCCATGCGCTAGCCCGCCGCTCCCAGCAGCAGCACGCCGGCATTCTCGAACGCGTCCAGCACGGGGCCGGGCACGATGCCGAGCAGCACCACGGCGACCGCGGTGAGCACGACGACGGCGCGCGCGAGCGGGCTGTGGTCGATCTCGACCGCGTCCTCCTGGCCCTCGGGCACGTCGGTGAGGAACATCAGCACGACGAGGCGGACGTAGAAGAACGCGGCGGCGGCCGAGGCGATCACGGCGATGAGCACGAGCGGCCAGCCGCCCTCGGAGATCGCCGCGGCGAACGCGACGAACTTGCCGACGAAGCCGGCGGTGAGCGGGATGCCCGCGAACGACAGCAGGAACAGCGCCATCGCGCCGGCCAGCCACGGCGAGCGCTTGCCCAGGCCCGCCCACTGGCCGAGGCGCGTGGCCTCGCCCATGACGGTGCCGTCCTCGGACTTCTCGCGCACCTGCGTGATGATCGCGAACGCGCCGAGCGTCGCGAGGCCGTACGAGGCGAGGTAGAAGGGCAGCGCCGACAGCGCGCCGTCGGGGAAGCCCGCGAACGCGACGAGGATGAATCCGGCGTGCGCGATGGACGAGTAGGCGAGCATGCGCTTGAGCTCGGTCTGGACGAGCGCGACCACGGTGCCGAGCAGCATCGAGGCGATCGAGACGCCCCAGATGAGCCACGACAGCTCCCACTCGAGGCCGTAGAACGCCTCGTACACGACGCGCAGCAGCGCCGCGGTGGCGGCGGCCTTGGTCGCGGCGGCCATGAACGCGGTGACCGGGGTCGGGGCGCCCTGGTAGGCGTCCGGGGTCCACGAGTGGAACGGCACGGCGCCGATCTTGAAGAGCAGGCCCACGACGACCATGACGGCGCCCGCGAGCACGAGCGCGTCGACGCCGCTCGCCGAGGCGACGCCCTGGGCGATCTCGGTGTACGACGTGGAGCCGGTCGCGCCGTAGAGGAAGGCCGCGCCGAACAGCAGGATCGCGGACGAGAAGGCGCCCAGCAGGAAGTACTTCAGCGCGCCCTCGTGCGAGAGGAAGCGGCGGCGGCGCGCGAGCGCCACGAGGATGTACAGCGGCAGCGAGAAGACCTCGAGCGCGACGAACAGGAAGATGAGGTCCGTCACCGAGGTGAAGAGCATCATGCCGCCGACCGCGAACAGCGCGAGCGGGAACACCTCGGTCACCTGCATGCCCTTGCGGCGCGCGAGGGTCTCCTCGGTCGAGCCGGGCGCGACCGAGCCCAGCGGCGTGAAGGCCTCCTCGCCGGCGCGCGTGCGCGCGGCGAACAGCAGCGTGCCGAGCGTGCCGAACACGAGGATGAGCACCTGCCACGCGAGCGACTGGCGGTCGACGGTCAGCATCCCGTCGAGGACCACGGTGCCGGCGCCCTCGAGGCCCACCCACTGGACGATCGCGGTGCCGGCGGCGGCCAGCAGCGCGACGACGGAGACACCCAGCTGCACGCGACGGCGGGTCTCCGCCGAGCGGACGAACGACTCGATGAGGATCGCGACCGCGGCGGCGCCGAGGACGATGATGACGGGCGCGAGCGGCGCCCAGGCGATCTCGGGGGTCGTGAAGGTCACTGACCTGCCTCCTCGGTGGGAACGGTGGCCACGATGTCGGCCGAGGGCGCGCGCAGCGTGTCGATCGCGATGCCGGGCAGGAAGCCGAGCACCAGCATCAGCGCGATGAGCGGCCACAGCACCACACGCTCACGGCGCGTGAGCTCCATGACGGGCTTGCGGCTCTCGGGCGCGGGGCCGGTGAAGACCTTCTGGTAGGTGAGCAGCACGTACAGCGCCGCGAGCACCACGCCGACCGCGGAGATGATCACCGCGACCTTCGCGACGGAGAAGGCCCCGATGAGGACCATGATCTCCGACACGAACGGCGACAGGCCGGGCAGCGCGAGCGCGCTCAGGCCGATGATGAGGAACGTGCCCGCGAGGACGGGCACCACGCGCTGGAGGCCGCCGTAGGCGGTGACGTCCGCGGTGCCGTAGCGGTGGATGAGGAACCCGACCGCGAAGAACAGCGCGCCCGTCGACAGGCCGTGGTTGAACATGTAGAACGCCGCGCCCTCGATCGAGGTCTGCGTGAAGGCGAAGATGCCCAGCACCATGATGCCGAAGTGGCTCACCGAGGTGAACGCGACCAGGCGGAGCATGTCCTTCTGGCCGATCGCGAGCAGCGCGCCGTAGATGACCGACACGACGGCGAAGCCGATGATGACCGGCGCGGCCCAGGCCGCGGCCTCCGGGAACAGCGCGACGCACAGCGTGAGCATGCCGAACGTGCCGATCTTGTCGAGCACGGCGACGAGCAGCGCGGTGGTGCCCGGGCGGGCGGTCTCGGCGACGGTGGGCAGCCACGTGTGCACGGGCACCATCGGCGCCTTGATCGCGAACGCGAGGAAGAAGGCGAGGAAGATCAGCCGCTCCGCCGTGGTCGACATGTCGAGCCCGGTGAGGTTGTCCGTGAGGAACGCCTGGTCGCCGCCCGGGCCCTGGAAGTACAGGGCCACGACGCCGACGAGCATGACGAGGCCGCCGGCGAGCGAGTACAGGAGGAACTTCACCGCGGCGTAGCGGCGCTGGCCGCCGCCGAACGAGCCGATGAGGAAGTACAGCGGGATGAGCATCGCCTCGAACAGCACGTAGAAGAGGAAGACGTCGCGGGCGGCGAAGATGCCGACCATGAACGCCTCGCTCAGCAGGATGAGCGCGAGGTAGTGCGTGCGGCGTGCGGGGTCCTTGTCCTCCCACCAGCCGGCGAGGATCGCCAGCGGGGTGAGGAGCGCGGACAGCACGATCATCAGCAGGCCGATGCCGTTGACGCCGAGCGCCCAGCTCGTGCCGATCTGCGGGATCCACGCATAGGTCTCGGAGAACTGGATGGTGCCCGCGGCGGACGTGTCGAACTGCAGGAACAGCACGACGGCGAGCACGAGCTCGACTCCGGTGATGGCGAGCGCCAGCTCGCGCACCCGGGCGCGCGCCCCGCCGGGCAGGGCCCAGAGCAGGACGGCGCCGAGCGCGGGCAGCGCCACCATGACGGAGAGGATCGGGAACATGGTTTAGAGACCCCCCTGCACCACGACGAGGATGATGATGACGAGACCCACCAGCATGGTCAGCGCGTACGAGCGCACCTGACCGTTCTGCGTCTTGCGCACGGACTCGCCGGTTCGGGCGAAGCTGTGCGCCGTCTTGTCCACCGCACCGTCGACGAGCGCCGCGTCGGCGTACACGAGGGTGCGGGTGAGGTGGGTGCCGGGGCGCTCGAAGACGCCCCGGTTGACCGAGTCCTGGAACATGTCGTTGCGGGCCGCGATGGTGGCCAGCGAGGCCGCCGGGGCGGTCTCGGGCACATCGGCGGCGCCGTACTTCCGCCACGCGACCCACACGCCGAGCGCGACGAGCAGCAGCGTCGCGACCATGATGACCGGCACCGGGAGGACGGGCTCGTGGTGCTCTGCGTGGCCGGTGACGGGCTCGAGCCAGTCGGTGAAGCGGTCGCCCATCGCGAGGAAGAGGCCGAGGAAGGCCGACCCCACCGCAAGGATGATCATCGGCACCGTCATGAGGGCCGGCGACTCGTGCGGGTGCTGGTCGTCGGTCCAGCGGGCCTTGCCGTGGAACGTCATGAAGAACAGGCGCGACATGTAGAACGCCGTGAGGCCCGCACCGATGAGCGCGGCGCCGCCGAGGATCCAGGGCTGCACGCCCTCGCCCACGAAGGCGGCCTCGATGATCTTGTCCTTCGACCAGAAGCCGGAGAACGGCGGGACGCCCAGGATCGCGAGCCAGCCGAGGCCGAAGGTGACCCAGGTGGTGACCATCGCGGTGCGCAACGCGCCGTAGCGGCGCATGTCGACCTGGTCGTGCATGCCGTGCATGACGGAGCCCGCGCCGAGGAACATGCCGGCCTTGAAGAAGCCGTGCGTGACGAGGTGGAAGATCGCGAAGGCGTAGCCGATGGGGCCCAGGCCGGCGGCGAGCATCATGTAGCCGATCTGCGACATGGTCGAGGCGGCGAGCGCCTTCTTGATGTCGTCCTTCGCCATACCGATGAGCGCGCCGAGGATGAGCGTGAACGCACCGATCGCGGCGACGACGGTCTGCGCGGCGGGCGCGCCCTCGTAGATCGGCGCCGAGCGCACGATGAGGTAGACGCCCGCGGTCACCATGGTCGCGGCGTGGATGAGCGCCGACACCGGGGTCGGACCGGCCATCGCGTCGCCCAGCCAGGACTGCAGCGGGAACTGCGCGGACTTTCCGGTCGCGGCCAGCAGCAGCATGAGGCCGATCGCGGTGAGCTGCGCGGTCGACGCCTCCGGCGCGGCGGCGAACACCGTCGCGAAGTCGACGCCGCCGAGGTACGTGAACATGAGGCCCATCGCGATGATGAGCCCGATGTCGCCGATGCGGTTGACCACGAAGGCCTTGTTGGCGGCGGTCGCGTACTCGGGCTTCTGGTTCCAGAACCCGATGAGGAGGTACGACGCGAGGCCCACGCCCTCCCAGCCGACGAACAGGAGGAGGTACGAGTCCGCGAGCACGAGCAGCAGCATCGCCGCCACGAACAGGTTGAGGTAAGCGAAGAAGATGCGCCGGTTCGGGTCGTGCTCCATGTACGCCACGGAGTAGATGTGGATGAGCGTGCCGACGAACGTCACGAGCATCACGAACGTCATCGACAGCGGGTCAACGAGCAGGCCGGCGTCGACGTTGAGCTCGCCGCCGGGGATCCAGCTGAAGAGGTGGACCGCGTGCGCACGGTCGTGCGCGTCGAGGCCGAGCATCTGGATGAGCGCGAGCAGTCCGACGACGAACGCGGTGCCGGAGGCGGCCACGCCGAGCCAGTGCCCCCACGGGTTCGCGCGCTTGCCCAGGAGCAGCAGCACGAAGCTGCTCGCCAAGGGCACGGCGATGAGAAGCCAGGTCAGGTCAAGCATGTCAGCCCTTCAGCTCAGCGGGTTCGTCGAGCGAGATGGTCTGGCGCGCGCGGAAGACCGCGATGATGATCGCGAGTCCCACGACGACCTCCGCGGCCGCGACCACCAGCACGAAGAACGCCATGATCTGGCCGTCGATCTCACCGTGCATGCGGGAGAAGGAGACGAGCGCGAGGTTGGCGGCGTTGAGCATGAGCTCGACGCCCATGAAGGCGATGATCGCGTTGCGGCGCAGGAGCACGGCCGCCGCGCCGATCGCGAACAGGATGCTCGCGAGGATGACGAAGTTGATGGGGTCCATCAGCGGTCGCCCTCCTTGCGCGACGGGTCCTCGAGCTGGGCGCGGTACTCCTCGCCCAGCTGGGTCTGGCTGCGCGTCTTCAGCACGCGCGAGACCGAGTCCTCGATCGGCTGGCCCTCGGGGTCGAGCGCGGGCACGTCGAGCGCGTTGTGGCGCGCGTACACGCCCGGCATCGGCTTGTTCACCGGGTTCGCGCCCATGAGCACGCGGTCGCGCTGGACCTCGAGCTGCGTGCGGCGCGGCTTGAGGCGCGGCGTGTGCGTGAGCACGAGCGCGCCGACCGCGGCGGTGATGAGGAGGAAGCCGAG
Source organism: Demequina rhizosphaerae (assembly GCF_000971255.1). Taxonomy (GTDB): domain Bacteria; phylum Actinomycetota; class Actinomycetes; order Actinomycetales; family Demequinaceae; genus Demequina; species Demequina rhizosphaerae. The sequence continues at coordinate 37,282 of NZ_BBMC01000008.1, forward strand.
CACCTCGATGACGAGGACGTACTTCTCGAAGAGCATGATCGCGATGACGTCGGGCTCGCCCTGCACGCCGACCTCCGCGGTCGGCAGCGCCGTCCGGCCCACGATGGATACGAGGAAGGCGCCCAGGCCGGCCGCGGTGAAGAGGCCGATCCAGCGCTGGCCCTTGATGGTCTCCTTGAGCTCCTCGCGCTGGTCGACGCCGACCAGCATGAGCACGAACAGGAAGAGCATCATGACCGCGCCGGTGTAGACGACGATCTGCACCATGCCGAGGAACGGGGCGCCGAGCGCCACGTAGGCGGTCGCGAGGCCGACCATGACGAGCACCACGGACATCGCGACGTGCACCGCCTTGCGGGCGAACAGCAGCGACAGCGCCGGGATCACGGTGATCGCGGCGATGATCCAGAAGAGGACGGCGTTGACCATCAGGCGCGACCCCCGCCCTGGTTCTCGACCGTCGTCGCCCCGCGGTTCTCGGGGAGCGTCGGGTCGTCGGGACGGTGCTCGCGCACCCACGCGACCTGCTCCTCGACGGGCCCGTCGACCTCCTGGCGGTAGTACGAGCCGTCCGTCGTGCCGGGCACCATCGGGTGCGGCGCGGCGAGCATGTTCTCGCCCATCGGGGCGAGCAGGTCCTGCTTCTCGTAGATGAGGCCCTCACGCGTCGGACCGGCGAGCTCGTACTCGTTGGTCATCGTGAGCGCGCGGGTCGGGCAGGCCTCGATGCACAGGCCGCAGAAGATGCAGCGCAGGTAGTTGATCTGGTAGACGCGGCCGTAGCGCTCGCCGGGGCTGACCTGGTGGTCGGGCGTGTTGGAGTCCGCCTCGACGTAGATCGCGTCCGCGGGGCACGCCCACGCGCACAGCTCGCAGCCGATGCACTTCTCGAGGCCGTCGGGGTGACGGTTGAGCTGGTGGCGGCCGTGGTAGCGCGGCATCGTCGGCACCTTGACCTTGGGGTACTGCTCGGTCACGGTGGGACGGAAGAAGTTCCGAAGGGACACGCCGAAGCCGGCGACGGGCGCGAGCGCCTCGCCGATCGGCCCCTTCTTGGGCAGGTTGGACTCGAACGTCTCGCGCTGCGCGTCGCGCTCGCGGTTGACCTTCCAGACCTCGTCGGACCCGCTCACTCGGAGTCCTCCTCTCGTGTGCCGGCATGCGCCTCGACCGTGCGGCCCGAGCGCGGCGATGGGGGCAGGACCTGGTGCGGCATCGGCGGCACCGGGTAGCCGCCGGCGAACGCGTCGAGCACCTCGGGCTCGGCGTCCTCGTCGACCTGGTCCGCCTTCTTCGCCTGCTCGTCGGAGACGAAGCTCCACACGGCGACGACCAGCAGGATGGCGACCACGCCGGCGACCGCGTCGTAGACGTTGAGGTCGCGGTCGAAGTGGTCGAAGGCCGCGCGGCCGACGGCGAAGAACACGAGCCAGCCGAGGCCCACCGGGATGAGGATCTTCCAGCCGAACTTCATGAACTGGTCGTAGCGGAAGCGCAGCACGGAGCCGCGGATCCACACGAACACGAACATGAGCAGCCAGATCTTCAGGATCAGCCACAGCGGCGGGAAGATGCCGGTGTTGAGGAATTCGGCGCCGGGCCACGAGGCGGGCCACGGGGCGCGCCAGCCGCCCAGGAACAGCGTGGAGGCCACGGCCGACACGTTGATCATGTTCATGTACTCCGCGAGGAAGAACCACGCGAACTTCATGGAGGAGTACTCGGTCATGAAGCCGGCGACCAGCTCGCCCTCGGCCTCGGGGAGGTCGAAGGGCAGGCGGTTGGTCTCTCCGACCATGGAGATGACGTAGAGGATGAACGCCGGGAACAGCGGCCAGATCCACCAGCGGTCGGTCTGCGCCTCGACGATGCCGGACGTGCTCATCGTGCCCGAGAGCATGAAGACGGTGACGAGCGACAGACCCATCGCGAGCTCGTACGAGATGACCTGCGCGGTGGAACGGATGGCGCCCATGAGCGGGTACGTCGAGCCGGAGGCCCAGCCGCCCAGCACGATGCCGTAGACGCCGAGCGCGGCGCACGCGAGGACGAACAGGATCGCGACGGAGAAGTCCGTGAGCTGCAGCGGCGTCGTGAAGTCGGTGCCGTAGATGCGCGTCTCGGGCCCGAACGGGATGACCGAGAAGATCAGCAGCGCGCAGAACACCGAGATCATCGGCGCCGCGACGTAGAGCACCTTCTCCGCCTTGCGGACGCTGATGTCCTCCTTGAACAGGAGCTTCATCGCGTCGGAGACGGACTGGAGGAGGCCGAACGGGCCCAGGCGGTTGGGGCCGGGGCGCTCCTGCAGGCGGCCGATGACGCGGCGCTCGAACCACACCGCGAACAGCACCGAGGTGAGCAGGAACACCACGACGAGGACGGCCTTGACGATGACGACCCACAGCGGGTCGGCGGCCAGGGCCTCCGCGACGGGGACGCCCGACGTGGACGCGAGGACGGTCATCACGCCGCTCCCTTCACCGAGACGACGGCTCCGGCGGCCGCGCGCAGGTCGCGCGCCACCCAGGAGCCGGGGGACTTCACGGGCACCCAGACCACGCCGTCGACCATGCCCTCGGTGACGACGAGCGGCAGCTCGACCGCGCCGGCCTCCGTGGAGACCTCGACGCTCACGGCGTCGCCGAGCGACGCGGCCGTGGCGGCGGACATGCGGGCGACCGCGACGCGGCCGGTGCCGGCGAGGTAGGGCTCGCCGTCCTGCAGCGCGCCCTCGTCGACCAGCTGGTGCCAGGTGGCGAGGACCGCGGCGCCCTTCTTGGGGCGCGGGTTGCGGGCCGGGGCCTTGACCTTCGCGGCGGCGGGACGATGCGCGGCCTCCGCGGCGCCCAGCGCCGCGAGCTCCGCGTTGACGGCCTCGACGGTCCCGGTGCCGAGCTCGACGCCCCACTCGCGGGCGAGCAGGTCGAGCACGCGGTGGTCGGACATCGCGTCGGTGCGGATCGCCGTCGCGAACGCGCGCAGGCGGCCCTCCCAGTTGACGAACGTGCCGGGCTTCTCCGACGGCGGGGCGACGGGCAGGACCACGTCGGCCGCCTCGGCGATCTCCGAGCGGCGGACCTCGAGCGACACGACGAAGCCGGCCGACTCGAGCGCGGCGGCGACGTCGCCGGTGAGGTCGGAGGCGCTCACGCCGCCGACGACCAGCGCGCCGATCGTGCCCTCGGCCGCGGCCTTGACGATGCCGGCGGTGTCGCGGCCCTTGGCCGACGGCAGCGCGTCCACACCCCAGGCCGCGGCGACGGCGTCGCGTGCGGCCTTGACGGACACGGCGCGGCCGCCGGGCAGCAGGCCGGGCAGCGCGCCCGCCTCGACGGCGCCGCGCTCGCCGGCGCGGCGCGGGATCCACGCGACGCGGGCGCCGGTGGACGAGGCGAGGTCCTGGGCGGCGGCGAAGGCGCCGGGCGCCTCGGCCGCGCGCTCGCCGAGCACGATGACGGCGCCGGGCTGCGCGAGCGCCTCCCGGACATCCGCGGGAAGGTCCGCGAGGACGGCGGCCTCGCGGCCGGGCGCCGCGGGCACGAGCGTCGCGCCGAGCTTCTCGGAGCCGCGCGACAGGAACGGCGCGACGGCGACGACCTGCTGGCGGCCGAGGGACTTGCGCAGGCGCAGGAAGACCACGCCGCCCTCGTCCTCGGGCTCGAAGCCGACGAGCACGACCGTAGGCGCCTTCTCGAGCTCGCCGAAGGTCACGCCGAGGCCGGTGCCGGCCACCTGCGCGCCGAGGAACGCCTGCTCCTCGTCGCTCGCGGTGCGGGCGCGGGCGTCGACGTCGTTGGTGCCGAGCACCACGCGGGCGAGCTTCTGGTACGCGTACGCGTCCTCGAGGGTGACGCGGCCGCCGGCGAGGACCGCGGCGCCCCGCGCATCGTCCCCGGTGGTCTGCGCCTTGATGCCGGCCGCGGCGGCGGCGAGGGCCTCGGGCCACGACGCCTCGACGAGCTCGCCGTCCTTGCGGACGAGCGGGCGGGTCAGGCGGTCGGACAGGTTCTGCCACGCGAACGCGAAGCGGTCCTTGTCGGAGATCCAGTCCTCGTTGACGACCGGGTCGTTCTCCGCGAGGCGGCGCAGGATCTTGCCGCGGCGGTGGTCGATGCGGATCGCCGAGCCCGACGAGTCGTGCTCGGAGATGCTCGGCGACGACACGAGGTCGAACGGGCGCGAGCGGAAGCGGTACGCGGCGGAGGTCAGGGCGCCCACGGGGCAGATCTGGACCGTGTTGCCGGAGTAGTACGAGGAGAACGCCTTGCCGGCCTCGTCGACGGTGGCGGCGCCCACGGGGCGGTAGCCGTCGAAGTCGAGGACGTCCTCGTCGAACGTGCCGATCTGCTGCTGCGCGCCGCGGTTCTGGAGGTCGATGAACGCGTCGCCCGCGATCTCCTTGGAGAAGCGCGTGCAGCGCTGGCACAGGACGCAGCGCTCACGGTCGAGCAGGATCTCCGAGCTCAGCGCGAGGGGCTTCTCGAAGACGCGCTTGACGTCGACGAAGCGGCTCTCGGGGCGCCCGTGGCTCATGGCCTGGTTCTGCAGGGGGCACTCGCCGCCCTTGTCGCACACCGGGCAGTCGAGCGGGTGGTTGATGAGCAGCAGCTCCATCACGCCCTTCTGGGCGCGGTCGGCCTCCTCCGAGGTGTGCTGCGTGTTCACCACCATGCCCTCGGTCACCGTCATGGTGCACGAGGCCTGCGGCTTCGGGAACGCGCGCAGCTTGCCCTCGGGACCCGCCGGGCTGGCGACGTCGACGAGGCACTGACGGCACGCGCCCGCGGGCTTGAGCGCCGGGTGGTCGCAGAAGCGCGGGATCTCGATGCCGACCTGCTCGGCCGCACGGATGATGAGCGTGCCCTTGGGCACGGTGACCTCGGTGCCGTCGATCGTCAGGGTGACGGTGTCGACGACCTCCGCTGCCGGCTTGTCCGCGGTCGCGGTCATGCGTGCGCCTCCTCGGTCGCGGGCGTGTCGGAGTAGTCGAAGAGCGCGGCGGCGCTGTGGTCGAACGGGCAGCCGCCCTGCTCGACGTGCGCCTCGTACTCCTCGCGGAAGAGCTTGACGGAGCTGATGATCGACGACGTCGCGCCGTCGCCGAGCGCGCAGAACGAGCGGCCGGCGATCGAGTCGCACGTGTCGAGCAGCTGCTGGATGTCCGCCTCGGTGCCGCGGCCCGCCTCGATGCGCTTGAGGATCTGGGTGAGCCAGTAGGTGCCCTCGCGGCAGGGGGTGCACTTGCCGCAGGACTCGTGCTTGTAGAACTCGGTCCAGCGGGTGACCGCGCGGACCACGCACGTGGTGTCGTCGAACAGCTGCAGCGCGCGCGTCCCGAGCATCGAGCCCGCCGCGCCCACCGACTCGTAGTCGAGCGGGGTGTCGAGGTGGTCCTGCGTGAAGATCGGGGTCGACGAGCCGCCGGGCGTCCAGAACTTCAGCTCGTGGCCCTCGCGGATGCCGCCCGCGAGCTCGAGGAGCTCGCGCAGCGTGATGCCGAGCGGCGCCTCGTACTGGCCGGGGCGCGTGACGTGCCCGGACAGCGAGAACAGGCCCATGCCCTTGGAGCGCTCGGTGCCCATCGCGGTGAACCACTCGACGCCCTTGTCGACGATCGCCGGCACGGATGCCACGGACTCGACGTTGTTGACGACGGTGGGACGCGCATACAGGCCCGCGACCGCGGGGAACGGCGGCTTGAGGCGCGGCTGGCCGCGACGGCCCTCGAGCGAGTCGAGCAGCGCCGTCTCCTCGCCGCAGATGTAGGCGCCGGCGCCGGCGTGGACGGTGACGTCCAGGTCGAAGCCGCTGCCGTGGATGTCCTTGCCGAGGTGGCCGGCCTCGTAGGCCTCGCGCACGGCCTGCAGCAGGCGGCGGTACACGTGGACCACCTCGCCGCGCAGGTAGATGAAGGCGTGATTGCAGCCGATCGCGAAGGACGTGATGATGACGCCCTCGATGAGCGCGTGCGGCGCGGACATCATCGTGGGGATGTCCTTGCACGTGCCCGGCTCGGACTCGTCGGCGTTGACCACGAGGTAGCGGGGGCCGCCGTCGTCCGGGGGCAGGAAGCCCCACTTCATGCCGGTGGGGAAGCCCGCGCCGCCGCGTCCGCGGAGGCCCGAGTCCTTGACGGCCTGGATGAGGTCGCCGGGCTCCATGCCCAGGGCCTTCTTGAGCGGCGCGTAGCCGCCCGCGTCGGTGTAGGTGTCGAGGCTCCAGGACTGCTCGGAGCCCCAGGTCGCGCTGAGGACGGGGACGAGGTCGGTCACTTGGCCGCCCCCTTCCAGCCCTGCTCCTTGGCGGCCTCGAGGCCCGCGAGGGTGGGGGTGCCCGCGCCCTGGTCCTCGTCGGCGCGGCCGTCCTCGAAGCCCGCGAGCACGCGCGAGACCTGCTTGAACGAGCACACCTTGGCGGGACCGCGCGTGGGGGCGACGTCCTTGCCGGCGCGGAGGTCGTCGACGACCTGCTTGGCGCTCTCGGGCGTCTGGTTGTCGAAGAACTCCCAGTTGACCATCATCACGGGCGCGTAGTCGCAGGCCGCGTTGCACTCGAGGCGCTCGAGCGTGATCTGCCCGTCTTCGGTGGTCTCGTCGTGGCCCACGCCGACGTGCTCGGAGAGCTCGTCCCAGATGCGGTCGCCTCCCATGACGGCGCACAGCGTGTTGGTGCACACGCCCACCTGGTACTCGCCGTTGGGGCGGCGCTTGTACTGCGTGTAGAACGTGGCGACCGCGGACACCTCGGCGGCCGTGAGGTCGAGCTGGCCGGCGCAGAACTCGATGCCGTCGGGCGACACGAAGCCGTCCACGGACTGCACCAGGTGGAGCATCGGCAGCAGCGCGGAGCGCTTGACCGGGTAGCGCGCGATGATCGCGGCCGCGTCCTCGGTCAGCTGAGCGAGCGTGGTCTCGTCGTAGGTCATCGGTCGACGCCTCCCAGCACCATGTCGATCGTGGCGATCGCCACCACGACGTCGGCGACCTGACCGCCCTCGGTGAGGATCGACAGGGCCTGCAGGTTGTTGAATCCGGGGTCACGGAAGTGCGCGCGCCACGGCTTGGTGCCGCCGTCGGAGACCAGGTGGACGCCGAGCAGGCCCTTGGGGCCCTCGATCGCCGAGTACACCTGGCCCGCGGGGACCTTGAAGCCCTCGGTCACGAGCTTGAAGTGGTGGATGAGCGACTCCATCGACTCGCCCATGATGTGGCGGATGTGGTCGAGCGAGTTGCCCTGGCCGTCCGAGCCGACGGACAGCTGCGCCGGCCACGCGATCTTCTTGTCCGCGACCATGACGGGCTGGCCCGCCGTCTGCTCGAGGCGGTCGGCGCACTGCTCGACGATCTTGAGCGACTCGTAGCACTCCTCCAGGCGGAGGACCACGCGCGAGTAGGCGTCGGCGTCGGTCGACGTCGGGACCTGGAAGTCGTAGGTCTCGTAGCCGAAGTACGGGTCGGCCTTGCGCACGTCGTACGGCAGGCCCGCGGAGCGCAGGATCGGCCCGGTGATGCCGAGCGCCATGCAGCCCGCGAGGTCGAGGTTCGCGACGCCCTTGAGGCGGCCCTTGAAGATCGGGTTCTCCAGCTGGAGGTCCGCGAGCTCGTCGAGCTTCTGCTTGATCTGCGGGATCACCTTGCGGATGAGCGCGACGGCGTCCTCGGGCGCGTCCTGGGCGACGCCGCCCGGGCGGATGTACGCGTTGTTGGTGCGGAGGCCGGAGATCATCTCGATGACGCGGAACGTGTCCTCGCGTGCGACGAACGCGGTGGTCATCACCGTGGTCGCGCCCATCTCGTTGCCGCCGGTGCCGACCGCGACGAGGTGCGAGCCGATGCGGGTGAGCTCGAGCATGAGCACGCGGAGGATGTTCGCGCGCTCGGGGACGTCGTCCGTGATGCCGAGCAGCTTCTCGATGCCCATGCAGTACACGGCCTCCTGCGACATGGACGCGACGTAGTCCATGCGGGTGCAGAAGGTCACGCCCTGGGTCCAGGTGCGGAACTCCATGTTCTTCTCGATGCCCGTGTGGAGGTAGCCGATGCCGGCACGGGTCTCCGTGACGGTCTCGCCCTCGATCTCGAGCATGACGCGCAGCACGCCGTGGGTGGACGGGTGCTGGGGGCCCATGTTGACGACGATGCGCTGCTGCGCCAGGCGCGCGGCCTCGTCGGCGATGTCGGACCAGTCGCCGCCGTAGGCGCTGTACTCGGGGGCGTCGGGGTCCTCGACGAACGCGCCCGTGGCGTGGGGTGCGGTCTGGGTCATCGGTACTGCCTCCGGTTGTCGGGCGACGGGATCTCCGCGCCCTTGTACTCCACGGGGATGCCGCCGAGCGGGTAGTCCTTCCGCTGCGGGTGGCCCACCCAGTCGTCCGGCATCTCGATGCGCGCGAGCGAGGGGTGGCCGTCGAAGACGATGCCGAAGAAGTCCCAGGTCTCGCGCTCGTGCCAGTTGTTCATCGGGTAGATCGAGGTGATCGACGGGATGTGCGGGTCGGCGTCGGACACCGCGACCTCGAGGCGGAGGCGGCGGTTGTGGGTGATCGACTGCATCGGGTAGACGGCGTGCAGCTCGCGACCGGCGTCCGCCGGGTAGTGGACGCCGGAGACGCCCAGGCACATCTCGAAGCGCAGGTCCTGGTCGTCGCGCAGGTGCTGGGCGACGGCGGGCAGGTGCTCGCGCGCGATGTGCAGCGTGAGCTCGCCCCGGTCGACGACGACGTGCTCGATAGCGGCCGCCGCATCGTCCCCGAGGAGCTCCTCGAGCACGTCGACGACGCCGTCGAACCACTCGCCGTACGGACGCTCGGACGCGCCCGGCATCTCGACGGGCTTGACCAGGAGGTCGTAGCCGGACGTGTCGCCCTGGGCGCCGAACATGCCTTCGCGGACGTTGATGAGGGTGATCTGCTCACGCTCACCCGGCTGGGGGCCGCCCTGCGGGGCGCCGGTGCCGGTGAGGTCCTGGGAGTCGCTCAACGCAGCAGGCCCTTCATGTCGGAGGTCGGGGTGGCCGAGAGCGCGGCGGCCTCGGCGGCGGCGGCGATCTCGCGGCGGTTGCGGCCCATCGGGGTGTTCCGCACCTGCTCCTGGAGCTCGAGCAGCGCGTTGAGCAGCATCTCCGGGCGCGGCGGGCAGCCGGGGAGGTAGATGTCCACGGGGACGATGTGGTCGACGCCCTGGACGATCGCGTAGTTGTTGAACATGCCGCCCGAGGAGGCGCACACGCCCATGGAGATGACCCACTTGGGCTCGGCCATCTGGTCGTAGACCTGGCGGACGATCGGCGCCATCTTGTTGGACACGCGGCCCGCGACGATCATCATGTCGGCCTGGCGCGGCGACCCGCGGAACACCTCGGAGCCCATGCGCGAGATGTCGAAGCGCGGGGTGCCCGTCGCCATCATCTCGATCGCGCAGCACGCAAGGCCGAACGTGGCCGGCCAGAGGGATCCCGCCCGCATGAAGCCGACGAAGTCCTCGACCATGCCGAGCATGAACGGAGGAGCGCTCTCTTCGATACCCATATCTCTCAGTCCCACTCGAATCCGCCGCGGCGCCACTCGTACACGAAGGGGATCGTGATGAGGGCGAGGAAGGTCATGATGGCGATGAGCCCGAACCACCCGAGCGCGTCGTGCGCGACGGCCCACGGGTAGAGGAACACGACCTCGATGTCGAAGATGATGAAGGTCATCGCGACGAGGTAGTACTTGATCGGGATGCGGCCCCCGCCGGCGGCGCCCGGGGTGGGCTGCAGGCCGGACTCGTACTGGTCGAGCTTCGCGGCGTTGGCGCGCTTCGGACCCAGGATCGAGCTGACGAAGAGTCCGGCGCCCGCGAGCAGCCCCGCGATCACCATCATCACGATGATCGGCACGTACGGATTCACAGGGAACTATCCTTCCGTCTTCGTCGAGGTCGCGGATGCCGTCAGGCCGCCGGAGCGACCCTCGTCAGAGCGGAGAGGAGCCTGTCGGCCCAGTTCCCGCCACGAGGCTCATAGACATCTGCCAGCAGTCTAGACGTGAATTCCATGACCAAAGGACTAGGAAGTCCGTAGCGGGTGCACACCTTCATCACGGCCGGGTGCTCGACGAGCGAGGCGAAGACGCGGCCGAGCGAGTAGTAGCCGCCGAGGTCGTCCTTCATCATCCGACCGTAGCTCGCGAGCGCGGCCTCCTTGTCGCGCGCGCCGGTCGCGTCGCGCCACGCGACGGCGGCCTCGGTCGCGCGGCGCGCGGCCTGCATCGCGTAGGCGATGCCCTCGCCGTTGAAGGGGTTGACCATGCCGCCCGAGTCGCCGACGAGCATCATGCCGGGCACGTAGTGCGGCTGGCGGTTGAAGGCCATCGGGATCGCGGCGCCCTTGATGCCGCCCACCTGCTCGCCGAACTCCCAGTCCGCCGCCGAGTGGTCGAGCCAGTCCCGCAGCAGCGCGCGGTGGTCGAGCTTGGGGGGCGTGCCCTTGGCGCTCAGGGTGCCGAGGCCCACGTTCGCGGTGCCGTCGCCCATGGGGAAGATCCAGCCGTAGCCGGGCAGCAGGTTCGAGGCGCCGCGCTCGCCGTCCCAGATCTCGAGGTGGCCCTCCATCCACTCCTCGTCGTGGCGGGGGGTGGTGAAGTACGTGCGCACCGCGACGCCGATGGGGCGGTTCTCCATGCGCTCCATGCCCATGCCGAGCGCGACGCGCGCGCTCACGCCGTCCGCCGCGATGACGAGCGGGGCGCGGAACTCGACGGGCTCGCCGACCTTGCGGCCGCGCTCGTCGGTCTCGCGCGCGACGACGCCGACGACGCGCCCGCCGCCGGCGTAGCCCGCCTGGCGCTCGTCGCGGAGGGCGGACTCGACGTGCCAGCCCTCGCGCACGTCGGCGCCGGCGGCGCGGGCGTGGTCGGCGAGGCGCTTGTCGAAGTCCGCGCGCGGCAGCGACAGGCCGTAGCGGGGGAAGGACTCGAGGTCGTGCCACGGGAACTCGAGGCGGTGCCCGCCGCCGACCATGCGCAGGCCGTGGTTGGGGATCCAGCCCTCGTCGCGCGGCGTCGGCAGCCCGATGAGGTCGATCTCGCGGACGGCCCGGGGCGTCAGCCCGTCGCCGCAGACCTTCTCGCGGGGGAACCTCGCCTTCTCGAGGGCGATCACGTCGAAGCCCTCGACGGCGAGGTAGCGGGCGGCGGCGGCCCCTCCGGGACCCGCCCCGATCACGATGACATCGGCCTCTGTACGCACCCGACAAGCGTAGAGGTGCGCGCAAGGTGCTCCGTGCGGGACCGTCCGCTCCGCCGGCCCCCGCATCGTCCCCCCGCACGCCGGCGCCCGGGACGATGCGCGCCGCGCCGCACCGGGCACGAACCGCGCACGCGCGTCCCCCGTTGCTACGTTGGAATCATGAGCGACGCGGGCGTCACCTGGGCGGGGACCCATCGTTTCGTGGCGGAGCGTCTGGTCGAGGCGCGCACCGTCGAGGACGTCGCGCGCGCGGTGCGCGAGGCGCCCGGCCGGGTCAAGGCGCTCGGCACGCGGCACAGCTTCAACGCGATCGCGGACACCGACGGCACGCTCATCGACACGACCGGGCTCGAGGGCTCCCCACACATCGACCTGTCCGACCCCGCGTGGCCCACCGTGACGGCGCCCGCGGGCATCCGCTACGGCGAGCTCGGCGCGTGGCTGCAGCACCGCGGGTGGGCGCTGCACAACACGGGCTCGCTGCCCCACATCTCGGTCGTCGGCGCGATCGCGACCGGCACCCACGGCTCCGGCGCGCGCAACGGCTGCCAGGCCACCGCGCTGCGCAAGCTCGAGTACATCGACGCGGAGGGGGACCTGCGCACGTGCCGCCAGGGCGACCCCGAGTTCCCCGCGCTCGCCGTCGGCGTCGGCGCGTTCGGGATCATCACGTCCGTGACGCTCGGGGTCCAGCCCACCTACGACGTGCGCCAGGACGTCTACACGGGGATGCCGTGGGCGACCCTGCTGTCCGACACCCCCGCGATCCTCGCGGACGCGTACTCGGTGTCGATCTTCACCACGTGGGACGAGCCGACCGTCCAGCAGATCTGGCGCAAGAGCGGCGTGGGGCTCGACAAGATGCCGCCCGAGGAGTGGCACGGCGCGGTGCGCAGCCCCGAGTCCGACGCGCGGCTCGTCGACGGCGACCCGGACGCGCTCACCCCGCAGGGCGGCGAGCCCGGACCGTGGATCGACCGGCTCCCGCACTTCCGGCTCACCCACACGCCGTCGAACGGGCAGGAGATCCAGACCGAGTACTTCGTGCCGATGGAGGCCGCCGGGGAGGCGCTCGCCGCCGTGCGCGCGCTCGGCCTGCTCATCCGCCCGCACCTCCTGGTGTCCGAGCTGCGCGCGGTCGCGGCGGACCACCTGTGGCTGTCCGGCGCGTACGAGCGCGACACCCTGGCGATCCACTTCACGTGGGCGCAGCACCCCGCCGAGGTGCTCGCGCTGCTGCCCCGCATCGAGGAGGCGCTCGCCCCGTTCCTGGCCCGCCCGCACTGGGGCAAGTGGCACGCGTTCGACGCCGCGGCCATCGCGCGCGCCCACCCGCGGGTCGCGGACGCGCGCGCCGTCTTCGAGGAGCTCGACCCCGGCGGCCGCTTCGTCAACGACTACCTGGCGGGGGTCGGGGTGCGTGCGGCGCGGTGGTGGAACGGCCCTACTGTGGAGGAGTGACCGTCCACAGCGCCTCCCCCGGACCTCTCGTCGTCCGCACCACCGAGATCGACGACCCGGGCGACCTGATCGCCGCGCTGCCCGAGGCCGGCATCTCGTGGGTCCGACGCGGCGAGGGCATGGTGGCGTGGGGCGAGGCCGCGCGCCACGACGGCGGCGGCGAGGACCGCGTCGAGCAGGCGCAGCACTGGTGGCGGCTCATGTGCCGCCACGCGGAGGTCCGGGACGAGGTGCGCGAGCGCGGCACGGGCCTGGTCGCCTTCGGCTCGTTCGCGTTCGCCGACGCCTCCGGGGCCGGCGGTTCGCTCGTGGTCCCCCGGTACGTGCTGGGACGCCGGGACGGTCGTGCCTGGTTCACCACGATCTCCCGCGAGGACGAGGCGCCGCTCACGCTCGAGCAGGCGCTCGCCGCCGCGACGGCGCCGGCCGGCCCGGGCCACGTCGACATCGCCTCCGGCGACGAGGCCGCATGGGCGTCCGCGGTCGACGCCGCCGTGGCCCGCATCCGCGCCGGCGAGCTCGAGAAGGTGGTGCTGGCCCGCGCGGTCGAGGCGACGGCCGAGCGCCCCGTGGACGTGCGCGTGCTGCTGCGCCGGCTCGCGGACGAGTACCCCACCTGCTGGGCGTTCCACGTCGACGGCCTCGTGGGCGCGACCCCCGAGCTGCTCGCGCGCGTCGACCACGGCCTCGTGACCTCCCGCGTGCTCGCGGGCACCATCCGCATGACGGGCGACGACATGCGCGACCTCGCGCGCGCCGGCGCCCTCGCCCGCTCCTCGAAGGACCGCGAGGAGCACGAGTACGCCGTCCGGTCGGTCACGCAGGCCCTCGCCTCGCACTGCGGCAGCGTCAACGTGCCGGACGAGCCGTTCGTGCTGCACCTGCCCAACGTCATGCACCTCGCGACGGACGTCACGGGCGTGCTGTCGCACAACGTCGCCGCGCTCGAGCTCGTGAGCGAGCTGCACCCGAGCGCCGCCGTGTGCGGCACCCCCACGCTCGGCGCGGCGCGCGTCATCGACGAGCTCGAGGGGCTCGACCGCGGCCGCTACGCCGGTCCCGTGGGATGGATCGACGCGGGCGGCGACGGCGAGTGGTGCATCGGCCTGCGTTCGGCAGAGATCTCGCCGTCCGATCCGCGGCGCCTGCGGCTGTTCGCCGGCTGCGGCATCGTCGCCGCGAGCGAGCCCGCCGCCGAGTGGGCGGAGTCGGAGGCCAAGCTCGAGCCGATGCGGCGCGCGCTGGGCGCGCCGGCGCCGTCGACGACCGGCGCGATCCCGCACGTGCACCCGGCCGGCGCCCCGGCATCCGAGGTCGACGGCTGGGACGCGACGGCGTGGGAGGAGCGCTACGCGTCGCACGATGCGGTGTGGAGCGCGAACCCGAACCACCAGCTGGTCGAGGAGGCCGCGCGGCTCGCCCCGGGCCGCGCGCTCGAGGTCGGCTGCGGCGAGGGTGCGGACGCCGTGCACCTCGCCTCGCTGGGATGGGACGTGACCGCGATCGACGTGTCCGCGACCGCGGTGTCGCGCGGCGTCGAGCGCGCGGACCGGACCGGCGAGGAGGTGGCCGCGCGCCTCGACTGGCGCGTCGACGACGCGATGCACGCGGACCTGCCCGCCGCATCGTTCGACCTGGTCACCACGCACTACGCGCATCCCGAGGCGGGCATCGGCGTGCTGGTCGCGCGGCTCGCCGAGCTGGTCGCGCCGGGCGGCACGCTGCTGGTGGTGGGGCACGACCCCCGTGATCCGCACGTGCTCGAGCACGCGAAGCTGAGCCGCCTCGCGTTCCGCGCGGAGGAGGCGGCCGCCGCGCTGGGCGACGGCTGGACCGTCGAGGTCGTGGAGGCGCGCGAGCGCGACGGCGTCAGCCACGACGGCGAGGTCATGGTGCGGCGCGACGCGGTCCTCCGGGCCCGCCGCGACGGCTAGCCCCACGGGGCCGGCCCGTCGACTCCCAATGACGGATGTGACCCGAGTCATCCGTGGTGAAGGCTGGGGCTGCCCCATCCTTCACGCGGTGACGCTCCCATCACATCTGTCATTGGGAGTCACCAGGGGTCAGCCGACGAGGGCCTCGACCACCTCGAGCCCCGCGACGGGCTGCGCCAGCGCGGCCGCGAGCGCGTCGCGGGACCTCACCGCACGATGCGGCACCCGGTAGCCCGCGCACAGCGACGCGAGGTCCGCGCCGTGCGGCGTGGTGAAGACCCGCTCGAGGTTCTCGGCGGGCGCGCCGCCGTGCTCGAGGCCGCCGAAGATGGTGCCGCCGCCGTCGTTCACCACGACGATGCGCAGCCGCGGCCGCTCCTCGCGCGGACCGACGAGCAGGCCGCCGGCCTCGTGGAGGAACGTGACGTCGCCCATGAGCGCATGCACCGGGCGGCCCGACCCGAAGGCGATGCCGGCCGCGGTCGAGATGGTGCCGTCGATTCCCGCGAGCCCGCGGTTGGCGAGCAGCATGGGAGCGGATCCCGCCGGGGCGGCGGGCATGAGGCGGTCGAGCGCGCGCACCGGGCCCGAGGAGCCGACCACGCCCCACACCCCGTCGCGCAGCGACTCGGCGAACGCCGCCGCGACCACGCGCGGCCCCCAGCCCTCGGGCGATGACGGGCGGCCGCCCGCGGCGCGCCACTCGGCGAGCCAGCCGGGGTCCGCATCGTCCGGCGCGGCGGACCACAGCCACGAGGCGGGCACCTCGCGGAGCACGGACTGCGCGTGCGGCGGCGCCTCGCGCCACCGCGCCCCGAAGCGCGCGACCACGAGCGCGGGCGCGCGGGCGATGAGGGCCTGCACCGGCCGCGTGAGGGTGGGCCGGCCGATGACGACGACCTGGTGGACGCGGTCCGCGAGATCCTTGCCGTGCGCGGACTCGAGCAGGCGCACGTAGTCGGCGATGCAGTGGGACCCGGAGCGCGCGAGGGACGTCGGCTCCGCGAGCAGGGGCCAGCCGTGCGCCTCCGCGACCTGGCGGGCGACGTCGCCGGCCCCGTCGCCGGCGATCACCACGCCGCGCGCGACGGGCGGCAGCGGCGCGGGCTCGTCCGGCGGCGCGACGACAGGGATGCCGCCGCTCGGCGTGGGCAGGCGGGGCGGGTCGCTCCACAGCCCGCCGTCCGCGCCGAGGGGCTCCCGGAACGCGACGTTGACGTGGACGGGGCCCGCGGCGGCGGCCATGTCCTCGCGGGCGCGGTCGCCCAGCGCGGCGCGGACGGCGCGGTCCGCGAGCGCGGTGGCACGGTCGGGCCGGTCGCCCAGGGCGGCGGCCGGGACGTCCGCGCCCCAGCGCACGAAGGCGCCGAAGAGCCCCACCTGGTCGGTGGTCTGGTTGGCGCCCACGCCGCGCAGCTCGGTGGGACGGTCGGCGGTGAGCAGCAGCAGCGGGACGCCCGAGTGGTGCGCCTCCATCACCGCGGGCATGAGGTTGCCGACCGCGGTGCCGGAGGTGGTGACGATCGCGACCGGCCGCGCGTCGCCGGCGGCGGCCCGGCCGCGCGCGATGCCGAGGGCGAGGAAGGCCGCGGAGCGCTCGTCGATGCGCACGTGGAGGCGGATGCGGGGCGCGCCGAGCGGCGGGTTGCCCGAGCCGGCCTCCGCGAGGGCATGCGCGAGCGGGCCCGAGCGGGAACCCGGGCTGAGCACGTAGTCCTCGACGCCGCGCTCCGCGAGCGCCGCGACCAGCGCGCGGGCGAAGGCCCCCGACGGGTGCTCGCTCACGCGGTCACCTCCAGGGTGACGGGGCCGATGACGCCGCCGTGCGGCACGATCGTCTCCCGCACGGTGTCCTCGGCGAGCAGCTCGCCGGTGCCGAGCCCGCACGCGTAGGGCAGCTCGGGCACGGCCCGCGCGAGCGCGACGCCCGCCGCGAGCCCCACGGAGGACTCCATCGCGCTCGACACGACGATGGGCACGTCGTAGCGCTCGACCACGCGCAGGCATGCGGCCACGCCCCCCATGGGCGCGACCTTGAGGACCAGGATGTCGGCGGCGCCGGCGCGCATCACCTCGTCGGCGTCGCCGGGCAGGCGCACGGACTCGTCCGCGGCGACGAGCACCTTCGTGCGGCGGCGCACCTCGGCCATCTCGGCGACGGTGCGGCACGGCTGCTCGACGTACTCGAGCCCGGGCCCGCCGCCGGCGCGGGCCGCGGCATCGAGCTCCGCGAGCGCCTTGACGGCGGTGTCGACGTCCCACGCGCCGTTCGCGTCGACGCGCACCCGGCCCTGCGGGCCCAGGGCGACGGCGACGGCCTCGACGCGCCGCGCATCGTCCCTCAGGGAGACGGTGCCGGCGACCTTGACCTTGGCGGTGGTGCAGCCGCCCGCCTTGGCGAGCTGGGCGGCGCGTCCCGCCGGGAGCTCGGGGACGATGCTGTTGACCGGGACGAGGTCGCGCACCGGGGCCGGCCACTCGCCGCGGGCCGCCTCCATCGCGGCGTCCCACCAGCGGGAGGCCCGCTCGGGCGTGTAGTCGTCGAACGGGGAGTACTCGCCCCACGCGTCCTCGCCGTCGGGGCCGGTGCCGCGGATGAGGACGCCGTGGCGCTCCGTCACGCCGCGGAAGCGCGTCGCCAGCGCGACGCGGAAGGGACGGAACTCCATGGGCTCAGCCTAGGGCTGGCGGCCCCGTGGACTCCCAATGACAGATGTGGCCGATGCGGCGCGTGGGGCGCGTGGGGCCGCCCCAGCCTTCACACGGCGAGGATCGCGCCACAGGCGTCATTGGGAGTCGACGGCCGGCCCCGCACTACGCTCGGAGACCATGAGCGACATCCCGGCGCAGGTCTCCGATCTCATGGACCCGACCCAGTGGCGAGCCGTCGAGGGCTTCCCGGACGCGGACATCACGTACCACCGGTGGGTGCGGCGGGGGCCGGACGGCGAGCGTGACCTGCCCGCGGTGCGCATCGGCTTCAACCGGCCCGAGGTCCGCAACGCGTTCCGCCCGCAGACCGTCGACGAGCTCTACCGCGCGGTCGACCACGCCCGCCAGACCGTCGACGTGGCGGCCATCATCCTTACGGGCAACGGCCCGGCCGCGGACGGCGTGCACGCGTTCTGCTCGGGCGGTGACCAGCGCATCCGGGGCAAGGACGGCTACCTCTACGAGGGCTCGGCGCAGGACGCGCCGGCGTACGGCGGCCGCCTCCACATCCTCGAGGTGCAGCGCCTCATGCGCACCTCCCCCAAGGTCACGATCGCCGCGGTCAACGGCTGGGCGGCCGGCGGCGGCCACTCGCTGCACGTGGTGAGCGACCTCTCGATCGCGAGCCGCGAGCACGCGCGTTTCAAGCAGACCGACGCCAACGTCGGCTCGTTCGACGCGGGCTACGGCTCCGCGCTGCTCGCGCGGCAGGTGGGCGACAAGCGGGCGCGGGAGATCTTCTTCCTCGCGCGGGAGTACTCGGCGGACGATGCGGAGCGCTGGGGCGCCGTCAACGAGTCCGTCCCGCACGCGGAGCTCGAGGCCAGGGCGCTCGAGTACGCGGCGCTGATCGCCACGAAGTCGCCGCAGGCGATCCGCATGCTGAAGTTCGCGTTCAACCTCGCGGACGACGGCCTCGCGGGCCAGCAGGTCTTCGCGGGCGAGGCGACGCGCATGGCGTACATGACGGAGGAGGCGCAGGAAGGGCGCGACGCGTTCCTCGAGCGCCGCGAGCCCGACTGGACCCGGTTCCCCTACGCCTACTGACGGAGGGCCCGGGCCGGCGCCTCGGAGCCCCAGGTAGAGACGGATCGCGTCGTCGACCCGCGCCCCGCTCAGCCCGCGAGCCACTCCTCGACCAGCGCCGGCACGGCCTCCTCGATCGGCTCGCGGATCACGCGGTGCGCGTCCCGGTCGTACGCCGTCGGCGACGCGTTGACGATGACGAGCTCCGCCCCGGCCTGCAGCGCGGACCCCGCGTACATCGCCACGGGGTAGACCTGCAGCGTGGTGCCGATCGCGACGAACACGTCGCATCCGCGCGACGCGCGCGACGCCCGGTCGAGGTCCGCGTCGCCGAGCGCCTCGCCGAAGTAGACGACGTCCGGCTTGAGCACCCCGCCGCAGTACGGGCACCGCGGGTCCGGATCCACGTCGAGCATCGCGATCACCTCGCGCGTCTCGCACCCCCACTCGCATCCCATGCACGAGGTCGTGGCGAGGCGCCCGTGCATCTCCACCACCGCATCGTCCGGCGTGCCGGCGGCCTGCTGCAGGCCGTCGATATTCTGGGTGAGGATGTCGCGCGCGGCGCCGGCCTCGACCAGGCGGGCGAGGGC
Source organism: Demequina rhizosphaerae (assembly GCF_000971255.1). Lineage (GTDB taxonomy): Bacteria > Actinomycetota > Actinomycetes > Actinomycetales > Demequinaceae > Demequina > Demequina rhizosphaerae. Next base: position 56,239 of record NZ_BBMC01000008.1, read on the forward strand.
ACGATGCGCGGGGGACGGCCGCGCCTCCCACGCCGGGTGCGCGGCCCAGTCGCGCCAGCCCTCGATGCGCGCCTCGCGGTCGCCGAGGAACACGTCGATCTCGAGGAGCCGCGCCCGCTCGGGGTGGCGCGTCCACACGCCGTTCGGCCCGCGGAAGTCGGGTATGCCGGCGCCGGTCGAGAGCCCGGCGCCCGTGAGGACGGTGATCACCTCTCCATGGTGCCTCACGGGGACCGCCGCCACCCCGGGCGCCGAACCCTCGTCAGGGCCTATCGCCGCTGGTCCCTCCCCCGATAGCCTCCCCCCGTGACGACTCGCACCCGCCCGGCGGCCCGGTCCGCCACGAGCGCCGGCATCGCGCTCGCGCTCACCGTCGTCGGCCTCGCCTCCGCGGCCGCCGTGCCCGCCGGCCCCGGGGAGACCCTCGGGCTCGCCACCGTCGACGCGAGCCTGCTCGAGGTGACGATCGACACCGCCGACGAGCACACCGACGCCTACGTCCTCGTCGAGGACGACGGCACTGTCACCGAGGTGGCCGGGGAGGCGCTCGAGGAGATCCCCACGGGCTCCGAGGTGGCGGCGACGGTCGATGGCGGCGAGGTGAGCGCCGCGACGGTCCTCGAGCCCGTCGCTCCGAGCGTCGCGGTCACCGGTCACGACGCGTACGTGGTCACGGTGGACGATGCGACGGCCGGCGGGGACATCGCGCCCGCGGCCGCGACAGCCGACGCCGCGGCCGCGCTCGAGTACTGGGTCCGCGAGGGCCGCGGCGCCCTCGACTCGTTCGAGATCGCGCAGACCCGGGTGCTGTCGCTGCCCGGGTCGTGCGCCTACGCCTTCGACGAGCTGTGGGAGGAGGCCGCCGCGCTCTTCCCCGCCGTCGACTTCGCGCAGGCCGCGAACCACCTCGTCGTCTACACGCCGACCGGGTGCGCGTACGACTACCTGGGGGTCGCGACGGTCGGCCGCATCACGCTCGGCGGCTTCGTCCACATCGCGGAGCCGGGCGCGGCGGTCACCGTCCACGAGCTCGGGCACAACCTCGGGCTCGGGCACAGCGACCTGCTGTGGGGCGACGTCTTCGGGGCCTACGGCTTCGCGGAGTACTACGGGGCGTACAGCCCGATGGCGGGGGCGATCGGCGACTTCGCGCCGGCGAGCCTCGACGCCGCGTACCGCTCGTACCTCGACCTGCCCGGCGCGGACACGCAGACCGCGGCGGTCACGCTGGTCCCCGGCGCCACGGAGCCGCAGGTCGTCACCATCGGCGCGTCGACGTCCACGACGGGCACGACCGCCGCGAGCTTCACCGACGACCACGGCTTCCGCTACGTCGTCGACCTCCGCGACGGCACGGGCGCCGACGCGGGCGCCTTCTACGCGAGCGCGAGCGCCTTCCTCGACCCGCTGGGACGGGTGGCCGCCTACGCGCCCGGCGTCGTCCTCACGATGATGGAGCCCGGCTACAACGAGCAGTACCTCCTCGCCCAGGAGGACGCCGGCGGCACGCTGCGGACGTCGTTCCAGGCGGGCGACACGTACACGGACCCGATGGGGCAGTTCACGCTCGACGTTGTCGACGCGACCGCCACCTCGGCGACCGTGGCGCTGCTGGCCGGGCCCGCCACCGCCTCGACCATCCGCGCGACGGCCACCAAGGTCCCCTACGGCACGGCGGGCAAGGTCACGGTGACGGTGAGCGGGACGAGGACCCCGACCGGCAAGGTCACGGTGACGGTCGGCACGAAGCGCTGGACGCGGACGCTGGACAGCAACGGCAAGGCGACCTTCACGCTGCCGAAGGACTGGAAGCCCCGCACCCGCACGCTCACCGCGACCTACTCCGGCTCGCTCGCGTCCCAGCCCTCCGCGACCACCGTCAAGGCGACCGTGACGAAGGCGACGCCGAAGGTGACCGCGGTCGCCAGGACCGCCGTGAAGAAGGGCGCGCGGGCGACGTTCGTCGCGACCGTGTCGAGCTCGGTCGCGCGCGAGTCCGGCTACGTGCAGATGTACGTCGGGGACCGGAAGGTGTCGGCGAAGTACAAGCTCGTGCGGTCGGGCTCGGTCTTCAAGGTGCGGCTCACGACCTGGAAGCTGCCGAAGGGCCGCGTGAGCGTGAGGTACCTGGGCAACACGTACCTCAAGGCCCGCAAGGTCGCGACGAGCTCCTACGCCCGCTGAACCGCCCGCTGAACCGCGCGCCCGGCGACTACGAGATGTCGATCGAGGTCGCGCGCCCGATGCCCGCGTTGGGGATGAGCTCGAACCAGGTCTGACCGGCCGCGAGCGCGACGTCGTCGCCGTCCTTCGTGGTGAGCACGAACGGGTCGTACTGGCCCTTCTTGCTCCACTCGATCGGGATGGTGCGGTTGCCCGTGACCACGTAGCCCTCGCCCGAGCGGCCCGCGACGAGCGTCTCCGGCACCGACGAGCCGCCGTCCGAGGACGTGTACTGGACGGTCACCCACAGCATCACGACGTTGGTCGCGGACAGCTGCGTGCCGTCCGTGGTGACGTGCTTCACCCCCGACTCGTAGCGCTTCCACACCTGGTCCGTCCGGTCCCACGTCCACGACGGCTGCGAGTAGCCCGACATGTAGATGTCGATCTCGGTCGCCTTGGTGCCCTCGAGCTGCGCGGTCGCCTCGCTCGCGGGGTACGCGATCTCCCACTGCCGCTCGGGCGCGTCCGCGTCGGTCTGCTCGAGGAACGAGGCCAGGTAGCCGTGGAGGTTGTGCGGCGCGGACTTGTCGGTCGTGCGGAAGAAGCCGTAGTCCCCCACGTCCTGCGTGATGATGTCCTGGCCCGAGGAGAGCGTCGCGGACACGAACCGCGGCTGCGCGCCGGAGAAGATCAGCGGCCCGCCGACCGAGCCCATGATGTTGCGGTCCATGGGCCGCATCGAGCGGATCGGCCCCACCGACTCGGGCATGTCCGACTGGTAGACCGCGATGAGGCGCGAGATGCCCGCCTCGACGTACTCCTCGAACACCACGTCCGCCTTGTCGAGGTTCTCCTGCGGACGCGCGGCCGCGGAGTTCTCGATCTTGATCGACAGCGCCGGACGGCTCAGCTCAGCGGTGGTGGCGTCGGACGCGTCGAGACCGGTCAGCGGCCACGCGATCGAGGGGACCGGGTCCTCGGGGGCGGGCGGCAGCGCGACCGCCGACACCTCCGGCGAGGAGGCGATCGACACGGTCGTGGTGGGGCCGCTCTCGGAGGCGGGCGAGCACGCGGCGAGGGTCATCGCCGCGATGGCAGCGGCGAGCGTGCCCGCGATGCGGGTCGAAGTCATGCGGACGAGTGTAGGTGCCGCCCTAGGCTGGTCGGTGTGACCTACGCGCGCCTCGCCGACGATCCCCTCACCGCCGTGGACGATGCGCTGGCCGGGCGTGCCGAGGGCGTGGCCGCGGCGACGTCGGGCTCGACCGGGGCGCCGCGCGAGGTGCTCCTCCCCACGGCCGCTATCCGCGCGTCCGCCGCGCTCACCGCGGACCGGCTCGGCGGCGAGGCGGCCTGGCTGCTGACGCTGCCGGCGGAGCGCATCGGCGGCGCCATGGTGGTGGCCCGCGCGGCGCTGGCCGGGGCGCCGCTGGCGACGATGCCCGCCGGCCCGTTCACCGCATCGTCCTTCGCGGCGGCGACCGCGCGCCTGCCCGCGGGGCGCCGCCACGTCTCGCTCGTCCCCACCCAGGTGCGGCGGCTGCTCGCCGACCCGGCCGGGCGCGACGCGCTCGCCACGTACGACGCGGTGCTCGTGGGCGGCGCGGCGCTGCCCGAGCGGGACGCGCCCGCGAACCTCGTGCGCACGTACGGCATGAGCGAGACGTCCGGCGGCTGCGTCTACGACGGCCGGCCGCTCGACGGCGTCGGGCTGCGGATCGATCCCGACGGCCGGATCCTGCTGGCGGGGCCCACGCTCGCGGCCGGCTACGCGGACGGGGACGATGCGGCGTTCGAGACCCGCGACGGCGTCCGCTGGTTCCGCACGTCCGACGTGGGCGAGCTGCGCGAGGACGGCCGCCTGCGCGTCCTCGGCCGCGCCGACCATGTCATCAACACCGGCGGGGTCAAGGTGCACCCCCAGCGCATCGAGCTCGCGCTGGAGCGGGCGGGCGCGACGGCCGCCGCCGTCGTCGGCGTGCCCGACGCCGAGTGGGGCGAGCGCGTCGTCGCTGTCGTCGAGGGCGAGGTGGACGAGGCGGCGCTCGGGGCCGCGCTCGAGGGTCTCGCCTCGTACGAGCGGCCCAAGCGCATCGTCCGCGCGACCGTGCCGCGCACCGCGGGTGGGAAGATTGACCGGCCGGCCGCCAGAGGCCTGGCGAGCAAGGAGGATCGATGACCACCACCGCCGACTGGATCGCGGGCGCACGCCCCCGCACGCTGTGGACCGGGGCCGTGCCGGTGATCGTCGGCTCCGCGGCCGCGATCGCGGAGGACGGCTTCCGCCTCGTCCCGGCGCTGCTCGCGCTCGGCGTCGCGCTCGCGCTGCAGGTGGGGTCGAACTACGCCAACGACTACTCGGACGGCATCCGCGGCACCGACATCGACCGCATCGGCCCCGAGCGGCTCGTCGCGTCGGGCAAGGCGCTGCCGTCCTCGGTCAAGCGCGCCGCGTACCTGTCGTTCCTCGCGGGCGCGCTGCTGGGCCTCGCGCTCGTCGTGTACGTCGAGATGTGGTGGCTGCTCGCGGTGGGCGCGGTCGCGATCGTCGCGGCGTGGACCTACACCGGCTCGTCGCGCCCCTACGGCTACGCGGGCTGGGGCGAGGTGAGCGTGTTCGTGTTCTTCGGGCCCGTCGCGGTGCTCGGCACGATGCTCACGCAGGCCGGCCACGTCACGTGGTGGGCGGTCGTGGCGTCGGCGGGCGTGGGGCTCTACGCCGTCGCGCTGCTGCTGGTCAACAACATCCGCGACCTCGAGACGGACGCGCTCGCGGGCAAGCGGACCCTCGCGGTCAAGGTGGGCGAGCTGCGCGCGCGCCAGCTGTTCGCGGCGTCCGTGACGCTGCCGGTGGGGCTCGCGGTGATCGTCGCGTTCGCGCACCCGTGGGTGCTCATCTCTACGATGGTCGCGCTGCCGTCCGTCGTCATCGCGTTCGGCATGCGCATGGGCGCGTCGGGCCGGAACTTCGCGGTGATGTTCCAGGGGATCAGCGGCGTGGGCCTCGCCTACGGCCTGCTCATGGCGGTGGGGCTGGCGCTGTAGCCGCGCGGGCTCAGCGGGTGCTGCCGGCCTCGTGGTCGGCGGCGTCGATCTCGGCGTCCTCCTCGGCGGCGGCCTCGCGGATCCCCTTCTCGCTGCGGGAGATCCAGCCGTCCATCTGCGCGGCGGCGCGCACGCGCAGGCCCGGCAGCGCCAGGTAGGACACCAGCCAGGCGACGACGAAGGCGGCCAGGAACGCGATCACGTCGCGCCATCCCACGGCCCACAGCACGCCGAGGACGGCGAGGAAGACGCCCGTGCGGGCACCCCAGTACGCAAGAACGCTCATACATCAACGGTACCCGGCGTACGCTTGATGGATGGCTCGCGTGCTCCCCCTCCTCGTCTACCTGGGGCTCGTCATCTACGCCCTCTCGGACGCGATGCAGCGTCCCGAGAAGGATCCGTACGGCGTGTCCAAGTGGCTCTGGGCCGCGATCATCGTGCTGCTGCCCTACGTGGGCGCGATCGGCTGGATCCTCCTGAGCCGCACCCGCCCCGACAGCGGCCCGCAGCGTCGCTCGGACCCCGTGGCGCCCGACGACGACCCGGAGTACCTCGCGTGGCTGCGCGACCAGGCGCGACGCAAGCGCCAGAGCGGCGAGGGCCGCTAGCCCGCCGGCGCGTGTCGATTCCCAATGACGGATGGGACGCCTGTCGTCTCGCGTGATGGCTGAGGCTGCCCCAGCCATCACGCGGTGAGACCGCAGTCACAAGTGTCATTGGGAATCGACTGACGGGAATCGTCCGACGCCGCCCGGTCAGCTCACCTCGACGCGGACCCTCCGGGCGCTCTCGCGTCCCACGGGGCAGCGCTCGCCCGTGAGCGAGGCGACCGCCTCGGCCTCGCGGCGGACCGGCGTGCCGGCCCACAGCTCGACCTCGCCCGGCTCGACCGCGCGCACGAGGTCCCGACCGGAGAACGCGAGCCGCGCCGCGGGGATGTCGAGCGTGACGCGCCTGGCCTCGCCCGCGCGCAGCGGCACCCGCGCAAAGCCGACGAGCTGCGCGACCGGCCGCGTGAGCGACGCCCGCCGCTGGTGCGCGTAGACCTGCACCACCTCGTCGCCGTCGCGCGCGCCGGTGTTGCGCACGGTCACGGACACGCGCATCGTCCCGTCGGTCGGGGCGTCCTCCGCCGCGAGGCCCTCGTACGCGAAGGACGTGTACGACAGCCCCTCGCCGAACGTCAGCGGCGGCGTGGACGACAGGTTGGTGACGTCGGTGTCGCCGCCGAGCCGCGGGTGGAGGTAGCTGTACGGCTGCGCGCCGGTGTCCCGCGGGATGCTCACCGGCAGGCGGCCCGAGGGGTTGACCCGGCCGGACAGCACGCCCGCGATCGCGCGCGCGCCCTCCTCACCCGGGAAGAACGCCTGCACCACCGCGGCGCAGCGCTCGAGCGCCCATCCGATCGCGTACGGGCGGCCCGTGACGAGCACGAGCACCACCGGCGTGCCGGTCGCGAGCAGCTCCTCGACGAGCTCGCGCTGGACGCCGGGCAGCTCGAGGGAGTCGGTGTCGCAGCCCTCGCCCGAGGTGCCGCGGCCGAAGAGCCCCGCCTGGTCGCCGACGACCACGACGGCGACGTCGGCCGCGCGGGCCGCCTCGACTGCCTCGGCGAAGCCCTCGCGCGAGCCGCCCTGCACGTCGCACCCGCGTGCCGACAGGACGGGCCCGAGCTCGTCGCGCACGGCGTCGAGCACGGTGGGCACGTCGAGGCCGAGCTCGGTGCCGGGCCGCTTGTCGAGCACGTGGTTGGCGAACGAGTAGCACCCGAACATCGCCGCGTACCGGTCCGCGTTGGGGCCGATGACGGCCACGCGCGGCGCACCCGGCGCGCCCGCCGCGTCCGGCGCGCCCGCCGCATCGTCCCCGGCCGGTGCACCCAGGGGGAGCGTGCCGTCGTTGGCGAGCAGGACGATGCCGCGCTCGGCGAGCAGCCGGGCCACCTCGCGGTGCTCGGGACCGTCGAGGTCGACGCCCGCGGGCGGCTCGCCGGAGAAGTCCGCGTCGAGCAGGCCGAGCGACTCCTTCTGCGCGAGGATCCGCGCGACCGCGGTGTCGACGAGGTGCTCGGGCACCCGCCCGGACCGCACGGCGGCCGCGAGCGGCGCGAGGTAGGCGTCGCCGGTGGGGAGCTCGACGTCGACGCCGGCCTCGAGCGCGAGCGCCGCGGCCTCGGACAGGTCCGCCGCCACGCCGTGGAGCAGGTGGAGGAAGGCGATGCCGAAGTAGTCGGCGACCACGACGCCGTCGAAGCCCCACTCGTCGCGCAGGACGCCCGTGAGGAGCGAGCCGTCGGCGGCCGTGGGGACCCCGTCGATCTCGGTGTAGGCGTGCATGACGGAGCGGACGCCGCCGTCGACGACGGCCATCTCGAACGGCACCATCATGACGTCGCGCAGCTCGCGCGGGCCGATCGAGACGGGCCCGAAGTTGCGTCCCGAGCGCGAGGCCGAGTAGCCGACGAAGTGCTTGAGGGTCGCGTGCACGCCCTCGGACTGGACGCCCTCGACGTAGGACGTGCCGATCTCGCCGACGAGGTACGGATCCTCGCCGATGCACTCCTCGACGCGCCCCCAGCGGGGGTCGCGCACGACGTCGAGCACCGGCGCGAGGCCCTGGTGGATGCCCAGCGCGCGGCAGTCGCGGCCGATGAGCGCGCCCATGCGCGCCACCAGCTCCGGGTCGAATGCGGCGCCCCACGTGAGCGGGCCGGGATACGTCGCGGCCTTCCACGCCGACAGCCCCGTGAGGATCTCCTCGTGGACGATCGCGGGGATGCCCAGCCGCGTCCCGGTCACGAGCGCGCGCTGGCGCTCCCACAGGACCCGGGCCCGCGCATCGGCGTCCACGGGGGTGGTGCCGTAGATGCGGGTGAAGTGGCCGATGCCGTGCCGCGTCGCATCGTCCAGGCCGCCGGTGACGGAGACCTCGCCCTGGAGCGGGGCGACGACGTCGCCCTTCTCGTCCTCCCAGAAGCCGGTGATCTGCGCGAGCTTCTCCTCGAGCGTCATCTCCGCGACGAGGGAGGCCACGCGGGTGCTCACCGCGACGTCGACCGCGGTCATCCCTTCACCGCCCCGGTGAGGCCGTCGACGATGCGCCGCTCCATCAGCAGGAAGAACGCGAGCGCCGGCAGCATCGCGAGCGACGTGTAGGCCATGATCATCGTGGTCGCGGCGGAGTGCTGGCCCTGGAACGTGGTGACGCCGAGCGGCAGGGTCATGCCGGTCGGGTCGCCCGTGAGCAGCAGCAGGGGCAGCAGGTAGGCGTTCCACGAGCCGATGAACGCGAGCACGCCCACCGTCACCATGGCCGGCCGGGCGAGCGGCAGCAGCATGCGCCAGAAGAAGCCGATGCGCGAGATGCCGTCCATGAAGGACGCCTCCTCGAGCTCCTTGGGCAGGGCCGCGAGGAACGGCCGCAGGATGATGATCGTGACCGGCAGGCCGAACGCGATCTGCGGGATCACGAGGCCCCACAGGCCCGAGATGCCCATGTCGCGCAGCAGCAGGTACAGCGGCAGCACCGCGACTGTGAGGGGGAACATCAGGCCGGTGGTGAAGATGACGAACACGAGCTCGCGGCCCTTGAACGAGTACCGCGCGAGCGGGTACGCCGCCATCGTGCCGAACAGCACCACGCCCGCGGTCGTCGCGACCGCCACCAGCGTCGAGTTGAGCAGCTGGCGCCAGAACAGCGGCTTGGACAGGATGTCCCAGTAGTTCTGCCACATGAACGGGTCGGGGAAGCCGGTCGGGTTCGCGGCGAGGTCGCCCTGGGTGCGGAAGCCGCCGAGGATCAGGTAGAGGATCGGGCCGAGCGTCAGGCCCACGCCCACGAGGGCGATGCCCACGGCCACGTACGTCGAGCCCTCGGGGATGAGGCCCTTGCGGCGGCGGCCGTCGGCGGACGATGCGGCGGTCGAGCGGGCAGCAGTGTCGACGGACATCGTCGTCACCTGGCCTTTCGGGGGTGGGCGTTGTCGCGGCGCAGGATGGTCGCCATGTAGGCGAGCGCGATGACGAACGACAGGAAGAACATGATGACCGCGATCGCGGAGCCGTAGCCCCAGTCCGACCGGAAGAAGCCGATCTCCATCATGTAGCTCGCGATGGTCGAGTACTGGCCCGCGGTGCCGCCGCGGTTGAGCACCCACACCATGTCGAACAGCTGGATCGAGCCGATGATCGACAGGAACGCCCAGATGCGGATGGTGGGACCGATGAGCGGGATGTTGATCCGCCACTGGATCTGCCACCAGCTCGCGCCGTCGATGGCCGCGGCCTCCTGGAGGTCCTCGCTCACGCCCGACAGGCCGGCGAGGAACAGGATGATGGCGAGCCCCACGTACTTCCACGTGATGATGAAGAACACGGTCCAGAAGCCCCACGTGGGGTCCTCGAACCAGCCGCCGTTCGGCATGTCGAGGCCGATGCCGCGCATGAGCTGGGTCGCGATGCCGTTGGGGTCGAAGATGATGAGCCACATCGTTCCGGCGATGACCTCGCTCAGCACGTAGGGGGCGAAGATCACCACCCGCGTGAAGGCGCGTCCGCGGAACCTGCGGTTGAGGGTGAGCGCGACCGCCAACGCGATCGGCAGCTGCACCGCCATCGACAGGAAGATGATCGCGAAGTTGTGGCTGAGGGCCTCCCAGAAGGGCTGGGAGTAGGCCGTGGTGAAGGCCTGCTGGGTGGCGGGGTCGGTGCCGCCGAACAGCGCCCGCGCGTAGTTCTCGAGGCCGATGAACTCGGCGTCGGAGAACTGCGAGACGCCGTTCCACTTGTAGAGGCTGAACCGGGCCGCCGAGACGACCGGGTAGACGACGAATGTGAGGAACAGCACCATCGCCGGACCCACGAAGAGGGCGATCTCCGCCCACTTGCGGGCCGTCGCGCGGCGGGTGTGCTCGGATGCAGGGGTCACCGGGCGGGACCCCGCCGCCGACGCTTCCGCGTCGACGGCGGGGGCCGCGCTGCGACCCGAGGCCTCCAGTGCGGTCACCAGGGAGCCTCGCTTTCTAGTCGCAGTGGTGGGGGTCAGGAGGTCGCCGCGGCGGCGACCATCATGTCGACGACACCCTGGGCGTCGCCCGTGCCGTTGAAGATGTTGACGATGCCGTCGTTCATGGCGCCGCCGACGTTGGGCCCGAGCAGGGTGTCCATCCAGAGCTGGACGTAGGCCGCGCTCGAGGTGGTCTGCGCGATCTCCTGCAGGACCGGGTCCGTGACCGCGTCCGACGCCGCCGGGGCGACCGGCAGGCCGCCGACGGCCTCGGCGTAGCCGCGCTGGACGTCGTCGCTCACGATGTACGCGAGGAAGTCCGCGCACTCGGCCGGGGCGTCCACGTAGCAGGAGAAGCCGTCGCCGCCGCCCATCGCCGCGGACGGGTCGCCCGCGCCGCCGTCGGTGGCGGGCATCGGGAACCAGTCGAGGTCGTCGTGCAGGGCCGCGATCGCCTCGTCCGAGCCGTCCGTGAAGCCCTCGTAGACGAAGTAGTTCCACTGGCCCATGAGCTCCATCGCCGCGTTGCCGTTCGCGACCATGCCCGCGGACGAGGTCGCGCCGGTCTGCGCGACGGTCGACGTGAACTGGGGCTGGAACGGCTCGGTGCCGAGGAAGTCCTCCAGCTGCGTGCCGGCGTCGAGCCAGCACGGGTCGGAGAAGTCGAGGCTCGTGCCGGCGCTCGCGACCACGTCCTGCGAGCAGGAGCGGAGCGCGAAGTTGTACCACCAGTGCGCCGCGGGCCAGCCGTCCGAGGCGCCCACGGCGATCGGCACGATGCCGGCGTCCTTGAGCTTCTGGACCGCGTCGTCGAGCTCCGCCATCGTGGTGGGCTCCGCGGTGATGCCCGCCTCCTCGAAGAGGGAGGGGCGGTACCAGATGCCCTCGACCGCGAACTGGAACGGCAGGCCGTAGGTGACGCCGTCCACCTGCCACGGGGCGACGCCGCCGCCGAGGCGGCCGATGTCGTCCGCGAGCACGTCGGACAGGTCCATGAGGTAGCCGGCCTCCGCCTGCGCCGCCATCTCGCCGCCGCCCCACTGCTGGAACAGGTCGGGCGCGTCGCCCGACTGCAGCGCGGTGGGGATGCGCGTGCGCTGGAGGTCCTCGTTCTGGATCTGCTCGATCTCGATCGTCACGTTGGGGTGGTCCGCCATGTAGTCGGCCGCGACCGTGTCCCAGTAGTCACCGAGCGAGTTCTCGCCGGTGTCGCCCGCCACTCCGTTGTGCCACCACGTGAGGGTGACAGGGGCGTCGCCCGATCCGCCGTCGGTGGCGTCGGCAGAGCTGCCGTCCTCCCCCGCCTCGGTCGAGCTGCACGCCGCCAGCAGCGCCATGGATGCTGCGATCGCCGCTCCCGCAGCGGCTCGTCGCATGTTCGCCATGATGTCCCCTTTCGTCTCCATTGACTCAGGCCGAACAGTGGCGAGTCTGGCACCGCGTCGCGACTTTCGTCAAACGTTATCGATAACGTTTTCGCAACGGGGGATCAGGCACTCTGTGGCAACGGGCGCGGGCCGATAGCATGCGGGCATGGAACCGGTCGCCCGCGTGAAGCTCGCCGACGTGGCCCGCATGGCGGGCGTATCGGTCGCCACCGTGTCCAAGGTGGTCAACGGCCGCTACGGCGTCTCGAAGGACACCATCGCCAAGGTGCAGCGCGTCATCGACGAGCTCGGCTACGCCGGCAACCTCTCCGCCGCGGCGCTGCGCGGGCAGAAGACCAACGTGCTCGGGATCCTCGTCGCGGGCTTCGAGCCGTTCTCCGCGGAGCTCATGAAGGGCGCCTGGACGGGCGCCGAGGGCAGCGGCTTCGAGCTGCTCGCCCACTCCGGCGGCCACGGCCACGGCTGGGAGCGGCGCTCGCTCGCGCGGCTCGCCGGCACCCTCATCGACGGCGCGATCCTCGTCACCCCCACCGTGCTCAACACGGAGACCGGCGTGCCCGTCATCGCGATCGACCCCCACTACGGCCCGTCCTCGCTGCCCACGGTCGACTCCGACAACTACGGCGGCGCGCGGGCCGCGACGGACCACCTGCTGGGCCTCGGCCACCGCCGCATCGGCTTCCTGGGCGGACGCCGCGACCTCGACTCGGGCCGGCGCCGCGAGGACGGCTTCCGCGACGCGATGGGCGCCGCGGGCGTCGACGTCGACGAGGACCTCGTGGTCGAGACGAGCTACGAGCCGGAGCTGGCGGCCGCCGCCGCCGAGTCCATGCTCAGCCTGCCGGAGCCGCCGACCGCGATCTTCGCGGCGAACGACACCACGGCCCTCGCGGTCATGGACGTCGCCGCCGACATGGGCGTCGCGGTGCCGCACGAGCTGTCGATCGTGGGCTTCGACGACATCCCCGAGGCCGCCGGCGCGGAGGTGCCGCTCACCACCGTCCGTCAGCCGCTGCAGGCGATGGGCGCCGAGGCGATGGAGATGCTCCTGCTGCTGGTCCGCGGCGAGGAGTGCGAGCAGCACGTGCGCATGGACACGACGCTCATCGTGCGCGAGTCGACGGCCCCGCCGCGCTGATCCCGGTCGCGCCCCGCGCCGACTTCCAATGACAGATGGGACGAGGGTGATGCCGCGTGAAGGCTGGGTCAGCCCCAACCTTCACGCGAGAAGACTCCAGCCACAAACGTCATTGGGAGTCAACGGGCGGCGTAGAGCTCCAGCACCTGGGCGCCCACCGTCTCGACGTCGAACCGTCGCACCCGCTCGGCCTGCTCCGCGTGCAGCTCGGCCCGCAGGTCCGCGTCCGCGATGAGCCGCTCGAGCGTCGCCGCGAAGGCCTCGGCGTCGCGCGCGTCGACGGAGACCCGCGCATCGTCCCCGATCACGGAGAGGTAGCCCGGGTTGGCCCCCGCGAGCACCATGCCCGTGCCGCGGCCGGCCTGCGCCGCCATCGCCTCGACCAGCACGATCCCGAAGCTCTCGCCGCCGGTCGCGGGGAACACCGCGATGTCGGCGTCGGCGTAGAACGCGGCCTTGTCCTCCTCGGCGACGAAGCCGGGCAGCGACACGCGCCCCAGCGCGCTCACCTCGATCGCGGCCTCGAGAGCGCCCAGCAGCGGCCCCCTGCCGCCGATGCGCACGTCGATCCGGTCCTGCACCGCGACGGGCAGCGCGTCGAGGGCGTGCACCAGCTCGAGCACGCCCTTGCGCTCGACCAGCCGGCCGAGGAACGCGACGACCAGCCGGCCGTCCTCCCCCGGCACGCGCTCCGCCGCGGCGGCCGCCGCCCCGAAGCCGGTCACGTCCACGGGGCACGGGATCACCCGCGCGGCGATCCCGAAGGCCGAGGCCGCGAACTCCGCGGCCGGCGCGGACACCGCGCAGAAGGCGTCGAATCGGCGCAGGTTGCGCCGCAGCACCCGCCCGAGCAGGTGCGTCCCCCACGAGGACACGGCCCCGTCGGGGAGGATGTGGAAGGTCCCGACGATCCGCACGTCGTCGCCGAACAGCCGCCGCGCCTCGTCCACCACGCGCGCCGCGAACAGCGGCGAGTGCGGGGTCTGGACGTGGATGACGTCGTAGCGCTCGGCCTCGAGCACCTCACGGATCCCGCGGCGGGATGCGGGCAGCGGGATGCGCAGCCCGTTGCCGTTGAACGTCACCCCGACGTTGCTGGCGAGCGAGTGCACGGTCACGTCGGTGCGCTCCGCGGACGAGCTCAGGTAGTGCACCTCGTGCCCGGCGCGCGCCAGGAAGCCGCCCAGGGTGAGGACGTACTGCTGGACCCCGTCGGTCCGGTCGATGCTGTCGTCGAGGACCAGCGCGATCTTCACTCAGGACCCCGCGTACGTGTGCAGGCCCTGGAGGAAGAGGTTCACCACGGTGAAGTTCATGATGAGCGCGGTGAAGCCCGCGATCGCGAGCCATGCGCTGCGGCGCCCGGCCCAGCCCTGCGTGGTGCGCGCGTGGAGGTACGCGGCGTAGAGCACCCAGATGACGAAGGACCAGACCTCCTTGGGGTCCCAGCCCCAGTAGCGGCCCCACGCGTGCTCGGCCCAGATCGCGCCGGCCATCACCGTGAAGGTCCACAGCACGAAGCCGACGGCGTTGAGGCGGAAGGACAGCGCCTCGAGGGACGATGCGGCGGGCACCGCGTCGAGGAAGCGCGCCCGCGCGCCGGTCCAGCGGACGCCGCGGTCGCGCGAGTCGCGCATGAGCTGCAGCGCGGACGCGATGAAGGACACCGCGAAGATGCCGGTGACGATGGTCGCGATCGACACGTGGATGACCAGCCAGTAGCTCTGCAGCGCCGGCGGCAGCGTGTCGACGTCCTTGTAGAGGACCGTGAGCGCGAGCCCCAGCGCGATCGTCGCCATGCCCGTGACGCCGGCGCCCAGGTACGCGACGTCGCGTCGGCGCTGGAGGATGAGGAACGCCACGACCGCGAAGAACGAGCCCGAGATCGTGTACTCGTACATGTTCGACCACGGCACGTGGCCGGCGTCGATGCCGCGCGCCGCCAGGCCCACGCCGTGGAGCAGCGCGCCCACGAGCGTGGTCGAGCGGGCGATGCCCGCCGCCTTCGCGGAGCGCTTGAGCGGGGACGATGCGGCGGGCGCCTCGTCGGCGGGCGACGCGGGCGTCGCGGGCGCGCCGGCGCCCACGGGCACCGCGGCGGCGGACTTGGCCGCCACCTTCTCGTCGGCCACGCGGGCCAGGCGGATCGCGTAGGCGACCATCGCGATCGCGTAGAGGACGGTCGCGCCGCCCAGCGCCATCACGCTGAGATCGGTCGGATTCATGAGTGCTCCCTCTCCTCCGCCGACGGGGCCGGGTCGCGGCCCGCTGCGGCGGCCATGGCGCGCTCGAGGACCACCCCGACGCCCGCATCGTGCGCCGGCGCGTACGCGGCGCCGGTGACCACTGTAGTTCCGTCCTGCGTGCGCGCGACGACCCAGACCTTGCGGCGGGACGCGAACAGCGAGGTCGCGAGGCCCGCGAGCGTGAGCACCGCGGCGGCGAGGAGGAACGGCAGCGACGGGTCCGCGCGGAGGTCGAAGGCGCCGTAGCGCGGCAGCTCCTCGAACGTCACAGAGCCGAGGCCGTCCGGCAGGTCGACGGTCTCGCCGAGCGCGAGCCGCAGCGTGACGGGCAGGCCGTCCTCGTCCTGCACGGGGCTCAGCTGGGACTCGTCGAGCCTGTAGACGTTCTGCGGCACGCCGGCGTCGAGGCCCAGGTCGCCGGTGTAGGCGAGCATCTCGATGACCGGGTTGGCGGGGTCCGGGTGCACGGAGCCGACCGCGAACGGGCCCTCGAGGAAGCTGGGGTAGAGCGTCGCCTTGAAGCCGAGCTGCTCGCCGGTGGTGACGTCCGGCACCTTGATCACGCCGGTCGACGTGTAGGCGGCGTCCTGCGCGAGGAAGACGACCGGGCCGGAGAACGCCACCTCGCCCGCGGCGTCGCGGACGGTGATGACGGGCGCGTAGCCGTTGCCCTGGAGGTAGATCTTGGCGTCGCCGGACTCGAGCGGGTGGTTGACGGCGATCTCCTCCGCGACCGGGTCCTCGCCGGGCTCGGTGAACGTGACGTTCGCCTGGAAGTGCAGCGGGCGGCCGGTGTCGGAGAACTCCGCGTCGAGCGAGTCGAGGCGCAGCGTGAACGGGTCGAGGTCGGAGGCGTCGAACAGCGCGCCGGAGGAGAACGTGTCGTACGCCGCGACCGCGTTGGTGAACGAGCGGCCCTCGACCACGATCGCCTGGCCGCGGTACGTGAACAGCGTCCCGTAGGCGACCGCGACGAGCACGAGCACGAGCGAGGCGTGGAAGACGAGGTTGCCGAGCTCGCGCACGTGGCCGGTCTCCGCCGCGAGCGCGACCGCGCCGTCGTCGCGGCGGTCGACGCGGACGCGGTAGCCGCGCAGCGCTCCCACCCAGCCGGCGCGGGGGCGCAGGACGGCGCGCGCCGCCTCCACCGCATCGTCCGGCGTCGAGGAGACGGTCTCGGGTCCGGCGCCGTCGTAGCGCGCGAGCGAGCGCGGGGTGGCCGCGACGGGGCGGCGCAGCTCGCGGTAGTGGTGGATCGCGCGCGGCGTGATGCAGCCGATGAGCGACGCGAAGAGCAGCAGGTAGATCGCGGTGAACCACGCCGAGCCGAACACGTCGAGGAAGCCGGTCGCGTCGAGGATGGGGCCCCAGAAGGGGTTCTCGTCGAGGAACGCGCGGGTCGCGGCGGCGTCCTGCGGCCACTGCGGCAGCACCGAGCCGGGGATCGACGCGAGCGCGAGCAGCAGGAGCAGGATGAGCGCGACCCGCATGCTCGTGACCTGGCGCCAGATCCATCGCAGCCAGCCGCGCACGCCCAGGCGCGGCGCCGCGGGCACCACGTAGTTGTCGAGCTTGACGCGCGCCATCAGACCGCCACCCAGAACCCGTCGATCCAGCCCTGGAGCTGCGCCGTGAGCTGGTCCCACAGGCCCGTCACGAGCATCACGCCGAGGACGATGAGGAGCGCGCCGCCGATGCGCATGAGCGGCAGTCGCCAGCGGCGCAGCCAGCCCAGCACCTTGCCCGAGCGCTCGAACAGCAGCGCGAGCAGCACGAACGGCAGGCCGAGGCCGATGCAGTAGGCGATCGCGAGCGCGACGCCGCGGCCCTGGGTCGCCTCGGACAGGCTGAGGGTGAAGACGGCCGCGAGGGTGGGGCCGATGCACGGGGTCCAGCCGAGCCCGAACGCGACGCCGAGCACGGGCGCGCCCGCGAGGCCCGCGGTGGGGCTGACGTGGAGGCGCCGCTCGGTCTGGAGGAACGGCATCGCGCCCATGAAGGCGAAGCCCAGCAGGATCACGACGACGCCGAGCAGGCGCGTGATGAGCGTGAGGTAGGGCGCGAGCGTCGCGCCGAGCGACGATGCGAGGAAGCCGAGCGCGATGAAGACCGCGGAGAAGCCCGCGACGAACAGCAGCGCGCCGAGGACCAGCTTGGGCTTCGACGCGCGACCGGTGCCGCCGGTGCCCGCCATGCCCGACACGTAGCCGAGGTAGCCGGGCACGAGCGGCACGACGCACGGCGACGCGAAGCTCACGAGGCCCGCGAGGATCGCGACGGGCACGGCGAGCAGCATCGAGCCGGTGAGGGCGATGCCGGCGAACGACGCCTCGGCCGCGAGCGCCGTCACGCGGCCGCCCCGGCGGCCTCGTCCACGAGCGAGCGCAGCGTCGACGGGTCCGCGGTGCCGATGATGCGCGCGTAGAGCGCACCCTCGGGGTCGACGACGAGCGTGGTCGGCACGGCGTTCATCGCGACGAGGCCCTGGAGGGTCGCGGTCGCGGCGCCGTCCGCATCGTCGATCGACGGGTACTCGATGCCGAAGGTGCGGTCGAAGGCCTCGACCGTGGGCGCATCGTCCCTGCCGTTGACGCCGATGACCTGGACGTCGTCGCGGGAGTCGAGCGCGGCGATGTCGGGTGCCTCGGCACGGCACGGCGGGCACGAGGCGTACCAGACGTTGATGAGCACGACCTGGCCGCGGTAGTCGGCGACGTCGACCTCGTCGCCGGCGAACGAGGTGCCCGCGAGCGCGACCTCGGCGCCGTCGTCGAAGACGGTGACGGTGCCGTCGCCCGAGACGTAGCCGGGCGACTGCGCCGCGTCGCCGGGCGCGCAGCCCACGACCGTGAGGACGATGGCGAGGACGATCGCGGCGAGGATCGCGATGCGGGCGGCGGGCCTCACTTGGGCGCCTCGATGTGCGCGGCGGGCGCGCTGTAGCCCGCGAAGGAGACGCGGTCGCCGTCGACGTCGAACGAGGTCAGCGACGCGAGGGCGCACTCGCGCGAGCGCGGGTCGTGGACGAACGAGCGCCCCTGCGCGGCGCGGCGGGCGATCCAGATGGGGAGCTGGTGGCTCACCATGACGGTGTCGGAGCCGGGGTTGGCGGCGGCCGCGTCGATGATCGCGGCGTGCATGCGCGCGGCCTGCTCCTTGTACGGCTCGCCCCACGACGGGCGGAAGGGGTTGCGCAGCAGCCACCAGTTGCGGGGGTGCGCGAGCGAGGCGGGCGTGGGCGTGGGGCCGCCGGCGAAGGCGTTGTCGGCCTCGATGATGCGCTCGTCGGTGACGATGTCGACGCCGTAGGCCGCGGCGACCGGCGCGGCGGTCTGCTGGGCGCGCAGCAGCGGGGAGGCGACCACGCGGCCGACCTCGGCCCCGGAGCTCACCAGGTGGTCCGCGACGGCCTGCGCCATCTGCTGCCCCGCGTCGGACAGGCGGAACTCGGGGAGGCGGCCGTACAGCACCCCGTCGGGGTTGTGGACATGGCCGTGGCGAAGGACGTGCACGCGGGACATGGGTCCTATTGTCACCCGGTTGCGCGGGGGCTCCGTCACGCGGCTATGCGAGGGCTCCGCGCAGCCTCTCGGGGTCGATGCGCCAGAAGCCGACCGTCCGACCGTCGACGGTCGCCACCGGGATCTCGTCGCCGTAGCGCGCGCGGAGGTCGGGATCGGTGTCGATGTCGACCTCCTCCCAGTCGTGCTCGAGCGCGGCGCACGTCGCGGCGACCACGTCGCGGGCGTCCTCGCACAGGTGGCACCCGGCGCGGGTGTAGAGCATGACGCGGGCAGGCATGCCCCCCAGGATAGGCGGGCGCGGGTCGGGGTCGGAGCGGGTCGCCACCAGGCTCGGCGTCCGGCGCGACGGCGGCCGCCGCCGGGCCCGGCGTACAGGGGCGGCTCGGGCGATGCTTGCGCATCTCGGTACAGTTGAGCGGTGACCACGGACGCCGAGCACGCCAACCCACGGGTCGCCGCGTTCTTCGACGTCGATAACACGGTCATCCGCGGCGCGAGCTCGTTCCACATCGCGCGCGGTCTGTGGCAGCGCGACTACTTCAACCTCCGCGACATCCTCAAGCTCGGGTACGAGCAGGCCACGTACGTCCTCTTCGGCGAGACGAAGGACCAGATGGACCGGATCCGCGAGCAGGGCCTGGGCATCATCAAGGGCTGGTCGGTGGCGGAGATGACCGCGGTCGCCGAGGAGGTCTACGACGAGCTGCTCGCCAGCCGCGTCTACCCCGGTACCAAGGCGATCATCGACGAGCACCTCGAGCGCGGCGACGAGGTGTGGTTCGTCACGGCGTCGCCCGTCGAGGTCGGGCGGCTGATCGCTCGCCGGATCGGCGCGACCGGAGCGCTCGGCACCGTCGCGGAGCACCGCGACGGCCACTACACGGGCCGGCTCGAGAGCGACTTCCTCCACGGCCCTGCCAAGGCCACGGCGGTGCGCGCCCTCGCGGCCGAGCGCGGCATCGACCTCGCCGCGAGCCACGCCTACGGCGACTCGGTCAACGACGCGGCGATGCTCGAGGTCGTCGGCCACCCCTGCACGATCAACCCGGACCCGCGCATGCGACGCGTGGCCAAGGAGCGGGGCTGGGAGGTCCGCGAGTTCCGCAAGCGCCGCAAGAGCGGCCGCCGCGGCATCGTGAAGTCCTCCATCACCGGCGCCGCCTGGGTCACCATCCAGGTGTCGCGCGGGCTCAAGGCCGCGCTGCGCACGCTGCTCGGCAAGCCGCGGCGCGAGCACGCCGAGGCCGCGCGCGACCTCTAGCCGCTCCCGGCCGCCACCACCCCCGCCGCCAGCGCGCACCGGCGTACGGCACCGCGGCGGCGCGCATCGTGCCTGGTCCCGGTGGGCGAGCACGGCCACGCGCGCCGGTTCCGGCGTGTGGAGCGGCCACGCGCGCCGGTTCCGGCGTGTGGAGCGGCGCTCGACCCTGCGGGCCCGGCACCGCCCGCGCCAGGATGGGGTCATGGACGCCTTCCCCCGCCTCCACCCGCGTCCGGCGACGGGCTGGGTCAACGACCCGAACGGCCTCGGCCGCTGGGACGGCCGCTGGCACGTGATGATGCAGTGGAACCCGCACGCCCCGCGCTGGGGGGACATCCACTGGGCGCACCTCAGCTCTCCCGACCTCGTCACGTGGACCGAGCACGCAGCCGCGCTCACGCCGCGCGCGGGGACCATCGACGCGGGCGGGTGCTGGTCGGGGGTCGCGGTCACGGATGATGCCGGCCCGCCCCTGCTCGTCTACAGCGCCACACCGGCGGGACCGGCCGAGGTCGGGGTCGCGATCGCGACCGCGCGCGACGACGGCACGTGGACCCAGCCCGACGCGATGACGCTCCCCCACCCCGCCGACACTCGCATCAAGGATGTCCGCGACCCGTTCCTCTTCACGTGGCGGGGTCGCCGCTACGCGCTGCAGGGCTCGCGCATCGACGACCGCGGCGCCGTCCTCCTGTGGGACGCGGACGACCTCGATGCCTGGATCCCGCTCGGCACCCTCCTCCGCGCCGACGACGTGCCCGGCCACCTGCCGCACCCGGGCGACGTCTGGGAGTGTCCGCAGCTGGTCGAGATCGGCGGGCGCTGGGTGCTGGTCGTGTCGTGGATGCTGCTCGACCACTCGGCGCGCGGCACCCTCGCCTTCACCGGCGATCTCGCCGACGAGGGAGGCGCCCCCGCCTTCGCCCTCACCGCCGCGGCCCCGTTCGACGGCGGACCGGACTTCTACGCGCCGCAGCTGCTGGCGGCCGACGGGCGCGTGATCGCGGTCGGCTGGAGCGACGAGGCGCGCCCGCAGGCCGCGGTCGACGCGGCGGGGTGGGCCGGCACCGTCACCTTCCCTCGCGACGTGGTGGTGGACGATGCGGGGCTCGCCCGGATGCGTCCCGTCCCGGAGCTGCGCGCGCTGGCGGGCGAGCCGGTCGATGCGGCGGGTGGCATCGCCCGGCCCGCATGGACCGCCGCGGTCGAGGGTCCGTGGTCGCTCGCCATCGCTCGCGAAGGCGGCGACGCCTCGGCCCGCGAGGCCTGCGCCGGCGAGGACGACGCCGAGGTCTGGGTCGACGGCTCGATCGTCGAGGTGTTCGACCGGGAGGGATCGCGCACGTACCGCGCGTACCCTGCCGCGGGAGCGCGCTGGGCGCTGACGGCGGCGTCCGCGCGGGTGCACGCGCTGGAGCTCCCCTAGCCGGCCCCAGCCCCACGCCGGCCCAACTCGGCTCCCGGCCCCAACCCCCTACCCGGACCGGCGTACGGATGCGGGTACTCCGCGCATCGTCCCTGGTGGCACCGCTCGACCGCGGGCACGTACGCCGGTTGCGGACGGGACGGGGCGGGAAGGGACGATGCGCCGGGAACGCGAAACGCCCGCCCCACCGCGAGGTGGAACGGGCGTGCGAAGCGCGGAGCGCTTACTTCTTGTTGCGGCGCTGGTGGCGCGTCTTGCGAAGCAGCTTGCGGTGCTTCTTCTTCGACATACGCTTGCGGCGCTTCTTGATGATGGAACCCACGGAACCTACCTCGTTCTCCGACATAAAGTGCGAGGCGTGCCGTAGCACGCCGGCGTCCAGGCCGCGCTGGACGCGACAGACAAGGACCTAGCCTACCGTGCCGGTGCCCTTGTCGTCATCTTCGACGACGTAGCCACCCGCGAGCGCGGCCTGCTCCATGAACTGCTCGACCGCCTGCTGCGGGACGCGGAACGACCGGCCGAAGCGCACGGCGGGCAGCTCGCCCGAGTGCACCCAGCGGTACACCGTCATGCGCGACACCCTCACCATCTCTGCCACCTCGGCGACGGTGAGGAAGGTGGTGCGCGGTGATTCGGCCATGTCGTCTCGTCCCTCTCGTAGCATCTGGCGCGTATATCGGCCTGATGCTCCTTCAACTGTAGGGGCTGAAGTGACGGTTGTGAAGTGTGGGGAACGCGCCGATGATGGGTGTGAGGGATAGGCTCGCGCGCGGGGCTTCAAGCAGGGCGAACACGTCCCGCGGTGAGGAGATCGATGGCCAGCCTGCGCACGGCTCGCGACGCGTTCGGTGAATGGATCGACCGCGTCGCGCTCGAGTCGCCGGCCCGCCTCACCCTCGGCGCCTTCGCCATCACCATCCTGCTCTTCACCGGGCTGCTGTCGCTGCCCGCCGCGACCTCCTCCGGCGAGCGCGCCCCGTTCGTCGACGCGCTGTTCACCTCGACCTCGGCGGTCTGCGTCACGGGCCTCGTCACGGTCGACACCGGCACGTACTGGTCGCCGTGGGGCCTCACCATCATCGGCCTCGCGATCAAGGTCGGCGGCCTCGGGATCATGACGCTCGCGTCGTTGGCGGGTCTCGCGGTGTCGCGCCGCATCGGCCTCACCCAGCGCATCCTCGCCGCGGGCGAGTCCCGCGCCGCCGGGCTGGGCGACCTCGGCTCGCTGCTGCGCACCGTCGTCATCGTCTCCACCACCGTCGAGCTGACGATCGCGGCGATCCTGGTGCCGCGCTTCCTCACCCTCGACTACGGCTGGGCGAAGTCGTTCGGCTACTCCGTCTTCTACGGGGTGTCCGCGTTCAACAACGCCGGCTTCACGCCCGACCCGGCTGGTCTCTACCCGTACGCGGGCGACCTGTGGATGCTGGTGCCGATCGGCCTCGGCGTCTTCATCGGCGGCCTCGGCTACCCGGTGTACCTCAACATGATCCGCCAGTGGCGGTCGCCGCGGAAGTGGTCGCTCCACACCAAGCTCACGCTGGTCACCGTCACCGTCCTGGCCTTCATCTCCGCGTCCTTCCTCGCGCTGTTCGAGTGGACCAATCCGCTCACGCTGGGCGACCACAGCTCCGGCAAGACCATCGGCAACGTGTTCTTCCAGTCGATCAATCAGCGCTCCGGCGGCTTCGCGTCGTTCGACGTGGGCCTCGCGCGCGAGCAGACCTGGCTGCTCGAGGACGTGCTGATGTTCATCGGCGGCGGCTCGGGATCCACCGCGGGCGGCATCCGCGTCACCACGCTCGCGGTGCTGGTCCTCGCGGCGTGGGCCGAGGCGCGCGGCCGCCGCGACATCGAGGCCTTCGGCAAGCGCATCGGCACCGAGGTCCTCCGCATCGCCGTCTCGATCACGCTGATGGGACTGTTCGTCGTCATCGTCACCACCGGCATCTTCATGTGGCAGACCGACATCCCGCTCGACCGCTCGCTCTACGAGGTGGTGTCGGCGTACGCGACGTGCGGACTGTCGACCGGCATCACCGGCGACCTGGACTCCGATGCGAAGATGACCTTGATCATCACGATGTACCTGGGCCGTGTGGGCTCGCTCACGCTCGCCTCGGCCCTCATGCTCAACCGCCAGCGCCGGGTTGTCCGGTACCCGTCAGAAAGGCCCCTCATTGGCTAGCAACGACACGTCCCGCGGCGGCGTCCTGGTCTTCGGGCTCGGCCGCTTCGGCTCCGCGATCGCGGACACGCTCGACAACATGGACGTCGAGGTCCTGGGCGTCGAGCGCGATCCCGCGGTGGTCGAGCGCTGGTCCAAGCGCATCCCGTGCGTCGAGGCCGACGGTGCCGACCCGCGCGCGCTCGAGCAGATCGGCGCCGCGGACTTCGCGGCCGCCGTCGTCGGCGTCGGCACGTCCCTCGAGGCCTCGGTGCTCATCACAGGGAACCTCGCCGACGTCGGCGTGCCCGAGATCTGGGCCAAGGCGACGTCCAACGAGCACAAGCGCATCCTCGAGCGCATCGGCGCGCACCACGTGGTGCTGCCCGAGGCGGAGGCCGGCGCCCGCATCGCCCACTCGGTCGGCGGCAACATGCTCGACTACATCGAGGTGGAGGACGGCTTCACCGTCGTGAAGATGCGGGCCCCCAAGGAGACCCACCACTTCACGCTCGACAAGCTCGACCTCCAGGGCACGTACGGCGTGCGCGTCATCGGCGTGAAGAGCGC
Source organism: Demequina rhizosphaerae (assembly GCF_000971255.1). Taxonomy (GTDB): domain Bacteria; phylum Actinomycetota; class Actinomycetes; order Actinomycetales; family Demequinaceae; genus Demequina; species Demequina rhizosphaerae. Next base: position 80,180 of record NZ_BBMC01000008.1, read on the forward strand.
GGGACGCGAGTTCGAGTACGCGACCCCCGACACGATCGTCGGGCCCGAGGACCTGCTCGTCGTGGCGGGCGAGGGCGAGCTCCTCGAGCGCTTCTCGCAGCGCCCGTAGCCGTCCCGCCGCGGGAGACGGGACGATGCGGCGGTCGCGCCCGCGTGCCGGGCCCGGCTCCGCGCGGGCCGTCGCGGAGGGCCGTCAGCCCTCGAGGATGCCCCGCGTGATCGAGTCGCCCGAGTGCGTCGGGTCGCCGTCCGCGGGCTCCACCGAGATGTCGACGATGGGGAAGCTCGCGACGTCGTAGCCAGCCGGGATCTCGAACTCGGCGTGATCGCCGGTGAGGAACCCGAGCGACACCATGCCCACCACATCCGGGTCGATGAGCCACACCTCGAGCGAGCCCTCGGCCGCCGGCACGTAGGCGGTGTCGATGACGAGCACCTCCGTGCCGTCGTCGCGCCTCTCGACCAGCGCGGTGCCGGCGTCCTCCTCCGTCGCGAGATCGGCGAGCTCCGCGGTCGCGACCAGCGACTGCTCGGGGCCGGAGTCGCGCAGCGCGAGGGCGACCACGGCGCCGCCGATCACCACGCCGACGGCGGCGGCCGCGCCCACGACCCAGCCGGCGAAGGTGCGGTCCGGGACGCGTCGCGGCCGGCGGCCGGCGGTCAGCGGCACGACCGACGGGTCGTCCGCCTCGTCCTCCGCCGCGACCCGCGCCTCGATGCCCTCCCACACGCCGTCCGGCGGGGCCACCAGCGGACCCACGGTGCCCGCGTCGACGAGCGTCCCCTGGAGCTCGCGCAGCTCGGCGACCTCTCGGGCGCACGTCTCGCAGGAGTCGACGTGTGCGGCGTCGGAGGCGTCCACGGGCTCGCCGAGGGCGAGCGCGGCGAGCACCTCGTCGTCACAGTGACGCATCGGCGGCCTCCAATCCTCGTCGCAGCGCCAGCAGGGAGCGGCGCAGGTGGCTCTTGACGGTGCCGAGGGGCATCCTCAGCTCCGTCGCGATCTGCTCATGGGTGCGGCCCTCGAAGAACGCGAGCGCCACGATGGTGGAGCGCGGCGGGCCCAGGCTCTCCACCTCGCCGCGCACCACGATCCTCTCGGCCTCGGCCGCGAGCGGGTCCGTCTCGCCCGGGTTCGGGAGGTCGCGCACGGCCTCGAGCCGCCGCCGCTCCCGCGAGCGGGCCGCGAGCGCGTCCGCGATGGTCCGCTTCGCGATGCCGACGACCCACGCGCGCGCCGGGCCGCGGTCGGGGTCGAACCGATCGCGGCCGCGCCACGCCGCGACGTACGTCTGCTGGGTCACGTCCTCCGCCTCGGTCCGGTCGCCCAGGGCGCGCAGCGCGAGGGTGAAGACCAGCGCGGAGGACTCGCGGTACAGGCGCTCGAGCGATCCGTCGACGCCTGCCGCGAAGTCGCGGTCGACGGAGCGGTCGTCGGGCGCGTCGTCACGCTCCGTCGCTTCCGTCACCATCGCCGTCCCCGCGCTCATCGAGAGTCGCCCTCCGGGTAGGCCCAGACGAGGACGTTGTCCTCGTAATGTCGCACATCGGCATCCCAAGGTCCACCACAGGTGACCAGCACGAGCGCCCCGTCCGGGGACTCGAAGACCGCCTCGAGGTCGACCTCGCGCTTGGAGGTCTGCTCGACGCGATCGACCCGGTAGACCACGGATCCGCCGTCCGAGAGCACCACCCGCACCCGGTCGCCGGCGCGCGCCTCGCGCAGGCGGGCGAAGGGCCCCAGGCCCACCGCCGCATCGTCCACGTGCGCGGCCATCACCGCGTTCCGGCCCGCCCGCAGGCCGCCGCCGGGGTTGCCCGCGGCACGGAACCAGCCCGCCGTGCCGGCGCTCTCGGGGAGCTCCATGGAGCCGTCGGGCTCGAGCCCGACGCCCCGCACCGGCATGTCGATCGCGAGGCGGTCGACCACGAGCCGCGCGGGCCGCGGCGCCTCCGCGAGCGCCGCGGCGTCCGCGCGCCGGACCGGGATCGGCCCCGTCACCGGCCCCGCCGAGATCGCGGGGATGTCGGCGCCGGCGGGCGTCTGGCTCGCCGCCGCCGTCGCACGCGGCTGCTCCTCCTGCGCGCCGGCCGGGGCGCAGGAGGAGAGGCACAGCGTCAGCAGCGCGGCGAGGGCGAGGGCGGGGAGACGCATCGGTGGCTCCTGGGTCGTGGGTCGGGGCGGGGCGCGCAGGGGGAGAAGGCGCCCCGCCCCGGGGAGGTGACGTCAGCGTCGCGCGAGGGCGACGCGGGTGCCGAGGCCCGCCGCGGCGACCAGGGCGAGTGCTCCGGCGACGATGACGCCCGCGGGGACGCCCCCGTCCTCGGCGGCGAGACCCTGCGTGCCGGCGCTCACTGCGCCGGGCATGTCCGCGTGCGTGGCGACGGTCTGCGCGGCGACGGCCAGGCTGCCGTCCTCGGCGGAGCCCCACGCGTACACGATCGTGTTGGTCGCCTCCTCGACGGCCACGTCGGTGGGCCCGAGCACCGGGTCCTCCTCGCCGGTGAGCGAGACGGCCGCGGAGTAGGTGCCGACCGGCAGGTCCGCCATCACCTCGTCGGGGTTGGCGAGGTTCTCGAACACGACGCTGCCGTCGGCCCACACGTCGACGGCGGGCGCGGCCGCGACGTGGCGGACGGTGAGCCGGCCCTCGCCGGAGGCGGTCGCGGAGATGTCGTTCGTGAAGAGGTTCGCCGTCGCGTCGCCGCCCTCGTCGAGGTGCGCGACCGCGGTGTAGCTCATGCCCTCCTCGAGCGGCAGGTCGATGGGCCCGAGCACCGGGTCCGAGTCGTCGGCGGCGTCGGACGCGGTGATCGCGACTGCGTACGTGCCGGGGTCGAGCGACAGCGGTCCGGCGAGGTCGCCGGGAGCGAAGTCGTCGAGCGTGAGGGCGCCGTCGACGTACACGTCGACAGTCAGGTCGGGGATGCCGTGGAGCACCGAGAGCTCCGCCTTCCCGTCGTCGACCGCGAGCGCGGGTGCGGCGGTGCCCGCCGCGAGCAGGGTGCCGGCGGCGATGCCGGCGAGGATCGAGGTGCGCATGTCCTTTTCCTTCCGTCGAGGCCGCCGCCCGGGTGCGGCTGGCCGTCACCCGGCACTTCCGACGGAGACCCGCATCCGGATGCACCCCTGCTCGAATTTCGCTCACAGCGAACATGCGCCCCGACGGTGCGCACGCAACCGACGACGTCACGCCGCGAGCGCGGGGACGACGCGACGGTCGCGGTCGCGGTCGCGCTCGCGGCGGTGCCGGTGGCGGTGGCGGCGGCGGAGCCCGAGGCGCGCCGGAACGACCTCCGCGCGAGCCGTCGGGAGGGGCGTCAGCGCAGGGTGCCGCGGGCGACCACGTCGCCGCTCGGCTCGGGATCGCCGTCCCATGGCTCGCGGCTGATCTCGAGCGTCGCGCCCACCGCCGTGCCGACCGAGGCCGGCACCGCGACCTCGTAGCGGCCGGACGTGAGCTGGCCGAGCGCGACCGGCTCCCCGCTCGCGGGGATGATCCACAGCTCGAGGTAGGCGTCGGGGTACTCGGCGTACGGGCCGTCGACGACGATCACCTCGCCGCCGTCCGCGCCGGCGAGCACCCGCGCGGCGCCCGCCTCGGAGCCGCCCGCGCGCGGGTCCTCGAGGCGGGTGCGGGCGATCGCGTCGCCCTCGGGCTCGACGAGCATCTGCGACAGCACGACGGCGAGGCCCGCGAACACGCTCGCGGCCACGAGCGCGACGCTCATCACCAGCGTGCGGTTGCGGTGCGCCCGCGCGGCGTCGCGCCGTGCCTCCTCGCGCCAGTCGGCCTCGGGCGCCGGCGGCCCGGCGTCGACCGCGTCGCGGACCTCGTCCCACAGGCCGGCGCGCGGCGCGACCATGGGCCCCGAGGCGGGCGTCCGCGCGATCGAGCCGACGAGGTTGTTGAGCGACCGCCACGCGTCGCGGCAGTCGCGGCAGGACGCGATGTGCTGCTGGCCGCCGTCGGCGACCCGGATCCCGAGCGCCCGGGACGCGAGCCCCTCGACGGGCGCGTGGCCCTCGCCGGGGACCGGCCCATGCCACAGCGCGAGCAGCGCGTCGCGCAGCCGCGCCTCGAGCTCCTCCTCGGAGACCCCGAGGGACATCGCGAGCTCGTACCGCGGCACGCCGTGGACGAGCGCACGGTCGAGGAGGTCGCGTGCGGCGGGATCGAGCCGGTCGAGCGACGCGCGCACGAGGATGCGGTCGGCCTCGGCCACGACCGCGCGGTCGTCGGTCACGCCGTCGACGCCCAGCGCCGGGTCGTCGAGCGCGGCGAGCTTGGCGCGCACGCGCCGCTCGAGGTCGCCGGTGATCCGGTCCACCGCATCGTTGACGAGGTCGCGGGACTCGAGGGAGCCGCCGGCGGCGGCGGACGCGAACACGCGCCGCACGACGTCCTCGGCCTCCTCGACCGAGCCGAGCGCGCGCAGCGCGAGCGTGTGCACGAGCGCACCGGACTCGCGGTAGGCGTCCTCGATGTCGGTCACGATCATGCTCACCCCCCTCGTCCACCGGCAGTGTGCCACGCCGGGACCGGGACCCGGCACCCCCCGGGGCATGCGTGAGGGCGCCGCACCCGCTGCGGCGCCCTCACGGCTCGGAAGGAAGATCAGACGGTGGCGACCACCTCGACCACGGAGCCGGGCTCCGCGTACGGCACGAGCGAGCCCTCGATCGGCCGCCCGTCGACGGTGAGGGACGCGCCCTTGCCGCCGGAGTTGGACACCTTGACGACGTACGTGGCGCCGCGCACCCCGCGCCGCACGGTGTACTCGGACACCTCGGCGCCGATGCACGGGTCGACCACGAGGCCGTCGTAGTCCGCGCGCACGCCGAGCAGGTACTGCGAGACGGTGACGAAGTTCCACGACGCGGTGCCGGTGAGCCACGAGTTCTTGGCCTCGCCGTGGCGCACCGCGTCCTTGCCGGCGATCATCTGGGCGTACACGTAGGGCTCGAGGCGGTGCACCTCGGACTGCTCCTCGCGGTATGCGGGCGCGATCTGCTTCCAGTACTCCCACGCGTGCTCGGCGCGGCCGACCACGGTCTCCGCGATGATCACCCACGGGTTGTTGTGGCAGAAGATGCCCGCGTTCTCCTTGTAGCCCGGCGGGTAGGACGTCACCTCGCCCAGCTCGACGTGGTACTCCGTGTAGGCCGGGTTGAGCAGGACGATGCCGTGGGGCGTGTTGAGCCGCTCGCGCACCGAGTCGAGCGCCTGGATGGCCTTGCCGTCCTCGACGCCGATGCCGCCCATGATGCAGTAGCCCTGGGGCTCGATCCAGATCTGGCCGTCCTGCGTCTCGTGGGTGCCGACCTTGTTGCCGAAGTAGTCGTACGCGCGGAGGAACCACTCGCCGTCCCAGCCGTGCTCCGTGACGGCGGCCTTCATCTCGTCGATGGCGGCCTGCGCCCGGTCGGCCTCCGCATCGTCCCCGCGACGGCGCGCGAGGGCGACGTACTCGGGGCCGATCGCGGCGAACATGCCCGCGATGAACACCGACTCGGCGACGCCGCCGGTGCGGTTGCCGGTGGTCTGGAAGGACTCGCCGGGCTCGGTGGAGAAGCAGTTGAGGTTGAGGCAGTCGTTCCAGTCGGCGCGGCCGATGAGCGGCAGCCCGTGCGGGCCCGTGTTGTTCAAGGGGTGGTCGAACGAGCGCTTGAGGTGCTCCATGAGCGACTCGGCCTTGGACTCGTCGTTGTCGAACGGCACCTGCTCGTCGAGGATCGCGAAGTCACCGGTCTCCTTGACGTACGCGGCGACGCCGAGGATGAGCCACAGCGGGTCGTCGTTGAAGCCCGAGCCCAGGGTGTGGTTCCCGCGCTTGGTGAGCGGCTGGTACTGGTGGTAGGCGCTGCCGTCCTCGAACTGCGTCGACGCGATGTCGATGATGCGCTCGCGGGCGCGCTCGGGGACCAGGTGGACGAAGCCGAGGAGGTCCTGCGACGAGTCGCGGAAGCCCATGCCGCGGCCCATGCCGGTCTCGAAGAAGGACGCCGAGCGCGACATGTTGTAGGTCACCATGCACTGGTACTGGTTCCAGATGTTGACCATGCGGTCGAGCTTCTCGTGGCCCGACTCGACCGTGTACGAGCCCAGCAGCCCGTCCCAGTACGCGTTGAGCTGGGCGAACTCCTCGAGCGTCTGCTCGTCGGTGGCGAAGCGGGCGAGCAGCTCGCGCGCGCCGTCCTTGCGGATGACGCCGGGCGCCTCCCACTTGTCGTCGCGCGGGTTCTCGAGGTAGCCGAGCACGAACGTGAAGGCCTTCGACTCGCCCGGCGCGAGCTCGACCTCGAGCTGGTGCGAGGCGATCGGGTACCAGCCGGACGCGATGCTGTTCTGGGCGCGGCCCGCGTGCGGCACCGCGGCCTCGTCGAAGCCGTTGCCGAAGCCCAGGTACGTGTCGCGGTCGGTGTCGAAGCCCGCGATCGGGGCGTTGACGCCGTAGACGGCGTAGTGGTCGCGCCGCTCGCGGTACTCGGTCTTGTGATAGATCGCGCCGTCGACCACCTCGACCTCGCCGATGGAGAGGTTGCGCTGGTAGTTGGTCTGGTCGTCCTCCGCGTTCCAGAGGTTGAACTCGAGGAAGCTGAACAGCGAGAAGGACTTGGGGGCGTCGGACGTGTTGGTGAGCTCGACGCGGTGCACCTCGGCGTTCACGTCGACCGGCACGAAGAGCAGCACGGAGGCCTCGAGGCCGTTGCGCGAGCCCGTGATGCGCGTGTAGCCCATGCCGTGGCGGGTCTCGAACGAGTCGAGCTCGGTCTTGTACGGGCGGTAGCCGGGGCTCCACACGTCGCCGCCGTCGTTGATCGAGAAGTAGCGGCCACCGTCGTCGACCGGCACGTTGTTGTAGCGGTAGCGCGTGAGGCGGCGCAGCTTCGCGTCGCGGTAGAAGCTGTAGCCGCCGCCCGTGTGCGACACCAGCCCGAAGAAGTCCTGGGCGCCCAGGTAGTTGATCCACGGGTACGGCGTGTGGGGCGTCGTGATGACGTATTCGCGGGCCTCGTCGTCGAAGTGGCCGAACTGCATGTGCGGAGCCTTTCGTGTCGGGGCGCGCGCCTCCATGCGGCGCCTCCGGCGGAGTGTCGGAGTCCACCTTATCGAAACGATTCGGGAAACGCGAGAGAGCGCTCTCACGAGACGATGCGCGAGGCCCGCGCGCGCCGCATCGTCGCCTGGCCCTACCGCCGCGGCGCACGACGCGACCAGGGACGATGCTGGCGCCGGGCGTGCGCCGCCGCTAGGGTTCGGGCAGGCTCGGCGCGGCGTCGGGGGCGTTGGATCGCGCGAGCCTCGCACTCGAAAGGCGAGCCACATGGGACTCGAGACGATGACCGTCGGATATCTCCTGCTGGGCGTCGGCGCCCTCGCGCTCGTGTTCGCCATCATCTCGGCGGTGGTCGGCGACATCTTCGACGTCGCGCTCGACGTGCTGCCGGACGGCGCGCTGAGCTCGACCACCACGGCCGCGACGCTCGCCGGCTTCGGCTTCGCCGGCGCCGCGGCAAGCTTCGGCATGGACGACCCGAGCCTCGGGACCGTCATCCTGATCGGGCTCGCCGGCGCGGTCGCCGGCTGGCTCCTCGCCTTCGGCGCGCACCGCGTGCTCATGAGCCAGCAGCAGGAGGACGGCGCCACCGATCTGAACGCGATGGTCGGGCGCATCGTCACCGTGGCCGAGGCGCCCGCGACGCCCGGCGCGCTCGGCACGGCGCTGGTGCCGTTCCTGGGGCAGAACCGTCGCATGAGCTTCCGCTCCGATGAGCCGCTCAAGGCGGGCGACGACGTCGTGGTCGACGCCGTGCTCGCGGGCAACCAGATCAAGGTCTCCCGGCACTCCGCCTGAGGGACCTCGTACACAACAGAGGGGGCAGTACATGTTCGGACTCGCCGGCAGCGCGATCACCCTGATCGCCATCGCGGCCAGCGTGCTCGCGGCGATCGTGGTGGTCTGGGCCATCGCATCGCGCTACAAGGTCTCGGACCCGGACGAGGCCTTCGTGGTCTCGGGATCGAAGTCCAAGACGCAGGTGCCCGTCCGCAAGGCCGACGGCACCGTCGCCTACGAGACGCGCCCCGTGCCGTCGAAGGTGGTGCTGGGCGGCGGCGGCGTGTTCGTCGTGCCGTTCACGCAGCGCTACAACAAGGTGTCGCTCGAGACGCGCCAGATCGCCTGGCGGGTGCAGGACTCGCCGTCGAACCAGAACATCCTCGTCAACCTCGAGGGCGTCGCGAACGTGAAGATCGGCGGCGACGAGGCCTCGGTGCGCGCCGCGATCGAGCGCTTCAACGTCAACCCGCTCAACATCGAGGCCTTCGTCCAGCAGAACATCGAGGGCGACATGCGCGCCATCGTGGGCACCATGTCGGTCGAGGACATCAACTCCGACCGCGAGACGCTCAAGGACCGCGTCATGAAGGTCACAGGGGAGGCATGCTCCGAGTGGGGCCTGGTGCTGGAGGGGCTGAACATCCAGTCGGTCACCACGCCCTCGGGCTATATCCAGGACCTGGGACGCCGCCAGGCGGCGATCGCTCGCCGCGACGCCGAGATCGCCGAGGCTGAGGCCCGCCGCGAGTCCGAGCAGAAGCGCGCGGCAGCCGAGCAGCAGATCGCCGAGGCGAACCGCACCCTCGCGCTCCGCATGGCGGAGATCCAGCAGGACACCGACACCGCCGAGGCCAACGCGAAGGCCGCCGGGCCGATCGCCGAGGCGCAGCGCAACGTCGAGATCTACGAGCAGGAGCGCCTGGCCGAGGCCAAGCGCGCCGAGGTGACGGAGATGCGCCTCGAGTCGGAGGTGCGCAAGCCCGCCGACGCCACCGCGTACGCGACCAAGGTCGAGGCCGAGGCGGAGCGCGAGGCCGCGATCTCGAAGGCGAAGGGCATCGCCGAGGCGACGCGTCAGGCCGGAGAGTCCGAGGCCGCCGCCAACCAGGCCCGCGGACTCTCGGACGCCGCGGTGTTCGAGGCGCGAGGCAAGGCGGAGGCCTCCGCGGACGAGGCGCGCGGACGTGCCGAGGCGGCTGCCGACGAGGCCCGCGGTTCCGCCGCGGCCCGCGTCGTCCAGGCCACCGGTCTCGCCGAGGCCGAGGCCGTCAAGGCCAAGGGTGAGGCCGAGGCGACCGCGATCGCCGCGAAGGGCAAGGCCGAGGCCGAGGGCATCGAGGCCAAGAAGACCGCGTACGAGAACATGCCGCAGGTCGGCGTGCTCGAGATCGCGCTCGACGGGATGCCCGCGATCGTGGGCGAGATGGGCAAGGCGATGTCCGCGATCGACTCCATCACGGTGGTGTCGACCGAGGGCGCGTCCGCGGTCACCCGCCAGGCGGCGAACCTCTTCACCGAGACCGAGGAGGTCATGACCTCCGTCACCGGCTTCGGGATCAGCGACCTCATCAAGGGCGCGGTCGGGGGTGCGGCCGCGGGTCGCGCCGCCGCGGACGCCTCGCACGGCGAGCGCATGCCGATCCGGATCGAGGCGCCCGAGCACGACTGAGCACGCACGCTCGACGACCAGGCCCCCGCGCGCATCGGCGCCCGGGGGCCTGGTCACGTCCCGGCCCCGGCCACTAGGTTGGGCCCATGCTTCTCTCGGACAGGGACATCCGTGCTGAGATCGCCGCGGGCAGGGTCGCCCTCGAGCCCTACGACGCGGACATGATCCAGCCCTCCTCGATCGACGTGCGCCTCGACCGCTTCTTCCGCGTGTTCGACAACCACAAGTACGCGGCCATCGACCCGGCCGCCGAGCAGCCCGAGCTCACGCGCCTCGTCGACGTCGCCGACGGCCCGTTCGTGCTGCACCCGGGCGAGTTCGTGCTCGGGTCGACCTACGAGTCCGTGGCGCTGCCCGACGACGTCGCCGCCCGACTCGAGGGCAAGTCCTCGCTCGGCCGCCTGGGCCTGCTCACCCACTCGACCGCGGGCTTCATCGACCCCGGCTTCGAGGGCAACGTCACGCTCGAGCTGTCGAACACCGCGACCTTGCCGATCAACCTCTGGCCCGGCATGAAGATCGGCCAGCTGTGCTTCTTCCGGCTGTCCTCGCCCGCCGAGCACCCCTACGGCTCGGAGCGCTACGGCTCGCGCTACCGCGGCCAGCGCGGGCCGACCGCGTCGCTGAGCTGGAAGAACTTCCACCGCATCGACGTCTGACGCCCGTCACGCCGGCCGGGCGTGTCACACGGTGCCATACGGTCCGCAGCCCCCTAGGCTCCTCGCACAAGCGGGAACACCAGGGGGAATGATGACCACCGACCCATTCGTCGCGCCGCCGACGCCGCCGCGCTCCGCGCCGGTCGAGAGCTCGGCGCCGGTCGAGAGCTCGGCGCCGGTCGAGAGCTCGGCGCCGGTCGAGAGCTCCGCGCCGGTCGAGAGCTCCGCGCCGGTCGCGGCGCCCGCACCGCTGCGCGACATCCCGGGATGGGGCGTCGCGCTGATCGTGCTGGGCGGGCTCGTCCTGCACGGAGGCATCGGCGTCGGCTCGTACCTGGCGAGCGCGCCCGCCATGGCGGAGATCGAGGATGCCGTGGCCGCGGCCTCCCCCGCCGCGACACCCGAGCGCATCATGCACTGGCTGCCCCCGGAATGGACGCGACTCGAGTCCGCGTCCGGCCGGATCGTCTACTACGTCGACGCGTCGTGGGAGGAGTACGAGGGCTTCGCGAGCGTCGACGAGGGCACCGTGCTGACCGGCTCGCTCGAGTCCATCGCAGCTTTCGCGGCAGACGGCGACACTGACTATGCGCGCACGTGGGTCGGCATCTACGCGGCCCACGACTCGCCGTTGGAGCTCGGGGTCAAGGACGAGGCGCACGGCTTCCTCGACACCTGGGCCACCGAGTACGACGCGCTGGAGATCACGGCGGAGCGCGCCTTGATCACGGGGCTCCGGTACGACGCCTACGAGATCGAGGCCGACGCCACCTACGACGGCTGGCCCACGCACGAGTGCCTCATGGCGATCGCCGCCGACGACTCGCTCGTCGTCATCTACGCCTCGGCCGATCTCGACTCCCTCGAGTGCACCGACGTCACCCGGACCATGGCGCAGGGCATCATCGCGGAGTAGCACCCCGCCGCACCCGCGCTATCCTGGCCGGACACGACAGGGGAGCGCTTCCCGGGAGACCGGGGCCAGGGCGCTGAGAGTGCGGAACGCCGCAGACCCTCGAACCTGATCCGGCTCGCACCGGCGTAGGGAGTCGAGTCTCGTCCCCTCCTATTCCGGGAGGAAAACATGCGCGTCACGCGCACCGCGGCCGTCACGGCCGCCGCCATGTCCACGCTGCTGCTCGCGGCCTGCTCGACCACCGCGGAGCCCGGCGCCTCGGCCACCGCCGACGCGACCGCCGCATCGTCCCCCGAGACGGGCGGCACGGTCCGACTCGTGACGCACGACAGCTTCGCCGTGCCGGAGGACGTGCTGGCCGCCTTCGAGGCCGAGTCCGGCATCGACGTCGAGCTGGTGCAGCCCGGCGACGCCGGCACGCTGGTCAACCAGCTGGTCCTCACCAAGGACGCGCCGCTGGGCGACGTGGTCTACGGCATCGACAACACGTTCGCCTCGCGCGCCGTCGACAACGGCGTGCTGGCCGCGTACGCGCCCGACGTGCCCGCGGCGGACGATGCGGCGGCCTACGCGGTCCCCGGCGCCGAGGACCTCCTCACGGCGGTCGACTTCTCCGACGTCTGCCTCAACTACGACCTCGCGACCTTCCCCGACGGCGCCCCGACGCTCGACGACCTCACCGACCCGCAATACGCCGGCATGGTGTCGGTCACCAACCCCGCGACGTCCTCCCCCGGCCTCGCGTTCCTGCTCGCGACCATCGCGGCGAAGGGCGATGCGTGGACCGCGTGGTGGGCCGCGATGCGGGACAACGACGTCCGGGTGACGGCGTCGTGGTCGGACACCTATTACACGGACTTCTCGGCGCCGAACTACGGCGGCGACTTCCCCATCGTCCTCAGCTACGCCTCCTCCCCGCCCTACGAGGTGATCGACGGCGAGCCCACCACCGCCGCGATGCTCGACACGTGCTTCCGCCAGGTCGAGTACGCGGGCGTGCTCGAGGGCGCGGAGAACCCGGCGGGCGCGCAGGCCGTCGTCGACTGGCTGCTGTCCGACGCGTTCCAGTCGACGCTGCCGGAGAACATGTACGTCTACCCGGTGTCGACCACGGCCGAGGTGCCGGCGGACTGGGAGCAGTTCGCCCCGCTCGCGGCGGCGCCGCTGGCCGTCGACCCGGCGGACATCGACGCGCACCGCGACGAGTGGATCGACCAGTGGACCGCCACGGTCCTCGACTGAGCCGACCCCGATGAAGCCCTGGCCCGCGAGCGCCCGCCTCTGGTGGGCGCTCGCGGCCGTGCCCCTGACGTTCCTCGGGCTGTTCTTCCTGTGGCCCGCCGGCACCGTCATCGTGCGGGGGCTGCTGGGCGAGGACGGCCTCGGCGGCGGGGACCTCGCCGGTGCGCTCGAGGTGCTCGCACGCTCGCGCACGCTCGACGCGATCTCCACGACCGTGGGGCTCGCGGTCGCGGGCACGGCGGGCTCGCTGCTGCTGGGCCTGCCCGCGGCGTGGGCGCTGTCGCGGTTCTCGTGGCGAGGCGCGAGGACGATGCGCGCGCTCGTGACCGTGCCGTTCGTGCTGCCGACCATCGTCGTGGCGGCCGCGTTCTCGGCCCTGTTCTCGCGGTCGGGGCTGCTCGGCGGGCTCGGGCTGGACCAGTCCGTGACGGCGACCGTGCTCGCGCTGGTGTTCTTCAACATCTCCGTGGTGGTGCGCATCGTGGGCGGCGCGTGGGAGTCGCTGTCGCCGCGGATGGCCGATGCGGCGCGCACCCTGGGCGCGTCGCCCGCCCGCGCGTTCCTCACCGTGACGCTGCCGGCGCTGCGCCCCGCGATCGCATCGGCCGCGGCGGTGGTGCTGCTGTTCTGCTCGACGTCATTCGCGCTCGTGCTCATCCTGGGCGGATCCCGGGTGCGCACCGTGGAGACCGAGATCTACCTCCAGGTCAACCAGTTCCTCGACCTGCGCGCGGCCGCGGTGCTCGCGCTCGTCCAGGTGGTCTTCGTCGCCATCGCGCTGTGGGTGAGCGCGCGGGCGCGCGCCCCGCGGCCGCCCGCCGCCGTCGAGCCCGCGCGGACGCCGCGCCGCCGCGACCGCTGGGGGATCGCGGCGGCGCTCGCACCCACCGCGCTGCTCCTCACCCTGCCGGGGATGGCGCTGGTCGAACGGTCCCTGCGCACGTCCGACGGCTACGGGCTCGACCACTACGCGGCGCTGCTGGGCGAGCCGCCCGCGCGTTCGACGCTGTCCGCGCCGCTGTGGCACGCGGCCGTGACGTCGCTCGTCACCGCGACCGTCGCGACCGCGATGGCGGCCGTCGTGGGGATCGTGACCGCGCAGCTGGTGGCGCGCCGCTCGCGACGGGCGTCCGCGCTCGAGTCGCTCGTCATGCTGCCGCTCGGGGTGTCCGCGGTGGTGGTCGGCCTGGGCGTGCTGCTCACCCTCAACCGCTCGGTGCTCGGGGTGGACCTGCGCGGCTCGTGGTGGCTCGTGCCGATCGCGCAGGCGGTGGTCGCGCTGCCGCTCATGGTGCGCGCGCTGGTGCCCGCGGCCCGCGCGATCGACCCGCGCCTGCGCGCCGCGGCCGCGACGCTGGGCGCGTCGCCGTGGCGGGTGCTGCTGCGCGTCGACGCGCCGATGCTGCGCTCCGCGACGGCGGCGTCGATCGCGTTCGCCTTCGCGATCTCCATGGGCGAGTTCGGGGCGACGGCATTCGTCGCCCGTCCCGACCGCCCCACGCTCCCGACGGCGATCGCGCGCCTGCTGTCGCGCCCGGGCATCGAGAATGTGGGCATGGCCTTCGCCGCATCCGTCCTGCTCGCCGCGATCACCGCGGCCATCATGCTCGCCTCCGAGCGGCTGCGCACGACCGTGGGCGCCGAGATATGAGCGGGGCCGACGTGGGTGCGGGCCCGGGCCTCGCGGTGCGGGACCTGCGCGTCGCCTACCCCGGGACGCCGCCGGTCGAGGCCGTGCGAGGGGTGTCGCTCGACATCGCGCGCGGCGAGACGCTCGCGCTCCTGGGGCCGTCCGGGTGCGGGAAGTCGTCGCTGCTGTCCGCGGTCGTGGGGATCGTCGAGCCCGCCGCCGGCACGGTGGCCTGGGACGGCGAGGACCTCGCCCGCGTGCCCGTCCACAAGCGCGGCTTCGGGCTGGTCTTCCAGGACGGGCAGCTGTTCCCCCACCTCACGGTGGGCGCGAACATCGCCTTCGGGCTCGAGATGGCGGGGATGGGGCGCGCGGCCCGCGCGACCCGGGTCGAGGAGCTGCTCGCGCTGGTGGGGCTCGAGGGCCTCGGCGACCGCGCGGTGACGGAGCTCAGCGGCGGCCAGCGTCAGCGCGTGGCCCTCGCCAGGTCGCTGGCCCCGCGCCCGCGCCTCCTCGCGCTCGACGAGCCCCTCTCCTCGCTCGACGCGGACCTGCGCGCGCGGCTCGCGGTCGAGGTGCGGGACATCCTGCACGGCTCCGGGACCACCGGGCTGCTGGTGACGCACGACCCGGCGGAGGCCGAGGTCATGGCCGACCGCGTCGTGCGGATGGCCGACGGGCGGGTCGTCTGACCCCCGCGCAAGCGGGAGAATCGACCCCATGTCCCTCTCCGAGCTCGACCACCCCGTCTGGCACGCGCTCTCCGGCGCGCATCGTCCCCTGTCGGTCCGCCAGGGCGAGGCCGCGCGCTACCGCCCGTCCATCGCCCGCTTCGCGGCGGTCCCTCCGGGCGACCGCGCGCAGGACTGGGCGGACCTCGCGCCTCTCGCGGGCGACGACGAGCTCGTGCTCTTCGGGCTCCCGCACGACGTGCCGCCGACCTGGGAGGAGGTCGACCGCTTCGAGGTGGTCCAGATGACGGTGCCCACCGCCTTCGGGCGCCCGCACTCCGACGTGGTCCGGCTGACCGCTGAAGACGCGCCGGAGATGCTCGCGCTCGTCGAGGAGACCCAGCCCGGGCCGTTCCTCGAGGAGACCCACCTGCTCGGCGCGTACTACGGCGTCAAGGAGGACGGCCGGCTCGTCGCGATGGCGGGCGAGCGGCTCACGACGGGCTCGTGGACGGAGATCAGCGCGGTGTGCACGCGCGACTCGCACCGCGGACGCGGGCTCGCGACCACCCTCATGGAGGTCGTGGCGCACGGGATCCGCGAGGCGGGCCGGCAGCCCTTCCTCCACACCGGCGCCTCGAACGCGACGGCGCTCCGCCTCTACGCCCGCCTGGGCTTCGAGCGTCGCGACACCGCCAACGTGGTGCAGATCGTGCAGGTCGCCGGCTGAGCCGGTCGTGCCAGCGGCGTGCGGAGCGCTGCGAGGTGCTCAGCGCCCGATCTCGCGGTGTTCGCTCACCGAGCACCTCGCAGGAAGCAGCCCAGGGGGCGGCCCCGCAGGCGGCCGCTCAGCAGTCGCAGGCGATGCGCGCGCCCGCGACCGGGCGCGGCGCCGTGAGCGGGTCCACGGGGTAGGTGGCGTCGACCACCACGCCGTCGGCGCCGACCGCGTCGACGGGCATGCCCTCGCGCGCCCAGTACTCGAAGCCGCCGATCATCTCCTGCACCTCGTAGCCGAGCTCGGAGATGATGAGGCCCGCGCGGGTGGCGCCGTTGCAGCCGGGACCCCAGCAGTAGACGACGAAGCGCGTGCCGGCCGCGAATTTCGCGGGGATGCGCGCGGGCATGTCGGGCTTGGGCAGGTGGATCGCGCCGCGCGCGTGGCCCTGGTCCCACGCCTCGCGGTTGCGGGTGTCGATCAGCACGAAGCCGGGATCGCCGGACTCGAGCGCGGCGTGCACGTCGGAGACGTCGGTCTCGAAGGCGAGGCGCGCGGCGAAGTGCGCACGGGCGGCGGCGAGGCGGGCGGCGTGATCCATGCGGCGAGCGTAGGCACGATGCGCGGGGCCAGTCGAGGCCCCCGCGGCACCTTGCCAGGCGGCACCGGCCCGGCGACTCCCAATGACAGATGTGAGGCAAGCGACCGGTGCGACCCGTGGGGCCGTCACAGCCTTCACGCGGCGACACCCGAGGCACATCCGTCATTGGGAATCGACGTTCCTGAGAAGTTGAGCAGAGTCCGCTCAACTTTTCGCCGCTCGGCTTGACAGTGTCGGATGGCGCACATAAGTTGAGTGATGGTCGCTCAAGTCCTGAGCGAGTCGGATCACGCGGCGCGGCCGCGACTGGAGGAAGAACACACATGGCACGTGCAGTTGGCATCGACCTCGGCACCACCAACTCGGTGGTGTCCGTCCTCGAGGGTGGCGAGCCCACCGTCATCGCGAACGCCGAGGGCGCTCGCACCACCCCGTCGGTGGTCGCGTTCTCGAAGACCGGCGAGGTCCTCGTCGGCGAGATCGCCAAGCGCCAGGCGGTCACCAACGTCGACCGCACCATCGCATCGGTCAAGCGCCACATGGGCACCGACTGGTCGAAGGAGATCGACGACAAGAAGTACACGGCGCAGGAGATCTCGGCCCGCATCCTGGGCAAGCTCAAGCGCGACGCCGAGGAGTACCTCGGCGAGAAGGTGACCGACGCCGTCGTCACCGTGCCCGCGTACTTCAACGACCACGAGCGTCAGGCCACCAAGGAGGCCGGCGAGATCGCGGGCCTCAACGTCCTGCGCATCGTCAACGAGCCCACCGCCGCGGCCCTCGCGTACGGCCTCGACAAGGGCAAGGAGGACGAGCACATCCTGGTCTTCGACCTCGGTGGCGGCACGTTCGACGTGTCCCTCCTCGAGGTCGGCAAGGACGAGGACGACTTCTCGACCATCCAGGTCAAGGCCACCGCGGGCGACAACCGCCTCGGCGGCGACGACTGGGACCAGCGCATCGTCGACCACCTCGTCAAGGAGGTCAAGAACACCGAGGGCGTGGACCTGTCGAAGGACCGCTCGGCCCTCCAGCGCCTCCGCGAGGCCGCCGAGCAGGCGAAGAAGGAGCTCAGCTCCGCGCAGCAGACCACCATCTCGCTGCAGTACCTGAGCATCGGCGAGAACGGCCCGGTGCACCTCGACACCAAGCTCACCCGCGCGCAGTTCCAGCAGATGACCTCGGACCTGCTCGACCGCACCAAGGCCCCGTTCCACCAGGTGATCAAGGACGCCGGCATCAAGCTGTCGGACATCGACCACGTGCTGCTCGTCGGCGGCTCGACCCGCATGCCGGCCGTGGCCGACGTGGTGCGCGAGCTCACCGGCGGCAAGGAGCCCAACAAGGGCGTCAACCCGGACGAGGTCGTCGCCGTGGGCGCCGCGCTGCAGGCCGGCGTCATCAAGGGCGAGCGCAAGGACGTCCTCCTCATCGACGTCACGCCGCTGAGCCTGGGCATCGAGACCAAGGGCGGCGTCATGACCACCCTGATCGAGCGCAACACCGCGATCCCGACCAAGTCGTCCGAGGTCTTCTCGACCGCCGAGGACAACCAGCCGTCGGTGCTCATCCAGGTCTACCAGGGCGAGCGTCAGTTCGCGCGTGACAACAAGATGCTCGGCACGTTCGAGCTCTCGGGCATCGCGCCGGCCCCGCGCGGCGTGCCGCAGATCGAGGTCACCTTCGACATCGACGCCAACGGCATCGTCCACGTCCACGCCAAGGACCGCGGCACCGGCAAGGAGCAGTCCATCACCGTGTCCGGCGGCTCGGCCCTCTCCAAGGACGACATCGACCGCATGGTCAAGGACGCCGAGGAGCACGCGGAGGAGGACAAGAAGCGTCGCGAGGAGGCGGAGACCCGCAACAACGCGGAGACCTTCGCGTACTCGACCGAGAAGATCCTGTCCGAGAACGAGGACAAGGTCCCGGCCGAGGTCGCCGAGGACGTCAAGACCGCGATCGCGGACGTCAAGACCGCGCTCGAGGGCGACGACGTCGAGGACATCAAGGCGAAGCACGAGACGCTCGTCGAGAAGGCGCAGAAGATCGGCGAGGCCGTCTACGCGGCCCAGCAGGCCGAGGGCGTCAACGTCGACGAGGACTCCGCGGCGCAGACCGCCGGCGGCGCCCCGCAGGACGACGACGTGGTCGACGCCGAGATCGTCGACGACGAGGACAACAAGTAACGAGGCACGACGGCGGGCGGCGGCGCGGTGATCATCCGACACCGGGCCGCCGCCCGCCCTCGGCGCTTCCAGGGAAGGCAGCCATGACCGACAACCACAACGGCACCCCCGAGCCGCGGGACGATGCGGAGGCCCAGGCCGAGCGCATCGTGAACGAGGCCGCAGCGAGCTTCCTCGACGAGAACAACGACGGCGTGGACGACCTCACCGCCGACGAGGACGGCGCGGACGACGCGCTCAACGCGGCGTACACCAAGGCCGCCGAGCACCTCGCGGACCTCCAGCGCCTGCAGGCGGAGTACGTCAACTACCGCAAGCGCGTCGACCGCGACCGCGAGCTCATCGGCGTCAACGCGACCGCGAAGGCGATCGAGGCGCTCATCCCGACCCTCGACGACATCGCCGCCGCGCGCGACCACGGCGACCTCGCCGACGGCCCGTTCGCGGCCATCGCGGCGAAGCTCGAGTCCGCCCTCGCCGGCCTCGGCTGGTCGGCCTACGGCGCCAGCGGCGACGCGTTCGACCCGCAGCTGCACGAGGCGCTCATGTCGCAGCCCAGCGGCGAGGTGTCCGAGCCGACCGTCCAGCACGTCGCGCAGCCCGGCCACAAGGTCGGCGAGCGCGTGCTCCGTCCGGCGCGCGTCATCGTCGCGCAGCCCGAGTAGGGAGGGAGGCGCCGTGGCGAGCCAGGACTGGTTCAACAAGGACTTCTACGCGACGCTCGGCGTCTCCAAGGACGCGAGCCAGGACGAGGTCAAGAAGGCGTACCGCAAGCTCGCGCGCGACCTGCACCCGGACCGCAACCCGGGCGACAAGACGGCCGAGCAGCGGTTCAAGGACGTGGGCGAGGCCTACGCGGTCCTCTCCAGCGACAGCGACCGTCAGCAGTACGACCAGATCCGCGCGATGGGCGGGGGCGCCCGCTTCCAGGCGGGCGGCCCCGGCGGCGCGGGCAACTTCGAGGACATGTTCGGCGGGATGTTCGGCGGCGGCATGCCGGGAGGCGGCGGCAACGTGCGCTTCCAGACCGGCGGCGCCGGCGGGGGCGGCTTCGAGGACATCCTCGGCGGCCTCTTCGGGGGCGGCGGCTACCAGCGCGGGCCCCAGAAGGGCGGCGACCTCGCCGCCGCGGTCGAGGTGTCGTTCCGCCAGGCCGCCGAGGGCTCGACCGTGACCCTCGGCACCGACGGCGGCCGCATCTCCACGCGGCTCCCCGTGGGCGTCAAGGACGGCCAGCGCATCCGGGTACCCGGCAAGGGCCGCCCGGGCGCCAACGGCGGGCCGGCCGGGGACCTGCTGCTCACCGTGCACGTGCAGAAGCACCCGGTCTTCACGACCGACGGGCTCAACCTCAAGGCGCGCCTGCCCGTGCGCTTCGACGAGGCGGCGCTGGGTGCCCAGGTGGCCGTGCCGACCCTCGCGGGCGACACCGTCAAGGTCAAGGTGCCGCCGGGCACGCAGTCCGGCACGACGCTGCGCGTCAAGGGCCGCGGCCTCACGTCGAAGAAGGGCACCGGCGACCTGCTGGTCACCGTCGAGGTCGCGGTGCCGCACAAGCTCTCGCGCGACGCCAAGAAGGCCGTCGAGGCGCTCGCGGAGACGCTCGGCAGCGAGGACCCGCGCGCGAGCCTCTACAAGGACGCCGCACGGTAGGCCTCACAGCAGGCACGATGCTTGCCCGCTAGCGTGGGCGCGAAGGAGGTGGACCATGGAGCAGCCCGACGTCGACGAGCCGGTGTTCCTCATCTCCGCCGCCGCGGAGCTGGCCGGGATGCACGCGCAGACGCTGCGGCAGTACGACCGGCTCGGCCTCGTGGTGCCGCGGCGTCGCCCGGGCGGCGGCCGTCGCTACTCGCTGCGGGACGTCGCGACGCTCCGCGAGATCCAGCGCATGAGCCAGGAGGAGGGCATCAACCTCGCCGGCATCAAGCGCATCCTGCACCTCTCACGGGAGGTGCAGAGCCTCGAGCGCGAGGTCGAGCGCCTGCGTCCGCGCGCGGACACGGGCTCGCGCATCTTCACCACGGGCCCCACCGGCAACGTCGTGATCGTCGAGCGCGGACGCCGCGCTCGGCGCGACGAGGGCCGCGCCGTGGTGCTGTGGACGGGTCCGCGCGACTGACGCGACCCCTGCCCCGTCGCTAGCTCGCGACGGCGACGGCGACGCGCTCGATCTCCGCGTCGATCGCGATCGAGAGGTCCGCGGGCGGGATCTCGTCGTGCGACTCGCTCGCGTACGCGC
Source organism: Demequina rhizosphaerae (assembly GCF_000971255.1). Taxonomy (GTDB): domain Bacteria; phylum Actinomycetota; class Actinomycetes; order Actinomycetales; family Demequinaceae; genus Demequina; species Demequina rhizosphaerae. The sequence continues at coordinate 100,562 of NZ_BBMC01000008.1, forward strand.
GGCTCATCAGCTCGACGGCGACGTGGCCATGCACCCAGGCCCACAGGCGCGTGGTGCTGTCGTGCCACGCGGCCGGGTCCGCGTCGGCGCTGTCGAGCGCCGCGGCCACCCGGGCACGCTGCGCGAAGAAGGTCTCCCACGAGCGCTCGCGGGTCTGCTCCGAGGGCTCGTATCCCGCGATCGCCGGCGCGAACATCGTCTGGAACTGCGCGGGCGACTCGAAGGCCCACGCACGGTAGGCCTCCGCCGTCGCGATGAGACCGTCGCGGCCGACGCCGGCGACCTCCCACGCGTCCGCGATGACCTGGTCGAGCGCGTCGAAGCCCGACTCGACGACCGCGTCGATGAGACCCGACTTGCCGTTGAAGTGCGTGTAGACGCCCATGGTCGAGCACCCGGCGGCCTTGGCCACCGCACGGACCGTCAGCCCGCTCGCGCCCTGCTCGGAGATGAGCGTGAGAGCGCTCTCAAGCAGTCGGTGGCGCAGGTCGGGGGTCTGGTCGTCAAGCATGGGTTAATGATAAGTGAAGTGCGTACATTGCAGGGCACGCCAAGCAACCCGTCGGCGTGGAGCCGCGCGGGGATGCTACGAGGGGCCGGCACCGCCCTCAGCTCGGTACCGGCCCCTCGTCCCCCCTCAGCGGTGGAGAGACTCCACCAGCTCGACCGCGTACTCGTGGAGGTCCGGAAGGGACTCGATCCACACGCGCGGCGGCTGCCGCATGAGGTTGCCGACGCGCATCTGGCCCGCGCGTCGGGAGATGTGGTCGCGGAGCTCGCCGATGCCGCGGCCCATGTCGGGGCCGCGGTCGACGAGGACCGCGTAGAGGCCGTCGGCGAGGCGCGCCATGGGGCGGCCCTTGCCGTAGGCGTCACGGAGCGACTGGCCGATGGCCGCGTTGCGCGCCATCCGCTGCCACGGATCGGTGTCGGCGGCGGCGACGTCGACGAGCACGAGCGCGTACGCCTCGCTCACCGGGGTGCCGTCGCGCTCGGCGGCGCCGTACAGCTCGCCGAGGCGTGCCACCAGGTAGTCGTTGCTTCCGAGGCCGGACTCCGGGTCGTTCATCGCGGGCTCGACGCGCGTGGCGGCGTCGCCCGCGGTCCAGCCCTCGCACAGCGCGCGGATCGAACGGATCGGCGCGGACTCGTAGCCGGCGGCGCGGAACAGCACCGCCATGTCGTCGATGGCCTCGGTGATGCCGACGCCCACGAGCGCGCGCGCCTCCCCCAGGCGGTACGCGGCGGGCGAGGTGTCGAGCCGGGCCTCGAGCGCCTCGGCGAGGGCCTCGGCGGCAGGGGTGAACCAGTCGCCGGGACGGCGCCACACCGTCCCGATGCTCGCGGCCTCCCAGCGGCGCAGCAGCGGCATGGCGGGAGCTGCACCCGGGACGTTCACCTCGCTGGTCATGCCCCATGAGAGGGGCCGATGACACCGTGATGACGCGACTTTCCAAGTTTTTTTCTGAGACGCCGCGACGCGAAGTGTGACAAACCCCTCACCCTCCTTGCCCACCCCTTCTGCACCAGGAAGAATGCGGGTACCCATCCGGCTACAGGAGCGAGCACGGAATGTCGCAGGAGGCGCTGTCGCTCTGGACGGAGACGTCCAGCGACCCAGAGCTGATCGCCGGGGTGCGCGCAGGCGACCCGGCGGCCTTCGGCGTGCTCTACGAGCGTCACGCGGACGCCGCCCGCAAGGTCGCCGCGCAGTACACCAACAGCGCCGCCGACGCGGAGGACGTGGTCTCCGAGGCGTTCTCCCGGATCCTCCGCGCGCTCCAGCAGGGCGACGGCCCCGACCTCGCCTTCCGCGCCTACCTCTTCACCATCGTGCGCCGCACCGGCCTCGACGTCATCGAGAAGGCGAACCGCGCGCGGCCGCGCGACGACATGTCGACCTACGAGTCGGCCATCGGCTTCCAGGCCGGGTCCGACGAGCCCGCGCTCGACACGTTCGAGCAGTCGATGGTCGCGGACGCCTTCCGCTCGCTCCCCGAGCGCTGGCGCGCGGTCCTCTGGTACACCGAGGTCGAGAAGAAGAGCCCCAAGGACATCGCCCCGCTCCTGGGCCTGTCCGCGAACGGCGTGGCCGCTCTCGCCTACCGCGCCCGCGAGGCGCTCCGCCAGGCCTACCTCCAGCAGCACCTGGGCGCCGCCGACACCGTCAACTGCCTCGAGGCGAACGCGCAGCTCGGCTCGTACGTGCGCGGCGGGCTGAGCAAGCGCGAGCACTCGCGCGTCGACGAGCACGTCCGGGCGTGCGCCAAGTGCACCGCGCTGGTGGCCGAGCTCGAGGACGTCAACCGCGGCCTCCGCGCCGTCATCGCCCCGCTGTTCCTCGGTCTCCTCGGCGTCAAGGCGCTCGAGGGCGGTCTGCCCGTGGGCGGCGTGTTCGGCGAGGGCGCCGCCGCGGCCTCCTCGTCCGCGGCGGGCGGCGGTGCCGCCGGCGGCGGTGCGGCGGCCGGCGGCGGCAGCGGCATCTCGGGCGGCATCGCCGTCATCGCGAACGGGCTCGCGGCCGTGGCGCTTCCTGCCGCGGCGACGCTCGGCGTGGTCTCCCTCGTGATGACCGGCGCGAGCGTGCTGGGCATCATTGGCGAGGCCGGACCCGAGGACACCGGCGCGCAGCCGGCCGGCGTCGAGAACCCCGTCGAGGAGGACGATGCGGCGGGTGCCGGCGCGTCCGCGTCGCCGAGCCCCGCGGAGGACGACTCCGACGAGCCGACCGACGAGGCCACCACGGCCCCCGGCGACGAGTCGACGATCGCGCCCGACGACGAGGCCGGGGACGACACGTTCATCGGCGCCTCCGGCGCGCTGCTCGACGACGGCACCTCCGGTGACACCGGGTCGACCGGTGACACCGGTACGACCGGCGGATCGACGGACGACGGAACGACCGGAGGCTCCACCGGCGGCTCGACCGACGGGGGCACGGGTACCGGCGGTGGCGACACCGGCACAGGTGGTGGCGACACGGGTACCGGTGGCGGCGACACCGGCACAGGCGGTGGCGACACCGGCACGGGTGGCGGCGACACCGGCACAGGTGGTGGTGACACGGGCACCGGCGGTGGTGGTGACGGTGGCGACGGTGGCGACGGTGGCGACGGTGGCGACGGCGGCGACCCCACGCCGACCCCGCGCACGGCGCTGTCGATCGGCATGACGCCGCTCAGCTACCTCACGATCTCGCGCACCTCGCCCTCGATCTCCATGGAGCTCAGCAACGGCGGCGAGGACGCCGCCGCGGACGTGACCGCGAGCATCGTGCTCCCCGACGGCCTCATGTTCGCCGCGCCCGCGGCGGGCGGCGGCGGCACCGCCCCCCTGGGCCCCGAGGCGATCAGCAGCTACCTCGACTTCGCCGCGGACTCGACCGTGTCGGTCGGCGACTGGACCTGCGAGCTGTCCGCGGACCGCTCCGAGGCGGACTGCGCCCTCGACTCGCTCGATGCGGGCGGCGACACGTCGATCGACCTCGGCCTGGGCGCGATCCTGGCGACCGCGGACCTGGGCGACGACGCGTGGACGGAGTTCACGGCATCGTCCGGCGACGACGCGGTGACGTACCGCGTCCGCACCGGCCTGTCCGACATCAAGGCGGCGCTCGACAGCCGCGCCGACGCGACCGGTCACGTCGCGGCCTCGGTCGTCGGCGCCCCGCTCCTCGGCTGCGACCTCGCGGTCCGCGAGTGCCAGACGGTCATGGACTTCCGCGGCTCGGACGCGAACTCGCGCTACAACAACGACACGCAGAAGATGCGCCCGCTCAACCTCGCCGAGGGCGAGGCGAGCTCCTCGACGACGGTGCTCGGCACGGACCAGCTGCCCGAGGGCGCCACGGTGCTCTCCGCGACGCTCACGTGGTCGGCGAACCGCGGCATCTTCGACACGTGGTCCGGCGACCTCGACGTCGCGCGGCTGAGCACGCCGGAGGGCGGCTACGCCGAGGTCGAGGCGGACAAGGTCGCGACCAGCTGGGACGGCGGCGACCTCTACTACCAGGCGACCGCGGACATCACCGAGCAGGTCGCGGCCGGCGGCAACGGCACGTACGCGCTCGCGGACATCGCCCTCCCGGAGGACTTCGCCGCGGTGTTCCCCAACTACTACGCGGGCTTCGCGATCACCGTGATCTACGAGCACCCCGACCTTCCGGAGGCCACGGTGGTGGTGCTCGACGGCACCCAGTGGATGTTCGGCTCGTCCGTCGAGGTGCCGTTCCTCACGCTCCAGCGCGCCGCCGTGGACGTCAGCATGGTCGCCTTCGAGGGCGACCGCGGCAAGCACGACAACCGCCTCGCGATCGACGGCGACACGCTCAACCCGTGGGGCTGGTCGGGCAAGGGCGCCATCGGCGGGAACCCGGGCAACGCCGCGGACTCGACGGCCTTCGGCTCGCCGTTCGCCAACGCGCTCGGCGTCGACGCGAAGCCGTTCAAGACGCGCACCGTGGACGCCGGCGTGCACCGCCTGGAGGTCTCCAGCGGCTACAGCGACGCGTTCCTGCTGAGCTCGCTCGTCGTCACCCTCACGCCCGAGGTCGCGGCCGAGCCCGCGGACGAGGCCGCCGCCGAGAGCTGAGCGGATCGGCGCCGCGCAGGCGGCACCCGCGACGCGGTCAGCGCGCGGGGTCGGGGCTCCAGTCCATGTCGAGCTGGCGTGCGGTGCGCATCGCGAGGTCGGTGCCCGAGATCCGCGCCACGAGGTGCAGCGCGAGGTGCATGCCCGAGGTGAGCCCGCCGCTCGTCAGCACCGCGCCCGAGTCGACCCAGCGGACGTCGCCGACGACCGAGCCCACCTCGCCGCACGCGGCGAGGTCCGACAGGTCCTCCCAATGCGTGGTGGCCGCAGCGCCGTCCAGCAGGCCGGCGCGGGCCAGCAGGAAGGCGCCGGTGCACACCGACGTCGTCATCGCCGCGGTTCGCGACAGCCGCACCACCGTCTCGATGAGGGCGCCGTCCCCGACCGCGCATGCGACGTCGATGGTGCCCGGCACCAGCAGCACGTCGCAGGCCTCGATCCGGTCGGAGTCCTCGAGCTGCGTGAGCGTCATCCCGCCGAACGCGGTGACGTCGCCGCCGCCGGGCGTCGCCAGCACCACCTCGAACTCGGGCGCGAGTCCGTCGCGCTGGAGCAGCCGCGAGGCGGTCAGCAGCACCTCGTACGGACCGCCGGCGTCGATGAGGTCGAAGCCGTCGTACAGCAGGATCAGCGTGCGGGTGGTCATGACCTCACGCTAGCGAGCAGGACGCGGTTCGGGCCGCGACGCGACGACGGTCAGACGACGACGGTGGTCTGGATGCGCGGGCGCACCACGATCCAGAAGATCGCGTTCGCGACGACGAGGCAGCCCACCATGACGGCGGCCATCGACATGACGGACACGCCCATCGCGCCGACGAGCGGCGACACGATGCCGGCGATGCCGAAGTTGAGCGCGCCGAGCATCGACGCCGCGGTGCCGGCCTCAGCGCCGTGGTTGCCGAGCGCCGTGATCTGGACCGCGGGGCCGATGATGCCGATCGACCCGACCACGAAGAACAGCGGCACGAGCACGCCGACCAGCCCGAGGTCCATGAGGTCGCCGGCGATGATGAGGATCGCGCCCGTGAGCATGATGATGAGGCCGCCGGTCGCGACCGCGCGCGGGGCGAGCACGCGCATGAGGCGCGCGGACGCCTGGTTCGCGATGACGAGGCCGATCGAGTTCATCGCGAAGACGATGCCGTACTCCTGGGGGCTGAGGCCGAAGACGTCCTGGAGGACGAACGACGACGCCGACAGGTACGAGAACAGCGCCGCGAAGGTCAGCGCGCCGACGAGCGAGATTCCGACGAAGGCCGCGTCGCCGAGCAGGTGCGCGTAGCGGGCGCGCGTCGCGCTGAGCGAGGCGCCGCCGCGACGCTCGACGGGCATCGTCTCCTTGATGACGCCGCTCACCACGAGGACCACCGCGGTGCCGTAGATCGCGAGCACGACGAACAGTCCGCGCCAGTCCATGAAGTTGAGCAGCTGCGAGCCGATGACCGGCGCCGCCACGGGCGCGAGGCCGACCACGAGCGCCATGCGCGCGAGCATCCGGATGAGCGCCTGGCCCGCGAACAGGTCGCGGACCATGGCCATCGCGACGACGCCGCCGCCCGCGGCGCCGATGCCCTGGAGGACGCGGCCCGCCATGACCCACTCGACGGTGGGCGCGAAGACGACGAACGCGGACGCGAGGATGTGCACGATCGTCGCGAGGATGAGCGGCTTCTTGCGCCCGAACGCGTCGCTGAGGGGGCCGACGACGAGCTGGCCGAGCGCGAAGCCGATGGTGGTCGCGGTCAGCGTGAGCTGGATCGCGGCGTCCGAGGCGGCGAGGTCCGACGCCACCGTCGGGAAGGCCGGCAGGTACATGTCGATCGTGAACGGGCCGAGCGCGATGAGTGCGCCGAGCACGACGACGTACAGGAGCTTCTGGCTCCGCGGCATCGCGAGCCCGGGGCTCGGTGCGACGACGGGCGCGGTGGTGACGGTGGCGCTCACGGGTGACCTTCGTTCTGCGTGTGGGCGCGCTTGGGGCGGCGCGAAGAGGAGGGGGGGTGGTGCGCACACGACGAGACGCCCGGAGCTGAGCGATCGCTCAGCTCCGGGCGTCTCGTCTATGTGAGTGCAGTCAGTCTAACTGCTGCATGACACGTGTCTACCGTGGTTTCCTACTGCTTCTTGGTGGCCTGGGCGTTGACCTCGTACGAGGTGTTGGTGGCCTCGAAGAAGTTGACGAGCTGGAGCGTGTCGTTGGCCGTCGCCATCCACTTCGCCGGGTTCGACACGTTGTAGTGCGCGTCGAAGCCGAGCTCCTCGAGGCGTCGGTCCGCGAGGTACTTGACGTACTGGTTCACGTAGTCGGCGTTGAGGCCGAGGATGCCCTTGGGCAGGAGGTCGCGGTTGTACTGCTCCTCCATCTCGACCGCGCCGAGGATCATCTGGCGGATCTCCTCGGCGAACTCCGGGTCCTGCAGGTCCTCGTTCTCCTCGAGCACGGTGAGGATGAGGTTGATGCCGAACTGGAGGTGCAGCGACTCGTCGCGGATGATCCAGTCCATGAGGGAGCCGAAGTTGCGCAGCAGGTTCCGCTGGCGGAACGACAGCGCGACCATGAAGCCCGAGTAGAACCAGATGCCCTCGAGGATGATGTTGTAGGCGACGAGGTTGCGGATGAAGTCCTTCTTGCCTTCGGTCGTCGTGATGTCGAGCGTCTCCTCCGTCATGCGGCGGATGAACTTGACCTCGAACTCCTCCTTGGCAGCCATCGACGGCACCGTGACGTGCGACTCGTAGGCGGCCTCGCGGTCGATCGGGAACGTCTCGAGGACATACTCGAAAGACATGCAGTGGTTGGCCTCCTCCCACATCTGCTTCGCCAGGTAGAGGTGGCCCTCCGGGGCGTTGATGTAGGGGTAGACGCCGAACGCGAGCGCCTTGTTGACGAGCAGCTCGTTCGGGTTGAAGTACGACATCAGGTACGTGATGGCGTGCTTCTCCTCGTCGGTCATCTTCTTGAAGTCCGCGAGGTCCTCGCCGAGCTGGATCTCGTTGGGGAACCACGTGTTGGCGACCGCCTGGTTGTACAGGTCGTAGGCCCAGGGGTAGGTGATCGGCTTGAGCAGGAGCCCGTCCTGCACGCCGCTGCCGAGAATGCCCATCGTTCTCAAGTCTCCTGTTCTGACGCTTCGCTTACTGGCACGACTCGCACTGGAGGCGCTCCATGGGGTCCACGGGGCAGGCGACGCCGCCCACCATCTCCGTGTCCCCGTCGACGGTCTCCACCACATTGAGCAGCGACGCGCCCGCCGGCGCAACCGCAGCGGGCTCGTGGCCCGCCGGCGCGGCGGCCTCCGCCGTCTCGGTCGCGGTCTCCGGGAGCGTGGCCGGCGGCACCTCGGGCTGCTCCTGGGGAGCGGCTGCGAAGGCGGTGGCGGCGACGCCCGCGAGGACCTCGGCGGGCGCCTGGACCGCGCCGGTGGCCGGCGCGGCCTCGACGGTCTCGACGGGCGCGGTCACGGCGGCGGGCTCGGCGGGCCTGACGGCGCCGAAGCCGCGGGCGACGGGCCGGGCCTCGGCCGCCGGAGCCTCGACCGCCGGCTCGACGACCGCATCGGCGACCGGCGCGGCGGGCGCGGACGCCTTGGCAGCGCCGAATCCCTTCCGCGCGGCGCCGAAGCCTCGGCGGGCCGGGCCGGACGAGCCCCCGGCGGCGGGGCGGCCCGCCGCATTGCCGGTCGAGTTGATCTTCTCGGTCTTGTTGACGCGCACCGTCGACTGCTCGGCGGTGTGGCGCGGCTTCATGTGGAGGTAGTACGTGGTCTTGACGCCGCGCTTCCAGGCGGCCGCGTACAGCGCCATCATGTTGTCGACGTCGCGGTCCTCGAGGTAGATGTTCCGGCTGATCGCCTGGTCGATCCACTTCTGGGCGCGCGCCGCGACCTCGATGAAGGCGTACGGCGAGAGCTGGAAGGAGGTCTTGTAGACGTCCTTGAGGTGCTGCGGGACCTCGTCGATCTGCGACAGGTCGCCCTGGACCTCGAGCAGGCGGTCGCGGACGTCCTCCCACAGGCCGAGGTCCTGCAGGTCCTTGACCAGGTTGCGGTTGACCTCGAGGAACTTCCCCGAGGACGTGGCGCGGGAGAAGATCTGCGAGAACTGCGGGTCGAAGCCGGGCGTGACGCCGGCGACGAGGCCGATCGACGCGGTCGGGGCGACGGCCATGAGGGTCGCGTTGCGGATGCCGCCCCTGACCTTCTCGCGCAGCGACTCCCAGTCCTGGCGCGTGGTGCGGTCGACCTCGATCGGGACGCCGCGGTCCTGCTCGGTCTCCGCGATGGTGTCGAACGGCACCTTGCCCTGCGACCAGCCCGAGCCCGCGAAGTTGTTGTACGCGCCGCGCTCGCGCGCGAGGTCCGCCGAGGCGTCGATCGCGTGGAAGGACACGAACTCGACGATCTCGTCGATGAGCGCGTACGACTCCTCCGACTCGTACGCGAGGCCGAGGCGCTCCGTGATGTCGGTGAAGCCCATGACGCCCAGGCCGATCGCGCGGTTCTCGCGGTTCGCAAACTCCGACTCGGGCACCGAGGACAGCGTGATGTCGACGAGGTTGTCGAGCTGGCGGACGGCCAGGCGCACCGAGTCCTTCATGCGGTCCCAGTCGATCTTGCCTTCGACCAGGTGCTGTGGGAGGTTGACCGACGCGAGGTTGCAGACGGCGATGTTGTCGCGGTCCTGCGGCAGGCAGATCTCGGTGCAGAGGTTCGACAGGTGGATCGTGCCCGTGTTCGTGTTGAGGGCGCGGTTGTTGATCGTGTCCTTCCACGTGAGCCAGGGGTGCGACGTGGTCTGGAGCATGATGAGGATCGACTTGTACTGCTCGCGCGCCTTCATCTTCTTGAACGACCGCATCCTGCCGGCCTCCGCCTGCGCGACGTACTCCGCGTAGCGCTTCGAGAAGGCCGCGCCGGTGAGCTCGACGAGGTCGGGCGTCTCGGCCGGGTCGAAGAGGTACCAGTCGCTGTCCGCCTCGACGCGCTTCATGAACTCGTCCGAGATCCACACGGCGGTGTTCGCGGTGCGGGTGCGGCGGTACGGGTCGCCGGAGTTCTGGCGCAGGTCGAGGAACTGGTGGAAGTCGAGGTGCCAGTTCTCCATGTAGAAGCACAGCGCGCCGAACTTCTTGCCGCCGCGGCTCACCGCGCGCAGCGTCGAGTCGATGGTGTGCATGAACGGGATCGGCCCGGTCGAGGTGGTGTTGTTCGAGCGGATCGGCGAGCCCTCGGAGCGCAGCTTGGTCACCGACAGGCCGATGCCGCCCGTGCCCTTCGTCAGCCACATGACGTCGCGGACGGACTTGGCGATGTGCTCGATGTCGTCCTCCATCTGCATGACGAAGCAGTTGGAGAGCTGGGGGTACGAGGTGCCCGCGTTGACCAGCGTCGAGCCGGCCGGCAGGTAGTCGAGGCGCGAGATCTTGTCGTAGAACGCGAGCGCGTGCGCGGTCGGGTCCGCCTCGTTGAGCGACAGGCCCATCGCGACGCGCATCCAGAAGTACTGGGGCACCTCGAGCGCCTTGCCGTGGCGGTCCGTGATCATGTAGCGGTTGCGCATCGTGACGGTGCCGATGTAGCGCATGAGGTCGTCGCGCGTGTGGTCGAGGGCCGCCGCGAGCGCGTCGAGGTCGAACAGCTCCGTGAGGCGCGGGTCGAGGAGCCCGTCCTCGACCGCGTCGCGGATGTAGCCCGGGAAGCGCGCCTGGTGGAGCAGCGCGAGCTCGAGCTCGGTGTCGTAGCCGCCGAGCACGCGCTTGTAGATGACCTTGCGCAGGAGCCGCGACGCGACGATGTCGAACTGCGGGTCGTCCTTGACGTTCTGCACGGCCACGCCGATGGCGGCCTCGTCGAGCTGCTCGGTGGTGATGCCGTCGAACAGGGTGATCGCGAGCTCGGTCGCGATCTGCGTGGTCATCGAGATCTGGTCGGGCAGGCCCTCGGCCGCGCGCTCGATCGCCTTGTTGATGCGGTCGGCGTTGTACGGCTCGCGCGTGCCGTCACGCTTGGTGACCTGGATCCCGGCGGCCACGACGGGGACGGCCCCGGTGGCGCCGGCCTGCGCCGCTGCGGTGTTCTCGGTGATGGTCACGATGCTCCCCTCGATTCGTCCCGATGGGCCGTTCGGGGACCCCGTCGGAACAGTGACACGTGGCACCCGGGTGGCGGCGGATTCCGGGAGATCCACCGGCGTCGTCAGCTCCGAGGCGCACCCCCGAACCTAACGCGAACTACACCCGTGTGCAACAAGATATTGGGGGCGATTCCGGAGTTCGCCACCACATCTTGTGGTTCTGTGGAGAACCTTGTGTAAAGCCTGTGGACACCTCGGCGTGTCGTGTGGACGACGGGCCGAGGCCTGTTGAACACTGTGGGACCGCCGATCCGGGACCACTCTTCGAGGGTCTCACCGGGGTCTGACAACGAGGCTCGCCGCCCGCCCGCCGGACCCCCCGGGGATGACGAAGCGCCGCATCGTCCACCGGGACGATGCGGCGCTTCGGAAGGCGTGGAGGCTACAGGTCGACGATGCCGTAGAGCCGGTCGCCCGCGTCGCCGAGGCCCGGCACGATGTAGCCGTTCTGGTCGAGCTTCTCGTCGACCTGCGCGACCACCACGGAGACGTCGGCGCGGTCGCCCACCTTCTCCTGGACGTGCGCGATGCCCTCGGGGGCCGCGAGCAGGCACACGCAGGTGACGTCGGTCGCGCCGCGCTCGAGCACGTACTCGATCGCCATGACGAGCGAGCCGCCGGTGGCGAGCATCGGGTCGATGAGGAAGACCTGGCGGCCCGTGAGGTCCTCGGGGAGGCGGTTCGCGTACGTGATCGCCTCGAGCGTCTCCTCGTCGCGCTTGAGCCCCAGGAAGCCCACCTCGGCGCTGGGCAGCAGCCGGGTCATGCCGTCGAGCATGCCGAGGCCGGCGCGCAGGATCGGCACGATGATGGGCGCCGGGTCCGCGATCTTGGTGCCCGTGGTCGTCGTGAGCGGGGTCTCCACCTCGCACTCCTGGACGCGCACCTCGCGCGTCGCCTCGTACGCGAGCAGCGTGACGAGCTCGTCGACCAGCTGACGGAACGTCGGCGACGGGGTCTTCTTGTCCCGCAGGACGGTGACCTTGTGACGGATGAGCGGGTGATCGGCGACGTGCAGATGCATGGTCCGAGGGTATCGCGGGAAGCGGCCGATGGCCCGGGACGATGCGCCGGTAGCCTGACCTCGTGAGAGGCCGGTGGGACGACGCGATGGGCGAGGCGCTCGTCCAGGCGCGCGAGGCGCGCGAGGCGGGCGACGTCCCGGTCGGCGCGGTCGTGCTCTCGCCCGGCGGCGACATCATCGGCACCGGGCACAACCGGCGCGAGGTCGCCCACGACCCGTCCGCCCACGCCGAGGTCGAGGCGATCCGGGCCGCCGCATCGTCCCTGGGAACGTGGCGCCTCGACGGCTGCACCATGGTCGTCACGCTCGAGCCGTGCCTCATGTGCGCCGGCGCGATCCTGCAGGCCCGGGTCCCGCGGCTCGTGCTGGGGGCGTGGGACGAGAAGGCCGGCGCGACCGGGTCCCAGTGGGACGTGGTCCGCGACGCGCGGATCGGCGCGAAGGTCGAGGTGGTGTCCGGCGTGCGCGCGGACGAGTGCGCCGAGCTGCTCACCGAGTTCTTCGAGGCCCGGCGCTAGATGAGCGAGGACCCCCGCCGTCGCGACGTGTGGCGCCACGGGATGCGGCGCGCGGTGGTGAGCCTGGGCACGCTCGTGCCCGCCAAGGAGCCGCGCTGGCCCATCGCCCTCCAGGCCGCGATCGTGCTCACCGTGCCGATCCTCGTCGGCATCGCCGTCGGCCGCATCGACCTGGGGCTCATCGCCGCGACCGGCGCCTTCACGGTGCCCTACTTCGCGGCGCTGCCCCGCCTCGAGCGCCTGCGGCTGCGCCCGATCGCGGGCCTCGTGCTCGTGCTCACGAGCGCGCTCGGCGCGCTGCTCGCGCCGTACACGTGGCTGTCCGCGCTGGGCCTGGTGACGGTCACGATCCTCATCGGCATCGCGGTGCACGGCTACCGGCTGGGGCCGCCGGGTCCGCTGTTCCCGATCCTCGTCTACGGGATGTCCGGCCACGCGGTGAACGGCGGGGTGCCGCCGCTCGTGCTCGTCGGGACCGTCGCGGCGGGCTGCGCGTGGGCCGTGGTCGCGAGCATCGCGCCGCTGGTGCGCCGCGTCCACTGGCAGGTGAGCCCGCGACCGCTGCGAGTGCTGCTCGCGCCGCCCGAGTGGGACCGCGGCGCGCGGGAGCTCGTGATGCGCACCGCGATCGTCGCGATCGCCGGGACCGCCCTGTCGCTCCTCTACGTCGACCCCGACCGGGCCTACTGGACGGTCGCGGCCGGCGTCGTCGTCGTGGGCGTGGTGCCCGGGCGCGGGCCGGCGGTGACGCGGGGCCTGCATCGTGCCGTCGGGACCGTGGTCGGCGTGGGCGTGTACGTCGCGATCGCGTACTCCGGGATGCCGCCGCTGGCGCTCGCCCTCACGCTGGGCGCACTGCAGTACGTGACCGAGCTGAGCATCACGCGGCACTACGCGATCGCGGTCGCGGCGGTCACGCCGATGGCCCTCGTGATCGTCACCGCGAGCGCCGGAGAGCTCGGCGACCTGTCCGTCACGGGCGAGCGGATCCTCGATACGGCACTTGGTGCAGGACTTGCAGTGGCAACCGCCCTGCTACATCCGCCGGCGCCCCCGGACCCGGCCGGCAGGCATGCTCCCCCGAAAGGGCTCGATTAGGTTTTTTCGTTCACATGCCTGTAATCTCTTCCGCGGTGACGTGTCCGAGCGGCCGAAGGTGCAGCACTCGAAATGCTGTGTACGGTAACCCCGTACCGTGGGTTCAAATCCCACCGTCACCGCCGTTGAGGAAGCCCTCCCCGAGACTCTCGGGGAGGGCTTCTCTCGTTCCCGGGGACGATGCGCGGGGGGCTCCTGAGACCCGCGCGCGGGGCCGCACCCGAAGAGTTACCCGGCCGTAACACTTACGAAACGGTCCGTTCCGTATGTTCGGGCCATGGCACCCGCAACGAACGCCGCGACGCCCGCTGGCCGCCCCGCTGACGAGGAGCTCAGCCGCCGCATCCTCGACGTCGGCCTCGACCTGCTCCACGAGCACGGCTACGCCGCCCTGCGTGTCGAGCATGTCGCGAAGGCGGCGGGCTGCGGCAAGGCCGCGATCTACCGCCGCCACGCCGACAAGGCCGCCCTGGTCGCGGCCATCGTGCTCGCCCACGCCGAGATCGGCGAATGCCCCGACACCGGGTCGGTCCGCGACGACCTCCTCGAGCACGCGCTCCAGAACCAGCGCAACCAGGAGGGCAAGGGGGTCGCCGCGGGCCGCGCGATGTCCGCGATCCTCGAGCCTGAGGTCTTCGCCCTGGTCTGGGACTCCCTCTTCCTGGTCCGCCGCCGCCACGGCGAGCGGATCCTCGACCGCGCCATCACCCGCGGCGAGCTCCCCTCCGACGTCGACCCCGACGTCATCCTCGATGCGGTCTCCGGGCTCACCCTGCTCCGGCACGCGATCGAGGGCGTCCGCGTCGAGCCGCGCCAGTACCTGGCGCTGATCGACGCGCTCCTCACCTCCCCTCCCCGACTGCCCCACGCCTCCGAAGGAACGGACTGACATGACCTCCGCCCCCGCGACCGGCTCGATGCGACGGCTCTCGCCGCGCGTCGTCGTCGGCTTCCTCCTGCTCTGCGAGCTCGCCTCGGGCTTCGCCCAGGGCTTCTACCCGCCGCTGCTCGGCGAGATCGCCGAGCACATGCGCGTCAGCGACGCCGACATCACGTGGTTCCTCACGGTGCAGACGCTCGGCGCCGCCGTGTGCGTGCCGCTGCTGTCGCGCCTGGGCGACGTGTTCGGCCACCGCCGGATCCTCCGCATCGCCGTCGTCGCGGTCATCGTCGGCGGCCTCCTCACCGCCTTCGCCCCCAACTACGAGACGATGCTGATCGGCCGCCTCCTCACGGCCCCCGAGGCCGCGTGGCTCCCGCTCGAGATCGCGCTGATCCACAACCGCATCAAGGGCGACACCGCGCGCAGCTCGATCGGCCTGCTCGTGTCCTTCCTCACCGGTGGCCTCATCCTCGGCACGGTCGCGAGCGGCATGATCGCCGGTGCCATGCCGTCGCTCACCGCCACGCTGCTCGTCCCCGTCGTGTTCGGCCTGGTCGCCGTGTACGCCGCGTTCTTCAAGGTGCCCGAGTCGACCGAGCGCACGCGCGTCCGCCTCGACGGCGTCGGCTTCGCCGGCATCGGCATCGCGATGATCGCCCTCCTGTTCGGCCTCCACCTGGCCTCCGACGCCGGCTTCGGCGCACCGTCGACGCTGATCACGCTCGCGGTCGCCGTGGCGATCTTCGTCGCATGGGTCGCCTGGGAGCGCCGCTCGGAGTCGCCCGCGATCGACGTGCGCATGGTCGTCTCGCCCAAGCTCGGACCTGCGTACCTCGCGGCCTTCCTCTTCGGCATGGTGCTCTTCGGCACCCAGACCCCCATCACGACCTTCCTCGCGGCCGACCCGGCGGAGGTCGGCTACGGCTTCGCGGCCGCGCCCGGCACCGTCTCGGCCGTCATGGGCCTGCTCATGATCATGGCCACCGTGGGTGCCGGCGCGTTCGCCCCGATCGCACGGCGGATCGGCATGCGCGCGGTCCTGGTGACTGGAGCTGCGCTCGCCGCAGGCGCCTGGGCGTTCCAGATCGGGATGCACAGCGCGATGTGGCACATGTACCTCTTCGCGCTCGTCGGCGGCATCGGCATGGGCCTGCTCATGGGCGCACTGCCGGCACTCATCGCCGAGGCCGCGCCGAGCGACCAGACGGGCATCGCGGCAGGCATCTACAACTCGCTCCGCACGCTCGGTGGCGCCGCCGCGGGCGCAGTGTTCGCGGTCCTGCTCACCGCGTTCACGCCGGTGGGCGACCTCGCCTCCTCCGTGGGCGGCTACGTGGCCATCTGGACCTTCTCCGCCGCCGCCTTCGTGGTCGTCGCGATCGCACTCGGCACGATGCGGATGTCCGCGGACGAGACGGTCACCGACGCCCACGCGCTCGGCGAGGCGTCCGCCGACGAGTCCCCCGAGGCCGATGAGAAGGAGATGGAGGGCGCAGCCCGATGACCACCACCGAAGCGGTCCTGACGACCGCACCCGACTTCGCTGCCGACGCGGCTGAGATCCTGCCCGAGCTGGTCGCGCTGCGGCGCGCGCTGCACGCCGACCCCGAGCTGGGCCTCGACCTTCCGCGCACGCAGGCGAAGGTGCTCGAGGCGCTCGAGGGCCTCCCGCTCGAGATCACCACGGGCACGGCGACCACCTCCGTCGTCGCGGTGCTGCGCGGCGCCCTGCCCGGTCCGACCGTGCTCCTCCGCGGCGACATGGATGCCCTGCCGCTGGACGAGGCCACGGGACTCGACTACGCCTCGACCAACGGCGCGATGCACGCGTGCGGTCACGATCTCCACACCGCGGGACTCGTGGGCGCGGCGCGGCTCCTCGCGGCGCACCGTGACCGGCTCGCCGGCTCGGTCATCTTCATGTTCCAGCCCGGCGAGGAGGGCGACGGCGGCGCGAAGGTCATGATCGACGAGGGGCTCCTCGACGCCGCCGGGGACAGGCCAGTCGGCGCGTACGCGATCCACATGGCGCCCGGGCCGCGCGGCGTCTTCGGGACCCGCCCGGGTCCGGTCATGGCGGGAGCGGCCACGCTGCACGTCACCGTGAACGGCCGCGGTGGCCACGGCTCGCAGCCCCAGCACGCGCTCGACCCGGTGCCCGCAGCGGCGGAGATCGTGCTCGCGCTCCAGAGCTTCGTCACGCGAAGCTTCGACGCGTTCGACCCGGTAGTGCTCTCGGTGACCCGCATGAGCACTGGCGAGGGCGCCATCAACGTCATCCCCGAGCAGGTCGACCTCGGCGCGACGGTCCGCTTCATGTCCGCCGCGTCGCTCGAGACGCTCAGGGAGGGCCTGCCCCGCGTGGCCGAGGGCGTCGCGGCCGCGCACGGCCTCACCGCGGACGTGCGCTTCGAGGAGTACTACCCGGCCACGGTGAACGATGCCGCAGAGACCGCGTTCACGGTCGAGACGCTCGCCGGCGTCTTCGGCGAACGGCGGATCATGACGATGCCGACGCCGGTGATGGGCTCGGAGGACTTCTCCTTCGTGCTCGACGAGGTGCCGGGCACGTTCCTCATGCTCATGGCCTCCCCGCCGGACATCGACCCGGCCACCGCCGAGTTCAACCACTCCCCGCGCGTTCTCTTCGACGACGCGGTGCTGGGCGACCAGGCGGCCGCGCTGGCGACCGTCGCGTTCGCGAGGACCGCACGGGGATAGGAACCGACAGACGACGAGGGTCCGGCGACAGCCGCCGGACCCTCGTCGCGTCTCAGGCCTGCGCGGACCGCTCGATGCGCAGCCGCGGCACGGCGACGTCGTCGGGCGGGGCGAGGACGTCGAAGCGTCTGTCGCCCTCGAGCGCGATCACCGCGAGGCCGGCACCGGACGCGGGCCCCCGGTCATGCCGCATCGACACCTGATCCCGCGCGTCGTCCCGGCTCATGAGGTTGACCGCGTGGCAGGCGCGCAGCAGCTCGACCAGCGCGGTGTCCGCGCCGCCGTCGAAGGTCAGGACCTCAAGCTCGCCGACGCGGGTCTCACGTCCGTCCACGCGCAGGACCACGTCCCCGCCCACCGGGCAGAAGCTGCGGGTCACGCCGGGGACGGGCGAGAACGGGCCGGTGCGCGTCAGCTCCGCGACGCTGAGGCGCCACGGCGCAAGGTCGGGCCAGAGGCGCGCGCTGTCGTCGAAGGACACGAGCTCGGTGGTGAAGCCGGCGCCGTTGAACCACGCGACGCGCGGCTGCGCGGCGAACATGCGGGCGACGGTGGCGGAGGGCTCACGCATGCCGGCCATCCTCCCAGGCGTCCCGAGCCGGGCGCGACGCGCATCGTCCCGCGGCCTCCCGCGCATCCGCGCCGGTACGCTCCGAAGCATCGACGACGCGGACGGGAGCGCGCATGACGGACAGGACCCGACGGCTGCCGTTGCGGGAGCGCGCGCAGACCACGCTCGAGCTCACCGCCACCGGGCTCGGCGCGCTCGCCTTCGGCGTGGTCGCCACGATCGCGCTGCCGGTCTTCGGCCTGGACCCCGCGCCGATCGCGGGGCCGGGGTCCCTGGGCCAGTACGCAGCCATCGCGTCCGCGGTCGCGGCGATGCTCGCGTTCGCCGCCGGCCGCTACGTCGTGCACGCGCAGGGCCGGCACCGGATCTCCGGTGCGCTCGACGTGATCGACGTCGCGGCGCTCGCGTTCGCGCACGGGATCATCGCGCTGCTCAGCTGGACCCTCACCGCGGTGATCCTCTCCGACGCGTTCATCGGCGCCACCGTCTTCTGGGTCCCGATACTCGCCCTCAGCGGCGCGACCGCGGCCGTGTCCGCGTACGTCGCCTTCCTCTCGGCGGCGCACATGGACGCGCAGCTCCTCGCGATCGTGCTCGCCGTGTTCCTGGTCCTGGGCGTGCTCGCGAGCATGCTCACGACGAGCGATCCCGACTGGTGGAAGATCCACCTCAGCACCCTCGGCATCTCGCATGACGCGTCGGCGCTGGCGTTCAACCTCACGCTCATCGTCGCGGGATTCCTCGTCACGATCCTCGCGCGCGCCGCGACTCGGGCCATCCCGACGGCCTCCGAACGCGGCGTGAGCCGCGTGCGGCTGTCGCTCATCGTGGTGGGGGTCTTCCTCGGGCTCGTCGGGGTCTTCCACGTCGACACGCACTTCTGGATCCACACGTTCGTCGCGAGCGGCATGGCGGTCGCCTTCGGCGTGCTCACCTTCCGCCTGCACGCGTGGGTGCCGGGAATCTCGCGCGCCTTCCTGCCGGTCGGGTGGGCCTTCGTCGCGGTCATCGTGGTGCAGGCGATGTTCTTCGCGGTCGGCTACTGGTCGCTCACCGCGGTCGAGCTCGTGGCCGGGGTGCTCGTCTTCACCTGGATCATCCTGTTCCTGCGGCAGGTGGGCGCGCTCGACGCGGACACGGAGCAGTAGCGAGCCGTCCGCTCGCTGAGCGATATCGCCGGCGGCCGGCGGCGCGTCCCGGGCGCGCACGCCCGGCGCGGTCGGCGTACGGTGGTCTGAAGGGTGCACGCAGGGGGGAGCCGTGTGGACCAGCGATGACGCGTACGGGCGGTCGCCCACGTGAACCGGCCGCCGACGACGAGGCCGACCATCACGACCATCGTGATGCGGGCGCTCATGCTCGTCTTCGGCACGTACGCGATCGCGATCGGCGCGACGATCACGGCCGACGTCGCGGGGTCCGCGATCAGCGGGCCCACCACGACCCAGGCGGCAGAGACCGACGGCGACGGTACCTGCGCGGATCCCCTGGCCGGTGCCGAGGACTTCCAGGACGCGCGCACCGCGACAATCGGTTTCACGATCGAGCCGCTCGACGACGGCACCGGTCTCGTCGAGGAACGCCTGGCGATCACGGCGTCGGTGACAACCTCCACCGAGGATCCCATCGCGGTTCTGCGCGAGGGCTGCGGCGGGGAGCCGGATCTGTTCCGTGAGGAGCCCGCGCGATTCGCCGAGTACTCGGGCGTGGTGAGCGCGCAGTCGAGCGGGCGCGCGATCGCGCTCCAGTCGTCGGCCGTGACGCGCGACCAGGCCGGGGACGGCGCCGAGGTCACCTTCACGCAGAGGTGGGAGTCGAGCACCCTCACCGCCCGGCACGACGAGCTCCTCATCACCGTCCTGCCCGCCGCCGGCATGCCCACGTCGATCGCTGTGGCGCTCATGGACGGCTGGGTGGTGACGACGGCCTCACCGACGTGCGTGGTCGCATCGCAGTCGGCGAACGAGCTGTCGCTCGCCCTGCCGAGCGACGCATGCGAGACGGACACCCCCATCGGCGAGGTGACGATCGGTCTCGCCCGCGCCGGCACGAGCGCGGCGCTCGGGGCACCCGAGGCCATCTCGCCCACACACTGGCTCGACCTGTCCGGCGCGGGCGAGGCCTTCTGGGACCTCGCGATCTGGGCGGTGTTCTTCGCGTGGCTCTGGCTCGACCGGAACAGGGGCCCGCGGGCCGCGAAGAAGCAGATCAAGAGCGACCACGCGGAGGCGGCTGCGGACACCGCCCGCCGGACGGCGAAGGCCCGGCGGGCCGATGCCGAGCGGGCCGTCTCGGCGGAGGCGCAGGCGAGCACGGAGGAGCATGCGGCGCGAAGCCGGGCGGCGGGGCGAGCCGCGAGCGCGGAGGCCGAGACGGCGACGACCGCCGCGAAGGCCGCGGCCGCCGCGGCCGAGGCGGCCGAGGCGAAGGCCGCCAAGGCGGAGGCAGCCGAGGCGAAGGTCGTCAAGGCGGAGGCAGCCGCGAAGGTCGCGGCCAAGACCGCCGCACGAGCCGCGAAGGACAGGGACCGATCCGGCCTCGTCGGCCGTGCGGTGCCGCCGCCCTGGCTGCGCATGGGATCGCTCGTCGGCGCGCTGGCCGTCCTCACGGCCCTGCACTACTCGACGGCGTTCTCCGCGTGGCTCGTCGACGACGACCGCACGATCTGGGTCCCGGCCTGCGGGATGGACGGATGCGGCATGGTCGAGCTCGCGCCCTTCATCGACGGCGCGATGCCGTTGACGGCGGTCGTGGTCGTGGTCGCCTGGATCTGGTCGCTCCTCGTCCCGGGCGCGAGGAGCGAGATCGACCCGACGGGCAACCGGCGACGCGGCTGGGCCATCCTCGGCGTGGTCGGGCTGGTCGTGGTCGCGATCCTCGTGGTCGGCTCCGAGTCCCAGCTCGGGTGGGGGGACAAGGCCGCGTTCATCGACGCGATCGGCGTCACGATCCTCATCGGTGCGGGCGCCGTGCTCATCGCGCGGGCCTTCGGCGCCGCCTGCATCGCCGGCGCGGCGGCCGTGGGCGCCAGCGTCGGCCTGTGCTTCGCCGTCATCGAGTCGCACCACGACATCCGTGGCCTCGATGTCACCGGGCACTTCCTCGTGCTCACCGTCATCGTCGCCGGGCTCGGCGCGCTCACCGCACGCACCGTCGACCATCTCACCGTCGACAAGCGCGAGGGTCGCCGGCGGATCACCGCGATCCTCGAGGCGCGTGCCGCCGACGAGAAGCACGACCCCGACGACAGCCGACGGCGCGTGACGAACGCGCGCATCGACGCGTGCGACGCGCAGGACGCGCGCGACGCCCTGCTGCGCCGCTGGCTGGTCACGGCGGTCGCAGTCACCGCGATCGCCATCATCGGGCCGCGCGTGGTCCGCGAGTCCGAGGCCGTGGCCGCGAGCGACGCCTCGGCGCTCGCGGGACTGTTCCTCGACCCGATCCGCATCGCCCTCGGGGCGCTGCTGATCGTGGGGCTCGCACGTTCGCGTCGGATCATGCCCGACTCGTGGACGCGACGCGCCCTGTTCTTCATCGGGCTCCTGCTGCTGTTCCGCGCGGGCACCTTCGTCGGGCTCCCCGTCGCGATGTTCGCCGGCGGGGCGCTGCTGTCGATGACGCTGCTCGAGGAGCCCCGGAAGCTCGTCGAGCGCTCGCAGCTGGCGCGCTACTGGCGTCCTCCGCAGGATGCGGTGATCCACAGCAGGGTCCGCGAGTTCGTGCGCAGCGTCGGCGTCCTCCGCATCGAGGGCGACCACGGCAACGCGCTGAGGAAGAAGGCGGCCTCGGCCGACATCTCGACGCGGACGCTGCGGGCCACGGTGCGGGACGTCGCGGAGTCCCAGTACGAGCCCACGAGCACCAACCCCGAACCCCTGCGCTGGGGCGGGACCCCGGCAAGCCCGATGCGCCGCGGTGCGGTCGGCGCCGCGATCGGCACGATCGTCGGGCTCCCCTTCGCGTTCGAGTCCGTGGGCGAGATCCTCGACCTCGCGGACAACGGCACCGGCCCGTCCGTCTTCACGGCCACCCTCCACGCGATGATCGGCCTGAGATTCCCCCTCTACGGGCTCGCATTCGGTCTCCTCATGCCCGCCCTGCGCCGCGAGCGCGGCATCACGCGTGCCGCCGGGGTCGCCGCCGTGGTCGCGCTGAGCGAGGCGATCACCATCCTGGTGCCGTTCACCTCGTGGGGTGCCGACATCGTGGCCGCGCTGACGCTGCGCACCCTTCAGATCGTGGCGGTCTTCCTCGCGATCGGCTTCGCGTTCGACATCCGCGCGCTGCGCTCGGCGGGGCTCCACCTCGACCGGATCGGCGACATCTACGGCGTCAACCGGTTCGTGGTGTGGATCTGGGGGGTGGTCGCGACCGCCTCCGCGGCGGCGGCGACGACCCTCCTCGCCTCCGGCGCGGGCGCGCTGCTCGAGCTCCTCACCCAACGGGGCGGCTAGGGGCGTCCCACCCTCGGGACGATGCGCTC
This sequence comes from Demequina rhizosphaerae, assembly GCF_000971255.1. Classification (GTDB taxonomy): domain Bacteria; phylum Actinomycetota; class Actinomycetes; order Actinomycetales; family Demequinaceae; genus Demequina; species Demequina rhizosphaerae. Next base: position 122,588 of record NZ_BBMC01000008.1, read on the forward strand.
CTAGGCTGGGGGCAGCACCCACCGTCCCCGAGGAGCATCGTCATGGCATCCGACCGCATCCGCCGCATGACCTTCGCGACCATCTATCCGCTCTACGTGCAGAAGGTGGAGCGCAAGGGGCACACCACGGAGGAGCTCGACACGGTCCTCACGTGGCTCACCGGCTACGACGGGGCCGGCATCCAGGCGGCCGTCGCCGACGAGCGCACGCTCGAGGAGTTCTTCGCCCAGGCCCCCACGATGAACCCGCACACGGACCTCATCACCGGCGTCATCTGCGGCGTCCGCGTCGAGGAGATCGAGGACCCGCTCATGCAGCAGATCCGCTGGATGGACAAGCTCGTCGACGAGGTCGCGCGCGGGAAGCGGATGACGTCGATCCTGCGCACCCCGGTCGGCTGATCCTCAGCCCCGGCCGGGCTCGCCCTCGTCGCCGTCCCCCTCCTCGCCCCCCGCATCGTCCCACCGCGTGCCCTCGAGGTCGCCGCGCAGGGTCCCCGTGAGGTGGTCGACGGCCGCGCCGACCGTGGGCCAGAAGCGGTCGGGGGTGAAGCGGCCCTCCATGCCGTAGCGCCGCAGCTGATCGATGACGGGGTCCTTCATCTCCGCGAACACGAGCCGCACCCCGCGGGCCTCGAGGTAGTCGTCGAGCTCGACGAGCTCGTCGATCGCGGTGGTGTCCACCCCGGTGACCGGCTCGGCGGCGAGGACCACGGTGCGGACGTCCGGACCGGCGGCCTCGACCCGCGACCGCACCCAGTCGTTGAAGATCTCGCCGTTCGCGAAGAACAGGGGCGCGTCGAAGCGCACGAGCACGATGCCGGGCAGCCGCTCGCCGCTCTCCGGGTAGCGCGAGAGGTCGTGGTACCCGCGCAGGCCGCGCACGCGCCCCAGCTCCGCGCGGTAGGGGCGCCACGACCGGTCGACGAACGCGAGCAGCGACAGCACGATCGCGACCACGATGCCCTCGAGGACGCCGATGACGAGCACGCCGGCGGAGGCCGCGAGCGACAGCACCGCGTCGAGCCGGTTCATGCGCCACAGCCGCGCGAGCGCCGGCAGGTCGATGAGCCCGAGCACCGCGGCGACCACGACCGCCGCTAGGCTCGCGTCGGGCAGGTACGCGGTGAGGCCCGGCACCAGCAGGATGAACACGACGATGAGGGCCGCCCCCACCACCCCCGTGAGCTGCGTGCGCGACCCGGCCTGCTCGGCGACCGGGGTGCGGGAGGACGATGCGGACACCGGGAAGCCTCCGAGCGCTCCCCCCGCGATGTTCGCGATCCCGATGCCCGACAGCTCGGCGCTGCCGCTGACGGTCTCGCCGCGCCGGGCCGCGAGCGACCGCGACAGCACCGCGCTGTCCGTGAACGCGACGAGCGCGATGCCCGCCGCCGGGGCGAGCAGCGACACCGCATCGCCCGCGGTGAGCCCCCCGAGCGCCGGCGCCGGCAGGCCCGAGGGCAGCGCGCCCACGACCGGCAGCTCGTCCGCGAGCCCGAGCGCCCACGTCGCGACCGTCGCGAGCACCACCGCGACGAGCACCCCGGGCACGGGCGACCGCAGCCGGCGCAGGACCAGGATCACCACGAGCGAGCCGAGCCCTACGGCCGCCGCGGCGGGCACCGCGTCTCCGCCGAAGACCCCGCGCGTGGTCGCGGCGAGCTCGTCCCAGAGGGATCCGTCCTCGACCGTCACCCCGAGCAGCTTGGGCAGCTGCGAGGCGATCACCACGAGCGCGATCGCGTTGAGGTACCCCACCCTCACGGGCTTCGACAGCAGGTCCGTGACGAAGCCCAGGCGCAGGACCCCGCCCACCAGCATGAACGCGCCGACCAGGATCGACAGCAGCCCGGCGAGCGCGACGGCCCGCGTGGGGTCGCCCGCCGCGAGCGGCAGGATCGACGCCGCGATGATCGGTGCGAGCGCGGAGTCCGGTCCGAGCACGAGGATCCGCGACGGGCCCACGAGCGCATAGGCGACGAGCGGCACGATGGTCGCGTACAGGCCCGTCTCCGGCGGCAGCCCGGCGACGCGCGCGTAGCCCATGCCGGCCGGGATGAGCAGCGCGGTGACGACGATGCCCGCGCGCACGTCCGGCCACAGCCAGGCGCGGCGGTACCCGCGGGCCACCCGGATCCCGGGCAGCCACCGGTCCATCGCCGTGGTCGCCATCGCCACCCCTGTCCCCATCCTCGCAAAGGAGCAGGGACGATGCTCAGCCGAGCCGCTCGCGCAGGAAGGCCACGACGCGGTCGACGGCATCGGGGTCCGCGTGCTCGGTGAGCGTCGAGTGCAGCCGCTCGCCGTGGTCGTCGAGCTCGAACACCGCCATCCGGCCCTCGCCGAGCAGCCGCTGGGCGGAGCGCAGCTTCGCGGGCGGCGACATGCAGTCGCGCCGGTAGCGGTAGCCCTGCACCCGCAGCCCGGAGCGGTCGACGAGCGCCTCGCGGTCCTCGTCCGAGAGCCCGAGCGCGGTGGGCGGGAACGGCGGCACGGCGGGCTCGCCCACCACCGCCGCGGCGACCCGCGGGTCGGTGGCGAGCGCGAGCGCGAAGCTCCCGGTCAGGCACAGCCCCACGACCCCGTACGGGCCGCCGTCCGCGCCCGCGTGCTCCCCCGCGAGGTCGCGCAGCCAGGGCACGGTACGGCTCACGCCGTCCCGCGCGATCGCGTGCATCTCGCGGTTGACGCACAGCTGGGCGAGCGAGCCGGACGCCGTGGGGGCGCCGTCGACGCCGAAGATCGACGGGACCACCACGCGGAAGTCGGCCGCGAGGCGGTTCGCGAAGTCGACGAGCCCACGCATGATGCCGGGGAACTCGTGCAGCAGGACCACGCCCGGCCCGTCTCGGTCTCCGACGACGTAGAAGACGCGCTCGCGCCCGTCGATCCACGCGGTGGACCGCAGCCACCCCTCGGGCGGCCACGGCTCGTACGCCTCGATCGTCATCGCCCCTCCTCGCCCCCCTGCCAGGCTACGTCCGTGGCACCCTGGCGGGGGAGGCTGGCGGCATGGCGGACGATGCGCGCACGGCCCGGGCACGCGGCCGGGCGGGCGGGACCGGTCGCGCGTGGGCGGGCGGCGCCGGCCGCGCCGTCGCGAGCCTCGGGACGATGCAGCGGTACGAGGGGCGTCGATGGCCCGTCGCGTTGCAGGCGGCGGTGGCGATGGCCGCCCCGGCGGCCGTCGGCGTGCTCACGGGGCACGCGAGCACCGGGCTGCTCGCGTCGAGCGGCGCCTTCACCACCCTCTACGCGGCGCATCGTTCCCCCGCCGAGCGCGCGAGGATCCTGCCGCTGGTCGCTCTCATGCTCACGCTGTGCGCCGCCGCGGGCACCGCCACCGGCCCGTGGCCGCTCGCGACCGGCATCGGCCTCGTCGCGGTCACGGCGGCCACCGCCGCGACCATGTTCGCGTTCTCCGTCGGGCCGCCGGGTCCCCTGTTCCCGCTGATCTCGTACGGCCTCGCGTCCCACGTGAGCGTGCTCGAGGACGGGGTCCGGCACACGCCGGCCGGCGTGGTGATCGGGGCCTTCGCCGCGGGCACCGCCTTCTCGTGCCTCGTGGCGGCGAGCTCGCTGCTGCTCGCGCGCAACCGCACGCCGGTCCCGCCGCTGCGCGAACTGCTGCCCGGGCCGCGCTGGGACGCGGTCACCACCGAGCTCTTCGTGCGCACGCTCATCGTCGCGGTCGTCGGCACCACCGTGAGCCTCGTGCTCGTCGACCCCGAGCGCGCCTACTGGACCGTCGGCGCGGGCCTCGCCGTCATCGGCGCGCGGCCCGGGCGACGGCACGCCGCCCAGCGGGGCCTGCACCGCATCGTCGGGACCGCCGCGGGGGCCGCGCTCTACGTCGCCGTCGCGGGCGCGCTGACCCTGCCGCCGCTCGTGCTCGCGGCGGTGCTGGGCGGCCTGCAGTTCGGGGCGCAGATGCTGGTGGTGCGGCACTACGCGCTCGCCCTCGTGTGCATCACCCCGATGGTGCTGATCCTCGCGGGAGCCGCACGCGGCGAGGACCCCACCATGGTGGTGGTGATGGAGCGCGTCCTCGACACGGTCGTGGGGGCGACGCTCGGCGCCGCGACCGGGCTCGTGCACCGGAGGCGGCGGGCCCCCTAGGGGGTGCGTGCGGCGCGCACGTCCCGCATCGCCGCGGCCCACAGCTCGAGGTCAGCGAGCATGCCTGCGAGCCCATGCTCGTGGTGCTCGTCAGGCGTCGCCGTGTAGCCGTCGAAGTCGGCGCGGTTGCGGAGGCTCACCTGCGGGCGGACGTGGGCGATGCCCACGCAGCTGAGGACGGTGCGCAGCTGCTCGGCGGACCGCAGGCCGCCCCCGTTGCCGTAGCTCACCAGCGCGCCTGCCTTGTCGACCCACTCGGCCCACAGGTAGTCGATCGCGTTCTTCAGCCCCGCCGGCATCGAGTGGTTGTACTCGGGGGTGACGAAGACGAAGCCGTCGTACGGGGCGATCACCGCGGACCAGTCCCGCGTGTGGGCGTGCTCGTAGACGCCCGTGCTGGCGGCGGCGGGCTCGTCGAGGAGGGGCAGCGGGTGGTCCCGGAGGTCGACGAGCTCGTAGGTCGCGGCGCGGCCGCGGGCCTGCTCCATCACCCAGCGGGCGACGGACTCGCCGCGGCGGCGGGGCCGCGTGCTGGCGAGGAGGACGGCGAGGCGCAGGTCGGAGGTGTCCATCCCCGCATCGTCGCCCGGGAACGATGACGGGTCAACGGTAGGTGCGGAGGCCGCCCGCACGGTAGGCTTTACATCGTTGCAAAGATGCGCCCCCATCGCCTTCGCTCGAGGAGGAGCCATGCGCATGGTCCGCACCCACGACGTCTGCGCCCCCGCGACGCCGTCCGCGGTCGCCGCCCACGATCTCACCCCGCTGCCAGTCGCGGCGGTGGAGCTCGATCCCGCGCGCGAGCTGGGCGCGTGGCAGCGCGTCAACCGCGAGCGCACCCTGCCCCACGTCATCGCGCGGATCGAGTCGACCGGCGTGCTCGACAACCTCCGTCGCCTCGTCGGCGACTCGGACGCGCCGTTCCGCGGGCCCCTGTTCGCGGACTCGGACCTGCACAAGACCCTCGAGGCGATCGCGTGGGAGGCCGCACGCGTGCCCGGCGACCAGCCGTGGGAGGACTTCGCGCGCGCCGCCGCGGACCTCCTGGCACGGGCGCAGCGCGAGGACGGCTACCTCGACTCGCACGTCCAGGGCGACGAGACGCGCGAGCCGTGGACCGACATGCGCTGGGGTCACGAGCTCTACGTCCTCGGCCACCTCGTGCAGGCCGCGGTCGCCCGCGAGCGCGCCACCGGCCGGGACGACCTCATGGCGGTCGCCCGCCGCTTCGCGGACCTCGCGGTCGCCGAGTTCGGGCCCGGCTCCTCCCGCGCGGACGGCTACTGCGGGCACCCCGAGATCGAGACCGCGCTCGTCGAGCTGTTCCGGCACACCGGCGAGCGGTCCTACCTCGACACCGCCGCGGCGATGCTCGACCGCCGCGGCAGCGGGGCCATCGGCGCCGGACCGTTCGAGCCGTCGTACTTCCAGGACCACCTGCCCGTGCGCGAGGCGCCCGAGGCGACCGGCCACGCGGTGCGCCAGCTGTACCTCGCCGCGGGCATGGCGGACGTCGCGGCCGAGACCGGCGACGGCGGCCTCGCGGTCGCGCTCGAGCGCCTGTGGGGCTCCGCCCACGGCACCAAGGAGTACGTCACCGGAGGGATGGGGTCGCGCCACCGCGACGAGTCCTTCGGCGACCCGTACGAGCTCCCGCCGGACCGCGCGTACGCCGAGACCTGCGCCGCGATCGCCGCCTTCCAGTGGGACTGGCGGATGCTGCTCGCGACGGGCGACGCACGCCACGCCGACGCGATGGAGCGCACGCTCCTCAACGGGATCGCGGCGGGCGTGTCGACGGACGGGCTGCGGTTCTTCTACTCGAACCCGCTGCAGCTGCGCACTGGCCACGACGGCACGAGCGAAGACTCCCCCTCGGAGCGCCTCGACTGGTACGGCTGCGCCTGCTGCCCGCCCAACCTCGCCCGGCTCGTGTCCTCGCTCGGCGCGTACGTCGCGACCGGCACCGAGTCCCGCGCCCGCCTCCACCTCTACGCCGCCGGCACCGTCCGCCTGGGAGCGACCACGCTGCGCGTGCGGACCGACTACCCGTGGGACGGACGCGTCGAGATCGACGTCGCGGGCCCGCTCGAGGAGCTCGCGCTGCGGCTGCCCGGCTGGTGCGAGGGGCCCGCGCTCGAGGTCGACGGCGCCCCCGCCGACGCCGCGCCGGGGCCGGACGGCTACCTCCGCGCGGCCCTCGCGCCCGGCGACCACCGCATCGTCCTCACCCTGCCCATGCCGGTCGACGTGCTCGCGCCGCATCCGCGCGTCGACGCGGTGCGCGGCACCGTCGCGCTCCGTCGCGGACCGGTCGTCTTCTGCCTCGAGCAGCCCGACCTCCCGGCCGGGGTGCCGCTCGAGGACATCCGCATCGACCTGTCGGTCCCGCCGCGCGTGGGCCCCGGCGTGCGGTCGCTGCGCGCGGGCGCGACGGTGCTCGCCGAGGGCGTCGTGCGCAGCTCCGAGGGCCTCCCGCGGGCTACGGCGCTGCGACGGTCCTCGCGCCGGGGCGCGGCATCTGGCATGCTTCCGGGCAGGATCGCCCTGCGCGCCATCCCCTACGCCCGCTGGGCGAACCGCGCAGGCGGCGCGATGCGCGTGTGGATCCCCGTCGACGAGGAAGGTTGGACCACGTGAACGGCTCGGGCGTGCGCGGCACGGTGACGATGCATGACGTCGCGGCACGCGCGGGGGTGTCGATCAAGACCGTCTCCAACGTGGTGAACGACTACCCCCACATCAGGCCCGCGACGCGGGCGAAGGTCCAGGCGGCGATCGACGAGCTCGGCTACCGCATGAACCTCTCCGCGCGCAGCCTCCGCCAGGGACGCACCGGGATCATCGGTCTCGCGCTGCCGGAGCTGTCGCTGCCGTACTTCGCGGAGCTCGCCGACTCGGTCATCCGCGCGGCGGAGGCCCGCGGCGTCGTCGTGCTCATCGAGCAGACGAGCGCGGACCGCCAGCACGAGCTCGACGTCCTCACCTCGGACCGCCGCCAGCTCACGGACGGCCTCATCTTCTCGCCGCTCGAGCTGGGCCCCGACGACGCGGACGCGCTCAAGGTCGACTACCCGCTCGTCGTGCTCGGCGAGCGCATCTTCGGCGGCGACTGGGACCACGTCACCATGAACAACGTGGACGCCGCACGCGCGGCCACGCAGCACCTCATCGACCAGGGCCGCCGCCGCATCGCCGTCATCGGCGCCCACGCCGGCGAGACCATGGGCTCCGCGGCGCTGCGCGTGCTGGGCTACCAGGCGGCGCTCGCCGCCAACGGCATCCCGTTCGACCCCGACCTCGTGGTCGAGGGCGGCCTGTGGCACCGCGCCACCGGCACCGACTGCACCAACCGCGTGCTCGACTCGGGGGTGAAGGTCGACGCGATCTTCGGCCTCAACGACGCGCTCGCGCTGGGCGCGCTGCACGCGCTCCACGCCCGCGAGGTGTCGGTGCCCGACGAGATCGCGGTGATCGGCTTCGACGACATCGAGGACGCGGCCTACGCGACGCCCACCCTGTCGTCGATCTCGCCCGGACGCGAGGAGATCGCGACCATGGCGGTGGACCTGCTGCTCGCGCGCATCGCGGGCGAGGAGACCCCGTACCGCCGGGTCATCACCGATTTCGAGGTGGTCCCGCGCGAGTCCACCGCGGCCTGATCGCCGGCCCTCGCGTCACCCGCCCCTCCACCCCACCCCACCTCACCGCAATGGGTAGAGGGTGGTCGGTTCTGAGCGATCCGTGCGCGCCATGGGTAGCTGGTTGTCGCAAGGCGCCGGCAGCCCTCTCGCGGAGGCCTCGAGCGCGCCCGCGGAGCTCTCCCCCGGCCGAGCGACACTGGTCTACCCCTGGGGCGCGGAGATCCGCGGAAACCGACAATGGTCTACCCTGCAAGTCTTCTTTTTGGCTGGCCCGGGGTCGGCTGACGGGCCGATGCTGGTCCAAGCGCTTGAGTGTGACTCAGGTCTACCCTGACCCCTGCGATCTCGGGGTGTCCTCGGAATGGCATGTCCGCTCGGGCGTGGCGACCGGCGTCGACCCGCCCACCGCGATGGCTTGATAGAAGCATGCCCAACCGTGAGGTTGTGGCCCTTTGCAGGATTGCCTCGCGGTGATTTCACCCGGATCGACGCCGGCCGGACAGCGACGTCACCCGGAAGGAGATCCATCGCCATGACCATCGTCGCAAACACCTACACGCATGTCATCGGTATCGACACCCACGCCCGCACCCACACCCTGACGGTGATCGCGGCGGCGACCGCAGCCCGGGGCGCTACCGCCGCGTTCCCCACCAATGCGCGGGGCCTGTCCCGTGCCGGGTCATGGATCGCGCGCCACGGCAGCCACCTGGCCACCCTGGTCGTGATCGAGGGCGCCAGCTCCTACGGCGCCCTCATCGCCCACGCCGTAAGCCAGGCCGGCTACCGCGTCGCGGAGCCGCTACCGATTCCCAAGAGCTTGCGGGCCGGACGGGGCAAGTCCGACCCTATCGACGCCGCGCTGATCGCCTCCTCAGTGCTGCACGCCGATGTTGGCGAGCTTCGCAATCCCCGGGACGACCAGGGCGTTCGCGCCGCCGCGACCGTGCTGCTTGCCGGACGTGAACTCCTGACCCGCCACCGCAGCGCCAGCGTGAACGCGCTGACCGCGCTCGTGCGGCTGCACGACCTCGGCATCGATGCCCGCCGCCCGCTCAAGGATGCTCAGATCGCCACCATCGCCGCCTGGCGTGACCGCACCGAGGACATCGCCACCGCGACCGCACGAGTGGAAGCACGCCGCCTGGCCCGCGCCATCATCCAGGCCAACCTGGACCTGGCCGACAACCACGACCAGCTCCACTCGCTCGTGCTGGCATCTCCGGTCGCACCGCTGCTGGCCGAGGTCGGTATCGGGATCGTCAACGCCGCGATCATCCTCACCGCCTGGTCACACCCCGGCCGCATCCACTCCGAAGCGGCATTCGCGTCCCTCGCCGGTGCCTGCCCGATCCCCGCATCGTCAGGCAACCGCACCCACCACCGTCTCAACCGCGGCGGCGACAGGCGCCTCAACCGGGCCCTGCACTCCATAGTCCTGACCCGCAAGCGCCACGACCCCGCCACACGCGACTACATCGCACGCCGCACCGCCGAAGGACTCGGACGCCGCGCCATCGACCGCAGCCTCAAGCGCTACCTCGCCCGCCACCTCTACCGCGCGCTGGAACATCCCTCGGCCTATTGACGAAACATAGAAGCGTCATTGCGGGACGGGGTGCGGCGCGGGCGGCGGCGCGGGCGGCGGCGCGAGGCGCGGGGAGCCCTCAGGCGTCCGCGCTGCGGGCGTCGATCTTGTCGAGCCAGCGGTCGACGATGAGACCCGAGAGCAGCAGCGGGACCGACAGGCCCATGAGGATGAACAGCGGCACCCAGTTGAGGAACACGACCATCAGCGCGACGGTCGTGACGATGCAGCCGAGCGCCGTGAGGGGCGACAGCAGCGGCGCGAGCGCGACGAAGCGCAGCGTCGGCAGGGGCGCGTCGCTGTAGCGGCGCAGCACGTGCGGCGCGTACGCGAGGCACGCGACCGCATAGGCGCCGATCGCGGCGATCGCGCCCGTGAAGATCGCCGCCACGGTGCCCTCGCCGTAGTAGAGCAGCACGAGCAGCTCGTACCAGGCGAGGCCGATCACGACGATGAACGGCACCGTCACGACGGCGGCCCGGCGGAAGTCCGCGCGGTAGCCGCCCCAGAAGTCCTTCCACAGCGCGTCGGAGGCGTCGCCGTCGACGATGCGGCGCAGCAGGCGCGCGCCCGACGCGGTCGCGGGTCCGAGCCCGAGGATGCCGAGGCCGAGGACGGTGCCGGCGACCATGAGCAGCTGGATGCCCGCGAACTGCGCGATCACGCGCAGCCACACCATGATCCGGCCGGTCCAGCCGGGCACCTCGCCGGCGTCGACCGGCGTGCCCTCCATCGGGGGCAGGCGCTTCCTGCGCCCGCCCTCGTCGTGCTGCCGTTCCGTCACGACAGCCATCATCCCACCCGGGTGCCGGCGATCACCGTGCCCTTGGGCCCGATGGCCGCGAACGCGAGCGTCGCGCGGTCGCGCACCGCGTCCCACGCCGGGAACACCACGGCATCGACCGGGGCGTCGCCGTCCCGGGTGAATCGGCCGCGTCCGCGCGCCACGAGGCCGGCCAGCGCCTCGCCGTCGACGACGACGCGACGCGACTCCTGCACGGCGTCGGTGGGCAGCGACCAGTCCACGATCTCCCACTCGCCGGCGAGCTGCGCGACGTCCGCGGGCCACGTCGACTCGTCGTCGATCTCGCGGTCGCCCGCCCAGGTCTGGACCGACACGAGCGGCCAGCCGCCGTGGGTCCACACCAGCCGGCGCACCTGCACCTCGTGCTGGCGCGGGGTCTCCGCGAAGCGCGTGTGGTGCACGAGCAGCTGGTGGCCGGGCTCGGTCAGCACCGAGGCGTGGCCGGGCGCGAGGATGCCGCGCTCCGCGGCCTCGAGCCGGTGGCTCGCGAGGACGGTGAGGCCCACCTGGAGCGGGTCGGCGTCGAGGTCGGTCATCTCGCGGCCCTCGTGATCCACGTAGGGACCGTAGAGGTCCTCGGCGACCGCGACGCGCACGTGGTACGTGTTCACGAGCGAGTCGTACGAGACCACGAGCGCCCAGCCGCCGCCGGGGCGGGGGACGATGTACGGCCCCTCGATCGCGGTGTCGACCGACTTCGGGCGCCTCGCGATGAGCGTGCCCGGGGACGATGCGGGGGCGCCGGGCGCCGGGGCGTCCAGGGCGAAGCCGGTGGCCGGGTCGATCTCGAGGATGTGCAGGCCGCCGAAGAACGAGCCGTAGACCATGTGGTGGCGGTCGCCGTCGACGACGAGCTGCGCATCGATGGCGTTGTGGCCGTCGCGGTCGTGCTCGGTCGCGACGACGATGCCGCGGTCGGTCCACGGGCCGCTCGGGTGCGGCGCCACGGCCAGCCCGATGGCCGAGGTCCGCGAGCCGAACGAGGAGGCCGAGTAGTACATGCGCCATTCGGTCCCGGCGGCCGTGTCGATGCGGACGACGTCGGGGGCCCACAGGCCCTCGGCACCCGCCCAGTCGCTCGCGGGACCCGGGACGCCGTCGAGGGCGCAGCCCACGAACTCCCAGCTCACCAGGTCGGTGGAGCGACGGATCTGGGCGCCGGCGGCGCGCAGCTCGCCGTCGGCGTCCGCGTCGGTCGAGAAGAGCCAGTAGACGCCGTCGTCGTCGCGGACGGCGGTGGGGTCGTGCGCGTTGCGCGCGCCCCACGTGGTCGGGTCGGCCCCGGAAGGGGCAGCGGCCCCGGCGTTGTCCGCCGGGGCCGCGTGCTGAGAGGTGCTCATGTCAGGTCTTCGATCCGGTCAGCGCGATCGACTCGATGATCTGGCGCTGGAAGATGAGGAACACGATGAGGATCGGGATCACGGAGATCACGGACGCCGCCATGATCAGCGGGTAGTCCTGCTGCGTCGCGTACTGCGCGTTCATGTTCGCGATGACGACCTGCAGGGTCTGCTTCTCGGGCGAGTTCAGGTAGATGATCGGCGCGAGGTAGTCGTTCCAGACCGCCATGAACCAGAGGATGAACTGCGCGGCGATGGCCGGGCGGATCAGCGGGAGGATCATCGTCCAGAAGATCTTGAGGTACGAGGCGCCGTCGATCTTCGCGGCCTCGACCAGCGAGTCCGGCACGTTGTGCAGGTACTGGCGGAGGAAGAAGATCATGATGACGTTGCCGAGGATGACCGGCACGATCAGCGGCAGCAGCGTGTCGACCCAGCCGATCCGCGAGAACATCACGAACTGCGGGATCATCAGCGTCGGGAACGGCACCATCATGCCCGAGAGCAGCATGAGGAAGATGGCGTTCTTGCCCGGCAGGCGGAGCTTCGCGAGGGCGAAGGCCGCGAGCGACGAGAAGATCGTGCCGACCACCGTCACGGACACCGCGACGATGAGCGAGTTCTTGATGCCGGAGAGGACGTACGTGTCGTCGAAGACGCGGACGTAGGTCTCCCAGACGAAGGGGTCGGGGATCCACTCCGGAGGGAGCGAGTAGACGCCCTCCTTGGTCTTGAGCGAGGTCGAGACCATCCACGCCAGCGGCGCGGCCATGACGATCGCACCGATCGACAGGATCACGGTGAGGACCGCGTTGACCGCGGGGCTCTCCTGGGTCGCACCCTTGCGGCGCTGGAACACGCCGACCTTGGGGGCCTGCTTGTTGCCGCGGTCCGGCTCACCCGCGCCGGCGAGGGCCCTGGAGGCCGCGCGGGCGGTGTTCGCGTTGAGGCTCATAGCTGTCTCCTTCGCCTCAGTCGATCGAGAAGTCGTTGGCACGGTTGATGCGGAACTGGATCGCGGTCACGATGAGGACCAGGATTCCCAGCACCAGCGCCATCGCGGTCGCGTAGCCCATCTGGAGGTTGCGGAACGCCTGGTTCCACACGTACCAAACCAGCGAGGCGGTGCTCCACGACGGTCCGCCCGTCGGGGTCATGATGTTGATCTCGGTGAAGATCATCGAGCCGGCGATGATGTTGGTCACCACGAGGAAGAACGTCACGGGCTGCACCATCGGCCACGTGATCTTGGTGAACTTCTTCCAGCCGCTCGCGCCGTCGAGCGAGGCCGCCTCGTAGAGCGACCGCGGCACGGCCTGGACCGCCGCGAGGTAGAGGAGCGTGGAGTAGCCGAGGCCCTTCCACACCGCCATGATGATGAGCGCAGGCTTGGCCCAGTTGGGGTCCTGAAGCCAGTTGGGGCCGTCGATCCCGACGAGCGCCAGCACCTGGTTCACGAGACCGAAGTCACCGTTGTAGGCCCACTGCCACAGGATCGCGATCGCAGCGAGCGAGCTGATCACCGGGATGTAGTAGACCGTGCGGAAGAAGGTGCGTCCGCGGATCTTGCGGCTCAGCGCGAGCGCGAGCGCGAGCGAGATCGCGAGGCCGATCGGGATACCGATCATGTAGAAGATCGTGTTCCAGAGGGCCTTCCAGAAGTACGGGTCCTGCACCAGCCTGGTGTAGTTGTCGAACCCGATGAACGTCATGTTGCCGATGCCGTTCCAGTTCGTCAGCGACGCGTAGATCGAGAACGCCATCGGGAACAGCAGGAATGCCACCCAGCCGATCACCGGCGGTGCCATGAAGGCCGCAGCCCAGGCGTGCTCCTTGCGATGCAGAGCCGCACTGCGCTTGCGCGCGGCCTTCTGATCCGCCTTGGTCCAGGTGCTGTTCACCTGGTCCGTGTCGGTTGTCGTGGCCATCTCCATGTCCTTCCTGCGGGGGAGCGGGGGCCGACGCCGGTGGGCGCCGGCCCCCTTCCCGTCCTGCTGTTAGCCCTGGGCCTTCGCCTGGTCGGCGCTGATCCACGACTGGTCGAGCAGCATCTGCATCTCGGTCTGCTTGCCGGCGACGAAGTCGGCGGCCGTCTGCGAGCCGTTGTCGACCACGTTCTCGATGCCGATCCAGAAGTTGTCGTACCACTCCGGGGTGTAGGTCCACACGCCGGGCAGCGGGCGACCCTTCTCCTCGGCGATCTGGAGGAAGATCTCGGTGTTCGCGGGCCAGCCGGCGGCCGGGGCGTCCGTCTCGATCCACTCGCCGGTCGCGTAGTCGATCAGGTTCGGGATCTGGACCTTGTTCTCGGCGAGGATCTTCTGCGCCTCGAGGTCGGTCGACAGGTAGGTCGCGAGCTGGGCCGCGAGCTCCTTGTTCTGCGAGTTCTCCGACACGGCGATGCCGAGCGAGCCGAGCCAGGTCGACCAGTCGTCACCCTCGTTCGCGACGGGGTAAGGGATGACCTCGTAGTCGAAGCCGTCCGGGTTCTCCTCGTGCTTCGCGTTGTAGGTCGCGATGTCCCACGGGGCGACCGGGAAGAAGCCGAGGTCACCCTGCATCCAGCGCTGGTAGGTGTCGAGGCTCTGCGCCTGCGTCGCGGTGGGCGTCACGCCCTCGACGAGGCCGAGGTCGGCGAACCACTGCAGCGCCTCGGCGAACTCCGGGGTGTCGACCGTGACGGTCTTCTGGTCCTCGGAGATCCAGTCCGCGCCCGCGCCCCAGACGAAGGCCTGCGAGTTCCAGGTCACGTTGAGGCCGGTGCCGAACGTGTCCATCTCGCCGTCGCCGTCGCGGTCGGTCGTGAGCTCCTTGGCCTTCGCGACGAACTCGTCGAAGGTCATGGGCTCGTCGAGCGACGGGTACTCCACGCCCAGCTCGTCGAACAGGGCCTTGTTGAAGCCGAAGCCGAACGGGCCGACGTCCTTGGGCAGGCCGTAGAGGGCATCCGCCGAGTTGCCGCGCTCACCGGTCTCGGTGTTGAAGCGGTACGCGTCGGTGCCGAACGACCAGATGTTGTCGATGACGTCCTGCTCGACGTAGTCGGTGAGGTCCGCGAGGACGTCCGCGTACACGTAGCCCATCATCTTGCCGGGCTCGATGTAGAAGACGTCGGGGACCTTGTTGCCGGCGATGGCCGCCTGCAGCTTGGTCGCGTACTGGTCGGCGTCGGTGATGATCATCTTCACCGAGGCGCCGGTCTCCTCCTCGAAGGCGTCGATCGCGGCCTGGTAGGCCAGCTTGTCGTAGTCGCCGCCGCGGAACATGAACGTGAGCTCGTTGGCTCCGGTGCCACCCGAGGTGTCGGGCTCCTCGCTCGCGTCCCCGCTCGAACCGTTCGAGCTGCACGCGGCGAGCGTGAGCGCGCCCACCATGGTGGCCGTGATGGCTGCCGCCTTAAACTTTCGCATGTGCTGCCTGCCTCCCTTTCATCGTTGAAGAGTGAGGTCGGGCCCGGATACAACTATCCCTATTCGGGAGATGTGTCGCATCCTGGTCGTCGTTGACCCCAGGCTCAGCGGACCCGGCCCCGTGCCGGCTCCTTTACAACGATGGAACAATGACACGGCGAGAGGGCCGAGGTCAAGTCCAGCGGGTCACAATTACGAAACACCTGCGAAATACGGCCGACTGCCAGGTGCGATATCTGGTACACCACCGCACCCCTCCCCGCAGGGGGTCGATCCTGGGACCGCCGAGGCGCACGACTGGGACCCCTCCCGGGTACCCTCGGTTTGACTCGCGACCGCCCATATGGGCACGATCGCGTTACAACGATGTAGACGGGAGACGCCTCACATGCTCGCCACGACCCCCCCGATGGGCTGGAACAGCTGGGACAGCTTCGGCACCACCGTGACCGAGGACGAGGTCCTCGCCAACGCGCGCGTCATGGCGGAGCGCCTGCTCCCGTCCGGCTGGGACACCGTGGTCGTCGACATCGCGTGGTACGACCCGACCGCGCGGTCGCACGGCTACAACGACGGCGCCCCGCTCGAGCTCGACGCGTACGGCCGCCAGATGCCGGCCCCCAACCGCTTCCCCTCCGCGGCCGACGGCGCCGGCTTCGGCCCGCTCGCCGCGCAGGTCCACGCGCTGGGCCTCAAGTTCGGCCTTCACATCATGCGCGGGATCCCGCGCCTCGCCGTCGAGCGGGACCTGCCGATCCTGGGCACCGCGTACACCGCCAAGGACGTCGCCGACCTCGACCACGTATGCGCGTGGAACCCCGACAACTACGGCCTCGACCACAACCACCCGGGCGCGCAGGCGTACTACGACGCCCAGGTCGCGCAGTTCGCCGCGTGGGGCGTCGACTTCATCAAGGCCGACGACATGCAGGCCCCCTACTACGAGCGCGAGATCGCGGCCTACGCGACGGCGATCGAGCGCTCGGGCCGCGACATCGCCCTCTCGCTGTCCCCCGGCACGCACCTCTCGACCGAGCACGTCCCCCACCTGCGCGAGCACGCGCAGATGTGGCGCATCTCGGACGACCTCTGGGACCGCTGGGAGGACGTGCACGCCCAGTTCGCGCGCCTCGCGCGGTGGGCGCCGTTCCAGCAGCCGGGCGGCTGGGCCGACGCGGACATGCTGCCGTTCGGACGCATCGGCATCCGCGCGGAGCGGGGCGAGCCCCGCGATTGCCGGCTCACGCTCGACGAGCAGCGCACCCTCATGACGCTCTGGTGCATGGGCCGCTCGCCGCTCATGGTGGGCGGCGACCTGCCCACGAGCACCCCCGAGACGCTCGACCTGCTCGCGGCCCCGGCCGTCACGGAGGTCCTCCAGGGCTCGGTCGACGGCCGCGAGCTGCTCCGTGAGCCCCTCGACGACGGCGAGCTCATCGTGTGGGCGGCGCGCTCGGCGTCCTCGGACCGCGCCTACGCGGCCGTGTTCTGGACGGGCGAGCAGCCCTTCGACGCCCGCGTCGCGCTGTCGTCGATCCTCGGCGTCGGCCATGGCGAGGTGTCCGTCACGGACCTCTGGCCCGCATCGTCCCCCGCCGTCGTCGACGCGGAATCCCTCGCCGCGACCGTGCCCGCGCACGGCGTCGCCTGGGTCGCGCTCGACCCCCGCTGACCCCCTCGGAAGGACTCCTCGTGACCGACACCACCGTCGACGCGCCCGCCACCCGCCGCTCGCGGCGCCCGCTCCTCATCGGCGGCGCCGCCGCCGTCGCCGCCCTCGGCCTCGCCGCCGGGGTGGTGGCGTGGAGCCCCTGGAGCGAGGACGTGGTCGCCGCGACCGCGCTCGAGCTCGCCGGCGACATCCACACGCACGACCCCGCCCTGGTCGCGGGCGAGGACGGCGAGGACTGGTACGTCTACTCGACGGGAGACGTGCAGAAGGGCTTCGGCTCCCCGCAGATCCGCCGGTCGACCGACGGCGGCGAGACGTGGGAGTACGTCGGCACCGTGTGGGACGAGACCGACGACGTCGCGTGGGTGTACGACGAGGTGTCGGGCGTGCAGAACTTCTGGGCGCCCGAGCTCGTCGAGCACGACGGCACCTGGTACCTCTACTACGCGGCGTCCTCGTTCGGCACCAACGGCTCGTTGATCGGGCTCATGACGTCTCCCACGCTCGATGTCGACGACCCGGACTACGGCTGGACCGACCAGGGCATGGTGGTGCGCTCGACCCCGGGCGTGGACAACTTCAACGCGATCGACGCCGGCGTGATCACCGCCGAGGACGGCACCGCGTGGATGACCTTCGGCTCGTTCTGGGGCGGCATCCAGCTCATCGAGCTGGAGTGGCCGAGCGGCAAGCCGGTGGACGGCGCCGAGCCGGTCACGATCGCCACGCGCAACAACGCGACCAACGCGATCGAGGCGCCCTACCTCATGCACCGCGACGGCTACTACTACCTGTTCGTCTCGCGCGACAAGTGCTGCCAGGCCACGGAGTCCACCTACTCGGTCGCGGTGGGCAGGTCCACCGAGATTACCGGCCCGTACGTCGACAGCTGGGGCAACTCGATGATGTTCGACGGCGGCGACGAGCTGCTGTCGACCCGCGGCACCATGATCGGCCCCGGCGGCCAGTCCTACTCGAACGGCTACCTGGCCTTCCACTACTACGACGAGGACCTCGGCGGCGACTTCCAGCTCGCCATCCGGGAGCTCGGCTGGACCGAGGACGGCTGGCCCGTCGCCTGGACCGCCGACGAGCTCGCCGCAGACGCCTGACCACCGACCGCATCGTCCCTACCCGCTCAACGGAGAGAGAAAAATGACCACCATCACCCTCCACCCGGACTTCCGGGTGGGCACCATCGACCGTCGCGTCTTCGGCTCGTTCGTCGAGCACATGGGCCGCTGCGTCTACACCGGCGTCTACGAGCCCGGCCACGAGACCGCCGACGAGCACGGGTTCCGCGGCGACGTCGCGGAGCTCACCCAGGAGCTCGGCGTCACGATGCTGCGCTACCCGGGCGGCAACTTCGTCTCCAACTACGTGTGGGAGGACGGCGTGGGCCCGGTCGAGGACCGCAAGCCGTTCCTCGACCTCGCGTGGCGCACCGTCGAGCCCAACCTCGTGGGCACCGACGAGTTCCTCCAGCACTGCGAGCGTCAGGGCATCGAGCCGATGATGGCCGTCAACCTCGGCACGCGCGGGGTCGACGCCGCCGTCGCGCTCCTCGAGTACTGCAACGGCGAGGCCGGCACCAAGTGGGCCGACATGCGCATCGCCAACGGTCGCGAGAAGCCCTACGGCGTCAAGCTGTGGTGCCTGGGCAACGAGATGGACGGCCCGTGGCAGATCGGCCACAAGGACGCGCACGAGTACGGCAAGCTCGCCGCCTCGACGGGCCGCGCGATGCGTCAGGTGGACCCGTCGATCGAGCTGGTCGCGTGCGGCTCGAGCTCGATGATGATGGACACGTTCGGCGAGTGGGAGCGCACCGTGCTCTCGTACTGCTACGACGTGGTCGACCACATCTCGATGCACGCGTACTACGAGGAGATGGACGGCGACCGCACGTCCTTCATCGCCTCGGGCACCGCGATGGCGACGTTCATCGAGCGCGTGGCCGCCTCGGCCGACGCGATCGGCGCGCAGAAGCGCTCCGACAAGCAGATCACCATCAGCTTCGACGAGTGGAACGTCTGGTACCTGTTCTCGCGCTTCGTGGGCGAGACGAACCTGCCGATCCAGCGCGACGCCCCGCGCATCATCGAGGACCGCTACTCGGGCCTCGACGCGGTGGTCGTCGGCGACATGATCGTGTCGCTGCTGTCGCACGCGGACCGCGTGGCGATCGGCTGCCTCGCGCAGCTCGTCAACGTCATCGCCCCGATCATGACCGAGCCGGGCGGCGCCGCGTGGAGGCAGACCACCTTCCACCCCTTCGCGACCGCCGCGCGCCTCGCCCAGGGCGACGCGCTGCAGGTCAAGATCGACGGCGACACCATGGCCACCAAGAAGCACGGCGACGTGCCGACGGTGACCGCCGCCGCCACGATCGACCCGGAGACGGGCGCGCTCGCGCTGTTCGTCACCAACCGCACCGCCGAGGAGCGGGTCGTGACGCTGCGCACGCCCGGCGCCGAGGCCCGGATCGAGGGCGGCACGGCCGTGCTCGCCGACCACGAGGGTGCGCGCGAGGACCAGGCGGCGGCCGAGGCGTACGGCATGGTCGACGCGCTGCCCGTCTCGCACGAGGACGGTGCGATCACGCTGCGCCTCGCGCCGGAGTCGTGGACGGCGTTCCACGGCACGATGCGCGGCTAGAGACGTCGCGTCCGCGCCCGGAGGGCACGCGGACCGCGCGTCGTGTCCGGGGGGAGGACGGCGCGCCGACGACGGAACGCGCCGCGGGGCTTCGGCTCCGCGGCGCGTTCGTGTCTCCGGGCGCGGCGGCGGCCGCCGCATCGTCGTAGTGCTCGACGGGTGGACCGCCGCATCGTCCCCGTCCGGCGCCCCTCAGGCGCGTCGGTCGGAGAGCCGCGCGGCGCCACCGGCGCGGTGCGTGCCGAGAACAAGAGGCGAGGCCGCCGCGTCGCCGCGGGGCGCTCGGGCCGGTCAGCTGTTGTTCTTGTTCTTCTTCTTGTTGTCGACCGGGTTGTCCGGCAGGATGCGCGGCGCGGGTTCGGGCGTCACGAGCGACGCCGGCAGGCACTGCGCGTTGGCCGACAGCACGGCGTCGGGGTCGAGCTCGGGCGCGAGCGTGGAGCGCAGGTCGCCGGTCTCGGCGAAGCCCTCGCCCAGCACGATGTCGACCAGCGTGCCCTCGCGGTTGTCGAGGACCATGTCGACCTCGCCGTCGAAGTTCAGCGCGACCGTGTACGCCTGGCGCACGCCGTCCGCCCCGAAGTAGATGCGCACGTAGTCGCCGTAGGTGCGGCCCCAGTTCTCCGTGCTCACGATCACGTAGTTGCGGCCGTCGAGGTCGTCCGCGACGCTGCTCGCGAGGCCGTTGGTGTCCGTGCCGTTGAGGATCCGGACGCCGACGTTGGTGTGGCGCATCGGGGTCGAGTTCGACGGCGGGCACACGAGCGTGACGTCGCTGTCGAACGCCCCGGCGGGGGTGACGAACTCCTGCGAGAACGGGCCATCGACGTCGCCCTTGTACACGCCCGCGGCGAAGACGCCCGCGAAGGTGACGGCGATGAGGAGCACGCCGAAGACGATGATCTGGCGCTCGCGACGGTGACGGCGCACCTGAGCGCGGCGGGCGTCGGGACGTCCGTTCGCTCGGTCGGTCACAGGCACCATCCCGTCACTGAGTACTGCTACTGGCGGAGGATAGGGGATTCGAACCCCTGAGGGCTTGCACCCAACACGCTTTCCAAGCGTGCGCCATAGGCCACTAGGCGAATCCTCCAGGCCCGGCAATGGTACACGTGTCGAGACGATGCGTCGAAACGCCTCCCCGTGACGCTTCAGGCACGTCCCGCGGCCGGGTGCCGGCGCACGGGAGCGCCCCCGGATCCGGTTAGACTGGTCCGCGACCCCTCACGTGGCGATACCTCGCCCAACTCCCCCAGGTCAGGGATGAAGCAAGGGTAAGCGGGCTCTGTCGGGTGCGTGGGGGGTCCTTTCATGCCCGGGCGGGCCTATGGACGATGCCGTCCGCGCCGTCGGAGGGCCCCACTAGAGTCGAACCCGTGACCACAGCCCTGTACCGCCGCTACCGTCCCGACACCTTCGCGGACGTCGTGGGGCAGGAGCATGTCACCACGCCCCTCATGCAGGCGCTGCGCGCCGACCGCGTCAACCACGCGTACCTGTTCTCGGGCCCCCGCGGCTGCGGCAAGACCACGTCGGCCCGCATCCTCGCGCGCTGCCTCAACTGCGAGAAGGGCCCCACGGACACCCCGTGCGGCTCATGCCAGTCCTGCGTCGAGCTCGCGCGCGGCGGGGCGGGCTCCGTGGACGTCGTCGAGATCGACGCCGCCTCGCACAACGGCGTGGACGATGCACGCGAGCTGCGCGAGCGCGCGGCCTTCGCCCCCGCCCGCGACCGCTACAAGATCTTCATCCTGGACGAGGCCCACATGGTCACGCCCCAGGGCTTCAACGCGCTGCTCAAGCTCGTCGAGGAGCCGCCGCCGCACGTGCGATTCATCTTCGCGACCACGGAGCCGGAGAAGGTCATCGGCACCATCCGCTCACGCACGCACCACTACCCGTTCCGGCTCGTGCCGCCGCCGGTGCTGCAGGGCTACCTCGAGACTCTCTGCGAGGCCGAGGACGTGACCGTCGCGGGCGGCGTCCTGCCGCTCGTGATCCGGGCCGGGGGCGGGTCGGTCCGCGACACCCTGTCGGTGCTCGACCAGCTCATGGCGGGCTCCGACGACTCGGGCGTGAGCTACGACCGCGCCATCGCGCTGCTGGGCTTCACCGACGCGACGCTGCTCGACGACGCCGTGGACGCCGTGGCCGCCGCCGACGGCGGCTCGCTCTTCGACGTCGTCCAGCGCGTCATGTCCACCGGCCACGAGCCGCGCCGCTTCGTCGAGGACCTGCTCGAGCGCCTGCGCGACCTGCTGGTCCTGTGCGCGGCCGGCGACGCCGGCGTGCGCGCCCTGGGCGCGATGCCCGAGGACCAGCTCGAGCGCATGGAGGGTCAGGCGCTCCGCCTGGGCCTCGCACGCGCGTCGGGCGCCGCGGACCTCGTCAACGACGCGCTCACGCACATGGTCGGCGCCACGTCGCCGCGCCTGCACCTCGAGCTGCTGTGCGCCCGCCTGCTCGCCGCGGACCCGGGCGCCGCTCCCGCGATGCCCGCGCCGGCTCCGGTGGCCGCTCCGGTGGCTGCGGCGGCCGCTCCTGCTCCCGCTCCCGCTCCGGCGGCTGCTCCGGCGGCTGCGGCGCCTGCTCCGGCTCCGGCCCCCGCTCAGGCCCCGGCTCCGGCCGCCCAGCCGCGTGGCGCCGACGCTCCCGCACCGGCTACCGCACCCGCTGCCGCGCCTGCATCGCGCCCGGCCCCGGCTCCCGAGCCCGCCCGTCCCGCCGCGGCGGCACCCGCACCCGCGCCGGCGGCTGTGCCCGCGGAGCCGGCTGTCGCACCGTCCGGGGGCACGGCCGACACCGAGCTCGTCCGGCGCCGCTGGCCCGAGGTGCTCGGCACGCTCGAGCGCTGGCGCGTGACCTGGACGCTCGTGAGCCAGAACGCGCAGGTCTCGTCGGTCGCGGACGGGGTGCTCAGCCTCGCCGTCTCGAACCCGAACCTCGTGTCGATGCTCGACGGCGGCAAGCACGCCGAGAACCTCCAGCTCGCGATCCGCGAGACGCTCGGCATGCAGCTGAAGATCACCGCGGTCGCCGGCCCGGTCGCACCGGCCGCGAGCGCACCCCGGGCGGCCGCACCCGCTCCGCGTCCCGCATCGTCCCCCGCCCCGCAGCCGGCGACCGTGCCCGCCGCGGCACCGGCACCCGCTCCTGCTCCAGCGAAGCCCGCTCCTGCACCGTCCTCCGAGGCCCCTCCGCCGTGGGACGTCCCGCCGCCCGAGGACGAGCCGCCGTTCCACGACGAGGAGGAGATCTCCGCGGACGACGCGCGCGCCGACGACTCCGGCCTCAGCGCCGCGGAGATCCTCGCGAAGGAGCTCGGCGGGACCGTCATCGAGGACTGAGCCGCGGCTGACCGTCGGCGTCCCCGCCCGGGCCTACGCTTGTCCCCATGTACGACGGCGCGGTTCAGGACCTCATCGACGAGCTCGGGCACCTCCCGGGCATCGGCCCCAAGAGCGCCCAGCGCATCGCGTTCCACATCCTGTCGGCGGACCCGACGGACGTGCGCCGCCTCGCCGAGGCCATCACCACGGTCAAGGAGAAGGTGCGCTTCTGCACCATCTGCGGCAACGTCGCCGAGTCGGAGCAGTGCCGCATCTGCACGGACGCCCGCCGCGCCGAGGACCTCCTGTGCGTGGTCGAGGAGCCCAAGGACGTCGTGGTCATCGAGCGCACGCGCGAGTTCCGCGGGCGGTACCACGTGCTCGGCGGCGCGATCGATCCGATGAACGGCGTGGGGCCCGACGACCTGCGCATCCGCGAGCTCCTCACCCGCCTGGGCGACGGCAAGATCGAGGAGGTCATCATCGCGACCGACCCCAACATCGAGGGCGAGGCCACCGCGACCTACCTCACGCGCATGCTCGTCCCCATGGGCGTCACGGTCTCGCGCCTCGCGTCCGGCCTGCCCGTCGGCGGCGACCTCGAGTACGCCGACGAGGTCACCCTCGGCCGCGCCTTCGAGGGCCGCCGCAAGGTCAGCTAGCGGCGCGCCCCGCCCCGCCCCGCCCCACGACAGTCCGCACGGATCCGAACGCGACACGCCGGCGCCCGGCCCCGAATCGGGCCGGATCACCGGCGTGGCGACCTGAGCTCCGTGCTGACTGTCGAAGAGGTCAGGCCACGCGCGAGCCCGCGCGCAGCTTCTTGTAGGGCACCCGCAGGCGGGCGATGACGATCCAGATCGAGCCGAGCAGCAGAGCACCCTGGACGCCGAGGCCGATCCACGGCGCGCGGTCGTAGGTCGAGCGCTCCTGCTGCTCGGCCTCCCAGTCGCCCTCGCCGGTGTAGCCCTCGCCGCTGGCGTCGGCGACGATCATGGCGCACTCGTCGAACTGGGTCCCGGCAAGATCCGCGTCCGACGGGCCGATGCGCCAACCGCTCACCGCGGCGTGCATCTCCGCGAAGAGGCCGGGGGCCGCGCGACCGTCCTCCTCCCAGGTCTCGTAGCTGACGATCGGCGACATCTCGCCGATCATCACCACCGGGTTGGCGAGCACGATCCACGCGGTCCGCTCGGTGTGCGGGACCGCGTAGGTCCACGGGTCGGGGTCCGTGGTGCAGGGCAGCGTCGCGGGATCGACCTCCGACCAGTCCCAGGTGTCGTACGCGGCGCGCTGCTCGTCCGTCAGCGCCTCGTAGTCGACGTATCGGGAGGTGTTCGTCACCGACTCGGACACGAGGGGCTGCGTGAACACAAACGTGAGCAGCGTGCCGAGCAGCAAGAAGCCCGTCGTGAGGTGCGCGAGCGACACCGACGCCACGGCGCGCGCCGCGAGCGACGACCACGCCAGGCCGATCGCGGTCGAGGTGAGCACCACCAGCAGGATCGCCGCGAGCACGATCGCGAGCTCGTCCCCGTGCCAGCCCGACCGCACGAACGCGTAGACAAGCAAGGGCGCGATGGTGAGCAGCACGAAGAACGCGATCAGCCACGACGACAGCAGCTTGCCCAGCGCGAGGTCGCCCGCGGTGAGGCGGGTCATCTGCAGGGGTGCGAGCACGCCCTCGGACGAGTCGCCGTTGATCGACGTGGCCGCGAGCGACGGCGCGATGAGCATGCCGGCACCGAGCACCAGCACGAGCACCATCTCGAGCGGGATCGACGTGAGGCCGTCCGGCGCGACCATCGCGACGAGGATGCCCAGGCCCAGGATCACGGCGACGAGCAGCCCGTAGAAGATCCACCCCTTGACGGTGGGCCGGCGGCGGCGCAGCTCGATCCCGGTCACCAGCCACACGCCGCGCGGGGTGGGCAGCCACGGGTTGCCCTCGATGGACGGACGGGCGGACGATGCGGCCGCGGGCTCGGGCGCCTCGGCGGGCGCCGGGTTCTGGTCCACGAGGGTCATCGCCGCTCCTCCTCCATCGCCATGTACGTCTGCTCGAGCGCGCTGCCGGCGGGGCCGAAGCGGTGCACCTTGACGCCTCGCGACATCAGCCATGCGAGGGCCTGGAAGGCCTCCTCCTCGCTGCCGACGCGGACGACGACGCCGGAGGGCTCGTCGTCGAACGGCACCCCGCCCTCCGCGAGCACGTCCCTGAGCGCCGCATCGTCCAGCGTCGCGACGCGGTAGCGGCGCTTGGCGTCGGCGACCTTCTCCGCGGCCTCGTCGCCGAGCGTGCGCCCCTTCGACATGAACACCGCGTCGTCGACCATCTCGTCGAGCTCGGCGAGAACGTGGCTGGAGACCAGCACGGCCTTGCCGTCGGCCGCGAGCTCGCGCACGAGCGTGCGCAGCTCGACCCGCGAGCGCGGGTCGAGCCCGTTGGCCGGCTCGTCGAGCAGCAGCACCTGGGGGTCGTTCATGAGCGCCCGCGCGAGCGACAGCCGCTGCTTCTGTCCGCGCGACAGCACGCGCGTGGGCCGGTCCGCGAACTCCGACAGGTGCACCATGTCGAGCAGCCCGGCGCCGCGCTCGCGTGCCTCGTGCTTGTGCAGCCGGTAGCCGCGGCCCATGAGCGTGAGCGTCTGGAGGCACGTGAGGTTGTCCCAGGACCCGAGCTGGTCCGGCATCCACCCGATCGCGGCCCGCACCGCCGCCGAGTCGTGGCGCGGGTCCGCGCCCGCGACGCGGATCTCGCCCGCGTCGGGCCGCAGCAGGCCCGCGAGCATGAGCATGAGCGTCGTCTTGCCGCAGCCGTTCGGCCCGATGAGCGCGGTCACGCTGCCCGGCCGGACCTCGAGCGTCGCGTCGGCGACCGCCTGCACCGATCCGAAGGCGCGTGCCACGCCGTGCGCGCTGATCGCGGACGTGGCCACGATCGTGTCTGTCGCCGTCATGGGCGATCCCCCAGCTTCCCTCCGACCCGGGCCCCTCGCCGCGCGCCGTGTGCCTACGCTCCCACACGCGACGCCGCATCCACCTCAGGGACACCCCGGATGTCACCCCTGATATTCACGCGTCCGGGCGACCGTCCTTGACGGCGGGGGCGCGCATCGGGACACCCTGGACGCATGACCCTCCCCCGACGCACCCTCGGCCGGGGCACGGCCGCGCTCGACGTCTCCGTCCTGGGTCTCGGCTGCATGGGGATGAGCGACTTCTACGGGACCGCGGACGAGGCCGAGGCGGTCGCGACCCTCCATCGCGCGCTCGACCTGGGCGTGACCCTGCTCGACACCGCCGACATGTACGGGCCGTTCACCAACGAACGCCTCGTCGGCGGCGCGATCACCGGCCGCCGCGACGAGGTGCAGATCGCGACCAAGTTCGGCAACGAGCGCCGCCCGGACGGCTCGTGGGTAGGGCTCAACGGATCGCCGGACTACGTCCGGCGGGCGTGCGACGCGTCGCTCGAGCGGCTCGGCGTCGAGCGCATCGACCTCTACTACCAGCACCGCGTGGATCCCCGGGTCCCCATCGAGGACACCGTGGGCGCGATGGGCGAGCTGGTCGCCGCGGGCAAGGTGCGCGGGATCGGCCTGTCCGAGGCGAGCGCCGCCACCATCCGGCGCGCGCACGCGGTCCACCCGCTCACAGCGCTCCAGACCGAGTACTCGCTGTTCTCGCGCGACCTCGAGGCCGAGATCCTGCCGACGCTCCGCGAGCTCGGCGTCGGCCTGGTGCCCTACAGCCCGCTGGGCCGGGGGATGCTCACGGGCGCGCTCGACGCGGCGGCGCTCGACCCGGACGACTTCCGCACCACCGCGTACCCGCGGTTCATGGGCGAGGCGCGCGACGCCAACCTCGCCCTGGTGGACGCGCTCGTCGCGCTCGCGCGGGACAAGGGCTGCATGCCGGGCCAGCTCGCGCTCGCCTGGGTGCTCGCGCACGGCGACGACGTGGTCCCCATCCCCGGCACGACGCGGGTGCGCCATCTCGAGTCCAACGCCGCGGCGGCCGGCATCGCGCTCACGGCCGAGGACCTGGCGGCCATCGAGGCCGCGGTGCCCGCCGATGCCGTGGTGGGTGAGCGCTACGCGAGCATGCGGTCGATCGACCGGTGAGCGCGAGGCCCGTTCACTCCGTGGCGATCGCGAGCCTCTCCTCGAACGCGTAGCCGGCGCGCACGTCGCGGAGCGGGTCGCCGTAGACGATGGTCGACCGCCCCTCCGCGTGGACCGGCGCGTCGACGCGGCCGTCGCGGATCAGCGCGAGCCAGTCCCCGTGGACCGCGTCCGCGAGCGCCTGGGGCGCGTCGGGCCCGGTGCGGCGCAGCGCGGTGGGATCCCGCAGGATGTCGAAGCCGAACGGCACGTCGAGGCAGTGGCCGGCGATCCCGTCGACGGGGCTGGTCCAGCGGAAGTCGTAGGCCCAGGTGCGAGGCGAGGCTCCGCCCCGGGCGCGCAGCCCCGCCCATCGTCCGACGTGGCGGCGGAAGACGGCCTGCGTGACCGCCTGGCCCGCGGCCCTGGTCCCGTCCGCGCCGGGCACGCCCGCGAGCAGCTCGTCGCGCAGCTCCTCGGGCACGCCCTGCCTCGCGAGCACCTCGCGCGGGTCGCCCGCGGTGAGCTCGGGCGGCGCCGACGCGAGCGACAGGTCGAACTCGTGGGCCGTGGCGCCCACCAGCAGCGGCACGCCCTCGCCGACCCCCGCCTCGATCGCCTCGGCGATGCCCGTCGGGACGAGGTCGCCGTCGATCACCGGCGACAGCACGAGGTCGTCGCCGAAGGTCCCCGCGAGCGGGTCCTCGCCCTCCCCAGGCGGCTCCTCGTGGGACTGCGCGTCGAGGATCTGCGCCTCGGACAGTGTCCGCAGGCCCTCGAGGTCCGGCGCGACGCCGAGCCTGGCCGCGCCCGCGACCGTGACCTCGCGCGCCTTGTCCGCGCGGACGGGCGCGTCCGCGGGCGAGAGCGCGAGCACCGCGCGGAACAGCCCCTGGGCGGCGGGCATCGTGAGGAGCCGCATCACCGCCGCCCCTCCCGCCGACTGTCCGGCGATGGTCACCTTCGCCGGGTCGCCCCCGAACGCGCGGATGTTCTCCTGCACCCACGCGAGCGCCACGAGCCAGTCGAGCACGCCGCGGTTGAGCGGGGCGCCGTCGATCCAGCCGAAGCCGTCGAAGCCGAGCCGGTACGACGGCGCGACCGTCACGACGCCGTCGCGATGGAAAGCCTGGCCGCCGTACCAGGGGCTCGCGTGCGACCCCGCGACGAAGCCGCCGCCGTGGATGTACACGAGCACCGGCAGGCCCGCGTCGGGCGAGGGGTCCGGCGTGCCCACGTCGAGCGTGAGCATGTCGTCGCCCGGGACCGACGGCTCGGGGATGAACGGGTCGGGCCACGGCGAGCGGCGCTGCGGCGTGGCCCCGTGCAGCGTCGCGGTGCGCACGCCGTCCCACGGGGCGCGCGGCACGGGCGCGAGGAAGCGGCGCTCGCCGACGGGCGGCTCGGCGTACGGGATGCCGAGGAAGATCGCGGCACGGCTCGCGGAGCCGTCCACGGAACGATGCTCGCGCCAGGCGCCGCTGACGGCGCCGGCGGACGTCCAGACCACGGGGGCGACGGTGCTCACGCGACCCACCCTAGGGGCGCACGTTGCGGCGCGCCCGTGACCCGCGCATCGTGCCTCCGCACGCGGCCCGCACGGGGTGCACGGGTGCCCCTAGAATGAGACACCGTGTCCGCCCTGCGGTCACGGACCCCCATTCCTCCTGGAGTCTTGCATGTCGCTTGTGGTGCAGAAGTACGGCGGATCGTCGGTCTCCGACGCCGAGGCGCTGAAGCGCGTCGCGCGTCGCGTGGCCGACACGGTGCGGGAGGGCCACGACGTGGTCGTCACGGTGTCCGCGATGGGCGACACGACGGACGAGCTGATCGACCTCGCGAACGAGGTGACGGGCTCGCCGGACCCGCGCGAGATGGACATCCTCCTCACCGCGGGCGAGCGCATCTCGATGGCGCTGCTCGCGATGGCGATCGACTCCGAGGGCGTGCCCGCGCAGGCCTTCACCGGCCCGCAGGCGGGCGTCATCACCACCGAGCACCACGGCCGCGCGCGCATCATCGACGTCGCGCCGGGCCGTCTGCAGCGCGCGCTGCAGCAGGGCAAGGTCGCGATCGTCGCCGGCTTCCAGGGCCTCAACCAGGAGACGCAGGACGTCACCACGCTCGGCCGTGGCGGCTCCGACACCACCGCGGTCGCCCTCGCGGCGGCCCTCGGCGCGGACGTGTGCGAGATCTACACGGACGTGGACGGCGTGTTCTCCGCCGACCCGCGCATCGTCCCCGCCGCCCGCAAGCTCGCACGCATCACCTACGAGGAGATGCTCGACATGGCCGCGTCCGGCGCGAAGGTGCTCATGCCCCGCTGCGTCGAGTACGCGCGCCGGTTCAACGTGCCCATCCACGTGCGCTCGTCCTTCTCCGGCCTGGAGGGGACGTGGGTCGTGGGGGAGACTGAAGAAGGAGACGAGATGGAAGACCCGATCATCGCGGGAGTCGCGCACGACCGGTCCGAGGCGAAGATCACCGTCACGGGCGTCCCGGACGTGCCCGGATCCGCCGCGCGCCTGTTCGAGGCCGTCGCGCGCGCCGACGTCAACATCGACATGATCGTCCAGAACGTGTCCGCGACGAACACGGGCGTCACGGACATCTCCTTCACGCTTCCCGGCGCCTCGGTGCCCTCGGCACTCGCCGCGATCGAGGCCGACCACGAGGCGATCGGCTTCGCGGAGCTCACCACCGACGAGTCGATCGGCAAGGTGTCGCTCATCGGCGCCGGCATGCGCTCCTCGTCCGGCGTCTCCGCGAAGTTCTTCGCGGCGCTGCGGGACGCGGGCGTCAACATCGAGATGATCACCACCTCGGACATCCGCATCTCCGTGGTCACGCGCGACGTCGACCTCGAGAAGGCGGTCAAGGCGGTCCACACGGCGTTCGAGCTCGACTCCACCGAGGGCGAGGCCGTGGTGTACGGAGGGACGGGACGATGAGCCTGCAGATCGCAGTCGTGGGCGCCACCGGTCAGGTGGGCGCCGTCATGCGCGAGCTGGTCGCGGAGCGCTTCCCCTCCGCCGAGGTGCGGTTCTTCGCGTCCGCGCGCTCGGCGGGCAAGGTGCTCGGCCACCTCGGCCGCGACGTCGTCGTCGAGGACGTCGCGTCGGGCGACTACGCCGGCATCGACATCGCGCTGTTCTCCGCGGGCGGCGCGGCGTCGAAGGAGTACGCGCCCAAGTTCGCCGCGGCGGGCGCCATCGTGATCGACAACTCGTCGGCCTGGCGCAAGGACCCCGAGGTGCCGCTCGTCGTCTCCGAGGTCAACCCGGAGGCGCTCGACGACATCCCCAAGGGCATCGTCGCGAACCCGAACTGCACCACGATGGCCGCGATGCCGGTGCTCAAGCCGCTGCACGAGGCCGCCGGCCTCGAGCGGATGGTCGTGTGCTCGTACCAGGCCGTGTCCGGCTCGGGCCTCGCGGGCGTCGAGGAGCTGCACTCGCAGGTGCAGGCGGTGGCCGGCGAGGCCGACCTGCTCGCGCACGACGGGTCCGCGGTCGAGTTCCCCGAGCCCGTGAAGTACGTCGCGCCGATCGCGTTCAACGTGGTGCCGATGGCGGGGTCCGTGGTCGACGACGGCTCGAACGAGACCGACGAGGAGCAGAAGCTCCGCAACGAGTCCCGCAAGATCCTCGGCCTGCCCGAGCTCCTGGTGTCCGGCACGTGCGTGCGCGTGCCCGTCTTCACCGGCCACTCGCTGTCGATCAACGCGGAGTTCGAGCGCGGCATCACGCCCGCCGACGCCTACGAGATCCTCGGCTCCGCGCCGGGCGTCCAGGTCGCGGAGGTCCCGACGCCGCTCGCGGCCGCCGGCGGCGACGTGTCGCTCGTGGGCCGCATCCGCCAGGACCTCTCGCTCGAGGGCACGCGCGGCCTCGTGCTGTTCGTGTCGGGCGACAACCTGCGCAAGGGTGCGGCGCTCAACGCGGTGCAGATCGCGGAGCTGGTCGCGGCCAAGCTGAAGGCGGCCGCGTAGGCGCCCGCCGCATCGTCCCGAAGGCCGGTCTCCCCGTGGGGGAGACCGGCCTTCGTCGTCCGGGCCGCTCGGGCGCCGACCTACCTGCCGCCCCAGACGTCGATCGAGACGTCCGCGGGCATGCCGTAGAAGGTGGGCACCTCCGCATACGTCGCCACCTGGACCCGCGTCCCGTCCGACGTCCGGAGGGATCCGCGGAACCAGTTCCGCTCCGACCTGTCGACCTGTCCCGGCGGCGGCGCGTCGAAGGCGTCGATGTACCAGTCCTCGGGTCCGACCGTGAAGCCCGACTCGTACTCCGACGTGCCGCGCACGCGGAGCACGCCGGTGCCGGTGGCGTAGGGCTCGGGGAGGCCCGAGGCGCAGAACTCGTCCCCGAAGTCGAAGACCCCGCCGCCCGTGTACTCGTAGACCTCCGCATGCACACGTGTGGTGAGCGCGTACCGATCGCCGCCGTCGCGTGTCGGCTTCACCCTCATCGTGGCCACCGGGCGGTCGTTGTCCGGGTACTCGCAGAAGTCCGCCGCCGTCCATCCGACGAACGCCACGTAGTCCTCCACTCCCCCCGTGACCTGGTTGTCGTAGAAGAGCTCGACCGGGTAGTCGGTCGAGTAGGCGCGTCGGTCGCCGTCGGCGCCGGCCGGCGCGGCGAGCGCCGCTGCGAGACCAAGCCCGGCCGCCGCCGTCAGCGCGGCTCGCGCCGCGATGCTGCGTGTCATGATCTTCTCCCTCCGGCCACGGGCCTCCCGGCGGGTGCCGCCTCCGGTAGCGACGCTCGCGGATCGCGGTCAGCGCGGTCGTCCTCGCGTCCGTGCCCCGAGAACAGGCCGGGGCGCCCGGAGGTTGTGCTGCCCCTCGTGGCCCTGACTCCGGCCGACCACCTCTCGGCGGCGAGGCGCGCCGCCCCTACGCGAGCAGCAGCGCCATGCCCCCGGTGATGACGAGCGTGATCAGCGCGGGCGGCAGCGTGCCCTTGAGGAGCTCGCCCTCGCGGCCGGCCAGGCCCACGGTCGCCGCCGCGGCGATGATGTTGTGCGGGCAGATCATGTTGCCGATGGCGGCGCCCGCCCCCTGCGCGCCGATCAGCGGCAGCGGCGACAGCCCGGCCTCGGCGGCGGTGAGGTCCTGGAAGTCCGTGAAGAGGATGTTGGACGACGTCGCCGATCCGGTCATGAACGTGCCGAGCGCGCCGACGAACGGCGACAGCAGCGGCCACGCCGCGCCCGCGCCCGCCGCGGAGACGGCGAGCTGCGTCGTCATGCCCGAGTCGGACATCGTGTAGGCGACCGTCACCATCGCGACCAGCGCGGCGAAGACGGGGATCACCTGCCGGGTCGCGACGGAGAAGGCTCCCCCGACCTCGGCGCGCGTCGCGCGCTGCCACAGGGCCCCGCCCAGGAACGACACGAGCAGCAGCGGGCCGGGGTGGTAGAACGGCTGGATCCCGTCCCCGAAGCTCCCGTCGAACAGGCTCCACGTGACGTTCCACGACTGGGAAGCGTCCTTCACCGGCGGCACCAGCCGGGTGAGCAGCACCAGCGCCACCAGGATCGCGTACGGCGCCGTCGCCGCCAGCAGCCCCATGTGATGCGCCTCGCTTGCCTCGACCTCGTCGGCGGCGTGCTCCACGTCGCGTTCGGCCTGCTCCTCCGGCCCGCTCAGCAGCGCGTGCGCGCGGGCACGCTTCATCACCACGGCGCGCACGATCGCGATGAAGGCTCCCGCGCCCACGATCGACCCCAGCAGGGACGGCAGCTCGGGGCCCACGAAGCGCGCGATGAGCAGGTAGGGCGCGAAGAACGCGACGTACGCGACCGCCATCCACTTCCACGGCGGTCCGGCGGTGGGGATGAGCGTGCCGACGAGCCTCGCGACGACGATCGCGAGCACCGCACCCGACACCACCATGTACGGGGAGACCGCCCACGAGAGGTCGACGGGCGCGTAGTCCACGATCTGCGCCTGCGCGAGCGTCGGCGTGCCGACAGCCCCGAACGGCACGGCGGCGACGTTGCCGGCCATCGCGGCGACCACCGCGGTGACCGGCTTGAACCCGGCCGCCACGAGGAATGGGGCGGACAGTGCCACGGGGGTCCCGAAACCCGCAGCGCCCTCGATGAGCAGGGTGAAGAACCACGCGATGAGCAGCGCCGCGACACGGGGGTCGGGGGTGATCCGCGCGAGACCCGCCTCGATCGCCGCGGTCGCGCCGGTCTTCTGCTGCAGGTGATGGATCCCGAGCGCGGGACCGATGATGAGCATGACGGTCATCGCGGTCCAGGCCGCGCTCGCGACGACCCCCGTCACCCCCTCGACCTGGCCGAAGGCCTCGCCGGTGCCGAAGGAGAAGGTCGTGAGCGCGATGACGACCGCCACGACCGCGGCGGAGACCCCCGCCCAGATCGCCGACCACTTGAGCCCGATCATCAGCACGAGCACCACCGCGATCGGCAGCGCCGCCAGCAGCGTGTCCATCAACGACCCTCCCGTCGCCGACAACGTCCCTGGTTCACGCTAGCGCGAGACGGCCTCCCCGGCGCGGTCGGCGCCGGAGGCCCGCAAACGGGCCCGCACGGCCGCATCGTCCCTGGAGACGCAAGAAGGGCCGGATCCTCGCGGATCCGGCCCTTCTCTCAACCGTCGGGGTGACAGGATTTGAACCTGCGGCCTCCTCGTCCCGAACGAGGCGCGCTACCAAGCTGCGCCACACCCCGGTTTTTGAGCCCGCTAAGAATATCGGACTCGGGGCCGAAACACGAAATCGGCCCTCGCCGGCTCCCGCCGGGCGGCGCTCAGGCCCGCGGCACGAGCGTGAGGATCGTCGCCTCGGGCCGGCACGCGAAGCGGATCGGCGTGTAGGGCGACGTGCCCAGGCCTGCGGAGACGTGGACGTAGGACCCCGCGCCGCCCGAGTCCGGGCGCACGCCCGGCCAGCCGTGGAGGCCGCTCGCGCGGCTCGTGTCGAGGTCGCAGTTGGTGACGAGCGCGCCGTAGAACGGCACGCACACCTGTCCGCCATGCGTGTGGCCGGCGAGGATGAGCTCCGCGCCGTCCGCCGCCATCTCGTCGAGCACGCGCGTGTACGGGGCGTGCGCGACGCCGATGCGGACCGAGGCGTCCGCGACCCGCTCCGCCGGCGCGGGCATGACGTCGCGGCCGATGTGAGGGTCGTCGACGCCCACGAGGTCGAGGACGGACCCCGCCGCCGCGACGGAGCCGCGCGTGTTGTTGAGGTCCACCCAGCCGCCCGCGGCGAGCCCGGCGCGCAGATCCTCGGTGGGAAGCTGCGCCTGGCGCTCCTGGAGGCTGGACGGCCCCGCGAAGTACGCGAGCGGGTTCTTCGGGAGCGGCCCGTGGTAGTCGTTCGAGCCGAACACGAACGCGCCCGGCTTCGACAGCAGCGGCTCGAGCGCCTCGAGCACCGTGGGCACGGCGCCCGGGTGCGCCAGGTTGTCGCCCGTGGTGATGACGGCGTCGACCGGCTCCTGCGCGAGCCTGCGCAGCCATGCGACCTTGCCGTGCTGGGACGGCGTGAGGTGGAGGTCGGACAGATGCAGGAGCCGCAGCGGACGGCTGCCCGCGGGCAGGATCGGCACCTCGACGCGGCGCAGCGCGTACGCGCGCGCCTCGACGAGGGACCAGGCGAGGGCGGCGCCTGCCGCCGCGGCCAGCGCGACCGCCGCGCGCCGCGCCACGATCAGTTGCCCCGTCCGCGGTTGTTGTTGCCGTCGTTGTTGTTGTTGTCCCGGTTGTTCTTGTCGTTGTTGTTGTCCGACGAGTCCTCGGACTTGGGCGCCTTGTCGGTCGCGACCGAGTAGCTCACCGTGGACCCGGGGACCTGCTTGTAGTAGGCGCTCGGCGACTGCGACACGATCGTGCCCGGCGCGTACTCGGTCGAGTAGACCTCCGAGCCCGAGTCCGCGAGGCGGAAGCCGGCCGCCGAGACGACGCCGCTGGCCTCCTCCGGCGTCATGCCGATGATCGAGGGCACCGGCACGGGCTTGCCGTAGAGCACGTCGCTGCCGGCGTCGTCGAAGCCGTCGGCCGGCAGGTCCGCCGTCGCGACGTCCATGTACGCCTTCCATGTGGGCGCCGCGAGCGAGGAGCCGTACAGGTAGGAGTAGTAGGTGCCGTTGAGCGTGATGCCCTGGCCCGGCTCGTCCTCGTTCGGGTTGCCCAGCCACACCGTCGCGACGAGGTTCGGCGTGTAGCCCATGAACCACGTGTGGGTGTTGTTGTTCGCGGTACCGGTCTTGCCGGCCGCGGCACGGCCGTCGGCCAGGTTCACGTACTTGCCGGAGCCGCTCTTCATGACCTCCTGCATCGCGTACACGACGCCGTCGGCGATCTCCTTGTCGATGACCCGCTCGCAATTCTGCGGCGGCACGTCGAGCTCCTTGCCGTTGGCGTCGGTGACGGACAGCAGCGCGATCGGGTCGCAGCGCACACCCTCGTTCGCGAACACCTGCGCCACCTGCGCCATGGTGAGCGGCGACGCGTTCTGGGTGCCCAGCGCAATCGACGGGACCACCTCGATCTCGTTGCCGTCCGCGCGCTGGAAGCCGAGCTTCTCCGCGGTGTCGCGGATGTCGCACAGGTCGAGCTGGTTCGCCATGTTGACGTACGCGGTGTTGACCGAGTTCGCGGTCGCCTTGAGCACGGTCTGCGTGTACGTGAAGGCGTTCTCGACGTTGCCCGGCGACCAGGTGCCGTAGTAGAAGTTCGGGTTGCCCAGGCACGACGCCTTCCACGAGGTGCCCGAGTACGCCTTCTGGGCGCCGCTCACGTTCTGCATGAGCGAGTGCCCGCTGTCGAGCCACTCGGTGAGGATGATCGGCTTGAACGTCGAGCCCGGGGAGAAGCCTCGGGAGCCGCCCCACTCGCGGTCGACGGAGTAGTTGATCGCGGTCGAGCCGTCCTCCTCGGCGGACGGGTCGAACGTCTTCGACTGCGCCATCGCGACGATCTGGCCGGTGTCCGGGTCGAGCGACACGAGCGCCATCGCCCAGCCGCTCGGGTCGTCGGCGGGCAGGGCGTCCTCGAGCGCCTGGTTCGCGGCCTTCTGCTTCTTGAGGTCGAGCGTCGTGATGACGTCCAGGCCACCGCGGCTCAGCAGCTCCGCGCCGGTGAGCTCCGCGCCCTCCTGGTTGAAGACGTCGTCGCGGCGGATGATCTTCGTCACGTAGTCGCAGAAGAACGGCGCGTCCTGGGCGGCCACGCACGAGAACTTGGGGTTCGAGACCTTGAGCGTCTCCTCGACCGGGGTCGAGCTGTACTCGTCGTACTCCTCTGCGGTGAGGAACTCCTGCTGGTACATCTGGAACAGCACGGTGTCGCGGCGGGCCTTAGCGTTCTCCGGGTAGCGGATCGGGTCCCACTTCGACGGGTTCTGCGTGATGCCGGCGATGGTCGCGGCCTCGATCGCGTTGAGGTTCTTCGCGGACTTCGAGAAGTACAGCTGCGACGCGGCCTCGGCGCCGTACGTGTTCGCGCCGAACTGCGCGATGTTGAGGTACTGCTCGAGCACCTGCTCCTTGCCGCAGTCGACCTTGGGGTTGGTCTCGTCGCACTCGACGCCGTACTCGCGGTCGAGGTTCTCCTCGAGCGCGAGGGCGAGGCGCCACTCGCGGATCTTGCGCGACAGCGACACCTCGGTCGCGGCGTCCTGGGCGTCCTCGTCGTCGGACAGGATCGCCTTCTGGAGCAGGGTGTTCTTCACCAGCTGCTGCGTCAGCGTCGAGGCGCCGGGCGAGTCGGGCGACGTGAGGTTGACGTAGGCCGCGCGGAGCAGGCCCTCGCCGTCGACGCCGTGGTGGAGCCAGAAGCGCTTGTCCTCGATCGACACCACCGCGTTCTGCAGCCACGGCGAGATGTCCTCGAGCGGCACCACGACGCGGTTCTGCTCGTAGAACGTCGCGAGCAGGTGCTTGCCGGTGCGGTCGTAGATGTTGGACTGCTGCGGCAGGGTCACCGCGGACAGCTCCTCCGGCAGCTCCTCGAACAGCTCGGCCGACCCGCTCGCCGCCGAGCCGGCCACCGTCACCGCAGGTAGAGCGAGGCCGGCGACCAGGAAGCCGCCCATGATCGACAGGGCGACGAACAGGGACAGCGCGGTGAGCAGCTGGACGAACGTCACCTTCGTGCGGGGGCGCGAGGAGGACCGAGGCATGGAGCAATGGTAAGGGAGGCTCCTGAGAGCCCGGCCCAGGCCCTCCCGGGGCGGCCGTCCCGGACTAGGCTCGGCGACATGACCACCTGGGAATACGCGACCGTACCGCTCATCGACCACGTCACCAAGCAGATCCTCGACCAGTGGGGCGAGGACGGCTGGGAGCTCGTCCAGGTCGTGACCGGCCCGACCGGCGGCCTCGTCGCCTACCTCAAGCGCCCCACCGGGGAGAAGTAGAGGTGTCCGCGAGCCAGCGCCTCGCCGCGCTCGGCCTCGAGCTGCCCGAGGTGGCGACGCCCGTCGGCACCTACGTCCCCGCCCGCCGCCACGGCGACCTCGTCCACACGTCCGGCCAGCTGCCGCTCGCGGACGGCGACCTGCTCGCGGTCGGCGTCGTCGGCCAGCGCGCGGGCGACGTGACGCCCGAGCGCGCCGTCGAGTGCGCGCGTCAGTGCGCCCTCAACGCGCTCGCCGCGGCGGCGCAGGCCGCCGGCGGCCTCGACAGCATCGAGTCGGTGGTCAAGGTCACCGGCTTCGTCGCCTCCGCACCGGGCTTCACCGCCCAGCCCGCCGTCCTCAACGGCGCCTCGAGCCTCATGGTCGAGGTGTTCGGCGAAGCCGGCCGTCACGCGCGCTCCGCCGTCGGCGTCGCGGCGCTGCCGCTCGGCGCGCCGGTCGAGGTGGAGATCACCGTCGCCCTGCGGTCCCTCTAGCGACCGGACGATGCGCGGCCTCCCGGGCCGCGCATCGTCCCCCGCCGCTCCGGTGGCGGGGGATCAGCGCGAGCGGGCGCGCAGGCGCTCGGGCTCGTAGACCTCGACGGCGCCGATGTGCACGTCGATCCAGCCGCGCGACGCGAAGTCCGCGAGCGCCTTGTTGACGGTCTCGCGCGACGCGCCCACGAGCTGCGCGAGCTCCTCCTGCGTGAGCCCGTGCCGGACGGTCACGTGGCCGCGCTCCATGCGGCCGAAGCGGTGGCCGAGGTCGAGGATCGCCTTGGCGACACGGCCGGGCACGTCCGAGAAGACCAGGTCCGCCATCGTGTTCGACTGGCGGCGGATGCGCTGCGCGAGGGCGCGCAGCATGTGGCGCGACATCTCGAGGTGGTCGTCGAGCCACACGTCGAGCACCTGCTTGGGAAGCTCGTAGACGATCGTGTCCTCGACCGTGTGCGCGCGCGACAGGCGCGGGCCCGGGTCGAAGACGGAGAGCTCGCCGAGCATGTCGCCCACGCCCACGAGCGCGAGCAGGTTCTCGCGGCCGTCGCGCGCGGTGCGGGCGAGCTTGACCTTGCCCTTGACCACGACGTAGAGCGCGTGGCCGTCGTCCCCCTCGACGAAGATGTTCTCCCCGCGCGCCAGCTCGCGGCGCCGCATCTGGGAGATGAGGGAGCGCGCGGTGACGGCGTCCATGCCGCCGAACAGCGGCGACGACCGGAGCAGCTGCTCCTCGCGGGCCGCCTCGGGCATGTCAACCCTCCTTCGTCGCCGACTCCGCACGGTGCGCGTGCGCGAGCGCACGGACCATCTGGGCCGTCACATTATCAAGGGTGGCGGCCACACGGGACTCGTACTCACCGAGCCGCGCGTCCAAAGTGTCGAGCTCTGCGAGCGTACCCGCGGAGAAGTCCTCCGCGTCGGGCCACACGGCGGCGGCCAGCTCGGTCGAGGTGGGCGCGCCGGCGGCCAGCGCCTCCCACGAGAGGTCGAGCCCGGCGGACGAGTGAGGCTCGGGCTGCGCGAGCAGCGCGAGGGCCAGGTCGCGGCGGGCGTGGACCAGGCGGCGCCACCAGCGGACGCGGGCCAGCTCGCGGCGCATGTCCCTGCGACGCTGCCGAAGCTCGGCGATGGCGTCCGCAGCGATCGCTGTCGTCACTCGCACCTCCCCTCGCGCCTCGCGCACCCCGTGCGCCTGTCCCTCCGTCTATCGGCGGCGAGGGCGGGGCGCTTGAGCGATCGCTAGGGTGTCGCTCATGGCCGGCCGCACCCCCCTGACCGTCGCATCGTCCACCCAGGAGACGCCCCCCGTGGCGCTCGTGCGGCGGGCCCGCGCGGTCAACCGGGTGCTCGCCGAGGTCTACCCCGATGCGCACTGCGAGCTCGACTACCGCGACCCCTTCGAGCTGCTCGTCGCGACCGTGCTGAGCGCACAGTGCACCGACGTCCGCGTCAACCAGGTCACGCCCGCGCTGTTCGCCCGCTACCCCGACGCGCGCGCCATGGCCGCCGCCGACCGCGACGACCTCGAGGCGCTCATCCGCCCGACCGGCTTCTTCCGCGCGAAGGCGGAGTCGCTGCTCGGGCTCAGCCGCGACCTCGTCGAGCGCTACGACGGCGAGGTGCCTGGCCGCCAGCGCGACCTCGTCACCCTGCGCGGCGTGGGGCGCAAGACCGCCAACGTGGTGCTGGGCAACGCGTTCGACGTGCCCGGCATCACCGTCGACACGCACATGGGGCGCCTCGCGCGGCGCCTGGGGCTCACCGTGAACGAGGACCCCGTGGTGGTCGAGCGCGACCTCATGGCCCTCATCGAGCGACGCGAGTGGACGCTGTGGTCGCACCGCGTGATCTTCCACGGGCGCCGGCGCTGCATGGCGCGCAAGCCCGACTGCGGCAGCTGCGAGATCGCGGCGCTGTGCCCGACCGCGCCCGGCGCGAAGGTCCGGGGCGGCTAGCGCGCGCGTCGCTCGGCTCCCCGCGGCGTGACGGGGAGGGGACGATGCGTGGCTCGGGCGCGGCCGCACCCGGGCGGGGCGGAGGGGCTCAGTGCCCCTTCTCGAGGTCCTCCGGCGCCTCCTCGATGCCGACCTCGTCGGGGTCGACGCCGACGGACCTGCCCAGCTCGTGCGGCTTGGCCATGCGGTTCGCCGGCAGCGGCACCGGGGTCGAGCGGCGCTCGTAGAGCTTGCGGTAGAACCGGTCGCGGGCGCCCAGCAGCGCGGCGCCGAGCACCGCGGCCAGCACGGACGCCGTGAGCACGGAGAGCTTGACGACCTCCGCGTTCTCCCCGCCGAAGGCGAGGTCGCCGATGAGCAGCGACACCGTGAAGCCGATGCCCGCGAGCATGCCCATGCCGGTGACGTCGAGCCA
This sequence comes from Demequina rhizosphaerae, assembly GCF_000971255.1. GTDB lineage: Bacteria > Actinomycetota > Actinomycetes > Actinomycetales > Demequinaceae > Demequina > Demequina rhizosphaerae. Next base: position 162,511 of record NZ_BBMC01000008.1, read on the forward strand.
CGACAGGCCGCGGTCCAGCTGGGCGCGCGTGAAGGTCGCGACCAGCCACGTCGCGAGGACGATGCCGAGCGGTTTGCCGATGACGAGGCCCGCGATGACGCCGTGGGCGACGGGGCTCGACACGAGCTCCGAGACCGCGTCCGCGTCGATGGTGACGCCGGCGGCGAAGAAGGCGAAGATCGGCACCGCGACCGCGGCCGAGACCGGGCGCCACACGTGCTCCCAGTGCTCCGCGAGCGACGTGCGCTCGCCCTGGCGGGCCACCGCCGGGACCATCATGCCGAGCGCGACGCCCGCGATGGTGGCGTGGATGCCCGACGCGTGCATGAACGCCCACGCCGCGAAGGCGATCGGGAAGAGCAGGAACGGGCTGGCCCAGCCCTTCCGGATGAGCAGGCCGAAGGCGATGATGCAGACGACCGCCGCGCCGAGCCACAGGAAGTTGAGGTCCGACGTGAAGAACACCGCGATGATGATGATCGCGAGCAGGTCGTCCACCACCGCGAGGGTGAGCAGGAACGCGCGCAGGGCGTTCGGCAGCCACTTGCCGACGATCGCGAGCACCGCGATCGCGAACGCGATGTCGGTCGCGGTCGGGACGGCCCAACCCTGCAGCGAGCCGTCGGCGCCCAGGTTGAACACCACGTAGAGCAGCGCCGGGACGGCCATGCCGCCCACCGCGGCGACGATCGGGACGATCGCGGTCGAGGGCTTGCGCAGCTCGCCCGCCACGATCTCGCGCTTGAGCTCGAGGCCGACGACGAAGAAGAAGATCGCGAGCAGGCCGTCCTTGGCCCAGTCGGCGATCGAGAGGTCGAGGTGCAGCGAGTGCGGACCGATCGTGTACTCGCTGAGGTTCTCGTAGAAGCCCTGCAGGCCGGTGTTCGCGAAGATCAGCGCCGCCACCGTGCCGATGAGCAGCAGGATGCCGCCGGCCCGCTCCGTCCGCAGCACATCGACGAGCGTGCGCTCGGTCGACGGCGTGAGCCGTGAGAAGAGGCGGGAGGCGGGCTTGGACGTCATGACGCTCCTGAACGGGAATCTGCGGGAACGCGCCCAATCCTATCCGTGCGGCTAGACGCTCTCCTGTACGCCCGAGCGCTGCGGCTGGGGCGGATCGAAGCGGTAGCCCACGTTGCGCACGGTGCCGATGAGCTGCTCGTGCTCGGCGCCCAGCTTCGCGCGCAGGCGGCGCACGTGGACGTCGACGGTGCGGGTGCCGCCGTAGTAGTCGAAGCCCCACACCTCCTGGAGCAGCTGGTCGCGCGTGTAGACGCGGCCGGGGTGCTGCATGAGGTACTTGAGGAGCTCGAACTCCTTGTAGGTGAGGTCGAGCGGCACGCCCTTGAGGCGGGCCGTGTAGCCGCCCACGTCGACGGTGAGGTCGCCGGAGGAGAACTCCGCGACGCGGTCGAGCGGGTCCGCGGCGTTCGCGCGGCCGATGAGCAGCCGGATGCGGGCCTCGACCTCGGCCGGGGACGCGTCCGCGAGCACCACGTCCGCGGCACCCCAGTCCGCGTTGACGATCGACATGCCGCCCTCGCGCAGGACGAGCAGGAGCGGCACCGCGACGCCGGTGACCTGGACGAGGTTGCAGTTGTTGCGCGCCTCGACGAGGTCCGTGCGGGCGTCGACGACGAGGACGTCGGCGTCCATGGCGTCGAGCATCGCGGACGGCTCGGGCGCGACCACACGGGTCCGATGCGAGAGGAGCGCGAGCGCAGGAAGGACGTCGGCCGCACCGTCTCCTGACGGTGTGAGCACGAGCAGGTCTGCCATCGCCACCTCCGATTGCGCTTCACTCTAGCGGGGCCGGGTCTGAGACACTAACGCCCATGCTTCCCACGACCAGGGCGACCATCAGCGCCGCCGCGGCCGCCCTCGTCGCCGTCGGCGGCTTCCTCGGGACCCGCTATCTCGCGGTCGTGGTCCTCGGCCTCACGGTGCTCCTCGCGATGGGCTGGCCCGTGCTCCTGCGCGCCTCGCGGCGCCGCACCGCCTCGGTCATCCTCATCGGCGGCGGCGTGCTCGCGCTCGTCGCCGTGCTCGTCGGTCGGAACGCGCCGCACCTGCGCCACATGGTGGTCGCCGTCGCGCTCATGGTGATCGCCGCGCTCGTGTCCGAGATCTTCTGGCCGAGCTCGCGCGGCCGCGCCGTCACCTCGGTGGCGGCGACGTGCGCCGGTGCGATCGTCGTGGCGTCCGGCGCCGCCTGGGTGGCGGCGTCGCGCACGCACGGCGCCGAGGACCTCGTCGTCACCGGCGGCGTCGCGCTCGCCGTGTCGGCGATCGTGTCGGTGATGACCCGCAGCTCGGGCGTCAACTCGATCCTCGCGCTCACGCTGGGCACCCTGTCCGGCATCGGCACGGGCGCGCTGTTCCCCGAGCTGCCGTGGTGGGCCGGCGGCAGCGTGGGCCTGCTCTGCGGCGCGATCGTCACGCTGCTCCAGGAGCTCCGCCGCCGCGAGCCGAAGCTCAACGGATGGCTTCCGGGAATCTCCTCGGCCGTCGCCCCTGTTCTCGGAGCGGGCGCGCTCGTCTACATTGGCGGACGACTGCTCGTCGGCTGAGGTCTACCGGAGGTCCCCGTGCTGCTCCGCGTCATCATCGTCATCGCGCTGCTCGTCGTGAGCACCGCGATCGCCCTGTGGTGGAAGCGCCGCCAAGGCGTCGCCCGCGAGGTCGAGCGCGCGGGCGCGCTGTCCTCGGCGACCCTCGGGGCCAAGCGCGGCTACCACGCGACCTTCGTGCAGTTCTCGACGCCCATGTGCGCCAAGTGCCCGCCGACGGCCCAGCTCCTCCGCCGCATCGCCGAGGAGGACCCGCGGGTCGCGCACATCGAGATCGACGCCGCCGAACGGCTCGAGCTCGCGCGCGAGCTCGAGATCATGCGCACCCCGACGATCCTGCTGCTCGACGGCGACGGCGTCGTCGTGTCGCGCATCTCCGGGGCGCCCTCCGAGCAGCAGGCGCGCGACGCGCTCGCCGCCGTGCCGCGCACCGGCACCGACTACACGATCTAGCGGGACCGACGGACGGTGGCCGTAGACTCCACCATGAGGGAGGGAGCCCCCATGAAGGACATTCAGATCGACCCGCGCGGACCCCGGTTCAGCGCGTTCTGGCAGCTCGCGTTCTCGGTGTCGGCGCTGCTCGTCGGCGCCAACGCCGCGGGCATCGCGATCATGGCCGTGCTGCTCGTGCTCTTCCTGCCCGGTGCGATCATCGGCCCGCAGGCCACGCTGCAGGGCTGGGTGTTCCGCAAGGCGGTGCGCCCGCGCCTCGACCCGCCGACCGAGACGGAGTCCTTCCGGCCGCCGCGCTTCGCGCAGCAGATGGGCCTCACGTTCTGCACCCTCGCGGTGGCGTCCGGCCTGCTCGACCTCGACGCGGGCTTCTTCATCTTCACGGGCTTCGTGACGTTCGCCTCGTTCCTCAACAGCGTCTTCGACCTGTGCCTGGGCTGCGAGATCTACCTGCTGTTCAAGCGCGCCACGACCCGCACCGCCGCCTGACATGGCCACGCTCGTCGTCAAGGTCACGTGCGGCACGGAGCGGGTCGAGACGCTCATGCAGGCGTTCACCGTCGCCGCCACCGGAGCCGCCTCGGGTCTCGACGTGAGCCTGTGGCTCACGGGCGACGCGACCCTGCAGGCGCTGCTCGGCGCGGACGACGTGGTGATCCCCCACTCCCCGCCGCTGTCCCAGCTGCGCGACGCCGTCCTCGCCGCGGGGACCCTCACGGTGTGCGCGCAGTGCGCGGCCCGCCGCGAGATCACCGAGGAGGAGCTGGTGCCAGGCGCGCGCATCGCGGGGGCCGCGGCCTTCGTCGCGGAGGCCACCGCACCCGAGGCGACCGCGCTCGTGTACTGAGCCCGCGCATCGTCCGGGCGGGGCGTGGAACGGGACCTCGGTCCCGGCATAGACTCGGCGCATGACTGCACTCGAGGTCACCTTCACCGTGCTCGCCGTCCTCGCGTTCGCCGCGACGACCTGGATCGCGGGCGTCGTCGCGTTCCGCCTCGTGAAGGGCCCGAAGCGGTGACGTTCGTCATCCCGTCCGACCTGGCCCCCGAGCTCTACCCGCTCGCATGGGTGGTGGGCACGTGGGAGGGCCACGGCGTCCTCGAGTACCCCGGCATCGAGACCGCGGACTTCCGTCAGCGCGTGGTGTTCGACCACGACGGCGGCCCGTACCTCACCTACACGGCGACCATCACGCTGATGGGCCCCGACGGCGAGGAGGGCCAGGTGTGGTCCGTCGAGTCCGGCTTCTGGCGCGTCGCGCCGACCGCCCCCGAGGGCGTCCAGCTCGGCGAGAACCAGCACCCGCTCGAGGTGGTCCTCGCGGACGCCTCCGGCCTCCTCACCGCGTTCTTCGGCGCGGTCGGCAACGGCCGCATCGACCTCGCGAGCCGCTTCGCCGCCGCCACCGAGTCCGGCCCCGACGTGCGCGCCGCGACCCGCATGTACGGCAACGTCGGCGGCGAGCTCATGTGGGCGTGGGACCTCAAGGCCTTCGGCCAGGAGCTCCGGTCGTACGCGAGCGGCCGCCTGTCGCGCGTCGAGGGACCCGAGGTGCCCGAGGACGCGGACACCATCGCGCCCGACCCGGAATCCTGACGGCGCTCCCGCGCGTTCACCCGACATGACCTCCCCCCTCCTCGACCGACACGGCGCCGTCGTGGGCGTCGGCCCCGACGCGGGCGTCGCCTGGCACTACGGCGACCCCACCGCGGAGCAGCGCGCCCTCGAGGCCGGCCGCGCCGTCGCCGACCAGTCCCACCTCGGCATCGTCACCGTCACCGGCCCCGACCGCCTCACCTGGCTCGACTCGCTGTGCACGCAGCAGGTCGCGGACCTGGCCCCCGGCGAGTCCGCCGAGCTCATGATCCTGTCGCCCCAGGGCCGTGTCGAGCACGTCGCCGGCCTCGTCGACGACGGCACCACCGCGTGGCTCCTCTCCGAGACCGCGCCCGCGCTCGCCGCGTTCCTCGACCGGATGCGCTTCATGCTCCGCGTCGAGGTGCACGATGCGACGGCCGAGTGGGCGGCGATCGGCGAGGCCGTAGCGCGCCCCGCCGCCGCGGGCGAGCCCGTCACGTGGGTCGACCCGTGGCCCGGCGTCACCGCCGGCGGCACGTCCTACGCCGCCGATCCCGCGGCCCTGTCCGGGTCCGAGCGCCCCTGGCGGCTCGTGCTCGTGCCGCGTGCCCGGCTGTCCGAGGAGATCCAGGAGCGCGTCGACGCCGGCTGGACCCTCGTGGGCACCTGGGCGACGGAGGCGGTCCGGATCGCCGCGCATCGTCCCCGCGCGGGCCGCGAGATCGACGACCACTCGCTGCCGCACGAGCTCGACTGGCTGCGCACCGCGGTGCACCTGCACAAGGGCTGCTACCGCGGCCAGGAGACCGTCGCGAAGGTCCACAACGTGGGCCGCCCGCCGCGCCGCCTCACCATGCTCCACCTCGACGGGTCCGGGCACGAGCTGCCCGAGCCCGGCGTCGACGTCCACCGCGCGGACGGCGCGATCGCCGGCCGCGTGACCTCGGTAGCGCGCCACCACGAGCTCGGCCCCATCGCGCTGGCCGTGCTCAAGCGCTCGACCGATCCCGCGGCGACGCTCACCGTGCCGACCGACGGCGGCCCCGTCGCCGCGGCGCAGGAGCTCATCGTCAACGCGGACGGCTTCTCCGCCGACCGCCCTCCCAAGCCGGGACCCACGATGAAGGGGCTGCTCATGGGCAAGGGCTGCGCCGCCGACGGCGGGGACCTGCCCGGCTGAGGCCGTCCCTCGGCGCTGCGCTAGCGTAGGTGCCCGATCGATCCTTCGGAGGAGGCTCCCGTGTCCCTGTTCGGCTGGCTTCAGAACGCCCTCGTCCTGCTCATCTCCATCGCCGCGTTCGCCGGCGCCGTGTGGGGCCTCGTCGACGCCTTCCGCCGCCCGGAGGAGGCCTTCACCGCGGCGGGCAAGTGGTCCAAGACCATCTGGCTCGTCATCCTCGGCGTCGCGACGATCGTCGCCTTCATCTCGCTCCCGTGGCCGCTGGGCACCGGCGGCGGCATCGGAGGCATCCTCGGCATCGCCGCGATCGTCGCGGTGATCATCTACTTCGTGGACGTGCGCCCCAAGCTCGGCGGCGGCTTCGGCTCCGGCGGCGGCCAGCGCGGCCGCTCCACCGGCGGCTGGTGAGCCGCGGGTGAAGGCGGTCCTCCAGCGCGCCTCGCGCGCGTCGGTGACTGTCGACGGCGCCGTCACGGCCTCGTTCGACCGGCAGGGCATCGTCGCGCTCGTGGGCGTCACCCACGGCGACGGGCCGGAGCAGGTGCAGACCATCGCGCGCAAGATCGCCGAGCTGCGGATCCTGTCCGACGAGAGGTCCGTGTCCGACGTCGACGCCCCCGTCATCGTGGTCTCGCAGTTCACCCTCTACGCGGACACCCGCAAGGGGCGGCGTCCGTCGTGGAACGGCGCCGCTCCCGGCCCGGTGGCGGAGCCGCTGGTCGAGTCGGTGGTGTCGGCGCTCCGCGAGCGCGGGCTGACGGTCGGCACCGGCGTCTTCGGCGCCCACATGGACGTGGAGCTCGTCAACGACGGCCCCATCACGATCCTCGTCGAGGCCTGACCCTCCCGCCGTCCCTCCCGCCCCTCGGCTGGGCCACCCAGTACTCCCGTCTCGCAACCGGCACGCGCCACGGGACATCCAGTACTCCTCGACCCGCGCATCGTCCCTCCGCAATCCCTTCACGCCCCTGGCGAACACGGGCATGAGGCGCGGGGGCCCGCGGTTAGCCTGGAAGCACCCGTGGTGGGCGACCGCCGCGACCCCGGCCCCGGCCGGACGAATCAAGGGAGGCTGACATGTTCGAACGGTTCACCGATCGAGCCCGTCGTGTTGTGGTGCTCGCGCAGGAAGAGGCGCGCATGCTCAACCACAACTACATCGGTACCGAGCACATCCTGCTCGGCCTGGTGCGCGAGGGCGAAGGCGTGGCCGCGAAGGCCCTCGAGGCGATGGACATCTCCCTCAACGGCGTCCGCGAGCAGGTCCAGGAGATCATCGGCGAGGGCTCGCACGCCCCGTCCGGGCACATCCCCTTCACGCCGCGCGCGAAGAAGGTCCTCGAGCTGTCGCTGCGCGAGGCGCTGCAGCTGGGCCACAACTACATCGGCACGGAGCACATCCTGCTGGGCCTCATCCGCGAGGGCGAGGGCGTGGCGGCGCAGGTGCTGGGCAAGCTGGGCGCGGACCTCGGCGGCGTGCGCCAGCAGGTCATCCAGCTGCTGTCGGGCTACGAGGGCAAGGAGCCGGTCACGTCCGGCGGCGGCCCCCAGGAGGGTCAGCCCGCGGGCTCGACCGTGCTCGACCAGTTCGGCCGGAACTTCACGCAGGCCGCGCGCGAGGGCAAGCTCGACCCCGTCGTGGGCCGCGAGCTCATCATGGAGCGCGTGATGCAGGTGCTGTCGCGCCGCACCAAGAACAACCCCGTCCTCATCGGCGAGCCCGGCGTCGGCAAGACGGCCGTGGTCGAGGGCCTGGCACAGGCGATCGTGCGCGGCGACGTGCCCGAGACGCTCAAGGACAAGCACCTCTACACGCTCGACCTCGGCTCGCTGGTCGCGGGCTCCCGCTACCGCGGTGACTTCGAGGAGCGCCTCAAGAAGGTGCTCAAGGAGATCCGCACGCGCGGCGACATCATCCTGTTCATCGACGAGATCCACACGCTCGTGGGTGCCGGCGCGGCCGAGGGCGCGATCGACGCGGCCTCGATCCTCAAGCCGATGCTCGCGCGCGGCGAGCTGCAGACCATCGGCGCGACCACGCTCGACGAGTACCGCAAGCACGTCGAGAAGGACCCCGCGCTCGAGCGCCGCTTCCAGCCCATCCAGGTGCCGGAGCCGGAGCTGTCGCACGCCATCGAGATCCTCAAGGGCCTGCGCGACCGCTACGAGGCGTTCCACCGCGTCACCATCACGGACGACGCCATCGTCGCCGCCGCGACGATGGCCGACCGCTACATCTCCGACCGGTTCCTGCCGGACAAGGCGATCGACCTCATCGACGAGGCGGGCGCGCGCCTGCGCATCCGCCGCATGACGTCGCCGCCCGAGCTCAAGGAGCTGGACGACAAGATCGCGGGCGTGCGCCGCGACAAGGAGTCCGCGATCGACGAGCAGGACTTCGAGAAGGCCGCCAACCTCCGCGACGTGGAGCGTCGCCTCTCCGAGGAGCGCTCGCGCAAGGAGGAGGCCTGGAAGTCGGGCGACCTCGACGTCGCCGCCGTGGTGGACGAGGACCTGATCGCCGAGGTGCTCTCGATGTCGACCGGCGTGCCCGTCACGCGCGTGTCGTCCGACGAGTCCTCGCGCCTGCTCCACATGGAGTCGGAGCTGCACAAGCGCATCATCGGCCAGGAGCAGGCCATCAAGGTCCTGTCCCAGTCGATCCGCCGCACCCGTGCGGGCCTCAAGGACCCGAAGCGTCCCGGCGGCTCGTTCATCTTCGCCGGCCCGACCGGTGTGGGTAAGACCGAGCTCGCCAAGGCGCTCGCCGAGTTCCTCTTCGGGGACGAGGAGGCGCTGATCTCGCTCGACATGTCGGAGTACGGCGAGAAGCACACGGTGGCCCGCCTCTTCGGTGCGCCTCCCGGCTACGTCGGCTTCGAGGAGGGCGGCCAGCTCACCGAGAAGGTGCGCCGCAAGCCGTTCTCCGTGGTGCTGTTCGACGAGGTCGAGAAGGCCCACCCGGACATCTTCAACTCGCTGCTCCAGATCCTCGAGGACGGCAAGCTGACCGATGCCCAGGGTCGCGAGGTCAACTTCAAGAACACCATCATCATCATGACCACCAACCTGGGTGCGGACGCGATCTCGCGCCGCCAGGCCACGGGCTTCTCCGCGATCAAGGAGGGCGGCCACACCTACGAGGACATGGTGAAGCTGGTCAACGGCAAGCTGAAGGAGCACTTCAAGCCGGAGTTCCTCAACCGCGTCGACAACGTGGTGGTGTTCCCGCAGCTCACGCAGGCCGAGATCATCCAGATCGTGGACCTCATGGTCGCCCGTCTCGACGAGCGCATGAGGGACAAGGACATGGGCATCGAGCTCACGCAGGCGGCCAAGCAGCTGCTCGCGGAGAAGGGCTACGACCCCGTCCTCGGTGCGCGACCGCTGCGCCGCGCCCTCCAGCGCGAGATCGAGGACCCGCTGTCGGAGAAGATCCTCTTCGGCGAGGTCACCTCGGGCCAGATCATCCGCGTGGACGCGCAGGGCGAGGGCATCCTCGGCGAGTTCACGTTCGAGGGCATCGACCGTGACGAGGTCGTGGGCGAGCCGATCGGCGAGGACCCCGAGGTCACCTCGAACACCAAGAAGGACTAGGCGGCCCGACCGTCACCGGAAGGCCCGGCTCCCCCGTGGGTCGGTTCTAACGATCCCCGCAACACCCTGACTTCAGGGAGTTGCGGGGATCGTGTCGTTTGAGGAGTTGAGAGTCCAGTTCTTTGACGTGCTGGAATTGCACGAGGGCAATATCACGGCGGCTGCTCGTGCTGTTGGCGTGAGCCGGAACACGGCGTATGGATGGGCACGGAAGGCAGGTGTGCGCGGTCGTGGAACGCCGGGCACGGGCCCCCATCCGGGACGGGCCGAGTATGAGCGGCTGCGTGCTGCCGGGGTGCGGCGCAGCGTCGCTGCCGCCCGGGTTGGCGCGCATGAGCGCACCGCCGAGGAGTGGGACCGAGGCGTCGTGAAGTCCAATGGCACGCGCCTTTATCCCGATGGCCGCTTCATCGACTACAAGACGGGTATGACGACCTACACGTCCGCTACGCCCCAGCTGTCCGTGGCTGCTGTTGAGGCGGTGCTGGATCCTCGGTTCCTGACCATCGTCGACCGGGAGACGATCGCGGACCTGAAGCGCCAGGGCTGGTCGCTGCGGGCGATCGGGCGGGAGCTGGGTCGGCCGGCGTCGACCATCAAACGCGAGATCGACAACCGCAGCACCGACCGCTTGTACCGTCCTCATGCGGCGCAGCGCTCATGGGCGGCCAGCCGGACCCGGCCCAAGGAGTCGAAGCTCGCGCATCCTGGCCCGTTGCGGGACTTCGTGGTGGAGAAGCTGCGCCTGAAGTGGTCGCCGGAGCAGATCTGTCACGCTCTGATCGACGAGTATCCCAGCGACGAG
>NZ_BBMC01000007.1 GCF_000971255.1 Demequina rhizosphaerae
AAAAAGGAAGTCGAAAAGCTCGCGCATCCTGGCCCGTTGCGGGACTTCGTGGTGGAGAAGCTGCGCCTGAAGTGGTCGCCGGAGCAGATCTGTCACGCTCTGATCGACGAGTATCCCAGCGACGAGAGCATGCGCGTGAGCCACGAGACGATCTACCAGGCGATCTACGTGCCAGGCCCGGGGTGGGCTGAAACGTGAGGTCGCCGCCGCACTGCGCACGGGACGCACCCGGCGCAAGCCCCACCGTGACCCCGCCCAGCGCACCAAGCGCTTCGTGGACGACATGATCATGATCAGTGAGCGTCCCGCCGAGGTCGAGGACCGTGCCGTGCCCGGCCACTGGGAGGGCGACCTCATCGTCGGCGCGAACAACGCCTCCGCGATCGTCACCCTGGTGGAACGATCGACCCGCTACGTGATGCTGGGCCACCTGCCCGCCGGTCACACGGCTGAGGAGGTCCGCGACGTCCTCGTGCCCCTGATCGGCACCCTGCCGGAGCATCTGCGCGGGTCGCTGACCTGGGACCAGGGAGCCGAGATGTCCGGCCACAAGCAGTTCACCGTCGCGACCGGCGTGCCCGTGTACTTCTGCGACCCCCACTCGCCCTGGCAGCGCGGATCGAACGAGAACACCAACGGGCTGCTGCGCCAGTACTTCCCCAAGGGCACCAACCTGGCCGTTCACAGCGCCGTGGACCTCGAGCATGTCGCCCAGGAACTCAACGGCCGCCCACGCAAAACGCTCGGCTGGAAAACTCCAGCCGAGCGTCTGCGTGATCTACTACTGACCACCTAGCCAAACACCAGGTGTTGCGAGGACCCCAAGAATCCGCCCACCCGCCCGGCCCTCGCCGCATCGTCCGGTCCTAGGCGCCGGTGACGTCCTGCCGGCCCCACAGCGGCACGCCCTGCGCGGACGAGACCGTGAGGCCCCACGTCCAGGCCTCGGCGGTGGGGTTCCACACAGGCGCGATCACGCCCGAGAAGGCGGCGTCGGCCGTGGTCACGGTGACCGCCGCATCGTCCCCGAGCTCCCACGTGCCCTCGAGGCCGCCCGACACGGTGCCGTCCTCCGCGAGCGTCGCCTCGACCGAGGTCGGCGCGAGCGGCGAGATCACCTTGTCGAACAGGACCACCTGGTAGGTGCCCGCCGCGTCCTCCGCGGAGACCTCGGTGAGGCTCTCGCCGGCGTAGCGTGCGGGGGACAGGACGGGCCAGCCGTCGGCGTTCATGTACATCTGGTGCACCCGGACCTCGTGGATCTCCTCGGTGCTCGCGAAGCGCGAGTGGAAGACGAGGAAGGACTCGCCGGTCTCCGGGTCGTCGTACCAGGTGTTGTGGCCGGGGGAGACGTAGCCCTGGTCGCCGCCGATGCCGGGGCCGTCGGCCCACTCGTAGCCGCCGATCACCTTGACGCCGTACGGCTCGATCGAGGCGTCGTCGAACACCGTGCCGGGGGCGCCCGCGACCGCGGACATGTCGTTGCCCTCCGCGTCGAGGTACGGGCCCGCGGGGTCCTCGGCGCGCGCGACGCGGACCTCGTAGCCGCCCGACGCGTCCAGCCCGCCGAACGACAGGAACAGGTAGTAGTAGCCGGTCTCCTCGTCGAAGCGGATGTTCGGCGCCTCGATGCGCGAGTGGTTTCCGCCGACGAGGTGCGTGCCGTAGCCCTGGCCCTCGAGCGGGAGGCCTGTCTCCTCGTCCATCTCGAGGATGAAGATGCCGCCCGAGTACGAGCCGTAGACCATCCAGAGGTCGCCGTCCTCGTCGTAGAAGGCGTCCGGGTCGACCGCGTTCGGGTGGACGGTCGCGTCGTAGACCTCGCCGGGGTTCTCCGACTCCTCGTCCCACATCCCGGACTTGAGCAGGATCTGCAGGTTCACGTAGGGGCCGTCGACCTCGTCGGCGATCGCGATCCCGAGCGCCGAGCGCGCGGAGCTGCCCTCGCACGCGTTGTAGTACATCGCGTAGCGGCCGTCGGGGAGCTCGACGACGTCGGCCGCCCACAGGGTGTCGGACTGGGCCCACGCGAAGGTCTCGGCGAGCTCGGTGCGGATGTCGTCGAACAGGCCGGCGGCGTCGGCGTCCGCCACGCTCATGCTGTTCTGCGTCCAGCTCATGAGGTCGGCGGTGTGGGCCGAGGCGGCGTGGGAGCCGAAGACCCAGATGTCGTCGCCCGCGGTCACGACCGACGGGTCGTGGACCGTCACCTCGTCGAAGGAGGGCGCGGGAAGGTCGGGCAGGCCGCCGGACGATGCGCTGCACGCGCTGAGCGCGAGGGTGGCGGTCGCGAGGGTGGCCGCCGCGGCGGCACGGGTGCGGTTCATGGGTGGTACTCCGGTGCGTCGTTGGACAGAGCAGGCGGCGCGGGCGCCGACGTGGACGCGACAGTACAACGTTGTAAATCAGCGGGTCAAACCGGCGGTCGACCGAGTCGGGGAGGCGGCGCGCGCGGCCCGCGTGCCCCGCGCCTCGACCCGCGCCTCGTCCCTGGACGGAGCCGTCTGCGGGCAGACGCGACGGAGCGGGGGCGCCGGGGGAGGCGCCCCCGCTCCTGGGGGTGGGAGGAGGTCAGGCCGTGGCGAGGGCCGCGACCTCCTCGGGGGTCAGCGCGGAGGTCCACATCGCGAGCTCGTCGATGTCGCCCTGGTACGGGGTGTCCCACCAGTTGACGCCGAGCGCGAAGACGGCCGACGGGCTCGTGAGCACGTCGGTGAAGGCCGGGTTCGCGCCCACGTCCGTGCCGTCGACGTAGAGCGTCACCTCGCCCGCGTCGACCGTGAACGCGAGGTGCGTCCACTCGCCGGCGGGGATGAGCCTGCCGGTGACGCCGTCGTACCAGGCGCCGTTGTCGTTGGACCACAGCAGCGTCTGCTCGTTCCAGCCCTTCGGCACCAGGCTGAGGAACTGCGATCCCGAGCTGGCCGCGAAGAACGCCGTCGTGTGGAACGTGAAGGCCTCCGGGCGCAGCCACATCGACACCGTGTACGTGTCGCCCTGGAGGAGGCCGTCCTGAAGACGCACGCCCGAGGCGCCGTCGAGGTGGAGCGCGGAGCCGGAGACGCCGTCGACGTAGGATACCGAGCCGCCGGTGTTGTCGATGCGGTCGCCGGTCACCGTGGGCACCGCGAGCGCGCCCGCGTTATCGGCGAGCGTGTCCTCGAAGGACCACGCGCCTACCAGCTGCGGCGCGGGCCGTGCCTTGACGACCACCGTGAACGGCACGGCCTGGACCGCGGAGCCGTTGGCGACGGTGGCGGTCAGGGTGACCGTCGCATCGTCCTCGCCGGCGCCGGGCCGGGTGACGTCGCCGGTGGCGGACACGTGCTCCGGGTCGGAGGAGACCCACGCGATCGTGGTGCCGCCGGTGCCGGTGGTGGGCAGGTCGAGGTCGGCGACGACCGCGGAGGTGTCGCCCAGGTCCAGGTCCGCCATCACGGCGTCGACCGCGGCCTGGCCGGACAGGGTCTCGACCTGGCGGCCCCACAGCGAGATGCCCTCCGACGACTGCACGGTGAGGCCCACGGTCCACACCTCGCGCTGGTCGTCCCAGACGGGCGCGAAGACGCCGGTGTAGGTGGCGTCGGGCGTGATGAGCTCGGCCCGGTCGTGGCCCGTGAGCTTCCACGTGCCCTCGAGGCCGCCCGTGAGCTTGCCGTTCGTGGTCAGGGTGACGTCGACGGGCAGGTCGGGTGCGGCGCTGATCTCGGTGCCCAGGTTCACCACCTGCCACGTGCCGACGACCTCGTCGCGCTTGACCTTGCGGTCGGTCTCGCCGGCGTAGCGGAACGGCGACACGACGGGCCAGCCGTCGGCGTTCATGTACATCTTGTTGACGCGGACGTTGTGCATCTCGCCGGTCCCGGGGAAGCGCGAGTGCAGCACGATGTACGAGTCGCCGGTGTCGGGGTCGTCGTACCAGGAGGTGTGGCCGGGGGACACGTAGCCGGTGCCCTCGCCGGTGCCGGGGTCTCCGACCTCGCGGGTGAAGAGGTAGCCGTCCATGATCTTGACGCCGTACGGCTCGATCGAGTCGTCGTCGAAGATCGTGCCCTCCGCGCCCCTCACCGTCGCCATGTCGACGCCGTTCGCATCGACGTACGGGCCGTCGGGGCTCTCCGAGCGGGCGACGCGGACCTCGTAGCCGCCGTCCGCGCCCAGGCCGCCGTACGAGAGGAACAGGTAGTAGTAGCCGGTCTCCTCGTCGTAGCGGATGGTGGGCGCCTCGATGCGGGCGTGGTTGCCGCCGACGAGGTGGGTGCCGTAGCCCTGGCCCTCGAGCGGGAGGCCGGTCTCCGCGTCCATCTCGAGGATGAAGATGCCGCCGGAGTACGAGCCGTAGACCATCCAGAGGTCGCCGTCCTCGTCGTAGAACGCGTCCGGGTCGACCGCGTTGGGGTGGACGGTGGCGTCGTAGATCTCGCCGGGGTTCTCCGACTCCTCGTCCCACATCCCGGACTTGAGGAGGATCCCGAGGTCCTCGTACGGGCCGTCGACGTCCTCGGCGACCGCGACGCCGAGCGCCGAGCGGGGCGAGTCGCCCTTGCACGCGTTGTAGTACAGGTAGTACCTGCCGTCGGCCAGCTGGATGACGTCCGAGGCCCACAGGGTGCTCGTCTGCGCCCACTCGAAGGTCTCCGCGAGCTCCGCGTAGATGTCCTCGAACAGCGGGTTGTCCGCGTCCTGGCTCAGGTCGATCGAGTGCTGGGTCCAGCTCATGAGGTCGGTCGTGTAGGCCGAGGCCCCGTGCGAGCCGAAGATCCACACCTCGTCGCCCGAGGTCACGATCGACGGGTCGTGGACCGTGACGTCGGCGAAGGCGGGTGTCGGCGGCGTGGCGGGCTGGTCCCCCCACGCGGGTGTCGCGGCGGCCGCGCCCGTGAGCGCGGCGGTGGCGGCTATCGCCCCGAAGGTGAGGCGTGTGCTGCGGCTGAGGGCCACATCATCTCCTGTTCATCGTTGGACAGAGACTGCTGCGAGGTCGTCGATGACCCCGCCGCCGCGACTCTACAACGATGTACATGGGCGTGCAATCCGCACGGCGGGGAGCGTTCCGCGGCGTCGCGCCTGGTGCGGGGGGGCGGTCGCGACCGGTGTGCGGCCCCGGCCGGGCGGCGTCGCGCGCGCGGTGCTTCACTGGTGGGGGAGGTGCCGATGGACGCCTGGAAGGTCCGCGACGGCGCGCTGCGGCACGAGTCCGTGCCCGACCCGGTTCCCGCCGCGGACGAGCTCCTCGTGCGCGTCGAGGCGTGCGGCGTGTGCCGCACCGACCTGCACGTCGTCGACGGCGACCTGCCCGTGCATCGTCCCGCCGTCATCCCCGGCCACCAGGTGGTCGGCACGGTCGTCGGCGCCGGCGAGGCGGTGCGCTCGATCGACGAGGGCGACCGCGTCGGGGTCGCGTGGCTGCACCGCACATGCGGGACATGCCGGTGGTGCCGCTCCGGCCGCGAGAACCTGTGCCCCGAGGCGACCTTCACCGGCTGGGACCACGACGGCGGCTACGCCGAGCTCCTCACGGTGCCCGAGGCCTACGCCTACCCGCTGCCGCACGACGAGGAGGCGCTCGGGCTGGCACCGCTGCTGTGCGCCGGGATCATCGGCTACCGCGCCCTGCGGCGCGCCAACCTGCCGCCCGGCGGGGTGCTCGGGATCTACGGCTTCGGCTCGAGCGCGTCGATCACCGCGCAGCTCGCCAAGGCCGCGGGCGCGACGGTGGTCGCGATCACGCGCGGGGAGCGCAACCGGGCGCTCGCGCGGGAGCTCGAGGTCGACTTCGTCGGGGGAGAGGACGCCGTGCCGCCCGAGCCGCTCGACTCGGCCATCGTCTTCGCGCCCGTGGGCGCGATCCTCACCCAGGCGCTCGACGCGACGATGCGCGGCGGCACGGTCGTGAGCGCCGGGATCCACATGTCGCCGATCCCCGAGCTCGACTACGACCGCTCCCTGTTCCACGAGCGCGACCTCCGCTCCGTCACCGCGAACACCAGGGCGGACGGCGCCGAGTTCCTCGCCCTCGCCCGCAACCTCCGGCTCGCGCCGGCCGTCACCACGTACGGCTTCGACGGCGTGGACGATGCGCTGCTCGACCTCCGCGCGGGCCGCGCCCGGGGCTCGCTCGTCGTGCGCATGGGCTGAGCCTGGCGGGGGTGCGCGGCGCGCCTCGCTGGAGCGTCCCCGGTGCCCGTGCCGGCGCCCTCTCCCGGTCGCCTCACACCCCTTCAACCGGACATGACTGTCCGGTAGAGTCGGTCGCACAAACCGGACAAGGATGTCCGGTCATGACCCGAAGGGGAGCGACATGGCGGAGTGGGACGAGGAGGTCGACCTCCTGGTCGCCGGCACCGGTGCGGCGGCGATGGCCGCGGCGATCGCGGCGGCGGACGAGGGCCTCGAGGTGCTCGTGGTCGAGGGATCCGACAGCTGGGGCGGCTCGACCGCGTTGAGCGGAGGCGGGTGCTGGCTGCCGACGCATCCGGGCATGGCGGAGATCGGCGTCGACGACTCCGAGAAGAAGGTGCTCACGTACCTCGACGCGTGCGTCGGTACGCCCGAGGAGGTGGGGCCCGCATCGTCCCTCGAGAGGCGCCGGGCCTTCGTGCGGACGGCGCCCGTGGTGCACGGGTGGCTCGAGGACCACGGGCTCGAGTGGAAGACGGCCAAGGCCTACCCGGACTACTACCCGGATCTGCCCGGCGGCATCGCCGGCGGCCGCACCGTCGAGCCCGCGCCGTTCGACGTCAAGCAGCTGGGCGACTGGTACGGCCATGCCCGCGAGACGCTCCCGCCCGGCCTTCCCCTGTTCGCCGGCGACACGTACCTGCTCGCCCGCGCCTGGTCGACGCCGACCGGCTTCGTGGGCGGCGCGCGCCTGGTGCTGCGCGCCCTCGGCGGGCTGGTGACCGGCAAGCGCCTCACCGGGCTGGGCATGTCGCTCGCGGCGCGCCTCATGTACATCGCGAAGGTCCAGCAGCGCACCGAGGTGCGGCTCGACTCGCCCCTGCTCGACCTAGTCGTCGAGGACGGCGTGTGCGTCGGGGCCGTCGTCGGCGGGCCGCGCGGCGAGCGGCGCATCCGGGTGCGCGCGGGCGTCCACCTCGGCGCCGGCGGCTTCGACCACAACGCCGAGTGGCGCGAGCGCTACCAGGGGCTCGACTCCGAGGCGTCGTCCGGCAACCCGGCCAACCTCGGCGGCGCGATCGACGTCGCGATGCGCCACGGCGCGGACGTCGCCCTCATGGACGACGCGTGGTGGGGCCCCTCGGTCGCGCCCACGAGCAAGGGCGGGCCCACGTTCATCGTGTCGGAGCGGTCGATGCCGTTCTCGATCATCGTGGACCAGGAGGGCAGCCGCTACGCCAACGAGTCCACCAGCTACGTCGACTTCGGGCACGCCATGCTCGAGCGCGGCCTCGAGCGCACCAACCACAGCTGGATGGTGCTCGACGCGCGGCACCGCCGCCGCTACCTCAACAACGCCTTCCTCCAGGGGGCGAAGACGTTCTACGAGGAGGGCGTCGCGGTCAAGGCCGACACGCTCGAGGAGCTCGCCGAGAAGATGGGCGTCGACAAGGCGACGTTCAAGCGCACCATCCAGCGCTTCAACTCCTTCGCTCGGAACGGCGTCGACGAGGACTTCGGCCGCGGCCACGACGCGTACGACACGTACTACGGCGACCCGACCCACGGGCCCAACCCCAACCTCGGCGAGATCGCGCACGGGCCGTTCGTGGCGCTCAAGGTCGTGCTCGGGGACCTCGGCACCAAGGGCGGGCTGCTCACCGACGAGCACGCGCGCGTCCTCGACACCGACGGCGGCGTGATCGCCGGCCTCTACGCGGCGGGCAACACGTCGGCGTCCGTCGTGGGCCGCACGTATCCGGGCGCAGGGTCGACGCTGGGCCCGGCGCTCGTGTTCGGGTACCTCGCGGGCCGGCACGTCGCCGCGCGGGCGGCCGAGGTCGCCGTCGAGGGCGCCGTCGATCGCGCGGTCGGCGAGCCCGCCGAGCCCGCTCCGGGCGCGTGAGACCGGGGTCGGGGGCCGCGCAAGTCGTCGCGGCCCCCGGCCCGTGCCCGCGCGGGGAGCCGTCCGCGCGAGGGTCTAGGGTCGGTGGACGTGAGATACGCAGCGATCGGTGACAGCTTCACGGAGGGGGTCGGCGACCCGCAGCCCGACGGGACGATGCGCGGCTGGGCCGACCTCGTGGCGATCGGCCTCGCGCAGGCGCACGGCTCGGTCGAGTACGCGAATCTCGCGATCCGCGGCCGGCTCGTCGAGCCGATCGCGACCGAGCAGCTCGACGCCGCGCTCGCGCTCGACCCGCTGCCCGACGTCCTCACGTTCAACGGCTCCGGCAACGACATGATGCGGCCGGGCTGGGACGCGGTGCGCATCGAGGAGCTCACGCGGCGCGTCGTCGACCTCACGGCCGAGGCGGGGGTGCGACTCGTGCTCCTGTCCGGGCCCGACCCGACCGAGCGGCTGCCGCGCGGACGCAACTTCGCCGAGCGTGCCGACCAGCTCATGGACATCGTCGACCGGCTCGACGCCGCGTACGACCACATGACCTTCGTCGACAACTACCGCGACCCCGAGATGCGCCGCGCGGCCTACT
This sequence comes from Demequina rhizosphaerae, assembly GCF_000971255.1. Taxonomy (GTDB): domain Bacteria; phylum Actinomycetota; class Actinomycetes; order Actinomycetales; family Demequinaceae; genus Demequina; species Demequina rhizosphaerae. Next base: position 8,616 of record NZ_BBMC01000007.1, read on the forward strand.
GGGATGCCGACCGGCTCCACCTCAACCCGCTCGGCCACTCCCGGGTCGCCGCGCGCGTGCTCGCCGCGATGGGCGTCGAGACGGACCTGCCGGTCGCCCCCGAGGGCGACCCGGGGCGGCCCGGCGTGCTCGCCGAGGCGGCCTACGTGGGCCGGTACGTGCTCCCGTGGATCGGGCGGCGCCTCACCGGGCGCTCGTCGGGCGACGGCCGCGTGCCCAAGCACGCGACCTGGACGACCATCGAGGCGCCCGCGGCCTGAGGCCGCGCGCCGGCGCTTCTGCGGGCCGCCTGGAGGTCGGATCCGGACCTCGCCTGGGGCCGCCCGGCGCCCCGCCCACGAGCGGTCCGGGCAGCCCTCCAGGTGAGGCGGGGCACCGTCCGGCGCACGGTAGCGTGGCGCCATGGCGACGCCCGAGTTCATCCTCGACCTGCGGTCCAAGATCGGCACCGACCTCCTGTGGCTCCCCGGCGTGACGGCCGTGGTGCTGCGCGCGTCGACCGAGCGGCCCGGCGCCCGCCAGGTGCTCCTGGTGCGCCGCGCGGACAACGGCGCATGGACGCCGGTGACCGGCATCGTCGATCCCGGCGAGGAGCCGGCGGTGGCCGGCGCGCGCGAGTGCCTCGAGGAGGCGGACGTCGTGGCCGAGCCCGAGGCGCTCGTCTGGGTGCACGCGCTCCCGGAGATGCGGTACGAGAACGGCGACCGCTCGCAGTACCTCGACCTCACCTTCCGCTTCCGCTACGTCAGCGGCGAGCCGTTCCCGGCGGACGGCGAGAACCTCGAGGCCGCCTGGTTCGAGGAGGACGCGCTCCCGCCGATGTCCGAGGAGATGGCGAACCGCGTCGCCGCGGGTCTCGCACCCGGGGACGTCTGCCGCTGGTCGTCCTAGGCGGTCGACGGGCGCATCGGCCCTGGTGGGCGCCGCGCGCACCGGTTAGCGTGAAGCATGGCGACGCCGGACTTCATCCACGCGCTGCGGGCGAAGGTCGGGCACGCCCCGCTGTGGCTCATGAGCGCGACGGCGGTCGTGGTGCGGCCGTCGCCCGACAGGGCGGGCGTGCGTGAGGTGCTCCTCGCGCACCGCGCGGACTTCCTCACGTGGGCGACCATCGGCGGCATCATCGACCCGGGGGAGCAGCCCGCGGTCGCCGCCGCGCGCGAGCTCCTCGAGGAGGCGGGCATCGTTGCCGAGCCCGAGACCCTCGCGTGGGTGCACGTCCAGGACCCCGCGGTCTACCCCAACGGCGACCACGTCCAGTTCCTCGACCTCACCTTCCGCTTCCGGTGGGTGAGCGGCGAGCCCTACCCGGCCGACGGCGAGAACCTCGAGGTCCGCTGGTTCGACGAGGACGCCCTGCCTCGCCTCAGCGCCGAGATGTCGGCGCGCGTGGCTGCCGTCCTCGACGGCGGCGAGGTCACCCGCTTCGAGTCCTAGGCGTCCTCCCGCCCGCCGCCCACCGGATTTGGTGGGTGGTGGTCGGTTCCGGCAGGTCGCTGCGCCTCATGGGTGACTGGTGGTCACGAACGGCTGGGTCGCGAGCGGCTGGGTCGCGCGCCGCCGGAACCGCCGGCCGACCGCGCGGCGCCCCACCCGGCCTCAGTGTGCGGCGTGCCCCGGCTCGGGCGAGTCGATGGGCCGCTCGATGAAGAACGCGGCGACCACGAGGATCGTGGCGAGCGAGGCCGAGATGAGGTACGCGGCGGAGATGCCGGTGGCGATCGACTCCGCCTCGCCCGCACCCTTCGCCACCTCGCCGGCGGCGACCGCGGCCATGGTCGACACGAACAGCGCCGTGCCGGCCGCCGCCGCCACCTGCTGGACGGTCGACACCGTGGCCGAGCCGTGCGAGTAGAGGTTCCGCGGGAGCGCCCCGAGGCTCGCCGCGAACAGCGGCGTGAACATCAGCGCGAGCCCCGCGCTCATCGCCACGTGGCACGCGAGCAGCGCCCACCACGGCGTGCCCGGGTCGAGGATCGCGGACAGCGCCCACAGCGTGGCGGCGACCAGCGCGGAGCCCGGGATGAGCAGGGGGCGCGGGCCGAAGCGGTCGACCGCGCGCCCCACCGGACGCGCGCACAGTCCCATGAGCAGCCCGCCGGGCAGGAGCAGCAGCCCGCTCTGCAGCACCGACAGCCCGAGCACCTCCTGCATGAAGATCGGCAGCAGGATGATCATGCCGAACAGCGACATCATCATGACGACGAACATGACGATCGACACCGCGAACGTGCGGGCGCGGAACGTACGCAGGTCGAGCAGCGCGTCGTCGATGCGCTGCAGCACCAGCTGCCGCCACACGAACAGCCCCAGCGCCACCGCGCCCACGGCGATCGCGAGCATCGTCGACAGGGGCAGGCCGCCGCCGCGTGCCTCGCCGATCTGGCTCAGGCCCAGGACGATGCCGCCGAACCCGAGCGCGGACAGCACCACGGACAGCGCGTCGATCGGCGCGTCGCGCGTCTCGCTCACGTCTCGCACGAGGCGCCAGCCGAGCGCCAGCACGGCCGCCGCGATGGGCAGCACGAAGACGAACATGAAGCGCCACGAGAAGGCCGACAGGATGAGCCCGGAGATGGTCGGCCCGATCGCGGGCGCGACCGCGATCACGACCGAGATCGACCCCATCCGCCGACCGCGGGTCGCGGGCGGCTCGAGCTGCATCACCGTCGTCATGAGCAGCGGCAGCATGATCGCCGTGCCGCCCGCCTGCACCACGCGCGCGAGCAGCAGCACCTCGAAGCCGGGCGCGAGCGCCGCGATGAGCGTGCCCGCGGTGAACAGCGCCATCGCGGTGAGGAACACCGGCCGCGTCCGGTACCGCTGCAGCAGGAAGCCCGTCACCGGGATGACGATCGACATCGTGAGCAGGAAGGCGGTGGTGAGCCACTGCGCGGCGACCGCGGTGATCCCGAGGTCCGTCATGAGGTGCGGCAGCGCGACGCCCATGATGGTCTCGTTGAGGATGACGACGAAGGCCGAGACGATGAGCACCCAGATCACGACGGAGTTGCGGCGAGCGGTCGCCTCGTCGATCGGAGGGGTGGGGGCCGGGCTGGTCGCCTGTGCGGCGCGGGCCCGGGAAGTGGTGGCCAGGTCGTCGGACATGGGGTCCATTGTGGCGCGCGGGTCCGACGGCGCGTCAGCCCCCACTTGTGAGGGTGCCCTCACTACCGTGGATAACTCAGTCATTGCCTGATCTCGCCCGGCGTGCCTAACATCGTCATGCTGAGCCGGCGGTGCACCCCGCCGGAAGGTGTCCTGGGGGGACCGTCGACCGGCGGGGGATGCGGAGGTTCTGATGGTGCACACGGCTGAGGGGGCCGCTCGTCGCTTCATCGCGCGCGACGTGCGGGCAGTAGGAGCCGCGCTGGATCCGTCGGGGCTGAGGATGGTGCGGCTGGACGTCGCGGACGAGTCCGACGGCGCGATGCCGCTAGGGCCTGACGAGCATCCCTCGCCGGTCTCTCCCGGTTCGTTCGCGGAGTGGGCCGCGCGGCTGGGCACGCCTGCCGCCCTTCCCAACATCTACCTGCCGTCCGAGGCGCGCCTGTCGCGCCCCGACGGCGACGACATGTTCACCGGCCCGGAGCTCGACGAGCACGCGCGTCGCTACCTCACCGCCGCGACGGACGCCCGCGCCCTGCGGGTGCGCGGCCGCGTGCTCCAGTGGATCGCGCTGCGCTCGGCCGTGGACGTCGCGGGCACGCTGCGCTGGGCGAGCCTGTCCTGCGGTCCGGCGTTCCCGGTGGTCGCGGCGATCGCCGGTGCGCGCGACGTCGGCGCCACCGTCGCCGCCACGTTCGTCGACACCTGCACCGACGCGCTCGACGCGAGCCGCCGCGTCGCGCTCGCGCACGGCGTCGACCCCGGCGACCACCGGTTCGTGAGCATCGAGGACCAGCCGGCGTCGCCCGCGGCCGTCGTCGAGCCGGCGAGCCAGCACCTCGTCGAGGCGCTCGCGCTGCTGTCGACGGTGACGCCGGACGAGGCCCCGGCGGCGCTCGCGGACGCATACGCCCTGGTCAGGCCGGGCGGGACGCTCGTCTTCTCGGTCATGTTGGACGACCGTCCGCCGTGCGCGGGCTGCGCCGCGCTCGGCTGGCCGACGGGTCCGACCCTCGACCTCGCCGGCGTCGCCGACCTGCTGGCGGCCGCCGGGATCCCGTGCGAGGACGCGCTCGCGCTCGTGCCGCAGGACGGCATCTACGCGGTGGTCCAGGTCGAGCGCCCCTGACCCGACGGTGGGTAGCCTCGTGCGCGTGGACGATGCGCGCATGAAGGCTGCCGCAGAGGCGCCGCGCGCCGTCGGCATCCTCGGCGCCGGACGCTTCGGCGCGGCCCTCGCGCGCCTGTGCCGCGACGCCGGCATCGAGGCGACCGTCGCATCGTCCGGGGACGATCCGGCGGCGGCGTGCGCGGCCGACGTGGTGATCCTCGCGATCCCGCTGGGCCGCTTCCGCACGCTCCCGGAGGAGCTCCTGCGAGGACGGCTCGTCGTCGACGTCATGAACCACTGGTGGGAGATCGACGGCGCCCGGCCGGACCTCGAGGACCCCACGACCTCGACGTCCGAGACGGTCGCGGCCTTCCTCGAGGGCGCGCGCGTGGTCAAGGCGCTCAACCATGCGAGCGTGTGGGAGCTGGAGAACCTCGGCCGGCCCCCGGGCGACCCGGACCGACGCGGCATCGCGGTCGCGGCGGACGATGCGGACGACAAGGCCGCGGTGGCCGCGCTCGTCGACGCGATCGGCTTCGATCCGGTCGACGCGGGCCCGCTCGCGGCGGGCGTGATGTTCGAGCCGCCCGCGGAGATCTTCGGCTCCGACGCGACCGCCGAGGAGATCCGCACCATGCTCGACCGGTTCCCGCGGTCGCAGCGCGGCCGGGTGGTCGCGCGGGCCCGCGGCGAGGCGTGACGATGCGGGTGGTCGTCGCGCCCGACGCGCTCAAGGGCACGTGGCCCGCCGAGCGCGCGGCGGCCGCGATCGCGCGGGGCTGGCGCTCCGTGCGGCCGGACGATGCGGTGGCCGAGATCCCGCAGGCCGACGGCGGCGAGGGGACGCTCGCCGGGGTGCGGCACGCGAGACCCGAGGCGGCGCTGCGCAGCCGGGGCCCCGTCACGGGGCCCGCGGGCGCTCCGGTGGCGGGCGCGTGGCTCGACCTGGGCGACGGGACCGCGCTGTGCGAGCTCGCCATCGTGGCGGGGATGCACCTCATGCCCGGGCCCGACGCGCTCCGCGCGACCTCGCGCGGCCTGGGCGAGGTGATGGCGCACGCCCTCGACGCCGGCGCCACCCGGCTGGTGGTCGCGCTCGGCGGATCCGCGTCGACGGACGGCGGGCTGCCCGTGCTCGAGGCGCTCGGCGACCGCAGGCCCCCGCCGGGCGGCGCCACCGTGCTGTGCGACGTGCGCGCCCCGCTGCTCGGACCCGGCGGCGCGGCGGTCGTGTTCGCTCCGCAGAAGGGCGCCTCGCCGCTCGACGTGGTCGCGCTCGAGAGACGGCTCGAGGAGGTGGTCGCGCGCCTCGGCGCGGACCCGGACGTGCCGGGGACCGGCGCCGCCGGCGGCGTGGGCTACGCGCTGCTCGCGTGGGGCGCGACGCTCGTCGAGGGCGCCCCCGAGATGGCCCGCCTCACGGGTCTCGAGGAGGCCGGACGGGACGCGGACCTCGTCGTCACGGGGGAGGGGCGCTTCGACGCGCAGTCGCTCATGGGCAAGGCGACCGGGCATGCGCTCGACGCGTTCCCGCGGGTCGCGGTGATCGCGGGGGAGGTCGCCGCGGATCCGGGCGTGTGGTCCGCGTCGCTGACCACGCTCGCGGGCTCGCGCGAGGCCGCCATGCGGGAGCCCGACCGCTGGCTCGAGGAGGCGGGACGCGCCGCCGCACGCGCCTGGGAGGACCACGGTCCCAGCGCTTTTGTGCGCCGCAGGTAAACGATGTAAATTCCACTGAGGCCCCGAGCAGCGCGCGCCGCGCGCGCGAGCCCCACCACCGCCCGACTCGAAGGAGAGCGTCCGTGACCGACCCGATGGAGCGCCGCGTCCGCGCCTACCACCGCACTCCCACCACGGCCGCGGAGGCCAACAACGAGGACGTCGCGCTGAGCATGCACCTCGCGCTCGAGGGCCCCGACGGCTTCGCGCCCCTGTTCGACGACTACGGGATCTTCTTCGCGCGCGTGTCCGAGACGCCCGCGCCGGCCGGCACGAGCGAGGAGATCCTGCGCTCGCTCGTCGACCCCCACCTCTTCGCCCTCCGCGACGGCGGCTACGGCGTCGTCGCCACGCGCGTCGCCCGCGGCGGCGCGCCCGACGGCACCGAGCGGTCGAGCGTCCTCGTCGCGACGTCGCCGGACCTGCTCACGTACGACGAGCTCGGCCTGCTCGACCTCGGCGTGACCGACGGCGTGCATCGTCCCGCCGCGGTCTACGACGCCGCGAGCGACACGTACCTGCTCCAGTGGACCAACGACGCCGGGGAGGCCTTCCACGCCGCGGTCACCGACCCCGCCGACGGCGGCCTCGCGAGCCCCGCCGAGCCGGGCCCCGTGCCCGGTCTGGAGCACGGCGCCCCGATCAGCATCCCCGCCGACATCGCGCGCGGCCTCGAGGTGCGCTTCGGTCCCATCGTCAACACGGGCGCGCGCCCGCTGCCGGACGTCGAGGTCGCGGTGGGCTCGGCCCCGACCGTCGCCGACCTGCCGGCGCGCCTCGAGCTCGACTACAGCGACGGCTCCACGGGCTCGCTCGCGATCGCGTGGGACGCGGAGGCGCTCGCCGCGATCGACACGTCCGCGCCCGGCGAGCACACCGTCGCCGGCCTCGTGCGCCAGGCCGTCTACCCGACGCCGTTCTCGGACGAGCGCGCCGACCCGTCGGTGTACCGGTTCGACTTCAACGGCGTCGAGAAGTTCCTCATGATCGCGACCAAGGACCTCCACATGGACCCGGTCAACAACGCGGGGGAGCCCGTCGGCATGCCGATCCGCATGGCCGACCGCATCGAGGACCTCTCCGACGAGGCGCTCGAGGCCGGTCGCGTCACCGAGGTCGACCTGCTGGTCCACGGCTCGCTCGACGCCGACGGCAACCCGATGACCGGCTGCTTCTGGGCGCCCGAGATCCACCTGATCGACGGCACGCTGTCGATCCTCTTCATGCCCTCGTACGGCGACCCGACCGACATGTGGTCGGGCCGCGCGAGCATCGTGCAGCTGCGCAAGGACGAGGCGGGGAACCACCTCGACCCGACCGTGCCCGAGAGCTGGACCGCGACCCGCCACGTGCTCTGTGCGGACGGCTCGGAGCTCAACAAGATCCAGGGCATCTCGCTCGACATGACGTACTTCGAGGACTCCGGCACGCACTACTACGCCTGGCAGATGCTGGGCTCGGTGTTCATCGCGACGATGGACCCCGCGGACCCGACGCGCCTCACCGGCGAGCCCGTGCGCATCGTCGCCCCCGAGTACGCGTGGGACAACTTCATCGCCGAGGGGCCCAACGTGCTCGTGCGCGACGGCCGCCTGCTCCTGCTCTACTCGGGCTCGACCGTGGGCGACAGCTACACGACGGGCCTCGTGACCGCGACCGCGGGCGAGGGCGTCGACCTCACCGACCCGGCCGCCTGGACCCGGCTCAACCACCCGATCCAGAAGTCGGGCCCGTTCAACGGCGAGATGCAGCTGGGCACCGGCCACGGCATGTGGTCCGAGGACGAGGACGGCAACCTCCTCTACGTCTTCCACGCCCGCACCGACCACAAGGGGCTGACCGGCCGCGACATGTTCGTGCGCCGCGTCCACTTCGCCTCGGACGGCATGCCGGTGCTCGACATGGAGACCGAGGAGGAGCTCCTGCCCGAGCTGCGCGACGTCGCCGTGACGGTCACGGTCCGATGACCGCCGGCGCCGGGGGCGACCGCCCGTACGGCTACCTCATGGTCCACTTCCTCGAGGACCCCGAGGGCTACGCCGAGAAGATCTACCTCGACCTGTCCGAGGGCGACGACCCCGAGCGCTGGGTCCCGCTCAACGGCGGCGAGCCGATCCTCGCCTCGCACCTCGGCACCACCGGCGTGCGCGACCCGCACCTCACGCACAACCCGCAGACCGGCACGTACTACATCCTCGCGACGGACCTGCGGGTCTTCGGCGGGGACGATGCGGGCTGGGCGCGGTGGTCGCAGGGCTACTCGACGCGCATGAACGTGTGGGAGTCGCGCGACCTCGTCACGTGGTCGCCGCTGCGCCAGCTCGACGTGGCCCTCGACGCGTCCGGCGCGCCCGCCGCGGGCGTGCCCGCGATGGGCATGATGTGGGCCGCCGAGACCACCTTCGTCCCGGATTTCCACGGGGAGGGTCGCGGCGCGTTCGTCGTCTACTGGACCTCGACCGTCGGCGACCACCAGGTGATCCTGTGGGGCTCGACGACGGACTTCACGCAGGGCACCTTCGAGTTCGGCGGCGTGCTGCTCGACCACGGCGACCACACCATCGACACCACGATGATCCAGCACGGCGGCCGCACCTACCGCGTCACCAAGGACAACGGCGCCACGCAGCGCGGCCTCTTCATGGAGGTCACGGACGCGGAGCGCTGGTGGGAGCCGGACGCCGCGTGGCGCGAGGTGCAGACGCGCATCGGCGAGGGCTACGCCGCCGGCCACGGCGTCGAGGGCCCCACCATGTTCAAGGCGCACGGCGAGGACCGCTGGTACCTCTACGTCGACGTCATCCCGTCGGTCGGCTACCGGCCCATGGTGTCGACCGACCTCGACGCCGAGACGCCGTGGGCGCCGCTCGACAGCCCGCGCTTCTCGCTGCGCGCCTCGACCAAGCACGGCGGCGTCCTCGGGCTCACCCGGGCGCAGCACGATGCGCTGCGGGCCGCGGACGCCCGGGCCGCGGTGGCGCCCGAACTCGGTGAGGTGGCGTCCGTGGCGGCGCTGCCCGCGGCGGTCGAGGCGCACCTGCACGGCGGGGGCACCGCATCGTTCCCCGTGGACTGGGCGGCCCCGGACGCCGACGGCGTCGTCGTCGGCACCCTGCGCGGGACGCTCGGCGCGAACCTCGACGCGTGGGCGGGGGAGGGTGGCTCGACCGCGTGGGACGCGCCCGGCAAGGAGCCGTTCAGCGCGACCGCCATCACGGTGACCGCGACGGTGCGCGCGGCCTAGCGGCGACGCGCGTCGACGCTCAACCCTCGGACGCGCCGCTGGCCCACGCGATCGCGTCGGCTTCGTGGTGCCCGGGGAAGATGCGCAGCTCGCCCGGGAAGAGGAACGACATGAGGTGCACCGCCTCGGCGAGCACCTCGTGCCCCGTGACGAGCGCGAAGCGGCCCCACGCCCGGTGCGGGACGCCCTCGAGCCGCGCGTCCTCCCACATCGCTCCGAGCGAGTAGCGCTCGAAGTCGTCGCCGAGGACGTAGACGAGGTTGACGGGACCGCCCGCCTCGACGGCGGCGTCGATCGCGGGCTCGAGGGCCGCGCGGTAGTCGTCGGCGCTCACGAGCCCCGTGCCACGGAACCCGAGCGTGCCGGCCGGAAGGTCGTGGATCTGCTCGATGGGCATGCCTCCATCCTGGCGCGCGGGGTGACGGCGCGCGAGCGGAGGATCACTCCTTGGGCCAGTCCACCTCCGCGCCGGGGACGTCGTGACGGCGCAGGTAGCGCGCGATGAACGGGCATGCGGGCACGATGGTCTCGCCGCGCGCCGCGGCGTCGGTCAGCGCCCCCTCGGCGAGCGCGGAACCCAGGCCCCGGCCCTCGAACGCGTCGCCGACCTCGGCGTGCGTGAAGACGATGCGCCCCGAGCGCAGCCGGAACTCCACGACCCCGGCGAGCGCGCCGTCGACCGTGAGCTCGTAGCGGCCGCGCTCCTCGGACCGCGTCACCTCGGTGGTCATGAGGCGCGCCGCGGGTCGAACGGGTCGTCGTCGGGGTCGCGCAGCGAGCCGCCGGTGGCGAGCCTCATCATGTCCGAGCTGAGGTCGATGTCCAGCTCGGTGCCGCCGCCGGAGCCGTAGGTGTGCTGGTAGGCGCCCCACGCATCGTCCCGCACGGCCCGCGCGAAGCCGGACTCCATGAGCAGGACGAGCTCGCGCGCGGCGCGGTCGACGCGGGTGCCGAGCGCGGTGTCGGTCCAGTCCTCGGTCGAGGCGAACAGGCTGGTGGGCACGGGCAGCGCGCGGAGGTACGCGAAGAGCGCGCGCATCTCCTCGTCGACCACGAGCGCGTGGCGGGCGGTCCCGGCGGTGGCGGCGAGGATCACCGGCTTGCCGATGAGGAGGTCGTTGTCGAGCACCTGGAAGAAGCTCGTGAACAGGCCGGACGCGCCCGCCTTGTACACGGGAGCAGCGGCGACGACCGCGTCGGCCGCGACCAGCGCGTCGACCGCACGCGTGAAGCGCGGGCCGAGCAGCTGGCTCGACAGCGCGGCGGGCAGCTCCTGGAGCAGCTCGCGCAGGTCGATCGTGGTGACGGTGACGGCATGGCCGCGCTCGCGGGCGAGGGCGGTGACGCGCTGGGTGGCGCGGTCGGCGAGCAGGCGGGTCGACGAGGGGTCGGACACGCCGGCGCTCACGACCACGAGGCGGAAGTCGGTCATGGGGTCTCCTCGGGGAGGTCGTCGTCGGGAAGGGAGAGCTTGCGGGAGAGCGACTCGAGGAGCGCGAGCTCCTCGTCGCTCAGGCGGGCGGTGAGGGCGGCGGCGACCGACGCGCCGTGAGCGCGGCCCACGCGGCGCTGGAGCGCGCGGCCCTCGTCGGTGAGCGAGAGGTGGGCGGCCCGCGCGTCGGTCGGGTCGGCGCATCGTCCCACCAGGCCGCGCTCGACGAGGCGGTCGACCAGGCGGGACAGCCCCGGCTGGCTGAGCATCACGTGCCGGCCCAGGTCGCTGAGCCGCTGCGGCGCGTCGCACTTCGACAGCGTGTAGAGCACGTCGTAGTCGCGCATCGACAGCCCGTCCCACACGTCGTCCTCGGTGAAGCGTCGCATGAGCGCCGTGTGCGCGCCCAGCGCGGCCTCCCACGCATCGTTCGCGAGCCGTGTCCGGCCCCGGGACGATGCGCGGGGCGCCGTGCCCGCGACCGGTGCGGTGGTCATCGTCCCTCCTAGAGGGTGGGGTAGGAGCCGACCGTCGACTCCGAGTCCTGGTAGGGGGAGCCGCCCGTGACGTTGTCGCCGCGGTTGGCGTTGGGGCGCGGCTGGCGCGGCTCGGCGTCGCCGTACTTCGCCTGGACGAGGTCGGCGTGCGACGGCGGGTTCGAGGGCGCCTCGGGGTCGCGGACCTTGTCGAGCTCCTCGCGCAGGACGGGCACGACGTGCTCGCCCAGCAGGTCGAGCTGCTCGAGGACCATCTTCAGCGGCAGGCCTGCGTGGTCGATGAGGAACAGCTGGCGCTGGTAGTCGCCGAAGGCCTCGCGGAAGGTGAGGGTCTTGTCGATGACCTCCTGCGGGCTGCCGACCGACAACGGCGTCATCTCCTCGAAGTCCTCCATCGTGGGGCCGTGGCCGTAGACCGGGGCCTCGTTGAAGTACGGGCGGAACTGGTCGTGCGCGTCCTGGCTGTTCTTGGCGATGAAGGCCTGGCCGCCGAGGCCGACGACCGCCTGCTTCTGCGTGCCGTGGCCGTAGTGCTCGAAGCGCTGGCGGTAGAAGCGGATGAGGCGCTTGTAGTGCTCCTTGGGCCAGAAGATGTTGTTGGCGAAGTAGCCGTTGCCGTAGAACGCGGCCTGCTCGGCGATCTCGGGGGTGCGGATCGAGCCGTGCCACACGAACGGCGGGACGTCGTCGAGCGGGCGCGGCGTCGAGGTGAAGCCCTGGAGCGCGGTGCGGAACTGGCCCTCGAAGTCGACCACGTCCTCGCGCCACAGGCGGTGGAGCAGGTTGTAGTTCTCGAGCGCGAGCGGCAGGCCCTGGCGGATGTCCTGGCCGAACCACGGGTACACGGGCGCGGTGTTGCCGCGGCCGAGCATGAGGTCCATGCGGCCCTTGGTGAGGTGCTGGAGCATCGCGTACTCCTCGGCGAGGCGCACCGGGTCGTTCGTGGTGATGAGCGTCGTCGAGGTGGTGAGCACGAGGCGCTCGGTGAGGGCGCCGATGTGGCTCAGCAGGGTGGTGGGCGACGACGAGAAGAACGGCGGGTTGTGGTGCTCGCCGACGGCGAAGACGTCGAGGCCGACCTCCTCCGCGTGGACCGCGATCTTCACGATCGCGTCGATGCGCTCCGCCTCGGACGGCGTGTAGCCGCTGACGGGATCGCGGGTGATGTCCGAGACGGACATGATGCCGAACTGCATGGGGTGCTCCTCCGGGGCCGTGGCTGCGATGGTCGGGACGTGCGTCCCAGCCCCTGCCGCCGATTATATGCGTTCGCATGTAACTAACGCCAGGCCGGCGGATCTATTCCCTCTCCGGCCGGGACGCTCGGTACTCCCGCAGCCGTGCCGAGCGCTCCTGCGGGACGCTCAGTACTCCTCGGCGAGGCGCAGCACCTCCGACGCGGCATCGGCGAGCGCGACGCCGTAGCCGCGCCCGTGGCCGGCGGCGTGGACCGCGAGCGGGTGGAGCTGGTGGAGCGGCACGCGTGCCCGCCAGCCGGGGCGCAGCGGCGCCGCCTCGTCGTAGGCCGCCAGCGCATCGTCCAGGTGCGGCAGCCCGAACAGCGCGAGCATCGCGAGGTCGGTCTCGGGATGGCCGCCGTGGGCCGCCGGGTCGATGAGGACGACACCGCCGGGGGAGAAGAGCACGTTGCCGCCCCAGAGGTCGCCGTGGATCCGCGCGGGCGGCGCGTCGTCGTCGAAGGCGCCGCCCTCGATCACGGTGCAGGCGCGCTCGACCAGCGCCGCCTCGTCGGCGCGGAGGAACCCGGCGGCGAGCGCGGGGGCGAGGAAGGGCCGTACGCGCGCCTCGGCGTAGAAGGCACCCCAGCTGTCGCGGACGAGCGCGGGCATGCCGCGGCTGCCGATGAACAGTGGGCCGTACCAGCCGGCCGGCCGCGCGCCGAACGCGGGAGCGCCCGCGGCGTGGGTGCGCGCGAGGTCCCTGCCGAAGGCCCGGGCGGCCTCGCGGGTGGGCGCGGCATGCTCGATCCGCTCGAGGACGATGCGCCCGGCGCCTGCCTCCCTGACGCGCGCGATCCGTGCGCCGCCGGCGGCCGCGAGCCAGCGGAGTCCCGCCGCCTCGGCCTCGAAGAAGCCGGCGGGGGCGTGGGGGTTCGCCTTGACGTGGTCCGTGGGCGCGTCCATGAGTCCTCAGTGTCCCGTGGGGCGCGGCGGACCGCTACGAGGAGTACTGGGTGTCCCGGCGGGACGGCGGCGCGGCGGGACGTGTCAGCGGGCGCGGACGCGCGGCGCGAGGACCCCCGCGAGGAGCAGCACCACCACCGCGGACACCGGCATGAGCATGAGCCCCGCCCGGATCGACACCGAGTCCGCGATGAACCCCACGAGCGGCGGCGACACGAGGAAGCTCGCGCGCAGCAGCCAGCCGAGGTACGTGAGCGCGGCGCCGTGCTTGAAGCCGGGCAGGTCGTCCGCGACGGCCATCGCGCTCGGGATGAGCGTCGCGACGCCGAAGCCGGCCGCGCCGAAGCCGAGGATCGTTCCCCACACCGTGGGGAAGGCGAGCGCGGACCCCATGCCGACGAGGCCGATGACGGCTCCGGCACGCGCGACCGCGCGCTGGCCCCAGCGGTCGACCATCGCGTCGCCCGCGATGCGGCCGATGAACTGCATGCCCTGGAGGGACACGAAGCCGAGCGCCGCGAGCGTCGCGCCCGTGCCGAGCTCGTCGCGCAGGTAGCTGGCGGCCCAGGTGGCGCCCGCGTCCTCGACCCACGTGCCGGACATGGCGATCGCGCCGAGTGCGAGAAGCACGAGCCACGTGCCGCCGCTGGCGGCGCCGAGCGGGCCTCGCCGGCGGCGTGGTGCCGAGGCGCCGGCCGAGGCGGGCGCGTCGGCGGGCGAACCGTGCGCATCGTGGCCCCCGGCCTCGACGTCCGCGCGCGGGTCGGCGCCCGGCAGCAGCCAGCGGTGCCCGACGATGTTGACCGTCGCGACGATCACGGCGACCACCGCGAGGTGCACGCCCAGGTCGAGGCCCAGCCCGGCCGCGGCGCCGCCCATGAGGCCGCCCGCCACCGCGCCGATGCTCCAGATCCCGTGCATGCCGTTGAGGATCGACCGCCCGTACTCGCGCTGCACGCGGAGGCCGTGCGAGTTCTGCGCGACGTCGGCGATCGAGTCGAGCGCGCCCGCGAGGAACAGCGCGGCCGCGAACAGCACGCCGGTGGGGGCGAGGCCCGCGAGCACGACCGACAGCGCGAGCAGCACCATCCCCCACGTGCCGACGTTCGCGGAGTGGAAGCGGCGGATGAGCGCCCCCGCCGTCAGCCCGAGCACCAGCGCGCCGACCGGCATCATCGCGATGGCGACGCCGAACTGCGTGTAGCTGAGGCCCAGGTCGACGCGGACCTCCGGCAGGCGCGGGACGAGGTTCGCGTACGCGAGCGCGTTGGTGAAGAACAGCAGCGCGACGCCGAGACGCGCCCGTCGCAGCCTCGTGGGGACCGCGTTCGGGACGCGTGCGGACGTCATGGCCTCACGCTACCGAGAGGTCGGCGACCAGGAGGTCGGCGAGGCGCGAGCTCGGGCCCACGAGGACCTGGAACGCGCCGGGTTCGACCACGCGCTCGCCGCGCGCGTTCACGATCGAGCACTCGGTCACCGGGATGCGCACGGTCGCGTCGACGGCGGCGCCGGGCGCGACCTCCACCTGCGTGACGGCCTTGAGCTCGCGATCGGCCCACGTCGCGGACGTGTTGACGTCGCGGACGTACGCCTGGACGGTCTCGAGCACGGGGCGCGCGCCGGTGTTCGTCACGGTGACGGTCGCCTCGATGGCGTCGTCGAGCCCGAGCGACGCCGAGGCGAGGCGCAGGTCCGCGTAGTCGACGCTCGAGTACGACAGGCCGTCGCCGAAGACCCAGTGCGGCTCCTGCGTGAGGTCCGCGTAGCGGTAGCCGTGCTGCGCGTCGATCTGGTTGTAGAAGGTCGGCTGCTGGCCCACGTGGCGCGGCCACGAGATCGGCAGGCGGCCGCTCGGCTCGATCGCGCCGAGCAGCAGCTCCGCCAGCGCGCGGCCGCCCGCCATGCCGGGGTTCGCGGCCCACACGACGGCCGCGGCGCGATCCGCCGACGGCGGCAGCACGTGCGGCTTGGAGGCGAGCACCACGAGGACCACGGGGGTGCCGGTCCCGACGAGCGCGTCGAGCAGCGCGACCTGCCCGCCGAGCAGCTCGAGCGTCGCGGTCGACTTGCCCTCGCCCACGAGCTCGATGCGGTCGCCGAGCACCGCGACCACCGCATCGGCGCCGCGCGCGGCCTCGACGGCCTCCTCGATCATGGCCGTGTCGGGCTCGACCGGGAACGCGATGTGGGGACGCGGCTGGCCGTCGGGGAAGTACGCGCCCTTGGGGTCGGGGCCGGTCGTGATGATCTCGGCGCCGCGCGCGTGCACCACCTCGGAGCCCGCGGGCGCGAGCGCGCGCAGGCCGTCGAGCACGGTCGTCGTCATCTCACGCGGGTGGCCCTCCATGAGCCAGTCGGCCTGGCCGGAGGCGCCGGCCCAGTCGCCCAGCTGGGTGTGCGCATCGTCCGCGTTGGGTCCCACCACCGCGAGGCGCAGCGGGCGGTCGGCGGCCAGCGGCAGGGTGCCGTCGTTCTCGAGCAGGACCAGCGACCGGCGGGCGACCTCGAGGTTGAGGGCACGATGCGCGGGCTGGGCGATCACCTCGCGCTGCAGCGCGACGTCGGGCAGGCGCGGGTCCTCGAACAGGCCGAGGTCGAACTTGAGCGTGAGGATGCGGGTGACGGCCTCGTCGATGCGGGACTCCTCGAGGAGGCCCTGCGCGACGGCCGCCTGCGCGCCCTCGAAGAAGGCGGGCGTGGTCATGATCATGTCGTTGCCGGCGTTGACCGCCGCCGCGGAGGCCTGCGCGTAGTCGGGGAACAGGCGCTGCTCGCGCACGAGGTTGCCCACGTTGTCCCAGTCGGTGATGAGCGTGCCCGTATAGCCCCACTCGCCGCGGAGGACGTCGTTGAGCAGCCACTCGTTGATGGTGATGGGGATGCCGTCGGTGGACTGGTAGCCGAGCATGAAGGTGCCGCAGCCGGCGCGCGCCATCCGCTCGAACGGCGGCAGGTACCAGGAGCGCAGCTTGCGGCGCGAGATGTCGGCCTCGGAGGCGTCGCGGCCGCCCTGGGTCTCGGAGTAGCCCGCGAAGTGCTTGGCGGTCGCGAGGATGGCCGTGCGGTCGCCCAGCCCGTCGCCCTGGTAGCCGCGCACCATCGCGGTGCCCAGCTCGCCGAGCAGGTACGGGTCCTCGCCGAAGGTCTCGGACACGCGGCCCCAGCGCAGATCGCGCGCAATGCACAGGACGGGGGAGAAGGTCCAGTGGATGCCGGTCGCGGCGACCTCGACCGCGGTGGCGCGCGCGACGCGCTCGAGCAGGTCGGGGTTGAACGTGGCCGCCATGCCCAGCTGGGTCGGGTAGATCTCCGCGCCCTCGAAGAACGAGTGACCGTGGATGCAGTCCTCGCCGATGAGCAGCGGGATGCGCAGGCGCGTCTGCTCGACCAGCGCGTGCGCCTCGGCGAGGCGCTCGGGGGAGGCGTGCAGGATCGAGCCGACGTGGAGCTCCTCGATGAGGTGAGGGACGCCGTCGTAGGTGTGCATCTGCATCATCTGCCCAACCTTCTCGGGCAGCGTCATGCGCGCGAGGAGGTCGGCGACGCGGGCCTCGGTGGGCTGCGCGGGGTCCAGGTAGAGGTCGGTCACGTCGGGTCCTTCCACACGGCGACGGGCGGGCTCTGGCGAGCGTTTCTACCACATGGTAAAAAGAGAGTCGAAACGTTGCAAGCCGGGTCGACGGGCCGGGCGTGGGAACGTCGGCGAGCCGATGCGCCGATGCGCCGATGCGCCGGAACGCCGGCGCTGCGGATGTCGGGACGCCCGGACCCCGGGTCGTCGAGCGAAGGGAGGGGGCAGTGGCCGATCGTGGGCTGTCGGAGCGCGGCGCCGGCACACGCGCGCTCATCCTCGACACCGCGCTCGCGGCCTTCGCGGAGTCCGGCTACCGCGGCACGTCGGTGCGCGACATCGCCACGCGGTGCGGCCTCACGCATCCGGCGCTGCTCTACCACTTCCCCACGAAGGCCGACCTGCTCATGGCGGTCCTCGACCGCCGCGACGACGCCGAGGGGCGGGCGGCCGGCTTCGACGAGCTGCGCGGGCGCGCGCTGCTCGACGAGCTCGTCGGCACCGCGCGGCGCAACGCCGACCGCCGGGGCGTCGTCGAGCTCTACGCGACCCTCTCCGCCGAGGCGACGGAGGCCGGCCATCCCGCCCACGCGTACTTCGTCGAGCGCTACGCGCGCCTCCGCGGCTCGGTCGAGCGCGCCTACACGGAGCTCGCGCGCGCCGGGGAGCTGCGTCCCGGGATCGTGCCGGAGACGGCCGCGCGCCAGCTCGTGGCGCTCATGGACGGGCTCCAGGTCCAGTGGCTGCTCGACCCCTCGATCGACATGGCGGACGCCCTCGCCGCGCACGTCGCGGCGCAGATCGCTTGACCCGTCACCGAATCGGGACCTCGGTCCCTGCCAGGGGCGATGCCGCGCTCCTAGGTTCGACGTAGGCGCTATCCCCGGTGCCACGGGCTCACGAGGCCCGGCTACAAAGGAGTAGAGCAATGGCAGTCAACTCAGAGGTCGCGGGCAGCGCGACCGCAACCGGCAGCAAGTTCGGCTTCGCGATGCTGAGCGTCACGCGCATCGCGCTCGGCTTCGTGTTCCTGTGGGCCTTCCTGGACAAGCTCCTGGGGCTCGGATTCTCGACGTGCCGCACCGTGGCGGAGGACGGCACCTTCACCATCGACGCGCTGTGCGACAAGGCGTGGGTCAACGGCGGCCACGTGACCGAGGGCTACCTCGTGTACGGCGGCAACGTGAACAGCCCGTTCCACGACTTCTTCGTGAACCTCGGCGCCGACCGCTGGACGGACTGGCCGTTCATGCTCGGCCTGCTGGGCGTGGGCGCCGCGCTCATGCTGGGCATCGGCACCAAGATCGCCGCCTGGGCGGGCAGCCTCATGCTGCTCTTCATGTACATGACGCAGATGCTCCCCAGCACCAACCCGATCCTGGACGACCACATCGTCTACATCCTCGCGATCTTCGGCATCGTGTGGGTCGAGCTGGCCCGTCAGCCGATCGGCCTCGGGAAGTGGTGGCGGTCGCTCGAGATCGTCAAGAAGAACGCCTGGCTGGTCTAGCCGCCCGGCAGTTCTCACGGGGCCCCGCGCACGCGCGGGGCCCCGTTTCCGTATGTCCGGAACGTGTCGTTTTCGTTCGCTTCCAGCGACGATGCGCGCGCGGGAGTAGCGTGGAGGTGCGGACGAGGGCGTCCGCGGGGCCCACCGGTCCCGTCATCGCACCGCATCGCATCCCCGGGAGGCAACGATGAGCACCACCGAACCGACCACCACCAGCCAGTCGACGCGCAGCGGCTTCGGCTGGGTCATGCTGAGCGTGACGCGCATCGCGCTCGGCTTCTACTTCCTCTGGGCCTTCCTGGACAAGTTCCTGGGCCTCGGGTACTCGACCTGTCGCACCACCGCCGAGGACGGCAGCTTCACCATCGACAGCATGTGTGACAGCGCCTGGATCAACGGCGGCGCGATCACCGAGGGCTACCTGGTCTACGGCGGCAACGTGAACAGCCCGTTCCACGACTTCTTCGTGGACCTCGGCGGTCAGCGCTGGACCGACTGGCCGTTCATGCTCGGCCTGCTCGGCGTGGGGCTGGCGCTCATGCTGGGCATCGGCACCAAGATCGGCGCGTGGGCCGCGGCCCTCATGCTGATCATGATGTACATGACGCAGATGTGGCCGGCGACCAACCCCGTCCTCGACGAGCACATCATCTACGCCCTGGCCGTCCTGGGCATCGTGTACGTCGAGCTCGAGCACCAGTCCATCGGCCTCGGACGATGGTGGCGACGCGCCGTCGGTGAGAACAGCTGGCTCGTCTGAGCCGACGCGCATACGAGGGGCGGGGCCGCGGGGCCTCGCCCCTCTCGCGTGCCGCCACTTAGGCGTCCGCGGCGCGGGCGCGGCCGTCGGTGCCGGGGCGGGTGACAGCAGCTCCCGCGGCCCCCGCCGTGGCCTCCCGCGCGAGCCGGCGCTCCTCGCGGAGCTCGCGCGCGACCACCATCGTCACCTGCGGGATGAGGTCGCGGCTGCGCTTGAGCGCCCAGGGCACGCCGTTGACCGCGAGCCACGCCGCCACCGCGATGCGGCTCGGTGGAGCGGGCGGTTCGGGGACGACCTCCCGCTGGGGCCATGCCGGTGCGAGCAGCGCGACCGCGGCGCCGGCGAGCGCCCGGTGCCCCTGAGGCGAGGGATGGATGCGGTCGATGTGCCACGCGCGCCGCCCGAGCGAGGCGAGCAGCGTCGCGCCGTCGATGACCGCGACGTCGGAGCGGGCGACGGCGCGGGCGATCGCGGCGTTGGCCAGGCCGATGCGCCGCGCCATCGCGTCCGCGACGCGGCCGGGGGCCAGGTCGAACAGCCCGATGCGGTCGAGCGACACCGTGACGAGCGTGCGGCCGGGCCGCGCGAGCGTGTCGATCGCGTCGCCGAGGGCCCGCTCGACCTCCGCGGGCGAGAAGTCGCCGCGCAGCACGTCGTTCCCGCCGACGGTGAGCAGGACGATGTCGGGGTGCATCGCGCTCGCCGCGGCGACCTGCTGCGCGAGCATGTCGCGCGCCCGCACCCCGTTCGCGGCGAGGTTCTCGAAGGACGATGCGCCGAGCGCCCGGGCGGCGTGCGCGGCCCAGCCGACGTCGCCGCGCGAGTGCTGGACCCCGTCGCCCACGCCGAGCGTGATCGAGTCGCCGAGCGCCACCACCCGCGGGCCGGTCATCGCACGCCCGCCAGCGACCGGGCGTGGACCGCCCGCATCCGGGCGACCGAGGACGCCCACGGGAACATCACCGCTCTCGCGCGCGCCTCGACGCGTCTCGCGCGTCCGTCGCGGGCGAGCATCGTCTCGATCGCGTCCGCGAAGGCCTCGGGCGTGCCCTCCGCGGCGATGCCCGCCGTGCCGACGACCTCGGGCAGCGCGGACGCGGAGTTGACGACCGCGGGCGTGCCGGAGGCGAGCGCCTCGAGCGCCGCGAGCCCGAAGGTCTCGATCGGCCCGGGCGCGACCACGGCGTCCGCGCTCGCGAGCAGCGAAGCGAACTCGGCCCGGTCGGACACGAAGCCGACGAGCTCGACCGGCAGCCCCGCCCCGGCGCGGCGCAGCGGCCGCGCGAGGGGACCCGAGCCCGCCACGACCAGGCGCACGGAACGCCCGCGCCGGGCGAGCACCCGCACCGCGTCGATCGCGAGGTCGGGGCGCTTCTCGCGCGACAGGCGCGAGGCGAGCACGAGCAGCGGCACGTCGTCGGGCGCGTGCCGGCGACGCGTGGCCGCGCTCGCGAAGCGGGGGTGGAAGCGGTCGAGGTCGACGCCGAGCGGCACGGTCTCGACGTGCGCGCCCACCGCGGCCAGCTCGGCGCCCGCGTAGGCGGTGGTGGCGACGATGGTCTCGAAGCGCGCGGCGATCCGCTCGGCGTGGGCGCGGGCGAGGCGCTCGACCGTGCCCGGCGCGGCGCCGCGCAGCGCCGACGCGAGGACGCCGTCGACGCGCTCGTGGGCGACGAAGGCCGCGACGATGCCGCGCTCGCGCGCCCACGGGCCCAGGCTCGCGAGCGTGGTGCGGTCGGAGACCTCGAGGACGTCGGGCCGGAAGCGCTCGAGGGCGTCGGTGACGGCGGCGAGGCGGGTGATGGCGCGGTAGCCGCCGGTGCCCGGGAGGAGCGGGCTGTGGAGCGTGAGGACGTGGCCGTGTGGGGCGTCGTGCTCGCGGTCCTCGTCGCCGGGGACGATGAGCAGCACGTCGTCGCCGCCGTCGACGTAGCCGCGTCCGAGCGCGTGGAGCGCGGTCCGCAGCCCGCCCGAGCGGGGACCGTAGAAGTTGGCGACCTGCGCGATCCTCATGACGTCACCGCCCTCTCCGTGATGGCGCGTTCGTAGTGCGCCGTGAGCGCCCCGCACACGCGCGGCCACGTGCGTCCCTCGACCGAGACGCGCGCGTGCGCGCCCTGGAGCAGCCGCATGTCCGCGTTCTCGACGAGCGCGGCCACCGCGGACTCCATGTGGTCGAGGCGCCCGGGGGCGTAGAGGAAGCCGTTGGAGCCGTGGTCGATGAGGTCGATGGGTCCGCCGCGGCGCGGGGCGACCACCGGGACGCCCGACGCGAGGGCCTCCTGGATCGACTGGCCGAACGTCTCGAGCTCGCCCGGGTGGACCATGACGTCGAGGCTCGCGACCGCGCGGGCCAGCTCTCCGCCGCCGAGGAAGCCGGCGAACTCCGCGTCGGGCAGGACGCGGCGCAGACGCGGACCCTCGGGGCCCTCGCCGATGACGACGAGCCGCACGCCGGGGATCGCGGCGAGCCGCTCGAGATCGCCCACGCGCTTCTCGGGCGCGAGGCGTCCGACGTACCCGACCACCACCTCGCCGCGCGGCGCCCACCCGGTCCGCAGCGCATCGTCCCGATGCGCGGGGTTGAAGCGCACGGTGTCGACGCCGCGCGGCCACAGCCGCAGCCGGTCGACGCCGAGGTCCTCGAGCTGCTGCATCGCGGCCGTCGACGGCGCGAGCGTGAGATCGGCGGCACGGTGGATGTTGCGCACCCGCGCCCACAGCAGCGGCTCGCCCCACGGCGCCCGGTACGAGGCCGCATACGACGGCACGTCCGTCTGGTAGATCGCGACGGTCGGCAGGCCCAGGTCGGCGGCGGCGCGGACGGCCGCCCAGCCGAGCATGAACGGCGACGCGAGGTGGACCACGTCGGGCCGGACCTCGTCGAGGATGCGGGCGACGCCGCGCACCGTCGACAGCGCGACGCGCACGTCCTTGTAGCCGGGCCAGCCGACGGCCGGCACGTGGATGATGGGAGCGCCCGCGACGGACTCCGGTGCGCCCGGAGCCTCGGGGGCGATGACGACCGCCTCGTCGCCGCGGGCGGCGAGGTGGTCGAGGACTCGCAGCAGCGAGTGGGTGACGCCGTTCGTGTGCGGCAGGAACGACTCTGCGACCAGCGCGACCTTCACGACTGCCAGTCTTGGAGCCGCGGGAGAACCGGTGGTTGCCTGGGGCTTGATGTCGCGTGACCATCGGGTGACCATCCGGTGAAGCCTGCGCACGGGGGCGCGCGTGCCGCGTGGGAAACTGGCCGCATGCCCCGCATCGTCCCCCGGATCCTGGCCGTCCTCGCGGCCCTCGCCGGCGCGCTCGTGGCGGTCGGCGCCCCCGCGTCGGCGCACACCGCGCTCGTGTCGTCGACGCCCGCCGAGGGGGAGACCGTGACGGAGCTCGCCGAGGTGTCGCTCGAGTTCACCGAGCAGCTGCTCGACATCGGCAACGAGCTCGCGATCGAGGCGCCGGACGGCACCCGCACCGCGCTCGAGGTGCAGGAGCCGGTGACCGAGACGATCACGGCGGCGGTGCCGGACGATGCGCTGGGCGCCGGGGAGAACATCCTGCGCTACCGCGTGGTCGCCGGGGACGGGCACCCGATCGAGGGCGACGTGACCTTCACGTACGCCCCGCCGGGCGAGCCGTCGCCGGCCGCCTCCGCCTCGCCGAGCGCCTCCGCATCGGCCTCCGCGTCCCCGTCCGCGTCGGCGGTGGCGCTGCCCACGACGAACCCGACGCCGCACGTCACGGTCTACGAGGAGGTCGGCCCCAACCCGGCGGTGTACGTCATCATCGGCGCGGTGGCCGCCGGGGCGCTCGCCCTGACCATCGCCCTGCGGGGCCGCGGCGACGATGGCGGGCCGTCGGGCGGACCCACGAGCTAGCGCACCCGCGCCTCTCGCTACCGTTTCCCTGGAGACACGGCGCGGCTCGAGCGGGCGCCCGGGGGAGGAACCGATGACCGAGGCGGAGCTGACGCCCACCGCGCAGGACTATGTGAAGGTCGTGTGGAGCGCGACGGAGTGGTCCGACGCGCCCGTGACCACCAAGCGCCTGGCCGAGCGGCTCGGTGTGTCCGCGCCCACCGTGTCGGAGAACGTGCGCAAGCTCGTGGCCGCCGGCCTGATCGACCACCGCCCGTACGGCGCCATCACGCTCACGCCGGAGGGGGAGAGGCGCGCGCTCGAGATGGTGCGCCGCCACCGCCTCATCGAGACGTTCCTCGTGACGCAGCTCGGCTACGGCTGGGACGAGGTGCACGACGAGGCCGAGGTCCTCGAGCACGCGTGCTCGTCCCGGATGATCGACGCGATCGACACCGCGCTCGGCCACCCCACCCGGGACCCCCACGGCGACCCGATCCCGAGCGCGAGCGGCCGCATCGTCATGGTCGACGGGACCAACCTCGCCGAGGCCTATCCCGGCGCATGGACCGTCGCGCGGCTGTCCGACGCCGATCCCGGCGTGCTGCGCGACCTCGCGACCCTAGGATTGACCGTGGACGCCTCGATACGGGTGCTGGGCCCCGACGGCTCCGGCGGGATCCGCGTGGAGACCGCGGAGGCGGCCGACATCGTCGTCCCGCCCGCCACCGCGACCGCGGTGTGGCTCGTCACGCAAGGCACCTGATGACCGCTCTGCCCCCGGCCTCCGAGGCCGGTACCCCGCGCTGGCTCCTGCCGCGCACCGCGCACGCCGCGCACCCCGCCCTCGTCCTCGCGGGCTTCGTGGTGGCCGGATTCGCGATCAGCCTGTCCCAGGGCGGCGCGTCCGGCGTCATCCAGGACCAGGTGCGCGACCTGGACACCACGGTCGACATGATCGGCTGGACGATCGTCGCGTACGCGCTCGGCGTGGTCGTCGGCGCCCCGCTCATCATGGTGGGGCTCGCGTCGTGGAACCGCCGGCGGCTGCTGCTCACGATGTCGGCGGTGTTCGTCGTGACGTCGGGGCTCACCGCGCTCGCGCCCACGGTCGAGACCCTGTTCCTCGCCCGGCTCCTCGCGGGGCTGCCCCACGGGGCGCTGCTGGGCTCCGCCGCGTACGTGGGCGTGCTCGCGCTGGGCGTCGAGAAGCGCGGCAAGGTCATCGCGACCATCATGTATGGGCTCACGGCCGCCGTCGTCGTCGGCGTGCCCGCGATGCAGTGGATCTCGGTCCAGACCGGGTGGCGACTCGCGTTCTGGCTGGTGGCGGCCGTGGGGCTTGCCGGCTTCGCGCTCATGTGGGCCTTCGTCCCGTCGGTGCCCGGCACGCACGGCGCGGGGTTCCGCACCGAGCTCGCGGCGCTGCGCGGGCGCGTGCTGTGGACCGCGATCCTCACGGTGACGGTCGGCTTCGCGGGGCTCGGCGCGGTGCAGTCGTACATGGTGCCGCTCCTCGAGGACACCAACGGATTCGCGCCTCGGACGGTCACGGTGGTGCTCGCGCTGTTCGGCCTGGGCATGACGGGCGGCGCCTACGTCGGCGGGAAGCTCACGGACCGCTCGGTGCTGCTCACCTCGCGCGTGGGGCTCATCGGCGTCTCGGCGACGCTGCTGCTGCTCGGCCTCGTGGGGAGCAGCGGCTGGCCGGTCGTCGTGGCGCTCGTGCTGCTCGGGGTGTTCATCCAGACGTTCTCGCAGGGCGCGCAGGCCCACCTCATGGACGCGACGCACACGTCGCCGTCGCTCGGCGCCGCGATCTCGCACTCCGCGCTCAACGCCGCGACCGTGGTCGGCACGGGGCTCGGCGCGATCGTCATCGGCGCGGGCCTCGGCTACGTCGCGCCGGCGTGGGTCGCGCTCGTGCTGGCGCTGGTCGCGGTGGTGCTCGTGTTCGTCGGGCCGGGCTACCGCCGGTGACCGGTCCCGGCTGTCCGGTGCGGCGACTACCCTTGACGCCATGAATCTTCGCCTCGGCACCCGTGGATCCGCGCTCGCGACGGCACAGTCGGGTCAGTTCGCCGACGCGGTGGTCGCCGCGGCCTCGACCGGCGGCTCCGAGGCGGCGGTCGAGCTGGTCAAGGTGACGACCAAGGGCGACATCGACCGCGGCTCGCTCGTGGGCCTGTCGCAGACCGGCGTCTTCGTCACCGCGCTGCGCGAGGCGCTGCTCGCGGGGGAGTGCGACTTCATCGTCCACTCGCTCAAGGACGTCCCCACCCAGCCCTATCCGGGCCTCGAGGTGGTCGCGATCCCCGAGCGCGAGGACCCGCGCGACGTGCTCTGCACCGACGGCCGCACGCTGGCGGAGCTGCCCGAGGGCGCGGCCATCGGCACCGGCTCGCCGCGCCGCGCCGCGCAGCTGCTCGCGATGCGCCCCGACCTCGACGTGCAGCCGCTGCGCGGCAACGTCGACACCCGGCTGTCGCGCATCGGCGACGGGCTCGACGGCGTCGTCCTCGCCACCGCGGGGCTCAACCGCCTGGGCCGCGGCGCCGACGCGACCGAGCCGATCTCCGTCGAGGACATGGTGCCCGCGCCTGGCCAGGGCGCGCTCGCGATCGAGATCCGCGAGGACGCCCCCGAGGACCTGCGCGCGCTGCTCGCGACGCTCGACCATGCGCCCACCCGCGCCGCCGTCACCGCCGAGCGCGAGGCGTTGCGCGTCCTCGACGCCGGGTGCGCCGCGCCCGTCGCCGCGCACGCGGTGGTGACCGGCGACCGCCTCACGCTCCACACCCGGGTGATCGGCAACGACGGCACCCTCGCGCTCAACGAGCGCAACACCGGCGTGCTCGCCGAGGCCGCAGCGATCGGCCGCTCGAGCGGCTTCTCGCTCCTGGGCCGGGGCGCCGAGCGCCTCATGGGCCGCGCGTGAGCCTCGCCGGGCGCCGGCTGCTCGTGCCGGTCACGGCCGAGCGCACCGCCTTCGCCGACGAGCTGGCCGCCGAGGGCGCTCTCGTCACCCCGGTCGCGTTCATCGCCATCGCCGGTCCCGAGGACTCCTCCGCGCTCGAGGCCGCCACGCTCGCGTGGCTCGACGGCGCCTACGCCTGGCTCGCGGTGACGAGCCGCAACGCGGTCCTTGCGATGGACCGGGTCGCACGCGCGCACGGCCGCAACCTCGGCGAGCCGCAGCCCGCGTCCCGGGTCGCCACGGTCGGGGAGGCCACGCGGGGCGTGTGCGCCGACGTCGGTGTCGCCGTCGACCTCGTGCCCACCGCGCGGCACGACGCCCGCGGCATCGTCGCGGACTTCCCTGACGGTCCGGGCGACGGGTCCGGCCGCGTCCTCGTGCCGCTCGGCAACCTCGCGTCGCCCGTGCTCGTGCGCGGGCTCGAGCGCAAGGGCTGGAGCGTCGACGCGGTCGAGGCCTACCGCACGGTCGACGGCCCGGGCCCGGACGATGCGACTGTCGCCGCCGTCGCCGACGGCGGCCTCGACGCGGTGCTGCTCACCTCGGGCTCCGTCGCCGAGCGCTTCGCCGCCGCGTGCCCGACCGTCGCCCCCGGCACCCGCATCGTCGCCATCGGGCGCACCACCGAGGCCGGGGCGCGCGCCGCCGGGCTGCGCGTGGACGCCGTCGCGCAGACGCCGTCGTACGGTGGGATCCGGGCCGCGCTCGACGCGGCGCTCGACGCCCCTGCCGCTCCGGGCACGGACGCACCGGGGACCACCGCCGCACCAGCGACCACCGCCGAGGGAGACCACGCATGACCTCGTACCGCCCGCGCCGCCTGCGCACTACGCCCGCGATGCGCCGCCTCGTCCGCGAGGTGCGTCCGCACCCCGCCGAGCTGGTGCTGCCGGTCTTCATCCACGAGGACCTCGCGGAGGAGCGCCCCATCACGTCGCTGCCGGGTGTCTCGCAGCACCCGCTCGACGCGGTGCCGGGCCTGGTCCAGGACGCCATCGCGGCCGGGATCGGCGGCCTCATGCTCTTCGCGATCCCGTCCGTGCGCGACGCGCGGGGCTCGGGCGCGGTCGATCCGGACGGGATCCTCAACCGCGCGATCGGGCTCGCGGCCGAGGCCGCCGGCGATCGCCTCGTGATCATGGCGGACCTGTGCCTCGACGAGTTCACCGACCACGGCCACTGTGGCGTGCTCGACGGCGCGGGCCGGGTCGACAACGACGCGACCAACGAGATCTACGCCGCGATGGCTCTCGCCCAGGCCCGCGCCGGCGCCCACGTGCTGGGCCTCAGCGGCATGATGGACCACCAGGTTGCCGTCGTGCGCGAGGCCCTCGAGGCCGAGGGCTTCACCGACACGGCGCTGCTCGCGTACGCCGCCAAGTACGCCTCGGCTTTCTACGGGCCCTTCCGCGAGGCCGTCGACAGCCAGCTCCAGGGCGACCGCCGCACCTACCAGCTCGACCCGGCCAACGGCCGCGAGGGCCTCCACGAGGCCGAGCTCGACGAGCTCGAGGGCGCTGACATGGTCATGGTGAAGCCCGCGCTGCCGTACCTGGACGTCGTCGCCGAGGTCGCCGCGCAGTCGCGCGTGCCGGTCGCGGCCTATCACGTGTCGGGCGAGTACGCCCAGATCGAGGCGGCCGCCGCGAACGGCTGGCTGGACCGCCGCGCCTCGCACCTCGAGGCCCTCACGTCGATGCGCCGTGCCGGCGCCGACATCGTCGTCACCTACGCGGCGCTCGACCTCGCCGCCTGGCTCAAGGAGAACTGAATGACCTCGTACTCGGAGCGCGCCCGCGCGATCCTGCCCGGCGGCGTGAACTCGCCCGTGCGCGCGTGGAACGGGGTCGGGGGAGAGCCGGTGCCGATCGCCTCGGCGAGCGGATCGCGCATCGTCGACGCGGACGGCCGCGAGATGATCGACCTCGTCGCGTCCTGGGGCCCCGCGATCCTGGGCCACGCGCGACCCGAGGTCGTCGCCGCCGTGCAGGCCGCCGCCACGCGCGGCCTGTCCTTCGGCGCGACCACCGAGGCCGAGGTCGAGCTCGCGGAGATGATCCGCGACCGCTACGCGCCCGCCGAGCGGGTGCGCCTCGTGTCGACCGGCACCGAGGCCACCATGACCGCGATCCGCCTCGCGCGCGCCGCGACCGGCCGGACGGTCATCGTGAAGTTCGCCGGCTGCTACCACGGCCACTCGGACGCGCTGCTGGTCGCCGCGGGCTCGGGCCTCGCGACCGCGGGCGTCCCCGACTCCGCGGGCGTGACCCCCGGCGCCGCGCAGGACACCCTGGTGCTGCCGTACGGCGACGAGGCCGCGCTCACCGACGCCTTCGCCGAGCACGGCGCCGAGATCGCCGGCGTCATCGTCGAGGCGGCGCCCGCCAACATGGGCGTCATCCATCCGCCCGCCGGCTTCAACCGCCTCATCTCGACGCTGTGCCGCAACGAGGGTGCGGTGATGATCCTCGACGAGGTGCTCACCGGCTTCCGCGCCGGGCCCTCGGGCTACTGGGGCATCGAGCGCGACCACGACCTCGCCGCGGGCCTCGACCCGTGGACCCCGGATCTGGTGACCTTCGGCAAGGTCATCGGCGGCGGCCTGCCGGTCGCCGCGCTGGGCGGCCGCCGCGACCTCATGGAGCAGCTCGCGCCGCTCGGCCCCGTCTACCAGGCGGGCACGCTGTCGGGGAACCCCGTCGCCGTGGCGGCCGGCCTCGCGACGATGCGCCTGCTCACCGAGGACGTGCACGCGCGCGTCGCCGCCACCGCATCGTCCCTCGTGGACGGCGTCTCGGGCGCGCTGACGGAGCGCGGCGTCACGCACGCCGTCGGACGGGCGGGCACGCTGTTCTCGATCTTCCTGGGCCTGGACGAGGCGCCGGTCACCTTCGACGAGGTGTCCCGGCAGGACACGGCGGCCTTCGCGCGGCTGTTCCACGCGGTGCGCCGCGAGGGCGTCGCGCTGCCGCCGAGCGCGTACGAGGCCTGGTTCGTGTCCGCGGCGCACACCGTGACGGACGTCGAGCACATCGTCGCGACGGTCGCGCACTGGGCGGACGCGGAGGTCGCCGCGCGCGTCTGATCCGGACCCGTCACCCCAGATACCGGGTGGGGTACGCGACTTGGCGGGACCCCGTCGGACCGCCACAATGGCGCGATGACGACCGACCGGGCAGGTGACGCGTGACGGCTCTCTTCGGGCTCGACCTCCGGGGCCGGCGCGTGCTCGTCGCGGGCGGCGGCACCACGGCGACCCGCCGCATCCGCCGCTTCCTCGCGGAGGGCGCGGACATCGCCGTCGTCGCGCCCGAGGCGACCGACGACCTGCGTCGCCACGCGCAGCACGGCGACCTCGTGTGGCACGCGCGCGGCATCGCGCCCGAGGACCTCGACGACGCGTGGTTCGTGCTCGCCGCGACCGACGACCGCGAGCTCAACGACCGCATCGCGGCCTGGGCCGCGGACCGTCGCGTCTTCTGCATCGACTGCTCCGATGCGCGCCAGGGGACCGCGAGGCAGGCGGCGGTCTCGCGCCACGGCGACCTCGTCGTGGGCGTCGTGTCGACCGACAGCCCCGACCCGCGGCGCATCCGCGCGGTCCGCGACGCCGTCGCCGCGCACATCGACGCCGGCGAGGTGGACCTCCGCCGCCGGCGCCAGGGCACCGGGCGGGTCATCCTCGTGGGCGCCGGGCCCGGCGACCCCGGCCTCATCACGGTAAGGGGCCGCCAGGCGCTGTCCGAGGCCGACGTCGTCGTGACCGACCGGCTGGGCACGGCGGAGCTCCTCGTCACCGTCGGCTACGGCGTCGAGGTGGTCAACGTCGGCAAGTCGCCGGACACCCACCCGGTCCCGCAGGCCGAGATCAACCGCATCGTGGTCGCGCACGCCCTCGAAGGGCGCACCGTCGTGCGCCTCAAGGGCGGCGACCCGTTCGTGCTCGGCCGCGGCGGCGAGGAGGTGCACGCGTGCCTCGAGGCGGGCGTGCCCGTCGAGGTCGTGCCCGGCGTGACCTCGGCGCTGTCGGTCCCGGCCCGCGTGGGCATCCCCGTGACGCAGCGTGGGCTCTCCACGGCGGTGCTCGTCACGAGCGGCCACGCCGGAGCGGATCCGACCGCGGTCGCGGCCATGACGCACGGCACGACCGTGGTCGTCCTCATGGGCGTCGCGGCGCTGCCGGACATCGCGCGCGCGGGTCTCGACGGGGGCGCCTCGCCGGACACTCCGGTCGCGATCGTCGAGAGCGGCACCACCGCCGACGAGCGTGTGACGCACGGCACCCTCGCTGACATCACTGTTATCGCCGCAGAAACAGGGGTGAAACCTCCCGCCGTTATCGTCGTCGGAGACGTCGCACGGCCGGACCTCTTGGCCTCCGCGCTTGCCGCGACGCCCAGTTAGCAGGGGTGACGAGGAGGTCCAGGTGGCATCGGCGGGACGGTCGTTCGCAGGGGGCGCGGCATGACGATCCTTATCGGGTGCGCGCACGGCACGCGCGACGAGCAGGGGCAGGAGACGATCCATCGGCTCGTCGAGGACATCCGCACCGCGTTGCCGGGCAAGGAGGTGCGCGAGGCCTACGTCGACGTGCACGGACCCTTCGTCGCGGACGTGGTGGCCGAGGTGGCGGCCGAGGAGAGCTGCTCGGCGGTCGTGGTCCCGCTGCTGCTCGCGGGCGGCTATCACGTCTACCACGACATCGGCGAGGCGGTGAAGGATCGCGCGGACGTGGTCGCGGCGCCGGCGCTCGGACCCGACCCGCGCCTCATCGACATCGTCATGGACCGCATCCGCGAGGCCCACATCCCCGACACCGCCACGCTCATCCTCGCCGCCGCGGGCTCGTCCGACCCGCGCAGCCAGGCGGACACCGAGGCGGCCGCCGAGATGCTGCGCGCTCGCTGGAGCGGGCCCGTCCGCATCGGCTACGCCGCGGGGATCCACCCCACGGTGGACGATGCGGTGGCCGACGCCCGCGCCAACGGCGAGGACTTCGAGGTGGCCGTCGCATCGTTCCTCCTGGCACCCGGCTTCTTCCAGAAGCGGCTGACCGAGTCGGGGGCCGACCACGTGACCGAGCCGCTGGCGCCGCATCCCAGGCTCGTGGAGATCGTGCTCGACAGGTACCGTGACGCGGGTGGAAGCTGACGCGTTCGTCCGGCATCGGGCGCTCCCTGGTCTCGGTGCGGCCGGCCAGGACGCCCTCGGCGACGCGCGCGTCGCGATCGTCGGGGTAGGAGGGCTGGGCTGTCCCGCGGCCCTCTACCTCGCCGCCGCCGGCGTGGGCGGGCTCACGCTGGTCGATGCGGACCACGTGTCCGTGACCAACCTCCACCGCCAGGTGCTCTTCGGCCCGGCGGACGTGGGCCGCGCCAAGGTGGGGGCCGCGCGCGAGGCGCTCGCGCGGGTCGCGCCCGGGACGCGGGTGGCCGCGGTCGAGGCGCGCTTGGGCGCCGCCGACGCGTCCGCGATGCTCGACGGCCACGACCTCGTGCTCGACTGCACGGACACCTGGCCGTCCCGTCACGCCGTCGCCGACGCGTGCGCGGCGCTCGGGATCCCGCTCGTGTGGGGCGCGGTCCAGGGCTGGTTCGGCCAGGTCACGGTGTTCTCCGACGGCATCACGCTGCGCGACCTCTTCCCGGAGGAGCCCCCGCCCGAGCTCGCCTCGTGCGAGGGCGCCGGCGTGCTCGGCCCGCTGTGCGGGCAGGTGGGCGCGGCGATGGCGGCGCAGGCGGTCGTGCTGCTCACCGGCGTCGGGCCGGGGCTGCGCGGCACCCTGCAGGTGGTGGACGCGCGCGAGGGCGGCTGGCGCAGCGTCCCCGTGGGTCGGGGCGCGCGTGCGTAGCGCGGCCGAGCACCTCGCGCAGGTGCTCGCCCTGGTGGCGCCGCCCGAGCCGCGCGTCGTGGCGCTCGCGGAGGCGCTCGGCGAGGTCGCGGCGATGGACGTGCGCGCGACCGTCGCGCTGCCGCCGTTCGACAACTCCTCGATGGACGGCTACGCCGTCCGCGCGGCGGACGTCGCCGTCGCGACCGAGTCCGCGCCGGTCGGGCTCGCCGTGGCGGGGGAGTCGGCCGCGGGTCACCCGTGGTCGGGCACGGTGGGTCCGGGTCAGGCGGCTCGGATCATGACGGGTGCGCCGATGCCTGCCGGCGCCGACACGGTCGTCCCTCAGGAGCGCGTGGCGGCGACGGCGGGCACCGTGCTCGTGGACGCGCCGGCGCCGGCGGGGCAGTTCGTCCGTCGCCAGGGCGAGGACGCGCGGCCCGGCGACCTCGTGGTCCGGGCCGGCACGATGCTCGGGCCGCGGCACCTGGCCGCCGCCGCATCGTCCGGCGTGGACCGGCTCATGGTGACGCGGGCGCCGCGCGTCGCGTACCTGGTCACGGGCGACGAGCTCGTGGCGCCCGGCGGAAGCCTGGCGCCGGGTCAGATCTTCGACTCCAACGCCGCGTACCTCGGCGCGGCGCTGCGCGCGCTCGGCGCGGACCCGGTGGACCTCGGCAGCGTGGGCGACCGTCCGGAGGACGTGGTGGCGGCGGTGGTGCGCGCGGTGGAGGCCGGCGCGGACCTGGTCGTCACGACGGGCGGCGCGAGCGTCGGGGCCCACGACCCGGTCAAGGCGGGGCTCGCACCCGCAGGCGTGACCTTCCTCGACGTCGCGATCCAGCCGGGCAAGCCCCAGGGGCTGGGTCGCGTGGGCGGCATCCCCGTCGTGTGCCTGCCCGGCAACCCGGTCGCGGTCGCGGTGTGCGTCGAGGTCTTCGTCGGCCCGGCGGTGCGGTCGATGCGCGGCGTCCCCGAGCCCGCGTGGGAGCCGCGACGCGCGCGCGAGGCATGGCACTGCCCCCCGGGTCGCGAGCAGGTGATGCCCGTGGTGATCGCGGCGGACGGGGTGCGGCCCGCCACGGCAGGCGGCTCCGGCTCCCACCTTGCGGCCAGCCTCGCGGCCGCGGACGGGCTCGCGCGGGTGCGGGCGGAGGCGGACGAGGTCGCGGTCGGCGATATCGTCGCCGTCAGGAGGTTCACGGCATGAGCGACTTCACCCACCTCGACGCGCGCGGCCAGGTCCGCATGGTCGACGTGACGCACAAGCAGCCGACGGTCCGGAAGGCCGCGGCCGAGGGCTTCGTCGCGTGCGCGCCCCACGTGGTCGCCGCCCTGCGCGACGGCACCGTGCCCAAGGGGGACGCGCTCGCGCTCGCGCGGATCGCGGGCATCGCGGCCGCCAAGCGCACGCCCGAGCTCCTGCCGCTCGCCCACGTCATCGGGGTGCACGGGGCGGTCGTCGAGGTCGAGGTCGAGGACGACGGCGTGCGGATCACCGCCGAGGTGTCGACCGCCGACCGCACCGGGGTCGAGATGGAGGCCCTCACCGCCGTCTCGGTGGCGGCGCTCAACGTCGTCGACATGGTCAAGGCCCTCGACAAGGGAACCTCGATCCGGGACGTCCGTCTGGTCGCCAAGGAGGGCGGGAAGTCGGGGTCGTGGAGGCGCGAGGCGTGAGCGGCGCCGCGGGTGCGAGCGCGGGCGACGGCTCGGGCGCGGGCGTGAGCGCGGGCGACGGCGTCGCCGGGGCCGCTGGTGCGAGCGCGGGCGCCGGCGTGAGCGCGGGCGACGGCGTCGGCACGATGCGGGTGCGCCTCTTCGCCGCCGCGGCCGAGGCCGTGGGGGCCCAGGAGCTCGAGCTCGCGTCTCCGCCGACGGCGGGCGCGCTGCGGGAGGCGCTGGGTGCGTTGGGGGACGAGGCCCCCGTCGTGATCGCGCGATGCGCGCTGCTGCGGGCGGGGGAGCGGCTCGAGGACGGTGTGGCGCTCGCGCCCGGGGACCTGGTGGACGTGCTGCCGCCCTTCGCGGGGGGCTGACCCCTCCTCCTGACCTGCGTGCAGGCGTGCCGGTGCGGCGCCTCCGGGGGTCCGGGTGGGCGCCGTGGGGGCGGGGTCATCTTGGCGGGCCGGAGGCGCCGGTGAGGTCGATGTGGAGGGCGGCCTTGCCGCCTTGGCGGGGTCGCCGCTGAGGGTCGACCGATGCGGGCGGGATGAACCACACCTCGGTCGCGGTGGCGCGCACCTGCCAGCCGTCGTCGTGGATCCTGTGGTGGCATCTGGTGCAAAGAAGCACTCCGTTGGACAGGTCCGTGGGGCCGGAGTCCACCTTCCACCAGGCGATGTGGTGCGCGTCGCACCACGCCACGGGGGCGTGGCAGAACGCGCAGCCGCCGTCGCGTTCGGCCAACGCGTGACGTTGGGCGGGGGTGAAGAAGCGG
Source organism: Demequina rhizosphaerae (assembly GCF_000971255.1). GTDB lineage: Bacteria > Actinomycetota > Actinomycetes > Actinomycetales > Demequinaceae > Demequina > Demequina rhizosphaerae. Next base: position 42,822 of record NZ_BBMC01000007.1, read on the forward strand.
CGGGCGTAGCCCACGTCGAGCACCTGGGAGCCGCCACCGAGGACGATGGGCAGCACCTTCATGTCGACCGCCAGGCGTCGCGTCTGACCGGCCGACAGCGGCGTGCCGATGGCGTCGCAGGAACCCAACCCCACCCCGGTACGCAGTGCGTCGAGGTCGATCCGGATCACCACCTCCGTGGACACACCGGAGCCGGGCTGGTCGCAGCGCATCCCGTGGCGGGCGAGGTCCACGAGCGCGTCGACGCGGATCCGTCCGGCCTCACCCGCCGGGGCCGCTCCCAGGCCCTCCTCGCGTCGCTGACGGAAGGCGGCCTTGACCTGGGCGTCGACCCACGTCTTGATCGGTGCTGCCGACGCCGGGTCCAACAGCCCCGAGATCCGCACCATCCCGTCGGCGTTCTCGGTCAGCGCCAGGTAGCGTTCGCCGCGCTGGCGCTTCTCGCGCTCCTGCCACCGGTTGTGGTCCCACCGGGCCCGCAGCGCCAGGCACGCCTTGCGCAGATCCGCCAGCGACAGCTTCAGCGCCTTGGCCACCAGCGCCCGCTCGACCTCCTCACCGGCACCGTCCATGGCCTCGAGGGTGTCGATCAGCAGCGCCGCCTGCGCCGCCGACAGGTCGCCCGCCTTGACCGCGGCCGCCACATGCGGGAACCGGGGCGCCTGACCGCCCGCGCCGCCCGCGCCCGCGCCCGCGCCCGCGCCCGCGCCACCCTGCCCACCGGAACCGGCCCCGTCGCCCGCATCGTCCCCGCCGCCACCGTCACCGTCACCGCCGCCGCCGAAGAGCCCGCCGGTGGCGATCGCATCGTGCGCCTGACCGGCCGACCCGCCACGCTGCTTGGCGACCATCCCGGTCGCGTTCCGATGCCCCCGCCGGCGCGCCATCCCGCCACCGGGCTTGTCCTTCGAGCGCCGCTGGACCTCCGCGGCGAGCATCACGCCCGGCACGTCCGCGAGGCGTGCCAGCCTGCCCGCGACCTCCAACGCGGTCGCGAGCTCGTCCTCCGACAGGGTGCGCAGGTCACGCTGCTCGAAGGGCTTGAGCGGCACCAAGCCCTTCGCAACGTCCAGCACCGAGAACTCCATGCGACAAGTCCACCACCAGGGTCAGACAACGCCCTCGCAGCATCATCCCTGCTATGTGGACAAATGAGCGCCCCCACAAGACCGGGGACATCACCCCACCCCAAGGGCCCCGCGGCAGGCCCACCCGGGCGACCGGCTCGAGACATCCAGGCGGCGCCCCACCGCCGGGACCATCGGACCAGTCCCCACAGATTGACACCTGACAACATCGACGCGACACGACTGATGGAGGTCATCACCATGGGAAAGCTGGTTGTCTGCGGCGTCGACGGGAACTTCGGGGGCTACGCGGCCGCCGTCCTCCGGGAGCTGGTCCCCGCTGACCGGATCAAGGTCACCGCGCCCACGCCCGACGCCCTCGCGGAGTACGAGGCCGCCGGCATCGCGACCGCCGTCACCAACTTCAACGACCCGGCCGGCCTCGCGGAGGCCTTCGCCGGCGCCGACAAGGTGCTCATCATCTCGATGCCGTTCGTCGGCCCCAAGCGCCGCGCCGCCCACAAGAACGCCGTGGACGCGTGCATCGCCGCCGACGTCCGCCAGGTGGTCTACACGTCGCTCGTCAACGCGACGGACCCCGAGAACCCGAGCATCGAGAAGATCGACCACGCCTGGACCGAGTCCTACATCCAGTCGACCGACCTCGACTACGTCTTCCTGCGCAACTCGCAGTACGCCGAGGCGATGATCACCGCCTACTTCGGCTCCATCCCCATGGGCGCGATGGCCAACAACGCCGGCGACGGCGTCATGGCCTTCATCTCCCGCCAGGACTGCGCCCGCGCCGCCGCCCACGTGCTCGCCAACCCGTACCTCCACCACCAGGTGCTCAACATCAACGGCGCCGAGGCGATGACGATGGAGCAGTTCTGCCAGGCCGGTAACGCCGCGACCGGCAACTCGCTCGGCTGGCGCGCGCTGACCGACGACGAGCAGTACGAGGTCTTCGACGCCATGGGCGTGCCGCGCACCACCGACGGCGACTTCCTCGAGGACTCCGAGGCGCCCTTCTCCTCCGAGGGCATGGTCACCTTCGGCGAGGCGATCCGCCTGGGCAAGATGGCCACCTGCTCGCGCGACTTCCAGATCGTCACCGGCCGCACGCCGCTCACCGTCGCGGAGATGTTCGCGCGCGCCGACGAGTACCAGGTCGGAGCCCGCCACTCGGTCGACGCGTAGCCGCCCGCCCGACTACGCACCCGCAGCACCTCCCCAGGCCGTGCCAGACTCGGCCTCGGGAGGTGCCGCCATGCCCGACAAGGTCGACCTGAAGAGGACCCTCGACGCGTACGCCGCCAAGAAGGGCGAGATCCGCCTCGTCGACGTCCCGCCCACGCGGTACCTCATGGTCGACGGTCGCGGCGACCCCAACACCAGCCCCGACTTTGCGGCCGCCGTCGAGGCCCTCTACCCGGTCGCGTACAAGACCAAGTTCGCCTCCAAGCGCGAGCTCGGCCGCGACTACGTCGTCATGCCCCTCGAGGGGCTCTGGACCGCCGACGACCCCGCCTCCTTCACCACGCGCCGCGACAAGTCCGCGTGGGCGTGGACCCTCATGATCATGACGCCCGACTGGGTGGACGATGCGCTGGTCGAGCGGGCGCGGGAGGCCGCCGGGGCGAAGGACGCCCCGGCGCGGCTCGCCGACGTCCGGCTCGAGACCCTCGCGGAGGGACGATGCGTCCAGACGCTCCACGTCGGGTCGTTCGACGACGAGGGTCCGGTCCTCGCACGCATCCACGACGAGTTCATCCCGGCGCACGGCCTCCGCATGACCGGCCGCCACCACGAGATCTACCTCAGCGACTTCCGCAAGGTGCCGCCCGAGAGGCTCCGCACGATCCTCCGGCAGCCGGTCGCGCCGGCGTAGAGCAGACGTGGGGCGGGTGTAAGGCGGGCGCAGAGCCGGCGTAGAGCCGGCATCGCAGCGGCCCGTCGTCCGGACAGGGGGGCGTCAGCCCCCGATCGCGCTCATCGGGCGCGCGGGCTGGACGAACGTCGGGTCGTCGATCCCGTGGCCGCGCCGCTTCGACGCGACGCACGCCCGCATCGCGTCGGCGAGCCGCGCATCGTCCGCCCCGTCCCTCATGAGGGTGCGGAGGTCGGACTCCTCGTGCGCGAAGAGGCAGTTGCGGAACTGGCCGTCGGCGGTGAGCCGCACGCGGTCGCAGCGCTCGCAGAACGCGCCCGTGACGGACGCGATGACCCCGACGGTGGCCGCGGTCCCGACGATGCGGAAGAGCGTGGCGGGCGCAGAGCCGTCGTGACCGAGCGGCTCGAGCGCGAAGCGCTCCGACACGGCCCCCAGGATCTCCTCGCCGGTGACCATGGATTCCCGACGCCAGGTGTGGCCCGCGTCGAGCGGCATGTGCTCGATGAACCGCATCTCGAGGCCGCGGTCGATCGCAAACTCCACGAGGTCCGCGATCTCGTCGTCGTTGACCCCCCGCATCACGAGCGCGTTGAGCTTGACCGGTGCCAGCCCGGCCGCCTTCGCGGCCTCGATGCCCGCGAGCGTGTCCGCGAGCCGGTCCCGCCGGGTGAGCTCGACGAACCGGTCCGCGCGGAGCGTGTCGAGCGAGATGTTGACGCGCGCGAGCCCCGCCTCGCGCAGCGGCGCGGCGAGCTCGGGCAGGCGCAGCGCGTTCGTGGTGAGCGACAGCTCGAGCGGCGCGTCCGGCGTGCGCAGCCCCGCGAGGGCGCGCACCACGTCGACCACGTCGGGGCGCAGCAGCGGCTCGCCGCCGGTGAGCCGCACCGACCGCACGCCCAGGCCCACGGCGACGCGCGCGAGCCTCACCAGCTCGTCCGTCGACAGCAGCGTCGCGGACGCGAGCCACGGCACCCCGTCCGCCGGCATGCAGTACGTGCAGCGCAGCGAGCAACGGTCGGTGAGCGAGATGCGCAGGTCGCGGTGGACGCGCCCGAACCGGTCGACGAGCCCGCCCGTCACAGCCCCACCCATACGTGCGAGCCGTCCGCGAGGACCTCGCGCTTCCACACGGGCAGCTCGGCCTTCACGGCCTCCACCAGGGCGGATACTGTGTCGAGCGCCTCGCGACGATGCGGCGCGGACACCGCGGCGACGATCGCCGCCTCGCCGACCGACAGCGAGCCGATGCGGTGGGTGACGGCGATGACGAGGTCGGCCGCGTCGTGGCGCGCCGCGAGCGCGCCCAGCACCTCCGCGGCGGACGGGTGCGCCGAGTAGTCGAGTCCGACGACCTCGCCCTCGACGGACGGGTCGTGGTCACGCACCGTGCCGATGAAGGTCGCGATCGCGCCCGCGCGCGGCCCCGCGACGGCGGCGACGTGCGCGTCGAGCGACAACGTCTCCTCGGAGATCGAGGCGAGCGCGATCAATGATCCCCTCCGTCCAGCTGGGACAGCGCGTGCGGCAGCACCGCCGCCAGTACGGTCGCGGCGGACCGCGCGGCGCCCGGCGAGCCGGCGACGTTCACGACGATCGCGCCGTCCTCGGTGACCCCGGCGAGGCCGCGCGAGAGCACCGCGGTGGGCACGGCCTCGGCGTCGACCGCGCGCAGCCGCTCGGCGATCCCGGGCAGCGGCCGCGCAAGCAGGGGCGCCGTCGCCTCGGGGGTGAGGTCCTGGGGGGTCACGCCGGTGCCGCCCGTGGTGAGCACCACCCGGGCGCCGCCCGCGATCGCGGCACGGATCGCGCCGCGCACCGAGTCGACGCCGTCGGGGACGATGCGCGTCCCGACCTCCGCCCCCAGCGCCGCCATCGCCTCCGCGAGCACGGGGCCCGACGCGTCCTCGCGCTCGCCGCGCGCGGATCGGTTCGACGCGGTGAGGACGTGGACGCGCACGCCCGACAGGTCCGGGGCCATGCAGGCCAGTGTACGAACGACCGTATTGCCAGGGTGTTGCGGCCTCACAGCGCGTAGGCGGGCAGTCCGCGCGGCACGCCGAACCACACGGCCGCACCCGCGTCGAGGCGCGCCGCGACGGTCGCGTCGACGTCCGCGGTGACCGCGGAGCCGACCACCCGCACCTCGTCCCCGCGGGGCTCGAGCGCCGTGACGGCGTCGGGGATCCACGCCAGCGCCCGGTCGCGCGGGGCGTCGCCGACCACGAGCGTGACGGCCGAGGGTGGCAGCGCGACGGCCCCCGCGGCGCCGCCGCCCGGCCCCCCGCTCACGGGCACGCGGGCGCCGCCCCGCAGCTCGAGCGCACCCCCGCGCATCGTCCCGGCGACCAGCACGCGCGCGGCCATCCGCGCCGCGAACGGGGTGCGGGGCCGGGTCAGCACCTCGGCCGCCGCCCCCGCCTCCACGACGCGGCCGCGGTCCATCACGGCGACGTCGTCGGCGAGCGTGTGCGCGTCGAGCGCGTCGTGCGTCGTGACGATCGCGGTGACGTCCGCGAGGAGGGCCCGCAGCATCGTCCTGATCGACGAGGCGGCCTCCACGTCCAGGCCGGCGAACGGCTCGTCCAGCAGGAGGACCCGGGGCTCGGCGGCGAGGGCCCGCGCGATGGCGACGCGGCGTGCCTGCCCGCCCGACAGCTCGCCCGGCCGGCGTGCCGCGAGATCGGCGCAGCCCACCCGCGCGAGCCACGTGCCCGCGACCTCGCGCTCGTCCCGGCGCCCGGCCGCGCGCGGCCCGAACGCGACGTTGTCGAGCACGCTCATGGGGAACAGCGCATCGTCCTGCGCGAGCAGCACGATGCCGCGCTCGCGGGGCGGCACCGGCCGCCCGGCCCCGACAAGCTCACGCCCGTCGAGCACGATGCGCGCACGGGTGGGTCGCACGACGCCGGCGATCGCCTCGAGCGCCGTGGACTTCCCGGACCCGTTGGGGCCCAGCAGCGCGAGCGTGCGACCCGCGCCGACCGTGAGCGTCGCGTCGACGTCGCGCCCCTCGACCGTGACCTGCGCCTCGAGCCTCATCGCACCGCCCTCCCCGCGACGGGGCGGTACGCGACCGCGACCACCGTCACGGCGACGACGAGCAGCACGATCGACAGGGCCACGGCGGCGTCGGGGTCGGTCTCGCGCGCGAGGTAGATCTCCAGCGGCGTGGTGCGCGTGACGCCGGCGAGCGACCCGGCGAACGTCAGCGTCGCGCCGAACTCGCCGAGGGCGCGGGCGAAGGCGAGGACGGTGCCCGTGGCGAGCGCGGGCCCGAGGGCGGGCAGGGTGACGCGCGCGAGGATGCGGGTGCGCGAGGCGCCCAGGGTCGCCGCGATCGCCTCGCGCCGCGAGCCGTGCGTCGCCAGCGCGGACTCGACCGACACGACCATGAACGGCATCGCGACGAAGGCCTGCGCGAGCACCACGGCGACGGTCGTGTACGCGATCGACACGCCCGCGTCCTCGAGCGGCCCGCCGAGCAGCCCGCGGCGGCCGAATGCGTACAGCAGCGCGAGGCCACCGACCACGGGCGGCAGCACGAGCGGCGCGAGCAGCACCGCGCGCGCGACCGCGCGGACGCGTCCCTGAAGCGCGTGCAGCGCGAAGCCGAGCGGCACGCCCAACACGAGGACCAGTGCGGTGGCGACGAGCGAGGTCCGCAGGCTCAGCGCGAGGGCCTCGAGCGAGGCGGTCGCGGTGATGAGCGACCACATCTCGCCCCAGCTCGCGCGCGCGAGCAGCCCCACGAGCGGCAGGGCGACGAGCAACGCGCCCGCCACGGCCAGCGGCACGAGCCAGCGCGGGCCCGTCACGGCGCCCCGAAGCCCGCGTCGGCCAGCACCGCGCGGCCCTCGGCGCCGGCGACGTAGGCGACGAAGTCGTCGGCGATCTCCGCGAAGTCGGACCTCTTGAGCCGGGCGATGGGGTAGCGGTTGACCACGGCGTCGGCGCCGCCGATCGCGACCGCCTCGACGCCCGCGGCGCGCGCGACGTCGGTGACGTAGACGACGCCGGCGTCGGACTGCCCGGCGGCGACCTTGCCCAGCACGCCGGTGACGCTGGTCTCCTCGGAGACCGCGGCGATGTCCACGCCCTGGAGCTCGGCGAGCGTCGCGGTCGCGGCCCCGCACGGCACCTGCGGCGCGCAGACCACCGTGGCCACCGCATCGTCCGCGAGGGACCCGAGCCCGGTCACGCCGGCGGGGTTGCCCTCGGGCACCGCGATGGTGAGCGTGTTGGTCGCGAAGACGACCGGCTCGCCCGCGACCTCGTCGGCGACCGCGGCCATCTGCGCCTCGTCCGCCGAGGCGAAGACGGCCGCCGGGGCGCCCTCGAGGATCTGCGCGGCGAGGTCGCTGCTTCCGCCGTACGTGACGCGCACGTCGACCCAGGGCAGCACCTCCTCGAAGCCCGTCGCCAGGGTCTCCATGACCTCGGACAGCGACGCGGCCGCGTACACGTCCAGGACGTGCGTGACCGCCGTCGAGGGGGCGCCCTCCGAGTCCGGCGAGAAGGCGGCGCAACCGCCGAGCGCGAGCGCGACGACGCCGGCCGCCACCACCCGGGCCGACGACCTCACCGGGACCCGGCCGGCGTCTCGACGATGACGGTGGTGGCCTTGACCACCGCGGTCGCGACCGAGCCCGGCTCGAGCGCGAGCTCGCGCGCCGCCTCGGCGCTCATGAGCGACACCACGCGGTGCGGTCCGCACTGGAGGTCCACCTGCGCCATCACGCCGTCCGCGACCACCCGGGTCACGATCCCCGTGAAGCGGTTGCGCGCGGACCGCCGCACGTCCGTCGGGTCCTCCGGCGCCTGCGCCCGCGCGGCGTAGCCGGCGACGTCGACGCCGTCGACGAGGATCCGGCCCGCGCCGTCGCGCACGGTCGCGATCCCCTCGGCGTCGATCCAGCGGCGGATGGTGTCGTCGCTCACGCCGACAAGCGCGGCGGCCTCCGAGATACGCAGGTGCGGCATGGTGGCGACGCTAGCGCCGCAGATGCGGCGCGACAAGGGTGGGCGCGGAGCCTCGAGGGCGCCGGGACGATGCGGCGGTGGGGGAGCGCCGCGCCGCCCGGGGGTCTACGCCGTGGGCGCGGGCGGTGCCGGCGGCGCGGGCGGGCCTGTGCGGGGCGGCTCGTCCTCGTCGCCCTCGAGCGCCTCGAAGACCTCGTGGTAGAGCACCGCGTGGACCTTCTCGACGTTGGGGATGTCGTCGAACGACAGCGGGTCGTCCGACGCGGACTCGATGATGAGCGTGCCCGTCCGGAACATCCGGTCGATGAGGCCGTGGCGGAACTGGACGGTGTTGACGCGCGCGAGCGGGATGTCGATCCCGCTCTTGGTGAGCACGCCGGTGCGGTAGATCACGCGACGGTCCGTGATGACGAAGTGGGTGGTCGCCCACCGGATGAACGGCGCGATCGCGAGCCACACGATGAGCACGAGCCCCACCACGCCGACCGTCACCGCGAGGATCGTCTCCGCGATGCCGTCCAGCTCGACCGTCCCGAGCCACCACAGCACGAACGCGACGAGCGCGATCGCGAGCACCGACACGATCACCGGCCCCACGAGCGCCTTCCAGTGGGGGTGGCTGTCGACGACGACGTCCTCGTCGGGGGCGAGCAGGTTGCGGGGGTAGGCCATACGGGGAACGTAGCAGCGCGGACGTCGCGCGGATAGGGCCAGCATGACGCGCCGGAGACGCGATCGTGACCGCTCCGAAACATGACGTGGCTATCGTGGGCGCATGACCGCCGACCAGCAGACACCGTGGACTGGATACCAGCCGGTTCAAGCCTGGGACGAGGCCATGGACCTCGAGGGTCGCGTGAGGGACCCGTACCGTCGCGTCTACCACGAGATCGATCGCATGTCCGGCGAGGACCTCTACTCGCGGGCCGAGGCCCTGGCGTCCACGTACCTCGCGCAGGGCGTGACCTTCGACCATGCGGGCGAGGAGCGGCCGTTCCCGCTCGACATCGTGCCCCGCGTGGTCGGCTCCGAGGAGTGGGACATCATCTCGCCGGGCGTCGCCCAGCGCGTGCGCACCCTCGAGGCGTTCCTCGCGGACGTCTACGGCTCGCAGCACTGCGTCAACGACGGCATCGTGCCGCGCCGCCTCATCGCGACGTCCCAGTACTTCTACCGCGAAGCCGCGGGCATCGACCCCGCGAACGGCGTGCGCGTCCACGTGTCTGGCATCGACCTGGTGCGCGACCAGCACGGAATCTGGCGCGTGCTCGAGGACAACGTCCGCGTCCCCTCGGGCGTCAGCTACGTGCTGTCCAACCGGCGCGCGATGTCGCAGATGTTCCCCGACATGTTCGGCGCGATGGGCGTCCGCCCGGTGCTCGAGTACTCGCAGCGCCTGCGCGCCGCGCTCACCCGCTGCGCGCCGGGCGACATCGACGACCCCACGATCGTGGTCCTTACCCCGGGCGTCTTCAACAGCGCCTACTACGAGCACTCGCTGCTCGCCCGCACCATGGGCGTCGAGCTCGTCGAGGGTCGCGACCTTGAGACGCACAACGGGCGCGTGTACATGCGCACCACCGCGGGCCGCCGCCGTGTCGACGTCATCTACCGCCGCGTCGACGACGACTACCTCGACCCCGTCGCGTTCCGTCCGGACTCCGCGCTCGGCGCGCCCGGCATCGTCCACGCGGCCCGCCTGGGCAACGTCACCATCGCCAACGCGGTCGGCAACGGCGTCGCGGACGACAAGCTCATCTACACGTACATGCCGGACCTCACCCGCTACTACCTGGGCGAGGAGCCGATCCTGCCCAACGTCGACACGTGGCGGCTCGAGGAGACCGAGGCCCGCGAGGAGGTCATGGACCGCCTCGCCGAGCTGGTCGTCAAGCCGGTGGACGGCGCGGGCGGCAAGGGCGTCCTCATCGGCCCCAAGGCCTCGCGCGAGGAGCTCGACAAGGTCCGCAAGCAGATCCTCGAGGACCCGCGCGGGTGGATCGGCCAGCCGGTCATCCAGCTCAGCACCGTCCCGACGCTCACCGACGACGGCCTCGAGCCGCGCCACGTCGACCTGCGCCCCTTCGCGATCAACGACGGCGACGACGTGTGGGTCCTCCCCGGCGGCCTCACCCGCGTCGCCCTGGCCCGCGGCCAGCTCATCGTCAACTCGTCGCAGGGCGGCGGTTCGAAGGACACGTGGGTGCTCGGCGGCGAGCGCCAGCGCGGCCGGGTCACCCCGCCACCGGAGTCGCGGGTCGAGCTCTCGGGCATCGGCGCCGTCCCGCAGGCGGCGCACCCCGACGACATCGAGCACGGACAGCAGCAGCAGCAGCAACAGCAGCAGCAGGGTGAGCCGAAGCAGGGAGAGCCGACATGCTGAGCCGCATCGCGGAGTCCCTGTTCTGGATCGGCCGCTACGTCGAGCGCGCGGACAACACCGCCCGCCTCCTCGACGTGCACCTCAACGTGCTGCTCGAGGACCCTTGGGTCGATGAGCCGAGCGCGAACGGCTCGCTGCTGTCGGTGATGAACTGCGAGTTCGAGGCGCCGGTGAGCCGCCGCGACGTGCTCGCGACGCTCGCCTTCGACGCGGAGCGCTCGTCGTCGATCGCGTGGACGCTCGGCGCGGCCCGCGAGAACGCCCGCCGCGCCCGCGAGGTCATCAGCACGGAGGTGTGGGAGTCGCTCAACACCACGCGCAACCAGCTGCCGCGGTGGACCGCCTCGGCACGCCCGCACGAGTACTTCGTGTGGGTGCGTGAGCGTGCCGCTGTCGTGTGGGGCCTGCACTCCGCCACGACGTCCCGTGACGATGCGTGGCACTTCATGGAGCTCGGGCGCTCGCTCGAGCGCGCGGACATGATCGCGCGCCTGCTCATGACGCGTCACTTCGAGGGCACGACGGGCCCCAACTGGACCACGCTGCTGCGCTCGTGCTCCGCGCACGAGGCGTACCTGCGCACCGTCCGCGCCCTCGTCACCGAGGAGCGCGCGGCGGAGTTCCTCCTGGTGGACCGCCTGTTCCCGCGCTCGATCGCCTACAACCTGCAGAAGGCCGAGGACACGCTCGGGCTCATCGAGGGCGCCTCGAACAGCCGCGCGCTGTCGGACCGCGCGCGCCTCGCCCTGGGCCGCGCGCGCACCAACCTCGAGTACCGCGACGTGCGCGACGTCCTCGACGACCTGCCCGGCCAGATGCGCGAGGTGCAGAGCGCGTGCGGCGCGGCCTCGGACCTCATCCGCGACCGCTACTTCCTGCCGGCGTCGACCGTGCTGTGGAGCCAGGAGGCCCTATGACCACGCTCCGCATCGAGCACCGGACCAGCTTCGCGTACGAGGGCTCGATCGTGTCCTCGTACAACGAGGCGCGCCTCATCCCGGCGTGGCTGCCGCGCCAGCGCGTGCTCGACTCGAAGGTCGAGATCTCGCCCGTGACGTGGCGCTCGTCGTACCGCGACTACTGGGAGGCCGACGTCGTCGTCTTCGAGGTGCTCCAGCCGCACGAGAGCCTCTCCGTGGTCGGCTCGAGCCTCGTCGAGGTCACCAGCGTGCCGGCGCGCGAGGAGCGCGTCGCGTGGGAGACCCTCACGGGCCCGCGCTTCCAGGACCTGCTGAGCGAGTACCTCGGGCTGAGCGACACGACCGAGCCCACCGAGGAGCTCGCAGCCTTCGCGCGCGACGCCGCGTCGCGCCTCGGCCCCGATGACACGGCCCGCGCCATCTGCGACCACCTGCACGACCAGATCAACTACGTGCCCGGCTCGACGTCCGTCCACACGCCGGCCCGCGACGCGTGGGACGCCCGCTCGGGTGTGTGCCAGGACTTCGCGCACCTCGCCATCGGCGCGCTGCGCACCGTCGGCATCCCGGCCCGCTACGTGTCCGGCTACCTCCACCCCAAGCGCGACGCCGCGATCGGCGAGACCGTGTCGGGGGAGTCCCACGCGTGGGTCGAGTGGTGGACGGGCGACTGGTTCGGCTTCGACCCGACCAACGACCGCGAGGTGGGCGACCACCACGTCATCGTGGCCCGCGCCCGCGAGTACACGGACGTGCCGCCGCTCACCGGCGTCGTCGCGGGCAGCACCACGGAGCTCGACGTCCAGGTGCACATCACCCAGGTCGAGTAGGGACGATGCGGCGGTCGCCTCAGCCGATGTGCTCGAGGTGCCACGGCTCGGGCTTCGAGCCGTCGGGCCGCGCCCACCCCGGCAGCGTCCACCCGTAGGCCGGCGCCGCGGAGACGAGCCACGCGTAGGCCTCGCCGTCGTAGCCGCCGGGCAGCCCGGGCTCCGACAGGTCGATCGCCTCGCCCCACCCGTGGTTCGACGTGCCCGGGACCGCGGCCATGCCGCCGTAGCGCGCGGTCGCGGCGAGCTGGCCGGCATAGTCGCGGTACGCGCTCGAGATCGGGATGTGGAGTCCGAACAGGTCGTGGAACGTCGCGTCGAGCCGCTCGAGGTCGTCCGCCGCGTCGCACGCGAGCTTGAGGCCGGCGCCCCACGGCAGCGCGCACAGGGCCGAGTCCGGGATCTGCCCGTTCTCGTAGGACGAGGCGAGGGTCGGGGAGGTCGTGCCCGCCGCATCGTCCCCCGGGGCGGCCTGGGAGGTGTCGCCCCCGCCGCCCGACGCGGCGCCCTCGCCGTCGACCGCGAGGTAGCCGGGCGAGGCCCACAGCAGCCGGTCGCCGACCCGCACCTCGACCCAGCCGTCGGCGGTGACGGCGCCGGTGGTGTCGAGCTCGGCGCCGTCCTCGCGCTGCGTCGCGACCACGGCGTCCGTCGACGGACCCCGCCGCAGGTTGAGCGCGCTGTCGACGTCGACCTGCACCACGGTCGGGTCGACCAGCCGCAGCGGCGCCTTCCACGGCGTGAACGTCACGTCCGAGCGGTGCGCGAGCCGCAGGACCGCGGCGACGGCGCCGCGCGACACGGTGGCGGCGGGCAGCAGCTCGAGGCCCTCGTCCCCGTCCTGCCCGAGCTCGCCGACGGTGCTCGCGAGCCACGTCGCGGCGGCGTCCATCTCGGACCCGGCGGTCACGTCGGCGTACGTCCCGAGGTCGGCGTCCTTCACCTTCGGGGAGCCGGCGAACCGGTAGAGCATCCGGGTCATGACGCCGCGGGTGAGCGGGTCGTCGGGGCGGAACAGCCGCGTGTCGCCCTCGAGCCGGCCGGTGACGATGCCCTGCGCCGCCAGCCACGCGATCTCGGCGGAGTACTCGGTGTCGCCGCGTCCGGCGTCCGCGAACGGCGACCGCTTGGGCACGATGCTGGCCGGCGACCCGGCGAGGCGGTACAGGAAGGCCGCGAACTCTCCGCGCGTGAGCTCGAGGTCGGGCATGTACGCGCGTCCGGCCTCGGTCAGCACGCCCTCCGCGATGCCCTTGCGGCCCATCCACGCGATCGCCGCGGCGAACTGCGAGTACGTCGGGTCGCCCAGCACGTCCGACACGTCGTCGAAGGCGACCGGGTCGAGGGGATCCGGGCCGCGGACGCCGGACGATGCGGGGGCGTCCGGGTCGTACGGCTCCGGTTCGGCAGCGGAGGAGGGCGCCGGCTGCGAGGTGCCGGTGCCGGTGCCTCCGGTCGACGGCTCGTCGGCGGGCGCGCTCGGGGTGGTCGGCTCCGGGGCGGGGTCCTGCGTGGCGCCGTCGGACGCTGAATCGGGGGAGCCGCCGGACGGCTTCTCGGCGGGTCCGCCCGCGTCGCTGGTCTGCTCCGGCGCGGGCTCGTCGGCCGTGGCCGCGGGGGCAGGCTCCGGGTCCGCCTCGGTCGTCGGGTCGGCCTCCGGCTGCGGCGCCGTCGTCTCGCTCGGCGTCGTCTCGACGGGCGCGGGCGAGGGATCCTCGGGGGCGACCGCCGCATCGTCCTGCGTCGAGGAGGGGGCTGGGGTGGAGGCGGCCTCGGGCGGTTCGGGCGTAGGCGTCACCGTCGCGGCGCCCGCGGGGGCGGCGCCGACGAGCAGCAGCGCTCCCGCGACGGTCGTCGTCGCGATCCCGGTGAGCAGGCCGCGGGGCGTGCCGCGCCTGCCGAATACCGCCATCGGCCTCCTTCCCCGTCCGTTCGGGCCGCCGCGCGCCGGCGGAGCCCTCCGTGCGGGAGGGGCCCCGGGCGCGCGACCATGCCGTCACGGTCAGCCCTGGCGTACGGCGTCCTTCCATGGTGCCACGCACGCCGCGCGAGGGCCTGGGGAGGGCGTCAGGAGACGGAGACGCCGGTGCTCCAGCGCGTCGTGGTGAAGAATCCGGAGCGCTTGGCGATGACCTTGACCTTGATCGTGTGGCCCTTGTCAGCCTTGCGCAGCGTGTAGCGGCGGCCCGTGGCGTCGGAGATCTTGTCACCGTCGCGGAACCACCGGTAGGCGATGCTGCTCGGGGTGGGGGACCACTCGCCGGCCTTGGCGGTGAGCTGCGAGCCGACCTTCGCGGTGCCGGACACCGTCGGCCGCGGCGCGGTGCTGAAGGCCTTGGGGATCGACACCGCCGCGCTGGTCTTGGCGGTGGTGAGGTAGCCCGAGCGCTTGGCGATGACCTTGACCTTGATGTTGTGGCCGCGGTCGGCCTTGGTCACGGTGTACTTGCGGCCGTTGGCGCCGTCGATGCGCACGCCGTCGCGGAACCAGCGGAAGCTCACGTTCGGGGAGGGGCTCCACGAGCCCACCTTCGCGGTGAGCACGGAGCCGACCTTCTTCGTGCCCGCGATCTTGGGCCGCGGCGTCGCGTCGAACTTGCTGTAGTGCGCGAAGTTCTGGGTCGCCCACACGCAGTCGCTCGACTTGTCGTACGCGATGCCGACGCCGATGTCGGAGTAGCTGCCGCTGATGTTCGCCTCGTGGCCGGAGGACTTGAGCCACGCCGTCATGACGGCGGCCGCGTTGTCGGCGGCCGAGCCGTAGCCGCACGCGTAGCCGACGTTCTCGGCGGCGCGGTCGGGCGTCGACGGGATCTGGACGGCGAACTTCGGGTTGTGGCTGAGGTTCTCGGTGGAGCGCATCTTCTTGCTCCACGTCGTCGACACGTCCGTCATGCCGCCCTGCAGGGAGAGCGGCTTGAGGCCCTCCTCGGCGCGGTAGGCGTTGGTCTTCTTGAGGATGAGCTGGGCCGGATCGGTGGCGGCGTGCGCGGAGCCGCCTGCCAGCGCCACCGCGGCCACCAGCAGGCCGACCAGCGCGAGCGCGGTGCGGCGAGCGAGCGTGTGCGGGACCGCGAGGGCGGACGGACGCATGCTGACCTCCTGTTCGGGGATCCGGGGCTGGATGCGCCCGTCTCCGGATGGGATATCGGCATGATTCCGGCATTCCGGTAGCCCTGGGAGGGGTTTGTGGGCTATGCCACATGGCGTCCGTGCGTGAATGTGGCGAATGTCACTGGCCGGGGCCCGTTCGTGACGTCCCTGGTCAGCGCGCGCGGACCGCCGCGCTCGTCCTGCTGGTCGCGAGGAAGCCGGGCTTGCGCGCGGTGACCTTGACGGTGATCCGCGCGCCGCGATCCTTGGCGACCGGGGAGTACGTGCGTGCCGTCGCGCCGGAGATCGCGACGCCGTCGCGGTACCAGCGGTACGCGAGCGACGTGGGCGTCGGCGTCCACGTGCCGGTGCGGGCGCGGAGGGTCGACCCCACGGCGGGCGTGCCCGCGATGGTCGGCGTCGGCGCGGCGGAGAAGACCTTCGGCACGGCCTTGCCGGCGCTCGTGCGGCTCGTCTTGAGGTCGCCGCTGCGCTGGGCGGTGACCTTGGCGGTGAGGGTGTGGCCGCGGTCGTCCTTGGTCACCGTGTAGTGCCGCGTCGTCGCGCCCGCGATGCGGATGCCGTCGCGGAACCATCGGAACGTGAGCGCGGCGCGAGGCGACCACGTGCCGGGCACGGCGGTGAGGGTCTCCCCGGCCTTGGCCCGGCCGGAGATCGTCGGGGTGGGGGCGGAGGCGAAGCCCGCGGGCACGGCCACGGCGGCGGAGGTGCGCGCCACGGTGTCGAAGCCCTCGCGGGCGCCGGTGACGGTGACGGTCACGGCCGCGCCGAGATCCGCCGTGGCGAGGACGTAGGTCGCGGCGTTGGCGCCGTCGATCGCGACGCCGTCACGGTTCCACCGGTAGGCGAGGAGCGCGGACGGGGCCCAGGTCCCCGACCTCGCGGTGAGCGTCGCGCCGGGCTTGACGGTCGGGGCCGCGATCGTGGGACGCGGCGTGGCGGACCACACGCCCTTCTCGAGCACGGCGTCGATGCCGGTGACGGCCGCGCGCGGGGCGACGGTCACCGGGGTCGCGTCGAGGTACGAGTACGCGTCGTCGAACCACTCGGGCGCGACGTCGGGCAGGAGCGAGCCCTGCTCGTCCTCCGCGATTCCGAACGACACGTCGTAGGTGTCGGGCGGCAGGTTCGTGAACGTGTAGCCGTACGCGCCCGGTGTCGCGGTGAAGTGCGTGCCGCGGGCGCCGGCGAGCCACACCGTGACGAGGCCCGGGCTCGGCTTCGCGACCGACTCGCTGATGATCGTCACGTCCCCGGACAGCGTCCCCGTCCACTCCATGGTCTGGTCGATGCTCGTCGCGTCAGCCGTCGTGAGGTCCACGGGCGTCGAGGTGCCCTGCGTCACCGCACCCGGCCAGTACGACGTGCGCACCAGCGGCGGGATGGTCAGCGACTGGGTCTCGGTCGTGAGGTAGAGGGGGAAGCTGATGCGGTAACGCCCCGGCTCGAGCCCGTCGAGCGTGTACGTGCCGTCCGTCGGCGACACCGCGACGAAGCCGCCCGGCTGGCCGTCCAGGCCCGTCGCGCGCACGAATACGAACACGTAGTAGTCGAGCGGCGCGCCCTGGGGCAGGGACACGGTGCCCGAGATCGACCGGGTGACGGTCTCGGCGCGGGCGGGCTCGGCGGCCGAGGCGAGACCGAGCGCGAGCAGGAGGGCGGCGGCGAGCGCGACCAGCCGCGTCCGGCGGGACGATGCGATGGGCACGGGCCACACTCCCTCAGCCGGGGAGGCTCCCTGCGCTCTGCCGGTGAGCGCAATGTAGCGGCACGCGGTGACGTCGACAAGAGGGTCTGGCGGCCCCGTCGCGCGGCCAACCTGCGCGCGCGGACCTCGCGCGCATCGTCCCTCGGTAGAATCCTTCGGGTGACCGAGACGCCCACGCACGACGCCGCCCGCTACGACTTCCACGCGATCGAGGAGCGCTGGCTCCCCGTGTGGGAGGAGCGCCAGCCCTTCCGCTCGGGCCGGCCCGACGACGACCGCCCCACCAAGTACGTGCTCGACATGTTCCCGTACCCGTCGGGCGACCTCCACATGGGTCACGCCGAGGCGTACGCGCTCGGCGACGTCATCGCACGCCACTGGGTGCAGAAGGGCTTCAACGTCCTCCACCCGATCGGCTGGGACTCGTTCGGCCTGCCCGCAGAGAACGCCGCCATCAAGCGCGGCGTCGACCCGGCCGGCTGGACCGAGGACAACATCGCCCAGCAGGTCAGCTCGATGAAGCGCTACGCGTGCTCGTTCGACTGGGACCGCGTGCTGATGACGCACCGTCCCGACTACTACCGCTGGAACCAGTGGATCTTCACGCGCATGTTCGAGCGCGGCCTCGCCTACCGCAAGCACTCGAACGTGAACTGGTGCCCGAAGGACCAGACCGTGCTGGCGAACGAGCAGGTCGTGGGCGGCCTGTGCGAGCGCTGCGACACCCCGGTCACCAAGAAGAAGCTCAACCAGTGGTACTTCAAGGTCACGGAGTACGCGGACGAGCTGCTCGACGGCCTCGAGACCCTGCGCGGCTCGTGGCCCGACAAGGTCATCGCGATGCAGCGCAACTGGATCGGCCGCTCCTCGGGCGCCGACGTCGCGTTCGAGATCGAGGGCCGCGACGAGCCCATCACGATCTACACGACGCGTCCCGACACGCTCCACGGCGCGACCTTCATGGTCGTGGCCGCGGACTCCGACCTCGCCGCCGAGCTGGCCGAGGGCGCGGACGAGGCGACGCAGGCCGAGTTCGCGACCTACGTCGAGAAGGTCAAGGGCGAGAACGAGATCGATCGCCTCGCGACCGACCGCGAGAAGACCGGCGTCTTCCTGCAGCGCTACGGCATCAACCCCGTCAACGGCGAGCGCCTGCCCATCTGGGCCTCCGACTACGTCCTGGCCGACTACGGCCACGGCGCGATCATGGCCGTGCCGGCGCACGACCAGCGCGACCTCGACTTCGCGCGCGCCATGGACCTGCCCGTCCGCGTGGTCCTCGACTGCACCGACGAGAACGGGCAGGCCTACGGCGACCCGGCCGAGACCGGCATCGCCGCCGCGGGCGACGGCACGCTCGTCAACTCGGGCTCGCTCAACGGCATGGCCAAGGCCGAGGCCATCGCCGCCATCACCGAGGAGCTGTCCGCGGCCGGCACGGGCGACGCCGCGACCAACTACCGCCTGCGCGACTGGCTGATCTCGCGTCAGCGCTACTGGGGCACGCCCATCCCGATCGTCCACTGCGAGGCCTGCGGCGAGGTCCCCGTCCCCGACGACCAGCTGCCCGTGCAGCTGCCCGCCGCCGAGGGGCTGGACCTCAAGCCCAAGGGCCAGTCGCCGCTCGCGGCCGCGACGGACTGGGTCAACACGACGTGCCCGTCGTGCGGCGGCGCGGCCCTGCGCGACACGGACACGATGGACACCTTCGTGGACTCGTCGTGGTACTTCCTGCGCTACCTCGACCCCGCCAAGGCCGACGGCCCGTTCGATGTGCTCGACGCGAAGCGCTGGGCGCCCGTCGACCAGTACGTCGGCGGCGTCACCCACGCGATCCTCCACCTGCTGTACTCGCGCTTCTTCACCAAGGCGCTGCGCGACATGGGGATGCTCGACTTCGACGAGCCGTTCTCCGCGCTGCTCAACCAGGGCATGGTGCAGATGGACGGCTCCGCGATGTCGAAGTCCCGCGGGAACCTGGTGCGCCTGTCCGAGCAGCTCGACGAGTTCGGCGTCGACGCGGTGCGCCTCACCATGGCCTTCGCCGGCCCGCCGGAGGACGACATCGACTGGGCGGACGTCTCGCCCGCGGGCTCCGCCAAGTTCCTCGCCCGCGCGTGGCGCCTCGCCCGCGACGTCGAGTCCGAGCCGGGGGTCGACCCGGCCACGGGCGACCAGGCGCTGCGCGCGGTCACGCACCGGACGCTGCACGACTCCCAGGAGCTGGTCGAGGGCTTCAAGTTCAACGTGGTGGTCGCCCGCACCATGGAGCTGGTCAACGCGACCCGCAAGGTCATCGACAGCGGCGCCGGCGCGTCCGACCCCGCGGTCCGTGAGGCGGCCGAGGTGGTCTCCATCCTGCTGAGCCTGTTCGCGCCGTACGCGGCCGAGGACATGTGGGCGATGCTCGGCCACGAGGACGTCGCGCTCGCGACCTACCCGGCCGTCGAAGAGTCGCTGCTGGTCGAGGAGACCGTCACGTGCATCGTCCAGGTCAAGGGCAAGGTGCGCGGCCGTCTCGAGGTGCCCCCGGGCATCTCCGAGGACGAGCTGCGCGAGCTCGCGCTCGCCTCCGACGGCGCTAAGCGCGCGATCGGCGACGCGGGCATCCGCACGGTCATCGTGCGCGCGCCCAAGCTCGTCAACATCGTCACCGCGTGATCTGCCGCCGGCACCGCCTCCGGGCGGTGCCGCGGCGGCATCGCCACCGCGTGCGCGCCCCGCGCCGCTAGGGTGACCGCATGACCGTCGCCGTCATCGCCGACTCCGCGGCCTCGCTGTCGCCGGGGCTCGCGGAGAGCCGGCGCATCGGGGTGGTGCCGCTGCAGGTCGTCGTCGACGGCGACGCGGTCGAGGAGGGCGTCGGGATCAGCCCCGACGAGGTCGTGGCGCACCTGCGCGCGGGCCACGCCACCAGCACCTCCCAGCCCACGCCCGCCGCCTTCGACGCGGCCATTTCCGCCGCGGTCGAGGCCGGTGCCGCGGGCATCGTCATCGTGGCGATGTCGCGCGCGCTGTCGGGAACGTGCGAGGCCGCGGAGGCCGCCGCCGCACGCGCGCCCGTGCCGGTCGAGGTCGTCGATACCAGGACCGTCGCCATGGCGGCGGGATACGCGGCGCTGGCCGCCGCGCACGAGGCGCGCGCGGGCGGGTCGCTCGAGGCCGTGGCCGCGGTGGCGCGGGACGTCGCCGCCGGCTCCCGCTGCGTCTTCACCGTCGAGTCGCTCGACCACCTCCGGCGCGGGGGAAGGATCGGCCCGGCCGTCGCGGCCGTCGGGCGCGTCCTCGGCATCCGGCCCGTGCTCGAGGTCGCGGACGGCGAGGTCGCGCTGGTGGGGCGGGTGCGGTCGGCCGCGCGGGCCCGCGCGGCCCTGCACGCCGCGGTGGACGATGCGCTCGCCGGGCGGGCGCACCCCGTCGTCACGGTGCATGGCGTGGGAGCCGAGGAGCAGGCGACGGAGGCGGCGCGCGAGATCGAGGCGCGTCATCCGTGGCTCGGGCCGGTCGCGGTCGCCGAGGTGAGCGCCGTGCTCGCGGTGCACGCGGGGCCGGGGACGCTCGCGGCCGTCGTCGCGGACCTGCCGCCGGAGGCCTGAGCGCGGTTCCGGCGGCGCGCTTTCCGCGCGGTCACGCGCCCGTCCAGCCCCCGCCACGGTTCCGCCGTCGCCGCACCCCCTCTCCCAAGGTGATGTCCCCGGTCGCGTGCCGTGGTCGCGGCTCCTCCGGGCGTCGCCGCTCGGGCCAGCGCGACTTCGAAGGCGGCCTAGCGTGCCCGCATGGATGCCTCCGACTCGTCCGAGGACGTGCGCGCGCGATGGTCGGCCGGCCTGCGCGAGGCGGCGGCCCACGCGTACGCGGCGGGGCACGGCGCCGAGCCGCCCGCGCCGCAGCCGACCCGCTGGCGCCTCGACGCCCGCACCGCGGTCACCGCCGCAGCGGTGATCGCGATCCTCGCGGCCGTCGGGTGGTGGGGCCTGCGCGGCGAGCCCGCCGCGCCGCTCGTCGCGAGCCCCTCGCCGAGCGCGAGCGCATCCGCCGCGGCTCCGGCGATGCTGATCGTGCACGTGAGCGGCGCGGTCCGGTCCGCGGGCCTGGTCGAGCTCGCCGCCGGATCGCGCGTCGCGGACGCCATCGAGCTCGCCGGCGGGCTACGCCGCCGGGCCGACGAGTCCTCGGTCAACCTCGCCCGGCCCGTGACGGACGGCGAGCACATCGTGGTGGGGCGCGTGAACCGCTCGGGGGAGCCCGTCGCCGCGCGCGAGCCAGGCCCGGTCGACCTCAACAACGCCGACGAGACGGCCCTCCAGGCCCTGCCCGGGGTAGGAGAGGTCCTCGCGGCGCGCATCGTCGCGGACCGCGAGGCCCACGGCCCGTTCGCGGCGATCGAGGACCTCGAGCGCGTGTCGGGGGTCGGCCCGGCCATCATCGAGGCGATCGCCGACCTCGCGACGACGTGACGCGGTGGGCGGCTGGGGCGACCTGCGGCTCGTGCCCGCCGCGGTGGCGGCGTGGGCCGCCTCGCTGGCGTGCTGGGCCGCCGGGGTGCGTGTGGGCGCGGTCGTCGCCGCGCTGTGCGGCGCGGCGACGCTGGTCGCGCTCGGGTGGGGGCGACGCGTTCCGGGCCTGGTCCCGGCGCTCGTGCTCGCCGCGGTCGCCTCCGCGGCCTCGACGGTGACCACGGGCGCGGCGGTCGAGGCGCGGGCGTGGATCGCGGCCCACGTCGATGCCCCGGTGGAGGTGCGCGGGCGGGTGACGGAGGTGCGTCCCGTCGACTCCCACGGCGCACCGCGGGTCGCCGTGCGAATCGACGTCGAGGCGTGGCGCGGTGCTCGCACGGACGGGTGGCGCACCGGTGCGGGCCTGATCGTCGTGCTCACCGACGCGGACGGGGCGCCCGGGCGCGGGTCCGAGGCGACCGCGCTCGGCACCGCGGGTGCGGCGGCGCGCGGCACGGTGGACGCGCTGCTCGACGGCCGCATCGTCGCGAGCGAGCCGCCCGCCGGGTGGCGGGCGGTCGCCGAGGACGCTCGGACGTCCTTCCGCGCCGCGCTAGAGGCCGCGCCCGCCGCGACCGCGCCGGTGGTCGCGGGCATGGTGCTGGGAGACACCTCGGCGATGGATCCCGCGCTCGTGGCGCAGATGCGCGCGAGCGGCCTCGCCCACCTCACCGCGGTCTCCGGCGCGCACTTCGCGATCCTCGCGGTGGCGCTCGGTGCGGCGTTGCGACGCGCCCGCGCCTCGCCGGTGGTGGTCGCGGTCGCGACGGTGGCGGCGTGCGGGGCCTTCGCCGCGGTCGTGTCGGGCGGCGGGTCGGTGCTGCGCGCGCTCGCGATGGCCGCGATCGCCGCGGGCGCGCTCGTCGCGGGCAGGCGGGGCCAGAGCGTGCCGGCGCTCGCCGCCACGGTCCTCGTGCTGCTGCTCGCGCGCCCCGAGCTCGCGCGCGACGCCGGCCTGGCGCTGTCGGTCGCGGCCGTGGCGGCGATCGGGATGCTCGCGCCCGGGCTCGCGTCCCGCCTCCGTCGCCGCATCGCGGCGCCGCTGGCCGACGCCGCCGCGGTGACCCTCGCCGCACAGGCCGCGTGCATCCCCGTGCTCGCCGCGATCGACGCGTCCGTCGGGCCGTGGGCGGTGCCCGCGAACGCCGTCGCGACACCGTTCGCGATCCCGGTGACGCTCCTCGGCGTGGCGGCGCTCGCCCTCGCCGGGCCGGCGCCGGGGGTCGCGCAGGTCCTGGCGGACGCCGCGGCACGATGCGCGTACCCGGTGGTCGCCGCGGCCCGCGCCTTCGCCGACGCGCCTGGGGGCGACCTGGCCTCCGCCGTGGGGCCTCGAGGGGTGCTGCTCGGGGCCGCGCTCGTGCTCGCCGTCGCGGTGGTGGCGCGGGCGCGGCGCCGCTGGTCGCGCGCCGGCGCCGTGGCCGCCGTCGCGCTCGCGTTCCTCCTGCACGCCCCGCCGCGGTGGCTGCCCGAGGCGCTCGGCGGCGCGGTCGACGGCTGGACCGTGGTGGCGTGCGATGTCGGGCAGGGCGACGCGCTGGTCGTGCGCGGAGGGGGAGCGGTCGTGATGGTCGACGCGGGCACGGCGGACGCGGATGCCGCGGGCTGCCTCGCGAGGCTCGGGGTCGCGCGGGTCGACCTGCTGGTGCTCACGCACGAGCACGCGGACCACACGGGCGGGGTCGCGGAGCTCCGCGACGCCGTCGACGTGAGGCGTGCCTGGCTGCCGCCCGAGCCCGCGGAGTCGACCGTCGCGGCGTTGACGGGAGTGCCCAGCGCGGCGCCGGCGGCCGGGGAGGCGGTCCGGCTGGGCGGCGTCGACGTGCGGGTGCTCCAGACGGGTCCGGCACCCCGGTCGCGCGACGGCACCGACGTCAACGACTCGTCGACCGCGGTGCGCCTCGAGGCGGACGGGCTCGTCGTCGTCGCGCTCGGCGACCTGGAGGTGGAGGGACAGCGGCGCCTCGCACCGGTCGTCGCCTCGCTCGGCGCCGTCGACGTCGTCAAGGCGGCCCACCACGGCTCGGCAGCCCAGGATGCGGCGCTGGTGCGGGCGATCGCGGCGCCGATCGTGCTCGTGTCGGTCGGGGAGGGCAACGACTACGGCCATCCGTCCGCGGAGGCGCTCGCGCTGTACGGCGCCGGGGGAGCGGCGGTGCTGCGGACCGACCTCTGCGGAGACGTCGTGCTCGGTGCGCGCGACGGGGTGCCCGTGCTCGTCCGGCGATGTCGGGACTCCGTGGGAGGCTAGTCCCCGTGGCGAGACGAGAGGCACCGCAGGCGACCTGGCACCGTGCCGCCCCCGCACCTGTGGTGCTGGTGTCGGGCCCTGAGAAGCTGCTCGCGAGCCGCGCGGTCGAGCGCATCACCGCGGTGATGCGCAAGAGCGGCGAGATCGAGGTGAGCAGGCTCGACGCGAGCGCGTACTCGCGCGGCGGCCTGACGGGAGCGACGAGCCCGTCGCTGTTCGCCGAGCCCGGCCTCGTGGTCGTCGAGTCCCTCGAGGCGATGAACGACGACTTCCTCCAGGACGCGCTGGCATACGTCGGACGCCCCGACCCCGAATGCGTGGTCGTGCTGCTCCACGGCGGGGGCGTGCGCGGCAAGAAGCTGCTCGACACGCTGCGCAAGGGCGGCACCCCCGAGTACACGTGCCCCGCGATCAAGAAGGACGCGGAGCTCGTCGACTTCGCCACCGGCGAGTTCGAGCGCGCCCAGCGCCCCGCCCCGGCGCGAGCCGTGCGCGCACTGGTCGACGCGATCGGCGAGGACGTCGCCGAGATCGCAGCCGCCTGCTCGCAGCTGGTGAGCGACGTCGAGGGCAGCATCGACGAGGCCGCCGTCGCCCGGTACTACGGCACGCGCGTCAACGCGACCGGCTTCGCCGTGGCGGACGCGGCGATCGCGGGCCGGACCGCCGACGCGATCGCGCTCGTGCGCCACGCGATGTCCACGGGAACCGACCCGGTACCGCTGGTCGCCGCGCTCGCGATGAAGCTGCGCACCCTCATCAAGGTCGGCGCGGCGCGCGGGCGGGGCGTGAGCCTCAAGGAGCTCGGCATCCAGCCGTGGCAGGAGGATCGCGCGCGCCGCGACCTCCGCCGGTGGGACGCGGACACGCTCGCGCTCGCGGTCCAGGCCGTCGCGCGCGCGGATGCGGAGATCAAGGGCGCCTCGCGCGCGCCGGGCTTCGCGCTGGAGCGCGCGGTGCGCACGGTCGCCGAGCTCGCGGCCTGAAGCGGGAGATTCCCGCTAGACCAGCACCGGGTCCTCGCCGCGTTCGTGCACCATCACGCGCTCGAACCACCAGCCCTGGAACATGTCGAAGCCGAGGTCCTCGCACGCGCTGAGGATCTCCGCGTCCTCGACCCGCTCCGCGATGAGCGTCGCGCCTCCGCGGCGCGCGGCGTCGACCAGCGCGGGACCCTTGCGGACGAGGTCGCGGAAGTCGACCTTCACGTAGTCGGCGAGGGGGAGCAGGCTCAGCTGCGACTCGGTGGCCGCGAAGTCGTCGATCGCGACGCGGAAGCCCTCGCGCTTGAGCTCGGACAGCCGCGCGGCGAGCGCCACGTCCGCGTACGCCGACTCGACCACCTCGATCACCACGCGCGCCGGATCGCAGTGGTGCGCGACGTCGTGGTCGAGCAGGTACGTGCGCGTGAAGTTGATGAAGGCCGGGTGCGGCGCGGTGATGTCGGGGTCGCGCCAGAACGCGGCGGCGATGACGTGCTCGGTCGCTCGGTCCTGCAGCCGCGGCGGCCACATGTCGATCGGCAGCGAGTCGTGACCCGGCGCCCGGTAGAGGAGCTCGTGCCCCCGCACCTCGCCGGCGCGCGCGAAGATGCCCTGGCGTCCCACGATCGCGGTCGAGCCGTGCCGGCTCAGGTGCGGCGGGTGCCAGAGCCGAGGACCCGTGGCGAACGTCACAGCAGGCAGACTAGCGGTCACGCCCCCAGAAAGCACGAACGCCCCGATCGCCGGAGGCGATACGGGGCGTAGGTGCGTGCGGTCGCTTAGAGAGCGGCGACCTGCTTGGCCAGCGCCGACTTGCGGTTCGCGGCCTGGTTCTTGTGGATGACACCCTTCGAGACGGCCTTGTCGAGCTTGACGGAGGCGGTCTTGAGGGCGGTCTCGGCGGAAGCCTTGTCGCCGGCGGCGATGGCCTCGCGCACCTTGCGGACGTTGGTCTTCAGCTCGGACTTGACGGCGACGTTGCGCAGGCGCGACTTCTCGTTGGTGCCGATGCGCTTGATCTTCGACTTGATGTTGGCCACAGCGATTCCTTCTGCGTTCAGGTGAAAACTTATGGGTGGGGCGCGAGCAGGCGCGCTCACACACGAACGAACATCATATCAGCGATGGTGGTCCTTGAGCGAACCGGCGACACGATCGAACGTCGCACGGTCGAGGATCGCACCCTCGCGCCGCACCTGGGAGGGGTCGACGCGCAGGATCCTATCGAGCCTCACCTCGCTGGGACGCCCACGAGAGTCCCACGGTCCGGCGCCGATGTCCATCCAGTACCGGCCCCAGCGCGCCTCCTGGGCGGCGTCCTGGTCGTGGTCCTTGCTCGTGAGCATGAGCCCGAGCAGCCAGCGTCCGTCGTGCCCGATGAGCAGCACCGGACGGTCCTTGCCCTGGCTGTGGTCCTCCTCGAACGGCACCCACGTCCACACGACCTCGCCTGGATCCGGGTCGCCGTCGCGCGAGGGGGCGTACTTCACCCGCGGCACGCCCGTGAAGTCGCCGGGATAGCCGGTGGCGGTCGCGGTCCCGGTGGACGATGCGCCGGGACGCGGCGTCGTACGGACGGCGCGGACGATGCGCCGGAACAGGTCGAACAGGGAGCTCACCCCGCCGACGGTACCGGCCCCTCGTGCGGGTCCGCCACGGCCGCCGGGCCGCCGAGCTCGAGCTCGTGCTCGGGCTTCGCGTGGCCGAAGAGGAAGCCCTGGCCCAGCGCCCAGCCGTGCTCGCGCGCGATCGCGCGCTGCGCCTCGGACTCGACGCCCTCGATCACGCCGGACATGCCCAGGCTGCGGGTGAGCGTCGCGACGGTCGTGGAGATGCGGTCGCCGGTGCCCCGGTCGCCCAGCCGCAGCGTGAACTCGCGCGCGAGCTTGAGGCCGGACACGGGGTTGAGGAGCACGGAGCTGAGGGCCGAGTAGCCGGTGCCGAAGTCGTCGATGATGAGGTCGACGCCGAGCGCCGTGAGGCCGTCGAGGTCGGACTTCGCCGCCTGGGTGGCGATGAGCATGCCGGACTCGGTGATCTCGAGCCCGAGGCGCGAGGGGTCGATCCCCGTCGCCTCGAGGGCGTGCGTCACCACGCGGGTGAGGTCCGCCGAGCCGATCTGCCGCGTCGACACGTTGACGAAGACGCGGCCGGTGAACTCGGGGTGCGCGGCGATGAACTCGCACGCCTCGGTGATGACGAACGCGCCGAGCGGGACGACGAGGTTCGCCTCCTCGCACACCTCGATGAACTCCTCGGGCAGGAGCAGCCCACGGTTGGGGTGCTGCCAGCGCACGAGCGCCTCGTACGCGACCACCTCGGCCGTGTCGAGGCGCACGATCGGCTGGTAGTGGACCACGAGCTCGCCCTCGCGGATCGCGGCGCGCAGCTCGGACTCGATCGACAGCTTGTTGAGCGCGTGCGAGCGCAGCTCGCTGGAGAACACCTCGACGCGCGCGCGGCCGCGCTGCTTGGCGGCGTACATGGCGGTGTCCGCGTTGCGCAGGAGGCTCTCGGCGGTGAGCTCGGGCTCCGCGAGCGCGAGGCCCGCGCTCACGGTGGGCACCACCTCGTGCCCGCTCACGTTGAACGGGACCTGCACGTCCGAGGCGATCACGGTGAGGAACGCCTCGGCGGCGGCCTGCGTCGCGACGGACTCGAGGATGACGACGAACTCGTCGCCGCCGAGCCGCGCGACGGTGTCGCCGGGGCGGACGGCCCCCTTGATGCGGCGCGCGATCTCCTGGAGCAGGGTGTCGCCGGCCTCGTGGCCCAGCGAGTCGTTGACCACCTTGAAGTGGTCGACGTCGAGGAAGATGCACGCGACCGTGTGGGCGTCGGTGCGATGCGCCTCGAGGGCGGCCTCGAGGCGCTCGAGCAGCAGCGTGCGGTTCGCGAGCCCCGTGAGGTGGTCGTAGAGGGCGCGGCGCTCGAGCAGGTCCTTCGCGCGCCGGATCTCGGTGATGTCCTCGACGTGCACGAGGTAGCGGGCCTCGCCCTCGCCGTCGGCGGGGGAGACGGTCATGCGCGTCCACACGGCGTCGCCGCTGCGGTGCAGCAGGCGGGTCTGCGCCTGGAAGTACGGCAGCTCGCCCTGGTCGAGCTGCCAGCGCAGCTCCTCGTCGCGCGGGATGTCGTCGGGGTGCGTGAGGTCGCGCAGGCGGTAGGTGCGCAGCGCGGCCACCGAGCGGCCCACGATGCGCGCGAAGGCGCCGTTGACGTCGATGAGGGCGCCGTCGGCCCCGAGCACCACCATGCCGATGGGCGAGCCGTCGAACGCGGGACGGAACAGATCGGTCTCCGCCATCGTCGCCTCCTCCCGGGTCGTCGCCGCGCGCACCGTGCACGCGGTCCATTCCGTGTATCGGCATCTCGGCGGCGGCCATGAGGGTTCCGGGTCGCCGCGCTGCGTCCCGACTTCATGGGAGAATAACCCGCACCCGAAAACAGTCCGAACCGAGGAACCGTCATCACCGTGTCCGCAGATCCCCGCATCGAGCCCGCCTCGACCCAGCCGGCGCTCATCCGCAACTTCTGCATCATCGCGCACATCGACCACGGCAAGTCGACCCTCGCGGACCGCATGCTCCAGCTCACCGGCGTCGTCGAGCCGCGCCAGATGAAGGCGCAGTACCTCGACCGCATGGACATCGAGCGCGAGCGCGGCATCACCATCAAGTCGCAGGCCGTCCGCATGCCCTGGGAGGTCGACGGCGAGCCTCACGCGCTCAACATGATCGACACCCCGGGCCACGTGGACTTCACGTACGAGGTGTCGCGGTCGCTGGCCGCGTGCGAGGGCGCGATCCTCCTGGTCGACGCGGCGCAGGGCATCGAGGCGCAGACCCTCGCGAACCTGTACCTCGCGATGGAGAACGACCTCACCATCATCCCGGTGCTCAACAAGATCGACCTGCCGTCCGCGGACCCCGACCGCTACGCCGCCGAGCTCGCGCAGCTCATCGGCTGCGAGGTCGACGACGTGCTGCGCGTCTCCGGCAAGACCGGCGCGGGCGTGCCCGAGCTGCTCGACCGCGTGGTGCGCGACATCCCCGCGCCCGTCGGCGACGCGGACGCCCCGACCCGCGCGATGATCTTCGACTCGGTCTACGACACCTACCGCGGCGTGGTCACCTACGTCCGCGTGGTCGACGGCTCGCTCAAGCCGCGCGAGAAGATCGCGATGATGTCGACGCTCGCCACGCACGACCTGCTCGAGATCGGCGTCATCAGCCCCGAGCCGAAGCCCACCAAGGGGCTCGGCGTGGGCGAGGTGGGCTACCTCATCACCGGCGTGAAGGACGTGCGCCAGTCCAAGGTCGGCGACACCGTGACGGCGGCCGCGCGCCGTGCCGAGGAGTCGCTGGGCGGCTACCGCGACCCCAAGCCGATGGTCTACTCGGGCCTATTCCCGCTCGACGGCTCGGACTTCCCGATCCTGCGTGACGCGCTCGACAAGCTCCAGCTCAACGATGCGTCGCTCGTCTACGAGCCCGAGAGCTCGGTCGCGCTCGGCTTCGGCTTCCGCTGCGGCTACCTCGGCCTGCTCCACCTCGAGATCGTCCGCGACCGCCTCGAGCGCGAGTTCGGCCTCGACCTCATCTCGACCGCGCCGAACGTGGTCTACGAGGTCGAGATGGAGGACGGCAAGGTCCACACCGTCACCAACCCGAGCGAGTTCCCGGGCGGCAAGGTCGCCGCCGTGCGCGAGCCCGTCGTCAAGGCGTCCATCCTGGTGCCCAGCGAGTTCATCGGCACCGTGATGGAGCTGTGCCAGGAGCGCCGCGGCGTCATGGGCACCATGAACTACCTGAGCGAGACGCGCGTCGAGATGCACTACACGCTGCCGCTCGCCGAGGTCGTCTTCGACTTCTTCGACCAGCTCAAGTCGCGCACGCGCGGCTACGGCTCGCTCGACTACGAGCCCGCGGGCGAACAGGTCGCGGACCTCGTCAAGGTCGACATCCTGCTCCAGGGCGAGCAGGTCGACGCGTTCAGCGCGGTGGTGCACAAGGACAAGGCGTACGCGTACGGCCTGTCGATGGTGGGCAAGCTCAAGGACCTCATCGACCGCCAGCAGTTCGAGGTGCCCGTCCAGGCGGCCATCGGCTCGCGCATCATCGCCCGCGAGACCATCCGCGCCATCCGCAAGGACGTCCTCGCCAAGTGCTACGGCGGCGACATCTCCCGCAAGCGCAAGCTGCTGGAGAAGCAGAAGGCCGGCAAGAAGCGCATGAAGAACATCGGCTCGGTCGAGGTGCCGCCGGAGGCCTTCATCGCCGCGCTGTCCACATCCGACGACGGCTCGGACAAGGGCAAGAAGAAGTAGCGTGCCCCCGTCCGACGCGACGGATCATGCCCTCACCAGGCATGATGAGCACATGAATACCGTCGCAGGGGTGAGGGACCTCGGCGTCTACGTCCACGTCCCGTTCTGCTCGGTGCGCTGCGGGTACTGCGACTTCAACACGTACGCTCCCGGCGAGGTCGAGGGCGCGACCCGCGAGGGCTACGTCGAGGCGGCGCTGCGCGAGATGGAGCTCGCGCGCACCGCGATGCCGGGCGACGCCCGCGCGGCCCGCACCGTCTTCTTCGGCGGCGGCACCCCGACGATGCTGGACTCGTCCGCGCTCATCGCGCTGCTCGACGGCGTGCGCGGCACGTGGGGCCTGAGCGCCGATGCGGAGGTGACCACCGAGGCGAACCCCGACTCCGTCACCCGGGAGTCACTGCGCGCCCTCGCGCGCGCCGGCTTCACCCGCGTGAGCCTCGGCATGCAGTCCGCGGTACCGCACGTGCTGCGCACGCTCGACCGCACCCACAAGCCGGCGAACGTCGAGCGCGCCGTGTCGGCGGCGCGCGACGCGGGCCTCAAGGTCAGCCTCGACCTCATCTACGGCACCCCCGGCGAGAGCCTCGACGACTGGCGCAGGAGCCTCGAGGCGGTCCTCGCGCTCGAGCCCGACCACGTGAGCGCGTACGCGCTCGTCATCGAGCCCGGCACCCGCATGGGCGCGCAGCTGCGCCGCGGCGAGGTCGCGCCCACCGATCCCGACGTGCAGGCCGACATGTACGAGCTCGCCGACACGCTCCTGAGCGAGGCCGGCTACTCCTGGTACGAGGTGTCGAACTGGGCCCGCGAGCCCGGCGACCGGTGCCGCCACAACATGGCGTACTGGCGCAGCCAGGACTGGTGGGGCATCGGTCCCGGCGCGCACTCGTACATGGGCCCGCATGCGCTGCCCGACGGCGGCGAGGCGCCCGCGCGCCGCTGGTGGAACGTCAAGCACCCGCGCGCGTACGCCGCCCGGCTCGCCGCGGGGGAGAGCCCCGAGGCCGAGGGCGAGGAGCTCGCCGGCGACGACCTGCGGCTCGAGCAGGTGATGCTCCGGCTGCGGCTGTCCGAGGGCATCCCCGCGGAGCTGGTCGAGGACCGGGCCGAGGCGGTCGCGAAGCTC
The DNA here is from genome assembly GCF_000971255.1 of Demequina rhizosphaerae. Classification (GTDB taxonomy): domain Bacteria; phylum Actinomycetota; class Actinomycetes; order Actinomycetales; family Demequinaceae; genus Demequina; species Demequina rhizosphaerae. The sequence continues at coordinate 73,906 of NZ_BBMC01000007.1, forward strand.
ATCGCGGACGGGCTCCTCGACGGTGCCGCCGCCGTGCGCGGCACGCTGCGCCTCACGCGCCGCGGGCGTCTGCTCGCGGATCTCGCGGTCCGCGCGCTCGCCTTCTGACGCCACCCCGGGCGTCCCTGCCACGGTCCCGGACGTGCGGCACGGAGCGACTCGCCGCGCGCATCTGGGCGTTCGCCCGGCATGTCCCCGATGTCCGTTCCGGGCCCTATCCTGGTGGGCCGCCACACCGGCCCTGACCAGCAGGAAGGAGCGGCGGCCGCCGGCCGTCCGAGACGCTCATCAGCACCGACACCCTCTCGCGGGAGCTCCCGCGCGCGCGCCCGACCCGCGCCGTCCCGCGCGGACGGATCGCGGGTCTCGACGGCCTGCGCGCGATCGCGGTCGTCCTCGTCGTCGCGTACCACCTCTCGCCCGCACGGCTCCCGGGCGGCTACGTCGGCGTGGACGTCTTCTTCGTGCTGTCGGGCTTCCTCATCACCACGATCCTGCTGCGCGAGCGCGCGGATCGCGGGCGCATCTCCCTCAGACGCTTCTGGGTGCATCGCGCGCGGCGCCTGCTGCCCGCGCTGGTCGCCGTGGTCGCCGTCTGCGTGGCCGGCGTCGCCGCGGCCGCCGGGATCGTGCGCCTGAGCGGCGGCGCAGTCGAGGGGTCCCTGTGGGGCGACCTCCTCGTGGGCGTCGGCAGCCAGGTCGCGGCCGCCGCGACGTTCACCAGCAACTGGGCGGCGGTGCTGCTCGGCCGCAGCTACGCCGCCGCATCGTCCCCGCACCTGTTCGAGAACCTGTGGTCGCTCGCCGTCGAGGAGCAGTTCTACGTGCTGTGGCCGCTCGCCGTGATGGGTCTCGCCGCCGCGGGCCTGGCGATGCGCCGCGCCGCCTGGGCGGCGGCCACGCTCGCCGCCGCGTCCGCGCTCGCCATGGCGCTGCTCCTGCCGGACGGCGACCCGACGCGCGTCTACCTCGGCACCGACACCCACGCGTTCGGGCTCATGATCGGAGCGGCCCTGGCGTTCTGGTGGGCGCGGGACGATGCGCGTCAGGCGCCGGCGGCGCAACCCGCCCGCGCGGTCACGCTCGGCGTCGTGGGGCTCGTCGCGCTCGCGGCGATCGCCGCCTTCCTGCCGTGGGACTCGCCCTGGACCTACCGGGGCGGGCTGGTGCTCGCCTCGCTCGCCACGGCTGCCGTCATCCACCTCGTGGTCGCGCTGCCGGCCCTGGGGCAGCGCCTCGACTCCCGCGCGCTGCGCTGGGTGGGGGACCGTTCGTACGGCATCTACCTGTGGCACTGGCCGGTCCTCGTCATCGTGGTGACCGCGCTCGACGGCGGCCGGGTGCGTGACGCCTCGGGCCTCGCGGTGATCCTCACGGTCGCCGCGACGGTCGCGGCGGCCGCCGCCTCGTACCGCTGGATCGAGATGCCGGTGCGGCGCATGGGCCTGCGCAGGTCCGCGCGCGTGCTCGCGGGGTGGCTGCGCCCGCCGGGAGAGCGTGTGCGCCCGCGCCGCGCCGCCGCGGTGGGCGGGTCGGCGGCGGCCGTGCTCGCGCTCGCGGCGACCGGCCTGGTGCTCGCGCCCGAGCGGACCTCGCTGGAGGTGCGGCTCGAGGAGGGGGCCACCCTCGCCGCGCGCCTCGAGGCGGCCCCGCCGCGGCCCGCCGCGACGCCCGCCGCGATCCCAGCGCCCGGGACGCCCGCATCGTCCGTGCTGGGGACGGGGGAGACGCCGCTGCCGGCGCGCGTGCCGCCGCCCGGGGCGCTGCCGGAGCGCGCCCCGGAGACGCCGTCCGGCGCCGACGTGACCGTGATCGGCGACTCGGTGGCGCTGGGCTCGGCGCCGGCGCTCGCGGAGGCGCTGCCGGGCATCGCGGTCGACGCGGAGGTGGGCCGCCAGTTCGCCGCGGGCGTCGACCGGGTCGAGCAGCTCGCGCGCAAGGGCCGGCTGCGGGACTACGTGGTGGTCGCGCTCGGCACGAACGGCGCGGTGCCCGAGGAGGAGATGGACCGGCTGCTTGCGGCGGTCGAGGGGCGGCCCGTGGTGCTGGTGACGCCCTACGGCGACCGGTCGTGGATGGCCGGCTCGCAGCGCGCGGTGCGGGACGCCGCGCGGTCGCACCGCAACACGGTCGTCGCGGACTGGCAGCGCGCCGTCGAGCGCGATCCCGACGTGCTGGGCTCCGACGGGATCCACCCGGACGACGACGGCGCGGCCGTCTTCGCGCGCCTCGTCACGCGCGCGCTGAGGGACGCGGCCGCGCTCGCCTGAGCCGCCCGCCCGGTCCCGGACGTACGAAGGCCGGGCCCCGGGGACGACCCCGAGGCCCGGCCGTCGCGACCCGTCAGCGGATGAACGGGATGACGAGCGGGATCCGGTAGTACTCGCCGCGGTTGGCCTTGACGCCGGCGACGATCGAGATCACGAGGGCGTAGATGCCGTAGCCGATCATCGCGGGCAGGGTCACGATGAAGCCGAAGCCGAGCGTGATGATGCCGAGGACCACGCCGCCGACAATCACGGCGAGCGACGTGAGCTGGAGGTTGAGGTTGGTCTTGCCGTGCCAGTCCACCAGCGCGCTGCGCTCGCGGTAGATGAGCCACATGACGAGCGGCACCACGAAGGCGAGCGTGCCCGCGGACACCACGATGGCGACGGCGGCGAGGATGTGCACCAGCATGGCGATGGTGCGGGCGTCGGACTCGAGCATGGGGGCCGGGGCGACGTAGGGCGGCGTGGGGGCCGCCTGGGGCTGCTGCGGCGGGACGGTGCTCCCGTCCTGCGGCGTCTGGGGCTGGGTGGTGTCGTTCATGCCTCCAGGCTCCCAAATGCGACAGGGCCCCGCATCCACCACGAGGGGGAGCGGGGCCCTGATCTTCGTCGGGGGGATCCCCCTTACTTCACGATGCGCCAGTTGAACGGGTAGCGGTAGCGGTCGCCCCGGTAGGCGGCCACGCCGGCCATGATGCACAGCACCAGCACGAGGATGCCGACGGCGAAGATGATGAGGTAGCCGATGAAGACGACCGTGAGGATCGAGCCCACGATGTAGGCGATCGTCGTGAGGATCGAGAAGTTCAGCGCCTCCTTGCCCTGGTCGTCGACGAACGCGCTGCGCTCGCGGAAGATCAGCCAGATGATGAGCGGCGGCAGGAAGCCGAACAGGATGATGCCGAGGTGTGCGAGCATCGCCCACAGGCGCTCGTCGTTCTGCGTCATCGGCTGCGGCGCGTAGGGCTGCTGCGGCGGAGGAGGCGGGGACTGCGGCGGGGGCGGCGGGTTCTCGGACATGGCTCTCTCCCTCGGATGCGGACCTGGGCGGGGCGCGTGAGGCGCCCACGCACCTCACACTCTCACGAGAAGGGCCCGCTAGGGCGTGCATCCGCGGGCGCGTCCCGGCACGCCGGGACCACCCCGGAGAGGCGTCCGGAGGCCGCGATAGGATTAGCACTCGTCGAGTTCGAGTGCCAGGAGGGAACGTGAGCGAGGAACGTCGCCGCGCCGTGCTCCGCGCGATCGTGGAGGACTACGTGTCCACCCACGAGCCCGTGGGGTCGAAGGCCCTCGCGGAGGCGCGCACGCTGGGTGTCTCCTCCGCGACCATCCGCAACGACATGGCGATCCTCGAGGAGGAGGGGCTCATCGCGCAGCCCCACACCTCCGCGGGGCGCATCCCCACGGACCTGGGCTACCGCTCGTTCGTGGACCAGCTCGCCGCGGCGGCGCTGCCCGACGCGCACAAGCGCGCCATCGGCACGTTCCTGTCCGACGCCGTCGACCTCAACGACGTCGTCGAGCGGTCCGTACGGCTGCTCAGCCAGCTCACCCGCCAGGTCGCCGTGGTCCAGTACCCGTCGCTGCGGGAGTCCGCGGTGCGCCGGATCGAGCTGGTGCGCATGGGCGCCGAGCACGCGCTGATCGTCGTGGTGTCCGCGGACGCGCGCGTCGACCAGCGCACCATCTCGCTGGGCGAGGCCACCTCGGACGAGGCGTTCGAGCGCACGGTGCGCGAGGTCAACGCCACGGCGGAGGGGCTCACCGGCGCCCGGCTGGAGGCGGCGCTCACCATGTGGGCCGCCGCACCCGACCAGGTGCCGTGGGCGGGGGCCGTCGCCGACTTCGTGGTGACCGCCGCGCGCGGCGGCACCGTCGAGCGGGTCGTGTTCGCGGGTGCGTCCAACCTGGCACGCGCGGGATCCGGCCTCGAGGCGGACACCATCGCGCCCGTGCTGGACGCGCTCGAGGAGCAGGTGGTGCTGCTGCGCCTGTTGCACGAGATGGCGGCCGAGGGGGACGATGTCACGGTTCGCATCGGCGCGGAGACGCACCACGAGGCGCTCTCGCGCACCTCGATCGTCGCCGCGGCCTACGGCCGCGACGCCGCCTCACTCGTGGGCGCTCTCGGACCGACACGCATGGACTATCCGGGGACGATGGCCGCCGTACGCGCCGTCGCCCGCTATCTGTCGAAAGTGGTGGAGCTCTAGGTGAAGGACTACTACGCCGTCCTGGGCGTCTCTCGAGACGCCTCCGAGGCGGAGATCAAGAAGGCGTACCGCAAGCTCGCGCGCGAGTTGCACCCCGACGTCGCGGGTGCGGAGGGCGAGGAGCGGTTCAAGGAGGTGGCCGCCGCGTACGACGTGCTCGGCCACGCCGACAAGCGCGCCCAGTACGACCGCGGCGTCGACCCCCGCGCGGCCTCCGGCGGCGCCGGCGGCCCGCAGGGCTTCGGCTTCGAGGACATCTTCGAGACGTTCTTCGGCGGAGGCGCCGGCCCGTTCGGCGCGCAGCAGCGCGGCCCCGCGTCGCGCGTCCAGCGCGGCGGCGACACGCTGGTCCACACCGAGGTCACGCTCGAGGAGGCCGTGTTCGGCGTCACCCGCGAGATCCAGGTGGACCTCGCCGACGTCTGCACCACGTGCCACGGCTCGTGCTGCGCGCCGGGCACCGAGCCGCAGACCTGCCGCCAGTGCAACGGCACCGGCGCGGTCCAGCGCGTCGCCCGCTCGCTGCTCGGCCAGGTGATGACCACCGCGCCGTGCCCCACCTGCGGCGGCTACGGCTCGACCATCGAGACGCCGTGCGGCGACTGCTCCGGCCAGGGCCGGACCCACTCGCGCCACACCGTGAGCGTCGACATCCCCGCGGGCGTCGAGACCGGCACCCGCATCCGCATGACGGGTCAGGGAGACGCGGGCATCGCGGGCGGCCAGAAGGGCGACCTCTACATCGAGATCCGCGAGCGCCAGCACGCGGTCTTCGAGCGCCGCGGCGACGACCTGCACTGCAACCTCGAGGTGCCCATGACGGCGGCCGCGCTCGGCACGGTCATCGGCGTGGACACGTTCGACGGCGAGCAGGAGGTGGACGTCCGTCCGGGCACCCACGCGGGCTCGACCGTGAGGCTCAAGGGCCTCGGCGTCGGGCGCCTGCAGCGCGCGGGCCGCGGCGACCTCTACGTGCACCTCGACGTCGTCACGCCCACCGAGCTCACCGACGAGCAGACGGAGCTGCTGCGCCAGCTCGCGGAGCTGCGCGGCGAGCAGGCCCCCGAGGCCCGCCTCGCGCCCATCGGCGGCGGCGTGTTCTCGCGCCTCAAGGACGCGCTCAAGGGCCGCTAGCGGTGACCGCGCCCGTCTTCGTCGACCCCGCGGCGGCCACGGCGGCCGTGGGCGACCTCGTGCGGGTCGAGGGGGACGAGGCGCGCCACGCCGTCACCGTCCAGCGCCGCCAGGTCGGCGAGCGCGTGGACGTCGTGGACGGCGCCGGCGCGCGGGCGGGCGGCCTCATCGCCGCCACGGGCGACCGGTGGATGGAGGTCCGGATCGACGCGGTGAGCCGCGACCGCGACCCGGACGTCACGCTGGTGCAGGCGCTCGCGAAGGGCGGGCGCGACGAGCAGGCCGTCGAGGCGGCGGTCGAGCTCGGTGCCACGCGCATCGTCCCGTGGGCGTCGGACCGCGCCATCGTGCAGTGGCGCGGCCCCAAGGCCGCCAAGGGGCGGGAGAAGTGGGCGTCGCTCGCGCTCGCCGCCGCCAAGCAGAGCCGCCGCGCGATCGTCCCGGCCGTGGACGATGCGGTGACCACCCGCCAGCTCGCGGCACGGGTGGGGGAGGCGGTCGCCTCCGGCGCGCGGGTGCTCGTGCTGCACGAGGCCGTGGCGACGCCGATCGCGGGCCTGACCTGGGCCGACGCCGACACGCCCGTGTGGCTTGTCGTCGGCCCCGAGGGCGGGATCTCCGACGCGGAGGTCGAGGCGCTCGTCGCCGCCGGCGCCGAGGCGGTCGTGCTCGGGCCGCACGTGCTGCGCGCCTCGTCGGCCGGTCCTGCCGCGCTCGCGGCCCTCGCTGCCCTGCGCGGTCATTGGGGCGGGCCGGTCACTACGCTAGGGGGATGAGCACCACGGACTGCATCTTCTGCAAGATCGTCGCGGGGGAGATCCCGTCGACGAAGGTCGTCGAGACCGACAACGTCATCGCGTTCCGCGACATCGCGCCCAAGGCGCCGGTGCACGTGCTCGTCGCATCGAAGCAGCACGTCCCCAACATCGCCGCGGCCGCGCGCGAGATCCCCGAGGTCCTCGCGGAGATGGCGCAGGTGGCTCAGCAGATCGCGGACGACGAGTGCGGCGGCGAGTACCGCCTCATCTTCAACACCGGCCCCGCTGCGGGCCAGACCGTGTTTCACGTGCACGGCCACATCATGAACGGCGGCGCCCTGGGGTGGGACGCGTGAGCGTGACCCGGGTGGTGGTCGTCGACGACGCGGCGCGGATGCCCGACCTGCTCGGCTCGGGCGACGGCGTGCTCCGGGAGGTCGAGCGGGCGTTCCCCGCGGTCGACATCCTCGTGCGCGGCAACCGCATCACCTTGACGGGCGACGAGGACGACGTGGACGCCGCGGCCTCCGCGGTCGAGGAGCTGCGCGACGTGCTCGGCGCGGGTGTGCCGCTGACCCCCGAGGTCGCGCGCGAGTCCGTGCGGATGCTGCGCTCCACCGGACCTTCGACGGGCGGCACGACCGCCGTGGCCGAGCGTCCCGCGGGCGTGCTGAGCCGGTCGATCCTGTCGACGCGAGGCCGCACCATCCGTCCCAAGACGCAGGGCCAGGCCTCGTACGTGCACGCGATCGAGAGCCACACCGTCACGTTCGGCATCGGCCCCGCGGGCACCGGCAAGACGTACCTCGCGATGGCGCAGGCGGTGGCGGCGCTGCAGGCCAAGCGGGTCAACCGCATCGTCCTCACCCGCCCGGCCGTCGAGGCGGGCGAGCGCCTGGGCTTCCTGCCCGGCTCGCTCAGCGAGAAGATCGATCCGTACCTGCGGCCGCTGTACGACGCGCTGCACGACATGGTCGACCCCGAGTCGATCCCGCGCCTCATGGAGGCCGGGACCATCGAGGTGGCGCCGCTCGCGTACATGCGCGGACGCACGCTCAACGACGCGTTCGTCATCCTCGACGAGGCGCAGAACACCACGCGTGAGCAGATGAAGATGTTCCTCACGCGACTGGGCTTCGGCACCACGATGGTCGTGACGGGCGACGTCACGCAGGTCGACCTGCCCGGCGGCACCCGGTCCGGCCTGCGCGCCGCGTCCGAGATCCTCTCCGGGGTCGAGGACATCGCGTTCTGCCACCTCGGCGCGCAGGACGTGGTCCGCCACCGCCTCGTGAGCGACATCATCACCGCGTACGCGGAGAACGACGAGAAGGACGAGGGCCGCGGCCCGCGCCCCACCGGCCAGCGCCGCCGGTTCGACCGGGAGGAGCGCCAGTGATCGAGGTCAACAACGAGACCGACGCGAGCATCGACGAGGTCGAGTTCGCGGAGCTCGGGCGCTACGTGCTGGGCCAGATGCACGTCGCCGAGGGCGCGGAGCTCGCGATCATGTTCGTCGACGAGGAGGCGATGGAGCAGCTCCACCTCCAGTGGATGGACGAGCCCGGACCCACCGACGTGCTCAGCTTCCCCATGGACGAGCTGCGGCCGGGCACGCCCGAGGAGCCCACCCCGGCCGGGCTGCTGGGCGACATCGTCGTGTGCCCGTCGGTCGCCAAGCGTCAGGCGGCGTCCGCCGGTCACAGCGCGGAGGAGGAGATGCTCCTCCTCACCACGCACGGGATCCTCCACCTGCTCGGCTACGACCACGTCGAGCCGGAGGAGGAGAAGGAGATGTTCGCGCTCCAGCGGAACCTCCTCCTCACGTTCCTCGCGTCGCGGTAGGGCGGTTGCGGCACCCCGTGTAGGGTGCCGGGCATGATCGCGCCGAGGGGGGCCACCGCGCTGGCCATGGCCATGTCCGCGCTGCTGCTGGCGGGATGCAGCGGCGAGCCGCAGCCCGTGGTGACGGTGACCGTCACGGCGGAGCCGACGGCCGCCGCGGAGGCCGTGCCGTCGCCCACGCTGGCGCCCGCCGCGGCGGAGTCGGGAGACGTCTTCGCGTCAGGCGTCGGCTACACGATCTCGGCGACGCAGACCGCGGACGAGTCGACCGACGCCGCCGGCAACGCGGTGTCGTACGACCCGATGAACATCGCGGACGGCGACCCGGACACGGCGTGGCGAAAGTCCGCGGAGGACTGGTCGGGCGACGACTACCTCCTCGTGGCGTTCGACGCGCCGATGACGCTGTCGCGCGTGGGCCTCGTCAACGGCTACGCCAAGGTGGACGCCTCGAGCGGCACGGACCGCTACCTCCAGAACCACCGCCTGTGCTGGGCGACGTTCGAGCTCTCCGACGGCTCCGCGTGGAGCATCGAGCTCGACACGGAGGACCGCACGATGCAGTCGATCCCGGTCGCCGGCACCGTCGACTGGGTGCGGATCACGGATCTCTACTACTGCGGCACCGAGGACCCCGAGGCGACCCGGGACTTCATCGCGATCTCCGACGTCGAGATCATCGGCAAGCCCGCGTAGCCCGCGGCGGGCGCACGCGCCCGCGAGGTGGACCGGCTGCGACTAGTCTGGCTTCCCATGGGACGGCACGCGTGACAGAGACCGCCATCAGCCTGCTCGTGGCGGTCGTGGTCGCGGGGCTCGCGGGTGCCGCGGCCCTCCATGCCGTCGTCGCTGCCTTCGAGCAGATCCCCTACGCGGACGAGCGCCGCATGGCGGGCCAGCTGCGGCCCGACGGCGTCCCGACGCGCGCCGCGCGGCTCGCGGCGCTGCCGGACCACGCCGACAACGCCTCGTCCGTCGCGTACGCGTCCCTCGAGGCCGTCGCGACCGTGGCCTGGACCGTGCTCGCGCTCGCGCTCGGCGACGCGCTCGGCTGGGAGACCGGGCCGACACTGATCCTCGCGTGGGCGGTCGCGACGTTCCTCGCGCTGGTGGTCGTGCGCGCGTGGCCGCGCGCCGCGGCCCGCCGCGCACCCGAGACCGCCATCCGTGCGCTGGCGCCGCTCGCGTGGACGCTGATCCGCCTGACCACGCCCATCCGCGCGGTCGTGCCCGCGCTGCGGATCCGCGAGCTCTCGGAGCCCGAGGACCTCGTCGAGCAGGCCGGCGAGGCGCTCGAGGAGGAGGACGCCGAGCTGCTCCGCTCCGTGGTCGGCCTGGGCGACACGCTCACGCGCGAGGTCATGGTGCCGCGCACCGACATGGTCACGATCCAGGCGGGGACGCCCGCGCGCAAGGCGATGGTGCTGTTCATGCGCTCCGGCTTCTCGCGCGTGCCCGTGATCCGCGGCGAGGTCGACGACACGGTCGGCGTGCTCTACCTCAAGGACGTGGTGCGGGCGACGTGGGATCACCCCGAGCGGCTCGAGGAGCCCATCGACGGGCTGCTGCGCGAGGCGGTCTTCGTGCCCGAGTCGGTGCCCGCCGACGACCTGCTGCGGCGCATGCAGGACGAGGTGTTCCACATGGCCGTCGTGGTCGACGAGTTCGGCGGCGTCGCCGGCGTGGTGACCATCGAGGACGCGCTCGAGGAGATCGTGGGCGAGGTGGTCGACGAGCACGACCGCTGGATGCCCGAGGTGGAGGACCTGGGCGACGGCCGCTACCGGTTGCCCGCCCGCTGCGGGCTCGACGAGCTGGCCGAGCTGTTCGACGTCGAGATCGACGACGAGGACGTCGAGACGGTCGCCGGGCTGCTCGCCAAGGCGCTGGGCAAGGTGCCGATCCCCGGCTCGCGCGCGACCGCGCACGGGATCGAGCTGTTCGCCGAGCGCGCGGAGGGCCGCAGGCGCACGCTGGTGTCGGTGATCGCGATGCGCGCCGAGGTGGACGATGCGGCGCCCGGCACGAGCGAGAACGAGACGGTGCCGCGCAGGCGCGGCCGGAAGGACGAGGACGATGACTGAGAACCACCGATCCGGCTTCGCGGCGTTCGTGGGCAGGCCCAACGCCGGCAAGTCGACCCTGATGAACGCGCTGGTGGGGGACAAGGTCGCGATCATGTCGTCGCGTCCCCAGACGACGCGCCGCGCGATCCGCGGCATCGTGAACCGGCCAGAGGCTCAGCTGGTGATCGTGGACACGCCCGGCCTGCATCGTCCCCGCACGCTGCTGGGCGAGCGCCTCAACGACCTCGTGCGCGAGACCCTCTCCGAGGTCGACGTCATCGGCTTCTGCCTGCCCGCCGACGAGAAGGTGGGCCCCGGCGACAAGTGGATCGCGCGCGAGCTCGCCGATGCGCGACGTCCCGTCGTCGCGATCGTCACCAAGGTCGACAAGGTGTCGCGCGAGCGCGTCGCGGCGCACCTGCTCGACGTGTCGCAGCTGGGGGAGTGGGCCGAGATCGTCCCGGTGAGCTCGGTCAAGGACATCCAGATGGGCACGCTCGTCGACGTGCTCGCGAAGTACCTGCCCGAGGGGCCCGCGCTGTACCCCGAGGGCGAGCTCACGGACGAGCCCGAGGACGTGCGCATCGCGGAGCTCATCCGCGAGGCGGCGCTCGAGGGCGTGCGCGACGAGCTGCCGCACTCGATCGCCGTGGTGATCGAGGAGATGGTCGAGCCCGACTCCGAGGACGCGCATCGGCCCGTGCTGGAGATCCGCGCCCACGTGTTCGTGGAGCGCGACTCGCAGAAGGGCATCATCATCGGCAAGGGCGGGTCGCGGCTCAAGGAGGTCGGAGCGACCGCGCGGGCCGGCATCGAACACCTGCTGGGCCGGAAGGTCTACCTGGACCTGCACGTCAAGGTCGCGAAGGACTGGCAGCGCGACCCCAAGCAGCTGGGCCGCCTGGGGTTCTAGCGATTCCCAATGACAATGGGGACGAGGGTTGTCGCGCGCGAAGGTTGGGACGGTCGCACGGCTCCCACGCGCCGCAACGCTCACATGTGTCATTGGAAGTCGACGGCGTGCCTCCCGGCTACTGGATCGAGGACAGGATCTTGAGCGCCTGAGCGAGCAGCAGGACGAAGCCGCCGCTGCTCAGCAGGATGATCGCGAGGACGGTCGGGACGGCCCAGAAGGGGTGCTCCTTCTTGGCGGAGGCGGTCGCGGTGGCGGTCGGCTCGGTGGCGGTCTGGTCGGGCATGGGGACTCTCCTCATCGGTTTCGTACTAAGTACGTCTAGTGCTGTCCACTGTAGTCGTACTTAGTACGAACGGCAAGGGTGGGTGTGGATGGCGGATCGATCGCGCCTCGATCCGACGAGCGTGCTGGAAACGGCACGTGCGCAGGACCGCTCAGCGGATGGTCCGACGTGCGGGCTGGCGGGAGAGCTTGCGAGCCGGGGGAGGGCGCGCATCGTACATCGGCTATGGTGGACGCATGCGTGCACGCTCGCTGCTCCTTAGCTGCCGCGACGAGGCCTAGAACAGGCCGGATCCTCGTCGCGGCGGTTCGTGTGCCGGCTCACAGGACAGCGACACAGCTAAGGATTCCCTCATGATCAGCGAGCACTACACCGGCGGCGCCCAGACCGCGTCACCGATGCCCATCAAGAAGTACGTCCCGTTCGATCGGCAGATCGAGGTCGAGCTGCCGGACCGGACCTGGCCGGGCAACCGCATCACCAAGGCGCCGCGCTGGTGCGCGGTCGACCTGCGCGACGGCAACCAGGCCCTCATCGAGCCCATGAACGCCGAGCGCAAGATGCGGATGTTCGAGCTCCTCGTCCGCATGGGCTACAAGGAGATCGAGGTCGGCTTCCCGAGCGCGAGCCAGACTGACTTCGACTTCGTCCGGCAGCTCATCGAGGAGGACCGGATCCCCGACGACGTCACGATCCAGGTCCTGACGCAGGCACGCGAGCACCTCATCGAGCGCACCTACGAGTCGCTCAAGGGTGCCAAGCAGGCGATCGTCCACCTGTACAACTCGACGTCCATCCTCCAGCGCGAGGTCGTCTTCCGCGCGGACGAGGACGAGGTGCTCGACATCGCCACCCACGGCGCGATGCTCTGCCAGAAGTACGAGGAGTCCATCCCGGACACCCGGATCTTCTACGAGTACAGCCCCGAGTCGTACACGGGCACCGAGCTCGCGTACGCCGTCCGCGTGTGCAACGCCGTGCTCGACGTGTGGAAGCCGACCCCGGACCGCAAGGTCATCATCAACCTGCCGGCGACGGTGGAGATGGCGACGCCCAACGTCTACGCCGACTCGATCGAGTGGATGAACCGCAACCTCGACTACCGCGACAGCGTCGTGCTGTCCCTGCACCCGCACAACGACCGCGGCACCGCGATCGCGGCGGCGGAGCTGGGCTACATGGCCGGCGCGGACCGCATCGAGGGCTGCCTGTTCGGCAACGGCGAGCGCACCGGCAACGTCGACCTCGTCACGCTGGGCATGAACCTCTTCAGCCAGGGCATCGACCCCGAGATCGACTTCTCCGACATCGACGAGGTGCGCCGCACCGTCGAGTACTGCAACCAGCTCGACGTGCACCCGCGCCACCCGTGGGGCGGGGACCTCGTCTTCACCGCGTTCTCCGGCTCGCACCAGGACGCGATCAAGAAGGGCCTCGAGGCCATGGACGCGAAGGCCGAGAAGCAGGGCGTCGCGGTCGACGACCTGCTGTGGGCCGTCCCGTACCTGCCGATCGACCCCAGGGACGTCGGCCGCTCGTACGAGGCCGTCATCCGCGTGAACTCGCAGTCCGGCAAGGGCGGCGTCGCGTACCTGCTCAAGACGGAGCGTCATCTCGACCTGCCGCGCCGCCTCCAGATCGAGTTCTCCCGCGTGGTCCAGCGCGCCGCCGACGCCTCCGGCGCCGAGATGACCGCGGACTCGCTGTGGCAGATCTTCGAGGACGAGTACCTCCCGGCCGCGGACCCCGCGCGCACCTGGGGCCGCATCGCCCTGGTCGGCACCCGCGGCACGTCGAGCGAGACCGGCCCGGACACGCTCGCGGCGGACATCACCGACGGCGGCACCCCGATGACCATCGAGGGCTCGGGCAACGGCCCGGTCGCGGCCTTCGTGGCAGCGCTCGGCACCCGGGGCGTCAAGGTCGAGGTCCTCGACTACCATGAGCACGCGATGAGCACCGGCGGCGACGCCACCGCCGCCGCGTACGTCGAGTGCGCGATCGGCGACGAGATCCTCTGGGGCGTCGGCATCGACCCGTCGATCACCACCGCGTCGCTCAAGGCGATCATCTCGGCCGTCAACCGCGAGGGACGATGATCCGTCGCCCGGCCGGAGTCGCCGCGGCCGCCCTGGTCGCGGCGACGCTGTCCGCCTGCGGGTCCTCGATCCCGGACACCGAGCTCTCCGACCTCTCGGGCCTGGGTCTCGAGAAGGTCGAGTGCGCTGACACGGTGCAGATGGCCGGCATCGAGTCGGACGACGACGAGGCCGTCATCGAGTGCTGGACGGGTGCCCCCGACGCGGGGCTGCTCGCGACCGCGGATGCGGTCCTCGAGCTGCTGCTCGCCGACAACTCCGGTGCCGAGGACGTGAGCGCGGCGCTGTGCTGGGACGACACGGTGACGGATGCCGAGGCGAGCGCGTGCCGCGCGATCCTCGTCGGCGACACCACCGACGGCGCCGTGGTGTCCGCGGTGCTCGCGCTCAAGGACCCCGTGTCCGTCATCGGCGAGCTGTCGGACGACCCGACGGACGACGAGGTCGAGTCCGCGCTCGCGGGCGCGGACGTCGAGGTGCTCGTCTTCAGCGAGCCGGCCTCGTCGGAGACCGGCGGCGCCTGACCCGCGCCTGCCGGGCGGCCGACCCGCGCCCGACGCACGAAGCCCCGCCGCGCCCGGAAGGGCACGACGGGGCGGTGCGGGCACGGCTCAGGCCGTGACCAGGTCCGGCTCCCGGCCGGGGAGGGCCGCCACCGCGCGCGGTGCACGCGTGAGGAGCCAGACGGTGAACCACACCTCCGTGACGATCGACGCGGTGGCGACGATCGCGAGGAACGCCCCGCCGAAGTCGGCGTAGTTGGCGAGCAGGAGGTGGGCGAAGGTGTCCGCGATGTACGCGACGCCCGCGATCCCCAGGCCGTAGCCCAGCGCGCGGGGCCCGATGCGCGACGCGACGAGGATGCGGCCGAGGACCATCAGGTGCAGGCCGAACGCCACGAGCGCGAGCAGCCACGTGATGTCGAAGGCCTCCATCGCGAGCCCGGTCCAGGCCTCGCGCTGACCGGCGTCGAGGCCCGCGACGATGTCGCCGCCGACCGCGAGCTGCAGGGCGAGGTACATGAACGTGATCGCGGGGATGAACGCGACCGTGTAGGCCAGGCGGAGCCATGCGGCGAGCAGCGAGCGACGCTCGCCCGTGCCGCGCAGCAGGACGTGCAGGGCCCACGCGATGCCGATGTCGATCATCGCGATCGCGGCGAAGCCTGCGATGCCGAACCGGAACGTGGTCTCGTTCTCGGCGATGTTGGCCATGGTCGCCGCCGGGTCGTCGAGCACGACGAGCTGGTTGCGGACCAGGAAGTTCGCGCCCATGGCGAGGAGCACGATGGCGATGTAGCCGATGCCGGCGAGGCGCGCGGCGGATCGGGGCGAGAGGTCGGTGGTGACGTTCATGACGGGTTCTCCTGTCGGGACGATGCGGTGGAGACGCGCTCAGCGAGCGTCGCGGACGAGGACGACGGCCTTGCCGGAGACGATGCCCGCGGCCAGGTCGGTGACGGCGTCGCCGGCACGCTCGAGCGGGTACGTGCGGCTGACCGCAGCGCGGACGCTGCCGGCGTCGACGAGGTCCCGCACGCGCTCGAGGCGCTCCGTGGTCGTGGCGGACACGAAGCCCATGAGGCGCTGCGAGGTGAACAGCGAGACGAGCGGCGCCCACAGGGTGCGGCCGCTGCCGCCCACCAGGGCGTCGCCTCCCTCGCCTCCGACCATGACGAGCGTGCCGGTGGGGGACAGGATGCGGCGCAGGCGGCGCAGCGAGGTGAGGCTGCCCGCGTCGATGATCACGTCGAAGGACTCGTCGAGCTCGGTCACCTCGGTGGTCCGGTAGTCGATGACGCGCTCCGCGCCCAGCTCGAGCACGAGCTCGGCCTTCGCGGCGCTCGCGACGCCGGTGACGTGGGCCCCCGCCGCGACGGCGATCTGCACCGCGAACGAGCCGACGCCACCCGACGCGCCCAGGATCAGCACGCGCTGGCCGGCCTCGACCTTGGCGCAGTCCTGGACCGCCTGGAGCGCGGTGACCGCGGACACGGGCATGGCGGCGGCGTCGGCGATCCCCGCAGCCTCGGGCTTGAGCGCGAGCCGCTCCTCCTTGGCGATCGCGAACTGGGCGAACGAGCCGTCGGCGGTGCCGAACACCTCGTCGCCCACGGCGAACCGGGTGACCCCGGCGCCCACGGCGGAGACGACGCCGGCGAGGTCCGAGCCCTGGACGGGCTGCTTGGGACGGCGCAGGCCGAAGCCGATCGCGCGGATCACGAGCGGCCGGCCCGTGGCGAGGTGCCACACGCCGCGGTCGACGCCCGCGGCGTGGACCTCGACGAGGACCTCGCCGTCGCCGGGCTGCGGAACCGGCACGCTGTCGAGGTGGATCTCCTCCGGGCCGGCGTAGCGGCGCTGGACGGCTGCGCGCATGGTGGTGTCCCCCTCGGTGATGGACATGGCGTCGCTCGCGGAAGCGGCGGCGGCGATGGTGGCGGCCGAGGCGGCGGCTGCGGCCTGGGCGGTGGTGCTGGCGTTCATGGTTTCCTCCCCGTGTGTCAAGCATTCGTACTTAGTACGACTTGCTACACTCGACGCTAGACGTACTTAGTACGAACCGCAAGGGCTGGAGGCAAGAATGTCGGATACCAGGCAGGATGTGCGCAAGCCGCGACTGTCGCGCGAGCGGATCCTCGACGCCGCGATGGATCTCGCCGACCGCGACGGGATCGAGGCGCTCACGATCCGCAAGCTCGCGGACGAGCTCGGCACCAAGCCGATGACGATCTACCACCACGTCGACGGCAAGGAGGCGCTGCTCGACGGCATGGTCGACGTCGTGTTCTCCGAGATCGCCAAGCCGCCCGTGGACCTCCCGTGGCAGGAGGCCCTGCGGGTGCGCTGCCGCTCGGCCCGCGAGGTCCTCGGCCGTCATCCCTGGTCCGTGCCGCTGCTCGAGTCCCGGCACCACCCGGGCCCCGAGCTGCTCGCGCACCATGAGTCCGTGCTGGTCACCCTCGACCGCGCCGGGATGCCGCTGCCGCTCGTGGCGCACGCCTACGCGGTGCTCGACAGCTTCGTCTACGGATTCGCGATGCAGGAGGCCAACCTCGCGGTGCAGCGCGGCGACGAGGATGCGGAGCTGGCGGAGGAGATCGCCGCGGCCTTCGATCCGGGCGCCTATCCGATGATGACGCGCTTCGCGATGGAGCACGCGATGCAGCCCGACTTCAACTTCGGGGACTCGTTCGACTACGGGCTGGACCTGCTGCTCGACGGGCTCTCGCGCGCGGCGGGCCAGGAGCCCGCCTGACGCGCGGGAGAATGGTCCGGTGCCCCTCTACCGAGACGACGCGATCGTCCTCCGCACCCACAAGCTGGGCGAGGCCGACCGCATCGTCACGATGCTCACGCGGCGCCACGGCAAGGTCCGGGCGGTCGCGAAGGGCGTGCGCCGCACCTCGAGCCGGATCGGGTCCCGCATGGAGCCGTTCATGCTCGTCGACGTCCAGCTGTACGAGGGCCGCAACCTCGACATCGTGAGCCAGGTGGAGACCAAGGAGCCGTACGCGCGACGCATCGCCGAGGACTACGGGATGTACACGGCCGCCACCGCGATGGTCGAGACGGCCGACAAGCTGGTCGACCACGAGCGCGAGCCCGCGTGGGAGCAGTACCGCCTGCTCCACGGCGCGCTCGGCGCGCTGAGCCGCCGCGACCACGAGCCGGGCCTCGTGCTCGACAGCTTCCTGCTCCGTTCGCTCGCGCACGCGGGCTACGAGGCGAGCTTCCACGACTGCGCGAGCTGCGGCCGCGAGGGGCCGCACCGCGCGTTCGTGGTGGGCGAGGGCGGCGCGGTCTGCGAGTCCTGCCGGCCGCCGGGTGCGGCCGCGCCCGCCCCCGAGACCTTCTCCCTGCTCGAGGCGCTGCTCTCGGGCGACTGGGGGACCGCGGACGTCTCCGACGGGCGCCACCGCAAGGAGGCCGCGGGCCTCATCGCGGCCTTCGCGCAGTTCCACCTCGAGCGCAAGGTCCGCAGCCTCGGCCACGTCGACAGGAGCGGTGCATGACGCCCACGGTCATCTTCGACTTCGACGGCACCCTCGCGCTCGGCGACGGGCCGCTGCACGCCTACGCCGCGTGCGTCGCGGAGGCCGCGGGTGTCCCGGGCGCGCACGACGCCTACGCGGCCGCCCTCGCGAGCCACGAGGCGGGGGAGGGCGGCTTCCGGGACGGCTACCACGCGGTCCAGCACACGGCGCTGAGCCTCGGGGTCGCACCCGACGCGTTGCAGGAGGGCTACGTGCGCAGCCGCGCGCTCCTCGCGGGCCCGGACGCGCCCATCGCGGCCCCGCCGGGGCTGGGGGACTTCCTCGCACGCCTCGCCGAGCACGCCGAGCTCGTCCTGGTCACCAACTCGCCACCCATCCGGATCGACGAGGCGCTCGGCGTGCTCGGCGCCGCGCCCCACCTCGACCGCGTCCTGTGCTCCGCGGGCAAGCCTGACGGGATGCCCGCGATCGTCGCCGACGCGCTGACCGGCGGCCCGGTGCTGTCCGTCGGCGACATCTACGCGTACGACCTCGAGCCCGCGGCGCGCCTGGGCGCGGACACCGCCGCGGTCGGACCGGGGGCTGCCGCCGTCGCGCACCTCGTCACCATGGCCGCGCCGGCGCTCCCGGCGCTCTACGGTGAGATCGAGGCGTGGGCGGCCGCCGCATCGTCCCGCCGATAGGCTGACCGGCGTGACCTTCGAGCGCCCCTTCCCGCACGCCGACGGTGCGACGCCTCCCGACCTGCCCGCCGCGGCGGTCCCGCACCACGTCGCCGTCGTCATGGACGGCAACGGCCGCTGGGCGAAGGAGCGCGGGCTGCCGCGCACCGCGGGCCACGAGCGCGGCGAGGCCTCGCTGCTCGACGTGGTCGCCGGCGGCATCGAGATCGGCGTCAAGCACATCAGCGCGTACGCGTTCAGCACCGAGAACTGGAAGCGCAGTCCCGACGAGGTGCGCTTCCTCATGGGCTTCAACCGCGACGTGATCCGCCGCCGCCGCGACGAGATGCACTCGTGGGGCGTGCGCGTGCGCTGGGCCGGCCGCCGTCCCAAGCTGTGGAAGTCCGTCATCACGGAGCTCGAGAAGGCCGAGGAGCTCACCCGGGACAACGACGTGCTGACCCTCACCATGTGCGTGAACTACGGCGGCCGCGCCGAGATCGCCGATGCTGCCAAGGCCATCGCGCTCAGGGTCGCGGCGGGGGAGCTGGACCCCTCCAAGGTGACCGAGAAGACGCTCGCGGCGCACCTCGACGAGCCCGACATGCCCGACGTCGACCTCTTCTGGCGCTCGAGCGGCGAGCAGCGGTCGAGCAACTTTCTGCCGTGGCAGGCCGCCTATGCGGAGTACGTCTTCAGCGACACCCTGTGGCCCGACGTCGACCGCACGCACCTGTGGGCCGCGATCGAGGAGTACGCGCGGCGCAACCGCCGCTTCGGCGCGGCGTAGCCGGCGGCTTCAGGAGGCGTAGGGGGACGATGCGTCGGCGGGCTGGGAGGGCCGGCGGCGCCGGCGCCACCGGTTGAGCCCGAAGGCCGCCCCGACGATCGCGACCACGGCGGCCGCGAGTAGCCACGGCGAGCGCAGCCACGCCTCCCACAGCGACAGCCCGATCGCCGTGTACACGGTCGCCCAGGCGAGGCAGCCGGGGATCATCGCGAGCGTGTAGAGGTCCCAGCGCATGCGCGTGTACCCGGCGGTCGCGTTCACCATCGTCTGGAAGCCGACGGTGAGGAACGACACGGGGATGCCCAGGTAGCCCCACCGTTCGAGGAACGCGCGGGCGCGCTCCATGCCGGGGCCCGAGAAGCGGCGCGCGAGGCGGGCGCGGCGGCTGTGGTGCGCCTCCGCCCGGTCGGCCACCGCATCGGCCCCCGTGCGCGCCCACCGGGCGATCCAGTAGGTGCCCTGGGTGCGGAAGAAGACGACGCCGCACAGGAACACGAACAGCCCCCACCAGGGGCCGTCGAAGACGAAGGAGGGGACTCCCGCCATCAGCCGCGGCCCGCCGCGGCGCACTCCGGGCACACGCCGGTGAGCTCGATCGTGTGGCGGATGTCGCCGTAGCCGTGCGCGTCGCCGATGTGGCGCGCGAACTCCTCGAACTCCGGCACGTCGATCTCGACCGCCTTGCCGCACACGCGGCAGCGGAGGTGGTGGTGGTGCTCCTCGCCCGCCTCGCAGCGGCGGTAGAGCGTCTCGCCGGACTCGGACACGACCGAGTCGACGTCGCCGCTGTCGACGAGCGCCTGCAGCGCCCGGTAGACGGTCGCGAGGCCGACGGTCGACCCGTCCGAGCGGAGGCGCTCGTGCCACGACTGGGCGGAGCGGAAGTCGCGGGTGTCGAGCGCGTCGAGGATCTCGCGGCGCTGCCGCGTCATGCGGGGACGGGGGGCGGTGTCGGGGCTCATCGCCGAGCTCCCTTCAGGAGCGACGTGGCCGCGGCCACGATCACGTAGAGGGTCACGCCGAGGGTGACGATGAGCGCGCCCGGCTGGATGTCGTGGAACACGGTGATCCAGATGCCGGTGAGGGTGAGGACGGCGCCGATGCCCATGGCGACGTACATGGTGCGCGAGAAGGAGCGCGTGAGCAGCTGCGCGACCGCGACGGGCACGATCATCAGCGCGCTCACCAGCAGCACGCCGACGACGCGCATGGCGACCGTGATGGTGACCGCGGCGAGCACCGCCACGACCATGTTGAGCGCCTCGACCGGCAGGCCGGTCGAGCGGGCGAACTCCTGGTCGTGGGTGACGCCGAACAGCGCGGTGCGCAGGCCGATCCCGACCGCGAGGATCAGCGCGGCCAGGCCGGCGCTCATCCAGACGTCTCCCCAGGTCACGGTCGAGATCGAGCCGAAGAGGTAGCCGAGCAGGTTCGCGTTCGAGCCGCCGGCGAGGCCGATGAGCAGCACGCCGCCGGAGATGCCTCCGTAGAAGAGGATGGCCATGACGACGTCCGCGCCGGTGCCGCGGGAGCGCATGCGCTCGATGAGCACCGCGCCGATGATCGCGAACACGACGGCGCCGGGGATGGCGAGCGCGTCCTGCTGCGCGAGGTCGAAGAGGCTGCCCGCAAGCCAGCCGGCGGCCACACCGGCGAGCGCGACGTGGCCGATGCCGTCGCCGAGCAGCGCCATCCTGCGCTGGACGAGGTAGGTGCCCATGACGGGCGCGGCCATGCCCACGAGCAGGCCGACGATGAGCATCCGCTGGATCAGCGGCTCGGAGAGCAGGCTCACGGCCCCTCCAATCCCAGCGACGCGTGGTCGCGCGCGGGCGGGTCGGTGTGGGGGTGCTCGTGCTCGTGGCCCGGGAGGGCGTGGACGCCGAGGTCCTTGGGCGGCACGCCGTCGTAGGTGACGCAGCCGCGCTCGAGCACGACGGCCCGGTCGATGTGCCGGCCGATCGCGCCGAGCTCGTGCAGCACGATGACGATGCCGACGCCCTCCTCCTTGAGGTGCCCGATGGTGTGCGAGAACGCGACCTGCGACTGCAGGTCCACGCCCGCCATGGGCTCGTCGAGGATGAGCAGCCGGGGGCGGCGCACGAGGGCCCGCGCGATGAGGACGCGCTGCTGCTGGCCGCCCGACAGCCGGGACACGTCGCGCTTGGCGAGGTCCTCGATGCCCACGGAGGCGAGCGCCTCGCGGGCGCGCGCCTTGGCGTCGCGGGGCGGGAGCAGGCCGCGCAGCCGCGAGCCGACGCGGCCGTCCTTCTCGCGGCTGCCCAGCAGCCCCGACGTCACCACCTCGATCGCGGTGGCGGACACGCCGCCCGCGGCCGTGATGCGCTGGGGCACGTAGCCGAGCCGCGCGCGGATCTGGGGCGTCGCGGGGGTGCCGAAGAGGTCGATGGCGCCCGACGTGGTGGGCAGGGCGCCGACGATGGCGCGGACGAACGTCGACTTGCCCGAGCCGTTGCCGCCCATGAGCGCGACGACCTCGCCCCCGCGCGCGGTGAGCGAGACCCCGTGGAGGATCTCCGTGCCCTGGAGGGAGACGCGGACGTCCCGCGCCTCGACCAGCGAGTGCGGGACGTCCGGGACGGGGGCGGGATCACTCACAGCCGAGCGCGTCCTCCAGCGTCGAAAGGTTCCTGGTCATGACAGCAATGTAGTCGTCGCCGTCGTCGATGGTCTCCACGGGGCTGAGCACCACGGTGTCCACCCCGATGTCGTCCGCGAGGGCCTGCGCCACCGACGCGCTGACCGCGTCCTCGGTGAAGATCGTGGTGGCGCCGGTCTCCGTGATGATGTCCTTGATCTCGAGGATGCGGGCCGGCGAGGGCTCGTTCTCCGGGTCGAGGCCCGCGATGCCCTCCTGGTGGAGCCCGTAGGCGTCCGCGAGGTAGCCGAAGGCCTCGTGGCCCGTGACGATCGTGTCGCGCTCGCACTGCGCGAGGCCCTCGGTGTACTGGGCGTCGAGGTCGTCGAGCGAGGCGTGGAGCGCCTCGGCGTTCGCGGTGTAGGCGTCCGCGTTGTCCGGGTCGGCGGCGGCGAAGGCGTCGCCGACGGCGTCCGCGAACGCGGCGAGCAGCTCGGGGTCGAGCCAGAAGTGCGGGTCGGACGAGCCGTGGTCGTGGTCCTCCTCGCCCTCCTCGTCGGCGTGCTCGTCCTCGTCGGCGTGCTCCTCGGCCGCGTGAAGCTCGACCACGGCGGCGGCGTCGAGCGCCTCCACGCCGGTGGTGGAGATCGCGTCGTCGACCGCGGGCTGGAACTCCGCCAGGTAGAGCGCGAGGTCCGCGGTGCCGAGCTGTCGCACGGTGGCGGGGGAGAGCTCGACGTCGTGCGGCTCGACGCCCGACGGGGTCATCGAGACCGTCTCGACGAGGTCGCCGCCCACCTGCTCGGCGACGAACTGGAGCGGGTAGAACGCGGTCGCCACGGTGAGCGAGGCGTCGGACGCGCCGCCGGAGGCGCCGGCGTCAGAGTCGGTCGACGAGCACGCGGTGAGCGCGAGCGTCGAGGCCGCCGCGGCGGCGATGAGGGCGGAGGTCTTCTTCATGCTCCGCATCCTACCCACTATTGATAATGATTGTCGAAATCAGGACTTCGGGCCCAGACGGTCCTCGAGCGCATCGTGCGCCGCCGCGCGCCCTCCGGCGTGCCACCGCGCCCACCGGAGCCGACGCCCGCGCATCGTCCCCCGTCGCGCCACGCGCATCGTCCGCGCGCTCACCCACGGCTAGACTGTCGCGAGCGATTCCGACCCCCTTCCACAAGGAGCATCACGTGGCCGCACCCAGCCGTCTCGACAACGCCATCTCGCTCGCGAAGCGCCGCGGCTTCGTGTTCCCGTGCGGCGAGATCTACGGAGGGACGCGCTCCGCCTGGGACTACGGACCGCTGGGTGTCGAGCTCAAGGAGAACATCAAGCGCCAGTGGTGGCGCGCGATGGTGACGAGCCGCGACGACATCGTCGGCCTCGACTCCTCCGTGATCCTCCCGCCGCAGGTGTGGGAGGCGTCCGGCCACATCGCCGCGTTCGTCGACCCGCTGGTCGAGTGCCTGTCGTGCCACAAGCGCTACCGCGAGGACCACCTGCTCGAGGAGTTCGAGGAGAAGAAGGGCCGCGCGCCCGAGGGCGGCCTCGCCGAGATCGTGTGCTCGGCGTGCGGCACCCGCGGCCAGTGGACCGAGCCCAAGATGTTCAACGGCCTGCTGCGCACCTACCTGGGCGCCGCCTCCGACGAGTCCGGCCTGCACTACCTGCGCCCCGAGACCGCGCAGGGCATCTTCGTGAACTTCGAGAACGTCATGCGTACCGCGCGCCAGAAGCCCCCGTTCGGCATCGCGCAGGTCGGCAAGTCGTTCCGCAACGAGATCACGCCCGGCAACTTCATCTTCCGCACCCGCGAGTTCGAGCAGATGGAGATGGAGTTCTTCGTCGTGCCCGGCACCGACGAGGAGTGGCACGAGCACTGGATCCAGACCCGCAAGGACTGGTACACGGACCTGGGCATCTCCGAGGACAACCTGCGCCTCTACGAGCACCCCCAGGAGAAGCTCTCGCACTACTCCAAGGGCACCACGGACATCGAGTACCGCTTCGGCTTCCAGGGCTCCGAGTGGGGCGAGCTCGAGGGCATCGCGAACCGCACCGACTTCGACCTGTCGACGCACGCCAAGCACTCGGGGAAGGACCTCAGCTACCTCGACCCGGCCACCAACGAGCGCTTCGTGCCGTACGTGATCGAGCCCGCAGCCGGCCTGTCTCGCTCGCTCATGGCGTTCCTCGTCGAGGCCTACACCGAGGAGGAGGTGCCCACCGCGAAGGGCGGCACCGAAACCCGCACGGTGCTGCGCCTCGACCACCGCCTCGCGCCGGTCAAGGCCGCGGTGCTGCCGCTGTCGAAGTCCGCGGACCTCGTCCCCACGGCGGAGAGCCTCGCCAAGGAGCTGCGCGGCGCGTGGAACATCGACGTCGACGTCACGCAGTCCATCGGCAAGCGCTACCGCCGCCAGGACGAGGTGGGCACGCCGTACTGCATCACCATCGACTTCGACACGCTCGACGACCAGGCCGTCACCATCCGCGACCGCGACACCATGCAGCAGGAGCGCGTGGCGCTGTCGCAGGTGAGCGGCTATCTCGCGCAGCGCCTCATCGGCGCCTGACATGGGAGCCGGGCACTCGCACTCCGAGAGCCCGCCGCGGGCCAACGCGGCCACGACGCGCCTGCTGTGGGCGCTCGTGGTCGGCGTCGTCGCCGCGGTGATCGTCGGCGCGGCCGTCACCTGGCCGTCGTCGTGGGACCGGCTGGGGTCCGAGAGCTTCCTCTACGAGGACGCGCGGCGCCTCGACGCCGAGGTCCTCGCGTACGACGAGACCACCGGTGAGTCGACCGTGCAGGTCACCACGCCCGGGGCGGAGGAGGAGCGGACGATGGCGCCCGCCGGCGTCGCCTCGCTCACGTTCGAGCCGGGCGACGAGGTGCGCGTCATCGAGGTCGACCCCGAGCAGCCGCTCATCTTCTCCGACTTCGCGCGCGACCCGCCGATCCTCGCGCTGCTCATCGTCTACGTCGTCCTCGTCATCGCGGTCGCGTGGTGGCGCGGGCTCGGCGCGCTCGTGGGCCTCACGCTCGCCTTCGGGATCGTCGCGTTCTACACCGTGCCCGCGCTGTTCGACGGCGCGAGCCCGCCCATCGTGGGCCTCGTGACGTCCGCCGGGGCGCTGTTCGTGCTCCTCTACGTCGCGCACGGCCCGAACGCCCGCACCACGACCGCCTACCTCGGCACCATCGCCGGCCTCGTCTTCACCGCGATCATCGGCACGTGGGCCGTGACCGCGGCGCAGATCCCCGGCGTGCCGTCCGAGGCCGAGGTCAACCTCGCCTTCCTCGACGGCCGCCTGTCGCTCCAGGGCCTCGCGCTGTGCGGCCTCATGATCGCGGGCCTCGGCGTGCTCAACGACGTCACCATCACCCAGGCGTCGGCGGTGTGGGAGCTGGGCAAGGCGCGCCCGGACCTCGGCCCGTGGCAGCTGTTCTCGCGCGGCATGCGCATCGGCCGCGACCACATCGCGTCGACCGTCTACACGATCGCGTTCGCGTACGTGGGGGCGTCGCTGCCGCTCATCATGTTGATCGCGGTCTACGACAACCCGGTGTCGACCGCGATCACGTCGTCGGAGATCGCCGGCGAGGTGGTGCGCACGCTCGTGGGCTCGATCGGCCTCGTGCTCGCGGTGCCGCTCACCACCGCGATCGGCGCGCTCATCGTCGGCCTCGGCGGAGAGGCGGCGGAAGCCGAGGCGCACGGCGAGACGCACGGCCAGACTCACGAGGGCGCGGTCGCCGGCGACGCGTCCACGGGTGCCGATCCGGGCCCCACGGCGTCCGGTGCGGAGGCCTGAGGCGGGGAAAAGCCGTGCGAGGTGACGGATTCGTGCCGATTTCCCCCAATTTGTCGTGTTGCGCTTGACGCGCCGGGGCGTGGGCCCCACGCTTGAAGAGGCGGGCATTCGGGGCGCGAGGGAGCGTCCCTGGGGGATAGGGCCGAGTGCTCCCGTCCCTCTTGCACGTCGTGGCTGCGCGCCTGGTCGCTGCGCCGCGGCGCCTCGCGCCCGGGCTTTCCCTCAGCGGCCCGGGCGCGAGAGCGCCCGCCCTCTGGTTCGCGGTCGCGATCCGCGTCCGGCCGCCCTCATCTCGACCTCGCCGATGCGCGAAGGTGGAGGATTCCGGGTGACAACCGCCGAGTCTTCGCCCGCGGATCTCCAAGTTGATGCGCCCGCGCGCCGAGGCGCCGCCATCGCCGGGTGCCCACGGGCGTGCCGCCGACGACGGGACCCCGCTCGCGTTCTCGCCGCGCCGATGCGCGAAGGTGGAGGATTCCGGGCGACAACCGCCGAGTCTCCGCCCGCGGATCTCCAAGTTGATGCGCCCGCGCGCCGAGGCGCCGCCAGCCCCGCCCGCCAGCCCCACCCGGCCCGCCTGAGACAATGGACCCCATGACCACGACCACCCGCCTCCTGCCGCCGCTGCGCATCGGCCCCCTCGAGGTCGACACTCCCGTGGTGCTCGCCCCCATGGCCGGCGTCACCAACGCCGCGTTCCGCCGGCTGTGCCGCGAGCACGGCGGCGGGCTGTACGTGGCCGAGATGGTGACGTCGCGGGCCCTCGTCGAGCGCACGCCCGAGTCGCTGCGGATCATCGCGCACGACCCCGACGAGAAGCCCCGCTCGGTGCAGGTCTACGGCGTCGACCCCGCGACCATCGCCGCGGCGGTCAAGATGATCGCCGAGGAGGACCGCGCCGACCACATCGACATGAACTTCGGCTGCCCCGTGCCCAAGGTGACGCGCCGCGGCGGGGGAGCGGTGCTGCCGTGGAAGCGCGACCTGTTCAAGGACATCGTGCGCGCCGCCGTCCGCGAGGCGTCCAAGTTCGACATCCCCGTCACGGTGAAGATGCGCAAGGGCGTCGACGACGACCACCTCACCTACCTCGACGCGGGCCGCACCGCCGAGAAGGAGGGCGCGGCGGCCGTCGCGCTCCACGCCCGCACCGCCGCCGAGTACTACTCGGGCAACGCGGACTGGGAGGCCATCGCGCGGCTCAAGGAGGCCGTGACGAGCGTGCCCGTGCTGGGCAACGGCGACATCTGGCAGGCCGAGGACGCGCTGCGCATGGTCGAGCAGACCGGCTGCGACGGGGTCGTGGTCGGGCGCGGCTGCATGGGCCGCCCGTGGCTCTTCGCGGACCTCCAGGCGGCCTTCGAGGGCCGCGACGAGCGCGTCCGCCCGGGCCTCCGCATGGTCGCGGACACGATCTACCGCCACGGCGAGCTCATGGTCGCGCACTTCGACGACGACGAGGACAAGGGCATGCGCGAGCTGCGCAAGCACATGTCCTGGTACCTCAAGGGCTACCCGGTGGGCGGCGAGATCCGCCGCTCGCTCGGCCTCATCTCGACGCTGGCGGAGCTCCGCGACATCCTCGACACGCTCGACCTCGACGCCGGCTACCCCGGCGAGGAGGCCGAGGGCCCCCGCGGCCGCCAGGGCTCGCCGCGCGTGCCCGCGTGCCCCGAGGGCTGGCTCGACACCCAGGACATCACGCCGGACCTCGAGAAGCGCCTCCGCGAGGCGGAGCTGAGCGTCTCCGGCGGCTGACGCCGGGCGGACGATGCGCGGGTCAGGTACGGCCCGCGGGCGGACGATGCGCGGGCGGCCCCCGCGCGCCCCACACCTCGCACAGTGTGACAAACTGCACCCTGCAAACGCCGCATACCTGCACTAACGTGGCGGCATGAGCAGGGTGCGCGCGTATCTCGCGATGTCGCTCGACGGCTTCGTCGCCGGGCCCCGGGACGACCTCGACTGGCTCGAGCCGCGCGCCGAGGGCGCGCCTCCGGTCGCCGACGAGCCGTGGCGCGACTCGGACGACGACGCCCTCCACTTCGGGGACTTCCTCGACCGCGTCGGCTGCATCGTCATGGGGCGGCGCACCTTCGACATCGTCACGCGCTTCCCCGACTGGCCCTACCGCGACCTGCCGATGCTGGTGCTCACGCATCGCCCGCTCGAGACCGAGCACGCCACCGTCCGCCCGGCGCGCGGGGACATCGCCACGGTCCTCGAGAAGGCCAAGGGGATCGCGGGCCGCAAGGACGTCTACGTCGACGGCGCGACGCTCGTGCGCGACGCCCTCGCGGCCCGCGCGCTCGAGGAGCTGGTCGTGACGGTCGTGCCGACGGTGCTCGGCAAGGGCGTCTCGCTCTTCGGCGGCCTGCCGCGGCCCGCGGAGCTCACGGCCGAGCACGTGGTCCGCTTCGGCGACGGATTCGTCCAGATCCACCTCGCGTGCCCCACCGAGCCGCGCTGACGCCGCGGCCCCTGCCTGGACCCGCGCATCGTGCCCGGTAGAGTCGGAATGTGAGCGTCCCACCCGAGGGCTACGGCGCGGCGGACGTGCAGCGCTACGTCCAGGAGCCGCCCAAGCAGGCCCAGCGCACCCCGTTCGAGCGCGACCGCGCCCGCATCGTGCACTCGAGCGCCCTGCGCCGCCTGGGCGCGAAGACCCAGATCCTGGGCGCCGGCACGGGCGACTTCGTCCGCACGCGCCTCACGCACACGCTCGAGGTGGCGCAGGTGGGCCGCAGCCTCGGCAAGGTGCTCGGCTGCGATCCGGACGTCGTCGACGCGGCGTGCCTCGCGCACGACCTCGGCCACCCGCCGTTCGGCCACAACGGCGAGCGAGCGCTGGACGAGGTGTCTCGTGACATCGGCGGCTTCGAGGGGAACGCGCAGACCCTGCGCATCCTCGCGCGGCTCGAGACCAAGACCTACGACCCCGTGACGGGTCAGAGCGTGGGCCTCAACCTCACGCGCGCCGTGCTGGACGCCAGCGTCAAGTACCCGTGGACCGAGGACGCGACGCCCACCCGTCCCGACGGCACCCCCACCCGCAAGTTCGGCGTCTACGACGACGACCTGCCGGTGTTCCGCTGGCTGCGCGAGGGCGCCCCCGAGCGCGCCCAGAGCTTCGAGGCCCAGGTGATGGACCTCGCCGACGACATCGCCTACTCCGTCCACGACGTCGAGGACTCGGTGGTCCACCACACCGTCTCCCTCGGGGTGCTGCGCGACCCGGCGCGTGCCCGCGAGATCGCCGACCACGCGCGCGTCTGGTACGGCCGCGGCGAGCCCGAGGCGCTCATGGCCGCGCTCGACCGGCTGCGCGCGGAGCCGTGGTGGATGGACGAGTACGACGGCTCGCACCGGGCGCTCGCGACGCTCAAGGACATGACCAGCCAGCTCATCGGCCGCATCGTGGGCACGGTCGCGGAGGCCACGCGCGCCGAGTACGGCGACGGGCCGCTCACGCGCCACCACGCGCGGCTGGTCATCCCCGCGGAGATCTCCGACGAGATCCTCATGCTCAAGGGCATCGCGGTGCACTTCCTCATGGCGCCGCGCGAGAAGAAGGCGGCCTACCGGCAGCAGCGGGAGCGGATCGCGGCGCTCGTGGGCGCGCTGGTCGAGCTGGGCGACGAGGCGCTCGAGCCGCACTTCGCGGTGATGCACCGCGAGGCGGCGGACGATGCGGCGCGCAAGCGGGTGGTGATCGATCAGGTGGCGTCGCTCACCGACAAGTCGGCGTACGACTGGCACCACCGGTACGTGGCGCGGCGTCGGGGCTGAGTCAGGCGCCGGGGGTCTCGGCCGTCTCGGCGACGTCCGCCGTGCGGCGGGCGAGCAGGCGGTGCTCGGCGACCAGGATCCCGACGACGACCGCGGCGCCGGCGAGGGCCGCGAGCAGGGGACCGACGATCGGGTCCGTGGGGGCGATGCGCGCGCCGTCGGCGTCCTGCCACGGCCACAGCGCGACGAGCGAGCCAGCCATGATGCCCGTGAGCACCACGAGCGTGAGGCGGCGGTGGTGCTCGAGCAGCCACTGGAGCAGCTTGACGATGGTGACGAGGCCGATCGCCAGGCCGGTCGCGAACAGCGCGAGGTAGCCGAGGTCGCGGTCGTTGAGCGCGGCGATGGTGGGCTCGTACAGGCCCATGGTGAGCAGCAGGAACGAGCCGGACAGGCCGGGCAGCACCAGCGCGGACACCGCCAGGGCGCCGGCGGGGATGAGCACGTACCACTCGGGCGAGAGGTCGCCCGCGGGCAGCGACACGACGATCGCGACCGCGACGGCGGAGGCCGCCGCCAGCAGCCACTCGCGCCACGTCCACGGGACGACGGGGGAGCGCGGCGCGACGCGGCGGGAGTGACGGAAGGGCACCGCGAGGGACGCGAGGACGAGGCCGAGGAACAGCCCGCGCATCGTCTCCGGGTGGTCCTCGAGCAGGCCCTCCATCACGTGGGCCATCGACAGCAGCGCGATCACCATGCCGACTCCGATGGGCAGCACCACGCCCCAGGACACGCGGGCGAGCTGCGCGCGCGCCTCGGCGAGACCCCGGCCGCGCAGCCCGTCCGTGACGGCGTGGCGGAGGCCGGCGATGAGGTGGCCGGCGGAGGTGAGCAGCGTCTCGTACACGCCGGTCATGAGCGCGACGGTGCCGCCGCTCACGCCGGGGACGGTCTCGGCGGTGCCGATCATCGCGCCGCGCACGAGGTCGAGCGCGACCAGGAGGGGCGTGCGGCGCGCCTGCGGGGCGCCGGCCTCGACGGGGGTGGCCTGGTGCGCGGTCATGCCGCTCCTTCCTGCGCGGGGGTGACCCCCGCATCGTCCCGGCGCGCACGCCGCTCGCGCAAGAGCAGCGCGAGGGCGATCGCCGGGAGCAGCAGCGGGACCCAGCCGTAGGCCGAGCCGTAGCCGGTCCACACGGTCTCGTCGGGCCACCACGAGGACTCGACGTAGCCGAGCGTGCCGACCACGAGGACCCCGAGCAGCTCGAGGGCCGTCCCGACGAGCGCGACGCCCGTCCAGCGCCGCCACAGCGCGACCGCGATCACGAGGTAGAGCAGCGCGGACACGCCCGACACCAGGTAGGGCACGGGGGCCTCGGACAGCTTGGTCGCGATCTGGTACGTCGACCGGCCGAGCGCGGCGAGCGCGAGGACGGCGTAGGCGACGACGAGCGACAGGCGGGCGACGCCGCTCATGCCGCGGCCTCGAGGATCACCAGCACGCGCCACGCCACGACGGCGAGCGCCACGGCGACGATCACCGCGGAGGCGGCGTCCACGCGCGTGATCTGCGACCGCGTGAGCACGGGGCGGTGCGGGTCGGGGTCCGCGGAGGCGGCCTCGGGGGTGCCGAGCCGCCCGATGCCGAGCAGCGCGAGCAGGGCCACCGAGGCGACGGTGTAGCCCAGCGTGAGGATGATGTCCGCGTCCGCGCCCGTGAGCAACAGGACCACCACCGCCACGGTGTGGACGGCGACGGCCGCGTACGTCACGGGCACGAGCAGCCTGAGGGCACGATGCGCGGGCGCCCACGCGAGCGTGATCAGCCCGGTGAGCGCGAGGAGCGCGGACACGCCGAGCACGAGGGGGTGGATCACCCCCGTGTACAGCTCCACTAGGCCTGCTGCGCCGCCTGCTGGACGCGCATGGGGAGACGGGTCATCTCCTCGCCGTCGACGCTGATCACCCACGAGAACAGGCGCGGCTTGTCGAAGCGCAGCCCGTCGATGGTGAACGCGAAGCTCGCGACCTGCTCGTCGCCGTCCACGAGGTGCGGCGGGCGGCCGACGGTGAACTCGCCGCCCATGGCGCGGATCGGGGTGGGCTTGCCCTCGGCGTCCGGACGGATGCCGATCGGGTACTCCACGCCGTCCTCGGTGAGGAGCTTGAGCTCGAAGTTGTGCGTGCGGTTCGTCTCGGTGAAGGGGACGTGCACGATGGCGCCCACGGAGAGGCGGCGGTGCACGGCCGGGAAGCCGCGCACGAAGATGATGTTCCACCCCGCGCCGAGCGCGTAGATCTTGTTCTGCACGACCTCAGCCGAATCGGCGAGGAATGCGTCCACTCTCACAACAGCGTCCTTTCCTGGGGTGCGGCTCAAGCCTAGCGCCACTCGGTGCCGTGCTCCGGCGCGAACGGGGACGATGCACCGGAAGCGGGCCGCGCCCGAGTACCCTGTGCCCGTGGCGGGCACGATCAACAGGGACGACATCGCGGCGGTCCGTGAGCGCGCGCCCATCGAGGAGATCATCGGCCAGCACGTCTCCCTCAAGTCCGCGGGCGTCGGCTCGCTCAAGGGGCTGTGCCCCTTCCACGACGAGCGTTCCCCCTCGTTCCACGTGCGTCCGGCCGCCGGCCGCTGGCACTGCTTCGGCTGCGGCGAGGGCGGCGACGTCATCGAGTTCGTCATGCGCATGGACGGCCTGCCGTTCGCCGAGGCGGTCGAGTACCTCGCCGAGCGGGCGGGGGTGACGCTGCGCTACGAGGCGGGCGGGCGCCGCGGCTCCGAGTCCGGGGCGAGCATGCGCCGCCGGCTGCTCGAGGCCCACCGGGTGGCCGCCGAGTACTTCGTCGAGCAGCTCGGCTCGCCCGAGGCCCGCATCGCGCGCGACTTCCTGCGCGAGCGCGGCTTCGACGGCGAGGCCGCCGCGCACTTCGGCTGCGGCTACGCGCCGCAGGGCTGGTCCCACCTCACCGACCACCTGCGCCGCAAGGGCTTCACCGAGCCCGAGCTCAAGGCCTCCGGGCTCGTGTCCGAGGGCCAGCGAGGCGTCTACGACCGCTTCCGCGGGCGCCTCGTGTGGCCCATCCGCGAGGTGACGGGCGACGTCATCGGCTTCGGCGCGCGCCGCCTCCACGAGGACGACCAGGGCCCCAAGTACCTCAACACCCCCGAGACGCAGATCTACAAGAAGAGCCACGTGCTCTACGGCATCGACCTCGCCAAGGGCGCGATCCGCAGCGAGCGCACCACCGTGGTGGTCGAGGGCTACACCGACGTCATGGCCTGCCACCTCGCGGGCATCACCAACGCGGTGGCGACGTGCGGCACGGCCTTCGGCGAGGACCACGTCAAGGTGGTGCGCCGGCTCATGGGCGACACCGGGCAGGCGCAGATCAAGGTCGGGTCCACCGGCGCCAAGGTGGTCTTCACCTTCGACGGCGACGAGGCCGGTCAGAACGCGGCCCTCAAGTCGTTCGCGCTCGACCAGCAGTTCCTCGCGCAGACCTTCGTCGCGGTCGACCCCGAGGGCATGGACCCGTGCGACATCCGGCAGCGGGACGGCGACGACGCGGTGCGCCGCCTCATGGAGCGCCGCGTGCCGCTGTTCGAGTTCGTCATCAAGGCCTCGCTCGCGGCGCACGACCTCGAGACGCCCGAGGGGCGGGTCGCCGCGCTGCGCACGGCCACCCCCATCGTCGCGCAGATCCGCGACCGGGCGCTGCGCCCCGAGTACGCGCGTCGCCTCGCCGGGTGGCTGGGCATGGAGCCCGCCGACGTCCTGCGCGCCGTGTCGCGCGCGGGGGAGCGGGGGAGCGCCCCGCAGGGCCAGCCTGCCGGCCAGGGCGGCCAGCCCGCGCATCGTCCCGACGACGGCCCGCCGCCCATGGACCCCGAGACCGGGCAGATCATGACGGTGTCCGCCGCGCGGCCCAACCCGCGCGACCCGGTGGTGCGCGCCGAGGCGCTGTCGCTCGGCGTGCTGCTGCAGGCCAAGGCGGACATCGCGCAGGACCCGATGACGCTCGGGATCGTCGCGGAGCTCGCGCGCGACTCGTTCACCGCGCCCCAGTACGGGCAGATCTTCGACGCGGTGGTCGCCGCCGGCGGCCCGGGTGCGGCGGTCGCGGACTGGGTCGGTGCGGTCGAGGAGCAGGCCGGGCCGGACCTCGCGCCGCTGGTGTCGCAGCTCGCGGTCACCCCGCTGCCGCACGACAAGCCGTCCGAGCTGGGCCACTACGCGCGCTCGGTCCTCGCGCGGCTGCTCGACCTCGCGATCACGCGCCGCACGGCGGACCTGCGCGGCCGCATGCAGCGCGCGGGCGCGGGCACGGACGCCGCCCAGGAGGCGTTCGCGGAGATCATCCGGCTCGAGACCCGCCGGCGCCAGCTGCGCGAGGTGGAGTGACCGTTCGCCGGTCACGGCTCGGCAAAGGCCGTGTGAACTGAGAGTTACCAGGCCGAAAACTCTTGTCGACACGTGCATGTTTGATGTGAGGGCACGGATAGCGTGTCGGGGAGGCCGCGTCCACGCGGCCGGGCCGCGATGATCCGCGGCGCCCCCATCACCATGGAAGGTGTCACTGTGAGGAACCGTCTGTTCGCCCCCGCCGCCGTCGCGGCCGGCCTCGCGTTCGCGCTCGCGGGCTGCTCCAGCTCCGACGACGCGGGCTCGGAGTCGTCGCCCGACGCGACCGGCACCGCGGCGGCCGCCGCCGAGCTGCCCGAGTCGCTGACCCTCGCCCTCGTCCCGTCGGACGACGTCGAGCAGATCACCACGGACGGCGAGGCGCTCGCCACGGTGCTGTCGGACGAGCTCGGGATCGACGTCGAGGTGTTCGTTCCGGACAGCTACAACGCGGTCGTCGTGGCGCTCCAGACTGGCCAGGCGGACATCGGCTTCCTCGGCCCCATCGCCATGTGGCAGGCACAGGAGGAGGCCGGCGCGGATATCGTCCTGCAGGCCGTCCGCTACGGCGCGAGCGACTACGTGGGCCAGTGGTTCACCAACGACCCCGACACCTACTGCCTCGACGACGTCACCACCGAGGCGGACGACGAGGGCATCAACTACTCGTACTGCAACGGCGCCACCGGCTACGAGGGCCCCCAGGGCGAGGACGCGCTCGCGCTCGTGCCCGAGGACGCCTCGATCGCCTGGACCGACGCGACCTCGGCGTCCGGCTACTACTTCCCGGCCATCCAGCTCGCGGAGATCCTCGGCATCGACGACGCCGCGTCGGCGTTCCCCGACGGCTTCTTCGCCGGCGGCCACTCGCAGACCGTGCAGGCGGTCTACGACGGCGAGGCCACCATCGGCCTGTCGTACAACGACGCGCGCTCGAACCTGGCGGAGGAGTTCTCCGATGTCGGCGAGAAGGTCGTCGTCTTCGCGTACACGAAGAACATCCCGAACGACGGCGTGGTGCTCTCGGGCGACCTCGACGCCTCGATCCAGGAGACCCTGACGCAGGCGCTGCTCGACCTCGCCGGCACCGAGGAGGGTCTCGCCGCCCTCGACGCGGTCTACGACATCGAGGGTCTCGAGCCCGCCGACCTCGCCGCCTTCGAGGACTTCGTGGGCCCGACCTACGACACCTTCGGCGGCGAGTGAGCGCGTAGGTCTCGTACGGAACATCGCGCCGGCGGCCGGCCACGTGGCTGGCCGCCGGCGCCTTCCCTTTGATAGGCATCTCTCATGATCGAGCTCACGGGCGTCACGGTCCGCTACCCCAACGGCGTGGTCGGCCTCGACGACGTCTCCCTCACCATCCCGGACGGCGAGTTCGTCGTCGTCGTGGGTCTGTCCGGGGCCGGCAAGTCGACGCTGATCCGCACCATCAACGGCCTCGTGCCCGTCACCGAGGGCAGCCTCACGGTCGACGGCGTCGAGATGGCCGGGGCCTCGCAGCGCACGATGCGCGACGTGCGGTCCGGCATCGGCATGATCTTCCAGTCGTTCAACCTGGTGAAGCGCACGTCCGTGATGAACAACGTGATGATGGGACAGATGCACGCCATCCCGGCGTACCGGTCCCTCATCGGCGCGTGGACCGCGGACGAGAAGGAGCGGGCGTTCCGGTCGCTCGAGCGGGTCGGCATCGTCGAGAAGGCGTGGACCCGTGCCTCGCAGCTCTCGGGCGGCCAGCAGCAGCGCGTCGCGATCGCCCGCGCGCTCGCGCAGGACCCCAAGGTCATGCTCGCCGACGAGCCGGTCGCGTCCCTCGACCCGCCGACCGCGCAGATGGTGATGAAGGACCTCCAGCGGATCAACCGCGAGCTGGGCATCACCACCATCGTGAACCTGCACTTCCTCGACCTCGCCCGCCAGTTCGGCGACCGCGTCATCGGGATGCGCGAGGGCCGGATGGTCTTCGACGGCACCGGCGCCGAGGCGGACGATGCGGTGTTCGAGGAGATCTACGGCCGTTCCCTCACCGCGGACGACGTGCTCCCGGGACAGGCATGACGGTCGCCGCGTCCCCGGCGGCGCCAGCGCGGCCCCGCAAGCCCCGGCCGAGCCGGGTCCTGATCCTGGGGCTGGTCGCCGTGGCGGCGACCACCGCGTGGGCGGGCTGGGAGATCGGCTTCACGCTCGGCCCGCTCCTCGAGAACTTCTCCAACGGCTGGGTGGTGGTCGAGCAGTTCCTGCACCCCAACTGGTCGTACCTGGGCAACGCGTGGACCGCGTGGCTCGAGACCATCTCGATCGCGGTCGTCGCGAGCTTCTTCGGCGTCGCCGTCGGCCTCGTCTTCGCCTACATGGCCTCTCGGGTGACCAACCGGTCCACGCCGCTGTACCGGGCCACCAAGTGGTTCCTCGCGGTGCTGCGCTCGCTGCCCGACGTCGCGTACGTGCTGATCTTCGTGGCGCTCGTGGGCGTGGGGTCGCTCGCCGGCATCCTCGCGCTGTTCATCTTCAACATCGGCATCGCGGCGAAGCTCACCGCCGAGACCATCGACGCGGTCGACCAGGGCCCGCTCGAGGCCGCGGACGCGTCCGGCGCGGGCACGTTCGCCCGTGCCCGGTGGGCCGTGCAGCCGCAGATCCTGCCCAACTTCCTGTCGTACGCGCTGTACATCTTCGAGCTCAACATCCGCTCGTCGGTGGTCATCGGGTACGCGGGCGGCGGCGGCATCGGGCAGCTCATCCAGGTGCAGTTCGCCCGCTTCAACTTCGAGAACGTGTCGGCGATCGTCATCAGCATGTTCGTGGTGGTGCTGCTCATCGACCAGCTCTCCCAGCACCTGCGCAGGAGGCTCGTGTGAACGCCGCGTCCACCGCGTCCGAGACGCGCACCGTCCGCCCCGAGGAGCCCGGCAAGGCCCGCGCCACCATCGGCGCGATCGCCCTCGTGGTGGTCGTGCTCGCCGGCGGATTCCTGTCGAACGCCGACTGGGGCAAGCTGCCGGACATCTTCACCGAGGGGGGGAAGTACTTCTCCCTCATGCTCAAGGGCCTCGTGCAGAACCCGTTCTCGGAGCCCTACAGCGAGTACTGGAGCGCCGCGCTCGGCGGCATGCTCGAGTCGATCTCGATGGCGTGGATCGGCACCATGATCGGCGCGGTGCTGTCCATCCCCATGGGCTTCCTCGCGGCGCGCAACGTCTCGCACCCGGTGGTGGTCCAGGTCACCCGCGTGATCCTCAACGCGATCCGCACCCTGCCCGAGCTGGTCTTCGCGATCATCCTGCTGCTGCCCATCTTCGGCTTCGGGCCCAACGCGGGCGCGCTCGCGCTCGGCATCGGCGCCGTCGGCACGCTCGGCAAGCTGACGGCGGAGGCGCTCGAGGGGATCGACCCCGGGCCCGTCGAGGCCGCGCGCGCGGCCGGCGCGCCGGGCAGCGCGATCCTGCGCTGGACCTACTGGTCGCAGGTGCTGCCGGAGGTGCTCGCGTTCTGGCTGTACCGCTTCGAGATCAACATCCGCGCCTCCGCGATCCTGGGCATCATCGGCGCGGGCGGCATCGGCTCGGTCCTGTCGCAGGCGTTCCGGTACCGCGAGTGGGACTTCATCGGGATCCTGCTGTTCGTCATCATCGTGGTGACGGTGCTGGTCGACGCCGTCTCCGGGGCGGTGCGTCACCGCATCATCGCGGGCTCGGGCGTCTCCGACACGAAGGTGGAGCAGGACGCCGCGACGCTGTAGCGGCCGGCGGGTGGGGCGGGACGATGCGCGGCCCGCCGCGACGCTGTCGGCGGCCGCGCGTAGCGTGAACCTGTCGGGACGGGGGAGGTCGTCATGGGTGGTCCACGGGTGTCGTACGTGACGCTGGGTGTCGCGGATCTGGAGCGTGCGCGCGCGTTCTACGAGGCGTGGGGCTGGACGCCCGCGCAGGTGGACGAGGGGATCGTGTTCTACCAGGCGAACGGCGTGGTGGTCGCGCTCTTCGGGCTCGGCGCGCTCGCGGCCGACCAGGGGCGTCCCGACGCCGACCTCGGGGTGGGCGGGATGACGCTCGCGCAGAACTATCCGACCGAGAACGAGGTGGACGCGGTCTTCGACGAGGCGGTCAAGGCCGGAGCGACCCCGCTCAAGACTCCCGAGAAGGTGTTCTGGGGCGGCTACAGCGGCTACGTCGCGGACCCCGACGGCCACGTGTGGGAGCTCGCGATGAACCCGTTCTCGCCACCCGCCGCGGACGGGTCGGTGGTGCTCGGCGGCTGAGGCCGCCGCCGCATCGTCCCGCCGGCAGGTCCCGGCGCGCAGCCTCCCGTAGCCGTCCCGCGCCGTGCCTGCTACCGTCCGAAGGATGGACGCGGACCGCGCCGTCGAGGAGCGGGCGCGACGCAGGGTCGCCGCGCTCGACAATGTCGACGTGCCCTCGGTGAGGGACCTGCGCGACTTCGAGGTGCAGCTGCTGGTGCGGCGTGGCCGGCGCGTCGTCCGGCGGGTCATGCGCGAGGCGGGCATGCTGCGGCCCTGGTGGGAGCGCTCGCCGCTGCTCGTGCTCGTGGTGCCGCTCACGCTCGCCTACGCGGCCGGCAGACCGGCGATGAAGTCCGCGACCAGGTTGAGATTCGCCTTCTCGAGCGCCCATCCGCCCCCGCCGTGATCGCCCTTGAGGGGGTCGGCGGTCACGGCGATCACCAGATCGAGCTCGGGGACGACCGCGATCTGCTGGCCCCCGTGACCCCAGGCCAGGACGTAGGTGTGCGGGCCTGCGTCGATGATCCACCACTGATAGCCGTACGCCGTGCGGTCGAAGTTGTCCCCGACCTTCGAGTACCAAGCGTCCTCCGTGTAGGGCGTCCAGGAGGCGTCGATCCAGTCCTCGGGGATCAGCCGCTCGCCGTCGGCGACCCCGCCGTCGAGGTAGAGCTGGCCGAACCTCGCCATGTCCCGGGCACGCAGGTTCAGCTCGCCCATGCCGTAGCGGTAGCCATCCCAGTCCTGCGTCCAGTCGCCCGGCTCGATGCCGAGGGGGCCGAAGAGGTGCTCGACAGCGAAGTCGAGGAGGTCGGTGTCGCACGCGCGCGACGTCGCGACCGACAGCAGGTGGCTCGAGAGGTTGCTGTAGTCCCAGCCGGTGCCGGGATCCCGCACGAGGGGGACGTCGATCAGGCTCGAGGGTCGGAATCCCTGGTAGAGGGCCGTGAGGAGCTCGTCGGACGACTCCTCCCACTGGTAACCGGCGCGGAACTGGAGCAGCTGCTCGATGGTGATGTAGTTCTTGCGGGGATCGTCGAGCTGGCCGGCCAGCTCGGGGAAGTAGGTCATCATCGGCTCGTCGAGTCCGGCGACGCAGCCCTCGTCGATCGCGATGCCGACCAGCGCGCCCGTGATGCTCTTGGTGGCGGACTGCAGCAGCGCCGTCCGGTCGACCGAGCCGAGGCTGAAGTAGTCCTCGGCGACCAGGGATCCGTTCTTCACCACGACGAGGCCGTAGATGCTCTCGAGCCGCCCGGCATGCCAGAAGAGCTCGGCGACCGCGTCGGGTTCGAGGCCCTGCTCCGCCGGGGTGGACGTCGTCCACTGCTCGGGGTCCTGCGGGGCGTAGTCGACCGCGGCGAGGTCCTCGGTCGACGGGCCACCGCCGCATCCGGAGAGCAGCACCGCGAGGCCGAGCACCGCGCCGGCCAGCGTCCACGGCCCGGAACGGCGCATGCTTCGAACGTATCGGCTCGTCGAGGCGGCGCCAGGGGCGGAGGTCCCGGGGCGGGGGTCCGGGAAAGCAGAAGGCCCGGTCCTCGATGAGGACCGGGCCGGTGGCTCCCCCGACTGGACTCGAACCAGTAACCTGCCGATTAACAGTCGGCTGCTCTGCCAATTGAGCTACGGAGGATCGCGCTCGAATACTGTACCGGATCCCGGAGGGGTCCGTTGACCACTTCGAGGCGCGAACCCCCGCTGCGGTGGTCGTCAGTCGTCGTCGGTGGCGTCGTTGAACTTCGAGGCGACGGCGTCCTTCGCGTCCTCGACCTTGTCCTTGGCACCTGCCTTGAACTGGTCCACCTTGCCCTCGGCCTCGAGCTGCTCGTCGCCGGTCGCCTTGCCGGCGCCCTCCTTGGCCTTGCCCTTGAGGTCCTCGGCGGCGTTGCTCGCACGGTCGCTCATGCTCATGACTCCTCCACTTCGAATCGTCACTGACCGCGGTCGCGGTCACCCTTGATACAAGGCGAATTGTTGGCGAGGCATTCCCCGGGGTGGTCGGGGTCGGGCGCAGGGAGGGGGCCGCGCGCTCGTCGCGCGTGCGCCTCGCTAGACTGTCGGGCGGCCTCCTCGGGGGCCACGGGCCAGTAGCTCAGCCGGTTAGAGCAGTGGACTCATAATCCATCGGTCGCGGGTTCGAGCCCCGCCTGGCCCACCGACGGAGCCTGGGCGGAACCGTATGGGACGAGGCGGCAGACTCAGTGCGAGACGCGCGTCGACAAGGGAGAAGCGGTGGTCAAAGGTGCGGTGATCGTGGTCGGAGCAGGTCCCGGACTGGGCCTGGCGATCGCTCGTGTGTTCGCGAAGGCGGGGCACCCTGTCGCCCTGATCGCGCGGCGCAAGGAACGACTTGAGGCGCTCGTGGGCGACCTCGTCTCCTATGGCATACCTGCGCTTGCCTACCAGGCGGACGCGAGCGAGCCCGGCAGTTTGCGCGTCGCGATCACCGCTGCGATCGCTGATCTTGGTGCGCCTGCATCGCTGGTGTACAACGCCGCTTTGCTCCGCCGCGATTCGCCGACCGACGGGGATGACGGCGGCTGGGTCACGGCGATGGCCGTCGACGTGCTCGGCGCAAAGGTGGCCGCAGAGACCGTGTTGCCATTGCTCGAGGGTGAGCGGCAGAGTCTGCTGTTCACGGGCGGCGCGCTCGCGACGAGGCCGTCGCCGAGCTTTGCGTCCCTCTCGGTGGGCAAGGCGGCGCTACGTGCGTATGTGCAGGCGCTGTCGGTCGAGCTCGCTGACTCGCCCGTGCATGCGGCGATCGTCACGATCGACGGGAGAGTGGACGGAGGTCTGGCGCAGCTCAGCTCCGCGGCCATCGCGAAGGCATACCTCCAACTGCATGAGGCCGAGCCAGTGGCTCGGGTCAACGAGGTCATCGTCAGATAGCGGCACGTCCTCGATCCTCTAGGCGAGACGAGAAGCAGTGGGGCCCGCCACACCGCTTCTCGACACCGGCCGGGTCTGCCCCGGTGTTGATCGACGTCAGCCACCACGGGGGCACACCCATGCGGTGTCGGGCGCTGGTGAGACCATTCCTGGAAGAGCGTGCGGTGACAGGAGGTGTGGGATGCGCGGCGAAGCGACGGTGCTCCACGCCGACCTCGACGCGTTCTACGCCTCGGTCGAGCAGCGGGACGAGTCCGCCCTTCGCGGACAGCCTGTGATCGTGGGCGGCGGCGTGGTGGTGGCCGCGAGCTATGAAGCGAAAGCCCGGGGCGTTCGCACCGCGATGGGGGTGCAGCGTGCGCGTGCGCTCTGTCCTGACGCCATCGTCGTCCCTCCCCGTATGGAGGTCTACTCCGCAGCGAGCCGTGCGGTGTTCGCGATCTTCCACGACACCACGCCGTACGTGGAGGGAGTCTCGATCGACGAGGCATTCCTCGAGGTCGGAGGGCTTCGCCGCCTTGCCGGGACGCCCGAGGAGATCGCCGTGCGCCTGCGGGAACGCGTGCGTGCCGAAGTCGGGCTCCCGATCTCGGTGGGCGTCGCGAGAACCAAGTTCCTCGCGAAGGTGGCGAGCGCCGTCAGCAAGCCCGACGGGCTCCTCGTGGTGGCGCCGGACCGCGAAGAGGCGTTCCTTCATCCCCTCCCGGTCGAACGGCTCTGGGGCGTCGGCGCGGTGACCGCGGAGAAGTTGCACCGCAACGGCGTCTACACGGTCGGGCAGCTGGCCGAGCTCGAGGCGGTGACCGCCGAGCAATGGCTCGGCAAGGCGGCCGGTGCGCATCTGCATGCGCTGGCCCGGCTCCGGGACCCGCGGTCGGTCGACACGACCAAGCGTCACGGATCCATCGGCTCGCAGCGCGCGCTTGGCAGTCGGTCTTACACGGGTGGTGAGCTCGGGCTGATCCTCACTCAGATCGTCGACGGCCTCGCGAAGCGCCTGCGCGATCGCGGATCGTCGTGCGCCACCGTGGTCCTGAGGCTGCGCTACGGCGACTTCGTCAAGGCGACCCGATCGCACACGCTCGCCACGCCTACCGATAGCACCGAGGTGTTGCTCGCCGTCGCCCAGCGATTGCTCGCTGCGGCGGGCCCCGACATCTCCGACCGGGGCGTCACCCTCATCGGCGTCTCGCTCGCGCAGCTGACCAGCGCCGGCACGGTCCAGCCGGAGCTGCCGATCGACTGGAACGACGGGGCGCGCATCGACAGCGCGCTTGACACCGCCCTCGATGCGGTCCGCGATCGATTCGGCTCCGCGGCCGTCACGCGCGCCGCGCTCATCGGTCGCGACCCTGGTGTGTCGGCGCCGCGGCTGCCTGAACACGAGTAGGCACGTGCAGGACCCGCGTGGCGAGCGCGACTCTGGAATGCGCAGCTCGGATCGCGAGGGTCACGTGGGGGCGTGATCCCGCCGAGCGGGCAGTCGGCCATCTGGTCGCCGTCGACGATGGTGTCCGCGATCCACAGCATGCGTGAACAGTTGGATCCGTGGCGAAGGGTTGTACACGCTCCGGCCGCAGGCGCGCTGGCAGGGGCCTGGCGGGGCCTGTGGACTGTGCTGCGGTCTCGGGTGGCGGTTCTCGCATGGCGCAGCGCATCGCGAGCGGACATCGAGAATCGTTCCTGGTAGACGTGCTGCTCGAAGGGTCGTCGCCGCCTAGAACGGACCGTACGCAGATCGACCATGGACTGGGGGCTCCCGCGACAGGGCATACCCCCTGGTCAGTCAATTCCGAGTCTTCGCCACCGACCGCCGGACAGCGCTATCGGACGTCCCGCGCGGGGCCGACGGACTCGCGCACGACGAGCTCAGGCATGGGGAGCTCCGGCAATGCCGCTTCCTCGCCGCGGGCCAGCGCGGCGGCGATGGAGTGCGCGGAGCGTCCCAGCGCCTCGAAGTCCATGCGCACGGTCGTCAGCGACGGTACGGCGAAGCGCGCCTCCGGCATGTCGTCGAATCCCACGATGCTGACGTCGTTGGGGACGTCGCGGCCGGCCTCGTGCATCGCGCGGCGGACGCCCAGTGCCAGCTCGTCGTTGCCGCAGAAGACGGCGGTCACGTCGCTGTGGCGCGCAAGACGGGTGCCGGCCTCGAAACCGTCCGAGACTCGCCAACCAGTGCGGAGGACCTCCGGCACGGGTGCTCCCGCCTCCTCGAGGGCGTCGCGCCAGCCGGCCTCACGTCCGTTCATGCGCTGCAGGGACGGGATTCCGACGTGATGCACCGTGCGGTGGCCGAGCCCGAGAAGGAGGCGGGTCGCGGCGGCCGCTGCGGGTCGCTCGTCCAGCCACAGCGACGGGACCTCGAGGTCGAGGTGACCCGGGTCGACGATCGCGACCGCGGGCACGTCTTTCGAGAGCGCTGGGACGACGGCCCGCGCCGCGCGGTCGAACCCGATCACCACCACGGCCCCGGCGCTCGCATCGGCTACCTGGTCCGCGACGCGACGCACGTGGTCCCCGCCGTCGGACTCGATCACCGCCACGCTCACCACGTCGCCAGAGCGCCGGGCGCTCTCCTCGATTCCGGCGATGACGCCGGTGTGGCCGAACAAGCGCGTGTCATGGGTCACGACCGTTAC
Organism: Demequina rhizosphaerae; assembly: GCF_000971255.1. GTDB lineage: Bacteria > Actinomycetota > Actinomycetes > Actinomycetales > Demequinaceae > Demequina > Demequina rhizosphaerae. The sequence goes on from NZ_BBMC01000007.1 coordinate 117,275, forward strand.
CGCGCCGCGGCGACCGTAGTTCAGCGTCCGCGCCGCGCGGCTGGGGTGATAGTCCAAGCTCGCGATCGCCTCGAGCACACGGCGCCGTGTGTCCGCGTGGACCTTCGGGGCTCCGTTGATGACGCGGGAGACGGTCTGATACGAGACGCCGGCCTCGGCAGCGACATCATGGATGTTCGGCGTCTGCCGCGCGCGAGACGCGGCGCGCGACGGTGCCGCTCTCGGCGTCGATTCCGCGCGCGCCATCTGTGCCACCCCCACGGACCTCGGTCGCCGGACGGCCGCGCATCGTCGCGAGTCGCGATGGGAGCGGGCCCGCCGGTGAACCCCTACGCGTGGAGTGTACGGGCAGCGTGCCCACTGTCGATATGGCGCGCGGAGCCGGTGACGTCGTCGGGGTCGCTAGCAGCGCCCCGTCCACGTCGTGCTCGCCGAAGGCGAGCTCCGCTACCGGAGCCTCGACGTGCGGTCGAAGCGCCATGTCCCGCCTGAGGCGGACGGTCTCCAGTGCGACAGCGGTGCCGACCGCGGTGTGCTCGAGGGGCCGAGAACTCCGCGGCCAAATCCGACATTCTGCATTGCCGACGCCGCGCGCTTGGGCTAGCATCCCTCAAAGTGTGACGCGTCACACCCTGGAACCCAACAACGAAGATGGGAGTCTCCGTGAACCCTCGTCCCCCTGCTCCGGTCCTTGATGCCGGACTTCTCGCGCCGCCCGACGGCCCCGTGTCCGACAGCCGTTCGCCCCGCCGAGCGATCGCGGCGACCAGTGTGCTGGCCGTCGGCTTCGGCGTGCTGGGACTGGCCGTCGCCAGCCCCGCCAGCGCCGCCGACCCGGAGATCCTGCGTGGCGTCGGCAGCGGCCGCTGCGCCGAGGCGCCGGCGACGGACGGCGACCCGCTCACGATCCAGGACTGCGACGAAAGCGCGCCGAGCCAGCTGTGGGAGTGGACCGCCGACAAGGAGCTCGTCACCCGCGGCGACGAGTGCGCCGACCTGCCGGACGGTGCGGGGGAGGGCACGCGCCTCACAGTCAACACCTGCGACGACTCGGCCTTCCAGAAGTGGGAGCTGCGCGACGACTTCACCATCCAGAACCTCGAGACCGGCCTGTGCGTGGACGTCTGGGGCGCCGCCACGGCCGCAGGCTCCGAGATCGCCCTATGGCGGTGCGAGGGCTCCCCGCAGCAGCTGTGGAAGCGCACGCTGACGGACCCGCCTCCGGTCGTCACCGTCGATCTCGCGGCGAACACCGGCTCCATCTACGGCGGCGCGACGGGCGTGCTGTACGGCACGAGCGACGACGGCGTCCCCAGCGACGACCTGATCGCCGGCCAGCGACCCCGCACCCTCGCGCAGAAGCCGCCGAACGGTGAGCAGCACCCGAACGGCGACGTGCTCGACGTGTCCGACGCGTTCTTCGCCAACGGCGGCGAGCAGATGGTCGTCTACATGCAGGACGTGTACAGCAAGTGGCCCTACCAGGAGCCCGCCGACATCCAGGCCGACTATCTCCCGAGGATCGAGGCCCAGATGCAGGCGGTCATCGACGCCGGGCTGCCGATGGAGCAGTTCGCCTGGGTGCCGTTCAACGAGCCGGACGGCATCTGGTACCAGGACTGGAACGGCGGCGAGCGGGAGAACTTCCTCGCCGACTGGGACGCCGCGTATCACCAGATCCGCGAGATCGACCCTGACGCACTGATCGTCGGTCCCAACGAGGCCATATGGCACGCCGACCGCGTGACCGACCTGCTCACGCATGCCAAGGACGCGGGCACGCTGCCGGACATCATGGCGTGGCACGAGCTCGGCACGGGATCGCTCGGCTCCAGCGGCTTCCGCGCTCACCTGGAGGAGTACCGCCAGATCGAGGCAGATCTCGGCATGGACCCGCTCCCGATCAACATCGACGAGTACGGCAACCGCCACGACATGGGCAACCCGGGTCGACTGATCCAGTGGCTGGCGATGTTCGAGGAGACCAAGGTCGACGGCGACATGGCGTTCTGGACCTATGCCGGCAACCTGTCCGACCATGCCGTTCAGACCAAGATGGCCAACGGCGGATGGTGGGTCAACAAGTGGTACTCCGACCTGTCCGGCCACACGGTCGAGTTCACGGCGGAGGCCGTCAGGCCCGACTCCATGCAGGGCATCGCGACGCTCGACACGACGAAGAAGGTCGCGACGGTCCTGCTCGGCGGCAACAAGCTCGGCGCGCAGCTGACGGTCGACAACATCCCCGCGGACGTCTTCGGCGACCAGGTCGACGTCTTGATCGAGACCAGCGACGTCACCGGCCAGGAGGGCGAGACCTCCGCGCCGATGGTGAACACGGTCATGCGCCTCGATGTCGTCGACGGCTCGATCGAGGTGCCCGTCGCCGGCGACTTCCAGTCGGCGAGCCGCGTGAGCATCGTCCCGGCGACCGACGCCGACGTGGCCGACCCGGATGCCACGTGGGAGGCCTCGTACGAGGCCGAGGACGCGACGATCGTCGACGCTCAGGTGTTCGACAAGGTGGGCGACTGGGAGTACGTCGCATCGAACCTGGCCGAGGTCGGAGCGTTCAACCGGCCGTCGTCCAGCGTCACGTTCGACATCGAGGTCCCTGAGAACGGCGCCCACGAGCTGCGCATCATCTACGGCGACAACAAGAGCGCCGGGCAGCACGCGCTCTACATCGACGACGAGTTCGTGCAGCGGGTGGACTACGACGCCACGCTCGGCTGGACCTACCGCGCGCGCGCAGAGGTGCCGGTGCAGCTGACGGCCGGTGCGCACACGGTGTCGTTGCGGGCCACCGATCCGAACGGTCCGCTCGATGTCAACTACGACATGACGCTCGACCGGCTCGATGTCGCGGTGCCGGAGCCGGACACGCTGCACTTCCCGGCGTGGCAGGCCAGGCTCGCCGGTGACGTCGAGGTCGACCACTCGGTGTCGCCGCGCCCCGTGAAGTTGGAGAAGGGCGCTTCCGCGCAGTTCTTCATCAGCGTCCCGGAGGACGGCTACTACGACCTGGTGCGCAAGGGCCAGATGGCGAAGGGCGGCCAGCTCGCGGTGGAGCTCTCCGGGCGCGACCTCGGCGCTCAGGCGGGCGCGGGCATCCCCGGCTGGTCGTCGGTGTCGACCACGGTGTACCTGAACCGCGGCGTCAGCGAGGTCATGCTCACCAACACCGGCAAGACGCCGGTCAAGGTGTCGGAGATCGCGACGGTGCGCAACCGGGACGCCGACGCGGCCACCGTCTTCACCGAGGCCGAGGACCTCACCCTCAACGGTGCCGGCGTCAGCGGCAGCCGATGGGCGAGCGGGGGCGAGTACGTCGGCAACGTCGGCAAGGACGGCGGAGACATCGTGTGGGAGCGTCCCGCCGGGCTGGATGCCGGCGACTACGTGCTCAACGTGGGCTACGCCAACAACGAGCTGAACTACGGCCACCCGTACAACACGGACGTGGTGACCCGGTTCATGGACACCAGCGAGGCGGGAGGCGGCATCACCCGTTCTCCCTACCGCAACAACTACAGCTGGGACGCGTTCTGGGCGGTGACCTCCGACCTCACGTTGACCACGGTCGACGGTGACCTCACCTTCGACCGGGCCGACGGGTGGGCGCCGAACATCGACTGGATGTCGCTTTCCCCCTTGAGCCTCGGCACGACGGTGGAGAAGGGTCCCCAGCCGTAGGTCGCTCGGAGCTGGACGCGCATGGCGGGCCGGGCCGGTTCTCTTCGGAGAGCCGGGCCGGCCCGTCGCGGCTTGCGAAGCGAGTCCTCGCCACCGCACCTAGAGCTCGCCCCGGCGCTCCAGGTACCTCATGGCGGCGGCGTTCGCGGTGACCGGGTGCGGCTACGCCCGCGCTGTCTGCCCGCCCTCGGCCGCCGCATCGTCCTCATGCCGCTCCAGGTAGGCGGCGGACCCGCCGTCGACCTCGTACGACTCGGGGACCGCGTCCTCGCTGACGGAGGTGCGCAGCGGTACCTCCTTGACGAAGAGCAGGAGCACCAGCGCGACGAGCGTGAGCGGCACGATCGACAGGAACACGGGCGTGAGGGCGTCGTTGTACGAGCCGATGATGATGTCCTGCGCGGCCTGGGGGAGCGTCCCGACGATCTCGGGCGTGATGCTGTTGGCGCCCTCGATGCCGCCCGCCGCGACGTCCGGCGGGATGCGCTCGGTGAGCAGGTCGATGAGGTTGTTGGTGAAGATCGAGCCCACCACGGCGGCCCCGAGCGAGGCGCCGATCTGGCGGAAGAAGTTGTTCGCCGCGGTCGCAGTGCCGACCATCGTGATGGGGAACGTGTTCTGCACGATCAGCACGAGCGTCTGCATCATCATGCCGAGCCCCATGCCGAACACCGCGAGGTACACGCAGGTCAGCCACAGCCCGTGGTCGGGCGTCATCGTCGACAGCAGGACCAGCCCCACGGTCACGATCGCGGCGCCGACGATCGGGTAGATCTTGTAGCGCCCGGTCCGCGACACGGTGTTGCCCACGATGATCGAGGTGGGCAGCATCGCGCCCATCATCGGGATCATCAGCAGCCCCGCCTCGGTGGCGCCCACCTGGCCGACCATCTGGAGGTACGTGGGCATGTACGCGAGCGTGCCGAACATCGCCACGCCGATCATGAGGCCCGCGGCGGTGGTGAGGTTGAAGTTGCGCCGCCCGAACAGCAGGAGCGGCATCACCGGCTCCTTCGCGCGCCGCTCGACCAGCACGAACACGACGCCCGCGACCACCGTGAGGACGATCAGGCCGATGATCAGGGGATCGGTCCACTCGTAGTGGCCGCCTCCCCACGACGTGAACAGCACCAGGGACGATGCGGCGATCGCCAGCAGCACCATGCCGGCGACGTCCAGGGTGGGGCGCCCGCGGTCCTGCGGGTTGGGGTGCAGGAAGAACATCACGGACACGATCGCGACCGCCCCGAGAGGCACGTTGATCCACAGGCACCACTGCCAGCCCGGCCCGTCGGTGAACCACCCGCCCAGCAGCGGGCCGATCACTGAGGACACCGCGAACGCCGCGCCCATGAGCCCCATGTACTTGGCGCGCTCACGCGCGGGGACGATGTCCGCGATCACCGCCTGCGACAGGATCATGAGCCCGCCGCCGCCGAGGCCCTGGATCGCGCGACCGAGGATGAGCTCGGGCATCGCGGTCGCCAGCGCGCCCACGACCGATCCGACGATGAACACCGCGATCGCCCCGATGAACAGCGACTTGCGGCCGATGAGGTCGCCCAGCTTGCCGTAGACCGGCATCATGATCGTGGCCGCGAGGATGTACGCGGTCGTCACCCACAGCATGTGGTCCACGCCGTCGAGCTCGCCGACGATCGTCGGCAGGGCGGTGGAGAAGATCGTCTGGTCGAGCGCCGAGAGGAGCATGGCGGTCATCAGGCCGACCATGACGAGCAGGATCTCCCTGCGACCGGCCACGCGGGCCTCACCGTGTGCGGGCGTCATACCTGCCATCCTGCGGGTTGCGGCGCGGAAGCGCGCGGCGATGGCGATGCTGGATCGCTGCGCGGACGATGGCTCGCCGCGCGTCGCCAGGCCGGAGGGCGTAGCGATCGCGTTCGACCGTGCGACGGTCGGGCGGTCAGGCGCGGCTGCGTGCGCGGCTCCGCACCCGTGCGGGCGGGATCGCCGCGGGCTCGGCACGGCCCGATCCTCGTCGGCCCAGCCCGCGATCTCGTCGAGCCTCGCGAGGCCCGAGGCCAGCGCATCGGCCACCGTGCGCCCGCCCGCAAAAGGGACCGCCGCATCGTCCCGAAGGCCGCCGTCGTGAACGACGTCCCCCAAGCTCCAGCGGCCGATCCTCACGCCGGCTCGCGCCCCACTATCGCCAGCGCGGGGGTTATCAGGGAATGCCGATCTGGGTATGCCATCCATCACTGGGACACGCATGCGAGGTGCGTGGCATCACTGGCGCGCATATCCGTCATCGCCATTTTCGACTGTGCTCTTGGGTGGGCCCCTCCTAGGGTGGGCTCGACGCGACGGCGCGAGCGAGGTGTGGAGCCCCCATGTTCATGTACTTCCCGACCAACTACGTGTGGAGCATGGCCGCGGTCGCCGCGCTCAACAACGGCGGCCTCATCGACGAGGTGGACCGCGCGTGCAAGCCGGTCCTCGAGGCCTCGCGCAACGGCGACGACGTGGGCACCGAGCTGCTCTACGCCTCATGGGCGGCGGTGGCGGACCGGCTCATCGCCTCGGCCGAGGAGGATGTCGCCCGGGGCCGGCTCATCGGCGCCGGCGACAAGTACTACCGCGCCTCGCTGTACACGTCGCAGGCGGAGCGGCTCCAGTCGCCCGGGTGGGAGGGGCGCAAGGCGGCCTACCAGAAGTCGATCGACCTGCTCCTGCGGCACGTCGAGCTCTCCGGCGCGCCGTTCGAGACCGTCGAGATCCCGTACGGCGACGCGAGCCTGCCGGGCTACCTCTATCACGCCGACCCGGCCGCGGTGCCGGAGGGTGCGCTCCCGCCCGTGATGGTCCAGTGGAACGGGCTCGACTCCACCAAGGAGATGATGTACTACTCGCAGTTCCCGCAGATGCTCGCGCGTCGCGGAATCTCGACCCTCATGGTCGACACGCCCGGATCGGGCGAGGCGTTGCGCATGCGGGGACTGACGGCGCGGCACGACACCGAGGTGTGGGCCGCCGCGTGCGTCGACTTCCTCGAGACCAGGGACGATGTGGATGCAGCCCGTGTGGGCATCGTGGGCTGGTCGTTGGGCGGCTACTACGCGCCGCGCGCGGCCGCGTTCGAGAAGCGCCTGCGCCTCGCGGTGGCATGGGGTGCGAACCACGACTGGGCCGCCGTGCAGCGCCGCCGCCTCGACCGCGAGGGTGAGAACCCGGTCCCGCACTACTGGCAGCACGTCCAGTGGGTGTGGGGGGCGTCGAGCATGGACGACTTCCTCGAGCGCACCAAGGATATGCACCTCGACGGCGTCGTCGAGCACATCACCGTGCCGTTCCTCATCACCCACGGCGCGAACGACCGTCAGATCCCGGTGGCGATGGCGCACCGGTCCTTCGAGCAGGCCGTCAACAGCCCCAAGCGGGAGCTGAAGGTCTTCGACGAGCCCGAGGGCGGCACCGAGCACATCTCGATCGACCACCTCGCCTACGCCGCGGCGTTCGTCGCGGACTGGGTCGCCGAGACCTTCGCGGAGCCGGCCGCCGGCGATGCGGCGGTGGTGGTGGACGCGCGCGGCGGCGCCGTCGGCTGAAGGACCTGGCTCCAGGCGCGGCCGATGCCGTACACTCGTACAAGCGAGCACCCGCTCGCGTGCTCGTCGAGTCCGGCGGACCCGGATTCCGAGCTTCGTCAGCGCCAAGGCGTGTATATCTCCGCCAGGACCGCGCATCCGGCCCCGCCGCCCGACCAGGGTGAGCACCGCATCGTGGCCCACCCCATAAGCGTCCGTCGGCTTTCGCCGCCGGTCATCCACGCACGTCGGCGCCGCCGGCGCAGCAACACCGACCGCTCCGCGGTCAGCAATACGAAGGACAGCAATATGGCTACCGGTACCGTCAAGTGGTTCAACCCGGACAAGGGCTTCGGCTTCATCGCCCCGGACGACGGCTCGGCCGACGTCTTCGCGCACTTCAGCGCGATCAACACGCAGGGCTTCCGCACCCTCGAGGAGAACCAGCGCGTCGAGTTCGACGCCGAGCGTGGCCCCAAGGGCATGCAGGCCGCGAACATCCGTCCGCTGTAACTCTCAGCAGACTCGCAAGGCCCGTCTCGGCAGCCCTCTGGGCTTGCCGGGGCGGGCCTTCGCCTTTCCCTACCTGACCTCCGGGATCATGTCGATCGCGCCGCACGGGCACTCCTCGGCGCAGATGCCGCAGCCCTTGCAGTAGTCGTAGTCGATCTCGTACCGCATCCCGGGGCCCAGCTTCTTGATCGCGTCGTCGGGGCACATCCCGAAGCAGTTGTCGCACTCGAAGCACGAGCCGCACGACATGCAGCGCCGCGCCTCGAACACCGCGTGCTCCGCGTCCAGCCCGGACAGCACCTCCTCGAAGCCCGTCACGCGCCGCGCCGCCTCGAGCTCGGCCCGGTGCTGCTTGGGCGCGTCGGAGTAGTACCAGGGCTGCAGCCTCTCGGCGGTCGCCTCGCGCTGCACCGGCTCCGCGGGCAGCACCCGCGACGCGAGCCACGCGTCCACGGCCTTCGCCGCGCGCGCCCCGCGCCCGATCGCGTACGTCGCCGTGCGCGAGCCGGGGGAGACGTCGCCCGCCGCGAACACCCCGTCGCGACCGGTCATGAGCGTGGTGGGGTCCACCTGGACCACGCCGTCGGCCACCGTGACATCGCCCACACCTTCGAGCAGCGTGAGGTCCGCGTCCTGCCCGACCGCGAGCATCACGGTGTCCGCGTCGAGCTCCTCGAACTCCCCGGTGCCGTGCGGCCGTCCGTCCTCGTCGAGCTCCATCTTCTCGATCGTGATGGTCGGCCCCTCGACTTGGGAGATGGTCGACAGCCACTGCACGCGCACGCCCTCGCCGACCGCGTCCTCGAGCTCCGTCGGGTGCGCCGGCATCTGCTCACGGGTGCGCCGGTAGACCACCACGGCCTCCTGCGCGCCCAGCCGCCGCGCGGTGCGGGCCGCGTCCATCGCGGTGTTGCCGCCGCCGTACACGGCCACGCGACGTCCGAGCAGGGGTGCGTGCCCCGACGCGACGTCCCGGAGCACGTCGATCGCGTCGACGATCTTCGACGCCGCTCCCGCGGGGATGTCGACGTGGTGCGCGACGCCGGCGCCGACGGTGAGCACGACCGCGTCGAACTCGGCCTGCGCCTCGTCCAGCGAGGTGACCGGCGTCGAGCACTCGATCGTCACGCCGGTGTCCTCGATGCGGCGGATCTCCGCGGCGAGCACGTCGCGCGGCAGCCGGTACGCGGGGATGCCGTAGCGCATCATCCCGCCGGGCTCGGCGGCGGCCTCCCGGACCACCACCGCGTGCCCCAGCTGGCGCAGGTGGTAGGCGGCGGACAGCCCCGCCGGCCCCGACCCCACCACGAGGACCGTGCGGCCGGACGATGCGGCGGGCGCCGGCAGCGCCCAGCCCCGCTCGAGCGCGGTGTCGCCCAGGAAGCGCTCGACCGCGTTGATGCCGACCTCCTCGTCGACGTCGGTGCGGTTGCAGGACGTCTGGCAGGGGTGATAGCAGATGCGGCCCATGATCGCGGGGAACGGGTTGGCGGCCACGAGGCGCCGCCACGCGGCCTCGAATCCCGCCTCGCCCTCCTGCGTGGAGCCGAGCCAGCCGCGGATGTCCTCGCCGGACGGGCACGCGAGCGAGCACGGGGGAGCGAGCTCGACGTAGACGGGCCGCTCGGTGCGCCAGGTGCCCGTGTGGTACGCGAGCGACGTGGCCGGGCCGGTCGACAGGCCGAGCGTCGGGGGTGCGTCGTGGCTGGTCATGAGCGCTCTCCCAGGAGGTCGTAGCGGCGGATGTTGGCCTCGGCCAGGGCGCGCCACCGCTCGAGCGCGTCCTCCCCGCCGGGCTTGAACAGGTGTGCGAACCGCGCCTGCGGTCGCAGGTACTCCTCGACGTCCGCGCGCTCGCGGATGCGCTGCACGTCGGTGAGCTCGCCCGCGCGCGCCTCGACCACGGGGAAGATCCCCGACTGCACGGCGGCCCGCGACAGCGCGATCGACTGCGACGACGACGAGCCCCAGCCGACCGGGCACGGCACGAGCACGTGGAGGTATCGCGCGCCCCGGATCGACATCGCCGTGCGCACCTTGTGCTCGAGGTCGCGCAGGTCCGCGACCGTCGCCGAGGCCACGTACGGGATCTCGTGCGCCATCGCGATCTTCACCATCGACTTGCCCTGCCCGAAGGCCTGGCCGGGCGTGCGTCCGACCGCGGGCGTGGTCGCGGTGCGGGCCGATGCGGGGGTCGCCGACGACCGCTGCACGCCGGTGTTCATGTAGCCCTGGTTGTCGTAGCAGACGTAGAGCACGTCGTCGTTGCGCTCGAACATCCCCGACACGGCCGCGAGGCCGATGTCCACGGTCCCGCCGTCGCCACCCTGCGCGAGGACGCGCACGTCGTCGCGCCCCTGCGCGTGAAGCGAGGCCGCGATGCCGGTCGCGACCGCGGCCGCGTTGGCGAACAGCGAGTGGATCCACGGCGGCTTCCACGCGCTCTCCGGGTAGAGGGTCGAGAACACCTCGAGGCAGCCGGTCGCGTTGGCGACGACGAGCTTGCCGTCGGACGCCTCGACCGCGGTGTCCATCACCCACCGCGCGGCGAGCGCCTCCGCGCAGCCCTGGCACGCGCGGTGCCCCTTGGTCAGCGAGGCCGGCCGGTCCGCGTGCGACTGGACCGAGCGCTCCGCATCGTCCAGCAGCCGCCCGCCCACCGCGAGCGTGCCCGTCTGCAGGAACGGGATGTGCACCGTGGTCATCGCGCCACCTCCGTCGCGCCCGCGGCCGGCGTGGGGACGCCGCCCTCCTTGAGGTCGAGGAACTCGAGCCTGCCCAGCTCGCCGTCGAGCGCCATCCGCACGGCCTCCTGCAGGGACGCCTCGAGGATCGGCCGGCCGCCGAGGCCCGCCACCACCGAGTGCAGCCGCGACCGGGTGCCGGCGAGCGCGCGCCCCACGCAGCCCGTGAGCACGCCGCCCGAGCCCAGCTCGAGGGCACGGTCGATCACCATGACGTGCCGCGACTCCCCGATCGCGTCGCGGAGCGCGTCCCCGGGGAACGGCCGGAACGACGAGACGCCGACCAGCCGCACCGGGATCCCCGCGGCGCGCAGCGGCTCGAGCGCCGCCTGCAGCGTGCCGATCACCGATCCCATCGCGACGACGACCAGATCGTCGGACGATGCGGGTGGCGCCTCCCGGTCCCGGTCGAGGGTGTCGGGGTCGTACCGGACGACGAGCCCGCCGGCCTCGCGGCCGAAGGCCTCCCGGAAGCGGTCGGACCACGACTCGATGACCGCCGCGGCGTCGAGGAAGCGCAGGTGCTGGAGGTACTTCGTCTCGGTGAAGGACTCGGGGCCGGCCATCGTGCCGATGGTCGTCGGGTTGAGGATGTCGAGCGCCTGCGTGGGCCGGTAGGGCGGCAGGAAGGCGTCCACCTGCGCGGCGGTGGGCAGCTCGACCACGTCGGAGGCGTGGGTGAGGACGAAGCCGTCCATGCACACCATCGCGGGGATGCCCAGCTCCTCGGCCGCGCCGAACGCGATGACGTGGAGGTCCGCGGCCTCCTGGTTGTCCGCCGCGAACAGCTGGAGCCAGCCCGAGTCGCGCATCGCCATCGCGTCGGAGTGGTCGTTCCAGATGTTGATGGGCGCGCCCACCGCGCGGTTCGCGACCGTCATGACGATCGGCAGGCCCATCCCGGCCGCGTTGTACACCGCCTCGGCCATGTAGAGCAGCCCCTGCGACGCGGTCGCGGTGTAGGCGCGCGAGCCGCCCGCCGAGGCGCCGATCGACACCGACATCGCGGAGAACTCGGACTCGACGTTGACGTACTCGCAGTCCGCGAGCTCGCCGGTGCGCGCCATCACGGACAGCGCCTCGACGATGTGGGTTTGCGGCGAGATGGGGTACGCGCACACCACGCCCGGCCGGCATCGCGCGACCGTCCGCGCCACCGCCTGGGAGCCCTCGAGCACCTCGCGCATGTCATCCCTCCGATCCGGCGGCCGCGCCGACCGCGGCGAGCTCGTCCCGCACGTACGCGAACGCCTCGGCGGCCGCGGCGGCGTTCGCCTCGCCCACCGCGCCGGGGAAGCGCTCGCGGAACACCTGCTGCACCGCGTCGAGCGTGATGTCGTCGGACGCCGCCGCGTAGGCCGCGAGCATCGCCGCGGCGGGCTTGGGCTTGCCCAGGTGCGTCATGGTGATCTGCATCGCCGGCACGGTGAGGACGGTGGCGTCCGCGTCCTCGGCGCCCGCGTCGGCGCGCACGGCCGTCGCGTCGGCCGCCGTGTTGACGATGACGAGCCCCCCGGGCGCGAGGCCGGCGAAGGGGCGGTCCGACGCGAGCAGCGTCGGGTCCTGGACGAGCACCACGTCGGGCGCGAGCACCGGCTCGCGCGTGCGCAGCGGCACGTCCGCGAAGCGGCAGTACGACACGACGGGCGCGCCCGTGCGTTCCGATCCGAAGGACGGGATGGCCTGCGCCTCGTGCCCCGCGAGGAAGCCCGCGCGGGCGAGCATCTCGGCGGCCGTGACGACCCCCTGGCCGCCTCGGCCGTGGACCCTGACCTGCCTCATGAGATCGCCTCCCGACGGCCCGGCTGCGGGTGCGGAGCACGCCCCGCGCAGGACGTCGTCGTCGACGCCCACCCGTCCACGGTATGCCCGGAGGGGTGTGCGTCTCGGGACCGAGGTCCCGGTCCCGCGAGGGGTGCCTCGGGTGCCCCCGAAGTCCTCGCGGGGAGCTCCGCCGGGACGCCCGACGGACCGGCTCGGCGCGGGCGGGGAGGGCGTCGGGAGCGGCCGGGAGACGGGGCCGTGGAGGGCCCGGGGTCAGCCGGGGGCGGGGGTGGGGAGCACGGCGGTCGGGTCGTCGGGCGGCGGCACCCACAGGGACGCGGCGCTCGTGGCGGCCGCGAGCAGGAGCAGGCCGAGGGCGAGCCCGAGGGCCACAAGCGTGAGGAGGGTCGCGCGCAGCGCGCGGTCGCGCCGCGAGTCCCGCCACGCCGGTGCCGTCATCTCCGGCCCCTCCCACTTCCGAAGGCGACGCGCTCCGTCACGCGCGACCGCCGGTCCTCCAGGCAGGCTAGCGCCGGATATGCAGGGATATGTGGGAAATGTCGAGAATTCACACGGTGGAAACACGGGCGCTGCGCCCTGATCGCCCCGCGGCGCCGCCCGCGCAGACCCTGCGCCTCGGGCTTGGCAACCGGTGTTATCGTGGCCCGCATGACCGAGCCAGGGCAGCGTCGCTCCGGCCGCGCGGGAGCCGCCACGATCTACGACATCGCGGAACGCGCGGGCGTGAACCCGTCGACGGTGTCGCGCGCCCTCAACCATCCGGGCCGCGTGAGCGCGGCGACCGAGGCACGCATCCGCCAGGCCGCCGACGAGCTCGACTTCCACGCGAACCCCATGGCCCGGGCGCTGCCCACCGGCCGCACGCGCACCCTGGCGCTCGTGCTCGCCGACGTCACCAACCCCGTGGTCTTCGGCCTCATCCGCGGCGCCGAGCGCGCCGCCGCCGCGGCCGGCTACACGCTCGTCATCGCCGAGTCGCAGGAGTCCGGGGCGGTCGAGGCCGCGACGGTCGAGCGGGTCGCGCCCGCGGTGGACGGCATCGTGCTCGCGACATCGCGCCTCGCCGACGACGAGATCGGCGCGATCGCCGCGCGCAAGCCCGTCGTCACCGTCAACCGCGGCGGCTCGGCCTCCGCGAACGTGTCGCCGGACGTCGAGCCGGGCATCGCCGCGCTCGTCACGCATCTGGCCGACCTCGGTCACCGCACGCTCGCCTTCCTCGCCGGCCCCGCGGACTCGTGGACGAGCACCCGGCGCTGGGGCGCGCTCTACGCCGCCGCCCGTGCGCGGGGCCTTCACATCGTCGAGATCGGTTCGAACGCGCCCACGGTCGAGGGCGGCGGCGACGCCTACGAGCGCTGCGAGGCGTCCGGGGCGACGGCCGTCGTGGCCTACAACGACCTCATGGCGATGGGCCTCATCCAGGCCGCGCGGGCTGCCGGGCGCCGCGTGCCCGCGGACCTCAGCATCGTGGGCTTCGACGACATCTTCGGCGCCGCCCTCATCACGCCGGCGCTCACCACGGTGCGCGCGGATCTCGAGCTGGCGGGGGAGCACGCGGTCACGCACCTCCTCGCGCTCATGGGCGAGGGCGACGCGCCCGCCGACTGCGCCGAGCTCGCCACCGAGCTCGTCGTCCGCGACTCGACCGGGCCCGCGCCGACCCGCTGACCAGGGCCTTCGGCAACCGCTGGCCAGGCCCGATTCCCCGCCTGTGCGCGGTCCCGCCCGTCCTTGCGGCAACAGATTTGGCAACCGGTTGACAAGCGCCGCGGAATCGTGTTCCATGGCTCCCATGACGACGACGTCACCGCTTCGCGACACCCGGCTCCTGCCGGCCGATCCCGCCGTGCGCACCCTTGCCGCGGACCTGCTGGCCACGGTCGCCGACGCCCCGATCCTCTCGCCCCACGGCCACGTGCCCGTCGAGTGGCTGTCCCGCGACCTGCCCTTCTCCGATCCGGCGGACCTGCTCGTGGTCCACGACCACTACGTCACCCGCCTCCTCCACGCCCGGGGCGTGCCGCTCGACCGCCTCGGCGCGTCGGCGGACCCGCGCGAGGCCTGGCGCGAGCTGTGCCGCCACTGGCACGCGTTCGCCGGGACCGCCTCGGCGTTCTGGCTCTCCGACACCCTCGCGACCGTGTTCGGCATCGACGAGGACCTCGCGGAGGACACCGCGGACGCCACGTACGACGCGATCGCGGCGCACCTGACGCGACCCGAGCTGCGGCCCCGCGCACTGTTCGACCGCTTCCGGATCGACACCCTCGCGACCACGGACGACCCGCTGTCCGACCTCGCCGAGCATGCGCTCCTCGCCGCCGACGCCGGCTTCGGCGGACGCGTCGTGCCCACCTTCCGCCCGGACCGCTACCTCGACCCCGAGGCCGAGGGCTTCGCGGTGCACGTCGAGGCGCTCCTCGCCGCGACGGGGCGGCCCGCCACCTTCGCCGGCTACCTCGCCGCGCTCGAGGACCGGCGCGCGCACTTCCGCGCGCACGGCGCCTTCTCCGCCGACCACGGCGTCTACGAGCCCTTCACCTGCGAGCTCGAGCCCGCCGAGGCCGAGCGCCTCCTCCGGGCAGCCCTGAGCGGCGAGATCGACGCCGCCGGCGCCCGCCTGTTCCGCGGCCACATGCTCTGGCAGATGGCGCGCATGAGCGTCGAGGACGGCCTCGTCATGACCGTCCACGCGGGCGTGCGTCGCAACCACCACACCGCGACGTACCGTGCGTTCGGCCCGGACACCGGCCACGACATCCCCGTGCGCACGGAGTGGGTGGAGAACCTGCGGCCGCTGCTCGAGAGCTTCGGCACCGCGCCCGGCTTCCACCTCATCCTCTTCACCGTCGACGAGACCACCTTCTCCCGCGAGCTCGCGCCGCTGGCCGGCTTCTACCCGGCCGTCCGGGTGGGCGCCCCGTGGTGGTTCCTCGACGCGCCCGACGCGATCGCGCGCTTCCGGGGCGCCGTCACCGAGACCGCGGGCTTCTACCGGACCT
Source organism: Demequina rhizosphaerae (assembly GCF_000971255.1). Taxonomy (GTDB): domain Bacteria; phylum Actinomycetota; class Actinomycetes; order Actinomycetales; family Demequinaceae; genus Demequina; species Demequina rhizosphaerae. The sequence goes on from NZ_BBMC01000007.1 coordinate 132,563, forward strand.
CGGGATTCATCGACGACACCCGCGCGTACCTGTCGATCCCGAGCCGCCACGCCGCCGCCCGCCGCGCCGACGCCGCCTACCTCGCGCGCCTCGTCGCCGAGGGCCGGATCCGCGAGGGTCTCGCGCACCGCATCATGGCGGACACGGTCGACGCGATCCCGCGAGAGGCGTTCAAGCTGTGAGCGCCCGACCGCTGTCCCGCGCCGCCGCGGGCCTGGGCACGCCGCCCCCGCGCATCGTCCACCTCGGCCTCGGGGCCTTCCACCGCGCCCACCAGGCCTGGTACACCGCGCACGCGGACGATGCCGCCGCGTGGGGGATCGCCGCCTTCACCGGCCGCTCGCCCCGCGAGGCCGACGCGCTCGCCGCGCAGGAGTGCCTCTACACGGTCGCCGCGCGCGGCGCCGACGGCGACGAGGTCGAGGTGGTCGGCAGCATCGTCGAGGCGCACCACGGCGCGGACGTCGACGCCCTGCGCGGCCTCGTCGCGCGGCCCGAGGTCGCGGTCGTCACTCTCACCGTGACCGAGGCCGGCTACCGGCTGCTGCCCGACGGCACCCCGGACCCCGGCGACACCGCCATGGTCGCGGACCTCGCGGTCCTGCGCGCCCGGATGGGGGAGCCCGCCACGCCGCTCGGCCGGCTCGTGGTCGCGCTCGACGCCCGCCGCCGCGCCTGCGCCGGCCCGATCGCGGTCGTGCCGTGCGACAACGTGCCCGGCAACGGCCCGTGGGTCCGGGAGGGCGTCCTCGCCCTCGCGTCCGCGCTGGACGATGCGCTGGCGGCCTGGATCGCGTCCGACGTGTCGTTCGTGTCGACGTCCGTGGACCGCATCACCCCGCGCCGCGCGGAGGGCGACGAGTCGCTCGCGGCCGCGGCGGGCTGGATCGACGGCTCGCCGATCGTCACGGAGCCGTTCTCCGACTGGATCCTCAGCGGCGGCTTCCCGGCCGGCCGCCCCGCGTGGGAGACCGCCGGCGCCCGCCTCGTCGACGACATCGAGCCGTTCGAGAACCGCAAGCTGTGGATGCTCAACGGCGCCCACACGGTGCTCGCCTCGCTCGGCCGCCTGCGCGGGCACGCGACGGTCGCCGACGCGATCGCCGACCCGGTGTGCCGCGAGCTCGTCGAGGACGTGTGGGACGCCGCCGCGCGCCACCTGCCCGCAGACGTCGACGCCGCCGCGTACCGCGTGGCGCTCGTGGAGCGCTTCGCCAACCCGCGCATCGTCCACCTGCTGGAGCAGATCGCGCAGGACTCGTCGGTCAAGCTCGCCGCCCGGATCGTGCCCGTCGCGCGGCTCGAGCTCGCCGCCGGGGGAGAGGCGCTGCCCGCCGCCGCCGCGCTCGGCGCGTGGATCGCCGCCGTGCGGCGCTGCGCCCCCGTGCCGGACGCACGCGAGCACGCGCTCGGCGACGCGCTGCTCTCCACCGACCCGATCCGCGCCCTCGTGGCCGCGGTCGACGCCGATCTCGCCGCCCACCCCCAGTTCGTGGCGGAGGTCCGCATCCGTGCGGCCGCCCTCGCCGACGTCCCGACCACCGTCGCACCGTAGCGACACCCCACCTGAGAAAGGCCTCCGATGCTCAAGCCGCGTCACACCGCCACCCGCGAGCTCCTCAACCTCGACGGCATGTGGAGCTTCGCCGTCGCCGGGGAGGACCTCGCCACGCCGTGGGCGGGGCCGCTCGACACCGACCTCGACTGCCCCGTGCCCGCGTCGTACAACGACCTGTTCACGGACTCCGCGATCCGCGACCACGTCGGCTGGGTCTGGTACCAGCGCACCGTGCGCGTCCCCCGCGGCTGGGACGGCGAGCGCATCCACATCCGCCTCGACGCGGCGACCCACGAGGGCGTCGTCTACGTCGACGAGACCGAGGTGGTCCGCCACGAGGGCGGCTACCTGCCGTTCGAGGCCGACATCACCGACCACGTGACGGCCGGCCAGGAGTTCCGCCTCACCATCGGCGTCAACAACGTCCTCACCCCCGACACCATCCCGCCGGGCCTGGTGAAGGAGCTGCCGGACGGCCGCAAGCAGCAGGGCTACATGCACGACTTCTACAACTACGCGGGCCTGCACCGCTCCGTGTGGCTGTACAGCGCGCCCGCGACCCGCGTCACCGACGTCACCGTGGTGACGGAGGTCGAGGGCGCGGCGGGCCTGGTCCGCTACGCGGTCGAGGCGACCGGCGACGCCGAGGTGCGCCTCACCCTGAGGGACGAGTCCGGGGCCGTGGTCGCGTCCGGCACCGGCGCCGAGGGCGCCCTCCGCATCGAGGACGTCCAGCTGTGGCAGCCGGGCGCCGCGTACCTCTACGACCTCGCCGTCGAGCTCGTCGACGGCGGCACCGTGGTCGACGAGTACCCGCTCCACGTGGGTGTGCGCACCGTCGAGGTCAAGGGCAACCAGCTCCTCATCAACGGCGAGCCGTTCTACTTCACCGGCTTCGGCAAGCACGAGGACATCGCCGTCAAGGGCAAGGGCCACGACGACGCGTACCTCCACCACGACTTCCAGCTCATCGACTGGATCGGCGCCAACTCGTTCCGCACCTCGCACTACCCGTACGCCGAGGAGGTCATGGACTACGCGGACCGCCACGGCATCGTCGTGATCGACGAGACCGCGGCCGTGGGCCTCAACTCGAAGATCTCCGGCGGCATCGCCGACATGATGGCCGCCCTCGGCGGCGGCAGCGGCGAGGAGGGCTTCGGCCCCAAGATGGCCGAGGCGCACCGCCGGGAGATCCGCGAGCTCATCGCGCGCGACAAGAACCACCCGTCCGTCGTGATGTGGTCGATCGCGAACGAGCCCGACACCATGGCCGAGGTCAGCGAGGGCTACTTCGCGCCCCTGTTCGACTACGCGCGCGAGCTCGACCCGACCCGCCCGGTGACGTTCGTCAACGTGATGATGGCGCCGCCGAACGTGTGCAAGGTGTCGAAGTTCGCGGACGTGCTCTGCCTCAACCGCTACTACGGCTGGTACATGGACACCGGCGACCTCGCCACGGCGGAGGTCCACCTCGAGGCCGAGCTGCGCGGCTGGGAGCAGATGTACGGCAAGCCGATGATCATGACCGAGTACGGCGCCGACACCATCCCCGGCCTGCACTCCGTGTGGGACCAGCCGTGGACCGAGGAGTACCAGGCCGACCTGCTCGACATGTACCACCGCGTCTTCGACCGCGTGGACTCGATGATCGGCGAGCAGGTGTGGAACTTCGCCGACTTCCAGACCTCGGTCGGCATCTTCCGCGTCGACGGCAACAAGAAGGGCGTCTTTACCCGCGACCGTCGCCCCAAGGCCGTCGCGCACTCCCTGCGCAAGCGCTGGACCGCCATGCGCGACGCGGACTGAGCCTCCGGCGCCGGCTCCTCGGGGCCGGCGCCGGACCCGCCCGGCGGCCTCGGCCGCGGGGCACAGCCCGTCCGCCGAGGGGGCGGACGGGACCCTCCCCACCCGATTCGATGGCAAAGGAGCCACGATGACCACGACGACGACGTCGCAGCAGCCGGCCGCCGCCGGCGCTGCCCCCGGACCGGGGAAGCTTCCCCGGATCAGCTACTTCGGCTACGCGGCCGGCGACATGGCGAACAACCTGGCGTTCACCACCGCGACGATGTTCCTCCTCGTCTACTACACGGACGTGGCCGGCATCTCCGCCGCCGCGGCGGGAACGCTGTTCCTCGTCGCCCGCATCTTCGACGCCTTCACCGACGTGTGGGCCGGCCGCGTGGTCGACAAGACCTACACGCGCCGCTGGGGCAAGTTCCGGCCGTTCATCCTGTTCGGCGCCTTCCCGCTGCTCGCGCTCACGTTCGCGACGTTCCACGTGCCGCAGATCGGCGAGTCGGGCATGCTGCTCTACGCGTACGTGACGTACATCGCCCTGGGCCTCGCGTACACGTTCGTCAACATCCCCTACGGCTCGCTCGCCGCCGCGATGACGCAGGTGCCGGCCGAGCGCGCGAAGCTCGCCTCGGCCCGCACCATCGGCGCCGCGGTGACCGGCGGCTTCCTCGGCATCTTCGTCGCGCCGATGCTGACCTCGGACCGCGACCTCCAGCAGGTGTTCACCAACGTCACGCTGCTCTTCGTGGTGGTCGGGTGCGCGCTCTACTTCTTCACCTTCATGACCGCCAAGGAGCGCGTCGAGCGCGACGTGCCGCACGTGTCGATGCGCCAGTCCTTCGCCAACCTCAAGGGCAACAAGCCGCTGCTCATGCTGTGCGTCAGCACCCTGCTGCTGCTCACCGGCATGATCACCAGCTCGACCGCGTCGATCTACTTCCTGCGCGACGTGTTCCAGTCGCTGCACCTGTACCCGGTGGTCGCCGGCTCGCAGCTCGTGCTCATGCTCGTGGTCGCGCCCTTCGTGCCCAAGGTCGTCCGCCGCTTCGGCAAGCGCACCGCGTACATCGCGGGCGGCATCATCGGCGCGACCGGCTCGACCATCGCCTTCCTGGCGCCCTCCGTCTGGATCGCGCTCGCGGGCAACATCCTCGGCATGTTCGGCATCCTCTTCGTGTCGATCGTCATCTGGGCGCTCGAGGCGGACACCGTCGAGTACGGCGAGTGGAAGACGGGCGTGCGCACCGAGGGCACCACGTACGCGATCTTCTCGTTCACCCGCAAGGCCGGCCAGGCCCTGGGTGGCGCGCTCGGCGCGTACGCCCTCGCGGTCGGCGGCTACGTCGCCGGCGCCGAGGTGCAGTCGACAGCCGCCGAGTGGGGCATCCGCGCCGCGGCCGGCCTCATCCCGGCGCTGCTCACCCTGGGCGCCGCGCTCGTCATGCTCGCGTACCCGCTCACGGACGATCTCCACGCGCGCATCGTCTCCGAGATCAAGGAGCGCCGCGCCGCCGCGGGCGACGAGTCCGCCCACGACCCGCACACGTCCACGGCCGCGCTCGCGACCGAGGACCCCCAGCCGCCGTTCTCCGGCACCGACACCAAGTAACCGGGCGCGAGCCCAGGAGGAGCACCACCACCATGAGGATCGACAAGGCCGAGGTCGTCGTCACGAGCCCCGACCGCAACTTCGTGACGCTGCGTCTCACCACCGACGAGGGCCACGTGGGCCTCGGCGACGCGACGCTCAACGGCCGCGAGCTGGCCGTGGTCGCGTACCTCAAGGAGCATGTGGTCCCGCTCCTCCTGGGCCGCGACCCGGCCGCCATCGAGGACACCTGGCAGTACCTCTACCGGGGCGCCTACTGGCGCCGCGGGCCCGTCACCATGGCCGCGATCGCGGCGGTCGACATGGCCCTGTGGGACATCAAGGGCAAGGCCGCAGGCATGCCCGTCTACCAGCTGCTCGGCGGCGCCTCCCGGAAGGGCCTGCTCGCGTACGGCCACGCCTCGGGCAAGACCACCGACGAGCTGTTCGACTCGGTGCGCTCCCACCTCGAGCAGGGCTACCGGGCCATCCGCATCCAGACCGGCGTGCCCGGCCTCAAGGCGATCTACGGCATCGCCTCGCAGGGGGCCGATGCGGGGGACGCGGACGTGCGCTACGACCACGAGCCCGCGCGCCGCGGCGCGCTGCCGATGGAGGAGGACTGGGACACCCGCGCCTACCTCCGCCACCTGCCGGGCGTCTTCGAGGCCGTCCGCAACGAGTTCGGCCCCGAGCTGCCGCTGCTGCACGACGGCCACCACCGGATGACCCCCATCCAGGCCGCCAAGCTGGGCAAGGAGCTCGAGCCCTACGACCTGTTCTGGCTCGAGGACTGCACGCCCGCGGAGAACCAGGAGGCGCTGCGCCTGGTCCGCCAGCACACCACCACGCCGCTCGCGATCGGCGAGATATTCAACACGGTCTGGGACTTCAAGGACATCATCCGCGAGCAGCTCATCGACTACGTCCGCGGCGCGGTCACCCACATGGGCGGCATCACGCCGCTCAAGAAGACGCTCGACTACGCGGCGATGTACCAGATCAAGTCCGGCATGCACGGGCCCACGGACATCTCGCCCGTGGGCATGGCGGCCGCGATGCACCTGGGGCTCGCGATCCACAACTTCGGCATCCAGGAGTACATGCAGCACGGCTCCCGCACGAACGAGGTGTTCCAGCAGTCCTTCACCTGGGCGGACGGCATGCTGCACCCGGGCGACGAGCCGGGCCTGGGCGTGACGCTCGACGTCGACGAGGCCGGCAAGTATCCCTACGCTCAGGCGTACCTGCCCTACAACCGCCTCCACGACGGGACCATGCATGACTGGTGACGCACCGCTGCTCGTGGTGATGGGACCGTCCGCGACCGGGAAGTCCACGGTCGGGGCGGCCCTCGCCGCGGCGCTCGGCGTGCCGTTCGTCGACGGCGACGACCTGCACCCGGCCGCCAACGTCGCCAAGATGGCCGCCGGCGTGCCGCTCGAGGACGCCGACCGATGGCCGTGGCTCGACAGCGTCGGACGGACGCTGGACGATGCGGCGGACGCCGGGGGAGCGGTGGTCGCGTGCAGCGCCCTCAAGCGGGCCTACCGCGACCGCATCCGCGCCGTCGCGCCCGCGGCACGGTTCGTCGAGCTCGCCATCACCGAGGAGGAGGCGGTGCGCCGCTCCTCGGCTCGAGCGGACCACTTCATGCCGCCCGCGCTCGTCGCGTCGCAGTTCGCCACCCTCGAGGTGCTCGGCGGCGACGAGCCCGGGGCCCGGGTGGACGCGACCCTTCCCGTGGCGCGCATCGTCGCCGAGGCCGTCGCGGCGCTCGGTCCGGACGCCTGACGCGGAGCAACCGCCGCCGCACACCCGTGAGCACCATCCCCCTTCAACGCAGCAGGACGAGGAGAACCCCATGACCGACACCGTGAACGAGACCACGGTCCGCCCCTGGATGAACGAGGACCTGACACCGCGCGAGCGCGCGGTCGCGCTCGTCGGCGCGATGTCCACCGAGCAGAAGATCGCGCAGCTGCACGGCGCGATGGCGACGATCGACCTGTTCGCCATGGCAGGCGAGATGCCCGACTTCTCGCAGATGACCGAGGAGGAGATGGAGGCTCTTGCCGCGCAGCTCCGCATCGACCGGCACGTCAAGGGCGACGACGACCTCGGGATCCCGCGCCTGCGCGTCACCAACGGTCCGGTGGGCGTCGGGATGGGCGACGGCACCCCCAGCCCGCCCGCGACCGCGCTGCCGATGACGATCGGCGTCGCCGCCTCGTTCGACCCCGCGATCGCCGCGCGCTATGGCGACATCATCGGCAAGGAGTCCGCCCACCTCGGCCAGCATGTGCTGGAGGGGCCGGGCCTGTGCCTCCACCGGCTCCCCAACGGCGGCCGCAACTTCGAGTACTTCTCGGAGGACCCCTACCTCACCGGCGTGATGGGCACGGAGGTCATCCGGGCGATCCAGTCCAACGACGTGATCGCGATGGCCAAGCACTACGTGCTGAACGACCAGGAGATCGAGCGCATGCGCGCGAACATCGAGGTCGACGAGCACGTGCTGCGGGAGCTGTACCTGCTGCCGTTCGAGATGGCGTGCAAGGACGGCGAGGTCGCCTCGATCATGAGCGCGTACAACCGCGTGCGCGGCACCTACGCGTCCGAGAACCGCTACCTCCTCCACACCGTCCTGCGCGAGGACTGGGGCTGGGACGGCTACGTCCAGTCGGACTTCTGGGCGGCGCACTCGGCCGCGCCGTCGCTGAGCGCGGGCCTGGACCTCGAGATGCCCGACAGCAAGTGGTTCAACGAGACCAACCTCAAGGCCGCCCTGTCGGACTTCACGCTCGAGATGGCGACGCTGGACCGCGCGCTCGTGCGTCGCTTCACGCAGATGTTCCGCTTCGACCAGTTCGGCAAGCCGTATGCGCCCACGGAGATCCCCGCGCACGAGCACGGCGCGGTGAGCCGCCGCATCGGTGCCGACATGGCGGTGCTGCTGAAGAACGATGTGCAGGCGCTGCCGCTGCCGGTCGAGGCCGGGAAGGTCCTCATCGTCGGCATGGACAAGTTCGCCGCGAAGGCGTGCCAGGGCGGCGGCGGCTCGTCGCGCGTGGACCCGCTGTACACGGTGGACCCGCTGCCGGGCACGCAGGACGTGCTCGCCGCGCTCGGGTCGACGTCGTCCGTCGAGCTGCTCGTGGTCGAGCGCGACCTGTCGAACCTCGAGGACGCGAAGGCCGCCGCAGCGGCCGCCGACACCGTGCTGATCATGGCCGGCTCGATCGCCACCGAGGGCGCGGACACCCCGACCCCCGAGATGCCCTTCGGCCAGGACGCCATGGTCGCCGCGCTGCTCGGGGCGAACCCGAGCGCGGTCGTCGTGCTGAAGAACAGCTCGCCGGTCATGCTTCCCTGGATCGACGAGGCCTCCACCGTCATCGAGGTGTGGAACCAGGGCGCCGAGGACGGCCACACGGTCGCCGACCTGCTCTGGGGCGTCACCTCGCCGTCGGGCAAGCTGCCCACCACCTACGCCGCGCGCCTCGAGGACCTCATGCACCACGAGGACCCGGTCCGCTACCCGGGCACGGACGAGGGCGACGGATTCCCGACGATGCGCTACACCGAGGGCCTGCGGGTGGGGTACCGCTGGTTCCAGGCGGAGGGCATCGCGCCGCTGTTCCCGTTCGGCCACGGACTCGGCTACACGTCCTTCGAGGTGACCGATGTCGCGGTCTCGTCGGGCGCGTTCGACGGGTCGCCCGTCAAGGTGACCGCGACGGTGGCGAACACCGGTCCGCGTGCCGGCGCCGAGGTCGTCCAGGTCTACCTGGGGATCCCGGCGGACGGCCAGCCGCCCAAGCGCCTGGTCGGCTTCGCGAAGGTCGCGCTCGAGCCCGGCGCGTCGGCGCCCGTCGAGATCGTGATCGACCCGGCGGCGGCCCACCACCCGTTCTCGGTGTGGGACTACGCGACCGGCGCGTGGGCCACCCCGGCCGGCACGTACACGGTCCACGTCGGGACCTCGTCCGAGGACACGCCGCACGTCTTCGCGATCACCGTCGACCCGGAGGCCTGAGACCGGGGTCCGCGGGGACCGCTGCTGTTCCGGCCGCCCGGCCGCCCGACTCCTGTCGGGCGGCCGGGCGGCCGCGCACGTGGCGCCGATCGGCAGGTCGGCGCTAGCGTCGCTGGGGTGACCGGCTACAGCTTCGAGGCGACCCTCTACGCGTGGGACGCGCGCACGGACACGTGGATCTTCGCGGACGTGCCGTTCGACGTCGCCGACGAGATCGAGGACGCCCAGCACGGCCCGCGCCGCGGCTTCGGGGCCGTCAAGGTCGAGGTCGCGATCGGCGCCACGACGTGGCGGACGAGCATCTTCCCGTCGAAGGAGCGGCGCACCTTCGTGCTGCCCGTCAAGCGCGCGGTGCTCAACGCGGAGTCGCTCGCGCCAGGCGACACGCCGACGATCGCGCTCACACCGCTGACCTGACGGCGAACCCGTGCGACGCTGGGGCGATGGCGCACGCGATCGATCCCGTCCCCGCCCCGGCCCTGGCGAGCCCGCAGGCGGCGGCCTGGGTCGCGGCCGCGGTGACGGTGCCGCTCTACACGGTGATCGGCAGCGCCTGCGCGTACGCCGGAGCGCTGGTGTGGGAGGCGCTCACCGGCGACGGAGCGGGCATGCGGCTGCGGCTCGACCAGACCGAGGTCGCGGTCTTCGTCGTCACGGTCCTCATCATCGCCGTCGGCATCGTCGTGACCGCCCACACCGCGGGCCGCTGGGTCCACGGGCGCAGCGAGGGTGAGCCGTCGTCCGTCGCGGTCACCCGCTTCGCGGTGCTCGGCGGGGCCCTCGGGCTCGTGCCCGCGACCCTGATCGTCCTCGGCAGCGACCATCCCGCATCGGCGGTGTTCGTGCTCCTCGGCGTGGTGCTGCCGTGCGCGGGCGTCGCCGCGCTCGCCCGCGCGCTCGTGCCGCTCGTGGCGTCCTCGGAGGGCGCGATCGTCGTCGTGGCCGTCCTCGCGGTGATGTGCACGCTCGCCGCGGTCACCCTGCTGGCGGCCACATGGGCGACCTGGCCCCTCGGCACGTCGCGCGGGTGATCCGCGCCCGCGGGCGCACACTGGTGGACGAGGCACCAGCGCGGGTGCCCGATCGGAGGCCTGCCGATGTCCACCACCGATGCGACCGTCACCGCCCCTGAACGCCGGCTGAGCGCGACGCTCGGGGCGTGGCTCGCCACCGCGATCGGGATCCCCGTCTACGCCGTCGTCGCGCTCGCCCTCGCCTCCGCCGCGGCACCCCTCGCGCGGGCGCTCGCGCCCGATCGCGACACGGTCGAGGACCTCGGCAGGTTCCTCGCCGTCGCGGTGGCGAACGTGGGCGTGGCGCTCGTGGGCGTGCCCCTCGTGGCGCACACGCTCGGGCGCGTCGTCTTCGCGCGGACCGCCCGCGCTCCCGATCGGGCGGCCTCGCGAGGCTTCGCCGTCATGGGGGCGCTGCTCGCCGTGCCGCTCGTCGTCCTCCTCGCCTACGCGCAGCCGCTCCACGGCGTCGGGGGCCTCTACGCGGCGATCGCGGTGGGTATCCCGTGCGGCGTGACGGCGGGCCTCACCCGCGCGCTCCTGCCGTGGTTCGCGGCGACCCCGATCCGCAGGGGCATGGCCGCCGCCGCCGGAGGCGCGGGCGTGCTGGCCGTCGTGCTGTGGTCGCTCGTAGTGCTGTTCGGCGTCGACGTGTGAGCCGCGCGGCTCAGCCGCGCAGCACCTCGGCGACCACCGACGGCACCGCGCCCGCGACGTCCAGCGCGGCGACGGGCCCGCCGCCCGAGGCGCGCTCGGCGGCCCGGGCGTGGATCCACGTGGCGCAGGCCCCGGCCGCGTCCGCGCCGAGCCCGGCGGCGAGCAGCGCGCCCGCGATCCCGGCGAGCACGTCGCCCGCGCCCGCGGTCGCGAGCCACGCCGGGGCCTCGGGCAGCTCGATGGTCGCGCCGCCGGGGGACACGATGAGGGTGACGGCGCCCTTGAGCAGCACCGTCGCGCGTGCGGTCTCCGCGAGCAGCCGCGCGTGACCCACGCGGTCGCGCTCGACGTCGGCCGCGGTGACGTCGTGGCGCAGCGACTCGAGGGTGCGCATCAGCTCGCCCGCGTGGGGCGTGAGGAGCACGCGCTCGGCGCCGACCGCGCGGACGCCCGCCGCCCGGGCGCGCGCGACCGTCTCGAGCGCCCCCGCGTCGACGACCATGGGTGCGGACTCGGCCACCACCGCGCCGATCGCGGCGTCCTGCTCGGGGTAGTCGGACACTCCGGGGCCCACCACCCACGCCTGTGCCCGGGGGACCCTCTCCGCGACGTCGACCGGGTGGTGGATGACGGCCTCGGGACGATGCGCGAGCACCAGGTCCTGCGCGCGCTCGGGGCCGACGTAGCGCACCATGCCGGCGCCCGCGCGCACCGCGCCGGAGACCACGAGCGCGGCCGCGCCGGGATACGCCTCCGAGCCGGCCACGACGCCGACGACGCCCCGCGAGTACTTGTCGTCGGCCGCGCCGGGCACGGGCCACGCGGCGGCGACGTCCGCGCGCTCCCAGCGCCTCATCGGCGTCACCGGGGCAGGGACAGCGCGTACAGGTCGGAGTGCATCCACTGGCCGTCGCGCTCGATGTCGTTCTCGATCCGGCGCACGAGCGACAGCCCCAGGTGCGCCATGACCTTCGCCGACGCCTTGTGCTCGGGCCGGCAGCGCGCGTGCAGCTGCTCGAGCCCGTCCTCCTCGAGGAGCGCGTCGATCACCGCGCGCACGGCCTCCGTCGCGATGCCGCGGCCCCACAGGTCGCGCCGCACCACCCAGCCGAGCTCGCGGACCTCGGGCGTCGACTCGAGCGGGCCCCGTCCCTCGCCGTAGACCCCGACCCCGCCGACCACGGTTCCGGCGGGGATGCGCCCCGCGGCGCCCACCGCATCGTCCCTCAGGGTGATCGCCCACTGCGCGGGCAGCCCCACCTCTGCGGCCTCCTCGACCCAGGCCCGCGTGTCGTCCTCGCTGTTGGGGCCCCACTCGGTGAAGCGGCACACCGCGGGATCCGAGGCGTACACGTGGACATCTGCGGCGTCGTCGACGGTGAACGGCCGTAGCAGGAGTCTCGCGGTCTCGAGCGTCATATCCCGACGATACGCCCACGCCCGGGGCATGGGAGGATACCGCCATGGCAATGCGTGACATCCGAGTGATCGGCGACCCCGTCCTCCGCACCCCCTGCGAACCGATCACCGAGATCGACGATCGCGTGCGGCAGCTGGTGGAGGACCTGGTCGAGACCGTCGACCACGAGGGCCGCGCGGGTCTCGCCGCGAACCAGATCGGCGTGTCGCTGCGGGCGTTCTCGTGGAACATCGACGGCGACATCGGCTACATCCTCAACCCCGAGATCGTCGAGGTGAGCGAGGACTTCCAGGAGCTGGGCGAGGAGGGCTGCCTCTCGGTGCCCGGCCTCTGGTACCCGTGCGAGCGGCCCGCCTACGCGCGCGCCGTCGGCACCGATCTCAACGGCGACAAGGTCGAGATCGAGGGCGAGGAGATCTGGGCGCGCCTCATCAGCCACGAGTGCGACCACCTCGACGGCAAGCTCTACCTCGACCGCCTGCGCCGCGACGTGCGCAAGAAGGCGATGCGGGAGCTGCGCGAGTCGCTCGAGCAGAAGAGCTGATCAGGCCCCGAGCTCGATCCCCACGTCCGCGACGATCACCCGGCCCGCGGCGGCCGCCGCGGGCTGCTCGACCAGGCAGCGCTTGGGAGCGGTGAACGTGACCGTGACGTCGGCGACGACGTAGCGCGGCGGCACGTCCGGGCGCGCGCCCGGGTCCGGGGCGGGCAGCGCGGCGGAGTCCGCGGCGAGCCCCGAGGGCACGTCGACCGCCACGATGGGGAGCCCCACGGCGACCGCGCGGCCCAGCAGCGACCACGCCTCGTCCGGCAGGCCGGCGCGCCCGCCGATGCCTGAGAACCCGTCGATCACCAGCTGCGAGTCGAGGACGCGCTCGCGACCCAGCGGGAACGCGACGCCCGAGACCGCGCCCTCGCCGGCGGCCTCCTCGAGCAGGCGCACGCCCCGCTCGTGCGCGCGGTCCGCCGCGACCACCGCGACGACGCTCGCGCCGCGCCTGGCAAGGAGCGCTCCCGCGAGCAGAGCGTCGCCGCCGTTGTTGCCGGGGCCCGCCACGACGCACACCCGCAGGCCCTCGGAGGGGAGGCCGCGCTCCGCCGCGAGCTCGAGGGCCGCGTCCGCCACCGCGGCGGCGGCGCGGTCCATGAGGACGTCCTCGGGCACGTCTCGCATCGTGCGCGCCTCCGCGGCCCTGAGCTCGGCCACGGTGACGATGTTCTCGCTGGTCGCCATGGGGTCCACCCTCGCACGAGCCTCCGACATGCGGGGCGTGGCGCTGGCGCATCCGGCGCGGGTGAGGCAGAATCGTGGCACACCCGGTGCCACCGGCTGTTTCTTTCGAGGTCGTAGGGGAAGACGCACCTCAGAGGAAGGAAAGGGTCATGGCAGCAATCACCCGTGGTGTCCTTTTCGTGCACTCCGCGACCCGAGCGATGACTCCGCACATCGAATGGGCGGCGCAGGGAGTGCTGGGTTCGCGCGCCTCGTTCGAGTGGACGGATCAGCCCGCGGGCTCCGGCCTGCTGCGCGCGGAGGTCGCGTGGCAGGGCCAGCAGGGCACCGGCGCGAGCCTCGCGTCCGCGCTGCGCGGCTGGGAGCACGTGCGCTACGAGGTCACCGAGGAGCCGTCGTTCGGCGCCGATGGCGGCCGCTGGTCCCACACCCCGTCGCTCGGCATCTTCCACGCCGTCATCGACGTCCACGGCAACACGGTGGTCCCTGAGGACCGCATCCGTGCCGCGCTGGACAACGGCGCGACCATGGGCGACTTCCAGCGGGCGATGGACCTCGCGCTCGGCACCGCATGGGATCAGGAGCTCGAGCCGTTCCGCTACGCGGGCCACGGCGCGCCGGTCCGCTGGCTGCACCGCGTGGGCTGACGTGTGGGCGCGGACCAGGCGGGTTAGGGTGAGCACGTGAGCGAGCACCGCCGCCCCGGCCGTCCCCAGATCGCGGATCCCGACCAGATCGCGCGCATCGCCGCGACCCTGTTCGCGGAGCGCGGCTACGCCGCCGTCTCGATGGACGACATCGCTGAGCGCTCGGGGGTGTCGCGACGGACGCTGTTCCGGCACTTCGAGAACAAGGCCGACCTCGTGTGGCGCGACTTCTTCGCGACGTACCGTCGCCTCGCGGAGCGGCTCGCCGACCCCGCGACCGAGCCCGGCATGGCCGGCCTGCGCGCCGCGATGCGCGAGACGCTCGAGGTGCCCGGCGAGGAGGAGGAGATCACGCGGGTGCGCCTGCGGATCATCGGCGCGTCGTCGGAGGTCTTCGCCGCGGGAGTCCGCGGCCTGGGCGACATGACCGAGGGCCTGTCCCGCCAGGTCGCGAAGGCCGAGCACATCGACGAGGACAGCCTCGAGGCGCGCGCCGCGGGCCAGGCGATCACCGGCTGCATCCTCGCGTCCGCCGTGTGGTGGGCGAGCCACTCCGAGGAGCCGATCGTCGAGGTCCTCGACCGCGCGCTCGCGAGCCTCGAGCGCGGCATCGCCTGACCCGCACGCCCGCCGCGCCCGCCGCGCGGACGCGGGGACGATGTGTCAGCCGAGCAGTCCCGGCGGCCCGACGACGGCCTGGTAGCTCACGGTGTGCCCGAGCTCCGGCTGCTCGGCCGCGACGTCCGTGAGGATCTCCTGCTCGACACCCGCCTCGAAGTCGACGGTGATCCGCGCCGCCTCGCGCCCGTCGGCGGTGACCACGGACACCCCGGACTCGCTGCAGCCCCACGACACGGCCCAGAACTCCTCCGCGGCGTCGAGCGGGCGGGCCGAGCCCGTGCATCGTGACTCCCGGCCCGACGGGTCCTCGATCACGTTCTCGATGGTGGCGACGCCGTCCGCGACGTGGAAGACGACGACGCGGGCCGCGCCAGCGCCGCCCGAGCCGTTGTCGAACACGGAGAAGCGGTCGCCGCCGAGCCATCGGAAGTCGTGCTGGCCGCTCAGCACGGCGCGGTCGCCCAGCAGCCCGTCGGGGTCGTCGACGGCGAGCGCGAGGTCGCTGTCGTCCTGCCCGAACGTCCACAGAAGGTCGCCCGAGGCGACGTCGATCGCCATGACGGAGCTGGGGTGGCGCATCGACACGTACACCGTGGCGCCGTCGTCGGACGGCTGGACGGAGTTGCAGTGGAACGGGTCGACCGGCGCGTACACCGCGGTCGTGGAGGCGGAGTCGAGCATCGCGTCCGTGAAGTGGTCGAGCGCGGACCACTCCCACACGGGCTCGTCGTCGCGGACGTGGACGATCTCGCAGTCGTAGACGCGCTCGAGCTCCTCGTCCTCGTCGGCCAGGCCGCACGGGTAGACGTCGTCGTCGCACGCGACCGGCACGTAGCGGTCGGCCCAGAACCCGGCGCCGTCCTCGTCCATGAGGACCGCGTGGTGGTCGAGGTCGAACGCCTCGGTCGACTCGTCGATCGCGATGCCGGCGGCGTCGAGGGTCGAGACCCTGGCGCAGAACGCGTAGCCGCCGCTGTCGGACAGGCACGCGCGGCTGAGCCCGACGAGCCCGTCGTCGGACGCCGTGAGCGCCGCGAGGGCGGAGCCCGAGACGTCGAGGACCGCGAGCGGAGCGAGGTCGCCGCGCAGCTCGAGCACGGCCTGGGTGCCGGAGGTGAGGAGGGGCGCAGCGAGGTAGATCGAGGCGTCGAGCCCGGACGCCTGCTCCGCGAGGTCCGCGTCGACCACCTCGTGCTGCAGCGCGTAGGTTGCGAGGGCCTCGTCGAGGTCGCCGGCCTGCTGCGACACGGGCGGGGCGTTGCTGGGCGACGAGGTGGCCCCGCCGCCGAGGCAGCCCGCGACGGCAAGGACTCCCATCAGGGATAGACCTGCGCGTATCGGGCGCCTCACGCCCCGACGTTAACCCGGGTCAGACGCCGAAGACCAGCGCGACGTTGTGGCCGCCGAAGCCGAACGAGTTGTTGATCGCCGCGATCTGGCCCTCGGGCAGCGCGCGGGGCGTGTCGCGGACCAGGTCGACCTCGAGCTCCGGGTCGGGCTCGGTGACGTTGATGGTCGGGGGAACGGTGCGGGTCTCGAGCGCCTTGATGGTGAAGACGGACTCGAGCGCGCCCGCGCCGCCGAGGAGGTGGCCGGTCATCGACTTGGTCGCCGACAGCAGCACCTGGTCGGCGTGCGAGCCCAGCAGCGAGCGGATGCCGCGCGCCTCGATCATGTCGCCCACCGGGGTCGAGGTCGCGTGCGCGTTGACGTGCGCGACGTCGGCGGTGGTGAGGCCGGCGCGCTCGAGCGCGAGCTCCATGGCGCGCGTCTGGCCGGCGCCGTTGGGCTCGGGGGCGGCGATGTGGTGGGCGTCGGCGGTCATGCCGAGGCCGAGGACGGAGGCGTAGACGCGCGCGCCGCGCGCCTTGGCGTGCTCCTCGGACTCGAGGACCAGCACGCCGGCGCCCTCGCCCATGACGAAGCCGTCGCGGCTCACGTCGTAGGGACGGGACGCGCCCGCGGGGTCGTCGTTGCGCTTGGACAGCGCCTGCATGGCGGCGAACGCGGAGAGGGGCAGCGGGTGGATCGCCGCCTCGGTGCCGCCGCAGATCACCACGTCCGCACGGCCGGACTGGATCATCTCGAAGCCCATGCCGATCGCCTCGGCGCCGGACGCGCACGCGGAGACGGGCGAGTGCGAGCCCGCACGGGCCTTGAACTCGAGCGAGACGTACGCGGTGGGGGAGTTGGGCATCAGCATGGGCACGGTGAGGGGCAGGACGCGCGAGGCGCCCCGCTCCTTCACCGTGTCCCACGCCGTGAGCATCGTCCACACGCCGCCGATGCCGGAGGAGACGACGCTCCCCAGACGCTCGGGGTCCACCTCGGGCGTGCCCGCGTCCGCCCAGGCCTCGCGCGCGGCCACGATCGCCATCTGGGCGGACGGGTCCATGCGCTTGGTCTCGGGACGCGAGAGCACCTCGGACGGCGGCACCACGAGCTGACCGGCGAATGTCACCGGCACGCCGTACTGCTCCGCCCAGTCGTTCTCCAGCGTGCGGACGCCGGAGCGGCCGGCGAGCGCGGCCTCCCAGGTGCTGGCGACGTCCCCGCCGAGCGGCGAGGTGGTGCCGAGTCCGGTGACGACGACGTTCATGGGCGGTCCTCCGAGGGGGATGAGGGGGTGTGGGACGGGCTTGCTGCGGTGCTTAGGCCGCGGCGATGTAGTCGACGGCGTCGCCGACGGTGACGAGGTCCTTGACCTTCTCGTCGGGGATGCGGACGTCGAACTTCTCCTCCGCGAGGGTGACGATGGTCATCATCGACAGCGAGTCGATGTCGAGGTCGTCGGTGAACGACTTCTCGAGGGTCACCTCGGCGGTGTCGATGTCGGTCTCCTCCGAGACGATCTCGGCCAGGCCGACGAGGACCTCATCCTTGGACAGTGCCATTGCTGCTCCTTCGTGTCGCGGCGCCGGGGCGCCATGTTCGGGGATGAACGCTTGTGAACTTACCGTGGGGCCCTCCGTCAGGGGAGGACGACCACCTGGGCGGCGTAGACGAGGCCCGCGCCGAACCCGATCTGGAGGGCGAGGTCGCCCGACTTCGCGTCGCCGTCGCGCAGGACGCGCTCGGTCGCGAGCGGGATCGACGCCGCCGAGGTGTTGCCCGAGTCGACGATGTCCTTCGCCACCACCACGTGCTTCGGCAGCCCGATCTGCTTGACCATCTGGTCGATGATGCGGATGTTCGCCTGGTGGGGGATGAACACGTCGATGTCGTCGGGCGTGATGCCCGCGGCCTCGATGGCCTGCAGCGCGACCGGCGCCATCTTGAAGGACGCCCACTTGAAGACGCTGGGGCCCTCCTGGCGCAGGGTCGGGAACGGCGTGCCGGGCTTGTCGCGCACGTCGAGCCACGAGTCGGTCTGGCGGATGAGCTCCGCGCCCGAGCCCTCGGAGCCCCACACGGTGGGGCCGATGCCCGGCGTGTCCGAGGCGCCGATGACGACCGCGCCGGCGGCGTCGCCGAGCAGGTACGAGATCGAGCGGTCGGCGGGGTCGACGAAGTCGCTGAGCTTCTCCGCGCCCACGACGAGGACGTGGCGGGCCGCGCCCGAGCGGACCAGCGCATCGGCCTGCCCGATGCCGTAGCAGTACCCCGCGCACGCGGCGGAGATGTCGAAGGCGGCCGCGGGCGTCGCGCCGAGGCGGTCCGCGAGGACCGGGGCGCCGCCGGGCGTGATGTGCGGGTAGGAGATGGTCGACAGGATGACGGCGTCGATCTCGGACGCGTCGATGCCGGCCTGCGCGATGGCGTCGCGCGCGGCCCGCTCCGACAGGTCGATGACCGAGGTGTCCTTGTCGGCCCGCACGCGCGTGACGATGCCGGTCATCTTGCGGATCCACTCGTCCGACGAGCTGATCGGCTCGACGAGGTCGTCGTTGGGGACGGCGTGCTCGCCGCGGGCGACGCCGAGGCCGAGGATGCGGGTGAACTCCGGTCCGCGGCGGACGTTGAGGGTGGTCATGCGGCGGTCTCCAGGAGGTCGCGGGCGGCGGCGAGGTCGTCGGGGGTCTTGAGCGCGACGGACGGGACGCCCTTCATGGCGCGCTTGGCGAGGCCGGCGAGGACGCCGCCCGGCGCGACCTCGACGATCCCGGTGACGCCCAGCTCGAGCATCGTCTCCATGCACAGGTCCCAGCGCACCGGGTTGGCGACCTGGCGCACGATGCGCGCGAGGGCGTCGGCGCCGTCCACCACCTTCGCGCCGTCGGCGTTGGACAGCAGCACGCCGGCGGGCTCGCCGGGCGAGACCTGGGCGGCCGCGGCGTCGAGGTCGGCGACCGCGGGGACCATGTACGTCGTGTGGAACGCGCCGGCGACCTGCAGCTCGATGACGCGGGCGCGGGCCGGCGGCTCCGCGACGAACGCGTCGATCGCGGCCTTCGCGCCGGCGGCGACCACCTGGCCGCCGCCGTTGACGTTGGCGGGCGTGAGGCCGTGCTTCTCGAGCGCGGCGGCCACCTCGGCGGCGTCGCCGCCCAGGACCGCGGCCATCGAGGTGGGCTCGGACGATGCGGCGGCCCGGGCCATCGCGGCGCCGCGCACCGCGACGAGGCGCATGGCGTCGGCGTCGGTGAGGACGCCCGCGAGGGCGGCGGCGCCGAGCTCGCCCACGGAGTGGCCCGCGGCGAGCGCCGGGGCGGCGCCGCCGAGCAGCGCGCGACCGGTCGCGATCGCGGTGGCGACCAGGAGCGGCTGGGCGACGGCCGTGTCACGGATGGTGTCCGCGTCCGACTCGGTGCCGTGGCGGACGATGTCGACGCCGGCGGCCTCGGAAAGGCCGGCGAGGGACTCGGCGACCTCGGGGAGCTCGAGCCATGGGGCGAGCATCCCCGGCGTCTGGGCACCCTGGCCGGGACAGAGAATGGCGATCACGGGTTATAGCCTGCCTCACATGCGAGGGCCCTCCGCGGCATCAGGGTACCGATTCGGGCGCGAGTTCTTGTCGGAAACCTACAAAGGGGCGGTGCTGGCGTCGCGCAGGCGGCCGAGCGCGAACGCGATCTGCAGGACGTGCGCGTCGCGGGTCGAGAGCACGTCCCAGCCGGTCAGCTCGGCGACCTTGCGCAGCCGGTAGCGGACCGTGTTGGCGTGGACGAACATCGTCCGGCTCGCCAGCTCGAGGGAGCGGCCGCAGTCGAGGAATGTCGCGACGGTCTCCTTGAGCGAGCCGCCCGCGGACGCGATCGGGTCGTACGCGACCGCGATGAGCCGGTCCGCCGCGGCCGAGTCGCCCACGAGCACGCGCTCGGGCAGGAGGTCGTCCGCGTTGACCGGGCGCGGGGCGAGCGCCCACGCGGGGGCCGCGGTGGCGCCGTAGATCGCCGCGCGGGTGGCGCGCGCGACCTCGACGAGCGTGACGGCCGGCGGGCCCACGACCACGGGGCCGGGGCCGAAGCACGGCAGCAGCATCGCGTTGAGCTCCTCGAGGTCCCCGTCGATGCGCGCGATCACCACGAGGTCCTCGCCGTGGATGCCGACGAGCGCCCCGTGGGCCGCGCGGCGGATGGTGCGGCGCAGCTCCGCGGACTGGACCTCGCCGAGCGGGCCGTCGGTGCGGCCGACGAGGACGAGCGTGGGCCCGGGCTTCCAGCCGAGCGCGGCCGCGCGCGACGGCAGGTCGTCGTCCACCTCGCCGCGCACGAGAGCGTCGACGACGAGCGCCTCGAGGCGGGCGTCCCACGCGCCGCGCGACTCCGCGGCGCGCGCGTAGACCTCGGCGGCGGAGAACGCGATCTCGCGCGAGTAGCGCAGGATCGCCTCGCGCAGGTGCGCCTCTGCGCCGGCGGCGGCGAACTCGTCCGAGTGGTCCTCGACCACCGACACGAAGGTGCGAACGATCGTCAGCGTGTGCTGGAGGGAGATGGTCCGCGTGAGCTCCGGCGGTGCGGAGGCGAACATCTCGAGCGTGCCGCGGTGGCCGGCGTGCGGGTCCGCGAAGTACGCGACGAAGGACGCGATGCCCGCCTGCGCGACCGAGCCCACCCACGAGCGCTCCTGCGCCGGCAGCTCCCGGAACCACGGGTAGTCGGCGTCGAGCTTCTTGAGCGCGATGGTGGCGAGGCGGCCCGTGCCGGCACGGAGGCGGCGCAGCGTCTCGGCGCGCATGTCCGGGGTGACCATGCGGGCCAGCGTAGCGGGCGGTTGTGGGAACGGCACAACGCCGCACGAGGCGCGGGCGGGGTCGCGTGCGGCAGGAAGCCCGCCGCATCGTCCCGTCGCTGTGGTGCCCCACAACCGCGCGCCCCGACAGTGCGCACGGATCTCGCCGCGACACGCCGGGGCGTCGGCTCCGCTCCGCCGCTGGGCCCGGCGTGCCGCTCCCGGATCCGTGCCCAGTGTCCAGATTGGGGACTTTGCCGAGAGTCGTCGCTGGTGTCGCGTTTGTCGCCGGTAGCGTCGGCACCAGGCTCGAGGCCAGGAGGAGAGATGTCGCCACGTCCGCGTCCGTTGCTGGGGATGGTGCTGGGGCTGCTGCTGGGCCTCGTGACCGTGGGGCTGCTGTGGCAGCTCGGCGTGATCGATCCCGGGCGCACGGTGCTGTTCGGGGTGTCCGCCCTCGCGGTGATGCTCGTCGCCGGCCTCCTCACGCGCGACGCGTCGCGGGCCCGGGGACGGTACACCGCGGTCGTCGCGATCGCGGGCGTGCTCGGCGGCGTCGCGCTCACCGGCATCGGCGAGCTCGTGCGTCCCGGGTCGATCTCGGACGGCTGCACGGTCGAGGCGTCCGTGGGCGACACCGTCGTGGCACCGGAGAACACGGCCGCGCTCACGCCGCTCGTCGTCCCCGCCGACGGCGTGGTGACGTGGACCGCTGGCTCCGAGACTCCCGTCGCGGTGACCGAGCGCGTCGCGGGCGTGGTGATCGGCGGCTTCGAGATCCCGATCCGGACGGTGACGTCGGCGGGCGCGCCCGAGGCCCAGGAGATGTCCGGCGAGGTCGTCGTCGCGGACGCCCTCACGTGGATCACGGACCGCTCGTGGCTCGAGCCGACCGGCGTCTATCACGCGTACGGCACGATGGCGGGCGGCTCGGTCCGGTGCGAGCTCGACGGCTACGTCAAGGTGGCGCCCGCGGGCGTGTTCTCGACCAACACGCTGACGATCCTGTGGATCTCGCTCGGCGTGCTGCTCCTCCTCATCGCGTGGGCGGCCTTCGCGGTCCGGCGGTCCTTCACCCGCGCCGATCAGGACGAGGCACGCGCGCTCGAGGCCGCCGCCGCGGGTTTCGCCGCGGGGGAGGGGGCGCACGCCTCGAACGGCGACGGCGCGCCCGTCGACTACATCGACCCGGTGCCGGCGTGGAGGCCGGACGATCAGGCCCCCGCCGGCGGCGCCGACGAGATCGTCGCGCCGCCCGCCGAGGAGGCCGTGCAGCGGCGGTCGGCGTTCGCTGCGCCGAACGACGATGCTTCCGGGGACGGCTCCGGCGGCGGGAGCCAGGGCGCGGACGACTCGGTCGCGGCCTGGGTCGCGGGCGAGCCCGCCATGGAGGGTGGCGACGACGACCTGCTGACCGAGGGGCTCGAGGACGCGGACGCCGAGGAGCCGGTCGACGCGGAGGCCGAACCGGCTGATGCCGAGGTCGAGGACGAGAGCGAGGCGGAGCCCGAGCCCGAGGAGACGGAAGGCGAGCCCGAGGAGGCGGAGCCCGAGCCCGAGGAGACGGAAGGCGAGCCCGAGGAGGCGGAACCGGTCGCCGAAGGCGAGGGGCCTGACGAGGACGCGGAGCGCATCGTCCCCGCCGACGGCGAGGATGCCGACGCGCCCGTCGAGGACGAGCCCCGGGCGGACGACGCCGCGGCCGACGACGACGGAGCCGACAACGACGAAGGGCCGGAGGCCCCGTCCGAGGACGAGGACTCCGGCCCCAAGCCGTGAGCCGCTAGGCGATCAGGCCTCGCCGCCGGCGTTGCCCGACGTGCCCTTGCGGACGTCGTGCAGCTCGTAGCGGCGGATGGCCTCCGCGAACGTGCCGGGCTCGACCTCGCCACGGCGCTCGAGCTGCTGGAGCACGCGCACCGCGGTCGAGGCGCCGTCGATGTGGAAGTAGCGGCGGGCGGCGGCGCGGGTGTCGGAGAAGCCGAAGCCGTCCGCACCGAGCGTCGCGTACTCGCCGGGGATCCACGCGCGGATCTGGTCGACCACGAGGTGGTCGTAGTCCGAGGTCGCGATGAACGGACCCGCGGCGCCCTGGAGCTTCTGCGTGAGGTACGGGGTGCGGAAGCCCTCCTCGGGACGGAGGAAGTTCGCCTCCTCGCACTCGAGGGCCTCGCGGCGCAGCTCGTTCCACGAGGTCACCGACCAGATCGCGGCACGCACGCCGTAGTCGCGGAGCAGCATCTCCTGCGCCTCGAACGCCCACGGCACACCCACGCCGGAGGCGAGGATCTGCGCCTCGGGGCCATGGCCCTCGGGGGCGTCCGACACCTTGTGGATGCCCTTGAGGATGCCCTCGACGTCCACGTTCTCGGGCTCGGCCGGCTGCTGGTACGGCTCGTTGTACACCGTGAGGTAGTACATGACGTTCGGGTCGCGCCCGTCGTCGCCGTACATGCGCTGGAGGCCGTCCTTGACGATGTGACGGATCTCGTAGCCGTATGCGGGGTCGTAGTGGATGACCGCCGTGTTGGTGCCCGCGATGAGCGGCGAGTGGCCGTCGGCGTGCTGCAGGCCCTCACCCGTGAGGGTGGTGCGGCCCGCGGTGGCGCCGATGATGAAGCCGCGCGTGAGCTGGTCGCCCGCCGCCCAGAACTGGTCGCCGGTGCGCTGGAAGCCGAACATCGAGTAGAAGATGTAGAACGGCACGAGCGCCTCGCCGTGCGTGGCGTACGAGGTGCCCACGGCCTGGAACGCGGCGGCGGAGCCGGCCTCGTTGATGCCCGTGTGCATGATCTGGCCCTGCTCGGACTCCTTGTAGGAGAGCATGAGCTCGCGGTCCACCGGCAGGTAGTTCTGGCCGTTGGTGTTGAAGATCTTCGCGCTCGGGAAGATCGAGTCGAGGCCGAACGTGCGCGCCTCGTCCGGGATGATCGGCACGACGCGGTGGCCGAACTCCTTGTCGCGGACCAGGTCCTTGAACAGGCGGACGAACGCCATGGTGGTGGCGACCTCCTGCTTGCCGGAGCCCTTGGCGAGGAGGTCGTAGGCCTTCTCGTTCGGCAGCGCGACCTGCTTCTTGGGGTCGCGGCGCTCGGGCACGAAGCCGCCGAGCGCGCGGCGGCGCTCCAGCATGTACTGCACGGCCGGGTCCTCGAAGCCGGGGTGGTAGTACGGCGGGTTGTACGGGTCGGCGTCGAGCTGCTCGTCCGTGAAGGGGATGTCGAAGGTGTCGCGCAGGACCTTGAGGTCCGCCGCGGCGAGCTTCTTCATCTGGTGCGTGGCGTTGCGGGCCGCGAAGTTCGAGCCCAGGCCGTAGCCCTTGATGGTCTTCGCGATGATGACCGTCGGCTTGCCGTTCTTCATGGTGGTCGCGCGCTGGTAGGCGGCGAAGAGCTTGCGGTAGTCGTGGCCGCCGCGCTTGAGGGCCCAGATCTCGTCGTCGGTCATGTCCTTGACGAGCTCCTTGGCGCGCGGGTCGCCGCCGAAGAACTGGTCGCGGATGAACGCGCCCGACTCGGCACGGAACGTCTGGAAGTCGCCGTCGGGGACGGTGTTCATGAGGTTGACGAGGGCGCCGTCGTGGTCGCGCTTGAGCAGCGGGTCCCAGCCACGGCCCCAGACGACCTTGATGACGTTCCAGCCGGCGCCGCGGAAGTACGCCTCGAGCTCCTGGATGATCTTGCCGTTGCCGCGGACCGGGCCGTCGAGGCGCTGCAGGTTCGCGTTGACCACGAACGTGAGGTTGTCGAGGTTCTGGGTCGCGGCGAGCTGCAGCATGCCGCGGCTCTCCGGCTCGTCCATCTCGCCGTCGCCGAGGAACGCCCACACGTGCTGCTCGGACGTGTCCTTGATGCCGCGCATGTGCAGGTAGCGGTTGGTCCACGCCTGGTAGATGGCCGAGGCGGGGCCGAGGCCCATCGACACGGTGGGGAACTCCCAGGTGTCGGGCATGAGGCGGGGGTGCGGGTAGGACGACAGGCCGCGGCCGGGGCCCGACTTCTCCTGACGGAACGAGTCGAGGTCCTCGGCGCCGAAGCGGCCCTCGACGAAGCCGCGCGCGTACACGCCGGGGGCCGCGTGACCCTGGAAGTAGACCTGGTCGCCGCCGCCCGGGTGGTCCTTGCCGCGGAAGAAGTGGTTCATGCCCACCTCGTACAGCGTCGCGACGGACGCGTACGACGAGATGTGGCCGCCGACGCCCTTGCCGGCCGCCTGCGCGCGGGTCACCATGACGGCCGCGTTCCAGCGGATCCAGCCGCGGTAGCGGCGCTCGATCTCCTCGTCGCCGGGGAACTCGGGCTCGTCGTCGGCGTGGATCGTGTTGACGTACGGCGTGTTGAGGCTGAGCGGCACGCTCAGCTGCTTCTTCGCCGCGTGGTCGACCAGCTGGTCCACGATGTACTCGGCGCGGCTCTCGCCGCCGGACTCGATGAGCCCATCGAGGGACTCGAGCCACTCCTGGGTCTCGCTCGGGTCCTTGTCAACCTCGCCGTGATGTGCCACAGGTGACCTTCCTGTCGGGCGCGCGGTGGCGCGCCGGATGATCTGGGGTGATCGCACGGCGTGATGCGCCCGCGTTCCCCACATTGTTTGCCACAGAACAGGTTAACGTCACGCGGGGACTGCCGCGCACGGGGTGATTGCACCGACCTGCGCGTACCTCTACTGTGGACGCCAGGCACGTGCTCCGGCACGTGAGTCACCGAAGAAGGGGGTCCCGCCACCGTGGCGACGCAGGAGGACGCGCAGGCGGCGGTCGACGCCGTGGTCGCGAGGCTCGGTTTGAAGGCCGGCCAGATCATCCAGGAGTTCGGCTACGACCAGGACACGGACACCGAGTTCCGTTCCGCGGTCGAGGCCCTCACAGGAGAGGACCTCGTCGACGAGGACTTCGGCGACGTGACCGACGGCTCGCTCGTCTGGTTCCGGGACGGCGACGACGACCTCGCCGACCTCCTCATGGACGCGCAGACGCTGCTCGACGACGGCGCCGCGGTGTGCGTGTGCACGCCCAAGGCGGGGCTGCCGGGCCACGTCCAGCCGCGCGACGTGCAGGAGGCCGCCTCGGTCGCCGGCCTGCACGCCACCTCCACGTTCGTCATCGGCTCCCGCTGGACCGCGACCTACCTGGTGGAGAAGGGCCGCTCCAAGTGACCCACCCCCTGGTGGGCCACGAGGCCCCCGAGTTCAGCATGACCGACACCCACGGCCGCACGGTCACGTCCGAGGACCTGCGCGGCACCGCGTACCTGCTGGTGTTCGTGCCGTTCGCGTTCTCCGACACGTGCACCAACGAGCTCATCGAGCTGCGCGCGGCGGACGACCTGCTCACGCGGGACGGCCTGCGCGTGATCGTGGTGAGCTGCGACTCCGTCTACACGCTCAAGGCGTGGGCCGATACGCACAGCTACAAGGCGGACCTGCTGTCGGACTTCTGGCCCCACGGCGAGGTGTCGCGCCAGTACGGCGTCTTCAACCCGCGCAAGGGCCTCGCGACGCGCGGCTCGTTCCTCGTGGACGCCGAGGGCGTGTGCCGATGGGCCATCGTCAACCCCGAGGGGGAGGCGCGCGACGTCGCCGAGTACCGCGGCGCGGTGGAGTCGCTGCTCGGCTGAGTCGCCGCTCGGCCGCGGCGCTCGCCGTCGCATCGTCCTGCCACAATGGTCCGCGGGCCCTTAGCTCAGTTGGTTAGAGCACTGCGTTTACACCGCAGGTGTCGTCGGTTCGAGTCCGGCAGGGCCCACCAACCCCTCCATCCCGCGACCCTCGGCGGCCCGCGCGGTCGCGAGCAGCACGGTGGCGACGTCCGCTGCCGTCTCGAGCGGCGCATCGTCCACCCCGGCGAACAGCGCCGCGAGCCCCTCGAGGTGCTCGCCGGCGTGCCGGTCCCAGAACTCCCGATGCTGCGGAGTGAGGTGGAGCCGCAGCGTCCGCGCGTCGTCGGGGTCGGGCGCGATGTGGAGGAAGCCCGCCTGCTCGAGCCGCAGCGCGAGCTGCTTGGCCGCCTGCCGGGACGTCCCGTAGCGGTCCGCCGCCGCCCTCAGCGTGGGGGCCTCGTCGCCGAACGTCTCGATGGCGACGAGCAGCATCCACTGCTTCGCGGACAGGCCCGCGGGCGCGAGCATGTCGTCCAGCAGGTTCTTCCACGACTGGCTCAGCAGGAACACGGTCGCGAACACGGTGCGCGCCGCATCGTCCCGGCCGCTCATGCCGCGACCGCCGGGGCGGCGACGCGCGCGTCCTCGTCCGCCGTGGACCGCGCCGCCAGGAAGGCGAGCGTCCCCGACGCGGCCGCCAGGAGGCCGAAGACCGCCGCGGGCGCGGCGCTCTCTGCGAGCCCCGCGGACACGAGCCCGATGACCATCGCGACCAGCGCGACCGCGAGGAGGGCGGTGAAGGCGAGCGCGGCCGTCGCGAGCACGTAGCCGCGGACCCGCCGCTGCAGCACCCACGCGCCGGTGAGCGCGAGCGTGGGCAGCATGATCGACAGGTCGAGGACCTCGATCCCGTTGGTGGGCGTGCCGGACTCCGCGAGCGTCTCGGGCGCGGTGCCGTCGAGGAGCGCGGGCACGATGTCCGCCAGCCACAGGAACGCGAAGACCGCCACGACCGCCCACAGCGCGCCCGCGGCGGCGCGGCGCGGCCAGCGCGGACCGAACGCGTCCAGCGGCACGTCGCGGATCGCGGTGGCGAGGCTCGTGGCGAGGGTGAGGGACGCGAGACCGAAGGCCGACGTGTACACGAGGAACAGCGCGTTGAACTGCACCATGAACGATGCGATCGCATAGGTGTAGGCGAGGTACAGCACGGCGCCGTGCCACAGCAGCCACGCGCCGCGCGAACCGCGCCGCGCCGCGAGCGCGAGGAGCAGCAGCGCCGGCACGGCGACGAGCAGCGTGACCCAGTCCTGGGCCGCGGCCTGCACCGCGAAGCTCTCCCGGTCGCGCGCGTACAGGTCGGGGTCGAGCGCGCCCACGCCGGCGGCGACGGCGGCGAGCGCCGCGAGCGGGACGGACATCGCGAGCGGGATGCGGGGGATCGCGGCCATGGTGATGCCCTCCTCGGGCCCGGCACCGGGCGGCGCCGATAGGCAACACGTTACCTATCCGGGTGGCGTGCGCCCGGGACCAGGGTCCCGTTGAGGGTTCTGGGCGCCTCGCGGCGGAGTGCGGCGGGACGATGCGCGGCGCGCGCTAGCCTCGAACCACGCAGGCGGACCTGGGAGGAGGCGGTCGTGTCGTTCGAACTCGGCGAGCACGAGGGCGGGCTCAAGAAGGGCGCGAAGTACGAGGCGTTCGCCAAGCGCGCCGACGGCGCCATGGCGGTTCTCGCGATGGTCTTCCTCGTCGTGTGGTCGGCGCGCATCGCCTTCCGCGACGAGCTGCCCGGCAGCGTCCGCGCGACGCTGCTCACCATCCAGAGCCTCGTGTGGCTCGTGTTCATCGTCGACCTGGTCATCCGCGTCGCGATCCACGAGCAGCGCTGGCGCTTCCTGCTCACGCACCCGCTCGACGTGGTCGCGGTCATCATCCCGGCCGCGCGCCCGCTCAAGATCCTGTCGGTGTTCGCGTCGGGGACCATGCTGGCGAGCCGCAAGGGCGTGGTGAAGTCCACGCAGGCCGTCCTCATCGCCGTGCTGCTGCTCCTGTGGATCGCGGCGGTGGCGATGCTCGACGCCGAGCGCGGTCACGAGGGAGCGCAGATCGTCAACTTCGGCGACGCGGTGTGGTGGGCCCTCGTCACCGTCACCACGGTCGGCTACGGCGACTACGCGCCGGTGACGATCGAGGGGCGCGTCGTCGCGACCATCCTCATGCTCATCGGCATCGCCCTCATCGGTATCGTCACCGCCTCCGTCGCGGCCTGGTTCGTCAGCCTCACGCAGGGCGTCGAGGAGGAGAAGGAGGAGGCCCGCGAGGTCGAGCGCGAGGAGATCACGCGCCAGCAGCTGCTGTCGCGCATCGGCGACCTCGAGGCGAAGCTCGACGAGCTCGCCGGACGCGGCGGACCCGGGGCCTCGGGGCTGCCGCACCTCACGCCCAAGCCGCCGAGCGACGCGGACCCGCGCTCGCGCTAGGCGCGCGCGACCGCCGCGCGCCGCGGGAGGATCCGCGCTACGAGCGGAGGTCGGCGCGGCGCGTCGACCACCGCCACCACGCGAGCGACAGCGCGCCGATGACGAGGGTGCCGCCCAGCGACACCGCGCGCCACACGAGCGTGCCGGCGACGAGGGTCGCCTCGGGCACCGCCGGCGTGTCGGTGAGCCACGCGGCGATGAGCGCCGCGTCGAGCACGCCGAAGCCCAGGAACGGCAGGATCGTCAGCGGGTAGAGCAGCAGGAAGACGCCGACGATCTCGACCGCCGACAGGCTCGCCCCGACGCCGACGAGCCGGAGGCTCGCGAGCACGATCGCGGCCTCGGCGACCACGCCCGCAAGGCCGAGGGCGATCGACGGCATGAGGTGCAGGCGGTACGAGTCGGACACCCGCGCCCGGAAGTCGCCGACAGCGGCGGCCCAGACCGCGCCGTCCGCGGGACGCCCGAACCGCGTCGCGATGCGCGCGCCGAGGTGGCCGAGGGTGTGGGCCCAGCGCTCCGAGCGCACGACCAGCGTCAGGGCGGCCAGGATCGCCGCGGCGACGCCCAGCGAGGCGATCGCGAACCACCATTCGTGGCGCTCGACGCCGCGGATCGCAACCACGCCGAGCCCGAGCACGGGCGCCAGGAAGCGCACCCCCCAGAAGACGACGGTCGTGAGCGTGACGCCCGCCATGCCGTCGACGGGGTCGATGCGCCACGAGCGGAACATCCCGACGCGCAGCACCAGGTCCGAGGGCGGCGGCGCGAGGGTGGCGACGAGGTTGGCGCCCATCTCGTTGTGGAGCGCGCGCTTCCAGCCGAGGCCCTCGACCACGCGGGCGAGGGGCGCGGAGCTGAACAGCTGGCGGAGCAGCAGCAGCGCGATGAGGAGCGGCGGGCTCCACCACGGGAGCGTGCCGAGCGCCTCGCCGACCGCCGGCCAGTCGACCTGGGCGCCGAGCGAGTACAGCGCCCAGAGCACCGCCGCCACCACGACGATCGTGACGACCCGGCGCCACACGTGCGCGCGACCGGATGCGGGTCGTTCGGCGGGCGCGGGCACGCCGTCACTCTATCCGCGGCCCGGGCGCCGCAGCCGGGACGTGCGCCGAGTAGCCTTGCCCCATGACCTCCGTGGCCGATGTGATGGACGCACTCGAGAAGCGCTTCCCCCTCGACCTCGCGGAGGACTGGGACGTCAACGGGCTGTGCGTCGGCCGCCCCGACGCCGAGGTCACCCGCGCGCTGTTCGCGGTCGACCCGACGATGGCCGTGGTGCAGGAGGCCGTCGAGGCCGGTTGCGACCTCATCGTCACCCACCACCCGCTGCTGCTGCGCGGCGTCACCACGGTGCATGCCGACACCCCGAAGGGCGCCGTCATCCACGCGCTCATCGAGAACGGCGTGGCCCTCTACAACGCGCACACCAACGCCGACCACGCCGGCACCGGCGTCGCCGAGGCCCTCGCCGAGGTGCTCGGCGTCTCCGGCGCGCTGCCGCTCGTGCCGCTCAAGGACGACGCGGAGCAGGGGACCGGTCGCATCGGCCGCCTCGACGCCCCCATCACGCTGCGCGAGTTCGCCGAGCGCGCCGCGACCGTCCTGCCCGAGACCTCCCACGGCGTGCGCGTCGCGGGCGACCTGGACGGCACGGTGCAGACCATCGCCGTCGTCGGCGGCTCGGGGGACTCGTTCCTCGGCGCCGCGCGCGAGGCCGGCGCGGACGTCTACCTCACCGCCGATCTGCGCCACCACCCGGCGTCCGACGCCCGCGAGGCCGCGCTGCTCGGCGACGGTCGGCCGTTCCTCGTCGACGTCGCCCACTACGCGTCCGAGTGGACGTGGCTGGAGGCCGCCGCCGAGTACCTCGGCGACGCCACCGGCATCGACACCCTCGTCTCGACCCTCACCACCGACCCCTGGACCGCGCGCTTCTAGCGCGAAGGAGAACCACACGTGCCCACCGCTCCCGCAGCCGACCAGATCCGCCTCCTCGACGTGCAGGACATCGACCTGCGCGCCCAGCAGGCCCGCCACCGCCGCGACCACCTGCCGGTGCTCGAGCAGATCAAGGAGCTCACCGCCCGCGCGAACGACCTCGACGAGGCCCGCGTCGCGACGTCGACCAAGGTGTCCGACCTGCGCCGCGCCGTCCAGAAGGCCGAGGACGACGTCCAGGTGGTCCGCGACCGCGCCGCGCGCGACAACGCGCGCCTGTCGGCGGGCCAGGGCACCCCCAAGGACCTCCAGGCGCTGCAGGCCGAGCTCGCGGTCCTCGGGCGCCGCCAGGAGGCCCTCGAGGAGGTCGAGCTCGAGGCGATGGAGGCGCTCGACGTCGCCGAGAAGGAGCACGCCTCCGCCAAGGAGCAGGTCGAGGCGATCGAGTCCCAGCTGACCGGGCTGAACGCCGAGCGCGACGCCGCCTGGCGCGACCTCGACGCCGAGCTCGCGACCCTCGCGACCGAGCGCGAGGCCGCCGCGGCGGGTCTCGACGCGGGCCTGGTCGCCCTGTACGAGAAGCTGCGCGCCAGCCACGGCGGCATCGGCGCGGCCGCGCTCGCCCAGGGCCAGTGCCTCGGCTGCCGCACCGTGCTCAACCCCGGCGACCTGCGCGACATCGAGGCGAAGCCCGCGGACGCGATCGTCCGCTGCGAGGAGTGCAGCCGCATCCTCGTGCGCGGCGCGAAGAAGTGAACGGCGGGACGATGCCGGATCCGGCCGAGGAGACGCAGGTCGAGCCCGCGGTCCCGCACCACGCGCACCGCTTCGACGACGGCACCGACCTCGGCGGCGAGGCGCCCTCCGACGTGCCCACCGCATCGTCCCCGGCCCCGCGCGTGCAGTCGCCGTTCTCGCCCGACGAGGAGGACCTGGTCGCGCCGCTGACCCTCGTGCTCGTGCGGCACGGCGTCACCGAGATGACGACCTCGCGTCGCATGTCCGGCTCGGGCGTGCCCGGCCCCGCGCTGAGCGGGCAGGGGCGGGTCCAGGCGGCGAAGGCCGCGGACCTCGTCTACGGGATGGGCAGGCGCACGTGGATGCACCTGCCGCACGTCACGCGCGTGCTCGCCTCGCCGATGGTGCGCACGCAGGAGACCGCGGCGGCGCTCGGCCGCCGCGTCGGCGCGCATGTCGAGACCGAGGCACGCATCAAGGAGGTCGACTTCGGCGTGTGGGAGGGCCTCACGGTCGCCGAGATCATCGAGCGCGACGGGGACGCGATCCACGCGTGGCGCCGCGCCGAGACCTCGGCGCCCGAGGGCGAGTCGATCGCCGAGGTCGGCGCGCGCGGCTATTCGGTGGTCGAGGAGCTCGCACGCGAGCACGCCCACCACTGCATGTCGGGGCGCGACCTGCCGCGCGGCGTCGCGCTCGTGTCGCACGCGGTCGCGATCAAGTCGATCGTGGGCGTCGCGCTCGGCATGCCCGCGTCGCACTGGGGCTCGATCTGGCCGTCGCCCGCGTCGACCTCGATCCTCCAGGTGCGGGCGCGCAAGGACGGCTCCATCGCCGAGCAGCACGTGCTCGCGGTGGGCGTGCCGGTCGAGTAGCGCGGTCCGGGCGTCCGGGGGTGGGCCTGGGGCGTCCCGGCGCGGTTTCGGTGCGCCTGCGCGCTCTCGTGTCGGCTCGTGTCGGGCTGCTCGCGGTGGTCGCTCCGCGCTGTTTTAGGAAATCCTGAAATAGTCGGTTGCGCACACGGCCCGGCGGCCGAGCCCGCCACCGCCGCGGATATCGACCGCGCCCAGCCGCAACCGGCGTACCGGGCGGCACCTCGCGAGACGTCGCAGGCGCGACGGTGGGCGACGAGCGATCGGTACGCCGGTTCGCGCAGGTGCCTCGGGCATTGCGGGTGTCGCGGGCGTCGCGGGTGTCGCGGGCGTTGCGGACGCGCCTATTCGCCGTCGCGCGAGAGCTGCTTGCGCAGGAACTTCCGGTCGTCGTTGGCGTACGCGTAGTACCAGCCGATGAGCAGTCCTCCGCCGACGAAGTTGCCCAACAGGACGATGCCGAGCTGGGCGAGCGCGAGGCCGTAGTCGAGGCCGTGCGTGAGGGCGGACACCGTGAACACGACGGTGTTGGCGACCGAGTGCTCGAAGCCGACGAAGGCGAAGACGAACACGCTCATCACCATGGCGACGATCTTGGTGAGGTCCTCCTTGATCACTCCGTTGTAGACGAGCAGCATGCCCAGGTTGATCATGAAGTTGCACAGCACCGCGCGCATGAAGAGGTCGGACATCCCGGCGAGGCCGTGGTCGAAGTACTCGAGCTTGTGCTCGACCGCGGCATCGAGCTGGGCGCCCATCGCGCCGTCCGCCATGCTCGAGCCGGCCACCATGATCGCGACGGCGAGGCCGCCGATGAAGTTGCCGCCGTAGCACATGAGCAGGATCCGCAGCGACTTCAGCGGGGTGGTCCGGCGGTAGTACGCGCCGATCGAGACGATCATCATGTTCGAGGTCAGCAGCTCGGACTTGCTGTAGTAGATGAACACGAGCGCGAAGCCGAAGACCATCGAGCCGACGAGCTTGCCGACGTTGACCCAGTCGCCGTCGCCGACGCTCTCGAAGGCCGCGATCACCGCGAAGGTCGTGAGGTACATGACGCCGATGATCACGCCGGCCATCGCGGCGCGCATGAGGTACACGCGGGCCAGCCCGCCGCTCATCGCGGTCTTGGTCTCGAGCGCGTCGAGCACGGTCGAGATGAACTGCTTCCCGGGGAACAACCGGCTCGTATCGCTCATGGCCCCAGGCTCCCACAGAGAGCGCGGGGCGGTGTGGGACCCGGCGCGGCACGTACCCGGGACCGTGATCGAGCAGGCCCGGAAGCCGCGACGCCCCCTCGGACGTTGCCGAAGAGGAACCCTTCGAGAGGAGCGCCGATGTCCGCCGTGCCCAAGCCGCCGTCCAGCTACGAGGACCCGATCGTCGCGCCGCACTCGCTGAGCGGGCGGCGGATCCTGGTGGTCGGCGGGTCGTCGGGCTTCGGGCGGCAGGTCGCTGTCGACGCGTCGCTCGCCGGGGCCGACGTCATCGTCGTCGGGCTCGACCCCGCGAAGTCCCACGCGACCGCGCAGGAGTGCGGCGCGCTGGGCCGTGGCAAGGCGAGCGCGCTGGCCTTCGACGTCACCACCGACTCGGGCCGGGAGCGGCTGGTCGAGGCGGCGGGTCGGGTCGACCACGTCGTGTCGACGCTCGGGGGGCGGCTCGGCGACCATGTGCGCGAGGACGACGACGAGGCCATCCGCGACGTCGCGCGCCGCAAGGTCCAGGACAACCGCGACCTGGTTGACGCGCTCGCGGACAGCGTGCTCGACGGAGGCTCGTTCGTGCTGACGGCCGGCACCACGCGGCGCCCCGGGGCGCACGACGGCGTCGAGGCCGTGATGGGCAACGAGCAGATCGTCGCGCTCGTGCGCGAGAAGGCGCTCGCGCTCGCCCCGCGCCTGCGCGTCAACGCCGTCGCGCCCACGTGGACGCAGACCCCGCTGTGGCGCCACCACTCGGACGAGAGGATCGTGGAGATGCGCCACGAGATGGAGCGGCGCATCCCGCTCGGTCGCACCGCCGACATCCGCGAGGTCGCCCGCGCCTACCTCTTCCTCATGACGAGCAGCTTCGTCACCGGCCAGACGGTGGCGGTCGACGGCGGCTACTCGCTCACCTGAGGTTCCCGCTCCTCTGCTGCCCCCCGCCGCAACCGGCGTACGGATCCGGGCTCGGCAGCGAACTGCCTGCCAGCGGAGGCGGAGGTCGGGACGATACGCCGGTTGCGCGGGTGGCGGCCGGGGCCGGTGGGTGGGGCGCGGGCTCAGCCCGCGATGACGAGCGTGAGCTCGTCGGGCCCCTTCTCCTTGGCGGTGAGGCTCACGTCCACGAGGGCGTCGCCGATCATGCCGGCGGCCGCATCGGCGAGGTCGGCGGCGGTCTCGGGCCGCGCATCGTCCCTCACGAGGTGAGCCGCGAGAAGGCCGCGCGTGTGCTTGGCCATGTGGCTCACGACCGCGCGCTTGCCGTTGAGCTCGCGCTGGACGGATACGGCGACCCAGGGGGAGTCGGTGGGCC
This sequence comes from Demequina rhizosphaerae, assembly GCF_000971255.1. GTDB lineage: Bacteria > Actinomycetota > Actinomycetes > Actinomycetales > Demequinaceae > Demequina > Demequina rhizosphaerae. The sequence continues at coordinate 167,402 of NZ_BBMC01000007.1, forward strand.
GGTAGGCGGCGACGTACGAGGCGCTGCGGCAGTCGACGACGAGGCCGCCGTCGGCGAGCGCGTCCAACTCGCCGGGCAGGTGCCGCTTCCAGAAGGTGGCGAGCTTGCCGAGATCAGCGAGGCCCGTGCCCATGGAGAGGCGGTACGCCGGGATGCGGTCGGCGGGGGAGACGGCCCCCCACAGCGCGGACACGATCCGCACGCTCTCGCGCGCCTTGTCGAGGGTCGCGGCGTCCCAGTCGGCCATGCCGGCGGCGTCGTAGAGGACGCCTGTGTAGACGGTGGACGATGCGGCGGCAGGGTTGTCCCACACGGTGCGGTTGCGCTCGACCTCCGCCCGCAGCGACGCGCCGACGCCGAGGAGGTCCATCGCGTCCCGCCGGCCGGACACCGCCGCGAGCGCGTCGCCGACGCGGCGGCGGTGCTCCTCGAGCGTCGGGTGGGACAGGGCGGCGAGGTCGACCGGGGCTCCCGAGGCGGGGGCGGTCTTGCCCTCGGAGGGCGGGAGCAGGATCAGCACGGGGACCAGGGTAGGCGGTCGCCGGGGCCGTGCCGTCCGGCGGAGGTCACACCTCTGACGGCGGGTGGAGTGTGGTCCGTGCGGCTACTGCAGCGAACCCAGCCACGTCTCGAGCCGGTCGAGCCCCTCGACGATGTCCGCGTGCGACGCGGCGTACGACAGCCGCACATGGGTGTCGCCGTGCGTGGCACCGAAGTCGCGGCCGGGGGTCAGCGCGACGTGCGCCTCCCGCAGCGCGCGGCCGCAGAACTCCCACGCGTCGAGCCCGGTGCCGGAGACGTCCGCGAACGCGTAGAACGCGCCGTCCGGCTCTGAGGGCACGGGGAGGCCGATGCGCGCGAGCCCGTCGAGCATCGTGCGGCGGCGCGCGAGCAGGTCGAGGCGGCGCTCCTCGGCCTCGGCGAGCGACTCCGGGGAGAAGGCCTCGAGCGCGGCGATCTGCACGGGGGCGGACGCCGACAGGAAGTAGTTCATGGCGAGCCGTTCCACCGGCCCGACCAGCTCCTGGGGCAGCACGCACCAGCCCAGGCGCCAGCCCGTCATGCCGAAGGCCTTGGAGAACGAGTTGAGGACGATCGCGTCGGGATCGTGCGCGAGGACAGTGCGCTGGGGCGAGCCGTCGGGGTTGCGGTCAGCCGTGTCGAGGTAGATCTCGTCGACCAGCCGCCATGCGCCGCGCTCCCGGGCGAGGTCGCTGATCGCGGCGAGCTCGCCCTGGCGGATCGTCGTGCCGGTGGGGTTGGACGGCGTCGCGACCATCACCACGCCGGTCTCGGGGGTCCACGCCTTCTCGACCAGGTCGCGGGTGAGCTGGAAGCGCGTCGCGGGGGAGGTGGGCACCGTGAGCGCGCGGCCGCCGAACGACGCGACGATCTGCCGGTTGCACGGGTAGCTCGGGTCCGCCATGAGCACGTCGGTGCCGTCCTCGACGGTCGCGGCGATCGTGAGCACCAGCGCCGCCGACGCGCCCATGGTGACCGCGATGCGCGCGGGGTCGACCTCCACGCCGTGGCGCGCGCGGTAGAAGCCGGCGATCGCCTGGCGCAGCTCGGGGGTGCCCAGCGACGATGTGTACGCGAGGCGACGCCCGTCCATCGTCCCCACCATCGCGCGGCGGACCGCGGCCGGGGCGCCGAAGTCGGGCTCGCCCAGGTTGAGGCGGACGATGCGGTGGCCGGCGGCCTCGAGCTCGCTCGCGAGGTCACCGAACGCCATCGCGTGGAACGGCTCGATCGCCTGCGCGCGCCGCGAGACCCGCATGGTCGCTCCTCTGCTCGGGTCCGGGCTCCATCCTCGCGGATGCACGGCGCCAACCGGCGTATGGATCGCGGCTCGATCTCCAGTACCAGGGCGGTGGTCGGGCGAGGCGGCATCGGTACGCCGGTTGGGTGCGGCTACCGGCGACGACACCCGTCCAGGTATCCTTGCAGGGCGGATGAGCTGGCCAGGCGGCCGCGTGGCCCCCTCGGGGGTCCCGAGGAACGTCCGGGCTCCGCAGGGCAGGGTGATGGCTAACGGCCACCCGGGGTGACCCGCGGGACAGTGCCACAGAGAGAAGACCGCCTCGCCTCCTCGGAGGAGGGGTAAGGGTGAAAGGGTGAGGTAAGAGCTCACCGCGCGACTGGTGACAGGAGCGGCAAGGTAAACCCCACCCGGAGCAAGGCCAGACAGGATGCGTTCGAGGGCTGCCCGCCCGAGCATCCGGGTAGGTCGCTAGAGGCGTACGGCAACGTGCGTCGTAGATGGATGGCCGCCCCTCGTGAGCGGTGACGCGAGCGAGCGACAAAACCCGGCGTATCGGCCAGCTCATCCGCACGTCTTCGCGGGCGCGACGCGTACGATCCCGGCCGCCGAGGGTCGGCTTCTCGCACGTGTCGCGGTTGCTCAGGGCGTCTGCTCCTGGGGGTGGGTCGCCAACGGCTCCACCGTCACGTCGAGCCACGGCGCCATCGGCAGCGACATCAGCGCCGCGTGCAGGGCGGTGGCGTCGGCGGCCTCGTACAACCCGACCGTCGCGTTGCGGCCAGGCACCCGCCACAGCCGCTTGAGCACGCCCTCCGCGCGCAGCTCGACAGCCCGGGTCCGCTCGGCGCGCCTCAGCTCCTCGCGACGCTCGGCCGGCGTGTCGGCCGGGAGCCGGTTCTCGGACCGCACCAGGAACTCCATCTCAGCCCACCCCGCTGGCCTGAGCGGACGCGATGGTGCCGCCGGCGGCAAGCGGGGCCGACGGGGCCGCGATCCCGATCAGCAGGTCGGCCAGCGCCTGCGGCGCGGTGACCATCGCCTCGTGCCCGGTCTCGAGCTCGTACACGGGCCAGCCGCGCTCGCGTGCCCGGTCGGCCTGGCCGCGGAACACCCGCATCCAGCTCACGCACTCGATGAAGGTCGCCGGCACCCGGTCGACCTCGTCGCCGAGGCGGAGCGCGTCGGTGTAGGTCTTCCACGGATGAGCGGTGAGGCGAGGCAGCAGCCAGTCGCGATCGTCCGGGGACTCGACCCCGAGCACCGTCAGGTCCCGCACGGGAACGAGCCACCCGAAGCCGCGCTCCCGCGCCGACTCCGCCCAGTGGTGCGCGACGTTCTCGGGCAGCAGGTCCCGTGCCGCGTCCCCGTCGTTCGCGACGAACGCGTCGAGGTACACCCGCGTCGAGATGGCGTCGGGCCGTCGATCGGCGACACCGCTGACGACCTGGCCCGCGTAGCTGTGCCCGACGAGGACGACCTCCGTCAGCCCGAGCGTGTCGACGAGCCGGGTGACGTCCTCCACGTGCGTGTCGAGTCCCACGAGGGGGGAGAGCAGGTGGCTCCTCTCGGACAGGCCCGTGAGCGTGGGGGCGTAAACCTCATGGCCGTGGCGACGGAGCCGCTCCGCGACCCGGTCCCAGCACCACCCGCCGTGCCACGCCCCGTGGATGAGGACGAACGTCGCCACGGCCACCTCCTCGTCGAGATCCGGGCGTCGGGGTGTGGGTGGGGCCTGCCGCACCTCATCCGACGCCTGTGTCGACAATATTGTTAACAGATCGCGGTGCCCGTGGTCGAGACCGTCTTCCGATCCGCAGCGGGTCGAGGCTCACGCAGGCGCGAGGGGCGGCCGATGCGGTCGTCAGTCCAGCGGGTGTGGTGCGAGCGAGGCGGCGGCCCGCCCGAGCACCGTCTTCAGCCATGCCAGCCCGGTGTCACGCTGGCGGGAGGGGTGCCAGAAGGCGTGCTCGGTGAACCGCTCGCTCTCGAACGGCGTCTCGACGACGGCGAAGTCGTCCGACGCGCACGCGCTCGCCGCCAGCGACCGCGGCATGAGTGCCCAGTGGGAGCTGCCGCGGAGCAGGTGGGGTATCGCCAGGTACGAGTGTGCCGAGGCGTGCGGGCCCGTGGAGCCGAGCGCGAGGTGCGCGTCGACGCCCGCCAGCGGCCGCAGCTGGCTGCGCGGCCCGAGCTCCGCGTGCAGCTGAGGGGAGCCCTGTAGGTCCTCCATCGTGAGCGCGGCGCGCTGCGCGAACGGGTGTGCGCTCGAGGTCACGACCACGAAGTCGTCGTCGAACAGGGGCATCGACGCGCTCGCGTACGCCGGCAGGTACACGACCGGCAGCACCAGCACGTCGCACTGAAGCAAAGCGCCGTCCGGATCCCTGATGAACGTGGTGGGCGTCGGCTCGAACGAGACGCCGACGTGCGGCGCCTCGTCCCGCAGGATCTCCATCAGCGGGGGGCCGAGGCGCGACAGCGAGTAGTCGGAGACGCAGATGCTGAACACGCGCTCCGAGGCGAGCGGGTCGAACTCGACGCCGCCCGAGAACAGCTCGCTCGCGGCGTCGTACGCCGCGCGCGCGGCCGGCCTCAGGCTCTCGGCGAACGGGGTGAGCTGCAGCTCGTTGCCCACCCTCACCAGCAGCTCGTCGCCGAAGTAGCCGCGCAGGCGGCGGAGGATGCCGCTCATCGCGGACTGGCCGATGTGGAGGCGTGCGCCCGCGTTGGTCACGTGGCGTTCCTCGAGCAGCGCGTTGAGCGCCACGAGAAGGTTGAGATCGATCGATTCCAGTCTGGCGACCACGGCGTCCTCCTTCTCGTGCGGGGAGCGTAGCAGTCGGTGATAGCGGGCATCGCGAAGAACCATTTCCGCGCGCGTGCCGTGGCTTCCTACCGTGGGGGCACCCGGAACGCCTCGGCGTGCGGGTATGAGCGACGTCGATGGCGACCAGCGCCGTCGATGGACCGACGGCAGGAGGCCTCGATGACCCCGATCCACAGTCTCGGCTACGTGGCGTTCCAGTCGCCTCGCGCGGACGAGTGGCCACGGTTCGCGACGGAGGTGTTCGGGCTCGAGAGCGAGCAGGACGAGTCCGGCGCCGTCAACCTGCGCTGGGACGACCGCATGTACCGCATGCGGATCGTGCCGGGCCCCGACGACCGCCTGCTCCACCTGGGTTGGGAGACGTCCAACCGGCTCGACTTCGCCGCCGCGATCGACGACCTGCGGGGCAAGGGGGTCGAGGTCGTCGAGGAGCCCGCCGAGCTCGCGGACGCACGCCGCGTGAGCGCGCTGGCGTCGTTCAGCGACCCGTTCGGGGTGCGTCACGAGCTCTTCTGGGGCCCCGGCCACATGGACCGCACGTTCCGCGGCCAGCGCGCGACGTCGTCGTTCATCACCGGCGACCAGGGCCTCGGCCACGCCGTGCTCATCGTCCCCGACCTGGAGATCGCGAGCCAGTTCTACGAGGGCACGCTCGGGTTCAAGTGCAGCGACATCGTCGACGTCGGCATCGGCCCCATGGCGTTCCTCCGCTGCAATCCGCGGCATCACAGCCTGGCGATCTGGGGCATCCCCGGCTCGCTCGGGCTCAACCACGTGATGGTGGAGAGCACCGACATCGACGATGTGGGCCGCGCCTACGACCTGGCGCAGCGCAGCGAGTACGAGATCAGCGCGAGCCTCGGGCGGCACGCGGGCGACGAGCAGCTGTCGTTCTACACGCGCACGCCGAGCGGCTTCGACCTCGAGTTCGGCGCCGACTCGCTCGTGATCGACGACGACGACGCCTGGAGCATGCGGCGCATCGATCGGCGCTGGGGCAACCGCAGCGAGATCTGGGGCCACCAGTTCCGGCCGCTGCCGCCGCAGAGCTCCGTGCACGCGTACCCCGCCGAGGCGCACCAGTGATCGACGTCCACGCGCACCTGTTCTTCGACGAGCTGCTGGGTACGGCCGGGGCGCTCGGGCCGGAGATCCGCAAGGTCGGGGAGGGGCGCCACGAGATCGTGGTCGGCGGCTACCGCTGGCCGATCGGGCCCAAGTCGAGCCTCGCCGAGACGTCGCGGCAGCGCGTCGACTCGCTCGACGAGGACGGCATCGACGTCCAGGTGCTGTCGCTGTCGCCGCTGTGGCTGCTCACGCACACCCCGACCGAGGTCGCACAGCCGTTCCTCCGCTCCGCGAACACCCTCATGGCGGACTGGTGCGCTCAGCAGCCGGACCGGCTCAAGGGCTTCGCCGCGCTGCCGACGGTGGACGTCGGCGCCGCCGTCCGCGAGCTCGAGTTCGCCGTGCGCGAGCTGGGGCTCGTGGGCGCCTACATCGGCACGGACGCCCGGGCGTCGCTGGACCACCCCGACCTGGACGACCTCTACCAGGCCTGCGTCGACCTCGACGTGCCGCTGTTCGTCCACTCGACCGTGCCGGGCGTCGACGGGCCTGCGGGCGATCCCCGCCTCGAGCGCTTCGACTGGCACGTGACCCTCGGGTACCCGCACGAGGAGACGCTCGCGGTCGCGTCGCTGCTCTTCGGTGGGGTGTTGGCCCGGCACCCTCGCCTGGACGTGTACGTCAGCCACGGCGGCGGGAGCTTCGCGTTCCAGCACGGCCGGCTGCGGGCATTCGCGGCGCTGCCCCGCTCGCCGATCACGGTCGAGGAGTTCGACAGGCAGTTCGCGCGGCTCTGGTTCGACACCCACGTGAACTCGGAGGCGTCCTTGGCGCTGCTGCGCGCGGTCGCGAACCCCGACCGGCTCGTGTTCGGCACGAACTACCGCGGGTGGGACTCGGGATCGACGGCCGAGGTCGAGACGATCGCCGCAAGCGTGGTCGCGAACGCAGGGGTCCTGCTGCGCGCGCCCGAGCTCGTTCCGGCGCACGGGAAGGGAAGGTCATGAGGATCGCACGATGGCAGCGACGCGACGGCACGATCGAGGGCGGCTTCATCCATGACGGCCACGCCGCGCCCCTGCCCGACGGCAGGCCCGTCGACGTCCTCATCCAGGCCGGCCTGCCGACGACGCTCGCGTTCGGACGCGAGCTGCTCGAGGAGGGCGACCGTTCGGACTGGAGGCCGCTCGACACGGTGAGGCTCGTGCCGCCGCTCGTCCCACGGAGCGTCCGTGACTTCGTGACGTTCGAGGAGCACGTCGAGGGCATGGTGAAGGGAGGGTCGCGCGACGCGACGGTGTCCGACGAGTGGTACGAGGCCCCCACCTTCTACTTCACCAACCCGCACACCCTGATCGGCCCCACCGAGCCGATCGTGCCCCCGCGGACCGCGCGGCTGGACTTCGAGCTCGAGGTCGCCGTGGTGATCGGGGCGACCCGCGAGTGCGACGGCCGGCACATGAGCGTCGAGCGTGCGGCGGACCAGATCTTCGGCTACACGATCTTCAACGACTGGAGCGCACGCGATCTCCAGGCGCGCGAGATGAAGGTCAACCTCGGCCCGTGCAAGGGCAAGGACTTCGGCACCACCCTGGGGCCCTGGATCGTGACGGCCGACGAGTTCTCCGACCGCCTCACGGACGACGGGTTCCTCGACGTCGACGTGGCGATCGAGGTCAACGGCGTGGCCTTCGGCAGCGACAACCTGTCGCGGATGGCCTGGACGTTCCCGGAGCTCATCGCCTACGCGTCGCGCGACTCGCGCGTCGCGCCGGGCGACGTGCTCGCCTCGGGGACCTCGGGCCAGGGCTGCCTCGCGGAGGCGTGGGGCCGCACGGGTGAGATCGACCCCCCGCCGTTGAAGCCCGGGGACACCGTGCGGATCCTCGTCGACGGCATCGGGGAGACGGCCAACGTGGTCGCCGAGCCCCGCGCGAGCCAGCCGCCGATCCCGTCCGCTCGGCGTCGTGAGGCCCGCCTTCACGCCCTCTGAGGGTACGTGGGGACGATGGTCCCGAGACTGATTGACATTCGTTCCTTACCGTGGACACGTACCCCGACGCCGGCGAGGCCGCCGGCTCTGATACCCCGAAAGGACGGGTCCACGATGAACCACCAGGAGCACTACGACGACGTGATGTGCGGCATCGGCGCGCTCGGCGAGCACATCCCCGGCACCATCAAGAGCTTCTTCTCGCTCCACCACGCGGCCCTCGCCGACGGTGCGCTGCCGAAGTCGACCAAGGAGCTCCTGGCGCTCGCGATCGCGATCTCGGTCCGTTGCGGCGGCTGCATCACCTGCCACGTCAAGGACGCGCTCGCCTCGGGCGCCACGCCCGAGCAGGTCTACGAGACCATCGGCGTCGCGATCCTCATGGGCGGCGGCCCCTCGGCCGTGTACGGCAACGAGGCCCGCAAGGCCGTCGAGGCCTTCGCCGGCGTCCCGGCCTAAGCACCACCTTCACGAAGGCGGGGATCCCTCCGGTCCCCGCCTTCGTCATGCCCGCCGGCAGGGCGCCCGGTCAGAGGATCGCCACCGGGTTGATGGGGGAGCCCACCGCCCCCGTGATCGGCAGGGGTGCGGCGGACAGGAGGAACTCGTAGCGCCCGGCGGCCGCGCAGGCGTCGGCGAGCTCGTCGAGGTTCCACATCTCGCCGATCGTGAGCCCCATGTTGGGGATGACGACCTGGTGGAGCGGCTGGAACGACGGCGCGTCGAACTCGTTGGGGCGGACCTCGAAGCCCCACGTGTCCGTGGCGATCGCCGCGATCTCGGTGCGGTGGAGCCATCCGGCGGTCGTGAGCGAGAGTCCCGGTGCCGGGCCGCCGGCGTAGTCGCCCCAGCCGTCGCGGCGCGTGCGGCTGAACTGGCCGGTGCGCACGACGACGATGTCGCCGCGCCGGACGATGCTCGAGGGGCCTTGGGTCGCGATCGTGCGCTCAAGGTCGGCGGCGGTGATCGCGTAGCCGTCCTCGAGCTCGCCGCTGTCCGGGCGGAGCGCGCGGCCGACGTCGAGCAGGACGCCGCGCGCGACGATGACGTCCGAGGCGTGCTCGATCCCGGTCACCCGGTCGCCGTCGCTCGTCACGACGTCGCCTGCCCTGCGGCCGTTCCACGCCACGCCGTGGTCGAAGATGTGACCCAGGCCGTCCCATTGCGTCGAGCACTGGAGGGGCATCGAGATGACGTCGTCCGCCCCGCCGATGCCGTGCGGGAATCCCTGTGCCCCGCGCTCCGCGTCCGTCCCGGTGTCGGTCATCGTGTGCACCGGGTTGGTGCGCCGCCGCCAGCCCTTCTGCGGCCCGTCGGTGTCGAACCGCTGCGCGAGCGAGATGACGCGCCCGGTCCGCACCAGCGCCGCGGCGGCGACGCGCGCGGGACCGTCGATGTGGTTGAGGGTTCCGAGCACATCGTCCGCGCCCCAGCGGCCCCAGTTGCGGTACGCGAGGGCGCGGGTGCCGATCTCGCCCTCGGGGTCGGCGCGATCGAGGTCGGCGGGGTTCTCGCTGGGCGCGGTCATGACGTCTCCTGAATCGCATCGGGGGGAAGGCGAGCGCGGTCGGCGTCGCCGACCGGCTAGAGCGGCTGCGCGAGCAGCTTGCTGACGTCTGTCATGAGCTCGGCCGACTCGCGGTTCTTGTCGGCCTCGCGCCGCCATTCGGCGATCTGCAGCGAGCTCTCGACGACGGCCTGCGCGCGCGGCACGCGGCGGGCGTAGAACTCGTCCCACAGGTCCTCGTCGAGGCGGTCCCGGCTCGCCAGGAGGTCGGCGAGGACGACGGCGTCCTCGAGACCCTGGGCCGCGCCCTGTGCGAGCGTCGGCGGGCAGCTGTGAGCAGCGTCGCCGATCAGCGCGACGCGTCCGCGGTGCCAGTCCCCGGGCAGGAAGAGCGCGCTCATGCGCGTGTAGTTGAGCGCGGACGCGCTCGTCAGGGTGGTCACGATCTCGTCCCACGGGCCGTGGTACTGCGATGCGAGCGCGCGCATCTCCTCGAGCATCTCCTCGGTCGAGAGATGGGAGCGGTCGCGGTAGTCGTCGACGATGTAGACGTACATGGTGTCGGGCCCCGTGGGGGAGTAGCCCGAGTAGTACGCCGCTCCGCCGTAGATGAGCTCGGTGCAGGTCACGCCTCGGGCCAGCGGCACGAAGGCCCGCCACACGCCGAAGTCGAGCATCTCTGGCCGCGTGCGGATCTTGAGCAGCGACCGCACCGTCGAGTGCAGACCGTCGGCTCCCACCACGAGGTCGGCCTCCCGCGTGAGCCCGCTGGCCGCGGTGACGCGGGCGTGGTCGTCATCCTGCGATATCGCCACGACGCGGGTGCCTTCATGTACCGCGACGCCGAGCTCATCCGCCCGGGTGCGGAGCACGCGCGCGAGGTCCGGCCGGTACATCCCCGCGGCAGCCGGGTACTCGGGTCCGCCCGAACGGTGCGTGTCGACGCGGAAGAGCTCGGTGCCCGTGTCGTCGGGCGCGCGCAGGACCAGGGCGTCGAACACCGACGCGTGCCGCTGCACCTCCTCCCAGACTCCCACCCGGTCGAGCATCCGCAGCGCGTTGCCCTGCAGGCTGATGCCCGAGCCGACCGGCGCGGAGGTGCGGTAGGCCTCGAGCAGGTCGACCTTGACGCCCTCGGCCGCGAGAAGGCAGGACATCGCGAGGCCCGAGATGCCGCCGCCGGCGATGACCGCAGACTCGATCGCCGTCATCGCAGCCGCTCGCCTCGGGAGGACCGCGACGTCATCGGTGGCTCTCCGGTAGCCGTGCGAGCGCTGGTTGTCACGGAGCCTCCCCGGGTGCGATGCGGCGACGTTGCTGATCGCTGTCAATCTACGAAGAGCACGGTCCCTGCGGAAACAGCGGTGCGCGATACCGGCCATGCGTCGGCACGATGCGTGGAGGGGCCTGTCGCGTCGACCGCCACGGGCCTGCGCGGCCTGCGCGCTCGTCACGATCTGCGCCACCGCATCCGAGGATTCCGCGAAGCAGGGGAGACCGGCGCTGGAGAAGGCGATCGCGCCGGCGATCGCGTCCCGCTGACGCGCCGTACGCCCGCCTCTCGCGGGTCCCGGGTCGAGCGCCGTACAATGCAGGGGCACCAGCGATCGCGCCACGGCGCGATATGCATCCGCCCACCTCGGCATCGGCACCAGCCGACGCGCCGCCGGCCCATCTGACGGGCCCGTGGAAGCGCGAGGACACCGAGGGACGGAGCCCGCATCTCCGCGGGACCCCCGGGCGGCGCCGCGTGCCGCGCCTGCGGCACGTACCGAGAAGGAGACGATGTGGCAGCAGCAGGGCAGCGACGGGCCGGTCGTGCACGCACCGGCGGCGGCACCACGCGCCGGCGCTCCGCGCGCCCGGCCGAGAAGGGTCTCATCCCCCTCCTGGCCGCGCTCGCGGGCGAGGTCGACCGCGCGGTCAAGCAGCCGCCGACGCGCGGCGCCGCGCGCACGAAGTTCCAGGTGGTCGCGCTGCTCGTGCGCGAGGAGCGCGCTCGGGTGAAGGCCGACGACTCGCTCTCGCAGACGAAGCGCGACGAGGAGTTCCGGCGCCTCGACGGCGTCGCGACCATGCTCGCCAAGATCGCCGCCCGCGACACCTCGCTGCTCACGCTGCTCGCCGACGACGCGCGCGTCACCGACTCGGCGCGCGCCTACAAGCGGACCGTGCTCGAGGCCGCCGGCCGCGAGGTCGAGGAGGAGCCCGAGCCCCCGGCCCCGGTGACTCCGCCGCCCGGCGCCGACAAGCGCGTGGTGCCGCAGTCGGCGATCTCGCGCCAGCTCGCCAACCCGTTCCTCGCCCCGGACTTCGGCGCGGCGCAGGAGCGCGCCGCCGCGCGACCCCGCCGCCTCGCCGGCTGGGAGCTGCTCGACCCGCTGTTCCGGTCCTTCGAGCAGGACGCGCCCGGCGCGCGCGCGTGCATGGAGCTGCCCGAGCCCGGCGCATCGTCCACCCCGGCGGTGCGGGTGCCGCTCGGCCGCGAGCTCATGCCGCACCAGGCCCAGCTCGTCACGGCCGCGGCCCGCGGCCACCGCACGTTCCTCCTCGCCGACGAGCCCGGCCTGGGCAAGACCGCGCAGGCGCTCATCGCCGCCCAGGCCGCCGACGCCTACCCGCTGCTCGTCGTGGTGCCCAACGTGGTGAAGATGAACTGGGCGCACGAGGTCGAGCTGTGGACGCCGCACCGGCGGGCCACCGTGGTCCACGGCGATGGCGACGAGGTCGACGCGTTCGCGGACATCGTCATCGTCAACTACGACATCCTCGACCGTCACGTCGGCTGGTTCGGCGACCACGGCTTCAAGGGCATGGTCCTCGACGAGGCGCACTTCATCAAGAACAAGGGGTCGCAGCGCTCCCAGCACGTCCTCGAGCTCTCCGAGCGGATCCGGCAGCGCACGTCGCGACCGCTGCTCATGGCGCTCACCGGCACCCCGCTCATCAACGACATCGAGGACTTCCGGGCCATCTGGCAGTTCCTCGGCTGGATCGACGACGAGAAGCCGCTCGGCCCGCTCATGGCCTCGCTCGAGGACACGGGCCTCATCCCGACGGACCGCGGGTGGTACCCCGCCGCACGCGCCGCCGTCGTCGACCAGGGCATCGTGCGTCGCCGCAAGGCGGACGTCGCCTCCGACATCCCCGCCCGCCGCGTCGCCGACCTCCCGGTCGAGCTCGACGGACCGCTCGGCCGCTCCATCCGTGCCGCCGAGGCCGCGCTCGCGCAGCGCATGCTCGAGACCTACCGCCGCGCCGTCGAGGCACGCCACGCCGACGCGGACGCCGACGGCGTCGACCTCGACCTCGCACGGCGCATCGCCGCCGCCGAGCTCAAGGACGCGAGCTCGAAGAAGAAGGGCGAGAACGTCTTCACGATGGTCCGCCAGATCGGCCAGGCGAAGGCCGGGCTGGCCGCGGACTACGCCGTGCAGCTGGCCCGCAACGTCGGCAAGGTCGTGTTCTTCGCCAAGCACGTCGACGTCATGGACCAGGCCGAGCAGATCTTCGCCGACCGCGGCATCCGCTACGCCTCGATCCGCGGCGACCAGACGGCCAAGGCCCGCAAGGAGAACGTCGCCGCGTTCACGGAGGACCCGGACGTGCAGATCGTCGTGTGCTCCCTCATGGCCGCCGGCGTGGGGCTCAACCTCCAGGTGGCGTCGAACATGGTGCTCGCGGAGCTGTCGTGGACCGACGCCGAGCAGACGCAGGCGATCGACCGCATCCACCGCATCGGCCAGTCGGAGCCGGTCACCGCGTGGCGCATCATCGCCGCGCAGACCATCGACGCCAAGATCGCCGAGCTGATCGACAGCAAGTCCGGGCTCGCCGCCCGGGCGCTCGACGGCGCGGCGGTGGACGAGGCGTCGTCGTCGACCGACGTGCAGCTCGAGGCGCTGGTCGGGCTCCTGGTCGACGCGCTCGAGGGCGAGGCCTGACGCACCGGGCGTCCACCTCTGTGTCATCGACGCCGCCTCCGCGTAGGGTGTGGTGACGCGCACCCGGCGCGCGAACCAGGAGGTAGTCGATGACTTTGCGGGGGCCGCGCCCAGCCCGGCACGCCGGCGGCGCACGATGACGCCCCGGTCGGCCCCGCAGGATCACGCCCCGGAGCGGCGCTCGTTCGAGCCGGCGGTGTTCTGGCTCGCGCTCGCCGCCTTCGTCGTGTGGACCATCGCGGTGACGACCGGCTGGGCCGAACGCACGGTCGACACCTGGCTGCCGGCCTCGTCGGTGCCCCCGCGGAGCTACCTCGGCCAGGTGCTGGAGTCCTTCTCCCTCGTCACCAGCCCGATCTTCGTGACCGTGGTGACCGCCGCGCTCGCCGCGCGCTCGTACCGCCGGCGCCAGCGCCACCTCGCGGTCGCGCTCGGCGTCGCGGCGCTCGGCATGCCGCTCGCGCAGATCCTGCGCCTCGCGATCGACCGGCCGCGGCCCGAGACCGCGTTCGCCGACTCGCTGTCCGCGGCGGGACCGTCGTACCCGTCGGGCCACGTGCTCGCGGTGACGATCCTCGTGTGGGTGCTCGTCACGGTCGCGAACGCGCAGCGGCTGTCCGTCGCCTCGCGCGTCCGCGTGCGGGTGCTGGGCGGCGCCCTCATCTTCTTCACGTGCGTGGACCAGTGGGCGATCGGCGCGGTGCGCCTGTCGGACATGGTCGGCGGTGCGCTGTTCGGCATGGTCCTCGCGTCCGCCGCGCTGTGGATCAGCGGGATCGAGCGGAACGACCTCCCGTGGCGGAGCCGCCGGGCGGCCGCGCGCTCCGGGAAGCGCGCGGCGGTGGTGTACAACCCCACCAAGGTGCTCGAGTTCGACCAGTTCCGCCGGCGCGTCGGCGCGGCGATGGACGACGCCGGTTGGGAGCCGCCCGTGTGGCTCGAGACCGAGGTGGACGATCCGGGCTACGGCATGGCACGGGACGCGCTCGCGAAGGGCGTCGACCTCGTGCTCGTCGCCGGCGGCGACGGCACGGTGCGCGCGGTATGCCAGGAGCTGGCCGGCAGCGGCGTGCCCGTCGCCATCATCCCCGCGGGCACCGGCAACCTGCTCGGCCGCAACCTTGGGGTGCCGCTCGATGAGGACGCGGCGCTCGAGGTCGCGCTCACGGGGGCGCCGCGGCCCGTCGACATGATCCGCTGGTCCGCGGGCGGCAAGGACGCGACCTTCGCGGTGATGGCCGGAGTGGGCCTCGACGCGCAGATCATGCGCGACACCGATCCCCGGCTCAAGAAGGTGGTCAAGGGCGGCGCCTACGTCGTCGCCGGATTCCGCCAGGTCGGCACCGAGCCGTTCAAGGCGCGGATCCGGGTCGACGGCCGGATGATCCACGCCGGCAGCGCGATCATGGCGCTCGTGGGCAACGTCGGGAAGCTCCAGGGCGGCGTGACCCTCTTGCCCGAGGCGCAGGCCGCCGACGGCCGCCTCCACGTGCTCGTCGCGCGTCCCAGGGGAGTGCGCGGGTGGATGCGCCTCGTCGGCACGCTCGGGCAGGACGGCCCCGGGTCGCCGATGCTCAGGGTGGCGGGCACGCGCGTCGAGGCGGAGCTCGACCGCGAGGTGCCGTTCCAGATCGACGGCGACACCGAGGGGAGCACGCGCTCGTTCTCGGCCGAGGTGCTCCCCGAGGCGCTCCTGGTGATGGTGCCGCCGCGCGCGGACTGAGCGGGGGCGGCGCACCGTTCGGGTGGCGTTCCCGCCGCGCGACGCACGATTCATGCGGAGTTCGTCACACCGCGCGACACGTGCCGCGGCCTGCCCGGCGATGAGCACGGACGCCCATAACGTGGTCACGCGGCTCCTCGCCAGTTGCCCCCCAGCCTGGCGAGGAGTCGCCCAGGCCGATGCGTGACGCGCCCGCCGGCAAAGCCCCCGCGTTCTTCGCGAACTCCCGGAATCCTCCGAGCCGCCTCCCTGCCTGCAGCGATGAGGTGGAGGTGTGAACACGCCTGAGGAGAACGCGATGAACCCGGACCTGCAGCCGCCCGTCGACCACGCCATCACCGAGACCCTCGCGGGCCCGCGCCCTCGGCGCCGCTCGGGTCTCCGCCGCGCCGCCGTCGCCGCGGCGGTGTCGGCGCTCGCGCTCGGCGGCGTCGTCGCCGGCGTCTCGGCGCGGGACACCGGCACCGTCACCACCGCGTCGGCGGGGTCCTCCGCGCTCGAGGCCGATGCGCCCGCGAGCCTGGGCGACACGTCCACGCTGCCGGCGGCGCCGTCGGCACCCGGCGGCGCGGACGCGCTCCCGTACGGCGGCGAGACGCGGCCGGGCGACGGATCGACCGCCGGGGGAGGCGCATCGTCCGGCGCGGCCGCGACGCAGGAGGAGGCCACGACGGCGGGCGACGACGAGTCGACCGGGGTCGTCCTCATCGACACCGTGCTCGGCTACGACGACGCCGAGGCGGCGGGCACCGGCATGGTCCTCACCAGCGACGGGCTGATCCTCACCAACAACCACGTGATCGAGGACTCGACCGAGATCACCGTCACCGTCGCCGACACGGGCGAGACGTACGCCGCGACCGTGGTGGGCGTCGATGCCTCCGACGACGTCGCGCTGCTCCAGCTCGACGGCGCCTCGGGGCTCACCACCGTGACGATGGACGATGACGGGGTCGCGGTGGGCGACGACGTCACCGCGATCGGCAACGCCGAGGGCGGCGGCGTGCTCATGGCGGCGGACGGCTCGGTCACGGGCCTCGAGTCCACGGTCACCACGTCGGCCGAGTTCACCTCCGCGAGCGAGACCCTCGACGGCATGATCGAGTTCTCCGCGGACGTGGTGTCCGGCGACTCCGGCGGCGCGCTGCTCGACGACGAGGGCGAGGTGGTCGGCATGACCACCGCGGCCTCGACCGGCACCGCCGTCACCACCGCCTTCGCGATCCCCATTGAGGACGCGCTCGCGATCGTCGCGCAGATCCAGGCCGGCGACGAGTCCGACGGCGTCACCATCGGCTACCCCGCGATGCTGGGCGTCGGCATCGCGAGCGACGCGCAGGTCGCGTTCGGCCCCGGCGGCCGCGCCTCCCAGGCGAGCACCGCCGAGGGCGCGCAGGTCCAGTACGTCTACGAGGGCACGCCGGCCGCGGAGGCGGGGCTCGCTGCGGGGGACACCATCACCTCGGTCGACGGCACCGCGGTGGCCAGCGGCTCCGAGCTCGCGAGCCTCCTCGACGCCTACGAGCCCGGCGACTCCGTCGCGCTGACCTGGACCGACACGACGGGCGCGACGCAGTCCGCGACCGTCACCCTCATCCAGGGCCCGGCGGTCTAGGTGGAGCGGGGCCCTGCCGTCCAGGTCGAGCCGGGCCCTGCGGGCGAAGGGGTGACCTTCGGCCGACATTCGGTGCCAGAAACGGTGACTACGATGTCTCGGCTGCCCAGAACGGGCCCCTCGAGACGTAAGGAACGCACATGCGTATCACCCACGGCGCCAAGACCGCGCTCGTCGCCGTCACCGCCGGCCTCCTCCTGACCGCCTGCGCGGCCGACTCGGACAGCGCCGCGGACGCGAGCGCGAGCGCCTCGGCCGACGCCGCCCCCGACGTCGCGACCATCGTCGCCGACGTCAACACGGTCACCGGCTGCGACACGTTCGGCGGCACCTGGGCCGGCGGCAAGGTCGCGGGCGAGGGCGTCGTCGCGGGCTGGCAGTACACCTGCGACGTCGACGGCGACGGCGAGGCCGAGACCACGCTGTCCATCTACGAGGACGCCGCCGACCTCGCGACCGATCTTCCGAACGTCGAGGCGGCCGCCGAGGACACCGCCATCGTCGAGGGCGCGGGCTACCTGGTCGCGACCTCCGACTGGTCGCACCTCGCGAGCCTCGTCGAGACCGACGTCGAGCTCGTGCGCGAGCTCCCCACGGAGTAGCACCTCCACCGTCACCAGACGCGCCGACGGCCCGGTTCCCTCCCCTCGGAACCGGGCCGTCCGCGTCTGCGGTGCGGTCGCTCAGCCGCCCGCGGCCGTCGACGTGCGCAGCAGCGGCAGGACCACCTCGTCCACGATGCCCTCGATGTCGGCGGGCCGGCCCGCGCCGTAGACGAAGAAGACCTCGTGGCGCAGGAGCGCGACGATCGCGGCGACGACGCGGCCCGGCACCGGCGCCGGGCCCAGCTCGCCGGCCGCACGCGCCCGCTCGAGGATGCCGCCCAGCCACAGCTCGAACTGCGCCATCACGAGCCCGGACACCCGCGCGACCGTCGCATCGTCCACCTCGCCGATCACTCCGCGGAACGTCTTCACGCCCTCGGGGCCGAGCCTGTCCATGATTCCCCGCATGAGCCGGACGAGGTCCTCGCGCAGCGGGCCGTCGAACGTCGCCGGCGGCGTGCCGAGCCGGGCGGTCACGAGCGCGTCGACCACCATGTCGGCGCGGTTGTCGAAGCGTCGGTAGAGGACCGTCTTGCTCGTGCCCGCGCGGCGCGCGACGCCCTCGAAGGTGACGTCCTGGTAGCCGCGCTCGCGCAGCTCCTCGAGCACCGCCGCACGGATGGCGTCGAGGAGCTCCCCGGCGCGCCGGCGCCTGGCGGGGGAGACGGCCATCGTGCCTCCTTGACGAGCGGATCCCGGACGATCGGTTGACACCCTATCGCCGACCTAAGGTACGGTACGTATCGTATCTAATAATTCTTCACATGGGGAGTCTCTGATGTCTCAAGCCTCGACGGAGCGACAGGGCTGGCGGCCCGTGATCGGCCTCGCGGTGGGCCTGTCGCTGCTGCTCAGCGCCATGCTCGTCGCCTTCGGCCTGCCCGCGGTCAGCTCGGGTCCGCACGACGTCCCGATCGCCGTGGTGGCGCCCGACGAGGCCGCCACGCAGATCACCGGCGCGCTCGACCAGGCCCAGCCGGGCGCCTTCGACGTCACGATCGCGGCGTCCGAGGACGAGGCGATCGCGATGATCCGCGATCGCGAGGTCTACGGCGCGTTCGTGGTCGGCCAGGACGGGCTCTCGGTCGACATCGCGACGGCCGCGAGCCCCGCCGTCGCGCAGGTCCTCACGGCGGTGGGCGAGGGCGCCGCGGCGCAGCTCGGCGCCCCCGCGACCGTGAACGACGTCGTCCCCACGACCGAGGACGACCCTCGGGCGATCGGGCTCACCGCGGGCGCCTTGCCGATCGCCCTCGGCGGCTTCATCGCGGGTGTGGCGACCACGCTGCTCGTGGCGGGCACCGGCCGTCGCCTCGCGGCGGTCGGCGCGTTCGCGGTGATCGCGGGCCTCGCGATGACCGCGATCCTCCAGTTCTGGTTCGGCACCTTCGACGGCAGCTTCTGGGCGACCGCCGCGGCCGCGATGCTCGGCATCATCGCCACCAGCGCGATCGTGCTCGGGCTCGAGAGCCTGCTCGGCCGTCCCGGCATCGGCGTGGCCGCGCTGCTCGTGGTCCTGCTGGGCAACCCGCTGTCGGGGCTCGCGTCCGCGCCCGAGATGCTGCCTACGCCGTGGGGCGCCATCGGGCAGCTGCTGCCGCCGGGCGCCACGGGCACGCTGCTGCGCAATGTGGCCTTCTTCGACGGCGCCGCGATCGCCACGCCGATCCTCGTCCTGCTGGGCTGGCTCGCGCTCGGTGTCGCGCTGCTCGCGATCGCCGGGCTGCGGGCGCGGCGGGCGCCGGCCGGTGAGCGCGCTGCGGTGGTCGGAGTCGACGGCCCGGCCTAGACACTGCCGGACGATGCGCGGGTCTGCGAGGTCTTCGCGTCCCGCGCATCGTCGCGCGCCCGGGCACATACTGGTGAGATCGGCGCGCCGGCGGCACCCGGTGCGCCGTCACCGCGGTCGAAGGAGGGCTCATGCGCATCCACCAGGGAACGAAGGCGGTGCTCGTCGCCGCGACGGCCGGGCTCGCCCTGGCCGCGTGTACCTCGGGCTCGGACTCGGACGCGAGCGCGGCCGCCAGCAGCGCGACGACCGCCATCTCCGCCGCCGCGGTCAATGTCTCGGGGATCGTCGACGACGTCCGCACCGCGTCGGAGTGCGGATCGTGGGCCGGCGGCAAGATGGCCGGCGAGGGAGTGGTCGCGGGCTGGGAGTACACGTGCGACGCGGACGGCGACGGGACGCCGGAGGCGACCCTCTCGATCTACGTGTCGCAGGACGATGTCGACTCGGACCTCGCGACCGTCGAGGCGGCGTCCTCCGACACCGGCATCGCGACGGGGGACCACTTCATCTTCACGACCACCGACGAGGCCCAGCTCGCCGCGATCGCCGACCTCGGCGGGGAGGTCGTGCGCGAGGTGCCGTAGCGGCGCGGGATCGCTCTAGATGTAGTGCCCAGGCAGGTTGTTCAACCTCGTGATGGGCGGGACCTTGCCGATGGCGGAGTGTTGCCGGTGGTGGTTGTAGAAGTGCAGCCAGGCCGGTAGTGCGGCTCGGCGGGCTTTTTCGGAGTTGTAGTGCTTCGAGTATGCCCAGCCGTCGGCCAGGGTGCGGTGGAAGCGTTCGATCTTGCCGTTGGTCTGCGGTCGGTACGGCCGCGTTCGCCGGTGCTTGACGCCCAGGTCCCGGCACGCGTCGCGCCAGGCATGGGACTTGTACGCGGGCCCGTTGTCGGACAGCACGGCTTCGACGTGCACGCCGGCGGCGGCGAACCATGCGACCGCACGGACGAGGACGCCGATGGCGGTGGCCGCGGTCTCGTCGTCGTGGATCTCGGCGTATGCGACGCGGGAGTGGTCGTCGATGACGGTGTGGACGTACGCATGCCGCATCAGGGGGTCGCGGTACTTGGACTTGGCCTTGCCGGGTGTCGCGGCGCGGTTGCGGTCTCCTTGCTGGCGTCCGACGTAGCGCCAGCCCCCGCCATCAGGGACGTTGCCGAGCTTCTTCACGTCGACGTGGATCAACGAGCCCGGATGGTCGTGTTCGTAGCGGCGGATTACCTCACCCGTGCGGACGTCGACGTGGGACAGCCGGTTCAGTCGGCACCGCTTGAGTACGGCATACACGGTCGATGCGGGCACGCCGGTGAGGGAGGCGATCTCGACCGGCCCACGCCTGGTCTTGATGCGCTTGTGCACGATCTTGCGCACCAACGGTTGCGGGGTCT
>NZ_BBMC01000006.1 GCF_000971255.1 Demequina rhizosphaerae
CCCACATCTAGTGCCCACCGTTTACGGCGTGGACTACCAGGGTATCTAATCCTGTTCGCTCCCCACGCTTTCGCTCCTCAGCGTCAGTTGTGGCCCAGAGACCTGCCTTCGCCATCGGTGTTCCTCCTGATATCTGCGCATTCCACCGCTACACCAGGAATTCCAGTCTCCCCTACCACACTCTAGTCTGCCCGTACCCACTGCAGGCCCGAGGTTGAGCCTCGGGATTTCACAGCAGACGCGACAGACCGCCTACGAGCTCTTTACGCCCAATAATTCCGGACAACGCTTGCGCCCTACGTATTACCGCGGCTGCTGGCACGTAGTTAGCCGGCGCTTCTTCTGCAGGTACCGTCACTTTCGCTTCTTCCCTGCTGAAAGGGGTTTACAACCCGAAGGCCTTCATCCCCCACGCGGCGTCGCTGCATCAGGCTTGCGCCCATTGTGCAATATTCCCCACTGCTGCCTCCCGTAGGAGTCTGGACCGTGTCTCAGTTCCAGTGTGGCCGGTCGCCCTCTCAGGCCGGCTACCCGTCGTCGCCTTGGTGAGCCATTACCTCACCAACAAGCTGATAGGCCGCGAGTCCATCCCAGACCGAAAAACTTTCCCAACCCTCACCATGCGGTGGAGTCGCGTATCCGGTATTAGCCCCGGTTTCCCGAGGTTATCCCAGAGTCTGGGGCAGGTTACTCACGTGTTACTCACCCGTTCGCCACTGATCAGAAAAAGCAAGCTCTTTCATCACCGTTCGACTTGCATGTGTTAAGCACGCCGCCAGCGTTCGTCCTGAGCCAGGATCAAACTCTCCGTAAATGAATGGCGTACAACCACAAAACGTGGCATACAACATTACAGAGTACGTCTCCGAAAAGACTTATTTGACCTCTGACATCGAACAAAACATCATTGCTGACATTTCGTTGTCTACCAAAGGAATCCTGCACCCCCTCAAACGAAGGGATGCCGGGTTTTGGCATCGACATGTGGCACACTGTTGAGTTCTCAAGTTTCGGACGCGCACCGCCTCGACCCTTATTCAGGACCTCGCTCGGGGCAACCCTTCTAACTTACTCTCATCATTTCCCCGTGTCAAATCGGCCCCTCGGGCCTGACTTTCCACCAAAGAAACGAACAAGAGCTCGTCGGTGATCCTTCGAGTGGTGCGGGGCACGAATGCCCGCCGCTTCCATCGGATCATCGTCACCGGGGCGTCTCCTGCAGGACCTTGTTCAGTCCCTGCCTGGCGCGTTCCTCGTCGGCGACAGGTGAAAACATTACGCACCCCCGCCCCCACCGTCAAATCACCGGGATCTCGGGCGTGTCGCCGGTGATGGTGCTGGTAGATACAGGAAGGGGCCGGTCGTGGGCCTCGCGCCCGAGCCGGCTGGCACAGAAATCGCCCGAGGAATCTTGTCGGCCCCGGACGGGGCTAGACGGTGCCCCGCTCCACGATCTCGGTGGGCACCGTGACCCGGCCCGCGGGCTTGCCGTCGATCTCGTCGATCAGCAGCCTCACCATCTCCGCGCTCACGCGGTCGAAGGGCTGGCGCACGGTCGTGAGCGGCGGCTCGGTCTCGAGGGCGACCGGCGCATCGTCGAAGCCGGCCACCGCGACGTCCTCGGGGACGGCGATGCCGGCGGACCGCAGCACGTCCATCGCGCCCGCTGCCATGAGGTCGTTCGCGCAGAAGACCGCGTCGAACGGGATCTCACGCGCGAGCAGCTCACGCATCGCGTGCCGTCCCGACTCCCTGCCGTAGTCCCCGTACGCGACGAGGTCCTCGGAGAACGCCTCCCCCATGAGGTCGCGGAAGGCGCGCAGGCGCGAGGTGCCTCCCGAGGTGTCCTGCGGCCCCGCGATGTGGACGATCCGCGTGCGTCCCCTCGCGCGCAGGTGCTCGACCATGGCGCGCGCGCCGCCCTCGTCGTCCGCGGTCGCGAAGCCCACGCGGTCCTCGAAGCCGAGCGGCACGCCGGCCGAGATCACCGGGAGCTGCGCCTGCAGCAGCGTCGCGAGGAACTCCTGGCTGCCGCTGTGCGACGAGACGACGAGCGCGCCGTCGACGTGCCCGCCGGTGAGGTACTCGGTCGCGCGCCCCCGCTCCTCGAGCGTGTCGGCCATGATGAGCACGAGCGTCATGCCGTGCTCGGCGAGCGCGTCCGCGCACGAGCGCAGGATCTTGAGGAAGTTGGGGTCCGCGAAGAACCGCTCGTAGGACTCCGTGAGGAGGAATCCGATCGAGCCCGTGCGGCTCGTGGCGAGGGAGCGGGCGTGCGGGTTGATGCGGTAACCGGTCACCCGGATCGCGCGGTCGACCTGCGCCCGCGAGGACTCCGAGACCCAGTGGCCTCCGTTGAGGACCCGCGACACGGTGCCGCGCGACACCCCGGCCTCGCGGGCCACATCGTCGATGGTGGGCCGGCGTCCTCGGGGCTTCGTCACTGGCAGCTCTCCTCTTGTACGACTACGAGTATGGACTAGTACCGCTCTCAGTGCGGACCCGTGCCGCGTGCGCGTGTCGCCCCGCGCATCGTCCGCACGCGAAAGGGGCCCCGGCGAACCGGGGCCCCTCCAGCGACGCGGTGCTTAGCGAGCGCCCGCGCGGCGCTTGTTGTAGACGTCGAACGCGACCGCCAGCAGCAGCACGAGGCCCTTGACCACGGACTGCACGGACTGGTCGACGCCCATGAGCTGCATGCCGTTCGACATCACCGCCATGATCAGACCACCGACGATGGCGCCGGTCACGCGACCCACACCACCGGTGACGGCGGCGCCACCGATGAAGCAGGCGGCGATCGCGTCGAGCTCGAACATGTTTCCGGCGGCCGGCTGCGCGCCGTTCGAGCGGGACGAGTACACGATGCCCGCGACCGAGGCGAGGACGCCCATGTTGAGCATGACGCCGAAGTTGACCCAGCGGACCTTGACGCCGGAGAGCATCGCCGCCGCGAGGTTGCCGCCGACCGCGTAGACGTGGCGACCGAACACGGTGCGCTGCGTCACGAGCGAGTAGGCGATGACCAGGATCGCGAGGATGATGAGGACGTTCGGCAGGCCGCGCGCGTTGGCGAGCTGCCAGGCGAACCACATGACCACCGCGGCGACCACGACGAGCTTGACGATGAAGAGCGGGAACGCCTCGACCGGCTGCTCGTAGGCGATGCGCTGGCTGCGCGTACGCCATGCGGAGAAGAAGTAGCCCGCGACCGCGACGCCGAACACGACGAGCGTGAAGACGTCGTACCCGTCACCTCCCAACAACCCGTTCTGGAAGCCGCTCGCGATCTTCTGGTACTGCGCCGGGAACGGCGACAGCGAGATGTTGCCGAGCACCAGCAGCGTGAGGCCGCGGAACAGGAGCATGCCCGCCAGCGTCGTGATGAACGCCGGGATGCCGACGAACGCGACCCAGAAGCCCTGCCAGGCCCCGATCAGCACGCCGGTGCCGAGCGCGGCGAGCACGCCGCCCCACCACGGCACGTCGTGCTTGATCACCAGCACCGCCGAGATCGCGCCTGTCACGGCGACGACCGATCCGACCGACAGGTCGATGTGGCCGGCGATGATGACCATCACCATGCCGATCGCGAGGATCAGGATGTAGGAGTACTGCAGCACCAGGTTGGTGACGTTCTGCGGGCTGAGCGACGTACCTCCCGTGAGGAAGAAGAACAGCGCCACGATCGCGACGAACGCGATGTAGATGCCGCTCGTACGAATGTTCCGCGTGAGCAATTCCCGGATGTTCGCTGTGCCGGTCATGCCCGGACCTCCTTGTCCTTGGTTGCCTTCTCCTGAGTCATCAGGGTCATGAGCCCCTCCTGCGTGGCCTCGGCGACCGGCACCTCGCCGGTGACCACGCCGAACGCGAGGGTGTAGATGCGGTCGCACGTGCCGAGCAGCTCGGGCAGCTCGGACGAGATGATGATGACCGCCTTGCCGGCTGCGACCAGCCGGTTGACGATCGTGTAGATCTCGTACTTCGCACCGACGTCGATACCGCGCGTCGGCTCGTCGAGGATCATCACCTCGGCGTCCGAGTAGATCCACTTGGACAGCACGACCTTCTGCTGGTTGCCGCCCGAGAGGTTGCCGACGGTCTGCATGACCGACGGCGTCTTGATGTTCATCGAGCCGCGGTACTCCTCCGCGACCTTGATCTCCTTGTTGCCGTCCACCCAGCCGCGCTTGGCGAGCTTGAACAGGGCGGCCGACGAGATGTTGCGACGGACGTCGTCGATGAGGTTGAGCCCGTACCGCTTGCGGTCCTCGGTCGCGTACGCGAGGCCGTTCTTGATCGCCTCGGACACGTCGCGGACGTGGATCTCCTCGCCGTGCATGTACATGCGACCCGAGATGTCACGGCCGTAGGACCGGCCGAAGAGGCTCATCGCGAGCTCCGTGCGGCCGGCGCCCATGACGCCGGCGATGCCGACGACCTCGCCCTTGCGGACGTTGAAGGATGCGTTGTCGACCACGACGCGGCCCGGCTGGGTCGGGTGGTAGACGGTCCAGTCCTCGACGCGGAAGAGCTCGTCGCCGACGACGTGCTCGCGCTTCGGGTACCGGTTGGTGAGATCGCGGCCCACCATGCCGCGGATGATGCGGTCCTGGATGCCGGCCTCGTTCACCACGTCGATGGTCTCGATGGTGTGACCGTCGCGGATGATGGTGGTGCGGTCGCAGACCTCCTGGATCTCGTTGAGCTTGTGGGAGATCATGATCGACGTGATCCCGCGCTCCTTCAGCGTGCGCAGGAGACCGAGCAGGTGCTCCGAGTCGTCGTCGTTGAGCGCCGAGGTGGGCTCGTCGAGGATGAGCAGCCGCACGTCCTTGGACAGCGCCTTCGCGATCTCGATGAGCTGCTGCTTGCCCACACCCAGCTGGTTGACCGGGGTCGTGGGGTTCTCGTCGAGGCCGACCTGCTCGAGCAGGCGCATGGCGTCGTGGTTGGTCTGGTTCCAGTCGATCATCCCGTTCTTCCCGCGGCGCTCGTTGCCGAGGAAGATGTTCTCCGCGACCGAGAGGTACGGGATCAGCGCCAGCTCCTGGTGGATGATGACGATGCCCTTGTGCTCGGAGTCCGGGATCGAGTGGAACTTCTGGACCTCGTCGTCGAAGACGATGTCGCCCTCGTAAGTGCCGTACGGATAGACGCCCGAGAGGACCTTCATCAGCGTTGACTTGCCTGCGCCGTTCTCGCCGCAGATGCCGTGGATCTCGCCGTCGATCACGCTGAGCTCGACTTCGGAGAGCGCCTTGACGCCGGGGAAGGTCTTGGTGATCTTCCGCATCTCAAGGATGTGCTTCGGCATGTCTCACCTCCATGGTGTGAGAGGGGTCGGAGGGGAGGGAGCAGCGGTGCCGGCTCCTGGGAGCCGGCACCGCCGTCGACTTAGGCCACGCCCTTGTCGACCTGCTCCTGGGTCCAGTAACCGGAGTCGATCAGCAGCTCGGTCACGTTGTCCATGTAGACGATGTCCGACTCGAGGAGGTACGACGGCACGACCTTCACGCCGTTGTCGTAGGTCTCGGTGTCGTTCGCCTCGGGCTCCTCACCGTTGAGGTAGGCGGTCGCCGCGACGACGGCCTGCTCGGCGAGCTTGCGGGTGTCCTTGAAGATCGTGGAGAACTGCACGCCGTCCACGATCAGCTTGACGGACTCGACCTCGGCGTCCTGACCGGTCACGACCGGGAAGCCGTCCTCGACGGTGCCGGAGTAGCCGTTGTTCTGGAGCGCCGTGATGATGCCGCGCGACAGGCCGTCGTACGGGGACAGCACGCCCTCGACCTTCTTGTCGGTGCCCACGTAGTTGCCGGTCAGGAGGTCCTCCATGCGCTTCTGCGCGGTCTCCTGCTGCCAGCGCAGCGTGGCGGCCTGCTCGATGTCCATCTGACCCGACGGGACCACGAGGGTGCCCTCGTCGATGTAGGGCTGGAGCGTGTCCATGGCGCCCTGCCAGAAGAAGTGAGCGTTGTTGTCGTCCAGCGAGCCGGCGAAGAGCTCGACGTTGAACGGACCCGACGCGTCGCCCTCCGAGCCGTCCTCGTTGAGGAGGCCGAGGCCCACGAGCAGCGAGGTGGCCTGCTGCACGCCGACGTTGTAGTTGTCGAAGGTCACGTAGAAGTCGACGTTCTCCGAGTCACGGATGAGGCGGTCGTACGAGATGACCGGGATGCCCGCGTCCGCGGCGGCCTGGAGCTGGCTCGACAGCGCGGTGCCGTCGATGGCCGCGATGATGAGCGCCTTCACGCCGTTGGTGATCATGTTGTCGATCTGCTGCGACTGCGTCGGGATGTCGTCGGCCGCGAACTGCAGGTCGACCTCGAAGCCCTGCTCCTCGAGACCCGACTTGACCGCGTCGCCGTCGGCGATCCAGCGGGACGAGGTCTGGGTGGGCATCGCGACACCGATGGTGCCGCCCTCCTCCATCATCGCGCCGTCGTCGCCCGAAGCCGAGCTGTCCGAGCTGCTGCCCGCACCGCCGCCGGAGCACGCCGCGAGGCTGAACGCGAGCGCCGCACCGGCGCCTGCCGCCAGGAACTTCCTGAACTTCATATCTCCTCCTCGAGATACCGGCCCGCGCCATCGCGAGCCGTGCGCTTCACAGTGTGTTTGCGTTCACACGCAGAGTCAAACCTTATTCGTCACGATGCGGTCACAAGCCTGTGACACCTTGAATTAAATAGGTTTACCAGGGGCTTCGCGCTTTGACTGGGAGCGGTTACAGGTTTGCGACATGCCGTGCCGATGCGCGCGGCGGGCCGACCCGGGACCTTGGGCCCAGCCTCGAGAGGGCCGCGGTCGAGCGTCGGGAGCGGCCGGTGGCGCCGCCGACGGACCGCCCTGGGACCACCCGCGCCGCCGCCCGCGGCGCCGCCCTCGGGCCACGCCCCGGGCCACGCCCCGGGCCGCCCGGCGCATCGTCCCCGCCCCCGCCCAGCGCATCGTGCCCGGCCTTCGCACGACCCCGGAGACGACGGAAGGCCCCGGCCGGAGCCGGGGCCTTCCTGGGACGCGCGCTGGGGTCAGCGGCCGCCCATCGCGTAGTACGCGTTGTTCCAGCGGATCTGCTGCTCGAAGCCCTCGTACGTGGTGTCCTCGTCGATGACGAGGAGCTCGATGCCCACCATCTTCGCGAAGTCCTTGATCACGTCGATGCCGATCTGGTTCGACATCGCCGTGTGGTGCGCGCCGCCGGTCTGCAGCCACGACGCGACCGCCGTGGTGAAGTCCGGGCGGGGCGTCCACACCGCGTGGCCCACCGGGAGGTTCGGCATGGGCTCGGGCAGGTCGACGTTGTCGACCACGTTCGCCACGAGGCGGAAGCGGTCGCGCATGTCGGACAGCGCCACGACCACGGCCTCGCCCGCGTCGGCGGTGAAGACCAGGCGCACCGGGTCCTCCTTGCCGCCGATACCGAGCGGGTGGATCTCGAGGCGCGCCTTCTTCGACGACAGCGCCGGGTTGACCTCGAGCATGTGGGCGCCGAGCGACAGCTCCTCGCCGGGCACGAGGTGGTACGTGTAGTCCTCCATGAGCGAGGAGCCGCCGGGCAGGCCGGCACCCATCACCGCGCAGAGGTGCACGAGGATCGCGGTCTTCCAGTCGCCCTCCGCGCCGAAGCCGTAGCCGTCGGCCATGAGGCGCTGGACCGCGAGGCCGGGCAGCTGCTTGAGGCCGCCGAGGTCCTCGAAGGTGTCGGTGAACGCGCCGAAGCCGCCCTCCTCGAGGAAGGACCGCAGGCCGGCCTCGATCGCGGCCGCGTCGCGCAGCGACTGGTGGCGCTCGCCGCCCGGGAGCAGCTCGGGCACCACGTCGTACTCGGCGAGGTAGGTCTCGATGAGCGCGTCGACCGCCGCATCGTCCACCGCGTCCACGCGCTCGACGAGCTCGTTGACG
Organism: Demequina rhizosphaerae; assembly: GCF_000971255.1. Taxonomy (GTDB): domain Bacteria; phylum Actinomycetota; class Actinomycetes; order Actinomycetales; family Demequinaceae; genus Demequina; species Demequina rhizosphaerae. The sequence goes on from NZ_BBMC01000006.1 coordinate 7,909, forward strand.
CCCCACGTGTTGATCTGCGCGCCGAGCTTGACCTCGGCCTCGGTCTTGTCGCCCTCGGTGACGGCGACGAAGCGCATGTTGTCGCCGAAGCGCGCGACCTTGAGGTTCTTCGCGGCGGCGGCGCCGGCGGCGGCACGCGACCACACGCCGATGCGCTGCGACACGGCGGGCGTCGACGGGTGGCCGACGACGGTGGTGCGGGCGACGTTCATGCGCGACTCGATGTACGCGTACTCGCGGTCGCCGTGCGCGGCCTGGTTGAGGTTCATGAAGTCGAAGTCGATCGACGCCCACGGCAGCTCGCGGTTGGCCTGGGTGGCGAGGTGGAGCAGCGGCTTCTGGAGCGCGTTGAGACCCGCGATCCACATCTTCGCCGGGGAGAAGGTGTGCATCCAGGTGATGACGCCGATGACCTTGGGGTCCGCGTTGGCGGCCATGATCGTCTCGAGGATCTCGTCGCGCGACTTGACGACGGGCTTCCACACGAGGGTCACGGGGACGTCGCCGGACGCCTTGAGCGTCTCGACGACCTCGGTCGACTGGTCGGCGACCTGCTTGAGGACCTCATCGCCGTAGAGGGTCTGGCTTCCGGTGAGGAACCAGACCTCGTACTCGGCGAGGTTGGGAACGATGCTGGTCACTTACATGCCTCCCTGCGGCTTCTGGCCGTAGACGTTCTGATAGCGGTCGAACAGCGCGTCGATCTTCTCCTGGGGGATCTCGACGAGCTCGCCCAGTTGGCGGGCGATGTGGGTGGTGCGGGCGACGTCCTCGCACATGACGGCGGCCTTGACGGCGTCGCGCGCGTCCTTGCCGATCGTGAAGGGGCCGTGGTTGGCCATGAGCACCGCGCGCGAGCGGTGGCCCTCGAGGGTCGCGACGATGCCGCGGCCGATCGAGTCGTCGCCGATGATCGCGAACGGGCCGACGGGGATCTCGCCGCCGAACTCGTCCGCCATGCCGGTGATGTGGCACGGGATGGGCTCGTTGCGGGCGGCCCACGCGGTCGCGTAGGTCGAGTGGGTGTGGACGACGCCGCCGACGTGCGGCATCGCGCGGTACACGTACGCGTGCGCGGCGGTGTCGGACGAGGGGCTGCGGTCCGAGCCGGGCGTGCCGGGCACCACGTTGCCGTCGAGGTCGCACAGGACCATGTTGTCCGGGGTCAGGTCGTCGTAGTCGACGCCCGAGGGCTTGATGACGAAGTGCTGCGTGCCGGGCACGCGCTCCGAGACGTTGCCGCCCGTCCAGATGACGAGGTTGTAGCGGGTGAGCTCGCCGTGGAGCTTCGCGACCCTCTCTCGACTCTTGCGGATCGCGCTGACCTGCTCAGCGGTGAAGCTTGTCACGAGATGGACTCCTTAACCTCTCTGAGGCCGCCGTGGCCTCGCTGGGACTCGTGCCGCGTCACGACGCGCGTCGCGTCGACGTGAGAGCGGTGGTGGTGCGGGGCTGGCGCCCCTTCGAGGGGAGGTCGGTGGCGGCCGCCCCTGACCGCGCGCCGCGTTGAGCGCCGCTGGTCGGAGCGGTGCTCTGCTCAACCATCCTGGCCCCTTCGCGCAGCGTGTCGATCGTTGGTTTTAACGTTAACATACCGGTCCGTCAACAACGTCCGCGGGCCGTTCGTCCCGCCCGCCGTGCCTCACGCTAGCCCAGGCTCGCGGCGTCCGCGCGGCGAGGCACGATGCGCCGGTCGCCCGGCACCCGCCGGGTCTCGGAGGTCGTCGCACGAGCCCGCTCCCGCGGCGGTCGGCCCCGTGCCGGCGGCGGGCTCAGCCCGGCGCGGGCGCCGTGGAGTCGCGCACGACCAGCCACGGCTCGACGGACTCGAGCTCGCCCGGCTCGCGGCCGTTGATGATCTCCATGAGCGCCGTGACCGCGCGCAGGCCCACCTCGGTGAAGTCCTGGTGGACCGTGGTGAGCGCGGGGTGCGCGTAGCCGGACTCGGGGACGTCGTCGAAGCCGACCACCGAGACGTCGTCGGGCACGGTGAGGCCCCGCTCCTCGAGCGCGTGGATCGCGCCCATGGCCATGGGGTCGTTCGCGCAGAACAGCGCGGTGACACCCTCCTCGACGGCGAGCCCCGCGCGGTAGCCGGCGTCGGCGCTCCAGTCGCCCTCGAGGATCGGCAGCCGCTCGAGCCCGCGCTCGTCGAGGAACGCGAGGAAGGTGTCGCGGCGCAGCTGGGCCTCGGTGAGCCCGGCGATCCCCGTAATGTGCTGGAAGCGGCGGTGCCCCAGGTCGTAGAGGTGCTCGAGCGCGAGCCGCGTGCCCGCGACCTGGTCGACCGCGACCGAGCGCTCGGCGTGCGAGTTCCCCGTGAGGACGTAGAGGACCGGGACGTCCGTGGTGGTCTCGACGGCGGCGAGCACGTCCGGGTGCTGCGCCATCACGACCAGCGCGTCCACCGAGCGCGCGAGCAGGAAGTCGAGCGCCTGCCCCATCGACGAGGGCTCCCACGACGCGGTCGTGATGAGCGGCTTGAAGCCCACCCGCTTGGCGGCGTGCTCGATCGCGTAGAGCGTGCTCGTGGGGCCGAAGTGCGGCACCTCGGGCATGATCACGCCGATGACCTCGGAGCGCCCGGTCGCGAGCGCCCGCGCGGCCATGTTGCGGCGGTAGCCGAGGTCGCGGATCGCCTGGAGCACGCGCTCGCGCGTCTCCGGCCGGATGCCCGGGAAGTCGTTGAGCACGCGCGACACCGTCTGGTGCGAGACCCCCGCGCGCGCCGCGACGTCGTGCATGCTCGGGCCGCGGCCCGACTTGCTCAGCGAGGCTGGACGCTCGGGTGTCATGGCGGTCAGGTTAGCCCACGACCTGCAGGGACGATGCGGGGAGGAGGTCCCGCGCGCCCGGCCGACGGGAGCGCCCCGCGCCTCGTCCCGCCACCCGCCCCGGGCATCGTCCCCCGCGGACCTCGCGAGGCCGGTCGACGGTCGGTGCGGCATGCCTTCGCCGCGCCGCGGCGGGACCCGCCGCGGGGACCTCGGTCCCGTACCGCCGCCCGCCATGTTGACGATAACATCGTGGTCATCACCACCGGCAGGGCGCCCGCACGGGCGCCTCGAGACGCCTCGCAGCACCCGTGGCCCCCATGGGAGCATGGACGCGGGCGCCACGGGTAGCCCGCGCCGGCCGCAGCATCCGATGGAGGAACCGTGATCGACATCCCCTCGCCCGAGTCCACCGCTCAGGCCTTCGAGGACCGCTACGGACGCCGGCCCGACGGCGTGTGGTCCGCGCCCGGCCGCGTCAACCTCATCGGCGAGCACACCGACTACAACGACGGCCTAGTGTTCCCGTTCGCGATCGAGCGCCGCACGTGGGCCGCGATGGGCCGCCGCGACGACCGCATGCTCACCGTGCACTCCGGCGCGATGCCCGAGCCCGCGCAGGCCTCGCTCGACGAGCTCGGCCCCGAGCGCTTCGACGGCTGGAGCGCGTACGTGTTCGGCGTCGTGTGGGCCATGGAGCAGCGCGGCGTCGACCTCGCGGGCCGCACCGGCTTCGACATCATGCTCGCCTCGGACGTGCCGCTCGGCGCGGGCCTGTCGTCGAGCGCCGCCATCGAGTGCGCGGTCGCGATCGCGCTCAACGACGAGTGGGAGCTGGGCCTCACCCGCCGCGAGCTCATCTACATCTGCCAGCTCGCGGAGAACGGCGCCGTCGGCGCGCCGACCGGCAACATGGACCAGACCGCCTCGCTCATGGGGGAGGCCGGCCACGGCGTCCTCATCGACGTGCGCGCCGAGACCGCGGACCCGGTGGCGCTGCACTTCGCCGACGAGGACCTCGAGCTGCTCGTCATCGACACCCGCGTCCACCACGAGCACGCGACGGGCGGCTACGGCGCCCGCCGGAAGTCGTGCGAGGACGGCGCCGCCGCCATGGGCGTGGGTTCGCTGCGCGACCTCACCGAGGCGGACCTCCCCCGCGCCGTCGAGGTGCTCGACGACGAGACGTTCCGCCGCGTCAAGCACGTCGTCACCGAGAACGGGCGCGTCGCCCGCACCGCGGAGGTCGTCGCCGCCGACGGCCCGCGCGCCATCGGCGACCTGCTCGTCGCCTCGCATGCCTCGATGCGCGACGACTTCGAGATCTCGGTGCCCGAGCTCGACCTCGCGGTCGAGAGCGCCCTGGCGAACGGCGCCATCGGCGCGCGCATGACCGGGGGCGGGTTCGGCGGCGCGGCCATCGCGCTCATCGACGCGAACCGCGCCGAGGAGGTGGAGGCCGCGATCGAGGCGGCCTTCGCCGAGGCCGGCTTCACCGCGCCCATCATCTTCGTGGTCAACCCGTCCGCGGGCGCGCACCGCGACCTCTGACCCGACCCGCACCGCCCCCGCCTCACCCAAGGAGAGAAATGACCTGGCTCGTCACCGGCGGCGCCGGCTACATCGGCGCCCACGTCGTCCGCGCACTGCGCGAGGCCGGCATCGCCCCCGTCGTCGTCGACGACCTGTTCAGCGGAGTCGAGTCCTTCGTGCCGGAGGACGTGCCGTTCATCAAGGCCTCGATCCTCGACACCGATGCCGTCGAGGCGGCCCTGCGCGAGCACGGAGTCACCGGCGTCATCCACTGCGCCGGCTACAAGTACGCGGGCGAGTCCGTGAAGTTCCCGCTGCTCAACTACAGCATCAACGTCGAGGGCACCCGGTCCCTGCTCGAGGCGATGGAGCGCGCGGGCGTCACCCGCCTCGTCTTCTCCTCGTCGGCGGGCGTGTACGGCAACTCGGGCGTCGACGTCGTCACGGAGACCACCCCCACCACGCCCGAGTCGCCCTACGGCGAGTCGAAGCTCATCGGCGAGTGGCTCATCCGCGACCAGATCGTCGCGACCACCATGGCCGGCGCCCCGCTCGCCGCGACGAGCCTGCGCTACTTCAACGTCGTCGGCTCGGGCTACGCGGACATCTGGGACGCGTCGCCGCACAACCTGTTCCCCAAGGTGCTGTTCGCGATCCAGGCGGGCAAGGCGCCGCAGGTCAACGGCACCGACTACCCCACGCCCGACGGGACGTGCGTGCGCGACTACGTCCACGTGAGCGACCTCGCGGCCGCGCACGTCGTGGCGGCGCAGCGCCTCGAGGCCGGGGACGCGCTCGAGCCGGTCTACAACCTCGGCTCGGGCGCCGGCACGTCGGTGCGGGAGATCGTCGACGCGATGGTCGCCGCCACCGGCACCGACAAGACGCCCGTCGAGGGCCCGCGCCGTCCCGGCGACCCGGCCAAGATCGTCGCCGACGGCACGCTCGCCACCCGCGACCTCGACTGGCGGATGCGGTACACCGTCCAGCAGATGGTCGACAGCGCCTGGGCCTCGCACCCCAAGGGCTGACCCGCCCCCCCTTCCCGTCCCGACGGTCCGCACGGAACGTGCCGCGACGCGCCGCGGCGAGGGGACGATGCGCCGGCTGCGGCCGGCGTGTCGTCCCGAGATCCGTGCGGGCCGTCGGCGTGTGGGGGACCTTCGCGCGCGCGGACGCCCGCGAGCCCGACTAGATTCCCACCCAGTCCTCACCCCTCCCCCGCATCAAGGAGAACCATGAGCATCATGACCTGGACCGTCCACGGCGACGGCAGATCCGTCAGCCCCGGCGAGGCCGTGGCCCCCAAGGAGCGCCTCAGCTGGCCGCGCACGATCGGCATCGGCGCGCAGCACGTGCTCGCGATGTTCGGCTCGACGTTCCTCGTGCCCGTCATCACCGGCTTCCCGCCCACCACCACGCTGTTCTTCTCCGCGGTGGGCACGGTCCTCTTCCTCATCATCACCGGCAACCGCCTGCCCTCGTACCTGGGCTCGAGCTTCGCGTTCCTCGCCCCGATCGCCGCGGCCCAGGCCTCGGGCGGGATGGGCGTCGCGCTCGGCGGCATCGTCATGACCGGCCTGCTGCTCGCGCTCGTCGGCGCCGTGGTCCACTTCGCCGGCACGCGCTGGATCGAGATCACGATGCCGCCCGTGGTGACCGGCTCGATCGTCATGCTCATCGGCCTCAACCTCGCGCCCGCCGCGTGGGGCATGGTCCAGGCCTCGATCGGCACCGCGCTCGTGTCCGCGGCCTCGGTGGTCATCGTGACGGTGCTGTTCCGCGGCATCCTCGGCCGCCTGTCGATCCTGCTCGGCACCGTCGTCGGCGGCATCGTCGCGGCGCTGCGGGGCGAGTACGACCTGTCCGCCGTCGGCGACGCCGCCTGGTTCGGCCTGCCCGAGTTCACGGCCCCGCAGTTCGACCTCACTGTCCTCGCGCTCTTCATCCCGGTCGTGCTCGTGCTCGTCGCGGAGAACATCGGCCACGTGAAGTCCGTCGCCGCGATGACCGGCGACGACCTCGACCCCGTCACCGGCCGCGCGCTGCTCGCGGACGGCCTCGCGACCACGGTCGCGGGCCTCGGCGGCGGCTCCGGCACCACCACGTACGCCGAGAACATCGGCGTCATGGCCGCGACCCGCGTGTACTCGACCGCGGCCTACTGGGTCGCCGCCGGCTTCGCGCTGCTGCTGAGCCTGTCGCCCAAGTTCGGCGCGCTCATCGCCGCGACCCCGACCGGCGTGCTCGGCGGCCTCGCGACCGTGCTCTTCGGCATGATCGCGGTGCTCGGCGCGCGCATCTGGGCGCAGGGCAAGGTCGACTTCGGCAATCCCGTCAACCTCATGTCCGCGGGCATCGCGCTCGTCGTGGGTGCCGCCAACTACACCTGGGTCGCCGGCGACATGACCTTCGAGGGCATCGCGCTCGGCACCGCCGCGGCGCTCGTGACGTACCACGTCATGGCCGCGATCACCCGCTGGCGTCACGCCGACGACGCGGTCGCCTCGCCCGCCTTCGTCGAGGGCGACGAGCACTAGCCACGGCACGATGCCCCGGTCGCCTCGGCAGGAGGCGGCCGGGGCATCGTCACGTCCGGGGGCGCGTCGCCGGGTCTAGCCTGAACGGATGGAGCCCCTCTCCCTCGCACACGGCACCCAGGTGCGCACGTTCAGCGTCGAGGACGACGGCTGCACGATCGTCATCACCACGACCGACTCGTCGCAGCCCGACCGGCCGCCGCACCAGGGGTGGGAGGTGTGCGAGTCCGAGGCGGAGGCCGAGGGCGTCCTCAGGAAGCTCGTGCACGACCTCGAGCGCCAGGGGTGGCAGCCGGTGGGCTGACCCCCGCGGCACCGGGCCCGCCGCGCTCAGTCCCAGCCGAGCTCGTGGAGCCGCGCGTCGTCGATCCCGAAGTGGTGGGCGATCTCGTGGACCACCGTGATGGCGACCTCGTCGCGCACGTCCTCGACGTCCTCGCACATGCGCAGCGTCGGGTTCATGTAGATGAGGATGCGGTCCGGGAGCGCGCCGCCCCAGAGGTCGCCGCGCTCGGTGAGGGCCACACCGTCGTACAGGCCCAGCAGGTCCTTGTCGTCGCCCTCGGGCTCGTCCTCGACGAGGATCACGCAGTTGTCGATGAGGTCGAGGAGCTCGTCGGGGACCGCGTCGATCGCGTCCTCGACGGCCGACTCGAATTCCTCGCGCGTCATCTGCACCATGCCCCGATGCTCCCACGGCGCCGAGGCGCGATCGGCGTCCCGCGCATCGTCGCTGGTACATCCTCGATTGGATTTTTCGCTCCATTACCCCTATAGTTTTCTAGGCCTCGACGCAAGGATTCCTAGCGTGGATGCGAGCCCTCATCGTCTAGCGGCCTAGGACGCCGCCCTTTCACGGCGGTAGCACGGGTTCGAATCCCGTTGGGGGTACGGAGTCGGGTCCGAGATGGTCTAAACTTCATACGTCTTGCTCGCGGGAACGCGAGAATCAAGGCCCTGTAGCGCAGTTGGTTAGCGCGCCGCCCTGTCACGGCGGAGGTCGCGGGTTCAAGTCCCGTCAGGGTCGCGGTACGCGAGCCCCTTCTCACGGAGGGGCTTTCGTCTCAAGTAGGGGGACGCCCCTGCGCAAAGGCTCTGTAGCTCAGTTGGTAGAGCGCACGACTGAAAATCGTGAGGTCACGGGATCGACGCCCGTCGGAGCCACCATCAAGCCCCCGGAGGATCGCCTCCGGGGGCTTTCTCGTCCCCCGGCGAGGCGTGCTCCCACCCTCCCTCCGCGCTCAACCCCCGAGAATCCTGGGCTCACGCATTTGCGGTGGGCTGCCGATACAGGATTGACTAGGGACTATCCCGCTTGGAGGTGCCAGATGTCCGACAACTTCGGCCGCTACTTCGTCAACGCGATCGTCGCCGGCCTGCTCGGCCGCATCTCGGCGGTGATCAAGACCGAGTTCGAGCGCGCGAAGCAGGAGATCGCCTCGAAGCTCAAGGGCATCGGCGTGGGCGTCGGCCTCTTCGTCGGCGCCGGCATCTTCGGCTTCTTCGCGAGCGGCGTGCTCGTGGCCGCCGCGGTGCTGGGCCTCGCGACCGTGTGGCCCGCGTGGCTCGCCGCGCTCACCGTCGCGGGCGGCCTGCTGGTCATCGTGCTGATCCTCGTGCTCATCGGCAACGCGCTGATCAAGAAGAACAAGGACCTCACGCCCCACGAGTCGATCGACAACGTCAAGCAGGTCGTCGGCCTCAACTAGGCCGGCGCCGCTCCCGCGTCGCCCTCGCGCGTCTGCTCGGCGCGCTCCTCGTCCGGCTGCGCCATGCTCGTCTCCACGCCCACGGCGGGCGCGGCCGGTGGAAGGGCGTCCTGCGCCGCTCCCTGCGGAATCGCGACCTGCGCCGGTCCCTCCGCGGAGGGCCGCGGCCGTGGCGTCCGCTGCGCGAGCCACACGCCCGCGAGCACGATCACCGCGCCGACCGGCTCGTGCCACCGGAGCTCCTCGTGGAGCACGAGGATGCCGAGCACCGTCGCCACCACCGGCACGACGTAGGTGACGGAGGCGGCCGTGGTCGCCCCCGCAAGCTTCACGACCCGCCAGAACATCACGTACGTGAAGCTCGTGCCGAGCACGCCGAGCGCGAGCAGCCCCCACAGCACCTCCGAGGACAGCGCGAGGACGCCCGGATCGGGCGCCGGGGCCACGAGCGCCACCGGCAGCAGCAGGACAGCGGAGATCGCGATCTGGACCGCCGAGAGCGCCGTGGGGCCCTCGTGGACGCGCGTGAGCAGCATGCGGGACATGGTCGAGCCGATGCCGTAGCACGCGGTCGCGCCGAGCATGAGGGCCGCGCCGAGGAGCGGGATCCCGTCGACGTTCCACGCCCCCAGGAGCACGGCGATGCCGGCGGCGCCCAGGACGAGGCCCGCGACCTGCGCGCGGCTGGCACGCTCGTGCGGGATGAGCAGCGCGACGAACAGCGCGGTCCACAGCGGCGTGGTCGCGTTGAGCAGGCTCGCGAGGATCGAGGTGATGTGCTGCTGCGCGAGAGGGATGAGCACGAAGGGCACGGTCGACAGGCCGAGCGCGACCACGCCGATGCGCGCCACGTCGCCACGGGAGAGCCGCGGGCGGTGGCGGGTGACGAGCAGCATCGTCCACAGGACGGCCGCGCCGATGAGGACGCGGCCGAAGCCCACCTGCACCGGGTCGAGGCCGCGCAGCGCGAGCGAGATGAAGAGGAAGCTCGAGCCCCACGAGGTCGCCGCGATGACGAACGCCGGCACCCACGCGCGGGCCGGCGCCTGCGTCATCGCGTCACCCGCGCATCGTCCACCGTGCGCTCGCCCTCGAGCGCGAGCATCGCGGCCTTCATGCCCTCGCCCCCGAAGCCGTAGCTCCCGAGCGCGCCGCCGGACTTGACGACGCGGTGGCATGGCACGAACGGCGCGATGTTGTTGCGCGCGCAGGCCGTGCCCGCGGCGCGCATCGCGCGTGGCCGCCCGGCCATGGCGGCGAGCTCCTGGTAGCTCACCGAGCTGCCCGAGGGGACGGTACGCAGCTGCGCCCACAGCTCTTGGAAGAACGGTCCGCCGTCCTGCGCGGCCGGGATGCGGGTGATCGCGTCGCCGTCGCCCGCGAGCCAGGCGTCGATCGCAGCCGCCACGCCGGGCACGTCGCCCTCGACGAGCCCGCGCGCCTGCAGGCGCGACGGGAGCGCGGCGACGGTGTCGCGCATCGGCCGGAAGCCGGACGAGCGCACGACGCCGTCCTCGGGCGTCGCGAGCACCGTCAGGGTGCCGAAGGGCGTGTCGAAGGACGATGCGACGAGCGGGGCCTCTGCCATGGCAGCAGGCTACGTCGCGGCACCGACATCGCGGTGGCGGCGATCGGACGCGGCTGTGGAACCGCGGTCGCGGGTCCGCCCTCAGACGGCCCGCGCACGCGGTTCGACGCCGCACGTCACCGTGCGTCGAGACGCTCTCGTGGGGAGAGCGCTCTCCTCAACAGCGAGGAGGGCCTAGCGGCCTTCCTGCGCGGCAGCGAGGAGCGCCTGCACCTCGGCCTCGCGGAAGCGACGGTGGCCCCCGAGCGTACGGATCGAGCTCAGCTTCCCGACCTTCGCCCAACGGGTGACGGTTTTAGGGTCGACGCGGAAGATCGCGGCAACCTCGGAAGGCGTGAGCAGCTTCTCAGGCTCCTGGACAGTTTCAGTCATCAGTTCTATCCCTCAGTCGTCCGTCGATGCGCCTCGGGGAGGCTGTGTGCGGTATGAGACGCCCGACGGAACCGATTATGACGGCGAAGCGCCAAGTTTTCCCGTATATGCGATTTGTGTCACATTCGGCGTGTCGCGCAAGCGTCTCATGCTTCTCGTGCAGGGAGCACCTCGCGCGGACGCACCTGGTCTCCACAGGGGCGTCCCAGGGAGGTCGCAACGTACTGGACACGCGTTGTAAAGTAGGGCAGGAATGACGAGGCAGCGCCCGTTGAAGAGGCGCGCGAGACCGGGAGGGACGGCGACATGGGGCGAGGCCGTCAGAAGGCTAAGGACGCGAAGATCGCTCGTCAGCTCAAGTACACGAACCACGGGGGCGACCTCCGTGAGCTCGAGCGTGAGCTGATCAGCCGCGACGGAAGCGCGCCCGTCCCTGCACCGTCGGACGACTCGGACGACTACTACGATCGCTGGGCGGACGACGAGGACTGAGTCCTCGCGCGCTCGCGCTCCGGTCTGCCGCATGCCCGGCTGACGCAACCGACGTACGCACGCCTGCTCGTGCGCGTTCTGCCTGCTGCCGCGAGCCGACCGCGGATCCGTACGCCGGTTCGGTCGAGCCAGGCGTCCGGCGCTGCCGATGAGCACAGCCCGGCCAGCTGCGGCCTCTCTCCCCCGCGCGCCGTCCTCGACGAACACGTGCGGCCCGGGCCGTGAAGCCTGGGCCCCATGGACCCCGCCACCGCGCTGCACCGTCTGGGCGACGTCGCGGAGCTCAGGCCGCTCCGTCGGCTCGGGGTCAAGACGGGTGCCGCACGCAACCGGCGCACAGGACCCGGTGCGTGCCGCATCGTCCCTGGCGCGAGCCGACGAGCCGGGTTGCGTACGCCGGTTGCGTACGCCGGGCGGGCGGGCGCGAGCGCCCCCTGCCCGGGAACTAGGCCCGGTACGTGCCCGAGAGCACCACGGTTCCGCCGTCGACGCCCTTGGCGCCGCGGACCACGTCCGGGCCCGTCGGCAGGCCGGCGTCGGCGCCCACGGTGCCGAGCGTCCACGCGGGCACGCCCGCCGCCGCGGAGGCGGCGATGAGCGCGTCCGCCTCGGAGGGCGCCACCACGGCGACCATGCCGACACCCATGTTGAGCGTCGACTCGAGGTCGTTCCACGGCACGGACCCGGCGGCCTGCACCACGGAGAACACCGCCGGCAGGTCCCACGCGTCGCGCGCGACGGACGCCGCCAGACCCTTGGGCAGCACGCGCGCGAGGTTGGCCGCGAGGCCGCCGCCGGTGACGTGCGAGAAGGCGCGCAGGCCGTCGAAGGACTCGGCCATCGAGACGCAGAGCTGCGAGTAGATGCGGGTGGGCTCGAGCAGCTCCTCGCCGACGGTGCGGCCCAGCTCCGGCACCACCGTCGACAGCGACCAGCCGGCGTGCTCGACGACGCGGCGCACGAGCGAGTACCCGTTCGAGTGCAGGCCCGAGGACGCCATCGCGACCACGACGTCGCCCGCGCGCACGCGCTCCGGGCCCAGCAGGCGCGAGGCCTCGACCACGCCGATCGCGGCGCCCGCGACGTCGTAGTCGTCCGGCTCCATCACGCCGGGGTGCTCCGCGGTCTCGCCGCCGACCAGCGCGACGCCCGCCATCTCGCAGCCCTCTGCGATGCCTCGCACGATGTCCGCGATGCGCTCCGGCACGACGCGGCCGCACGCGATGTAGTCGGTCATCACCAGGGGCTTCGCGCCGCACACGACGATGTCGTCCACGACCATCGCGACCAGGTCCTGGCCGATCGTGTCGTGCACGCCCAGCGCACGCGCGATCACGATCTTGGTGCCCACCCCGTCGGTGGACGAGGCGAGCAGCGGCCGGTCGTAGGCCTTGAGCGCCGAGGCGTCGAACAGGCCCGCGAACGCGCCCACGCCGCCGAGCACCTCGGGTCCGTGGGTCTTCGCCACGGCCGCCTTCATCAGCTCGACGGCCTTGTCGCCGGCCTCCGTGTCGACGCCGGCGGCGGCGTAGGTCAGGCCTTCGGACGGGACAGAGCTCACGAGGAGACCTCCACGGGCTGCGACACCAGCAGGTGCCGGGCGTTGACGGGCGGCTCGACCGGGTAGGTGCCGGTGAAGCAGGCGGTGCACAGGCGCGACTCGGCCTGCTCCGTCGCCTCGAGCATGCCCTCGAGCGAGATGTGGCCGAGGGAGTCCGCGTCGATCTGGCGGCGCACCTCGTCCATGCTGTGGCCCACGGCCGCGAGCTCGTCGCGCGTGGGGAAGTCGATGCCGTAGAAGCACGGCCACTGCACCGGCGGCGAGGAGATGCGCACGTGCACCTCGGCGGCGCCGGCCTCGCGCAGCATCGCCACGAGCGCGCGCTGCGTGTTGCCGCGCACGATCGAGTCGTCGACCACGATGAGGCGCTTGCCGGCGATGACCTCGCGCAGCGGGTTGAGCTTGAGGCGGATGCCCAGCTGGCGCAGCGTCTGCGAGGGCTGGATGAAGGTGCGACCCACGTACGAGTTCTTCACCAGGCCCTGCGCGAACGGGATGCCCGAGGCCTGCGCGTAGCCGACGGCGGCGGGCGTGCCGGACTCCGGCACCGGGATGACCAGATCGGCCTCGACCGGGTGCTCCTTCGCGAGCGTGCGGCCCATCGCGAGGCGCGCGGCCTGCACGGACCGGCCCGCGATCGTCGTGTCCGGGCGCGCGAGGTAGACGTACTCGAAGATGCAGCCCTTGGGGTCGGCCTCCGCGAAGCGGCGCGTGCGCACGCCCGTCTCGTCGATGACGAGCAGCTCGCCCGGCTCGACCTCGCGCTCGAGCGAGGCGCCCACGATGTCGAGCGCCGCCGTCTCCGAGGCGACCACCCAGCCGCCGCTCTTGAGCTTGCCGAGCACGAGCGGGCGGAAGCCCTGCGGGTCGCGCGCGGCGTACATGCGGTGCTCGTCCATCCACACGAACGAGAAGGCGCCCTCGACCTGGGGCAGCAGGTCCATCGCGACGTCCTCGAGCGAGTCGAAGCCCTCGGCCCCGAGCAGCGCGGTCACGATCGCCGTGTCCGTGCACTTGCCGCCCTTGAGGTCGAGGCGCTTGGCCATGCCCTCGCGGGCGATGAGCAGCTCGAGCAGCTCCTGGACGTTGGTGAGGTTGCCGTTGTGGCCGAGCGCGATGGTGCCGTGGGCGGTTGGGCCGAGCGTCGGCTGCGCATTGGCCCACACGGACGCGCCGGTGGTCGAGTAGCGCGTGTGGCCCACCGCCATGTGGCCCTGCAGCGCCTCGAGCGCGCCCTCGTCGAACACCTGCGACACCAGGCCCATGTCCTTGAAGACGAGGATGTTGTCGCCGTTCGACGTGGCGATGCCCGCGGACTCCTGGCCGCGGTGCTGGAGCGCGTAGAGGCCGAAGTACGCGAGCTTGGCGACCTCCTCGCCGGGCCCGAAGACGCCGAACACGCCGCACTCGTCCTGGGGCGTGGTCTCGCCCGGCAGGAGATCGTGGTTGAGGCGGCCATCGCCGCCCCGGCGGGCGGTCATGGGTGTGCCGTCGGGGCGTCGCTGGGTCATCGGCCATGCTCCGTTCGGGAGGACGATGCGCGGTCGAGGCTCGTGGCCACCGCGCCGCCGACCACGGCGCCGAGCAGGCACAGCCCGAGCGCCAGGACGAGGAACACGAGGAAGCGCCCCACGCCGGTCGAGTTGGGAAGGAAGGTCGCGAGGACCGCGGCGACGAGGATGCCCGCGCCCACGCCGGTGCCGATGAAGCTCCCGAAGCGGGGCGACCGGCGCACCGTCGCGGGGACGGCCACGCTGGCGAGGTCCTCGGGCGGCGGCTCGGGGACGTCGGACGCGCTCTCGTGCGGGGGGAGGTCGCTCACGGAGCAAGTCTAGGCGGTGCCCGTGCGGGCGCGGGACGGGCGTGAGACGGGGCCGGGGGCCTGTGCGACCCCCGGCCCCTCCCCGGTCCCCCCTCGTGCTCGTCGGCCCCGGGTCACCCCTTCGTGGAGCCGGCGAGCAGACCGCGGACGAAGTACCTCTGCAGCGAGAAGAACACGATGAGAGGCACGATGATCGACACGAACGCGGCTGCCGTGAGCAGCTGCCAGTCGGATCCTCGGTCACCGGCGAACTCCGCGAGACGCTGGGTGAGCGGCGCGGTCTTCACCGTGCCGCCGGAGAACACCAGCGCGACGAGCAGGTCGTTCCAGACCCACAGGAACTGGAAGATCGCGAGCGACGCGATCGCCGGCACCGACAGCGGCAGCACGATGCGCGTGAACGTCTGCGTGTGGCTCGAGCCGTCGACCTTCGCGGCCTCCATGACGTCCCTCGGGATCTCCGAGATGAAGTTGTGGAGCAGGAAGATCGCGAGCGGGAGCCCGAAGATCGTGTGCGCGACCCACACCGCGGCGAACGTGCCGGAGATGTCGATCCAGTCGTAGTTGAAGATCCGCAGCAGCGGGATCAGCGCCATCTGGAGCGGCACGATCTGCAGCGCGAACACCATGACGAACAGCCACGACGCACCCTTGAACGGGATCCAGGCGAAAGCGTACGCGGCCATCAACGCGAGCACGAGCGCGAAGACGGTGCTCGGGATGGTGATGACGAACGAGTTGATGAAGTACGAGCCGAGGCTCGCGGACGACGCGCCGGACTCGAACAGGATCGTGTTGTAGTTGTCGAACGTCCATCCCCAGTTCTCGAAGATGGTCCACCATCCGGTGGTCTTCACCTCGCGCTCGGGACGGAAGGACGAGATCGCGAGCCCGAAGGTCGGGATGGTCCACAGGATCGCGATGACGATCGCCGCGGCCGTCGCGCCGCGCGACGTGAGCCGCTTCTTGACGCGCTTGGCCTTCGGCTGCTCGGAGGCCGCGATGCCGCCGAGGTCGGCGTCGACGTCCGTGCGGGGCGGGGTGGGCGTGGACATCAGCGGACCTCCCTGTGCTGGCGCAGCGTCCTGACGTTGTAGACGATGATCGGGATGACCATCACGAACAGCACGACGGCGAGCGCGGCGCCGATCGCAGGCTGACCGAGCCGGAAGGCGCGCGAGTACATCTCGTTCGCGACCACCGAGGTCTCGAACTGGCCGCCGGTCATGGTGCGGACGATGTCGAAGACCTTGAGGGTCGCGATGGTGATGGTGGTGAGGACCACGACGAGCGCACCGCGGATCCACGGCACCGTCACGGACCAGAAGCGCTGCCACCCGCTCGCGCCGTCGAGCGACGCGGCCTCGTGCAGCTCCGTGGGAACGCCCTTGATGGCCGCGGACAGCACGACCATCGCGAAGCCTGTCTGGATCCAGACGAACACCAGGATGAGGAAGAACGTGTTCCAGGGCGGCACGTTGAGGAACTGATGCGGTGTCCCGCCGAGCCATACGAGCACCTGGTTGAGGAATCCGATCTGGTCGAAGCCCTCGGCGCGGTACGTGTACATGAAGCCCCAGATGATGGACGCACCGACCATCGAGATGGCCATGGGCATGAAGACCAGGGACTTGAGGATCTTCTCGCCCTTGGAGCGGTCGATGAAGACCGCATAGGCGAGACCGATCGCGGTCGACGCGATCGGGACGATCAGGACCCAGATCACGGTGTTGCGCAGCACCGTGAGCATCGTCGGGTCGGTGAAGACGGTCTGGAAGTTGTCGAGGCCCACCCAGGTGCCGTCACGATCGGTGACCGACTGCCACATGGTCTGGATCGCGGGCCAGATGAGGCCGGTCGCGAGCAGCAGCAGGGCCGGGGCGACGAAGAGCGTGAGCTGGATGAAGTCGCGCCCCTTCTTCGGCGCGCGATCGGCGAAGAACATGAGAAGGCCGACGACGGCGAGAAAGATGACGATGGCGACGGCCGCCCCACCCAACTTGCTCCCCGCATCGGCCCAGAAGTTGTCGTTGCGCCCGGCCAGCTGCATGGCCGGGAAGGTCAGTGTCGACATCATTGTCGACTCCTCTCTCAGCAGGATGCGAGGGTGCCGGTCGGCGGGAGGCCGACCGGCACCCTCCTCTCACCTTACGGCCACGTGCTGTCGATGAACGAGGTCACATCGTCAGTGTCACGCGTGCCGTTGACCCAGTCGGTGATGCCGGTCCAGAAGGACGCGGCACCGACGGCTGCCGGCATGAGGTCGGAGGCGTCGAACTTGAAGACGGTCTCCGGGTCCTGCAGGATCTCGATGGCCGCCTGGCCGATCGGCGAGCTCGCGTTCGCCGGGTCGAGACCGGTGTTGGCGGAGATCACGCCGCCGAGCGAGACGCGCTCGTTGGCCCACGTGTCCGAGGACATGAAGGTCTGCAGCGCGACCGTCGCCGGGTCGGAGTCGAAGGCCGCGACGAACTCGCCGCCACCCGTGACGCCTGCCGGGTCGCCCTCGGCCATCGGCGGGGTGAGGAACGCCCACACGTCGCCGTCCTCGGCGACCGTGGTGCCCTCGGGCCACTGGGCCTCGTAGAACGACGCCTGGTGGTGCATCGAGCAGTTCCCGTCGAGGATCGGCAGACCGCCGTCGTTGAACGAGGTCGAGATGATCGACTCGGGACCGCCGAAGCCGCCGTTGACGTAGTCGGCATTGAGCGCGATCTCACCGAAGGTGTCGAAGGCCTCCTTGATCTCGTCGGAGGAGAACTTCACCTCGCCCGCGACCCACTGGTCGTAGACCTCGGCACCCGACTGACGGAGGACGATGTCCTCGATCCAGTCCGTGCCCGGCCAGCCCGTCGCGTCGCCGGACTCGAAGCCGATGCACCACGGACGGTACTGCGGGTTGTCCGCGGAGCGGGCCGCCATCTCGTCGGTGAGCGCCATCATCTCGTCCCACGTCGCGGGAACCTCGTAGCCGTTGTCCGCGAAGTCGGTGGGCGAGTACCAGACCCAGCCCTTGACCGAGGCCATCAGCGGCGCGGCGTAGAACGTGCCGTCGAAGGTGCCGTACTCCTTCCAGCTCTCGGACCAGAACTCGTCGACGTTGGCCGCGACGGCCTCCGGGGCCTCCATCACGGCGCCCGCCTCGACGAGGCGCTGCAGCAGACCGGGCTGGGGGATGATCGCGAGGTTCGGCGGGTCGCCGGCCTCGACGCGGACGTTGATCTGGGTCTCGAACTCCTGGGTGCCGACGTAGTCCACGGTGATGCCCGTGCACTCCTCGAACTGGGCGAAGGAGGTCACGAGGTCGTCGGCCTCCTGCTCCTGGATGGTCGAGTAGACCTGGACGGTCTCGCCGTCGTGCATGCCGTAGTCGGCGTAGGCCTCACAGCCCTCGGCCATGGCACCGTCGGACGAGCCGCCCGAGCTGCCGTCGTCGTCTCCGCCGGAGCATCCGGCAAGAACAAGGCCGCCCACCGCAAGCGCGGCGACCGGCAGGATGAAACGTCGATTCATGGGTAATGCGCCTCCTCTTCGTTGAGCTGCGCCCGTGCGTACCGCTGACGACGGCACCCACGGAGCCGCGCCCGAATCGACGAAGAGACCGCATCCGCATCGACGCAAGCGCTTGCATCGAACGTAGCCTCTCGCGACAGGGTGCCGCAACCGCGGTTGCCGGAGCGCCTCCCAATCGTTACTCGCGCGTGACCTGGGACGATGCGCGGCAGGTACGGCGCGGACACCCGTATGAGAGCGCTCTCCCTGGCAGGCGGCCGAGGCCGTACAGTGTGCGCCATGACCTGGGGGCTCGCAGCGCTGTCGCTCGCGATGACGGCGCTGTCCGCGCTGCTGGGCGTCCGGCTGCTGGTCGAGCGACGCCGTGCGCGCGTGCTGGCCGACGAGCACGAGCGGGACGGCGAGGCGGCGCTCGCCCTGGCCGCGTCCAACGAGCGCGCCCGCATCGCGCGCGAGATGCACGACGTGGTCGCGCACACCCTCTCGGTGGTGGTCGCGCAGGCCGACGGCGGCCGCTTCGCCGGGCGCTCCGATCCCACGTCGGCGCTCACCAGCCTCGACACGATCGCGGACGTGAGCCGGTCCGCCCTCGCCGAGATGCGCGCGCTGCTCGGCGTGCTGCGCGACGGGGACGGCGACGTCGCGCTCGGCCCGCAGCCCTCGCTCACCGACATCCCCGCGCTGGTCGCTCAGACACGCGAAGGCGGGCTCGAGGTCTCGTACGTCACCACCGGGACCCCGCGACCGCTGCCCATCGGGGCCGGCCTCACCGCGTACCGCATCGTCCAGGAGGCGCTCACCAACGTGCTCAAGCACGCCGGGCCCCACGTGGCCGCCTTCGTGCAGCTGCGGTGGGAGGACGATGCGCTCGCCGTGACCGTGTCCGACGACGGCCGCGGCGCCGCGGCCCGGGGCGACGGCGCCGGCCTCGGCATCGCCGGCATGGCCGAGCGCGCGACCATCTTCGGCGGCACGCTCACCGCAGGACCGCGCGCGGGCGGTGGCTTCGTCGTGCGCGCACGCCTGCCGCTCAACCCCCGCACCTCGCACCAGCTGGAGGACGCATGATCAGGGTCGCGCTGGTCGACGACCAGCAGCTCATCCGCGCCGGCTTCCGCATGGTGGTCGACTCGCAGGAGGACATGACCGTCGTGGCAGAGGCCGGTGACGGCGCGGACGCGATCGCCACCCTCATCGCGCTCGAGCCGCCCGCCGACGTCGCGCTCATCGACGTCCGCATGCCCGGCACCGACGGGATCGCGGCGTGCGGGGTGATCACCGCATCGTCCCCCACGAAGGTGATCGTCCTCACGACCTTCGACCTCGACGAGTACGTGGTGGCGGCCATCAAGGCCGGCGCCTCCGGCTTCCTGCTCAAGGACGCGCCGCCGGAGGACCTGCTCGCGGCAGTGCGCACCGTGCACGCCGGCGATGCGGTCATCGCGCCCTCGTCGACGCGGCGGCTGCTCGCGCGCGTCGCGGCGATGCCGGATCCCGTGGACGATGCGCGGCTCGCCGGCCTCACCGATCGCGAGCGCGAGGTGCTGCTGCTCATGGCGCGAGGGCTGTCCAACCAGGAGATCTGCGCGGAGCTGCACCTCGCGGAGCCCACGGTGAAGACGCACGTGGGGCGCGTGCTCGCGAAGCTGGGCGCCCGCGATCGCGTGCAGGCGGTCGTGATGGCTCACGAGGCGGGGCTGGTCCGACCGCTCGGCTGAGCAGGGACCCAACGAAGGGGGGCACGTGATGCGTCTGATCAGCATGAGGGGTGCGATCGGGCTCGCTGTCGGAGGGCTGCTGTTGGCTGGGTGCATGTCGCCCGCCGCGCCCGAGTTCAACCGCCCCACGCCCACGCCTTCGGCGGCCGTGCCGCTCGCCGGCGCGCTCAACGAGGCCGGGCTGAGCATCTTCCGCGCCGCCGCCGAGGAGAAGAACCTCGCGCTCTCCCCCGTCTCGATCGGGCTGGCTTTCGGGATGGTCGACGCGGGCGCGTCCGGGCCCGTGGATGCGGCCCTCGACGAGCTCTTCGCCTACCCCGCCGAGGGCGAGGCGCTGCTGAGCGCGTTCAACTCGCTCGACCTGACGGTGTCGAGCGAGAAGGGTGAGGGCGCGCCGGACGTCGACGGCGACATGGTCGACCTGCCCATCGTCCGGATCGCGAGCTCGGCGTGGTTCGAGGAGACGTTCACGCCGGACCCGGACTACGTGCACACGGTCGCGACGTGGCTCGGCGCGGAGGCAGAGAGCCTGCCGCTACTGGAGGACCCGGCCGGCTCGCGCAAGACCATCGACGGGTGGGTGAAGGACCGCACCCAGGGGCTGATCCCCAAGGTGATCCCGGAGAGCATCCCCGACGAGTACACGCGGTTCGTCCTGGTCAACACGGTGTACCTCAAGGCGCAGTGGTGGACGCCGTTCTGGGAGGCCGGCACCCACCGCGAGCCGTTCACGCTCCTCGACCACGGCACCACGTCCGCCGAGCTCATGGCCGTCGGCGCCGACGCCGAGCACGTCCTGACGGACACGTACGACGCCGCGATCCTGCCGTACGTCGGCGACCTCGAGATGACGCTGATCGTCCCCCACGAGGAACAGTTCGAGGCAGTCCGTGACGGACTCGACACGGCGGCGCTCGCCTCGCTCGACGCGGCGCGCGAGTCCGGCTACATCTACGTGAGGATGCCGCGGTTCGAGACCGAGGCGAGCGTCGATCTGCACGACGTCATCGGCACGCGGATGGGTATCGAGGGGCTGTTCGACACCATCGGCCTCGACGGCATCGGCCCCGAGCTCGAGGTCGGCGCAGCCGTCCACGCCACCAAGGTCATCGTCGACGAGGAGGGCACCGAGGCGGCGGCGGCCACCGTCGTGGAAGGGGCGGCCGGGAGCGCGCCCCCGGAGTACATGGCGGAGATCATCGCGGACCGGCCCTTCATCTACGTCATCCGGGACACGATCACGGGCGCGATCCTCTTCGTCGGCCAGTACCTGGATCCCGACGGTAAGTGACACGTCATACCTGGGTATCACCGCAGGTCCATGCCTGCGGACGATGCGGGGGGCATGCGTGCGCCGATAGTTTCGCTGGCATGGATACCAGGGGGGACCTGCCGCTCGCGCTGAGAGCGCGGGGGCTGACCAAGACCTACGGCGCGGGCGACGCCGCGGTGACCGCGGTCGACCACGTGGACCTCGACATCCCAGCCGGGGTGCTGACGGCCGTCATGGGGCCGTCCGGATCGGGCAAGACCACCCTGGTGCACCTGCTCGCGGGGCTCGACCGGCCCGACGGCGGCCAGGTGTGGGTGGGTGAGGACGAGATCACCGCGATGAAGGACCGGCACCTCGCGAAGGTGCGCGGGCGCATCGTCGGCTTCGTGTTCCAGGGCTTCAACCTGCTGCAGACCATGACGGCGCGGGAGAACATCGTGCTGCCGCTGCGGCTCAACGCGCTGCCCGCGGACGACGCGTGGCTCGCCGCCCTGGTGGAGATGCTGGGCATCGGGCGCGAGCTGGACCGCCGCCCCTACGAGATGTCGGGCGGCCAGCAGCAGCGCGTCGCCATCGCGCGCGCGCTCATCACCCGGCCGCGCATCGTCCTGGCCGACGAGCCCACCGGCAACCTCGACACCCACGCGAGCGCGGAGATCCTCGCGCACCTGCGGCAGTCGTGCCGCGAGCTGGGGCAGTCGGTGGTGATGGTGACGCACGACCCGACCGCGGCGTCCTACGCGGGCCGCGTGCTGCTGTTCGCCGACGGCAACGTCGCCGGGCATGTGACGGATCCGACCCCGGATGCGGTGCTCGCGGGCCTCGACGCGTTGGCGGGGGTCGAGCGATGAGGCGCCTGGCGGAGATCGCGGTCGCCGTCACCGGCATCGCGCTGGGCCTGGCCACCGAGCCGGTCTGGGTACCCGACTCGGGCCTGGACTATTACAGCCTCACCACGCTCACGATGCTCGGCCCCTACGGCGTCCCGGTCATCGCCATGGTGCTTGCCACCGTCTCCGGCACGCTCCGCGCGGCACACCTGGTGACCCGGCGCGCCGAGCTCGCCTCGCGGCGCGCGCTCGGGCAGTCCCGAGGTGCGCTCGTGCGCGCCGAGGCGCGGCTGGGAGCCGCCGCCGGCGGCGCGTGGGGCGGCGCGGCGCTCGTCGCGGGCTCGGTGGTCCGCCAGGCGAGCCAGGGCTTCGGACCGGGCACCCCCTACTGGGGTGCGCTCGGCACGCTCGCGTGGTTCTGGCTCGCGATCGTGCTCGGCGCCGCCGGCGGCTGGCTTGTCGCGGCCGTGTGGGCGACCCGCGGGATGCGCGACGATGCGTCGGCGGGGCGGTCCGGGAAGTCTGGCCCATCCGCACGACGAGAGTGGTGGCCGTCGGCGGCGGGCGGGCTCGCCATTGCCGCGCTCGCAACGTCCGCGACGGGTTGGCCGGGCGACGTCGCGATGCCGTGGACGCTGGTGCTGTTCCTCGTGAGCACGCTCGGCTACTACCTGGCGATCCCCGCGCTGCTGGTCCGGTGGGGCTCCCGGCTCGGTCTCGCGATCCTCCGCGGGATCGCGCGGCTGCTCGACCGGAGTGCGACTCCGGCGAGTGCAACGTCGCTCGCGTCCGACTCGCTCATGCGGCGCACGCCTCTGCGCGGCGCGGCGCTGGGCGCGATCGGCCTCGTCGTCGCGGTGTCGACAGGCGCGAGCCTGGCGCTCAACGCGAACACGGCAAGGAACACCCTCGCGGACGAGCTCGCGCCCGATGCCATCGTCGCGACCGTGGCCGTGATCGACGGCGACCGCCCGGTCGCCGGTCAGCCCTCCCCGGGCTGGGCGCCCGCGCTCGACCCGGCGATCATCGCGGAGCTCGAGGCGGATCCTGGCCTCGTCGTGGTGCCGGCGGCGCTCCTCACCGTGGGCGTCGACCGCGGCACCGGCACCGTGCTCGCGGTGGAAGCAGAGGCACTCGACGGGCTCGACCCGCGCGGGCTGCGGCCGACGTACCTCGATGAGGATGTCGTGATCGGCACCGGGTACGAGACCCTCACGGTCGGCGACCTCGGCGTCGAGGTCGAGTGGCCCTCGGTCTCCGCGCCGTTCTCCGGCGTCGACCGCGACTGGGCCGAGGAGACGCTGGGAGCCGCGCCCACCTCGGCGGTGCTCGTCTACGGCGACCTCGCCGCGCACGACGTCGGCGACGCGACCGTGACCCACCCGGACCGCGGCTACATCGACGGCGACCCCTGGGCGGACGCGTCGAGCCTCACCCTGGTGGCCGGCCCCTTCCTGCTCGGCGCGGTCGCGATCGTGGTCGCGCTTGCCGCGGCCAGCCAACGGCTGCGGGCGCGCGAGCATGCAACGCTGGTCGCGCTCGGCGCCCAGGCGAGCACGCTGCGGGCCGCCGCGGCCCTCGAGTCCGGACTGGTGACGGCGGTGGGGGCGACGCTCGGGCTCGCCACCGGCACGATGCTCGGGCTCGCGCTGTCGGCACTGAACGGCGCGGGTGGGTGGGCCGTGCGCCTCTGGAACATCGCGTTCGACCTCGCGCAGGCGCCGTGGGGTGCGCTGCTCGGGCTGATCACGATCGCGGTGGGCCTTGCCGCCGGGCTCGCCGCGCTGGTGCGGGTGAGGGCGGAGGCGCAGAGTCCGGCGGACCAACTGCGCGGCGCCGAGAAGGAGGGCGTGGCGTGATCTGGCAGCTCATGCGGGAGCAGGCACGGGCGCATCGTGCCTATCTCGGGTGGACGGGGACGTTCATCGCGGCCACGGTGGCGCTCGTGGTGTTCGTGGCGTCGACCACCCTGCAGCAGCTCGCCGTCGAGGCGTACGCCGAACGGGTCTTCGGGCTCGACGGCGAGTGGTCGCGGTCCATCGAGTTGGGCGCGACCTACGAGGACTCGGGCAGCGCGATCACCCGCGCCGAGCTCGACACGGTGCTCGACGAGGCCGATGCGGACGGTGCGCGGACGGCCGCGCTCCACGAGGTGACGGGCCTGGGCCTGCGCGCGCCCGGCGCTACCCGCTTCGCAGCGGCGGGCTTCCCCGCCGCGCAGCTCGCCGCCGATCCCGCCGGGGTCCGCGGCGCGCTCGCCTGGGACGCGCTGCTCATCGAGGGTCGCACGCCGTCCCGCGGCGAGGTGGTCCTCGACGCCGCGTGGGCTCGCGCCGTCGGCATCGAGGTCGGCGACACGGTCTCCGCGGTGTGGAGGGACGAGCTGGCCGACGATCCCGCGTGGATGCAGGTCGCGTCGCTCACGGTGTCGGGCCTCATGCGCACGTCCTCCGACGGCCGCTACACGGCGCATCTCCCGCTCGCGCTGCTCGAATGGGAGCAGTCGTTCGACTTCGGGAGCAGCGATCACGTCGAGGTTGCCGCGGCACGCTCGACCCCTGCTCTCGAGGCGGTTCCCGGGTGGCCCGGATCGCCGAGCGTCGGCGGGTCACCCGGCATGACGGTCGCGGTCGTGCTCGGGCTCACCGCCGCGGTGCTCGCGCTCGGCCTGATCGGCATGGCGTTCGCCGCCGGCCGCGCGCAGGCGGGGCAGCGCACCCGGTGGATCGCGACCACGCGCACGCTGGGCGCACGCCGTCGCGCGATTGCCGGGGCAACCCTCCTTGAGGCGCTCGCGACGGGCGCGATCGCCGGCGTCGCCGCCGTCGCCCTGGGTTGGTCCGCGGCCTGGCTGGACTGGACCGGGTTCACCGCCACGCGTCCCGATGCACTGGTGCCGGGCCTCCCGCCGCTGCCGCCATGGCTGGCTCTCGGCGCGCTCGCACTCGCACTTGTGCTGGCGGGGATCGTCGGCGCCGTCCCCGCGCGCCTCGCCACCCGCGTCTCCCCCGCGGCAGCTCTCAAGCCGATCGCTCCGGTCACGGCAGCCGAGCGGTCGCCCCGCGTGGGATCGACCACGCTCACTCTCGTGTGGGCAGCCGCCGTCGCGTGGAGCGCGATCGAGCTCGAGGGGTGGGCCGACGCGGGCCTCACGGGCTTCACCTGGGCGGTGGCGCCCGTGCCGATCGCGGCGATCCTCTCGATCGTGGTCCTGGTCCGCTGGACGCGCGCCGTGACACGTGCGGCCGGGTCCCGGCTCGAGCGGTCGTCGCGCCCGTGGGCGATGTCCGCGGGTATCGCCCTCGCCGGGCGGCCACGGCAGGCCTCCACCCCGGCCGTCGTGCTCGCGCTCGTCACGGCCGCCCTCGCCGGGACACAGGCGTGGGGCGCGCTCTACGGCTGGGCACTGCACGGCGTGGAGGGCGCGGCATCCGTGGTGGCGTACGCTGCCTGGTTCCCGGACGCGCTGCTCTATCCGGCGCGCTCCTCGATGGGCGTGGCGAACGTCTCCATGATCGCGGTCCTCGGCTGCGGGGCGCTCGCCCTTGTCGCTCTGGCCACCCACCTGGCGACCGCCGCCGCGCATCGGGACGATGCGGCGGCGCAGTCGGCGCTCGGCCTCACCCATCGCGAGGCGAGGCTCGCCCACGCGACGACGCTGGGCGTTCCATTGGCGCTCGGCGTCGCGCTCGGAGCCGCGATGGGCATGTTCGCGGCGGTCGCGGGATTCTTCGGCTACGCCTCGGACGCCGCGATCGAGGTCGCCCCGAGCGTCTGGCAGCCAGGCGGCGTGGGGCCCGTGTGGGCGCTCGAGCACGCCTCGCACGCCGTCGTCCCGGTGGCGGGCATCGTATTCATCGGTCTGGCGTGGGTCGCCCTGGCCGCGGCGCTGGCGGGCGCTCTCGTGCGGGTCGGCGCACGAGAGCGGATAGCGGCCTAACCGAGCGCGAGCGGCAGGAGCGCCGACAGGTCCGACCGCTCCCCCGACGCGTCCACGTCCCCGGCGGCGACCGCATCGTCCCACCGCAGGCGGCCGGTGACGAGGCCCAGCCACACCTCGGGCGCCATCTCGACCACGGCGGGCGGGGTGCCGCGGCGGTGCACCGAGCCCTCGACGGCCTGGACCGCGCCGAACGGCGGGACGCGCACCTCGAGCGAGCGGCCGGGCGCGACCGCGGCGAGCTCCTCGAGGCTGAAGCGGACCGCCATCGCGGTCATGCCCGGCTCGACGTTTCCCACGTCGCTCAGCACGGTCCACTGACGGACGGCCTCGCGGCCGGCGGCGACGGGGATGCGGCGACGGGGAGGCATGCGTCCAGGGTGGCATACGCGGAACGCCCGGCCTGTCACCAGGCCGGGCGTTCGCATCGTCCCTGCTCCGGGAAGGGATCGATCAGGCGAAGCGGGTGGGAAGCGGGGCCTCCCAGGCCTCGGCGAGCTCGGCGACCGGGACCTCGAACTGGCCCTGGACCTCGAGCACGTCGCCGCCGGTGACGCCCACGCGGGCGAACGGCACGCCGCGGGCCTCGAGCATGGCGACGAGGCGGGGCTCCTCGGTGCGCGGCACCGTGAGGAGCGCGCGACCCTGCGACTCGGAGAAGAACGCCTCCGCCGGGGTGAGACCGTCGCGCTCGCACACCTCGTCGAGGACGATGCGCGCGCCGACGCCGTAGCGCAGGGAGCCGTAGGCCGCGGCGGCAGCGAGGCCGCCCTCGGACACGTCGCGGGCCGCGTCGACGAGACCGTCGCGCGAGCAGGCGATGAGGATCTCGGCGAGCTCCTTCTCCCACGCGAGGTCGAGCTGCGGCGGGGTGCCGCCGAGGTGGCCCGCGGTGGCGGCGAGCTCGGAGCCGTCGAGCTCCGCCGTGGTCGAGCCCACGAGGAACAGCAGCTGGCCGTCCTCGCGCCAGCCCGACGGGGTCGCACGGGCGACGTCGTCGAGGATGCCGAGGATGCCGACGATCGCGGTCGGGTTGATCGACGAGTCGATCTTCCCGGGCTCGCCGGTGCCGTTGTAGAGCGAGACGTTGCCGCCGGTGACGGGGACGCCCAGCTCCTGGCACGCGTCCGCGAGACCGCGGATGGCCTCGGCGAACTGCCACATCGAGTCGGGGTCCTCGGGCGAGCCGAAGTTGAGGCCGTCGGTGACGGCGGTCGGCTCGGCGCCGGTGATCGCGACCCCGCGGTACGCGGCGGCGACGGACTGGCGGGCGCCCTCGTACGGGTCGAGCTTGGTGAACCGGTCGTTCGAGCGGGTGGCGATCGCGACGCCGCGGCCGGTGGTCTCGTCGATGCGGATGACGCCGGCGGTGTCGGGGCGCGACGCGGCGGTGTTGCCCTGGACGTAGCGGTCGTACTGGTTCGTGATCCACTCGCGCGACGACATGTTCGGGCTGCCGAGGAGGCCCATGAACGCGCGCTTCATCTCGGCGGCGTCCTTGGGCAGCGGAATGGAGAAGTGGTCGGCCTGGAGCCCGTCCATCCACGCGGGGCGGTGGAACGGGCGGTTGTAGACGGGACCGTCGTGCGCGACCGTGCGGGGGTCGACGTCGACGATGCGCTGGCCGTGGTGGTCGATGGTGAGGCGACCCGAGTCGTTGACCTCGCCGACCACGGCGGACTCGATGTCCCACTTGCCGGTGATCTCGAGGAACTGGTCGAGCTTCTCCGGCGTGACGACCGCCATCATGCGCTCCTGCGACTCCGACATGAGGATCTCGCCGGCGTTGAGGGTGGGGTCGCGCAGGAGGACGTCGTCGAGCCACACGTGCATGCCGCCGGAGCCGTTGCTCGCGAGCTCCGACGTGGCGCAGGAGATGCCGGCCGCGCCGAGGTCCTGGATGCCCTGGACCACGTCCGCCGCGAACAGCTCGAGGCAGCACTCGATGAGCACCTTCTCCATGAAGGGGTCGCCCACCTGGACCGAGGGCCGCTTGGCAGGCACGCCGTCCTCGAACGTCTCGGACGCGAGGATCGAGGCGCCGCCGATGCCGTCGCCGCCGGTGCGGGCGCCGAAGAGCACGACCTTGTTGCCGACGCCCTCGGCGGAGGCGAGGTGGATGTCCTCGTGCTTCATCGCGCCGACGCACAGCGCGTTGACGAGCGGGTTGCCCTGGTAGCACGAGTCGAAGCGCGCGCCGCCGCCGATGTTGGGCAGGCCGAGCGAGTTGCCGTAGCCGCCGACGCCGGAGACCACGCCGTGCACGACGCGGGCGGTGTCGGGGTGGTCGATCGCGCCGAAGCGGAGCTCGTCCATCGCGGCGACCGGGCGGGCGCCCATCGCGAGGATGTCGCGGACGATGCCGCCGACACCGGTCGCGGCGCCCTGGTACGGCTCGACGAAGGACGGGTGGTTGTGCGACTCGACCTTGAAGGTGACGGCCCAGCCGTCGCCGATGTCGACGACGCCGGCGTTCTCGCCGATGCCGACCATCAGCCGCTCCTTCATCTCCGGCGTGGTCTTGTCGCCGAACTGGCGCAGGTGCACCTTGGAGGACTTGTACGAGCAGTGCTCCGACCACATGACGGAGTACATGGCGAGCTCCGCGTTGGTGGGACGGCGGTCGAGCAGGTCGCGGATGCGCTGATACTCGTCGTGCTTGAGACCGAGCTCGCCCCAGGGCTGCTCCTGGTCCGGGGTCTTCGACGCGTACGAGACGGTGTCGAGCTGGGCTGCGGTGGGCTGGAGCGCGTCGGTCATGTCGTCCTCTGAGAGCCGGCGATTACCCGGTAATCCTACCGGCGGCCTCCGCTCGCGACACTCCGCACGGATCGCGCCGCGACACGCCGGCGCGACGGGACGATGCGGCGGCCCGGGACGGCGTGTCGGCCCCGGTTCCGTGCGGGCTGTCCGGGGGGGCGGGTCAGTTCATCAGCCTCGGGAAGCGCACGGTCGAGCCGGGTTCCACGAGGACGACGGCTTCGAGCTCGCCGCACGCCGCGGTCCAGGAGTCCGCGAGCGCCCGGTCGGCCGGGTCCGCGGCGTCGAGCACGCGGCCCATGATCGGGTCGCCACCGAGGTCGACGGCGTCGGGCAACGCCAGCCCGTCGGGGCCGCGCAGGTACGCGACGGCTCCGCCGCCGCCCACCCCGACCCCCGGGATGGCCGCGCTCCACCCGTCCACGAGCAGCAGTCCGGCGGTCGCGCCGTCGCCGAGCGTCGCCGTCGGGCACGCGGTGAAGAGGCCGTGCGCGGCCACCTGCGCGTCGTCGGCGACCTCCACGGCGTCGCCGGTCCACGCCGATGCGTCGTAGGTGGGCACCCGTGCCGGGCGCTCCCCCACCGCGGCGACGCCGACGGCGGCCAGCGCGAGGCCGGCGAGGACGATGCCCGCGAGCGCGGCGCGCCGGGTGGGCGCCTCCTTCCTGAACGGCGCCTCATCGCGTACCTCGCCGGTTGCCCCCATGGAGGGATTGTGCACCTCCAAGGCCGTGTTCACCAGGGATGTCGCACACCTTCGCGTCGCGATGAGACCCGGTTCTGTACGCTGTCGGACGCGAAACGTACAGTTGATGCATGAGCGAGATCGTTCCGGTGTCCCAGGCTCGCGCGGAGCTGCGCAGCGTGATCGAGCGCGCGCAGGAGCAGGCGATCTTCCTCGAACGGCGGGGCGCCGTCGAGGCGGTCGTCATCAGCCCCCACATGTACGAGCGGATGATCGCGGCTCTCGAGGATGCCGAGGACATCGCGGCCGCCGACGCCGCCCTGGCCGAGGACGGCCCCAACGTTCCGTGGGAGCAGGTCAAGACCGAGCTCGGCTGGTCATGACCTACCGGGTCGAGATGCGCCCGCAGGCGTCGAGGGCGCTGCGCCGCATCCACCCGCGCGACCAGGCGCGCCTCTACGCGGCGATCGAGCTGCTTGCGCGCGACCCGAGGCCGCCCGCGTCACGGCCGCTGGTCGGGAGCGCCTACTTCCGCGTGCGCGTCGGCGACTACCGGGTGATCTACTCGATCGACGACGGCCGCCTGCTCATCCTCGTGCTTGCCCTCGGCCACCGGCGCCAGGTGTACGAGCGCTGACCGAAGCCGCTCAGCTCCCCGCGGGAGCCTCGAATCCCCGCAGGAGTCTCGAAATCCGCAAACCGTCGCTCACCTCACCGCAGCACTTCTGAGGTAGGGCCGAGCGAGGCGTCAGACGGACAGCGCGTCCGCGACCGCCTCCGCGAGGTCCTCGGCCGGCAGGCCCGGCGCGTGGACGTGCACGCCCTCGGCGTCCTCCCACAGCACGCGGTCCACGCCCGGCAGCAGCCCGAGTGCGTCCGCGACGGCCTGCATGCGCGCCTGGGTGAGGCTCTCCACCACGCGCGGGTGCAGCGCGACGGTGTACGTGTAGTCGTCGAGCCACGGGGTCTGCACGGTGACGGTCGCATCGAAGCCGTCGAGCTCGATCGTGCGCACCGCGAGGTCGTCGTGCGCGCCGAGCCGCTCGAGGAACGGCGCCCGCAGGAGCAGTCCGCGGCGGTCGTCCTCGGTGAGCGACGCATCGTCCGGGCGCGCGGGGAGCTCGGCGCGGGCGGCCCGCCGCAGCTCGGACAGCACCTCGACCGTGAGGAGCCCCGGCGCCCACACCTCGAGGATGTGGTGGCTGCGGAACGCGACTCGGGCGATACCGGGCGCGGCGTCGCAGCCGCGGAGGAAGCGCAGCAGCGCGGGCTCGTCGATCGCGCCGGCGGCGAGCATGACGATCGCGTGGTGCGTCGCGTCGGACGGCGTGCCGGGCGCGTGGCCCGGTCCCGCATCGTTCACCACGAGGCCGGGGTCGCCCTCGCCCTCGGGGCCGAGGCCCTCCGACGGCGGGACCGACGGCAGCTCGGTCGGCCGCACCGCCTTCTTGAAGAGGCCGCCCTTGGGGATGAACGACTCGCGCACGTCGCCGGGGGTGTCGAAGGCGTCGTAGGCGAGGTTGCCGGGCGTCCCGAACCAGCGCAGCACGTCCTCGATCGAGTCCCACGCGGCGCGGCCGTGGCCCATCGCGGCGACGGCGTGCGGAAGCAGCGCGATGGGCGGACCAGCGGGGCCGAGCACCGGGTCGAGGTAGCTCGGGGAGCCCTCGCGGCGGTCGAGGCCCCACGTGACGGGCTGGTGGTCGTCGGCGAGGCCGCCGAGGTAGACGAGCAGGCCGTCGATGAGGGCGGCT
Source organism: Demequina rhizosphaerae (assembly GCF_000971255.1). GTDB lineage: Bacteria > Actinomycetota > Actinomycetes > Actinomycetales > Demequinaceae > Demequina > Demequina rhizosphaerae. The sequence goes on from NZ_BBMC01000006.1 coordinate 38,773, forward strand.
CCGTGCATCGTGAGCTCGCGGCCCAGGTCCGACCGGAAGGCCCAATCGGGCTTGACGGCCGACCGGTCGCGGCGCAGGTCGCGGGTCACCCAATCGATGGTGGGGCGCAGCTCGGCGGGCGTGAACTGGAGGTCGTGGCCCGTCGCCTTGCGCAGCTGGACGGCGAGGTAGTCGGCGCTCTTGGGGCTCGCGGCGAGCCACGCCTGGAACCACGCGTCGGCCTCGTAGAAGCGGCGCGCGTCGCCCTCGGAGGTGAAGAAGCCCATCGGTCAAGGGTACGGGGGGACGATGCGGCGGTCGCGCCGGTAATCTCGCCTCACCGGACCCGAGTGGAGGCGTGATGACCGAGACCCCCGAGCGCGAGATCCTCACGTGGCAGGGCTACGGCGAGGCGTCGCGCGAGCTCGCGCAGATGGTGGTCGACTCCGGGTACGAGCCCGACGTGGTGGTCGCGGTCGCGCGTGGCGGCCTGCCCGTGGGCGGCGCGATCTCGTACGCGCTCGGCACCAAGGGCGTCGGCACGCTCAACGTCGAGTTCTACACGGGCATCGACGAGCGCCTTCCCGCGCCCGTGCTGCTGCCGCCGCTGCTCGACACCGACGCGATGAAGGGGCTGAAGGTGCTCGTGGCGGACGACGTCGCGGACACCGGCGAGACCCTCGCGCTCGTGAAGTCGCTCATGGAGCAGCACGCGGGCGAGGTCCGCACCGTGGTGCTGTACGCGAAGCCGCACTCGATCATCGACCCCGACTACGTGTGGAAGCGCACGGACCTGTGGATCACGTTCCCGTGGTCGGCGCTGCCGCCGGTGACGCCGAACAAGCCGCACCCCGAGGAGGGGTAGGCGCCGCTACTGTGCCCCTCATGGGGTACAGCAGGGACGATGCCGTGGTCGCCGGCGTGCGCGCGGCGCGCGGCCGCACAGATCGACTGATCGCCGCGGCTGCGGTTGTTGCCGTCGCCGCCGGGCTGTGGGCCGTCATTGCGCAGCCGTGGAACGGGGCGGACGGCTGGCCCGACGCCGAGCACGGCGCGTGGCTCCCGGTGTGGGTCGCCGGGCCGCCTCAGCCGACACCGGACATCGGCGAGGGGTTCCCGGAGCCCGTCACCGAGGACGCGTGGGCGGCCATCGTGGCCGACCTGCGCGCGACGGACCCCGACGCGTACGTCTCGATGACGGTGCCCGTCGTGCTCGCGGACGATGCCGGCGGTCTGACAATGCTCGAGGCCGTCGACGGCACGCTCGCGGACGGCGCGCTCGTCGCGGGGCGCGAGCCGGGTCCGGGCGAGGTGGTGCTCGGCGCCGCCACGGCCGAGGCGCACGGGTGGGCGCTCGGCGACGCCATCGCGCTGGCAGGCTCGCACGGCCGGACGCCGCCCTTCGCGACGCTCACGCTCGTCGGGCTCGCGCCGGACCACCTCGAGGGCTGGGTGGCGTGGGCCGACGCCCGCACGCTCGTGGGGACCTACTCCTTCGCGAGATTCGACAGCTCCGGCCCCGCGCTGGACGGCTCCGGCGTCGTCGCCGACACGCACCTCCTGTGGAACGGCGGGATCCCGGCCTCCCTCGAGGACCAGGTGCTGCCGGACGCGTAGCTGCTCAGCGCATCTGCGCGAGCTGGATGAGGTTGCCGCACGTGTCGTCGAGCACCGCGACGGACACGGGGCCCATGTCGGTGGGCGGCATGGTGAACTCGACGCCCAGCGCGGCGAGGCGCTCGTGCTCGGCACGCAGGTCGTCGACCGCGAACTGCGTCGCGGGGATGCCGTCCGCGGCCAAGGCGTCCCTGAAGGGGCCCACCGCGGGGTGGCCGGCCGGCTCGAGCAGCAGCTCCACCGCATCGTCCCCGGGCACGCCGACGGTGAGCCAGCGGTTGCCGTCGCCCAGCGGGATGTCGGTGCGGGGCTCGAAGCCGAGCACGCGCGTGTAGAAGTCGAGCGCCTTCTCCTGGTCGTCGACGAAGACGCTGGTGAGGTGGATGCGGATCATGGGGAGTCCTTGTCCGGCCAGCGGCGCGCGATCTCGCGCAGCGGCCCGGTGTCGAGGGTGTGGAGCTTGGAGCGTCCGCGGCGGCGCGCGGACACGAGGCCGGCATCCTCGAGCACCGCGAGGTGCTGCGAGACGGCCTGCCGGGTCAGGCCCAGGTCGTGCTCCGCGACGAGGCGGGCGACGATCTCGAAGAGGGTCTGGTCGTCGCGGTCGGCGAGCACGTCGAGGATCGCGCGCCGGGCGGGCGCGGCGAGGGCGTCGTACACGTCGGCCACGTCCCCCACGATAGGCAAGCGATCGCTTGCATGCAAGCGACAGCTTGCCTTTTCCGTGAGACCCGGCCGTTTACACTCGTGCCAACTCGACCAGAGAGGATCACGATGAGCTACGCCGGAGACCTGACCCCGCACGAGGCCTGGAAGCTGCTCGAGGACGAGCCCGGCGCGCTGCTCGTCGACGTCCGCACCGAGGCCGAGTGGCGCTACGTGGGGGTGCCCGACGCGTCGAGCCTGGGCAAGAAGGCGGAGCTCATCGAGTGGGTCTCGTACCCCGCCATGTCGCGCAACGAGGACTTCCTCGCGCAGCTCCAGGCGACCGGCGTGGAGCCGGGGCAGCCCATCGTCTTCCTCTGCCGGTCGGGCCAGCGCTCGATCGGCGCCGCGCAGGCGGCGACCGCGGCCGGCCTCGGCCCCGCGTACAACATCCTCGAGGGCTTCGAGGGCGCCACCGACGAGCACGGCCACCGCGGCTGGCAGGGCTGGAAGGGCGCCGGCCTCCCCTGGCACCAGGGCTGAAGCACCGCCGCGCCTGTCGCTGACGCGCGCCGGGGCGTCGGCGCGCGGCCAGCCGGCGAACGGTCGACGGACAGCTTCGGGGATTCCGGGTGGATTCCGCGCGCTTCTCACCCAGAATCCTCAAAGTTGGCGGGAGTGCGGACCCGCGACCCCGGAAGTGTCACGATTCGGTAACCCGGCTTGCTTTGTTGCGGCGAGCAACATACCGTCGTGGCATCGCGGCGCGTCGAAGCGCTTCGACCGTGGGGAGCAGGCCCCGCAGCCCCGCCGGGAGGGAGTCCCGGCCGATCGAGACGACGGAGTCGAGATGGCGACGATCGCTGACGTGGCGCAGGCCGCGGGGGTGTCGATCAGCACCGTCTCGTACGCGCTGTCCGGCAAGCGCTCGATCACCGCGCAGACCCGTGAGCGGGTCCTCGCGGCCGCCGACGAGCTCGGCTACCTCCCCCACGCGAGCGCCCGCATGCTGGCCGCGCACCGCTCCCACATCATCGCCGTGAGCGAGCCGGTCCACCCCGACACCGACGACGCCGCGCACATGGCCTTCGCCATGCAGACCACCCGCGTCGCCCGTGAGCACAACTACGACACCCTCCTCCTGGTCCACGACGACGCCTTCGAGGGCATGCGCCGCTCGGCCGCGACGCAGCTCGCGGACGGCATCGTGGTCCTCGACGTGGACGTGGACGATGCGCGGGTCCCGCTCGCGCGCAAGCTCGCCTGCCCCACGGTGTTCGTCGGAGTGCCCGCCGACACCGAGGGCCTCGTGTGCGTCGACCTCGACTTCGAGGCGGCGGCGCGCCAGGCGGTCGACCGCCTGGTCGACGCGGGCCACACGCAGATCGGCCTGATCTCGCACCGCCAGGAGACGCTGACCCGCGGCTCCAACTTCCCCCTCCGCTTCCTGCGCGCGTTCCTCGACCAGTGCGAGGCCCGCGGCGTGCGCCACGCGGTCACCCACCCCAACGGCCACACCGCCGACGGCAGCGTGCGCCGCCTGCTCGAGCAGCTCCCCGGCCTCGACGCGATCGTCCTCAACACCACCGCCGACGTGGCCTCGTCGCTGTCCGCGATCCTCGCGACCCGCGGCCTCGAGGCCCCCCGCGACGTCTCGGTCATCGCGGCCGGCGTCAGCTTCACGACGGCGCGGTTCGCCGTGCCGTTCGACACCATGCCGCTCGATGCCCACGCATCGTGCTCCGCCGCCGTGGACCTCCTGGTCCAGGCGATCGACGGTGGGGAGCACACGCCCCGCATCGTCCTCCTCCCGCCCACGTACATCGACCGTGGCTCGGTGATCGCGCGAGCGACGCCGGGCTCCCCCTGAGGGGCGCCCCGACCTCCCCGGACGCACCCCGCACACGCGCATCGTCGAAGCGCTTCGAAAGATCGCCGACACGACGCACCACCGGCCCGACGGGCCACGACAAGGAAGCAGGAATCGGACAATGAAGTACCGCATCACAGCAGCGACCGCCGTGCTCGCGGCCGGCGCCCTGAGCCTGAGCGCATGCTCGTCCTCCGACGACGGCGGCACCGGCGGCTCGTCCGCCGGTGCGGGCGACGGCGACTACAGCGGCGAGACCCTCACCGTCATGCACTACGAGGGCGACGAGTCCGCGATGGGCATCGCCTGGAACAAGGCCATCGAGATCTTCGAGGAGGAGACCGGCGCGACCGTCGACCTCCAGACCACCGCGTTCGAGGACCTCAACGCCTCCGCGCAGCAGCTCTTCGACTCCTCCGACGCGCCCGACGTGTCCGAGTACAACAAGGGCAACGGCACCGCGGGCCAGCTCGCCGCCACCGGCGTGATCCTGCCTCTCGACGACGCGTACGAGACCTACGGCTGGGCCGACAAGCTCAGCGCCGGCATCGACACCATCGCGAAGTACGACGAGAACGGCGTCATGGGCTCGGGCAGCTGGTACGGCGTCCCGAACTACGGCGAGTTCGTCTTCCTCTACTACAACCAGGACATGTTCGACGAGTACGGCATCGACGTCCCGACCGACGAGGCGAGCCTCGAGGCCGCGATGGAGGCCTTCGAGGCGGAGGGCGTCACGCCCCTCACCACCTCGGCGCAGGAGTACCCGATGGGCCAGCTCTGGTACCAGCTCGCGCTGTCGCAGGCCGACCGCTCGTGGGTCGACGCGTACCAGCTGTACACCGAGGAGGTCGACTGGACCGGACCCGAGGTCACCTACGCCTCGAGCACCCTCGAGGACTGGGTGGGCGCCGGGTACATCAGCGGCGACGCCTCGGGCATGACCGCCGAGGACGCCGGCCTGCAGTTCATCAACGGCGAGGCCCCGATGTTCTACTCGGGCTCGTGGTGGTACGGCCGCATGCTGTCGGACATCACCGACTTCGAGATGGGCATCACCAACTGGCCCGGCACCACCCTCACCCCGGGCTCCGGCGGCAACATCTGGGTGGTCCCGGTCGAGTCGAAGCAGCCCGAGCTGGCGGAGATCTTCATCGACGTCACCATGCGTCCCGAGGTGCAGGCGCTGCTCGGCGAGTCCGGCGGCCTGCCGGTCGCGGCGGACACCGCCGACATCACCGACGCCGACGCGCAGGCGCTCATCGAGCTCTTCAACGAGGTCAACGACCGCGACGGCCTGTCGTTCTACCCCGACTGGCCGACGCCGACCTTCTACGGCGACCTCAACTCCGTGATGCAGGGCATCGTCAACGGCGACGTCTCCGCCGACGAGGCCAACACCCAGCTCATGGACTACTACGAGAGCTACGTGGCGGATCTCCGCTAGTCACCACCCTCGGCAAGGTGGGGTCCGGGCCCGCGCGGCCCGGACCCCACCGGAGACGGATCCCTCATGACCTCGACCCCCCAGCGCACGCGCACCCGCCGCGCCGACGAGGCCGCCCGCATCCCCCAGCGCGGCGGCGGCAAGCTCGGCTACTGGCTGTACCTCATCCCCGGCGCCCTGCTCGTCGGCCTCGTGATCTTCTACCCGATCGTGCGCAACGTGCGCCTGAGCTTCTTCCACTGGCGCGGCGGCCGCGCCGAGGAGTCGTTCGCGGGTCTCGACAACTGGATCGCGCTGTTCGGCGACCAGGAGTTCCTCCAGTCGTTCAAGAACATCATCCTGGTGATCATCGCCATGGTGATCGTGCCCACCCTGCTGGGCCTCATCGTCGCCGCGCTGCTCTTCGACGTGGTCGGCCGCCGCTTCGGCGCCCGCCTGTCGAGCTTCCTGCGCGCGACCTACTACCTTCCGCAGATCCTGCCGATCGCCGTCGCCGGTGTGATGTTCAGCTGGATCCTCAAGCCCAACTCCGACGGCGTCCTCAACCAGTTCCTCACCACCCTCACGGGCAGCGAGGTCGAGATCAACTGGCTCGGCGGCCAGTACTCGACGGCGATGGCCTCCGTCATGGTGCTGATGATCTGGATCCAGATCGGCTACCCCGTCGTGATCTTCATGGCCGCGCTCCAGCGCGTCGACCCGCAGCTGTACGAGGCCGCGGAGCTCGACGGCGCCAACTGGTTCCAGCGCTTCCGCGCCATCACGCTGCCGATGATCCAGCCCGAGGTCTTCGTGGTCGCCCTCACCACCACGATCGCCGCGCTCAAGGTGTTCGCCCCGGTGTTCATCCTCACCGGCGGCGGGCCGTCGAAGTCGACGTACGTGCCGTCCTTCTACGCGTACCAGGAGTTCATCCGCGGCACCGACAAGGGCTACGCCGCGACCATCGCCTCCGCCATCACGATCCTCGTCGTCGTGGTCGCGATCATCTTCATCCGCGTGCAGAACCGCGCCGAGCGAAAGGACGCCTGACATGACCGCCGTGGCCCAGGCCCCCGCCCCCGCGCCGCAGTCCTCCGGCAAGGACCGCCGCAACAAGGCCCGCCCGCGCACCCCCGCCGAGTGGGTGATGCTCATCCTCGCGATCCTCGGTGCGCTGGCGATCGTCTTCCCGATGCTCCTGCTGCTCCTCAACGCGTTCAAGTCCCCGCAGGACTACGCGAACTCGGGCCCGCTCGACCTGCCGCAGGCGCTCAGCTTCGAGGGCATCACGACGTTCTGGGAGACCCAGAACTTCCCGCGAGCGCTGTGGAACTCGATCTTCATCTCGACGATGGTCGCGATCATCGCGGTGGTCGTGTCCGTCCTCAACTCGTTCGCGATCGGCATCGGCCGCGTCCGGGGCCGCACGTGGATCGTGCTCGTCTTCCTCATGGCGAACCTCGTCCCGCAGGAGATGCTCTTCGACCCGCTGTTCCGGCTCTACGACGACCTGGGCCTGCTGTCCAACCCCTGGTCCGTCATCCTCACCTTCGTCGTGATCCAGTCCGCGTTCGGCACCTACCTGCTGTCGTCGCTGCTCGGGACGTTCCCCAAGGAGATCCTCGAGGCGGCCTCGGTGGACGGCGCGACCCGCTGGCGCACCCTGCGCTCGGTGATCGTGCCCATCGTCCGGCCGACGCTGTCCGTCCTCATGGTGTTCTTCTTCATCTGGACGTGGAACGAGTTCCTGCTGCCGCTGGCCTTCCTCAACACGTCGGACTCGCTCACGGTGCCGCTGCTGCTCGAGCAGCTCAACGGCGAGCGTCAGACGGACACCACGACCCTCATCGCGGGCACGCTCATCAGCATCATCCCGACGATCATCTTCTTCCTCATCTTCCAGCGCACCCTCACGCGCGGCATCACGGCAGGAGCAGTGAAGTGAAGTTCACCGACGGATTCTGGCAGCGCCGGCCCGGGGTCGACGCGCTGTACGCGGAGGAGGCCTACGACGTGTGGGCCGAGGACGGCGCGCTCACCGTGCACGCGCCCACGCGGGTCATCCGCTCGCGCGGCGACGTGCTCAACCGCGCGATGCTCACCGTCACCCTCACCTCCCCGCTCGAGGGCGTCGTCAAGGTGCGGATCGACCACCACCAGGGCGCGCACCGCTCCCCCGGTTTCCGCATGCCGGGCGCCGTCGAGGGCGCGGGCGTCGCGCAGGTAGACGATGCGGGGGGCACCCTGACGTCGGGCCGCCTCACCGCCCGTATCGCGAAGGGCGCGCCGTGGAGCCTCGACTTCGAGGTGGACGGCGAGCGGATCACCGGCTCGGGGCACCACGCGGTCGGGTACATGACGCTCGCGCAGGACGCCTCCGTGTCCGCGGAGCCCACCGGCGCGACGGGGTACAGCGCGACCGGGCTCGCCCCGCATCGTGCCTACGTCCACGAGCAGCTCGACCTCGACGTCGGCGAGACCGTCTACGGGCTCGGCGAGCGCTTCGGACCGTTCGTGAAGAACGGCCAGAGCGTCGACATCTGGAACGCCGACGGCGGCACCAGCTCCGAGCAGGCGTACAAGTCGGTGCCGTTCTACCTCTCCTCCAAGGGCTACGGCGTGCTGGTCAACCACCCCGAGCACGTGAGCTTCGAGGTGGGCTCCGAGGCGGTCGAGCGCGTGCAGTTCTCCACCGCGGGCGAGTCGCTCGAGTACCTGGTCTTCGCGGGCCCCACGCCCGCCGAGGCCGTCGAGCGGTACACCGCGCTGCTGGGCCGGCCGCCGCGCGTGCCGGACTGGTCGTTCGGGCTGTGGCTGTCGACGTCCTTCACGACGGACTACGACGAGGAGACCGTCACCTCGTTCGTGGACGGCATGCGCGAGCGCGACATCCCGCTGTCGGTCTTCCACTACGACTGCTTCTGGATGCGCGAGTTCAACTGGACCGACGGCGTGTGGGACGAGCGCGTGTTCCCCGACCCCGACGGCATGCTCCGCCGCATGCACGAGGACAAGGACCTCCACGTGTCCGCGTGGATCAACCCGTACATCGCGCAGCGCGGCCGCATGTTCCGCGAGGGCATGGAGAAGGGCTACCTGGTCAAGCGGGCCGACGGCACCGTCTGGCAGTGGGACCAGTGGCAGGCCGGCATGGGGCTGGTGGACTTCACCAAACCCGAGGCGCGCGCCTGGTTCCAGGACTTCATCCGCACCCTGGTGCGCCAGGGCGTCGACGCGATCAAGACCGACTTCGGCGAGCGGATCCCCACCGACGTCGTGTGGCACGACGGCTCGCGGCCCGAGACCATGCACAACCTCTACACGCAGCTCTACAACGAGGCCGTGTGGGAGGCGCTGGTCGAGGAGAAGGGCGAGGGCGGGGCCGTGCTGTTCGCGCGCTCCGCGACCGCGGGCGGGCAGACGATGCCGGTCCACTGGGGCGGCGACAACACCTCGTCGTACGTGTCGATGGCGGAGACGCTGCGCGGCGGGCTGTCGCTCATGAGCTCGGGCTTCGGCTACTGGAGCCACGACATCGGCGGCTTCGAGGGCACCCCCGACGCGGGCGTCTTCAAGCGCTGGCTGGCCTTCGGCCTGATGTCGACGCACTCGCGCCTCCACGGCAGCGGCTCGTACCGGGTGCCGTGGGCGTTCGACGACGAGGCCGTCGACGTCGCCCGGCTGTTCACCAAGCTCAAGCTGTCGCTCATGCCGTACCTCTACGCCGCATCGGTCCGCACGACCGAGACCGGCGTCCCGATGATGCGGCCGATGTTCCTCGAGTTCCCCGGCGACCCAGCGACCCAGCACCTCGACCGGCAGTACATGCTGGGCGACTCGCTGCTCGCGGCGCCCGTGATGTCCGCGTCGGGCGAGGTGACGTTCTACCTCCCCGAGGGCACGTGGACGTCGCTGCTCACGGGCGCGCGGGTCGAGGGCGGGCGGTGGGTGCGCGAGACCCACGGCTTCGACTCGATGCCGCTATACGTGCGGCCCGGCACCGTGCTCGCGCGCGGCACGCGCGACGACCGCCCCGACTACGACTACCTCGCCGACGTCGAGCTGGTGGTCTACCCCGGAGGGCCCGACTCCCGTGAGGTGTCCCTCCACGCCGCCGATGGCTCGAGCGACACCGTCACCGTCGTGTCCCGCGACGGCTCGCTCACGGCCACCGGCACCTCCGGCCGCGCCTACGCGGTCCGCGAGGCCTGAGGACGATGCGGCGGCCGGGCCCCACTCCTTCCCGGCCGCCGCATCGTCCTCCCCGTCGCCTCACCACCGCGCTGCCCCCACCGGCCGATAGCGACAACGTCGAGGCCAAGGCCGCGCACGGTGCCAGTCCGCACCTCGACGGCCCGCAACCCGCCGGTAGCCTGAGCCCATGACCTCGGAAGACGCCCCGCAGCTCCGTCCCGACACCCTCGCCGTGCGCGCCGGCCACGTCCGCACGCCGTTCGACGAGATGTCCGAGGCGATCTTCATGACGCAGGGCTACGTCTACCCGACCGCGCGCGAGGCCGAGGCCGCCTTCGCGGGCGAGATCGAGCGCTACCAGTACTCGCGCTACGCCAACCCGACGGTCACGATGTTCGAGACCCGCCTCGCCGCGATCGAGGGCGCCGAGGACTGCTTCGCGACCGCGACCGGCATGGCCGCCGTGTTCGTCGCGCTCGCGTCGATCCTGCGCCAGGGCGACCGGCTGGTCGCGTCGCGCGCGCTGTTCGGCACGTCGATCGCGACCTTCGACGAGTACTTCGCGGGCTGGGGCATCCGGGTCGACTACGTCGACGGCCACGTCAACGAGGACTGGGAGCGCGCGCTCGCGGAGCCCGCGACCGCGGTCTTCTGCGAGTCCCCCACCAACCCCATGCAGGACGTGGTCGACCTGCCGTTCGTCGCGGGCCTCGCGAAGAAGGCGGGTGCGCTCTTCATCGTCGACAACGTGTTCGCGACCCCGCTCGGCCAGAAGCCGCTGCAGCTGGGCGCGGACGCGGTCGTGTACTCGGCCACCAAGCACATCGACGGCCAGGGGCGCGTGCTCGGCGGGGCGGTGCTGGGCGCCAAGGAGTACGTCGACAAGGTGCGCCAGATGGTCCGCACCATGGGCGCGACGATGTCGCCGTTCAGCGCGTGGGTGCTCGGCAAGTCCCTCGAGACCCTCGCGGTGCGCGTGAAGGCGCAGGCCGCCTCGGCGCTCGACCTGGCCGGCTGGCTGGAGGCGCACCCCAAGGTCGCGATCGCGCGCTACCCGCTGCTGCCCTCGCACCCGCAGCACGAGCGCGCCATGAAGCAGATGACGCTCGGCGGCACGCTCGTCACCATCGACATCGCGCTGCCCGAGGGCGTCGACCCGCACGGGCCCGAGGCCAAGGCGGCCACGTTCCGCTTCCTCGACGCGCTGAGGGTCATCGACATCTCCAACAACCTGGGCGACGCGAAGTCCATCGCAACGCACCCCGCGACCACGACGCATCGCAAGCTCGGACCGGAGAAGCGCGCCGCCGTCGGCATGTGCGAGGCGACGGTGCGCCTGAGCATCGGGCTCGAGGACGTCGAGGACCTGCGCGAGGACCTCGCGCGGGCGCTCGACGCGATCTGACGACGGCCCCGATGGCGTCCCTCGACGCCCCGAGATGAAGCGCGCCCGCGTGCTAGCGTCGCGAGCATGAGCAGCGGCGCCGCTTCCGCCGCTGATGCGGCCTCCCAGGGCCAGCCCCAGCCGCTCTCCGTGCGGCTCATCGGGCGCGGCTCGCTCGCCGGCGCCGTCATCGTCGTCGCCGTCGCGCTCCTGTACGCGGTGCTGCTGCCCGCGGTCGCGGACGTGATGTCGGCACCGCCCCCGCCGCAGACCATCGAGATCGGCGCCGGCGCGACCGTCACCACCTCGTCCGACTGGTCGGTCTCGGCCTCGCACCCCGGCATCACCACGCTGACCCAGGGCGGCGCGACCCTCGCGATCACCACGCCGCACGCGTCCGACCTCCACCCCGCGCAGGCCATCGCTACCGTCACCGAGCAGTGGGTCGCGCAGGCCGAGGCCGACGGCCAGGGCATCGTCGCGCCGCAGCCCCGCGCCTTCACCACCACCGCGGGGGACGATGCGGCGACCGTCACCCTCCAGGAGCCGCTGCAGACGCGCCAGGCCTGGGCCGTGTCCGACGGCACCCAGCAGGTGATCATCCTGCTGACCGCGCCGCCGGCCGCGTGGGAGAGCACGAACGCGTCGGCGCAGTCGCTCGTGCGGTCGCTGCGCTTCGCGACGCCGGAGGCGCCATGACCACCGCCCCCCGCGCGCGCGGGAGCCTGCCGCGACCGCGCACCGCGACGTTCATCGACACGCGGTCGTGGGTGTTCTGGGCCTCGATCGCGCTCGGCGTCGGCGCGTTCGCGCAGGTCGCGCCGCTCGTGCTCGAATCGCTGCTCGCCAACCCCGCGTCGGGAGCGCTGTCCGCGGCCCTGTGGCTCGCGTACGGCCTGGTCTTCGCCACCACGGTGTACCTGCTCGAGCTCTACGAGAGGCGCCCGCTCGTCAACGTCGCCGGCGCCCTGCTGTGGGGCTCGATCGTCGCGGTCGGGGTGTCCCGCATCGGCGGGCCGGCGATGCACTCGATCGTCGGCGACTGGCTCGGCGACGGCTCGTCCTGGGTGTCCGCGGTCGCGGCGCCCCTGGTCGAGGAGCCGCTCAAGGCGCTCGGCATCGTCGCGCTCGCGCTCATCCCCGGGGCGAGGATCCGGACCGTCGCCGACGGCGCGTTCTACGGCGCCATGGTGGGGCTGGGCTTCCAGGTCGTCGAGGGCTTCCTCTACACCGCCCGCACCGCGGCGCTGTCGGGCGACGCGATGGACACCGTGTGGCAGATGTTCGTGCTGCGCGGCGTGGTCGCCGGGCTGTGGAGCCACGCCGCGTTCTCCGCGATCGCGGGTGCCGGCATCGCGTACTTCTTCGTGTCCGTCGGCCCCGCGTCGCGCCGCTGGGCCGTCGCGCTCGGGTCCCTGGGCGCGGCGATGATCCTGCACGGGCTGGTCAACTCGCCGCTCATCCACGGCTCGCAGGTGACGGCGGCGCTCATCAAGGGCGTGCCGATCGTCATCGTGCTCGCCACCACGATCCACGTCGGCCGCCTGAGGGAGCGGGCGATCTTCGCGCGGATGGCACGCGTGACCGTCCCCGACCACCTCGTGAGCCCGGCCGACTTCGAGGTGCTGTCGACGCGCAGGCGCCGCAGCCACGCGCGCGCGGAGATGCGCGCGCGGCACGGCGCGCAGGCGGCGCGCGACCTGCACCGGCTGCAGCGCGCGCAGCTCGCGCTGCTCGTCGCGGCGCACTCCGACGGCATGGTGTCGGCCCGCGCGGCCGACGCCGCGGGCTGGGTCACCGCGGCGCGCTCGGCGCTCGCGTGGTCCGTCGTGGGCCGCTGAGCCTGCTCGGCTCAGCGGCGGCCGAAGCCCCGCAGCCGCAGCGAGTTGCCCACGACGAAGAGGCTCGACGCCCCCATCGCGCCCGCCGCGATCATCGGGTCGAGCACGCCGAGAGCGGCGAGCGGGATCATGCAGACGTTGTACGCGAAGGCCCAGAACAGGTTGCCCCGGATGGTCGCGTACGTGCGCCGCGACAGCGCGATCGCGTCCGCGGCCGCGCGCGGGTCGCCGCCCACGAGGGTGAGGTCCGAGGCCTCGCGCGCGACGTCCGCGCCGGTGCCGATCGCGATGCCCAGGTCCGAGGCCGCGAGCGCGGGCGCGTCGTTGACGCCGTCGCCGACCATCGCCACGCGCCGGCCGCCGGCCTGCAGCTCGCGGATCACGTCCTCCTTGTCGCCCGGGAGCACCTCGGCGATCACGCGGTCGATGCCGAGCGAGGCACCCACCGCCTCCGCGGCCCGGCGGTTGTCGCCGGTGAGCAGCACGACGTCGACGTCGAGCGCGTGCAGCGCGTCGACGGCCTCCGGCGCGGTCTCCTTGATCCGGTCGCGCACCGCGATCGCGAGCTCCGCCGCGAGCGCCGTCCGGGTGAGGGTGGACGATGCGCCGGGCGTCCCCAGCAGCCCGCCGCCGAGCGGCGCCTGACGGCCCGCGAACACGACGGTCTCGCCGCGCTCCTCGCGCGCGGCGGCCCAGTCGGCGAGCTCGGGCGACAGGTCGTCGAACAGGCGCCGCGAACCGACGGTGACGTCGGCGTGCGCGCCGTCCGCGCCCGCCTTCTGCACGGTGGCGGTGACGCCCTGGCCCGGCGTCGAGCGGAAGCCCTTGAGCGGGACGCGTCCGTCACGGGAGGCGGCGATCGCGACCGCCACGGGGTGCTCGGAGCGCGCCTCGACCGAGGCGACGGCGTCGAGCAGCGCGGCCGCCGCATCGTCCTCCAGCCCGGGAGCGGCGGTCGCGGTGACCTCCATGCGTCCCTCGGTGACGGTACCGGTCTTGTCGAGGACGACGGTCTGCAGCGAGCGCGCGTCCTCCAGCGCCTGCGCGCCGCGCACGAGGATGCCGAGCTGGGCGCCGCGCCCGGTGCCGACCATGATCGCGAGCGGCGTCGCGAGGCCCATCGCGCACGGGCAGCTGATGATGAGCACGGCGACCGCGGCGGTGATCGCGTCGGCGGCGTCGCCGGTGACGGCGAGCCAGCCGAGGGCCGTCACCGCGGCGATGCCGATGACGGCGGGCACGAAGATCGCGGAGACGCGGTCTGCGAGCCGCTGGAGGCGTGCCCTGCCGGCCTGCGCCTCGTCGACCATGCGCGAGATCTGGGCGAGCATCGTCTCCTCGCCCACCCGGGTCGCCTCGACGGTGAGCGAGCCGTCCGCGGCGAGCGTGCCGCCGACCACCTCGGTCCCGGGGCCGGCCGCGACGGGCACCGGCTCGCCGGTCACCAGGCTCGCGTCCACCGCGGCCGCGCCATCCACGACCACGCCGTCGGTCGCGATCGCCTCGCCCGGCCGCACGAGGAAGCGCATGCCCACGCCGAGGTCCTCGCGCGGGATCTCGGTGCCGTCCTCGAGCGTGACGGTCACGCTCTGACGCGCGCCGAGCGCGCGGATCGCGTCGCCCGCGCGGGCCGTCGAGCGCACCTCGAGCCACTTGCCCAGCAGGATCAGCGTGACGATGACGGCGCCCGTCTCGAAGTAGACGTGCGCGTGCGCGGGACCCGCGAGCAGCGTCCACATCGACCACAGCCACGCGACGGACGTGCCGAGGCTCACGAGCGTGTCCATCGTCGTGGTGCGGTGGCGCGCGCCCTTCCACGCGGACACGTGGAACGGCCAGGCCGCCCACCACACGACCGGCGTCGCGAGCAGCGCCGCCCACCATTCCCAGCCGTCGAACTGCAGCGCCGGCACCATCGACACGAGCGCGACGGGGACGGTCAGCGCGGCGGCGACGAGGAAGCGGCGGCGGTAGTCGGCGATGCGGCGCGCATCGTTGGCCTCCTGCGCGGCGGCCTCCTCCTCGCGCGAGGAGGGACGAGGCGCGGCCTCGCCGGCCTCGGCGGCGGCACCCGCGGGCCGCGTGAGGACCTGGTAGCCGAGACCCGTGATGGCGGCGCGCATGGCCTCCTCGAGCTCGTCGCGGTCGAGCGTGCCGTCGGGCCGCACGGTCGCGCGGCGGGTCGCGATGTTGACGTCGGCGGCGCCGACGCCGGGCAGGATCGCGAGCCCGCGCTGGATGCCGGAGGCGCAGCCGGCGCAGGTCATGCCGCCGACGGCGAGGTCGATCGTGGGCTCGTCGGCCTCGGCGGGGGTCTCGGGAGCGGTGTCGGTGCTCATGCGGGCAGGCTAGACCTTGCCCTCGGCGGGAAGGTCAAGCGCGAGCACCTGGCAGCGGTGCGGATCGGTGCAGTCCTCGGGGTCGAGCGACTCGGCGCGGCGGGCCAAGGCGGTGAGCTCGGCCTTGGCGGCCAGCAGGCTGGCGATCTGGGCGTCGATGTCGTGGAGGTGACGCTCGAGCGCGGCGCGGCTGTGCTCGCACGTGCTCTCGCCGCGCTCCTTCATGTGGAGGATGCCGCCGGCCTCGGCGAGCGTGAGCCCCGAGGCCTGGGCGTCGCGCACGAAGCGCAGCTGCTCGAGCGCGGCCTCGTCGTACTCGCGGTAGCCGTTGGCGCGCCGCTCGGGCGCGGGCAGCAGCCCGATGCTCTCGTAGTAGCGCACGGTCTTCGCGGTGACGCCTCCGCGGGAGGCGAGCTCTCCGATCTTCATCGTTACAGCGTACTGGAGGGTTCGCGGGCGCGACAGGGGCCAACGGCCCGGCCCGCGGCACCCGTCCGCCTCGCTAGGGTCGGGTCATGCGCACCACGCCTCGCCGCATCGGCCTGCTCGGCGGCATCACCTGGCACTCGACGCTCGTCTACGAGGCGCTCCTGCACGAGGGCGTCGCCGCCGCGCTCCCGGGCCGCACGGCGGACCTCGTCATCCGTCACTACGACTTCGGGGCCGTCGCGGAGGCCCAGGAGGCCGGCGACTGGGACGGCCTCGCCGCGACGTTCGGGCGCGACGCCCGCTGGCTGGTCGACGGCGGCGCCGAGGCGATCCTCATCTGCGCCAACACGATGCACGTCATCGCGGACGAGGTGGCCGGGGCCGCGGGCGTGCCGGTCATCCACGTCGTCGACGAGACGGCGGCCGCGATCCGCGCCGCCGGGCTCGACACCGTCGCGCTGCTGGGGACCGGCTTCACCATGCGCATGCCGTTCTACCGCGAGCGTCTGGCCGCGCGGGGCGTCGAGGCGATCGTCCCCGACGAGCCGCGGCTGACCGAGGTGCACGACCTCATCTACGACAGGCTCGCCCGGGGCGTGGTGGACGATGCGGGACGCGCCCTCGCGCGCGAGGCCACCGACGAGCTGGTGGCGCGCGGCGCGCAGGGCGTCATCGCCGGCTGCACCGAGATCCCCATGGTGATGACCGCAGCGGACGTCGACGTGCCGTACTTCGACGCGCTCGCGCTGCACGCCGAGGCGGGCGTGCGGTTCGCGCTGGAGGGCTGAGGAGCGCGTCGCGGCGGCCGGCCTCAGGCCGGCGCCGGCTCGGCCGCCTCGCGGTGGACGATGCGGCCGCCGAGCACCGTGACGATGGTGCGGGTCTCACCGATCTCCCCGGGCTTCCCGGCGAACGGGTCGCGGGACGCCACGCAGAGGTCCGCGCGGGCCCCGACCTCGAGCACGCCCGAGCCCTCGAGCCCCAGCAGCCGGTGCGAGCCCGCGGTGTAGGCGCGCAGCGCGACGGCCAGCGGGAGCGACTCGTCGGGCAGCAGCGGGTCGGCGTCGGAGCCCGGCGCCCGGCGGGTGGCCGCGACGTGGATCGCCTGCCACGGGTCGTAGGTCGACACCGGCCAGTCCGAGCCCATCGCGAGCTCGGCCCCGGCGCGCAGGAACGAGCCGAACGGGTACTGCCAGGCCGCGCGCCGCTCGCCGAGCACCGGGAGCGTGAGCTCGGTCATCTGCGGGTCGTTGCACGCCCACAGCGCCTGCATGTTCACGGTGACGCCGAGCGCCGCGAAGCGCGGCACGTCCGCCGGGTCGACCACCTGGACGTGGGCGATGTGGTGGCGGCGGCGCCCGCGGAGCTCCTCCGGCAGGGCCGCGACGGCGTCGAGCGCGTCGGTGACCGCGCGGTCGCCGATCGCGTGGAAGTGCAGCGCGAAGCCCTCCGCGGCGGCGGCCGCCGCGACCGCGCACAGGACGTCGCGGCCGAAGTAGGCGATCCCGCGGCCGTCGCCCGCGCCGCAGTCGCACCCGTCGACGAGGTAGGGCTCGGCGAGCGCCGCGGTCCGGTTCTCGGCGACGCCGTCGACCATGATCTTCACGGTCGAGGTGTCGAAGCCGCGGGCGGCGTTCCGGTCGCGGCGCCGCACGAGGTCCGCGACGAGCGTCGGGACGGTCGCGAGCGTGACGTCGCGCGGGATCCACAGCGCGCCCGAGACGCGGGCCGCGAGCGCGCCGTCCTCGATCAGGCTCCCGTAGGTGCCCGAGGAGTCGACGTGGCCGCCGTAGTCGCCCACGATCGCCTCCTGCCACGCGGTCACGCCCGCCCGGAGCAGGGCGTCGGCTCCCACGGCGAGGCCCGCGCGCAGCTCGTCCTCGGTGCGGGCTGGCAGGTGCGCGGAGACGAGCGCCATCGCGCCCTCGTGAAGCGTGCCGGTCGGGCGACCGTCGGCGTCGCGCTCGATCCGGCCGTCCTCGGGGTCGGGCGTGAAGGCGTCGATGCCGGCCGCGCGCAGCGCGGCGGTGTTGACCCACGCGCCGTGGTGGTCGGCGTTGACGAGGAACGCCGGCACGTCGCCGGTCGCCGCGTCGAGCGCCGCCGCGGTCGGGGTGCCGCCGTCGTAGTCCGCCATGTGCCAGCCGCCGCCGACGATCCACGCGCCGTCATGGACGGCGGCGTACGCGGCCACGCGTGCGAGGCACGCCTCGGCGCCGTGCGCGCCGCTCACGTCGAGGCCGAGCGACTCGAGACCGCCCATGGCGGTGTGGACGTGCGCGTCGGCGAAGCCCGGGTGGACGAGGCCGCCCGCGGCGTCGACGACCTCGGCGCCCGCCGCATCGTCCCTGGCCGCGAGCGCGTCGCCGTCGCCGAGCGCGCGGATGCGCCCGTCCACGACGAGCACGGCGTCGCCGTCGAGGCGCGCGCCGTCCGACCACAGGACGCCGTCGCGGATGAGCAGCGCGTCGGTCATCGCGTCACCATCCCGCCGCGTCGAGAGCGTCCGCGGCCACGGCGTCCGGAGTCCTGCCTGCGCCGTCGACGACCGCGTCCTCGACGGCGAGCGCCTCGAGCTCGCCATCCATCTCCACCGTCCGCGTCCGCGCCCATCCCAGCCATCGCTCGGAGAACTCGCGCCCCTCGAGCCGTCGGATGCGCTCCTCGGCGGGCGCCGCGAGGCGGACCACCGTCACCTCCGCGGGACCCGCGGACGTGCGGAAGGCGCGGGCGACGCGCGCCGGGTCCTCCGCATCGTCCATCACGAGCGGCAGGAGGACGTCGCCGTAGCCGCGTGCGCGGTAGAGCGGCGCGACCGCGCCGAGCGCGTCCCACAGCAGCCCGCGGTTGACGGGGTCGGCGGGTCCGGCGGGGTAGGCCTGGGTGAGGGCGTCGGCGTCGAGGTGCGCGGTGCGCGCGCCGCGCGCGGCGAGGAGCTCGTGCGCGGCGGCGGCGACCGTGGTCTTGCCCGCGCCGAGCGCGCCGGTGAGGACGAGCACCCGCGTGGGCAGGTCGAGGGCGTAGCAGACGGAGTCGGGCTCGTCCTTGTACTCGCCGTACGAGGCGATGCGGCGGTAGCCCAGCCGGTCGTAGAGAGCGAGCGCCTCGGGCTGCCCGGTCCCGGACTCGAGGACGATGCGGGTCGCGCCGGCGCGACGCGCGATCGCCTCCGCGGCGCCCATCATGACCTTCGAGTGGCCGTGGCCGCGGTGCCCGGGCCGGACGAACAGGCGCTTGAGCTCGAGCGAGCCGGCGCCCGTGGGGTACGGGGACCAGCGCAGCACGATGCTCGCGACCGGCTCGCCATCGTCGGCGTAGCCCACGAGCGAGGCGACGAGCGTCGCGAAGGAGGTCTCGAGCACGAGGTCCGGGGAGTCGTAGCGGCGGGCGAGGTCCTCCTGCTGCTCGGCCCACAGTGCGTGCGCGTCGGGGTGGTCGGGCGTGACGCGACGGACCGTGATCATGGGCTCAGGCTAGCGACGCGCCCGGTCCTCACCCGCCGACATTCCGCACGGAGTTGGCCGCGACACGCCGCGGATCGCGCGGGAGAATGGGCGGGAAGGCGGCGTGCCGGCTCGGAATCCGTGCGCACTGTCGGGCGTTGGCAGGCACGGACGTAGGACACGTCAACCAGAGGAGGCGCGCGTGCGCAACGTCGGATTCCTGTCGTTCGGGTGGTGGTCCGCCGCCCCGGGCTCGAAGGTGCGCACCGCCGGCGACGTCATGCAGGACACGATCCGGCTGGCCGAGGCCGCCGAGGACGCCGGCATCGACGGCGCGTGGATGCGCGTCCACCACTTCGAGCAGAACACCTCGTCGCCGTTCCCGCTGCTCGCGGCCATGGGCGCGCGGACGTCGCGGATCGAGCTCGGCACCGGCGTCATCAACATGCGTTACGAGAACCCGCTGTACATGGCCGAGGCCGCCGCGACCGCCGACCTGGTCGCGGGCGGCCGTCTGCAGCTGGGGGTCTCGCGCGGGAGCCCCGAGCCCGCCGCCGACGGCCCCGCGGAGTTCGGCTACCCGCTCGGCTTCGGCGACACCCCCTCCGCGGACGCGTCGCGCCGCATCGCGCGCTTCCGCGAGGCGATCGCGGGGGTCGGCATCGCGCCGGCCGGGCCGCGGGCCCACGTGCGCGCGGGCGAGCTCCTGCCGATCCAGCCGCACTCCCCCGGGCTGTCGGGGAGGATCTGGTACGGCGCGGGCGGCATCGAGTCAGGCCGGCGCACGGGCGAGCTGGGCATGCACCTCATGTCGTCGACGCTCGTGCTCGAGGCGACCGGCGAGCCGCTCGGCGTCGTGCAGGCGCGCCAGATCGAGGCGTTCCGCGAGGCGTGGCGCGAGGCCGGCCACGAGGGCGAGCCGCGCGCGTCGGTGTCCCGCAGCATCATGCCGATCGTCGACGAGACCACCGACACCTACTTCCATCCCTACCTCGAGCGGGACCGCCTCGGCGGCAACCGTGACCAGATCGGGGAGATCGACAACACCGTGTCGACGTTCGGCAAGACGTACGTGGGCGACCTCGACAAACTCGAGCGCGAGCTGCGCGAGGACGATGCGGTCATGACCGCCGACACGCTGCTCGTGACGATCCCCAACCAGCTGGGGGCCGACTTCAACCGCGTCACCTTCGGCGCGCTTGCCGAGCTGCGCGACCGGCTCGCGCGCTGAGCGCGCGTTCCACCCTTGAGCCAGGGACGATGCGCCGCTAGCGTCGGGGCATGATCACGGCCCTGGAGCGGCTCGCCGCGCCGCTCGCCGCCGCGTCCACCCTCGCCCTCGCGGGGGCGGGCGCGTGGTTCGCCGTCGATGCGTGGTCATCGCTCGACCCGGCGTGGCGGCCCGCCGTGGCGGCCTGCCTCGTCGCCGGCCTCGCCGCATCGGTGCTCGCGCTGATGTGGGCGGTGCGCGGCGAGTGGCTCCTGGTGGCACCGGCCGCGGTCGTGGCGCTCGTGGTCCCCACCGGCTTCGCTTACGTCGGCAACGCGCTCACGCTCGCGCTCGCCATCGTCGCGGGCGTGCTCGCCGTCGCGACCCGCGCCCGGCGGCGTCAGCCCGCGAGGTCGACCTCGCTGTAGTGCGGCACGGGCGGCAGCTCGACGTAGAACGGGTGCAGCAGCCGGCGCCACTCCTGGTAGTCGGCGGAGCCGCGGAAGCCCGTCTCGTGATCCTCGAGGCTCTCCCACTCGACCGTGAGGAGGTACGTCGACGGGTCCTCGATGCCTCGCTTGAGCGAGTGGGTGAGGCAGCCGCGCTGGCGCGCGATGATCGGCGAGGCCTCGCGGAAGGCCGCCTCGTACTCGACCTCGCGTCCGGGGTGGACGCGGAGGACCACGGACTCGGTGATCACGACAATCCTCCGAACGACACTGGTCTACCCCTGACGATCACGGATCTCGCGGAACCGACCACCACCGACCACGTGCGGGCGGGGGCGCCGGCGGCGAAGGCGGGATCAGGCGGTCGCGAGCAGGTTCTTGATCGCGGAGGTGAAGAACGCGAGGCCGTCGGTGCCGGTGCGGCCCGACTCGCGAGAGTCGGGGCCGAAGCCCGCCTCGACCGCGTGCTCGGGGTGCGGCATCAGGCCGACCACGTTGCCGCGCTCGTTGGTGATGCCGGCGATGTCGCGGCGCGAGCCGTTGGGGTTCCAGCCGACGTAGCGGAACGCGACGCGGCCCTCGGCCTCGAGCATGTCGAGCGTGTAGTCGTCCGCGACGTACTGGCCGTCCTGGTTCTTCAGCGGGATGACGATCTCCTCGCCGTCCCGGTACTCCGAGGTCCAGGAGGTCTCCGCGTTCTCGACGCGCAGCGTCTGGTCGCGGCAGATGAAGTGCAGGTGCTCGTTCTTGATCATCGAGCCGGGCAGCAGGTGGACCTCGGTGAGAACCTGGAAGCCGTTGCAGATGCCCAGGACCGGGAGGCCGCCGTTGGCGCCGTCCACGACCTTCTCCATGATGGGCGCGAAGCGTGCGATCGCGCCGGCACGCAGGTAGTCGCCGTACGAGAAGCCGCCGGGCAGCACCACCGCGTCGACGTCCTTGAGGTCGCCGTCGTTGTGCCACAGCGGCACGGCCTCGGCGCCGGCGAGGCGCACCGCGCGGGTCGCGTCGCGGTCGTCGAGCGTGCCGGGGAAGGTGACGACGCCGATGCGCGCGGTCACGCCGGCTCCTGCGCGACCGTCACCTCGACGACGTCCTCGATGACGGGGTTGCTCAGCAGCGTCTCGGCCGCCTGGCGGACCTTGGCGAGGACCTCGTCGGTCACCTCGCCGTCGACGGTGAGCTCGAAGCGCTTGCCCTGACGGACCTGCGCGACGCCGTCGAACCCGAGGCGGGGAAGGGCGGCGCCGACCGCCTTGCCCTGCGGGTCGAGGATCTCGGGCTTGGGCATGACGTGGACGAGGATCGTGGCCATGGCGTGGATTCTACCGGCGCGCGGGGGCGCACGTACCCTTGGGGGTCGCCCGAACGGAGAGCCCATGACCGACCTCGTCACCGCAGTCGCGCCCGACGCGATCCTCGAGCACGCGCTCGTCACGCTGCGCGTGGTCCTCGAGTACCTCGGCACGATCGCGTTCGCGATCTCCGGCGCCGTCGCGGCGAGCCGCCGGCGCATGGATCTCGTGGGCGCGGTCGTGCTCGCGAGCCTCGTCGCCGTCGGCGGCGGAACCATGCGCGACCTCCTCCTCCGCCAGCCCGTCTTCTGGATCGAGAACCCCACGCTCGTGCTCGTCGCCGTGGCGACGGCCCTCGCGATCGCTCCCGCCGCGCGCCGCCGCGACCTGGGCGCGTTCGCCCGCCACCGCATCGTCGAGTACTCCGACGCCGCGGGCCTCGCGATCTTCGTCGTCATCGGCACCGGCATCGCGCTCGACGTCGGCGCGAATCCGGTCGCCGCGATGATCGTCGGCGTCGCCAACGGCGTCGGCGGCGGCATCCTGCGCGACCTCTTCGCGGCGCAGGTGCCCGAGGTGTTCTGGAACGGCCAGCTCTACGCGACCGCGGCGCTCGGCGGCGCCTTCACGCTGTGGGCGCTGTGGGCGCTGGGCCTCCCGCCCGAGGTCGTGTTCTGGGTGCCGCTGCTGGTCATCCTCGCGTTGCGAGCCCTCTCGCTCACCCGCGGCTGGGGCGTGCCGTCGGTGGCCGTGGTCCAGAAGCGCGAGCTGCAGACCGAGAGCCACGCCTGAGGCTCAGCAGACCCAGGTGTACTCGATCTCCTGATCGGTGAGCCACGTGCGGATGTCGCCGCTGTCCGAGGCCCAGTAGGCGAAGCCACCCTCGTAGACGGTGAGCGTGCCCACGTCGTCGCCCGGGCCCGGCTCCGCGACCGCGGGCAGGACGATGCGCATCGTCCCCCCGCCGAGGCCGCCGCCCCGCGTCGCCAGCGCGGCGACCTCGGGGAACTCGTCGAGGTTGGAGGGCGTGAACGGGTACCAGGTGGTGCCGTCGACCGTGAGGGGCTCGTTGCCGCACGCCGGGTACGCCTCGACACCCTCGACGGTCTCGACGACGGCGCCGGGCACGCCGAAGTCGGCGCCGTTGCGATGGTCGTAGGGTCCCGGCGCGCACGCGCTCAGCAGCGCGCCGAGCACGAGCGCGCCGACGACCGCGAGCACCGCCACCTTCGGCATGCGTCCCATGCAGGGAGAACGTACTGGACGGACGCTTCGTTGGGGAGGGTCGCTCAGTGCTTCGCGAGCCGGTCGAAGGCCTCGACGTAGCGGGCGCGCGTGCGCTCGACCACGTCGTCCGGCAGCGCGGGCGGCGGCACATCCGACCTCTTGTCCCAGCCCGACTCGGGCGAGGTCAGCCAGTCGCGGACGAACTGCTTGTCGAAGCTCGGCTGCGCGTGGCCCGGCTCCCACTCGTCGGCCGGCCAGAAGCGGCTCGAGTCCGGGGTGAGGACCTCGTCGCCGAGGATGATCGCACCCGAACCGTCGCGGCCGAACTCGAACTTCGTGTCCGCGAGGATGATGCCCTTCGCCGCGGCGATCTCGTGGGCGCGCATGTAGAGCGCGAGCGTGAGGTCGCGCAGCGCGGTCGCGTCCTCCTCGCCGACGAGCGCCACGACGGCGTCGAAGTCGACGTTCTCGTCGTGCTCGCCGACCTCGGCCTTGGTCGCCGGGGTGAAGATCGGCTCCGGCAGGCGCGAGCCGTCGACTAGGCCCGGAGGCAGCGGGATGCCGCACACCGTGCCGCTCGCGTTGTACTCGACGAGGCCCGAGCCGGTGAGGTAGCCGCGCGCCACGCACTCGACGGGAAACATATCGAGGCGCTTGCAGACCATCGCGCGCCCCTCGACCTCGGCCGGCACGGGCGCCTCGACGGTGTGGTTCGCGACGATGTCGAGCACCTGGTCGAACCACCACAGGCTCAGCCCGGTGAGGATGCCGCCCTTGCCGGGGATCTCGGTCGGGAGCACCCAGTCGTACGCGCTGATCCGGTCGGACGCGACGACGAGGACCACGTCGCCGCGCGGGTGCGGCTCGACGGGCTCGTAGAGGTCGCGCACCTTGCCCGAGTAGACGTGGCGCCAGCCCTCGAGCTCGAGGTGCTGCGGCGGCGTCGCGTGACCGGGCATCAGGCGGCCCCGTCCGCGTCCGCGGCGGCCTTCGCCGCGATGTCGCCGCGGTGGTGGCTGCCCGGGAGGACGATGCGGTCGACGCCCTGGTAGGCGCGCCCGCGAGCCTCGGTGAGGGTCGAGCCGAGCGCCGTCA
The DNA here is from genome assembly GCF_000971255.1 of Demequina rhizosphaerae. GTDB lineage: Bacteria > Actinomycetota > Actinomycetes > Actinomycetales > Demequinaceae > Demequina > Demequina rhizosphaerae. Next base: position 63,219 of record NZ_BBMC01000006.1, read on the forward strand.
CGCTGAGCACGCGACCACCGCTGCTCAGCAGCGTGCCGCGGTGGTCGAGGCTCGTCCCGGCGTGGAGGACGTGCACGGTGCCGACCTGCTCGGCCTCGTCGATGCCGGTGATCGGGTCGCCCTTGCGCGGCGTGTCCGGGTAGTTCTGGGCCGCGACGACGACGGTGACCGCCGCATCGTCCCGCCACTCGAGGGGCGGCAGCTGGGCCAGGCGGCCCTCGGCCGCGGCGAGCAGGACGCCGGCGAGCGGGGTCGCGAGGCGCGCGAGGACCACCTGGGTCTCGGGGTCGCCGAAGCGCGCGTTGAACTCGACCACGCGGACGCCCTTCGAGGTGAGCGCGAGGCCGCAGTAGAGGACGCCGACGAACGGCGTCTCGCGGCGGGCCATCTCGTCGACCGTCGGCTGCGCGACGGTGCGGACGACCTCGTCGACGAGGTCCGCGGGAGCCCACGGGAGCGGCGAGTACGCGCCCATGCCGCCGGTGTTGGGGCCGGCGTCGGCGTCGTACGCGCGCTTGAAGTCCTGGGCCGGCTGGAGCGGCACGACCGTCTCGCCGTCGCACAGGCAGAAGAGGCTGACCTCGGGACCGTCGAGGTAGTCCTCGACCACGACGACGCCGCCCGCGCCGAGGATGGCCTCGCCGTGCGCGAGCGCGGCGGCGCGGTCCTCGGTCACGACGACGCCCTTGCCCGCGGCGAGGCCATCGTCCTTGACCACGTAGGGGGCGCCGAAGGCGTCGAAGGCCTCCTCGAGCGCGGCGCTCGAGGTGCACACGCGCGGCTCGGCGGTCGGCACGTCCGCCGCGGCCATGACCTCCTTGGCGAAGGCCTTGGAGCCCTCGAGCATCGCGGCCTTGGCGCTCGGGCCGAAGACCGGGATCCCGGCGCCGCGCACGGCGTCCGCGACGCCCGCGACGAGCGGCGCCTCGGGGCCGACGACGACGAGGTCGGCCTTCACCGCACCCGCGAGCGCGGCGACCGCGACCGGGTCCGTCGCCTCGACGCCGTGCAGCGTGGCGGGGGTGCCGTCCGTGGTGCTCAGCGTCGCGATGCCCGGGTTGCCGGGCGCGGCGTGCAGCTGCGAGACCGCGGGGTCGAGGGACAGGGCGCGGGCGAGGGCGTGCTCACGGGCGCCGGAGCCGACGAGAAGGATGATCACGCGTGCGAGTCTAGGCGGTGCGGGGTGGGCGTCGGGTGTCGGGAGCGGCCTGCCGCCCGCCCCCCGCCGCCTGCCACCTGCCACTTGCCACCTGCCACCTGCCACCTGCCACCTGCCACCTGCCACCTGCCACCTGCCACCTGCCACCTGCCACCTGCCACCCGCCACCTGCCACCTGCCACAGCCATGGTCTCTCTCGCGTATTTCACGTCGGTGTGAAACAAGCGGCCTGCGCGGGGCCGCGGCGTGCGGGAGAGCGCCGCCGGGCCGACGCCTGTTTCACTCAGGAGTGACATACGGGAACGGACACACCCTCGGGCTCGCGGGTCGGGCCGCGCCAGCAGCTCGGGTCGGATCTGCGACTCGGCGGACCCGAGGGTTCTCCCCAGGCCGTGGCGGGCGTGCCGCGCCCCGCCTACCGTCGGCTCATGGACCTCGGCACGCGCGATGTGGATGCGGCGCTCGCCGCGCTCGCGCACCCGGTGAGGCGATCGATCCTCGAGTGGCTCGTGCCGGGCCCGGCGGCTGCTGGCGACCTCGCCGCATCGGCCTGCGCGGCCTTCGGGATCTCCCGCACGCGTGCCTCCCAGCACCTGGGCGTCCTCGCGCGCTCCGGCCTGGTCATGGTGTCGGTCGACGGCCCGTGGCGGTGGTACGCCCTGTCCGACGGATCCGCCGACGACCTCGACGCCTGGCTGCGCCGCCTTCGGCTCAGCACCTGCCGCGCACCGCGACGTTCGATCTGACCTCAGCCCTTGCGGGCTGACCATGCGTTCAGTAGCGTGAACATGTGGTCAGCACCGACGACCTCACGGCCCGCGCCAAGATCCGGGACTGCGCGCTCGCCCTCTTCGGGGAGCGCGGCCCGGACTCCGTCACGGTGCGCGACATCGCCGCGTGCGCGGGCGTCTCCCCCGCGCTCGTGCTCCACCACTACGGGAGCAAGGACGGCCTGCGCGAGGCGGTCGACGCGCACGTCGCCGGGATCTTCGACGGCCTGTTCGACCAGAGCGCCGAGAACCTCGACGCGATCGCGTCGGGCGGCGAGCGCGCGGCGGCGAGCTTCGCCGAGGTGCTGCTGGGCGGGCTGCCCGCCGGGTCCGCCATCCCCGCCTACCTGCGCCGGCTGCTGCTCACCGGCGACCCCGTCGGTCAGCGGCTGTTCCGCGAGTGGTTCGAGATGACCAGGGAGACGATGCGCGCCCTCGAGTCCGCCGGCGGCGTCCGGTCGACCGCGGATCCCGACGCGCGCGCCGCCTTCCTGCTGGTCAACGACCTCGCCGTGGTGCTGCTGCGCGACCACCTCGCCGACGTGCTCGGCGTCGACCCGCTCGCGCCCGACGGGCTGGCGCGCTGGGCCGCCGGCACGATCGACGCCTACTCCACGGGCGTCCTCACCCCCACCTCGCGAGAGGAACCGTCATGACCTCCACCGCCGTCACCACCGACCGGAGCGTGCGGCTCACGGGCGTCACCAAGACCTTCGGCGAGGGCGACGCGGCCGTCCACGCCCTCCGCGGCATCGACCTGGAGATCGCCTCCGGCGAGCTCGTCGTGGTCCTCGGCCCCTCGGGGTCGGGCAAGACCACGATGTGCAACATCATCGGCGGGATCGAGTCCGCGACAGCGGGCGGCGTCACGATCGCGGGCGAGGACATCTCCGACCGCCGGCCCGCGCAGCTCGCCGGCTTCCGGCGGGACCACGTCGGGTTCATCTTCCAGTTCTTCAACCTCATCCCCACGCTGACGGCCCGCGAGAACGTCGAGATCATCCTCGCGCTCACCGGGAAGAGCGACGGCCGGAGCGTCGACGAGCTGCTCGAGGCGGTGGGCCTCGCCGACCGCGCGGACAGCTTCCCCGCCCAGCTGAGCGGCGGCCAGCAGCAGCGCGTCGCCGTCGCCCGGGCGCTCGCGACGGATCCCGACATCCTGCTCGCCGACGAACCCACCGGCGCGCTCGACCTCCCGACCGGACGCCAGATCCTCGGCCTGCTCCAACAGCTCAACCGCGAGGGCCGGACGGTGGTCATCGTCACGCACAACTCGTCGGTCGCGCGCATCGCGCACCGCGTCGTCACGGTGGTGGATGGCGCGATCGAGTCCGCCGAGGTCAACCCGGCGCCCGCGGACGCCGCCGACGTCACCTGGTGATCGCGATGCGCGTCACGACCCGCAAGTCGCTCCGGGACCTCCGTCGGTCCCGCGCCCAGGTCGTCGCGGTCGCGGTCACGATCCTGCTCGGCGTGATGATCTTCGTCGCCACCGCCGGCGCCTTCGAGAACCTCACCGCCTCGTACCACCACACGTACGAGCGGCTCGCGCTCCCCACCTACATCGCCACGGGCGGCGACGTCGCGGCGGTCGCGAGCGCGGCGGACGATGCGGGCGCCGCCGCCACCGGCACTCGCGCCCAGTACGACCCGCCGATGCTCATCGCGGGCACCAAGCTGCTCGGCCGGGTGGTCGGCATGCCCGCCGGCGACCAGCCGGAGCTCGGCGCGATCGACGTGACCGAGGGCTCCTACCTGAGCGCGGGAGCCACCGACGAGGCGGTGGTCGAGACGCACGCCGCCTCGACGTTCGGCCTGGCCCCCGGCGACACGCTCCAGGTCTACGCGGCCGACGGCTGGCACGAGGTCACCGTGGTCGGCGTCGCCGTCTCCGCCGAGTACATCTGGCCGGCCCGAAGCCGCCAGGACGCCGTCTCCGATCCGCACTCCTTCGCCGTTCTCTACCTTCCGGAGGACACGGTGAACGCCTGGTTCGGCCCCGACAACCAGGCCCTCGTCGCGATGCCCGACCGGCTCACCGCATCGTCCGACAACGCGGTCACCCGGGCGATGGACGATGCGGGCGCGACCGCCATCCAGGCGTGGGAGGACATGCCGTCGCAGGCGACCCTCAACGAGGACCTCGACGGCTTCGACGAGATGTCCAAGGCCTTCCCGGCGCTGTTCCTCACCGCCGCGGGCGTCGCGTCGTACGTGATGCTGTCGCGGCGCATCCTCATGGAGCGACCCATCATCGCGACGCTCATGGCGGGCGGCGCGCGCCGCGGCCGGGTGCTGCGGATGTACCTGCTCCAGGGGCTGATGATCGGCACGCTCGGCGGTGTCGTCGGGGTGCTCCTCGGCGCTCTCGCCAACGGCGCGGTCACGTCCGCGTACACGTCGGCACTGGGCGTCCCCGACACGATCGTGGAGAACTACCCCTGGATGATCGCCAGCGGCGTGGTCTTCGGCGTGCTCGTCGGGCTGCTCGGCGCGCTCTTCCCCGCCCTCGCGGCGTCGCGCACCGAGCCCGCCGCGGCGATGCACGCCGCCGCCCCGCTGCGTCCGCCGGGGCCGTGGAGCAGGCTCGTGGCGCGGCTGCGCTGGATGCCGGTGCCGGCGCGCATGGCGCTCCGCGACATCGGGCGCAGCCCGCGCCGCACGATCGCGACGATGCTCGGCGCGGTGCTGTCGATGGTGCTGGTCCTCGCGTCCGTGGGCATCATGACGACGATGGTCCACGCGCTCGAGACCCAGTACGACGTCATCGACAACCAGGACGCGTCCGTCGCGGTCTCGGGCGGGACCGATGCGGCGGCGCTCGAGGCGGTCGACGGCGTCGATGCGGTGGAGGCCACCGTCGTGGGCCAGGTCACCGCGCGCGCCGACGGGACCGGCTACGCGACCGTGCTGCGGGGGTTCCGGACCGACACCGAGATGCACACGTTCCTGCTCGAGGACGGCACGACGACGACCCTGCCCGCCTCGGGCATCCTCGCCGGGGTGGGGCTTGCCGACGTGCTCGACGTGGAGGTGGGCGACCAGCTCACGCTCGTCACGGAGGCCGGCGACACCACGGTGACGCTCGAGGGCCTCCTCGCGGAGCCGATGGGGACGTACCTGTACGCCGCCGAGGACGTCGCCCGGGGCGCGCTGCCGGACGGCACCGTCGCGAGCTACGACGTGCTCTTCGCCGACGGCGTGGACCGGGACACGATGCGCGAGGACATCACGGCGCTCGACGGCGTGGTCGCCTACGAGGACTCGAAGGCCCTGCTCACGACCGTGCAGCAGTATCTGGGCCTGTTCTGGGCCTTCATCGGTGTGATGATCGCGCTCGGCGGGGTGCTCGCCCTGGCCGTCATGTACGTGACGCTCGCGGTCAACGTCGTGGAGCGGACGGGCGAGCTCGCGACGCTTCGCGCCGCGGGCGTGCCCGTGCGGAAGGTGGCCGGCACGATCAGCACGGAGAACGTCGTCGCAACGGCGCTCGGGCTGCCGTTCGGGCTGGTGGCCGGCACCATCGCGGCCGCTGGGTTCCTGTCGACCTTCTCGAGCGACCTCTTCACGTTCGAGCTGTGGTGGTCGTGGTGGGTGCCGTGGCTCGCGGCGGCCGGCGTCCTGGTCGCCTCGGCGCTGTCACGGATCCCCGCGGCGCGCGCGGTGCGCCGGGTCGACGTCGCGCGGGTCGTGAGGGAGCGGGCGGTCTGAGCCCGCGCGGGACCCTCCGCCGGCCCTCGCGCGCCGTCCCGGACCCCTGCGGGAAACCCGCCGACGTCGCCGAGGCATGGAAGAGGGCCGCGCCCGGGGAAGGACGCGGCCCTCGAGGGGGTCGACCGCTACTTGACCAGGACCTCGGTGTGAACCGCGTAGTACGGGTGGTACTCGAGGCCGGAGATCACGATCTTCTGCTCGACTGCATCGAAGGTGTAGTCGACGCCGAGCACCAGGTGCTCGAGGTTGACGTCCAGCTGCCCGGGCGCCGGGTTCTTGCCGTCGGTCGGAGCCGAGTCGTAGTAGCCGATGTGAACGGTGAGCGGATCGGAGAACTTCGCCTTCCACTCGTAGACATCGATGGTGATGCTGATCTTGCCGTCCGCGTCGGGTGGCGAGAACGACACGAAGCCGACCTTGTTCTCGGACTTCTTCGGGTTGCCAGCAATCAGGAAGTTGCCGCATGCGCAGGAGTACGGCGTGAACATCGCCCAGTTGGCGCCGCCCATCTCACCACCCTTGCCCCAGGCGGTCTCCTCCTTGGTGAATGTGGGCCCGCACGACACTTGGCACACATCGTCGGATGCCGCGGCAATACCTCCACCTCCGACAAGGAGCAGAGCGGACGCGAACAGGGTCGCCAGAATCTTCTTCATTGAAGTTCCCCCAGCTGTTTCGCCGGAGCGGCCCTCTGACGCCCCGCGGGGATCGTGTCCCATTTCGGACGCTATATCCGTTTTGTCACCGGCGCAATACGAGCGCGTTTCGTGTCCGCAGGGCTGGCGCCGATGCGCGACCGGGAGCGCGCGATCCCACCGCGCCCGCGCACGATTCGTGCGCACGACGGGCGACGCACCTCGCTCCCGACTATTTTAGGAATTGCTAAAACAGCGGAACCGGGCCAGGCGATCCCGCGGGGCGCACCCGGCGACGAGCCGCCGGTATGGACCAGCAGAAGGAGCGACCTCATGGACGCCGACCTCGACCGCGCCGCGCGCCTCGACGCGACGCTGGCCGCCCTCGCCGACCCCGTCCGCCGCCGCCTGCTCGAGCTGCTCGAGGTCGGTCCCACCTCCGCGGGCGACCTCGCCGCCTCGGCCGCGAGCCTCTACGGCATCTCGCACACGCGCGTGTCACAGCACCTCAAGGTGCTCGCGACCGCAGGCCTGGTCGACGTCGCGCCCGACGGCACGCACCGCTGGTACAGCCTCGTCGACGGCGCCGCCGACGACGTCGCCGACTGGCTCGCGAGTCTGCGGCTCAGCCGCGCTCGTGGAGCAGGTCGTTGATCTGGATGATCTCGTCGCGGCCCGGGCCCACGCCGATCGTGGAGATCCGACAGCCGGACAGCTCCTCGACCGCCTTGACGTAGTCCTGCGCGTTCTGCGGCAGGTCGGAGAACTCGCGGCAGCCCGAGATGTCCTCCTCCCAGCCGGGGAATGTCTCGTAGACCGGCTCGGCGGCCGCGAAGGCCGCCTGGTCGAGCGGCAGGTCCTGGTAGCGCACGCCGTCGACGTCGTAGCTCACGCAGACCGGGATCTCGTCGATGCCGGTGAGCACGTCGAGCTTGGTCAGCACGATGTCGGTGAGGCCGTTGATGCGCGACGCGTAGCGCGTGATGACCGAGTCGTACCAGCCGCAGCGGCGCGGGCGGCCGGTGGTGGTGCCGAACTCGTGGCCCACGTCGCGCAGGCGGTCGCCCCACTTGTCGAGCAGCTCGGTGGGCATCGGGCCCTCGCCCACGCGCGTGGTGTACGCCTTCGCGATGCCGATGACCGAGTCGATGCGGGTCGGGCCGACGCCCGAGCCGGTGCACGCGCCGCCCGCGGTCGCGGAGGACGAGGTGACGAACGGGTAGGTGCCGTGGTCGACGTCGAGCATCGTCGCCTGGCCGCCCTCGAACAGCACGGTCTCGCCGCCCTCGAGCGCGTTGTTGAGCACGAGCGACGTGTCGGTGACGTGCGGCGCGAGGCGGTCGCGGTACTCGAGCAGCTCGTCGGCGACCTCGTCGACCGTGATCGCGCGGCGGTTGTAGACCTTGACGAGCAGGTGGTTCTTCGCGACGAGCGCGCCCTCGATCTTGTCGCGCAGGACGGACTCGTCGAACAGGTCGCCCACGCGGATGCCGAGGCGGTTGATCTTGTCCGCGTACGCGGGGCCGATGCCGCGGCCGGTGGTGCCGATCTTGCGCTTGCCGAGGAAGCGCTCGGTGACGTTGTCGAGCGTGCGGGCGTACGGCGCGATGATGTGCGCCGCGTTGGACACGAGCAGGTCGGAGGTGTCGACGCCGCGCTCGTTGAGAGCGTCGAGCTCCTGGAACAGCACGCGCAGGTCGACGACGACGCCGTTGCCGATGACGGGCGTGCAGCCCGGGGTGAGGATGCCGGACGGCAGCAGGTGGAGCGCGAACTTCTGGTCGCCGATGACGACCGTGTGGCCCGCGTTGTTGCCGCCGTTGAACTTCACGACGTAGTCGACGCGCGAGCCGAGGAGGTCCGTCGCCTTCCCCTTGCCCTCGTCGCCCCACTGGGCTCCGACGATCACTGCTCCGGGCATCGTGCCCTCCCCTTCGCCCGGCATCCGGCCGGGACTTGAAATCTCGTGAGGCGCGAACGCCCCTCACAGGCTATCGGCCGATGCGCGCCGCACCTGCAGCGCGCATCGGCCCCGAACGTGCGGAGGCCCCCGCAGTCACGCGACCGCGGAGGCCTCCCTCACGATCAGGTGATTCAGATCTTCTTGCCGGCGGAACCGAGCTGCTGGCAGGCCTCGACGACGCGGGCCGCCATGCCGGCCTCGGCGAGCTTGCCCCAGGCGCGCGGGTCGTAGGCCTTCTTGTTGCCCCACTCGCCGTCGACCTTGAGGACGCCGTCGTAGTTCTTCATCATGTGGTCGACGACCGGACGCGTGTACGCGTACTGCGTGTCGGTGTCGATGTTCATCTTGATGACGCCGTGCGAGACCGCGGTCGCGATCTCCTCGGCGGTCGAGCCCGAGCCACCGTGGAACACGAGGTCGAACGGCTTCTCCTTGCCGAACTTCTCGGCAGCGGCGGCCTGGATGTCGCCGAGGATCTCCGGGCGGAGCTTGACGGCGCCCGGCTTGTACGCGCCGTGCACGTTGCCGAAGGTCATGGCCGTCATGTAGCGGCCCTTCTCGCCGAGGCCGAGACGCTCGATGGTGGCGATGCCGTCCTCGGGGGTCGAGTAGAGCTTGTCGTTGACCTCGGCCGAGTGGCCGTCCTCCTCGCCGCCGACGACGCCGATCTCGATCTCGAGGATCGTGTCCGCCGCCTGCGACAGCTCGAGGAGCTCCTCGGCGATGGCGAGGTTCTCGTCCATCGGCACGGACGAGCCGTCCCACATGTGCGAGTTGAAGATCGGGCCGTTGCCGGAGGCGATCGACTCGGCCTCGAGCTTGAGCAGCGGCTTCAGCCACTCCTCGAGGTAGACCTTGTGGCAGTGGTCGGTGTGCAGCGCGATGGTGACGCCGTACTTCTCGGCGACCACGCGGGCGTACGCGGCGAGGGCGAGCGAGCCGACGACGGCGTCCTTGATGGTCGAGCCGGAGGCGTACTGGCCACCGCCCACCGAGACCTGGATGATGCCGTCGGACTCGGCCTCCGCGAAGCCCTGGATGGCGGCGGTGACGGACGACGACGAGGTGATGTTGATCGCCGGGAACGCGTAGCCGCCGGCCTTGGCGGCGTCCAGCATCGCGGCGTACGACTCGGTGGTGGCGATAGCCATGGGTAACTCCTGAGCTTGTGCGGATGGAACCGCCTGCCATTCTGTCAGAAATCGATTCGTGCTGGGTGGCGAAGGTCCCAGAGCGCGGTGGCCGTCCGCGCAGGTAGGGACGATGCGCCACGCACCGGCCCGCGGTCAGGCGTGCCCGGCCTCGACGTCGCCGTGGAGGCGCACCCACGAGTGCATCGCGATCGCCGCGGCGGCGCCGGCGTTGATCGACCGCGTCGAGCCGTACTGCGCGATCGCGAGCGTCGCCTCGGCGACCTCGCGCACGGCGTCGGACAGCCCCACGGACTCCTGCCCGAAGACGAGCACGCACGCGCGCGGCAGCGCGTACGTCTCGAGCGGGACGGAGCCGGGCAGGTTGTCGATGCCGATGACGGGCAGCCCCTCCGCGACGGCCCACGCCGCGAGGTCCTCGACCGTGGGGTGGTGGCGGATGTGCTGGTACCTGTCCGTCACCATCGCTCCGCGGCGGTTCCAGCGACGGTTGCCGACGATGTGGACCTCGCGCGCGAGGAACGCGTTCGCGGTGCGCACCACGGACCCGATGTTGAGGTCGTGCTGCCAGTTCTCGATGGCGACGTGGAAGGGGTGCCGGCGCGCGTCGAGGTCCGCGACGATCGCGTCGTGGCGCCAGTACCGGTAGCGGTCGACGACGTTGCGGCGGTCGCCGTGCTCGAGCAGCTCGGGGTCGAGGCGCTCGTCCTCGGGCCACGGCCCCTCCCAGGGCCCGAGCCCGTGCGTCGGGGCCTGATCCGCATCGTCCACGCGCACGAGACTAGGTCACGCCCCCAGCTCGCGCCGCCCCGGCTCGTCCACCTTCCGCCCGAGGGAGATGTCCGCACGCTTGCCCGCCTCGGCCCCCTCGCCCCACCCCTCCGACGACGTGAGCACGCGGCGCCGCGCCGCCCGGAGGTTCGGGAACATCTCCTGATACGCGACCTCCACCTGCTGGGCGCGGTCGAGCAGCACCACCGCGGAGCCGGTGCCCTCCTCCTCGGCCTCGCGCAGCGCGCCCGCGTAGAAGGCCCGGAGACGCTCCGTCACGGTGCTCGTGTACGACCAGGCGAACGCCTTCTTGCGCGACTGCGAGCCGCCGTAGACGTCCATCTCCAGCCGCATCGCGGGCAGCAGCGTGTCCACCAGCGCCGCGACGATCGCGAGGTCCGAGGCGAAGCCGACCGCGGTGACGCGGCGGCCGCCGTGGATGACCGACCGGCACGAGAACACCCGCGCGATCCCGCACACGAGGATGATCTGGTCCTTGACGTACGGCGCCGCGAAGTCGAACGCGCGCGTGGTGGGCGTCTCGGCCTCCTCGCGGCTCATCCGCACGCCGGCCTCGTCGATCGCGTACCGGACCATCAGCCGCTCGGCCCTCTCGCGGGCGAGCTCCCGCTCGGCCGGGTACGGCGAGCCGCCGTCCGCGATCCGCAGGAGCGTCTGGATCTGGTCGAGGATGGCGTCGGGAGCGGTCACCCGACCAGCGTCGCACCGGGATCAGACAGCGGGCGGGTTCTCCACAGGCTCGATCAGGTCGATGCGCAGGGCCGCCGCGGCGTCCCGCGCGGTCGCCCGCGCCTCGTCCACGGACGCGCCGCGCGCGACCGTCACGGCGACGCGGCGGCGGCCGTCGACGCGGGGCTTGCCGAAGAGCCGCACGTCCGTGCCCGGCGCGGCCACCGCATCGTCCACGCCCGAGAACACGGGCACGCCGGAGCCCTCGGCGAGGACCGCGCACGACGCGCTCGGGCCGAGGGGCAGCACGGCCGGGACGGGCAGGCCGAGCACCGCGCGGGCGTGCAGCGCGAACTCGGACAGGTCCTGGGAGGCGAGCGTGACGAGACCGGTGTCGTGGGGGCGCGGGGAGACCTCGGAGAAGAGCACCTCGTCGCCGCGGACGAAGAGCTCGACGCCGAAGACGCCGCGGCCGCCGAGCGCCTCGGTGACGGCGCCGGCGACGCGGCGCGACTCGGCGAGCGCCGCGTCCGACATGGGCTGCGGCTGCCAGGACTCGCGGTAGTCGCCGTCGACCTGGACGTGGCCGATGGGGTCGAGGAACGTCACTCCGCCTGAGTGACGGACGGTGAGCTGCGTGATCTCGTAGTCGAAGTCGACGAAGCCCTCGACGATGATGCGGGTCCCGCCGGCGCGGCCGCCCTCGACCGCGTAGGTCCACGCGGCGTCGACGTCGTCGAGGCTGCGGATCACCGACTGCCCCTTGCCGGACGAGGACATCACGGGCTTGACCACGCACGGCAGCCCGACCTCCGCGACCGCGCCGCGCAGCCCGTCGACGGTGTCGACGAAGCGGTAGGGGGACGTCGGCAGGCCCAGCTCCTCGGCGGCGAGGCGGCGGATGCCCTCGCGGTCCATCGTGAGGATGGTGGCGCGCGCGGTGGGGATCACGGTGGCGTCGCCCGCGGCCTCGACCTCCGCGAGGACGTCGGTCGCGATCGCCTCGATCTCGGGGATGATCAGGTGCGGCCGCTCCTCGGCGATGAGCGCGCGGAGCGCCTCGGGGTCGAGCATGTCGAGCACCCGCGCGCGGTGCGCGACGTGCATCGCGGGCGCGTCGGCGTAGCGGTCGGCGGCGATCACCTCGACTCCGAGCCGGGTCAGCTCGATCGCGACCTCCTTCCCGAGCTCGCCGGAGCCGAGCAGGAGGGCGCGCGTCGCGGTGGGCGTGAGCGGGGTGCCGAGGGTGACGGTCATGCGCCCATCGTCCCAGCCGCCGGCCGGGACCGTGCGCGCGGCGGGACGATGCGGCGGGTCAGAACTGCACGTTCGGCGCCTGGCGCGCGGCGTCCTCGGTCTCGAAGTACTCCTCGCGGTGGAAGCCGAACATGTTCGCGATGAGCACGGTCGGGAACGTCTCGATGCGCGTGTTGAGGCTGCGCACGTTCGCGTTGTAGAACCGGCGGCCCGCGGCGATGCGGTCCTCGGTGTTGGTGAGCTCCTGCTGGAGCTGCATGAAGTTCTGGTTGGCCTTGAGGTCCGGGTAGGCCTCGGCGACGGCGAACAGGCGGCCTAGCGCCTGCGTCAGCACGTTCTCCTGCGCGGCCTGCTCGGCGGGCGAGGAGCCCGGCGCGGCGGCGATGGTGCGCGCCTGGGTGACCGCCTCGAGCGTCTCGCGCTCGTGCTTGGCGTAGCCCTTGACGGTCTCGACGAGGTTGGGGATGAGGTCGTGCCGGCGCTGCAGCTCGACGTCGATCTGGCGCCAGGCCTCCTGGACCAGGTTCCGCAGGCGGACGAGCCCGTTGTAGGCGGTGATCGCCCACAGGACGATGAGCACGAGGATCACGCCGAGCGCGATGAGGAACCATTCCATTGTGTCTCTCCTGACGTCTGTGGCGACTCTAGCGGGGCCCGGCCGGACCCTCCAGGGTCACGCGCGGGGCGGCCCCGCCTCGGGCTCCGGGTCGGTCGCCGTCCACTGCTGCGCCTCGTCGCTGCCGATGCCGGTGTACCGGCGCGAGTTGAGGACGCCGGGGGTGGTGGCCCACGCGGGCCCCGCGAGCGGCGCGTCGGGATCGCGCATCGCGGCGCCGGCCTGCGCGTAGCGGCGGAGGACGTGGTCGGGGATGCGGCGGGCGACGCCCGCGACCACGTCGAGCCGCTTGGCGAGCGTGTCGACGCCCTCGCGACCCGGGCTCCACATGAGCACCGCGCCGCCGTCGATGCGCAGCGAGCAGCCCTCGACGTCGTACGCGAGCAGCCGCTCGATCATCCGGGGGTCGACCACGTCGTGGCCGTACCTGCGGTCGCGCGCGATGACCCGCCAGCGCGAGTTGAAGGCGTGCGACTCGACCTCGATGTCGACGCCGCCGAAGGCCTGCGCGAGATGGTGACCCACGTGCTCGGGCACGATGTCGAGGCGCGGCAGCCGCACGGGCAGCTCCGCGAGCGTCACCTGGAACACCTGCGCGGAGGACCGCTCGCCGTCGGACTGCTGCTCGACCACGTGGGTGAACGTCGCGCACGGGACGCCGCCGTACCTGCCCTCGAGCACGTCCTCCTGGCGCACGCTCGACCCGCGCTGGTCGAAGGGCGTGCCCGTGAAGCGCAGCGAGTACTTCGCCGTGCGCGGCGTGTGCGACCAGCCGTGCTCGAGCGCGAAGCGCGCGACCTCGTCGCGATGGCGCGCATGCTCGACGTACTCCCACACCACGAGGCCCGCGAGCGCGGCGCCCAGGAGCAGCAGGATCCACGCCGCCTGGCCGCCGAACACGTACGCGAGCACGCCGAGGGCGACGAGCGCGCCCGTGCCGAGGCGCATCGACGTGATCCCTCGCATGGCCGCCACCCTAGCGACGCGGGCGCGGCGCGTGAAGGGCGGGCTCGCTCGCACGGGGCCCGGAAGCGGACGCGCCCGCGGCAGGCCCGCGGGGGCGAGGCTCAGCTGAGGCCGAGGTCCTCGAGGCCGTAGAGGTAGAGGTAGGGCAGGCCCTCGGCCTCGATCCTCTCCTTGGCGCCGGTGTCGCGGTCGACGATCACGGCCACGGCGACCACCTCGGCACCCGCCTCGCGCAGCGCCTCGACGGCGGTGAGGACCGAGCCGCCGGTGGTCGAGGTGTCCTCGACCGCGACGACCCTGCGGCCCGCGACGTCGGGCCCCTCGATGCGGCGCTGGAGGCCGTGCGCCTTCGACTCCTTGCGGACCACGAACGAGTCGAGGTCGAGCCCGCGGGACGCGGCGGCGTGCATGAGGGCGGTCGCGACCGGGTCGGCGCCGAGCGTGAGGCCGCCGACCGCGTCGACGTCGGCGGGGCCGTATCCGGCCTCCTCGAGCGCGTCGAGCAGCACGTGGCCCACCAGCGGCGCGGCGCGGTGGTGCAGCGTGATGCGGCGCAGGTCGACGTAGTAGTCCGCCTCCTTGCCCGACGCGAGGGTGATGCGGCCGTGGACGACGGCCAGCTCCGTGATGAGGTCGCGCAGCTGCTCGCGCGGGGTGCCGGTGGTCATGGGGTCAAGGGTAGCCGGGGACGATGCGCGGGCTCAGTCGCGCTGCTGGCTGCGGCGGCCGCGGGTGAGCCGCTGCGGCACGGCGCGCAGCATCGTGCCCGCGAGCGCGTACCCGACGGACGGCGTCACGACCGTCTGGCCGCGGCGCACGGCCGCGAGCGCCGAGGCCACCACGCGCTCGGGGTCGAGCCACACGGGCTCGGGGAACTCGTGCCGCATGTGGCTGAGCGCGTCCGAGTCGTGGAAGCGGGTGCGGACCAGGCCGGGCAGCACCGCGGTCGCCGTCACGCCGGTGCCGTCGAGCTGGCCCGCGAGCGCCTGCGTGAAGTCCACCGCCCACCGCTTGTGCGCGGCGTACGTCGAGTTGCCGAGGTGCGCGGCGACCGACGAGACGTTGAGGATCGCGCCGTGCCCGCGCGCGACCATCCCGGGCAGGGCGGCGTGCGCGAGCCGCAGCGGCGCGGTCACGTGGATGTCGAGCAGCGCGCGCTCCTGGTCCCACGTCGAGTCGAGGAACGATGCGCCGATGCCGAAGCCGGCGTTGTTGACGAGCAGGCTGACGGGCCTGTCCTCCGTCGCGAGCCGCGACGCGACGGCCTCGCGGCCCTCCGGCGTCGTGAGGTCGGCGGGGAGGAGCTCCGCGCCGCGCCCGGTCGCGGAGGTGAGCACCTCCGCGACCTCGCTGAGGCGGTCGCGCGAGCGCGCGACGAGCACCACGTCGTGTCCCGCGGTGGCGAGCTGCCACGCGAACTCCTCGCCGAGCCCGGCGGAGGCTCCCGTCACCAGTGCGATGGCCATGCGACGAGGCTACCGGCGCATCGTCCGCCGGTAGTTTGGTGCCCATGCGACTCGCCACCTGGAACGTGAACTCCATCCGCGCCCGCGTCGACCGTGTGGTCGACTGGCTCGAGCGGTCCGACACCGACGTGCTCGCCATGCAGGAGATCAAGTGCAAGCCCGAGCAGTTCCCGCGCGAGGCCTTCGAGGCCGCGGGCTACGAGCTCGCGATCCACGGGCTCAACCAGTGGAACGGCGTCGCGATCGCGTCGCGCGTGGGCCTGACGGACGTCGAGACGTCCTTCCCCGCGCAGCCCGGCTTCGCCAAGACCGGCGACCCGATCGTCGAGGCGCGCGCGCTCGGCGCGACCGCGGGCGGCGTGCGCGTGTGGAGCCTCTACGTGCCCAACGGCCGCGGCCTCGCGGACCCGCACTACACGTACAAGCTCGACTTCCTCGCGCGCCTGCGCGACGCCGCCGCGACGTGGTCGGACATGCCGACCGCGCTGGTCGGCGACTTCAACGTGGCGCCGCTCGCGACGGACATCTGGTCCGAGGAGGACTCGGAGGCCGTCACGCACGTGACCCCCGAGACCCGCGCGGCCTTCCACGCGTTCGAGGAGGCGGGCTACACCGAGCTCTCGCGCCGCTTCATCCCCGCCGAGCGCACGTACACGTTCTGGGACTACAAGGCGCTGCGCTTCCCCAAGGGCGAGGGCATGCGGATCGACTTCGTGTACGCGTCCGCGCCGCTCGCCGAGCGGGCGACGGGCGCCACCATCGTGCGCGACGAGCGCAAGGGCAAGGGCGCGTCCGACCACGTGCCCGTGGTGGTCGAGCTCGCGGACGCGTGATGACGGGCGACGGCTTCGCGCCGCCGCCCACGCTGGGCGAGCCTCGGACCGCGCCGGCCGCGACGCCGCCGGCAGTCCCTGCGCCCGCCGCGCGAGCGCATCGTCCTCGGCGCCGGTCCCGGCTCGCGTGGATCGTGGGAGGCGCGGCGGCCGTCGCGATCGCGGGCGGCGTGATCGCCGATGTCGCCCTCGAGGCACGGGCGCGGACGGTCGAGCCCGCGCAGCGCGGCGACACCGGGGCGCTTGCATCGGTCGCGGTGGTCGCGGGGCTGTGCCTCGCGGAGGCGCCCGCGGACGGCCCGACCGCGGGCCGCGTGACCGCCGTGCGGTGCGCCGAGCCGCACCGGGCCGAGACCGTCGCGGACCACACGTTCGCCGACGGCGCGTGGCCCGGTGCGGACGCGATCGCGGAGGAGTCCCTCGCCTTCTGCGCCGCGCGCGTGGCGCGGGTCGTCCCCGCGGACCTCGCAGCCGACCTCGGATGGCGGGTCTGGGCGCCGTCGCGGGAGACGTGGGCCGCGGGCGACCGGCTCGCCGTGTGCGTCGTGACGTCGGCGACGCCGCTGGTGGGATCGCTCGAGCGCGGCGACGCGGCGCCGGCCTGAATCAGGCGGCGTCGGCCAGGGTGCCCTCGAACGCGACCGGCTCCCCGGAGTCCGGGTCCGGCGCGTACACCGCGCAGACCGCGAGCCTGTCGCCCTCCGCCCACGCGTCCTCGAGCGGGTACGTGTAGAAGACGTCGAGCGCGGAGGTCCGGTACGGCTCGCCGACGTAGGCGTCGAAGCGGTCGACGCAGGCCTCCTCGACCTCCGCGATCACCGCGTCCTCGTCGTACGAGCCCGAGTCGAGGTCGAAGGCCGCGTAGACCTCCGCCTCGTGGACGCCGTCGCAGTCCACGACGGGCACGTCGCCGACCGTGTCGCCCGTGCCGGAGATCGTGAGGCAGTCCCCCACCGCGAGCTCCTGGCGCTCGCCGTCGGAGCAGCCCGCGAGCGCGAGCGCGGCGGCGAGGGACAGGGCGATCGGGCGCAGCATGCGTGCGACAGTACCCGGTCAGCCGAGCAGGCGGCCGCGCGCCGAGATCGCGGCGAGCACGGCCGGCTCGCCCTGCTCGATGAGCCACTGGAGCAGGCTCGCCGGGGCGGACGGGTTCGCGGCGATCGCGGGACGCAGCTCGGGACGCGAGTAGGCGAGCTCGGAGAGCTCCGCGGCGGTCGCGTACGGGCTGGCCGCGAGCAGGCGCTCCGCGCCGGCGCCCGCGGCGCCGAACGGCACGGCGGGCCCTGCGGCCGCGGCGGCGGGCGCGGCGTCCCCGCGCGCGGCGGGCGCCTGATGCGACGTGTGGAGGATCCGGCGGACGATGACGAAGATCACCGCGACCGGGACGAGCGGGAGCACGAGCACGATGGCCGGCACCGACATGTCGAGCACGTACTCGGCGAGGAGCGCGAAGCCGATGAAGGAGACGGCGCCGACGAGGAAGACGATCCTCGAGCCGACGGTCAGGGCCACGCGAGAGTGGAGAGAGGCGATGACGACGAGTGCGAGCATTCCCCCCGTGACGACGAGAGCCACAGACTCCGTCGACCAGCCCATCACCCGAACCCCTCTCCACCTCCCGCGTGAACCTCGACACGAGGTTCCCGTGACGGGACGGCCCGGACAAGCCCCCATTTATGGGGGTAGGCGCCCCGATCGCACGCGCTTCCAGGGATGTCGCCCGCGATTCGACTAGAATTCCGTGCCAGGGAAGGGGGGCCGTCATGACCGCCGCGAAGGAGCGCCGGGTCATCGCACTCGTCGAGGACCACGCGCTCATCTCCATCGGATTCCGCGACCTCGTCGAAGGCGCGCAGGACCTCGAGCTCGCCGGGCTGGTCGAGGGGGTCGACGCGCTCCCGGGCCTCGGCCGCACGCTCGACCTCGTCGTGCTCGACCTGCGGCTCGCGGACGGGTCCACGCCGGAGTCCAACATCGCCGCCATCCACGAGATGGGCGCGCACGTGCTCATCTACACGGGCGGCGAGGACCGCCGTCTCATCCAGTCCGCGGCGCGTGCCGGGGCGCTCGGGCTCATCCGCAAGTCCTCGGAGCCGGACGTGCTGCTCGACGCGATCCGCACGGCGGCCGCGGGCCAGGAGGTCTTCGGCACCGACTGGGCGGCCGCGATCGACTCGGACGACTCCCTCGCGGACGCCCGCCTGAGCGCGCGCGAGCGCGAGATCCTGTCGCTCTACGCCTCGGGCCTGACCGCCTACTCCGTCGCCCGCCACCTGGGCGTCTCCCGCGAGACCGTCGCCGACTACGTGAGCCGCATCCGCCGCAAGTACGCGGACGCGGGCCGGCCCGCCCAGTCGCGCGTCGACCTCTACAAGCGCGCGCTCGAGGACGGGCTGCTCGAGGGCCCCCAGTGAGCACGGTTCGCGCGTGACAGGCGCCGCGAGACCGGCCCGGGAGCGCATCCAGCGCACCCTCCTGCTCGCGGTCGGCATCGGCGCGATCATCTTCGGCGCCCTGCTGTCGTCCGGGGCGAGCGGCTTCCTGCGGCAGGTCGACCAGCTCCACGCGCCGTTCGGGATCCTCACCGTCGTCGTCGGCGTCGTCGTGCCCGCGCTCTACACGGTGCTGTCGCGCGTGCTCCCCATCCGGCCGCTGCTGCTCATCGCCGGCTGGACGTCCATGGTGTTCATGGCGATCCAGATCACGTGGCCGCTGCTGATGAAGGAGCCCCTGCTCGCGGACGACGCGACGCCGTGGACCCAGGGCATCAACGCCATCCACGCGACCGCCGCCGCGATCGCGTGGCCGCGCATCGCCGGCTGGGTGTACCCGCTCGTGCAGGGGCCCGTGGTGGCCTTCACGCAGATGCAGGTCCGCGACGACGCGGCCCTCGAGGCGACGCTCGACGGCCTCGGCGCGATCATCTACTGCCTCATCCTGTGCGGCGTGTCGATCGCGATGATCTCCGCCGGCGACCGGCAGGACGCCGCCGCGGCGCATGCGCGCGAGCAGGCCGCGCTCGAGGCGAGCCGGCGCACGCGCGAGGCCGAGCAGACCCGCATCAACGCGATCGTCCACGACGACGTCATGTCGGTGCTGCTCGCCGCCTCCCGGCCCACCCCGCCCGCGTCGCTCGCGGAGCAGGCGCGCCACGCGATCGCGAGCGTCGAGTCGCTCGTGAGCGGGCAGACCGAGTCGCGCGACTACGACCCCGAGGAGTTCGTCGCGGTGATCCGCTCGACCGCCGCGACCGTCGACCCTGCCGTGCCGGTGCGCTACGCGGTCGACGGCGAGTCGCCGCTCCCGGCCGGGGTGGTCGCGGCCTTCGCGGAGGCCACGGCCGAGGCCCTGCGCAACGCGCTCGGCCACGGCGGCCCGGGCTCCGACCCGAGCGTCGAGTGCGACGTCGCCGACGACTCCGCGCGCGTGGTCGTGTCGGATCACGGCCGGGGCTTCGCCGCGGGGCGCGTGTCGCAGCGCCGGCTCGGGATCAGGGTGAGCATCCTCGAACGCATGCGCACCGTCACCGGGGGCGACGCCGACGTATCGTCGACGCCCGGCGTCGGCACCACCGTCGTCCTCAGCTGGAGCCGCCCATGAGCGTCGGTCGCACCGCTCCCCCGCAGGCCTCTCGCACCGTCGACGTCAGCCGCCTGCTCGCGCTCAGCTCGGAGGGCGCGAGCCTGGTGCTGGGCATCTTCATCGTGACGAACGTGGTCTTCACGATCTCGACGATCCACTCGGTCAGCCCGCGGTGGCCCGCGTACGTCGCGGCGGTCATCGTCAGCGCGGCGGGCGTCCTGCTCGCGCGACCCCACCCGGACCCGTTCCCGCTGCGCGACTCATGGCTCGTCGTCGGGGCCGTCGTCGCGTCGACGCTGCTGATCTCGTGGACGCTGCCGACGGAGGGGCCGACCGGCCGCGCCTCCTGGCATCTCGGGTCGAACACGTGGCTCCTGTGGTTCCTCATCCTCCGCGGCCGGACGGCGCTCGCGTGGGGCGCGGCCGCGGCGATGGCCGCGATCACCGCCGTCTGGACGGCCACCACCGGACGCTCGGCCCTCACTGGCCTGCTCATGGTCGACACGCAGCTGGGACTCCTCGTCGTCGCGACGCTGTTCGTCACGAGCCTGCGGCGGACGGCCCGCCGCATCAACGAGCTGACCGAGCGCTCGGTCGACGCGGCCGCAGCCGCCGCGACCGCGGAGGCGAGCCGTCAGGTGCGGCTCCAACGCGCGGCGGAGGTCGCGGCGGCGTCGCTGCCGCTGCTCGAGCGCGTCGCCTCCGGTGCGCCGCTGTCGGACGACGAGCGCGGCCGCATGCGCGAGGCCGAGGCGCGGCTGCGGGACGGGGTGCGCGGGCGCGCCCTCGCGACGCCCGCGGTGCTCGACGCCGCGGCCGCGGCACGCGCGCGGGGCGTCGACGTCACGCTGCTCGACGACCGGGGCTCGGGCCTCGGCTCCGGCGAGGCGATGGCGCGGGTGGACGATGCGGTCGCGGCGGCCCTCGCGGCGGCCACCGGCACCGTGACGGTGCGCCTGCTGCCGCCCGGCCGCGACGAGGCGCTCACCATCGTGAGCGTCGACGGCGACCGGGTGAGCCGCACCGTGCTCGACGCCGCGGGAAGCACGACGGCGGCCTGACCCCGAGGGGCCGGACCGCCGTCTGCGTGTGGGGCGGGACGCTCAGCCGAGCGCCTTCGCCTTGAGCTTGTCGAACTCCTCCTGGGTGATCGACCCCGAGTCGAGCAGCTCCTTGGCCGCCTTGATCTCGCCTGCGGAGCCCGCCTCGCCCATGAGGCCCTTGGTGTACTCCACCTGCGCCGAGCGCATCGACTTCGCCGCCTCGACGTCGCGCTCCGCCATGCCGCGGCCGCGCGCGAAGATGTAGATGAGCGCACCGATGATCGGCACGAGGACGAGCAGCAGCGTCCACAGGATCTTCCCGAACACGGAGAGGTTCTCGTCACGGAAGACGTCGAAGACGAACCGGATGATGAGGAAGATGAACGAGATCCAGATCGCGAACCACAGCGACCACAGCAGGATGTTGAGGAAGTTCTCGAGGAAGTCCATGGCAGACCCTTTCCGCAGCGGGGCTCCATGCCCGGGCTGTCAATCACCACATTAGCGGGGGCGATGCGCGGTCGCGCGTGCATCGGCGAGGCGCGTCCGCGATGGCTGCGCGCGGCCCGACGCAAGGGACCATCGTCCCGAGCCTCGTCACGAGCCTCGTCACGCCCGACGGCGCTCCCGCCAGCGCGCGACCTCCGCCTCCACGTCCCGCACCAGGGTGACGAGCGGCGGCCCGTCGGCGGGTCGGCATCGTGCGGTGAGGACCCGCGCGTTGAACTCCTCGACCGCGTCGCGCACCGCCGCCTCGTCCCACAGCGCGTCGAGCCGGCCGTCGAGCGCGGCGTCCTCGCGCCGCAGCAGCACGGACTCCGGCGCGAGGTCGGACAGCCTCTCCCGCTCGATCAGCGCCTTGGTCCACCAATCGGGGTCGCCGCTCGTGAGGCCCGGGATGGGCTTGCCGGCGAGCGGCAGGTCGTCGAAGTCCCCGCGCTCCTGCGCCTCGACGATGCGCCGCTCGACCCACAGGTGCTGGGTCGCGGCGCGATCGCGGCGGCGACGTTCCGCGCGCCGCTCCTCGCGCTCGCGCTCCTCGTGCTCGGCGGCACGATGCGCGACGTCCACCGGGGTGTCGGCGGCGCGGTTCGCATCGTCCCTCGCGGCCGCGTAGCGCGCGGCATCGCGCACCGGGTCCGGAGCCTCGCAATCACGCATCGTCCCATGCTCGCACGCGACGAGCTCGGCGAGAACGGCCCGCCGCGCGCCCGTCGCCGACCGGGCATCGACGCCGGTCGGCGACGGACGACGCTCAGCGCTCCGGCGCCTCGTCCGGCCGCTTCCGCAGCACGACGGCGAACGTGTGGGAACGGGGGTCGTACGGCGCCCCGCCGACATCGCCGAGCACGCGCTCGACCTCGAAACCGGCGGCGGCGGCCTCGTCCGCGACCTCGCCCGGGGTCAGGCAGTGGATCCAGTTCCAGAACTCGCGCGTCCGCCCCTCGCGCTCGATGACGTAGTGGTCCACGGCGAGGCGCAGATCGTCGTAGCGCCAGGTCTCGCGCGTGCCGATGTAGGGCGTCGGCGCCCAGAACCCGCCCATGAGGTCGGGTTCGGTCACCCGCCCCTCGGCGAGGGTGTCGAAGCGGGGCGCGGCGGTCATGTCGGCGAGCATCACGCCGCCGGGCCGCAGCGCGGCGTGGACGCGGCGCAGCAGCCGCGAGCGCTGGTCCGGGCTGAGCGCGCAGTAGTCCTCGTAGATCATGATCGCGGCGTCGTGGCCGCTGCCGAGGTCGACGTCGAGGTAGCTGCCGTGCACGAAGGAGGCCGGCAGGCCTCGCTCGTCGGCGGCCTCTCGGGCGTGGGCGAGCGACCGTGCGGACACGTCGATCCCGAGCACGGTCGCGCCGTTCGCGGCGAGGCGCTCGGCGTACAGCCCGGGACCGCATCCGAGGTCCAGGACGCTGGAGCCGTGCCCGAGGCCGAGCTCGCGCGCGATCCAGGCCGCCGAGGCGTCGATGAACGAGTGGGGGCGCGAGGCCGGGACGGCCTCGGGGTCGAGATGGAAGGCGAGCATCCGCACGGAGATGTGCGGGTCGTTCCAGAACTCGGGCGTGGTGTAGGCGCTGAAGGGCGCCGGCTTGCTGGTCATGAGGTGCTCCTGTCAGGGGTGGTCGGATCGCGACGCGGCGGGGCGTCGGGCGGGATCTGACCTAGGAGCGCATGGGGCGAGGCTAGCACCGCGGCCGCCGGTGCCGGCGGGACCATCGGCACGCCGCGGAACGCACCGATGCTCGCGCGCGGGGACGGCGCGCACGCGCCCGGGCGCCGACCGGTCCGGAGACGACGAAAGGCCGGACCTGACGGTCCGGCCTTCGCATCTGGCGCGCCCGGAGGGATTCGAACCCCCAACCTTCTGATCCGTAGTCAGATGCTCTATCCGTTGAGCTACGGGCGCGTGACCCTCGCGGGCCGAGACACAACTATACAGGGTTCTGAGCGTGCCTCCGTACACACTCGTCCCCGCTCCGCACCCCGCCCCCCGGCGCACGCACGATCGCCACCCGAAGCCCCTGCTCCGCAGCGCAAATCTGGACAAACCACTTCACAATCCGGCCGTGATGGGGGCATGATCGGGAGTGATCGGACGGACCACGAGGGAGCCGACCGGTCAGGTCGCTGGGGATCTCGGAGGGGGCCGGAGATGACCGACATGTGGCAGGGACGTTCATGCCTGGTGACGGGCGGGGCGGGGTTCGGCGGGAGCCACCTCGTCGCGGAGCTCGTGAGCAGAGGGGCGGAGGTCACGGTCATCGACCGCGATCCGATCGAGGGCAAACCCCTCGAGGACATGGGCGTCGAGGACGACATCGACTTCGTGCTGGGCGATCTGCGTGACGGCACGCTCGTCCAGGACGTCGTGGGGGATGGCGCGTTCGACGTCGTGTTCCACCTCGCCGCGGACCCGATCATCATGAACAGCCTGAGCAAGCCCGCGTCCGTGGTGGACGACAACGTGCGTGCCACCACGCTCGTGCTCGAGGCCTGTCGCACCGCCGGGAACGACCCCGTCTTCGTGTTCGCGTCGAGCGGCGCCTACTACGGCGACAGCTTCGAGCCCGAGCCCATCCCGGAGACGCGCGAGCCGCGCCTCGCCTCGAACCTCTACGGGCCGTCGAAGATGGCCGCGGAGATGATCGTGCGCGGGTACGGCACCACGTTCAAGATCCCGCACGCCTCGTGCCGCTTCATGAACACCTACGGACCGGGCGATCGCCATGCCTCGCGCCTGGTCCCCCGCGCGCTGTCGCAGCTCGCGGCGGGAGACGGCTACGACTTCGGGGACCGCGACGACGGCTCGACCCGGCTCGACTTCCTCTACGTGGGTGACATGGCACGCGCGTACATGAGCGCGGCCGACCACCTCATCGCCGGCGGTGAGCCCGGGGCCTTCAACTTCGGCAACTCGACGCTGAACTCGGTGCGCGACGTGGCGGAGCGTGCGAGCCTCGCCTACGACGGCATCGCTCGCGAGCCGCAGTTCCGCGGCGTGCGCACCGGCCCGCCGCGGCAGCGGTGCCTGGACGTGACGAAGGCGCGGGACGTGCTCGGCTGGAGTGCGTCGACGCCGCTCGACGAGGGCCTGGCGAAGACGGTCGCGTGGTTCCGGGCGGGCGTCCCCGCCTCCTGAGACTCCTCCCGGGGATGACGTGGGCCTCGCGGCCCACGTCCGGCGTCCGCGTTGCTGCGGGGCTACAGTCGAAGGACCGGGACGACGGCGTTCGGGAGGCGGCGATGACGCACGACACGGGCATCCAGGGACCCACCGGGGCGAGGCTCCGGCTCGAGCAGGAGGAGCACGCGCTCGCGGCGGCGGCGCTGGACGAGATCAGGCACGGCGGCTGGCGGGACAGCTCGCTCGCTCGCGTCGCGGACGCGGCCGGTCTCACCCTTGCTCATGCGCGCGAGGTCTACCCCGACGAACGCGAGCTCCTGGTCGACGCGCTGCGCCTGCGGGACGACCTGGGCATCGAGCTCCTTCCCGACAGCCCGCGCGACGGGCGGGGCCTGCTGCAGGCCTTCATCGACATCGCCCGCTTCGGCACCGAAACCCCCGGCACGCTCGAGCTCTTCGGGACGCTCGCCACGGCCGCGACGGCGCCCGACCATCCGGGGCACGAGTACTTCCGCGCGCGCTACGCATGGCTGCGCGGCCTGCTCGTCGACGCGCTGCGCGAGCTCGAGGAGGAGGGCGAGCTCAAGCGCCGCTGCGACCCGCAGGGCGTTGCCGCGCAGGCGATCGCGCTGCTCGACGGGCTCCAGATCCAGTGGCTGCTCGACAGCGAGGCGATCGACGTCGAGGGGCTGCTGCGGTCCTTCCTCGACCGCTACCTGCACGAGCCGCTCGAGCCGGCCCGTCCCATCGTCGCCCCGGACGTGGCGGCGCAGGCCTGAGCCCGGACGCCACGAAGGCCCCGACGGTGTCGGGGCCTTCCAATGGCGGAGACGGTGGTGTCTGGTGTCGCGACATCGTTCACTGATGTGTCGCGACATCGTTCACAGGCCTGGTGCTTCGACGATGGGCCATGGCGGATGCAGACAAGAACCGGGTCATCGTGCTGGCGGTCGTCGAGGGCGGCCTGTCCGTCGCCGAGGCGGCGCAGCGGTTCAAGGTCTCCAGACGGTGGATCTACGCCCTCCTGACGCGCTACCGAGCGGAGGGCGTTGCGGGTCTGGAGCCGCGCTCACGCGCCCCACGCACGTCGCCACAGGCCACGCCCGCACCGGTGCGGGCCAGGATCGTGGAGCTGCGCGACGCGCTGACGGGCGAAGGACTCGATGCGGGGGCGGAGTCCATCGCGGACCGGCTCGCCCGCGAGGACCTGACGGTGCCGGCGACGTCGACGATCTGGCGGATCCTGCGTGAAGGCGAACGCGTCACGGCGCAGCCACGCAAACGTCCCCGCTCGTCGTGGACCCGCTTCGAAGCCGCCACCCCCAACGGCTGCTGGCAGTCCGACATGACCCACTGGCACCTGGCCGACGCCACCGAGGTCGAGATCATCTCCTGGCTCGACGACCACTCCCGGTTCCTGCTGCACATCTCCGTCCATGCGGTCGTGACCGCGCCGATCGTGACCACCACGTTCCTGACCACCGCACGTGAGCACGGTCTACCAGCGTCGACGCTGACGGACGACGGGCTGATCTACACCACCCGGTTCGCCAACTACAAAGGCGGCCCCAACCACTTCGAGCACGTCATCGCATCCCTAGGCGTCAAGCAGAAGAACGGCCACCCGGGCCACCCCCAGACCCAGGGCAAGATCGAACGCTTTCACCAGACCCTGAAGAAGTGGCTCGCGGCCAGGCCCGACGCCGACACGATCGACGCGATGCAACACGTGTTGCACACCTTCCAGCATGTCTACAACCACGAGCGCCCCCACCGGTCGCTCGCACGGCGCACCCCTGCCGAGGCCTACACCGCGCTACCCAAGGACCAGCCCTCGATCGAGCTCCTCGAGCGCCATTGGCGCGTCCGCCACGACATCGTCGACCCCGGCGGCACCATCACCGTGCGCTGGGCCGGCAAGCTACGCCACCTCGGCATCGGACGCGCCCACCGCGGAACCGACATCGTGCTCCTCATGGCCGGCCGCGACACCCTCGTCATCGACCGCACCACCGGCGAGATCATCGCAGAACACCACCTCGACGAAACCCGCGACTACCAGCCCAAGAAACACCAAAGGCCCCTCCCGAAGGAGGGGCCTTTGTGAACGATGACCCGAGACATCTGTGAACGATGTCCCGACACATCACAAATGGCGGAGACGGTGGGATTCGAACCCACGGATGAGTTGCCCCATCACATCCTTAGCAGGGATGCACCTTCGGCCGCTCGGTCACGTCTCCTGGGCGCGCGGGCCGGGGACCAGGGTACCGGTCCCGCGCGGTGCCGGGCAACGCGCGCCCTGCGCGCGCCGCCGGAGCGGAGAGTGTGGGATTCGAACCCACGGAGACGGGTTACGCCTCAACGGTTTTCAAGACCGTCACCTTCGGCCGCTCGGTCAACTCTCCCTGGCGCCTACGCGCCGGTCACATTGTGCCAGCCGGGAGCGAGGCCCGGGCTCAGCACCTGCAGCTCGTAGAGCTCGGCCGCCCGCGCGAGCTCGGCGTCGTACGTGAGGATCGCGTGGATCTGCGGGTGCGCGACCGCGGCCCCGAGGTGCAGCGCCGCGAACGGCTTGAGCACCGCGACCGCGTGCGTCGACACCGACACGTTGTGCTCGGAGAAGCGGATCACCGGGATGGAGCTGCGCACCATCTCGACCACGTCGAAGGCCTTCGCCTTCTGCTCCCGCGGATACAGCTCCGCGGCCTGGCGCAGCTCGGTGAAGCCGAGCTGCGTGGTCGCGAGCTCCTGGATCCGCGGCACCGCGAAGTCGTTGAACTCGTCGAAGTAGCGCACGCCCGGCAGGAACCGGCACAGGGCGGAGCCGTCGACGTAGATCACGCTAGAAGGGTAGCGCCGCTCGCACGCGGGCCCCGCGCACGTCGCCGGGAAGGGACGATGCGCGGGGCCCGGGAGCGGGAATGGGAGAGCCCCCGCGATGCGGGGGCTCTCCCGGCCTCAGCTGGGGTTCTGCGGGTCAGCGGTCGCGGATGCGGCGCATCGCGAGCTGGACGACGGAGATGAGCGCCTGCTTGGTGGCGGCCTTCTCGCGGGCGTCGGTGTACATGACCGGGACGTCGGCGGAGATGCCGAGCGCCTCGCGCACGTCCTCGAGGGTGTGGCGGGCTACGCCGTCGAAGCAGTTGACGCACACGACGAACGGGATGCCCCGGCCCTCGAAGTAGTCGACCGCAGGGAAGCACTGGTCGAGACGCTCGGTGTCGACGAGCACGACCGCGCCGATCGCGCCGCGCACCAGGTCGTCCCACATGAAGAGGAAGCGGTCCTGGCCCGGCGTCCCGAACAGGTAGAGCCACAGCGAGCCCGGCAGCGCGATGCGGCCGAAGTCCATGGCGACGGTGGTGGTGGTCTTGCGGTCGGTGACGCCGCCCGCGTCGTCGACGCCCACCGAGTGCTCGGTCATCGCGGCCTCGGTGTTGAGCGGGTCGATGTCGGAGATCGAGCCGATGAAGGTCGTCTTGCCGACGGCGAAGCCGCCCGCGATGACGATCTTGACGACGGTGGGCGCGGTGGTGGCCGCCGGCGCGGCCACGGCCGCGTTAGAGGGCTGCGATGCCATCGAGGACACTCTCCAGGAGACTGAGGGACAGGCCGCCGGACTCGTCGTGCGTGGTCGAGTCGTCGGCCGTGCCGCCTACGTGGATCTTCAGATAGTTGACTTCGGCAAGATCCGTCACCAGCACCCGGACCACACCCAGCGGAAGGCGGGTGTGGGCCGAGAGCTCGGCCACGGACTGGAACTGACCCTGAGCGAGCTGCAGGATCTTCTTCTTCTCCGGGGTGAGCCCGGAGGAAGCCTGGGGATCGGCCGTCGCCTCGACCAGCGCCTCCATCGGGAGGTCCTTGCTGGCGGCGCTCACGCGCCCGCCGGTCATGGCGTACGGACGGACGGTGTACGCCTCTTCCTCGCCGTCGTGCGGCATCGTGGCATCGGTCATGATCAGACCCGGGTCTGGCCGTCCGTCGGCAGGTTCTGCCGCATCTCGGTGATGAGCTGCGGGGTGAGGGCGTTCTCGAAGCGCGAGACGAGCAGCGTCATCTCGTAGCCGACGAGGCCCACGTCGCAGGTCGAGTCCGCCGCGACCGCCAGCACCGAGCCGTTGGAGACGCTCATGAGGAAGAGGAACAGCTCGTCCATCTCGACGATGGACTGGCGCACCTCGCCGGCGTTGAGCTGGCGGGCCGCGCCGCGCGTGAGGCTCGACATGCCGGCCACGATCGCGGCGAGCGTGTCGCCCTCGGTGCGGTCGAGGTTCTTCGACATCGCCATGAGGAGGCCGTCGGCGCTCACCACCAGCGTGTGGCGCGTGCCGGGCACGGACTCGACGAAGTTGTCCAGGAGCCACCCGAAATTGGTGGCCTCGGTGCTGAGGGCGGTCACTTGTGCTCCTTGTGGGTGGTGCGGGGCCGGTCGGCCTGAGGGGTGTCGTGGGTGGTCATGGTGCTACTCGTTCGCCGGCTGCGGGGACGAGTGGAGGTCGAGCTCCGCGGCGTCGGTGCGGGCCCGCTGGGTGCCCGAGTAGAAGCTGCTGAAGCGGCTGCGGACCGCCTCCGCGTCGCGCTCCTTCGGAGACAGGGTGACCTCGTCCTCGAGGGGCGTGGCCTCGACCGGGGTCTCCTCCGGACGGCGACGCTTCTGGAGGCCCGCCTTGGTCTTCTCGACCTTGGGGCGGGAAGCCGACAGCGAGCTGAGCTCGGAGAACACCGCGTGCTGCAGGTCCGCGTCGTCGTCCCAGGTACGGCCGGACGAGTGCTCGGTGTCGAGCACCGGCGCGTAGCTCGTCTCGACCGTCTCGTCCGTCGCGGCGGCCAGCGCCGACGCACCGGCGGCCTCCCAGCCGTGCGCCTCCGCGAGGTCCTCCGGGGAGAACTGCTGCGGCTCCGGACGGAAGAGCTGCGACTCGGGCATCTGCGCGTGACCGGCATCGGCCGGCGCGGGCTCGAAGGCCTGCGCACGGAACGGCTCCGGCTCGGGCGCGGGCTCCGGCTCCGGCTCGGGCGCGAGCTCGGGGACGGGCGCGGCCGGCACGGGCGGCGTGTACGACCACTGCACCTCGGGCAGCTCCTCGCCCGGCTCGAAGGCGGCGGGCTCGAAGGAGGTGGGCGCGGCGGGCTCGATCACGGGCGCGGGCTCCGGCTCGGGCTCGGGCACGACAGCGGCGGGCTCGAAGGCGGCGGGCTCGGGTGCGGGCTCGGGTGCGGGCTCGGGTGCCGTCGGCTCGGGCTCGGCCGGCGCGAAGGCGGCGGCCTCCGGCTCGGGCTCGACGGGCACGGGGGCGAAGGGCGCGCGGCTCGGCAGCGCAGCCTTCGGCGCCGCGTCGTCGTCGCGCTTGCCGCGTCCGAACAGGCGTCCGAAGAAGCCGGAACGGCCGGACTCCTCGCCCGAGGCCTGCGCGATGATGTCGTCGAGGCTCGGGTGGGCGGCGCCGTCGGTGGCGAACGGGTCGTCGAGCGCGACGTCCGACACCCCCACGCCCTGATCGTCCGCGGGGACGTAGGGCGCCGGCTCGTCGGCGGGCTCGTGCGCGGACTCGTGAGCGGCGGCCGCGGCGGCGAACGCGGCGGCGTCCATCCACGGGGCGGGCTGCTCGGCCTCCGGCCCGGCCTCCGCGGCGACGGCCTCGACCGCCTCGACGGGCTCGGGCTCCAGCATCGGCGCGGCAGCCTCGGCGGCCGGCTCCGGGTCGGGCTCGAGGGTCGGCTCGGAGGACGCCGCCCACGGCGCCGGCGGCGTCCAGGGCGACTCGGCGGGCTCGGGCAGGTCCACCTGCGTGACGCTCGCCCACGGCAGCGCGGGCGCGTCGTCCTCGAGCGCGGGCACGGCGTCCGCGGCGCCGTCCTCGGGCTCGAGCGACGGGATCGCGAGCGGACCCTCCGGCTCCGCCGCCGCCTCGGGCTGCGGCTCGGGCTCGGGGGCGATCTCGGCGGCGGGCTCGATCGCGGGCGTCGGCTCCTGGTCGGGCTCCGGCACCGGCGCGGCGAAGGCCGCGCCGTACGGCGACCGTGCGAACGGCGAGGCCGGCGTGAGCCGCTCGGCCGTCACGACGGGGATCTCCGCGGTCGCGAGCTTGGGCATCGAGAAGGTGGGCAGCGCGGGCGCGGCGGGCTCCTCGACTGCCACCGGCGCATCGTCCGGCTGCGCGACCTCGAAGGCCTGCTCGGCCTCGGCGGCGGGAACGGCGTCCTCGTCCGGCTCGAGCCCCACGGGCTCGATGACGGCGGTCTGGTCGGCGGGCTCCTCGGAGGGAACGTCCTCGCGGCCCATCGCCTCGGAGGCGCGGCGGATCGCGTCGAAGGCGGCGAACGCGCCGCCCGCCGCACGCGTCGGCAGCGCGGGCGCCTGCTCATCCTCGGCCGGCTGCGGGGCCTCGCCGAGCGCGTCCGCCATCACGGGCGGGACCGCGTCAGGCAGCGGCTGAGCCGGCGCGGCCGTCTCGTCATCGCGGCGCGAGTGGAAGCCGCGGAACATCGACGCGCGCTCCTCGGGGGTCTGCGGCGCGACCTCGGCGGCGGCGACCGGCGGCGTGAAGGCGGAGGCCTCCGCGTCGAGCGCGTCCAGCTGGTCGGCGGTCGCGCGGACCGGCAGGCCGATGACCTCCTTGCGCTCCTCGGCCTCCTCGGCCGCGGGCTCCTCGCTGCGGCGGCGGCGGGTCGGAAGCCCGCCGGACGTGGTGCCGGAGGTGAGCTCGGGTCCGGACACGGCCTCGGCGACCGGCGCCGCGGCGGCGTCGGCGGCGATGAGCGCCTCGATGCCGGCGGGAAGCGGGATCGAGTCGTCGTCGGCGACGGGCTCCTCGTCGGCGGAGCGGCCGGAGAGGCTCGCGCCCTCGACGACGGTCGTGGGCGCGTACGCCTCGATCTGGGGCGCCTCGTCGCGGGCCGGCGCGGCGGCGGGCGCCTGCTCGACCTCGTCGACCGCCTGGAACAGGGACGACGGCAGCAGGACGGTCGCGACGGTGCCGCGGCCCTCGACCGAGGACACCGCGACCTGCGCGTCGAGGCGGCGGGCGATGCGGCCGACCACGAAGAGGCCGAGGCGCTGCGCGCCGAGGATCTCGGATGCGGCGGACGACTGGACGCGGCTGTTGGCCTCGGCGAGCTCCGGGACGGTCATGCCGATGCCGGTGTCGATCACCTCGACGGTGAAGCCCTCCGCGGTGCGCCCGGTGCGGACGACCACGCGCGAGCCGGGGTCGGAGAACACGGTGGCGTTCTCGAGCAGCTCCGCGAAGAGGTGCGCCGCGGTGAGGGCCTGGTGGCCGTGCATCGCGGGGTCGACGACGAGGTCGAGGTCGACGCGCTCGTACAGCTCGATCTCGGACGACGCGGTGCGGATCACGTCGGACAGCGGCATCGGGCGGCGCAGGCGGCGGCCGGTGTCGATGCCCGCGAGGACGAGCAGCGACTCCGAGTTGCGGCGCATCCGGGTCGCGAGGTGGTCGAGCGCGAACAGGCGGGTGAGGCGGTCGGGGTCGTCCTCGGTGCGCTCCATCTCGTCGATGCTCGAGAGCTGACGGTTGAGGAGCACCTGGTCGCGGCGGGCGACGTTGACGAACATCTCGGAGATCGATCCGCGCAGGGCGGCCTGCTCACGGGCGATCTCGATGGTGGCCGCGTTGACTCCGTTGAACGCCTCCGCGAGGCGTCCGACCTCGTCCTGCGACTCGACGGAGATCTGCACCTCCGACACGTCGACGTCCTCGCCCGGCTGCGCGACGCGCTCCACCAGGCGGGGCAGCTCCTCGCGGACCGCGGTCGCCGTCGTGGTGAGGCGGCGCAGCGGGTTGACGATGCGGCGGGAGATCGCGAACGCGATGAGCAGCGAGCCGATGACGGCGCCGATGCCGATGGCGAGCGTGATGTACGTGGCGCCGAGCGCGTTGCGGGTGTTCGTGGTGATCGCGCTGGTGGTGCGGTCCCACGCCTGGTCGCGCAGCGGGAGGTACTGCTCGAGCTCGAGCTGGACCTTGCCGGGCCAGTCGGCGGAGCGCGCCGTGACGAGCGACGAGTCGAGGCCGGTGAGCACCGAGTTCTGGATCGTCGTGAAGGACGTGCCGGTGGTCGCGGCCGAGGCGCCGAGGTCGGGCACCTCGATCGCGGGCGACAGGCCGGCGCCGCGGGCCTGGGCCTCGTCGAGCGCGATCTTGGTGCGCTCCACCAGGGTTCGGGTGCCCGCGATCTCCGCGGTGACGAACGAGCCCTGGCGGATGAGGCGCTCGAAGACGTCGCCCTCGTAGCGCATGCGCTCGACCAGCATGTCGAGCGCCGCGTACGCCTGCAGCGTCGCGACGATGTTGCGGTCGGGGACCGCGAGCGCGACCGCGTCGGTGGCGCCGACGAAGGTGTCGATGACCTCCGTGTAGTAGTTGAGGATCGTCGAGGTGGACACCTGCGCGGTGCGCACGCCCGCACGGATCTGGGGCAGCGAGTCGCGCAGCTGGCTGCCCGCGGCGACCGCGGCGAGCGCGGCGGTGTTCTCGTCGGTCGCCTCGACCGCGGCGGCCGCGGCGGCGATCTGGTCGAGGCCCGCGTCGACCTGCGGGAAGGTCGCGTCGAGGGCGTCGCGGTACTCGAGGGTGTCCGCGTACAGCGTGTGCGCGTACGTCGACTCCTGCTCGACCGCGTAGGCGAGCGCGGCGAGCGGGATGCCGAGATCCAGCGTGTCGGGGGCGCCGGCGGCGATCTCGTCGAGGCCGGCGACCGCGTCGGCGTAGGCCGCGTCCATGGTCGCGATCTCGTCGGTCGACGGCATGGTGAGCCAGCCGCCCTCCGACTCGGGCGCGGAGATCTCCAGCGCACGCGCATCGGCGAGCGTGCTCGCGCCGGTGCCGCCGAGGGCGTCGTCCACGCTCGCGAGGACCGCGTCGGCGCGGTCGTCCTCGCTGCCGGCGACCGCGTCGGCGAGCGTCGCGTAGCGGACGGCCACCTCCTCACGGGCAGCCGTGAGCTTCGTGGTCGTGTCCTGGAGCACGTGCACGAACCGCAGCGCCGCGGTGCGCTCGTCCTGCAGATCGGCCTCGGTCTCGCGTGCCTGCCCCAGCGCGTCGATCAGCCTCTCGGCGTTCGAGTTCTCGCTGTAGTCGTTGACCGCGCTCAGGGTGATGTAGCTCACCGCCGAGACGAGGACGAGAACGGGCACCATGACGACCGCGAGGAGCTTTCCTCGAATGCCGAGCCTCTGAAGCATGGACCTTTCCCTCCCGAGCCGCCGCACAGGTTGACGTCTCTGCGCATGGAGTCAAGCGACTGCTCCCCCGGTTTATCGGCCGCACCTGGGGGAACATGAGCCATCATCCTCGCGCGATGTTCGTTGAGAGGATATTGGCGGCGCGCTATGACGGAGGAAATCGAAGAAAGTGATGAAGGCCACTATCGCGACCACGCCCGGCGGTCCTGAGGCGTTGTCCCTGGAAGATGTGCCCGCACCCGTCCCCGGCGCGGAGGACGTTGTGATGCGGATCACAGCGGCCGGCGTCAACAGGGCGGACGTCCTGCAGCGCGAGGGCCGCTACCCGCCCCCGCCGGGTGCCCCGGACTGGCCCGGCCTGGAGGCCGCGGGCGTCGTCGAGTCGGCCCCCGCATCGTCCCCGTGGACGCCCGGCGACCGGGTCTGCGCGCTGCTGCCCGGCGGCGGCTACGCGGAGCGCGCGGCCGTCCACGCCTCGCTCCTGCTGCCCGTCCCCGACACCGTCACGGACGTCGAGGCCGCGTCGCTCGTCGAGGCGGCGTGCACCGTCGTGTCGAACCTCGACGCCGCGCACGCGCGCGCCGGCGAGACGATCCTGATCCATGGCGGCTCGGGAGGCGTCGGCACCGCCGCGATCCAGATCGCCAAGGCGCGCGGGCTGCGCGTCCTCACGACGGCGGGCGGGCCGGAGCGCGTGCGGCGCTGCCTCGAGCTGGGCGCCGACGCGGCCTTCGACCACCGCGGCGAGGACTGGGAGGCGGGCGTGCGCGCGCTCGGCGGCGCGGACATCGTCCTCGACGTCGTGGGCGCCGCCTACCTCGCGTCGAACGTGGCGGCGCTGCGCACCGGGGGCCGGCTGGTCGTCATCGGCATGCAGCGCGGCCGCCGCGGCGAGCTCGACCTGGGCGCGCTGCTCACGCGGCGCGCCTCCGTCATCGGGACCACGCTGCGGGCGCGGCCGCTCGCGGAGCGGGCCGCGATCGTGGCGCGCGTGCGCGAGGAGGTGTGGCCGCTCGTGCCCGACCGCGTGCGGCCCGTCGTCCACGCGACGTTCCCGCTCGCGCGCGCGGCGGACGCGCATCGTGTGCTCGAGGCGGGCGAGGTGTTCGGGAAGGTCGTGCTGACGGTCGGCTGACGCGCCGCTACAGGACGGCGAGGCGGTCCGGGTCGATGAGCCGGTCGAGGACGGTGAGGATGCCGTCCTCCTCGACCGAGCCCACGACCTCGTCGGCGGCCTCCTTGACGTGCTCGGGCGCGGTGCCCATCGCGGCGGACCGTCCGGCCCACTGCAGCATGTCGATGTCGTTGTTGCCGTCGCCGGCCGCGACCGTGTGGTCGGGGTAGACGCCGAGGTGACGGCGCAGCGTCTCGAGCGCCGAGGCCTTCGAGACGCCCGGCGGGGTGAGGTCGAGCCACGCGGACCAGCCGACCGCGTAGGTGACGTCGCTGAGGCCGATGCGGTGGACCAGCCCGTCGAAGTGGGACACGTCGACGCCCGGGGCGCGGATGACGACGCGGGTCGCCTCGTCGTGGCACAGCTCGTCGAAGTCGGAGACGACGCGCTGGCGGCCGATGAGCTCGCCGTCGGGGAACTCGCGGTTGACGAGGAAGCCGACGCCGAGGTCCTCGACCGCGTAGAACGCGTCGGGCAGCTCCTCGCGCACGAGCTCGAGCGCGGCGCGCGGGTTGAACGTGACCTTCTCGACGATGTCGTAGCCGCCGGGCGAGGCCGGGTTGAGCTTGACTGTGACCGCGCCGTTCGAGCACACCGCGTAGCCGCGCCGGATGCCGAGCTGCTGCGCGACGGGCAGCATGCCGAGCACGTTGCGGCCCGTGGCGAGCACCACGTGGTTGCGGCACATGCGGGCGCGCTCGACCGCGTCGACGACGGCCGGGGAGATCTCCCCGCCCCAGTGCATGAGCGTGCCGTCGATGTCGAGGCCCACGAGACGCCAGAGGTCCGGGGACAGCGGGGGACGCATGTCGCGGTCGTTCATGAGTCGACCATACGATGCGCGCCGCGCCCCTCCGGCCACGGGCGGGTGACGGTCGGGTGAACGGGCGCGGCGGGGATCAGCGCACCGGCTCGAGGCGCTCGACACCGCCGAGGTACGGGCGCAGGACCTCGGGGACGTGCACCGAGCCATCGGCCTGCTGGTGGTTCTCGAGCAGCGCGACGATCCATCGGGTGGTGCCGATGGTGCCGTTGATGGTCGCGACCGGCGTGGTGCCGTTCTCGACGCGCTCCCGGGTGTTGAGGCGGCGCGCCTGGTACGTGGTGCAGTTCGAGGTCGAGGTGACCTCCATCCAGCGCTCCTGCGACGGCAGCCAGGCCTCGCAGTCGAACTTGCGCGCGGCGCTGGACCCGAGGTCGCCCGCGGCGGTGTCGATCACGCGGTACGGCAGCTCGAGGGCCTGGAGCATCTCCTCCTCGATGCCGAGGAAGCGCTCGTGCTCGGCGGCGGCGTCCTCCGCGTGCGCGTACGCGAACATCTCCACCTTGTGGAACTGGTGCACGCGGATGATGCCGCGGGTGTCGCGGCCGGCGGACCCGGCCTCGCGGCGGTAGCAGGCGCTCCAGCCCGCGTAACGCAGCGGTCCGTCCGAGAGGTCGACGATCTCGTCCGAGTGGTAGCCCGCGAGCGCGACCTCCGACGTGCCGACCAGGTAAAGGTCGTCGCGCTCGAGGAAGTAGATCTCGTCCGAGTGCTTGCCGAGGAAGCCGGTGCCGGCCATCGTCTCGGGGCGCACGAGCGTGGGCGTGATGGTCGGGCTGAAGCCGCGGCGGTACGCGAGGTCCATCGCGGCGTTGAGGACCGCGAGCTCGAGGCGCGCGCCGATGCCGGTGAGGAAGTAGAAGCGCGCGCCGGACACCTTCGCGCCGCGCTCCATGTCGATCGCCTTGAGGCCCTCGCCGATCGCAAGGTGGTCCTGCACCTCGACGCCCTCGGCCGCGAAGTCGCGCGGGGTGCCGACGTGCCGCAGCACCGTGAAGTCGTCCTCGCCGCCCGACGGGACGCCCGGCTCGGGGATGTTGCCCAGCGAGCGCGCGAGCTCGATCGCGCGGGCGGCCGCCGCATCGGCCGTGGCCTGCAGCTCCTTGACCTTCGCGGAGAGCTCCTTGGTGCGCGCGAGCAGCGCCTGCTTCTCCTCGCCCTGCGCGCGGGCGACGTCCTTGCCGAGCGCCTTCTGCTCGGCGCGCGCGACCTCGAACTCCTTGAGCGCGGCGCGGTTCGCGGCGTCGGCCTCGAGGACCTGGTCCACGACGCCCGGGTCGTCGCCGCGGGACCGCTGGCTGTCCCTCACGACGTCGGGCTGGGCACGCAGGAGCTTGAGGTCGATCATGCCCGCCAGTCTATCGACGGCGGACGTAGGCTCTCCCCATGGCCCTCGAGACGACGATCGCGCTGATAGCGCTGCTGATCGCGCTCTTCACGCTCGTCCTCACGGTGAGCGTGACGCGGCACATCGGCAAGCGCGACCCGGTCGCCGTGCCCCGCAGGTGGCGCCGCCTGCTCCTCATCAAGCCGATGCCGACGATGGAGCTCGGCGCGGCCACCGACCGCTCGGACGCCCGCGAGCGCGTGGCCTTCATCGCCAACCCGACCAAGGACGGGGTCGCGGAGCTGCGCGAGCAGGCGCTCCGCGCGTGCGCGATCCGCTACCTGCCGCAGCCGATGTGGCTCTACACGACGCCCGAGGACCCGGGCACCGAGGTCACGCGCGAGGCGATCGCTGCGGGCGCGGACCTGGTGGTCGCGGTCGGCGGCGACGGCACCGTGAGGGCGGTCGCCGAGGGCGCGGCGGGCACCGGGGTGCCGATGGCGATCCTGCCGATGGGCACGGGCAACCTGTTCGCGCGCAACCTCGACCTGCCGCTCGGCGACACCGCGGCGCTCCTGCGCACCGCGCTCGAGGGCTCCGAGCGCCGCTCCGACGTCGGCTGGCTGCAGCTGATCCGCACCCCCGAGGGGGAGGGCGAGGGCGAGCGGCACATCTTCCTCGTCATCGCGGGCGCGGGCCTGGACGCGGAGATGGTCGCGGGCGCCAACGACCGGCTCAAGCAGCGCATGGGCTGGGTCGCCTACTTCTTCGCCGCGGTGCGGCACCTGGGCAAGCGGATGGAGGCGCGGATCACCGTCGACGACGGCGAGCCCGTGACGAGCCGGATGCGCACGGTGCTGCTCGCGAACGTGGGCAAGCTCCCCGCCGGCATCCAGCTCATCCCCGACGCGACCTACGACGACGGCAACCTCGACGTCGCGACGCTCGACGCGCGCGGCGGCATCGTGGGCTGGACCGAGCTCTTCGGCACGGTGGTGGCGCAGGGCGCTGGCATCCGCGAGCCGTGGCTGCTGCGCGTGTGGAAGACCTCGCGCATCGACCACGTGCGCGGCCGGACCGTCGAGATCAAGGTCACCGAGCCGCAGAAGGTGCAGGTCGACGGCGAGTCCCTGGGCAGGGCGACGCGGATCCGCGCCGAGATCGATCCCTCGGCGCTGGTGCTCCGCGTGCCGCGCACGAGCGCCGCGTCCTCGGCCGGCGAAGGCGAGGCCGCCGAGCGGAGGAGGCAGGCGAAGGCTCCGGCTCCCGCCGTCACCGAGGCGGAGGGCGACGCCGAGGCCGGGACCCACGCGCCCGACGAGCCCGAGGCAGGGGTGGCCGAGGAGCCGGCGGACGAGCCCGTCAAGGAGACGGCCGAGCACTAGGAGCCGTCGCCGGGGCCGCCGGACCCTGTCGCGTCCGCCACGGAGCCCGCGGGTGCCTGACCGGTGGCGGCGCGACGCGCGTCACCCCTCGATGCGATCGCCCACGCACGTGCGCGAAATTCGAGATCCGCGGGTGGAAAAGCGGAGGTTGTCTCCCGGAATCCTCAAAGTTCGCGCTGCAGGCGCGGCAGGCGACGCAGAAGGTGCGAGGCGAACGATGGGGGCGCGGCGGACGCGACGCAGAAGACGCGCGAGGCGCGGCAGGCGAGGTGGACGATGCGCGGGGACGGGACCCCGCGGGCGACCAGGCCCGGCGGACGTCAGTGGCGTCCGGAGCGCAGTCCCTGGACCCAGGTGCGGGCCTCGGCGAACTC
The DNA here is from genome assembly GCF_000971255.1 of Demequina rhizosphaerae. Taxonomy (GTDB): domain Bacteria; phylum Actinomycetota; class Actinomycetes; order Actinomycetales; family Demequinaceae; genus Demequina; species Demequina rhizosphaerae. Next base: position 101,748 of record NZ_BBMC01000006.1, read on the forward strand.
CTCCTCCGAGGTTCCCGGCGTCACGGGCGTCGGGTAGCCCGACGCCGCGGGGTACGAGCCGAGGAAGACCACGACCGGGTTGGTGCGCTTGAGGCCCACGAGCGCCTCGGCGACGCGCGGCTCGTCGATGTGGCCGAGCGCGTCGATCGAGAACGAGTACTCGCCGGGCCGGTCGGACCGCGGCCGGCTCTCGATGCGCGAGAGGTTGACGCCGCGCGCGGCGAACTGCTCGAGCATCGCCAGCAGCGCGCCGGCGCGGTCGTCGGGCAGGTGCACGACGAGCGTGGTCTTGTCGGCGCCGGTCGCGGGCGGCACCGCGGTGGGGCGTCCCACCTTGACGAAGCGCGTCGCGGAGTGAGGGTTGTCGGCGACGCCGGCCGCGAGCACCTCGAGCCCGAGGCGCGCGCCGAGTCCCGGGGGCGCCAGCGCCGCGTCGAAGCCCGCGACCCCCTCCGCGAGCTCGCCCGCGGCGGCGGCGTTCGACGTCGCGGCCACCTGCACGGCGCCGGGCACGCGGTCCGCGAGCCAGCGGCGGCACTGCGCGAGGCCGTGCGAGTGCGCGGCGACCGCGCGGATGTCGTCCATCGAGGTGCCGGGACGGGCGACGAGCTCGAAGCTCACGGGCAGCACCACCTCGCCGAGGATGACGAGCGGGGCGCCGTTCGCGAGGGTGTCGAGCGTGGCGGTGACCCCGCCCTCGACGGTGTTCTCGATCGCGACGACCGCGAAGTCGACGTCGCCGGCCCGCACCGAGGCGAGAGCGGACAGCACGTCGATGGCGGGCACCATCTCGACCTCGTCGGCGTCGACCATCGCGCGCAGGGCCGCCTCCGTGAACGTGCCGGAGGGTCCCAGATAGGCGTACCGCGGCAGCGTCACGCGTCCTCCCTGGTGTCGGGGCCGTCGCCCGTCGTGGGCCGCAGGCGGTGGCCGACGGCCGAGCGGGCGGTGTCGACCCGGCCCCGGATCCGCCGCGCGCTCACCGCCGTCAGCACCTCACGGTACCGGTTGGCCCTGCCCATGGGGCTGCGGTCCTCGATGGAGGGGCCCTTGTGCCGGATCTCGCACTCGATCTCGGTGATGGTGAGGCCGGCGTGCAGCACGTCGAGGGTCATGGCCGGTTCGAGCCCGTTGCCGCGGGCGAGCGGGATCGACGCCTCGAGCGCCTCGCGCGTGAGGCAGCGGATGCGCCCCAGCGGCTGGCGCGGCGACCAGCCGGTCGCCCGCTCGACCGCCGAGCGCGCGATCTTCGACGGCACGCCCGGCGCGACCGCCTGGGCGTCGGTGAGGGCGACGGCGAGGTCGCACGCGCCCTCGAGGACGGCGGGCACGAGCGGCGCGGCGCCGATCGCGTAGTGGCCGAGGTTGGGGTCGAGCAGCAGCACGCCGCGGGGCGTGCGGCCGGGCTCGTCGCGCATCGCGATGACCGAGGCCCCCGTCTCGACCGCCGCGGAGCGTCCGCGGACGTGCGAGTGGCGGACCACGACGGCGCCGGCGCGGCGCGCGAGCTCCTGCGTGTTGTCGGTCGACCCGTCGTCGACGACGAGCACGAGGTCGACGCCCGGGATCGCGAGCGCGGCGCGGACGGTCGCGGCGATCCGGCGGGCCTGGTCGTGCGCGACGATCAGCGCGGCGACCGACGGGCCGGGCGGCGGCGGCGCGGCGGCGCGGCCCCGCGCACGGCGGGCCCGCGCGCGGGCCAGGGCGTCGGCGGACGCCTTCCGCGGCTCGGCTCCCTCGGCTGCTGACACGTCGCCCAGCCTAGTCACTCGTGACCCTCCCTGGTACCACCCTTTGCCTCGGCCTTACCTGGCACTGACCGTCCTGTGGGGCGAGCGTGCCCTGGCACTCGCCCGGGGCGCGTGGAAGAGTAGGCCTCATGCATGAGCGCGCTGGCACCCTTGCCCTTCCCGAGGATCTCATCGACGTCGACGCCCTGCTCGGCGACTACTACGACAAGGTGCCGGACCCCACGGTCGCCGGCGAGCGTGTCGCCTTCGGCACCTCCGGCCACCGCGGCAGCGCCTTCGACACCGCCTTCAACGAGGCGCACATCGTCGCGACCACCGCGGCCATCGTCGAGTACCGCACCGCCCAGGGCTTCGACGGCCCGCTGTTCATGGGCAAGGACACGCACGCGCTGTCGGGGCCCGCGTGGGAGACCGCGCTCGAGGTGCTCGCGGCGGCCGGCGTGCGCGTGATGATCGACGCGCGCGGCGGGTACACCCCGACGCCCGCGGTGAGCCACGCGATCCTCGTCGCGAACGGCGCGACCTCGCCCGCGGGGTTGCGCACGTCGGGCCGCGGCCTCGCCGACGGCATCGTCATCACGCCGTCGCACAACCCGCCGCGCGACGGCGGCTTCAAGTACAACCCGCCGCACGGCGGCCCCGCCGACACTGACGCGACCTCGTGGATCGCGAACCGCGCGAACGAGATCCTCGCGGGCGGGTGGAAGCAGGTCCCGCGCTTCCAGCTCGCCAAGGCCGTCGCCGCGGACACCACCGAGAAGTACGACTTCATGGCCGCGTACGTGCGCGACCTGCCGTCGGTCATCGACATCGACGCCATCCGCGAGGCGGGCGTGCGCATCGGCGCGGACCCGCTCGGCGGCGCGGCCGTCGACTACTGGGGCGCGATCGGCGAGGAGCACGGGCTCGAGCTCACCGTCGTCAACCCGACGGTCGACCCGCGCTGGGCCTTCATGACGCTCGACTGGGACGGCAAGATCCGCATGGACTGCAGCTCCCCGTCCGCGATGGCCTCGCTCCGCACGCTCATGGAGGGCGCCTCCGCGCCCTACGACATCGCGACCGGCAACGATGCGGACGCGGACCGCCACGGCATCGTCACCCGCGACGGCCTCATGAACCCCAACCACTACCTCGCCGCGGCGATCGCGTACCTCTACGGCGGCGCGCGCCCGCAGTGGTCGCCCGACGCCCGCATCGGCAAGACCCTTGTGTCGTCGTCGCTCATCGACCGCGTCGGCGCAGACCTCGGCCACCCCGTGCTCGAGGTGCCCGTGGGCTTCAAGTGGTTCGTGCCCGGGCTGCTGTCGGGCGAGGTCGCGTTCGGCGGCGAGGAGTCCGCCGGCGCCTCGTTCCTGCGCCGCGGCGGGGGCGTATGGACCACCGACAAGGACGGCATCCTGCTGTGCCTCCTCGCCTCGGAGATCACCGCGGTCACCGGCGCCTCCCCCGCGGCCCTGCACCGCGACCTCGTCGACCGGCTCGGCGAGAGCTGGTACGCCCGCGTCGACGCGGCGGCCACCAAGGAGGAGAAGGCGCGCCTGGGCGCGCTGTCGCCCGAGCAGGTGCCGGCCACCACGCTCGCCGGGCAGCCGATCACGGCCAAGCTCACCGCGGCGCCGGGCAACGGCGCCAAGATCGGCGGCCTCAAGGTGACGACGGACGATGCGTGGTTCGCCGCGCGCCCGTCCGGCACCGAGGACGTCTACAAGATCTACGCGGAGTCCTTCGTGTCGGAGGCGCACCTGGGCGAGGTCCAGGGGGCCGCGCGCGAGGTGGTGTCGGAGGCGCTGCAGGGCTGACGCCGCGCGGCGTGGCGCACATGACACCGTCACCCCTGCTATGCCAGGGTGCTCCGCATGGCCTCACGTCTTCGCATCCTCGGCGTCCTCGCGGTCGCCACCGTCGCGCTCGCCGGCTGCCTGCGCGTCGAGATGAACATCGCGCTCAACCCCGACGACACCGCCGACGGCAGCTTCCTCATGGCGATCGAGAAGGGCGCGGGCGAGGCCTTCGAGATGTCGGACGAGGACCTGCTCGAGCAGTTCTCCGCCGACTCGGAGGGCGACTTCGAGACCGGCGCCGTCGAGCCGTACGAGGACGAGGACTACATCGGCACGCGCGTCGTCTTCGACGGTGAGCCGCTGGACTCGTTCGCGGGCGAGACGGGCGACGACCTCGCCATCGTGCGCGACGGCGACGACTACGTGGTGTCGGGATCGATGTCCGGCTCGGAGGACGAGGACCTCGGCTCGCTCCCGGGTGCGGACATGGTGCTGAGCATCACCTTCCCGGGCGAGGTGTCCGACCACAACGGCACGCTCGAGGGCACGACGGTCACGTGGGACCTCATGGACGCCCCGGACGAGCTGCTCGCGCGCGGCTCCGCGTCGCCCCCGTCGGACTTCCCGGCGTGGGCTTGGGTCGCGATCGGCGCGGGGGCGCTGGCGATCGTCGCGATCGCCGTCGTCGCGCTGCTGCGCCGCGGTTCCGCGGAGGCCGCCGCAGACGGGGAAGACACGGTCGCGCTGCCCGTCGAGACGGTCGCGTTCGAGCCCGGTCCCGCGCCCGCCGGTGCGCCCGCGGACGCCCCGACCGCCGAGCTCCCCGCCCCCGCGGATACGATCGAGCTGGGGTCCGTCGAGGGCACGGACGGCGAGGAGGACCATCCGCGATGAGGAGGCTGGGTGCCGCGCTCGCCGTCGCGGCCGTCGCGCTCACCGGCTGCGTGAGGGTGTCGACCGACACCACCTTCGGCGAGGACGACACCTTCTCCCAGCACGCGGTGGTCGCGATGACCTCGCAGGCGCGCATGGTGCTGGACCAGCAGCTCGGCCAGCTCACGGACCAGCTGCCGGACGGCGTCGAGGCGCCCGACACCGGCCTCGACCCGGGGGCGATCCTCGACCCCGACGCGGTGCGCGACCAGCTCGCCCCGCTCGAGGAGGCCTACCCGGGCTCGGTCGAGGTCGACGCGTACGAGGACGAGGACGGGCTCGAGGGGGTCGAGATCACCCTCACCGACGTCCCGCTCGACGCGCTGGACGATGCGGCGGGCGCCTCCCCTCTCACCGGCGGCACCGCCGTGACGCACGAGGGCGACGAGTACGTCGTCGAGATCCAGACCGGCGCGGCGAGCGGGCTCGCCTCCGCGGGGGTGTCCGTCGACCAGCTGGGCCTCGTCGGCTCGGCGGTCGACGTCGCGGTCGCGTTCACGTTCCCGGGGCTCGTGCGCTCCGCGAGCGCGGGCGAGATCGAGGGCAACACGGTCACGCTCGGGCTGGCGGACCTGCTCGGCGCGGACAGCATCCGCATCGTCGGCGGCGCGACCACCGAGCGCGACTGGGGTCCGCTGCTGCGCTGGGGCCTCGTCGTGCTCGGCGCGATCGTCGTCGTGGGCGGCGCGACGGCGCTCGTGATCCAGGACCGCAGGCGTCGCCACCGCACCCACCTGCCGCCGCCGCGCGAGGGCGGCGAGGGCGGGCCCGGGACGCTCGGCGGCGAGCCGGGACCCCCCGCGCCCTAGGCCCCGCTCACTCCCTGCCGCGTCGCGCGACCAGCACGAGCGCGCCCGCGACCATGAGCAGGCCCGCGAGCCCGAGCGGCCACCAGGAGCCGAAGCCGGTGCTGCCGAGGCCTCCGGTCGGGGGCGCCGCGAACCAGTTGCGGGCCGTCACGGTCACGGCGGAGCCGGCCTCGACCGTGACGGTCGCGCTATCGGGGTCCGAACGGTCGGGCAGGACGAGCACGTCGTCCGCGCCGCCCGAGTCGGTCTCGGTCACCACGCACTCGGAGCCGGAGGCGATGGTGTCGAGCGTCGCGGTGAGCGGGTCGCCGCCGCCGAGCGACACCTCGTCGTCCCACGTGACGATCTCGCCGCCGGGCTGGTCCAGCGTGCAGACCACGGAGAACACGAACGGGCCCGAGCCGAGCTCGTCAGCGCCGGGACCCGCGACGGTCTTCTCGATGACGAGCTCGCCCGCGTCGAACGAGTTGGTGAAGGTGACCGAGTTCTCGCCGTCCGGCACGAGCTCGACCCACCCGCCGGTGCCGTAGGTCACCGAGGAGATGTCGCCCATCGTCGACACGACCTGCGTGTCGATCGCGCCCGCGTCGTCGAGCTCGGTGACGGTGCACTCGGCGCCCGCGGGCAGCCCCTCGATGGTCCACGTCTCGCCCGCCGAGACCTGCCCGATCATCGGCTGGCCGGATCCGTACCCGTCGCCCCAGACCTCCTCGCCCAGGAAGGTGCACTCGACGCTCATCGTGAACGGGCCGTACGCCGGCACGTTCCCGTCGGAGTCGAGCGCGTCGGACTCGACCTCCTTCGTGACCTCGAGCGCCGCGAGCTGGTAGTCGTTCGTGACGAACACCTCGTCGTCCTCGCCGACGATCGCCGTGCCGGGCACGATCGTCGTCGACGTCTGCCCGGCGTCCTCCTCGGTCACCACGCACTCGGCGCCGTACGGGATCTCGTCGGTGATCGACACGGAGTAGCCGTTGCCGGGGCCGAGCGTGTACGACTCCTCGAAGACCGTCTCGCCGTCGACGGTGCACACGACGGACACGTCGAACGCGTCGGGCGCGTAGTCGTGGCCGGGCCCGGTGATGCGCTTGCGGATCGCGAGCGTGCCGACCACGAACTCGTTGGTCGCCGTGACGGTGACCTCGTCGTCGGCGCCGATGATCACCGTCGCGGACCCCTCGTCGCCGTTCGAGGGCTGGACGTCCACGCTGTCGGCGTCGCCGTCGTCGGTCTCGGTCACCACGCACTCCGAGCCGGCGGCGATGTCCTCGATCGAGACCGAGGTGGCATCCGGGAAGGCGATCTCGACCTCGCCCTCCCACGTGACGAGCTCCCCGCCCGCCTGGTCGAGCGTGCACACGACCGAGAACACGAACGTCTCCTCGATGATGGTCTCCCCGCCGCCGGTCACGACCTTGTCGATGGTGAGGTCGCCCACGTCGTACGCGTTGGTGACGAGCGCGGTGTTGTCCCCGTCGGCCTCGGGCACGAGCATGAGCGTGCCGCTGTCGCCGTCGTTCTCGACCGGGTCGTCGTCGCCGGCGGTCGTGGTGACGGTGACCGTCGCGGCGCCCGACGTGCCCGTCTCCGTCACGGTGCACTCGGCGCCGGCGGGCAGCCCGTCGACGGCGAAGGTCTCGCCGTCGCTCAGGGTCGCGTCCATGGGGTTGTCCGCGTCGTAGCCGGTTCCCCACACCTCCTCGCCGAGGAAGGTGCAGCGCACCTCGATGTCGAACGGCCCGTACTCGAGGGGGTTGCCGTCGGCGTCGACCGCGTCGGACTCGACGGCCTTGGTGACCTCGAGCCCGGCCAGGTCGTACGTGTTGACGAGCGTCACCCGGCCGAGCGGCTCGTCGTCCTCGCGTCCGACGATGCCGGTGGTCACCTCGGAGGACGTCTCGCCCGCGCCGGTCTCGGTCATCGTGCACTCGGCGCCGTACGGCAGGTCCTCGATGGTGACGACCTCGCCCACGGGCAGGGTGAGGGTCTCGTCGTAGACCGTCTCGTCGAGGGAGGTGCAGACCACGTTCACGGTCACCTCGTCGGGAGCGAACTCGGCGCCGTCGCCGGTGACCTCCTTGAGCAGCTCGATGGGCCCGGTCGCGAGCGCGACGCCCACCCGGTTGCCCTCGGTCGGCAGCAGCTCGCCGCCCGCGGAGGTGACTCCGCCGGTCGCGACCGAGTTGTACGCGACGGTGTCGGCGCCCGGGGTGTCGGACAGCGCGGGGGTCTGCGTCTGCATGTCGAGGGTGATGTACTCGCCCGGCTGGAGCGGCTCCTCGAAGACGATGTCGTACTGCAGCGCGGTGACCGTCTCGAGGTCCGCGATGTCGTCGATCGGCACCCAGTCGCCGTCGGGGCACGGCGTGTTCGGGGTGAGGTCGTCCGTGCAGATCGGGTCGTCGGTGGTGCCGTACACCTCGACCGTGGCGGCGGGGCCCGCGTAGGCCACGAGCGCGTCGACGAGGATGGGGTCCCACTGCGAGCCGCGGTCCGTGGTGTTGATCGCGCCGGTGTCGCCGACCGTCGGCAGGAGGTCGATCGCGACCACGCGGTCGAGCGGCACGGTGCCCGTGTTCTGGAGCAGCATCCGCCAGGTCTCGGTGTCCCCGGGCGCGGTGATGGGCGTGCAGTTCGGACCGTAGAAGTCCTCCAGGTACGGCTCGCAGTCGGCCGGCTCGACGCCGAGGAAGTCGTCGTCCGCCTTGACCAGCTTGCCGGACCGCAGCGCCCCGGCGATGCCGAGCTCGACCGTGGTGTCGGCCTGGCACTCGCCCGTCTCCTCATCGAACGTGCCGTCGCACTCGTCGAAGGGACGCTCGCCGACGATGCCGAAGCTGTTCGTCATCGGCACCTCGGCGGCGACGCCGGGCCGCGGGAACAGCGTGATGGTGATCGTGTAGGTCTGTCCCACCTCGAGGACCGTGCCCGGCGGGAACGTGAACGCGATCTCGGAGCCGTCGCCGGACACCGTCGCGGTGACGTCGGCGGGGTCCGTCGGCATCGGCAGCCCGGTCGCCGGGTCGGGGGCCGCGCCGGTCAGACCGTAGGAGTACGGGTCGTCGTCGCCGAGCGCGAACTCGAGCATCGGGCCGTCCTCGTCCGTGGGGAGGCGGTCCGTGATGACGGGATCGATGATCGGCCAGTCGCCCGTGTTGGTGATCGTGAGGACGAAGTCGGTGGTGCTGCCGGGCGGGATCGTGCCCGTCGGGTCCTTCTCCACGGACACGGCGGTGGTCGCATGCTCGTACAGCACGGAAGCGGTGTCGTCCTCGGACTGGACGGTGATGAGCGGGTTGCCGCTCGTGTCCTCGAGGTACGAGCTCACGATGCCGTCGATCGTGTTGGTCGAGCGGCCCGGCTCGGTCTCGCCGGGTGCCGGGTCGTTGCCCTCCATGTCGGTGGGCACCTCGCCGCCGGTGAGCAGCTCGTCGCGCCGCTGCACGACGATGGGGATCTGCTGGTTCGGCGCCTCCGAGTTCTCCCACTGGGTGCCGTCCTCGCGCGTGTAGATGACGCGGATGCCCTGGACGTCCTCCGGGTCGACCCCCGTGGGGAGCGCAGGGAGGGGGCCGGGCTCGCCTTCCACCCAGTCGGCCCCGGTCACCACGACGTCGCCGTCCACCTCGGTGAACGTGCCCCCGGTGAGCACGTCGATCTGCACCTGGTCGATCGGATCGTCGAAGGAGAAGTCGCCGAAGCCGACGAACTCGTACGCGTTCCAGAAGGTCTCGTCCGTGTCCCGGATCTGCAGCATGCCGATGCGGGCGGAACCGGTGGGGTGCGCCGTCAGCAGCATCCCGAACGGGCTCTGGTCGGGTTCGGTCTGCGAGAAGCCGTCCTGGGTCCAGTCGCTGCCGTCCAGCGGGCCGAACTGCTTCTCGACCGTGAGGCCCAGGTCGAGTCCGGTGATGTCGATGGTCGCGGTGTCGTCCACCGTGGGCGGGTCGGGCTGGACCTCGGGGTCGCGGCCCGCATCGTCCACCGTCGCGGTCGCGCCGTTGGGGATGGTGAGGACGTCGGGCTCGATCGGCGCGACGATGTCCTCGCCTGTGGTGCGGTTGGTTGCGCGCAGCTGCAGGTCGAACACGAGCACCGCCTGCGCGTCGGGCTCGATGCGGCCCTCGTAGTCGATCGACAGCCCCACGACGTCGAGCAGGTCCGCCCGCGCGAGGTCCGTGAGCGGCGTGACGTCGTCCGGGTCGCCCGGCGTCGACGAGATCACCGTCGTGGTGTCCGCGACTCCGTCGCCGTTGCTGTCGACGTCGAGCGTCATGGTCCACGACTCGGTGCCGTCGGGCACCTCCATGCTCACGAAGCCGGTGAGGTTGAAGAAGTCGAACGGGCTGGTGCCCGCGGAGCTGGGGTCCTCCAGTACGAGGTGGTCGATGCGGGCCTGCGTGAGGTTGTCCGCCGTCAGGGTGACGCGGCCCGACGGGTAGTCCTCGGGCGCCGTGCCCGCTGGCGGGTCGCCGAGCGGTCCGCCGGTCCACTGCTTGTCGAGGCCCACGTTGAGCGGCACGTCGACGATCGCGATGACGTCCGAGTCCTCGTCCGTGTAGGTCTCGTCGTCGATCACCGCGGTGGCGCCCGCGTCATCCCGGATGAGCGCCTCGCCGTCGGCCGGGTCGCCCTCGTTGTAGGAGTCGTGGCCGGTGACCGGGGTGCCGTCCGAGCGGCGGTCGTCGCGGATCTGGAAGTTGAGGGTGATGGGACGAGACTCGTCGAAGGTGCGCGCGACACCGGAACCGGCCGGGGGCGCCGTCGGGTCGGTGGTGGTGAGACGTGCCGATCCCTCGACGAACACGAGCCGCACGCCGATCGTGTCGGCCTGCTCCGCGGCGGTCAGGGTGTACCCCGGGAAGGTGCCGTCGCACGCGTCGGGGCACGGGTCGTTGGTGGCGTCGACCCAGCCCTGTCCCTCGCGGTAGAGCTCGACCGCCTGGACCTGGTCCCACTGGATGAGGGGGTCCGTGGCGGTGGTGATCGGGTCGATCGAGACGAGGTCGAAGGCCTCGTAGAAGGACTCCGCGATCGGCGTGCCCGCCGGGTCGGGGATGTCCGAGATGGTCATCGAGTCGACGCCCGAGACGCCGCCGGTGCCCCACAGGAGCTCGGCCTGGATGATGTCGCCGGTGCGCGCCGCGACCACCTGCTGGATGATGTCCTTCTCGACGTACTCCCCGGTGCCGCCGTTGCCGTTGCCGCCGGAGTCCGGGTCGATCGGCAGGATCTCGACCTCGTCGCAGCCCTCGTCGGACAGGGCCGGGTCGGTCAGCTCGGAGTCGGCGCCCGCGGTGGCGCAGTTCTCGATGACGAGGGGCTCGTCCCCGATGTAGTCCTCGGCGAGCTCGAAGACGATGTTGGGCTGCACCGTGGTGCCGGGCGGGAAGCCCGTCTCCGAGGTCGAGTCGTAGACGAACTGGAGGCCGCCGATGTCGTCCGGCCACGGCCCGGAGTAGGACCACGTCGTCGGGCCCGTGATCGGGCCCGCGAGGGTCTCCCACGAGTCGCCGTCCCAGTAGTTGACGGTGAGCGTGCTGTTCGCGAGCACCGCGACCGACGCGATCTCGGTGGGGTCGAAGGCGTCCCAGAACTCGCTCGGCAGCACCGGGGTGTCGTCCGTCGCGCTCGTCGCCGGCGGGTCCTGGACCACGATCTGGTCGGCGCCGACCGTGGTCGCGTCGTCGGGGAACGGCACCTCCGTGGGCGCGGTGGTGGTGCCGCCCGGCAGGGTCGCGACGATCCACTCTCCCGCGTTGCCGAAGATGGCGCCGGGGATGAGGTTCTTGCCCTGCGTGGCGTCGAGCAGCGCGAGGAAGGTCGAGAAGTCGTCATCGGCCTCGTCGGTCCCCGACACGTCCGACGGGGAGGTGCCCTCGACCCCCACGGTGTCGTCGTGCTGGGTGAGCTCGTTCGGGTCGTCGGGGTCGGTGCCGAGCGTGACGTCGACGGTCGCGGTGGCGTCGGGCGGGATGGTGCCCTCGAAGTCGATCGTGAACCGCTCGACCTCGCATCCGGCGGCGGGGTCCGGCGGCACGGCGCCGTCCGCGAAGGACGTCGGGCCGTCGGTGCCGCCGCCCACGCACTCATAGGTGATGGTCGCGGACGTCGCCCCGGCGGGCCACACGGGCGCCGAGGGGAAGCCCTCGAACGACATCGAGTCGTCGAAGCCCGGCGTGCCGTCCGCCGGCTCGGTGAGGCTGAGGTGCGCGAGGTCCTCGGTCCACGTGTTCGTCCCGGTGAGCTCGGCGTTGAACTCGCTGCCGTGGGGCGCGCTGTCGGGGGTGACCGTCTTGCCGGCCTCGACGGACGGCACGTTGGGCAGCAGCGTGTAGGTGTCGTCGGCGTTCGCGGACGCCGTCGCATCGTCCCGCGAGACCTCGCTCGTCGCGGTGTTCGTCACGGGGATCGCGGTGTCGACGGCGCCGTTGTCGCGCTGCTCGAGACCCGCGGTGATGGTCGCGGAGGAGCCCGGCTGGATGAGGCCGCCCGTCGAGCTCGAGTAGGTGACGCGGAAGCCGCCGACGTTGCTCGTGTCCGCGGGGATGTCGGTGACGGGCACCCAGGCGCCGTCGATGTAGAGCTCGAGCTGCGCCTGGTCGGCGTCGGCCGGGTACGGCGGCCCGTAGTCGAGCGAGGTCAGCGTGAAGTAGTCGAACGTGCCGCCCGCCGCCGCGGGGTCCTCCGGGTCCTGGACCACCAGCTCGGTGACGCCCTCGTCGGAGGTGTTGGTGGCGGTGAGCGAGAAGCTCGCGTCCGCCCCCGGCTCGGCCAGCGCCGAGGTCGGATCGTCGAACGCCTTGGTGATGTCGGTCGTGAGGTCCAGGGGCACGTTCGGCGTGACGGTGGCGGTATCGGTGACGTCGTCGGTGTCCGGGTTCGTCGCCGTGAAGAGCGCCTCGTTGGTGAGCGGCACGCCGTCGGCGGAGTACGGCAGATCGTCCACCACGACGGTGATGATGATCTCCGCGGTGTTGCCCGCGGCCATGCCCTGCGAGTCCGCCGGGTCCGTGATCGGGTCCGTGAACGTCACGTTGACGGTCTGGCCGTCGATCGACGACGTGAATCCGGAGTTCGTGGTGACGGAGACGTTGATGGGGGTGAGCCCGTCGGGGATCTGGTCGATCACCTGCGCGTTGGTGCAGCCCTGCGCGAACGTCGTGCACTGGATGTTGATGTTGAAGTCGAACGTCTGGCCCGGGACCACCTCGGTCTCGCTGGCGGTCTTGGTGATCGACAGCTGCGCGGCCGGCTCGGCGGAGGCGACGGTGGCGCCCGCGACGATCCCGAGGCTCGCGAGCAGGAGCACGAGAAGAGCAGACAATCCCCGTCGCCGTGTGGGCACGTGACCTCCTCGAGCGATGTCGTCGCCGCACCCACGGGCGCGAGCGCACCTTTCGTCACGTTAACCCCATCTGTCACATCTTGCGAGGGTTGTGCCCGAATCGTGCTCCAGGGCCCGGGATGGGAGCATTTCCTGGTGCTCGACAACTACCGCGCGATCCTCGCGCACCCCGGGGCGAAGGCCTTCGCCGCCGCCGGCCTGCTGGCCCGCCTGCCGATCTCGATGTTCAACATCTCGGTGATCCTCATGGTGCAGCTCCAGTACGACAGCTACGCCATGGCCGGCCGCGTCGCCGCCGTCGGCACGCTCGTGTGGGCCGCGCAGACCGTCCCCACCGCGCGGCTCGTCGACCGCATCGGCCAGCGCCGCGCCATGATCCCGCTCACGGCGGTCTTCGTCCTCGGCGCGGTGCTCGCGATCGTCACGGCGATGTCCCACGGCCCGGAGTGGCTGCTGTGGATCGCCGTCGCGATCGCATCGATCCAGGGACCGCTCGGCTCGCTCACCCGCGCGCGCTGGTCCCACCTGCTCGAGTCCGACCGCGACATCCACACCGCCTTCTCCCTCGAGGGCGCGCTCGACGAGGTGCTCTTCGTCTCCGGCCCCGCGCTCGCGACCATCCTCGCGACGCTCGTGTGGCCGCCACTGGGCGTCGTCGTGTGCCTCGCCGGGCTCGTCGTGGGGATGACGATCCTGCTCGCGCAGACCGGCACCGAGCCGGAGCCGCGCGCGGGCGGCTCGGCGGGCTCGCTCGGCCTGCGGCTGCCGGCCGCGGTCATCGCGGTCTCGCTGGTGACGATCGGCATCGGCGCGATGTTCGGCGCCTTCGACATCTCGGTGGTGGCGTTCGCGGACGAGGCTGGCCGCCAGACCCTGTCGGGCGTCGTCATCGCGATCGTGTCCGCGGGCTCGCTGCTGGGCGGCCTCTTCTACGGCTCGCGCCACTGGCGTGCCCCCCTGTGGCAGCGCACGGTGCTCACGGCGCTGCTCATGACGGTCGGCTTCGGCGCGCTCGCGTTCGCGCCGAACGTCTGGTGGCTCGCGGGTCTCGGCCTGCTGGCCGGCCTCACGATCGCGCCGACGCTCACCAACGCCGACACGGTGGTGCAGCGCGTCGTGCGCCGCGACCAGATCACCGAGGGCATGGCGTGGTTGCGCATCGGCATGGGCGTCGGCGTCGCCTTCGGCGCGTGGCTCGCGGGCGGGCTCATCGAGACCAGCGGCGCGCGCGCCGGGCTCGGGATGGGCGCCGCGGGGGCGGGCCTGGCGCTCGTCCTCGTGCTCGCGAGCGCGGGCGTCCTGCGCCGCAGCACCGAGCGCGGAGACGCCGCGCACCTGCCCGACGCACCCCCGCCGTCGGAGCGCGAGGAGCCCGTCGAGCAGCCTCCGACGCCGCCCCACATGTGATCCGTTACCGCGTGCCGGAAACGACGGGACCTAGGTCCCCTCCCCGGTGCGCGGCGGCCGGATACCGTCGTAGACACAAGGTTTTCGCGATGGCACAGCAGCCATCCGATAGATCGTGGCTCGGGCGTCCATCCGGGGACTTGGCCGCCCGAGCCGCACCCCTTCCGTGCGCCGGCGTTCCGCTCCCTCCCCCTGGGACGCCGGCGCCGGATATTCCCCTCCACCAGGCGCATCGCCGCCCTAGGGTGGAAGCATGGGTCCGGACCTCCACGTCGACACCCTCGTCACCGCGGTGCTCACGGTCGCCCTCCTGCCCCTCGCCGCGCTGCCCGCGCTGGGCGTCGTCGTGCGCCGCTACGGCCGGCTCGCCGGGTGGCCGCTGCTCGCGGCGCTGGGGCTGCTCGCCTCCGCGAGCGCGCTCGCCGCCTTCACCGTGTTCCCGCTCCCGCGGCCGGGCCAGCTCGTGTGCGACGGCGGCTCCGTCGTGGCCGGCTGGCAGCTGCTCCCCCTCGGCTCGATCCTGCCGATCGTGGGCGACATCGGCGAGGTCGGGCTCGTGTCCGCGCTCACGGGCTTCGCCTTCCTCCAGGTCTTCCTCAACGTCGTCCTGTTCGCGCCGTTCGGCTTCTTCCTCCACCAGGTGACCCGGTGGCGGCTCGCGACGGTGGTGGCGGCGTCCGCGGGCACCTCGATCCTCATCGAGCTCGCGCAGGGCACCGGCGTGTTCGGCCTCTACCCGTGCCCGTACCGGATGCTCGACGTCGACGACGTCCTCGTCAACACGCTCGGCGGCGCGCTCGGCGCGCTGCTGTCCCGCGCGGTCGCGAGCCGCGCGTTCGCGAACCCCGTCCCGGTCCCCGACCTGGCCCCGCCCAGCGCGCCGCGGCGGGCCTTCGCGCTCGTCGTCGACCTGCTCGCGGTCACGACGGTGTCGTTCGCCGCGACCGTCGTCATCGTCGTGTCGCTCGCGGACGGCGGGTCGCTCAGCGCCGCGCAGGAGCGGATCGACCATCCCGTGATCTCGATCGCGATCAACCTCGCCGCGGGCGTCGCCGTGGTGCTCATCCCGTCGCTGCTCGCGCGCGACGCGACCACGCCCGGCCAGCTGCTGCTCAACATCGCGCCGGTCGACGTCGACCACGGGGGGCGCCCCCACGGCGGCCGGCTGGCGACGCGCTGGGCCGTGCGGTGGGTGCCGTGGGCGATCATCCCGTCGCTCCTGCCGGTGCTGCTCGTCGGCGAGCTGCTGTCGGTGCTCGCCCGCCGCGACCGCCGCTCGCTCAGCGACCTCGCGTCGGGGACGGCGATGCGGTCGCGCCCGGCGCTCGCGGCCGCCCGGGCGGGTGCGCCGCGGGACGATGCGGTGGAGGACCCGGCCTAGACGACCGGCTCGTCCCGGCGCGCCGGCAGCGAGACGCGCACGCTGAGACCGCCCTCCTCGCCCGGCCACGCATCGACGACGCCCTCGTGCACCCGCGCAACGCGCGCGACGATCGGCAGCCCCAGGCCGTGGCCCGCGACCTCGGAGCGCTGATCGCCACGCGAGAACCGCTCGAACAGCGCGGGGATGTCGGCGGCCGCGAGCGCGGGACCCGCGTTGGACACCTCGACGAGCGCGCGCCCCGCCTCCGACCACACCCGGCAGCGCACCCAGGCCTCGGACGCACGGTTGTAGCGGAGCGCATTGTCGACGAGGTTCGCCAGCATGCGCTCGACGAGCACCGGGTCGCCGAGCACGGGCGCGTCGGCGATGTCGAGATCGATCTCGACGCCCGCGGCGGTGGCCCGGGGCGAGGCCGCCGACACCACCTCGGCGGCGACGTCCGCCAGGTCGAGCGGCTCACGCGTGTGGATGACGTCGTCGGCGCGGGCGAGCGTGAGCAGGCTCGTCATGAGCGAGTCCGCACGGCCCACCTGCTGCTCCACCTCCTCCGCGAGCTCGCGGGCCTGCCTCGAGGGCCGGGGCGAGGTGAGCACGTTGTCCGCCGAGGCGCGCAGCACCGCGAGCGGGGTGCGCAGCTCGTGCGAGGCGTCCGCCGCGAAGCGCTGCCGCGCGTCGAAGGCCGACTCGAGGCGCGCGAGCATGCCGTTGAAGGCGCGGCGCAGCCGCCCGAACTCGTCGTCGGGTCCCTCCTCGGACAGGCGGCGGTCGAGCGTGCGCTCGGACAGCGTGCTCGCGGCCTGCGAGATCTCGTCGACGGGGCGCAGCACACGGCCCGCGAGCCACCACGCGAGCGCCACCGCGACGAGCGCGGACAGCGCGAAGGCGAGCAGCGAGCGCTGGAGCAGGTCGTCGAGGACGTTCTGCCGCACCTGCGCGGCGATGTCGGCGAGGGCCTGGCCCACCGCATCGTCCGGGCGTCCGCTCGGCATCGGTGTCGGCGCGTCGGGGAGCGTGACCCCCTGGTCCGCCAGTGCCTCCTCGAGGAGGCGCTGGCGGTCGGCCTGCTGCGCCTCGGGCGTGGTCGCGCTGGCGACGAAGAGGTACGCCGTGGTGACGAGCACGCCCGCGAGCACGACGAACAGCAGCGCGAACAGCGCCGTGAGCTTGGTGCGGATGGTCAGCCTCACGCGTCGTCCCCTCCGCGCAGCACGTAGCCCACGCCCTTGATCGTCTCGATGAGGGCCGGCTCCCCGAGCTTGCGGCGGAGCGTCACCATGGTGACGCGCACGGAGTTGGTGAGCGGGTCCGCGTACTCGTCCCACACCTTCTCGAGGAGGGTCTCGGCGGACACGACGCGTCCGGGCTGAGCGGCGAGCACCTCGAGCACGCCGAACTCCTTGGGCGACAGCGTGATCGCGCGGCCGTCGCGCTGCACCGCGTGCTCGTCGGGACGGATCTCGAGCCCGCCGATGCGCACGTGCGGCCGGGGCGTGGCCCCGGCGCGGCGCCCGAGCGTCCGGACGCGCGCCGCGAGCTCGGCCATCGCGAACGGCTTCGCGAGGTAGTCGTCGGCCCCGAGGCCCAGGCCCTCGACGATGTCCTCGAGGCGCCCGGCCGCGGTCAGCATGAGGATGCGCGGCGGCTCGGGCGCCGCGGACAGCGTCCGGCACACCTCGTCGCCGGAGACGCGCGGCAGGTCGCGGTCGAGGACCACCACGTCGTACGGGTTGACGGCCGCCTTCTCGAGGGCCTCCTCGCCGTCGCGCGCCACATCCACGGCCAGCCCGGACCGGCGCAGCCCCGTCGCGACCTCACGCGCGAGGACCGCATGGTCCTCGACGACGAGCACCCTCACGCGCGGTCTCCCTTCGTCAGCGGACCGCCCGGCGCACGCACGGGGGGCGCGCACGCCGGACGGCCGGAACAGCCTAGGCGGCGCTGGATTCAGCCAGCATAAGGATCCGCGTCGCGCTACGGCCCGCCGGCGTCGACCTCCACGGGGTCGCCGCCGACGGTGAGCCGGTAGACGCGCTCCTTGCCGCCCTTCGTGCACACGGCCTGCAGCTCGCCCGGGTTGTTGTAGGTCCCCGGCGCGTAGGTGCCCGGCGCGGGGGTGCACAGCTGGGCAGGCAGGCTCGCGGCCGCGAGGCGCCACTGGTCGGTGACGAGGTCGACCACCACCCACGTGCCGGCGCCGGTCGAGCCCGCGGCCTTGCCCGAGTCGTCGAGCCGCTGCGCGAGGAAGACCGCGGTCGTCGCCGCCTTGCTGGTCCACGCCTCGAGCCCCGAGCCCCCCTTGCCGTTGACGGCGCCGTCGTCGACCAGGTTGTCGAGCGCCTTCTGCGCCGCGAAGGTCCGGAAGTCCGCGCCGCCGTCGCGCACGAACAGCGACTGGAGCGTGCCGGCCGAGGAGTACCCGGCCCACAGCGTGCCGCCGCCCTCGTGCGGCCCGAGCGGCTCGACGGACCGGATGACGCCCTTCTTGTTGCGCTGCAGGCTCGGCACGCCGTCGCCGCCCCACGCGTCGACCACGAGCCCCGAGTCGAGCTCGACCTGGACCACCTGGGAGGCGTCGGAGTCGGTCGTGCGCGCGGTCCACGCGAGGCGCGCGTCGATGTCGGACTCGAGCACGACGACCGCGACGTCCGTGCGGAGGTCGAAGAGCTTGAGAAGGTCGCCGTCCGGGGCCGCGAGGTACAGCGCCTGCGCGGTGCCGCCCGGGCGCCACGTGTCGCCGCCCGCGCTGTGCACCTCGACGGCCCACGACTCGTCGACGCACTCCCACGTCTCGTCGGTCATCCGGCGCGCCTTCGGCAGCCCGTCGGGCTCGTCCTTGAGGACGGCCGGCCGCTCCTTGCCCTTGAGCGACTCCCAGTCGCAGCCGTCGGCCGCGACGACGGTCGCCGACGGGCTGGACGATGCGCTCGGCGAGGCGGCGGGTGCGGCCGCGGCGCCCTCGGGGAACAGGACGGGGGTCACGGTGAGGTAGGTCCCGTAGAGCAGGCCGGCCCCCACCAGGACGCCCGCGGTCGCCCCGAGCACCTGACCCCAGCGCGACATGGACACCTCCTGTCCGTGAGGGTAGCGGCGTCGGACGATGCGCGGGGGCCGTCCACGCCGGGCGCTAGGTTGTCGGGATGACCGCCCGGATCGCCATCGTCACCACCCGCGAGCTCCCCGTCCCCGACGCGGACGAGGACCTGCTGCTGCCGCACCTGCCGGAGGCGGCCCTCGTGGCCTGGGACGACCCGCAGGTCGACTGGAGCGCCTACGAGGTCGCGATCCTGCGAAGCACCTGGAACTACCACGACCGGCTCGACGAGTTCCTCGCGTGGGCGCGCGCCGCATCGTCCGTCACACGCCTCCTCAACCCCGTCGACACCGTGGTGTGGAACACCGACAAGCGCTACCTCGGGGACCTCGCCGCCGCGGGCTTCCCCACGGTTCCGACCACGTTCGTCGCGCCGGGCGAGGCCGCGGACGGTGCGGCGGACGATGCGGTGGTCGCCCTGGACGGCCACCTCGTGGTGAAGCCGTCGGTGGGCGCCGGCTCGAACGGCGCCCGCCTGTTCCACGGCGACGAGGAGGGCGCGCGGGCGCACCTCGCGGCGCTGCACGCGCAGGGCAAGGTCGCGATGCTCCAGCCCTACCTCACCGAGGTGGACACCGCGGGCGAGACGGCGCTGGTCTACCTGGGCGGACGCTTCTCCCACGCCGCCCGCAAGGCCGCGATCCTGTCCCGCGACATGTCGTGGGAGACGGGCCTCTACGCCGACGAGAAGGTCGCGGGCACCGCCCCGAGCGAGGCCGAGCGCGACCTCGCCGACCGCATCGTCGCGGCGCTGCCGGGGATGGGGCACCCCGACCTCGCCTACGTGCGCGTCGACCTGCTGCCGACCGCGGACGGCCCCGTGGTGCTCGAGCTCGAGCTCACCGAGCCCAGCCTGTTCCTCGCGCTCGGCGAGGGCGCCCCCGAGCGTGCGGCGGAGGCCTTCCGCGCGCTGCTCTGACCGTCTTCGGCGCCCCCGGGAGGTGCTGAGTGCCCAGGATCGGCGATTCCGGGCGCTCAGCACCTCCCGGGGCGCGGGAGGGCGAGGGTGAGCGGCGCGGGCGGAGCGCGCATCGTCTACTCTTGACCCCCGAGGGGAGTACTTCCCAAGCCCCGTTCCGGTCAGTACGAGATCTCCGTGGATCCTCCCGGGCGGGCGCCGCACCAGCGGCGAAGGAGACCTCAGGACTTCGCCGTACCTGAGGAGCCCCATGTCCCCGCTCGTCCTCGAGGCCTCCGCCTCCACCGAGCTCACCACCATCGCCACCCCGGCGCTGTGGCTCGGCACCATCCTGGCCGTGATCGGCCTGCTCGTCTTCGACTTCGTCATCACGCGCAAGCCGCACGAGGTCTCCTTCAAGGAGGCGCTCGCGTGGACCGCGTTCTACATCGCGCTGCCGCTCGCGTTCGGCGGCTGGGTGTGGGCGACCCACGGCCACGACATCGGCGTGAAGTACTACACCGGCTACATCGTCGAGAAGTCGCTGTCGGTCGACAACCTCTTCGTCTTCATCCTCATCCTCAGCGCGTTCGCCGTGCCGCGGATCCTCCAGCAGCGCGTGCTGCTCATCGGCGTCGCCGGCGCGATCGTGCTGCGCGGCATCTTCATCGCGCTCGGCGCGGGCCTCATCGCGACCTTCGACTGGACGTTCCTGCTCTTCGGCGCGATCCTGCTCGCCACCGCGATCAAGGTGTTCCGCGACGCCCGCAGCGAGGCCGAGGAGGAGATCGACCCCGAGCAGATGCGCATCGTCAAGGTGCTGTCCAAGGTCTTCCCCGTCACCGGCGAGTACGAGGGCACCAAGGCGACCGTCATCCGCAACGGCCGCCACGCGCTCACGCCGCTCGCGCTCGTGATGGCGGCGATCATCTTCACCGACATCGTGTTCGCGGTCGACTCCGTGCCGGCCGTCTACGGCATCACCGCGGACCCGTACCTGGTGTTCGCGACCAACGCGTTCGCGCTGCTCGGCCTGCGCGCGTTGTACTTCGTGCTCGAGGGCGCGCTGTCGAAGCTGGTCCACCTCGGCTACGGGCTCTCCGTCATCCTCGGCTTCATCGGCGTCAAGCTCGTCCTGCACTGGGCGCACGGCGTGTGGCCGGGCGTGCCCACCGTGCCCACCACGCTGTCGCTCGTCGTCATCGTGGGCGTTCTGGCCGTCACCACGGTCACCAGCCTGCGAGCGTCGAAGCGGATCGAGGCCGAGAAGGCGGCCGCCGAGGCCGCGCCGCACACGGGCCTCATCGACCCGACCCGCTGACTCCCGCCTTCTGACCGACGTCGCGCACCCCGCCGGGAAGGACCGGCGGGGTGCGCGCGTTGTCGCCACCGGAGGTGCATGGATGAGACGCAGGATCGGACGCTGGATGTTCATGGCGATCGCGATCCCGGTGGCCGCATGGGCGCTGGGAGCGATCGCGGACAAGGTCGAGGAGCGCAACGGCCCCGACTCGAAGGCCGCCAAGGGGTTGCGCGTCGGCAAGCAGGTGCTCCGACCCGGCTCCTGAGACGCCCCCGCCCCGCGGACGATGCGGGGCTCCGGTTGACGCCCGACACTCCTGCTATCAGGCTGGGGTCAGGACGGGCCGCGCGCCCGACGGACCCGGGGAGCGTGATGGACATCTCGTTCGAGGCGCCCGCCGAGCCTCCCGTGCTGGTCTCGACCGCGCGGCTGGCCTTCCCCCTGCCCCGCGTGTGGACCGCGGTGACCGAGCCGCTGTACGTGCAGCAGTGGTGGGCGCCGCACGGCTACGTCAACCGCAGCGTGGACATGGACGTCGAGCCGGGGGGCGCGTGGCGGGTGGTCCAGTCGGACCCCGAGGGCAACACCTTCAGCTTCTACGGCCGCTACGACAAGGTCGAGCCGCAGTCGCAGCTCACCTACACGTTCGTGTCGGAGCTGTTCCCCGACGTGCTCACGTGGATGCGCGTCGACATGGGCGAGACGCCCGCGGGGACGATGCTCGTCATCAGCCACATGTTCCCGGACGACTACCACCGCACCGGCTACCTCAACCTCGGCGGCGTCGCCCGCATGCGCGAGTCGGCCGAGCGCCTCGAGGCGCTGCTGCGATCTATGTCGTGACCCGCGGCTCGGCTAGTGTCGGGCTCATGATCGCGGACCCGTTCTCCGTCCCGCTCGAGCGCCTGCGGCGCCGCACCTCGGCGAAGTGGCGCCACTACGAGCCCGACGTGCTCCCGCTGTGGGTGGCGGAGATGGACGTCGACCTCGCCGACCCCATCCGCGAGGCCCTCGAGGAGGCCGTGCGCGAGGGGGACATGGGCTACGCCGGCTCGACCCCCTACGTCGCCGCCTTCGCCGACTTTGCGCGGCGGTCGTGGGGCTGGGACGTCGACGAGGCGCGCGTGTCGCCCGTCGCGAGCGTCATCCAGGGCTACGTCGACGCGCTCGTCGAGCTCACCGACGCGGGCGGCGAGATCATCGTCAACCCGCCGGTCTACCCGCCGTTCTTCCTCTACCTGCGCCAGGCGAAGCGGGAGATCCGCGAGGCGCCGCTCGGCGCGGACCTGCGCCTCGACCTCGACGCGATCGAGCGCGCGATGGCGGAGGCCACCTCGGGCGGGCGTCGCGCCGCGTACCTGCTGTGCAGCCCGCACAACCCGGGCGGCACGGTGCACACGCGCGAGGAGCTCACCGCCCTCGCGGAGCTGTCGCACCGCTACGGCGTGCCGGTGGTCTCCGACGAGATCCACGCGCCGATCGTCTTCCCCGGCGCCGAGTTCGTGCCCTACCTCGAGGTCGACCCGGCGGGGCTCGCGCTGCACGCGGCGTCGAAGGCGTGGAACCTGGCCGCCATCCCGGCCGCGGTGCTCGTGGGCGGGCCCGATGCGGCCGGGCTCGACGCGTACCGGTCGGGCAAGCACCACGGCCCCACGCAGCTCGGCGTGATCGCCCAGACGGCGGCGTACACGCACGGCGGGGAGTGGCTCGAGGCGATGCTCGCGGGGCTCGACCGCAACCGCATGCTCGTGCGCGACCTCGTCGCGGAGCACCTGCCCGGCGTCGGCTACACGGTGCCCGAGGGCACGTACCTCACGTGGCTCGACTTCGGCGACATGCTGGGCGACGAGCCCGCGTACGCGCTCATCGACCACGGCCGCGTCGCGCTCAACAACGGCCCGTACTTCGGCACCGGCGGAGCGGGCCACGCGCGGCTCAACATCGCCACCTCTCCGGAGATCCTCGAGGAGGCGGTGCGCCGCATCGCGACGGGCATCGCGCGGGCTCAGGACGCGGGCTTGTCCCAGGTGAGCGTGTAGCGCCACAGCAGCTCGCGGCGGTACTCGGAGCCGGGCAGGATGCGCTCCGCCGCCTCGCGCACGTCGCGGAACGAGTGCGTGGCCGGCCACCGGCAGTCGCAGCCGTGGTCCCAGTAGCCGCGGAACAGCCGGTGGAACTTGTCGACGAACGTCGCCCACACGTCGCGCGGCAGGTCCTGCGGCCAGTTCGCGTTCGCCATGCCCACGACCAGCAGCCGGCCGCCGGGCGCAACCAGGTCGCGCAGGCGGGTCAGGCCCTCGTCGAGGTCGAGGTGGTGGAGCACCGCCGACGCGGTGACGACGTCGTAGGTGTCGAGCGGCGAGGCCAGCGCGTCGCCCGCCCGGTATGTGATCGACGGCGACTCCGCGGGCTCCTCCTCCGTCGACGTCAGCAGCTCGACCGTGTGGCCCTGCGCCCGCGCGCGGGCGATCGCGGCCGGGTCGACGTCGATGCCCGTCACCTCGAGCCCGCGCGCCGCGAGCCGGCGCGCGAGGTGCCCCTCGCCGCAGCCCACGTCGAGCGCGGTGCGCGCGTCGTCGGGGATGCTCCCGAGCAGCGGCGACATGTAGTGGATGTTGTAGTTCCAGCGCTGGTGGTCGGGGCGCTCCTTCGCGGCCTGCGGCGTCTCCTCGCTCATGACGCACCATCATCCCCCACCCGGGCTGGGACCTCGGTCCCGATCGTGGGAGAATCGCCCGCGTGAGCGAGAGCGTGTCGAGGCTGGGCCGCGCGGCCGGCGCCGCCGCGCTGTCCACGTTCTCCGCGCTGGCCCTCCACGTCCTCGCGGGCGGCCACACGCCCACGCTGCTCGCCGTCGCGGCGCCGCTCGGCGCCTCGTTCGCCGTCGCCGCGCAGCTCGCGGGCCGTCCGCTCGGTCGCTGGCGCCTCGCCGCGATCGTCGCCGCCAGCCAGCTCGCGCTCCACACGTCGTTCTCCGTGGGCGCCGCCGCACCGGTCGCGCTCGAGGGGCACGCGGCCCATGACCCGTCGGCCATCGCGGACGCCGTCGCCGGCTCCGCGGTCCACGCGCACGCCGCGTCGATGCCGCTCGCGCACGCGCTCGCCGGCGCGCTCACCTACGTCGGCATCCGCCGCGCCGGCGCGGCGCTCCGCGCGCTCGCCGCCCTCGCCGCGCTCGTGTCGCGCGCGCTGCTCGCAGGCCTGGCGATCGGCCCCGTGCCCGCGCTCGCCCCCGCCGCCCGCATCGTCCCGACGCCGCGCGCGCCGCGCCGCATCGTCCCCCACGCGCTCGTCTCCCGTGCGAGCCGCGCCCCTCCCGTGACCGCCTGAGCAGCCCACCCGCGCGGATCCCGCGCACCCCCTTTCAGGCAAGCCGCGCGCCGGCACGCCCTCGCACGCGCGCGCACCCATCACAGGAGAGTCATGTCCACCCGTCCCCGCTTCCTCGCCACCGCCGCCGTCGCGCTGGCCTCCGCCGCCGCCCTCGCGGGCTGCGCGTCCGACACCGCCTCCTCGGAGGCCTCGCTCACGGTCGAGGACCCCTGGGTCAAGACCGTCGAGTCCGGCATGACCGCGGCCTTCGCCACCCTCACCAACACCACCGACGCCGACCTCACCGTCGTCGCCGCCTCCTCCGACGCCGCCCCGATGATCGAGCTCCACGAGGTCGTCGACGGCGACATGCAGGAGAAGGACGGCGGCTTCACCGTCCCCGCCGGCGAGACCCTCACGCTCCAGCCCGGCGGCTACCACCTCATGCTCATGGGCGTGGAGGAGCCGATCGTCGCGGGCGACGAGGTGGCCTTCACGCTCGAGCTCGAGGACGGCTCGACCGTCGGCTTCACCGCGACCGCGAAGGACTTCGACGGCGCCAACGAGGACTACGACGGCGAGTCGATGGACGCGGAGTCCTCGCACTGATCATGCGCGACTCCGCTCGACACGGTCCCAGCCGGCGGCAGCTCCTCTTCGGAGGGGCCGCCGTCGGCGCCGCCGCGGCCGCCACGCTCGGGGCCGAGCGCGCGGGCCTGCTCCCCGGCTCGGACGCCGGCCCATCCGCCGATACCGCCGGCATCAACGGCGAGCGCATGGTGCCGTTCCACGGCGCCCACCAGGCGGGCGTCACGTCGACGCCCGGCGCGCACGCCACGTACCTCGCCTTCGACCTGCTGCCCGGGACCGACCGGGACCGTCTCGCCGCGTGGCTGCGGCTCCTCACGGACGATGCGGCCCGCCTCACGCAGGGCCGCGGCGCCCTCGCGGACCTCGAGCCCGAGCTCGCCGCGCGCCCGGCGGGGCTCACCGCGACGTTCGGCCTCGGCCGCGAGGCCGTGGCGCGCGCCGGCGCGGAGGTCCCCGCGTGGCTCGGCCCGCTGCCCGCCTTCGAGGAGATCGACGCGCTCGAGGAGCGCTGGTCCGACGGCGACGCGATGGTCCTGCTGCACGGCGACGACCCGACCGCGATCGCGCACCTCGCGCGCATGATCGTGCGCGACTCGCGGTCCTTCGCGTCGCTGCGCTGGCGCCAGAGCGGCTTCCGGCGGGCGTACGGCTCCGACGCGCAGGGCACCACGATGCGCAACCTGTTCGGCCAGGTCGACGGCTCGACCACGCCCAAGCCCGCCGACGACGCCTTCGGCGCCGCGGTGTGGGCCGGGGACGAGGCTCCCGCGTGGCTGCGCGGGGGCACGTCGCTCGTGCTCCGGCGCATCGCGATGGACCTCGAGGGCTGGGACGAGGTGGGCGTCGAGGGGCGCGAGGCCTCCGTGGGTCGACGCCTGTCCGACGGCGCGCCGCTCACCGGCGGCTCCGAGCACGACCCGATCGACCTCGAGGCGACCGACGCGAGCGGGTTCACGGTCGTCAACCCGGCCGCCCACTCGGCCCGCGCCCACGTGAGCGACCCCGCCCGGGGCATCGTGCGCATCGGCTACAACTACGACGACCCGGTCGAGGCCGGGGCGGTCGACACCCAGGGCCGGCCCGCCGTGTCCAACGTGGGGCTCCTGTTCGGCTCGTGGCAGCGCGACGTCGACGCGCAGTACGTCCCGATGCAGCGCCGCCTCGCGCAGGCGGACCTGCTCAACACGTGGACGACGCCCATCGGCTCCGCGGTCTTCGCGATCCCTCCGGGCTGCGAGGAGGGCGGCTTCGTCGGCGAGACGCTCTTCGCCTGATCGGGTAGCGGCCGGAAGGGGTCGCCCGTAGCCTCGTCGCATGAGCACAACGGGGTGGTCGGGTCCCGCCGCCGACATCGCCGTCACGCAGTCCGCGGTCCGCTCGCTGCTCGAGCGCGATCACCCCGACCTCGCGTCGCTGCCCCTGGGGGACGCGTACGAGGGCTGGGACAACGTCACGATCCGGCTCGGCGACGCGCTCGCGGTGCGCATCCCGCGCCGCGCGCACGCCGCGCAGCTGATCGAGCGCGAGCACGTGTGGCTGCCCCGCCTCGCGCCCGCGTGGGACTTCGCGGCGCCCGTGCCCGAGCGCATCGGCGGCCCGTCCGACGAGGTGCCGTGGGCCTGGGCCGTGGTGCCGTGGCTGCCCGGCGTGCCCGCCTACGACGAACCGCTCAGCGGCCGGGGCGCCGCGGACCTCGGCCGCGCCCTCGCGCGGCTCCACGCCCCGGCCCCGCCCGAGGCGCCCCGCAACCCGTTCCGGTCGTCCCCGCTCGCCGAACGGGCCGAGCGCTTCGACGACCGCGTCGAGCGGCTGCTCGAGACGGGGGTCGCGCTCGACGCGGACCTCGCGCGCGAGCACTTCCACGCGGGAGCGGTCCAGCGGCGCCCGCTCGAGACGTGGGCGCACCTCGACCTGCACGGCGCGAACGTGCTGACCCGACGCGGGCGCCTGGCCGGCATCCTCGACTGGGGCGACCTGGGCGTCGCGGACCCCGCGACGGACCTCGGGCAGGCGTGGTGCCTCGTGGGCAGCGCGCGCGTGCGGGACCTGCTCAAGGGCTACGACGATGCCGTCACGCCGCTCGACGAGGCGGCGCTGCTGCGGATGCGCGCCGAGGCGCTCGCCTACGCGGTCACGCTCGCGTCGCTCGAGGAGCAGCCGTACCGGGACGCGGGCAGGCGCGCGCTGGCCGACCTCGACGTCGCTGGCTGAGGGCCGAGGCTTCAGGCGCCCATCTTCTGGAGGAAGGGCTCGAGCTCGACCCAGTTCTCCTCGTCGCTGCGGTCGTCCCGCCACAGGGACATGTACTCGGCCTTGGTCTGCTCGGAGGCCTCGTTCCACACGCGCAGCGCGTGCTCGAGGTCCTTGTGCCAGTAGCCGACGATGCGGAAGTGGGTGAGCGGCAGGCCGTACCCGCGACGCAGCATCGTGCGGATCGCGCGCGAGTCCTTCGCCTCGCACGCCACCCAGATGTACGCGCCCGCCTCGCGGTCGAGGAAGCGGTCCTCGAGCGCGATCAGCGCGTCCTTGAGCACCGAGGCGCGCACCCCGTTGCCGCCCAGCCGCCACTCGATGGTCGCGGTGGCGGCGGTGGGCAGGTCGCGGGCCTCGGCCATGTCGGCGAGCTCGACGACCACGTGGAACTCCTCGTCCGCGTCGGCCTCCGCGAGGATGCGCGCGATCGCGGGCAGCGCGGTCGCGTCGCCGACGAGCACGCGCGTGCCCGCGCCCTCGGGCGCCTTGTAGTAACCCTTCGAGTCCGACACCTCGGTGCGGTCCCCGGGGCGAGCCGTGCGGGCCCACGTGGCGCCCGGGCCGTCGCCGTGGATGAAGACCTCCATCTCGAAGCCGTCCTCGACGTGCCCGCTCACCGTGTAGTGGCGCGCGCTGTGCCCGTCCGCATCGGCGGTCTCCGCCCCCACCTCGACGTGCACGCACTCGTCGGGGGTGCCGTCCGAGACCCACGCGCCGGGATCGTCGAGACGCAGCCGCACGCGCATCATGTGCGACGTCACGACCTCGGTCGCGGTGATCGTGGCGGCGTGGACGGTCTCCATGGGGCTCCGTTCAGGGGATTCGCGGGGGCCTGCGAGGAAGGTGAGCCTCACCTCACCGTTGCAGTGTAGACCACATCCGCAACGGCGACGTTGCCTAATTCAAACGCACGAAATGCGGGCGTCACAACGTTATGCGCGGCTATCGTGTGGCCGTGGCCTTCGCTCCCCTTCACACCTCCAGACTCGTGCTCCGCCCGTTCACGGCGGCGGACGCCGAGGACTTCGCCGCGCGCCGCTCCGACCCCGAGACCGCCATGTACCAGGCCTGGCGGATCCCCTACTCGGTCGAGAAGGCGCTCGCCCTCATCGAGGAGAGCGAGAAGCACGACGGCCCGATGCCGGGGCACTGGTACCAGCTCGACGTGCAGCGCGTCGCCGACGGCCGCACCGTGGGCGACGTCGCCGTGTACCTGCACGAGCACGGGCACACCGCGGAGATCGGCTACACCCTGCACAGCTGGGCGCGGCGCAAGGGGTACGCGACCGAGGCCGCCGCCGCGCTCATCGACCACCTCGTCGACGTCACCGGCGTGCACCGCGTCGAGGCGTCGACCCACCCCGCCAACGAGCGCTCGATCCAGGTGCTCAAGCGGCTCGGCTTCGAGGCCGAGGGCGTCAAGCGCGAGGCCTTCTGGGTCGAGGACGAGGTGTCCGACGACGCGATCTTCGGCCTGCTCGCACGGGACTGGCGGTCGCGCCGCGACCTCCTGGGGATCTGACTTCACGGAATCTTCACGGAAGCGCCCCGAGGCGCTTCACACGGCGGCGATGGACTGGGGTCATCCGAGGGAAGGAGACCCCGATGACCACGCACACCACGCGCCTCGCGCTCACCGCCGCCGCGGCCGGAGCCGCGCTCCTCGCCGTCCCGGTCGCCGCCTGGGCGGGCGCCGGGAACGGCGGCAGCGACGACGACGCCGGGAACGGCACGCAGACGCGCATCGAGTCCGGGATGGGCATGATGAGCGGCTGGGGCCGCACCGACGATGACGACGGCACCACCGGCCGACGCGGCGGCATGGGCATGGGCCGGTCCGCGGGCGCCGGCGCGGGCGCCGGCATGGGCGTCGGGGACGGCAGCTGCCTGGACGATGCGGTGGTCGAGGGCGACGCGACCGATGCCGACGCCGCCTCGCTCGCGGCGATGGCCGACGAGGAGCGCATGGCCCGCGACCTCTACCTCGAGCTCGCCGACGCCTGGGACCTGTCCACGTTCGACAGGATCGCGGCCGCGGAGGACCGCCACCTCGACGCTGTCGTGCGACTGGCCGACGCGCACGGGCTCGACGACCCGACGGAGGACGCCGAGGCCGGCGTCTACGCCGACGCGGACATCCAGGCGCTGTACGACGAGCTGCTCGCGCAGGGCTCGGAGTCCGAGACCGCCGCGCTGGGGGTGGGCGCGCTCGTCGAGGAGACCGACATCGCGGACCTCCGGGCCCAGGACGTCGACTCCGACGCGATCGCCTCGACCTACGCGCGGCTCGAGCACGCGAGCGAGCACCACCTCGCCGCGTTCGTGCGGGCGCTCGACGCCGCCGGCGCCACGTACTCGGCATCGGTCCTGGATCCGGCGGAGGTGGAGGACATCACGGGCGTCCCCGCTCCGTAGGATGACGAGCGTGGCGGGACGCACCGTGCTGGTGGTCGACGACGAGGAGAACATCCGTGGCCTCGTCGGCGGCTACCTGCGCCGCGACGGCTTCGAGGTCGCGGAGGCCGCGAGCGGCGAGGACGCCCTCGCGGTCCTGTCGCGCGACCCCGTCGCCCTCGTCCTGCTCGACGTGCGGCTGCCCGGCATCGACGGCGTCGAGACCCTGCGCCGCATCCGCCGCACCTCGGACGTGCCCGTCCTCATGCTCACGGCCCGCGCCGAGGAGGCCGACCGCATCGTCGGCCTCGAGGTGGGCGCGGACGACTACGTGACGAAGCCGTTCAGCCCGCGCGAGGTGGTCGCCCGCGTGCGGGCCATCCTGCGCCGCGGCGACTCCGGGGGCCGCTCCCCCGACCGCCTCGACGTCGCGGACGTGAGCATCGACCTCGGCGGCCGCGAGGTCACCGTCGGCGGCGCCCCCGCGACGCTCACCGCGCTCGAGTTCGACCTGCTCGCCGCGCTCGCCTCC
Source organism: Demequina rhizosphaerae (assembly GCF_000971255.1). Lineage (GTDB taxonomy): Bacteria > Actinomycetota > Actinomycetes > Actinomycetales > Demequinaceae > Demequina > Demequina rhizosphaerae. The sequence goes on from NZ_BBMC01000006.1 coordinate 131,538, forward strand.
GCGCCGGGCCGCGTCTTCACCCGCCGCCAGCTCATCGAGCGCGTGTGGGGCTGGGACTTCTTCGGCGACGAGCGCATCGTCGACGTGCACGTCCGGAAGCTGCGCCGCGCCCTCGGCGACGACGCCGAGCACCCGCGCCTGCTCCACACGGTGCGCGGCGTCGGCTACAAGCTGGCGACGCCGTGAGCACCGTGCGCGGGCGGCTGCTCGCCTCGCACCTCGCGGTCGCCGCGGTCGGCGTGGTCGCGCTCGTCGCGGTCGGCAGCGTGGTCGCGAACGTCACCGTCAACCGCCGGATGGGCGGCGCGCGCGGGGCGATGATGGGCCAGGAGAGCGCGCGCGACCTCCTCGCGGACGTGCTGCCGCTCGCGCTCGGATGGGGCGCCGCGGCCGGCCTCGCCGGCGCCGCGGTCGCCGCGCTGCTGATGTCGCGCCGGATCGCGGGCCCGCTCGCGGCGATCCGCGAGGCCACCCGCGCCATCGCCGCCGGCGACTACACGCGCCGCGTGCCGCGGCCGCCCGAGGAGGAGCTCGCGGCCGTCGCGGCCGACGTCGACGCGCTCGCCGCGCGCCTCGCCGACGGCGAGGCCCGCCGGGTCCGGCTCGTCGACGAGGTCGCGCACGAGATGCGCACGCCCCTCACCACCATCCGCGGGTCGATGGAGGGCCTCATCGACGGCGTCGTCGACCCCTCGCCGGAGGTCTACGAGCGCGTCGCCGGCGAGGCCGCACGCCTGCAGCGCCTCGCGGAGGACCTCTCGACGCTCTCGCGCGCCGAGGAGAGCGCCCTCGCGCTGAGGACCGGGCCGGCGGACCTGGCGGCGCTCGCCCGCGAGGCCGCCGATCGGCTGCGCCCGCAGTTCGAGCACCGGGGCGTGACGCTCGAGGTGGCCGCGGCCGCCCCGGCGGCGGTGACGGTCGACCGCGACCGCATCGCGCAGGTGCTGGTCAACCTCCTCGGCAACGCGCTCGCGCACAGCCCGGACGGCGGGGCGGTGCGGGTGACCGTCGCGGTGCGGGGAGACGATGCGGTGGCCGAGGTCGTCGACGAGGGCGACGGGATCGCGCCCGAGGACCTCGACCGGGTCTTCGAGCGCTTCTACCGCGGCTCGGGGTCCGGGGAGCGTCCCGGCCGCGGCATCGGCCTCACGATCGCCCGGTCGCTCGCCCGCGCACACGGCGGCGACGTCACCGTCGCCTCGCCGGGGCGGGGCCGCGGCGCCACGTTCGCCCTCGTGCTGCCGCGCGCCGAGGAGGCGTGACGCGACCCCCCGCCGCCGCTAGGGTGGCACGCATGCTCCCAGGTACGCGCACGGAAGAACCCCTGGTGGTGACGGACGAGACGGTCCGCGCGCTGATCGACGACCAGTTCCCGCACCTCGCGGACGTCGAGCTCGGCCGCCGGTACACGCTCGAGGACCACTTCGCGATCCGCATCGGCGACCACCACGGCGCGCTGTTCCCGCGCCTCGCGGCCGACGACGCGCTGTTCGAGCGCGCCGCCGGCCTGGTCGCCCCGCACCTCGACACGTGGGCCTTCCCCGTCAGCGCTCCGATCGAGCGGGGCCGCCCCGGCCGCGGCTTCCCGTACCACTGGGCGCTCGTCGACTGGGTGTCGGCGTCGACCGCGGCCTTCGTGCCGCTGCACTCGTCCTCCGCGCGCGACCTCGGCGCGGCGCTGCGCGAGGTCCACACGCTCGCACCCGCCGACGCCCCGGAGAACCCCCGGACGGCGCCGCCCCTCGCCTCCCTGCTCGAGGACTGGGAGCGGCTGCTCGTGTTCGCCTCGCTGCGCGGCGCCCCCGAGAACCGCGTGCTCGACGTCGAGGCGGCCGACGCGCTCTTCCGCACCGGCGTCGCGACGCGCGTCGACGTGCCGCCCACGTGGACCCACGGGCGCCTCGAGCCGCGCTCGATCCAGTCCGACCGCGGCCGCTTCGCGGGGCTGCTCATCTGGCACAACTTCGGCGCCGGCGACCCGGCGGCCGACCTGGGCGGCGCCGCGACCGTGGTGCCGCTCGACATGCGCGACGAGCTCTACGGCGGCTACGGCGAGGTGAGCGCCGCGACCGCGTGGCGCGCGCAGTCGTACCAGCTGCTCGCCGCGATGCGGCACATCCAGCTCGACGACCCGTTCCTCGCGCGCATGGCGTGGGAGCGGCTCATCGAGCTCGGCCTCGCGCACGAGGCCTGAGCCGCTCTCCCTCCCCTCCCGCTCTCCCCACCCTCGCTGCCCGCCAGCGCCGTCGCCTCGCCTCGCCTCGCCTCGCCTCGCCTCGCCTCGCCTCGCCTCGCCTCGACAGCCCGCCTATCAGGCGCGATGCTGGGGACATGCGGGCGACGATGCGGCGGACCGGGCGGGCGCTTGTGCTCGTCTGGGCGGCCGCCGCGCTGGCGGCTTGCGGCGCGCTCTCGGGCTCCGACGAGCCGTGGAGCGAGCCCTCCGACTACACGTACGAGGCGACCATCACGGTCTTCGGCCCGTCCGCGGGCCGGTGGCGCGTCACCGTGCGGGACCACGAGGTCGCCGCGGTCGAGCCCCTCGACGAGCTCGCGAGGTCCTCGGGCGTGATGCTCGAGGACTTCTCGACCTTCGCCGACTACGAGGACTGGCACGCCGAGGCCCTCGAGCGCGGCGCCGCGGTCAGCCGGCTCGCACGGACGCATGACGGCGCCCTCAAGAGCTACGAGTACGACGGCGACGAGCAGGCGGCCGACGACGAGTACCTCGTCGTGGTGTCAGAGGTCACCGTCCCGTGATCGGTGCGCATCCTCGCCGGTAGCGGCCCGGACGTGGGACAGTAGGCCGCATGGACATCTTCGAGACCCCGCTCCCCGGAGTCGGCGTCCGCTACGAGTTCACCGCGGAGGGCGGCGACCACGTCGGGGTGGTGGTCCGTCGCGACGGCAAGCGCGACCTCGCGTTCTACGATCGCGAGGACCCGGACGCGTGCCGCGGCACGGTCGAGCTGTCCGAGGGCGACTCGGGCAAGCTGGCGGACCTGCTCGGCGGGACGAACATCATCGCCCGCCTCGAGGACCTGCGGCACACGATCGTGGGGCTCGCGATCGAGTGGGTGACGATGCCCGCGGCCGGCGGGCTCGTGGGCCGGTCCCTCGCGGAGGGCCGGATCCGCACGGAGACGTCCGCCTCGGTCGTCGCGGTCATCCGCGGCGATCAGGGCATCCCCGGCATCGAGCCGTCGTTCATCTTCGAGCCGGGGGACGTCGTCCTGGTCCTGGGCTCCGACGAGGCCGTGGACCGCGCGGCCGCGATCCTCACGGGCTGAGCCGTGATCGCCGCGACCGCACCCGTGACGGGCCTGCGTGTCGCAGTGGAGGGCGCCCACGGCGACATCGCGCTGGTGTTCATCGAGCTCGGCATCATCTTCCTCGTCCTCGCACTGCTGGGCAGGCTCGCGGGCCGCATCGGGATCCCCTCGATCCCGCTGTACCTGCTCGCGGGCCTCGTCATGGGCGAGGGCGGGTTCATCCCCATCCGCGCGGGCGAGGAGTTCCTGTCCATCGGCGCGCAGATCGGCGTCGTGCTGCTCCTGCTGCTCCTGGGCCTCGAGTACTCGCCAGACGATCTCAGGGTGGGCATGCAGACCACCTGGAAGGCCGGCATCCTCGACCTCGTGCTCAACGCGACGCCGGGCTTCGCCGTCGGGCTCATGATGGGCTGGTCGGTCACCGCGTCGGTGCTCCTCGCGGGCGTCACCTACATCTCCAGCTCGGGCATCATCGCGCGGCTGCTCGACGACTTCGACCGCCTCGCGAACCGCGAGACGCCCGTGATCCTCAGCCTGCTCGTGATGGAGGACATCGCGATGGCGCTGTTCCTGCCGATCCTCGCGGTCATGCTCGTGGGCGCGACGCTGCTGCAGGGCGCGGTCGCGGCCGCCATCGCGATCGCGATCGTCGCGGTGGCCTTCCTCTTCGCCATGCGCTTCTCGCGCCAGCTGTCGACCGCGGTGCACTCGCACTCGCGCGAGCTGCTGCTGCTCAGCGTGCTCGGGCTGGCGTTCCTGGTCGCGGGCCTTGCCGAGGCGGTCCAGGTGTCCGCCGCGGTGGGCGCGTTCCTCCTCGGGCTCACGCTGTCGGGCAACGTCGCGGACCAGCTCCGCGGGCTCATGCCGCCGCTGCGCGACGTGTTCGCGGGCATCTTCTTCGTGTTCTTCGGCATCGGCATCGACCCGCGCGACCTGGGACCCGTGGCCCTGCCCGCGCTCGGCCTGGCCGCGGTCACGCTGGTGACGAAGGTGATCACCGGGGTGTGGGCGGCACGCCGGGTGGGCATCGGCCCCAAGGGCCAGTGGCGCACCGGCCTGTCGCTCGTGCCGCGCGGCGAGTTCTCGATCGTCATCGCCGGGCTCGGCGTCGCGGGCGGCGCGCAGCCGCTGCTGGGTCCGTTCGCGGCCGCGTACGTGCTCATCCTCGCCGTCGCCGGCTCGGTGCTCATGCGCTACGCCGACCAGATCCCCCATCCGCTCAAGGCGGCCGCGGCACGGTCACGACCACGCCCGGCCGTGTGAGACGATGGGCCATCGTCCCGCCGGGCCTCACCCGAAGGACGATGCGCCGGCCACGTCGCGCAGTTGGCGTGGCTTCCGCGCGAGGACGCGCGAGATGTTCTTCTCCCTGTGAGGTTCCGTCATGCTCACCCCCTACCGGGGCATCCTCGCCCTGCCCGGCGCCCGCGCGTTCACCGCCTGGGGCCTCGTCGCGCGCATCCAGATGGGGCTGACGGGGCTCGCCACCTTCCTGCTCGTGCAGATCGAGTACGGGCGCTACGAGTACGGGGGCATGGTGGTCGCCGCGATCGCCGTGTCGTACGCGCTGGTGTCGCCGCAGGTGGGCAAGCTCGTCGACGCGTACGGGCAGTCGCGCGTGCTGCGGATCGGCTACGCGATCGCGATCGTCGGCCGCATCGCCATGATCGCCGCGGCCCTCACGCACCAGCCGATCTGGGTGCTCCTGCTGCTCACGCCGCTGTTCGCGGCGGGCGGCACGCAGTCGACGCACACGCGCGCCCGGTGGACGCACATCGTCCCCGACAAGGACGCGCTCAACACCGCCTTCTCGCTGGAGTCCTCGCTCGAGGAGGTCCTGTTCATCGCGGGTCCCGCACTCGCCACGGTCCTCGCCACGCAGGTCGACTCGTGGGTGCCGTCCGCGATCGCCGTCGTCACGCTCGCGATCGGAGGCTACGGCTTCCTCTCGCTCAAGGCGACCGAGCCGCCCGCGCGCCGCGCGGATGCGCGCCGCTTCCAGGCCGAGCACGAGCACAGCACCGCGCTCGTCATCGACGGCACGCTCGAGCGCATCGGGCTGCCGCCGAAGCCGCGCGGCATGCGCCGCTACCGGGGCGCCCTGCGCGGCCACCTGCTCGTCACCACGCCCGCGCTCGTCGTCACGACGGTGATCTTCGGCACGCAGGGCGCGATGTTCGCCTCGGTGGACGCGGCTACCGTGGCGTTCGCCGAGGAGCTGGGCCACAAGGACATGGCGGGCCTCGTGCTCGCCGTGTGGGCCGTCGGCTCGCTCGTGGGCGGTCTCGCGTACGGCTCGCGCGTGTGGGCGCGCACGCTCGCCTCGCGCCTCCTGTGGGGCGTGTCCGTCACCGGCGTGGGCGCCGTCTCGTTCATGTTCGCCCCGGGCCTGCTCGCCCTCGGCCTCCTCATGTTCCTCACCGGCCTCGCCATCGCCCCGACCATGGCGGTGGGCGACGGCGTCACGCACGCGCTGGTGCCGCGGTCGCGCCTCACCGAGGGCATGACCTGGACGCGCACGGGCATGGACATCGGGATCGCCGCGGGCGCGTGGCTCGCGGGGGCCATCATCGATCGCCACGGTGCGCAGGGCGGCTTCCTCGTGACGGCGTGCGCGGGCCTGGCTGGCGTCGCCATCGCCGCGGTCTCGTGGCGCTACCTGCGCTCGCGCCGCGCCTACGAGGAGATGATCACGCGCGACGACGCGATCCCGGTCGCGGCGTAGGACGCCTCGGGGCCCGCACGGCCGGATAATGGGCGCGTGATCCGAGACGCCGTCCCCGCCGCCGACGCGGCCCGCATCGCCGAGATCTACGGCCACTACGTCGCGCACGACACGGCCACCTTCGAGACGGAGCCCGTCTCGACGGACGAGATCTGGGCACGCATCGCGCGGGTGCAGGAGCGCGGGCTGCCGTGGCTCGTCGCGGAGGCCGACGGGCGCGTCGTCGGCTACGCCTACGCCGCCCCGTTCCGCGACCGCGCCGCGTACCGGCACACGCTCGAGACGACGATCTACCTCGACCCCTTCGCGCGCCGCATCGGCCTCGGGACGACGCTGTACACGTCCCTGCTCGACCGGCTCCGCGGTCTCCAGGACACCGACCACGCCCCGGTCCGCTCGGTCATGGGCGTGATCGCGCTGCCCCATCCAGGATCCGTGACGCTGCACGAGCGCCTCGGCTTCCGGCACGTCGGCACGATCGCGGACGCGGGCTTCAAGCTCGACCGCTGGATCGACGTCGGCTACTGGCAGCTCATGCTCTGAGGTCGGGGTCCCGGACCCACCGGCCCAGCCGTTGGAAGCGTGTGCGCTCGGCCGCGGAGTGTCGTCGCTGCCCCCGCGCCACCGCATCGATCTCGGCGTCGGACACGCCGCGCATCAGCCGCTCGACCGCGTCGCGCGCGCGGTCCGAGCTGCCCGACCGCCAGGGGCTGTGGAGCAGGTCCAGCACCGTCTGGATCTGGCTCGCGACGCGGACGGGCCCGAGCTCGCCGACCATGCTCATGACGTCGGGTCCCCACGTGCGCTCGTCTCCGCGCCGCAGGCGCCACAGCGGGCTGCCCAGCACGCGCTCGTCCCGCGTGTGGAACTCGACCAGGGTGCCGAGCTCATCCAGGCGCCGCGCCCTCGTCTGGCGCGGCACCGTCACGTGCATGAATGCGCTGGAGCGGGGCGTTGCGCCGTGCAGCGACGCGGCGGTGAGGCCCGACACGTACGGCGCCTCGAGCCCGAATCGGGCTGCGGCCACGCGCCATCCCGCCTCCTCGGCGCCCGGCAGCCACGCGCGGTCCGCGCCGTCCGGCACCGCGACATGGATGCCCCGAGCGATCGTGACGATCCGCCCGCCCGCGCGCAGCGCTCGCAGCCGCCGGCCGGGATCGCCGATCACCGCGCGCAGGTCGGCCGTCGCGAAGAGCGGAAAGGCGGGCGGCACCTTGGACGCTGCCCCGCCGCACACCTCGGCCCATCCTTCGTGCTCGCGCATCGGCTCCCCCTCCCCGGCGCAGGGACCCGAGACTGTGTGCGCGAGGCTCCCGCTATTCATGCACGATGGTGCAGCGTGGGCGATCCGCACGGCGCCCCCGTCCGCGTCCCGAGGGGACCACGGCCGCGCCCGAGGGGCCGGGGACATCGCCTCCGCCGGCCGTCGCCTGCCCCGGCCGTCGCTTCGTGCATAAATCACGGGAGCGTCTGCCATCCACACTCGGCACAGGTGGTGACAGGAGACAAACCGGGCGCAAAAGGGCTGTTCAGGGCTAGGATGCGAAGGTGCCCTGCGGGGCGCGGAACCTTGAGGGGGGTTCTCATGAGGGGGAAGTTCACGCGCGCCGACGAGGGTTTCACGCTCGTCGAGCTGCTGGTGACGATGGTGATCATCGCGGTCCTGGCGGCGCTGGCGCTGCCGCTGTTCCTGACCCAGAGGCAGAAGGCCAACGACACGGCGGCGAGGGCAGACCTCACGTCGCTCGGCACGGCGATCGCCGCCGAGTACAAGGAGTCGAGCGCGGCGCCGTCCGTCGGAGTGGACGCGGACCAGTACAAGGTCGAGGCGAACTACGTCGCGAACGTGTCCGACGGCGTCGAGTTCCAGGCCTTCGTGCCGGGCGACGAGACGACGTGGTGCGTGTGGGTCAAGCACGCCGCGGGCGACGTCGCCGCCACGGGCATGCAGTACTCGGCGGCCGGCGGGCTCGGCGCCGGCACCTGCTAGCGCCTACGCGGCCTCTGCCTCGCGCCTACGCGGCCTCAGCGGCGCGGGCGACGAGCTCCGCGATCGCGCTCTCCTCGTCCTCGGAGAGCGAGACGAGGGCGTACGACGTCGCCCACATCGCGCCGTCGTCGAGCGCCGCGACGTCCTCGAAGCCGAGCGTGGCGTACCGGGACTTGAACTTCTCCGCGGGCTTGAAGAAGCACAGCACCTTGCCGTCCTTCGCATAGGCGGGCATGCCGTACCAGGTGCGGGGCGCGAGCGCGGGGGCCACCCGCGTGACGATCGCGTGGACGCGCTCGGCCAGCGCCCGGTCCGCGTCCGGCATCTCCGCGATCTTCGCGAGGACGTCCTCCAGGTCGGCGGCGGCCTTGTCTGCGCTCTTGGCCCGCTTGGCGGCGGCGCGCCTCTCGGCCGCCGTCTCCTTCATCGCGGCGCGCTCCTCGTCGGTGAACTCGCTCATGGCTCCGATCGTGCCACGGCCCGGGCCTCGCGGGGAGGTCCGGGCCGTGGCGACGTGCGGCGGAGCGCTACGCGCGGACGGCGCGCGTGGCCTCCATCATGTGCTCGAGCGTCGCGGTGGTCTCCGCGTACGCGCGCGTCTTGAGGCCGCAGTCGGGGTTGACCCACAGCTGCTTGCCGGGGATCGACTCCTTGGCGAGCGAGAGCAGCTCGGTGATCTCCTCGGTCGAGGGGACGCGCGGCGAGTGGATGTCCCACACGCCCGGGCCGATCTGACGCTCGTAGCCGTGGCCCTTGATGGCGGGCAGCACCTCCATGCGCGAGCGGGCCGCCTCGATCGAGGTGACGTCGGCGTTGAGGCCGTCGATCGCGTCGATGATCTCGCCGAACTCCGAGTAGCACAGGTGGGTGTGGACCTGGGTGTCGTCGTGAGCGCCCGAGGTCGCGAGCCGGAACGAGCTCACGGACCAGTCGAGGTACGCCGCCTGATCCTTCTTCTTCAGGGGCAGCAGCTCGCGCAGCGCCGGCTCGTCGACCTGGATGATGCCGATGCCGGCCGCCTCGAGGTCGCGGATCTCGTCGCGGAGCGCGAGCGCCACCTGGTTGGCGGTGACGCCGAGCGGCTGGTCGTCGCGCACGAAGGACCACGCGAGAATCGTCACGGGTCCCGTGAGCATGCCCTTCATCGGCTTGTCGGTCAGCGACTGCGCGTAGGCCGTCCAGCGCACGGTCATCGGCTCGGGACGCGTGACGTCGCCCCACAGGATCGACGGCCGCGTGCAGCGCGAGCCGTACGACTGCACCCAGCCGTTGACGGTGACGTCGAAGCCGTCGAGCAGCTCCGCGAAGTACTGGACCATGTCGTTGCGCTCGGCCTCGCCGTGCACGAGCACGTCCAGGCCGAGGTCCTCCTGGAGCTTCACCACGCGGGCGATCTCCGCCTTCATCGCCTCCTCGTAGGCGGCGTCGTCGATCTGGCCCTTCGCCCACGCGGCGCGCGCCTTGCGGATGTCCTGCGTCTGCGGGAACGAGCCGATGGTCGTGGTCGCCAGCTCGGGAAGCGCGAACCGCGCGTCCTGGGCCGCGGCACGCACCGAGTACGCCGGCCGGTCGAGGTCGGCGTCCGAGACGGCCGCGAGCGCGTCGCGGACGTCCGCCTTGTTGGTGCCCGGGTGCGCCTTGCGCGACGCGAGCGCGGCACGCGAGGCGGCGAGCGCATCGGCCACCGCCTCCTCGCCCTGCTCGCGCGCGGTCGCGAGGGTGACGACCTCCGCCACCTTCTCGTCCGCGAACGCGAGCCAGCTGAGCAGCTCGGCGCCCAGGTGCTCCTCGCCCTCGAGGGTGTGGGGCACGTGGAAGAGCGACGTCGAGGTGGACACCGCGACCGTCGCGCCGAGCGCCTCGACCTCCTTGGCCTTGCGGAGCGCCTCGTCGAGGTCGGTGCGCCAGATGTTGTGGCCGTCCACGACGCCCGCGACCACGGTGACGCCGGAGAGGTCCGTGCCCGAGGGCACGCCGCCGCGCACGAGGTCGAGGCCGATCGCCTCGACGCCGGAGTCGCGGAGCACCGGGAGCGCGTCGTCGAGCGCGTTGTACGGCGCCGCCACGAACAGCGCGGGACGGTTCGCGAGGGTCGCCAGCGAGCCGTAGACCTTGGCGGCGTTCGCGAGCACCTCGTCGCGGTCCGCATCGATGTCCGCCACGAGGATGGGCTCGTCGATCTGCACCCACTCCGCGCCGGCGGCCTTGAAGGCCTCGAGGAGGTTGCCGTAGACCTCGAGGGCGTCCTCGAGGCGGTCGATCGGGCGGAAGCCCTCGGGCGCCTCGTCGCTCGGCTTGGACAGGTACAGGAACGTCAGCGGGCCGGTGATGACCGGGCGGGTGAGGTAGCCCGCCTCCTTCGCCTCGACGAACTCGTCGACCCAGCGGGTGCTCGACTGCGCGAAGACCGTCTCGGGGCCGATCTCCGGAACGAGGTAGTGGTAGTTCGAGTCGAACCACTTGGTCATCTCGAGCGGCGCCTTGTCGCCCACGCCGCGGGCGATGGTCGAGTAGCCGGCGAGGTCGACGCCGCCGTCCGCGTCGCGCAGGTCCGCGAAGCGGGTGGGGATCGCGCCGAGCGTCACCGCGGCGTCGAGGACGTGGTCGTAGAACGAGAAGTTGCTGGGGATCGCCGACGCGTCCTTGTCGAGGCCGAGCTCGGCGAGGCGGGCGAGGTTCGCCAGGCGCAGCTCGCGCGCCGCGGACTCGAGCTGGTCCGCCGTGGTCGCGCCCTTCCAGAAGGACTCCAGCGCCCGCTTGAGCTCGCGCATTCGGCCGATGCGGGGGTAGCCCAGGATGGTGCCGCCCGGGAAGGTGTGCGCAGGGACAGAGACGTTGTTCTGCTCAGACATGATTCCTCATGAGGATGGTGCGCGGCGGGCTCGCCATTGCGCTTGGTCGACGCGCGCAGCGCCGAGTTGCGCGGTCAGACTAACCCGTCGCGACGCTCTCCGCCAGGGGGGATGTCCACCGACTGGACGCATCGTCCCACTTCGCGGACACGTGTCGATCAGTCCGCGGAGGCCTCCGCGTCGCGCATCTCGACGACCCGGATGAGCGCCCCCGTGCGGCTGCGCCGCTCGCCGCGGCCCACCACCGTCATGCCGAGCCCCTGGTAGACGGCGATGTTGCCGTCCTCGTCCTCGCGCACGAGGCACGACAGGCCCGCAAGTCCCGCGGCCCAGGCGTCCGCGCGCAGCGCACGCACGAGCGTCGCGGCGTGCCCGTTCCCCCGCTCCTCCGGCACGACGCCGAGCCGGCCGAAGTAGCGCGAGCCGTCCGCGGCGGGGTGGTGCTTCGCCATGGCGACGGCGCGGCCGTCGACGCGGAGGAGGGCGACGCGGGTGCCGCCGGCCATCTCCTCGCGGAGCGTGTGGGCGGTCTCGGTCATCGCGCCCGACGGCAGCCCCGTGGCCGCGTACTCGGCGAAGGCGCGGTGCATCACCGCGACCGCCTCGGCCGCGTGCTCGGGGCCGGCGTCGAGGACGACCTCGACGCCGCGGCTCACGCGGAGGGGCGCGGCTCGGCCTCGACGAGCGCGACCGGCACGCCCGCCTCGACCGTGCGGGACACGGTGCAGTGCTTCTCGTGCGAGGCGCGCAGCGCGGCGCCGATGCGCTTGCGCGCGGCGTCGCCGGCCTCGCCCTCGGGGAACGCGAGGTCGAAGAGCACGCGGATGTCCTCGAGGATGTTGGCGCCGTCCTCGGTCACCTTGTCGGCCGAGGCGGTCACCTCGAAGCGCTCGGGCTCGGCGCGACGCGTCGTCATGGCGTCGACGTCGATCGACGAGCAGCCGGCGATCGCGGCGAGCATGAGCTCGACGGGCGACAGCAGGCCCTCGCCGCGGCCGAAGCGCAGCTGGGCGCCGTCCTGGCCGGTGGCGACGTAGACGCCCTCGGACTCGCGGGTGAGGGTCACGGATCGGGGGGTGGCGGTGCGCGTCATGGGTCGATGGTCGCACGACCGCGGGGGTGCCGCGGACGTCCGCGCCGCCGACCGCGACGCGGGTCAGTCGCGGACCAGTCCCATCGCGTCGACGAGCTCGAGCGCGGCCGCGTGCTGGTTGAACGTGATGATGTGGATGCCGGGGGCGCCGGCGTCGAGCAGGCCCCGCGACAGCCGCGCGGCGTGCGCCACGCCCGCCGCCCGGGCCGCCGCATCGTCCTCCGCGACCTCGAGCTCGGCGAACAGCTCGTCGGGCGTCGGGACGCCGGTGAGCTCGGCGGCCCGCTTGGCGCGGCGCAGGCTCACGAGCGGCATGACCTCGGGGATGACCGGCAGGTGGATGCCGTCGGCGGCGGCGTCCTCGACGAGCGCGACGTACTGGTCGACCTCGTAGAAGACCTGGGTGATGGCGAAGTCGGCGCCGGCGTCCTGCTTGGCGCGGAGCACGTCGAGGCCGAGCTGACGGAAGCGCTCGATCGCGTGCTGCGCGGGGAAGGCGGTCACGCCGACGCTGAGGTCCTGCACGCCGTGGGCGCGCGCGACCTCGCGCAGCAGGGTGACGAGCTCGGAGGCGTAGAGCAGCCCGTCGGGGTGGGGACGCCAGTCGACCTGGCCGCGGGGCGGGTCGCCGCGCAGCGCGAGGAAGTCGCGCACGCCCTCCGCGAGGTAGGTCTCGATGACCTCGACGAGCTCCGCGCGGGACTGGTCGACGCACGTGAGGTGCGCGAGCGGCGGGATCGTGTGCTGGACCGCGAGCCGGTGCACGACGGAGCGCGACGTGCCGCGCGTGGTGCCCGAGGCGCCGTAGGTGATCGACATGAAGTCGGGCCGCGTCGCCGCGAGCAGGTCCATGGTCTCCATGAGGGTCGACTCGGCGGCGGGGGTGCGGGGCGGGAAGAGCTCGTAGGAGAGCGTGCGGCGCCCGGCGGCGAGCAGGTCACGGATCGTCATGGCGCGCTCACCATACCCGGCGCCCGCGGACCCGGCCAGAGGGGTGATGACCCCGGCCCCGCGCCGACGAGAAGTGCCTCCCGGTGCCGAAAACGGCGGCGGCCGCCGTCGCATCGTCCCTGCACACTGGTCCCATGATCACGGAGACGAACGACCTCGTCCGCTGCTTCGGCGCGGGCGACCCGCTGTACGAGCGCTACCACGACGAGGAGTGGGGGTTGCCGGTCCACGGCGACGCGGCGCTGCTCGAGCGCATCGTGCTCGAGGGGGCGCAGTCGGGCCTCGCGTGGATCACCATCCTGCGCAAGCGCGAGGGCTACCGCGAGGCGTTCTCTGGCTTCGAGCCGGACGCCGTCGCCGCGTTCGGGGAGGGCGACGTCGAGCGGCTCATGGCGGACGCGGGGATCGTGCGCAACCGCCGCAAGATCGAGTCGGCGATCGTCAACGCGCGGGCGACGGTGGCGCTCCGGGAGTCGGGCACGAGCCTCGACGAGCTGTTCTGGTCGTTCGCGCCGGCGCCGCGGGCCGTCGCGCCCGCCTCATGGGCGGAGGTCCCCGCCTCGACCCCGGAGTCCGTCGCGCTCGCCAAGGAGCTCAAGCGCGCGGGCTTCGTCTTCGTGGGGCCGACCACGATGTACGCGGCGATGCAGGCATGCGGCCTGGTAGACGACCACATCGCGGGATGCGTCGCCGCACGGGCGGGCTGAGGCGCGCACGCGATGCGCACCGGCGCTCACGCCCGTCACACCGCGCAACGTCCATCGCACTGGCGCATGGCGCCGCGCGCTGGCGCGAGTTGTCCACATTTGTATCCACTTGATGTGGATATGTCCGATTTCGCGCGCGTGCACGCTCGAAGCATGCGCGCCGTCGTCAGCAGTAGGCGCGACGGTGACGCTCGATGGCGTCCTCGAGCAGCGCCTCGACGATGCGCTTGTCGGCCGGCAGCCACGGCACGTCGCGCCAGCCGCCGGGCTCGAGCCAGCGCAGCTCGTCGTGGTCCTCGAGCGGGCGCGGCTCGACCGCGGCGCCGTCCGCGCCGGGCAGGATCCTGGCCCACCACACGCGCATGACGAGCCGCTCGAGGTCGGCGTCGCCCGGGCGCAGCATCCACACCGGGTCGTCGCCGCACGAGTCCTCGACGCCGTGCCCGTCGTCGGGCCCGATCACCTCGTCGCCGATCTCCACCTCGACCCCGAGCTCCTCGCGCAGCTCGCGGCGCAGGGCGTGCTCGGCCGTCTCGCCGCGCTCGACCTTGCCGCCGGCGAACTCCCACAGGCCAGCGAGCGCGGACGGCGCGCTCCGGCGGGCCGCGAGCAGGCGGCGCGGGGCGTCGAGGGAGTCGGTGATCGCCGCGGCGACCACGAGGCGGGTGTTGACAGGCACGGGGACCGCCCGTCTGCTACTCGGTGAGCGCCGCGTAGGCCTCGGCGTCGAGCAGGTCGGTCGCGGTCTCGGAGATCTCGACCTTGAAGATCCAGCCGTCGCCGTACGCGTCGGAGTTGAGCGTCTCGGGAGCGCCCTCGAGGGCCTCGTTGACCGCGACCACGGTGCCGGACACGGGCGAGTAGAGCTCGCTCACGGCCTTGGTCGACTCGAGCTCGCCGCAGACCTCGCCCGCGACGACCGTGTCGCCCACGCGCGGCGCCTCGACATAGACGATGTCGCCGAGCGCCTGCGCGGCGTGCTCGGTGATCCCGACGGTGACCTCGGCGCCCGCGTCGGGCTCACCGGACACCCACTCGTGCTCGGCTGAGTAGGCGAGCTCCTCGGGAACGTTCGACATGGCAACCCCTCTCTGGGGACGGCGGCAGTGGTGCGGCGGCGCCGGCGGTCCGGCCCTGGGACGAGCCTACGAGGCCCGCGAGTAGAAAGGTAGCGCGGTCACGGTCATGTCCTCGCGTCGGCCGCGCACGTCGATGCCGACGACGGTGCCCGGCTCGGCCAGCGTCGCAGGCACGTACGCCATCGCGATCGGGCGGCCGAGCGTCGGCGAGGGCGCCCCGGAGGTCACCACGCCCACGGTCTCGCCGTCGGCGTCGAGCACGCCGTAGCCGGCGCGCGCCGCGCGGCGGCCGTCGCCGAGCAGCCCGACGAGGACGCGCGAGGGCCCCTCGACCTTCGCGCGCAGCAGCGCCTCGCGGCCCACGAAGTCGCCGCGCGGCTTGGTCGGGGTGCCGAACACGACGATGCGCCCGAGCCCCGCGTCGAAGGGGGTGGTGTCGCGGGTGAGCTCCTGGCCGTACAGGGGCATCCCGGCCTCGAGACGCAGGGTGTCGCGGGAGGACAGGCCGCACGGGACGAGCCCGTCGTCGGCTCCGGTCGCGAGCGCGAGGGCCCAGACGGCCGCGGCCTCGTCGGCGTCGACGAACAGCTCGAAGCCGTCCTCGCCCGTGTAGCCGGTGCGCGCGACGAAGGCGTGGATATCGCCCTCGAGCAGGACGTTCGCGGCGGAGTAGTACCGCATCGCGTGGATGTCGTCGTCGCCGCGGGTGCACATGCGGGCCACGATGTCCTCGGCGCGCGGGCCCTGGACCGCGATGAGGGCCACCTCGCGGGAGATGTCCTCGAGGCTCGCGTCGAAGCCGGCGAGCCGGTCGGTGAGCTCGGCGACCACGACGTCCTTGTTGGCCGCGTTGGCGACGATGAAGAAGTGGTCCCAGTCGCGGCGGTAGACGATGAGGTCGTCGATGACGCCGCCCTCGGGCGTGCACAGCATCGTGTACTTCGCGCCCCACAGCGCCACCGCGGAGATCCGGCCCACGAGCGCGTGGTCGAGGAACTCGGCGGCCTGGGCGCCGCGGATCGAGATCTCGCCCATGTGGGAGAGGTCGAACAGCCCGGCGGCCGTGCGGACGGCCGTGTGCTCGGCGATGTCGCCCGTGTAGCGCACCGGCATCTCCCATCCCGCGAAGGGGACGAGCGTCGCTCCGAGCGCGACGTGCTGGTCGTGGAGCGGGGAGCGCAGGGTGGCGTCTGACATGCCGCCCAGCGTATCGGCGCGGGGCGCTACAGCAGCGCCAGCGCGACCGCGACGGCGCCGGCGAGGGCGCCGATCCCGCCCGCGACCGCGAGCCCCGTCCGGCGTCGCCGGGATCGCGCCGCGGCGGCGCGCCGCTCCTCGCGGCCGGACTCGTCGAGCACCTCGGGGGCCCGCTCGGTCGTGCGCGGCGGCTCGGGCCACACGCCCGCCCCGGCGGCGTCCTGCGTGTGACGGATGCGGGGGTAGTAGTGCTGCGGCGAGCCGCCGAAGTCCCCGGCGCGGGTCGGCGGGACGCCGCCCGCGGATCGCAGCCGGGCCTCGAGGTCCGGCGGCGGGCGTAGTGCGCCATCCTCGCGGCGCGGCGCCCGGTCGTCGGCCGGGCGCGTCGACACCTCGGCCGGGTCCGGCTCCGCGGGCTGGGTGGCGCTCTCGGCGATGCGCCGCCGCGACATCCGCGTCGGGTCCGCCGTCGCGCGGTCCGAGACCGCGGTGTCGTCGGCCGGCGGCTCCTCGCCGGCGCGGGCGCGGCGGGCGGAGACCCGGGTCTCGTGGTCGTCCGTCACGCGTCGCCTCGCCTCCGGGCGCTCGGCGTGGTGTCCTCGTGCTCGTCCGCGCCCCACACCGGCCACGGGGCGGCGTCCGCCTCGTGCGGCGTGGTCGACGTCGCGTCGGCGACCACGACGGTGACGTTGTCCGTCGCGCCGCGGCCGAGGGCGAGGTCGACGAGCGCGGCGGCCGCGGTCGCGGCGTCGCCGATCAACCCGGCGATCTCGCCGATCTCGCGGTCCTCGACCTCCTTCATGAGGCCGTCGCTCGCCACGATGAGCCGGCGTCCGGGCACCTGCGGCACGAGCCAGGCGTCCATCTCGAGGATGTCGTCGCCGATCGCGCGCGTGAGGATGTTGCGGTCCGGGTGGACGAGCGCCTGCGCGGGCGTGATCCGGCCGGCATCGACGAGCTCCTGCACGTGGGAGTGGTCGACCGTCACCTGGCGGAGCTCGCCGCCGTCGAGCGCGTACGTGCGCGAGTCGCCCACGTTGATCACCATCCACCACGGGCTGCCGCCGTGCATGACCGCGACAGCGCCGGTGAGGGTGGTGCCGGACGCG
This sequence comes from Demequina rhizosphaerae, assembly GCF_000971255.1. GTDB lineage: Bacteria > Actinomycetota > Actinomycetes > Actinomycetales > Demequinaceae > Demequina > Demequina rhizosphaerae. The sequence goes on from NZ_BBMC01000006.1 coordinate 148,513, forward strand.
GCCCCCACGTCCGCCTGCACCGCCGCGACGTTGCGCCGCGCCTCGAGGTGCGCACGCGCGACGTCGTCCGGCGTGACCGGAGCGGTTCCGACCAGCGGCTGGAAGGCCGCCATCGCCGCCCAGGCGGCCTCCGCTCCGGCGAGGTGCCCGCCCATGCCGTCGGCCACGACAAACACGGGGGTCTCGGCGATGAACGCGTCCTCGTTGCGGGCGCGGCCGCCGACCGCGGTCACCCCCGCGCCCGCGACGTCCGGCGAGGAGTCCCCGCTCACGCGGTGCCTCGGCGTCGGATCTCGACCTCGACATCGCCGAGGATGAGGCGGCCCGCGACGGCCGTGGGCACACCTGCGGGCACCTGCGTCTCGCGGCCGTCCGCGTCGACGAGGAACGTGCCGTTGGTCGAGCCGAGGTCCTCGACCCACCACGTGCCGCGCTGAAGCACGAGCCGGGCGTGGGACTTCGAGACGGTGCGCGTCGAGTCCGCGAGGTCCAGCCGCCGCGTGCCGTCGACCGGCGGCATCCCGCCGAGCCGGCCCAGCAGCACCGCCGCGGCGTCGAAGCGGTGCGTGCCGCCCTCGGACGTCACGAGCTCCCAGGCCTCGCGCTGCCGGGTCGACACCTGGGTGCGGTCGTCGTGCTCGGGCGCGGGGGACGATGCGGCGGGCGCGGGCGCGGTCTCCGGCGCGGCAGCGGGCTCGGGGGTGGGCGGCGCGACGGGCGGCGGCGCGATGACGGACGGGCGCTCCGCCTCCGGGGCGGGCGGTGCCGGCGGAGCGGCCAGGTCGGCGGGCGGCTCGGGCGCGACGACGGGCTCGGGCGCCTGCGGCATCTCGAAGGTGGGGACCGTGGAGGGGGCGCGCGGCGGCGCGGCAGCCCCGCCGCGCATGTAGGGGCTGATCGGCATGGTGGGCGTCGGCTCGACGTACGGAGGTGCGGCGGGCTCCTCCGTGGCGGCCTCCGGCTCGGCGGCGGCCTCCGGCTCAGCGGCGGCCTCGGGGGCGGGCGGCGCGGAGGCGACCGCGGGCTGGACCGTGGTCTCGGTGGTGGTCTCGGGCGTCGGCTCGGGCGTCGGCTCGGGCTCCGCGGCGGGCTCGAAGGCCGGCACGGTCGCGGCGGCGGCCTCGGCCGTGGGCGCGGGCTCCTCCGCGAGCGGCTCGTCGGAGCCGAGCGCGGCCGTCCATGCGGCGGCCTCGGCGGGCAGGGTGCGGGGGGCGAGATCGGCGAACGGGGAGCGGCGCGCCACGGCGGGCGGCTCGTCGGCGAGGTCGCGCGGCGCGAGCGAGGCGTAGGGGGACCGGCGGGTCGGCAGCGGCTCGGTCGTCGGGGCGGGCTCCGGCTTCGCCTCGGCGACCACCTCGGGCTGCTCCGCCGCGGGCGCCGGCTCGGGCTCCGGCTCGACGAGCGCCTCGGGCGCCGGCTCGGGCTCCACGGCCTCAGCCTCCGCGGCCTCGGGCTCGGGCTCGGCGGCCGCGGTGCCGGGCATCGGCTCGTCATCGGGGTAGCCGTCGCTGCCGGTGAAGGGCTCGACCGGGTACATCGCGGCGACGTCGGGCCGGTCCTCGGGCGCGCGCGACCACAGCGCGGCGGCGGGGGTCGCGCCCCACTCGGGGGCCTCGACCACGGCATGCTCGCGCGTGTCGGCGGCGGGCACGGTCGCGAGCACCGCATCGTCCGCGGGCACGTCGGCCTCCTCGTCCTCCTGCGCTGGTGCGCGCACGGGAACCGTGCCCGAGACGGGGCGCACCATGGAGGACCAGCCGACGATCGCGGCCCACAGGCCGGGGGCGAGCGCGGCGAGCACGGGCAGCGCGCCGGACAGGGAGTGGTCGAGCCCGAAGCGATGCGTCTGCACGATCCACAGCACCCACGAGGTCACCGAGGCGACGCTCGCGATCGCGAGGCCGGCGAGCGCGATCGAGACGGAGCCGGCGAGGTAGGCGCCGTACACCCAGGAGGCCAGGCCCAGCCCCGTGGCGACGCGCGCCGCGACGGTGCCGGCGACGGTCGACTGCGTGAGCTGCGCGAACTCGGCGTGGCGGGCGACCGGGATCCAGGCGCGCGCCTGACGCGCGCCGACCTTCCGGAAGATCGCGCCGAGCGCGAGGCCCATCCACACGAGGCCGACCGCGTACGCGAGGACGAGCAGCCCGACCACCGCGATCCCGGTGAAGCCTTGCACCGTCGTCGCGCCGACCACCTCGGTCATGAGCCCTGCCGTCATCCCCGTGCTCCTTCCCTCAAGCCCCACGCCGTCGTGCCGAGGACGAGCCCGGCGCCGTCGACACGAGGCGCCACCGCTCATCGACGTGCACGCCCTCATGGCCCGGCGCGGCCGTCGTCACGTCCCTCCGGCCCAGCAGCGAGCGGGTCGAGAGCCGTGCGCCGAGCCTACGCCACCACCCCTGTCGCGCCCGGAGCTCCGCGCGGTCGGCCGCCAGCATGTCCCAGGCGCGCCGCGCATCGTCCCTCTCGACGCCCTCGCGCGTGAACGTGGCCCTGTCCGCGAGCGCCGCGAGCGCGACGCCGTTGGCGGTGCCGTAGGCCTCCGCGACCTCGCGCCGGGTGGCCAGCGGCATCGGCGCGAGGCCCGCGTCGAGGCCGAGGTCGACGTACTCGTCCCAGCCGCCCTCCGCGGCGGCGCGCGGCGCGGCGCGGCGCCGGCGCGAGCGGCGGACCGCCTTGGCCACGAGGATCGCGAGCAGCGGGCCCAGCAGCAGCGCGAGGACGAGCGCGCCGCCGAGCGCGACCCGCACCCAACCCGTGAACCACGAGGCGCCCGTCTCGACGACCGGCGCGGCCTCGCCTCCGCCGCTGCGGCCCTTGAGCGCCGCGACGGCCTCGATGGGCTCGGCGCGGTCCGGGTCGGTGGCGGTCGGCAGCTCGGGCTCGCGCTGCGTCGCGACCGTCGGCGACACGGGGTTCTCGTGCTGGGGGCTCACGTCCACGGGGATCCAGTCGCCCGCGCCGGACCGCACCTCGGTCCACACGCTCATGTTGCGACCGCGGCAGACCTCCTGGCACACGGGCGGCGTCCAGTCGTGGACGTCCGTCTCGGCGATGCGCACGCCCACGACGACGCGGGCGGGGAAGCCGAGCTCGGCGGCCAGCAGCGCGACCGCGACCGCGAACTGCTCGTCGTCGCCCACGGCCGCGACGAGCTGCGCGTCGGACGCGCTCGCCCCCGCCTCGGCCTCGCGCTCGACCAGCGCGGCGAACAGGCGGTCGATCCGGTCGTACGAGTGGCCCGCCGCGGAGGGCTCGAAGGCGTAGTCGCCCAGGTCCGTCACCCAGCGCGGCGACCCCTCCGCGGCGAGCGCGTGGCTGAGGTAGCCGCGGGCGCGCAGCCTCTCGACCAGCGAGGCGAGGCCCGCGCCGTCGCGGGTCACCCCCTGGTCCTCGACCCACTCGCGCAGCGACTCGGGGATGAGGTCCGCGGGAACGCCGGAGGCGCCGGGGGAGTCGCCCGCGTCCACGAGCGTCACGTCCGCGGGCGCGGCGGCGGTGATGCGCAGCTCGTCGCCCGCGGCGACCCCGCCGTCCACCGTGACGACGCCCGCGGTCGCCTCGGGCGAGTAGTAGAAGCCGTCGGCGAGCGCCGCGGCGCGGGGCCCGCCGAACGCCGCGCCGCCGAGCGCGCCGGGCAGCGGCGTCCACGGGCCCTCGAGCCCCTCGACGGTCACGGTGAGCGACACGGTCGCGTCGCCGTCGACCGGGAGGGCCGACGGCACGCGCTGGAAGCGGAGCGGCGTGTAGCCGTCGGGGGCCACGGCCGTGAACTCGCTGCCGTCGAAGAACGGCAGGGTCGCGACGCGGAGGCGGTCGGCGTCCCCCGTGACGGCGCCGACGGAGAACAGGGGCGCGTCGTAGCGCTCGTCCGTGAGGTACCCGCGGTAGGTCGACAGCGGCGACACCGAGCGGTCGACCACGAGCCGCGGCTCGATCGTCGTGCGCGCCACGTCCCGGGGCTGCGACTGCGCCGCCGGGACGGCGACCGCGGTGCCGATGAGGACGGCCCCGACCAGCACCGTCGTGCCGAGGATCGCGCGCCCCAGGGCGCGGCCGGGCGCACGCTCGCCGCGGATCCCGCCGCCCGCGGCGCGCAGCGCGCGGCGGCGCTCGTCGGCCATCCGCCACAGCATCCACGCGAGCGTCGCGCCGAGCGCGCCGAGGCCGATGAGGATCTCGCGGCTCAGCCCCGCGAAGGGCTCGGGCAGCGCCGACAGGCCGGTGCGGGCGGCGGGCCCGATCGCGATCGCGACCGCGAAGGCCGCGCCGCCGACCGCCGCCGCGGCTCCCCACCAGCGGGCGCGCGTGCCGAGCCAGACGATCCCGGCCGCCGTCGCGACGACGAGGGCGAGCGGGACCGCGAGCGTCGCCCCGTACTCGCCGAGCGGCACGGGGAGCGTGACCACGTCCTTCCATCCGGTGACCGGCGCGCGGATCGCCTCGACGAGCGCGTTCGCGAACGCCTCGGGCGCCGCGGTCGCGCCCGGGATCGCGACGAGCACCGCCGTCGCGAGATAGCCCGCCGAGGCGAGCGCCAGCAGCAGCACGGGCCCGCGCCGCAGGACGACGGTGAGGACGCCCGCGAGGAGCCCGACCGCGAGGCCGAGGACGACGACGAGCCCGTACGTCGACACGATCGCGTCCGTCGGGAGGTACACGCGCCGCAGGGTCAGCCAGACCGCCTCGACCATCGTCGCCGCGTAGAGGCACGCGGCCACGAGCACCGCGGTCGGCACCCGCCGCCGCGCGTCGCCCTCCGCCGCGCTCATCCGCGGGCCGCCCCTCGCGCGAGCAGCTGGCGCAGGTCCTCGAGCACGCCGAGGCTCACGAGCTGGAGCCCCCCGAGCACGTGCGTGCGCGGCTCGGAGGACGGGTCGCACACGACCGCGCCCACCGCGACGTCGGCGGGGAAGCGCAGCGCGGCCGTCCGCAGCCGCTCGTGCGCGAGCGCGGAGCCCGTGACGAGCACCGCGAGCGACGTCCCCGGGTCGTCCTCCGCGACCATCCGCGTCACGGTCCCGAGGTCCATCGCGGCGTGGGTCGACTCGACAGGGGTGAGGTCGTCGAGCAGCGCGCGAGGCGCATCCACGCGCAGCGCGCGCAGGGAGCGCACCGAGGCGCGGGCGAACTCCGGCACCTCGCCGCTGAGCACGACCCGCACCTCGCGGCCGTCCCGGATCGCGCGCGTGCCGAGCGACGCGACCGCGCTCACCGCCATCTCGAACTCGTCGTCGTCACGGTACGACGCGGGGTCCACGTCGAGGACGAGCATGAGCAGCGAGCGGCGCGTCTCCTCGAACTGGCGCACCATGAGCGTCCCGGTCTTCGCGGTCGACTTCCAGTGGATGTGGCGCTGCGCGTCGCCGCGCTGGTACTCGCGGACGGCGTGGAAGGAGATGTCCTCGTTGGTGAGGATGCGCACCGCCTGGCCCTCGAGGTCGCGGATCCAGCCGAGCGAGGTGCTCGGCACCTCGACGGTGCGGGGGTGCACGTACAGCGGCCGCATCTCGTCCCACGCGAGGTGGCGCCGCAGCAGCCGTAGGGGGTCCGTGCGCGTCGAGGCCGCCGGGCCCACCTCGACGATGCCGCGCGGGCGGGGCGGGATCACGACCCGCTCGGCCCAGCGGGCCCCGGCGCGCAGCAGCGGCACGTGCAGCTCGACGAGCGCCTCGCCCACGGGCAGCTCGACGCTGCCGGGCAGCGCCGCGTGCCGGCCGGCGTTCTCGACGACGATCTCGCCGGCGGCCTCCTCGCCGGCGACCACGGCGTCCCGCTCGAGCGCGAACTCGACCCGGTAGCGGACGTCGCCGAGGAGGAACGGCACCGCCGCGACGAGCAGCACCGCCCCCACCACGCCGCCGACGAGCGCCTCCTCCCAACCCAGCGCGAGCCCGAGCGCGAGCCCGGCCAGGGCCCAGCCCGCGACGACCCAGCCCGCGGGCGTCACGACGGAGCGCGCGGCGGACCAGGCGTCCGCGAGGACGTCGCCGGCGGCCCGCGCCGCGCTGTCGATGCGCAGCCGCGCCCCGACCGCCCTCGCGCGCGGGACGTCGGCGACCTCCGTGCGCGTCGAGTACGTCCCGGTCACGCCGCTGCGTGTCCGGGTCGCGGTGCGGTCGGGGCGCTCGCTCACGCGAGGTCCTTCTGGCTGGGCGGCGGGGTGTCGAGCAGGATCTGGCCGATGACGGCGCCCTGGGTGACGCCGTCGAACTCCGCCTCGGGGTCGAGGATGAGGCGGTGCGCGAGCACCACCTCGGCGAGCGCCTTGACGTCGTCCGGCACCACGTAGTGGCGGCCGTGCGCGAGCGCCCACGTGCGGCTCGCGCGGGCGAGGGCGAGCGCGCCGCGCATGGACGCGCCGAGCCGCACCTGGGTCGCAGTGCGGCTCGCTCCGACGATGCGGGCGATGTAGTCCGAGATGAGCGGGTGCTGCTGCACGTCGTGGGTGAGCGCGGACATCGCGGTGATGGCGTCGAGCTCGGCGATGGCGGGCACGGTGACGCGCGTGGGCCGCCCGGGCTCGAGGATCCGCAGCGTCGCGGCGTGGTCGGGGTAGCCCAGCGACGTGCGCATGAGGAAGCGGTCGAGCTGCGCCTCCGGCAGCGCGTAGGTCCCCGCCTGCTCGACCGGGTTCTGCGTCGCGATCACCATGAACGGCGCGCCCACCTCGCGGGAGACGCCGTCGACCGTGACCTGCCGCTCCTCCATCACCTCGAGCAGCGCCGACTGCGTCTTGGGCGACGCGCGGTTGACCTCGTCCGCGAGCACGACGTTGGCGAACACGGGCCCGTGGTGGAACTCGAAGCGCCCCTGGTCGTAGACCGTCACGCCCGTGACGTCGCCGGGCAGGAGGTCGGGAGTGAACTGGATCCGCGTGCTCGTGCCGCGGACCGTCTCCGCCATCGCGCGCGCGAGCGACGTCTTGCCGGTGCCCGGCACGTCCTCGAGCAGGAGGTGGCCCTCCGCGATCATCGCCGTGAAGGCGAGCTCGACCACGTGGCGCTTGCCCACCACGGCCCGCTCGACGTTGTCGGCGAGCTTGCCGAAGGTGGTCTCGAACCACTGCGTGTGCTCGGAGGTCAGGGCCACAGCGGCCTCCTTTCGTGTGGGCCCCGGCGGGGCCGGACGCCGCTCATGGCGTCACCGTCGGATCGGGCTCGGGGTCGGGCGGGGCGCCGCCGCACGTGACGTCGGCGCTGGTCCAGTCGGCGATGCCCGCGAGCGCCGCCTGGAACGTCACGACGACGCGCGCGGACCGCATGAGCGCCGCGTCGGTGGTCGGGGCGCCGTCCGCGTCCAGCATCGTCACCACCGGGGACAGGTCCGCGGCGGCGCCGCCGAGCGTGACCGTCGGGACGGTGCCCACCGTGCAGGCCGGGAACGTGACGGTGGGCCGGTACTGCGCGCCCGACTCGGGCGTCACGGGCGTCGTCTGCTCGGAGCACGTGCGCTGCCCGCCGCCGAAGTCGACGCAGTAGTACGCGGCCACCGACACGGCGCGGCCGGCGACCATGACGTCCGCGAACGACCGCGAGGTCGACCCGTCCGAGCCGCGGTACCAGAGCTCGAGGCCCGGACGCGGCTGCCACTGGGGCTCGCGCTCGAGCGCGGTGGTGCACGACGTCCCGGTGCCGTCGCATGTCGACGCCACGCGGTAGCCGCGCTGGAGCACCGGGGCGCCGGGGTCGGTGAAGGCGGCGAACACCACGTCGCGGGTCTCCGCCTGCCCGTAGGTCTGGCCGTCGGCGCGGCTCTCCGCGCACACCGTCACCGTGTTGGTCGCGTTGGCGTCGACGGGCACGGTGAACGATGCGGTGCCGCCCGACGCCTGCGTCGTCGCGTCGCAGCGGCCGCCGACCATGCGCCCGACCCACGTCGCGGAGCCGACGCCGCCGGCGGTCACGGTCGCGGTGATGGTGGCCTGGTCCGCGCCCGTCGTGTACGCGTGGGTCGCGCCGTCGATCGTGGGCCGACCGATGCCGTGGGCCGTGATCGTGACGGCGGCGCCGGCGGCAGCCGCGCCGTCCACGGGCGGCAGGTCGAACGCGGTGAGCGGCGTGAGCACGACGTCGACCGGCGTGTTGGAGCCGATCGCGACGCCGTCGAGCCGCTGCGTGCCCGCCCCCACCGCGACCGTCTGCTCCGTGCCGGCCGCCGCGATCCGGATCGCGCTCGTCGACGCGTCGGCGATCTCGAGCACGAGGTCGATGCGCTCGCCGTCGCCCGACGTGACCGACGGCGTCCACGACGCCACCGTCGGCGGCGCGGGCGGCGCGTACGCCCAGGCCGTGACCGATGCGGCCGCGCGCGAGCGGCCCACCGCGTTGACCGCGTACACGGCGTAGGTGTCCTTCGCGCCGTTGGCGAGCCCGGTGATCGCGGGGCACACGCCCGAGGCGGTGCAGGTCGCTACCGTGACGCCCCCCGACACCACCTCGAAGCGCTGGAGCGCGGGGTACGCGCCGGACGCCCCGCCGGGCGCGACGGCGAGCGTGACGGAGCCGTCCCCGTAGTCGACCTGGGACACGCCCCCGGGGGCCCGCGGGTAGCCCTGGAGGTCGAGGCTGATGCTGCCGGAGCGGTCGGCGGCGCTCACGCGGCCCTGCGCGTCGCGGACCCGGAAGACGGCCTCGCACACGCCGCCCGGGGCGTCGGAGGTCCAGGTGACGCGCACCTTGTCCGCGCCGGTCGCCTGGAAGCGGACGTCCGGGCAGTCGCCCGCGGCCTTGACGTCCACCACCTCGAGCGGGGTGCCGGGCAGCGGGTTGACCTCGCCGGCCGCGCCGACGACGTCGAGCGTGCAGCTGTCCCCGTCGGCCTGCGAGCAGCGCTCGACCACGGAGCCGCCCTTGGGCAGCTCGGAGGGCGCGGGCCCGACGACGAGGGACAGCACGCGCGGCTGCACCTCGGGGTGGTCGGGCAGGGACACGGTGACGGACTCCGCGCGCCCGGGCGCCGCATCGTCCCTCGCCACGATGGTGAGGCGGGCGCCGTCGCGCCGCACGTCGAAGAGCTGGCCCGAGTAGGTGGCGGCGACCTGGACGTCGGACGCCGCGGCACCCTCGGGCCACCGCACCATGCGGCCCAGGTCGAACGCCGCGGCGTCGCCGGGGGAGATCTCGAGCGACGCGCTCACGAGCGTGGGCACCGGGTCCGCCGGGACGACCGTCACCGGGATCGGCAGCACGGTCCACGCGTCCTGGCCCGCGAGCCGGACGGCCACGAGGCACGTGTCGGTGTACGGCGCGCCGCTGCCCGCGTCGTAGCGGACGGTCGTGCCGGCGACGGCGGTGCACGCGGCCTGCTCGCGCGCCCCGCCGGCGACGACCTGGGCGCCGTCGAGCTCGACCGCGGTGCCGTCCGGCGCCGCGAGCAGCGGCGCCACGTCCACGCTGACCGAGGCGCCCTCGTCGACGGTCACGTGCGCGTCCTCGCGCAGCGCGAGCCGGAGGTCCTGGCCGCCGAGCACCCGCAGGAAGCCGTACCCGACGGACGTGTCGCCCGCGAAGTCCGTGCCTTCGACGCGGAACGGGACGATGCGGGTCGCGTCGGGCAGCGGTCCCGAGATCTCGGAGCCCGCCACCGCGAGGTCGTCCTGCTCGCCCCAGAGCGACAGGCGCAGGGTGGCGGCGTCCCCGCTGGCCCACGCGACGGTGCCGGCGAGCACGTCCACGCCGGTGGGGAAGGCGTCCCTGGTCTCGAGGGTGAGCACCGTGTCCGCCACGATCGGGGTGTCGGTGACCCGCTCGCGCACGGCCTTGAGGACGATGCGCCCCTGGGCGAGCGAGCCCGTCGCGTTGCGGGCGGTGTAGAGGTAGGCGAAGGTGCCGACGTCGGGGCCGACCTCGAAGGTGACGACGCCGTCCGCGAGCTGGTCGGCCGTGTTGAGGCTCGCGGGCAGCAGCGCCGCGAGCGCCGCGCGCTCGTCCGTGCCCTCGGCCGCGTCGGGCCGCACGTCCACGAGCTCGAGGTCGCCGCCGGTGAGGTCGAGGTCGTTCGCGAGCGGCTGCACCACGACCCTGCGTCCCGAGCCCGCCTGCACCTGGACGAAGTCGGTGTACGTGACGGGCGCCGGGTCCGCCTCGACGGCGACCACGCCCACGCGCGCGGTCGCGGTCGCGGTGCGGCCGCGGGCGTCGATGACCCGGAAGTCGAATTCGTCCTGGCCCGCGAAGCCCGCTACCGACGCGTAGACGAGGGCCGCGCCGTCCGCGCTCACGCGGGCCGCGCCCTCGCCGGGCTGGGTCACGACCGCGTCGAGGCGCACCTCGTCGCCGTCGGGGTCGAGGCCCGTGCCGTCGAACTCGAGCCGCACCTCCTCGCCCGACGAGGCCCGCACCGCGAGGTCGCGCGGCGTGGGGGCGGCGTTCTCGGAGCCGTCGGTCACGGTCACGACGATCACGCCGGTGTCGCGCTGCGACGGGAAGCCGAGCACGTACGACGCGTACGGGATCCGGTACGTCCCGGGGCTGTCGGGCGCGAGGATGCGCACGAGCGGTCCGGCCGCGAACGCGAGACCGCCGCCCTGCGGCGCCTCGACCGAGCCGGCGTCGAGCGCGATGACCGCGCCCGCGGCCGCGACGTCGTTGTCGAGGACGCGCACGTCGACCTGCCCGCCCGCGCGGACGGTGATGGCGTCGTCCGCGACGAGCGGCGGCGCGGGGACCGCCGAGTCGAGCAGGATCACGGTGATCTCGCCGCGCACGGTCATCGCCGCCCGGCCGGATCCGTCGGAGACGGTGTACGACACGACGCCGAGCAGGCCGGGCTGGCCGTCGCCCGTGGTGCCGGACAGGCGCAGGGCGCCGTGGCCGACGATCGAGGCCTCGACGCGGGCGCCGTCCGTGGCGTCGACGGACGCGTCGGAGAGCAGCAGCACGCGGCCGCCCGGGTTGGTGACGGCGTCGATGACGTCGACGGTGACGTCCTCGTGGGGCCGCACGAAGGCGGTGAGCGGCACGGTGGCGAGCGCCTCGTCCTCGGGTGCGAGGACCGTGACGCGCGCGGTGCCGCGCGCCTGCACGGCCCCGTCGACCACGGTGACGTCGACCGTGTAGGTGCCGGGCAGCTCGGCCTGGAAGAGCACGCCGGACGCGTCGGGGGAGACCTCGACGGTCGCGGAGTCGACCGGATCGACGCTCGCCTCGGTGACGGTGGGGGCGCCCGCGCCGCCCGCGACCCGGTCCGCGAACGCGATCGAGGTCCGCACGCCGGCCAGCGCGGTGACGGCGAGGGGCTCCACGGTGAGGCGCGGCTCGCCGACGACGGTGACGCGCAGCGTGCGGCTCGCCGTCGCGCCGCGCGCGTCCGCGACCGTGACCTCCACCTCGATCTCGCGCGTGGCGCCGCCGTGCCGGATGACGACCGTGCCCGCGGGCGACGCGGCGACCGCGACCTCCGGGTCCTCGGACACGGCGCTCTCGACGTAGACCGGGTCGCCCTCGGGGTCGACCCATCCCTCGAGCACGTCGACGGTGACGGTGCCGCCGGACTCGACCTGGGGGGCGGGCCACTCGGCGACGCAGCCCGGGACGCCGCACCATTCCGGGGCCGTGTTGCCGCGCGCGACGTCGAGGGTGACGGTCGCCGGCTCGGACAGCCCCTCCGGCCCGGATCCGTCCGAGATCGCGTACGTGAAGGACGCCGATCCCTTGGCACCCGCCTCGACGGTGGCGACGAGCGACTGGCCGTCGTCCCCGATCGCCACCGAGGCGAACGAGCCGTCGGGCTGCGTGAGGCTCGCCGGGTCGATGGTGAGGAGGTCGCCGTTGGCGTCGTGGTCGTTGAGCAGCACCGGGAGGCGCACCTGGCGTCCCGAGCGCACCCCCAGCGCATCGTCCTCCGCGACGGGCGGGCGCGGGTCGCGCACCTCGGTCGAGACGTCCTGCTGCTCCTCCGCCGCCGTCGTCTGCTCGTCGGGCACCCAGTCCTGCGACGAGCGCACGAGCGTGCCCGAGGGCACCTCCCACACCCATCCCGAGCGGGCCTCGTTGAGGACCATGCGCGAGCCGTTCGAGCGCAGGGACGGCTCGCGCCGTTCGCCGAGCGTGCCGCCCCCGTAGTCGAGCGGGATCGTGGGCCCCGAGGAGCTCCACAGCGTGCCCTCGCCGTCGCCGTCCGGCAGCCACGCCGCGTAGACGACGCCGGCGAGCTCGGTCGGGGCCGCCGGGACGCCCGCGACCGCGTCCGAGCCGAAGACGCGTGCGGCCGCGCCGCCGTCGGCGGGCACCACGACGAGGCCGCGGCCGTCCGCGATCCGCACGTCCCCGCCCGCGGCGGGCCGCTGGAGCCGGGCGTCGGCGTCGGTGCCGGTCACGGTCGCGCCGTCGACGCCCTCGCGCCACAGCTCGGCCGTCTCGGCCTCGAGCAGCACCCAGTCGGATCCCGCGAAGGACACCTGGTAGCTCCCGCCCTCGGGGGCGTCGGGCACCGCGTCGATGCCGGCGACGGCTCCGTCGACGTCCGCCCGCACCACGCCGCCGAGCGTCGGGGAGTACGCCGCGACGTGACCGTCCTCGGTGACCGCGACCGCGACCGCGCGGAGCCCGTCGTCGGAGTCGAGCAGGAGCTCGCGCGGCTCGAGCGCGGTGCCGTCGGAGATCCGCCCGGCGAGCACGTCGCCGTCGGCGGCGAGGTACGCGACCACGTCGCCCTCGGCCGCGATCGCCGTGGTGCCCGCGGGCGTGTCGACGGCGCCCTCCGCGCCCGCCTCGAGGTCGACGGGGCGGCCGGCGTCGAGCTCGGTCACGGACGTGTAGCCGGCCGACAGGACGAGCAGGCTGCCGTCGTGCTGGAGGATCTCGGACGGCGAGTCGACCTCCTTGACGGTGTCGACCTCGGCGAGCTCCGTGTTGACGCGCGCGTAGCGCTCCCCGGCGCCGGTCTGCAGCGCCCACACGGTCGGGTCGACCGCGACGGCCTCGCGCTCGTCGAAGCCGGGCGCGACGATCGCGCCGACCGTGGCGGCCGCGAGGACCACGCCCGTGACGATGCGTCCGGTGCGGCGGCGGCGCGCGGCGGTGGCGCGCCCGACGTCCGTCACCCGCCGCCCGCCAGGGTCATCACGAGCACCGTCGTCACGGTGGCCGCCGCGGCGGCGCCGAGCGCCCACGCGACGATCGTCCGCGGGGTCGCGTGGGGCGGGCGGGCGAGCGTGCCGGTCGCGGTCGCCCGCCGCCGCTGCGCGATCGGGACGTGCGAGCGGACGGGCCCGCGCGGCGCATCGTCCACGGTCACGCGCGAGGCCTGCGCCCACGCGTCGGTGGGCACCTCGAGGGGCGTGACGGGCAGGCCGAGGTCGCGCTGCACGGCCTGGAGCGCCTGCCCGAACGCGAGCGCGCTGGGGAAGCGGTCGCCGGGGTCGCGGCGCATGCCGCCCGCGAGCGCGTCCTCGAGCGCGGCGGGCACGTCGTCGCGCCCGGTGGCGCGGTAGCGCGCCTTGAGGATCCGCGCCTTGAGCTGGTCCGGCGGGAGGCGGCGGTCGGGCTCGTCGAACGGGCTGTGCTGGGCGAGCAGCGTGTACACGGTCGCGGCGAGCGACCACACGTCCGATGCGACGGTGCCGGAGCTCATCCGGTCGATCACCTCGGGCGCGCTCCACGGCGGGCTCATCGCGACGTCGTCGGCGTCGCCGGCCATCACGGCGGTCGCGACGCCGAAGTCCGACAGCACGGGATGCCCGAACTGGGTGACGAGGATGTTGGACGGCTTGATGTCGCGGTGCAGCATGCCGATGCGGTGCGCCGCCTCGACGGCGGAGGCGATCTGGACCCCCACCGCGAGCACGTCGGCGACCGGGATCTGCTCGGCGCGGTAGCGGTTCGCGAGGGAGCCGGGGCAGTACTCGACCACCATGAACGGCCGGCCGTCGCCCGACACCGACGCCTCGTGCACCGTGAGGATCGACGGGTGCGCGCTCAGCGCGGCCATCACGTCCGCCTCGACGCCGAGGGCGCGCGCGGCAGCATCGTGCACGCGCGCGTGGAGCACCTTCACCGCGACCTGGCGGCGCGGCATGTCCTGCTGGAACAGGAACACGTCCGCGAAGCCGCCCTGCCCCAGCGGGCGCACGTAGGTGTACCCGGGCAGCACCGGCGGCTGGAGGGGCTGACGCGTCATGGCCCTCCGAGCCCGGGGTGGCGGCGGGACGGCGACGGGCTCATGCCGACAGCGTAGCCACCGGACCGCCCGTGGCGACGGTGCGCGGGGCCGTGCCTCAGGCCTCGTACTCGTCGAGCGGCGGGCACGCGCAGACGAGGTTCCGGTCGCCGTGCGCGTTGTCGATGCGGCGCACCGGCGGCCAGTACTTGTCGAGCCGCAGCGACGGCACCGGGAACGCGGCCTGCTCGCGCGCGTACGCCTGGTCCCAGCCGTCCGCGACCACCATCGCCATGGTGTGCGGAGCGTGGCGCAGCGGCGAGTCCGCGGCGGCGATGTCGCCGCGCTCGACCGCGGCGATCTCCTCGCGGATCGCGATCATCGCGTCGATGAAGCGGTCGATCTCGACGAGGTCCTCGGACTCGGTCGGCTCGACCATGAGGGTGCCCGCGACGGGGAACGACATGGTGGGCGCGTGGATGCCGAAGTCGATGAGGCGCTTGGCGATGTCCTCCGCCGTGATCCCCGTGGCCTTGGTGAGGGGGCGCACGTCGAGGATGCACTCGTGCGCGACGAGGCCGCCGGGGCCGCGGAACAGCACCGGGTAGTGCGCGTCGAGGCGAGTCGCGACGTAGTTGGCCGCGAGGACCGCGGTCTCGGTCGCGCGGCGCAGTCCGCCGTGGCCCATGAGCGCGATGTACGCCCACGAGATGGGCAGCACGCCCGCGGAGCCGTACGGCGCCGACGACACGGGCGCGCCCTCGCGGGCGAGCTCGGCGGGCGACTGCACGGGCGCGAGCGAGCGCGGCAGGAACGGCACGAGGTGCTCCGCGACCGCGACCGGGCCGACGCCGGGGCCGCCGCCGCCGTGCGGGATCGCGAAGGTCTTGTGGAGGTTGAGGTGCGAGACGTCGCCGCCGAAGTGGCCCGGCTTCGCGACGCCCACGAGCGCGTTGAGGTTGGCGCCGTCGATGTACACCTGGCCGCCCGCATCGTGCACCGCCGCGCACACCTCGCCCACGTGCTCCTCGTAGACGCCGTGCGTGGACGGGTAGGTGATCATGATGCAGCTCACCTTGCCGTCGTTGAGCGCGAGCTTGGCGCGCAGGTCGGCGAGGTCGATCTCGCCGTCCGCGGCGGTCGCGACCACGACGACGCGCATGCCGGCGAGCACCGCCGAGGCGGCGTTGGTGCCGTGCGCGGAGGCGGGGATGAGGCAGATGTCGCGGTCCGACTCGCCGCGCGAGCGGTGGTACTCGCGGATCGCGAGCAGGCCCGCGTACTCGCCGCGCGAGCCCGCGTTGGGCTGCACGGAGACGGCGGCGTAGCCGGTGATCTCCGCGAGCCAGCCCTCGAGTTGGGCGATCATCTCGCGGTAGCCGCCGGTCTGGTCAGCGGGCGCGAACGGGTGGATCTGCGCGAAGCCGGGCCAGCTCACGGCCGCCATCTCGACGGCGGAGTTGAGCTTCATCGTGCACGAGCCGAGGGGGATCATCGTGCGGTCGAGCGCGAGGTCGCGGTCCGCGAGGCGGCGCATGTACCGCATGAGCGACGTCTCCGAGCGGTGCGCGCTGAAGATCGGGTGCTGGAGGTAGTCCGAGGTGCGGCGCAGGCTCACGGGGATCGTCACCGTCGGGCCCGTGTAGACGGGACGCTCGGCGCGGCGGTCGAGGATCGCCTCGAGCAGCGCGGTGAGGATCTCCGGCGTCGTGCGCTCGTCGCACGCGATCGCGACGGCGTCCGCGTCGAGGCGGCGCACGTTGATGCCGCGGGCGGCGATGCGGGCGACCACCGAGTCCGCGCCGCGCGGCACCTCGACGACGATCGTGTCGAAGAAGTGGTCGTGGCGGACCGTGGCGCCGCGCGCGCGGAGCGCGTCGGCGAGCGTCGACGCCATCGTGTGGACGCGCAGCGCGATCTCCCGCAGGCCCTCGGGGCCGTGGTAGACGGCGTAGAAGCTCGCGATGACGGCGAGCAGCGCCTGCGCGGTGCAGATGTTCGACGTGGCCTTGTCGCGGCGGATGTGCTGCTCGCGGGTCTGGAGCGCGAGGCGGTACGCCGGGTCTCCGTCGGCGTCCACCGAGACGCCCACGAGGCGGCCGGGGAGCTGGCGCTCGAGGCCCTCGCGGACGGCGATGTAGGCGGCGTGCGGGCCGCCGAAGAACAGCGGGACGCCGAAGCGCTGCGTCGAGCCGACCGCGATGTCCGCGCCCAGCTCGCCCGGCGCCTTGATGACGCACAGCGAGAGGATGTCGGCGGCGACGGTGACGAGCGCGCCGGCCTCGTGCGCGAGGTCGATGAGCGTGGAGACGTCGCGCACCACGCCGGTCTGACCCGGCTGCTGGATGACGAGGCCCACGAGGTCGTCGGGGGCCTCCCAGCCCTCGCCGAGCTCCTGGACCTCGAGCGGCAGGCCGATCGCCTCGGCCTGCGCGCGCACCACCTCGACGGTCTGCGGGAGGCACTCGGCGTCGAGCACGATGCGGCCGCCGTCCTTGCCGCGGACGGCGCGGCGCATGAGGAGCACGGCCTCGGAGACCGCGGTGGCCTCGTCGAGCAGCGACGCGCCCGCGACGGGCAGCGCGGTGAGGTCGGAGACCATCGTCTGGAAGTTGAGCATCGCCTCGAGGCGGCCCTGCGAGATCTCCGCCTGGTACGGCGTGTAGGCGGTGTACCAGGCCGGGTTCTCGAGCACGTTCCGCTGGATCGCCATCGGCGTGATGGTGTCGTGGTAGCCCATGCCGATCATCGACACCTGCACGGTGTTGCGGGCCGCGAGGCCCTGGAGGGCGGTGAGCACCTCGGCCTCCGAGCGCGGCTCCGGCAGGACGAGCACGTCGTCGCCGCGGATCGACGCCGGCACGGCGGCGTCCACCAGGGTGTCCAGGGAGGCGTGCCCGACGGCGGCGAGCATGGTCTCGAGGGCGGGGGCGTCGGGTCCGATGTGGCGGTCGGCGAAGGAGGTCACCGGCCCATTCTTGCGCATCGTGCCCGGTGCTCCGCCTTGGTGTGGCGCATCGGACAGCGCGGGGCGCGCCTCGCGCGGGCATGCGGCCTGCCCCCGACGCCCGGGCACTAGCCTGAGGGCGTGAAGGTGACCATCCAGATCCCGTGCCTCAACGAGGAGACGACGCTGCCGCTCGTGCTCGACACGATCCCGGCGTCCCTCCCGGGCGTCGACGTGATCGAGGTGCTCGTCATCGACGACGGCTCGACCGACCGCACCGCGGAGGTGGCTCGCGCCCGCGGCGCGACGGTGATCCGGCACGCGCGCACGATGGGCCTCGCCCGGTCCTTCCGCGACGGCGTCGACCACGCGCTGCGCCACGGGGCGGACGTCGTCGTCAACACCGACGGCGACAACCAGTACCCGCAGGAGCGCATCGGCGACCTCGTCGCGCCGATCCTCGCGGGCGAGGCCGAGATCGTCATCGGCGACCGCCAGACCCACAAGATCGCGCACTTCTCGGCCTTCAAGAAGACGATGCAGCGCTTCGGCTCGTGGGTGGTCAACCGGGCGGCGGGCACGGACCTGCCGGACGCGGCGTCCGGCTTCCGCGCGTACTCGCGCTTCGCGCTGTACCGCCTCAACATCGTCACGCAGTTCAGCTACACGATGGAGACGATCATCCAGGCGGGCAACAAGCGCCTGGCGATCACGTCGGTCCCCATCGACACCAACCCGAAGACCCGCGAGTCGCGCCTGTTCTCCAACATGTTCGAGCACATGCTGAAGTCGGGCCAGGCGATCCTGCGCTCGTACATCATGTTCCGGCCGTGGGGCATCTTCGCGTCGCTCGCGACGCTGTTCGGGGTCCTCGGCGTGTTCCCGTACGTGCGGTTCGCGGTGCTGCGCGCGCTCGGCGACGAGGGCAACCACATCCAGTCGCTCATGCTCGGCGGCGCGCTCATCTCCGGCGCGCTCATCGCGGTGGCGCTCGGCGTGCTCTCCGACCTGCTCAAGACCAACCGGATCCTCGCGGAGGACCAGCTCGAGCGGCTCAAGGAGCAGCAGTACGGCCCCGTGCGGCCGATCACCGCCGCCGCACCGGACGAGGCGCCCGAGGTCACCCCTCCCGCGGAGCCGATCCGCGGGACGGACGCCCGGCGTCCCGACGTCGCGCGCCGATAGCGGTCCCGACCCCGAGGCCCGCCGCGTCGGCCGCGGTCATGAGGAAGCGGCTCACGAGCGCGAGGCTGAGCGCCTGCGCGGGCGTCGCGACGGGCGCGAGCGCGAGCACCAGGGCCGCCTCGCGTGCGCCCGCACCCGCCGGCGCCACGACCACGAGGAAGCCGACGAGCCACGCGAAGGCGAACGCGCCGGTCGCGACCGCGAGGCCCGCGCCGGGGGCGAGCTCGCGCAGCAGCAGCCACGCGTGCACGCCCAGCACCAGCCACATGAGCGTCGACCACGCCGCGGAGGCGAGCAGCGCGCGCCCGCCGACGTGCGCCGGCTCCTCGGTGCGCCGCGTCACGCGGAAGGCGAGCGCCACGACGCGCGCGAGCACCGGCGGCACCAGCAGGACCGCGAGCGCGGCCGCGACGACGAGCACCCACCAGTAGGCCGCGAGCGCGTCCGGCACCGCGAGGACCAGCCCCACCGCGCCCACGACGGCGGACGTCACCACGCCGACGACCATCGCGACGATCGACCCCGTCATCGCGCGGGGGCGGCTCACGCCGTGGTCGCGCGCGAACTCCGCCTGCGCGAGCACGGGCCACACGGACCCGGGCACGTACTTGCCGACCTGGGACAGCAGGAAGACCCGCATCGCCTCCGCGACGGTCGTGTCGAGGCCGATCGCGCGCATCACCGCGCGCCACGACATCGCGTTGACCCCGAGCGCGACCATGCACGCGACGAGCGATCCCGCGACCGCGCCCCACGTGAGGTCGCGGAGCGCCGCGGACACCTCGTCCCAGTTCGACACCACCGCCCACGCGAGCAGCCCGACGGCGACCGTGAGGAAGCCCCATCGCAGCGCGCGCCTCATCGGGCCTGCCGCTCCCACATGTCGGCGATGCCCTCGGCGAGCGGCACGCGCGGCTCCCAGCCGAGGGCGTCGCGCGCGAGCGCGACATCGAGCCACGTCGAGTCCGGGTCCACGCCGCGCGACTGCAGCCGCTCGATGCGCAGCGCGTCCCCTACGGCCTGATCGAGGAGCGCGAGCAGCTCGGACAGCGAGGTGGGCACGCCCGAGCCGACGTTCACCACGGGCGGCGCGTCGGGCCTCGCGACGATGCGCGCGACCGCGTCCACCACGTCGTCGGCGTGGACGTAGTCCCGGGCCACCGCGCCGTCGCCGTGCAGCGTGATCGCCTCGCCCGCGCGGACCGCGCGCATCCAGATCGCGAGCACACCCTGGCCGTGCGCGCCGCGCTGGCCGGGACCGTAGGCGTTCGCGATCCGCACCGCGGTGGAGGCCGGCCCGGCGTCGACGAGGATGCGCTCCTGCGCGAGCTTGTACGCGCCGTAGGCGTTCGGCGGCGCGGGCGCGTCGGACTCCGCGTAGGGCGGCACAGCGGGCCGGCCGTAGACGGCGCCTCCCGAGGACAGCAGGACGATGCGCGGCGGAGCGGGGCGCGCGGCGGCGGCCGTCGCGAAGGCGCGGAAAGCGTCGAGCTCGGCCTCGACCGCGCGCGGGTCCTCGGCCGCGACGGTGGGCGTGATGCCGCCGGCCGCCCACACGATCACCGGGACATCGGCGGCCCGCGGCGCGAGCGCATCGTCCACGAGGACGGGATCCTGCCTGGTGAAACCGGTGACGCGGGCGCCGCGGGAGGCGAGGCCGGAGAGGATCGCGGAGCCGAGGAAGCCGCCGGAGCCGACGACGGCCACGTCATACACTGTGCTCACCCACCCACCCCTCGACGTATCGGATGTCATCCTATGGCCGCGCCTCGCGTGCTCGTCCTGACGTCGACGCTGCCCGCGCGGATCGGTGACGGCACGCCCGCCTTCGTCGCGGATCTGTCGCGCGAGCTGGGCCGGGAGTTCGACGTGCGGGTGCTCGCGCCGGCGGTCCCGGGCGGCGCGGAGCGCGAGCGGCTGAGCGACGCGGTCGAGGTGGTGAGGTACCGCTACTTCCCGTCGCGGTGGGAGGACCTCGCCGACGGCGCGATCCTCGAGAACGTGCGGTCGCGCCGGTCGCGCATGGCGCAGGTGCCGTTCCTCCTGGGCGGGATGGCCGCCGCGGTGCGGCGCGAGATGCGCGACTTCCGGCCCGACGCCGTGCACGCCTTCTGGATCATCCCCCAGGGGATCGTCGCGCACCGCGTCGCGCGCTCGGTGCCCACGGTGGTGACGACGCTCGGGGGCGACCTCTACGCGCTCGACAACGCGCCGGCCCGCGCCGAGAAGTCGCGCGTGGTGCGCGACGCCGCCGCCGTCACCGTGATGAACGCCGACATGCGCGAGCGAGTGCTGGCGCTCGGCGCGGACCCGGCGACCACGCACGTCATCCCCATGGGCGCGCGCTTCGTGCAGGTCGAGCACGACGACCGGCAGGTGACCAAGCCCGCGACGTGGAAGCACCCGGTGCACCTGCTCGCGGTGGGCCGGCTGGTCGAGAAGAAGGGGTTCGACGTGCTGCTCGAGGCGCTGCGGCGCTCCCGCGCGCGCATCGACCTCACGATCGTGGGCGACGGCCCCGAGCGCGCGCGGCTCGAGGCCCTGGCGGAGGGGCTGCCCGTGACGTTCCGCGGCCAGCTGAGCCGCGCGGAGCTCGACGCGGCGCTCGCGCGGGCCGGCATCGCGGTCTTCCCGTCGCGCCGGGCGGCGTCGGGCGACCAGGACGGCCTGCCGGTGGCGATGCTCGAGGCGATGGGCGCGGGCTGCGCGATCGTGGCCTCGGACCTGCCGGGGCTCAACGAGGCGATCGAGCCCGGCCGCTCGGGAGTGCTCGTGCCCGAGGGCGACGCCGGCGCGCTCGCCCGCAGCCTCGAGGTGCTGGCCGAGGACCAGGAGCTGCGCGCCGCGCTCGGCGTCGCGGCCCGCGAGCGGTCGCGCCGCTACTCCGTCGAGGCCGTGGGTGCCGACTACCGGGAGCTGTTCCGCTCCGTGCTGCGCTGAGCCGCACCAGGAATCGCACTGTAGTTGGCGCGCGCCGCAAGCAACCCGATCTATTTCCTGCTATTTCACTGGCATGACCAGTGTGCCAGCTAATACCAGCCGTTCAGTCGAGGATCGATTCATCGGGTCCGTTGGAGGAATGCTGTCTCGACCCGACTTCCTGCTGCCGCTCGCAGCGGCAGACCGCCAGTTTCGCGAGCACTACTACGGGCTCAACTCCGCAGCGCTGCTTGAGGACCTGTTCTACGACGCGCTCGGCAACTACATCAAGCAGGTCGAGCCTGCCACCGCGCTCGTCCGCCCACCGGCCGGACAGAAGGGCTGGGACTACGAGTACGAGGGGGTGAAGTTCTCGCACAAGGTGGCTCAGTCGATAGGAGCGATCGCCGCGATCTGGGACGCGACGATCGTCGTAGACCGATGGACGGTCAATGAGCCAGTGGTGTACTCCGTGACCGAGAATGCACCGGCCAAGGGCATTCGCGTCACCCTGCCTACGGGCTCCGAAATCCGGACGCGATCGCTCGCTTCGCTGAATCGCAATGACCCGCTCGGCGGACGCTCGATTCTCATGGTCGAGTGGCCCCAGTCCTCGCGCACACCCAAGTTGATTTCCGCGTTCCACGGCGGCGCAAACGACTCCGTTGGCGCGGTCCTGCCGTTTGCGCAGGCGTGGGCTTCGATCACGGATGCGGTGACTCCGAACCGAGCGATCAACGAGATCGACTTCCTCGTGAGCGCTCGCGCGCTTTCCAAGAGCGAGTTGCAGGCCCTCGCTCAGGAGGCACCGATCGACATTGCCGCCAAGGTACGCGCCGGCTTCTATGTCTTCCCACGCAGTGAACTCGTCGATCTTGAGGTCGAACGCAACAACCGGGCGGTGCTGATTCCCAAGCGCATCGTCGAGCAACTCGTGGCGAATGCCCGCGCGTTCGGACATTTCGTTCCGATGCCGCGCTGGTACGGACCGTACGCCGCCGACACGCCTCCAGACATGTACCTCGCCCAGCGCCGGGAGTTCGACCTGCGCTTCAGCGCCCGCGGCGCACATTGAAACCGCTGGTAGTTGAGCCGTACTAGCTATTGTCTGGACCGACAGGTAAGCTTTCAGCGTGTTCACTTTCATCGACCTCTTCGCCGGCATCGGAGGCTTCCACCACGCGCTCAGTGGGGCAGGTGGCCAGTGCGTGTTCGTCAGCGAGATCGATGAACAGGCGAAGCGAATCTACGAGCAGAACTGGGGCGACCACGTCACACCCAGAGAGGGCCGTCCGCTGCTCGAAGGCGACATCATCCCGTTGACTGACCCTGAGGTCCAGCACATCCCCGACCACGATGTGCTTGCCGCCGGCTTCCCATGCCAGCCCTTCTCGAAGAGCGGCTTCCAGCGCGGCATCAACGAGACTCGCGGAACGTTGTTCTTCAACATCGCAAAGATTTTGGAGGCAAAGCGGCCCCGCGTGATCATTCTCGAGAACGTTAGAAACCTCGCAGGTCCACGCCATCGCGAGACGTGGAGCACGATTATTCGGACCCTGCGGGACCTCGGCTACAAGGTGAGCGACACGCCCACCGTATTCTCGCCGCACCTCCTTCCACCGGAGCTCGGGGGCACACCCCAGATCCGCGACCGCGTCTTTATCGTCGGCACCCATGTTGGGCGGGAGCGTGCGTGGGCGGAAGCCGACTCAACGCCCACACTCGAGCGCAAGCCCGTGGACGGCTGGAACCCGAGCATGTGGGACCTGGACACTCACGTTCTCCTAGACGAATCCGAGGTCCCATCAACTGGGCCGCACCGGCTCTCGGCAGAGGAGATCCGCTGGATCGACGTGTGGGACGACTTCGTCACGACGCTCCTAGAAGTCCGAGATGGAACACCGCTACCGGGGTTCCCGATCTGGGCCGACGAGTTCCGGGACGTCCCTGCGATCACTTCCTCGACTCCGAAGTGGAAGGCAGATTTCCTGCGCAAGAACTCCGAGTTCTACGTCGAGCACAGAGACGCCATTGACACCTGGCTGGCACGCCACGGCGGTCTCGCCGGCTTCCCGCCCTCGCGCCGCAAACTCGAGTGGCAAGCTCAGGATGCACCTTCGCTTTGGGCCACCGCCATGCACTTCAGGCCGAGTGGAATCCGGGCCAAGAAGCCGACGTATCTTCCCGCTATGGTCGCGATCACCCAGACATCGATCATTGGACCTCGACGTCGTCGCATTACGGTCCGTGAGGGCGCTCGACTCCAGGGCCTACCTGACACATTTTCATTCGAAGGCCAGCCCCAGTCAGCCAGTTTCAAGCAGTTGGGCAATGGCGTGTCCGCCGGAGTGGTTGGTTTCATCCTGCGTGAGTCAGGCGCGCTGGAACTGCTCGCCGAACAAACCCAAGCGGGAGCCGCGTAGTCACCGCCCGAGGCGCTGGTACCGGAGCTCGGTCTCGAGCTTCTGGGGCCGCCACCACGCCTCGTTGGCCCGATACCAGTCGATCGTCGCGGACAGGCCGGCACGGAAGTCACCGTAGAGCGGCTCCCAGCCCAGCTCCTCGCGCAGCCGCGTGGCGTCGATCGCGTACCTGAGGTCGTGGCCCGGGCGGTCGGGCACGTGCGCGTAGTCGTCGCGCTCGTGCCCCATGAGCTCGAGGATCGTCTCGACGACGTCGCGGTTGGACGCCTCGCCGTCGGCGCCGATGAGGTAGGTCTCCCCGATCCGGCCGGACTCGAGGATGGTCCACACCGCCCGGTTGTGGTCGTCGACGTGGATCCAGTCGCGCACGTTCAGCCCCGCGCCGTAGAGCTTGGGCCGCACCCCGTCGATCAGGTTGGTGATCTGGCGCGGGATGAACTTCTCCACGTGCTGGAGGGGACCGTAGTTGTTCGAGCAGTTCGACAGCGTCGCCTCGAGCCCGAAGGACCGCACCCATGCCCGCACCATGAGGTCGCTGCCGGCCTTGGTCGACGAGTACGGCGACGACGGGTTGTAGGGGGTGTCGGGCGTGAACCGGTCGGCCCCGTCCAGCGGCAGGTCGCCGTAGACCTCGTCGGTGGAGATGTGGTGGAAGCGCACGCCGTGGCGGCGGGCCGCCTCGAGCAGGTGGAACGTGCCCACGAGGTTGGTGTGGACGAACGGCCACGGGTCGTCGAGCGAGTTGTCGTTGTGCGACTCGGCGGCGAAGTGCACCACCGCGTCCGCCTCGGCCACGAGCGCGTCGACCGTCTCCGCGTCCGCGATATCGCCCTTGACCAGCGTCACCCGCGGGTCCTCGGGCAGCGACGCCGCGTTGCCCGCGTACGTGAGGAGGTCCAGCACCGTGACGTCGACGTCGGGCCGCGTCTCGAGCGTCAGCCGCACGAAGTTCGCCCCGATGAACCCCGCCCCGCCGGTGACGAGCAGCCTCATCGGGCGGCCTCCGCGGCGGCCCGCTCGCGCGCGAGCAGGTCGAGCAGGTACCGGCCGTACCCGGACTTCACCAGGCTCTCGGCGCGGGTGCGGAGCTCGTCGTCGCTGAGGAATCCGCGGCGCCACGCGATCTCCTCGGGCGCGCCGATCTTGAGGCCCTGGCGGCGCTCGACCGCCTGCACGAACTGGCTCGCCTCCAGCAGCGAGTCGAACGTGCCGGTGTCGAGCCACGCGGTGCCGCGCGGCAGCACCTCGACGTGGAGGCGGCCGCGCTCGAGGTAGTGCCGGTTGACGTCGGTGATCTCGTACTCGCCGCGCGGCGAGGGCTCGATCGACCGCGCGATCTCCACCACCTCGTTGTCGTAGAAGTACAGGCCCGGGACCGCGAACTCGGAGCGCGGGCGCTCGGGCTTCTCCTCGAGCGACAGCGCGCGGCCGTCCGCGTCGAACTCGACCACGCCGTAGGCCCGCGGGTCCGCCACCCGGTACGCGAAGATCGCGCCGCCCTCGACGTTCTCGAAGCGCTGGAGGTGCAGGCCCAGGCCCGGGCCGTAGAAGAGGTTGTCGCCGAGCACGAGCGCGACCGGCTGGTCGCCGATGAAGTCCTCGCCGATCGTGAACGCCTGCGCGAGGCCCGCCGGGCTCGGCTGCTCCGCGTACTCGAGGCGGATGCCGAACTGCGAGCCGTCGCCCAGCAGCCTGCGGAACTGCGGCAGGTCGTGCGGCGTCGAGATGAGCAGCACCTCGCGGATGCCCGCGAGCAGCAGCGTCGACAGCGGGTAGTAGACGAGCGGCTTGTCGTACACGGGCAGCAGCTGCTTCGAGACGCCCTGGGTGATGGGGTGCAGGCGCGTCCCTGAGCCGCCCGCGAGGATGATGCCGCGCATGGGCGCCAGTCTGCCGTGCCGGGACGATGCGCCGCCACCGTCCCGCGGGCGCGCCGCGCCCGCGCCTCCCGCGCATCGTCCCTGCGCACGTCGCCGCAGGGGACGAATGTTAAATGTGCGAGACGTCCCGGGCGAGCGCCGCGGATAACGCTTACATTGGCCAGTGTGAACGACTTCCCGCCTCCCATGGCCGCGCCCGACCACACCGTCGAGGCCTTCACCTGGCATTTCCTGCACGAGATCAACTTCGGGCAGGGCACGGACCTGTACCGCGCGTCCACGAACGACAAGTACCTCGCGCTCGCGCGGACGGTGCGTCACTACCTCGCGGCCCGCTGGCTCGTGAACCTGCGCCACCAGTACGAGACCCAGTCGAAGGCGGTCGCGTACCTGTCGGCGGAGTTCCTCCTGGGCCCGCAGCTCGAGAACAACCTGCTCGCCGCGGGCCTCGAGGACATCGCGGCGCAGTCGCTCGCCAACCTCGGGATCGACATCGACGAGCTGCGCGGCGTAGAGGTCGAGCCGGGCCTGGGCAACGGCGGCCTCGGCCGCCTCGCGGCGTGCTTCATCGACTCGCTCGCGACGCTCAACGTGCCCTCGGTGGGCTACGGCATCCGGTACGAGTACGGCATCTTCCGCCAGACGTTCGTCGACGGCAAGCAGGTCGAGAAGCCCGACAACTGGCTCGCGATGGGCTCGCCGTGGGAGATCGCCCACCCGGAGAACGCGGTCGAGGTGAGCTTCGGCGGCCACGTCGAGGACGAGGGCGAGGGCCGCCGCTGGGTGCCCGAGTGGTCCGTGCTGGGCGTGCCCTACAACTACATGGTCCCCGGCTACCTCAACGGCCGCGTCAACACGCTGCGCCTGTGGAGCGCGGAGGCGACCAAGGCGTTCGACCTCAAGATCTTCAACGCCGGCGACTACGCCCAGGCGGTGCGCGCGCAGACCTTCGCGGAGAACATCTCCAAGGTGCTCTACCCCGAGGACTCGACGCCGCAGGGCAAGGAGCTGCGCCTCCAGCAGCAGTACTTCTTCGTCGCGTGCTCGCTGCGCGACTTCATCGAGACGGTGCTGCCGGAGGACTACGACCTGCACCGCCTGCCCGAGCGCATCGTCTTCCAGCTCAACGACACGCACCCCGTCATCGCGGTGCCCGAGCTCATGCGCCTCCTCATCGACGAGCGCGGCTGGGACTGGGACGAGGCGTGGGCCGTCACGCAGCAGGTGTTCGCGTACACGTGCCACACGCTGCTGCCCGAGGCGCTCGAAGTGTGGTCCGTCGACCTGCTCGGCCGCCTGCTGCCGCGCCACCTCGAGATCATCTACCGCATCAACGAGGAGTTCCTCGTGAAGGTGCGCGAGGCGTACCCGGGCGACGAGCTGCGCGTGCGCCGCATGTCGATCGTCGCGGAGCAGCCCGAGCGCGCCATCCGCATGGCGCACCTCGCGACCGTGGCGGGCCACAAGGTCAACGGCGTCGCGGAGCTGCACTCGCAGCTGCTCGCCGACAAGGTGCTGCACGACTTCGCCGAGATGTGGCCCGAGAAGTTCACCAACGTCACCAACGGCGTGACGCCGCGCCGCTTCGTAAGGCTCGCGAACCCGAGCCTGTCGGGACTCATCACGGAGGCGATCGGCGACGGCTGGATCACCGACCTCGAGCAGCTGCGCGGCCTGGAGCCGCTCGCCGAGGACGCCGAGTTCCGGCGCCGCTTCCGCGAGGTCAAGGGCTTCAACAAGCGCCAGCTCGCGGAGACGCTGTGGGTGCGCGACGGCGTCGAGCTCGCGGGCGACGCGATGGTCGACGCGATGGTCAAGCGCCTCCACGAGTACAAGCGCCAGTCGCTCAAGCTGCTCCACATCGTGTCGCTGTACGAGGGCATCACGTCGGGCCGCATCCCGCTCGAGTCGGTCACGCCGCGCACGTTCGTGTTCGGCGCGAAGGCGGCGCCGGGCTACGTCCGCGCAAAGGAGACCATCGAGCTCATCAACGCGGTGGGCCGCACCATCAACGAGGACAAGGCCCTCGAGGGGCGTCTCAAGGTGGTCTTCCCGCCCAACTACAACGTCACGCTCGCGGAGCGGCTCATCCCCGCCGCCGACCTGTCGGAGCAGATCTCGCTCGCCGGCAAGGAGGCATCCGGCACGGGCAACATGAAGTTCGCGCTCAACGGCGCGCTCACCATCGGCACGGACGACGGCGCGAACGTCGAGATCCGCCAGCTCGTGGGCGACGACAACTTCTTCCTGTTCGGCATGACGGAGCCGGAGGCGGCCGCGCTGCAGTCGAAGGGCTACGACCCGGGCTCGTACTACGAGTCGGACCCGCAGCTGAAGGCCGCGCTCGACATGATCGTCTCGGGCGTCTTCACGGACGGCAACCGCGACGGCGCGGCGGGCTCGATCTTCTCGAGCCTCACCGAGCGCGACCGCTTCATGGCGCTCGCCGACTTCCGCTCGTACATGGACGCGCAGGACCGCGTCGACGCGGCGTACACGGACCACGAGGCGTGGAGCCGGTCCGCGGTGCTCAACGTGGCGCGCAGCGGCTTCTTCTCCTCGGACCGATCGATCCGCGACTACCTCGACCGGATCTGGGGCGCGCACCCCGTCGACAACGGCTGAACGCGCATCGCCCCTGGCAGGTCGGCGCGCCTGCCACCTGCCGCGGCGACGGATCGATGTCGCTTCGGTCCGTCATGCGGGTCGGAACCGACCCGCATGACGGACCGCCGGGCCATGCCTCCGACCGCGAGGCTGGCGCGGCGGGAGGCAGGCTGGCGCGGCGGGTACGCGGGGCTGCAGCGGGGCGCAGGGGGACGATGCGGCGGCCGCCTGCCGTCAGCGCGCGGCGAGCGCCTCCCGCGCGGCGACGATCACGCCCTCCGCGCCCGCCTCGACCTGCGCGAGCGTGGTGCGGAAGTCCTCCATGCCGCCGTACCAGGGGTCGTCGATGTCGAGCACGTGCTCGTCGAGCCCGTCGACCGCGGGCGCCTCGGGGTCGAACTCGCGGTACATCCGCACCACCGGCCGGTCGGTGAGGTCGCGCAGGCGGCGGGCGTGCCCGGCCGTCATCGCGAGCACGAGGTCGGCGGAGCCGAGGTCCGCGGCGGTGACGCGCCGGGCCGCGCGGCGGGGCACGATGTAGCCCGCGTCGCGCAGCACGGCGGCCGCGCGGCGGTCGATGGGGTTGCCGTGCTCCTCGGAGCTCACGCCCGTCGACCACACCTCGACCACATCGCCCAGCCCCGCGTCGGCGAGGCGCGCCTTGAGCACCACCTCCGCCATCGGGGAGCGGCAGATGTTGCCGGTGCACACGGTCATGATGCGGAACGGGGAGGCCATGGCCCCATCATCCCTTGCCGCCCCCGCGCCCCTTCCCGTCACGATCCCGCCGCGTCCAGCCGGCCACCCGCGGCCGCGACGCGCGCTCCCACGCGTCGCGCTGCGCGTCGAGCGCGTGCCTGGCGCGCGTGTGCTCGCCCGCCGCGAGCACGCCATAGGTGAAGGACGGCTCGCCCGCCTCGTGAGCGTGCCTCGCCTGGCTCCGCAGCAGGTCCGCGAGCGCGATCGCGTCGTGCTGCGTGCCGAGCGCCTCCTGCACCCCGTCGAGCCGGCTCGCGAGGCGACGGGCGCGGTGCCCGAACACGGGCTCGACGGCCTCGGCCGCGTAGCGGGCCCGCTTGGCGGCCTTGCGCGCCTCGTGCAGCAGCTCGTCCCGGTGGGCCGCCGGGGCGGCCGCCGCGGCCGCATGCCTCCGGTCCACCCGCCTCCACGCGCGGCGCACGTGGCGTCGTAGTTCGCGGTCCGCGCGACGGCGCGCGCGCGGCGTGAGCGGCGGGTCGGCCGCGAGCGCCTCGAGCCCGCGCAGCAGCGCCAGGTAGCGCGGCCCCGCCATCTTCTCGGTGGCGAGCCGCCAGGCCTCGCGGTACTCAGTCGTGGCGCCCCCCACGAGCTCCTCGCGCACCGGGCCCACCACGAGCGCGCCCGGCAGCGCGTCGATCGCCGCCGCGAGGCGGTCGCGCCGCACCTCCGCGTCGCGCGCGACCCCCAGCACCCTGCCCCACCAGCGGAGCTCGTAGCGCAGCGGCTCCGTCACATCGGGGTCGAGCAGCGGACCGAAGCTCGCGAGCGCGGCACGCAGCCGGCGGGTCGCCACCCGCGCCCGGTGCACGGAGTCGGGAAGGTCGCGCCGCACGTCGGGGTCGCGCCGCGCCAGCTCGTCGACCTGCGCGCGCAGGTACGCCGCGACGACGTCGCCCGCGGTCGGCCGGTCCGGGATCGCCGGCTCGGGCTCCTCCTCGAGGGCGAGCGCGCGGGCGAGCTTGGGGCGGGACGATGCGGCGGTCGCGCCCGCCTCGACGAGCGCCTCGACCACCCGGCCCAGCAGCGCATCGTCCCCTTCCACGGCCTCGGCCTCGATCTCCGCCCACCCGCGGTCGCCCTCCCGGTCGCCGAGCCCGGTGGCGGCGACCTCGTCGCGCGCGATCGCGACGAGCGGGGCGCCGGCCCGGTCGCGCAGCTCGGTGACGCGGCGCCGGGTGACGAGGCGCGCCACGGGGACGAGCGGCTCGCCCAGCGCGAGCCCCGTGACGAGCGCCGTCAGCGCGGGGGGCGACTCCTCGCCGGACCCGAGGGGACGCTGGATCTCGGTGCGGGAGCCGTCGCCGGCCGGGAGCTTGAGGTGCCAGCCGGGCTCGTCGTCGCCGGTGCGGCGGCGCAGGGTGACGCCGCGGCGCAGCAGGCGCAGGTCCGCGGTGTCGAGGTAGAGGGCGTCGAGCTCGACGGCCGGGAGGTCCGCCGCGGCGGCGACGCCGGCCTCGCGCAGGTCGTCGCGTCCGGCCAGGTCGGGAAGGTCCCAGCCGCGCGGCGCCTCGAGCGTGACCTCGAGCTCCCGGTGCTCGCTCATCCCTCCGGTCTAGCAGGCGGGACGGCGGCGCGTGCGGCGGGGCGCCGGGTCAGCGGGACGTGCGTCCCCGGAGCCGGTCGATCTCGCGCCTCTCGCGCTTGGTGGGACGGCCCGCGCCGCGGTCGCGCTGGCCGAACGGCGAGGCGAGCTCCTTGGGCGGGGGCGGCGGGCTGTGGTCGAGGTAGGCGGACTGCGCGACGGGAGCGCCCACGCGCTTGGTGAGGAGCTGGCGCACCTCGACGATGCGGAGCCGCTCGCCGCCGCGCACCTCGACGGTGCTGCCGACCCCGACCTTCTGCGCGGGCTTGGCCCGCTCGCCGTCGATGCGGACGTGGCCGGCGCGGCACGCGGCGGTCGCCTGCGAGCGCGTCTTGTACAGGCGCACCGCCCACACCCACGCGTCCACCCGCACCGACTCGGCCATCCGTCGAGGGTACGCCCGCAGCGCATCGTCCCTGGGCCACGCCTACGCTGAGGGGCATGGACACCCTGCTCGAGGTGATCGGCTGGATCGGCACCATCCTGGTGGTGCTGTCGCTCACGCAGTCGCGCGTGATGCGCTTCCGGTGGATGAACCTCATCGGCTCGCTGCTCGCGACGCTATACAACGGCGTGATCGGGATCTGGCCGTTCTTCGCCATGAACCTCGCGATCAGCATCATCAACACGTACTGGATCCTGCGCCTCAACCGCGAGCGCCACGACCCGGGCGTGTACAAGGTGCTCCCGATGGACCCCGAGGACCCGTTCCTCCAGCACGTGCTCGCGGTGCACGCCAAGGACATCGCCGCGCACCAGCCCGACTTCACCGCGAAGGCGCTCGGTGCCGCGCGGCGGGCGACCTTCCTGGTGACGCGCGGGGACGAGGCGGTGGGCGTGGTCGCGGTGCGCGACGAGGGCGCCGGCACCGGGCTCGTCGAGCTCGACTGGGTCAAGCCGCGCTTCCGCGACTTCACGCCCGGCGAGTTCGTCTACCGCGACTCGGGCGCGCTCACCGCGGCCGGGTTCCGCCGCGTCGAGATCGAGACGCACGAGGCGCTCGACCGCGAGTACCTGCGCAAGGTCGGGTTCAGCACGCAGGGCACCCGCTGGGTGCGGGACCTCTAGGCCTCCCGTGCGTGCCGTCCGTCCCGCGAACGCGTGACAGACTTCTGAGGTGAACCGCACCGTCCACTTCGCCTCCGACAACTACGCCTCCGTCCACCCCGAGGTCATGGCCGCCATGGCCGCGGCCAACGAGGGCCACGACGTCGCGTACGGCGCCGACGCCGCCACCGCGGCCTTCGACGCGGCCATCGCCTCCACCTTCGGCGACCACGCCCTCGGCTTCCCCGTCTTCAACGGCACCGGCGCGAACATCGTGTCGCTCATGGCCCTCAGCCCCCGCTGGGGCGGGATCGTCGCGTCCGAGCACGCGCACATCAACGTCGACGAGAACGGCGCGCCCGAGCGCGTCGGCGGCCTCAAGATCCTGCCGCTGCCGTCGACCGACGGCCGCCTGCACCCCGATCAGCTCGCCCGCTACGCCGGCGACCTCGGCGACGAGCACCGCGCGCAGCCCGTCGTCCTGTCGGTCACCCAGTCGACCGAGCTGGGCACCGTCTACCCGCTCGACGCGATGGCGGACCTCACGTACGCGGCGCACGAGCTCGGCATGCGCGTCCACATGGACGGCGCCCGCATCGCCAACGCCGCCGCCGCGCTCGGCGTGAGCCTGCGCGAGGCGACCGCCGGCGCGGACGTGCTGTCCTTCGGCGGCACCAAGAACGGCGCGATGCTGGGCGAGGCCGTCGTCGTCCTGGCCGAGGACCTGCGCGCCAGCCTGGCCCACGACCTCCCGTACCTGCGCAAGTCGACCATGCAGCTCGGCTCGAAGATGCGGTACGTCTCCGCGCAGCTCACCGCGCTGCTCGCCTCCACGGACGTCGCGGGCGAGCCGCTGTGGCTGCGCAACGCGCGCCACGCCAACGCCATGGCCGCGCGCCTGCGCGCCGCGCTCGCGCCGCTCGCGCAGGCGGGGGTGCTGCGCTTCACGCAGCCGACCGAGTCGAACGCCGTCTTCGTCGAGCTGCCCCGCACCGCCGCCGACGCGGTCCGCGCCGCCTTCCGCTTCTACGACTGGCAGGCGGGCGCGACGCCCGGCACGGTCGAGGCGCGCTGGATGTGCGCGTGGGACACCAGCGAGGAGGACGTCGACGGCTTCGCGCAGGCCATCACCGACGCGCTCGAGGCCGCCCGCTGATGGCCGCCGCCTGCCCCTGCGGCTCCGGCGCATCGTTCGCCGACTGCTGCCGCCCGTATCTGCGGGGGCAGGCCGAGGCACCCACCGCGGAGGCGCTCATGCGCTCGCGCTACACGGCCTTCGTGCGCCGCGACGCGGGCTACCTCGCCCGCACCTGGCACCCCTCGACGCGCCCGCTCGACCTGGGGGCCGGTCTCGACGACGTCGAGTGGCGCGGGCTCGAGGTCCTCGCGACCGAGGGCGGCCGCGAGGGGGACGACGCGGGCACCGTCACCTTCGTCGCGCACCACGCGACCGGCGTGCTCGCGATGGACGCGCTGCGCGAGACCAGCCGGTTCGTGCGCGAGGACGGCCGCTGGCTCTACGTCGACGGCGACGTCGCGTAGATCACATCCGCAGCATCGTTCCTGGCAAAGTTGCCTCACGGGGGCAAAGGGGACGCTTCGGAGGTGCCCCCGGGGCACCCTGTGACGATGTGCCCACGGAGCACCCCTGAACTTCCCTCACAATGGAGGCCGTGACCGAACCCCTGCTTCTCGCGGTCGTGGTGCTGACCGCGCTCGCCTTCGACTTCACCAACGGGTTCCACGACACCGGCAACGCCATGGCGACCTCGATCGCCACCCGAGCGCTCAAGCCCAAGCAGGCCGTGCTCCTCTCCGCGTCGTTGAACCTCGTGGGCGCCTTCCTCTCGCTGACCGTTGCGGCGACGATCGCCAAGGGCATCGTCGACGCCGGCATCATCACCCTCGACGTGGTCCTCGCCGGACTCGTGGGCGGCATCGTCTGGAACCTCGTGACATGGCTGTTCGGGATACCGTCCAGCTCGTCCCATGCGCTCATCGGAGGTGTGGTCGGCGCGGCCCTCGCGGCCGCCGGCACCTCGGGCGTGCTGTGGTCCGGCCTCGCCGCGAAGGTCCTCATCCCCGCGCTGGTCGCGCCGCTGGTCGCGATCCTCGTCGGCTCGATCGGCACGCGGCTCGTCATGCACTTCACGCGGGACGTGCCCGAGGACCAGAACGAGCGCATGTTCCGTTGGGGCCAGATCGGCTCGGCGTCGCTCGTCTCCCTCGCGCACGGCACGAACGACGCGCAGAAGTCGATGGGCATCATCCTGCTGGCGCTCATCGCCGCGGACGCGGTGCCCGAGGACTCGGGCGTCCCGTTCTGGGTGGTCCTGTCGTGCGCCCTCGCGATGGCGATCGGCACGTACCTGGGCGGCTGGCGCGTCATCCGCACGCTGGGCAAGGGCCTCGTCGAGCTCGAGTCCCGCCAGGGCATGGCGGCGGAGACCTCGTCCGCCGCGGTCATCCTGCTGTCGAGCCACTTCGGCTACTCGCTGTCGACCACGCACGTCGCGACCGGCTCGATCCTGGGCTCGGGCGTCGGCAAGAAGGGCGCCGCGGTCCGCTGGTCGGTCGCCGGCCGCATGTTCATGGCGTGGCTCATCACCGTGCCCGCCGCCGGCCTCGTCGGCGCCGCCGCCTACGGCCTCGACGTGTTGGTGGGAGGCACCGCCGGCTCGTACGTCGTGTTCGCGGTGCTCGTGGCGGTGTCGTTCGGCATCTGGCTGTGGTCGCGCCGCGAGCCGGTGGGCCACCACAACGTCAACGACGAGTGGGAGCCCGAGGCCGACAACGAGTCGATCGTGGCCGAGTCCGTGGTCGACCACGACATGGAGCTGCTGACGGTCGCCGCCGACCACGAGCAGCCGCGGGAGGAGCAGCGATGAGCGAGTTCGTGGAGTGGGGCGCCCTGGGCCAGGTGGTCCTGTTCGGCCTCCTCGTGGGCGCCGGCCTGCCGGCCATGTTCGCGCTCGGCGTGCGGTCCCTCGCGGGCCCGGGCGCGCGCGGCGACGACGGGCAGGTGCCGCTCGTGCGCCGGGTCGTCGCCTACGCGTGCTTCAGCACCGTCGTGCTGGCCGTGCTCGGCGCGGTCGCGTACATCGCCGCCGGCGGTCACTGAGCGCGGGCCGCACGGCCGGCCACCTCATCGTCCTGCCCCACGACCTCCCTCGTGATGGACTGGAGGGGTGGACGGTGAGAGCCCCGGCGGGGCGCCACCGGAGGACGCCCAGGCACGCGCCCGGGTGGACTCCGCCTTCGCGGCCCAGCCCCGCACGCGCTTCCTTCCCGAGGGCGCCCGCTTCGCGGCGGACGTCGATGCGCCCCTGCAGATCGGCTACGGCCAGACCAACAGCCAGCCCCGCACGGTCCGGGACATGCTGCACCTGCTCGACGTCCGGCGCGGGATGCGCGTGCTCGATGTGGGCGCGGGCTCGGGCTGGACGACGGCGCTGCTGGGGGAGCTGACCGGCCCGGAGGGATCCGTGCTCGGCACCGAGATCGTCCCCGAGCTCGTCGACTTCGGGTCCGCCAACGTGGCGGGCGCCGGCGTGCCGTGGGCGCGCCTCGTGCCGGCCCTGCCCGGCGTGCTCGGCGCGCCGGACGAGGCGCCGTTCGACAGGATCCTGGTGTCCGCGATGGCGCGCGGGCTGCCGGTCGAGCTGGTCGCGCAGCTGCGTCCCGGCGGCGTGATGGTCCTCCCGTCCGACGGGACGATGCTGCGGGTGGTGCGCGGCTTCCCGCCCCGGGAGGATGTGACCGATGCGGAGGTCACCGAGCACGGCTCCTACCGCTTCGTGCCGCTGCTGGGCGGCTGACGGCGCTCGCGCCCCGACCCGTAGGGCGGATCGATGGCGGAACGGTCCGCCATCCGGGTCGGAACCGGCACGTCTGGCGGACCGATCCCGATCCGATCCGACAGGCGGGATCGCCGATCGGCTCAGAGCGACCCGGCACACCCACAGCGCGAGACAAAGAAGAAGGCCCCCGGGGATACCCCGGGGGCCATTCTGTTGGTGGGTGGTTCGGAGAATCCTGGTACCTGGGGTGACACCCGGGGTCGGATGTCCGTTTCCCACGGCGACCCGTGCGATTTCCCACGGCACGGCCGCCGCAACGCGATCTGCCAGGCACGAGACGTCCGCTACACGGCCGGCGGCTTCAGCAACAGCATCCGCAGGGAGGATCGGTCGGATCCGTCAGCCATGCCGCCGGCTGGCCGTCAACCAGGTCAAGCTCGCCACCCCGGAGCAGGTCTGCCGGTGGAACAACAGCGCCCGCACCGCGGGATCGGGACGCGGACCGGCTCCAAGTCGAGGATGCTCACCGCGCTGACCTCAGTCGTCCCAAGCCGGCAGCTGCCGTACAGGAAGGCTGAGCGGAACGAAACTCAGGCCGATTCATATACCGCTTCGCAGCCGCCACCTCACACCTCCACAAGCACTCTCACCATTGGACAGGACTCACAGAAGAAACGGACCAAGGAACGGGGGGCAGGACAATCCCAATCATGGAAAGGGCCTGCCCTGGAATCGATTGACTCTGACCGCCACGCCCGGGGGTCCTCCCGGTGTCCAGGAAACCCGGTCAGGCTCCACACGCCCTCTAGGAAACACTGGGCGCTTCAATCGACCATCTTGAGCACTCGGAAGTCATCCGTGCGAGGGCTAAGCCGGCGTCGCAGGGCAAATCGTCATTGGCTCGCCTCGTAGCGATCGCGGTGCTCCGCGAGCTTCGCCACTTCGTCGATGCCCGCAACGAACTCATGACCGCCAACGACGAGTTGCTGGAGGTCATCGTCGACGCGGCCGAACTCGACTTCTTGCCATTGATGGTTCGCCGGACTCCTCAACGGCCTGAAGCCGACGGCCCAATACCTGGCGACGAGAACGCCATCAGGGCCATACCCGAGTAGGTAGTGGCCGGAGCGCCTGAGGGCCCGCGGGCAGAGCAGCCATTGGGCGATCGAATATTGACGCGAGGCGATAACGAACCACGCTCGCGCGCGCGAAGTCGCCGCTCCACACGGACAGTGCGCCATCAAAGCGCCGCCGGTAACGGAGAGTAAGCATCCGTCGAGCGCCTTTCGCCGGGATCTCGGCCCTCTCCGCGTGCTTATCCACCAGATGAGTCCTCCAAGGTGATCCGACACCCAAGTCCAGTCAGGCCCGAAGTCCGAATACGAGGTTCGGTACTCCTCCGAGGGAATCAGCGATGTCTGCTGACCTGCCCCGATGAATTGGTCCACTTCGGCTGCGAGTAGTTCGGGATCTCGGGGGCCTCGAGGGCGATCTGGACCGGTCCAGCCAGAGTATTGGTAGTCACTCTCATCCACCCCCTCTCACTTCAGACCGGCTGCCGTGACGGGGTGTCGTGGCTGCCTGCTCGGCACAGTAGCGCGCGAACGCCGCCGGGGTCTGCATCAGCAGTCCCGTAACTGCGAAGATCGCTCGAGACGACGGGTCACGAACAGCCCGCCTCCTCTCCTCGCCATGTGCCCACTCGCCGACAGCCAAGTTCCCTCGGCCCGTTCCAGAACTGCTCGCCGGCCTCTCACAGGGCACCTGACCTGCCCCGATGATTTGGTCCACGTCGACTGCGAGTGGGTCGTGATTCCGGGGCCCTCGAGGGCGATCTGGACTGGTCCAGCCAGCGTGTTGGTAGTCACCCTCATCCACCCCCTCTCACGTCAGACAGGCTGCCGTGGCACGGGTGTCGTAGCTGCCTGCTCGGCACAGTACGGCGGTGGAGCAACCAGCAACTGCGCGGCGAACTCGGGACGCGGACCCGCTCCAGGCCGTGGGTGGCTACCGCACCGACCTCGAACCATCCCGCCGGCACCAGCCGGACAGGAAGACTGAGCGGAACGAAAGTCAGGCCGATTCATCCGACCGCGAATGGCACCAGCAATAGTCCACATGCAAGCGTGGTGCCCCACGTTGACGGCGCACGAAGGACGCCCATAGAACCGCTTAGGGTCAGCCTCAGAGAACGCCTGTTCGGAACCCCGCGGATGAACGACGCCCCGTCGCCGTATGCAATTACTGGCACTCCGAGACTTTGCGCCAGATCGTGCGCTGCTTGAACCTTGTCTCCGACATGAGATGCCTTGCCACGGGATGCATCGGTAAACACGACGGTCGTGTCGCCCAACTCGATGCCGATGCCGCTCGCCAAGGGAGGAAGGTGAAGCCGCGTGATCGCGCCAATTGGAACTCGCTCCGCAATCAATAGCGCGCGTATCTCAATGTCATCGCCTGAGAGTCGCACTCCGCGCCTTCGGATGGATCCGAAGAACACCCCGGCAAGTAGCGCGAGCACAAGAGCAGGCAACTTCCCGATCCCCGGCGGGAGCGTCGCAGCCATCCCTACGTACACCACGAGCAGCAGCACTGATCCAACGGCGGTGCTCACCCGCTCTTGGATCGTTGGGCGCACCAGCCAGACGTGCGCCTCTTCCAAGACACCGACGCCGTCACTCATCGAAAATTCCAGCGACCTGCCCCGATAACTTGGTCCACGTCGACTGCGAGTTGATCGTGATCTCGGGGGCCTCCAGGACGATCTGGACTGGTTCAGTCAGAGTGGTGGTACTCACCCTCATCCACCCGCTCTCACGTCAGACCGGCTCCGGTGACCCGGGTGTCGCAGTCGCATGCTCGGCACAGTAGCGCGCGGATGCCGCCGAGGTCCGCGTCTTGCCGTTCAACGAGATCCCCATCGCCGAGGGCACGCTCCGCATCGCCTTCGCCGCCACGGACCCGCGTGGCGGAGTCTCATGCCCACTGCGCGAGCAGGTCGTCGCGCAGATCGAGGACGCCAAGCTTCGCAACAAGCTCACCGACCGCATGAACGACGGCAAGACCCGCCGCCGCATCACCAAGCCCCCCGTCATGCCCGGTCCGATCTGCACCAGTCCGCAACTGACGCACAAGGTCGGGCTCGACGACACGACCGGCAAGTACTACCAGGACTACGCCTACAAGTCGCCCAAGTGGTACAAGATGTACGGCCAGCGCAACCAGGTCGAGACGTTCAACAAGGACGTGAAGGCCAACGGCATGAGCGACACCAAGCGTCGCCGCGTCCGCGGCTTCGCCAAGCAGGGCATCCTCGCCGCCATGTTCTCCGCCGCCACCAACGTCAAGCGCATCAACGCGTTCCTCGCCGTCCAGCGCGCCAACGCACAGACCAGCCCCAAGGACCCCGGACCGTCCGGCCATCCAGGCCGCGGCAACGGCGCCTCGGTCCTCGGCGAGGACCTCTCGCCACCCGAACAGCTCGCCGCGTAGCCGGCGGCCACCGGAACAGAACAGCAGCGATCGCCTCCGGACCCGCAAGGGCCGGAGGCGCAAGCATGCCCGGAAACAGCCCAAACAGCCCCGACACACCTCTACATAGGCGCACAAAGCAGAAGGCCGCCCCCGACATCAGTCGGGGGCGGCCTTCTTGCGTTGGATTCTCGCCAGAACCGCCCCTCCGGGCGATCCTGGCGGGCATTTACCCAACCGCGGGGGCTCGTTGAACGAACCACCCGTTGGTGGGTGGTTCGGAGAATCCTGGTACCTGGGGTGACACCCGGGGTCGGATGTCCGTTTCCCACGACGTGCGACGCGATTTCCCACGGTTCGACCGCCGCACTGCGATCTACCAGGAACGCGACGTCTTCGACGCGGCGGGCGACCTCGGCGACAGCAACCGCCGTGACCATCGGTCCGATCGGTCAGCGCAGCCGGTGGCGGAACCTCAGGCAGGTCGAGCCCGCCACCCCGAGTGCGTACGGCGGCCGGGTAGCCAGCGCCTGCCCGGCGGGCTCGGGATGCACACCCGCTGCAGACCGAGGCTGCCGACCGCACCGACCTCGAACCATCCCGCCGGCACCAGCCGGACAGGAAGACTGAGCGGAACGAAAGTCAGGCCGATTCACCTCGCTCGACCTGCCCACGCGGGCCCGTGACGGTGTAGACAGAGCGAAGGACAGGCCGACGGCACCAACCGGGTTGCCTGTCACGCGCGACCACCAAGGAGTGCGAGATGGCTGAGACGATGGGGGCGATCCGATCGACGGCGGGCGGAGCGCTGGAATGGGTCGAAGTGCCGCGGCCACAGCCGGGCGGGACCGAGGTCCTGATCCGGGTCGAGGCCGCCGGCGTCAACCCCGCGGACTGGAAATCGATCGAGCCGTCGGCTGATGGCGACGCACCAGTCGTCATCCCGGGCTGGGACATCGCAGGCACCGTCGTCGAGCTCGGCCCGGGGGTGACGCGCTTCGAGGTGGGCGACCGCGTCTTCGGCATGCCGAGGTTCCCCGAACGCGCGGGCGCGTACGCGCAGTTCGCAACGTCTCGCTCGCGGGAGATCGCCCGGATCCCCGACGGCGTCGACACCGTGACCGCCGGGGCTGTGCCGCTGGCCGGCCTGACCGCTTGGCAGGCGGTAGTCGATACGCTCGGTGTCGAGTCCGGCGACCGGGTCCTGGTGCACGCTGCCGCGGGCGGCGTCGGGCATCTCGCCGTACAGATCGCGAAGGCGCGGGGCGCGGAGGTGTGGGGGACCGCATCCGAGCGGAATCACGGTCGGCTGCGGGAGCTCGGCGTTGACCATTGCATCGACTACAGGACCGAGCGGTTCGAGGACGTCGCTGACGCGATGGACGCGGTGGTCGACCTTGTCGGCGACGGCGAGACGTCCCGCCGCTCGCTCGCGTGCCTCCGACGCGGGGGTCAGCTCGTTGCGATCTCACCTGTGCTGCCAGAGCCTGACCTCGTGGCGGATGCGGGTGTAACCGCAAGGTTCATGCTGGTCGAGCCCGACGAATCCGGGCTGGAGAGCCTCGCGGCGATGCTCGCTGACGGGTCACTCGAGGTGGTGATCGCCGCAACGCAAGAGATGAGCTCTATGTCGACACTGCACTCGATGGCCCGACGCGGCGGCTCCATCGGCAAGTACGTCGCCACCCTGTGATGGTCAGCATGGTCGCGCACGCTGCGCATGTCCACGATGCGGCGCGCACCGCGCATCCGAGGCGGAAGGTGAACAACGGCCACGCTCCCCGTTGACGAAAGGAGACACCGCATGACGCGAGGCGATATCGCCATCACCGGAGCAACGGGAAAGCTCGGCGGACTCGTCGCCCGGATGGTCCACGCCAAAGGAGCACCGGAGCGCCTGCTCGCACGCACACCCTCGCGCGCTCCGATGCTCGACAGCACGCCAGTCCGTCACTTCGACTATGCCGACCGGACAGCATCGCGAACCGCTCTCGATGGCGCTCGCATCGTGTTCATGGTCTCGGGCCCCGAAGCCCCCGATCGCGTCGACCACCACAAGACGTTCATCGACGCCGCCATGGACGCCGGCGTCCAGCACATCGTTTACACCTCTTTCGTGGCGGCAGCGCCTGATGCCGTCTTCACGCTCGCGCGGGACCACTTCGAAACCGAGGAGCACATCAAGGCGACAGGGGTCCGATGGACGTTCCTGCGCGACAGCTTCTACATGGACTTCATGTCGGCTCTCGTTGGCGACGACGGCGCCATTCGGGGCCCCGCCGACAATGGCAGCTGCGCGGTCGTCGCCCGCTACGACGTCGCGCGAGCCGCTGCCGCGGTACTCGTCTCCCCCGACCGGCACGCCGGGCACGCGTACGACATGACCGGACCGGCCGCCCTGACGCTGGAGGACATCGCCCGAGAGCTCAGCGACGCCACCGGCGGGCGCATCGTGTACAGCCCCGAGACGACCGCCGAGGCATACGCATCCCGCGCCCGCTTCGGCGCCCCCGACTGGCAGGTAGCCGCCTGGGTATCGACGTACCTGGCCTTCGCATCGGGTGACATGGCCCAGGCCTCCGGCGATATCGAGAAGATCACTGGCTCACCGCCCATGTCATTCCGCGAGTTCCTCAGCCGGCAGACCCTCGAACGACACTAGCCGCCTACGCGGCTCCCGTTCAGTCCAGCGCGACCGGATTCAGCAACGCCCGTCCGAGGCTGCCGGCAGTCGGGCCTCGCGTACGGCAGCAGCAACCTCCGCGCTCGTCCCGAGGGCAGCGATCAGGGGCACGAGCGCGGCCTCAACATCTTGCAGCAGGGGATCGACCCTTCCGCGCCGCACGAGCTCGTAGGCGAACTCAGGCGCTCTCCCCGTCAATTCACTCAGGCGTCCCGTGGCGGCCACCTCAGCCCCCGGTCCGGGTGATTGCGCTCGAATCAAGGCAACCGAGAAGCCGACATCGAAGACAGAACCGAGTCGGTCCTCGTCGATGAGGAGCCAAACGTCCCACCGGACGCCATTCGCTTGACGTGTCCAGCCGGCGCCGCCCGGCTCAAACCCTCCACATCGGAGCGCGGCAGCCAATGCGGCCTCCCGGCGCCCGCGCGCGTGCTCGCGCTCTCGACGCACGGCTCACCTTCCCTTCAAACCGTTACACGGAACGGTGTTCCTTCCAGCGAAACTAGAGTATTGTGAATCGGGCGCGCAGCAACCTCTTCGACCCTGTGCGCGGTGATCTACGAGCAACGGAGTTCGCATGCACGCCTCACAAGAGCCATCCCACGTTCAACCGTGGAGCGGGTGCCCCGTCGTCCCCGTCGTCGTCGCCTCTGGACGCACGCAAGGACTCGGCGTCGCCGATGCCCTGGCTGCGGGGAACATCCGGGTCGCCGAGGTCACGTTCCGAGTCGACGGCGCTGCCGAGGCCATCCGCGCCGTGGCGGAGGAGCGCCCGGAGATGGTCGTCGCGGCGGGCACCGTGATCAACACCGACCAGGTCGACGTGGCCGTGGACGCGGGCGCACAGTTCTTGGTCTCCCCCGGCCTGAACCGCTCGGTGATCGAGCGGGCGCATGAGCATGACGTGCCCGTCATCCCGGGCGTGGCTTCGCCCTCGGACATCATGGCCGCGCTCGAACTGGGGATCACGACCGTCAAGCTCTTCCCGGCGGTACCCCTCGGTGGCATCGCGATCCTTCGCGCGTTCGCAGCACCGTTCCCTCAGGTCAGGTTCGTCCCCACCGGCGGGATCGGCATCGATACCGCGGCCGACTGGTTGCGCGAGAGCGCCGTCGACGCGGTCGGCGGGTCGTGGATGGTGCCCCCGTCGAAGATCGCGGATCAGGATTGGGACGCGATTTCGCGGTTGAGCGCCGCCACATGGGAGCAGCTGGCGGCCGAGGTCGAGGGGGCCGTCCGATGAACGCCCTCGAAGTCCGTGCCGCCGCCGACTGCGCCTATGACGTCGTCTCGCTCGGAGAGGTCATGCTCCGGCTGGACCCGGGCGAGCGTCGGGTCCGCACCGCCCGGACGTTCTCTGCTTGGGAAGGGGGCGGCGAGTACAACGTGGCGCGCGGGCTCCGTCGCTGCTTCGGGATGCGTGGCGCGATCGTCACGGCACTCGCCGACAACGAGGTCGGGCGATTGGTCGAAGACCTGATGCTCACAGGCGGCCTCGACACCTCGCACGTCATGTGGAAGACGTACGACGGTATCGGCCGCAACGTCCGCAACGGCCTCAACTTCACCGAGCGAGGGTTCGGGGTGCGCGGCGCCGTCGGCGTGTCCGACCGAGGCCACACAGCGATCTCGCAGATGCGCCCCGAGGACGTCGACTGGGATGCGCTGTTCGCTCGAGGCGTGCGCTGGTTCCACACCGGTGGAATCTTCGCCGCGCTCTCCGAGTCCGCCGCCGATGTCGCAGAAGCCGCGATGGCCGCCGCGCGGCGCCATGGCACGATCGTGTCGTACGACCTCAACTACCGCCCCTCCCTATGGAAGGGCGTGGGAGGGCCGGAGCGCGCTCAGGCCGTCAACCGCCGCCTCGCATCGCTCGTCGACGTGATGATCGGCAACGAGGAGGACTTCACCGCTTGCCTCGGACTCGAGGTCTCGGGCGTCGACGACAACCTTCAGGACCTCGAGACCGCCGCGTTCAAGTCGATGATCGAGCGCGCCGCTAAGGAGTACCCGAACTTCCAGGTGATCGCCACGACGCTGCGCGGAGTGCACACGGCGACCATCAACGACTGGGGCGCCATCGGATGGTCACGACGCGAGGGCTTCGCGGAGGCGACGCACCGGCCGCGTCTGGAGATCCTCGACCGCGTTGGCGGCGGCGACTCCTTCGCGTCCGGCCTCGCCTACGGCCTGATGGAGCTCGGCTCGATTCATGACGCCGTCGAGTACGGCGCCGCACATGGCGCGCTCGCCATGACCACGCCCGGCGACACCTCGACCGCAACCCTCGCCGAGGTCCGCAAGCTGGTCGGCGGCGGCTCGGCTCGCGTAGACCGCTGAGCTCAAGCGCCTTCCACTGGGGCAATGCAGACAGGGACCGACCTTGGAAAACATCTCAGGCGACCAGATCACGATCTCCCGCGGCGGCATGTCCGCGACCATCGCGACCGTAGGCGCATCGTTGCGCCAGTACCAAGTCGACGGCACCGACGCAGTGGTGCCTTTCCACTCCGACGAGATCGCGCCGGCGTACCACGGCATGGTGCTTGCGCCGTGGCCGAACCGAGTGCGCGACGGGCGATACACGTTCGACGGAAGAGATCTGCAACTGCCCCTGAATGATGCCGAGTTCTCCGCCGCCCTCCACGGGCTCGTGAGTTGGCAGAACTGGGCAGTGGTCTCCGTGCAGCACGATGCGGTCGCACTGTGCCTCGAACTGCCTGCCTCTCCTGGCTATCCGTTCCGGCTTGTGCTCGAGGTCAGCTACAGGTTGTCGAGCGAGGGCCTCGCCGTTTCCGCGACCGCGACCAACGCGGGTGACCATGCCTTGCCGTACGGACTGGGCTTTCATCCGTGGATCTCACCCGGTACAGCCAACCTCGATGACTGCACGCTCGAGCTGTCTGCCCGCTCTCGGATCCTGGTCGACGATCGGTGGATGCCGGCCGCGGTCGTGCCAGTGCGTGACACCTTCGACTTCCTGGAACCGCGACCTCTCCTGGGGACCTCTGTCTGCGACACCTGGGTTGATCCGGTGCGAGACGCGCGCGGCCGCTCCTGGGCGAAGCTCCGGCGCCCCGACGGCGCCACGGTGACCGTGTGGGGAGACGCCGAGGTGCAGGCATGGCAGGTATGCACCGGCGACGGCGTCCCCGCGATCGCACGCTCCGGCATCGCTCTCGAGCCGATGACATGCGCCGCCGATGCGTTTCGAACCGGCGAACGCCTGATCCGCATCGAGCCGCGTGCGCACCATTCGCTCACTTGGGGCATTGCAGTCGACTGACCGCGACTGAGCGCATTCGCCTGGAGGACGCGGCGGTGTCGCTCAGCGGTGGGGCGCCCGCTCGGGCGCCCCACCGCCTGCCGCCGGTCAGTTGTAGTTCAGGTAGACCGTACGTCGCTGGAGGTAGTTGTCGATGCCGTAGACACCGTCCTCACCGCCGACCCCGCTGCGCTTGTGGCCATTGTGGTAGCCCTGGATATACCCGACGATGGGCTGGTTGACGAAGACGGTGCCCACCTCCATGTGGTTGATCGCATGGAAGATGGTGCTTGCGTTCTGCGTGAAGATGTAGGCCGAGAGAGCGT
This sequence comes from Demequina rhizosphaerae, assembly GCF_000971255.1. GTDB lineage: Bacteria > Actinomycetota > Actinomycetes > Actinomycetales > Demequinaceae > Demequina > Demequina rhizosphaerae. The sequence continues at coordinate 193,510 of NZ_BBMC01000006.1, forward strand.
CCTCGCGGTCGTTGCAGATCTCGAGCGCCTCCGCGTAGTCCTTCACCGCGACGATCGGCATGATCGGGCCGAAGATCTCGGTCGTAGCGAGCGGCATCGTCCGGGTGACGCCGCTCACCACCGTGGGCAGGTACCAGTGGCCGCGGGCGAAGCGATCGCCATCGGGCCGGCCACCTCCGACCTCGACACGCGCTCCGCCCTCCACGCTTGCCCTCAGCATGCCGTCGATACGGGCGATACTGGCGCCGGTCACGCTCGGCCCCATGCCCCGGGTCATGGCGTCGTCCGCAAGCTCGATCTCCTTGACCTTGGCGACCACGCGGGCGGTGAACTCCTCAGCGATGCTCTCGTGGACCAGCACGAGCTCGTTGCAGATGCAGACCTGCCCCGAATTGGCGAAGCGCGAAGCCACGGCCGCATCGACGGCCTTGTCGAGGTCCGCGTCCTCGAGCACGATGAACGAGGCCTTACCTCCGAGCTCGAGGATCAGGCCGTTGACGTTCTCGGCGCTCGCCCGATAGATCGCCTGCCCTGCCTGCGTGCTGCCGGTGAGCGAGACGAGCCGCGTGAGCGGGCTCGACACGAGGGCCGCGCTGGCTTCGATGCCGCTACCCGTGACCACGTTGAGAACGCCTGCGGGGAGTCCGATCTCGGAAGCGATACGGCAGAACTCCGACGCGGTCACAGGCGTCGCCTCGTGCGGCTTGAGCACCATGGTGTTACCCGTCACCAGTGCGGGGCCGACCTTGCGGCCGATCAGCGCGAGCGGGAAGTTGTAGGCGCACATCCCGACCGTGACACCGTACGGCACGTTCTGGATCCACAGCTGCTCGCCGCGATTCTCCGAGGGGAAGATGCGCCCCTCGATCCGGCGTGCCGCCTCCGCGGCGTAGGTGAGGTAGGTCACCGTGTCCGTCACCTCGCCGTGCGCGTCCGGCACCGTCTTGCCCTGCTCGCGAACGAGCAGTTCGACAAAGTGGTCCCGGTTCTCCTCGACCGCGTGCGCAAGGCGATGCACCCATCGTCCGCGCTCGACCGCGGGGAGCTCGGCCCACGCGCGCTGAGCGTCGCGGGCGCTTTCCAGCGCCCTGACCGCCTCATCCGCACCGCAGTCGGGCACCGTCGCCCAGACCTCCTCGGTGGCGGGGTTCTCCACCTCAAGCAAGGCGCCGGAAGCGGCGTCGATGCGTTCTCCGCCAATGAAGCAGGGGTAATGCTTCAGCTCGGCCATGGTCTCCTCCTTCATGGTGATGAATCTCCTCTACGCCCGCCGATTGTCCCGGCAGGCGGACGACGCAAAGGCCTTAGCTGCCGCCGAACTGCGGCTCTCGCCGCTCAAGGAACGCGGCGAGGCCCTCGGCCGCGTCGTCAGTACCGAGAAGCGGGGACGATTCGGAGCGTTCCACCTCGAGCGCCTCGGCCAACGGTACGCCGGCGCCTCGGCGAAGTGCCCGCTTGGTGGCGGCCAGCGCGAGCGGCGCCTGCCGTCCGATCCGCACTGCAAGCTGGTCAGTCTGGTGCCTGAGCTCGGCCGGGTCGTGCAGCTCGGTGAGCAGTCCCCACCGGAAGGCATCCTCGGCGTGGAAGGTGCGGCCCGAGACGAGCAGCTCCATCGCACGGGCGTGACCGACGAGTCGCGCGAGCCGCTGGGTGCCGCCGTTGCCGGGGATGAGCCCCAAAGCGATCTCGGTGAGCCCGAGGAGATGCCCGCCGGTGGCCCCGACACGGATGTCGCACGCCATCGCGAGCTCAAGACCGCCACCGAGCGCATGCCCACCGATCTCGGCGATGAAGATGACGTCGGATGCTTCGATGCGCGCGCACGTGGCACGCGCGGCGTCAGCCACGGCCGCTCGTTCGCCCGGCGTCGCGGCAGCGAAGTGCTTGATGTCCGCGCCCCCGCAGAAGAACTTCGGCGACGCGCTTCGCAGGACGGCGACGCGCACCGCGCCCGAGTCGTCAAGCCGCGCGACGGCGGCCAACAGATCGCGCTGCAACCTTTCGTCGTAGGCGTTTGCCGGGGGCCTGTCGAGCGTGACAACGGCCACCGCCCCCGCGATCTCGATGGTGACGGCCGGCGATTCGTTCATCGTCCGAACTCCGCTCGAATCGACTCCGTGTGCTCACCGAGGCGTGGCGCACGCGCAGGCGAGCGCAGAACCTGGCCGTCGATACGGATCGGGCAGCGCGTGACACGGTACGAGTCGGCCCCCTCGCCTACCTCCTGCACCATGTCGAGCGCTAGGAAACCCTCGTGTATGACGAGGTCCGCCCACGAGAGCACCTCGGCACACCACACGTCGGCGGGCTCAAGGCGGTCGAGCCAATGCCGTGTGGACTCGCTCGCGAGGTGAGCCGCCAGCACACCCTTGATCTCGTCCCGCTCGTGGAACCATCGGCCTCGATCGGTGAACTGGGACAGCTCCTCGCAGCCCACGAGCGCGGCGAGCGTGTCGATCGGCGTCATGGCAAGGGCGAGGTATCCGTCCGATGTCCGGTAGACGCCATAGGGAGCGGCGACGAGCGGGTGCGCGGGGTTCACACCGCCGCGTTTCGGCTCCTCGCTGTCCTGCAGGTACAAGGTGAAGGGCTCGAACTGCAGGTCGAGCACCGCTTCGAGCATGCTGACGTCGACTCGAGTCCCTCCGCCGCCGGCAAGGGCCGCGAGCACGCCTTGAGCGAGCATGGCGCCCGCGCAGTAGTCCGCCATCGCGATACCCATCGGGACAGGGCCATCGTCATCGGCGCCGGTGAGCCACATCATTCCAGATGCGGCCTGAAGCAGCAGGTCCTGGCCCGGCTCGAGCGCCCACGGGCCTTCGGCTCCGTAGCCGGTGATCTCGCCGTAGACAAGGGCGGGGTTGCTCGCATGGAGCCGCTCGTAGCCGAGTCCGTGGCGGTCCATGACCCCAGGCCGGAAGTTCGAGACGACGACGTCGGCCTCGGCAGCGATCTTTAGCAGAAGGGCAACGTCGTGCGGGTCGCGCAGGTCCGCAGCGACGCTCTCCTTGCCCCGATTGATCGCCTGGAAGAACGCGGGAGCGTCTCCGAGATCGAACGCGGGCGCGTAGGCGGTGCGGGACAGATCGCCCCGCTCCCGGTGTTCGACCTTGATCACGCGCGCTCCCAGATCTGCAAGCCGCAGCGTGGCCGACGGACCCGACATGAACTGTGTGAAGTCGAGAACGAGAATGTCTTCGAGCGGTCGATTCACGATGCCAGCTCCGCCATGATCTGCTCGTTCGCATCCCCGAGGCGGGGCGCGGCGCGATCCGAGTAGAGCCGTTCGCCTCCGACCCTTATCGGGCACCGCGTGGTGCGCACCGAGATCCCGTCGTCGCGGGACACGACCTGCTCCATCCCCAGCACCCGGTAGCCGTCATGATCAGCGAGGCGGGCGTAGTCCAGCACCTCGCAGGCCCAGTGCCCGACGCCGTTGAGGCGTGCCATCCACTCCGCGGTGCTTCGGGTGGCCAGCTGCACCTCGATCTGAGCCTTGATCTCGTCGCGCTCGACGAACGCGTCTGCGCCCGGCGCCTCCTCGACCGGATCGAGGCCCAGCGCGATCAGTACCCGCGAGACGTCTCCCATGCTCAGCGCGATCGCGGAGTCGCTCGTCGCGTAGACGCCGTAGGGCGCGCCGAGGTAGGGGTGGGCGGGTGCCACGCGGCTACGCGCAGGCAGCTCGCCCGCGTGGTTCAGGAAGACGGTGAGGCCCTCGAACTGCACGTCGAGCAGGGACTCAGCGAGGCTGACCTCCACGAGACCCCCTTGGCCCGTGCGCCGGCGACGCACGAGCGCCGCGAGGATCCCTTGCGCGAGATGGAGCCCGCAAGCCATGTCCGCGACAGCCAGACCCAACGGGGTGGGAGGGTCGTCCGCCGCGCCGGAATGCCACATTGCGCCGGTGCGCGCCTGCGCAAGCAGGTCCTGCCCGGGGAGCGCCGCCCACGGACCTTCCTTGCCGTAGCCTGACACCTCCCCGTAGACGACCTCAGGGTTGATCGCCTTCACCGCCTCGTAGTCGAGGCCGATGCGCTCCATCACGCCGGGTCGGAAATTGTGGGTGACCACATCGGCCGTCGCGACGAGCTCGCGCACGATGTCAAGGTGCTCGGGATCCTTGAGGTCGGCCGCGAAGCTCTCCTTGTTCCTGTTGATCGTATGGAACAGCACGCTGTCCTCGCCGGCCCACATGTCCTTCGTCGCGAGCGCACGACATGCGTCTCCGCCACGCGGGCGCTCGACCTTGATGACGCGTGCCCCCAGGTCAGCAAGACGCAGGCCGGCATAGGGTCCCGCGAGGTATTGGCAGAACTCCAGGACAGTGACGCCTTCGAGCGGCAGCTTCGTCATCGCGCCATCACGCACCTGCAGAGGTGATTCCGAGCGACTCGCGATAAAGCTCGTTGAGCTCCCGGAGCAGCTGAGCCTCGTCGCCCCCGTGCATGAGGTACTCGCGAATGGGAGCCCCCGCGCGGTCCTGGAAGTACATGTGCCCGTCGTAGCGCGGTCGCAGGTATGCGCGATCGAGCGTGGGCAGGGTCTTGGCGAAGTAGCCGGCGGTCAGTTCGTTGACGCGATCCGACACCCACGCTGTGCGGTGACCGGGCTGCCCGCCCATGTCGACGTAGTAACCGGCCTGCATCTCGGGCGAGGCGACGTAGCGGGCGTACTCGGCGGCGAGCTCTTTGTGGGGCGAGGAAGCGGAGATCGCGAGCCCGGTGCCGCCGAGGGTCGTCCGCAACCGGCCGTGGTCGCCGAGATGCACCGTGTCCATGAAGGTGAGAACGCGCCGCGCGTACCCGGCGCGCGCGTAGTTCGCGTAGCCGTAGGCGAACGGGCAGTACCACGCGTCATCGGTCTGGGTCATCCGCTCGTAGACCCGAATCGGGTTCGCGTCGAAGCACCATGGGGCGAGGTGCGTGCTGAGCTCGCGCAACATGCCCAACGCCTCATGCCCGGTGTCGGCCGTGACAACTTCGTCGGGAGTCGTGCACACATCCTCGCCGAGCGTCGAGCACAACATGTAGAAGTTCATCAGCGTGTCTTGGGGGATAGACGGCACCGCCACCCGGCCATGAGTCGCAAGCTCGACGAGCGCGGTCCACGTGTCGGGGACCTCGAGCCCCGCGGCGGCGAAGAGGTCGCCGCGCGCCGACGCGACAGGTGTGGCTGCGTCGATGGCAAGTGCCACCTGCTTGCCGTCGGACCGGTAGCTCTCGTGGGAGCGGCCAACGGACTGGCGCTCTTGGTCTGCGAGAAACTCCGCGGGGAGCCATTCGTCGAGCGGAACGATCACTCCGGAGCGGGCGGCGAAACCGGCCCACGGGTGATCGATGACCAGCAGATCGAAGCGGGCAGCGAGGGCATCGATCGGCTCGTCGGCAAAGGCCTGCAGCGACCGCTTCTCCCACGTGATGCGGACATTCGGGTGCAGCTCCTCGAAGCGCTGAGCCGTCGCAACCATCGGGAGCACCCCGCGCGTGTGGTTCCACGTCACCCCACGCAGCTCGATCTGCGGTGCGTTCATCGCACGCCTCCCGAACGATCGTCGTGACGGGCGCCTGGCGCTTGGAGAGTCATCCGAGTCCTCTTGATCTTTCCTCGACGGTGAGAAGTGGTGAGCACACATCTTGCGACGGCGCGCAACCGGTTTTTCAAACTACACTGTCCGGCCAGTCTCAGCAAGCCGGCCGGTTTGGGGGCGACGAGGCGCAGGGTGCCTGGACGACCCGTGGAGCCAGCGGGACGCGTCTCGCCTTCGGCATCGTCCAGACCCGGCCTTGCGTCGCGCCCTACTTGACCGAGCCCAGCGTCAGACCCTGCACGACGCGCCGCTGCATGAGCGCAAAGACGAGGACCAGCGGCAGCACGCCGAGGATCGCCGCTGGGAACAGCGTGGTCGGGTCGACCGCATTGGGATTGATGTTCGAGTAGGCGTTGACCATGACCGTCCGCAACCCAGGATCACGAAGGAACACGAGCGGCAGAACAAGGTCGTTCCACACACCCAGAGCGATGAAGATGCCGAGGGTCGCCGTGATCGGCTGAAGGAGCGGGAACACCACCACGCGGAACGTCCGGAAAGGGCCAGCGCCATCGAGCTCAGCAGCCTCCTCGACCTCAATGGGAACCTGACGCAGGAAGCTCGTATAGAAGAAGATCGCGACCGGCAGGTTGATGCCCACGTACGTCAGGATCACTCCGGCCCACGTGTTGAGCAGCCCAAGATCGCGCTGCAGCAGGTAGAGGGGTCCGATGATTACGAAGATCGGGAGTGTCATGCCGAGGATGAAGCTGCGGTACAGCCACGGCGTCCACCTGCGGGTGAGGCGCGCGAGCGGATACGCGGCGAGCGCCCCGAACACGACCGTGATGAACACCGACGCCAACATGATGACGGCAGTGTTGCGAACAGAGACCAGGTAGTCCATCTGCTTGAACGCGTCGACGAAGTTGTCGAAGGTCGCCGGGATGGGAAGGCCCAAGGGATCCAGCGCCACCTCGGTGGGCGTGCGGAGCGACGTGAACACGGTGATCAGCAGTGGGGCCATGAAGAGCGCGATCACCACGCCCAAGCCGATGTTCGACAGCAGGCCGGGCCTGTCGGCACTCGACTTGCGCAGCCTGAGCCGGCCGCGGCCGCCGCCAGCGGCGTCGGGCGTAGCGGCAGAGTCCACGATGTCCGTACTAGCGGGAGCAGTCATTGCTCAGATCCTCTCTTCACGCCGGCGCAGGAAGCCGTTGACAAAGGTCGACAGCACGACCACCACCGCAAGCAGGAGCAGCGCGATCGCCACGCCGTAACCGAACGAACCTTGGCCGCCGAAGATCGTCTGATAGATGACAAGGGTCAACGTCGTGGTCGATCCAGCAGGGCCGCCATTGGTCATCACGAGCGGATACTCAAAGACCTTGAGGCTGCCGATCAGGGCGAGCGTCACATTGACGGTGAGCGCCGGTGCGAGCAGCGGCCACTCGACGTGGCGGAACCGCCTCCAGCCGTCGGCGCCATCGACTCGCGCCGCCTCAAGGACCTCGTTCGACATGTTCATATAGCCGGCCAGGAAGATCGCGCACGAGTAGCCGGCGAACATCCACACGTTGACGAAGGCGATCGCCCACAGAGCTGTCGTGGGATCGCCTAGCCAGATGCGGGTGAGGCTGTCGAGCCCGATCGCCTCCAGCGCAGCGTTGACCGCGCCATTCGGCGCGTAGAGCGCGGACCAGATGAAGGCGGCCATGAGAGGCGAGATGAGCATCGGGAGCAGCAGCATGACGCTCAGCGGTCGCTGTGCTCGGATGCGGCGGAAGAACGCCCGCGCAAGAATGAGGCCGAGCCCGTTCTGCACGACCACGACGACCCCGGCGTAGGCCAGGGTGCGCCACAGTGCAGACATGACATCGGGGTCGCCGAAGAGCTGTTGGAAGTTCTCGAGGCCGATGAACTCACCCACGTTGCCGGCAGGGCTGTCGGTCAGGCTGAGACGCGCACTGCTGATCAGAGGGTAGATCACGACCACGAGGTAGATGATCACTGCGGGTGCAAGGAAGCTGAGGGCCGCGAGGGGCCGTCGGGCAATCATGAGAAGTCCTTCAGGAGATGTTCGCGGCGTGGTGGGAGCGCATCACTGGCGCCCCCACCACGCCCGAGCCAACGCGATCCTACGGTCGCAGCTGCTCGTCGAGGGTCGCGATGAACTCATCGATGTCGATCTGGCCCAGCTGGAGGGACTGGATCGCGCTTTCCATAGCCTTGCGGCCGGACTCGGTGTACCAAGTCGTGTTGGCGAGGATGCGGTTCCGACCGTCCTCCAGGGCCGCGACCGTCGGCGCCGTTGCGGCATCCTCAGGGTTCGCACCACCAACCCAGGGCGACTGTGCGCGCTCCGACTCGAGGAACGGGAGTGCGTTGTCGGCGTCCGCCCAGAAGTCGACGTAAGCGCGAGCCGCCTCCTCGACCTCCGTGTTCGCGTTGACCGACCACATCACACCGACGAAGTAGTCGTTGTTCGACTGCGTGCCGTCGGGACCCGCGGGCCACGGCGCGATCTGGAAGTTGTCGAGGCCGGCATCGACCACACCTGCGGACACCCAGGAACCCTGGAGCATGAAGGTGTTCTTGCCGGCGGCGAAGTCGAATGCACCGTTGGCCCACTCGTCGTTGCCGAGCTCGGTCTTGTAGTCGATGTAGCCGTCCTCCTCGAGGCTCATCATCTGCTCGATCGAGCCTCGCCAGTCCTCGAAGCTCACCTCGCCGTCCATGAACTGCTGATCCCAGTCGGGATTGTCGTTGTACACCAGCGTCGCGGCGATGCCGTTGAGGATCCATGCCCCGGTGTTGCCAGCCTTGTTCGGCAGCGCGAGGGGCGTCATGCCGGCGTCCTTGAGCTTGTCCATCGCGGCGGTGAACTCCGGGAAGGTCTCCGGCACCTCCGTGATCCCCACCTCCGCGAGCTGGTCCATGTTCGCGAAGAGGCCGATCGGGATGAGCTCGGTCGGCGTCGCGTAGACGTTGCCGTCGAAGCTCACGAACGGCGTCACCGTATCCTGCATGTCGCCGACCCAGCTGCTGTCCGAGATGTCCTTCAGGTAGCCGGCCTTGGCCCAGTCCGCGACCTTGGTCGGGTCCGTCATGATGACGTCGGCACCCTCGCCAGCGAGGAGCTCGGGCTGCACGCGCTGGAGATAGGCGTCGTTCGCAGGCACGAACTCGTAGTCGAGCGTGATCTCCGGGTGGGCCGCCTCGAAGGCCTCGTTGATCTCCGTGATGTTCGCCGGCTCGGCGTCGTTGCCCTTCCAGCCGTAGACCTTGAGGACGGTCTGCTCGGTCGAGCCACCTCCGTCGCTGGCCCCGTCGGTCGACTCGGACGTGGTGGCCGAGGTCGAACACGCGGCGAGCGCCAGGCTGAGGCCCGCGCCGGCAACCGCGACTGCCGCAAGACGGCCGTGCCGCCCACCGAATCGGGAGGCGTTGAGTCCGCCTCGCCCACTAGGGTTGATCATCTGATTTCCCTTCTCGATATCCGCCGTTGGATAACCGGTTCTCCGAACTGTAGCCGAAGACCGCGCGAACGCAAAGCACAATCTCGCGGAAGGCATGGTCACGGTTTGGCTACGGGGCCATCGACGCGTTCTTTACCAGGCTTGATGATGCTTCATCGGTCCCGGCGCGGTCACGCGCGAACGCCTCGTGGCTCGCCTCGTCACGCACCAGAACGAGCTGTCCTTCGCGACCTCGACCCGCGCCTGTGGATAACCGGTTGCTGTACCATGCCGACATCCTGTTGGACTGAGGTGGAGCAACGCGAGGAGGCGTCACACCATGCTGCCCGTTATCGGCGCGACCCGTCCCTGGGCGGATCCCTCGATCGTCGCGATCGGCCGCTTGCCCATGCACACGGTGCGAACCGGCCGGGAGCGCGTGCGGCTCGACGGGCCGTGGAGCTTCGCTCTGTTCGACGCGCCCGACGCCGTTCCGCACCAAGCGGTCGACGGCACCCGGGACGGCGACGGCATCGAGTGGCGGCAGATCGCCGTTCCGGGCGTATGGCCGCTCCAGGTAGCGACCGACATCCCGCATTACACCAACGTCCAGATGCCGTTTCCCGGCCCGCCTCCCCACCTCCCCGACGTCAATCGGGCCGGCGTCTATCGCAGGCGGATCGACGTGCCCGAGGATTGGACGCAAGACCGCATCGCCGTGCGCGTGGGCGGCGCGGACAGTGTCCACGCGGTGTACGTCAACGGAGCTTTCGTCGGCTACGGCACCGATGCGAGGCTGCACTCCGACTACGACGTGACAGACGTCGTCGCTCCGGGGATCAACGAGCTCGCGGTCGTCGTGATCCGGTACTCCGCTCACAGCTACGTCGAGGACCAGGATGCCTGGTGGCTCGCAGGGATTCATCGGCAGGTCGAGCTCGTACGGATACCGCCACGCTCGATCGCGGATGTACACGTCGATGCAGACTTCGACGCGGACTCCGGACTAGGCGCGCTGTCCCTCAAGGTTCACGCGGATCTGGGCGAGAGCCCGACGGCAGGTTTCGCCGTCGAGGCATGGGTAGAGCGGCTGGACGGCGAACGTGTGACAGACGTAGCGCAGTCACAGGTCGATCACGAGCATGCGAAGCCGTACGAGTTCACCGGATTCGTGGCGCACGTGTCGTGGACGGACCTCACGGTCGTGCCTTGGAGCGCGGAGGCACCTCACCTCTACCGTTGCCGAGTGGTGCTCATGTCACCAGCCGGTGCCGTGGTCGACAGCACCAGCTACGCCATCGGGTTCCGCCGCATCGAGGTCCGCGACGCCCAGCTTCTGGTCAACGGCGCTCCAGTGTGGATCTTCGGCGTCAATCGACATGACCATCACCCGGACCGTGGCACCGCGGTGACCACAGCGGATATCCGCGCAGACCTCAGCACGATGCGCCGTCACAACATCAACGCGATCCGAACATCGCACTACCCGAACGACCCTGCGTTCTACGATCTTTGCGACGAGCTCGGGTTCTACGTCATCGACGAGGCGAACATCGAGGCCCATGCGTACAACCGCTACCTGTGCGACGCGCCGGACTTTCGAAGCACCTGGCTCGACCGCGGCGCACGCATGGTCGAGCGGGATCGGAACCACCCGAGCGTGATCGCGTGGAGCCTAGGGAACGAATCGGGCTACGGGGCCAATCACGACGCGCTTGCCGCATGGATCCGACGAGCAGATCCGAGCCGACCGCTGCACTACGAGGACGCGATCAGGATCGAAGGCTGGAGCACGGGTGGGACGCTCGCCACGGACATCGTCTGCCCGATGTACCCGACGATCGCAGAGATCGCCGATTACGGGCACGCCGTCGCGTCGGGCGGCGCGTCGCGCCCGCTGATCATGTGCGAGTACAGCCACGCCATGGGCAACAGCAACGGATCGCTGGCGGACTATTGGGAGGTCATCACGACCACACCAGGTCTTCAAGGCGGCTTCATCTGGGAGTGGAAGGACCACGGCCTCCGTCAGGAGCTTGGAGACGGCACTGCCCGGCTGGCCTATGGCGGCCAGTTTGGCGACAGTCCCCATGACGGGAACTTCGTCGCCGACGGCCTCGTCGGAGCGGACGGGGACCCGCACCCGGCCATGGCCGAGGTCGCCTGGGTCCATCGGCCGGTCGAGACGCGGCTCGATGGCGCTGATCTCACGGTGAGGAACCGGCGGTTCTTCACCAGCACCGATGACCTCGAGGCGACCTGGATCCTGGTGGCCAACGGCGACGCCATCGCGACGGGCGTCTTCTACGATCTGGTCCTCGGGCCGGGCGAGGAGCGCACACTTCCCCTTCCTCACGCGGTACCGCCGCGCGGGGATGTGCGCCTCACCGTCGAGTGGCGCCTTCGCCGCAGCACGTGGTTCGCCAATGCGCACCACGTGGTGTCGCGAGATCAGGTGGTCGTGCGCGATGACGCCGCAAGCCGGCGTCCGCCCGCGCCCCGAGCAGGCATCGGCGAGTTCGCACGCACACGTCTCGCCTCGATCGCGGAAAGCGCCGAGCCTGCCGTCTGGCGCGCGGCAACCGACAACGACGGGATCAAGCTGCGACTTGAGAGCCATCGAGCTCTCGGACTCGGCGACGCAACCCTCGGCCGGTGGACCTCCGCCGGAATCGACGTGGTTCCCGCCGACCGCCTGGTCGCGCACTCGGTCACCCGCAAGGATGACGGCGACCGCATCGTGCTACGCCACACGTTCGACGTGCCTGACGAATTGTCAGACCTGCCGCGGATCGGGGTGAGGTTCGAACTCGACGCGAGGTACACCGTCATGCGGTGGTGCGGTCGCGGACCCCACGAGAACTACGCGGACCGCAAGAGCTCCGCGGTCGTCGGCACGTGGACATCGGGCATCGAGTCTTGCCCGTACCTCGTCCCGCAGGAGTTCGGCCTACGCACCGACACGACCTGGTTGGAGTTGATCGACGACGCGAATGGAGAGCGCATCAGGATCACCGGTCTTGGCGCCCCCTTCTCGTGGTCCGCGACGCGCTATCGCGCCGAAGACCTCTTTGCCGCACCCCACAGCTCTGACCTCCGCGAAGCCGACCGCCTGATCGTGCACCTCGACGCGGCGCATCGCGGCGTCGGCACAGGAGCATGTGGACCGGATGTGCTCGAGCAATACCGCATCGGCACCGGTCGCTTCGTGCTCGAATACGCTCTCGAGGCGACGGGACGACGACCAACCGCTACCGCGCATCCTGCGGCGGAGCACCCGGTCAGCGCACGCGGCTCAGACCTCGACGACGAGGCCGACCACACGCTGTCCATCGCGCGTGCGACCGATCGCACGCACGGCTGAAAGGAGTCATCACGTGAACGAGGTCATCAGCGCAGCGACGCGCCGTCTCGACCGGTACCCGCGGTCGGCGGAGTGGTTCTGCGACTTCCGCTACTACGACGTGTCGGGGCTCGGGGTCGAGGATGGCGTGCACCGCCGCGACCCGAGCTCCGTCATCGAGGTCGATGGCACCTTCCATGTCTGGTACACGAAGTCGACCGGCGTCGCCGAGGGTTTTGCAGCGGGCGACGATGCGAAGGTCTTCCCTTGGGATCGCTCGGAGGTGTGGCACGCCACCTCCACCGACGGCCTCACGTGGATCGAGACCGATCGGGCGCTCGGTGCGGGGGAACCAGGCAGCTATGACGACCGCAGTGTCTTCACGCCTGAGGTGCTTCACCACGAGGGTCGCTTCTACCTGGTCTACCAGGTGGTCGCATCGCCGTACCGGCTGAGGAGCAAGGAGAGCATCGCGATCGCGTGGGCGGACGACCCCGCCGGTCCGTGGACCCGCTCGCCGCACCCGATCCTGCGCCCCGCGGAAGGCGGCGAATGGCTCGGCGATGAGGACAACCACCTGCAGGTCGTGCACACGGGACCCTTTGACAGCCTCAAGGTCCACGATCCTCTACTCCTGCCGTTCGGGGGAAGATTCCACCTCTACTACAAGGGCGAGCAGATGGCGGAGAAGTTCGCCGGCGGTGGCCGCGCAACGCGTTGGGGCGTCGCGATCGCCGACGCGCCGGAGGGCCCTTACGAGAGGTCGCCGCTCAACCCGATCACCAACAGCGGCCATGAGACATGCCTCTGGCTCCATGCTGACGGGGTCGCAGCGCTTCTCACCACCGACGGCCCGGAACGCAACACCGTGCAGTTCGCCCGCGATGGACAGAACTTCGAGATCATGGCGCACCTCGCTGATCCTCCGGTCGCCGCGGGTCCGTTCCGTGAGGAGCGGCCGACCGTGCGGGGCCTCGACGGTCTGCGCTGGGGCCTATCCCACGACGTCACCGGGCCGTGGCACTACATCCGCGGGTTCGCGGCGGATGAGCGTCGCAAGGACCTGTACGCGGCCGGCAGCCCCCCAGAGCTTGCGGACCTCTCGTCCCCGCCGCCCGGTGCGCCCGGCGCCGCGACGCCCTAGGAACACGGAACGGCCCCGGAGACCTGTCGTCTTCGGGGCCGTTCGCTTGCGCGCCCGCCTCGTGGGCGGGGCGCACACCCCCGGGGGCGACCGCAGCACCGCACGGACGCCCCCGGGGCCAGCGTGTCAGTCCTGCAGCAGGCCTCCCCACCGACGGTCGTAGAGCTCGCTGTTGACCTCCCTGGCAGCGTCCACCATCTCGGGGTACGGACGATCCGTCACAGACACGAAGCCGATGTTGTAGTTCTCGCCATCGATCTGCCGACCCGTGATGGGCGAGTCCACATACTGGAACCAGTGGCCACCGACCATGTACGGGTTGTCGATGAGGTTCTCCATGTACTCCGTGTACATGAGGCCCCTCTCCTCCTGCGACCCGGCGGAGACGAGCGCGGGATGCGGGCTTCCCGCGTCGGTCGCACCGAAGTGGAATTCACCGATGAGGCTCGGCTTGTCGAGGTCGGCAAGGAACGACCACTGCTGCGGGTGCAGACCCTCCCGGTACTCGTTGTAGGCCATCACATCGACGTACTGCGCAGCGGCCTCGAGGATCTCGGGCGTGCGTCCCCAGCTCGCGAAGCGCGGCCCCATGTACATGTGGTGCGGGAGGACCGTCTCGAGTTCGGTGGAGACGACGCGGAAGTACTCGGAAGCGTAATGCTTGAGCAGCCACGAGTAGTCCGGCGTCTTCGCCGCGGTGTTGGTGCCTTGATCGAAGGTGCCCGCGTCGAAGGCGGCCCACGACGGGATCGCCGTGCCCCACGCGGCGTTGAGAGCCTCGATGGTCCCGTACTTCTCCTTGACGACGGCACTGAACTCGGCCTTGGTCGGGCTCGCCGTCACGTCGCGCTTGAGCGTGTCGATCACGATCCCGTAGTGCGTCGCGAAGCTGCCGGTGCTTCCCCAGCTCTTCTCGTTGTCCATGAAGACGCCGACAAGCCACGGGTTCTCCGCACCTGTCTCCGCAGCGACCGCCTCAGCGGTCTCACGTGCCGCATCGACGAACGCAGGGTCGTAGGGGTCGGGGAGCGGACCCCAGTAGTCCTGTCCGGTGCTGACGGTCTTGTAGTCGCCCGTGATCCACCCGTGAGCGAACACGGGGATCCGGCCGTTGTCGTACTGGGCCGGGTCGGTCCAGTTGCCGAAAGACGTGAAGCCCCACGAGAGCATGCGGTCGACGGTGTTGTCGTGCCACGTGTCGATGAACGCGTTCGTGTTCTTCTTGCCCGGGTACTTCCGATCGAGGTTGGCGCGATAGAACTGGAAGGTCTCGCCCTGTTCGAGAGGACCGGCGAACGTCTGCGGGTAGTAGCCGTAGTGCTGGCCGAGCTGCTGCCCGTACTTGGGCAGGTCGAGAAACATGTTCGCGCGAACCTCGTTCTCCACGTGACGTGACTCGAGGATGGCGCCGTCGAGGCGGTTCAGGTCCTCGGGGGTTGCAGCCGTGCGGCCGCCGACGTACTCGTCATCGAACTCGGGGAGCTGCGCATGGTCGAAGTCGTAGCCGGTGAGGGTCTGACCGTCGAAGAGCCGCGCATTGTCGATGCCGGTCGAGAAGTAGAGGTAGCCGTCCGGGTCGACCATGGCCCACTTGCCGTCGACCTTCTCGGTCCGGAAGTACCCGGTCGCCTCGAGCTTCGGGCCGTCGGCCCATCCGCCGTACGGCGAACGATCGGCGAGCGGTGGGTGGGCAGCCAGGTCGGCGGCCTCGGCCTTGCGCTGCTTGACGAGGTCGGCATCCGTGCGGACCTTGCCCTCATACTCCACCTTCGCGTTCTGACCGTACTTGTCCACGATCCCCGTGAGGTAGTCGGGATCAGCAGGCGCGTCACGCGCGATGCGCACGTTGTCGACGATGACCTCCTTGTCATGAAGGGCGCCCGCGACATAGAACGTGACCTCGCTGATGCTGGACGGATCGATCTCCTTCGTGCCCCACATCCAGACCGCCTGATGCACCGACTTGTCTGCGAGCCAGGACGGGTCGGCACGGAGTCCGCTGTCGAGCGAGTTGGCGGGGCTGGCGATGTCGATGTAGTACGTCCCAGAACTGTGCGCGGCGACATTGATGCTGCGCGTCGCGACACCGTTGCCTGCAGCGATGTTCACAATCATTTGAGTCGAGCGATCGGTCGGGTTGCTCAGATCCATGGCCAGGCCGACTGAGGTCGACCCGGAGAGGTCCCACGGCGCGGCGGGACGGAAGAGCATCGACGCGAAGAACTGCTCCTTGGAGTTGTAGTGCACCAGCATCCGGCCGTCCTCGGCGCCCACCCGCGTCCGCGTGGCGTTCCACGACAGCACCTCCGACGGGATCGTGGGGGCATCGAAGTCGTACAGCACGGTCTCGTCGCCGAGATCAGGTCCGTCTGGGGCTGCGTCCGCAGCGGTGCCGACAGCTGTCGCGGCGACCGCGACTGCGATCGCGCCGGCGGCCGAGGTCATCCGCCATCGACGTCGGCGGGCACGTGAGTCGGTCGCGCAAAGGAGCGCATCCGTGGTGGGTAGGAGATTGGTCACAGCGTTGTGTCCTTCCTGATCGGGGCCGTCGGAGGGGGTGAGCCGATCTGCGGTCTCCGTCGACCGTCCTGGGCGAGCCGCCACCGACTGCGGGCATCTCGCACGAGCAAGGTAAACCGCTTTTCCGGGGTTGCGCAACCGATATTTCAAAGATTTCTGGACATATCGATCACGACAGGTCCGCCGAACTACCTGGGGTAGCACCGGCTGTCGTCGACGGCCAGGCGCGCCGAGGGACAAGCGCGCGGCAGGCCACCGCAGCGTCGGCGCTATGCTCGGCCTATCACCGTTGCAGAACAGCTGGCATCCGTACCCGGAACGCTCGCGTCAGCGCATGCCAGGGAGGGCCTCCGATGAGCGAGACGACCACGGGCGCGGGTAATGCGCCGCGTGTCCGGGCCAGACTTGTCGACGTGGCCGAGCTGAGCGGTGTCACGAAGTCCGTCGTTTCCCGAGTGCTCAACAACGACCCGACACTGCGTGCCCGCCCCGAGACGAGGGAGCGGGTGCTCGAGGCTGCGCGCGAGCTCGGCTACCGTCCGCACGCTGGCGCGCGCGCCCTCTCCGTGGCACGGACGGGCACTTTCGCATTCCTCATCCCCGACCTCACCAACTCGGTTTACGCGGTCATCCTCCGCGGTGCGATCCGGCGAGCACGTGAGCTCGGCTACGTCGTGCTGATCGCGGAGGATGCCTCGCACGCTCCGGCTGGCGCCGAGGAGTACTCCGAGCTCGTCGACGCGGGTCGAGTCGACGGCCTGCTTGTCGCGTCTGCTCGGCCCGAGAGCCCTCTCGTGGCCGCCTTGGTCGAGCACCCGGACTCGGTCGCCCACGTGTTCGTCAACCGCGAGGTGCCGGGCTCCCGGAGGAACGTCACGGTCGACATCCGCGGCGCTAGCCGCCTGGCGGTCGAGTATCTCGCCAGCTTCGGCCATGAGCGCATCGGGATCATCTCCGGTCCGCCCGACCTGCAGCCGGCAGTGGCCCGCACGGAGGGCTTCAAATCGAAGATGGCGGACCTCGGCCTTGCAGGCGATCTCGTTGCGGCCGGCGACTTCGACGAACAGGGCGGTTTCGAGGCTGCCCACGAGCTGCTGTCTCGCGCGCCAGAGGTGACCGCGCTCTACGTGTCTACGTTCGGACAAGCGGTCGGCGTGCTTGCCGCGGCCCGGGAGGCCGGCCGGGTCGTGCCCGACGACCTTTCGGTGATCTGCTACGACGACGTTCCGGTCGCCAACTACCTGAACCCCGCGCTGACGACCGTGTCAATGCCTCTCAACGCGCTCGGCGTGGCTGCGGTCGACGCTCTCATGGAGCAGGTGGGAGGCGCGCCCGCAGCTTCGGTGGCGATCGAAGATCATTTCGCGGTTGTGCCGCGGAAGTCTGTGGCGGCACCTCCCGCCAGCTGACCGACACATGCGTAGGCGCAGCACCATGCTGCCCGCCGCCTTGGCCCACGCGACGCCCGCCATCGTCGACGCGCAGACCCGCGCGAGCGTGGGGTCGCGCGTCCATGAAAAACCGGTATTCTTTGGAGCAGTGGGATTCTGAGCGAACGTCTCGATCCCCCTATGTGCAAAGGAGCAGCATGGGACGCATCGTCCAAGACCTCAGTGGGCACCGTTGGCAGATGGAGAGGATGCGCCCCGGGCAGGGCGTCGTCGAGGGCCTGCACCTCCTACCCGCCGAATACCAGGGCACACACTTCAGCTGGAACTTCGCCTCGGTGCCGGGCGACGTGTACACCGACCTGCAGCGCGCCAACGAGCTCGATGACCCGTACATGGGCCGCAACATGCACCGCGCGAAGTGGGTTGCGGAGTACGAGTGGTGGTACTGCCTTCGCTTCGGCGTCGACGAGGCGATGAAGGGGAAGAAGCTACGGCTCGTCTTCGACGGGGTCGACTACAGCTGCGATGTTTGGCTCAACGGTGTTCCGCTCGGCCGCCACGAAGGCATGTTCTCGTCCTTCGACTTCGACGTCACCGACGCGATCAGCTGGGAGGACTGGCGCGGCGGCGCGAACATGCTCATGGTGAAGCTTGACCCGCCGCCGAAGAACTACCGCAACTGCGGCGGCAAGAAGGTCAACTTCTCGGGCGACTACTTCTCCGGTCTGGTTCCGTTCGGAATCTGGCGTCCCGTCCGCCTCGAGGCGACCGGCGAGACCCGGATCGCCGGCATTCGAACCGATGTCGCGGTGCACGGCGAGGACGCCGCCGTCGTCTCGGTGACGGCGGAGCTGGTGAACCACACCGAGGTGTCTCAGGAGCTTCGCCTCGAGTCCACCCTGACGGGCTGGAACGTCGATGTCGCGACAGTACGGTCCAACCAGCCCGTCGTTGCGCCCCCTGGCGAATCGTCTTTCACGTTCGACATCGAGGTCGCCGACGCAAAACTCTGGTGGCCGTGGGACATGGGTGACCAGAACCTGTACGAGCTGTCAGTCTCTGCTGTGGGCAACGACGGTGTGCTGGACCACCAGACCGAGGTCATCGGACTCCGGGAGATCGAGATGGCCTTCAACCCCGGCTACTCGGCCGAGGAGGTGGAGTTCCCGTGGACGTTCATGGTCAACGGGAAGCGACACTTCCTCCGGTCGGCGTGTTGGGGCGGGCAGCCTTCGTTCCTTTATGGGAGGAACACCCTCAAGAAGTACGAGGACCGAGTCGCGCTGGTGCGCGAGGCGAACATCAACAACCTCCGCATCTTCGGATGGCACCCACCGGAGACGCCTGAGTTCTACCGACTCTGCGACGAAGCAGGCATCACGGTGTGGACGAACTTCAGCCTCGCGACCCAGGCTTACCCCGACGACCAGGAGTTCATCGACGACGTGGTCCAAGAATGCGTCTCCGTCGTGAAGGCGCGGCGCAATCACGCCTCTCAGATCTACTGGATGGGCGGCGAGGAGGTCTTCTTCTCGGGGGCGCACGAGGAGAGCGGCAATCTCGCCCTCATGAAGGCGATCGGCGAGGGTGTCGCGCAGCACACGAACATCCCGTACGGGCTCGCCTCGCCGCTCAGCTCTGAAGCCGGGCAGCGCCTCGGATTCGGGCCTCACGAGAGCATGCACGCCAATGAGCACTACTACCAGGGCGGCGGCGAGTTCATGGAGGAGTACTACCCCCGGCTCGACTGCGCGATCATCCCGGAGCTGACCGCAGCGTCCGCCCCGAGCATCGACAGCCTGCGCCGATTCATCCCTGAGGACGAGCTTTGGCCGATGGGTCCGAGCTGGGCCTATCACTGGGCGGACATCGACATCCTCAAGGCGCTCAACTTCGAGGTCTTCGGCGATCCGCGCGATGGGAGCCTCGAGGAGTTCGTTGAGGCCACGCAGCTGGCGCAGGGCACCATCATCCAGTTCGCGCTCGAGACCTACCGTCGGCGCAAGCCCAAGATGAGCGGCGTTGCACTGTGCCACTTCATGACCCACGTGCCTGACATCAAGTGGGGCGTGATCGACTACTACGGACGGAAGAAGGCCTCGTTCGACTGGCTCAAGCGCACGTACCAGCCCGTCCTGCCGAGCCTCGAGTTCGAGAAGCGGCGCTGGTCCGCCGGCGACCGCTTCGACGCCATGGCCTGGGTGATCAACGACTACCACCGCGACCTCGGACCCGTGCGCCTCGACTGGCAGGTGCTCACAGGTGACGGTCAGCGCGCGGCTTCGGGTTCGACGCAGATCGACGTCGTCGCGGACAGCGCGGCGGCCGTGACGGCCGTGTCGTGGCAGGTGCCGACCGACGCGGTCGGCACCTTTGACGTGACGCTCTCGCTCACGAGTGAGGATGGCACCCCGATCGCGGAGAACGCCTACACGCTGCTCGTGGGCGATCAGGATGCGGCGAAGGCGCGCAGCCTCGCAATGAAGCAGGACGCGGCGACCCGCCTCGAGCAGCACGGCCATAGCGTCTACCGCTACTGGCCCGACATGTGGAGCGAGGAAGACCCGGCGTGAGCCGTGGGTGCGGCGCAAGGATCTTGCGCCGCACCCACCTCATTCACTAGCCTGAGAAAAACCGGTTACCTTAACGTGGGCCCGCCGTCACGAACGCCGGCATCAGCTCACCGAGGAACCTCGTCGATCCAATGGCGCAGACGAGGACGACAAGGGACCCGCATGCGCCGAGAAAGAGGCCTAGACCCGTGGCAAAGATCGCCCAGGTACGCACTGATCTGTACCGAGTCCCACTCAAGCAGACGCTCACGGACAGCACGCACGGAACGATGATGGACTTCGAGCTCATCACGGTCCGCATCACGGACTCCGACGGCGCCACCGGTGTCGGCTACTCGTACACCGTCAATCATGGCGGCGCCGCGGTGGCCACCATGGTCGACCGCGATCTTGCCGACGGGCTGATCGGCCACGAGGCGTACGCCATCGAGCAGCGCTGGCAGGACATGTGGTGGCGCCTTCACTACGCCGGGCGCGGCGGTCACCAGACGTCCGCGATCTCCGCGGTGGACATCGCGCTCTGGGACCTCATCGGCGTCCGTGCGGAGGCACCGCTGTGGAAGCTCTTCGGTGGGTATGACCCGAAGGTGCCGGTATACGCGGGAGGCATCGACCTGGAGTTTCCGCTTGGGGCCCTGCTCGACCAGGCCGACCGGTTCGTTGCCGAGGGCTACCGTGCCATCAAGATGAAGGTCGGCCGCGCCGACCTCCGCGAGGATGTCGCCCGCGTCGCAGCTATGCGCGACCACCTCGGCGACGGCTTCACCCTCATGGCCGATGCCAACATGCGCTGGACGGTGGACGAGGCGCTGCGCGCAAGCCGCGCGCTCGAGCAGTTCGACCTCACCTGGCTCGAGGAGCCGACGATCCCCGACGACGTCCGCGGCCACGCACGTATCGTCGCCGAGGGCCGGCACGCGATCGCCGCCGGCGAGAACCTCCATACCATCTACGAGTTCGCGCACGCGATCGACTCCGGCGCGGTGACGCTTCCCGAGCCGGACGTCAGCAACATCGGCGGGTACACAGGATTCCGCAAGGTGGCCGCGCTCGCCGAGGCGCGCAACCTCCGTCTCACCTCCCACGGTGTCCACGACCTTACTGTCCACGCGATGGCCGCCGCGCCGCATCGCACGTTCATGGAGGCCCACGGCTTCGGCCTCGAAGACTTCATCGCGCATCCGATGGAGATCGAGGACGGCTGCACCACCGCCCCCGAGCGGCCGGGCCACGGAGTGGTGCTCGACTTCGACAGGCTGGGAGCGCTGATTCCCGCGTGAGACTAGCCGTGAAGCGTCTCGGGCCGTCCGCGGCACCAAGACGCTTCACGGCCACCGCGCCCGTGCGACCGCACCGGTATCGCTGCGGGCCAGCCGGCGCTCCATAGGCGCCGAGGCGCCCGCGCCATGCCGCTCCCGCACCGTCGACAGAGTCGGACCACCTTAACCGCCTCAAAGCGCCGGTCCTGGGCCCATCGGGCTGCTCGCGCGGCGAGGCGTGCGAGAGGCCCCGCCCTCGCGCGGCGCGAGACCCGGCCGCGTCAACCGACCGCGCTCTGGACCGGCCTGATACACGGGGCAGGGATCTCACACGAACGCCGGGGCGCGAAGCAGGTGTCGTGCGACGACGCCCCACTGCGGCCAGCACCCGGGAGCCGTCCGAAGCTTGCCGTCCGGGCGCTCAGCGTCCACAGAGAAGGCCGGGCGGCACCCAGGCACTCCGGTCCGTTCCCGCCTCGTAGCCATCCCGTCGGCTAGCGCGCCAGCCAACCGCCATCCACTGCCAGCACCTGTCCGTGAACGTAGGCGGCGGCACGCGACGCGAGGAAGACCACCGCACCGCCCATGTCTGCCGGCGCCCCCCATCGCCCCGCGGGGATCCGGCTGGAGATCTGGGCCGACCGGACCGGGTCATCGAGCAGCGCCTCGTTCATGTCCGTCGCCATGTACCCGGGAGCGACAGCATTGACGTTCACCCCGCGGCCCGCCCATTCATTGCACAACGCCTTCGTGAGCTGCGCGACGGCACCCTTGCTCGCCGCATACGCCGGCACGGTGATCCCGCCCTGGAAGCTCAGCAGCGAGGCCACGTTGACCACGGCGCCCTCTCCGCGCTCCACCATCGGAGCTCCGAAGAGCTGGCAGAGCTGGAAGACCGACCGGAGGTTGACCTGGAGGACGCGATCCCACGCCTCAAGTGGGAACTCGACAGCGGGGTAGCGCTCCTGAGTCCCCGCGTTGTTGACGAGGATGTCCACCTGGTGACGCGCGAGCACCGCAGAGGCGGCGCGTGCGATGTCGACGTCGCTTGCGAGGTCGCACTGCTCGTGGTCGATCGTGCGACCGGCCGCGGCGGCATGCTCACGCAGCTCGGATGGGACATCTCCGCGCGACATCACCACAACGTCCGCCCCTGCATCGAGCAGGCTCCGGCTGATGCCCGCTCCAAGGCCGCGTCCGCCACCGGTGACGACGGCGGTTGTGCCTGTGAGATCGAATGGATTCACGCTGCACCTCCGGGAGAAACGAGGACCTTGAGCGCTCCGCCGCCGTCCGCCGCGGCGTGGAAGGCATCCTCGACCGCGGACAGGGGATACGACGCCACCGGCAGCGTCGAGAGGTCGAGGTCACCCGCGAGCAGCTCGACGGCACGCTGCACGTCGGCGTGCGTGTAGACGCGCACGCCGACAAGTGACTGCTCCTTGAAGCACACCGCGCGGAGGTCGACCTCGGCGGGCTTCTTGTGCACGGCGACGATGACGATGCGCCCGAGCACTCGCGTGACCTCCGTAAGCGCGGTGGTGATCGATGGATGCCCGGCTGCGTCGAAGGTGACGTCCGCACCCTCGCCGTCCGTGAGGTCGAACAGTTCCGCACGGAGGGCTTCGGCGCCGTCGACCGCGACGAATCCGAGGTCGGCGGCGACCTTGCGCCTCCAATCGTTGGGCTCGGCGATCACGACGGCTCGCGCGCCCGCCTGCCGCGCGACCATGGCGACCAGGATGCCGATCGGGCCGCCGCCGAACACTGCGACCGTGTCACCTTCGCTCAGCCCCGCCATGTCGACAGCGTGGACCGCCACCGCGAGCGGCTCGACCAACACTGCTTGGAGCGCAGGAACATGGCCCGGAACGACGTGAAGCGACGCAGCCGGCAGCGCGACGTAGTCCGCCAGTCCACCAGCGGCATCGATGCCGAAAAGACCGAGGTTCTTGCATACGTGCGACGATCCGGTCCGGCACGCTCGGCACTCGCCGCAGGTGATGAGCGGCTCCGAGACAACTCGGGCACCCACCGGCGGGCCGTCTGCCGTGGCCGCGGCCACCACACCGACGATCTCATGGCCTGGAACCAGTCCAGCCTGAGCGCGCGGGTGCGCGCCATGCATGATCGCAAGGTCGGTGCCACAAATGCCCACGTGCTCGACGCGGACCAGCACCTCACCGGCGGCCGGCTCGGGCCGAACGATGTCCCGGACATCGATGGTGTCGGTTCCAGTCCACACTGCCGCCTGCATCATCTGCGTCATCGCGCGTCCTCCTCGGTCGCCTTTGGCCCGAGAACCTCGGGATTGAGAATGTTCCGCGGCTGGCCGCCCTCGAGCACGGTCACGACGTTCTCCATGGTGCGGCGCTTGAGCTCGCCGTAGGATTCCTCGCTGTACCAGGCGAAGTGAGGAGACAGCACGACGTTCTCGAAGCGCGTCAGCGGGTGGTCGACCGGGAGAGGCTCGACGTCGTGGCAGTCGATGGCCGCACCTCCAAGATGCCCGGCGTCGAGCGCAGCGACGAGCGCCGGGGTGTCGATCACTCCTCCGCGCGCCGTGTTGACCACGATCGCGCCGGGCGGCATGGACGCGAGCCGCTTCTGATTGACGATGCCCCGGGTGCTCTCATCGAGCGGCACGTGCACGGACAGCACATCGGCGCGCGCGAAGAGGTCATCGCGCGCCACGATCTGAACCCCGTTGAACGTTTCGCCAGGGTTGGCGCGCTCGTCGAAACCGATCACCTCGAACCCGAGGCCGCGTGCCTTTCTGGCCACCGCGGCTCCGATGCGTCCTGCGCCGAGGACGCCGAACGTTCTGCCGCCGATCAGGCGCAGCGGCCTGACCGCGCTGAGGTCGACCTCGCCCCGGCGCACCGCTCGGTCGAGCCGCGTCACACCGCGCGCCACCGCGAGCGCCATCGCGATCGCGTGATCGGAGACCGCCTCGGTGCCGTAGTCGGGCACGTTGCAGACTGCAATTCCGCGCGCGGTCGCGGCGGCCACGTCGACGCTGTCGACGCCCACCCCATATCGGCCGATCGCCTTGAGGTGGGGCAGAGCGTCCATCACGTCTGCGGTGATGGCGGCGTACTGGACGAGGATGCCGTCCGCGTCCGCGCATCGTTCGACAAGCTCGGCGTCAGTAGCCGCGTTCGCGAACCGGAGCGTGATGTCCCGCGCGTCGGCGACCGCAAGCTCCTCCGCGAACGCATCGTGGTCGCACTCGGTGACAACTACCGTGTGCTTGCGTGCTTCACTCGACATCTGTGGTCGGTCCTCCGGTCGTGGGTGCGCCAAGCGCTGCCTCAATGGCGCGCGCAGCCGCGATGACTCGGGGCGCCATCGCGATCATCTGCTGTGTCGTGTGCTCGATCGCGAGAGTGGATACCGACACCGCGTGCGTCACGCGGCCGGTGTGGTCGGTGATGGGCGCAGCGACGCACGCTACGCCGGGGACGTTCTCCTCGCGCTCCATCGAGAAGCCGCGCTCGCGAGCCTCGGCGACCTCGCCGACGAGGCGCGCGGCGTCGGTGATGGTGCGGGGGGTCTGGGGGTGAAGCCCCGTGCGCACCGCATACGTGCGCACCGCGTCGTCGTCGAAGGCGGTGAGGATCGCCTTCCCGATCGCCGTTGAGTGCAGGGGCACCGACGCCCCTACGCGCGACGGCATGCGGTAGGCCTTCGCCGCGTCGCGGCGGTGGACGTAGATGACCTCGTCGCCATTGAGCACACCGAGGTGGACGGTGCACTCGACCTGATCGCCGAGTTCGTCGATGAACGGCTTGGCGATTCCCGAGATGTCGAGCCGCTCGAAGGCCTTGCCGGCCAGACTGAGGAACTTGGGTCCCGGCGCATACTCACCGCGTTCCGTTGGCGTGATGTAGCCATGCTCGGACAGTTCCGCCAGAATTCTATGGACGGTGCCCTTGGGCAAGCCCGTCGCTGCCACGATCGATGAGAAGCGGGTCGCGCCGACTGCGGCCTCGAGCACCGCAAGCATCTTCTCGACGGCGGAAGACGATGCCGCGCGCTCGGGGGTCGGGTCCGTCACCTCTTGCCTCCTGATTTCGTACCAGCTGTCACCAACACCTCCTTTTTACCACACGGCAGAACTATGTTCCATCACACGGAACCCCGAGGCAGCGCGCGGTCCTGTACTGCGCCTCGCCGTGACCAGGGCCGTCCACTGTGCCCTGCGAGCGCGAAGCCGGGTCGAAAACGAGCGCTCCGCGTTCAGTGGCCCCATTCGTTGCGGATCTCACGTGTCAAGGCGAGCACGTCGGCGGCCTCGCGGGGTGCGCCGTGGGCAAGGACATCGATGGCGCGGCGGGGCTCGAACCGCGCCAACCGCCAATGATCCAGACTCGACGCCGGCCACTCCGGCCAGCCGGATCGCGGCCACGGCACCTCGGTCCTCGGCGAGGACCTCTCGCCGCCCGACCAGCTCACCGCGCAAGCGGCGGCCACCGGAACAGAACAGCGGCGATCGCCTCCGGACCCGTAAGGGCCGGACGCGCAAGCATGCCCGGAAACAGCCGTGACAGCCCTCGAACACGAATACACAGGCACACAAAGCAGAAGGCCGCCCCCGACATCAGTCGGAGGCGGCCTTCTCGCCTTGCTGGGAGTCCCAGTCGGCCCTTGCGGGCCCTCCCTGAGGGACCTTCCCCAACATAACTGGCTCGATTTCCGAACAAGCCTGTGGTGGCCGGTTCGGAGAAGTCCGAGGTAGACCGGCTACCTGGAGCGTTGGCCTCCGCCGCGACAGGTTCACCCTACGCGACGAGGTCCAATGCTCGACGCCTAAACTCCGGCGACTTCGGTGCGGGCATTCGTGGGACTCCCTTCCAAGACGATCATCGCCTCAGATCAGGTGTCCACGGAAGCGGGTCAGGCTCCGCGAGATGTCTGGGGGCCTGGCGCAGAGCGCGACCTGTGGCGCGGTCGCCCTTCAGCTACGCGCAGGTGATGTTGCCGATACCGATTTTCGTTCGCATGATCCTGGGATCGCCTGATCGAGTGCAGGGCACACGGCGGCGTACTCGCTGTAGCCGTTTTGCTTGCAGCCTGCGCCTCGCGAGACGACTCCGGCAATGCGCCCATCGGCGTCTACCAGTGGCCCGCCGGAGTCGCCTGAACAGACGTCTTGGCCCACGGCCCGGGCGCAGATCGTTTCAGGCTTGGACGGCTCCGCAGGGGTAGCGCCGGCCTCGGCGCAGTGGGACCCCGCGACGATGTCGACCTCGGTGGCGTGAAGCCCACACGTGCGAATGCCGCTGGATTGCACGGTGGCCCACCCGAGCGCTGCGTACTCGACGTTGATGGCCACGGGCTGGGTCGCATCGAAGTCGTCCCGGATCGGAAGGATGGCGAGGTCGCCGCGGTCCTTACCTGTGTCATAGGGCTCGCCCACATTCAGGCGCGTCGCACCGTCGGCGTCGCATGTGCCATTTGGCAGTACAACGACATCGACGCTGCCCATGTCGAGGCAGTGCGCTGCTGTCACGACCACGCCATCGACGATGCCCGCGCTGCACACGGCGCCTGTAGTGAGGGCGTCGAGCGACGTGCCCTCGAATACGACGAGCGCCGGCGCGTCGACCACCGGCCCCCAGTCCAGCTGCTGCGCAGAGCCATCGTCGTGAGTGCAAGCGGCAAGCGCCAACGCAACGAACCCGGCGAGCACGGCGGCTCGTGCTGGATGCGCTCGACTCTCGCGGCTCATTCGCCGCACGGTTCAGTGGAGGTGCCGCACATGTACAGCTCGGATGGGATCTCGAGTCGATAATCGGATCCCTCGACCACGTATGAGATCCCGACCCCGCGCCAACCCCCACCCGTGGTGTCGAGCGCTCGCAGTCCCACGACGAGCCCCTGTTGAGGGTCGTTCGAACCGCATCCCGAGGTGATCGGCGTGGCCTCTGCGGGCCCGAGCTCATCCCCCTCGGCGAGGTCGGGAGGGTATCCCGCTTTGGAGATGAACAGGAGGCTTTCGCTGCCAAGTGTCAAGACCAAAGGGGGAAGCACCTCGACCTCGCCCACACTGTTGAGTGGCTCGACTGCGGTGATCGTCGCCTGTGCGTCGCCGTCCACGCAGAGGTGGAACCCGAAGGACGTAGCCGACTCAGTTTCGGTCCACCACGAGACGACCGTCGACCAGTCCGCTCCATCGGGGACGAAGTCGGAGTCGACGCCATAGTGCAGCGGTTGATCCACGTCATTGTTGATTGCAGCGTCCGGATACACCTGATCGCTGTCGTCGGCGCCACAGGCACTCAACGCGGCCACTACAACAGTTGTGGCTACACACCATCGCAAAGACCGCGCAATGGCACGAGCCACGCGTTCATCCCTTGCCACGGATGCGGCCTGCGGACCCCGGGTAGGCGTTATTGCCACACATCGTCTTCGAGGTGCTCTGCTTGAAATACAGGGTGTGGCTCGAGCTGTACTGGCTCTTCGAGGTAACACTGACCCGCCCCGATGATTTGGTCCACGTCGACTGCGAGTGGGTCGTGATTCCGGGGCCCTCGAGGGCGATCTGGACTGGTCCAGTCAGCGTGTTGGTAGTCACCCTCATCCACCCCCTCTCACGTCACACGGGCTGCCGTGACACGGGTGTCGTAGCTGCCTGCTCGGCACAGTAGCGCGCGAACGCCGCCGGGGTCCGCATCTGCAAACCAGAATGGGGTCGCTCGGTGTTGTAATGCCGCACCCACTGCCCGATCAGGACGCGGGCCTCCGTCAGCGAGTGCAGCACCTCTCGATGCAGCAGCTCGTCCCTCATCGACCCGTTGAAGCGCTCGATGAAGCCGTTCTGCTGCGGGCTGGCCTTGGCGACCTGCACCGGCCTCACCCCCAGCTCACGCAGCCATCCCAGCAGCGATGTGGCGATGAACTCCCGTCCGTTGTCCGACCGGATCACTTCGGGTCGACCATGCTCGGCGAAGACCCGCTCCAGGACGCGTCGCACCCCGGCCGCGCCGATCGAATAGTCGACGTCGTAGCCGACACAGACCCTCGTGTACTCGTCGACGATGTTGAGGACCCGCAGCGCCACCCCACGCTCGGTACGCACGGACATGAAGTCGTACGACCACACATGCCCCGCCCGCAGCGCTGGCAACGCCCACAAGGCATGCTCATCCGAACCCAACGCCTTCTGACCAGCACCTTTACGCCGCGAGGGCACCTGCAACCCCTCCGCCCGCCACAACCGCTCGACCCGTTTGACGTTGACCTGCCAGCCATCCGCGACCAGCCCCGCATGGACCCGCCGATACCCCCACCGCGGATGAGCGTCGGCGATCACGCGCATCGCGGCCACCAGGCGCGCCTCGAAGTCCGACGCCACCGGCACGTACCGCTGGCTCGAGCGATGCTGCCCCACCACCAAGCAGGCACGCCGCTCCGACACCTTGAAACGGCGCACCAGCCGCGCCACGGCAGCCCGGCGGCGAGCCGGGCTCACCAATTTCCCCGGGTCAAGTCCTTCAACATGCTGATGTCCAGAGCCTGCTCCGCCACGATGCGCTTCAAACGGGCATTCTCGGCCTCCAGAGCCTT
>NZ_BBMC01000005.1 GCF_000971255.1 Demequina rhizosphaerae
CTCAGTTCCAGTGTGGCCGGTCGCCCTCTCAGGCCGGCTACCCGTCGTCGCCTTGGTGAGCCATTACCTCACCAACAAGCTGATAGGCCGCGAGTCCATCCCAGACCGAAAAACTTTCCCAACCCTCACCATGCGGTGGAGTCGCGTATCCGGTATTAGCCCCGGTTTCCCGAGGTTATCCCAGAGTCTGGGGCAGGTTACTCACGTGTTACTCACCCGTTCGCCACTGATCAGAAAAAGCAAGCTCTTTCATCACCGTTCGACTTGCATGTGTTAAGCACGCCGCCAGCGTTCGTCCTGAGCCAGGATCAAACTCTCCGTAAATGAATGGCGTACAACCACAGAACGTGGCATACAACATTACAGAGTACGTCTCCGAAGAGACTTATTTGACCTCTGACATCGAACAAAACATCATTGCTGACATTTCGTTGTCTACCAAAGGAATCCTGCACCCCCTCAAACGAAGGGATGCCGGGTTTTGGCATCGACATGTGGCACACTGTTGAGTTCTCAAGTTTCGGACGCGCACCGCCTCGACCCTTATTCAGGACCTCGCTCGGGGCAACCCTTCTAACTTACTCTCATCATTTCCCCGTGTCAAATCGGCCCCTCGGGCCTGACTTTCCACCAAAGAAACGAACAAGAGCTCGTCGGTGATCCTTCGAGTGGTGCGGGGCACGAATGCCCGCCGCTTCCATCGGATCATCGTCACCGGGGCGTCTCCTGCAGGACCTTGTTCAGTCCCTGCCTGGCGCGTTCCTTGCGGCGACGTGGAAAACATTACGGGCACCGTGTGCCACCGGTCAAATCGCGTGCATCCCGGGCGTGTCGCGAGCGTCACCCCTGGAAGACCCCCGGATGGACCGGAGGCCGGCCGCCTTGGTCAGGCGACCGGCCTCACGATTCCCACCGATTTCTTTCCGCGACGCACCACGACCCAGCCGCCGGCGAGCGCGTGGTCGGAACCGAGAGCGAGCTCCGGGTCGTCGACCCGCTCGTTGTTCACGTACGCACCGCCTTCCTGGACCGCACGCCGCGCCGCCGACTTCGAGTCGACGATGCCGGCCGCGACGAGCGCGTCCACGATCGTCGTGCCGGCGGGCACCTCCGCTCCCCCGAGCTCCTGCGCACAGCCGGCGAGCGTGGACTCGTCGAGCGAGCCGAGCTCGCCGCGTCCGAACAGCGCCTGCGACGCATCGACCGCACCCTGGGCCGCGGCCTCGCCGTGCACCAGCGTCGTGACCTCCCACGCCAAGGTGCGCTGGGCCTCGCGACGGAAGGGCTCCTCGGCGACCTTCACCTCGAGGGCCTCGATCTCCTCGCGCGTGAGGAAGGTGAAGACCTTGATGTAGTTGACGACGTCCGCGTCCGCCTGGTTGAGCCAGAACTGGTAGAACGCGTACGGGCTGGTCATGGCGGCGTCGAGCCAGACGGTGCCGGACTCGGTCTTGCCGAACTTGGTGCCGTCCGCCTTGGTGATGAGAGGCGTCGACAGCGCGTGGACGCTGACACCCTCGGCCTTGCGGGTGAGCTCGGTGCCCGACGTGAGGTTGCCCCACTGGTCTGAGCCGCCGGTCTGCAGCGTGCAGCCGTAGCGGCGGTACAGCTCGAGGTAGTCCATGCCCTGCATGACCTGGTAGCTGAACTCGGTGTACGAGATGCCCTCGTCCGAGTGCAGGCGACGCGCGACGGTGTCCTTCGCGATCATCGTGCCGAGGCGGAAGTACTTGCCCACGTCGCGCAGCAGCTCGATCGCGGACATGTCCTTGGTCCACTCGTAGTTGTTGACCATGCGGGCGGCGTTCTCGCCCTCGAAGGACATGAACGGCTCGATCTGGCCGCGGATGCGCTCGACCCAGGCGTGAACGACCTCGACCGGATTGAGGGTGCGCTCCCCCGCCATCTTCGGGTCGCCGATGAGTCCCGTGGCGCCGCCGACCAGCATGAGCGGCTTGTGGCCGGCCAGCTGGAAGCGGCGGACCGTGAGGATCTGGACGAGGTTGCCGATGTGCAGGCTCGGCGCGGTCGGGTCGAAGCCGCAGTAGAGGGTGATGGGTCCCTCATCGAGAGCCGCGCGCAGCTCGTCGTCGCCGGTGGTCTGCGAGATCAGCCCGCGCCAGGCGAGCTCGTCGAGAAGGTGCTCAGTCATGATGGGTGACATTGTGCCAGGACGATGCGGCGGTCGAGGCGGCCCTCAACCCGGGACCGGCAGGGTGCCGTCGACGGCCGCGTCCGCGGCGGTGCGCACGCCCGACGCCTCGAGGTGCGCGCCCTCGGTCTCGTTCCACCGCAGCCACTCGCCCCGCATCGCCTCACCGTCGCGCTCGAGGCCGCGGGCGAGCCGCGTCTCCCAGGGCGCGTCGACGTAGACGACGAGGGACGCGAGCTCACGCGCCTCCCGGGACGCGACGCCGACGCCCTCGATCACGAGGAACGGCCGCGGCGGCACCGGGACGGTGTGGGTGCGCCGCGATCGATGCCAGTCCCACATCCGGAACGCACCGGCATCTCCTTGCGCGAGCGGCGCGAGGATCTGGTCGACGAGGACGCGGTCGAGCGTGGCGAGACCGCTCCAGCCCTCGTACATGTCGTCGCCGTGCAGCACGTCGGGCGGCGGCGCCTCGGGGTCGAACGTGCCGGCGCCGGCCGAGGGCCGCCCGCCGAGCGCGACCGCGATCCGGTTCGCGAGCGTGGACTTCCCCGCCCCCGCGGGCCCGTCCACGAGCACGAGGCGTGTCCCGCCGAGCCGTGCCGGTGCTTCCCGTGCCGCGGCGGCAAGCGCGGAGATCGACGGATTCACGCGTCCAGGCTAGCGATGGGTCTCGTGACGACCCGCATCCCCATCCCGGTCAGGTGCGGCCGGGCCCGCGCGATCGCGGCCCGCACGGATGGCAGGTCGAGCGAGGCACGATGCTCCGCCTCCGACTCCCACACCTCCGTCACCCAGACCGAGGCCGGATCCTCGGCGTCCTCCGCGACGAGGTACGCGACGTTGCCCGGCATGTCGCGCGCCCCCTCGAGCAGGGCCGCGACGACCTCCGAGCGTCCCGCCTCCGTGGTCCGCAGCTGACCGATGAGCCCGTACATGGCCTCCCCCTTCCAATCCCGACCACGGTATGTCGGGGGTCCGACAAGGCTCCCGGTCTACGGTGGAGTCATGCACCCTTCGAGCGCGAAGATCATCGACCTGCTCGGCGCGCACGGCCTGCACTCGCAGGTGCGCACGCTCACCGACTCGACGCGGACGGCGGCGGAGGCCGCGGCCGCGCTCGGCTGCGAGGTGGGCGCGATCGCGTCGAGCCTCGTCTTCGTCGCGGACGGCGCGCCCATCCTCGTGCTGACGAGCGGCTCGCATCGCGTCGACACCGACCTCCTCGCGCGGCAGATCGGCGTGCGCGTGATCTCCCGCGCCGATGCCGCCACGGTGCGCGGCGCGACCGGGCAGCCGATCGGCGGTGTCGCACCCGTCGGGTACGCGAACCCGATCCCCACGTACATCGACGTCGAGCTCAAGAAGCACGGCGAGCTGTGGGCGGCCGCGGGCACGCCGCACTCGGTCTTCGAGATCGCCTACGAGGACCTTCTCAGCCTCACGGGCGCGACCGAGGTCAGCGTCGAGGAGGGCGTCACAGCGGAGTGACGCTCAGCAGCCACTGGCTCGGCGTGATCGCTGTGCTGCGCACCGTCGACCAGGCCGTGAGCCGCCCGCGCGTGCCGCCCCACGAGGCCCGCCACCCGTAGGCGCCGCCGTCCGCGGCCTTCCGGTTCACCCCGGTGAAATACAGGATGTCCGTGCTGCCGTCGCCGTCGACGTCGCCGAGCGCGAGCTCGCGCGACCGCGGCGTGATCCCCCGGTTGGTGGCCGCCTGCCAGCGGGTCATCGTCCCGTCGCCGCGTCCGTAGGCGATGCTCCACCCGTACGGCTCGCCCGCGGCGGCCTTCGCCTTCGTCCGACCCGTGAACCACAGCACGTCGGTGCGGCCGTCGCCGTCGAAGTCGCCGAGGGTGAGCGTGGACGATGCGGGGGTCACGTCGTAGTCGCGGACCGTGACCGCGGGCGTCATGTCGCCGCGCACCCCACCGTGCGAGAGCGTCCACCCGGCGCCCGTGAGGGCGAGCACGTCGGTGGATCCGTCGCCGTCGAAGTCGCCGAGCTCGAGCGCGGTCGCGGCGGGCGACGCGGTGCTGCCGAGCACGGTCGCCTGCCAGGTCATCGTGCGCGACTCGCGCCCGTACGAGACGACCCAGCCGTAGACCTGGCCGGCCTTGGCGTCGGCCTGCGCGCGGCCGGTGAACTGGATGACGTCCGTGCGGCCGTCGCCGTCGAAGTCGCCGGTAGCGAGCTGCTGACCCGTCGGCGTCGCGGTCGAGGCGAGCGCGGCCCTCCACCCGGTCATCGTGCCGCGCGGCCCGCCGTACGAGATCACCCAGCCCGACGGCTGCCCGGGCTCGGCCTCGGCCTTCGCCACGCCGGTGAACCACAGCACGTCGGTCGCGCCGTCGCCGTCGAAGTCGCCCAGCGTGAACTCGAGCGTCGCCGGGGTCATCGTGGTCTTGCGGACGCGCTCCCACGGCGTGAAGGCGCCCGTCTCGGTGCCGTACGCGACGAGCCAGCCGAAGTCCTCGCCGCCGCCGGCGTCGGCGCGCGTGCGCCCCGTGAAGTCGATGACGTCGGTGAGGCCGTCCCCGTCGAAGTCCCCGTACGCGAGCTCGCCGATGGCGCCGGCCGAGTCGAGGGCCGCGGTCCAGCGGCCCATCGAGGGAGACCCGCGGGACACCCGCCAGCCGCGCGACTCGCCGTCGGCGGCCCTCGCGGCGGTGACGCCCGCGAGGTCGACGATGTCGGCGCTGTCGTCGCCGTCCACGTCGACGACCCACTCGCGGACGCCGTGGCAGTACTGGCTCGACGCGTCGCGGTCGGGGTTGGCGCTGCCGCACTCGACCGTGCCGCCGGTCGTGGTGGTGATCGCGGACCCGACGGTTCCCGAGGTCGGCACTGCGCCGTCGAGCGTGCCTCGCTCCGCCTTGAGCCGGAAGTAGCCGATGAACCACCCGTCGCGGGTCGAGACGTTGCCGTACGCGGCGACGCTGCCGGGCGCGATCGCCTCGTAGTCGTGCCCCGTGCCGTCCGTGATCGACACGTGGGTGACGTTCCACCACACGCCGGTCTCGGGGTCGCGGAAGTCCTTCTGGGACGCCGTCCTCCCATCCCACACCTCGCCGAAGAACACGACGTCGCCGGGCAGGGCCGCGGCGTCCCCGAGCGGGTAGAACTGCGACACCTGCGTGTTGGTGCCGCCCTCGCCGAGGTCGATGCCGGCGCGCGAGTACGCGTACCTCACGAGTCCCGAGCAGTCGAGGAAGCCGTCCTTCCACGAGATGCGCACGTCCTCGCCCACCCCGGCGACCTTGGTGGGCCCGGCGCGCCGGGACGAGTGCCCGTAGCCGGTGGTCCTGCCGTAGCCGATCTCCCGCTCGACCACGTACGCGGCGCCGGCGACGATGGCTGCGCGCGAGCCCTGCACGACGTCCGGCTCGGCGGCCGCGGCGGGGCTGCCCACGGCCGTGAGGCCGGCGAGCGCGAGCACGACGGCGAGAAGCGTCGAGACGACAGGACGGACGGTCATGCCGGACATATCGGCGTGCCGGGGCGCGGCGTTGAGGCCGCGCGCCCCGGTCGCCGGACTATCAGGGACGTCAGGCCGTCGTCCAGGGACGGAAGTGGCGCACGCGCGCACGCGCCGCCTTGCCCTGCTCGACCACTTGGGACGGTGCGGTGCCGCCGGCGCCGTCGCGCGCGGCAAGCGAGCCGTCGACGGTGAGCACCTCCAGCACACCGGGCGTGAGCTCGGGGTGGATGGCCGCCATCTCGTCCTCGGTGAGCTCGTGGAGCTCCTTGCCGCGCCGCTCGCACAGGCGCACGCACGCGCCGGCGACCTCGTGGGCCTCCCGGAACGGGGTGCCGTTCTTCACCATCCACTCGGCGATGTCGGTCGCGAGCGAGAAGCCCGCGGGCGCGAGCTCGGCGAGGCGCTCGGTACGGAACACGAGCGTGCGGACCATGCCGGTGAAGGCCGGCAGGATCACCTCGAGCGTGTCGACCGCGTCGAACACGGGCTCGTGGACCTCCTGGATGTCGCGGTTGTACGCAAGCGGCAGGCCCTTGAGCGTGGCCAGCAGGCCCGTGAGGTCGCCGATGAGCCGGCCCGACTTGCCGCGCGCGAGCTCGGCGATGTCGGGATTCTTCTTCTGCGGCATGATGCTCGACCCGGTGGAGTACGCGTCGTCGAGCGCGACGAAGCCGAACTCGACCGTCGCCCACGCGATGATCTCCTCGGAGATCCGCGACAGGTCGACGCCGATCATCGCGGCGACCCACGCGAACTCGGCGACCACGTCGCGCGAGGCGGTCGCGTCGATCGAGTTCTCGCAGGGGCCCAGGAAGCCGAGCTCGGACGCCACGGCGGCGGGGTCGAGCCCGAGGGTGCTCCCGGCCAGCGCGCCCGCGCCGTACGGGGAGAACGCGGCGCGCGCGTCCCAGTCCGTGAGGCGCTCGACGTCGCGCAGCAGCGGCCACGCGTGCGCCATGAGCGCGTGGCCGAGGGTCACCGGCTGCGCGTGCTGGAAGTGGGTGCGGCCGGGCATGGGCGCGTCGATGTGGCGGTCCGCCTGGCCGAGCAGCGCGTCGACGAGGTCGAGCAGCTCGGACGCGATCAGGCGCGCGTGGCGGCGCAGGTACATGCGCGGCAGGGTCGCGATCTGGTCGTTGCGCGAGCGGCCGGCGCGCAGCTTGCCGCCCAGGTCGGGGCCGATCCGCTCGATCAGCAGCCGCTCGAGCGCGCCGTGGACGTCCTCGTCGGACTCGGAGGGCAGCAGGGTGCCGGCGCGGACGTCGACGCGCATCGTCTCCAGGGCCGCGACCATCTCCCCCGCCTCGGAGGCCGTGAGCAGCCCCGCCCGCTCGAGGCCGTGCGCGTGGGCGATCGAGCCGAGGAGGTCGTCGTCCGCGTAGCGCCAGTCGAAGTGCGTGGACTTCGACAGCCGCGCGAGCGCCGCGTCGGGCCCGCCCTCGAAGCGTCCGCCCCAGAGCGCTCCCTCGTTGGTCTCCCCTGCCATGACCTGCTCCTTAGATAGTGGTGCGGCGGCCGCGCCCTCCCCGGGCGCGGCCGCCGCGATGCCCTGCTCCGACCCTAGGACAGGCGCGACTCGCGCGCCGCCGCCTGCTTCGCGGCGAGGCCGTAGATCTCGATGAAGCCGCGCGCCGCCGACTGGTCGAAGGTGTCGCCCTCGTCGTAGGTCGCGAGGTTGAAGTCGTACAGCCCGGTCTCCGAGCGGCGGCCCGTGACCACGGCCTTGCCGCCGTGGAGGACCATGCGGATCTCGCCGTTGACGTGGCGCTGGGTCTCGTCGATGAACGAGTCGAGCGCGCCCTTGAGCGGGGCGTTCCACATGCCGTCGTAGACGAGCTCGGTCCACTCGTGCGAGACGCGGCGCTTGTAGCGCGCGAGCTCGCGCTCGAGGGTGACGTTCTCGAGCTCCTTGTGCGCCTCGATGAGCGCGATGGCGCCGGGCGCCTCGTAGATCTCGCGGCTCTTGATGCCCACGAGACGGTCCTCGACGATGTCGATGCGGCCGATGCCCTGCGCGCCGGCGCGGCGGTTCATCTCCTCGATCGCCTGCAGCGGCGACACGGCCTGGCCGTCGATCGCGACGGGGACGCCCTGCTCGAACGTGAGCACGACCTCGTCCGGGACGGGCGGGAAGGCCGGGTCGTCGGTGTAGTCGTAGATGTCCTTGGTGGGCGCGTTCCAGATGTCCTCGAGGAAGCCGGTCTCGACGGCGCGGCCCCACACGTTCTGGTCGATCGAGAAGGGGTTCTTCTTCGTGGTCGCGATGGGCAGCGCGTTGCGCTCGGCGTAGTCGATCGCCTTGTCGCGCGTGAGCGCGAGGTCGCGGACGGGCGCGATGCACTTGAGGTCGGGGGCCATCGACACGATGCCGACCTCGAATCGGACCTGGTCGTTGCCCTTGCCGGTGCAGCCGTGGGCCATGGTCGACGCGCCGAACTGGCGGGCCGCCTTGACGATGTGCTTGACGATGACGGGCCGCGACAGGGCCGAGACCAGGGGGTACTTGTCGTGGTAGAGCGCGTTCGCCTTGAGCGCCGGCATGCAGTACTCCTCGGCGAACTCGTCGCGCGCGTCGGCGACGTAGGCCTCGACGGCACCGCAGTCGAGCGCGCGCTGACGGATGACCTCGAGGTCCTCGCCGCCCTGGCCGACGTCGACCGCGACCGCGATGACCTCGGCGCCGGTCGCCTCCGCGATCCAGCCGATGGCGACGGAGGTGTCGAGGCCTCCCGAGTAGGCCAGCACGATGCGCTCTGCCATGTTCTTCTTCCTTACCTTGAGATGGGACTACAGACCGCTGGCGCGGTGCAGGAACTTGCTCGCGAGGCTCTCCCCGCCGTGGGGGTCCGCCGCGATGACGAGAATCGTGTCATCGCCGGCGACGGTTCCCAGGACCTCCGGGTCCTCGTGCGTGTCGATGGCCATCGCGAGGAACTGCGCGGCCCCGGCGGGGGTGCGCAGCACGGTGAGGTTGGCGCTGCCGGCCGCGGAGTGGAGCAGCTCGGCGCACAGGCGGTTGAGGCGCGCGCCGGTGTCCTCCATCGACTCGAGGATCGCCTGGGTCGCGTACGTGATGCGGCCCTCCGCGTTGCGCACCTTGACCGCGCCGATCTCCTCGAGGTCGCGCGACAGCGTCGCCTGGGTCGCGTGGATGCCCTGGCGCTCGAGGAGCACGGCGAGCTGGCTCTGCGACTCGACGGAGGCGGTCTCGATGAGCTGGCGCACGAGCGCCTGGCGGGCGGCCTTCGTCTGCGGGACGGTGTGGCCGCTCATCGCGTCACCAGCCACGTGAGGAGCGCCTTCTGCGCGTGGAGGCGGTACTCGGCCTCGAGCCACACGATCGACTGCGGGCCGTCGATGACCTCGGCGGTGATCTCCTTTCCGCGGTAGGCGGGCAGGCAGTGGAGCACCTGGACCCCCGGGTTCGCGAGCTCGAGCGTGCGGGCGTCGACCTGGAACGCACCGAAGACGCCGGCCCGCACCTGGTACTGCTCCTCGTCGCCCATCGACACCCACGTGTCGGTGGCGATGACGTCGGCGCCGGCGACCGCATCGTCGTGATCCGTGGTGACGGTGACGGAGCCGCCCTGCTCGGCCGCGATGCGCTTCGCGTCGAGGACGATGCGCTCGTCGGGCTGGTAGTCGGCAGGCGCCCCGACGCGGACGTGCATGCCGGCGAGCGCGCCGCCGAGCAGGTACGAGTGCGCCATGTTGTTGGCGCCGTCGCCCACGTACGTGAGGGTGAGCCCGGCGAGGGCGTCCACTCCCCCGCGCGCATCGGCCACGGCGGCGAGGTCGGCGAGGATCTGGCACGGGTGGAACGAGTCGGTGAGGGCGTTGACGACCGGCTTGCGCGAGTGGGCCGCCATCTCCTCGATGAGGTGCTGGCCGAAGGTGCGCCACACGATCGCGCTCACCATCGACTCGAGCACGCGCGCGGTGTCGGCGACGGGCTCCCCGCGGCCGAGCTGCGAGGTCGCCGAGTCGATGACGAGCGGGTAGCCGCCCAGCTCCGCGATGCCCGTCGAGAACGACACGCGGGTGCGGGTCGAGGGCTTGTCGAAGATCACCGCGACGGCCTGGGGCCCCGCAAAGGGCTGGTGAAGGTGGCGGTCCTGGCGGAACGCGAGCGCCAGCTCGAGGATCTCGCGCTGCTCGGCGGCCGTGATGTCGTCGTCGCGGAGGAAGTGGCGGACGGCGCTGTCGGTCATGGGTTCTCCGTGATGAGGCGGGTGCCGTGCTCGGCGAACCACGCGATGAAGAGGTCGGCCTCGGGCCGGGTGAGCGTGAGGGCGGGCACCAGGCGGATGGTGTCCGGCGAGGGCGGGTTGACGATGAAGCCGGCGTCGACCGCGGCGCGCGCGAGGGCGGCGCTCACGGGGGCCGCGAGGCCGATGCCGAGCATGAGCCCCTCGCCGCGCACCTCGACCACGCCGTCGAGGGCCTCGAGGGCGGTCCGCAGGTGCTCGCCCACGGCCTTCGCGTTCGCGATGAGCCCGAGCTCCTCGATGGTGTCGAGCGTCGCGTTGGCCGCGGCGGCGGCGAGCGGGTTGCCGCCGAACGTGGTGCCGTGCTCGCCCTTGGTGAGCAGCGCGCCGGCGCGCTCGCCGAAGGCGACGACGGCGCCCACGGGGAAGCCGCCGCCGAGCCCCTTGGCGAGGGTCATGACGTCGGGGTGCACGCCGGTGAGCTGGTGCGCGAACCAGGCGCCGGTGCGGGCGACTCCGGTCTGCACCTCGTCCATGATCAGCAGCGCGTCGTGCCGCAGCGTGAGCTCGCGGGCGGCGGCGAGGACGTCGTGGGAGACGGGCCGCACGCCGGCCTCGCCCTGGATGGGCTCGAGGATGACCGCGGCGAGGTCGTCACCCACCGACGCGACGGGCTCCTCGAGCGCCGCGACCTCGGGGGCGACGAAGACGACGCGCTCGAGCAGCGGCGCGAACGGGGCGCGGAGGGCCTCCTTGTGGGTCATGGACAGCGCGCCCATGGACCGGCCGTGGAAGCCGCCCTCGAGGGCGATGATCGTCCCCTTGCCCGTCTTGCGGGCCATCTTGAAGGCGGCCTCGTTGGCCTCGGTGCCGGAGTTGCAGAGGAAGACGCGGGAGCCGTGGGGCGCCTGCGCGAGCTCGATGAGGCGCTCGGCGAGGCGGATCTGCGGCTCGGTCGCGAAGAAGTTGGAGGCGTGCGCGAGGGTCGCGGCCTGGGTGGTGACGGCGGCCACCCATGCGGGGTGGGCGTGACCGAGCGCGTTGACGGCGATGCCGCCGAGCAGGTCGAGGTAGCGGTTGCCGTCGGCGTCCCAGACCCAGGACCCCTCGCCGCGCGTGAGGACGCGCAGGGGCTCGCCGTAGGTGCCCATGAGGGCGTGGTCGTAGCGCTGGAGCTCGACGCGGCCGCGCTCGAGGCCCGCCTCTCCGTGCGTCGCCAGCGGTTGCCCGTTCATACCCAGACCTCCTTGTCCTGGAGCACCATGGTGCCGAAGCCCGCGGAGGTGAAGACCTCGGCCAGGATCGAGTGGGCCTCGCGGCCGTCGATCACGTGGGCCTGCGGCACCCCTCCGCGGACGGCGCGCAGGCATGCCTCCATCTTCGGCCGCATGCCGGACTCGAGCGAGGGCAGCATCTCCTCGAGGTGGCTCGCGTTGATCTCGGAGATCAGGGAGTCCTTGTCGGGCCAGTCGCCGTAGAGCCCCTCGACGTCGGTGAGGACGATGAGCTTGCGGGCGCGCAGGGCGACGGCGACGGCGGCGGCGGCCGTGTCGGCGTTGACGTTGAGGACCGTGGTGGGGTCGTCGACGTCGGGCGCGACGGTGCTGACGACCGGGATGCGGCCGGCCTCGATGATGTCGACGATGGCGCCGGGGTTGACCTTGACGACGTCCCCGACGAGGCCGACGTCGACCGGCTCGCCGTCGACCACGGCGTGGCGGCGCTTGGCCTGGAGCATGCCGGCGTCCTCGCCCGACAGCCCGACGGCGTAGGGACCGTGGTCGTTGATGAGGCCCACGAGCTCGCGCGACACCTGGCCGGTGAGCACCATGCGGACCACGTCCATCGCCTCGGGGGTGGTGACGCGCAGGCCGCCGCGGAACTCGGACTCGATGCCGAGCTTCGACAGCATCCCGGAGATCTGAGGGCCGCCGCCGTGCACCACGACCGGGTGCAGGCCGAGCAGGCGCAGGTGGACGATGTCCTGCGCGAACGAGCGCTTGAGGGTGTCGTCGATCATGGCGTTGCCGCCGTACTTGATGACGACGGTGGCGCCGCGGAACGTCTCGATCCACGGCATGGCGTCGATGAGGACGCTCACCTTCTGCTGGGGCGTGAGGTCAAGGTTCATGAGGAGTACGCGCTGTTCTCGTGGACGTAGTCGTGGGTGAGGTCGTTGGTCCAGACGGTGGCCCGGGCGCCGCCGGCGTGGAGGTCGACCTCGACGAGGACCTCGCGGCCGGAGAGGTCGACGCCCTCGCGGGGGTCGCCGACGCCGGAGGCGCGGCAGACCTGGACCCCGTTGACGGAGACGTCCAGCGCGGTCGCGTCGAAGGGTGCCACCTCCTCGGGGACGGTGCCGGCGGCGGAGATGATGCGGCCCCAGTTGGGGTCGTTGCCGAAGATCGCGGCCTTGAAGAGGTTGGACCGGGTGATGGCGCGGGCGACGGCCTCGGCCGCGTCCTCGGTGGTGGCGTTGACGACGGTGACGGCGACGTCGTGGCTCGCGCCCTCGGCGTCGGCGACGAGGCCCCGGGCCAGGGTCGCGCACACCTCGGTGAGGGCCGCCTGGAAGGCGTCGGGCTCGGGGACGATGCCGGTGGCGCCGCTCGCGAGCAGCAGCACGGTGTCGTTGGTGGACATGCAGCCGTCGGAGTCGACGCGGTTGAAGGTGGTGCGGACGGCCTCCCTCAGGGCCTCGTCCGCGGTGGCCGCGTCGATCTGCGCGTCCGTCGTGATGACGCACAGCATCGTCGCGAGGCCCGGGGCGAGCATGCCCGCGCCCTTGGCCATGCCCCCGACGGTCCAGCCGTCGACCTCGACGGCGGCCTCCTTGGGTACCGTGTCCGTGGTCATGATGGCGAGGGCCGCATCGGCGCCGCCGTCGGCCGCCAGGGCCGCCACCGCATCGTCCACGCCGTCGAGGAGCCGGCCCATGGGCAGGCGCACGCCGATGAGTCCGGTCGAGCACACGGCGACGTCGCCCGGGCCGATGTCGCGGCCGCTCCCCTGGAGCGACGATGCGACGTGCTCGGCGGTGCGGTGGGTGTCGAGGAAGCCGTCGGGCCCGGTGGCGGCGTTCGCGCCGCCCGAGTTGAGGACGACGGCGTCGACCCGCGCGTCAGCGAGGACCTGGCGGGTCCAGGTGACGGGGGCGGCGACGACGCGGTTCGAGGTGAGGACGCCGGCGGCGACCTTGGAGGGGCCCTCGTTGACGACGACGGCGACGTCGCGCGCGCCGGTGCTCTTGAGGCCGGCGACGACGCCGGAGGCGAGGAATCCCTGTGCTGCGGTGACGCTCACGGTGCCACTCCGATCGTGGTGAGGCCGGTGGTCTCGGGCAGGCCCAGGGCGACGTTCATCGACTGGAGGGCGGCGCCCGCGGTCCCCTTGACGAGGTTGTCGATCGCGGCGACGACGACCACGCGGCCCGCCTTGCCGTCGACGGCGACCTGGATCAGGGCCGTGTTCGCGCCGAGCGTGGCGGCCGTCGTGGGCCACTGGCCCTCGGGCAGGAGGTGGACGAAGGGCTCGTCGGCGTAGGCGTCCTCCCAGGCGGCGCGGACGGCCTCGACGTTCACTCCCGTCGCGAGCGGCGCGGTCACGGTCGCGAGGATGCCGCGCGCCATCGGCACGAGGGTGGGCGTGAAGCTGAGGCGGACGTCGGCCGCCCCGGCGGAGGTGAGGTTCTGGACGATCTCGGGGATGTGGCGGTGGGAGCCGCCGACGGCGTAGGGCTGCGCGCTGCCGAGCGCCTCGGACGCCAGGTACGGCACCGCGAGCTTCTTGCCGGCGCCCGAGTAGCCGTTCGCGAGGACGGCGACCACGTCGGACGGGTCGACGACGCCGGCCGCGACGCCGGGCTGGAGGCCGAGGGTCACCGCGGTGACGTTGCAGCCGGGGACCGCGATCCGCTTCGTGCCCGGGAGCGCGTCGCGCTGGTGGCCGGTGGGCGTGATGAGCTCGGGCATGCCGTAGGGCCAGGTGCCGGCGTGATCGCCGCCGTAGTACTCGGCCCAGGCCTGGGCGCTCTCGAGGCGGTGGTCGGCACCGCAGTCGATGACGAGGGTCTCGGGCGGCAGCTGGGCGGCGATCTCGGCGGAGGCGCCGTGCGGCAGCGCGAGGACCACGACGTCGTGCCCGGCGAGGTTCTCGGGCGTGGTCTCGACGACCACCCGCTCGGCGAGGTGCCGCAGGTGCGGCTGGTGCGCGCCGAGCGCGTCACCCGCGCTCGAGTGCGCGGTGAGGGCGCCGAACTCCACGTCGGGATGAGCGGAGAACACGCGCAGGACCTCGCCGCCGACATAGCCGGAGGCGCCTGAGACGGCGACACGGATGCTCATATGCATAACCATACATGCCCATGCATGAGGCTGTGTAGCACGACGTACCATGCGTGATGTGAGAGCGATCCAGGTGACGCGGCCCGGTGGTCCGGAGGTGCTCGAGCTGGTCGAGCTCGAGCGTCCGGTCGCCACGCCCGGGCACGTCGTGGTGCGGGTCGAGGCGGCCGGCGTCAACTTCGTCGACACGTACCAGCGCTCGGGCGTATACCCCATGGAGCTGCCGTTCGTCCCCGGCAAGGAGGGCGCCGGCGAGATCGTCGAGGTGGGCGAGGGCGTCCACGACTTCGTCGAGGGCGAGGGGGTCGCGTGGGCCTTCACGCAGGGCTCCTACGCCGAGTACATCCGCGTGCCGGTCACCGACCTCTACCGGGTCCCCGAGGACGTCGAGCTCGACATGGCGGCGGCCGCGATGCTCCAGGGGCTCACCGCGCACTACCTCGTCACCTCGTCCTACGCAGTGATGCCGGGCGACACGGTGCTGGTGCATGCCGCCGCGGGCGGCGTGGGGCTGCTCCTCACGCAGCTGGCGGTCGCGCGCGGCGCGACGGTGATCGGCACGGTCGGCTCGGCCGACAAGGTGCGGATCGCAGAGCAGGCGGGCGCGTCGCACGTGCTGCGCTACGACCTCATGGACGACATCACCCGCGACCTCCCGGAGGCCGTGCGCCGCATCGTCCCCGAGGGCGTCGCGGCCGTCTACGACGGCGTGGGCCGCACGACGTTCGACGGCTCGCTCGCATCGGTGCGCCGACGGGGATCCATGGTCCTCTTCGGGGCCGCCTCGGGCCCGGTCGACCCGGTCGACCCGCAGCGGCTCAACT
The DNA here is from genome assembly GCF_000971255.1 of Demequina rhizosphaerae. GTDB lineage: Bacteria > Actinomycetota > Actinomycetes > Actinomycetales > Demequinaceae > Demequina > Demequina rhizosphaerae. The sequence goes on from NZ_BBMC01000005.1 coordinate 15,009, forward strand.
CCGCGGGCTCGGTGCTGCTGAGCCGGCCGACGCTGGGCGACTTCACGGCGGACGCCGAGGAGCGGGAGTGGCGCGCGAGCGACATCTTCCACGGGATCCTGCTCGGCGACCTCAGCGTGCGGATCGACCACGGCTACGCGCTCGAGGAGGCCGCGGAGGCGCATCGTGCGCTCGAGTCGCGCACGACGTCGGGCAAGCTCCTGCTCCACCCGTAGGACACATTCCCGACACATCGACCAGGCACAATGTGACCATGCAGAACCTGCGACTGCGCGTCATGCGCGCCGCCGACGTGCCGGCGGTCACGGCGCTCAACGCGGGCGCCTCGCCCGCGGTCAACCTCCTCGAGGAGGACGAGCTCGCGGCGCTGCACGCGATGAGCGACGTCGCGCTCGTCGCGACGAACCGGGACCGCGAGGTCATCGCGTTCCTGCTGAGCCTGGGCATGGGCCAGCCGTACGAGTCCGAGAACTACCGCTGGTTCGAGGACCGCGGGGTGCGTCACCAGTACATCGACCGGATCGTGGTGGCGCCGTCGGCGAAGGGCACGGGCGTGGGTCGCGCGCTCTACGAGTCGGTGTTCGAGCGGGCGCGCGAGCGCGGCGCCAGCGAGGTGACCACGGAGGTCCAGCTCGACCCGCCGAACCCGGGCTCGGTGACGTTCCACGAGCACCTGGGCTTCCAGCGGGTCGCGGAGCAGCGCACGCGGGGCGGGTCCGTGCTCGTCGCGCTGCTGGCGCGGGCGGTCTACTGACCCCCTGCCTACTTGGCGATGAACATCCCGGCGTTGCGGGCGCGCTCGTCGGCGACGCGGTGGAGGCCGTAGCTCAGCACGCGCTCGTCGGAGCCGAGGCGGTGCGCCGTCCGGCGGATGAGGTCGCCGATGGCGGAGCGGTCCATCGCGTCGACCACCTCGGCGTCCTCGGCGGATCCCGCGAGGGAATCCTTCACGAGGGCGACGACGTCGTCGTTGGGCGGGATGGGCGCGTGCACCATGAAGGCGATGGACGCCCAGGTGCCGGGGCCGAGCCCGCGGATCGAGAGCAGCAGCTTCGCGACCTCGTCGGTGCGGGTGCGGATCGCGTCCTGCATGTCGAAGGCGGACCTCACGCCCGAGTGGGTGAGCAGGCGGGCGGCCTCGTGGATGACGTCGGCGCGCCGGCGCGGGACGCCGAGCACGGTGGAGTCGCCCCAGCGGTCGCCGAGGATCGAGCGGAGGTCGACCGGATCGATCGCGGCGAGCTCGACGAGGTTGTCGAGGCTGCTGCCGGGTCGGCGGCGCATGACGGAGTCGGCGATGTCGCCGACCGCCTGCTCCGGCAGCTGCGATGCGAACACGCCCGTGATGAGGGCAAGCTCGCTCTGAGCGGGATAACCCCACGGCGCGGCGTCCCTCCAGCCGGCCGGGAGGATCCCCCCAAGCGCCGCCCTCAGATTCGGCACCAGGTCCTCGACCATGGACCCACGGTACTCCCCGGACTGCATCAGCGGCACCCGTGCAAAAGGGGCATATCCCACGACTTTCGGGGCCTCCGTTTCCGGCATCCGAGCGCGCTTCTCAGGGGCCGTCCTAGGCTCGGGGCATGCGCATCCTCATCGTCGGCGGCACGGGCCTGATCTCGTCCGAGCTCGCCTCCCAGGCCGCGGCGGCCGGCCACCATCTCACGCTCGTCACCCGCGGGCGCTCGCCGCTCGAGGCTCCCCCAGGCACGGCATCGATCCACGCGGACGCGACCGACGCATCGGCCCTGCGGGAGGCCCTGCACGGCATGCGGCTGCGGGGCGAGCGCTTCGACGCGGTGGTGCAGTTCATCGCGTTCACGCCCGAGCAGGTGGCGGCGGATGTCGAGACGTTCGCCCCGCTCACGGACCAGTACGTGCTGGTGGCGACCTCGGCCGCTTACAAGACGTTCGACCGGCTCCACCCGCTCACCGAGGACACGGAGCAGGAGAACCTCCACTGGGAGTACGCGCGCCTCAAGGCGGAGTGCGAGGCGGTGCTGCGGGCGAGCGGAATCCCGTGGACCATCGTGCGGCCGGCGCACACGTACGGCCCGTCGAAGATCCCGGGCTACACGGGCAACAGCTCGCATCCGTGGACGCTGGTCGACCGGATGCGGCGGGGCGCGGACATCGTGATCCCGGGCGACGGCACGTCGCTGTGGACGCTCACGCACGCGCGGGACGTGGCGGCGGGGATGCTGGGGCTGCTGGGGAACGAGGCGGCGCTCGGGGAGGCGGTCCACATCACCTCGGACGAGGCGCTCACCTGGAGGGGCATCCACGCGGCGATCGCGGCCGCGGCGGGACTGACGCCGGAGCAGTTCGCGGCGCAGGTGGTGTGCGTGCCGTCGGACGCGCTGGTGGCGGCGCGGCCGTCGGAGGCGGGCTCGATCTACGGCGACAAGATGCATCCGGCGGTCTACGACACCTCCAAGATCAGGCGCCTGGTGCCGGGCTGGGAGGCGCGGGTGGCGTTCGAGCAGGGCGTCGCGGAGGCGGTCGCCTGGTTCGAGGCGGACCCGGCGCGACAGCAGGTGAACGAGGACGCGAACGCGATGCTCGACGCGGTGGCGCGCATCTATCGGGACGCGCTCGACCGGGTGCGGGCCGAGGTGGGGCCCTGACCGGCGAGGAACCCCCGAAGGGACGGGACCCGGAGGTCGCGTTCCCGCTCGCGATCGCGTCGACGGCGCTGGGCGTGGTGGGCCTCACGGTGCCGACGCTCGCCTGGGTCGCGCTGCTGCTCGCGGTGGCGGGCTACCTCCTCAATGTCCGGCACGCCCCGACGCGAGCGTTCGCGATCGCGGGCGCGGCGTTCGCGCTGGTGGGGATCGTGACCGCGATCGTCGGGTCGGGCTGACCCTCCCGGGCGTACTGTCGAAGGGCGAGAAGGGATCGCCATGCACGCCATCGCCGCCTTCGCCGGGCTCCCGATCGAGAGCCACGAGGCGCTCGTCGACGTCGAGCTGCCGATGCCCGACCACGGTCCCCTCGACCTGCTCATCCGGGTCGAGGCGGTGTCCGTCAACCCGGTGGACGTGAAGGTGCGCGTCTCGCGTTCGACGCCCGACTCTCCGCGGGTCCTGGGTTACGACGGGGCGGGCGTGGTGGAGGCGGTCGGCGCGGAGGTGGCCGGCTTCGCCCCGGGCGACCATGTCTGGTGGGCCGGAGACATCGGCCGCGCGGGCTCGAACGCCGAGTACCAGGCGGTCGACCATCGGATCGTCGCACATCTGCCGTCGACCTGGACCTTCGCGGAGGCCGCGGCCCTGCCCCTGACGGCGCTCACCGCGATGGAGGCGTTCCGCGACCACCTGCGGCTCGAGCCACGCTCGGAGGGCACGCTTCTCATGGTCGGGGGCGCGGGCGGGGTGGGCTCGGCGGCGATCCAGCTGGCGAAGGCCACCACCGGCCTCAGCGTGCTGGCGACCGCGAGCCGCGAGGCCTCGGCCGAGTGGGCGACCGCGATGGGCGCGGACGCCGTCGTCGACCACCGGAACCTCGCGGCGGCGGTGCTCGGGGCCGCCCCGGAGGGCGTCGACCACATCTTCTCCGCCTTCACGCCGGGCAACATCGGCGCCTTCGCGGAGATCGGGCGCCCGTTCTCTCAGGTGGTCGTGATCGACGGCGGCTTCGAGGACATCGCGCCGCTCAAGCCCAAGTCGATGTCGGTGCACTGGGAGTACATGTTCGCGCGTGCCCTGCACGGGACCGCCGACCTCGGCCGCCAGGGCGAGTACCTCGCGGAGGTCGCCCACCTCGCGGAGCGCGGGCTTGTGCGAACGACCGCGAACGAGCTCCTCGAGGGGTTCACGGCGGCCAACCTGCGCGAGGCGCATCGGCGCGTGGAGTCGTCGTCGATGATCGGCAAGGTCGTGGTGCACCGGTAGCGGGCAGAGTTCTCCCGTGGTCATGCGGCGTCTTGTTCGTCGTGGTGGTCGTCGAGGTCGATGTGGAGTCGTGCGATGCCACCTTGGATGGGGGTCCGGGTGGGGTCGATGGTGGCCGGTGAGATGAACCATGGTCTGCCGTCGCGCATCTCGAGCTCCCAGTCGGTGGTGTGGAGCCTGACGTGGCAGCCGGTGCACAGCGGGACCCCGTTGGGCGCACATGCGGTGCGCCTGATCGCGCCGCGCGCTAAGCCCTGACGTCGGAGTGCTCAGTAGGCTCAGGGCATGCTGAGAGAACTTCGCGCCAATCGCGGCTGGAAGAGACTGCTCACGCCAATTCCGCAGTTCAGCGTCCACTTCTCGAAGGAAACATGCGCTTCGAGCCTTTGGGCCTATGGCGAGGATGACCTCGCAGACCGCGCACTGACGATGACCGACGCCGAACTGACTCACGTTCAGACCATCGCGTCGCACTTCGAGGATCCAGACTTCGCGCTGCCTGCGGCGGCCAAGCGCATCACGCACAATCACGTGATGGCACTCGCGGCGGTCGCGTACTTCGAGCGCCGGATTCGCCCGCTGGCACTCGGACGCCGCCGACCGCAGAAGCTCCGGCCCGCAAAGTTTGCCCCCACGGCTCCCGAGCTCTAGTCCCAGCCCGGCCACCGAGTGTCGCGACGCGCAGCCGGTGTATTAACGAGTTGCTCCGTCCTTGAGGTCGGTGCGGCCGCCGTCGCGACCCCAATAGCGCCAGTGGTGCACGATGCACCACGTCGGTGGTGCCAGGCACCACGCACAGCCGCCGTCACGTTCCATCAGCGCCTTGCGTTGATCGGCGGTGTACAGGCGGCGTGCACGACCCCAGTCCAACGGCACCGAGTCCCCACCCATCACGACGGGCAGGATCCGTGCGTCGACGGCCATCAGCCGCATCGTGCCCACGGTGATCGGGCCCGGCAGCGAGTCGCACGAGCCCATGGCCAGGTCGTCCTCCAGGTCGGCCTTGTTCACGCGGACGATGACCTCGGTGCGCACCCCCGACCCGGGCCGGTCGCAGCCCAGCCCATGCTGGGCGAGCATCGCCAACGCGTCCACCCTCACCTGCACCGCGGTGCGCCGATCCGCCTGCGCCAGCACAGGATCGTCCTGGCGCCGCTGGAAGGCGTCCTTGAGCTGGGCGTCGACCCACGCCACGATCGGTGCCGCCGACGCCACATCCAAACGCGCCGACAGCCGGGTCATGCCGTCGGCGTCACGCGAGATCACCAGCGCACGCTGGTCACGGTGGCGGCGCTCCTTCGCAGCCAACGCCTCCCGGTCCAGGCGCGCCCGCAGCTGCTCGCACGCCCGCCGCAGATCCCGCAACGACAACCGCTCCGCCTTCGCCACCAGCCTGGCCTCCAGCCCCTCAGGAACCTCGGTCAGGGAGTCGAGGGTGTCGGTCAACACCGTGACCGCGCCGGCTCCGATCCGTCCCTCCTCATGCGCGGCCGCGATCAGCGGATACCTCTCCTTCTTCGCCGAGTCGCCCGCATCGATGAGCTTCTGCGCCTCCCCCTCACCGATACCAAGATCCTCGGCGACCTTGCCCCGTGCGTTCGCGTGCCCGTGGCGGCGTGCCCACCCGTTCGCGCCCCGCTCGCGCGCCGAGCGTCGTTGCACGGCGGCCCCCGCGTCCGCCGCGGCCACGCCCGCGTGGCGGTACACCGACGCCACGCACTCCTGGAACAGCCCGAACTCCTCCTCGCCCAACGCATCCAGGTCCGCACCCTCGAAGTGGCGCAACGCGGCCAACGCAGTCGTGAGGCGGGCCGCGGAGAACGTCATGAACCCAGTCCACCACGAGGGTCTGACAACCACACCGGCCAGAATCCACAGGAATACCAGGGAGGATAACTTCCCCACCCCACGAGACCGGGGACATCACCCCGCGGCGCCACGACGCCGCGGCACCACCGCCGCGCGCACCAGGGACGATGCGCGAAACGCCCCCGCAAGGACTGGTCGAGAAGCCGACGCGAGGGCGGGCGCGAGTGCCCCGCACGTCTACGAACGGGGCGGGTTGACGGTGTCGCCGTCCCAGTCGAGCCGGTCGTCGGGGCCGACCTCGAACGCCTCGAGGCCCGGCTCCGCGAGCACCGCATCCACCACCCCGCGCGAGCCCGCGACGATGGTCGAGTCCCAGTCGATCTCGCTCGCGACGAGCCACCCATGGTCGGCGGGCCACGCGTACTGCGGCATCGGCTCGCGGAACGGCGCCCACCACCCGATCCCCGCCCCGAAGCCCCAGTCGGGGTCGGCGAGCTCGGCCAGCGCACCCGACAGCATCAGGTACTCGCGGCCCGTCCCCTCCATCCCAGGGATCTCGAGCAGCTCTCCGCGCGCGACCGCCTCGACCACGTCCTCCGCGAGCACGGGAACGTCCGGCGACGGACCGGCACCGGAGCCGCCAGCAGCGCCGGCACCCGCATCGACGCCTGCATCGTCGGCGCGGGTCGCGATGATCACGTGCCGCCCGCCGGGGTGCAGCTCGCTGTACCCGGCCCAGATCCCGAGCGTCACCGGCGAAGCCCCGTCGCCCTCCGGCAGATGAGGCACGAGCGCCGCCCAGAGACGCGGCTCGAGCCAGCCGTCGCGCGTGGGCCCGATCTCCCACCCGTCGTCGAGCCGGACGAACTCCTCGTCGCCCGCGAGCGCGTGCCACTGCACCAGCGGGTGCACGACCCCGCCGACCGCATCGGCCACCGACGCCCACGTCCACTCGCGCTCCTCGACCACGCGCGGGACCATGCCGCCGCCCGGGTCCTCCCAGGAGAGCCGTCGCGCGGGCACGGGGTGGAGGATGCGGGCGTACGCCTCGAAGCCGGTGCCGGCGACGCCACCCACGGTCGCCCACGTGCCGATGCGCCCGCGCAGCCATTCCCCCGCCTCAGCGGCGGCGGCGCCCCGCAGCGCCCTCACGGCCGCACCTTCACAGCAGCACCTTCACAGCAGCACCCCACGACCACGCACATTCACCACAGCACCCCGACAGCCTCGCGCCTTCACACCCGCACCCCCACGCCCAGGCACCCTACCGCCCGAGAAGCTCCCGGTAGATGGCCAGATCGGCGTCGGAGAACACGCAGAAGATGACCTCCTCGACCCCGGGCGCGGAGGCCAGCGCCCGCCCGACGGAGCGCACCGCCACGCGCGCGGCCTCCTCGGCCGGATAGGCGAACGCCCCGGTCGAGATGCAGGGGAAGGCGATCGACCGGCACCCGTGCTCCTGCGCGAGCGCGATCGACGTGGCGTAGGCGGACGCGAGCCGCGCCTCCTCGCCCTGGTCGCCCCCGTGCCACACCGGCCCGACCGCGTGGATGACGTGCCGCGCGGGCAGCGCGTGACCGCCGGTGATCTTCGCGGACCCGACCGCGCACCCGCGCAGCCCCATGCACTCCTCGAGCAGACCCGGCCCGGCCGCCCGGTGGATCGCGCCGTCCACTCCCCCGCCGCCCAGCAGCGACGAGTTGGCGGCGTTGACGATCGCGTCGACGCCGAGCGTCGTGATGTCGGCGCGCCGCACCGCCAGGACGGCGGTCACGCGAGCGCCTCGCCCACGGTCGCGAGCAGGCCCTCCCACGATGCGATGAACTTGTCGACGCCCTCGCGCTCGAGCTGCGCGGTCACGTCCGCCATGTCGATCCCGACCTTCTCCAGGTGCGCGAACGCGGACTGGGCCTCGTGGTACGTCCCCTCGATGGTGTTCCAGCCGCCCTCGTGCGCCTCGCCGTGGTCCTCGAACGCGCGCAGCGTCGCCTCCGGCATCGTGTTGACGACGCCGGGCGCGACCAGCTCGTCGACGTACATCGTGTCGGGGTACGCGGGGTCCTTGACCGAGGTCGACGCCCACAGCGGCCGCTGCGGCCGCGCGCCCTTCTCCGCGAGCGCCGCCCAGCGCTGCGTGGTGAGGACGTGCTCGTGCTGCTCGTACGCGAGCCGCGCGTTCGCGATCGCGGCGATCCCGCACAGCCCGGAGTTCGGGTCGATCGCGCGCAGCCGCTTGTCGACCTCGGTGTCGACGCGGCTGACGAAGAACGAGGCGACGGATCCCAGCCGCGACACGTCGCGTCCCGCCGCCACGGCGCCCTCGACCCCGGACAGGAACGCGTCCACGACCGCCCGGTAGCGGGCGAGCGAGAAGATCAGCGTGACGTTGACGGAGATGCCCTCGGACAGCGCGGTCGTGATCGCCGGCAGGCCCTCGACCGTCGCAGGGATCTTGATCATGAGGTTCTCGCGCCCGACCTCGTCCCACAGCTCCCGCGCCTGCTCGATCGTCCCGATGGAGTCGTGCGCGAGGCGGGGGTCCACCTCGATCGACACGCGCCCGTCGACGCCGTGCGTGTGCCGGTACACGTGGTGGAGGACGTCGCACGCGTCGCGCACGTCGGCCGTCGTGATCTCGCGCACGGCCTCCTCGGCGGTCGCCCCGCGCGCGGCGAGCGCGGAGAGCTGCTCGTCGTACTGCGACGACCCGGACACGGCGGCCTCGAAGATCGACGGGTTCGTCGTGACGCCCGCGAGCGACAGCGAGTGGATCTCCTCGGCGAGCGAGCCCGACGCGAGCCGGTCGCGGCTGAGGTCGTCGAGCCACACGGACACCCCGGCGGCGGAGAGCAGGTGCAACGCGCTCATGATGGCCTCCCAAGTCCCCCTCGCCCCACCCTAGGTCGCCCGGCGGAACATGCGCACCTCGTTCTAGGTTGGCCTGTGGGGACACACGAGGGAGCACACATGAGCTGGACCGCCGACGACATGCCCGACCTCACCGGCCGCACGGCCGTCATCACCGGCGCGAACGGCGGGCTCGGCCTCGCCTCCGCGATCGCGCTGGCGCGCCGCGGCGCGCACATCGTGATGGCCGCGCGCGACCCCGCCAAGACGGACGATGCGCGGGCGGCGGTCCTCGCGGAGGTCCCGGGGGCCTCGCTCGAGACCGTGCCGCTCGACCTGGCCTCGCAGGCAGGCGTCCGCGACGCGGCCGCGACGATCCTCGCGGCGCACCCGTCGATCGACATCCTCCTCGCCAACGCCGGCGTCATGGCGATGCCCGAGCGCCGCACGGAGGACGGCTTCGAGATGCAGCTCGCGGTCAACCACCTGGGCCACTGGACGCTGGTCTCGCGCCTCCTCCCCAGCCTCCTCGCGGCCCCGGCGGCGCGCATCGTCACCCTGACGTCGATCGCGCGCCTCAACGCGACGTCGGTCGACCCCGCCAACCCGAACCTCGACGGCGAGTACGAGGACTGGCGCGCGTACGGCCAGTCCAAGCTCGCCGCCCTGCAGACGGCCCTGGGTCTGGACGATGCGCTGCGCGCCGCGGGCGCCGAGGCCCGGGCCCTCTGCGCGCACCCCGGCATCTCGCACACCGACCTGCAGAAGCGCACCGTGCGCGAGGGCGGCGGCGGCAGGCAGGGACCGTTCTGGGAGGCGTACGCGGAGCAACGCGGCATGCCGCCCGAGCAGGGCGTGCTCCCCCAGCTGCGCGCCGCCACCGACCCGCACGCCCGCGGCGGCACGCTGTGGGGGCCGCGATGGGGGCTCTCGGGCCCGCCGACCCGCAAGCTGCTGGTGCGGCGCGGCCCGATCGAGGCCGGCATCCCCGGCCTGTGGGAGGCGTCGATGGCGCTCACCGGGGAACGCATGGACGTCGAGGCGGCCGCCGCGGCCGCCCGCGCACGGGAGGCGACCCCGTGACCACCGCCGAGCACTCCGACGTCCTCGTCTTCTTCGGCGCGACCGGCGACCTCGCGCGCAAGATGATCTTCCCCGCGCTCTACGGGATGGTCGTGGCCGACGAGCTCCACGTCCCCGTCGTCGGCGTGGCCTTCTCGGAGTGGGGCCTCGACGATCTCCAGCGGCGCGCACGCGAGTCCGTCGAGGCGGCCGTGCCGGACGCGGATCCCACGGCGCTCGACACCCTCGTCGGCCTGCTGCGCTACGTCGACGGCGACTACCGCGACCCTGCCACCTTCGACGCCCTCCGGGAGGCCGTGGGGGACGCGCATCGTCCCGTCCACTACCTCGCGATCCCGCCCGTGATGTTCGCGACGGTCATCGAGGGCCTCGCCCGCGCGGGGCTGAACACGGACGCGCGCGTGGTGGTCGAGAAGCCCTTCGGGCGCGACCTCGCCTCCGCGCAGGAGCTCGACGCGGTGGTGCGGAGGGCGTTCCCCGAGGAGTCGGTGTTCCGCATCGACCACTACCTCGGCAAGGAGGAGATCATGAACCTCCTCTACTTCCGCTTCGCCAACGGGTTCCTCGAGCCGGTGTGGAACCGCAACCACATCGCGAGCGTGCAGATCACGATCGCCGAGGACTTCGGCGTCCAGGGCCGTGGGTCGTTCTACGAGTCCGCGGGCGCGCTGCGCGACGTCCTCGAGAACCACATGCTGCAGATCGTCGCGCTGCTCGCGATGGAGCCGCCGGCGTACCAGGGCTACGGCGCGGTGCACGAGGCGAAGGCCAACGTGTTCCGCGCGATCCGACCGCTCACCAGGAACGACATCGTGCGGGGGCAGTTCGAGGGCTATCGGGACGAGCCGGGCGTCGCGCGCGGGTCGGACGTCGAGACGTACGCGGCCGTGAGGCTGTTCATCGACTCGTGGCGGTGGGCGGGCGTCCCCTGGTACCTCCGCACCGGCAAGAACCTGCCGGTCACGGCGCACGAGGTGGTCGTCGAGTACAAGAAGCCGCCGCAGGCGCTGTTCGACGACGCGATGATGGCGCAGCACCCCAACCACCTGCGCTTCCGGCTCAAGCCGGACGGGGAGATCGCGCTCGGCGCGCGCGTCAAGACGCCCGGCGAGGAGTTCGTGGGCGAGCAGCGCGAGCTCGTGGCGTCGACCGAGGGGGCGGCGGCGCGCCAGCCCTACGAGCGGCTGCTCGGGGATGCGATCCAAGGCGACCGCGCGCTGTTCACCTCGGAGGACTCGGTCGAGGCGGCGTGGCGCGTCGTCGATGCGATCCTCACCGACCACGCTCCCGCCATCCGCTACGCCCCGGGCACGTGGGGCCCGACCGAGGCGGACACGCTCATCGGGGCGGACGGCCCCTGGCACGACCCCACGGTTCCCGACTCCGACGGAAGGAAGTGACATGCAGCTGGGCATGATCGGGCTGGGGCGCATGGGCGCCGGGCTCACCCGCAGGCTGATGCGCGACGGCCACACGGTCGCCGTCCACGACGTCTCCCCCGACGCGATCGACGCGCTCGCCGCCGAGGGTGCGGTGCCCGTGCGCGAGCTCGCGGGCTTCGTCGAGGCTCTCGAGGCGCCCCGCGCGGTGTGGGTGATGGTCCCCGCGGGCGCCATCACCCAGCAGGTAATCTCCGACCTCGCCGCGGTCCTCGAGCCCGGCGACACCGTCATCGACGGCGGCAACAGCTACTACCGCGACGACATCGCGCACGCCGCCGCGCTGGCCGACAGCGACCTCCACCTCGTCGACGTCGGCACCTCGGGCGGGGTCCACGGCCTCGCGCGCGGCTTCTGCCTCATGGTGGGCGGGGACGATGCGGTGGTCGCGCGGCTCGCGCCCATCTGGCGGACGATCGCGCCGGGCGCGGACGCGGCGCCGCGGACCCCCGGGCTGACGGGCGACCTTGCGCCGGGCGAGGAGGGCTGGCTCCACTGCGGCCCCACCGGCGCGGGCCACTTCGTCAAGATGGTCCACAACGGCATCGAGTACGGGCTCATGGCCGCGTACGCCGAGGGCCTCAACGTGCTGCGCAACGCCAACATCGGCGCGCAGGAGCGCACCGCGGACGCGGAGACCGCGCCGCTCGCGAACCCCGAGTTCTACCGGTACGACGTCGACACCGCGGCCGTCGCGGAGGTGTGGCGTCGCGGCTCGGTGATCGGGTCGTGGCTGCTCGACCTCACCGCGCAGGCGCTGCGCCAGGACCCGGAACTCGACTCGTACTCGGGGCACGTGTCCGACTCCGGCGAGGGCCGCTGGACCTCGATCGCCGCGATCGACGAGGGCGTGCCCACCCCGGTGCTCACCACCGCCCTGTACAGCCGGTTCGCGTCCCGCGACCTCGACGACTACGCGCAGAAGACCCTGTCCGCCATGCGCAAGGGCTTCGGCGGCCACGAGGAGAAGCCCACCGGCGAGTAGCGACCCGTCAGGTCATCACCCAGCCGACGAGCAGGAGCAGCACGGCGACGACCACGCCCCACGCGATCCACGAGCCGATGCGCAGGTCCGGCGGGGCGTCGCCCGCAGCGCCCGCAGCGCCCGCATCGTCCCGAGCGGCGCGCGCGTGGGTGCGCCACGAGTAGATGCCCTGCGCCGCGCCGGCGATGGCGAGCAGCAGGAGCAGCCCCGCCGCGCCCAGCCGCCAGCCCTCGTCGATCGGGACGTCGAGCGCGACGAGAAGCAGCGCGGCGATCAGCAGCCCGACCGCCGTGCGGATCCAGGCCAGGAACGTGCGCTCGGCGTCCACAGCTCGACGCTACCCCGCGCGCACGATCCGAGAGGCGTAGTCTCGAGTCGGCCCGCTCCGCGCGCCTCGCACACGCCGCCCCGGGCCCGACGTCGATGTCGCGCTCCGGGGGGAGGCCGCATGTCGGAGAAGATCGCGTCGCGTTCGATCCACGCACGCCCATGGTGGCGCTGGGTCGCGGGAGTCGCTGCCGGCACCCTCGCGCTTGCCGTGCTGCCCGCGTGCGCTGCGGACGACCCGCCGGAACCGACGTGGGCCTGGCCGCTCATGGGGGACGGGGCCGCGTCCGCGGGCGGCGTCGACCTCGACTTCGCCGGCACGTACGTGCTCGACCCGGCCGGCCTCGCGCTCGACGGCACCTCCGGCTTCGCTGCGACGTCCACGCCGGGTCCCGTCGTCACCACGGAGAGCTTCACGGTCGTGGCGTGGGTCTCGCGCACGCCCGACCGCCTCGAGGGCGCCGCCGCGGTGAGCCAGATCGGCGAGGTCGCGGGCGCCTTCTACCTCAGCTGCGACGACGGCTCCTGCGACTTCACGATGAAGACCGCGGACTCCTCGGACTCGAGCACCACGTTTCGCGCCGCCGGGGAGGCACCCCAGGTGACGGACGGCGCGTGGCACCACGCGGCGGGCGTGTACGACGCGGAAGCGGGCGAGCTCCGCCTGTTCGTCGACGGCACGCTGACTGCGACCACCCCCTTCAACCGGCCGTGGCAGGCGACGGGGCCCCTCGAGATCGGCAGCTCGCTCAGCGACGGCGTCCCGGTGAACTTCTGGCCCGGCGCGATCGCCGGCGTGGCCGTCTACGACAGCGCGCTTACCGACGACGAGGTAGCGACGGTCGCGGCGACCGAACCGCCGTCCGCCGCTCCCCCGCCCGCTGCCGAGCCCGATCCCGCGACGTACGGTGACGGCGTCCTGACCGGCACGTGGGAGTTCGAAGCCCCGCCCGGGGAGCTCCACGACTGGCTCGCCGACACCGACACCGGGACCGGCGCCGAGAGCATCGTGCTCCGTGTATCGATCGAGGACAACCGATGGTGGCGCCGCTACGTGCTCGACGGCGAGGTGTGGGAGGACGGCGGCGAGCCCGTCGGCGACGTCGGGACCTTCACCGTCGACGGGGACCAGTTCACCATGCTCGGCGAGGACAGCGAGGAGAGCGTCACCTATGCCTGGAGCCTCGACGGCGACGAGCTCGCCCTGACCGTGGTGGAGTACTGCAACCTCATCCCGCCCGCGAACTGCGTGTCGGACCACAGCCTCGTCGCGACGCCGCTGCTCAACCTCATGGAGCACACGTACACCCGCGTGAGCGACGAGGCGGAGTAGGGGCGGGCGGGACGCCTCGCGCCCCGGCCGCCTTCCCCGTCAGGCGGCGCCGAGGAAGAAGTCGACCGCCGCGGCCGGGCCGTCGAGGTATGCGGTGGTGCCGCCCATGACGCGCGGCTGCGAGTAGACGGGGTTGGGGATGACGTGGCCGCCGCCGTCGACCGAGAACAGCAGCACGGGAGCCGCGCCGTCGTAGACGGTGACGGCGACGTCGCTCGTGCCCGCCGCGTCGGTGTTCGCGAAGGCCGCGATCTCCGGCGTCATGTCGAGGCCGTTGCGCTCGGCGACGAACGCGGCGCTCTCCTCCGCGGACATCACCTCGCCCAGGCTGCCGCCGACCGTGCCGGCCTCGCCGCCCTCGAAGGGGTTGATCGGGTCGTCGGTGCCGAGGACGAACATCGTGGGCACCGCGGCGCCGCTCGACTCGCACACGTTGTTGGACTCGGCGGGGTACGCGGCCGCGAAGGGCGCGATGCCCTGGACCAGGTCCGGGGCCTCCTCCGCGAGGCGGATCGACATGTGGCCGCCGTTGGACAGGCCGGTCGCGAAGACCATGTCGGTGCTCGCGCCGTCCTGCTCCGCCACGTCGGCGACGACCGCGCGGACGAAGGCGACGTCGTCGACGTCGTCGAGGCGGGCGGGGTACGGGGTCTCGGCACGGCAGCCGTGCCACGTCATCTCGTAGCCCTCGGGGTACACCGCGACGAAGCCGCGCTCGACGGCGAGCTCGTCGAAGCGGTAGCCGGCCGCGGCGCGGACGCCCTCGGCGTCCATGCGTGAGCCGTGGAAGGCCAGCACGACCGGTGCATCGTCCGGCAGGCCGTCGGGCACGACGGCGAGGTACTCGCGCGTCATGCCGTCGACCTCGAGCGTGCGGCGCTCGACGCTCGCGGCGAGGCCGGGCTCGTCGGGCGCGGGCGCGTAGAGGAACCACGCGCCGAGCGCGCCGCCGACCAGGACGAGGCCGCCGACGACGGATCCGGTGATGGCGAGCGCGCGCTTCCAACGCCGGCGGGGCTGAGGTGCGGACGCGGGCGCGTCCGTGGCGACGGTGGTGTCGGTCATCGGGGGTCGTCTCCTTGGACGAGGGAGGAACGGCGGGGCGGCCGCGTGGGCCGCCCCGCCGTCCTCCGGGGGTGGGTCAGCCGACGGCGTTCGTCTTCGCGATGGTGAAGAGGATCGCGTGGACGCGGTCGCGCAGGCTCGCGCCCATGCCCGCCGGATCCGCGTCGACGGCCGCCTTGGTGGCCTTGACCGTCGCCGAGGGGAACACCGCGAGCATCCAGTCGTTGCCGCCGCGGGCCGCGAGCTCGGGGGCCATCCAGCCGCCGAGCACAGCGTCGGTGGACACGAAGCCCTCGAAGCCCCACTCGCCGCGGAGGACCTCCTGGAGCAGGTCCTCATTGCCGCCGGCCCAGCTGCCGCCGAGGTTGATGAACGAGCTCATCGCGCCCGCCGCATCGGCCTCCTTGACCGCGATCTCGAACGGCTTGAGGTACAGCTCGCGCAGCGCCTGCTCCGACGCGAACACGTTGATGCCGGTGCGCGCGTTGACCTCCTGGTCGTTGAGCACGAAGTGCTTGATCGTGACCGGGACGCCCTGGTCCTGCGAGCCCGCGACCACGGCCGCCGCCATCTTGCCGGTGAGCAGCGGGTCCTCCGAGAAGTACTCGAAGTCGCGACCGCCCAGCGCGGTGCGGTGGAGGTTCATGCCCGGCGCGTACCAGACCTCGACGCCGTAGGCCTTGGCCTCGGTGCCGACCGACTCGCCCCACGCGTAGGCGAGGTCGTCGTTCCACGTCGAGGCGATGACGACCTCGGTCGGGTAGGCCGCGGAGTCGAGCGGCGAGAACAGCGAGTTGAGGCCCGCCGGGCTGTCGAGCATCGTGATCGACGGCACGCCGAGGCGCTCGATCGCGACGGACTGGTAGGCGCCGTACGAGAACAGGTCGATCTGCTCGTCCAGCGTGAGCTGGTCGAGGAACGCGTCCCACTGCGGATCGTCGTACGCGACGCCCGCCATGTCCGCGAGGGTGAGGCCGTTGTCCGCGCCGTAGGTGGGCGCGTCGCCGTCGGCGGGCTCGAAGGTCGGATCCATGAGCGCGAGCACCTCGTCGGAGGCCGTCTCGGTGCCGTCCGGCGCCGCCGGGTAGGTGCCGTCCCAGTCCGCGCGCGACAGGTACGTGAGGTCACCCTCGACGTAGTCGAAGCGGTTCTCGTACGCAACGCCGGTGTCGGCGTCCGCCTCGTAGGTCACGTCGTTCGCGACCGTCACGGTGGACGATGCGACGGGCGTGTGCACGTCGGTGCGCGCCGAGATCGCGTAGTCGCCCGCCTCGAGCACGTAGGCGCCGCCCGCGGCGGTGTCCCACGACGCCATGTCCTGGACAGCGAACGTCACCGTGACGGTCTCGGAGGCGCCGGGCTCGAGGACCGACGTCTTCGCGTAGCCGCCGAGCTCGATCGCCGACTTCTCGATGCCGCCGGATGTGTAGGGCGCGGCGAAGTAGACCTGGACCACGTCCTTGCCCGCGACCTCGCCCGTGTTGGTCACGGTGACGTCGACGGACACGGCGTCGTCGGCCACGACCGCCTCGGCGGCCTCCCAGGTGAAGTCGGTGTAGCTCAGGCCGTAGCCGAACGGGTACTGGACGGTGCCGGCGTATCCGGCCTCATCGCCCTCGAAACGGGTCTCGTAGTAGCGGTAACCGACGTAGATGCCCTCCTCGTAGTCGAGGAAGCCGCGCTTCACGTTGGTGTAGTTGTAGTCGCCGAAGTTCTCGACAGCCGGCGCGCTCGCGATGTCGTACGCGTAGGTGTCGGTGAGGCGGCCGGACGGGTTGACCTGCCCGGTGAGCACCTTCGCGAGCGAGGCGGCGCCCTGCGGTCCGGGGGTGCCCATCCACACCGCGGAGGTGATCTGCGGGTACTCGTCCAGGAAGCCGAGCTCCATCTGGTTGCCGGAGTTCACCACGACGATCACGTTCTCCTGGACCGCGGTGACCGCGTCGAGCAGCGCGCGCTGCTCCGCCGTGAGCTGGAGCTGCTCCTGCACCAGGTCCGAGCCCTCGACACCGTCGTTGCCGACCACGACGATCGCGGTGTCGGAGAACGACTGCGCCTGCGCGAGGACGTCGTCGGTGAGGTAGTCGGGGGCCGGCTCGTGGTCGGCGCCCGCGCCGGTGAGCGCGCCCGCAATCTGGACGAACGCGTTGGACGAGCCCTCGGAGTGCTCGGCACCCGCCTCGTGCATCGTCGCGTAGAGGTCGGCGTTGTACTCGACGCCCTGCGCCTCGAGCGCCTCGTAGAGCGTGGGCGCGCCCGCGGTGTTCGAGCCGCCGGAGCCGCCGCCGCCCAGGCGGAGGTTGAACGACGCGAACGAGAACACGTTGACGCCCCCGTCGAGGGGCAGGACGCCCGCCTCGTTCTTCAGCAGCACGATGCCCTCGTCCGAGATGCTCTCGGCGACGCCGAGCGCAGCCTCGCGGGCCGCGGCGGCCTCGGGGGTGTCGTCCGTGAAGCTCAGCGAGGCGACGCGCATGATGCCGCCGACATAGGGAGCGGCGAGCACGACGACGCCGACGCCGGCGGCGGCGGTGACGCCCCAGCCGATCGCGCGACGCGGACGGTGCTTGACCTTGCGGTACACCCGCTCGCGACGCTTCGCCTCGCGGCGCTGGGCGCGGTTCATCGTGGCGCGCACCTCCGCGCGCTCCTCCTTGGCCGTCCTCTTGGCGTCGCGGGCCGCGCTGCGGTCCGCGGCCTTCGCCGCCGTGCGCTCCTCGGGCGTCATCGCCTGGAGCT
The DNA here is from genome assembly GCF_000971255.1 of Demequina rhizosphaerae. Classification (GTDB taxonomy): domain Bacteria; phylum Actinomycetota; class Actinomycetes; order Actinomycetales; family Demequinaceae; genus Demequina; species Demequina rhizosphaerae. The sequence continues at coordinate 32,529 of NZ_BBMC01000005.1, forward strand.
CGTCACGACGAGCGCGCTTCGCCGCACGCTCCTCGCTGACGCGTGCAACGGCTTCCTGCTTGATCTCTTTGCGCGTAGACATGTCTCTCTCAGTTGTTGCTCTGGACGCGCTCGCTCCTTCGCCGAGCGCGCCATGCCGATGCGACCTGGCGCACACCGCGCCAGAATCGGCCGTTGACCATGAGCAGGAGGCCGTCGAGCATCGCGTCGTCGACCCTTCCGCCGCTCATGCGCGCGACCGACCGGAACGGCAGGTCGAGCACGAATCGGGTGTTGTTGGCCGCGTGCGGCCGTCCCAGCGCCATGAGCAGCGCGTAGGCGCCCTCGATGAGCCGGTACAGGAGGCCCGCGAACCCGCCGCGGCCCCGCGTCTGGGCGATGATGTCGTCCCGCGTGAGCGGCTCGCCCATGGCCCACCGCGACGGCGGCAGGGGGCGGCCGAGCAGCGCCTCGAACTCGCGGTCGTTGACGCGGTCGACGCGGCCGTCGACGTAGTGCGGGAGCCGCTCCGCGTCGACCGCGGGCATCGGCTCGCCGTCGACGCCCAGCTCGCGACGCAGGCGGATGTCGCGGGACGATGCGCCGGCCAGGACGGCGTAGGTGCCGCCGACGGTGCGCCAGCCGTGGCGCTCGACGTCGTAGACGTCGAAGGCGTGCTCGGCGTACGGGATCTCGACCGTGGCGCTCTCCCCCGGCGCGAGCGCGACCTTCGCGAAGCCGCGGAGCTCGCGCGGGGCGCGGACCTCGCCCACGGCGGCGTCGGGTGCCTCGACGTAGAGCTGGACGGTCTCCTCGCCGGCCCGGTCGCCGGTGTTGGTCACGGTGACCCGCGCCGACGTCTCCCCCGCCTCGAGCTCCTCGTAGCGGAACCGCGTGTAGCTGAGACCGTGGCCGAACGGGAAGCGGACGGGGGTCTCGATCTTGTCGAAGTACCGGTAGCCGAGGTAGATGCTCTCGCGGTGCTCGGACGTGGCCTCGGTGCGCGCGAACGAGGTCGAGGACGGCACGTCGGCGTACACGAGGGGGTAGGTCTCGGCGAGGCGGCCGCTGGGGTTGACGCGCCCGGTGAGCACGTCGGCGACAGCCCGGCCGCCGCCCTGCCCCGCGAGGTAAGTGTGCACGATCGCCGCGGCCTCGTCGGCGAACGGCAGCTCGACGGGCGCGCCGCCCGCGAGCACCACGACCACCGGGACGCCCGACTCGATGAGCCGGTGCGCGAGCACCAGCTGGTTCTGCGCGAGGCGCATGTGGGCGCGGTCGACGCCCTCGGCCTCGGCGGACTCGTCGAGGCCGAGGAACAGCAGCACGACGTCGGCGCGACGCGCGAGCCGGGCGGCGCGGCGACGGAGGCGGCGCGAGGGCTTGTCGCGGCGCGCGAAGCCGGGCTCGTAGCCCACGATGTCGAGGCCGCTCGCGCGCAGGGCGTCGAGCGCCGAGTCCACGCGCGTGGGGTTGACGAGCGAGCTGCCGGCGCCCTGGTAGCGCGGCCGGGCGGCGAAGTCGCCGATGACCGCGACGCGGCCCGCGTCCGGCCCGAGGGGAAGGATCTCGAGCGGGTTGTCGAGCAGCACGATCGAGCGGCGCGCGGCCTCGACCGCGAGCTCGTGGTGGGCGTCGTGGTCGACCGGGGCCGGCGCATCGTCCCGGCGGGTGCGCGCGATGAGCGCGAGCACCTCCGCGACGCGGGCGTCGAGGACGTCCTCGTCGAGGTCGCCGTTCTCGACGGCCGCGACGATCTCGCGGTCGGTGACGCCGCTGGTCGACGGCATCTCGAGCGCGTTGCCGGCGACGAGGCCCGCGACGCGGTCGTTGTTCCCGCCCCAGTCGGTCACGACGAGGCCGTCGAAGCCCCAGGTGCGCCGCAGGGTGGTGTCGAGCAGCTCGACGTTCTCGTTCGCGTAGGTGCCGTTGACCTTGTTGTACGAGCTCATCACGGTCCACGGGTCGCCCTGGGCGAGCGCGATGCGGAAGCCTTCGAGGTACGTCTCGTGCAGGGCGCGCTCGTCGACGATCTCGTCGATCGTCATGCGGTGCGTCTCCTGGCTGTTGACCGCGAAGTGCTTGGCGCACGCGGCGACGCCCTGCGACTGGATGCCGCGGATGAGCGCGGCCGCGGAGGTGCCCGACAGCAGCGGGTCCTCGGAGAAGTACTCGAAGCTGCGGCCGGCGAGCGGGTTGCGCTTGATGTTGAGGCCGGGGCCGAGCAGGACGCTCACGTCCTCGGCGGCCGCCTCCGCGCCCAGCGCCGCGCCGACCAGCTCGAGCAGGCTCGGGTCCCAGCTGCTCGCAAGCGTCGCGGCGGGCGGAAAGCACGTGGCGGGGATGCTCGCGTTGAGGCCGAGGTGGTCGGCGGCGCCGCCCTGCTTGCGCAGGCCGTGGGGACCGTCGGTGAGCATGATCGACGGCACGTCGAGGCGCTCGACGGGCTTCGTGTTCCAGAAGTTCGCGCCGGACATGAGGGACGCCTTCTCGGCGAGCGTCAGCTCGGTCCGCAAGCGTCGTCGGTTGTCGGATATCGTCATCGCTCAGTACCTTGGTTCAAGTTCCACCATGTGGTGGACTTCTGCGGATGAGCGTAACAACTTCCACCGCTTGGTGGAAATCGCGGCCGTCCACCCTGGATTGAGAGGACCTCCGATGCCCGAGGGCTATGCGACCGGACGCGCGACCAAGCAGTCGATCGTCGAGAGCGCCGCCGCGGCCTTCGCGCAGAAGGGCTTCTACGGCGCCTCGCTGCGGAGCATCGCCAAGGAGGCCGGCGTCGACCACTCGACCCTCCTGCACCACTTCGGCAACAAGACCGCGCTGCTCCTCGCCGTGATCGAGTGGCACGACGCCCAGGGCATGCCGGAGGAGCTGCCCGAGACCATCAGCGCCGAGTTCATCGCCGACGGCTTCGCGGCGACCGCCGCGCGCAACGCGGAGACCCCGGGCCTCGTGCAGCTCCTCTCGGTGCTGTCGGCCGAGGCGGGCGCGGAGAACCACCCCGCGCGCGAGACGCTCCAGCGCCGCCACGAGCTCGTCACGACGCTGATCGCGTGGACCATCCGCACGCAGCGCGCCGAGCACGGGGGCCACGACGACCCGCTCAGCCCCGAGGACCGGGCCGCCGTGCTCGTGGCGAGCTGGGAGGGGATGCAGGTCTACGACGCCCTCCACCCCGGCCGGCTCGACGTGCCCGCGCTCGTACGGTCGATGCTGCGCGAGGCCTTCCTCCTCGACTGACGCCGCCTCAGGCCAGCCGCGCGCGGGCCTCCGCCCGCCGGGCGCGGGCGAGTGCGCGGGTCAGAGCGCGCACCTCCGCGGCGACGATGCGGCGGTGCAGCGCGCGGAACGGGCGGCGGGACGGACGCTGGGCGAGCGCCGCGCCCGCGAGACGCTGGGCCTGGGCGATCGCGATCGGGTCGGTGGTGAACATGGGTGCTCCTTCGCTGGGGCTGCGGAGGAGCTGTCGGACAGGACGCAGCGGGTGGTGTCGCGAGGGGCGGTGGGCCGACGCGGCCATCGGCGGCTCGCACTGTCGGCACGGGCGGGATCCGTCGGGGATCGCGTCCGCGGGTGGGCGGCGGGGCGGGAAGCCCTCTGCTCGTCTCACGAGGTCCGTGAGGACCTGATCCGACCTTATGACACCGCGCGACCGCCGCGCAAAACGGCGGTCAGAACAGGGTGAGCGGCTCCGCCCGCGGGGCCGGCGCATCGTCCCCGTACGCGCGGGTGCGGCGCCACTCCCCCTCGTCGTCGCGTGCGTTGGCCCGCGACGCGACGGTGCCGGTGTTGGGATCCTCGGGGGTGCGCTCCAGCCCGTGGGCGGCGATGAGCGGCTTGATGCGGGCGGCGAGCCACCGGCGGTACTCCTTCGGGGCGTACGCGCCGTCACCGTAGAGGTCGCGGTAGCGCCCGACCAGGTCGGGACGATGCGCGTGCAGCCACTGCGCGTACCACTCCTTCACGCCGGGGCGGAGGTGGAGCGCGGTGTACGTGACCGAGGTGGCGCCCGCGGCCTTGATGCGGCCGAGCGCGGCGTCGAGGTGCTCCTCGGAGTCGGTGAGGAACGGCAGGATCGGCATCATGAAGACGGCGACGTCGAAGCCGGCCTCCGCGGCGGCGGTCACGGTCGCGAGCCGCGCCTGCGTGGTGGGCGTGCCGGGCTCGATGGCCTGCTGGAGCTCGTCGTCCGCGATCGCGATCGACAGCGCGAGGTCGACCGGGGCCTGCTTGCGCGCCTCGGCCAGCAGCGGGAGGTCGCGGCGCAGCAGCGAGCCCTTGGTGAGGATCGACAGGGGCGTGCCGGAGTCCGCGAGCGCGCGGATGATCCCGGGCATGAGCCGGTAGCGGCCCTCGGCCCGCTGGTACGGGTCCGTGTTGGTGCCGAGCGCGACGTGCTCGCGGCTCCACGACGGCCTCGCGAGGTCCTTGCGCAGGGCGTCGGCGACGTTGATCTTCACGATGATCTGCCGGTCGAAGTCGACGCCCGCGTCGAGCTCGAGGTAGCGGTGCGACGGCCGCGCGAAGCAGTAGACGCAAGCGTGATGACTCTTGTCATCCGACTGGGCTCTCGCTCTAGTCGCCACCCGTCACCCCGTTTACACTAGACGGCCTGCCCCCGTCTGATCGGTGCCCCCCAGCGATCGCGGCGGGGGCTATCTCGTGCCCGGGCGACGTCGCCGGGAGGGGCGCCGGAGGCGGCCGGGAGTGGTGAAGTGACGAAAGTGACCCTGTTCCCTGTTACCCGCTATGGAGATCTCTTCTTCTTCTCATAGCGAGTAACTAGAGAGACCCTCACTTTCACCACTTCACCACGCCGCCCGCCCCGGCGCCCGCTCGGCGTCCCTTGATTGCGGCCCGGTAACGATGCGCATCCGCGCCCTCCGAAACCGCCCGAATCGGGCCCCTACGCGAGCACCCCGGCCTACTCCTACCTCGGAGGCAGGGAACCCGCCTCGTGAGCCGCTCGACCCTCTGGAGGTGCCCCCGTGTCCGACTCCCGCACGTGCGCTCTGTGTCGCGGCCCGATCCCCGCCGCGCTCCGTGCCGACGCCGTCCACTGTTCGGCCAAGTGCCGCTATCGCGCGACCTACATCCGTCGCCGCGAGTGGATGGAAGCAGGCCGCGCCGCGCTCGCGGCCTCCTAGATCTCACAGGCGCCGGACCGTCTCCTCATTCCGAGGGCAAGCGGTCGAGCGGACGGCTCCGGCGCCTGTACCCCTGTCCCGGGCTCCCTCCTTCGCCCGGGCACTCCCCCTCGGCGTGATGCGCCGTCGTGCCGGTTGTCGCGACGCGACGCACCGCCGAGGGGACTCTCTTCAGCGGGCCACGCGCCCGCCTCAGTAGTCCGGCCTAGGAACCGGATCAGCCCGCGTCGACCTCTCTCAATCGACGCGGGCGCCTCTCCGGTGGTGGGCTTGCTTACCCCGCCCGGGCAATCCGGAGAGGTTGCGGCTCGATCGCCGCGCTCGTTTCTTCAGGGGTGAAGGTGTGCGAGCACAAGCGCGATTGCCGCGACCCTGCCCAGACCGGGACGTGACTTTGGTCGGTCACCCGCCCCGCGTCCTCCTGGTCGCTCCGTCGTCGCCTCCCTCCCTCGGCGGCGACGGAGCGCGAGGACACCCCGCAGACTTCCCGGCCCGCCGCCCTCGGCGTGGCCCTCCCTCACCCGCGCCCGGGATCCCCGAGCGCCTACGTCCCAGGAGGACACCGAGCATGACCGAGCAGACTCCCGCCCCGGCGCCCGCCGCCGACGCGAAGGCCGCACCGTGGGGTGAGGACTTCGATCCGGCCCGGGCCTGGACCCTGGTCCAGAACCTCCGCGCCGAGCGCGACGAGGCCCGCGCCGCGCGCGACGCCGCGACCGCGAAGGCGACCGAGGCGACCGAGGCCCTGACCGCCGCCCAGGCCGCCCAGAGCGACGCCGAGCGCGCTCTCTGGCGCGAGTCCGCTCTCCGGCGCCACCCGCTCCCCGAGGGCCTCGACGCCGCCGCCGAGGCCGACGCGCTCGCGTTCCTGTCCGGCGACTCCGCCGAGGACGTCGAGCGCAAGGCCGCGACCCTCGCGGCGCTCCGTGGCGCCGCCGAGGTGCCCGCCCCGGGCTCGGATCTCCGGACCCGCCCGGAGCCCCGCCTCGCACCCGTCCCGGGTCACTCGTCCGGCGACGCCGATCCCGTGCCGACTGATCTCGGCGCCCTCGCGGCGAAGATCGCCGCCGAGCGGATCTAGCCCCCACCGACTCCCGCCTCGCGCTTCTGGGCTCGCGCGACGCGGTCGACGCACCGCCCCCGGCCGGACCCGTGAGACAGGTCCGCCGGGGGCTCTCGCGTCTCTGTCTCTACGAGCCCAGACCCCTCCGATCGCCAGGCGCGACGCGGAGCCCAGCCTCGCCCCCGGCCAGCGCATGACGCGGCCCGGCATCGCCGCTCGGCGAGGACGTCCCACCCTCACACCCCTCCCCGATTGGACAACAAATGTCGAACACCCTTCTGGATCCTCGCGACCTCGCGGGCGTGACCGCCGACCTGGCGAAGGCCGATTTCGGCCTCGCGGGCCTGGTCTACACCGAGGCCTCGATCGGCTTCGCGCCGGGCCAGGGCTCGACCGTGAACATCGCCGTGCCGGGCTCGACCTCGGCGTCGGAGCGCGCCCTCGGCGTCACGACCGACTACACGGTCGACGGCGTCGTCGAGCAGACGTTCCCGATCTCGGTCGACGCCGAGGCCTACTCGACCGTGTCGCTCTCGCTCTCGGAGTCGACGCTCGACCTGGAGAACTACACCCGCCAGATCCTCGCCCCGCAGGCCCGCGCGGTCGCGGGCAAGATCGAGGGCAAGGTCGCCGCGCTGATCGACGGCATGGCGACCGAGGCCTCGATCACCTACGACAGCGCCAACCCGAAGGCCGCGCTGGTCAAGGCCCGCGCCATGCTCCGCGCGAACCAGGTCCCCGGCGAGATCGTCGTCGTCGCGGGCTCGACCGCGTACGCCGACCTCCTCCTCTCGGGCGACGACGTCGACACCTCGGCGGCTGTGCCGAAGGTCGCCGGGATGACGATCGTCGAGAACAACCGCGTGGCGCCGACCGCCCTCGTGGTCATGGTCCGCGCCGCGATCGGCCTCGCGATCGTCGCGCCGGAGCCACTCGACGAGACCAACTCGGCCGCGCACCGCACCGCCGACGGCGGCTTCGCCGTGCGCGTGCTCCGTGGCACCAACCCGGCCAACGGTCAGAGCCTCTCGACCGTGTCGACCTTCGTCGGCGCCGCGCTCCTGCCGATCCCGAAGCACGACGCCGAGACCGGCGAGACCGTGCTCACCGACGGGATCGGCGCGGTCGCGATCAACACGACCGGCGCGTAAGCGTGGCGGCCCTGCCGCCTGACGTGTCCGCCCTGGAGACCCGCCTCGGCTTCGAGCCCGGCGGGCTCCAGGGCTCGGACCTCGCCCGCGCGGTCGCCGCCCTCGACGACGCTACGGCCGTCGTGCTCGCCACCGTCCCCGAGCGCGTCGCCGAGGCCTGGGAGGCCGACGCCCCGCCCCTGGCGCGCGTCATCACCCTGAAGGCCGCCCGGCGCGAGTGGGAGAACCCGCAGGGCCTCCGCTCGGAGACCCTCGACGGGAACGGCTTCACGCTCGACACGGCGACCGGCGTCATGCTCACGCACCGCGAGCGCGCCGACCTGAAGCGCCTCGCCACGGGCCGCCCCGGCGGCTTCGTCGGCGACGTCCGCACGCCCTCGGCCTACGACGCCACCGCCTGACAAATCGCAGGCGCCCCGCTCCCGCCCTCTCGCGTGCCACCCCTGCCCGGCCCTAAGCCTCGCAGGCCTGGCCGTGAGAGCGGCCCTGAGAGCCTCTCCGGCTCTCGCGAGCAGGCCCGGGCTTCCCGGCCTACTCCACCAACGCCAACGCCCCCGGCCCGGTCCTTAAAGGCTCGCCCGTGCCGGGGGCGTTGCGCTTGCCCTCGCTCCGTAACGCCTGCCCGAAGGACCCACGATGACCGCGCACCTCGTCGCCTGCCGCACCTGCCGCCGCCCCCTGCCCGTCGACGCCGACCCTCGGCGCGTGACGTGCTCCAACGCCTGCCGCCAGCGCGCCTATCGCCGCCGCCTCGCCGAGGCCCGGGCCGCTCTCGGCGCCCGGGTGACGAAGTGACGGTTCTAGGTGTGTTTCCTGTTAGTCGTTAAGGCTTCTTCTCTCCCTAGGTACCCCCTTGCCCCCTTGCCCCCTAGTGGCACCTAGCAGGAGCTTCTAAATCGCCGGCTGACCCCATGCCCAACCCCCCTTGCCCCCTGCCTCGCCGCCCTTATTAGTTGCGCTGGCAATGGCGCTGTTCAGGCGCCGGGGGTGGCTCCGCCACCTTGACCGGCCGGAGGCCGTTTACACACGCGGCTACTCCGTTGCGCGCCCATCTTCCGCCCGCCCTCAGTCCCGGGCACCGCCCGCACCCCACTCCGAAAGGCAACCCCGACCATGCCCTCGACCCCGCTCGCGGACGTCCTCGCCGACGCGCGCGCCCGCCTCGACCTCCCCGCCCTCCCGATCGCCGCCCCGGGCGGCCTCGTCGCCTGGTGCCTCGACGCCGACCTCGACGCCTCGCCCCTGCCGCCCCTCGCCGACCGGATCCAGCGCCGGACCGGCCCGCGCCCCTGGCGCGTCGGGCACATGCCCGCCGAGCCCCTCGCGGCTGACCTCGCCGCGCGCGGTCTGACGTACCGCCATGGCCTCGGCTACGCCGTCCACGGCGAGCCCGTCGAGCCCTCGCAGGCCGCTCGCCTCCTGGCCGACGTCCTCGACGATGCGGCCGCCGCTCTCGGCGCCCTTTCCAAGACGCGCGCCGCACTCGCCGACCAGGCCGCCGAGATCGCCCTCGTCGCCGAGTACGAGATCGAGATCGCGGAGTCGTCCGGCGAGTCCCTCCCGACCTCCTGGCTCGCCGCCGCGCGCGCCGCCGGGCGCGCGGATCTCGCCGCCGCCGGGACCTCGGCGTCCCTCCGCGACTGGCTCGCCCTGCTCGATTGGGCGACGCCCCTGGAGCGCGCGCTCGCCGCCGCCCTCCGCGCTCGCGGCGACGACCTGCCCCTCGATCCCGCGCGCGACGCCCGGCTCGCCGAGGTAGGCCTCGTCCCGGACGGACCGCCTACGACGCGCGGCGACCGCCTCGACTGGCACGCTGACGCCCTCCGCGCCACCGCCCTCGACCTCCGCGCCTCCCGCGCCGCTCAGGGCGCCGCTCTGGCCCTCGTCCGGCCGTACCTGCCCGACGGCCGCCCCGTGGTCGACGAGGACGCCGTCGCGGCGTTCCTGGCGACCTTCGACGACGCCGAGGCGATCGCCCGCCCGGACCTCGGTCGCGCCTACGTCGACGCGGGCGCTCCGGGCGGACTCGACGTGCTCCCGCTCTACGCCCTCGCCGCCGAGCGTTGGGGCGCCCCCGTGAAGCGTCGCGGCACGATCACGTTCCGCCCGGCGCCCCTGACCGACCGCCGCCCCGCTCTCCGCCTGACCCGATAGGACCCCATGCCGACCCTGACCCCCTGGACCGCCCGCCCGGCGGGCCCGCTCGACCCCGAGGACAGGGCCGCGATCGCGGTCGCGTCCCTGAGCAAGCCCGCCCGCCTGGCCGACTCCGTCGACGCCAGCACCCGACCGAAAGGACCCGCCCGCATGACCCCCACCGACCACGGCCTCGGCCGCCCCGCCCCGGCGCTCACGCCGACCCGCACGCCCGCCCACGACGAGCCGCTCCCGGTCCTCGTCGGCGTCCCGGGCCACCTCGGATGACCGCCCTCGCCCTGGCGCCCCTGGCCGCCCACGTCGACCCGCCCTGCCGCTACCCCGCCCGGAGCACGGCCCGCGCCCACGCGCGCCGCGCGCTCCAGCGCCGCCTCTCGGCGATCCTCGATGACAAGGCGCACGCAGCCGAGGCCCGCGAGATCCTCGACCGCCTCAACGGTCCGACCGTCGAGCGGATCTCCCTCGGCGAGTCCGTGGAGCGTGACGCCCGCTTCACGTCTGGGCCTCTCGCGACCCTCGGCGCCCGTGCCCGCGCCGCCGCCCTCGCCGTCGCGTAGGTCATTCCGCCGTGGCACCCGGCACAAGTAGCCTGGTGTCGTGGCGGAACCACTCACTGACGATGAGGTCGCGCGACTTGCCGTGTTCTGGGCGCATGCCGCACGCGCGCAACTAGCGCGACTCGGCAAAGCCCTGAACCGCCTCGACAACTCCTCGGGGCGCGGCGAGGCGTCACCTACCGTCGGCGACTGGTGGCAAGTCGCCGCCGAACGTCACTTCGCCCTCCTCGCAATCGCGCACGTCGTCAAAGCCTGCTCACGCCTGGAAGCCCTACCCCGTTTCCCGGATGCCGATCTCTTCACCTACCTCCGCCACTATGCCGAGCACTGGGAAGACCCGAGCGGACGGGCCGGGCGGACCCTCGCCGAGATCCGACCAGAGCACACCGAGGAGCCGATCGCATTCTGGCCGGAACGGTTCGCGCTTCACGGCGTGTTCAGCGATGACCTCGACGCGTGGCTCGCCGAGGTCGACCGCGTCGCGCGGTCGACCGACGGGTCAGGACTCCCAATGCCCGATCCGTCCACCCCGCTCGACTGACATCGCGGGGTGGGGGGAGGACTTCTACACCCCCTCGGCCAGAAGCCCAGTAGGCATAGCGCCTCACTACGCGCGCGGGATTGGGACTCGGCAACAATGCCGATCTTTAACTCACCCCTGGTAGTTGAACCTTCGCGCTACGATGCGCGAGCGAGAGGTTCAGAGATTGGCCCCGGGGGGCAACAGCATGGCTACGAAGGTGTTCATTAGTTGGTCGGGCGATACGGCGAGGTCTGTCGCGCGCGTACTGAGCCCATGGCTTCAGGACCTCATTCAGGCGTGCGCGCCGTTCATGAGCGAGGACGGTCTACAGAAGGGCGTTGGCTGGCCCGGCGAACTCCGCAAGGAACTAGGCAGCGCGCGCTTCGGCATCGTCATCGTCACGCCCGAAAACAGCGGCTCGCAATGGCTCCATTTCGAGGCGGGCGCGCTGGCGGTTGCTTTCGAGGACAACCGCGTCGTGCCGTTCCTCATCGGCACGACCACCGCCGATCTTGACGGCCCGCTTCGCCTCTTCAACGCTGTCACTTCACCCACACGGGAGGAAGTCTTCCGGCTTGTTTGCTCACTGAATGGCGCGCTAGAGACACCTCTCGAAACTGGACCACTCGACCGCGCGTTCGAGCGCCTGTGGCCCGAGTTGGAGCGCGACCTCGCACCGATTCTCGAAGCCGCTAACGCCTCGAAAGGCTCGGATCCTGCGCCCGCTGAGAAGGAACGCGACGACCGCCTCTTGACGCGGCTCGATTCGCTAGAGCGGCAAGTTGCCGCACAGCGCGTCCAAGGGCTACGGATGCCCTCAGGCCATGACGTGGCGCGCCTCTCGAATGCCATCAATGCGACGCTGAAGCGTGCCAACTGGCCGATGGGTGTCAACGTCGCGATCGACGGTGAGCGGATTCGCGTCGAGTTCACGGGCCCCCTGCCCGAGCCAGTCGTGCGAGAGGTTGAGAGCCACATTGACGCCCTGGGCGTCAACGCCGAGATGCTTGTCCCGGTTGACCGGGACCCATCGCTGTCGCAGGCTGAAGACCGGTCTATCGCGACCGCGACCGGCAGGAGACACTTCTTAACCGCGGGCTAGCCGATTCAACTTTCAGCACACTGCGCAACGTGTCCTAGTCAGGCAGTGTCCGACGCTCAGAGCCAACCCTCTCAGGCCCTCGGCCCGACACCCCTCCCAGGGTCCGGGTCGGGGGCCATTCGCGCACCCTGGGGGCTCTGGCGATTGCTGGGCTACGGCAGGAGCCGCGCGACCGCCGCCTCGGCCTCCAGGCGCTCGCGAGCGGCGATAAACGCGAGCATCATGGCGGCCCCGTCGGCGGAGGTCGCCCCGTCGGCCTGGGCGGCCTGGATCGTGTAGAAGCACGCCTTCGCGGCGGCCTCGGGGAGATCGGTCTCAGGGCGGGCCGCGATCGCCGCCAGAGCGGCCTCCACGGCCTCCGGAGCGGGCTCCGGGGACGGGTCCGGGCGGAAGCCCAGGGCGAGGAGGTGGTCGCGATCGCGCGGGTCGAGCGGCTCTCTGGCGTCCATGCCGCCGAACCTACCGGCGACCTCCGACCACACAACAGACCCCCCCGGCCGCATCATGGCGACCGGGGGCTCGGCAGGGTGTAAACGCGCTACGTGCGGCGACCGCCTCGGCGGGCGAGAGGATCTCGCGCGCATCCTCTCCCGTCAGACGCCAGTAAATCGTGACCCGCGACGAGTCGACGCGCGGCGTGCTCTTCGATGCCGGGGCCACCTCGACGAGGTCGATCCTCGCGGCGAGGAACGCGCGACGGTCGACCAGATCGGCAGACTCCCACGCCTCGGCGAACGTCTCGCCGGTCTCGCGGACGACCGTCCGCGTCTCCGGCGCGGCGACACCGAGCGCGTCGTGGCGCTCCCACAGCGCCGCCTCCTCCGAGAGCAGGCGCCGACGATCGGCCGGGCTTGCGGCGCGCTTGCGCGCCTCCAGATCCGAGAGCAGGCCGTCGACCTCCTCGCGCTCCGCCGCGAGCGCTGTGTCGTCGGCGACTTCTTCGACGATCGTCACCAGGAGTCGCCCATACGCCCCGAGGAACGCCTCCTCGACGATCGCGTCGAGGGCCGCCCGGCGAATGCTCACCCCCGAGCAGAGCGCGCCACCGCCGGGCCGGTCGCACCGATACGACGGCGAGCCGCCCGAGGTGCCGCCGTTCATAGTGCCGCCACAGAGCCCGCACTTGGCGAGCCCGTCCTTGCCCGAAAGGAGGCCGCTCGGCTTGCGGCCCTTCACGGGCCCGGCGGGTGCCTTGCGCGTCGACGCCGGGAATCGCTTCCGGAGCGCGCGCAGAGTCGAGCCGTCGACCACAGGCGACCATACGACCTCGGGCGCGCCGTGCGCGTCGCGGACGACATCGAGGCTCGCAGGGTCGGGCCGATCCTTCCCGATCCGCTCCGGGTCGCGCGTCATGTACCCGGCGAGCGCGTTCCCGCGCATAAGCGCGCGCACCGTCGAGGCGTTCCATTTGCCCCGGTCGAGCACCGCGAGATCCTCGACGGGTCGACCGTCGAGCGCGGCGAGTTGCGCGCGCCGGTAGGCCGATCGCGGCGCCGGGATGCCGTCCGCTGTGAGTCGACGCGCGATCGCGTTCGCCGAGCCGTGGCGCTTCGCGGGATCGGTCGCGGCGCCATGCGGGAGGAACTCCGCGACCATGCCGCGAAGGATCTCGACCTCGTTCGGGACCTGCACCAGGCCGCGCCCCTTCCCGCTCGGATGCGGCGCCGACCGATAGCCGTAGGGCGGGCGCGTGCCTGCCCACCGGCGGGCCTCGATTAGGTCCACGCGCCCCTGCTTCACACGGGCTTGGATGGTGGCCGCTTCCATTTCGGCGAACGCCGCGAGGATATTCGCGGTGAACCGTCCGCCGGGGGTCGAAAGGTCGAGCGACTCTGCGACCGAGACCAGGGCGACTCCGTGCCCCTTCGCCTCCTCGGCGAACGTATTGAAGTCCACGACGTTGCGCGCGAGGCGGTCGATCTTTGCGAAGATCACCACGTCGATATCGGCCCAGCGCTTGCGGATCTTCTTCAGACCCGGCCGGTTGAGGCGGTCCCCCTTGTCAGACCCCGACACGTCGAGGTCTTCGACGACCTCGACGACTTCCCAGCCCTTCGCCTCGGCGAACGCCTCACAGCGCTTGCGCTGTGACTCCGGCGACGTCGACGGGTCGGCCGCGCCCTGGTGGCGCGACAGACGCACATATACGACGGCACGTTTCGGCGTGGCGGTCGCGTTCATGGTGGGCCATCCTCTCATCCGGGCGTGCATCGCCCGATCGAGAGCCTAGATCGGAAAGGTCACTAAGCGCACGCATGCGTGCAGCCGCGGTACGGGTTGACGGTCCACGTGAACGGCACCGCGGTGCCCGGGCCGACGCGGTTGAGCGCGCTCTTGGCGAGCACCTCGTGGAACGTCACGCCGGCGAACTCGGGCGTGGTGACCGTCCGCACGAGGTTCGACATCCTCGCGAGCGCGGGCAGCGCGTCGTCGCTCTCGGCGCGCAGCGCCTGTCCCTCCCACCGCATGCGTCCATTCGAACACCTGTTCGAAGCGCGGTCAAGCAGGCGCGCGGGCCGCTCACCCCTCCGCGGCGGCCACCTCGACCTCGGACCGCCCCTCCGCGGGCGACTCGAGCGCGAACGTGAAGAGGGGCCGCGAGCCCTCCGCCACCTTGATCGCGAGGGTGTGCACCGTCGCGTCGAGCGCCGGCTGGCCCCCCACGACCCACGTGGCGGTCTCGCCGTCCTCGCGGGACTCGAGGGCGCCGTCGCCGTTGCACCACGAGTCGAGCACCCAGCCGCGACCGATCGGCTGCGGCTGCAGCTCCTCCTCCCCGGTGCAGGGCGCGAGCACCGTCGCGTCCGCGAGAAAGACGTTCGAGAGGTGCGGCTCCGAGGACGAGAGCGAGAGGGTCGTGGGGCCGGCGGCGGGAGCATCGACGGCGACCCGCATCGGCAGGGACCAGCCGTCCGTGGTGGTCCAGTAGGCGGTGACCGCCGCCTCGTAGTAGTCCGCGCTCGGGTCGAGGTCGTCCACGCGGTACACCTCGACGCACGCGTGGACGGCGCCGGAGGCGGCCACCTGGACGTCCAGGATCGCGTACCTGACCGGCGGCTCGTACCAGGACCCGGCGAGGCAGCCGCCGCCCACGCGCTCGCCGTCGAATCCCGCGCGCGCCACGCCCAGCTCGGGATCCATGGGCGGCGCCTCGGCCTCGGGCACGGCGCCCACGACCGCGCGAGCGGCGAACCACCCGGCCGCGGCGACGATCAGCACCGCGACGACGACGAGCACGCGCCTCATGATCCCCCCGATCGGCGACGCCCCCGCGCGCGGCCTGGCGCGAGCCTATCCGTCGGACCCTCGCCCAGCCAGCGCATCGTCCCTGCTCCCTGCCGTGTCCCGGAAGACAATTCATGACCCGTGACCTACGTCCCTTTTACCTTCCCTTTTGGATCGGCAGACTCGCCGGGACGGGCGCACCATGGACGATGACGCCTGCCACGCGAGCCGAAGGAGACGAGCGATGCACACCCTCACCGAGCTGGACCGCCTTGACCTCGCGCCGGAGGTGCGCGCCGCCCTCGAGGCGGCGCCCTCGGTGACCATCCCCGCGACGCGCGAGGAGCTGTACCGGCTGTCCCTGGGGCCGGAGGGCGGGCCGGTCTTCTGGGTCGACTACGACGTCGACGGGGAGGTGGTCACGGAGGCGACCGTGACCCGCTGCCGCAACGGCATCGCGGTCAACTACCCCGAGGACTACATGCGGCGCCGCGACCCCCAGTGCATGGTCATCGCGGACGACCGCCCCACCGACAAGACGCGCTTCCGCGACCGGTTCGGCCACCGCTTCGACGAGACCCGTGCGGAGACCCTCGCGTGGCTGTCGCACCAGGACCTCGTGGTGGTGCCGTTCAAGGCCGGCGGCCCGGTGCACGGCTCGCCGTCGCTCGCGATCGTGCCCGCCAACTCGGCGTTCTTCGCGACCGCGCTGGTCGACCTCCAGGGCTGGGTGACGTTCGAGGAGCTCGGCGAGTTCGCGCCGCGCTCGATCCTCTACGTCGCTCCCCCGTTCCGCCACACGCACTTCGACGGCAAGCAGGTGGTGGTCCACGACCGCTCGGAGACGCTCCACGAGATCTTCGCCTACAACCTCTACCCGGGCCCGAGCGCGAAGAAGGGCGTCTTCTCGGTGCTGCTCGACATCGGCGAGCAGGAGGGCTGGATCACGGCCCACGCGTCGGCGGTGCGCGTCACCACCCCGTACGACAACGAGACCGTCATCATGCACGAGGGCGCCTCGGGCGGCGGCAAGTCCGAGATGTGCCAGGAGCTGCGCCGCGAGGACGACGGCCGCATCCTGCTCGGCACCAACGTCGCCACCGGCGAGCCGTACCTCATCACCCTGTCCGAGACCTCGGACCTCGCGCCCGTCACCGACGACATGACGCTGTGCCACCCCGACGTCCAGGACGGCTCCGGGAAGATGGTGGTCGCGGACGCCGAGTCCGGCTGGTTCGTGCGCGTCGACAACCTCAAGTCCTACGGCGCGGACGTGCACTTCGAGCGCGCGGTCATCCACCCCGACGAGCCGCTCGTGTTCTTCAGCATCGACGGCGTCTCCGACGCGACCGCGCTGCCGTGGGAGCACACCTTCGACTCGACCGGGAAGCCGTGCCCCAACCCGCGCGTGGTGATCCCCCGCACCATGATCCACGGCATCGTGCACGAGCCCGAGCCGGTCGACGTCCGCACGTTCGGCGTCCGCATGCCCGCGTGCACCACCGAGAAGCCCAGCTACGGGATCATGGGCATGACCCACTTCGTGCCGCCGGCGATCGCGTGGCTGTGGCGCCTCATCGCGCCGCGCGGCGACAAGAACCCGTCGATCGGCGAGGCCGCGGACGCGGTGAAGAAGCTCGAGCACGGCGGCATGGTGTCCGAGGGCGTCGGCTCGTACTGGCCGTTCTCGACCGGCACCCAGGTCGAGGCCGCGAACCTCCTCCTCAAGCAGATCCTCGACTACCCGCGCACCCGCTACGTGCTCACGCCCAACCAGCACGTGGGCGCGTACAAGGTCGGCTTCTCCGCCGAGTGGCTCACGCGCGAGTGGCTCGCCCGCAAGGGCGGCGGCCGCATGCGCGCGGACCAGCTCGAGCCCGCGCGCTGCCCGCTGTTCGGCTACTCCCCCAAGGAGATGACGCTCGACGGCCAGCCCATCCGCCGCACGCTGCTGCGCCCCGAGAGCCAGTCCCACGTGGGCGACGCGGCCTACGACCAGGGGTGCGCGATCCTCACGGGCTTCTTCAAGTCCGAGCTGCAGAAGTTCCTCACCGACGACCTCGACCCGCTGGGCCGGCAGATCATCGAGACCTGCCTGCGGGACGGCACCGTCGAGGACTACGAGGCGCTCACGCCGATGTACCTGTAGCGGCCGCCGGCCAACGGTTGACGGCGCGGCCGGGGCGGCGCACGGTGGGCTCATGACCGAGCCCACCGGCGCCCTCCAGCTGCGCCTCGTCGTCCACGCGGAGGACCTCGACGCCGCCGTCGCGTTCTTCCGCGACGCGCTCGGGCTGCCCGCGGAGCTCGACCTCACCACGCCCGGCGACGGCGAGGACGCGCGCGTCGTGGTGCTCGACGCGGGCCGCGCGACGCTCGAGCTCGTCAACACGCCGCAGCGCTCCCTCATCGACTCCCTCGAGGTGGGCCGCGACGTCTCGCGCGAGATCCGGGTCGCCCTGGAGGTGGACGATGCGGCGGGCGCCACCGCGCGCGCCGTCGCCGCCGGCGCCGAGGAGGTCGCCCCGCCCACGACCACCCCGTGGGGCTCGCTCAACGCACGCCTCGAGGGCCCCGCGGGCCTCCAGCTCACGCTGTTCCAGCAGGTCGAGCCCGAATAGGGCGCGCTAGCGTGGAAGGCGAGGCGCCCCGGCCGCCTCGCGGACCGACGACGAGGCGGCGATGCCGCCGCTGGGAGGGGCGATGGCTGCAGCCGCGGTGACCGACCCCTCGACGCGCGACGCCGCCGAGGTCGCCCTCGCGCTCGACGCCGACCTCGACCGCGGCCTCACCCGCGCCGAGGCCGCCGCGCGGCTCGAGCGCGACGGCCCCAACCGGCTCGAGGAGGAGCGCGCGGTCCCCGCGTGGCGGCGCCTGCTCTCCCAGTTCGCGGACCCGCTCGTCTACCTCCTCCTCGCGGCCGCGCTCATCTCGCTCGTCGCGTGGTCGGCGGAGGGCGCCGAGGGCGTGCCGTACGACGTCCTCGTCATCATGGTCGTGGTGCTCGCCAACGCCGCGCTGGGCTTCATCCAGGAGCGACGCTCGGCGCAGGCGGTCGCGGCGCTGCAGCGGATGGCGGCCGCGAGCGCGGCGGTGATCCGCGACGGGGGCCTCGCGCGCGTGTCGGCGTTCGACGTCGTCGTGGGCGACCTGCTGGTCCTCGCCGAGGGCGACGCCGTGCCCGCCGACGCGCGGCTCGTCGACGGCACCCTGTGGGCCGCGGAGGCGCCGCTCACGGGCGAGAGCACGCCGGTCGCGAAGTCCCCCGCCCCCCTCGCCGAGCCCGCCGAGGTGGGCGACCGCACCTCGATGGTCTTCGCGGGCACCGCGATCACGCGCGGCACCGCGCGCGCCGTCGTCACCGCGACCGCGATGGACACCGAGACCGGGCGCGTGGCGCGGCTGCTCGGCGCGACCGAGTCCGACCCCACGCCCCTCGAGCGGGAGATCGCGCGCCTGGGCCGTGTGCTCGGCCTGGGGGTGCTCGGCATCGCCGCGGTCATCGTCGCGACCGTCGCGCTCACCCAGGACATCTCGTCGCTGCAGGACGGCGTCGACGTGCTGCTGCTCGGCGTCGCGCTCGCCGTCGCCGCGGTGCCCGAGGGGCTGCCCGCGATCATGTCCGTGGTGCTCGCGCTGGGCGTGCAGCGCATGGCCCGGCGCAACGCGATCGTCAAGGACCTCGCGTCGGTGGAGACGCTCGGCTCCGCCTCCGTCATCTGCTCCGACAAGACGGGGACCCTCACGCAGAACCGCATGGCCGTCACGCGCCTCGTCACCGCTGACGGCACCGCGGCACCCGGCGAGGCCGCGCGCGTCGCGCGCGAGGCGGTGGCCTTCGGCGCGCTGGCCTCGGACGCGACGGTCGCGGGCGACGGCGGCTTCGAGGGCGACCCCACCGAGGTGGCCTTCCTCGAGGCGGAGCGGGAGCTCGAGGCCGAGACCCTGCGGTCGGGCTTCGACCGCGTCGACTCGGTGTCCTTCAGCTCCGAGCGCCGCCGCATGTCCGTGCTCGCGACTCACGACGAGCGCGCCGACGTGCTCGCCGTCAAGGGCGCGCCCGACGTGGTGCTCGCGCGCTGCGCGCGGGTGCGCACCGAGGACGGGGACGTCGCGCTCGGCCCGGACCGCCGCGCGGGCCTGGACGCCGCGATCGACGCGCTCGCCGACGACGGCATGCGCACCCTCGCGGTCGCGATCCGGGAGGCCCCCGCATCGTCCGCGCGCGAGGAGCACGAGGCTGACCTCACGCTGCTCGGCGTCGTCGGCCTCGAGGACCCACCGCGCGACGAGGCGCGGGCCGCGGTCGCCGAGGCGCAGGCGGCGGGCATCCGCGTGGTGATGATCACGGGCGACCACCCGCGCACCGCGTCCGCGATCGCGGCGCAGCTCGGCATCGTGCCGCCGGGCTCCCCCGCCCTCGCCGGCGCGGCGCTGTCGCGCATGGACGATGCGGCGCTCGCCGCGGCCGTCCGGGACGCCTCGGTCTTCGCGCGGGTCGCGCCCGAGCACAAGCTCCGCATCGTCGACGCGCTCCAGGCGCACGGTGAGGTGGTCGCCATGACCGGCGACGGCGTCAACGACGCGCCCGCGCTGCGCAGCGCGGACATCGGCGTCGCGATGGGACGCGGCGGCACCGAGGTCGCGCGCGAGGCCGCGAACATGATCCTCACGGACGACGACTTCGCGACCATCGTCGAGGCGGTGCGCGAGGGGCGCGGCATCCTCGACAACATCACGCGCTTCCTGCGCTTCCTCATCGCGTCGAACCTGGGCGAGGTGCTCGCGGTGTTCCTCGGCGTGGTGCTCGCGGGCTGGCTGGGGCTGCGCGACGCGTCGGGCGCGGTGGTGGCGCCGCTGCTCGCCACCCAGATCCTGTGGATCAACCTCCTCACCGACCTCGCGCCCGCGCTGGCGGTGAGCGCCGAGCCGTACGCCGACGACCTCATGGAGCGCCGCCCCCGCCGGCCGGGTTCCCCGATGATCGGCCGCCGCATGTGGACCGGCATGGCCTTCACGGGCGCCGTCATGGCGGCCGTCACCCTCATCACGTTCGACCTGTTCCTGCCGGGCGGGCTGCTGCCGGGCTCCTCCGACCTCGACACGGCCCGCACCGCGGCCTTCACCGTGCTCGTGATGGCGAACCTCACCGTCGCGTTCGCGGCGCGCTCGGAGACCCGCAGCACGCTGCACCGGCTGTTCTCGAACCCGTGGCTGTGGGGCGCCGTCGGGCTGTCGCTCGCGCTCCAGGTGGCCGTGGTCCACCTGCCGGTGCTCAACGACGCGTTCTCGACCGCGCCGCTCACGCTCGCCCAGTGGGGGCAGTGCGCGGCGCTCGCAGCCGCCGTCCCGCTCGCGATCGAGGTTCGCAAGGCGGTGCTGAGGTCCCGCGACCGGGCCGCGGCGCGCGGGTAGGTTGGGGCCGTGACCAGCCCGCACGAGATGAAGGCCGCGATGGCCGAGGTCCCCGTCGAGGACCCCACGCGCACCGAGTACGAGAAGCTCCAGAACGACGAGTGGTTCAAGTACCGCTCGGGCCCCGAGCTCGCCGACATGCAGCGCGCTACGCTCGCGCGGCTGCGCGACCTCAACGGGGGCTACTTCGACGACCCCGAGGGCTCGACGGCGGCGCTGTCCGCGCTGGTCGGCGAGTGCGGCGAGGGCCTCGACTTCCGCCCGCCGATCTACCTCGAGTACAAGGAGCGCGTGCGCTTCGGCCGCAACGTGTTCATCAACTCCAACCTCATGATCTTGGGCTCGGGCATCGTCACCATCGGCGACAACGCGCTCATCGGCCCCGAGGCGCGCTTCTACACGGTCAACCACGCGTTCGACGTGGACATCCGCCGCGAGGGCTGGGAGCGGGCCTTCCCCATCACGCTCGAGGCGGACGTGTGGCTCGGCGGCTCGGTGGTGATCTGCCCGGGCGTGACGATCGGCCGCGGATCGGTGGTCGCGGCCGGGGCCGTCGTGACGAAGGACGTGCCGCCGATGTCGGTGGTCGGCGGCAACCCCGCGCGCGTGATCCGGACGCTGTGACCGACCTCCTCCCCACGCAGCGGCCGCTCGCACGCGACGAGCTCGAGGCCGTGCTCGCGCCGCTCGGCCGGGTGACCGACCACTGGCTGCTGTCAGGCGGCACCTTCTCCGCGGTCCAGGGCGTCGAGCTCGACGGCGGCGGCACCATCGTGGTGAAGACGTCGGTGCCGGAGGTCCGCGACGGCGCGGGCCGGTCGCGACTGCTCGGCTACGAGCACGACATGCTGCGCTCCGAGCGCGACAACCTCGCGCTCGTGGCGGGACTCGGCCTCCCGGCGCCGCGCGTCCTGCTCGAGGACTTCTCGCGCGCGGTCGCGGACGTCGACGTGCTGGTGATGAGCCTCGTCCCCGGCATGCCGTGGGACGACGCGACCGCCGTCATGACCCCCGAGGCGAACGCGCGCGCCTTCCACGAGGTGGGCGAGATCCTCGCCGCGCTCGGGGCCGTGCGCGGCGCGCGGTTCGGCTTCCCCGCGGGCGGCTTCCGCCTGGGGGACGACACCTGGCCGGGCTTCCTGCGCCGTCTGGTCGCCTCCGCGGTGGACGATGCGGCGGCCTGGGGCGTCGACGTCGAGGCGGGACGCCTCGCGGCCGCCGTTGAGGCCTCGTCCGGGGCGCTCGCCGAGGTGACGGCGCCGACCCTGGTCCACGCCGACCTGTGGCACGGCAACGTGCTCGTCGACCCGCAGACCGGCGAGGTCACGGGCGTGGTCGACTTCGAGCGCTCGCTGTTCGGCGACCCGCTGTGGGGCCTCGCGGGCGGCGAGACCCACTCCTCGGGCCCGTTCGAGCCGGCGAAGGTGCGCGGCTACGAGGCGGGCACCGGGCAGCCCCTCGTCATGGACGACGCCGCCGTGCGCCGGGTCGCGCTCTACCGCCTGTGGTCGATGGCGGTCCAGCTCACCGAGATCGAGCCGCGCGGCTTCGCAGGCGACTGGCTCGACGGCCACCGCGCGTCGATCCGCGCCAACCGGGACCGGCTGCACGCGATCCTCGGCGTGTGACCCCTAGCGGAAGCGCTCGAGGTACGCGATCACCTTGTCGGCGACCTCGGTCCAGCCCGAGTCGATCATGAGGGTGTGCCCGCGATCGGGGAGGTCGAGGAACTCGGTGTCGCACGAGTTGCGGCTCTGGATCCGGAACGTCTCCGCGCTGATCGCCGGAGCCACCAGGCGGCTGCGGCCCGCGGAGACGATGAGCATGGGTCCGCGGTCGCGGTTGACCGTGTCGACGCTCGCGGGGGCGCGGGGGTCGCGGCGCTGCGCGGCGAGCTCGAAGCCGACGCGCGCCGGGCCGGGCACGTGCCGCGTCTCCCACAGGTGGCGTGCCTCGTCCACGTTGACCGCGTTCGCGTAGGCGTAGCGGAACTCGGGGAAGGTCATCCGGATCGCCCGGTCGCGGTTCTCGGGATCGCGCAGCACGGGCGCGGCCGCCGCGAGCATCGAGTCCGGCGCGCGCGTCGACCCCTTCATGGGTGCGGGCGCGACCGCCACGGTCGCCCGTGCGAGCCCCTTGCCCGCGACCTGCTGCGCCGTGAGCGCGCCCACGCCGTGCCCCACGAGGAACGGCGGCTGCCGCAGCGCCGCGACGACGGCGAGCGTGTGCTCGCGCACGTCGACCAGGCTGATGCCCGCGACCGCGTCGGGGTCCGCGAGCGCCTCCGCGAAGGTGTCGGGCTCGCGCGGCCACGCCACGGCCACGGAGGAGAGGCCCGCCTCGGAGAGGCGCTCGCGCCACGGATCCCACGCCGAGGCGAGCGACCACAGCTCGTGCAGGAGCACGACGGCGGGGCCGTCCGCCGCGTTCGCGGCGTCGACCTGCTCCCGCTCGCGCGGCGTGAGGGACCGTGTGGACATGGCTCTCCCTCGAATCTAACGGCGTGCCAGGCTGCTCGCCACGGCAGGGGCGTCAGCGGCCGCGCGATCCGGCCTCGAGCCGCTCGAGGGCCGCGAGCGCGTCCTCGCGGCGGTCCCACGGCACGAAGACGTGGTCGTGGTGGAAGCCCGCGACCACGTTCGCGCTGACGCCCGCGTCGGCGAGCACCCGCGCGAAGGCCGCGGTGAGGCCGACGGCCTCGAGCGAGGAGTGGACCTCGAGGGTGATCCGCGCGGAGGGGAACTCGTATGCGAGGTCTAGCGCCGTCGCATCGTCCTCCCGCAGGACGACCGTGACGCCCTCGGACTCCTCGACCGTCACGACAGGGCTCCACCCCTCGGGGACGACGGACACCGAGGCCCACACGTACCGCTCCGGGTCGAGGCGGACGCTGAGGTTCGACAGCAGCTCCGCGAGGTCGGTGATGGCCATGGGGTCAGCGTAGGCGCGGAGAGGCCTCAGGCGCCCGCGAGCGCCAGCCGCTCGTCCCCGTCGCGCAGGATCTGCGCGGTCACCGCGCCGGGGCCGCCGTGGAGGTGCTCGAACGCGGCGTTGTAGCACGCGAGCCACGCGGTCGCGGCCCACGCGACCTCGCGGGCGTCCGCGTCGAAGGCGCGGCCGGCGACGTCCTCGTAGGCGGCGATGACGCGCTCCCCCGTCGCGACGTCCGCGATGGCGCCGGCGTCGGGGGCGGCCACGTGATCGACGGCGAGCGTCCCGACGAGGACCGCCTCGGGCAGCAGCGCGATCGAATCCCAGTCGTGGACGATCGGTCGGTCGCCGACCCAGCGCACGTTGAGGCCGTTGAGGTCCGCGTGCCCCAGCACCGGCGGGAGATCGGACGCGCGCAACCGCGCACGGGCTGCGCGGGCGATCACCGCGAGCGCGGGCGGCAGGTCCGCCTCGATGCGGTGGGGGTCCCAGCGGTCGGAGGCGGGCGGCGGCCACACCCGCCCGGGGGCGTCGTGCGCGTAGTGCAGCCACGGCGGCGGCTCGAGGCCCTCGGCGTCGACCGTCGCGAGCGCCGCGACGAGGTGTGCCAGCAGCCCCGCGAACAGCACGGGCGCGTCGCCCTCGGGGAGCAGCGCGCCCTCCGGCCGCCACTCCTCGGCGGTGAGCCACTGCTCCTCACCGGCGATGTCGGGACCGGCGAGCAGCGCGGGGGTGTCGATGCCGGCCCTCTCGGCGGCGCGGTGCGCGGCCGCGGAGATCGCGAGCCGCTCTCCCCCGCCGCGGCGCTTGACGGCGACCCGGCGCCCGTCCGCGAGCGCGACTCCCCACACCTCGGACATCGACCTCGCCTCGAAGAACACGCCCTGCGGGGCGGCGCCCAGGCGCGACTCGACCCAGGTCGCGACCGGCGCGTCGAGGGTCATGATCCGAGGCTAGCCGGGCTCAGCGCGGGTAGGCCGCGATCACCCCGGCATAGGGCCCGAGGTACGAGGTCGGCTCGGGCGCGCCCGAGACCCACAGCTGGGAGATCTGCCCGTCGAGGTAGAGCGCGTCCTCGACGCCGAGCTCGTCGCGGAACATCGCCGCGAAGTCCCAGAGATTGACGTACGTGCGGGTGATGGCCAGGTAGACGGTGCCGCCGTCGGGGCTCACCCCGACCCCCGTGCGCAGCGCGGTGTTCTGGCTGCCCTCGGTGAACTGCGGGTGGATCTCGCCGTCGAGCAGCAGCGCGGGGCCCGACTGGGTCGCCTGCGTCACACCCGCGGCGGCGTAGAGCGTCGAGTCGACGATGGCCGCGGTGCCGTCCTCGCGGATCTCGAAGACCGCGTTGGGCTTGAGGTGGAAGTTGCCGTAGCCGTCGGCGAGGTTGAGCGCGCGCAGCTCCTCGCCGTCCGCGACGAGGAGGCCGCCGGGCGTGAGGTCGTCCGAGAAGATGCCCGCGTTGGTGAGCACCGCGATGCCCGGGTGGTCGTCGATGTACTCCGCGAGGTCCGTGCCGTCCGGGTCGTCGGGCCAGTCGACCCGCACGTCCCACGCGTCGAGGTCGAGCGTGACGACGCCGTACGAGCCCTGCTCGGCCAGGTTGATCACGCGCGTCGGCACGTCGCTCGCGGACGATGCGGCGGTCGCCGAGGGCGTCGCGCTCGCCTCGGTCGCGGCGGGCGTCGCGGACGGTTCCGGCGCGGACCCCGACGCGGAGCGCGAGCCCGAGGGCGCCGCGCCCAGCAGCGCGCACCCCGAGAGAGTCGCGGCGGCGAGCGCTGCGACGGGGGCGAGGAGCAGGCGGGGCACGCGACGAGGCTAGTCGACCGCGGCCTCCTCGAGAGGCGAGGGAAGCCTCACGGGGTCCCGAGACGTTGTACCTCCGGACCGAAACCGTCGACCGCAGGAGCCCCCGATGACGCAGACCGCCCCCACGCCCTCTCCCGAAGGTGTGTTCCGCACGCTCACGATCGCGGTGCTCGGCACCGGGATCATGGGTTCCGCGATGACCCGCAACCTCGTGCGCGCGGGTCACGGCGTGCGGGTCTGGAACCGCACCCACGCCACGGCGGCGGCCCTCGCGGCCGACGGCGCCACGGTCGCATCGACCCCGACCGAGGCGGTCGCCGAGGCCGACGTCGTGCTCACGATGCTCCACGACGGCCCCGTCACGCTCGAGGTCATGCGCCACGCCGCGCCGGGCCTGCGCCCGGGCACCCTGTGGGTGCAGTGCGCGACCGTCGGGCTCGACCTCCAGCCCGCGATCGCCGCCCTCGCCGACGAGCTCGACATCACCCTCGTCGACGCCCCCGTGCTCGGCACCCGCGAGCCCGCGGAGCTGGGCACCCTCACCGTGCTCGCCGCGGGGCCGGAGGACGTCCGCGCCACCCTGGCGTCCGTCTTCGACGCGGTCGCGATGCGCACCTTCTGGGTGGGCGACGATGCGGCCGCCGGCGCGGCGCAGCGGCTCAAGCTCGTCGCGAACGCGTGGGTCCTGTCCATCAACAACGCCGCGGGCGAGGTGATCTCGCTCGCGCAGGGCCTGGGCGTCCCGCCGGAGCTGTTCTTCGAGCTCATCGAGAACGGCCCGCTCGACCTCGGCTACCTGCGCACCAAGGCCGCGCTCATCCTCGAGGACCGGCTCGCCGAGGTGAGCTTCGGCGCGACCACCGCGGCCAAGGACGCGGACCTCATCCTCGCGGCCGCGGGCCTCGCCGGAGTGCGGCTCGACGGGCTCGAGGGCGCGCGGGCGCGCCTCGACCGCGTGGTCGAGGACGGGCACGGCGCGGAGGACATGGCGGCGGCGTACCGGGCCAGCTGAGCCGGCCCGCCGCACGCCCGCCCCCCCGCCGGGGCGACCCGCGCCTCGCCCACCGATCCCCCGCTGCGGGGACCTCACCGACGGCTCCGAAGGTTCTCCGGCTCCCCTGGGAGATCGGCGACGCTGAGGCGTACCGTGGAGGGGTGATCCGCACGGCCGGGCCCGGCGATGCCGCCGAGGTCGCGAGGCTGCTCGACGCGTTCAACCGCGAGTTCGACACCCCGACCCCGGGACCCGACGTGCTCGAGGCGCGGCTGCGGCCGATGCTCGGCACCCCCGACACCGTCGCGTTCCTCGCGGGCGAGCACTCGGTGGGCCTCGCGCTCGTGACGTACCGGCCCAACGTGTGGCACGACGGCCCGGTGGCGCTGATCGACGAGCTCTACGTGCGCCCGGACTACCGGGACCACGGGCTGGGCACCGAGCTGGTGGACGCCGTGGTCGCCGACGCCGCCGAGCGCGGCTGCCGGATCGTCGAGGTGAACGTCGACGAGGGCGACGGCGACGCGCTGCGCTTCTACGCGCGCCACAGGTTCGCGCTGCTGCAGCCCGACACGGGCGAGCGGGCGCTCTACCTCGCGCGCGACGTGCGGTGAGCTAGAGAGCCGTGTAGCCGCCGAGCAGAAGGAACACCGCCGCCGGTACGCCGATCAGCGTGCCCAGCGCGGTGCCGGCGATGCGGAGCGCGAGCGCGGTGCGCGCTCCGAGCCTGGCTCGTGGTGTCACCGCGACCGCCGCCGCGTACAGCACTGTCGCCGAGACCGTCGCGGCCCAGTACGCCGCCAGCTCGCCGGCCGAGAGGCTCCCGGCGGTGACCAGCACGGCGATCGCAGGGCCCGCGACCGCGATGAGCGACCACCAGCGCGAGATCGACGTCCCCGCGTCGCGTCGGCGCACCACCCAGCGGAGCCCCAGGAACGTCCCCAGCAGCACCATCTGCAATGCCGTCACCACGACGGCGTCGAGCAGGTACCCGAACTCGCGCACGCCTCCCAGCGGGTCGCCCACGGCCAAGGGCGCCAGCAGGTAGCCCGCGACGAGCCAGCCGAGCGCCGCGGCGGCGAGGAGCGTGCAGACGAGGAACGCGGCCTCGGTCGTGAGCGACAGCGGCTGGCGGCCGGACCCTACGGCGGGCTCGACGACGGGCGTCTCCATGCCCCGCATCGTGCCCTATCCAGGCACGACGCCGCTAGGGCACGCGTGCGCACCACACGCACGCGACAGGGGGTGAGCGCGACAGCCGAGGCTCGGCGTTTCGTCGCGGGAGGCCCTGCTCGCTTCCGCGTATCTCACGAATTCCTGAAACAGCCGCTTCTCGGCGGCCGGTGCAGGCCGTCTACCAGCGCATTCGCGCCGCCGTCCGAGGCCATTTCAGCCACGGCTGGAATACGCGAACACGACGCACGCCGCGCTCCGCGACGGCCACGGCAGCCACGGCAGCCACGGCAGCCACCACGGCCACGACGGCCACGACGGCCACGACACACGCCACCGCGCCCGGAAGGTGGGGATGGGGGCGTGGGCACCCCGGCCCGAGCTAGAGCACGTGCGAGAGGAAGTCCCGCGTGCGCTCCTCGGCCGGCGCGTCGATCACCGCGGAAGGCGCGCCCTCCTCGACGACGACGCCCTCGTCCATGAAGACCACGTGATCCGCGACCTCGCGCGCGAAGCCGATCTCGTGCGTCACCACGACCATCGTCATGCCGCCGGCCGCGAGGTCCTTCATCACCGCGAGCACCTCGCCCACGAGCTCGGGGTCGAGCGCGGACGTGGGCTCGTCGAAGAGCATGATCTCGGGGTCCATCGCGAGCGCGCGGGCGATCGCCACGCGCTGCTGCTGACCCCCGGAGAGCTGCGCCGGGTAGTGGTGCATGCGGTCCGAGAGCCCGACGCGATCGAGCAGCTCGACGGCCTTGGCCCGCGCGGCCGCCTTCGACCGCTTGAGCACCTGGACCTGCGCCTCCATGACGTTCTCGAGGGCGGTCATGTGCGGGAACAGGTGGAAGCGCTGGAACACCATGCCGATGCGGGAGCGCTGCTGCGCGATCGCCGTCGGGTGGAGCCGGTGCAGCGTGCCGTGCGCGTCCTCGCGGTAGCCCAGCAGCTCGCCGTCGATCCGCACGGAGCCGCCGGTGAGCACCTCGAGCTCGTTGAGGCAGCGCAGCAGCGTGGACTTGCCGGAGCCGGACGGGCCGAGCACCACGCACACCTCGCCGGGCGCGACCGTGAGGTCCACCCCGCGCAGCACGTGGAGGTCGCCGAACATCTTGTGCGCGCCGCGCACCTCGACCATCGGGGTGGTCACGGGGTCACCTCCAGGAAGGGGTCGTCCTTGGCCGTGCCGGAGGCCTTGATGGCCGCCTGGCGTCCGAAGCGGGGCCGGCGCGGGCCGCCGCGCCTGGGGCGCTCGGATCCGGTGCCGCGGCCGTAGTAGCGCTCGAGGTAGCTCTGGCCGACCATGAGGACCGACGTGATGAGCAGGTACCAGAACGCGCTCACGATGAGCAGCGGGATGGGCTCGAAGAGCCGGTTGCCGATCGCGTTCGTCGCGTACGTGAGGTCGAGCGTGAACGGCACCGCGAGGACCAGCGAGGTGGTCTTGAGCATCGAGATCGTCTCGTTGCCGGTGGGCGGCACGATGACGCGCATGGCCTGCGGGATGACGATGCGCCGCAGGATCGTGCGCTCCTTCATGCCGAGCGCGCGGGCGGCCTCCTCCTGGCCCTTGTCCACCGAGCCGAGGCCCGCGCGGACGATCTCCGCGAGGTACGCGGCCTCGTTGAGGCCCAGGCCGAGCAGCGCCGCCCAGAACGCGGTGATGACCACGTCGGTCTGGAAGGTGACGAACTCGGGCCCGAACGGGATGCCCAGGCTCAGCGTCGGGTACAGGACCGAGATGAGGCCCCAGAACACCAGCTGCGTGTAGATCGGGGTGCCGCGGAAGAACCAGATGTAGAACCAGCTGACCGAGCGCAGCACGGGGTTGTCCGAGCGGCGCATGATCGCGAGGATCACCGCGAGCACGACGCCGATCACCATCGACCCGAAGGTCAGCAGCAGCGTCCAGCCGACGCCGCGGATCACGGTGACGTCGCGCAGGTACGCCCACACGATGTCCCAGCGGAACTTGGGGTTGGTGACCAGCCCGTGGACGGCCATCGCCGCGAGGACGACGACGATCGCGGCGGCGATCCAGCGGCCGGGCCGCGGGACGGGGCGGGCGTGGATGCGGTTGGGGACCGGGTCGTGCGCGGTGTCGCTCATGGGTGCTCCCTTGTCGGCGCTCGGGCGACCGGCGCATCGTCCCCGGCGGAGGGACGATGCGCCGGTCGGCCTCGCTAGGCCGGGTTGACCTCGGCGGTGGTGAGCATGCCGTCGGCGGCGCCCCACGCGTCGAGGATCGACTTCAGCGTGCCATCGTCCATGAGGCCCTGCAGGGCGGCGGCGACGGCGTCGGTGGCCTCGGAGCCCTGCGCGGTGACGACGCCCTGAGGGGCGGTCGCGAACGCGTCGCCGAGCTGCTCGAGCTTGTCGCCGGTCTGGGTGACGGCGTAGCCGATGATCGGCGAGTCCGCGAAGAGCACGTCGGCCTTGCCTCCGACCACGTTGGTGGCCGCGTCGGCGTTCGAGTCGTACGTGAGGATCTCGAGCGCGTCCTTGCCGGCGGCCTCGCAGTCGGCGGCCATCTGCATGGCCTCGTCCTGCTGGATCGTGCCGGTCTGGAGCGCGACGGTCGCGCCGCAGAGGTCGTCGGCGGAGATGCCGGCGGGGTTGCCGGCGGCGACCGCGAAGGCCTCGCCCACGGACAGGTACGAGGTCATGTCGGCGACCTCGACGCGCTCGGGGGTGATGGTGAAGGACGAGATGCCGGCGTCGTACTTGGTGCCGATGCCCGGGATGATCGAGTCGAACGCCGCCGACTCGATGTCGACCTCGAGGCCAAGCGCGGCGGCGACCGCGGCGGCGATGTCGACGTCGTAGCCGATCGGGGTGGTGCCGTCGACGTCGAGGTACTCGGCCGGGGCGTACGACGTCTCCATGCCCACGCGCAGCGTGCCGCGGTCCGCGATGTCGGCCGGCAGCAGCGCGGCGGCCTCCTCGTTGACGGCGACGGTGGCGACGTCGAACGCGTCCGCGGTCGCGGAGGCGCCGGCGGACGAGCCGGTCGCGGCGGTCTCCTGCGACGCGTACGTGCAGGCGGACAGCGAGGCCGCGGTCATCGCCGCGAGCATCACGAGGGCAGGCTTGCGCATGGGGGTGCTCCTTCGAGGGTGTGAGGGCGCATGGGACCGCGGGTCCGGGGTGGGGACTCCCGCGGGCGCCGCGCTGGCGGTGACGCCCGGCGGCGGTTCATGCATCGCTATGCATCATTATGCATGACTCCAGCCGGGACCCTGGGCCGCTTCGGCGTTTTCGCAGTCTCATCAGGGACGATGCGGTGGTAGCGTCCGGGGCACGCGCGACCGCATCGGGGGGATGGGATGGCGGAGTTCTGGGAACCGGGGTGGACGGATCCGCACGCCCCGCCGCCGCCCACGCAGGCGCCGCCTCGTCTCGCGCCCACGGTCGCGACCGCGTACGCGCCGCATCATCCCGCTCCCCCGCGCCGCTCGAGGCGTTCGGGATGGATCGCCGCCGCCCTCGTCGCCGCGGCCTACGGAGCGTGGCACTGGGGCGACCTCGCCGCGGTCGTCGACGCGCTGCCCTTCGGGCCCCAGCCGGCCTACGCGCTGCCCGCGGTCGAGACGCTGTCGGCGGAGGCGCCCGCGGAGGGCTACGCGGTCTTCGGCAGCGACGACCTGGTGCGCCACCTCGAGCGCGAGCTCATGGCCCACACCGCGCGCATCGACGTGACCGCGTGGGTGCGGCTCGACGACGACTTCGACGCGGTCTGGGACGCGTGGGACGAGGCGGTCGCCCAGAACCCGTACCTGTACGTCGACACGGGGCACGCGTACCGGGTGCCGGGTCGCGTCGAGCTGCGCCCCACCTACACGTATTCGGCCCGCGAATCCGAGCGGCGCCGCGCGCTCACGGTGTCGGCGGCGCGGGCCGGCCTCGCGGCGGCGGGCGTGGCGGAGGCCCCCGACGACGCGGCCAAGGTGGGGCTCATCTACGACTACATCGCGGCCGTCGCGGAGTACGACGACGACGCCGCGGAGGAGATCGAGCAGGACATCTCGTCCGGGCGCGTCGACCACTCGCAGGAGGCGTACGCGATCCTCGTCGACGGCTACGCGGTGTGCGCCGGCTACTCGAAGGCCTTCATCGCGATGGCGCACGAGGCGGGCCTCGAGGCCGTCGAGGTGACGGGCTCGGACACCGCGGGACGCTTCGGCGGCTCGCACGCGTGGAACAAGGTGCGGGTGGACGGGCGCTGGCTGCTCGTGGACATCACGTGGGACGACAACGGCGCGTACGCCGGCGACGACTACCTCCTGCTCCGCGACGACGCGGACATCCTCGACACCCGCACCGCGGACGAGTTCTGGATGACCGACGCGCGGCTCACGGACTACCGCGGCTGACACGCGCCCGCGCCGCTGCAGAGCCGGCGCGGTCAATTACACTCGACGCCATGTCCGACGGCCATAGTCCCGAGCGCCGGCGCGAGGTCACCGACCCGCAGCCGGCGCCAGCCCCCACCCGCCCCTCGCGCCACGGAGGCCGCCGATGACCGAGGCCTGGCTCCTCCTTCTCCTCGCGATCGTCCTCATCGCCGCGAACGCGCTGTTCGTCGCGGCCGAGTTCGCCTTCGTGACCGTCGACCGGCCCACGGTGGACCGCGCCGCCGAGACCGGCGATCGCCGCGCGCGCTCGCTCCAGGCGGGCCTCCGCAAGCTGTCGACCGAGCTGTCGGGCGCGCAGCTGGGCATCACCCTGTCGTCCCTGCTCGTCGGCTTCATCGCGGAGCCGTCGCTCGCGACGCTGCTGCGCGTCCCGCTCGAGTCCGCCGGCCTGCCGGAGGCGTCCGCGCTCGGCGTCGCGCTCACGCTCGCGTTCATCCTCGCGACCGGCACGCAGATGGTCTTCGGCGAGCTCGTGCCCAAGAACTGGGCGATCGCGGAGCCGCTGCGCATCGGCCGCGCCGTCGCCGGCGCGCAGCGCGGCTTCACGTGGTTCGCGGGCCCGCTCATCCGCGTCCTCAACGGCGGCGCCAACCGCATCGTCCGCATGCTCGGGATCGAGCCGCGCGAGGAGCTCGCGTCGGCGCGATCCGCGCGCGAGCTGCAGTCCCTCGCCGAACGGTCGGGCGAGCAGGGCACGCTCGAGCCGCGCGTCGCGCGCCGCCTCGCGCGCGCCGCCGAGATGCGCGAGCGCACCGCCTCGGACGCGATGACGCCGCGCACGCGCGTGCACTTCCTCGAGGCCGATGCGACGGTCGCCGACGTGCTCGAGCTCGCCTCGCGCACGGGCCACGCCCGCTTCCCCGTCATGGGCGAGAACGTCGACGAGATCGTGGGCGTCGCGCACTTCAAGCGCGCGCTCGCGGTGCCCGCCCGGTCGCGCAGGACCACGCCGGTGACCGAGATCGCGCTGCCCGTCGCGTCCGTGCCGTCGACGATGCCGCTGAGCGCGGTGCTCGCGGCGCTGCGCGAGGGCGCCCAGGTCGCCGTGGTGGTCGACGAGTACGGCGGCACCGACGGCGTCGTCACGCTCGAGGACCTCGTCGAGGAGATCGTCGGCGAGATCGAGGACGAGCAGGACCGGCCCGTGAGCCGCCACCGCCGCCTGCGCGACGGCCGCTGGTCGCTGTCCGGGCTGCTGCGCCCCGACGAGGCGGGCGAGGTCATGGGCCTCGAGCTGCCGGAGGCACGCGAGTCCGACACCCTCGGCGGCCTACTGACCGAGCGGCTCGAGCGCTTCCCGCGCGTGGGCGACGTGGTCGAGCTCGACGCGCGCGACGAGTCCGAGCGCGACGAGGACGGGCTCGCGACCCCGGTGATCGCGGAGGTCCGCGTCACCCGCCTCGACGGCCACCGCGTCGACCGCGTCGTGGTGGCGGTGGTCGCGCCGCCCGACGAGGACGCCGACGACGATGACGACACGACCGAGGAGGCCGGACGATGAACGACTACACCGCGCTCCTCATCGCCGTCGCGCTGCTGATCGGCAACGCGTTCTTCGTGGGCGCCGAGTTCGCGCTCATCTCCGCGCGCCGCACCCAGATCGAGCCGCGCGCGGCCGAGGGCTCGCGCGCCGCGCGCCTCACGCTCCGCGCCATGGAGCACGTGTCGCTCATGATGGCCGGCGCGCAGCTGGGCATCACCGCGTGCTCGCTGGGCCTCGGTGCCGTCGCCGAGCCCGCGGTCGCGCACCTGCTCGAGGTGCCGCTCGAGGCGATCGGCATCACCGGCGCCTGGGTGCACGGCATCGCGTTCACGATCGCGCTCGTCATCGTGGTCGCGCTGCACATGGTGCTCGGCGAGATGGTGCCCAAGAACATCGCGATCGCCGGCCCCGAGCGCGCGGCCATCGTGCTGGGCCCGCCGCTGTACGCGATCGTGTGGGTGCTCAAGCCGCTCATCTGGCTGCTGAACCAGTCCGCGAACGTGGTGCTCCGCCTGCTCAAGGTGGAGCCGCAGGACGAGGTCACCTCGACCTTCCGCGCGGAGGACGTCGAGGGCTACCTCGCCGAGTCGCGCTCCGAGGGGCTGCTGGACGAGCACGAGCACCAGGTGCTGTCGGGCTCGCTCACCCTGAGCTTCGAGAACGTGCGCGACGTCATGACCCCGATCGATGCGCTCGTGACGCTGCCGGCCGACGTCACGCCCCAGCGCGCGCAGAAGGAGTGCGTGCGCACCGGCTTCTCGCGCTTCCCGATCATCGAGGCCGACGGCACGTACGCCGGCTACCTCCACCTCAAGGACTTCGCGTCCGTGCCGCGCGGCGGCGCCACCAAGCCGGTGCCGGACGATGCGATCCGGCCGCTCACGGTGATCTCGCCCGACGCGTCGCTCGAGGAGGCGCTGACCGCGATGCAGGCGAAGGGCACGCACCTCGCGCTCGTGCGCGATCCGGAGACCGACGAGGTCCTCGGGGCCGCGATGCTCGAGGACGTCATCGAGCGGCTCGTGGGCGAGGTGGTGGACGCCGCGCAGGCCGTCGAGGCCTGACGGTGTGACGCACGCCCTTCTCCCCCGGCGTCGTCGCTGGTAGGTTCCGGCCAGGAGCGATGAGGGCGCTCCGGGCTGGGGGCATCGGGATGACGTTCGAGCCGGAGTTCGGCGGAGGGTCGCGCGCGCCCTACCTGCCCGAGCCCGGGTGGCGTCCCGACCCCGCGGATCCGGCGATCGACCGGTGGTGGGACGGCGCCGGCTGGACGGCCCGCACGCGCAACGCCTTCACCCAGGTCGAGCACACCGCGTACGCGCCGGCGCCGGCCCCCGCGAGGCCCGTGCGGCGCGGGCGCGGCCGGCTGGCGGGTCTCCTCGCCGTGGTCGTGCTCCTCGCAGGAGTGCTGGTCGCCGCGCGCGCGAGCGACGCGGGCCTGCTGCCCGAGTGGGCGAACGTGGGCCGGACCGCCGCACAGGCGCTGACCCCGACCACCGAGCCCGTCGCACCCGCGGTCGACTACCCCGTCTACGGCACGACCGAGCTCGTGCGCTACCTCGAGAGCGCGATGATCGCTCAGCAGGAGTCGATCGACGTCACCTACTGGGACACCGAGCTCGGCGGGCCGGCCATCGAGGACGCTCTGCGCGAGGCGGTCACCCAGAACCCGTACGCCTTCGTCAAGGGCTGGGTGTTCTGGGACACCGCGACCGGCGTCGAGCTGCGTCCCGTCTACACGTACGGGCGCGACGAGGCGGACCGCCGCCGGTCCCTCACGGCGACCGCCGTCCAGCTGGGGCTGAACGCGTCCCGGGCGACCGGCGCATCGTCCGACAAGGAGAAGGTGACGCGCATCCACGACTACCTGGTCTCGCTCGGCGAGTACGACTACGAGGCGTACGACGCGATCAACCGCGGCGAGGACACCGAGGTCGTCGACCGGTCGCAGGAGGCGTACGGGCTGCTGGTCGAGGGCACGGCCGTGTGCAACGGGTACGCGCAGGCCTTCCTCGCGATGGCGGAGGCGGCGGGGCTCGACGCGGTGCAAGTGACCGGCTCGGACCTCGCGGGCGCGACCGGCGGCGACCACGCGTGGAACAAGGTGCTGGTCGACGGCGAGTGGCTGCTCGTGGACGTCACGTGGGACGACCCGTCGACCAACCCGCGCACCAGCCACGACTACCTCATGCTCGCCGACGGCGACCCGCGGCTCATCACGCGCATCACCGACAGCGACTGGGTGGTGGACGCGCACCTGGGCGACTACTCGTCGTAGCGGAGTTCAGTCGGGGACGCGCGTGTCCTCGCCGCCCGAGGGCATGTGATCGTTCTCCGGCCTGCGCGCGAGCACGATGATCGAGCCAGCGAGGCCGCCCCAGATCAGCACGATCGACACCGTCAGCAGGGCCAGGGCCGAGCCGCTCATGATCCGCTCCTCGGGTCGTAGTCCTCGGTATGGCGCTCCCCCACCTCGGCCGGGAGCTTGAGCTGCTCACGCGTGGGCCAGGGGTGGAAGCGCGCGATGTCCTTGCGCCATCTCAGGAGCGGCATGAGGAAGGCCGCGAGCGCGAGGAAGGCCACGGTGCCCCATCCGAAGACCACGAGGTACCAGGTCGGGTAGCCCTCGTAGCCGTCGACGAGGAGCGACACGGCCTTGTCGACGAACATGTAGATGAGCAGCAGCGCGACGGCGCTCACCAGCCACAGCCAGGCCTTCCCCGGTCTGATCGTGGAGACCGCCGCGAGGTGGCGTTCGAGCTCATGGCCGCGCCTGCCGATCCAGATGGCCGCGGCGATCATCGTGATGGCGCCCGCGACGATGCCGAGCTGGTTGGACCACTGGTCGACCGTGTCCAGCAGGTACAGGCCCGTCGTGGTGCCGAAGCCGACGATCGACAGCACCGCCGACGTGCCGCCGACCGCGACCGCGGCGGTGCGCGGCTTGAGGTTGAGCTTGTCCTGGAGCGCCGACGACACCACCTGGAGCACGGAGACCAGCGACGTGAGGCCCGCGAGGACCAGCGAGGCGAAGAACAGCGCGCCGAAGAACTGGCCGCCGGGCATCTCCGCGATGACCGCGGGGAACGTGACGAAGGACAGGAACGGGCCCGCGAGGCCCTCGAGGTCCCCCACCGCGACGCCCTGCTGGCTCGCGAGGAAGCCCAGCGCGGCGAAGACGCCGATGCCCGCGAGCAGCTCGAACGAGCTGTTGCCGAAGGCCACCACGAGGCCCGGCGCGGTGATGTTGGAGCGCCGGCGGCGGTACGACGCGTACGTGATCATGATCCCGTAGGCCAGGGACAGCGAGAAGAAGATCTGGCCGTACGCGGCGATCCACACCTGCGGTTCCGAGAGCGCCGCGAAGTCGGGCGTGAAGAGCGCCTCGACGCCGTCGCCCGCGCCCTCGAGGAACAGCGCGCGGACCACGATCACCATGAAGGTCGCGACCAGCACGGGGATGCCGATGAGGTTGAGGCGCTCGACGCCCCTGTGGAGGCCCAGCGCCAGGATGACGATCGTGATGAGCCACACCGCGACCAGCGGGACGATGACGTGCGGCACGAACGACAGGCTCACGGTGCCGGCCTCGCCCAGCTGGAGGTAGTCGGCGGTGAAGAAGCCCGCGGGGTCGTCCGCGTAGGCCAGGTCGAAGCTGAAGAAGAAGTAGCTGAGTGCCCACGCGATGATCGCCGTGTAGTAGAGCCCGATGACGAAGCAGATGGCGACGTGCAGCCAGCCCACGCCCTCCGCGTGACGGTGGACGCGCTTCATCGCGAGCGGGGCGGATCCGCGGAAGCGGTGGCCGATCGCGTGCTCGAGGAAGAGGATCGGGATGCCCGCCGTCAGCAGTGCGACGAGGTACGGGATCATGAACGCCCCGCCGCCGTTGTCGTAGGCCTCGCCGGGGAAGCGCCAGATGTTGCCCAGGCCCACCGCGGAGCCGATCGCGGCGAGGATGAACGCGGTCTGGCCGCTCCAATGCTCGCGCTTCTCGTGGGTGTGAGGTGCTGCTGCGGGCTGCTCGGCCATGGCGGTCCTCCCCTCCTCCGCTCACGCTAGACCGGCGCCGCGCATCGTGCCTGGTGACGGTCGACGATGCGGCGGCCGGGCGGGTGCGCGGAACGCGCGTCGCGCATCGTCCCGACGAACGCGTGCGCCGGGGCCGTCCCGGGCCCTACGCTCAGATGGGGGAAGGCGTCTCACCAGGGGTTTCGGTGGCGCGCCGCGTGCATCGCGAGGAGGGGTCATGGCTGGACCGACGAAGGCGCAGATCGAGGCGAGGCTCGCCGAGCTCGAGGCGGAGAACGCGCGCCTGCGCGGGGCGCTCGAGGAGAACGCGACGCTGCGCGCGGCGGCGCCCGCCTCCGGGCCGGCGGCGACGGTCACGGTCGTGCCCGCGCCCCGGCATCGTGGCCGGGCGTTCCTGGGGATCCTGCTCATCGTGATCGCGACGCTGCTGGCGCCGGTGTCGACGGTCGCGGCGTTCGCGGCGCGCGAGGCGAGCGACACCGACGCGTTCGTGGGCACGCTCGCGCCGCTCGCGCAGGACCCGGCTGTGCAGGCGCTCATCGTCGACGAGGCGACGGACGCGATCGACCAGGCGCTCGACACCGATGCGCTGGTGAACGAGCTGCTCTCGCAGGTGATCGACGAGAACTCGACGCCGCGGCTGGCGAACGCGTCCGACCTGCTCGGTCCGCTGCTCGCGGACCAGGCGCGGGTCGCGATCCGCAGCGCGCTCACGACCGTGGTGCAGTCCGACGCGTTCGCCACGGTGTGGGAGGAGGCGCTGCGGCTCACCCACAAGCAGCTGGTCGCGGTGATGGAGGCGGACGCCGAGGGCGCCGTGTCGATCGACGACACCGGTGTGGTGTCGATCCAGCTCGCGCCGATCATCGCGCAGCTCAAGCCGGCGCTCGTGGACGCGGGCTTCACGCTCGCCGACTCGATCCCCGAGGTGGACGCGAGCATCACGGTCGCGGAGGTGCCGGCGATCGCGAAGGCGCGGCTGGGGTACTCGGTGCTCACCACCACCGGGAACGTGCTGCCGTGGGTCGCGCTGCTGCTGCTCATCGTGGGCGTCGTGGTGCACCCGCGCCGGCCGCGCGCGATCATCGTCGCGGGCACACTTCTGCTGGTGACGGGGGCGCTGCTGGCCGGTGCGATCGCGATCGGCGGGTCCGTCGCGGCCGCGATGATCGCGACGGAGGTGCCGACCGATGCCACGAACGCCATCTACGGCCAGCTCACGGGCGAGACCGCGGCGGTGATGCTCGCGTACGTGGTGCTGGGCGCGGTGCTGATCCTGGCGGGGATCTTCGCGGGCGGCTCGTCGCTGGGTTCGGGCGCGCGCGGAGCGGGGTCGTCGTGGCTCGCGCGCGGTTCTGGGGCGCTGGACGCGCGGGGCTGGCGCCCGGAGGGCGTGGGGCTCGTGCTGAGGCGCATGGGCTGGCTGCTGTGGCTGTGGCTGGCGTTCGTGCTCGCGCTGCTGGCGGCGACGCTGCGGCCGCTCAACGTCTGGGACGTGGTCTTCGGGACCGTGGTGCTCGGGCTCGCGGCGGCGGTGTTCCTGGTGTTCCGCGGGCCGGACGAGGTGGTCGTGGTCGAGGACGAGGTCGAGGTCGACGTCGTCGGGGAGCGTGCGGACGCTGACTTCGACGAGTTCGAGGACGAGCCGCAGATCTAGGTGGCGGCTCCCTCCTGACAGGATTCTGCGGAGCTGAGGGGCGTCGCGCCTCGCGCCGGCGGCGCGTCACCCAGCGAGCGCGCGCTCGATGAAGCGATCCGTTGCGTCGAGGTGAGCGGGCTCGAGGCCCCGCTCCGAATCTGGACTGATCATGAGCAGCCGCTCGGTGTCCCACCAGCGGGGGCCGGGCTCATCGAGCTCCTCGCGCGCCTCGAGCCAGCCCTGGATGAAGTCGTCGACCCAGACGACCGCGCCGAACTCCTCGAGCGCCTCCCGGGCGCGCTGCGCCTTCCACCACCCGGGCGAGACCGCGAACGCCCCGCCGGAGTCCTCGAGCCAGGGCCAGTCGGTGCCGAGCCCGATCTCGCGGCCCAGGACCTCGGGAGCACGGTCCTGCCAGGTGGTGCACCAGCGCATCGCGACGCCTGGGGTCGCGGCGATCGCGCGCAGCCGGTCCACCAGCGCGGACGACCACTCGACCTCGTAGACACCCCCGAACAGGAAGCACCGCCACGAGTCCGCGGGCCAGTGCGCGCGGTTCGCCGGCGTCGACGGGAACGGACTCACGACGCCGTCGACGTCGAGCAGGACGGCGACGATGCCGGCATGCTGCTTCCTCCAGAGGTGCCTCACCTCTCGATGCTCCGTCGTACGCCGCCGGGTGTCGAATGCGAGCCGGGCGGAGGGCGCAGCAGGACTCCATTCGGGTTAGTGCTGCGCTACGGAGTTTCCGCCAGTGTCAATGAGGCCTTGCTCGACCGCCAAGTCCGGCGATCACGTCGAGTATCCCGTTTCAGAGCCGGATCCGCATCTCTTTGCGAAGCGCGTTGACTTGAATGAGTGCTCATAGCGCGCATGTCCCTACACGCTCGGCAAACGATGCTGCGCGCGCTTTGGTGACTCTCCGGAGCCACGTGATGTAGCGCGCAGCCCGCCTCCGAACACTCGTGGACCGTAAGCGCTATGCCTCCGGGGGCTCACCAAAGACCGTGATGAGACAGGCCGCAGGCAGGTCACCAAGTCGAATGTTGAACATCGGGTGAAGACGCTTGCCACCGTGAATCTTCGCGATTCGCTTCTCGTAAATGTGTGCGTTGGCGAGCAACGCCGGACCCGGGACGCGGTCGATCCACGCAAGTTCATGCCCTGCCTCGCCCTTGATCGCACCCACGACATAGAGGTCGCGCATGGAACCGATCGCCATCTGAGTCTGGAGAGGATTCCAGCCCGCTCCACGGATCAGCGAGGGTCGCACGTTGACCTTGGAAGCCGCCACAGTGACCGTCTTTACCTGAGCGAGATAGCTGCCGCAGCCCTTGCATATGAGATCCAGTGAAGGGAAGCTGTCCTCAAGCGGAGTCAGCTTCTTGCGATGGCAAATCTGACACGGCACCTTGAGCGCGACTTCTCGCTCACCCCAGTCACCGAGTCCCTGCGCTTCAGTCCTCAACGGCAATCCTTATCTAATCAGCAGTGCGGTTACCGTCGCCGAATATACCGATCGGCTCCGACAACGCTTGCAGCACGGCGCTTTCGGTTGCCGCGCGAAATCCAGCTCCAGTCGGCGTTGCGCGACCCGTGCGGCCTTCTTTGCCATGACCGAATCTGACGGGTGTACTGACGAGTTGCTCCATTGGAGATGGAAGTAGATCCACGCGTGATGAGGGTTTCCATCCTCAGAGGGGCGCCCAAAACTTCATGGTGCCTGCTACGGTCCGACAAGATCGCTAG
Source organism: Demequina rhizosphaerae (assembly GCF_000971255.1). Lineage (GTDB taxonomy): Bacteria > Actinomycetota > Actinomycetes > Actinomycetales > Demequinaceae > Demequina > Demequina rhizosphaerae. The sequence goes on from NZ_BBMC01000005.1 coordinate 73,082, forward strand.
TGTCTCGTTGTACTGGGCTCCGAAACGCTCGAACAGACTGGGGTCATCATGCGCTGGGGATGGAGTGCTGCCGCGATCGGCTCGCTTGTCGGCGGGTTCACTGCTTACACCCGACTCTCGGCGTACACATGCCTCGCAAGAACAACGCCGAGCGGCGAGCCCCCGCATTGTGGCCTAGCGCTTGTCGACATTGTGGGCATGGCGTTCGTGGTGGGGGCAACTCTCGCGCTGTGCGGCTACTCCGTCTATCGCGCAGTACGCAAGACGCCCTAGCGCGTTGGCGCACCCGGGGCATGAAACACCCGCAGTCCTACTGCTCCGCGTGCAGGGGATGTATTCGCGAGTGGCGCCCTTCGGGGTGGATGTATGCCCGACGTCGCCGCGCTCAGTCCTCGCCCTCGCCGCGGACGTAGCGCGTGTGGAAGTCCAGGATCTGCGCGATCGTCTCGGGGCGCCTGGTCTCCATCGCGATCTCTCGCGTACCGAGACGCACGCCGCCCTCCACGAAGTTGTGCGAACCGGTGATCGCCGTTCGCGCGCCATCCTCGCGGAAGAAGACGATCGCCTTGGCGTGCAGGTAGCGCTGCCTCGTGTACATCGAGCGGTGGCCGGTCCACAGCATCGAGGAGGCGATGAGCACGCGATTCGCGGGGCTGGCGTTGCGCGGAGGGTTGAACCACAGCTCGTTCTCACGTTCGCTGATGACCTTGCCGAGCTCCCCCGTGGGGCAGTACTGGGACACGAGAAGCACCCGGTCCGACTGCCGCGCCAGCGACAGCGCCCGGCGGTAGATGATCGAGTCGCCGGGGATGCCGCCGTCCACCAGCACCCGGTCGGCGCCGTACCGGTACACGAGCGAATCGTGCCCGCGCTCATGCACGTTCATGTGCTGGATCTGGTGGTAAACGGTCTCCAGGTCGTCGGCGAGACGCGCATCGGCGATGCGGAGCATGAAGTCGGTGTTCTCGACGCCCTTGCGGTCGAGGTTGACCCCGCCGAACGCGTAGGCGGTGTCGTCCACCACGCAGAACTTCGTGTGCGTGCGGCCCCGCCACGGCAGTCCCTTCTCACGTCCCAGCCAGGAGAAGTGCACGCCTGCGTGGATGAGCTTCGAGGCCAGAGTGTCGGAGGCGCGCCACAGCTTGGTGCGGTAGCCGGTGGGAAGGAACGTGCCTGCGGCATCCGCATAGGTGAAGACATCGGCAGCGACGGACACCTCGACCCCGCGCCGCGCCGCATACACGAGCGCCTCGATGAGGTCGTCCGTGCGGTGGTCGTGCGCGATGGTCAACGTCGTCAGCAGTACGCGCCGCTTGGCATCGTGGATGCGGCGAGTCGCGTCGGCGACGTAGTCCTCGCCGCGGAGCAGTTGAGGCTGCGCGAGACCCCCGCGGCGGTCTTGAGAATGCTCGCCGTGTGCGGGTGCCGGTGCACTGGACACAGATCCACGCTTTCTTGCTTTGCCTCCAGTCTAGGGAGGCGCGCCGCACGGCGGCGACGCGGGAGCACCAACCGACGTCGGCCCGGGCGATTCCCACGCGCGTAGGCGTGCAACGGCGAGCAGCCGGCAGGGTCTCCCCCACCGGCCGCCGCCGGATCATCAGGTCAGTCGATCGGATCGGCGGGAAGCCGGTCGATATGCGTGCAGACACGCTGCATCCACGTGCGGTAGTCCCCGACCAGTCCTCCGGCAGGATCGGCGATGTACTCATGACGCGACCCCACGCGGAGCACCCAGCTCCGCACGTCCGTGGCATCGACCTCGCCGTCGGCGAGGACACGCCCGTCGATCTCGACGATGGGACCCGCCGTCACGCCAATGAGCGGGACCCACGTGCCGTCCCACGACGCGCGCGAATGGGGGCTGTCACCCGGATCGCGCATCATGCGCGCGCGCCCCTCGCCGCGCGTGTCGACGTAGTACACGGCGGTCGACTCCGTGCGAATGCGGTACATGCCGGGTTCGTTGATGACGTTCACCTCGTCGAGCGGGAAGGCACGGTAGCCGGCCAGCGGGTCGCCCTCGACCTGGCGCGTGAGCGCCGCGATCTCCCCTTGCCGGGTGAGGGCGCGCACCACCGTGGCGATGTCGTCGAGGCTGATGAAGCGCGGGTCGACTCCCGCGGCCTCGCAGATGCGACCGAGCCGGATCCAGTCCACAATCTCTCCGGGGTTCTCCTTGTCCACCGTCGCAGCGACGAGGTCCTCCCCCGTCCACTCGCGATTCGCGGCCTGGATCATCGCCTCGTCGGCATCGCCCTTCGTCGCGTGGACCGTCGGAAGCATGCTGTTGTGCCAGACCGTCACGTAGTCGTGAACCTCGGGCGACAACTCGGGTCCGTCGAGGACGGCGGAGCCGACGTCCCGGTGGATCGCAAAGCCCTCGTCGGCATCGATCACGTAGTAGTCGTCGAAGAGAACCACGTACATCTGCTCGGTCACGCGCATCACGAAGGAGCGCTCGACGTAGGTCGGGTCCTCTCGCGTCTCGTGGGCCGACACTTCACGATGCACGCCGATATCGGTGAACCATCCCCACGGCAGCTTGAGCCCCTCCTTGCGCTCGTCCTTCACCTCATCCACCCAAGTTTCCCCTCTCTCGTCACGAGCCGTGGCGATTGCATCGCCACCGGGCTCCAATAGCGTCGGACTGACGTGAGACTCGCGGCGCATGCGCGAATCCCAGAATCTCCCTGCTGACTCCTGCGCCCTTCAGCTCTGCTCCCCCGGCCCGGCGTGCGACGGATGCGCAGCAAAGAACTCCTCGACGCGATCCAGGTCGTCGTTGGTGAGTCCCCACATGGGGTCCGTCTGCACGGCGAGGTGTTCCACGGGCGTGCGGAGGCGCGACGGGTCGAACCACCGGACGGCCTCGTCGTCGATCCACACGAACGGCCGCGCCTCGTCGCCATTGATCCATTCGACGTGTGCGGTCTTGGCCGCGCCGTTCGGATCCCGCTCGTAGCCCCGGTGCCCCTGGCCGTCGGATGCATTCCACGCGATGTGGCCGTCGTCGAGGGTTCGGAGCGCCGGGCGGATCGTCTGCGGGCCGTGCTCGCGCCACGTCGTGAGCCACAGCCACTCGAATCCGTAGGCGACGCGCATGTGGTTGAGGCGTCGCACCACTTCCCACGAGTAGCGGACCCGATACGCCATGCCGTCCGCGTGGAGCAGCTTCTGCTGCCAGTGACGCGGCACCGCCGGGTTCTTCTTGTATGCGCCGCGCGACGCATCGATGTTGAGCACGCCGTCGAAGTCGAGGAGCAGGAGCGGACGCGCGGCGGCACCGGTCATCGGTGCCCTCCACGCTCGTGCCGCGGCACCGCGAGCGCCGCACGGGCTCGCTTGTCCGCCACACTCGTCGCGACGTGGAAGCCCGTTCCTCCGGGGCACTCGAACGCGTTCATGGTCGCGCCGCCCTTGGCCGACATCGCAAGCGCGGCCGCGTTCGCCGCGTCGCGGGTCGGATGCGTGCGCTTCCGTCCACCGTTCGCACTGTGGCACAGGCACGCGCGCCGGTTCACCTTCAGCTTCTTCGGCGGCTTCGGCACCGGATGGGTGGGGACGGGGCGCGGCCGGGAGGAACGATGCGCGGCGCCCGCCACACTGTCGATGAACCACTGCGCGCACACCAGCGCGTGCGCCCGCTCCCGATCGTCATCCGACTCGGTGGCCGCGAACGCGGCGCCCGCGTCGCTCCAGCGGACGCGATGTCCGTCACGATCCATGGTGGTCGCGCCGTCGCCGTCCGGCTCCGTCACCACGGCCCATTCCTGCTCGGCCCGGGCCAGCTCCTTCAGGTCGATCCGCATGGTCAGCACCCCTCGTTCATGTCGGTGTTCACGGTCATGGCAGATCTCCGCCCAGGAAGCCGGGCTCGAGCGTGTCGAGGTCGAGCACACCGAGCGAGAGCGGGTCCCCGTCGAGAGACAGGCCGAACACATGCGAGCGGAATCCGTCGAACTCCACGAGCTCGTCGACCGCGAAGTGGTAGTGGCCGTGCAGCAGCAGGCGCGGATTCACGGCCTCGAACGCCTCCGTGAAGCGGCTGCGCACCTGGTACGCGTAGTGAAGGTCGTCGCGATAGAAGTCGTGCGGATTGCCCGCAAGCTGTCGCTCGATCGACGGAACGCCGTGGGGAGCGTCGTGAGCGACCATGACCTCCGCATGGCCGCCGGCAGCGGTCGCGTCGACGTCGGCGAAGGTGATCTCCTCCTGGTGCCACCACGTCTTCTGGCCGGTCCTCGACTCGAGGTAACGACGCCAGCTGCGGTCGACGCTTCCCGCGCCGCCGAGCCAGACGAACGTGCGGCCACCCAGCTCGGTCCGGTGCCCGCGCGGCGCGAGCAGGATACGGTGCCGGAATCGCAGCCAGCCGTCGTCGCGCGACTTGAGCCGATCGATGCGGTCGTAGTCCTCGTGATTGCCCGGAGCGACGAACATCGTCTGGCTGTGGCTCGCGAGCAGCTCGTCGATCCGGTTCCACATCTTCCCGGCAAAGGGCCCCGACCAGACGCCCAGATCCCCCACCTGGATGATGGTGTCGAGCCCCGCCTTGGCGAACTCGTCGAGCGCGTGACGAATCCACGCCTCATTGCCGTGCGTGTCCCCCAGCAGTCCGACCTTCATGGTCGTTCCCCCTTCTCTTGCGCGGCGATCCTCGTTGTCGCCGCTGTCCTTCCTGGTAGGTCAGAGACTAGAGAGGGGGTCTGACATCGGGTCTAGCCCTCCTCGATCCACGCAAGCGCAAAGGACAGCGGGGTCGACGCGAGCACGGGTGCGTGGCACCATCCATCGTTCTGCTCGCAGTCGCAGCCACCGTCGGGCTGGCGGAACCCGCCGGCGGCTTCCCCAGACTTCGACCGATGCGATAGCTCACGTGCTGGCGCCCAGTGCTCCGCCCTCCAGTTGTCCAACTCGACGTCGACGAGATCGCGCGTGAGCGCGCCGTCGCCGAGCGCTTGCGCGATGCCGAGCCACCGACCAGTCACTTCGACCCCGAGCTCCCGCTCCATGGGACCCGCGGCAAGGCCGCTCGCGATCTCGCCCGCGATGACGTCAGATGCGGCGATCGCGATCTGAGCCGCAATCGCCGAACGTCGCCAATCGCCGCGTGCGGCGAGCTCGTCACGGGCGGCATTTGCGAGCCGAGGGACCTCTCGACGTTCTCGGGTGAAGAACCCTGCGATCGCCGTCGCCAGCCACCACCGTGCCCACACCGCGTCGAACCGCTCGGGCCGGTCGAAGCCGTTGGCGGCGGTATGGCGTTCCAGGAGGCTCAGGGCGGCCTGGCTCTCCCACGCCAGCCGCAGGAGCCGTCGCCCGCAACCGTGCAGCCAGCCGGGGCGGGCGTCGCCGTAGCCGGCGGCGTCCTCGAACGCGTCGACGGCCTTGCGCAGCTTCGCGAGCTCGACGTCGACGTGGATCGCGCTCACTGGGTGGGCTCCCTCTCCCACCACGGCTCGGCCGAAGGCACGTTCCACCATCCCCGGTCGGAGCGCGTCACCACGTCCATGAACAGGTGCGCGTCGCCCCCGTTCCGGAGCCGACGCAGCGCCTCGTTCCAGCAGGCGTCGATCCGCTCGTCCCAGCCGATGATGTGCAACGTGAGCGCCGCGAATCCGTTCTCGATCGCGACGCGCGTTCCGAGCTGGCGCGCGGTCGGCACGTCGACGCCGTTCGCGATGAGCCGCGCCATGTACTCGAGGGCCCGCTCGCCCGGATGGACGATGCTCGGGTCGGGCAGCGGCACGTCCGCAGCGTCCCCCATCCCGTCAGGCGACGGCGCCAGCCCGGCCCAGCGGAGCATCGTCCCGTAGCGGTGGCGCAGCACGGCGACACGGGCCACGTCGCTCTCCGCCAGGCCCACCGCCACCTCGCCCCCCGCGGCCGCGTAGAGGCCGCGCACCCGCGCATCGTCCACCCCCTGCGTGAGAGGAACGCCCAGTTCGACCACAAGGTCGTGGAAGATGTCGCGGCGCGCGTCGCGCGTCGCGTCACCAAGCTGCGAACCGACGGAGTAGTCCCAGTCGATGTGGATGCGGCGCTGCACCAGCAGGGGGTCGTACGTGACGCGCACGTCGTCGCGCACCCCGTCCAGCAGTACCTCGGGGTGCGCAGAGTGTCGCGGCTCCACCCCCGCGCGGTCGTCGGGGTAGCGGTGGGGGGCGGGGTCCGGATAGAGCGAGGTCGCGTGGGCGATGTCCTCCGCGGTGACGTCCCGGAACGGCTGGGTGGGCCCGCTGTCGATCACCGAAGGATCGAGGCAGGCGCCAGCCTTCTCGGCGAGCCAGGCGAGCGCCTCGGGGTTGTTGCGCGCGACGGGGCCGCGCTCGTTGAGCCACCACCAGAGGTAGGTCTCGGTGTCCTCGTCCTGGCCGAACCAGTAGTAGCACTCGTCACGGGGGCCGAAGTCCGCGGGGAACCCGTCGGCCCGGTGGACGCCGTAGCAGGGCACCATCGAGACCTGCTGGAGGTCCTTGTCGGGGTCCCTGATGTCGAACGGGATCTCACGGATCACCGTCACCGCTTCGGGACGCGCCTTGCCGACCCCGCTGTTGCCGATCGAGCACCAGGCGCACGCCCGCACCTCGGCATCGGCCAGATGCCAGCCGTCGACCTCACACCCCTCGAACGTGATGGCTCCCCAGGACATCGCTCCCCCTCATCTTGATGACTGCCAGCCAGTATGGCGAGGGGGTCTGACAGCGTGTCCGACATCTCGGGCTGTCTGCCGCCAGCGGTAGGGTCTCAGCCATGGCTCCGTCGATCTGGTTCACGTCCGACCTGCACCTGCGCCACCAGCTCGTCGCGGACGTCCGCGGTTTCGCGTCCACCCACGAGCACGACGAGGCGATCTGCAGCGCATGGTGGAACGTCGTGGACAACGAGGACATCGTGTACGTGCTCGGCGATCTCACGGTGCGCGCCCACGAGTACGCACTCAATCGCATCGCGACGCTCCCCGGCAGGAAGCGCCTCATCCTCGGCAACCACGACGAGGCGCACCCGATGTTCAAGGGCTACGAGCGCGCCGAGGCGCCGTACCGGGACGTGTTCGAGTCCGTCGGCACGCACGGCATGCGCACCGTCAACGGCGTCGACGCGATGCTCTCCCACTTCCCCTACGACGGAGACTCGCGCAGCGACGATCGCGGCGTGCGGCACCGCCTGCGCGACGTTGGCGTACCCGTGATCCACGGGCACACGCACTCGAAGGAGCAGCTCACGCGCTCGCATGCGGGCACGCTGCAGGTCCATGTCGGGCTCGATGCTCACGGGTATCAGCTGGTGCCCGAGTCCTGGGTCGCGAAGGCGCTCGCCGGCGCCTAGGCCGCGGTACGGATAGCGCGGCGGTTCGTCCGGGGACGATGCGCTGTCCGACACCGGCGCTAGGGTCACCGCAGGTAGGTGGCCGGGACAGGAACGGCCGCCGTACGAGTGGCGAGCGGGACGCGATGGTGACGCAGGTGGAGAGCCGCGATATGGAGAAGGAGAAGGTGCTCGCGCGCGTGCTGAGCTCGTCGAGCACCGTCGACTACGTCGACACCCGGGGTCGGGTGCCGCGGCGGACGCGCGCGGCGGGGGCCGGCCGTACGGACCACGGGCCGTACGACGACTCCTGCGTCGGCCTCGACGCCGTCGAGTCGGGTCCGCGCCTGTGGGATGGGACGCGCGAGCTCTCGCGTGACGAGATCGAGACGGGCGACTCGCGGTACTGGGCGCTGCGCGTTGGCTCGCGCCACGAGTACGCCTTCCGAGTGCCCGGTTTCCTGGGGCCGGACGAGCACGGGTGGACCCAACGGGTCGCCGAACGGATCAAGGTGATCGACGAGATGCCGCCCGGAGGTCACCGTTCCCGCGGCGCCGACGAGGTCGACTTCACCGACGGTCCGGCGGCGGGGGCGGTCGCGTGAGCCCGCTGAGCCGCGTCGAGGTCCTGGTCGAGCCCGGGCTCTACGAGCTGCGTTCGGTCACGTCGACCTCGCGCTACTACGTGGACACCCGGCTCGGAACGTCACCTCGACATCTGCGCGTCTCGGGCGTCGACAGCTTCTCGGGGCGTCTCGACTCGCGGTGGCAGCCGCTGCGACGCCTGGTCTCGCATCCTGTGCGGTGGGATGGCGAGCGATACCTCCACGACTCCGAGGTCGACGGCGCCGACAACCAGGAGTGGGTGCTCCGCGCGGGTTCGCAGCACGTGTTTCTCGCGCCCGACGACACCCCAGGCAAGCCGCCGTTCTACTGGGTGCAGTCGAGCGCATGCAAGGAGCTGCGGAAGGTCGAGGAGCTCCCTACGGAGGTTGTCGAGTGGCTCGCGACGGTCGAGGGCGCGCCGCTCGCCTGAGCACCGCGCCGAGCCACGGGAGGGCCCTGTCGGACACCACCGGTATGGTCGGGATTGTTGGGAGTACGTGAACGAGAGAGGACACGGGATGAGCCAGCAAACGCTGACATTCGGGTGCTTAAGATAGCCCGATCGCGAGCGCCAAGGCGGCGTTCAGACTTCCCGGGCTGCCGGAAAGCAGCGAACATGTCCCGGACAGACAAGGACCGTCCTCAGTGGGTGCGCGCCCAGGATCCCCTGGAGCGCCGCCTCACGGCGCACCAGTGCACACCGGCCTCGTGCCGGATCGACCTGCCCGCGCGCTCGCGCGTCGAGTGGTGGGGCCACGGATGCATGTACTACGTCGCTTCGAGCAAGTGGCACTGGGGCCGCGTCACGCACCGTGCCAAGGAGCGCGCACGTGTGCGCATGTACACCCACGCCGCGGTCCGGTGGCATCGCGCGGATCCGGATGGCTTCGCCGCCGACTTCGATCACGGCCCCCACGTGCCCTGGCGTGACTACTGGATGGACTGACGCTCGATGCGCGGCGCGTCGGGCGATCGAGCCTGGCGCGCTGCGGACGAGCATCCGAGAGCGACGGCGTCCGCGCCGCCATTCACACGAGAAGGTCGGTCCACGGAAGCACGGGCAGCAAGCATCGACCGCCCTGGTGTCTGCACTCGCTGCCCTCGTCGCGGATGAGGCGCGCGGTGTCCAAGGCAGCGAGACCCGCTCCCAACGCCGCTACGTCGACGGGCCGATTCTGGTCCACCGCAACCTTGAGCTCCGCCAACGCGACCGCCATCGCGTGCGCTTGTGTCTCGCCGAGGCCGAGCTCGAGGTGTGTGTCCCGAGCCGCGGTCAGATCCTCGAGCACGCGCTCAGCACGGACGTACTCATTCACCGCGCGTGCTGCCTCTCGCCACCACCCCGTGACCGACAGCAGGGTGGCCTGCTCGGTGGGCGCCGCGAGATCGCCTGCGATCTGCCCATAGATCGTGCGGGAGATCGCCTCGCTCACGCGAAGCGCAACCTCGCGACGCCCGCCGTCCGCTGCGTCCCCCTCGACCTCGAAACCCCACACCGCGTCGTCTGCGAACTCCTCGACGAGGTCCTCGCGAGTCGTCGGAACATCTCCACGCCGCTCGAGCTCAAGGTGCCAGAGCCACTCGCTGACGGCCGTCGCGAGCGCGAATTTCGCGGCGTCCCCCGGCGGCGCTTCGCAGAAGCACGCCTGGAGCCACGCCACGGACGGCTCGGTCCAGCGCAACGCATCGGCCACCTCCTCAAGCACGACCCCGCACGCCGAGAGCCGTCCCTCGGTGCCCGGCCGCCCGTAGCCCGCGGCTCGCTCGTAGGCCGCCACGGCCACAGCGACCGCTGCGAATTGCTCAGCCGTCGGGTTGGTGCTGAAGTTGTCCTCGTTCATCGTGCCCCTCGTTGTCTCAAGATCCCCACGTGCTTCTCGGCTGAGCCACGCGCACACGCACGTCGGTACCCGTGAAGCGCCGAGCGAAAGCGGTGGCGCCTAGACGAACCGGCTGTCGGCCACGAGCTTGTCTCGCGCACCCTTGAGCCCGACGACCACCCGGAAGAGCAGGTCAGGGACCGTGCACCGTTCGATTCCGGCAAGCAGCGCGATCGCCGTCAGGTCGGCGGCGTTGACAGCATCGACGACTTCATGGGTCTTCGTGGGAAGCGGCAGTCGGGCCGCGTGGATGAGCTCGTCGAGCTCGACGACGTCGACGATGTCGGTCACGTCTTCGACCCACATGAGCAGCTCGACGATGACATCGCGTCGACGCAGTTCCGAGGTGCGATCCGACAACGCCGTCGACGAATCCTCGCCGCACTGCAACACCGCGTCAATCGCCTGAGCCACCGCGATCTCGGCGGCGGGCTTCTCGAGCCCCTCCCCAAGAGCCGTCTGCTTCCGCCAGTTCCACCAGAACGTCATGCCAAGCCCCTCTCAGCGATGTGTGCGCCAAGCATGCCCGAGGGGTCTGACACCGCGTCCAAGAAAGAGCGCGAGCGCACCAGTCCCCCCTGATGCGCCGCAGAACCGCGCGCCGACGTCACCTCGCGCTGGTGCCGCTACGCGTCGCGAGCACCAGCATCGAGCACGTGCGTAGTCGCAACTCGCGCCTCAGCAGCGCCCGGCAACGTCGGCGCGCCCTCTGCCTGGTCAGTCACCTCACGCAGCACGATCCACAGGTCACGCAGGGAGGCGTCGGAGGCGATTCCGTGCTCCTCGATCCCGACGACTCGCCACGCGCGCGGGGCGAGCAGCACGTCGGCCGGCACGAAGAACGGCTGTTTGTCCCGTCCGATGTACTTGCCGTAGCGGGGTCCCTGGAAGAGGTAGCGGATCACGGGCTGCTTCATCGCGGCGACCTCGACGAGCGATTCCGGCGCGGGTCCGTAGTTGTCCGACTGATGGTCAAAGACCGCCGGGTCGAGCATTGTGCGAATGGTCTGATCGAACGCGAGGTCATCGCCGATGCGCAGGCCGCGGATCTGTTCAATCCGTGCCGCGGTCGTCGGGATGCTCGGGTGCGGGGTCTCCGTGTAGTGGAGGTAGACCTCGACCCCGTCCATCTGCACAACACCGTCGCTGTCGGGCGTCAACGACTGGAGATAGGCCTCGTCCTCGTCGTACTTGACCATGTCGTCTAGCGCGCATGCTTTGGTGCCCTGCTGGGCCTGCCACACGCAGTCGAAGGTCCCGTTCTTGTCGCCGCCGAGTCGCGGCGCATACGCCTCGACGAGCGCCTGGACCGCCTCGGACGGGAGGTCACCGTACAGCCCCGCGTCCGCCCGCACACCCTTCATGCGCCCGACCTCCGCGACCAGGTCGTCCCACGCGACCTGGATCTCAGGCGACGGCGCCGCCTCGCCATGGTCATGGCCGCACGTGCACTCCAGCACCGGACGATGCACGGGGCACCGAAGGCGCCCCCGTCGCGTCAGGTGGAACCCGGCCAGGGACCTGCACCCGGATCGGCGCTTGGACTCGGTCACGCGAACTCCCTCAAGAACGACATCCGCAACGCCAACCTTGGGGGACGGGCTGCGTCCAGCGACTCACGGGTTCGGATGGAGCGTCAATGCGAGGGCCAGGGCCTCAGGCTCGACACTCCCCGCAGCAAACCCGATGGCACCCGCAGCAACAAGCGCCTCCCACGCGCCATCGTTCATGGGGTCGAGCCGCATTTCCCCCCGAATCGAGCTGTCCAGGTAGTTGCGGTTGACGAACCAGCGAGACTCGTCCATGCGAGTGCCCTCCAGCCAGTACTCTCCCAGTCCCGCAGTGAGGTTGCCTGCGAACCCAAATTGGCGGCGGGCCGCCTCCACCGTCGAGTGCCGCGCCCCTCGCTCCCAATACTCGTCGGGTCCGTGCGGGAACCCGTTGTAGCCCGACGCCGCTCCAGTGATACGAGTCCGCAGATCGTTGAGCTGATTAGGGTATTCAACCGCGGGCTTGCCACCCCCACGGTGGCGCACGCCGTCGAGCCAGTACTCGCGGACACCGTCCGCAAAGTACCGTGCTGGCTTTCCCCCCGAGCGCGAACGCTTCCCATCGACCCAGTACTCCTCAAAGGACTGCTCGCACGGCAGCCCGCCCTTACGCACCGCGGTTCCGGTGCTGTCGAGCTTCGGATAGCTACTAGAACCGTCCGGCACGACCCACATAACTCGCGCACCTGTTGGCCTCGTCCGCAACACGGCGGGACTGTCGTTACCCCGATGCAGTTCACCGTGACGAAACCAGTATTTGTCGCCGTTGTCGCACACGACTGCGGGAAGGTCTCGATCGCGGTGATACCGCCCGTGAGCGTCGAGCCAGAATCGCTCCCCGGAGTTGATGGCGTAGTACGAACCGTCCGGCGAGATGGTGTCTTCAGCACCTGGACTCATCAAGAAGGCCAACTCGGGCCCCATAGGCATGCTTTCTCCTAGTGTTCGCGCCTGGTGCAATCCGTCGCCAACGCTATCGACACGCGCTGACATTGCACGACCTCAAGGCTTCGTTCTCGGCTCGGCGGCAGTAGTAGTTGGGTCTAAACGTTGACGGCTACAGCGCCCGAGCCGTGTGCGATCTGGCGGCGAGCGGCTTCCTCGCGCGGCGGAGGTGGTCGATCCCGAGGTTCACACCGTCCCGCACGAGTGAATATCGGTTCGGCGTCATCTTCGCCACAGTGACCGGCAACCAGCGGCACCGCGATGGCAGCAGCGGGCGCAGTCTTCGGCATCTGCCACGTCCATCTGCGAAGCCGTCGCTTCCCGGCCCTTCGGGCGCCGACCGATCAACGACTTGCTCACTCCACGACGGGATAATGGACAGGCCCCCAGTTCTCACCGGGGTGGTCCATGAGCGTCGCGACGATGAGCGGCACGAGGCGACCCAGCACTGCCGCACAGTCGCGCACCTGGTCTCGGTTGAGCTCCCCGTTCCAGGTGGCGCCACCATGCACGAGCTGGTTCCTGAGCGTGCAAAGTCGATGGACGACGATCTGGAGGAGCACCTCCGTGTCCCCTTCTCCGAGCGCGCGCTCAGCGGCACGCCGCGATCCTTCGAACTGACGCCTGTACTCGTCCTCTTCGATGCGTCCGTTGCGCCAGTCCCAGAACGGCTGGAACACGTACTGGTTCTCGAGTAGGACACGCACGCTGCCGGGGAACTCCTGCCAAACGAGTTCGCCGAATCGCTTGCCGTCGACGCGGCACAGCTGCCCGAGGAACGAGTGGAGCCGCTCGCGCTCACTCTGCGAGCCGTCGCCGGTCAGGTCCTGTGCGTAGGCGGCGTTGAACGCAACCCACAGGAGCATGAACTGCAGGTCCTTGTCGTCGCTCGACCGCTCAGCGCGGTCGAGCCAGCTCAACGCACGATGCACTCGCAGTGTGAGCGACGTCGGGTACCCGACCCGCTCAGCGCGGTGGCGCGCCTTCAGGCTTGCATAGTCCATCGCTGCAGTTCCTTCCGCTCCGAGTACGGATCACACCAGGGCGGACGCTGCGGACGCGGCCACGGCGCGCGTGTCGCCGGAAACGGATAGCCCCGACTCGCAGAGCCTCACGAACGCACCGAGCTCGACGAATGGCTCCGGCGTCGTCGGGATGGCCGCCGTCAGACTCCGCGAGCGGACGATGACCGCGAGCCACTGCGCGCGCGACACCGCAACATTGGTGCGATTGCGCTCGATGACGAAGCAGAGCCCCCGTGGAGACTCTGCGGGGGACGACGTCGCCGTCGTCAGGATCGCCACCGGCGCCTCGCGGCCCTGGAAGCGGTCCACGGTGCCGACCTCGATCTGCTCGTAGCCTGCCTTCGCGAGGCGATCCCGGACGAGCCCGACCTGAGCGTTGAAGGGGGCGACGACCAGGATGTCGCCCTCGCCGATAGGCCTCGTCGTCTCGCCGTCGAACCAGTCGCGCCCGATGACTCGTTCGACCTGCCGGACGACCGCATCGGCCTCCTCGACCGACGACGTCGCGTTGCCGGCGTGATCGAGCATGACCACCTCGAGGCCGGGCCCGATCCCTTCGAGCCGCCGTGCGTCGGTCGAGGGCGCGGAGTGGAGCTTCCCTCGGTACGACAGCCGCGAGACCGGCGCCGTGACTGCGCTGTGCATCCGGTAGGTGGTGTCGAGCAGGTAGCCGCGGCGCTCGGGCACGAGGCCGTCCTCCGCCACCCACGACAGCGCCGACTCGTCGACATGCTCGGGGTGCGTCGCATGGCTCACCTGGCCGAGTTGCTGCGGGTCGCCGAGCAGCAGGAGCCTCGCTGCGGCTCGTCCCGCTGCGATGGTGAACGCGAGCGAGTACTGGCCGGCCTCATCGACCACGATCAGGTCAAGCTCCTCCGCATCGAGCTTCGCGAATCCCCAGGCCGTTGCGCCGATGACGTAGCCACCCTGTGCGGGGCGCTTGTCGATCTTGTCGAGCCAGGTCCAAGGTTCGACGTTCTTGGGCCCTCCGACCTTGAACACCTGGGCCTTCGCGTCGATGTCAGGCAGCTTCGCGACGTCCTTGAGCATGTTCTCGACGGTCGAGTGGCTCTGACCGACCACGCCGACGCGCCAGCCGTGCTCGACGAGCGCGGCGATGACGCGCGAACCCGTGTACGTCTTTCCCGTTCCCGGCGGACCCTGCACGGACACGCAGGACGATGCGGGCGCAAGGGCGTCGATGATCGCGCCGGCGTAGTCGTGCCCGGCGACCACCGGAAGCGCTGCATCGGCTCGGCGCAGAAGGGACAGCGCCGCGGACTCTCCACACGCGCCGATCGCGCCGTACGCCGCGAGGGCCCGCGCGGCGACCTCGCGGACGGCGTCCTGGACCACCGTCGCGTCGGGCGGCGAGCCCGGCACGATCGCGAGCGGCCGGTCGGACCAGCCCTCCGGAGCCAGTGCCGTGTCGGCGCGCTCGGTCAGGCGCAGGACCGTGAGCGGGCCGCGCCGCTCGATCCACGGCTCGCCGTCGTCGTCGGTCGCGAGGCTGAAGGAGCCGCCGCCGGTCGCGTACTCCGCGAGGTCGGGTGCCCACGAGCCGGGATGATCGGTCCCGCCCGGGTACATCGACTTGATCGAGTCCAGCTTGGCTCCGGCGGGGAGATCGACCTCGGCCTCGAGCACGCGCGTGAGCTTCTTGCCTGTCTTGGTCCTGGTGGCGTCGTGCCACTCCTCGACCACCCCAACGCTCACGAACGGGATGTGCTCACGCGACTCGCCCCACTCGTCGATCGGTGTCTGGAGCCGACCGATGAGGTCCTGCCAGTAGACCTTCTTCTCACGATCGGCGTACTCCGCGGCGGCGCCCAGCATCGCGAGCGCTTGGAGGTCTGCCGATCGGGCCGAGACCCCGTGCTCGTCGTCGTGGGAATCCACGAGATCGCGGATCTGGTCGACGACGGACGGCCCGACAGAAATCTCGGCTTCTACCGCATCGTCCTTGGACTCGCGGGGAGCCCGCTCCACGGGCGCCACGTACGGCATCGACGACTCGGCGGCCCGCAAGCGCAGCCAGGCATCGAGCTCGAGGGTCGAGACGCAGTCGTACTCGTTGTAGTCGGCGATCCCAGCGAGCAGCCGATCGGCCACCTCTGTGTGCCCCGCCTCGACGGCGGCACAGTAGTCGGCGTACACGTTGACCGACGTCGCCGCGTCAGTGACTTCACCCGTGCGAAGGTGGTCGCCCATGTACAGCGGCTCGAGCTTCTTGATCGAGTAGGACGGTGCCGAGATGCGCAGGCTGCCGCGCACGACGGGCAGCAGGTCGACGAAGACCCCCTCGCGCAGCAGCCTGTCCACCACGTCCTCACACACCTGGTGGCGCATCGCGATCGAGAGCAGATGCGTCTTCTCGTATGGCGCGTAGTGATAGACGTGCATGTCGGGGTACGCCGAGCGGCGCTCCTCGACGAAGGCGATGAAGTCCTTGAGGGCCCTCTTCTCCTGGCGCAGGTCGTGGGCCCAGAACGCGGTGAACGGCGGCGCAGCGCCCTCCGCCTCGGGCCGCGTCACCAGGCCGAACAGGTAGTCGATGCCCCACTCGCCCGTGTCCGTGGACTGCCACAGCGGGTCGCCTTCGAAGTCGAAGTAGACGTCGCCCGCCGAGGGTGTGGGCAGCGCGTCGATTCGGCTCCGGCTGATGAGGCTCCAGCTGAGGTGGTGGGTCTCGTCAGCCTTGACGTACGCGACCGTGCCACCGTCCGGACCGAGGGGCGCGGCACCCTTCTGCATCGCGGCCTGGAATCGCAGGTTCTCGAACGTCTCCCGGCTCATGCCGGCTGGGGCGTCGGTCGCGGCTGCAAGGTCGGCAGCGGTGGTGAGACCCGCGGCGTGGAGCTTCGCGCGCTGCGGACGACGGAGGTTGGCGACCTGAAGCAGGTCGTCGTTGGCCTCGATGGCATCCTCGCAGTACGCACACGTGCCGCAGATGGCGATCGCGTAGTCGCCCCAGGCGACCGGCGCTTCGGTGACCTCGTGAGATGCCATCGTGGCCTGGAAGCGTGCCATCGCGGCCCGCGAGACCGCCTCGACTTCTCCGAGCGCGAAGTCCTCGTACTCCCCGGTACCGAGGATCACGCGCGCACTGTCTCCCAAGGCGACACCGGCGTCGCGCAGGACCGCGGCGTAGGAACCGATCTGCAGCAGGGCCGAGGTCTTGACGTGGCGCGCGACCTTGGAGTCGGCGACGACGTAGCGCGGCTTCGCGTCCGGCGTCCACTCTCCGCGCGCGACGTCCTCACGGAGCAGGAAGTCGGCGAAGCCGTGAAAGCCGTCCTTCATGACGGTTGCCTGGTAGACGATCGCCGCTCCGGCCTCAAGCGCTGAGAGTGAAACCCTCGCGGCTGCGGCGAGCTCGTCCGCCGTCGGACGGCGTTCGTCGGCGCCTGCCTCGATGGCGACGATGCGCGACGCGACATCAGCGGGCAGCGTTTCGTCGTCGCCTGGGCGCCACGTCCGCACGACAGCTTCCTCGGCCAGACCCGTGGCCTCCGCCAGCGCGTCCCGCATGTCCATGAGAACGTCGGCCTCGTGAAGGTCGCCGAGTGCACCGGCACGCTCGAGCATCGCGTCCGCCTCAGCCTCGAGGCGCGGCGAGCGACCGCGTACCTCGTCGAGGCGGCGCAGCGTCGCGTACTCGCATTCGGCGGCGCGCACAACGTCGGAGGCGCTCCACATCATGGTCTGTCCTGCCAGGTACATCTGCCTCCTCAGTCATCGCAGTGCGGCTACTGCCGTACCGTGCGTCGCAGCGGTGCGATCGTGCCAGACGGACCGGGTCCGTCACCAGACCCTTACCCGGTTTGCCCCTGTAGACGCAGAGTCCACGATTCAACTGACTGAGCAGCGCAACCAAGTGCACCGATCGAGGCGCGTCTCTTCAAGGAAATGTCAGGCAATGACATTAGTCTCTCGATTCGCGATGCAACGGTTACACCGCGGTCTGTCGCCAACTCGAGCACTATGCGGATCCACCGGAGGTACGAGACGGAGGACGCGCAGATCAGCAGCCCGCTGAGAGGAAACGTCAAACATGCAGATCCCCCCAGAACCTCCGCCCGCAGGCGAGGCGGACGAACCGTCTAGCGGGTCAGGGCGCGAGCGCGCGCGCCCGATCACCGAGCAAGAGGCGTCTGCGCCCGCCTCCCTCGCCCACAATTGGGCGGCCGTGTCGGTAGCCATCATCGTGCCCTACTTAAGCGAGTGGGCAGGGCCTCCACCGGCGAATCACATCGTGTACCAACGCGGAAATGCAGCGACCAGTTGGCGTCTGCGGGGCCTGTGGACGAAGGGTCGACGGGGCGGCGTCTACTCAACAGCGAATGGCGAAGATCCACACGACTGGTTCGTACGAGCACGGGCAATCGGCGCTCTTGCACCGTCGGCATGTTGGCACGCACCTCTCGGGCTCTACACGCACGCTCACGAGGGAAATCGGTGGAGGTTCGAGGCCCGGGGAATCGAACACTTCGACTTCGACCAGGACGCGGGCTTCCACGCGGAATACAAGTCGCGCTCATTCCTAGTCATCCACGGACGGATAGCCGGCACGGACCCCAGCGCTCCTATGCATTTCGTTCGCTGGATCAGCAAACCCGACAAGGGCGTCCACAACCCTGTCAGCCACTTCCTCAGGCTCAGCGGGATTGATGCGGCGCTCCACAGCAACGGCCACGTGTGGAAGCGATCCGGCAACATTGACGTCGAGCGATCTCGGAGACTGACGCCGTTCGTGGTGACGCACCTCGCAACGCACGATGAGGTTCCCAATCTGAGATCGGGCACGCTTCAAGCCCAGCGACCGACGGTCGAGATGTGGGCATCTCTTATGACGTCGCGCCACCCCCTTCAGCGCGGATATGTCGCACCGAGTCACGATGCCAACACCCCCGCACGCCATCATTCGCAGTTCGGTTCAACCCACGTCCAAGCGTCGCGCAACGCCCTCACGTTTATCACAACCGAGTCGTTTGAGACTCGGTCGAAGGCCCACACCACGCATTCCAGAATCTCCCAACTAGCTCACCTGCACGCGGTCCGCATGGCCATGCTCGCGATCCGCCAACGCGACTTCCTTGACGGCCACGCCGACGCACTGGCCAGGTTGGATTGGGGGCAGCCCGTCAAGACGATACGAGATCACGCCATTCGCCTTGAGAAGGCGCAAATGCAGTTCCAGAACAAGGTTTGGCTAGCGCGGATTCCAGAACGCCCGCAGTTCAACATGGTCATGACGCTGCTGAGCGAGGCTAGCGAGATTCAGGCTCTGCTCCGAGATATCTCGGACGAGTCAGCATCCATATCGCGCGTGTTGGAACTTGACAATGCACGCGAGTCCCACCGGTCGTGGGAAGCTCTCAACCGGCTGGTGGCGTATCTTGCACTGCCCGCAGTGCTGCTGAGTGCGGCGAGCCTATGGGCCGCCACCAACATGACGTTCGCGGCGCGCTCGTTGGGCATCGCAGTCGCGGCTGCACTCTCTGCGTGGCTGCTGATCGGATGGCATACACGGCGCGGCAACTAGCGGGGGCCCAGCCGCGCCACACTCGCCACCAGAACGGACGCCACGCTCCTGTCGTCGGGGTGCGGTACGTTCGCACGACAGTCCCTGCCGGTGCGGCTCGCGCTCACCTCGCATCCAAACCCGACATTGTAAGGAGCGGCAATGAGCAAGTGCACGGCACCGATAGTGGGACATCGACGTGGGGGAGCGGCTTCCTGTCCTGTGCACCGTTACAGCGTGTACGGCGGACAGGTCACGATGCCGTGGGCAGCGCCAACCGCACCGTCACCAGCCTCTGTCGCCGCGTGCATCGAGGCCGCGTGGACCAGCACGGACGCCACGCTGCTGATGCGGCTTTACGACCACAAGACCATGGCGGTCCGGTACGCGGTCGCGTCGAACGTGCACACGCCACCGTCGCACCTCATGGGCAAGTGCACAGACTGGCGTGACGGTACGGTCATGCTTGGAGCGCTGAAGAACCCGTCTGTGCCTGCCGACTTCCTCGACGAGATAGCTCGTGATCCGTGGCCCTACGGAGTCCTCGCCGCACTGGCGCAGAACCCGAGCTTGGAGACGAACACGGTGACATACTTGTGGCATCTCAATGACCCGTACCTGCGACGTAACTGCGCCGCGCATCCGGCGGCTGAGGAGTGGATGCTGGAGGTGGCGATGAACGACCCGGACCCCTACGTGCGCGCCGGCGCCGCCCGCAACCCCAACGCGCCGACCGGGTTCACTGAGCAGGCATCGAGAGGCACGGATCCGGACGCCCGTCTGTGCGCGGCAACGAACCCTACGCTGCGTGACGACCTGCTGAGCAATCTGCGCCACGACGACAGCAACCTGATCGCCAAGATCGCGGACTACACCTGCCGTGACCGTCTCATCGCACGCATCCCCGAACTCCAGGACAACCGCGAGGCACAGGACCAACTGCTGGATCAGCAGTGGTGGGTGCTGACCGAGGACGACCCCGAGGTCATCCTCGCGCTCAGCATGTACGGAGCCGCGTAGGCGCCGCGCGGTCGCGTGGCTCCATCATCGCAGACATGCGGGCGGCTTCCGTCACGGTATGAGGGGGCCCGATCCTGACGCTCTTCCGTGGACACCTGATCTGAGACGATGATCGTCTTGGAAGGGAGTTCCACGAATGCCCGCACCGAAGTCGCCGGAGTTCCGGCGTCGAGCATTGGACCTCGTCGCGCAGGGTGAACCTGTCGCGGCGACCGCCCGCAATCTTGGGATCAGCGAGTCGTGCCTGCGTCGCTGGATGGCTCAGGACGAGATCGACCGTGGCGACCGTGAAGGCCTGACGAGCGCTGAGAAGCGCGAGCTGGTCGAGCTGCGTCGCAAGAACCGGGTCCTGGAAACCGAGATCGAGATCCTCAAGCGTGCCTCGGCGTACTTCGCGCGCGAGAACATCCTCCCAAAATAGGGTTCCGGCTCGTCCAGGAGTTGGCCGCCGACGGCTTCGACGTCGCGGTGGCGTGCCGGGTCCTGAAGGTCTCCCGTACCGGCTACTACGCCTGGCGGACCCGTCCGCCGTCGGCGCGCGCCGTCGCCGACGAAGCGCTGACGACCACGATCGAGCGCATCCATCTGGACTCCCGCGGCACCTACGGCGCACCCCGCGTCCACGCCGAGCTGCGGCTCGGTCTGGGAGTGCGTGTGGGGCGCAAGCGCGTCGCCAGGCTCATGCGGACCGCCGATTTGCAGGGCGTATGCCACCGCAGGAAGCGTCGAGGCTGGAAGCCGGCCCCGGTCCCGCACGACGACCTCGTCAAACGCCAGTTCCGTGCCGACCGCCCCAACCGGCTGTGGTTCTGCGACATCACGCAGCACCGCGCGAAGGACGGCTGGGTCTACTGCGCAGGCGTCATCGACGCCTACTCCCGACGCATCGTGGGCTGGTCGATCTCGGACCGCATCACCGCGGACATCGTCGTCGACGCCCTCGACATGGCCCGCTGGCAACGCCGACCCCAACCGGGCACGATCGTCCACGCGGACCGAGGAGCCCAGTACACGTCCTGGGTCTTCGGGCATCGACCACGCCAGGCCGGACTGCTCGGGTCGATGGGGCGAGTCGCTTCGAGCGTGGACAACGCCCTGATCGAGTCGTTCTGGTCGACCATGCAGCGCGAGCTGCTCGACCGCCACGACTGGGATACCCGCACCGAGCTCGCATCCGCGATGTTCGAGTGGATCGCGGGGTTCTACAACCCTCGCCGCCGCCATACCTCGCTCGGGGACCTCAGCCCCGTCAAGTACGAAGCCCTTCACACCCGTGCCGCCATCGCGGCATGATCAACACACCACCCGTGTCCACGAGACCGGGTCAGGCTCCGGATGAAGTTGTGGCGTGCACGGCCTGACGAATGCGGCAGCCTTGGTGGAGGGCCCACGACACAGTCTTGGTGCGATCAGCTGATCGCTCTGTCGATCCGCGGACCCATCAACACGCTTGGATGACGTGATGGTCCCCGACGGGGGGCGGCCGGCAGGGATTCCTGTCGGCCGCCATCAGTGAGTTCCCCATGGGGCTTGAGTCAGCGCAGGACGGCCCCGAACTTCTCCCCTGCCTCCGCGATGATCGCGTTGCGGACCTCGAGCACCTCGTCGGCCGAGAGCGTGTGGTCCGCGTCGCGCATCCTCACGTTGATGGCCAGCGACTTCTTGCCCTCGCCGATCTGCTCGCCCGTGTAGACGTCGAACACGCGCGCGTCCTCGACCAGCCCATCCCCAGCGGAGATCACGGCGTCGACGAGCGAGCCCGCAGTCACGGAATCAGGAACCACGAACGCGAAGTCCTCCTTCGCCAGCACCTGGCCGGACACGGGCGACGCCGTCACCAGCACGCCCTCGGACTCGTCGATCAGCGGGTCGAGCAGCAGCTCGAACGCGACCGTGCGCGCGGGCAGGCCGAGGTTCTCGCAGACCTTGGGGTGCACCTCGCCGGCCACGCCGACGATCTGGCCCTCGAGCCGGTAGACCGCCACGCGGCCCGGGTGGAACGGAGCCGTCGACTGACGCTCCCCCGCCTCGTTCGAGATCTCGAGCACCACGCCGCACGCGCGCTCGACCTTCTCGACCATTGCCATCGCGTCCGTCCAGCGCCACGGGGTGGCGTGGCCGTCCCAGCCCGCGGAGACCCGGTTCCCGGCCATGACGCCGGCGACGCGCCGCACCTGGCCGGGGATGGCCTCGTTGAGCGCCTCGACGTCGTCCGGCGTGATGGACGTGCCCGAGTAGGTCGCCGGGATGGCGCCCACGAGGCGGCCCAGGTACGCGCGGCCCGTCTCGTACAGCGCCACGTCCTGCGCGCCGCGTCCGAGGTTGACCTTCACCGCGTCCACGAGCGTCTCGAGGATCGCGGTGCGCAGCAGCGGCTGCTCGGCCGACAGCGGGTTGGCGAGGCGGATGACGTCGCGACGCACGTCGTCCGCGGGCAGCATCACCTCGTCGAGGCGCGCCTCCGAGATGAACGGGTACGTGAGCACCTGCGTGAGGCCGGCCTCGGCGAGCGAGCGCGCCACCGACTTCCGGACCAGCTGCGAGTGCGTGTAGCCGCGCCCCGGAGGCGCGACGGGCAGCACCGACGGCAGGCCCTCGTAACCCTGCAGACGCGCGACCTCCTCGACCAGGTTGATCGGGCCCTCGAGGTCCGCACGCCACGTCGGGCGCGTGATGATGAGCACCTCGCCGTCGCGCTCCACCTGGCAGCCCACCTGCTCGAGCGAGTCGATGACCTGCTCGGCCGTGTAGGGCACGCCCACGATGCGCGACGGGAAGTCCCAGTCCATCTCGATGGGCTCCACGGCCGGGACGTTGTCGACGTCCGTGTAGACCTCCTCGATCACTCCCCCGCCGAGCTCGACCAGCAGGTTCGCCGCACGCTGCACCGCGACGGGCGGTAGCGCGGTGTCCACCGCGCGCTCGAAGCGGCGCGAGGCCTCCGAGCCCAGCTTGTGACGACGGGCCGTGCGCGCGACGGAGATCGGGTCGAAGTGCGCGCCCTCGAGGAGCACGTCGGTCGTCGACTCCGACACCTCGGTGAGCGCGCCGCCCATGACGCCGGCGATGCCGATGGCGCGCTCGGCGTGGCCGCCGAGCGAGTCCGTGATGAGCAGGTCCTCGCCGTGCAGGACGCGCGTCGCATCGTCCAGCGTGACGATGCTCTCCGCGGGCCGCGCACGACGCACCACGATGGGCGCGGTGAGGGTCGCGAGGTCGTACGCGTGCAGCGGCTGGCCCAGCTCGAGCATGACGTAGTTGGTGACGTCCACGGCGAGCGAGATCGAGCGCATGCCTGCGGCCTCGAGGCGGGTCTTCATCCACGTGGGCGACGACGCTGAGGGGTCGAAGCCACGCACGATGCGGGCGACGAACCGGTCGCAGCCGACGTTGCCGCGCACGGGCGCCTCGTCCTCGATGAGGATCGGGAAGCCCTCGCCCGCCTCGCCCGAGACGGGCAGGCCCGCGGGGTCGGTGAACGATGCGCCGGTCGCGTGACCGTACTCGCGCGCCACGCCGCGGATCGAGAACGAGTAGCCGCGGTCGGGCGTGACGTTGATCTCGATGGTCTTCTCGTCGAGGCCGAGGAGCGCGATCGCGTCCTGGCCCGGCGTCAGCTCGGAAGCGTCGAAGCCCATCTCGGTCAGCACGATGATGCCCGAGTGGTCGTCGCCGAGACCGAGCTCCTTCGACGAGCAGATCATGCCGTCCGACCAGTGGCCGTACGTCTTGCGGCCCGAGATCGGGAACGGGCCGGGAAGGGTCGCGCCGGGCAGCACGACGACCACCCAGTCGCCCTCGACGAAGTTGTGCGCACCGCAGACGATGCCCTTCGACGACGGGTAGTCGACCTTGTTGTCGGGCTTGTGGCCGGGGCCCTCGGGGTCGTTGTGGGAGCCGACGTCCACGCGGCAGTAGTTGATGGTCTTGCCGTTGGACTGCTCCTCCTTGACCAGCGACATCACGCGGCCGACGACGAGCGGTCCCTCGACACCCGAGCCGTGGATGCCCTCCTCCTCGAGGCCCACGCGGGCGAGCGAGGTGGCGATGTCCACCGGCGTGGCATCGGGCACCAGGGCAACCGACTCCGCGAGCCAGCTGAGCGGAATCTTCGGCATCAGATCTCCATCCCGAACTGCTGAGAGAAGCGCACGTCGCCCTCGACCATGTCGCGCATGTCGGTGACGTTGTGGCGGAACATCAGGGTGCGCTCGATCCCCATGCCGAACGCGAACGCGGTGTACTTCTCCGGGTCGATCCCGGCGGCGCGGAGCACGTTGGGGTGCGTCATGCCGCACCCGCCCCACTCGATCCAGCCGGTGCCGCGGCACGTGCGGCACGCCGCGTCGTCCCCGCCGCACACGAAGCAGCGCAGGTCCATCTCCGCGCTGGGCTCGGTGAAGGGGAAGAAGGCCGGTCGCAGGCGCGTGATCGCGTCGGGCCCGAAGAGCGCACGCGCGAAGTGGTCGAGCGTGCCCTTGAGGTGGGCCATGGTGAGGCCCTTGTCGATCGCGAGGCCCTCGATCTGGTGGAACACCGGCGTGTGGGTCGCGTCGAGCTCGTCGGTGCGGAACGTCTTGCCCGGGCACACGACGTAGATGCCGCGGCCCTCGTCGAGCGAGTCGCGACGCTCGAGCGCCGCGCGCACCTGCACCGGCGAGGTGTGGGTGCGCAGCAGCAGGCCGGACGACGGCGGGTCGATGAAGAACGTGTCCTGCATCTCGCGCGCCGGGTGGTCCGGGTCGAAGTTGAGGGCGTCGAAGTTGAACCACTCCGCCTCCATCTCCGGGCCCTCGGCGACCTCCCAGCCCATCGACACGAACAGGTCGCACATGCGCTCCTGCATCGTCTCGATGGGGTGGCGCGCGCCGGGGGTCTGGCGCGAGACGGGCAGCGTGACGTCCACGGCCTCCTCGACCAGGACGCGCGCGTCGCGCTCGGCCTCGAGCTCCGCGGTGCGCGCGGCGAGCGCGCGGCCCATGGCGGCGCGGGCGGCGCCCATGGCCTTGCCGGCGGCGGCCTTGTCGGACGGCTCGAGCCCGCCGATCTGGCGGTTGGCGAGCGTCAGCGGCGCCTTGTCGCCGGTGTGGGCGAGCCGCGCCTCCTTGAGCTCGTCCAGGGTGGATGCCGCGGCGAACGCGGCGAGCGCGGCCTGGACCGCGGCGTCGACGCCCGCGGCGTCGAGCGGGGAGAGTTCAGTCATGGATGGCCCTTCACAGCCTCGAAAACAACCGGGGGAAGTCTAGCGGGAGCGCGGGCAGGTCCGGCGGCTGGGCGCGGAGGGACGATGCGGGCGCGGGCATGCGGTCAGGCCCGGGGGATCTCCCCGGGCCTAGAGAAAGAGGCGCACGGCGGCGCGACGCGTGATGCGGGCCAGGCTCGTGCTCATGCGGCCACGGTAGCAGGACGATGCGCGGCGCCGGTAGGACGGGCGGCACGCCTCAGGCGGGCGCGCCCTCGTACGCGACCCCCTTGGTGGTGCGCTTGCCGGCCATCATCGCGTCGTCCGCGGCGCGCACGAGCGCGGGCAGGCGGTACTCGCCCGCGGTGGTGTCGACCCAGCCGGCGCTCACGCCGACCTCGAAGCGGTCCCCCACCGCGCGCTCGCGGGTCATGTGCGCGCTCGTGCGGAGCCGCTCGACCGCGGTGGCGGAGTCCTCGTCCGCGCTGAGCCACAGCACGGCCGCGAACTCGTCGCCGCCGAGACGGCCGACCACGTCCCGCGGGCCCGACGCCCGGGCGAGGCCGTCCGCGACGGCGCGCAGCGCATCGTCCCCCAGCTCGTGCCCGGCGCCGTCGTTGACGGACTTGAAGTTGTCGAGGTCGAAGACGGCGACCGCGACGACGGTGCCCCGGCGGCGCGCGGCCTGGAGGACGTCGTTGCCGCGCACCTCGAAGTGGTGGCGGTTGCTCAGCCCGGTGAGCGCGTCGGTGCGGGCGCGGACGGAGACCTCGCCGGCGGGGCGGCGCAGGGCCCACAGCAGGAGGCTCATGATGAGCGTCACCACCACGATGACGACCGTGTAGAGCAGCATCGTGCGATCGAGCGACGCGATGGCCGGGAGCACCTCGTCGCCGTCGACCACGACGGTGAGGGTCCACGGCAGGCTGGCGCTCACGGGCCGCTGGTACGTCACCACCTCGGTCACCGCGACGGTGCCCTCGGATGCCTGCTCGGTCGCCGCATCGTCCGGCAGCGCGAGCCCGGGCACGCCCGCGAGCGCGACGCCGTTCTCGCCCACGAGCGAGGCCTCGCCGTAGCTGGCCGCGGGCGACGCGGCCAGCAGGCGCGTGAAGATCTCGGAGTCGAGGCGCACCGACACCAGGGCGACCGTGGCGCCGGTCGCGTCGCGCGCGGCCATGGACGCGTGGACGACGGTGCGGCCGACCTCCGGGACGCGCTCCGGGTCGCTCCACACGACGTCGGTCGACCAGCGTGCCTCGTCGAGCCAGGCGCGCTCGGGTCGCGCGCGCTGCGGGGCGTCGCCGCGGGCCTCGACGGGCTCGAGGGACTCGTCGAGCACGGTGACGTCGACGGTGCCGTCCGCGCCGATGGTGCGGAACACGAAGCCGGGCTCGCGGCGGTCGATCTCGGTCTCGGAGCCGTCCTCCGCGAGGACGGTGATCGCCGCGATGGTGGACTGGCCGTCCATGAGGCGGCCGAGCTCGTCGAGCATGCGGGACGGGTCGTCGAGGAGGGCGCCGTCCGCGCCGATCGCACCCGCGACGGTGCGCACGGTGGCCTCGGCGGGCCGCGTCGCGCCCTCGAGCTGCACGGCGGTCGCGTCGCCCACGAGCGTGGTGCCCTCGATCGCGGCGTGCGCCGAGTCCGCGGTCACGCTCTCGCGCACCACCACCGTCGTGAGGCCGATGATCACCAGCGCCGCGATGACGACGCCGAACGCCCACGGCAGCGGGTCCGAGGGGCTGCGGACGGCGAGGCGGCGGGACATGGCCGGGGTGACGTCGCTCTGGACCTAGAAGAGGAAGCTCGGCACGCCGATCAGGGTGAGGGCCATGGCCATCACCGCCGTGTTGACGAGCGGCAGGCCCAGGCGCAGACCCATCGGCATCTGCGGGTTCTTCACCAGGATGATGTTGGTGAGGAGCATGAGCACCGTGAGGATCGCGCCGACGAAGCCCCACAGGAGCAGGACCACCGGCGCGAACATCGCGACCTTGACGGCGGGCTCGACGTGGGCGCCCATCTTGAGGATCGGCTCGCCCTCGAAGCGCAGGGTCTGGAAGCCGGGGATGACGCCGTTGGCGGACAGGGTCGCGGTCTTGCCGTTGCGCATCGGGATGGGCCAGCGGCCGCGCGTGCGCTTCACCACCTGGCCGTCGATGCGGACCTTGTAGAGGAGTCCCAGCACACCGTCGACCTCGACCTTGCCGCGCGCTCCGGGGATGTCGAGCCGGCGCGTGTTCTCCATGGGTCCTCCCTCAGTTCCCGGGGAGACTATCAGCCTGATGCGGGCGCCCCTCGGCACCCTCGCCTTCCTCGGTCCGGTCCGGCCCGCTGGTCGCGTCGCCGGTCGCTTGCCGGGCCGACGCATCGTCCGCCCGCCCGGCCGCCGCATCGTCCCGCGACGATGCGCTGCCCGCCGCGTGCCCGTACGCGTACGTGCGGCCCTTGCGGACGCGCTTGCCGGCGACGAGCGCCTCGTCGGCGGCGGTCTGGAGGTGGTGGGCGTCGTAGCCGACGTCGCCCGTGGTCGCGAAGCCGGCGGTGGCGCCGACGCCGGATGCGCCGGCGAAGGACTCGTGGATCGCGGTGGCGACGTCGTCGCGGAGGCGGCGCGCGAGTTCGACGGGCGAGCCGCGCTCCCCCAGGCGCATGACGACGACGAACTCGTCGCCGCCGACCCGCGCCGCGACGTCGCGCACGCGCACGGACTCGAGGAGCGTGTCGCCGACGGCCGCGAGGACCACGTCGCCCGCATCGTGCCCGTGGTCGTCGTTGACCTGCTTGAAGTTGTCGAGGTCGAGCGCGATGAGGAGGACGGTGTCCTCGGTGTGCTCGGCGGAGCGCAGGATCGCGCGCAGGCGGCGCGTGTACTCGTAGCGGTTGGCGAGGCCGGTGAGGGCGTCGGTGGCGGCGCGCACGCGCAGGGTGCGGATGGGGCGCCACAGGCGCAGGGCGACCGCGGCGGCGGCCATCACCATGACGATCGAGATGATGGTCACCCAGGAGGAGGCGCGCTTGAAGTCGTCGATCGAGGGGGTGAGGTCGGCGGCGCTGGCGTCGAGGTGGAGGACCCAGTCGAGGCCGGTGTCGGGGTCCATGGTGCGCTCGAGGCTGACGGTGTCGTCGCGCGTGCGGATGGCGTCGCCCTCGTCGTCGAGGGTGCTCGGGGCGACGGTGGGGAGGCCGAAGTCCCCGGCGTCGGGCAGGCCCTGGGTCTCGTCGAGGAGGGCCTCGAGCTCGTCGCGCCGGGCGGTGGGGGCGGCGACGATGGTGCCGTCGCCGGTGAGGATGAAGGCGCGGGCGTCGGCGCCGATGGGGATGTTCTCGAGCAGCGCGCCCAGGCGGTCAAGGTCGAGGTCCGCGCCGACCACCGCGGCGAGCTCGCCGTCGACCGTCACGGTCATCGCGGGCGAGACCACGATCTCGCCGGTGCGGACGGAGATGTACGGGTCCGTCCAGACGATGCCGTCCGCGGCGACCGCGTCCTCGTACCAGGGGCGCGTCTCGGCGGTGTAGTCGACGAAGCCGCCGTCGCGGCCGGTCTCGTCGAGGTTCTCGTCGAGGTCGATGCGCTCGAAGGCCGAGCCGCCGCCCGCGACGGGCGCGACGTCGAGGCGCGTGTAGCCGGAGTCGGCGCCGGCGAGGGCGATGAGGTTGCCCTCGGTGTCCGCGACGAAGATGGTGCCGACGGCGGGCTCGCGGTCGAGGCGGCTGGCGAGCGCGCGGACGAGGGCGTCCTCGTCCATGGCGCCGCCGCGGCGGACGAGCTCCGACGCGGTGCCCTCGACGACGTCCTGGGCCGACCCGGCGAAGTCGCCCACGCGCTCCGACATGAGGTCGCCGACGTACGTGTACGTGTCCTCGGCCGCGGCCTGCAGGGCACGGTCCGCGAGCACGGCGTTGAGGATCGAGGTGGCCATCTGGCCGATGAGGACCGTGGCGATGATGACCACGGCGACGATGACGCCGCGCGAGCGCGCCATCCGCAGCCTCAAGGTCCCGAACCACATGTCTCTATTGTCCGTTCTCCGCCGTGCGCACCGGGCGGAACCAGGGGTGGTCTTCGTCACAGGGTGTCTCTTTGGGGGTGGCCTGGCCGGCATTCTCCCCCGGCGCGCGGGGGCTCTCGCGACTGTCCACCATCCGCCCTGTGGAGAACGTCCGAATTGTCTGACCCTGGTGGTGGACTTGTCCCATGGCGATCTCCACGGCCCGGCTCGAGACCTCGGTCGAGGGCGCACGCGGGCTGGACGGAGCGGACCCGCGGGAGATGACGCGAGACGCTCTCCTCGACGGGGAGGCGGCGGCCGCGGCGGTGATGGCTGCGGCCAAGGTCGTCTACGCAGCGTTCGCGGCGGAGATCTCGCTGCGCTCCACGGGAGGAGCGATCGGGCTGGCCCGTCAGGAGGGCTTCTCGACGGCGGAGCGCATGATCGGGAGTCGCGCGGGCGTCTCGCCCGCCGAGGCGCGGCGGCTCGTCGAGGCGGGGCTCGCGATGCTGCCGCCCGAGCCCAATCCCGATCCTGGGCCGGATCCGGATCCGCAGCCGAACGGCACACCCGACCCGTCGCCCGACGACCCCGACGAGGGCTCGGGCGAGGGATCTGACGACGACGAGGACCTGGACGACGCGCCCCTCTCCCCCGTCGGCGAGGCGCTGCGCGCGGGACTCATCGGACCGGAGGCGGCGTCGCTCATCGTCCAGACCCTCGAGGGGATGGACGATGCGGCGGCGGCCGTGATCGAGGAGCGCCTGGTGAAGAAGGCGTTCCGGCTGGACATCCCGGACCTGCGTCGCGCGTGTCAGCGCGAGCGGGAGTCCTACGACCACCAGCGCTTCCTCGAGGACGAGCGGCGGCGACGCGAGGCACGCCACCTGCTCGTCCGCCAGGACGCGGACGGCATGGTGACGCTGACGGGCCGCTTCGACGCGGCGACCGCGCTGCCCATCGTGGCGTGGCTCGACGCCCAGGTGAAGGACTCGTTCCAGCGCCGGCGCGACCGCGAGCTCGACGATCATCGCACCGCCGGCCAGATCCGCGCCGATGCGCTCGCCGACCTCGCCCAGCACGGCCTCGACTGCTCGTCCATGACCACCGGCGTGAAGACCACCGTCGTGGTGCATGTGGACCTCGAGGACCTGCGCCGAGGCTCGGGGCTGGTCGATACGGAGCACCTGTCGACGCGCCTCAGCATCGAGTCGCTCCGCGCGATGCTGGCGGACGCGGGCGTGATCCCGGCGGTCATGGGCGGCCCGTCGGTGCCGCTCGACCTGGGACGACGGGAGCGGCTCTTCACGCGCTATCAGAAGCTCGCCCTCGCCCGCCGGGACGGGGGCTGCGCCTGGCGCGGGCGCCCGCCGGCCTGGTGCGACGCCCACCACATCCTCGACTGGAGCAAGGGCGGCCGCACGGACCTCAGCAACGGGGTGCTGCTCTGCCGCTCGTGCCATGTGCAGCTGCACGCCACGGGATGGGAAATCGTGGTGAGGGACGGCCAGGTGTGGTTCATCCCGCCTCCCGAGGTGGACCCGTCGCGGGAGCCGCGGATCGGCGGCAGCGCCCGCGTGGACTCGGTACCGCCGGACACCGGTCGACCGCCGCCGACGGGGAGCTCACCGCCGATCTCACCCTCCTCCGCCCAGGGGGTGAAGGCCTCGGCACCCACCCGAGGCGCGCCCGCGGGGCTGTTCTAGGGGTGGGGTGCGCGAGTCGGCGCACCGGTGTTGTCACATGCTTGAGCTTGTGCTCGCCAGGTCTGGGCGCGCCAGGTCTTGGTCGCGTCGCGTGGTCGCGTGGTCGCCATCAGCCAGGACGCTAGGCACGATGCACGATGCGCGGTCGCCGGTCGCTGCTCGCAGGAACGCCCTTCGACGGGATGCCGGGCGTCGAGACGCGAGGCACACTGCGCCGTCGCAGGTCGCCGGTCGCCGTCGCCGGTCGCCGTCGCCGGTCGCCGGTCGCCGGTCGCCGGTCGCCCAGACCCTACGCGTGCTGCGCGGTCGCCGAGGCGTAGAGGCACACCGCGGCGGCCGTGCCGAGGTTGAGGCTCTCCGCGTGGCCGTGGATGGGGATGCGGACCACGGCGTCCATGAGCTCGAGCTCGTCGGGGCGCAGGCCCCACGCCTCGTTGCCGAACACCCACGCGGTGGGACCCGCGAGCGACTCCGAGCCGCCCGCGCCGGCGCCCGCGGTCGGGTCGCCCAGCAGGTCCTCACCCGAGCCGTCCGCGGCCAGGACCGTGAGCCCCGCCGCACGCAGCGCGTCCACGGCCTCCGCGAGCGGCGCACGCGCCACCGGCAGGTGGAAGAGGCTGCCCGCGGTCGAGCGGATCACCTTGGGGTTGCCGGGGTCGACCGACTCGCCGGCGAGCACGACCGCATCCGCGCCCGCGGCGTCGGCGCACCGGATGACGGTGCCGGCGTTGCCCGGGTCGCGGACGTTCGAGAGCACGGCGACCAGCTTCGGCGCGGCGGCGACCACGTCGTCGAGCGACGTGCCGGTCGAGTCGAGCACAGCCACCACGCCCTGCGCGTCGGCGCTCATCGCGTCGAGCACCGCGTCGGTGCCGAGGTGCACGTAGAGGTCGGCGGCGAGCGCCTCCGCGGCGATCTCGGGGTAGCGCAGCGACGCGTCGGGCGAGAGGTAGACGTCGCGGACCCGCGGGGCGGCGAAGCGCACGGCCTCGCGCACGCCCTGCGGGCCCTCGACGAGGATGGCACCCGCCCGCGAACGCGCAGAACGCCCCGCCAGGGCCGCGACTCTCTTGACCCGTTCCGCCTTCGGATTCGAAAGCGTGACGGAGAGGTCTGCAGGCCCGGCGGGGCGTTCTGTCATGCGGCGGGTGCCTTCCTGGAGAGGCGTCTTACGCGGCGGGCGCGTTGACGTCGGCCGGGAGGGCCTTCTTCGCCGTCTCGACGAGGGTCGCGAACGCGGCCTCGTCGTTCACCGCGAGCTCGGCGAGCATGCGGCGGTCCACCTCGATGCCAGCGGCCTTGAGGCCCTGGATGAAGCGGTTGTAGGTCATGCCGTTCGCACGGGCCGCAGCGTTGATGCGCTGGATCCACAGCTTGCGGAAGTCGCCCTTGCGCTTGCGGCGGTCGTTGTACGAGTAGACGAGGGAGTGGGTGACCTGCTCCTTCGCCTTGCGGTAGAGGCGCGAGCGCTGGCCGCGGTAACCCGCAGCGCGCTCGAGGGTCGTCCGGCGCTTCTTCTGGGCGTTGACCGCCCGCTTGACGCGTGCCATTTCAGTTCTCCTAAAGGTACGTGTGAGAGGGCGGGGCTTACTTGCCCAGCAGCTTCTTGATCTTCTTCGAGTCGGCGTCCGACAGGATCTGGTCCTGGGCCACGCGGCGCTTGCGCGAGGAGTGCTTCTCCTCGAACTTGTGGACGTTCATCGCCGAGGCGTGCTTCACCTTGCCGGTGCCGGTGAGCTTGAAGCGCTTCTTGGCACCCGAGTGGGTCTTGTTCTTGGGCATTGCTGCCTCTCCTTCTAGGTCTGGCCGGGCCCGGTGGAGCCCAGCACGTTTCACGGGCGGCTGGCGCCCGAAGCCTGTATGCGTCTCGCGACGACTACTCGGCGGCCGACTCCTCGGCCACCTCGGCACCCTTGTGCGGCGCCTTGCGCTCCTCACGCGCGGCCGCCTCGGCGGCCTTGCGCTCCTCACGCACCTTGCGCTGCTCCTCCTTGGCCTCCGCCTTCTTCTTCAGCGGACCCAGGACCAGCGACATGTTGCGGCCCTCCTGGTTCGGCGCGTTCTCCACGACGCCGAACTCCTGGACCTCCTCCGCGAGCTTCATCAGCAGACGACGACCGAACTCCGGACGGGACTGCTCACGACCGCGGAACATGATCGTGACCTTGACCTTGTCGCCACCCTTGAGGAAGCGGACGACGTGACCCTTCTTGGTCTCGTAGTCGTGGTCGTCGATCTTGAGGCGGAAGCGCATCTCCTTGATCTCGGTGTTGGCCTGGTTGCGCCGGGCCTCACGCGCCTTGACCGCCGCCTCGTACTTGAACTTTCCGTAGTCCATGAGCTTGACGACGGGAGGACGCGAGTTGGGCGCCACCTCGACCAGGTCGAGCTCGGCGTCCTGCGCCAGACGGAGGGCATCCTCGATTCGGACGATGCCGACCTGCTCGCCCTTCGGACCGACCAGACGGACCTCGGGGACACGGATGCGCTCGTTGATGCGCGGCTCGTTGATAGCGGCTCCTTACCGTTGCTTCCTGTGCGACCTCCCGGCCGGCACCCGCCCCAGAAACGGGAAAAGGCCCCTGCCCGAACACGAGCAGAGGCCACCGCAGCAACGACGGCCCGTCCATACGGCGGCCGCCGGAACCGAGACCCTGGTCCTCATGGTCCTAGGGTGGGAGGTGGACTCCACTTGCGTGTTGCGACACCTGCCGCAACCGGTCGATGCACCAGAATAGCAAGCATGAGCAGCAATGACCAGGCAGCAGGTCCCGGTGCGTCCGGATCCGACCCCGGCGAGACCGCCGCAACGGGCCAAGAAGCATCCGTCGAGGGCGTCCCCGAGGGTCTTCCCCGGCACGTCGCGGGGGACGATGCGGCGGGCGCCGCGGGGGACGATGCGGGCCTCGCGGAAGCGGCGCGCGACATCGCGGACGTCGGCGCCGTGGAACTTATCACGACGGTGAGCGTTCATCTCCTGAGTGCCGCCGCGCTCCGGTGCGGACTGGCGGAGGAAGGCGAGGACCTCAAGGACCTCGACGAGGCGCGGACGATCATCAACGCGCTTGCGGGACTCGTCACCGCCGCCGCCCCGGACTTGGGTGACACTCACGCGCGCGTCCTGCGAGACGGGCTGCGGAGCGTACAGTTGGCATTCCGGGAGGCCTCGGTGGTCCCGGACAGGCCTGGAGACGGGCCCGGCGAGAAGTACACGGGGGCGGTCACGTAGTGACGACTGGGGAGGACAGCCGTCGAGGCGTCGCGAGGGGCGACCTCGCTACGTCGGCGAGCCCTCCCGAGGGCCTCGACCGGCCCCGCCTCCCCTTCCTCCCCGTGAACGACGAGCGCCAGGACGCCTCCGACCCGACCGACCACGTCGACACCGACGAGATCCCGGTCGTGGGCGCGCCGCTCCGTCACGACGACATCGGCCTCACGGTCCCCGATCAGGAGCCGGGCTTCGACGACGCGCACCGCTTCGGCGAGGACGACGACGCCGACCCCGTGGTCGCCGACGAGGACGACGAGACCGACGCCGAGGCCGAGGCCGAGGCGGCCTACGCGCATCGTCCCCGCCCGGTCGGGCTCCTCGTCACCGTCGCCCTCCTCAGCGTGCTGCTCCTCACCGCCTCGGCGCTCATCGCGTACCTGTGGCGCGTGTCCGAGGCCTGGGAGGAGCGCGTGGTCGAGATCACCGAGTTCAGCTACGGGCTCGGCTCCGACCTCGCGACCGAGCGCGACACCCTCACCACCACGCAGGAGCAGCTCGCCCTCGTCTCGGACCAGCTCGCCGCCTCGAAGGACACCGTGAGCCGCCTCCAGGCGGAGAACGCGCAGTGGGGCGACGATGCGGCGTACGCGCAGGAGCAGATCGCCGGCCTGCAGGAGATCATCACGGACGCGACGTCGGTGGCGAACTCGCTCGGCCGCTGCATCCAGGGCCACGAGCAGCTCGCCGAGTACCTCGCCAACCCCGACGACCTCAAGCCCAAGGAGCTGCGCAGCTTCGAGCAGAGCGTCGACGAGCTGTGCCAGGCCGCCGCCGACGCCAACCTCGAGTTCCAGCAGTCGGTGGCTCCGTGATCCGCACCCGGATCGCGGCCCTCTCCCTCGCCGGCGCCCTCGCGCTCACCGGCTGCGCCGCGCTGCCCCAGGCGCCCGGCGCGATGCCCGACGACTTCGTGCCCGAGCCCTCCACCTCGCCCGGCGAGGTCGCGGTCGCGCTCTCCCCCGACGGCTTCTCGGCGGCGCAGCGCATGACCGTGCGCGTGCGCAACGTCGGCTGCGGGTTCATCGCAACCGGCACCGGCTTCGCGCTCGACGACCACACGCTCGTCACCAACCGTCACGTCGTCGCGGACGCCAAGCGCATCACGCTGACGACGTACGACGGTCGCTCGATCGCGGCGACCGCCGCCTCGAGCACCACCGTCGCGGACATCGCGATCATCACGACCGAGGAGTCGCTGGGCTCCTCGTACGCCGAGCGCGCCGAGGAGGACCCCGCGGAGGGCGACGTCATCACCGTGGTCGGGTACCCGAACGGCGGCCGCCTCACCACCTCCGCCGGCGTGGTGCTCGGCGCGACGACGGACCCGCTCGGCGGCGCGGTCGGCACCGTCCTCGCCACGAGCGCGAAGGTCGAGCAGGGCTCGTCCGGATCGCCGGTGCTCGACGAGGGCGGCCGGGTCGTCGGCGTCATCTACGCGAAGAACTTCTCGAACCAGAGCTTCATCGTGCCGATCTCCACGCTCAACACGCTCCTGAGCGAGGCCTCGCTGTTCGTGCCCGAGTCGACCTGCACGTCCTCGAGCCTGGGATCGACGTGACCGAGCGGGATCCTCGCGGGGACGGGTGGTCGCCGGAGCCCGCGGACGAGCGCTCGCCCGGTCCCGCACCGTCGGCCGGACCCGAGCCAGCGCCCGACGGTGTGTCGGCGGAGGGTGAGACGCCCGCGCCCGGACCCATGCCCGACACCGCCTCCGACGCCACCCTCACCCCGGATCCCGAGTCCACGGCCGCCCCTGCCCCCGCCCGCCGCCGGGGCCTCGCGATCGGCCTCGCGCTGAGCCTGGTCGCGGTGGTCGCGCTCGCCGTGCCGCTCGCGCTGCTCGCCTCCGCCCGGTCCGCCTGGGAGGGACAGAACGCCGACCTCCGGGACCACGTCGAGTCGCTCACCGACGAGATCTCGGACCAGAACGCGCGCATCGCCGAGCTAGAGCAGACCGAGGCGCAGCTCGAGACGCTCAAGAAGGAGTACTCGTCGGCGGTCAACCAGGGCGCCCAGGGCACGGAGCTCGTCGAGGAGCTCGAGGACATCGCCGACGCCTACGACACGTGCATCGAGGCCCAGCAGGAGCACTTCGACGTGCTCCGCAACTCCGAGCTCTACGTGGAGTCGAGCATCGACGAGTCCGAGCGGTCGATCATCGACTTCTGCGACGAGGTGTCCGCCGCCTACCGCGACTTCCGGGAGAAGCATGGCTGAGCGGCGCCGCCTCGGCGTCGCGGCCCTCGCCGTCGCCGCAGGAGTCGCGCTCGCCGCGTGCGCGCCGCTCGCTCCCCCGCCCTACGCCACCCCGACGCCGGTCGAGGCCACGGCCACCGCATCGTCCGCCGACGGCTTCACCGACTCCGAGCGCATCGCGCTGCGCGTGTGGGCCATCAGTTGCGACGCGTACCGCAACGGCACCGCGTGGATGCTCGACGAGACCCACGCGGTCACCAACAGGCACGTCGTGCGCGACACGACGCTCATCCAGCTGACCGACTACCAGGGGCGCGAGTACCGCGTCGCGTCAGCGGAGTACTCGACCGAGGACGACCTCGCGCTCATCACGATCGACGGCACGTTCCCCGAGGCCGCGACGATCGGCGAGGAGGAGCCCGCGATCGGCGACGACCTCACGGTCAGCGGCTACGCGCTCGGCGGGCCGCTCGCATCCGTGACCGGGCCCTACGTCGACCTTCGCGTGAACGACCTCGACCCCACGGGCGCCGAGATCTACTACCTGCGGCTGCTCGCGCGCGAGGGCAACTCGGGCTCGCCGGTGACCGACGCGGCCGGCGACGTGGTGGGCGTCGTCTTCTCGTCGGACGGAGAGAAGTACGCCGGCGCCGTCACCCTCCCGCGCCTCGAGGCCTTCCTCGCGGACGATGCGGAGCGCACCGAGGTCGACGCGTCCTGCTGAACGCCCGGACGGGTGGGGCTACGCCTGCGCGAGACGCAGCTCGACGCTGTCGACGCGCTGCGCGACCACGTTGGAGCGCGCGAGGTCGTGCTGGACGCGCTCGACGACCGCGTTCACCTCGGGCTGCGTGAGGCCCGCGACCAGCCGCAGGACGATCGCGACCTCGGCGCCGCGGCCCGCGACCGCGTCGACGCCGCGCAGCGCATCGTCCAGCGCGACGGCCTCGGCGACGGCCGCACGGATGTCGTCCGCGACCTCGCCGTCGACGACCGCGGGGCGCCACGGCTCGCCCTGCCCGAGCGCCCACACCGCGGGGCGCGGGATGAGCACGGTCTCCATGCCGGGGTTGAGCACGAGCGCGCTCCAGCCCTCCGCGACCGCGGCGAGCGCCGCGCGCGGGCCCTCCGCGGGGATGGGGCGGGCGCGCTCGCTCCACGCCTTGACGGCGTCGACGTCCGTGAACACGGGCAGCGCGGTGCGGCCGTCGGGCATCTCGACCGCGACGACGCCGGTCGAGGCGACCTCGTCCTGCTCGAGCCCGTGCTTGCCGACGACGCGCTTCTCCCCCGACGCCATCACGGGGATGAGCACGCGCGCGTAGGCGAGCGCGTCCACGACGTCGGCGAGCGGCGTCTTGCCGTGCGAGAAGCGGATGAGGGCCTGGGCGAGGCGCGCGTCGGCGCTGCCGTCGTCGTCCGAGAAGATCGACTCCGGGATCTCCTTGCGGGGCTCGTCGTCGCTCATGGGTCCCAGCCTAGAGGCAGGCGCCGACCGTTCAGAGACCCGCGAGCGTGTCGAGATCGCCGATGACGCCGTCCGGGGTCGACAGCAGCCCCGGCTCGCCCTCGACGCGCGCCCAGCGGCACCCGTACGCGTCGACGACGATGCGGGTGAGGTCCTCGCCGTCGGCGAGCGTGAGCAGGTAGGTGGGCCCGAGCTCGAGGGTGCAGGGTCGGGTGAGGTCTGCGGGCTCGAGCGCGTCGACGATCTCGCGGACCCCGTCGAGGTCCTCGATGGGCGCGGGCCCCTCGGCCAGCGTCCACTCCTCGCCCAGGGCGTAGACGCACAGCCACGCGGCGTCGAACGGGCCGATGTCGGGGGCGGACGCCGCCGCCTCGGGTGTGCCGGCCTCGGGCGTGATCGTGTCGGGGCACGTCGGCGTCGCGGTCGCGCCGCCCGACGGGCCGCCGCCGGCGTCATCGGCCGCGCTGCACCCGGCCAGCACCGCGATCGCCATCGCCGCCACGGCCATCCCCCGCCCGCGCATCGTCGCCCCTCTCGACACCTCCACCGTATCGAGGCTCGGCCTGCGAGGCGCGAGCCGCCGGGTGCGGCGGGCGCTGCGGCGGCGGCCGCTACGGGCGGCCCGCGACGTCGAGCGCCTGCGGGAGCGTGAAGTTGCCGTTGTAGAGCGCCTTGCCCACGATCGCGCCCTCGATGCCGGCGCCCGTGAGGGTGCGCAGGGCGGCGATGTCGTCGAGCGAGCTGATGCCTCCGCTCGCGACCACCGGCGCGTCGGTGGCCTCGCACACCTGCTGGAGGAGCTCGAGGTTCGGGCCGGACAGCATGCCGTCCTTCTTGACATCCGTGACGACGTAGCGGGCGCAGCCGGCGGCGTCGAGGCGCGCGAGCACCTCCCACAGGTCGCCGCCCTCGCGGGTCCAGCCGCGGCCGGCCAGCGTGGTGCCGCGCACGTCGAGGCCCACCGCGATGCGGTCGCCGTACGCGTCGATCGCGCGGGCCGTCCACTCGGGGTTCTCGAGGGCGGCGGTGCCGAGGTTGACGCGCGCGCAGCCGGTCGCGAGGGCGCGCTCGAGCGACTCGTCATCGCGGATGCCGCCGCTCATCTCGACCTTGACGTCGACCGCCTTGACCACGCTCGCGAGCAGCTCGGCGTTGGAGCCGCGCCCGAAGGCCGCGTCGAGGTCGACCAGATGGATCCACTCGGCGCCGCCGTTCACCCAGTCCTGCGCAGCGGACAGCGGGTCGCCGTAGCTGGTCTCGGAGCCGGCCTCGCCCTGCGTGAGGCGGACGGCCTGGCCGTCCGCGACGTCGACGGCGGGCAGGAGCTCGAGGCGGGGGGTCTCGGTCATGGCTTCCTCTCGGGAGGGGTGGACGATGCGAGGGTACCGGGGATTACAGCGTCTCAACCCAGTTGCGCAGCAGCTGGAGGCCGGCCTCGCCCGACTTCTCCGGGTGGAACTGGGTCGCCATGAGCGGGCCGTTCTCGACGGCGGCGACGAAGCGGTCCTCGTCGCCCTCGCGCCCGGCGGTCGACCACGTGACGAGCGGCGCCGCGAAGCGGCCCGTGTCCTCGGTGGTGCCGAGCGGGAACGCGCGCGCGCCGTACGAGTGCACGAAGTAGAAGCGCTCGTCCTCGACGCCGTTGAACAGCGTGGATCCCTCGGGAGGCTCGACGGTCGCCCAGCCCATGTTGGGCACCACGGAGGTCTGAAGCAGCTCGACGGTGCCGGGCCACTGGTCGAGGCCCTCGGACTCGGTGCCGTGCTCGACGCCGCGCTCGAACATCACCTGCATGCCGACGCAGATGCCGAGCACGGGCCGGCCGCCGGACAGGCGCCGTCCCACGATCTGGTCGCCGCGCGCCTCCTTGAGGCCGGTCATGACGGCCTCGAAGGCGCCCACGCCGGGGACGACGAGGCCGTGCGCGTGCTCCGCGACCACGCGGTCCGAGGTGAGCTCGACGCGCGCGCCCACGTGCTCGAGGGCGCGGGTGGCGGAGCGGACGTTGCCGAAGCCGTAGTCGAAGACGCAGACGAGGGGCTGGGTCATGCGCCCATCTTCTTCCGCAGCGCGTTCGTCTCCTTGATGAGCTCGCGGTAGGCCTTGATGCGGCCGACATCCGTGCTGTGGACCTTGTCCTCGTGCGTCTCCGCGATCTCCTCGAAGGTGGAGGCGCGCGTGAGCAGCGAGGTCACCACGCCGGGCGAGTCCGCGAGCGCGAGGCCCGCGGGGACCTCGCGGTCGACCGCGCCGGCCTTCCACACCTGCACGCGGACGTTGCCCTCGCGGCTCTCCGCGAGCATGAACTCGGGTCCCTTGATGAAGGCGGACACCGTCCGGGCGGCCTTCTCCGCGGACTCGGGCGACGCATCGTCCAGGATCGCGATCGGTCCGCCGCTCGTCTCGAGCACGTGGCCGCCGATCTTGTTCACCGCGCACAGCGCGGTGAGGAAGCGGGGACGCGGGATCGGGGTGAGGATGATCGCGACGTCGCTCACAGGGCTCCCTTGGTCGAGGGGATGCCGGTGACGCGCTCGTCCTTCTCGACGGCGAAGCGCAGCGCGCGGGCGAGCGCCTTGAACTGGGCCTCGACGATGTGGTGCGGGTCGCGGCCCGCGAGCACGCGCATGTGCACGCAGATGCCCGCGTGGTGCGCGATCGACTCGAGCGCGTGGCCCGTGAGCGAGCCCGCGAAGTTGCCGCCGATGAGGTGCGTGGCCTGGCCGACCGGCTCGCCCACGTGGACGAAGTACGGGCGCCCGGACACGTCGACGACGCACTGTGCGAGCGCCTCGTCCAGCGGCACGAGCGCGTCGCCGAAGCGCGAGATACCGGCCTTGTCGCCGAGCGCCTGCTTGAGGGCCTCGCCGATGCAGATCGCGACGTCCTCGACGGTGTGGTGCGAGTCGATGTGGACATCGCCCGTGGCGCGGACCGTGAGGTCCATGAGGGAGTGCTTGCCGAGCGCGGTGAGCATGTGGTCGTAGAACGGCACGCCCGTGCTGATCTCGGTGCGGCCGGACCCGTCGAGGTCCAGCTCGACCAGGACGGACGACTCGCTCGTGGTGCGCTCGATGCGACCGGTGCGGCTCATGCAGTGACCTCCAGCAGCGCGCTGCGGAACAGCGCCATCTCCTGCGGCGTGCCGATCGACACGCGCAGCCAACCCTCGGGGCCGGTGACGCGGATGAGGACCCCGCGCGCGAGCAGGCCCTGGAATACCCTCTCACGATCCTCGAACGGGCCGAACAGCGCGAAGTTCGCGTCCGTGTCCGCGACCGTGTAGCCCTGCGCCCGCAGCCACGCGACGGTCTCGTCGCGCTCCGCGCGGATCTCGTCGACCTGCGCCTGGAGCTCGCGGTGGTGCGCGAGCGCCGCGCAGGCCGTCGCCTGGGTGACGGCGCTGAGGTGGTACGGCAGGCGCACCACGCGGAGCACGTCGATGAGCTCCTCGTGCGCGGCCAGATAGCCGAGGCGGCCGCCCGCGAGCGCGAAGGCCTTCGACATCGTGCGGCTCACCGCGAGGTTGGGGTGCTCGGGGATGAGCGAGGCCGCGCTCGGCACGCCCCGGCGGCGGAACTCGGCGTACGCCTCGTCCACGACCACGACGCAGCCGCCCTCGACGTCGTTCGCGGCCGCCATCAGCGCCTCGACGTGCGCGAGCGGCAGCGCGGTGCCGGTGGGGTTGTTGGGGCTCGCGACGATCACCATGACCGGCTGCACCTCGCGGATCGCGGCGGCGGCCGCGTCGACGTCGAGCGTGAAGTCGTCGCTGCGCGGGAAGGTGACGTACTCGGTGAGGGTGTCGCGCGCGTACTCGGGGTACATCGAGTAGGTGGGCGCGAAGCTCAGCACCGTGCGACCCGGGCCGCCGAAGGCCTGGTGGAGGTGGAGCATGACCTCGTTCGAGCCGTTCGCGGCCCAGATGTTGCGCGCCTCGAGGAAGTCGACGTGGCTCTCGGCCGCGAGGTACGTCGCGAGGTCCTGGCGGAGCGACAGGAAGTCGCGGTCCGGGTAGCGGTTGAGGCCCTCGGCCGCCTTGCGCACCGCGGTCGCGATGGCGTCGACCACCGAGTTCGGCGGGGCGTAGGGGTTCTCGTTGACGTTGAGGCGCGCGGCGACCTCGAGCTGGGGCGCGCCGTACGGCTCGAGCCCGGCCAGGTCGGGGCGGATCGGCAAGGTCATGAGGCGATTCTAGTGAGCGTCCGCGCGGCGCCCGAGCGCCGCATCGTCCCTGCGCAGGGGACGATGCGGGGAGGCCTACACCTGGCCGGCGAACGTGAGCACGATGAGCGCGGCGTTGAGCGCGACGATGAGCGCGACGATGGTCCACGCGACCACCTGCGTGGTGCGCGAGTTGACGTGCTCACCCATCACCTCGCGATCCGAGGTGAGCCGCACGAGCGGGATGACCGCGAACGGGATGCCGAGGCTCAGCACCACCTGCGAGATGACGAGCGCCCACGTGGGGTTCGCGCCCGCCCCCAGCAGCACGAGCGCCGGGATGAGCGTGATCGAGCGGCGCAGCCACACGGGGATGCGGCGGTGCAGCAGCCCGCCCATGATCGCGGCGCCCGCGTAGCAGCCGACCGAGGTCGAGGCGAGGCCCGAGGCCAGCAGGCCGACCGCGAAGGCGCCCGCGACGATCGGGCCGAGCGCGGACTCGATGGCGGCGTGGGCGCCCTCGATCGAGTCGGTGCCCGCGACCCCGCGCAGGCTGCCCGCGGCGAGCAGCAGCATGCCGATGTTGACCGAGCCCGCGATGACGAGCGAGATCGCCACGTCCCACTTGGTGGCGTGGAGCAGGCGCTTGAGACGCGGCCGGTCGTGGCCGACGCCGTGGCGGTCGCGCGACAGCGAGCTGTGGAGGTAGATGACGTGCGGCATCACGGTCGCGCCGAGCATCGAGGCCGCGAGCAGCACCGTGCCGGGGCCGTCGAAGCGCGGGACCAGGCCGCCGGCCGCGCCCGCCCAGTCCGTCTCGGAGATGACGAGGCCCGCCATGAAGCCGATCGCGATGATCGCGAGCAGGAACATGATGACGAGCTCGAACTGGCGCTGGCCGTGGCGGGACTGCACCGCGAGGAGCGCGAGCGAGACCAGGCCGACGATGAGGCCGCCGATCACCAGAGGCAGGTCGAACAGCAGGTACAGCGCGAGCGCGCCGCCGATGACCTCGGCGAGGTCGGTCATCGCGGCGACGATCTCCGCCTGGCCCCAGTACGCGAGGCGGCCGCGGCGGCCCAGGCGTCCCCGCAGCATCTCGGGCATCGAGTGCCCCGTGACGAGGCCGAGCTTCGCGGAGGTGTACTGGATGAGCACGGCCATGAGGTTCGACACGACGAGCACCCACACGAGCAGGTAGCCGTAGTCGGCGCCCGCGGTGAGGTTGGCGGCGACGTTGCCGGGGTCGACGTACGCGACCGCCGCGACGAAGGCCGGGCCGACCAGCGTGACGATGCGGCGGATCGGGCCGTGCGTGCGCTCGGCCTCCTCGCGGTTGCGCTCGACGAGCGTGTTCGACACCGGTGTCTCCCTCTCCTGCTGTCCTGCGGTCCTGCCGTGCTTCTGTGCTGCCGTGCTGCGGTCCTGCCGTGCTGCCGGGCCGGGCGGTCCTGGACCGCCTGCCGTTGGAAAGTTAGGTTAGCCGAACTTTGACGGTCGGTGGTGCGCGGCGGCGCGCGTGGCGCGGATGCGCGGCATCGGTCGCGGTGATGCCTCTGGGGGCTGGCGGCGGGTGCCGACGACAGGCCGGGCGGGGTGCGGCGGTGGACGATGCGCGGATGCTGTCGGTGTCCCGCCCTACCATCGGGGGATGGTCTCGTCCCCGTCCCCCGTCACCACCGCATCGTCCCTCCGCGAAGACGCCGAGGCCGCGCTCCGCGCCCTGGTGGGGCGCGACGACGTCGCGCTGCGCGAGGACCAGTGGACCGCGATCGACGCGCTGGTGTCGCGCCACGAGCGCGCGCTGGTGGTGCAGCGCACCGGCTGGGGCAAGTCCGCTGTCTACTTCGTGGCGACCCGACTGCTGCGCGACCGCGGCGCGGGCCCGACCGTCATCGTGTCGCCGCTGCTCGCGCTCATGCGCGACCAGATCGCCGCGGCCGGGCGGGCGGGGATCCGCGCGGCGACCGTGAACTCCGCGAACGTCACCGAGTGGGACGACATCCACGCGGCGATCGCGCGCGGCGAGGTCGACGTGCTGCTGTGCTCGCCCGAGCGGCTCAACAACCCCGCCTTCCGCGACGAGGTGCTGCCCCGGCTGGCGGCCGACGCCGGGCTCGTCGTCATCGACGAGGCGCACTGCATCTCGGACTGGGGACACGACTTCCGGCCCGACTACCGGCGCATCCGGACCCTCCTCGCCGACCTGCCCGCCGGCATCCCCGTGCTCGCGACCACCGCGACCGCCAACGCGCGCGTCACGGCGGACGTCGCCGAGCAGCTCGGGGTGACGGGCTCCGACGCGGCCGCCGAGGTGCTCGTGCTGCGCGGCCCGCTCGACCGCGAGTCGCTGCACCTCGCGGTGCTGGACCTGCCGGACCCGGCCGCGCGCGTCGCGTGGCTCGCGCAGTCGCTCGGCGGGATGGACGGCTCGGGGATCGTCTACTGCCTCACGGTGTCGGCGGCGGAGGAGGTCGCGTCGCAGCTGCGCGCGGCCGGCCTCGAGGTCGCCGCGTACACGGGGCAGACCGACCCGGCGGAGCGCGAGCGGCTCGAGGGCGACCTCAAGGACAACCGGGTCAAGGCGCTCGTCGCGACGTCCGCGCTGGGCATGGGCTTCGACAAGCCGGACCTCGCGTTCGTCGTGCAC
The DNA here is from genome assembly GCF_000971255.1 of Demequina rhizosphaerae. Taxonomy (GTDB): domain Bacteria; phylum Actinomycetota; class Actinomycetes; order Actinomycetales; family Demequinaceae; genus Demequina; species Demequina rhizosphaerae. Next base: position 117,575 of record NZ_BBMC01000005.1, read on the forward strand.
CTGGGGGCGCCGTCCTCGCCCATCGCGTACTACCAGCAGGTGGGCCGCGCGGGCCGCGGCGTCTCGCGCGCGGTGGTCGTGCTGCTGCCGGGACGGGAGGACCGCGCGATCTGGGAGTGGTTCGGCTCGCAGGCCTTCCCGCCTGAGGAGACCGTGCGTGCCACGCTCGCCGCCCTCTCCCCCGACGCGGCGACCTCCGTCCCCGCGCTCGAGGCGCGGGTGGACCTGCGGCGCTCGCGCCTCGAGTCGATGCTCAAGGTGCTCGACGTCGACGGCGCCGTGCGGCGCGTGCAGGGCGGCTGGATCGCGACCGGCGAGCCGTGGGCGTACGACGCGGAGCGCTACGCGCGGGTCGCCGCGGCGCGACGGTCCGAGGAGGCGACGATGCTTGCCTACCAGCGCGAGGACGCGTGCCGCATGGCGTTCCTGCGCCGCGTGCTCGACGACCCCGAGCTCGAGGACGGCTGGGCGTGCGGACGATGCGACGCGTGCGGCGGCGTCGAGCTGCCCGAGGCGCCGACGTCCGAGGCCGTGGCCGCCGCGCAGTCGGGGCTCGACCGCGTGGGCGTCGAGATCGTGGCGCGAAGGCAGTGGCCCACGGGACTGTCGGCGCTCGGGCTCGACCTCCGCGGCCGCATCCCGGCGGAGCAGCAGGCGTCGGCGGGGCGTGCGGTGGCGCGCCTCGACGGGCTGGGCTGGTCGGTGCAGCTGCGCGAGCTCCTCGAGTCGCGCGACGAGGACGGCCGTCCCGTGGACGGCGAGACGCCCGTGCCGCTGCGCACCGCCGCCGTGCGGGTGCTGCGCGACTGGGACGCGCTGTGGGTCGAGGGCGGGTCGGACACGGTGATCGACGGCGTCGTCGCGGTGCGCTCGGTGTCGCGGCCGGTGCTGGTCGACCATCTGGCGCGGGGTCTCGCGCGGTGGCTGGAGGTGCCCTTCGTCGGCTCCGTCGGCCCGGTGCCGGGGCGCGAGGCGCCGGAGCGGCACGACGTGAACTCCGCCATCCGGCTCGCGGGAGTGGTGCGGCGGCTCGGGCTGGAGCTCGAGGGCGGGCTCGACGGCGAGGGGCGCGCGACCGAGGGGCACGCGGGGGTCGCGGGGGTGGCGGGCCGGCGGCTGCTCCTCGTGGACGACTCCACCGACTCCGGCTGGACCCTCACCGTGGCGTCACGGCTGCTGCGCCAGGCGGGCGCCGAGGCGGTGCATCCCTTCGTGCTCGGGGTGCGGTAGGCGCATCGTCGCGCGTCGCCGGCGCGAAGGCGGTGGCGCTCAGCCCTCGAGGCGCGCCTGGATGGCCGCGCCGTGCGCCGGCAGGTCCTCCGCCTCCGCGAGCGCGACGACCTTGTCCCCCACCTGCGCGAGCGCGTCGGCGGAGTAGTCGATGAACGACACGGCCTTGAGGAACGCGGTCACCCCGAGGCCTGAAGCGAAGCGCGCCGTGCCGCCCGTGGGGAGCACGTGGTTGGAGCCCGCGAGGTAGTCGCCGAGCGGCACCGGAGAGTGCTCGCCCACGAAGATCGCGCCCGCGTTCCGGATGCGGCCGGCGACCTCGCGCGCGTCCGCGGTGTGGATCTCGAGGTGCTCGGCGCCGTACGCGTCGGCGACCGCGACCGACTGGTCGATGCCCGAGGTGAGGATGACCGCGCTCTGGCGACCCGTGAGCGCCTCCTTGGTGCGGGCGAGGTGCTTCGTCGCGTCCGCGAGCTCGCCGAGCTCGCGCTCGACGGCCTCGGCCAGCTCGGGCGAGTCGGTGATGAGCACGGAGCCGGCCATGGGGTCGTGCTCCGCCTGGCTCAGCAGGTCCGCCGCGACGAAGCGCGCGTTGGCGGTGCGGTCCGCGATCACGGCGATCTCGGTGGGGCCCGCCTCCGAGTCGATGCCGACCAGGCCGTTGACGGCGCGCTTGGCGGCGGCGACGTAGACGTTGCCGGGTCCGGTGATGACGTCGACCGGGTCGCAGAGGCCCTCGACGCCGTGCGCGAGCATCGCGATCGCCTGGGCGCCGCCCACCGCGTACACCTCGGTGACGCCGAGCAGGGCGCAGGCCGCCAGGATCGTCGGGTGCGGCAGGCCGCCGAACTCGCGCTGCGGCGGGCTCGTCACCGCGATGGACGGCACGCCGGCCGCCTGCGCCGTCACCACGTTCATCACGACCGAGCTCGGGTAGACGGCGAGGCCGCCCGGCACGTACAGCCCGACGCGCCCCACCGGGATCCAGCGCTGCGACACGGTCGCTCCGGGTGCGAGCTCGACGTCGACCGGCGGCGGCACGGTGGCGCGGTGGAAGCGACCCACGCGGTCGATGGCCTCCTCGAGGCCGTCGCGCACGGCGGGGTCGAGCGTCTCGAGGGCGCGCGCGATCTCGTCGGCGGGCACCCTCAGGTGCGCGGGGACCACGCGGTCGAAGCGCTCGCCGAGCTCCCGCAGCGCGGCCTCGCCGCGGGTGCGGACGTCCTCGATGATGGGCTCCACGACGGCGAGCGCGTCGCCGACGTTGACGTCGGCGCGCGGCACGACGTCGAGCAGCTCGCGGGCGGAGAGGTCCTGGTCGCGCAGATCGATCCTGGAAAGCACGGGTCGAGTCTAGTGCGGAGCGCGCCCGCGGCACCGCGTCACGTCACCGGCTCCACGTCTGCCGACACGCATGCGGTCACGGCCGGACCGGTCACGCGGCCTCCCCGGGATTCGGGGCGGCGGCGCGCCTGCCGCCGATCCAGCCCAGATGCGTGTGCTGGAAGTGGTCCGGGAGCTTGAGGCCGTAGCCGAGCGCGCGGTCGACGGCGACGTGGAACGCCCAGCACAGCGCGAGCAGCCCGAGCGCGGGCACGTTCGCGACGAGCGCGACCGCGCCGAGCGCCGCCGGCACTGCGTAGTTGTGCGCGGCGTTGTAGAGCACCGCGCCCGCACGGGGGCCGGCCGCGTAGCCCGCGGCGGACAGGTCGAAGGCGAGGAACAGGACGAGCGGCCACCACCACGCGAAGCCGAGCACGATGACGGCGACGTAGGCGGCGACGGCGACGACCGCGGCCTCGAGCCGCTGCCAGGCGATCGGTGTCATGGCACCAGCGTCGCCCACTTCCCCGCAGGAGTCGAGGGTCCGCCGGGGGCCTCGCCCGGCTCCCCGTGGCGCGGCGAGGACGCGGCACCGGTGCGGGGCGTGCCCCGCCCCGGCTACACCCCGGACAGGCAGCTCGGACCGAGCGCGGCCTTGAGGTCGCCGTAGAGCGCCGACGAGCGCGCCACCCGGAACTCGTCGCCGAGCCTCATGGTGAGCGGCTTGTCCGGCCCCGTCAGCACCATGCGCACCTCGATCGAGCCGGGGTGGGAGCGCAGGATGCCCTTGACCTGCTCGACCAGCGGCGGCGTGACGCGCGCCGCCGGCACCGTGATGGCGACCGGCGAGTTGTCCGTGACGTTGAGGTTGGGGATGCGCACGTCGATCGCCGAGAACTGAAGCCCGCCGTCGCCGCGCTCGCGCCCGCGCACCTTGATCGCGATGACGGCGTCCTCGGCGAGGTCCCGTGCGTAGGTCTCGTACGTCTTCGAGAAGAACGACACCTCGGTCTCGCCCGTCATGTCCTCGAGCGTGACGATCGCGTACGGGTTGCCCGACTTCGCGATGCGCCGGTCCACGCGCGTCACCAGTCCCGCGAACGTGATCTGCGAGCCCTCCTGCACGCCGTTCGCGGGCGTGGCGTTGAGGATCTGGTGCGTGGCCTCCTGGCGGATCACGTGGTCGAGGCCCGACAGCGGGTGATCCGACACGTACAGGCCGAGCATGTCGCGCTCGAGGTTGAGCTTGGTCTTCTTGTCCCACTCGTCGAGCGTGGGCACCTCGACCGTGACGCCGCCGCCCAGGTCGCCGGCGTCCGCGAACAGGTCGAACTGGCCGGTCGCCTCCTGGCGCTTCACGCCGATGACGGAGTCGATCGCCTGCTCGTGCACCGCGTTGAGCGCGCGGCGCGAGTAGCCGAGCGAGTCGAAGCCTCCCGCCTTGATGAGCGAGTCGATGGTGCGCTTGTTGCACACGGTCGCGGGCACCTTGTCGAGGAAGTCCGCGAACGACGTGAACGCGCCCTTCTCGGTGCGCGCCTTGACGATCTCCGCGACCACGTTCGACCCTACGTTGCGCACGGCCGTGAGGCCGAAGCGCACGTCGCCGCCGACCGCGGCGAAGGTCGCCTTGGACTCGTTGACGTCCGGCGGCAGCACCGTGATGCCCATGCGGCGGCACTCCGCGAGGTAGAGCGCGGACTTGTCCTTGTCGGTGCCCACCGAGGTGAGCAGCGCCGCCATGAACTCCGTCGGGTAGTGCGCCTTGAGGTACGCGGTCCAGAACGAGAGCACGCCGTAGGCCGCGGTGTGCGCCTTGTTGAACGCGTAGTCGGCGAACGGGAGCATCGTCGACCACAGCGCGTTGATCGCCTCGAGGGAGAAGCCGCGCTCGAGCGCGCCGTTCTTGAAGGGCTCGAACTCCTTGTCGAGGATCTCCTTCTTCTTCTTTCCCATCGCTCGGCGGAGCAGGTCCGCCGCGCCCAGGGTGTAGCCGGCGACGATCTGCGCGATGCGCTGCACCTGCTCCTGGTACACGATGAGGCCGTAGGTGATGCCCAGCACCTCCTTGAGCGGCTCGTCGAGCTCCGCGTGGATGGGCACGATCTCCTGGCGGCCGTTCTTGCGCTCCGCGTAGTTCGTGTGCGAGTTCATGCCCATCGGGCCGGGCCGGTAGAGGGCCAGCACTGCGGAGATGTCCTCGAAGCTGTCGGGCCGCATCTGGCGCAGCAGCTGGCGCATCGCGTTGCCGTCGAGCTGGAACACGCCCAGGGTGTCGCCTCGCGCGAGCAGGTCGAACGTGCCGTCGTCGGCGAGCGGCAGGTCCTCGAGGACCAGCGGCTCCTTGCCGTTGTCCACGATGTTCTCGAGCGCATCGTCGAGGATCGTGAGGTTGCGCAGGCCCAGGAAGTCCATCTTGACCAGGCCGAGCGTCTCGCACGTCGGGTAGTCGAACTGCGTGATGACCGCGCCGTCCTGCTCGCGGCGCATGATCGGGATGATGTCGATGAGCGGGTCCGACGACATGATGACGCCGGCCGCGTGCACGCCCCACTGGCGCTTGAGGCCCTCGAGGCCCTGCGCGAGCTCGAACACCTGCTGCGCCTCGGGGTCCTGCTCGAGCAGCGCCCGGAAGTCCTGGCCCTCGTGGTGGCGCGCGTGCGCGGTGTCGGTGACGCCGATGAGGGGCATGTCCTTGCCCATGATGGCCTCGGGGTAGGCCTTGGTGAGCTGCTCGCCCAGCGAGAACGGCTTGCCCAGCACGCGGGTCGAGTCCTTGAGCGCCTGCTTGGCCTTGATGGTGCCGTACGTCACGATCATCGAGACGCGTTCCTGGCCGTACTTGTCCGTGACGTACTGGATGACCTCGCCGCGCCTGCGCTCGTCGAAGTCGATGTCGAAGTCGGGCTTGGACTCGCGCTCCGGGTTGAGGAAGCGCTCGAAGTAGAGCTGGTGGACGATCGGGTCGATGTCGGTGATCTTCATCGCGTACGCGGCCATCGAGCCCGCACCCGAGCCGCGGCCCGGTCCCACGCGGATGCCGTTGTCCTTGGCCCACTGGATGAAGTCCGCGACGACGAGGAAGTAGCCCGGGTAGCCCTTGCCCGCGATGACCTCGATCTCGAAGTTCGCGCGCTCCTGCACGTGCGCCGGGATCTCGGGGCCGAAGCGCTCGTGCAGGCCCTTCTGGACCTCCTTGACGAACCACGAGTGCTCGTCCTCGCCCGGCGGGCAGTCGAAGACCGGCATGTAGTCGGCCTTGGTGTTGAACTCGACCTCGCACTGCTCGGCGATCGCGAGGGTGTTGGTGAGCGCCTCCGGGTAGTCGCCCCAGAGGTCCCACATCTCCTCGGACGACTTCACGTAGTAGCCGTCGCCGGAGAACGCGAAGCGCTTGCCGCCCTGGTCGTAGGTGGGCTCGTTGAGCGTCGAGCCCGACTGCACGCACAGGAGCGCCTCGTGCGCCTTCGCGTCCTCCTTGCGCGTGTAGTGGAGGTCGTTGGTGGCGACCAGCGGCGCGCCGATCGCCTTCGAGATCCGCAGCAGGTCCTCGAACACGCGCTTCTCGATGTCGAGGCCGTGGTCCATGAGCTCGACGTAGTACGCGTCCTTGCCGAAGATGTCCTGGAACTCCGCGGCGGCCTTGAGCGCCTCGTCGTACTGGCCCAGGCGCAGGCGGGTCTGCACCTCGCCCGACGGGCAGCCGGTGGTCGCGATGATGCCCTTGGAGAAGCGCTGCAGGAGGTCGCGGTCCATGCGCGCCTTGTAGAAGTGCCCCTCGAGCGACGCGTAGGACGCGAGGCGGAACAGGTTGTGCATGCCGGCGGTGTCGCGCGCCCACATCGTCGCGTGCGTGTACGCGCCGCCCGAGCTGACGTCGTCCTGCTCCTGGCCGCGCTCGCCCCAGCGCACGCGCGTGCGGTCGCCGCGGGCCGTGCCGGGCGTGAGGTACGCCTCGAGGCCGATGATCGGCTTGACGCCCGTGGACTGCGCCTTGTTCCAGAACTCGTAGGCGCCGAAGAGGTAGCCGTGGTCGGTGGTGGCGATCGCCCGCTGGCCGAGGCGCTCGGCCTCGCTGAAGAGGTCCCCGATCTTCGCCGCTCCATCCAGCATCGAGTACTCGGTGTGGACGTGGAGGTGGACGAAATCCTTGCCGGGCATGGGGATGATTCTAGGAGGCCCGGCCGACAGCGAGGGGACGATGCGGCGGCCGGTCGGGAGTGTCGGCGCGAGTTGGGAGAATGTCCGGGTGAGCGAGGACACCAGGGCCAGGCGCAACCCCCGGCGCGGGCGGGGCGGACAGCGCAGGGACGATGCGCGCGCGCCGCAGGAGCGCCGCCCCCGGGTGAGCCGGCGCGCCCTCGAGGCGGCCGCCGCCCGGCGTGCCGCGGTCGAGGTGCCCGCGATCGCCTACCCCGCGGAGCTGCCCGTCTCCGCGCGCCGCGAGGAGATCGCCGCCGCGATCCGCGACCACCAGGTGGTGATCGTCGCGGGCGAGACCGGCTCGGGCAAGACGACGCAGCTGCCCAAGATCTGCCTCGAGCTGGGCCGCGGCCGCGCTGGCCAGATCGGCCACACGCAGCCGCGCCGCATCGCCGCGCGCTCGGTCGCCGAGCGCATCGCGGAGGAGATCGGCACCGAGCTGGGCGGGATCGTCGGCTACCAGGTGCGGTTCACGGACCAGAGCTCCGACTCCACGCTCGTCAAGGTGATGACGGACGGCATCCTGCTCGCCCAGATCCAGCGCGACCCCGACCTGCTCGCGTACGATACGCTCATCATCGACGAGGCCCACGAGCGCAGCCTCAACATCGACTTCCTGCTCGGCTACCTCACCAACCTGCTGCCGCGCCGCCCCGACCTCAAGATCGTCATCACCTCCGCGACCATCGACTCCGAGCGGTTCGCGCGCCACTTCGCCGCCGGGGGCCCGCTCCCCCAGCCCGCGCACGTGGACGATGCGGCGGTCGCCGACGAGCGCGAGCACGACCCGCGCATGGCGCCCGTCGTCGAGGTCACCGGCCGCACCTACCCCGTCGAGATCCTCTACCGCCCGCTCGAGGGCGAGGCCAAGGGCGAGGAGAAGGACCTCGTCACCGGCATCGTCGAGGCGTGCGACGAGCTCATGACCTGGGGCGACGGCGACATCCTCGTGTTCCTCTCCGGCGAGCGCGAGATCCGCGACGCGGCCGACGGCCTCGAGGCGCACCTGGGCGACCGCGCCAGGGACCCGCGCCACCCGCGCCGGGTCGAGATCCTGCCGCTCTACAGCCGCCTGTCCGCCGCGGAGCAGCACCGGGTCTTCGAGCGGCACTCGGCCCGCCGCATCGTGCTCGCCACGAACGTCGCCGAGACCTCGCTCACCGTGCCCGGCATCCACTACGTCGTCGACCCGGGCACCGCGCGCATCTCGCGCTACTCCAAGGCCACCAAGGTCCAGCGCCTTCCCATCGAGCCGATCTCGCAGGCCAGCGCGCGCCAGCGCTCGGGCCGCGCGGGCCGCCTCGCGGACGGCATCGCGATCCGCCTGTACGCGGAGGACGACTTCGAGGCGCGACCCGCCTTCACCGAGCCCGAGATCCTGCGCACCTCGCTCGCGGCGGTGCTGCTCCAGATGATCTCCGTGGGCGTCGTGGCGAGCCCCGAGGACGTCGCGCGCTTCCCGTTCGTCGAGCCGCCGGACACGCGCGCGATCCGCGACGGCGTGCAGCTGCTGTCCGAGCTGGGCGCGATCAGCACGCGCGACGGGCGGACCGTGCTGACGGACATCGGCCGCCAGCTCTCCCGGCTGCCGATCGACCCGCGCCAGGCCCGCATGATCGTCGAGGGCGCGCGCCACGGCGTCGCGCGCGAGGTCGCGGTCATCGCGGCCGCGCTCAGCATCCAGGACCCGCGCGAGCGCCCGGCCGAGCGTCGCGAGGAGGCCGATCTCCTGCATCGTCGCTTCGCGGACCCCGGCTCGGACATGCTCTCCTACCTCAACCTGTGGGAGCACGTCCGCGAGCGCCAGCACGCGCTGTCGGGCAACCAGTTCCGGCGCCTGTGCAGGTCCGAGATGCTCAACTTCCTGCGCATCCGCGAGTGGCAGGACCTGGTCCAGCAGCTGCGCGAGGCCGCCAAGGGCCTCGACATCGCGATGGCGTACCGCAAGCCGTCGCCCGTCGAGGATCCCGAGGGCACGGGCGCGCTGCGCCACGTGTGGGACGACGACGCGATCCACCGGTCCATCCTCGCCGGACTGCTGTCGCAGGTGGGCGCGCAGGACGTGCTGCAGCTCAAGGCAAGCGCGTTCTCCCACCTCAAGGGCGAGGCCCGCGCCAAGGAGATGCGCCGGGCCCGCAAGCGCGCGTCGAACGAGTTCATCGGCGCGCGCGGCATCCGCTTCGCGATCAACCCCGGCTCGCCGCTGTCGAAGAAGCCGCCGGAGTTCGTCATGGCGGCCGAGCTCGTCGAGACGAGCCGCCTGTGGGCGCGCGACGTGGCCCGCATCGACCCGGCGTGGGCCGAGGAGCTCGCGGGCGACCTCGCCAAGCGCACGTACTCCGAGCCGCACTGGAGCTCGAAGCGCGGCGCGGCGATGGCGACGGAGAAGGTGCTGCTCTACGGCGTGCCCATCGTCGCGGACCGGCCGGTGCTGTGGGGCAAGGTCGATCGCGAGGGCGCGCGCGACCTGTTCATCCGCCACGCGCTCGTGCAGGGCGAGTGGACCACCCACCACCACTTCTGGCGCGCCAACCAGCGCGTGCTCGAGGAGGCCGCGGAGGTCGAGGCCCGCTCGCGCACCCGCGGCGTGATCGCCGACGAGGACACGCTCTTCGCGTTCTACGACGCGCGCCTGCCCGAGTCGATCGTGTCCGCCCGGCACTTCGACCGCTGGTGGAAGGACGCGCGGCGCGACCGGCCCGAGCTGCTCACCCTCACGCTCGAGGAGCTCGTGCCCGAGCATGCCGCGGTCGACGCGTCCGAGTTCCCCGAGCGGTGGCCGCAGCTCGACCTCGAGCTGCCGCTCACGTACCAGTTCGAGCCCGGCACCGCGGCGGACGGCGTGACCGTCCACGTGCCCGTGGGCGTGCTCGCGCGGGTCCTCCCCGACGGCTTCGACTGGCTCGTGCCCGGCATGCTGCCCGAGCTGGTCACCGCGACCATCCGCGCGCTGCCCAAGCCCGTGCGGCGCCAGCTCGTCCCCGCGCCCGATGCGGCGCGCGACATCGTCGCCTGGATGGGCACGCACCTGCCCGCCTGGGAGGACGTGGTCCGCGCGGGCGACATGGCCGAGCCGTTCCGCGACGCGTTCGCGCGCGCCGTGCGGGAGCTGCGTGACGTGGAGATCCCCGCGGACGCCTGGGACGGGCTCGAGGAGCGCCTCCCCGCGCACCTGCGCATGACGTTCCGCGTGGTCGAGCCGCGCGGGCGCGGCGAGAGGATGCTCGACGAGTCCCACGACCTCGTGCTGCTCCAGCGGCAGCTCGCGCCGCAGGCCGAGGCCGCGGTCCGCACCGCCGTCCAGCGGGCCGCCGACGCCGCCACGCGCGGCACGGGCGCACGGGACGATGCGCGGCGGGCCTCTCCGGCGGCCGTCGCCGCGGCCGGCCCCGCGCCCCGTCCGTCGAGTGCCGCGGTCGCCGAGGTCGACGCGCTGACGACGTGGCCGGACCTCGACGTCCTGCCGGACGAGGTCGAGGGCACCGTGCACGGTGTGGTGGCGCGCGGCTACCCCGCGATCGTCGAGGAACGGAAGGGTGGTCCGCGGGCCGCGCTGCGGGTGCTCGCCGACGCGGCCGAGCGCGACGCCGCCCACGCGCGCGGCGTGCGTCGGCTGCTGGTGACGGAGGTCGGGCTGCCGGTCAAGCGCGTGACCACGCGCTGGAGCCCCGCGGAGTCGCTCGCGCTCGGCGCGTCGCCCTATCGGAGCACCGAGGCGCTCGTCGACGACCTCCAGCTCGCGGCGGTCGCGCGGCTCGCTCCCGATGCGGGCGGCGTGCGCGACCGGGCCGCCTACGAGGCGCTGCGCGCCCGCGTGCGCGACGGCCTCGAGGACGCGGTGCTGGACGTCGCGCGCGAGGCCGCCGCCGCCCTCACCGCCGCGCGCGAGCTCGACGTGGCCGTGCGCGGCGCGACCTCGCTCGCGCTGCTGTCGACGCTGCAGGAGCTGCGCGAGCAGGCGGCGGCGCTCGTCGGCGACGGCTTCGTCCGGAACACCCCCGCCGCACGGCTCCCCCACCTGGCGCGCTACCTCAGGGCGGGCGCGCACCGTCTCGAGAAGGCGCAGCAGGACCCGTCCAAGGACGCGCAGCTCGCGTGGCAGGTCGCCCAGGTGGTCGAGGCGTACGACACCGTGCGCGCGGCGCACGCCAAGGGCCGGACCGATCCCGCGACGCTCGCCGCGCTCGACGGCGTGCGGTGGATGCTCGAGGAGCTGCGGGTGTCGCTGTTCGCGCAGCGGCTCGGCACCGACGGGCCTGTGAGCGAGCAGCGCATCCGCAAGGCGTTGGCCGCGATCGGCTAACGTGCCTGGCATGAGCGACCCCGCGGCCCCCGACACCGCCCGCACCGCGCCCGCGTGGCAGGCCTGGACCATCCGAGGCGTCGCCGCGCTCGCGGTGGCGACCTCCCTCGTCGTCGCGGCGCTCGCGTGGGGCGCCGTGGTGCACGGGCACCCCGCGTACGCGATCCTGCTCGCCGTCACCGTGCTCGTGGGCGGGCTCATGCTGGTCCGGTGGCGGCGCGCGCGGCGCGCCGGCGGCATGGGCCTGCTGCTCGTGCGTGCGACGGGGGTCGTCGCGGCGCTCGCGTGGGTCGCGCTCATCGCGTGGCTCAAGCCCTTCGTCGCGACCGAGCCCGCGCTCGCGTGGATGGAGGCCGCGTCCGAGGGGCAGCTGATCGACTACGGCACGGTCGTCTCCGAGACCGCCACGACCATCACCCTCGAGGCGGTCGGCCGCGAGTGCGACACCGCGGTGCTGTTCTACCCGGGCGCGCGCGTCGACCCGCGCGCCTACGTGCCTCACCTCTCCCTCCTCGCCGACGAGTGCGCGACCGTGGTGATCGTCAAGGAGCCGCTCGGCATCGCGTTCCTGTCCATGGGCGCGCTCGAGTCCGCGCAGGCCCGGTTCCCCGGTCACGACTGGGTCGTCGCCGGCCACTCGCTCGGCGGCACCGTCGCCGCCTTGGACGCGGAGCGCGCGGACACCGCGGGACTGCTGCTGTGGGCCTCGTACCCGGCCGGCGACATGACCTCGTACGAGGGCAGGGTCACCTCGGTGTCGGGCTCGAACGACGGCCTCGCGACGCCCGCGGACATCGAGGCGTCGCGCGCGGACCTGCCCGACGACGCGAGCTTCACCGAGATCGAGGGCGCGGTGCACGCGCAGTTCGGCTACTACGGCGCGCAGCCGGGCGACGGAGTGCCCACGATCGGCGACGACGAGGCCCGCGACGCGATCGTCGCGGCGAGCCTGCTGAGCGTCCACCTCCCACGACGGTGACGCGTCAGGCCACGACGTCCTTGTACGCGTCGTGGTGCGGGATGCCCTCGTCGAGATAGCCCTCGCCGTGCGCGACGTAGCCGAGCCGCGCGTAGAACGGCATCGCCTGGTCCTGCGCGCTCAGCTCGACGCGCACGCGGCCGCCGGCGCCGTGACGGGCGAGCGCCTGGGCCTCGAGCGCGTCCATGAGCGCGCGGCCGGCACCCGTGCCGCGCGCCTCCGCGGTGACGGCGAGGCGGCCGATGTGAGGGTTCGCGGGATCCATGGCGCCGTGGTCGGCGTGGAACGCGTCGGTGTGCGGCGCCAGCAGCCGACCGGTGCCGAGCACGACGCCGTCGTCGCGGCGGGCGAGCACGTGCACGGTGCGCGGGTCGTCGTCCAGGTCGTCGCGCTCCATGTCGGGCGAGACGCCCTGCTCGTCGACGAAGACCGCGAAGCGCACGCGCATGGCCTCGTCCAGCTGGGCCGTCGAGCCCACGACCTCGACGCGCATCAGCCGCGCAGGGTCTCGAGGGCCGCGGCGAGGTCGTCCGGGTAGTGCGACGTCACCCGCACCTCACCCCCGCGCGTGGGGTGCTCGAACGCGAGCTCGTGCGCGTGGAGCCACTGGCGCGTGAGGTCGAGGCGCTTCGCGAGCGTCGGGTCCGCGCCGTACGTGAGGTCCCCCGCGAGCGGGTGGCGCATCGCGGCCATGTGCACGCGGATCTGGTGCGTGCGGCCGGTCTCGAGGTGGATCTCGAGCAGCGAGGCCGCGGGGAACATCTCGAGCACCTCGTAGTGCGTCACCGAAGGCTTGCCGCCCTCGACCACCGCGAACTTCCAGTCGGAGCTGGGGTGACGCCCGATGGGCGCGTCGATCGTGCCCTCGGTCGGGTCGAGGTGGCCCTGCGCGACCGCGTGGTAGATCTTGTCGACCGTGCGCTCCTTGAACGCGCGCTTGAGGGCGCTGTACGCGGGCACCGTGCGGGCGACGACCATGAGGCCCGACGTGCCGACGTCGAGCCGATGCACGATGCCCTGGCGCTCCGGCGGGCCCGCCTCCGCGAGGCGGTAGCCGGACGCGGTGAGGGCGCCGACGACCGTCGGGCCGGTCCAGCCCGGCGACGGATGCGCGGCGACGCCGATGGGCTTGTTCACGACGACGATGTCCTCGTCCTCGTACGCCACCTCGAGGCCGCCCTCGATAGGCGGCTCGGGCGCCGCGGGGCGGTCCTCGGGGATGTCGACGGCGAGGATGCCGTCCGCGAGGCGGTCGGAGCGGCCGAGCGTGCGCCCCTCGAGCATGACGTTGCCGTCGTCGAGGAGCTCCGCGGCCTTGGTGCGCGACATGCCGAGCATGCGCGCCAGCGCCGCGTCGGCCCGCTCCCCCACGAGCGCGTCGGGGACGGGCAGGTAGCGGGTCTCAGCCACGCCGCTGCGCGCCGTCGGTGTCGGCGTCGGTGCCGGTGTCCGCGTCGGTGCCGGCCGTGCCGGGCCCGGCCGCCGCATCGTCCGCGGCCTCGCCCTCCGCGCCGGCGTCGGCGCCGTCCGTGCCGGCCCCAGCCGCCGCATCGTCCGCGGCCTCGCCGTCGGCGGGCTCGAGGATCGGCTTGGAGAACAGGCCGGCGGCCACGATGGCGACCGCAGCGCCGACGATCGCGATGTCGGCGACGTTGCCGACGAACTGGTCGGCGTAGTTGATCATGTCAACCACGTGGCCCTCGCCGAAGGACGGCTGGCGGAAGATGCGGTCGATGAGGTTGCCCAGCGCGCCTCCCAGGGCGATGCCGAACACGGCGACGGCCCAGGGCCGCTGCGCGCGACGGCCGTAGACGATGATGCCGACCGTGACGAGCGCCGCGACGATCGTGAGGATCCACGTCGTCTCGTCGCCGAGGCTGAACGCCGCGCCCGAGTTGAAGACCAGCTGGATCGACAGCAGGTCACCCAGGACCGGGTGCTTCACATACGGCTCGAGGGTCTCGAGCGCCCATTGCTTGGTGAGCTGGTCGACGACGACCACGCCCGCGGCGTACAGCCAGAACGCCGGCCTCCAGGTCAACGGCGCTCCTCGCGCTGCTTGCACGTGACGCACAGGTTCGCGCGCGGGAACGCCATGAGGCGCGCCCGACCGATGCCCTGGCCGCACGACTGGCAGGCGCCGTAGGTGCCCACCTTGATGCGGCGCAGCGCGTCGACGCTCTGCTCGAGCATGTCGCGCGTGTTGTTGACGATCGACATCTCCTGCTCGCGCTCGAGAGCGGTCGAGCCGGCGTCGGCCTGGTCGTCCCCCGCGCCCTCGGACGTGTGCAGCAGGTCGTCGAGCTCGTGCTCCGTGACGCCCAGCTCGGTGACGAGCCGCTCGACGTCGGAGTTGAGCACCTCGACGATCTGTCGAAGGTCCGAGATCTTCCAGGCGTCGTCGCCGTCGCGCACGGGAAGCTTCTTCACATCCGCCGGCTTCAGCTCGGCGGGGTCCACCACCACGATGGTCACATCGGTGCTGCTCATGACTGTCCTCGTCTCTGCCTGGTGAAAGGAGGGTAGTCCCCTCCGGAGCACATAGCAAAGCGCCGCGCCCGAAGGCGCGGCGCGTTGCGTGTCACAAGCGTCAGTCCTGCTTGTTCTCGTCGCCCTCCTCGGGCTGGCTCCACGGGCTCTGCGGCGTGTACGGCGTGCCGTACTGCGTCGCCTGCGGCTGGTACGGCTGCTCCGCGAGCTTGGGGGTCATGCCGGTGACCGGGGCGAACGGGTGCGGCTCGTCGGCCGGCTCCTCGGGGGCCTCGTCCTTCGGCTCCTCGGCGCCCTCCGCGGGGGCCTCCTCGCCCTCGTCGGCGGACTCGGCCGGGGCCTCCGCCGCGAAGTCCTCCTCGGGCGCCTCGGTCGCGGCCGGGGCCTCGTCCATGAGGTCCTCGCCCACGAAGGTCGCCGTCGGCGCGGGGGCGGTACCCTCCGCGTGGTCGAGGTCGCCCAGCAGGTTGGACAGGTACGACTTGAGGCGGGCGCGGTAGTCGCGCTCGAAGCGGCGCAGGTCGTCGATCTTCGTCTCGAGCAGCGAGCGCTCGGTGTTGAGCTCGTCCATGCGGGCCTGCGCGTCGGTCTCGGCGCGCTCGACGATGGACTCGGCCTTGGCCTTGCCCTCCTCGACGAGGCGCTCCTTCTCCTCCTCGCCGGCGGCCACGTACTCGTCGTGGAGCTTCTGCGCCATGGCGAGCATGCCGGTCGGGGTGGGCGGGTTGACGTCGGTGGCGGCCGCGAGCAGGCCGGTCTCCTGCGTCGGCTCGGCGGCGGGGGCCGGCGCACCGCCGCCCTCCTGCACCTTGGCGGCGAGCTCGTCGCGCTCCTGCGTGAGCTGCGCGATCGTGGCCGCGACCTCGTCGAGGAAGTCGTCCACCTCGTCCTGGTCGAAGCCCTCGCGGTACTTGGTCTTGGAGAAGGCCTTGTTGAGGACGTCCTCGGCGGTCAGCAATGCCATGTCGACTTCCACCTCACGCGGGTAGGGGCCGGTCTCCCGGCCTTGCGGATACTTCGTCACTGTACCGACAGATGTATCGGCACGCACTTGAGACTTGCAGGTCAGCGGCTCATCGCGACGGCGCTGACGACCTGGTAGAGCAACGACACCGCGAGGAAGACGATGAGGAAGGCCAGGTCGATGCGGACCTGCCCGAGCGACAGCGGCGGCACCACGCGGCGCACCGCCTTGATCGGCGGGTCGGTCACGGTGAGGACGCTCTCGACCGCGACGAGCGCCGCACCCGTGGGGCGCCAGTCGTGCGCGAAGGCCATGACGAGGCTGACGATGACGCGGCCGAGCAGCGCCATCATGAACAGGAAGAGCACGAACTGCAGCGCGCCGAAGAGGAAGGACACGCTGCGAGCCTACCGCGAGGCTCAGGCCTGGTTGTAGAAGGCCTGGTCCTGGACGGGCTCGTCGTCGATGCCGATCTCCACGTGCGCGGGCGAGAGCAGGAACACCGAGGTGGTGACGCGCTCGATCGAGCCGTGGAGGCCGAAGGACAGGCCCGCGGAGAAGTCGACGAGGCGCTTGGCGTCGGCGTCGGTCATCTCCGTGAGGTTCATGATCACCGGCACGCCCATGCGGAACGCCTCGCCGATGAGACGCGCGTCGTTGTAGCTGCGCGGCTTGATGGTCTGGATGCGGCGCAGGTCCTTCGCGGGCACCTCGGCGGCCTCGCGAGGCGCGCGGGCGTGCTTGGTCGGCGCCGCCTTCGGGCCATGCTGCGCCTGCTTCACCTCGGAGACGTCGTGCAGGTTGGTCACGGGCGCCAGGTCGGGCTCCGCGTAGCCGTACTCGTCCTGCTCGCTCACGTCGAAGCCGAGGTACTGGATCGCCTTGCGCATTGCGCTCATCATGACCCCCTGGTCGTGGTGCCGTTCAACGCCTTCACGGTAGGGCCGCGACAGGCCTGGTCAGCGGACCGACACGCCGCAGACGATGACGCCGGCGTGACGTCCCGTGACGCCGTCGCGCCGGTGCGAGAACAGCCGCGCGTCCTCGAGGGTGCACAGCCGCTGGCGCAGCACGCTCGAGAAGCCCAGCTCCCCCAGCCGCGTCTCGACCGCGCGGGGCAGGTCGAGCGCCGGCGTGCCCGCCCGCGTGGTCGACCGGGCCGTGGGATGACGCGACGCGACCGCGTCGCGCATCTCCTCCGGCACCTCGTAGCAGCGCCCGCAGGCCGCGGGGCCGATGCTCGCCGACATGCCCTCGCGGACGCGCCGCTGGGCGGGGCTGCGCAGGTCGAGCAGCGCAGCGACGGCGGCGTCCACCGCTCCCAGGCGCACGCCCTCGCGGCCCGCGTGGACCGCGGCGACGGCGCCCGTGGCGGCGTCGTGCATGAGGATCGGCACGCAGTCGGCCGCGATCGCCGCGAGCGCGACGCCCGGCGCGCGCGTGACGAGCACGTCGGCGACGGCGGGATCCTCGCCGGGGCGCGTCACCTCGGCGACCCGGATCCCGTGCTCGGCGTGGAGGAACGAGACGGGCGCGCCCGCCATGACGGAGACGGCCGCGCGGTTCTGCGCGACCGCCTCCGGGTCGTCACCCACGTGGGTGGCGAGGTTGAGCGACTCGTACGGGGCGGCGGAGACGCCGCCCGCCCGGGTGGTGAAGAACGCGCGAACCGGCAGCCCGGCGTCGAGCACCCCTCCCTACCGGAGGAACTCGGGCACGTCGAGCGTGTCGGCCGCCGGGCGGGCCGGCGGGGTCAGCGGGATCGCGTCGGTCGCGGGCGCCGGGTCCTTCGCCTCGGAGGTCGGGCCGGCGGGGATGACGTCGGTCTCGACCGGGGCGTCGATCGGCTCGAGCTCCTCGGCCTTGGGCGCCGGGTTGGACTCGATGGCGCCGAGCGCGCCGGCGTGGGCCCGGTGGGTCGGGGCGCCGCCGTCGAAGCCGGCGGCGATGACGGTGATGCGGAGCTCGTCGCCCAGCGAGTCGTCGATGACCGTTCCGAAGATGATGTTCGCCTCGGGGTGGGCCGCCTCGCGCACCAGGCGGGCCGCGGTCTCGACCTCCTTGATGCCGAGGTTCGAGCCGCCCGAGATCGACAGCAGCACGCCGTGCGCGCCCTCGATCGACGCCTCGAGCAGCGGCGACGCGATCGCGCCCTCCGCGGCCTCGAGCGCGCGCGACTCGCCGCGGGCGCTCGCCACGCCCATGAGCGCGGTGCCCGCGCCCTGCATCACGGACTTGACGTCGTTGAAGTCGACGTTGATGAGGCCCGGGGTGGTGATGAGGTCGGTGATGCCCTGGACGCCGCCCTGGAGCACCTGGTCCGCCGCGGCGAACGCGCCGAGCACGCTCAGCTGCGTGTCGGAGATGTCGAGCAGGCGGTCGTTGGGGATGACGATGAGGGTGTCGACCTCGTCGCGCAGCGTCGCGATGCCGTTGTCGGCCTGGTCCGCGCGGCGGCGGCCCTCGAAGCCGAACGGGCGGGTCACCACGCCGACGGTGAGCGCGCCGAGCGAGCGCGCGATGCGGGCCACGACGGGCGCGCCGCCGGTGCCGGTGCCGCCGCCCTCGCCCGCAGTGACGAAGACCATGTCGGCGCCGCGGAGGGCCTCCGCGATCTCGTCCTCGTGGTCCTCGGCGGCCTTCTTGCCGACCTCCGGGTCGGCGCCGGCGCCGAGACCGCGGGTGAGCTCGCGACCGATGTCGAGCTTCACGTCCGCGTCGGACATGAGGAGCGCCTGCGCATCGGTGTTGATCGCGATGAATTCGGCTCCCTTGAGGCCGACGTCGATCATGCGGTTCACGGCATTGACGCCGCCGCCGCCCACGCCGACGACCTTGATGTGCGTGATGTAGTTCTGCGGTGCGGCCATGGTGCCTGTCCCTTCAACCTTAACCCTCAAGTTGAGGGTTATAGTTATGTCAAGTCGTTCACTGACGAAGGTACGGGCGGGCCGCTCCGATGCCGCCGCCGACACGCGCGTGTCGCGAAAGAATTATCGGCGCGCGCGACGCGCCCCCGTTCAGCCGGTCGTGGTGGTCGGCAGCGTCGGCGCCGAGACGTCGATCGCTGTCACGCCGTCGGCCTGCCCCGAGTCGAGCAGCACCTGCAGGACGCGCGCCTTGAGCGCCGAGTCCTCGGCGCTCCCCCAGTCGACCTGGGGGCCGTTGCGCAGCACGAACGTCACGGTGTCCTCGGTGGTCGCGGAGATGTCCTGGACGCGGTTGCGCAGCTTGACGGGCAGCTGGTTCACGACGCCGAGCACGGACTCGAGGATGCGCTCGTTGCCCTTGCCCACGGGCACCGTGACGACGGGCAGCTTCTCGGGGGTCTCGGCCGAGTGGCCCACGCGGGTCGCCTCGGAGTCGAGCAGGTCGTAGCCGCCCTCGCCGTCGGGCACCGCCGCGACCGGCTCGCGCGACGTCAGCTCGATGAGCAGGCCGCGCGGCCATACGCGCTCGACCGTGGCGTCGCGCACGCCGGGCACCTCGCGCAGCTCGTCGGCCACGCGCGACGAGGCGAGGGTCGCGAGCGACCGCCCCTCGTGCGCCTCGACGACCTCGGCGACGTCCGCGGGGTCGACGACGGTGCCGTAGCCGGCGACCTCGACCTGCGCGGGGTCGAGCGCGAGCACGGGCGAGGCAAGCACCACCCACGCGAGCGCGCCGGCGACCACGACGTAGCCCGCGCGGCGGGCCCACACGATCGCCGACAGCCGGCGCTGCGCGGCGGCCTGCTCCTTGAGGCGCGCCTGGAGGCGCAGCGTCACGTTGCCGAGCTGCTCGGCGGCGGCCTCGGCGCCCCGCGTGGTGCGGCGCCGCAGCAGCCCGCCCCACCGGCGCGCGGGCTCGGCCGCCTCGGCGGGGCGGGGCGAGCGCCGGCGGTCGCCGTCCCGGCGCCATGGGCGCGCGAGCTCGTCGGACTCCGCGGTCACCGGCACGCCGGTCGAGCGCGGCCGGGTGCCGGTGGCGACGCTCCCCGAGCGGGGCCGCTCGGCGGACGACGCAGGCGCCGTCGGCGCGGAGCCCTGCTCCCGGCGCGCGGCCGGTCGCGGGGGGCGGCGGACCTCAGACATCGCGCTCCGCGAGGCGCGCGAGGATCCAGTCGGCGGCCAGGGTCACGGTGCCGGAGCCGACCGTGTAGACGATGTCGCCCGGGCGGGCCGCGTCCGCGGCGAGCCGCGCGGCGTGCTCGAGGTCGTGGGCGAGCGTGAGCGTCGAGCCCTCGGGCATGACCGCGTGCGCCGCGATCGACGCGGAGGACACGCCCGGGATGGGGTCCTCGCGGTCGCCGTGGACGGGTGCGAGCACCACGTCCGCGTCCGCGACCGACAGCGCGCGCCCGAAGTTCTCGGCGTGCATCTGCGTGCGCGTGAACAGCGCGGGCTGGAAGAGCACGACGATGTGGCCCGCTCCCCCGTCGCGCGCGGCGCGCAGCAGCGCGGCGACCTCGGTGGGGTGATGCGCGTAGTCGTCGATGACGCGCACCCCGGCGGCCTCGCCGCGCAG
Organism: Demequina rhizosphaerae; assembly: GCF_000971255.1. Taxonomy (GTDB): domain Bacteria; phylum Actinomycetota; class Actinomycetes; order Actinomycetales; family Demequinaceae; genus Demequina; species Demequina rhizosphaerae. The sequence continues at coordinate 137,573 of NZ_BBMC01000005.1, forward strand.
CTGGTAGCGGCGTCCGGTGCCGGCGAAGCGGGCGAACGATGCGGCGGCGGCCTCGGGGTCCGCGCCCATCTCGACCGCCGCGAGCCACGCGGCGGTCGCGTTGAGCCGGTTGTGCGCGCCGGGGGCGCTCACCGCGAGCGGGATCTCGCGCCCCTCGTACGAGATCGTGTCGGGGCCGACGACGGCGTCGGCGCCCGAGCCGGGCGAGCCGTACGTGAGCACCCGGGTGCCCGCCGCGCGGGCCCGGTCCGCGAGCCCCGCGACCACCGCATCGTCCACGCACGCGATCACGGTGCGCGACTGCGCGGCGAAGTCCGCGAAGGCGCGGTGGAGGTTCTCGACGGTGCCGTGGAAGTCGAGGTGGTCCGGCTCGATGTTGAGCAGGATCGCGACCTCGGGGTGGTAGCGCAGGAACGAGCCGTCGGACTCGTCGGCCTCGAGCACCGAGATCCCGGCGGTGCCGGCGTAGCCGCCCGCGACCGCGCCCTCGATGCCGAACACGCGCGCGCCGACGGCGAAGCCCGCGTCGACCCCGGCCGCGTGGAGCGCGTGGGCGACCATCGCGGAGGTGGTGGTCTTGCCGTGCGAGCCGGCCACCGCGACGAGCCGCTGGCCCTCGAGCGCGCGCACGAGCGCCTCCGAGCGGTGCCACACCGGGATGCCGAGCTCGCGGGCGCGCGCGAGCTCGACGTTGGTCTCGCGCACCGCGGTCGACACGACCACGGCGGCGGCGCCGTCGACGAGCGCGGCGTCGTGGCCCAGCTGGACGTCCATGCCCGCGTCGGCGAGCGCCTGGAAGTACGCGGTCTCGGCGAGGTTGGTGCCGGACACGGTGTAGCCGCGCGCCGCGATGAGCCGCGCGACGGCGGACATGCCGGAGCCGCCGACGCCGATGAAGTGGATCCGCTCGCTCACAGCGCCCCCTCGATGAGGTCCGCGAGGCGCGCGGCGCCGTCGGCGATGCCGATGCCGCGGGCCGCGTCGCGCATCGCGTCGCGGTGGTCCGCGTCGAGCAGCATGTGCTCGGCGTGCAGGGTGAGGGAGGTCGGGGTGAGGTCCGCGTCGCGCACGAGGACCGCCGCGCCCGCCTCGACGGCGGAGGCGGCGTTGAGCGCCTGCTCGCCGTTGCCGTGCGGCAGCGGGACGTAGAGCGCGGGCAGCCCGAGCGCGCCGATCTCGCACACCGTGGCGGCGCCCGAGCGGCACACCACGGCGTCGGCGGCCGCGAACGCGCTCGCCATGTCGTGGGCGTACTCGGACACCGCGTACATGCCGCGGTCGGAGGACGGCAGCTCCGCGAGGGCGCGGTAGGCCTCCTCGGTCTTGCCCTTGCCGGTGAGGTGGATGACGTGGACGCCGTGGGACACGAGCGTGCCGATCGCCTGCGAGAGGGCGGCGTTGAGGCTGGCCGCGCCGAGCGACCCGCCGAACGCGAGGAGCACGTGGGCGTCGGGCGCCCACCCGCGGGCCTGGCGCGCCGCGGCGGCCGCGGCGGCGCGGCTGTCCGGGTCGCCGAGCGTGCGCGCGAGCGACTCGAGCTCGGGGCGCAGCGGCAGCCCCGTCACGGTCGCGTGGCGCAGCGGGGTGCCGGGGAACGTGACCGCGACGCGCTCGGTGAGGCGCGCGCCCAGCCGGTTGGCGATGCCGGGCTTGGCGTTGGCCTCGTGCACGACGATCGGCAGGCCCCTGCGGCGCGCCGCGAGGTACACGGGCGTGGAGACGTACCCGCCGAAGCCGACGACCGCGTCCGCGCCGAGGCGGTCGATCGCGTCCTCGCACGCGCGGATCGCGCCGCGCAGGCGGCCGGGGAAGCGCAGCGCCGCGCCGTCGGGGCGGCGCGGGAACGGCACCTTGTCGATCTCGACGAGGTCGATGCCCGCGCGCGGCACGAGGTCCGCCTCGAGCCCGTCGGGCGTGCCGACGGCGGTGACGTCGTGGCCGCGCTCGAGCAGGGTCGCGGCGGTCGCGAGCAGCGGGTTGACGTGGCCGGCGGTGCCCCCGCCGGCGAGCAGGAGGCTAGCCACGACGGCGCCCCCGGGACAGCACGGACAGCGAGCGGCGGACCACGGACGGGCGGGCCGCGAACGCCTCGGCCGCGCCGGGCTCGTGGCGCGCGAAGGAGAGCAGGACGCCCATGGCGGCGAGCGACATGATGAGGGACGAACCTCCGGAGGAGACGAGCGGGAGCGGGACGCCCGTGACGGGCAGGAACTCGAGGACGACCGCGATGTTGACGACGGCCTGGATGACGATCCACGCGCCGATCGCGGCGCCGGCGATCTGCACGAAGCGGTCGGTGCTGCGGGTGACGATGCGCGTCACGGCGACGAGGATCATGGCGAAGGCGGCGAGGATGAGCAGCGTGCCGAGCAGCCCGAACTCCTCGCCGATGATCGCGAAGATGTAGTCGTTGTCCGAGGCCGGCAGCCAGCCCCACTTCTCGCGGCTCATGCCGGGGCCGAGGCCCCACAGCCCGCCCGAGGCGAGCGCCCACGTGCCGTGCGTCTGCTGCCAGCACGCGTCGCCGACGCACTCGCCGGTGAACCACTGCTCGATGCGCGCGACGCGCGACTTCGCGGAGAAGACGAGCGCGACGATGCCGACGGCGCCGAGGACGCCCGCGATGCCGAAGAAGCGGCCGGGCACGCCGGCGACCCAGAACGCGGTGGCGACCACGACGAGCAGGATCATCGCGGTGCCCATGTCGCGGCCGGCGAGCACGAGCACGAGGACGATCCCGGCCATGAGGCCGCCGGGCATGAGGATGTGCTGGGGGTGGGTGAGCCGGTCGCGGAACCGGGACAGCACCACGCCGAGGTACAGCGCGAGGCCCAGCTTGGCGATCTCGGACGGCTGGAGGCTGAAGCCGGCGATGCGGATCCAGGCCTTGTTGCCGCCGACCGCGAAGCCCGTCGCGAGCACGACCGCGAGCAGCGCCATGGAGCCGTAGAGCACGAAGGGTGCGGCGCGCCTCCAGAACGTCACGGGCATGCGCGCGCCGATGACGAGCGCCGTCATGCCGACGGCGAGCGCGATGAGCTGCGTGACGAAGCCGGCGTACGCGTTGCCGTTGTCCGTGCGGATCGACGCGATCGACGAGCTCGACAGCACCACCGCGAGCCCCACGAGCACGAGGATCCCGGTCGCCGAGACGAGCAGGTAGTACGACGTGAGGGGCGACCGCCAGGCGGAGACCGAGCTCTCGGGACGTGCCGCTGTCGCGGTCATGCCACCTCCTAGCGGTCCCACGCCTCCACCGCCCTGGTGAACGCCTCTCCTCGGTCCGCGTAGCTGCGGAACTGGTCCATCGATGCGCACGCGGGCGACAGGAGGACCGTGTCCCCCGCCTCCGCGAGCCCCCGGGCCGCCTCGACCGCCCGGCTCATCACATCCTCTCCCGGCGGCACGGGCACCACGGGTAACCCGGGCGCGTGTGTCGCGAGGGCCGCCGCGAGCGGCTCCTGGTCCACCCCGATGAGCACGACGGCACGGACGCGGCCCGCGATCGCCTCGATCAGGCCGCCGAACTCCTGCCCCTTCGCGAGGCCGCCGGCGATCCACACGACGGACCGCTCGGCGCGGCCGCCGAAGGCCGCCTCGACCGCGTGGGCGTTCGTGGCCTTGGAGTCGTCGACGTACGCGACGCCGTCGAGGTCCCGAACCCACGCGGTGCGGTGCTGGTCGAGGCGGAACGCGCGCAGCCCGTCGCGCACCGCCTCCTGGGGCACGCCGACGGCGCGGCACAGCGCGGCCGCGGCGAGCGCGTTGGTGACGAGGTACGGGGGCACGTCGCCCGCGACGAGGTGCGCGAGGTCGTCGACCTCGCCCAGCTCGGCCGCCTGGCGGTGGCGGTCCGGCACGAAGGCCCGGTCGACGAGGAGCCCCTCGACGAGGCCGAGCTGCGACGGTCCCGGCGAGCCGAGCGTGATGCCGATGGCGCGCGCGCCCTCGACGACGTCGGCCTCGGCGACCATCGACTCGACGAGCGCGTCGGCCGCGGGGTACACGCACGCGACCTGCACGTGCTGGTAGACCTTCGCCTTGTCCGCGCGGTAGGCCTCGAGGCTGCCGTGCCAGTCCGTGTGGTCGTCGTCGGCGTTGAGGCACACGGCCGCGTGCGGCGAGATGGTGTGCGCGAAGTGCAGCTGGAGGCTCGCGATCTCGACCGCGACGAGGTCCGACTCCTCGCGCGCGGCGTGGATGACGGGGATGCCCATGTTGCCGCACACGCGCACGTCGAGGCCGCCCGCCCGCGCGATCGCGCCGACCATCTGCGTCGTGGTCGTCTTGCCGTTGGTGCCGGTGACCATGACCCACGGGACGCCCGGGCGGCGCACGCGCCACGCGAACTCCATCTCCGACCAGATCTCGAGGCCCGCGGCCTCGCACGCGCGCACGGCGTCCGAGTGCGGCGCGAAGCCCGGCGAGGCCATCACCACGTCGAAGGACGCGAGGTCCACCTCGGACACGTCGCGGTGGTCCGCGGCGCCGTTCGCGTCGACCGTGACGGCGGTGCCGCCCAGCTCGCGCGTGACCTCGGCCGCGGAGGTGCCCGCGACGCCGACTCCGAGGACGAGGACGCGACGGCCCTCGAGGGTCGTCAGGTCCGTCACAGCGAGGCCACCCACTCCGCGTAGAAGATGCCGACGCCGAGGCCGGTGAACATCGCCGCGATGATCCAGAAGCGGGTCACGATCGTGACCTCGCCCCAGCCCATGAGCTCGAAGTGGTGGTGCAGCGGCGCCATCTTGAACAGGCGTTTGCCGCCCGAGATCTTGAACCAGCCGATCTGGAGCACCGAGCTGGCGACGACGAGCACGAACAGGCCGCCGACGATGACGCCGAGCAGCTCGGTGCGGGTCACCATCGTCATGCCGGCGATCGCGCCGCCGATCGCGAGCGAGCCGGTGTCGCCCATGAAGATCTTCGCGGGGCTCGCGTTCCACCACAGGAAGCCCAGGCACGCGCCCGCGATGGCGCCCGCGAGGATCGCGAGGTCCCACGGGTCGCGCACCTCGTAGCAGGTCGACCCGGCGCCGGGGGTGCCGCACGCCTGGTTGATCTGCCACAGGTTGATGAGGATGTACGCCATGAAGAAGATCACCGCGGTGCCGCTCGCGAGGCCGTCGAGGCCGTCGGTGAGGTTGACCGCGTTGGACCACGCCGTGATGAGCAGGTTCGACCAGATGACGAAGAGGATGAGGCCGATCGTCGGCCCCCAGATCGCGAGGTCGAGGCTCGTGTCGCGCAGGAACGAGATCGCCGTCGACGCGGGCGTGACGCCGCGGTCGTCGGGGAACTGCAGCGCGAGGATGCCGAACGAGATGCCGACCACGCCCTGACCCAGGAACTTCCAGCGGGCCCTGAGGCCCAGCGATCTCTCGCGGGAGATCTTGATCGCGTCGTCGAGGAAGCCGACGAGGCCCAGCCCCACCATGAGGAAGACGACGAGGATGGACGATGCGCTGGGCGCGCGGCCGACGAGGAGGTTGCCTCCCAGCCACGCGAGCACCGCCGCGATGATGATGACGACGCCGCCCATCGTGGGGGTGCCGCGCTTGACGTGGTGGCTCGCCGGACCGTCCTGGCGGATGAACTGGCCGAACTGACGGTGCGTGAGGTACCGGATGAGGACCGGGGTCGCGAGGAGCGACAGCAGCACTCCGAGCCCTGCCGCGAAGACGACCGCCTTCATCCGACTCCTCCCACGAGCTGGTCCGCGAGCTCCCACAGCCCGGAGCCGTGGGAGGCCTTGACGAGGACGGTGTCCCCGGCGCGCAGCGTGTCCTCGAGGAGGGCGCGCGCCTCGCCGATTGTATCGACGTACGCGGCCTCGTCGCCCCACGAGCCCTCGCGGACCGCCGCGACGTACGCCGGGCGGGCGCCCTCGCCCACGATGATCGCGTGGTCGATGCGCAGGCGCACCAGGTCGGTGCCGATCTGCTCGTGGATGCTGACGGACGACTCCCCGAGCTCGAGGATCGCGCCGAGCACGGCCACGGTGCGGCCGCCCTCCGCGACGAGCTTGAGCGCGCGCAGCGCGGCGCGCATCGACTCGATCGAGGCGTTGTACGCGTCGTCGATGATCGTCACGCCGTCGGCGCGCTCGGTCAGCGCCATGCGGTGCGCGGACACGGGGCCGGCCGCGGCGACGCGCTCCCACGCGTCCTCGGGGTCCAGCCCGCACTCGAGGCACACGGCGAGCGCGGCGAGCGCGTTCGTGACGTGGTGCTCGCCCACGAGGGACAGGGTGCGGCGGGGCAGCTCGAGCGGCGCGGCGCCGTCCTCGCCGGCGCGCACCACCTCGAGCGACGCTCGTCCCCGGTCCGTGGTGACGCCGCGGGCCGCGAGATCGCCGTGACCGATGCCGAAGAGGACCGCGCGCTCGGCGAGCGCCGCCATGGGGGCGACCCGCGCATCGTCCGCGTTGAGGATCGCGACGCCGCCGGGCACGAGGCCCGTGACGATCTCGCTCTTGGCGACCGCGACGTCGTCGGGCGAGGCGTACTCCCCCATGTGCGCGGTGCCGACGGTGAGCGCGACGGCGACGTCGAGCGGCGCGATCGACGTGAGGTAGTCGATGTGGCCCAGGCCGCTCGCGCCCATCTCGAGCACGAGGTGGCGCGTCGAGTCGTCCGCGCGGAGCACGGTGAGCGGCATGCCGATCTCGTTGTTGAAGCTGCCCACGGGCGCGACGACGTCGGGCAGCGCCTGCGACAGCAGGTCCTTCGTGGTCGTCTTGCCGTTGGAGCCGGTGATGCCGATGACGGTGATCCCGCCCTCGGCGCGCAGCAGCGCGAGGTAGGCGCGCGCGAGGGACCCGAGCGCGGCCTGCACGTCCGCGACGAGCACGTGGGGCGCGTCGACGGGCTCGGAGACCAGGCACAGCGCGGCGCCCGCCGCGACGGCCTGCGGGACGTAGTCGTGGCCGTCGACCCGCTCGCCCACGAACGCGACGTAGAGGAAGCCGGGCTCCACCGCGCGCGAGTCCTTCTCGACGCCGGTGACGAGCGCGTCCACGTCGGCGGCGAGCGTGCCGCCCACCGCGTTCGCGATCCACTGGGCGGTGACCGGCCTCACGCGCGCTCCTCGCGGACGCGGGCGAGGGCGGCGAGGAACGCCGCGGCGTCCGTGTAGGGGTGGTGCACTCCGTCGATCTCCTGCGTGGTCTCGTGCCCCTTGCCGGTGGCGATGATGGTGTCGTCGGGGCCCGCCATCCGGACGGCGGCCTCGACGGCGGCCGTGCGCGGGAAGACCTCGTGCACGTCGCGGCGGTCGCGACGCTCGGCGTCGACGCCCTCGAGGATGCGGGCCCGGATGTGCTCGGGCGGCTCGGTGCGGGGGTTCTCGTCGGTGACGATGACGACGTCCGCGTGGGTCGCGGCGGCGGTGCCGAGGCCGGGGCGCTTCGAGTCGTCGCGCAGGCCGTCGCAGCCGAAGACGATGATGATGCGTCCCGGCGTGACGAGGCGCATCGCCTCGAGCACGCTCGCGATGCCGTCGGGCGTGTGCGCGTAGTCGACGACGGTCATGGGCGTGTCGGCGTCGCGGGTGGTGACGATCTCGGTGCGGCCCGGCACGGGGCGCGCGGTCTCGACGCCGCGGATCGCGTCCTCGAGCGGGACGCCGAGCGCGTGCGCGGACACGATCGCGCCGGTCGCGTTGGACACGTTGATGAGCCCCGGCAGCGGGATGTCGACGTCGTGGCGCGAGCCGTCGGGCGCGAGGAGCACGAAGCGCATGCCGCCGCGCTCGGTGGGCCACGCCTCGACGGCGTTCCAGTCGGCGCGCGGCGAGCCCGGGCGGGTCGCGACGGTCTCGACGGGCACGGTGACCTCGTCGACGAGGCGCCGGCCCCACTCGTCGTCCACGAGCACGACCGCGCGCTCCGCGAACTCGGGCGTGAAGATGCGCGCCTTCTCCTCGAAGTACTCCTCCATCGTGTGGTGGAAGTCGAGGTGCTCATACGAGAGGTTGGTGAAGAGCACGACCGCGAAGCGGGTGGCCGTGACGCGCTCGAGGGCGATGGCCTGGGACGAGGCCTCGGCCACGGCCGCGGTCACGCCCGCCTCGCGCATGCGGGCGAGCAGGCCCTGGAGCATCGGCGCCTCGGTGGTGGTGCGCGCGGCGGGCGCGGCCTCGTCGCCGATGCGCATCTCGACGGTGCCGAGCAGCCCGACCTTGTCGTGGACGGTGCGCAGCGCGCCCTCGGTGAGGAACGCGGTGGTGGTCTTGCCGTTGGTGCCGGTGAGCCCGATGATCGGGACGTCGCGCGACGGGTCGCCGTAGACCTCAGCCGCCGCGAGCGCGCACGCGCGGCGCGGGTGCGTGGTGACGAGCACGGGCACGCCGGTGGCGCGGGCCTCGTCGGCGCCCGCGCGGTCCGTGAGGATCGCGGCGGCGCCCTGGGCGACGGCCTGCGCGGCGAAGCGCGCGCCGTGGACGTTCTCCCCCGGCAGCGCGCAGAAGAGGTCGCCGGGCTCGACCCCGCGCGAGTCGACGGTCGCGCCCGTGACCCGGACGTCGGGTCCGTGCAGGTCTGCGCCCACGCGCGCCTCGATGGCGGACAGCAGGGCGCCGGCGACGCGGGAGGGACGCATCGGGAGGTCCGGCATTCTCACTTCCAGGTGGTCGGGTACAGCGTGGGCTCCGTCGTGGACGGCGGCACCCGCAGGGACTGCAACGCAAAGGTTGCCACATCCTTGAAGACGGGGGCGGCGGTGGTGCCGCCCCAGATCTCGGTCTTGGGATCGAGCAGGATGACGGACACGACGATACGCGGGTCGTCCGCCGGGGCGATGCCGACGAAGGACGCGACGATGGACGTGAGGCGGCCGTCGGGGCCCGCGGCCTGCGCGGTTCCCGTCTTGCCGGCGACGCGGTAGCCGTCGATGCGCGCGAGCACGCCGGTGCCGCCGTCCTGCGTCACGTCCTCGAGCATCGTGAGCACCTGCGTGGCCGTCGACTTCGACACCACCCGCTCGGGCTCCTCGGTCTCGCGCGCCGTGAAGGTGCCGTCCTCGTCCTGGTAGCCCTTGACCACCGAGGGCTGGATCTTGAGGCCCTTGTTGGCGATGATCGAGAAGACCTGGCTGGTCTGCAGCGCGGTGACGGCGAGGCCCTGGCCGAACGTGGTGGTCCACTTCTGGCGGCCGTCCCAGTCGTCCCAGTCCGCGAGGATGCCGGCCGACTCGGCGTTGAGGCCCACCCCGGTGGTCTCGCCGAAGCCGAACTTCTTGAGGTACTTCCACCGCGTCTCCGAGCTCATGAGCTCGCCCACCTGCACGGTGCCGGTGTTCGAGGACGTCGCGAGGATGCCCGACAGCGTGAGCTTCTCCTTGTCGTGCTCGTGCGAGTCGGTGAAGGTCTGGTCGTTCTCGGTCGTGTACTTGTACGGCGCGGTGAAGTGGGTGAGCGGCGTCGCGACGCCCTCCTCGATCGCGGCGGCCATCGTGATGACCTTGGCGGTCGAGCCGGGCTCGAACACCGTCGACACCGAGCGCGCGCCGCGGTCCTCGGCGTCGGACGCCGCCGGGTCGTTGGGGTCGACGCTGTCGGAGTCGACGAGCGCGAGGATCTCGCCGGTCTGCGTGTCCTGCACCACCACGGTGGCCTGGCTCGCGCCGGTCTCGGAGACCGCCTCCTGGGCGCGCTGCTGCGCGTACCACTGGATGTCGCGGTCGATCGTGAGGACCACGTCCTCGCCGGGCACCGCCGCGGTCTCCTCCTGGACGCCCGTGGGGATGAGGTACGCGCCGGTGGAGTCGCGCTCGTACGTGAGGGAGCCGGCCTCGCCCTCGAGCTCGTCCTCGTAGGCCGCCTCGACGCCGGTGAGGCCCACCGTGCCGGTGCCCTCGGAGGTGCCGCCCATGAAGCCGACGACGTTGCCCGCGAGCGAGCCGTTGGGATAGACGCGCTTGGACACCGGCTCGGGCTCGATGCCGAGGATCTTCTCCGCGGCCACGAGCTCCCACGTCTCGGGCGAGATGTCCTTGACCAGGTAGGCGAACGTGCTGTCGCCGATCATCTTGGCGCCCAGCTCGGCGGCGTCGACGTCGAGGATCGGCGCGAGGATCTCGGCGGCGCCCGCGGGACCGGAGGCGACCACCTCGCCGTCCTCGGTGCGCGTGAACTCCTTGATCTTCTGCTGGTTGACGCCCACGTTGTAGCGCTCGACCGAGGTCGCGAGGACGACGCCGTTGCGGTCGACGATGTCGGCGCGCGGGACCGTCAGCTCCTTGGTGACGAGGCGCTGCGACAGCGCCTCGGACGCGATCGACTGCGAGTTGACCGCCTGGATCATCACCAGCCGGGCCGCGAAGACGACGAGCACGACGAGCAGGAAGCCCGTCATGAGCCGCTGTCGCAGCCGCGGGTCCGCCAGGCGGGGCGCGCGGGGCGAAGGCATCCGGTCTACTTCTTCCCTGTCTCGAGGACGATGCCGTCCGATAGTGACACGAAGCCCAGAGCCGCCGCGGGAGCCATGCCGAGCCGAGCCGCGCGCCGCGCGAGCTCCTCGGGCGAGGCGTTCGTGTCGAGCGTCTCCTGGAGCGCGGCCTGCTGGACGTGCAGGTCGCGGATCTGGATCTTGAGGTCGCGGCGCTCGTACGCGCCCTCGGCCATCGTCGTGTTGATGAGGAGCACCGCCGCGAGCGCCGCGAGCACGACGCCGACGCACGCGATCGCGAACGGCACGAGCGAGCGCGCCGTCGGGGGCGCCGCGACCGCGCGCAGGTGGCGTCCGGGCGACGCCTCCGGCCGAGGGGCGTAGGCACGCTGCTGACGCTGGGGTGCGGCGCTCATGCGAGCCTCCTCAGGCGCTCGGGCGGGGTGGGACGGAGCCTCTCGGCGGCGCGGAGGCGGACGGGCTTGGAGCGCGGGTTGGCCTCCGCCTCCTCGGGCGAGGCCTTCTCCGCGCCGCGCGTGAGCAGGCGCAGGTACGGCTGGTCGGCCTCGGGGACCACCGGCAGGCCCGGCGGTGCCTGCGTCTCCGCGCCGGCGGCGAACGCGCGCTTGACGATGCGGTCCTCGAGCGAGTGGTACGACTCCACCACCACGCGACCGCCGACGCCCACACCCTCGATCGCGGCGGGGATGGCGCGCTCGAGCACCTCGAGCTCGCGGTTGACGGCGATCCGCAAGCCCTGGAAGGTGCGCTTCGCGGGGTTGCCGCCGCCGGGCGAGCGAGTCGCGGCGGGGATGCACGCGCGCACGAGGTCGACGAGCTCGGCCGAGCGGGTGATCGGCGCGGTCTCGCGGCGGCGCACGATCGAGCGGGCGATCTTGGAGGCGAAACGCTCCTCGCCGTACTCGCGGAGGATGCGCGTGAGCTCGCGCTCGTCGGCGTCGCGCAGCAGGTCCGCCGCGGACACCGGGTCCTCGGGGTTCATGCGCATGTCGAGCGGCGCGTCCTGCGCGTACGAGAAGCCTCGCTCCGCGTCGTCGATCTGAAGCGAGCTCACGCCGAGGTCAAGCAGGATGCCGTCCGCGTGGTCGGCCCCCGCGGCCGCGAGCGCGCCGGGGATGTCGTCGTACTCCGCGTGGTGCGCGATGAAGCGGTCGCCGAAGCGCGCGAGCCGCGCGCTCGCGAGCGCGATCGCATTCGGGTCGCGGTCGATGCCGACCACGCGGGCCTGCGGGCAGCGCTCGAGGATGCCCTCGGTGTGGCCGCCCATGCCGAGCGTGCCGTCGATCGCGACGGCGCCCTCGTGGTCGAGCGCGGGTGCCAGGAGGTCGACGCAGCGCTCGAGCATCACCGGCGTGTGCCGCGACGCCGCGGCGTCCCGCGCATCGTGCTCCTGCTCGCCCATCGACCCTCCTCACCGGGTCCGGCCCGTGCCCCGTGGTCTCCCTCCGAGCTCCTCTGGCGGGGGGAAGTCCGCCAGAGCGATCCGGGAGGAGGCCACAGGGCACGCGCTCTCACTACATGTCGTCGAAGATCTCCGCCGCCGTCTCCGCATACGCGTCCTCGCCGGCCTCGAGGTACTGCTCCCACCTCTCCGCGTCCCACACCTCGACACGCGATCCCATGCCCACCACGGCCACCTCGCGCTCGAGCCCCGCATAGCGGCGCAACGGCTGCGACAGCAGGATCCGGCCCTGCTTGTCGGGGATGTCGTCGCTCGCGTGCCCGAGGAAGCTGCGCAGGTAGTCCCGCGCCGCCTTGTTCTCGAGCGGCGCGCGGCGCAGCCGGTCGTGGATGAGCGCGAACTCGTCCAGGGGGAAGAGGAAAACGCAGCGGTCGAGACCGCGGGTTGCGACCAGGCCTGACGACAGCCGGCCGCGGAACTTCGCCGGGAGGATGAGCCGCCCCTTGTCATCGAGGCGGGGCGTGAACGTGCCAAGGAACACGCCCGTGGGGCCAAGCCCGAACGTCGTGGTCTCAGACATCGGCCCTCCCCTCAGGCTCCCCGTCCCTCCCAGTGCCTCCACTTTACTCCACTTCTCTCCACCTGTCGCGGGATTTGCAGGGAAAACTTCGCAAGTTCTTTCAAACACGCAGGTAGATGGCGTGGAGTGCGGTGGAGGGAAATTGGCCCCCCACGGCGCTTTCTGCTCAACTAGGCTCGGAACAAGGGAGAGGGGAACCATGACGACGACCGTCCCGACCGCCGAGCAGCTCGCCGAGGTCGCCGATCTCGCCCGTCGTGTGCGCTCACAGCTGCACACGGTGCTGTCCGGCCTCGACGATGCGGTGGACGCGACGCTCGCGACGATCCTGGCCGAGGGCCACCTGCTCCTCGAGGACGTGCCCGGCGTCGGCAAGACCACGCTCGCCCGCGCGCTGGGGCGCGCGCTCGACACCACCGTCGGCCGCATCCAGTTCACGCCGGACCTGCTGCCCTCGGACGTCACGGGCGTGAGCGTGTTCCGCGGCGACGAGCACCGCTTCGAGTTCCGCCCGGGCCCCGTCTTCGCGAACATCGTCGTCGCGGACGAGATCAACCGCGCCTCGCCCAAGACGCAGGCCGCGCTGCTCGAGTCGATGCAGGAGCGCGCCGTGACCGTCGACGGCGAGACCCGTGCCCTGCCCAGCCCGTTCCTCGTGGTCGCGACGCAGAACCCCATCGACATGGAGGGCACCTATCCCCTGCCCGAGGCGCAGCGCGACCGCTTCATGACGAGGATCGCGGTCGGCTACCCGAGCACCGGCGACGAGATCGCGATGCTCGACGCGCACGACGGGCACGACCCGCTCGCCGAGGTGCGCCCGGTCGCCACCGCGGCGGACCTCCAGGGCGCGATCGCGACGGTGCGCGGCATCTACGCCTCGCCCGCGGTCAAGCAGTACCTCGTCGACGTGGTGCGCGGCACCCGCGACAGCTCGGACCTGCGCCTCGGCGCCTCGCCCCGCTCGTCGCTGCAGCTGCTCGCCGCCGCGAAGGCGCGCGCGGCGATGGCGGGCCGCGACCACGTGCTGCCCGACGACGTCAAGGCCCTCGCCGTTCCCGTGCTCGCCCACCGGGTCATCCCCGCGGCGCAGGCGCGCGCCGCCGGTCGCTCGGCCGAGGCCGTCATCCACGACATCCTCGCGCGCGTCGCGGTGCCCGCGGCGCGCGCCCCCGAGGCGCTGTCCCGGGGATGAGGCGCCGACCGGTCCCCGAGCGCCGTGCGGAGGGCGCGGAGACCGTCGTGACCCCGCGCGGGGTCGGGCTCGCGGCCGGCGGCGGCTCGCTGCTGCTCGTCGGGATCGGCTTCGCCTCCGCGCCGCTCGTCCTCATCGGCGCGACCGTGGTCGCCGCGGTCGGGGTGGCCGCCGTGTGGATCGTCGCCCAGGTGCTCGCGACACGCGCCCGCGTCGACACCGTGACCCGCGCCGTGGCGCCCGCGACGCTCAGCGCCGGCACCCCCGGCGACGTCGTGGTCCGCGTCGCCGCGCGCGGCGCCCTCGCGCGCGGCCTGCGGCTCCGCGAGCAGGCCGCTGCCGAGCTCACGGGCGGGGCCGGGACCCGCGCCGCGATCTCGCGCCGGCCCGGAGCCGTGGAGCTGCGCTACCGCCTGTCCCCCACCCGGCGCGGCCGGTGGCTGCTGGGGCCGGCGCTCGCGCGCACGGCGGACCCGTTCGGGCTCGCGTGGTCGGATCGTGCCGTGGGCGGCTCGCTCGAGGTCGCGGTGTGGCCCGTGGTCGTCGACCTTGCCGCGAGCGCGGGCGAGCTCATGGGCACCGCCGACCGCGCGCATGCCGGCGCCCGCACCCCGGCGGCGGACGACGCGTCGCTGCGGGACTACCGCGACGGCGACGACCTGCGCCGCGTCCACTGGGCCTCCTCCGCCCGGCGCGGCACGCTGCTCGTGCGCTCCGAGGAGCAGCAGGGCCGCACCGCCGCGACGATCCTGCTCGGTCTGCCGCCGGTGCAGACGGGTCTCGAGTGGGCGATCACCGCCGCGGCGTCCGTCGCGCTGTCGGTGGTCGAGGCGGGGCACCCGGTGCGGCTCGTCGCGGGCGCGCAGGAGACCTCCATCCACGACACGCACGGCCGCGCCGCCGAGTCGGCGCGCGCGACGCTGCTCGACTCGACCGTCGACCTCGCACCCACGGACAGCACCGCCGAGGCGGACCGGCTCATCGCCGCCGGCGCGGGCCGCCTGGACCCGGGACACCGCGACGTGGTCGTCGCGATCATCGAGCCGTCGGGTCCCGTCGCGCTGCGCGCGCTCGCACCCCTCGGCGAGTCCGGGCGCGCGTGGGCGCTCGTGAGGGCGCCGCAGGCGGCGCGGGCCCGGGCAGAGCGCACCGTCGAGTCGCTGCGCGCGTCCGGCTGGCGCGCCGTCGCGACGCTCGAGCCGGAGCCGCTCGAGGAGGCATGGGCGCGCCTGCTGTCGGAGGAGGAGCTGTGACCGGCGGGCGCTGGCGGCTCCTCGCCACACCTCTCATCGCGATCGCCGCGGGCCTCGGGGTGGGGGGCCTGTCGGGCCTCGTGGTGTTCGGGGACTGGCTGCGGCCCATGGGCGCCGTGCTCGGCGCGACCGCGGCCGTCGTGGTGCTCGCGCGGCTCGCGACCGGGCGGCCCTTCCTGCCGACCGTGGCGGGCGCGCTCGCCGGCGCGTGGCTCATCGTCGTCGCCTACGTCCCCACCGCCGACGGCGGGACCTCCTGGATCCCGCGCGGCGAGACGCTCGACGGGCTGCGGCTCGTGGCCGAGCGCGCGTACTGGTACGCCCAGTCCAGCGTCGCGCCCGCGGAGGTCGAGACGTCGCTCGCGGGCGCGATCACGCTCGCCGTCGTGGCCCTCTTCCTCGTGGTCGACGCGCTCGCCGTCGGCGCGGGCTTCGCCGCATCGTCCGGCTTCCTGCTCCTCGCGCCGTGGCTGCCCGCCCTCACGCTGGAGCGGCGCGTGCCGACCCTCGCCCTCGCGGGGGCGCTCGCCGCGTGGCTGGCGGTCATCGCGCTGTCCCGCCGCAGCGACCGCGGATCCTGGCGTGCGCGCGCCCGCGACGGCGCGTCCCCGGCGGCGCCCGGAGCCGCGCTCGCCGCGACCGCGGCCACCGTGCTCGTCGCGCTGATCGCGGCGCCGCTCGCGATCGGCGGGCCGGGCTGGGGCGCGATGCCGCGGCTCACGCTGCCGGCCGCCCTGGGCGGCACGTCGCGGCTCGACCTCGAGATCGACCTGCGGAACTCGCTCACCGAGCAGTCGGCCGAGCCGGTGCTCACCTACACGTCGGACTCGGGTCGCGTCGACGTGCTGCGCGCCTACTCGTTCGGAAGCTTCGACGGCACCCAGTGGGACCGTGACCCGGTGGGCGACACCGCCCCCGCCACCGGCGTCCTGTGGCCCGAGGACACGGGCAGCCCGCTCATCGCCGAGCCCGGCACGCTCGCGATCCGCTTCGGCAACAGCGCGGAGTCACGGGTCCTCGTGCCCGCCGCTCCCCGCACGCTCGCCGCCGGCAGCGAGTGGCGCTACGACGCCTCGACCGACGAGGTGCTCATCGACCGCCCCGAGGGCACGGCGGACCTCCGCTACACGGTGCGCCAGGCGGTCGACTTCCACACCGAGGAGTCGCTGCGCGCCGCGGACCCGCTCATCGACGCCGGCGGCGACTCCAACGTCCCGGAGCGCTACCTCGACCTCAACGAGCGGATCGACATCGACAAGGTGCGCAAGATCGCCGAGACGATCACGGCGTCCGCGACGGACCGGTTCGAGGCCTCGCTCGCGCTCCAGGAGTACTTCCGCGGCGCGAACTTCGAGTACAGCACCGAGGTCGCGCCGGCCGGCGGCGACTCGGTCTCCGCCTTCCTCGCGGACGGCCGCGGCTACTGCGTGCAGTTCGCGACGGCGATGGTGGTGATGGCGCGCACGCTCGACATCCCGGCGCGCATGGCGATCGGCTACCTCGGCGGCTCCTCGGAGGGCTCGGAGTGGGTGGTGCGCGGCCGCGACGCGCACGCATGGCCCGAGCTGTACTTCCCCGGCCACGGCTGGGTGCGCTTCGAGCCCACCCCCGCGGTGCAGACGGGCGACAGGCCTCCGTGGACGGACGTCGACGCCGCGCCGGAGGAGACGCTCGCCCCGGAGCCGACCGAGCGGCCCACGACCCTGCCGTCCCGCGCGCCGGTCCCGGAGGCGACCGTCGAGGCGGAGGCCGGCGGGGAGGACGGCTCGTCCGGCTTCCCGTGGGTGGTGGTGCTCGTGCTCGGGCTGGCCGGCGCGGCGGGCGGCGCCGCCCTGTGGGCGCGCACTCGCGCGCGGGCCGCGGCGGTCACGGATGCCGAGTCGGCCTGGGAGACGATGCGCCGGCGCCTGGGCGCGCGCGCCGGGGACGACACGCTCACCCCGGCCGAGACCGAGCTGTGGATCCTCGCGGAGGGCCCCGACCTGGGCGACGAGGCGCGCGCGTCGCTGGCCCTCCTGCGGGCGGCGGTCGAGGACGCGCGCTACGCGCCCGCCGGCAGCGCCGTCGAGACCGAGGTGCTGGCGGGGTGGGTCGACGACGTCGCCCACGCGGCGCGCGAGGCGGAGAAGGGCGCGCAGGCGGGTCGCTGACCGCCGCGGCGGACCTGCGATGGTCGGCGCCGCACGAGGAACGGCCAACGGCAACGCCTGTTGCCCGGACGCGACGGAACCACGCCCTCGGGCGTGGTCCTGTCAGCGCAACGCAGCTCCCTCGCTCAGAACTGCA
Source organism: Demequina rhizosphaerae (assembly GCF_000971255.1). Lineage (GTDB taxonomy): Bacteria > Actinomycetota > Actinomycetes > Actinomycetales > Demequinaceae > Demequina > Demequina rhizosphaerae. Next base: position 154,697 of record NZ_BBMC01000005.1, read on the forward strand.
GAAGTCAGATGTCGCCCTGCTCGCGGCGGCGGTCGAAGCGCTCCTCCATGCGGGTCATGAAGCTCTTGTCCGCCTTGCGGCGACGTGCCGGGGCGGAGCCCGGCGCGCGTCCGGCGGCCGGACGCGGGGTCAGCAGCGCCCACACGGCGGCGGCGAGCATCACGGCGAAGCCGGCGACGCCGACCACGATGAGCTGGCTCACGGCACCGGTGACCACGATGGCAAGGCCGGCGACCACTCCGACGCCGGCCCAGATGTAACGACCGCGGGGCCTCGACGCCCGCGCCATCGCAGAGCCGAGCTTCGCGTCCGAGCCAAGATCCCTCTCGAGCTGCTCGAGCACGCGCTGCTCGTATTCCGACAGCGGCATCTCGCCCTCCTTCCCTGCACCGTGTTGTCAAGTCTATCGGTCGCACGTCCCGCGTACCAGACGAGCGTTTATCGTGAGCCCATGCCCCGCCACCGGACCGTACGCGTCGCCCCTGACGTGCCTCGCGGCGTCGAGTTCGCCATCGCGACCGGAGTCGCCGAGCTGCGCGACGAGCCCGATGGGACAACGTTCCTATGGGTCAACGGAGTTCCCAGCTCCCCGCTCGACCCCGATCCCGACGCGCTCGCCTTCGAGTACATGCGCCACCTGTCCGCCGCGGTCGACGCGTGGGGCGCACCGCCGCGGATGCTGGCGCTCCATGTCGGCGCCGCCGCGTGCGCGTTCCCGCGCCACCTCGCGCACCGCCTGCCCGACTCGGGCCACATCGCGGTCGACGTCGACGCGACGCTTCCGGAGCTCGTGCGCACGTGGTGGGACCTGCCGCGCGCACCCCGCCTGCGCATCCGCGCGCAGGACGGGCTCGAGGCGGTCGCGACACGCCGGGACGAGAGCCTCGACCTCGTGGTCCGCGACGCGTTCGCGGGCGACTCGACGCCGGCGGCCCTCGCCTCCCCGGAGTGGTGGGCGCACGCCGCGCGGGCGCTGCGCCCCGGGGGCCTCGCGCTCGCCAACGTCGGCACGCGGCCGGGAGACCGCACCGCGGCCGCCGACGTGGCCGCCGCGCGGGAGGCGCTCGGCGGCGTCGTGGCGATCGGCGAGCACGCGGTCCTCAAGGGCCGCCGCCGCGGCAACGTGGTGATCGCCGCGGTCCGGGGCGGGAGCCTCGACCCGGGCGCGCTGCGCCGCTACGCCGCGTCCGCCCCGCTGCCCACCGGCGTGACGACGGACTGGGCGGGCTGAGCGCGCCTCGACCCGCGCATCGTCCCCGGGAACGACGACGGCCGCCGCCCCTCGCGGGACGACGGCCGTGCGACGAATCGACGCCTTAGAGCGGACGAACCTTCTCCGCCTGCGGGCCCTTGGGGCCGTTGGTGACCTCGAACTCGACGCGCTGCGCCTCGTCGAGGCTGCGGTAGCCGTCGGTCTCGATCGCCGAGTAGTGGACGAAGACGTCGGCGCCGCCGCCGTCCTGCGCGATGAAGCCGTAACCCTTCTCGGCGTTGAACCACTTCACAGAGCCCTGTGCCATGCCTGTCATTCCTTACCTTCTTGCCCGGAGGACGGGAAGGCGGGACCCCGTGCCCCGCCTTGTCGCCGCAATGCCACTCCCCGACCCAGGTGAGACAGGTTCCTGCACACTACGTTCTTGCAACCGCGCCAAGTGTGGCAGAAATCAGGGCTGAGTGGGGGGATCCCTGCGCTCTTGCGCCAGGAACTTCTCGAACTCCGCCGCGATCTCGTCCGCGGAGGGCAGACCGCCCTCGACCTCGAGTCCGCGCCCGCGCGCCTCGTGGAACGCGTCGTACTGGTTCTCGAGGGCCTCGACGAGCGCCTGGACCTCCTCGCTCTCCGCGAGCTGGCGGTCGATCTCCTCGCTCGCGATGGCGGCCGCGTCGTCGAGCGCGGCGGGGTCGAGGTCGAGGCCCGACAGGTCCTCGAGCCCCTCGAGCGCGCGCTGCGCGGCCTGTGGGTACGAGGACTGCGCGAGGTAGTGGGGCACGTGCACCGCGACGTTGACGGCCGGCAGCCCCCACTGGCCGAAGCGGTACTCGAGCAGGTTCTGCGCGGAGGCGGGCACCGTGACGGTGCCGAACATCGAGGCGGAGTCCGGCAGCAGGTCCGGGTCGGTGCCGTGGATGGTGACGGTGAGGGGACGCGTGTGCGGCACGGCCATGGGGATGCCGTGCGAGCCCAGCGTCAGCCCGACGCCCAGGCGGTCGACCGCCTCGCGCACCGTCGCGATGTAGCGCTCCCACTGGATGTCCGGCTCGAAGCCGTGCAGCAGCAGGAAGGACGAGCCCTCCTGGTCGTGCACGAGGTCGAGCGCGAGGTGCGGCTCGTCGTACGCCGTCCACTGGTTCACCGAGAAGGTCATCTCGGGGCGCCGGGAGCGGTAGTCGAGCAGCTGGTCGATGTCGAACGTCGCGATGCGCTGCGGGTCGCCGGTCTCGAGGATGTGGTCCGCGACGAGCGCGCCCGCGCGCCCCGCGTCGATGAAGCCCCTCAGGGAGTGGACCAGCACGGAGCCGTGCTCCGGCGCGACGTCGGCCCACGCCTGGACGCCGTCCGGGTCCCAGCTCAGCAGCGGTCGTTCCATGATCATCCATCCTTCCACCGTCGCCCTCTCGCGTCTGCCGTTCTCGCCCTCCGCGAAACCCTCGTGCGGCGAGGGTGCTTCCGAGGAGCGCCAGGACGCGCGATAATGAGGGACTGCCCTGCTGAAGTCAACACAGGGTGTGCGGAGGGAATGCCGATGGCGAACGAGCGCGGACTGACCGCCGAGCGGAGCGGCCTCGCGGCCGAGCAGGAGGTCGTGGACGGCCTGTACACGCGTCTGGACGAGCTGCGCGACGAGGCGGACGACCGCCTCGCCGCGATCCGTAAGGAGGGCCCGTCGGGCTCGCCGCAGAACCGCTCGGAGCGCGACGCGTTCGCGACGCTGTACGAGGACCGGATCTCCCAGCTCGACGCGGTCGAGGACCGCCTGTGCTTCGGCCGGCTCGACCTGCGAGACGGCGAGCGCTTCTACGTGGGCCGCATCGGCCTGTCGGACGCGGAGCACGTGCCGCTGCTCACCGACTGGCGCGCCCCCGCCGCGCGCGCCTTCTACTCCGCGACCGCCGCCAACCCGGGGCCCGTGGTCAACCGCCGCCACCTCACCACGCAGGGCCGCCGCGTCACGGCGGTCGAGGACGACGTGCTCGACGTCGACGCGCTGCGCGAGATGGGCGCCGACGAGGCCCTCGCGGGCGAGGGCGCGCTGCTCGCCGCGCTCGGCGCGCGCCGCACCGGGCGCATGGGCGACATCGTCGCGACCATCCAGGCGGAGCAGGACGCCGTCATCCGCGCACCCATGACCGGCGCGCTCGTCGTGCAGGGCGGCCCCGGCTCGGGCAAGACCGCCGTGGCCCTCCACCGCGCCGCGTACCTGCTCTACCACCACCGCGAGCAGCTCGAGTCGCGGGGCGTGCTGCTCATCGGCCCGTCCAAGACGTTCCTGCGGTACATCGACCACGTGCTGCCCTCGCTCGGCGAGACCGGCGCCGTGTCGACGACCCTTGCGGGCCTCGTGCCCGGGATCGACGTCACCGCCGTCGAGCCGGACGGGTCGGCGGAGATCAAGGGCCGCACCGTGATGGCGGACGTCGTCAAGGCCGCCGTCCGCGAGCGCCAGCGCGTCCCGCGGGCCGACAAGGAGATCCGCATCGACGGCCGCACCGTCGTGATCAAGCGCTCGGACGTCAAGGACGCCCAGGGCCGCGCGCGCCGCGAGGGCCGCCCGCACAACGAGGCGCGTGCCTCGTTCGCGAAGGACATGATCGGCCGCCTCACCAAGCAGCTCGTCGAGCAGCTCGAGGTGTACTCGGACGACGACCGCATCGAGCTCGAGCGGGACGTCCGCGACGACCGCAACGTGCGCATCGCCATCAACCTGTGCTGGCTGCCCATCACCCCGCAGCAGCTGCTGCGCGACCTGTTCTCCAAGCCTCACCTGCTCGACCACGCGGCGCGCATGCTGCCCATGCACGAGCGCGACCTGCTGCTGCGCCCGTCCGCGGCGCCGTTCACGGAGGCCGACGTCCCGCTGCTCGACGAGGCCGCCGAGCTGCTCGGCGAGATGCCGGGCGGGCGCGGCCGCCGGTCCGACGAGCCGTCGGACGAGGAGATCCAGTACGCGAAGGACGTGCTCGAGACCTTCGGCCAGGAGAGCATGATCCAGGTCGACGCCGAGACCCTCGCGGCCCGCATGAAGGGCGGCACGACGCGCCTGTCGGTCGCCGAGCGCGCCCGCGGCGACCGCACGTGGACGTACGGCCACGTGGTCGTCGACGAGGCTCAGGAGCTCAGCCCGATGGCGTGGCGCATGCTGCTGCGCCGCTGCCCCACGCGCTCGTTCACGATCGTCGGCGACGTCGCCCAGACCACGTCGGTCGCGGGCACCCGCTGGTGGCCCGAGACGATGGACCCGCTGTTCCAGACCGGCTGGGAGCTGCGCGAGCTCACCATCTCGTACCGTATCCCCGCCGCGGTGGCCGATGCGGCGCAGGCGTACGCCCGCAAGGCCCGCCTGCCCGTGAGCGAGCTGCGCGCGGCGCGCGAGCTCGACGACGCGACGGCCGCGACGCGCGACCGCGACCCGATCGCGGCCGCCGCGGGCATCGCGCACCGTCACGCCGCCGGCTTCGCGGAGGGCGAGGGCGGCCTGGTCGCCGTCATCGCGCCGCCGCGCCTGCACGGCGCGCTGCGGAAGGCCCTCGGCACGCCGACCATCGACGTCTACACGGCGCGCGAGTCGAAGGGCCTCGAGTTCGACGTGGCCGTCGTGGTCGAGCCCGCGGAGATCGCGGAGCGGCCCGGCGACCTGTACGTCGCGCTCACGCGCCCCACGCGCCGGCTCGAGGTCGTCCACGCGGAGGCGCTGCCCGCGGGGCTGTCGCTGTAGCAGGGACGATGCGCGCCCGGCGGGGCTGCGCAGCGTCGCCGGGGCGCGGGCACGAGTCGCGGTAGCGGCGACCGGCGCACCGTCGGGGCGCGGCCCGACGCTGGGGCGCGGCCCGCACGGACCTGCGCGCCGCATCGTCCCTACGGCGCCTCGCACTCCCCCGCGCCCGCGAGCGCGAGCCCCGCGAGGTCGCCCGGGCCCCAGTCGAGGAGGCTGAGGTTCGACTCGTGCATGAGCTCGTGCTTGTCCCCCACGTGCGCGAGGCCGACGACGTGGCCGAGCTCGTGCTCGACCACCGCCCTCGCGAGCTCGTCGCCGATGCCGTCCTCGCGGATGCGCGCGACGTCCTCCCAGTCGATGATGACGACCCCGGAGCGCAGGTAGCGCTCGGGCCCGTACGCGCCGGGCACCGCGCTCGAGCCGCCGAGGCCCGTGACGGTGCCCTCGAGGTCGGGGTTGTCGGCCTCGCTCTGGAAGCCGATGACGATGGGTGCGAAGCGGTCGCCGTAGCGCTCCTGGACGAGGTCGCGGTCGAACGAGGCCGGCTCGTCGGTGACGCCCTCGTACGCGAAGGCCAGCCCGGTCGCCGCGGACACCTCCGCGACCGCCTCGTGCACGACGGTGTCGAAGCCCTCGGGCATGTCCGCCGCGGAGATCACGTACGACAGGACCGTGCACGGGTCGTACCGGACGGGCCCGCCGCCGGCGCCGCCGTCGGGGAAGAGGAAGTCGTACGACCCGGTCGTCGAGACCGTCACCTCGGGCAGCTGGCGCCGCTCGGCGCCCTGCGCGACGGGGATGCGCACGGTCTCCCCCTCGGCCTCGATGACGTTGCGCGGCGTGCCCCAGTGGCGCACGTCCGACCACGTCACGCCCTGCCACGACGCGCCCGCCACGAACAGCGCGGCGCACGCGAGGGTGACCACCACCGTCCTGCCCGCGGAACCCATGCAGACACTCTGCCACGCCGCGGGACCCTCCCCGGCACGCCCGCGGGCCGTCCCGGACCCCGCCCGAGTTGGAGAAGGCGCAGGAAATGCGAGACGATAGCGCCCGTGCGCGCACTCCTTCTAGAGAACCTCTCCGTCAAGGCCACCGAGATCCTCGAGGCCTCCGGGATCGACGTCGAGAACCACGGCGGAGCCATGGACGAGGACGAGCTCATCGAGGCCCTCCAGGGGGTCCAGCTCCTCGGCATCCGCTCGAAGACGATGCTCACCGAGCGCGTCATCGACGCCTGTCCCGACCTCATCGCGGTGGGCGCGTTCTCGATCGGCACCAACCAGATCGACCTCGCCCACGCCGCCCGCAAGGGCATCGCGGCCTTCAACGCGCCGTTCTCCAACACCCGCTCGGTGGTCGAGATGGCCGTGTCCGAGATGATCTCGCTCACCCGTCGCCTGCCCGACCACAACCGCAGCCTCCACGAGGGCGTGTGGTCGAAGTCGGCGTCGGGCGCGCACGAGATCCGTGGCCGCACCCTCGGCATCGTCGGCTACGGCAACATCGGCTCGCAGCTGTCCGTCATCGCCGAGGCCCTCGGCATGAACGTGATCTTCTACGACAGCGCGGAGAAGCTCGCGCTGGGCAACGCCACCCCGATGCCGTCGCTGCAGGCCCTGCTGTCCGAGGCGGACGTCGTCACGCTGCACGTCGACGGCCGCAGCGGCAACCGCGGCTTCTTCGGCGCCGAGCAGTTCGCGACCATGAAGGACGGCGCGATCTTCCTCAACCTGTCCCGCGGCTTCATCGTCGACCTCGAGGCCCTCAAGGCGGGCCTCGAGTCGGGCGCGATCGGCGGCGCCGCCGTCGACGTCTTCCCGGACGAACCCAAGAAGACGGGCGACCCGTTCGAGTCGCCCCTCCAGAACATGCCGAACGTCATCCTCACGCCGCACATCGGCGGGTCCACCGAGGAGGCGCAGCGGGACATCGGCATCTTCGTCGCGACGCGTCTGCGCGACTACGTGAACCACGCGTCCACGTCGCTCAGCGTGAACCTCCCCAACCTCTCGCTCGACCAGGTCCAGGGCTCGCACCGCGTCGCCCACCTGCACGAGAACATCCCCGGCGTGCTCGCCGCGGTCAACCAGGTCTTCGCCGCCCACAACGTCAACATCGACGCTCAGCTCCTCGGCACGCGCGGCGAGCTCGGCTACGTGGTGACGGACGTGGCGTCGGGCCTCGACAAGGACGCGGTGGAGGCTCTGTCGAGCATGCCCGGCACCGTGCGTCTGCGGGTGCTCTCATAAACGCCATGGATTCCACCGACGCCGTCCCCTTCGCGGAGCTCGGGCTTCCCGACGAGCTCGTCGAGGCGCTGGAGCGCCACGACATCGTCACGGCCTTCCCCATCCAGGCGGCGACCATCGCCGATGCGCTGGCGGGCAAGGACGTGCTGGGCAAGGCCCGGACGGGCTCGGGCAAGACGCTCGGCTTCGGCCTGCCCGCGATCGTGCGCCTCGCCGCGGGGCCGCGCCCCGCCAAGCGTCGCCCGCGTGCGATCGTGCTCGTGCCGACGCGCGAGCTCGGCATGCAGGTGTCCGACGCGCTCGAGCCGTACGCGCACTCCATGCACGTGTCGCTCAAGCTCGTCGCGGGCGGCCTGTCGATGTCGAAGCAGGTCCAGGCGCTCGAGCGCGGCGTGCACCTCGTGGTCGCGACCCCGGGCCGCATGGCCGACCTCGTGCGCAACGGCCACGCCGACCTGTCCGAGCTCGAGCTCATCGTCATGGACGAGGCCGACCACATGGCCGACATGGGCTTCATGGACGAGATCACCGAGATCCTCGCGGGCGTGCCGGAGGGCGGCCAGCGCCTGCTGTTCTCGGCGACGCTGGACGGCGACGTCGACCGCCTCGTGAAGCAGTACATGCACGACCCCGTCACGCACGACGTCACCGGCGGCGACGACCAGCCCGCGACGATGCGCCACGTCGTGCTCAACGTGCCGCCGAACGCGAAGTACCAGATCGCGACCCGCATCGCCGCGCGCGAGGGCCGCACCATCGTGTTCGTGCGCACCAAGCTGGCGACCGAGCGCATCGCCGAGGAGATGCGCGAGGCGGGCGTGCTCGCCCTCGCGATCCACGGCGACCGCTCGCAGGCGGAGCGCAACTTCGCGATCAGCGCGTTCCGCGCGGGGGACGTGCCCGTCCTCGTGGCGACCGACGTCGCCGCTCGCGGCATCCACGTCGACCACGTCGACCTCGTGATGCAGATCGACCCGCCGGCCGACCACAAGGACTACACGCACCGCTCGGGCCGCACCGCGCGCGCCGGCGAGGAGGGCCTCGTCGTCACGCTGGTCCTCCCCCACCAGCGCCGCTCGACGGACCGCATGCTCGAGCGCGCGGGCGTCGACGTCACGTTCCGCAAGGTGCGCGGCGAGGACGCGGAGTCGCTCGCCATGGTCGACGAGCTCACCGGCGGCCGCGAGCCGTCGTGGGAGCCGGTCCGCGAGCCCCGTCCGCAGCGCCCCGAGCGCCGCGGCAGGTACGAGCGTCCCGGTCGGGGCGACCGTCCCGGACGCGGCGGCGACCGCGGCGGCCGGAACGAGCGCCGCTGGGAGGAGCGTCCGCCGCGCAAGTGGGACCGCGACGAGCGTCCCCGTCGTGACGACCGTCCGCGCCGCGACGACTCGCGCGCCGACGACATGATGGCCGCGCAGCAGCGCATGGAGGAGCGTCTCGCCCGCATCGAGCGCGACCTCGCGGACCGCGAGGCGGCGCTGTCGGCCCGCGAGGGCCGGCTGGCCGAGCGCGAGGCGCAGATGGACGACCGTGGCTCGCGCCGCTTCGACGACCGCTCGGGCAAGCACGGCAAGGGCGGCTACGACAAGGGCGCGCGCAAGGGCCGCGACGGCGACAAGCCGTACGGCAAGGGCGACAAGCCCTACGGCAAGAAGCCGGGCAAGGGCGGCTACGACAGCTCTACTCGGAAGCCTCGGAAGCCGAAGAGCGGGCGCTAGCCGCGTCCTCCTCGCGGAGGCGGGCGATCGCGGCCTCGAAGTCGTCGAGGGTGTCGAAGGCCTGGTAGACGCTCGCGAAGCGGAGGTAGGCGATCTCGTCGAGGTCCCTCAGGGGCGGCAGGATCGCGAGGCCGACGTCGAGCGCGTTGACCTCCGCCTGACCGCTCGCGCGGACCGTCTCCTCGACCTTCTGCGCGAGCAGGGCGAGGTCGTCGTCGCTGACGGGACGTCCCTGGCACGCCTTCTTCACGCCGGACACGATCTTGTCGCGGCTGAAGGGCTCCGTCACGCCGTTGCGCTTGGCCACCGACAGGCTCGCGGTCTCGACCGTGGTGAAGCGCCGGCCGCACGCCGGGCATTCGCGGCGGCGGCGGATCGACGAGCCGTCGTCCGCGGTGCGCGAGTCCACCACGCGGGAGTCCGGGTTCCTGCAGAACGGGCAGTGCATGCGATCACTTTGCCACGAAGCGCCGTGCCCGCCCAACACGCGCGCCGCACGGGACGCCCGACCGCGGACGCCCCCGTCGTCGTCACTCGACGGGCAGGTAGAGCTGCTCCCCCGCCATCAGCGCGGTGTCGGCCATCGCGTTGAGGTGCTGGATGTCGAGCATGGTGTCGCGGACGTCGTCGCCCGCGGGGGTGAGGGACGCGGCGATGTCCCACAGCGTCTCGCCGGTGCCGACCGTGTACACGTCGACCGCGACCGGCTCGACCGGCCCGTCGGACGCGAACGCCTGCGGCCCGACCACCGCGGCCCCGACGAGCAGCGCCGTCACCGCCAGGATGCGGCCGGTGCGGGTGCGCCGGGCCCGGGCCTCGGCGGTCTGCGGTGCGTAGATGCTCATCTCTGCCTCCTCGATTCGAACAGGTGTTCTATCGAACGTGTGTTCTAGTTGTAGCACCGTGCTCCGACACTGACAAGACACGCTCGAACATATGTTTGATTTCCACCAGGGATTGCCCTAGCGTCGTGAGACAAGAGGACCACCGGGGTCTGACATCCACCTGACGGGAGGCCAGGGATGACGCAGCAGGGCGCGGGACGCGGCGAGGGTCGGGAGGCGCAGCCGGCCGGTGCGACCGTGCACGAGCTGCGGGATCCCGCGACCGGCCTCACCGCCCGCCAGCGGGCGGTCGTCGACTTCATCCGGGCCACCGTGCTCGAGCGGGGCTACCCGCCGTCGATGCGAGAGATCGGCGACGCCGTCGGCCTCACGTCGCCGTCCTCCGTCAAGCACCAGCTCACCGCGCTCGAGGCGAAGGGCGTGCTCCGGCGCGACCCGCACCGCCCGCGCGCGATCGAGGTCGTGCTCCCGGGCGAGCAGCCCGCCGAGGCCGCGGCGCCCGCCGCCCCCGAGACGCCCGCGGTCCCCGCATCTTCCGGCGACGAGGGCGCCGTCCACATGGTCCCGCTCGTCGGCCGCATCGCGGCCGGTGGCCCGATCCTCGCCGAGCAGGAGGTCGAGGACACCTTCGCGCTCCCCCGCCAGCTCACGGGCGACGGCGAGCTGTTCATGCTCCAGGTCTCCGGCGACTCGATGATCGACGCCGCGATCTGCGACGGCGACTGGGTGGTGGTGCGCCGTCAGAACAGCGCCGACAACGGGGACATCGTCGCCGCGCTCCTCGACGACGAGGCGACCGTCAAGACCTTCCGCCGCAAGGACGGCCAGGTGTGGCTCATGCCGCACAACCCGGCCTACACGCCCATCGACGGCACGCACGCGCGCGTCATGGGCAAGGTCGTCTCGGTCCTGCGCCGCGTCTGACGGGGTGACGGGACCGGCGCCCGCATCGTCCCGTCGCGCCTTTCTCGGCTAGGACGCGGCGAGCCTCCGCAGCGCCCCCAGCGCCACCTCGCGGTCGGTGGTGGGCCACAGGTCGGGCATCGAGCGGGCGAGGAATCCCCCGTAGCGCGCGGTCGCGAGGCGCGGGTCGAGCACGGCCACGACGCCGCGGTCCGAGCTCGCACGGATGAGCCGGCCCGCGCCCTGCGCGAGCAGCAGCGCCGCGTGGGTCGCGGACACCGCCATGAAGCCGTTCCCGCCGCCAGCGGCGACCGCCTCGGTGCGCGCCTGCGCGACGGGCTCGTCGGGGCGCGGGAACGGGATGCGGTCGATCACGACGAGGCTCGCGGTGCGGCCCGGCACGTCGATGCCCTGCCACAGCGACGTCGACCCGAAGAGGCACGCGGACTCGTCCTCGGCGAAGCGCTTGACGAGCGTCGGCAGCTGGTCGTCGAGCTGGTAGAGCACCGGCACGTCGAGCCGCTCGCGCATCGCCTCGGTCGCGGCCTGCGCGGCCTTGTGCGAGGAGAACAGCCCGAGCGTGCGCCCGCCGGCCGCCCCGATGAGCGCCGCGAGCTCGTCGAGCGCCTCCTCCGAGATGCCGCCCATGCCGGGCTTGGGCAGGTGCTTGGCGACGTAGAGGATGCCCTGCTTGGGGTAGTCGAACGGGCTGCCGGCGTCGAGGGTGGTGGCGTGGTCGACGCCGAGGTGGCGCGAGATCGCGCCGAAGTCGCCGCCGAGCGCGAGGGTCGCCGAGGTCATGACGGACGCCTTCTCGTCGAGCAGCTTCTCGCGGATAAGGCCCGCGACGTCGAGGGGCGCGGCGACGATGCGCTCGGGCACCGGGGCGTCGTAGTCGCCGTCGCGCGGCGCGAGCCAGATGACGTAGCGGCCGTGCTCACCCTGGAGCTCCTCGCACACGTCGACGATCGTGCCGAGCGACGCGCTCGCGACCTTGCCGCCGGCGCCGAGCTCCTCGGAGCGCTTGGTGATCTCGGACACGAGCGCGCGGGCGGCGGCGCGCACCTCCTCGACCGCCATGGCGAGCGCGTCGGGCAGGCCGAGCCGGAGGCGGCCGGGAGAGCAGTCGCCGAGGGCGCCGTCGAGGTGGCGGGCGGCGCGGTCCAGGTCCTCGGAGACGATGCCGCAGCGGCGGGCGTCGCGCGCGGCGCGGTCGACGGCGATCACGGTGAGCTCGTGGGTGGCCGACGAGGTGATGCGGGAGACGAGCTCGTGCGCCTCGTCCACGATGAGGACGCTGTGGTCGCCGAGCATGTCGTGCCCGGTCGCCTGCACGCCCAGCACGGCGTGGTTGGTGACGACCACGTGGGCCTTCGCGGCGGACTCGCGGGAGCGCTGGGAGAAGCACTCGGCGAGAGCCGGGCACTTCGACTCGAGGCACTCGCGCCCGGTGACCGATACCTGCGCCCATGCGCGGCCGCTCACGCCGGGCACGAGGTCGTCGCGGTCGCCCGTGTCGGTCTCGTCGGCCCACTCGTTGAGCCGCAGCACCTCGCGGCCGAGCTCGCTCGTGGGGCCGAGCGGCAGCATGTCGTCGTCCGTGTCGTCGGGGTAGCCGCCGGCCATCTTGTGGACGCACAGGTAGTTGCCGCGGCCCTTGAGCAGCGCGATACGGGCGCGCTGGCCCAGGGCGGGCTCGAGGGCCTCCGCGACGAGCGGGAGGTCCTTGGTGAAGATCTGGCGCTGGAGCGCGAGGGTCGCGGTCGAGACCACGACCCGGCTGCCGGTGCGGACCGCGTGGGCGACCGCGGGCACGAGGTAGCCGAGCGACTTGCCCGTGCCTGTGCCGGCCTGGACGAGCGCGTGCTCGTCGCCGTGCAGCGCGTCCGCGACGGCACGGGCCATGAGGCGCTGGCCCTCGCGCGGCTCGCCGCCGAGCGCCCCGACGGCGCTCTCGAGCAGCGCGTCGGCGTCGTGCCCGCTCACACGGAGGCCGAGGGGACGCCGGCCTCCTCGAGGCGCGCGGCCAGGCCCGCATCCACGAGCGCGGTGAGGTGGGTGCCCTCGGGCACGTGCGACTGCGCGAGCACCTCGCCGTGACGGTGCACCTCGCTCACGAGGTCGCCGCGCGTGTACGGCACGACGATGTCGACGGTGACCTCGGGGCGCGGCAGCTCGCGGCCGATGAGCTCCATCAGCTCGTCGATGCCCGCGCCCGTGAGCGCGGACACCTCGATGGTGATCTCGCGGCGGCCGCGCAGGCGCATGAGCGTCTCGGGGTCGGCGATGTCCGCCTTGTTGAGGACGAGCACCTCCTTGACCTGGTCCGCGCCCGGCACGTCGGCCAGCACGTCGCGCACGGCGCGGATCTGGCTCTCCGGGTCGGGGTGCGACGCGTCGACGACGTGCAGCATGAGGTCTGCGTGCGCGACCTCCTCGAGCGTCGACGCGAAGGCGGCGACCAGCTGGTGCGGGAGGTTTCGGACGAAGCCGACCGTGTCCGACACGGTGAACTCGCGCCCGTCCGGGGTCTGCGAGCGGCGCACCGTCGGGTCGAGCGTGGCGAACAGGGCGTTCTCGACGAGCACGCCGGCGCCCGTGACGCGGTTGAGGATCGACGACTTGCCGGCGTTGGTGTAGCCCACGATCGCGACGTTGGGCAGGCCCAGGCGCCGCTCGCGGCGCACCGCGCGCGCCGGCTCCATCGCCTTGATGTCGCGGCGCAGCTGCGCCATGCGGGTGTGGATGCGCCGGCGGTCGAGCTCGATCTTGGTCTCGCCGGGGCCGCGGGAGCCCATGCCCGCGCCGGCGCCGCCCACCTGGCCGCCCGCCTGGCGGGACATCGACTCGCCCCAGCCGCGCAGGCGCGGCAGCAGGTACTCGAGCTGTGCGAGCTCGACCTGCGCCTTGCCCTCCTTGGACTTGGCGTGCTGCGCGAAGATGTCGAGGATCAGCGCGGTGCGGTCGATCACCTTGACCTTGACGACGTCCTCGAGCGCGCGGCGCTGGCTGGGCGCGAGGTCGTCGTTGACGATGACGGTGTCCGCGCCGACGGCGGCGACGATGTCGCACACCTCGCGCGCCTTGCCCTTGCCGATGTACGTGGCCGGGTCCGGGTGGGGCCGGCGCTGGAGCACGCCGTCGAGCACCTCGGAGCCCGCGGTCTCGGCGAGCGCGGCGAGCTCGCGCAGCCCGATCTCGGCGTCCTCGGCGGAGCCGTGCGACCACTGGCCCACGAGCACGACCTTCTCGAGGCGGAGCTGGCGGTACTCGACCTCGGTGATGTCCTCGAGCTCGGTCGACAGGTTGGCGACGCGGCGCAGCGCGGCGCGCTCCTCGCGGTCGTACTGGTCGCCGTCGTACTCGGTCGCGGCCGTGCCGCCCTCCGCGACGGCCGTGCCGGCGCGCGACAGCACCCGGTCGATCACCGCGTCGGCGCGGCTGGTCTCGGGCATGTCCTGGTCGTCTGCTGCTGTCTCGCTCATACCCGTCCATTGTCTCACCCCCGTCCGACGGTTCCGCGCGGCGTGTGGAGGACGCCGGAGGGACGATGCGCGGGCGCCGGCCCGGCGGGGATGCCGGCGGACGATGCACCGGACCCGGGTTGCCGATGCGCGGGACCCGCCCCGGCGCCGCGCGGCGATACGCTCGGGGGCGTGAGCGAGGACCACTACTTCACCGCGCGCCCCGCGTCCGCCGACGAGCGCCGCACCATCCGCGTCACGCTCGCGGGACGCGAGCGCGACGTCGAGACGGCGCCGGGGATCTTCTCCCCCGGCCACGTCGACCTCGGCACGCAGGTGCTGCTGCGCCAGGTGCCGGAGCCGCGCGGACGCGTCCTCGACATCGGCTGCGGCTGGGGCCCGATCGCGCTCGAGGCCGCGCTGCGCGGCGCATCGTCCGTCACCGCGGTGGACGTCAACGAGCGCGCGCTCGACCTGCTGCGCCGCAACGCCGCCCGCCTGGGCGTCGCGGTGGAGGCGTCGCTGCCGGACGACGTGCCCGCGGACGCCGTGTTCGACACCATCTGGTCCAACCCGCCCATCCGCATCGGCAAGGATGCGCTCCACGCGCTGCTCGCGACCTGGCTGCCGCGGCTCGCTCCCGGGGGCGAGGCCTACCTCGTCGTCCAGAAGAACCTGGGCGCGGACTCGCTGGCGAAGTGGATCGCGGCGCAGGGCTGGGGCGCGGTCGAGAAGGTCGGCAGCTCGAAGGGCTTCCGGGTGCTGCGGATCTCCGCCTAACCTCCCGAGGACGGCCGGGAGCCGTGCCTCCGGCGCGGTCGGCGGTTCCGCGCCGCGCGCCCTGCAGCGCCGCGCCGCACGGCGCGCGCGTCAGAGCCGCTCGCCCCGGGCAGCGGCCTCCGCGACGGCCACGATTCGGGCCGCGCGGGTCGCGGGACGCTTCGCCATCGCGACGTGCGCGAGCATCTGCTTGCGCGCCGACGGCGGGAACCCGACCCACGCCTCGCGCGCGCCCGGCCGGACGTCCAGGGCCGCGGCGAGGTCCGGCGGCACGACGAGGTCCTCGACGTCGTCGAGCAGCGTCCAGGAGCCATCGGCCTTCGCCGCCGCGATGACCGCGGCGCCCGCGGGAGCGATGAGCCCCGCCTCCTCGAGCTCACGGATCCGGGTCTTGTTGGTGCGTGCCCATCCGGAGCCGCGCTTGCGCGGCGCGCAGTACTGCAGCGTCCTGTCCGCGTCGAGCTTCCGCGTGACCGCGTCGATCCAGCCGAAGCACAGCGCCTGGCGCACCAGCTCGTCGTACGTGAGCCCGACGTTCCCCGATGCCTTGCGCCACGTCGCGACCCACACGCCGGCAGCGTCGGCATGATGCGTCTCGAGCCACGCGCGCCACTCCCCCGCGTCCTCGGGATGGATCCGAGGGACGCCGTCGTCGCCGGGCTCGACGGGGTGCATGTCAGGCGGGCGCGTCGACCTCGCCGGCCGCGACCAGCACGGCCGGGCCCTCGAGCACGGTGGTCTCGCCCTCGATCCGGACGGTGACGAGCCCGCCGGGCACCTCGATGTCCCACACGTCGGGCGCGCCCGCGCCCGCCCACGTGCGCATCGCGAGCGCGACCGCGCACGCGCCGGTGCCGCACGAGCGCGTCTCGCCCGAGCCGCGCTCGTGCACGCGCATCCTCACGCGGCCGCGGGACTCGCCGTCGACCTCGGCGTGGCCGAGCGCGACCGCGAACTCGACGTTGGTGCCGTGCGGCGGGACGGGGTGGACCCGCGGCGCCTCGGTGAGGTCGAGGCCGCGGAGCTCGTCGACGTCCGGCAGCGCGACCACGTGGTGCGGGTTGCCCATGTCGACGGACAGCGCGGGGCGCACGGGGTCGAGGCCGCGCGCGGCCACCTCGGAGTCGAAGCCGTCGGTCGCGTCGCCCACGACGTAGCGGCCCATGCCGATCGCGTAGCGTCCGCCGCCGAGCGCCGTCACGGTGCGCGGGCCTCCGCGCGTGCCGAACTCGAGCCCGCCGGCGAGCTCTTCCCCCGCCTCGGCCTCGAGGAAGGCGCCGAAGACGCGCGCGCCGTTGCCGCACATCTCGGAGGTGCTGCCGTCGGCGTTCCAGTAGTCCATGAACCAGGTCGCGGGCTCGAGCCCGGCTCCCGCCTCGAGCGCGCCCGCGCGGATCGCGCGGATGACGCCGTCGCCCCCGATGCCGGCGCGGCGGTCGCACAGGAACCGCACGAGCGACGGGCTGAGGTCGAGGTCCCCGTGGGGGTCGAACAGCAGCACGAAGTCGTTCTCGGTGCCGTGTCCCTTGGTGAAGGCGAGCGAGGTCATGCGTCAAGTCTAGGGAGGGCCCCGCACGGAGGCTTGCACGCCGCCGGTGGCTCGTGTTCGCTAGGGACATGCCTGGTAGCCCAGCACTTGCCCGCGCGCTCGCCGTCGCCGCGCTCGCGGCGCTCCTGCTCGCCGGATGCACGGGCGGCGGCGAGGACGGCTACGCGGACCTCGATCGCGAGGCCGCCGACGGCGACGCGCTTCCCGCCGCCGTGCTCGCCGAGGCCACCTACCTCGACGCGTCCTCGAGCCGCTACGTCGGCGAGGACGACGGCGTGGCGCTGTGGATCGCGCGCGGCGCGGACCCCGACGTGCACCTGTGCCTCGTCGCGGTCCCCGAGGACGAGGACTGGGTCGTCGGCTGCGGCTACGAGGTCTTCGGCCGATCGGTCGGCACCTTCGCGCTCCTCCCCGACGGCGCGGAGGCCCCCGACCACGCCACCCCGGTCTCCGCGAACGTCTACCGGCTCGAGGGCTGAGCGTCCGCCTCGGCCACGAGGGACGATGCGTCGGCGGCGGCCCGGGCGACGTCGCCGTGGTCGCGGGGCGCGTCGATCCACCGCACCCGCGGGTCGGGGCGGAACCACTGGGCCTGCTTCCGGGCCAGGCGGCGGGTGTGCTGCGCGATGAGGGCGCGCGTCTCGGCGGCGTCGAGCTCGCCGTCGAGGTGGCGGAGGGTCTCCGCGTAGCCGACGGCGCGGCGCGCGGTGACGCCGTCGCGCAGGCCCTGGGCCTCGAGCGCGCGGACCTCGTCGACGAGGCCCTGCTCCCACATCGCATCGACGCGGGCGTCGATGCGCGGGTCGAGCAGCTCGTACGGCAGGTCGAGCGCGAGGGTGAGCGCGGGCGCGGCGTACTCGTGCCGGGGCAGCGAGCTCTGGGTCGAGCCGGTGAGCGCGATGATCTCGAGCGCGCGCACGAGCCGCTTGACGTTCTGCGCGGGGATCTTGGCGGCGGCCTCGGGGTCGACCGCGGCGAGCTCGCGGTGGAGCACGCCGGGGCCCTCGGCCTCCGCGCGCGCCTCGAGGCTCGCGCGCAGCTCCGGGTCGGTGCCCGGGAACTCGAAGCGGTCGAGCAGCGCGCGGAGGTACAGGCCGGACCCGCCGACGACGATGGCGCGGCGTCCGCGCGCGTGGATCGCGGCGACGTCCGCGCGGGCCTCGACCTGGAACCGCGCGACCGAGGCGTCCTCGTGGACGTCGAGCGTGTCCAGCTGGTGGTGCGGGATCCCCCGGCGCTCGCCGACGGGGAGCTTCGCGGTGCCGATGTCCATGCCGCGGTAGAACTGCATCGAGTCGGCGTTGACGATCTCGCCGTCGAGCGCCTCCGCGAGGTCGAGGCTGAGCGCGGACTTGCCCGTCGCGGTGGCGCCGACGACCGCGACGATCACCGGCGCATCGTCCATGCTCACGCGCGGCGCAGCGTCGGGATGCCGAGGCCGACCGGACCCGCGGGGGCGCCGTCACCGGTGCCGCACGAGTCGCCGTGGTCGCCGCCCTGGGCCGCGTCCCACGCGTCTCCGGCGCGGGTGCGGCGGACGGCGTACGGACCGCCCTCGAGCCCCGAGTCGGCGATGAGGTGGTGCGGGGCGCCGTGCGTGACGCGCAGCGAGACCATGTCGCCCGGACGCGGCACGTCGGCACCCTCGGGCACCGCGAAGTGGACGAGGCGGTTGCCGGGCTCGCGGCCGCTCAGGCGCGCGGACTCGCCGTCCTTGCGGCCGCCCGAGTCGAGCACGAGCAGCTCGAGGTCGCGGCCGACGAGCGCGTGCGAGTCCTCGAGGGTGATGCGCTCCTGGAGCGCGATGAGGCGCTCGAAGCGCTCCTGGACGACGGCCTTGGGCAGCGGCTCGAGCTCGTACGCGGGCGTGCCGGGCCGCGGGGAGTACTGGAACGTGAAGGCGGACGTGAAGCGCGAGGCCTCGACGACGCGCAGCGTCTCCTGGAAGTCCTCCTCGGTCTCGCCGGGGAAGCCCACGATGATGTCGGTGGTGATGGCCGCGTCGGGCATCGCGGCGCGCACGCGGTCGATGATCCCGAGGAAGCGCTCCGAGCGGTACGAGCGACGCATCGCGCGCAGCACGCGGTCCGAGCCGGACTGCAGCGGCATGTGGAGGCTGGGCATCACGTTGGGCGTCTCGGCCATCGCGTGGATGACGTCGTCGGTGAACGCGGCCGGGTGGGGCGACGTGAAGCGCACGCGCTCGAGGCCCTCGATCTCGCCGCACGCGCGCAGCAGCTTGGCGAACGCGCCACGGTCGCCGAACTCGACGCCGTACGAGTTGACGTTCTGACCGAGCAGGGTGACCTCGACCGCGCCCTGCGACACGAGCGCCTCGACCTCGGCGAGGATCTCGCCGGGACGGCGGTCGCGCTCCTTGCCGCGCAGCGACGGCACGATGCAGAACGTGCACGTGTTGTTGCAGCCCACCGAGATCGACACCCAGCCGGACGCGATCGCGTCGCGGCGCGACGGCAGCGTCGACGGGAAGACCTTGAGCGACTCCTCGATCTCGACCTGCGCCTCGGCGTTGTGGCGGGCGCGCTCGAGCAGCACCGGCAGCACGTCGATGTTGTGCGTGCCGAAGACGACGTCGACCCACGGCGCGCGGTTGACGATCTCGCCGCGGTCCTTCTGTGCGAGGCAGCCGCCGACCGCGATCTGCATGCCGGGGCGCTGGGCCTTCACCGACGCGAGCTGGCCGAGGTTGCCGTAGAGGCGGGTCGCGGCGTTCTCGCGCACCGCGCACGTGTTGATGACGACGACGTCGGCGACGTCCTCGCCCGCGGGCGCGGCCGTGTAGCCGGCGCCCTCGAGGAGGCCGGCCATGTGCTCGGAGTCGTGCACGTTCATCTGGCACCCGAGCGTCCTGACGAGGTACGTGGGGGCGAGGGAAGTCTGGGTCATGCTCTAACCTGCGACGGCATCCGCTCGCAGCTCGCGGATCACCGTCACCTTGATCTCTCCGGGGAAGGTGAAGTCCTGGGTGATGTGCTCGGCAATTGTACGCGCCAGCGCCTGGGTCCCCTCGTCGTCGATCTCGTCGGGCTCGACGATGACCCGCACCTCGCGGCCCGCCGCCATCGCGAGGACGCGCGTGACGCCGTGGTGCTCGAGCACGAGCTTCTCGAGGTTCTCCATGCGGTTGATGTACGAGTCGAGGTCCTCGCGGCGCGCGCCGGGGCGGGCCGCCGAGAGCGCGTCGGCCACCTGGACGATGACGGCCTCGAGGGACTCCTGGGGCACCTCGTCGTGGTGCGCGGCCACCGCGTTGACGACGAGTGCGTCCTCGCCGTGCTCCGCGAGGAACCGTGCGCCGAGCGCGGCGTGGGTGCCGGACTGCTCGTGCGTGAAGGCCTTGCCGAGGTCGTGGAACAGCGCGCCGCGGCGGGCCAGGTAGACGTCGGCGCCGAGCGCGGCGGCGATGTCCGCGGCCAGCTGGGACGTCTCGACGAGGTGCGCGAGCACGTTCTGGCCGTAGGAGGTGCGCAGGCGCAGCTTGCCGAGCACGTCGACGATCTCGGAGGGGACGCCCGAGACGCCCGCCTCGGTGAGCGCGTCGAGCCCCGCCGCGCGATGACGCTGGAAGGCGCCGGCGACGGCACGCGCGTACGCGGCCTCGACCCGCTGGGGCTGGATGCGGCCGTCCTCGACGAGGGCCTTGAGCGTCACCTCGGCGATCTCGCGGCGCTCGGGGTCGAAGCTCGACAGCTGGACGGCGTCGACGCCCTCCTCGACCAGCACGGTCACTCCGGTGAGCGCCTCGAAGGCCCGGATGTTGCGGCCCTCGCGGCCGATGATGCGGCCCTTCATCTCGTCGCTGGGCAGGTCGATCCACGTGGTCGCGTGCTCGGCGGACGAGGCGGCGGCCTGGCGCTGCATCGCCTCGACGAGGATCTCCCGTGCCCGCTTGTCCGCGGTGGCCTCGGTGCGCCGCTCGAGCCGGCGGAGCTTGACCTCGGCGTCGTGGCGGGCCGAGTCGAGGATCTCCGCGACGAGCTCGGCGCGCGCCTCCTCGGGCGTGGTCTGGGCGACCTCGGCGAGGGCCTTGGCGCGGTCCTGCGCGATGCGGGCGCGATCGGCGGCGAGCCGCTTCTCGTCGCGCACGACGACGGCGGCCCGCTCCTCGAGCAGGCGCGCGTACTGCTGCGCGTGGCGGTGGTCGCTCGCGACCTCCTTCTCACGCTCGTGGGCGAGGTCCTCGCGCCGCTTCGCGTCCGCGAGGCGCGCCTGCGCGTCCTGGCGGAGCTGCTCGACCTCGCGGCGGCCGGCCTCGCGCTCGGCGGTCGCCTCGCGCCGCGCGAAGACCACCAGCAGCAGCGCGACGAGGCTGGCGCCGAGGAGCACCAGGATCGTCAGGGTCTGCCCCACCGGCGGCTCCTTCCCTGTCGCGCGAGACTAGTCATCCTCGCTATCGGCATCCCGCAAGTGTTTCACGAGGGCGAAAGCGAGAGAACTCGAGTATCCCTTGCGGCCGAGCATGGCCACGACGCGGCGCTCCCGCACCTCGACGGGGTGCGAGGCGAGCTGGTCCCAACGGCGCCGGGCCAGCGCGGCGGCGCGCTCACGCTCGTCGTCGTCGTCGATCTGGTCGAGCGCGGAGCCGATGGCGTCCTCGTCGAAGCCCTTGCGGGCGAGCTCGACGCGGATGGCGCGGCGGGACTGTCCGCGCTCCGCGTGGCGGGTGCGGACGATGGTCGCGGCGAGGCCCGCATCGTCCACGAGGCCCACCTCGACGTAGCGGTCGACGATCGCGTCGGCGAGGTCGGGCACGACGTGGCGCGCGACCAGCCCGTCGCGCAGCTGCGTGGTCGAGCGGGACGCGCGCGTGAGGATCCCCAGCGCGATCTCCCGGGCCCGTTCGGGGTCGGTGATCGGCTCGGGGGCCTGGTCCCGCGCGGGCGTGCGCCGGCTGCGACGCCGCCCGCGCGGAATCTCGGACTGCTCGGTCATGGCCTAGAAGTCGGCGTCGCGGCCCTTCTTGCCGCGGGCCGGGGCGGCCGCCTCGGGCTCGGGCGCCTCCTGGCTCTCCTCGCCCGCGGGGACGCCGACGCCGAGCTTGGTCTTGACCTTGCGCTCGATCTCGTCCGCGAGCTGCGGGTTGTCCTTGAGGAACTTGCGGGCGTTCTCCTTGCCCTGGCCCAGCTGGTCGCCCTCGTACGTGTACCAGGCGCCCGACTTCTTGACGAAGCCGTGCTCGACGCCGAGGTCGATGATGCCGCCCTCGCGCGAAATGCCCTGGCCGTAGAGGATGTCGAACTCGGCCTGCTTGAACGGCGGGGCCATCTTGTTCTTCACGACCTTGACGCGGGTGCGGTTGCCGACGGGCTCGGTGCCCTCCTTGAGGGTCTCGATGCGGCGCACGTCGAGGCGGACGGAGGCGTAGAACTTCAGCGCCTTTCCACCCGTGGTGGTCTCGGGGCTGCCGAAGAACACGCCGATCTTCTCGCGCAGCTGGTTGATGAAGATCGCGGTGGTGCCGGTCGAGTTGAGCGCACCGGTGATCTTGCGCAGCGCCTGCGACATGAGGCGCGCCTGGAGACCGACGTGGCTGTCGCCCATCTCGCCCTCGATCTCGGCCTTGGGCACGAGGGCCGCGACGGAGTCGATGACGAGGATGTCGATGCCGCCCGAGCGCACCAGGATGTCCGCGATCTCGAGGGCCTGCTCGCCCGTGTCGGGCTGCGAGACGATGAGGTTGTCCGTGTCGACGCCGAGCTTCTTGGCGTACTCGGGGTCGAGCGCGTGCTCCGCGTCGATGAACGCCGCGGTGCCGCCGGCCTTCTGCACGTTCGCGACCGCGTGCAGCGCGACCGTGGTCTTACCGGACGACTCGGGGCCGTAGATCTCGACGATGCGGCCGCGCGGGAGCCCGCCGATGCCGAGCGCGATGTCGAGCGCGAGCGCGCTCGTGGGGATGGCCTCCACCGCGACGCGCTGCTGCTCGCCGAGGCGCATGGCCGAGCCCTTGCCGAACTGGCGGTCGATCTGTCCGAGCGCCGCCTCGAGGGCCTTGCCGCGGTCCGCTGCTGCTGCCATGTCGCTTCCTCACATCCATCCGTGGCTGGTCTGCCGTGTGTCGAGGACGACGCTACGCCGACCCTCCGACATCGCGACGGCGCCGGTCCTCCTGGGGAGGCGCCGCCGCCGCGCGGCGTCCTGGGGAACACGGTATATCGAACAACTGTTCGAAGGGAAACGACACGCCGCCCGGGCGTGTCGGCTCAGCGCGGCGGGGGGACCATCCGCTCGCGGTCGCCGCCGTCGCGGCGGTCGACGGGCACGTCCATCTGCTCGCACCACGCGTGCCAGACGTCGCGCGGCGCGGTCCCGGCCTCGATCGCGGCCACCGGCGTGAGCGAGTCGAGCGCGTCGAGGGAGAGCTCGCGCGCGAGCGTGCGGGAGTACGCGGGCCCGAAGACCGCGTCGGCCAAGGACCAGAACTCGCTGAGCCGCACGTCCCTAGCGGGAGCGCATCGAGCTGAGCAGCTCGGGCACGGTGTCGGGGATCGACGGCATGACCGGGACGTCCGTGAGCGACTCGGCGTGCGCGAACCGGTCGGAGACCTCGCGCAGGATGTCGGACATGGGCAGGTCGAGCGCCTCGCAGATCGACGCGAGCAGCTCGGAGGACGCCTCCTTCTGCCCGCGCTCGACCTCGGAGAGGTAGCCGAGGGACACGCGCGCTCCCGAGGAGATGTCACGCAGGGTCTTGCCCTGCGTGAGGCGCGCGTCGCGCAGGACCTCGCCGATCTCGTTGCGAAGCACAGGCATGCGCCCTCCCCTCATCGTCGTCATGCGTCCCTTGTCCATGCTGACACAACGCACCATACCCCACCCTTGTTCCGTCCCGGTCGCGAGGGGGTTACAGCAATGTGACATCTCCCGCAAGGGACGAGAGGACCAGGGCGAGGGCCGCGTCGACGGTCCCGGCGCGCACCGCGGCGCGGTCGCCGGCGAGGTCGAGGCGCGTGCTCGCCTCGCCCGCGGGGCCCGAGACCGCGACCCACACGCACCCCGGGCTGCACCCGTCGTGCGGCTCCGGTCCGGCGACGCCGGTGGTCCCGACGCCCAGGGTCGCGCCCGTCGCGTCGCGCACGCCCCGTGCCATCGCCTCGGCCACGTCGTCGGACACGAGGCCCGCCTCCCGGATCACCTCCGGGTCGACGCCGAGGAGCCGTGCCTTCATGTCGGCCGTGTAGGCGACGATGCCGCCGCGCACGACGGCGGAGGCGCCCGGCACGGACACGAGGGCGGAGCACACCGCGCCGCCGGTGATCGACTCGGCGGTCGCGACCGTGACGCCGAGCTCCCGCAGGCGGGCGACGACCTCGTCAGGCAGCGGCATGGCCCTCGGCGCGCTGCTCGCGCGCCGCGCGCACGATCTTCACCGTGTAGTCGATGCCGGTGACGAGCGCGAGGGCCGTGGCGACGAGCAGCACCCACCACGCGGCGGTGTCGACCCACGCGGGCGCCCCCGGGATGAGGTAGAGCCAGATCGCGAGGAGCTGCGCCATGGTCTTGACCTTGCCGCCGGGCGAGGCGGGGATCACGGTGCCGGCCGCGACGAGCAGCCTGCCCACCGTCACCCACAGCTCGCGCACCGCGATGATCGCGACGGGCCACCACGGGATGCCGTCGACCACGACGAGCACCGCGAGGACGCCGAGCACCAGCGCCTTGTCCGCGATGGGGTCCGCGAGCTTGCCGAACGGGCTCACCACGCCCCAGCGGCGCGCCAGGTAGCCGTCGAAGAAGTCGGTGGCCGCCGCGATCATGAACAGCGCGAGCGCCCACCACCGGAGCGGGCCCTCCTCCCCCGCGTCGAGCGCGAGCAGGACGAGCACCACCGGCACCATGACGAGGCGCGCGACCGTGAGCACGTTGGGAACTGCGGAAGTCACGCACACACCTTAATGCGCCGACCGTCCCGCCGACGTCGCGGCGGGCCGTGACCGGGACCCTCCGTGGGGCGGCGATACTGGTGGCATGCCCCGCCACGACCGTCACGGCCATGCCCGCACGCCGGGCGCGACCCGGCTCGTCGCGGTGGCGCTCGTCGCCCTCGTGGCAGGTGCCGCCGTCGGGCTGGTGGGGGCGCGCGACCTCGGAGGGACGGCGGTCTCGGCGGCCGAGCCCGCCGCCTCCCCCGTCGCCGCCGTCAAGGCGGACGATGCGACCCCCGCCGCGTCCGCATCGTCCACCCCCGCGCCGAGCCCGACCGCGACGGTCGAGCCCGAACCCGAGCCCGTGCGCTTCACGTTCGTCGCGGCGGGCGACGTCCTCCCTCACACCCCCGTCAACGACTCGGCGCGCACGGCGGACGGCTACGACTTCGCCGCGCTGATGGCGGGCGTGCAGCCCTACATCGAGGGCGCGGACCTCGCGCTGTGCCACATGGAGGTGCCGGTGTCGCCGGCGGGGATCGAGCCCTCGGGCTACCCCCTGTTCTCCGCCCCCAAGCAGCTGGTGAGGGACCTCGGGAAGGTGGGCTGGGACGGCTGCTCGACCGCGTCGAACCACACCGTCGACCGCGGCACCGCGGGCGTCGAGGCGACGCTCGACGCGTTCGACGCGGCCGGCCTCCAGCACTCCGGCTCCGCGCGCACCAAGAAGGAGGCGGCCACCACCGCGATGTACGAGGTGACCGCCGGCGACCGCACCGTCACCGTCGCCAACATCAGCTTCGCGTACGGCACCAACGGCATGCCCGTCGCGTCGCCGTGGCAGGTCGACCTCTTCGACGCGGACGATGCGGACGCGGCGCCGATCATCGCGGCCGCCAGGAAGGCCCGCCAGCAGGGCGCCGACGTGGTGATCGCCTCGGTCCACTGCTGCGTCGAGTACCGCACCGAGCCCACCGACGCGCAGCGGTCGATCGCCACGCAGATCGCGGAGTCGGGCCAGGTGGACCTCTACGTCGGCCACCACGCGCACGTACCCCAGCCGATCGAGCTGCTCCCCGGCGGGCCGTCGGGCGACGGCATGTGGACGGCCTTCGGGCTCGGCAACTTCCTGTCGAACCAGGGCACGCAGTGCTGCATCGCCGCGACGTCCAACGGCGTGCTGCTGTCGGCGACGTTCACGGTCGACCCGGACGGCGCGGTCGGGGTCGACGCCTCGTGGACCCCCACGACGGTCGACCGCCTCGGCCGCCACGCCGTGCACGCCCTCACGGACATCCGAGACGGGGTGGGGACGCTGTCGGCCGCCGACGTGAGCAGCCGGCTCGCGGCGGTCCGCGGCGCCGTGGGCGACGAGGCGCGTCAGCGCTGGAACCCGGTCGAGCCGCTCGCCGACGACGTGGTCCTCGTGCCGCGCACCTCCGCCTGAGCCGCGCGCCTCAGCGGCGGCTGCGCTGGGCCGCGAGCCGCACCGGCGCGCTCGCCGCCCCGTAGCCGTCGTAGGCGCCGCGGCGCTCGAGGATCTCGACGAAGACCCCGCCGACGATCGGCGAGTAGAAGTGGAGGAACTCGCCGCCCGCGTCGCGGTCGTAGAAGAGGCCGAGCTCGCGCAGCTCGTCGAGCAGCGCGGGGTCGAGCGACGGCCCGAAGCGCGCCTCGAGGTCGTCGTAGTAGTTGTCCGGCACGGCGAGCGAGGCGAGGCCTGCCGCACGCGCCCGGCGGGCGGCGGCGCGCGCGTCGTCGCAGCGGATCGCGACGTGCCGCGTGGGGGCCGGCGCGCCCGACGGTGCGAGGTTGATCGGGACCCTCACGACGCCGTCGGCGGTGCGCATCACCTGGCTGCGCAGCAGCCCGACGGGTCCGGGCACGTCCTCGGTCGACTCCGTGGCGAGCGACAGCACCGAGCTCGCGAAGAGCACCGCCTCGTCGAAGTCCTGCCAGCGGTAGCCGAGGTTGATGTGGTCGACGACGCCGGCGAGGGGGCGGTCGACCTCCTCGCCGCCGACGAACTCGCCGATCCACGACCGGTCGTCCGGCCGGTCGTTCCAGTAGACCTCCGTGCCGTCCGGAGCGGCGACGGCGGGCAGCTCCTGCTCGCCCGCATAGGTGCGGCGGAACACCGCGGGGGCGCCGAGCGCCCGCGCCCGGGAGGCCGCCGCCTCGGCGTCGTCCACGGTGAGCCCGATGGCGGACAGCGCCGGCTCGTCGTCCTGGCGCTGCTCGTTGAGGATGAGGCGTGCCTCGCCCGCGCTCCACAGCCGCACGGGCTTGCTGCGGTGGCGGCCCCGGAAGGTGAAGCCGAGCTGGTCGAGGACGCGGTCGACCTCGTCCAGCCGCTCGCCCGCGATCTCGACGAAGTCGACGCCGCGCGCGGGCTGGGGATCCTCGAGACGGTCCTCCGCCCATCCCTCGCGCGCGGCCGTGCGGTCGGCGAGCCACGTGAGCGACCTCCGGGCGTGCGCCGCGGTACGCACGACGTCGGTCTGGCGGAAGGTGTCGTTGAAGACCTCGAGCGACAGCGGGCCGGCGTACCCGGCACGCAGCACGTGCGCGAGGAAGCCGGTGAGGTCGAACGAACCCTCGCCCGGGAACAGCCGATGGTGGCGGCTCCACGACAGCACGTCCATGCGCAGCGCCGGCGCGTCCGCGAGCTGCAGGAAGAAGATGCGGTCGCCGTCGATCTCCTCGATCCCGGCCGGGTCGTGGCCGCGCGAGAGGATGTGGAAGCTGTCGAGGCACGTGCCCAGGTTGGGGCGGTCCGCCCGCTGCACGAGGCGCCACGCGTGGCGGTAGTCGTCGACGTAGCGCCCCCACGCGAGCGCCTCGTAGGCGATGCGGACGCCGCGCGGCGCGGCCAGGTCCGCGAGCGCGGCGAGCTGCCGCGCGGCCACCTCGTCGTCGTCGACGGTCGCGGTGCCGGCGTTGCTGCACACGAGCAGCAGGTCCGCGCCCAGCCGTGCCATCACGTCGAGCTTGGCCTCCGCGCGGCGCAGGTTGTCCGCGAAGGTGGCGTCGTCGACGCCCTCGAGGTCGCGGAAGGGCTGGAACATCTCGATGCGCAGCCCGAGCCGGTCGCACAACGCGCGGATCTCCTCCGGGGACTCGTGCGCCGCCACGAGGTCCGAGTCCATGATCTCGACGCCGTCGAAGCCCGCCTCGGCGCACGCGTGCAGCTTCTCGACCAGCCCCCCGGAGAGGCAGACCGTCGCGATCGAGGTGCGCATATCGGCAATGTAACAGACGGTACATAGATTGGTGACAATCCGGTCACGACCCTTGCGCGGCTAATGTAATCACCGGTACGTTCACATCGGGACGCCGGCCCCGCGGCGCCCCACGGAGGAGACAAGGACGTCTCGTGACCGACAACGACGCTGGTCGACAGCCGTTCCATGCGGTGCGCCGCATCGGAGCCGTGATGGCCGCCATCGAGCTCACCCTCGGCGCGCTCGCGATGCTCACCATCCTCGTGCTGGTGTTCCACCAGGCCCTGCAGCGCTACCTGCCCATCGACCAGATCGCATGGACCGGCGAGGTCTCGCGGTTCTCGCTCGTGTGGCTCACGTTCATCGTCGCGGGCCTCCTCGTGACGATGCGCGGGCACATCACGCTCGAGATCGCCGACGCGATCCCCCACCCCATGGTGGTGCGCGCGGTCCAGGTCTTCGCCATGGCGGTGGTCGCGGCCACGGGCGTGGGGCTCACGGTCGAGGCCTGGGCGCTCGTCGACACCCAGAGCATCATCAAGTCGCCCGTGCTCCGCCTCCCCATGTCGTGGGTCTACGTCCCCGTGCTGCTGGGCGCCGTGTCGATCACGGTGCGCGCCGCGGTCGCCGCCGTCGACGTCGCGCTGCACGGTCCCGTGCTGCGCGACACCACCGAGTCCGAGGAGGCCTCCGCGTGACGCTCGCCCTCATGGCCCTCGCCATCGCGGTGCTCCTGCACCTGCGCGTGCCGGTCGCCTTCGCCTTCCTCGGGCCGTCGCTCGTCTACATGGCGACCATCGGCCAGTCGACCGGCATGTCCCTGCGCCACGTCACCAACGCCGCGGCGAGCTTCCCGCTGCTCGCGGTGCCGCTCTTCGTGCTGCTCGGCACGCTGGCCAACCACGCCGGCATCGCCGAGCGCTTCTTCCGCTTCGCGCTCGCGCTCCTCGCCCGCGTCAGGGGCGGCCTCGGCTACGTGTCGATCGGCACCAGCCTCGCGTTCTCGTGGATGAGCGGCTCGGCGGTCGCCGACGCGGCCGCGCTCGGCAAGGTGCAGATCCCCGCGATGCTGCGCCACGGCTACAGCCGCCGGTTCGCGACCGGCGTGTCCGCATCGTCCTCGCTCGTCGCGCCGGTGATGCCGCCCTCGATCCCCGCGGTGATCTTCGCGGGCCTCGCCGCGGTGTCGACGGGCGCCCTGTTCGCCGCCTCCGTCGTGCCCGCCTTCGCGATCGCGGTGGGCCTGTGCATCGTCGTCTACATCCTGGTCCGGCGCCGCGAGACCGTGACGTCCGGGGACTTCGACGCGCACGAGCTGCGGGAGTCCGCGAAGGGCGTGCTCCTGCCGATGCTCGCCCCGGTCATCATCCTCGGCGGCATCCTGGGCGGCTACTTCACGCCCACCGAGGCGGCGGCGGTGGGCGTCGTCTTCATCATCGTCGTCGGGCTGCTCCAGCGGTCCCTCTCGTTCCGCGGCTTCGTCGACGCGCTCAAGGACGCGGTCACCACCACGGCCGGGATCATGCTCATCGTCGCGACCGCGTCCCTGCTCGGCTACATCCTGGCCCGCGAGCGGCTGCCGCAGCTGCTCACCGAGCTCGCGTTCTCCGTCACGAGCAGCCCCACGATGTTCCTGCTCCTGTCCGCCATCATGATGCTGATCCTCGGCACCGTCATCGACGCGACCGCGATCCTCGTCCTCGTGGTGCCGATCCTGCTGCCGATCGCCGCGCAGTTCGGCGTCGACCCGATCGTCATGGGCGTCGTGCTGATCCTGTCGCTCATGATCGGGCTGCTGACCCCGCCGGTCGGGACGGTGCTTTTCGTCACCGCCTCGGTCTCGCGGACGCGGGTGGGAGAGGTGTTCCGCGGCACCCTGCCGTTCATCGTGCCGATCGCGCTGATCGTGCTCGTCATCATCCTCGTCCCGGCCTCCGTGCTGTGGCTCCCGGGGGTGCTCGGGCTATGACGACCGCAGCCGCGCGCCGCCCCTCCGTCCTCGTGGGGCTCATCGGCGAGGGCATCGCCCCCTCGCTGTCCCCGGCCCTGCACGAGCTCGAGGGCGCGCGCCACGGCATGAGCTACGTGTACCGCACGATCGAGATCACGGCGGCCGAGGCGGCGCCCGCCGGCATGGACGCGCTGCTCGACGCGGCGCGTCGCCTGGGCTTCGACGGGCTGAACATCACCCACCCCGCGAAGCAGACCGTCCTCGGCGCGCTCGACGCGCTCTCCCCCGGCGCCGCCGCGGTGGGAGCCGTCAACACGGTCGTGTTCGACGGCGGCCGGGCCGTGGGCCACAACACGGACGTCACCGGCTTCGGTGCCGCGATGGATGACGCCCTCGCGGGATGCGCCCGCGACCTCGTCGTCCTGCTCGGCGCGGGCGGCGCGGGCGCCGCGGTCGCGCGGGCGCTGCTCGACCGCGCGGTGGCGGACCTCGTCATCGTCGACGCCGACGAGCGGCGCGCCAGTGCGCTCGCCGAGGCGTCCGACGCGCGCGCGGCGACCATGGCCGAGCTGCCGGCGCTGCTCGCCGACGCGGACGGCCTCGTCAACGCCACGCCCATGGGCATGGCGGCGCATCCGGGCGCCGCCGTGGACGTCGCGCTGCTGCACGCGCGCATGTTCGTCGCCGACATCGTCTACCGCCCGGTCGAGACCGCGCTCCTCGCAGGGGCGCGCGAGCGCGGGTGCCGGGTGATGGCCGGCACCGGCATGGCCATGCACCAGGCCGCCGACGCGTTCGAGATCTTCACCGGAGAAGCTGCGGATCGGCGGGCGATGCTCGCCGATCTCGAGGACCTGATCGCCGCCGAGGCGGACGGGAGCCCCGCGTCGCGGGGCCACAGGAAAGGGGAGGAAGAATGACCGCAACACGAGCCCGGCGATCGACGTGGATCGCCCTCGCGGCCGCACCAGCCCTGGTGCTGGCCGCATGCTCCAGCGGCGACGGCGGGAGCACCGACGAGGAGTCGGGCACCGCGGACGCCGGGATGGAGACCACCGAGACGATCGAGATCACCCTCGCGCACAGCTACACCGAGGACCAGCCGCAGCACCGCTGCGGCGCGCAGGTGATCGCTGACGAGGTCGAGGCCGCGGACGTCGGCCTCACGATCGAGATCTTCCCGGCGAGCCAGCTGGGCGGCGACGCGGACCGCATCGCGTCCGTCGTCTCCGGCGACATCGACATGGACATCCAGGGCGCCTCCGCGCTCGGCGCCGTGTACGAGCCGATCAGCGTCATGGACGCCGCGTTCGGCTTCGACGACCCGGACCATCTCGCCGCGTTCATGGCGAGCGACGAGTCGTCGGTCCTGGTGGACGGCTTCGCGGAGGCGACCGGCGTGCAGACGCTCGGCGTCTGGTCCGCGGGTGCCCGCCACTTCACGACCGTCGACACCCCGATCCGCACGCCCGAGGACCTCGACGGCGTCCGGATGCGCTTCCCGGGCTCGCCGCAGTACCTCCTCAACGCGGAGGCGCTCGGCGCGACCGCGACCGAGGTCGCGTACGAGGAGCTCTACCTCGCGCTGCAGAACGGGACCGTCGACGGCCAGGAGAACCCGATCACGAACATCGTGGCGCAGAACTTCGCCGAGGTGCAGGACTACCTCAGCCTGTCCGCCCACCAGCTCAACACCAACCTCGTGATCATGAGCCCGATCTGGCAGGAGCTGTCGGCCGAGCAGCAGGAGGCGCTCACCTCTGCCGTCGAGATGGCGGTGACCGAGGTGACCGCGTGCGTCGCCGAGGACGAGGAGGTGACGCTCGAGGAGTGGCGCAACGGCGACGAGTGGGAGATCGTCGACGACGTCGACCGCGACGCGTTCTCCGAGAAGGCCGAGGCCTTCTTCATGGAGACCTTCACGGGCGAGTCCCTCGAGGTCTACGAGGCGATGCGGGCGACCGCGGGCTGATCGCGAGACCCACCATGGCGCACGACGTGCCCACCGTGACGGGCGTGGTGCCGGGCGACGAGCTCGGCACCACGCTCATGCACGAGCACGTCTTCGTCCTCGACCCGCAGCTCGACCGCGACCTGCCGCACCCCGAGTGGGACGAGCAGGCCGCGGTCGAAGCGGCGCGCGACACGTTCGCGCGTCTCGCGGCGCTCGGCATCGACACCGTCGTCGACCTCACGGTTCCCGGTCTCGGCCGCGACGTGTCACGCGTGCGCCGCGCGGCGGAGGGCGGGCCCGTCCGGGTCGTCGCGGCGACGGGCTGGTACGCGACGCACGTCCTGCCGCCGTTCTTCGGCACCCACGGGCCCGGCCGGCTCCTCGCGGGGGCCGATCCGCTCGAGGAGCTCTTCGTCCGCGACCTCGAGGACGGCATCGCGGGCACCGGCGTCCGCGCGGCGGTCGTCAAGGTGGTCTCGGACGTCGCGGGCATGACCCCCGATGTGTCCCGGGTGTTCTCCGCGGCCGCGGCGGCGCATCGGCGGACGGGCGCACCGATCATGACCCACTCGCACGCGGCCTCCCACGGCGGGCTGCCTCAGCAGGACGCGCTCGCCGCGCAGGGCGTGCCCCTCGACCGCGTCGTCATCGGCCACTGCGGCGACACGGACGACCTCGACTACCTCCTGCGGCTCGCGGACCGCGGCTCCTACCTGGGCTTCGACCGCTTCGGCATGGAGCACGTGCAGTCCGACGAGGTCCGGCTCTCCACCCTGCTCGCGCTCCTCGAGCGCGGCTACGCCCCGCGCATCGTCCTGTCGCACGATGCGGCGGTGTTCTCGCGCGTCACTCCCCCGTCGTGGCGGGCGCGGGCGACGCCGCGGTGGCGCATGGACCACCTGTCGACGACGGTGCTGCCGCGCCTGCGCGCGGCCGGCGTCGACGAGCCGACCCTCGACACCCTCATGGTCGCAAACCCCCGACGCATCCTGGCGGGCGCATGAGCGCGCCGGGTGCACGGGGGACGATGCGGCGGATCGGTAGGCTGACGCCGTGACCGAGACGACGCCGCGACGGCGCGACGCCGAGCGCACCCGGGCCGAGCTCCTCACCGTGGCAACCGAGGTGTTCGCGACATCGGGCTACGCCGGCACGCGCGTCGACGACATCGCGGCGCGCACCCGCACGACGAAGCGGATGATCTACTACTACTTCGGCTCCAAGGAGCAGCTCTACCTCGCGGTCCTCGAGAACGCGTACCGGGGCATCCGGGCCGCCGAGCGCGACCTGCACCCCGGCGACCTCCCCCCGCTCGAGGCGGTGCGGCGGCTCGCCGAGCTCACGTACGACCACCACCTCGGGCACTCGGACTTCATCCGGCTGGTGTCGATCGAGAACATCCACCATGGCGAGTACATCTCGCGGCTCGGGTCGCTGCGGGAGGTCAACCGCGACGCGCTCGGCATCCTCGACGGCGTGCTCGCGAGGGGCCGGGCGGAGGGCACCATCCGCGACGACGTCGACGCGCTCGACGTGCACCTCGTCATCAGTTCGTACTGCTTCTTCCAGGTGGCCAACCGCCACACGTTCGGCCACCTCTTCGATCGCGACCTGCTGGACCCGGCGCTGCGCGACCACCATCGCCGGATCATCGGCGACGTGGTCGCCGCGTGGCTCAGCGCCCCCGCGGCGGACGGCTAGGTCGACGGCCCGCCATGACCCCGGACCGACGAGCGCACGACGGCGAGGAGCCGCCGGTGCGCGGCCCGGCGCCAGCGGCGAGCGGCGAGGCGCTCGGGCTCGCGGCGGTCGCGCGACCCCACCTGGACAGGCTTGCCCGCGAGCTCGGCGCGCCCGTCGCGGCCGCGGTGCTCGCCGGCGGCGAGGTCGTCCGCGTCGTGGGATCCGGCGCCCACGGCGGCGACGACGCCGCCGCGACCGCGGACGACATCCCACCGCAGGCGGGCGCGCTCGGCCGGGTGCTGCTGAGCCTGCGGCCCGAGGCCGAGTGGGAGCCGGCCGCCGAGGCGGCGCTGCGCGAGACGCGGCTCCGCGGGTGGGCCGAGGGCGCGCGGTCGATCGCGGTGCCTGTCCGGGGCGTGTACGGGCTCCCTGCCGCTCTCGAGGTCGCCGCGCCGGCGCATGCGACGCGTCTCGAGACCGCCGCGGTCGTCGAGCGGCTGACCGCGGTCGCGCGCGCGATCGACGACGAGCTGAGAGCGTCGGCGCTGGAGCGCGGCGGCCGCTGAGCGACGCCGGCTACCGGTCGCCGAGAACCGGGTCGGGCTCCGCGGGGCGCGGGTCGATGAGGCTCGTCCCGGTGTGCGGGTGCTGGGACAGCGCCGTGGCGGCGGGCTGGGCGACGCCGAAGAGCCAGCCCTGGCCGTAGCGCCAGCCGCAGTCCGCGAGGAACTGGGCCTGCGCCTCGGTCTCGATGCCCTCCGCGATGGTCGCGAGGCCGAGCTCCCGGGCGAGGGCGCCGAGCGCGCGGGACACGCGCGCGCCGGCCGGGTCTTCGGGGATGCCGGCGACGAACGACATGTCGAGCTTGACGCCCGAGACGGGCAGGTCGCGCAGGTACGACAGCGGCGAGACGCCGGTGCCGAAGTCGTCGAGGAGGATCGGCACGCCCGCGTTGCGCAGCTCGGTGAGCTCGTGGCGGATGCGGGTGTTGGGGTTGACCAGCGAGGCCTCCGTGAGCTCGACCACGACGCGCTGCGGGCTGAGGTGGTGGCGCCCGATCGCGGCGAGCACGCCGTCCGCGAAGGCCGAGTCGCCGAGTTGGTCGGCGGAAACGTTGAGCGACACCCACACGGTGTCCGAGGGCGAGCGCTCGAGGAACTGGGCGGCCTGCTCGACGAGCGCGGCGCCGGCCGTCGAGGCGAGACCGCGGTCGGAGATGAGCGGCAGGAAGGCTCCCGGCAGCAGCAGGCCGCGCGTGGGGTGCTGCCAGCGCACGAGCGCCTCGTAGCCGACGACGGTGCGCGTCGCGAGCTCGAGGATCGGCTGGTAGTGGAGCACCAGGTCGCCATTCTCGATCGCGCGCGCGAGCTCCGCGGCGAGGGCGGTCTGGTTGTCGTCGGCGATCCGCATGGAGGGCTCGTAGACCTCGGTGCGGCTCTTGCCGGCGGCCTTGGCGCGGTACATCGCGGCGTCGGCGGCGCTCAGCAGGGCCGCGGACCCGCCGGCGATCGTGTCCTCGTCCGCCATTGCGATGCCGAGGGACGCGGCGAGCTGGATCTGGTGGCGCTTGACGCCGAGCGGCGCGCGCAGCCCGTCGTGGATGGCCGCCGCGATCTCGAAGAGCGCCTTCGAGCAGTCCGTGTCCTGCACGGCGATGACGAACTCGTCGCCGCCGAGGCGCGCGACCGTGCCGCGGCCGCCGGTCGCGGTGCGTAGCACGCCGGCGACGTGGACCAGCGCGTTGTCGCCGATCGCGTGGCCGAAGCGGTCGTTGAGCCCCTTGAAGCCGTCGAGGTCCACCGCGATGACGCCGACGCGGGAGTCCGCGTCGGGCTGGGCCAGCAGGTCGCCGAGCACCTCGTTGAAGAGGTTGCGGTTGGCCAGTCCGGTGAGCGGGTCGTGCATCGCGCGGTGCTGCATGAGCTCCGAGCGCATGCGCACCTCGGTGGTGTCGCGCACCTGCGCGACGTAGTGGTCGGGGGCGCCGCCCGCGTAGCGGACGAGGCCGACGTCGAGCACGGCCCACACGACGTTGCCGTCGGCCTTGACGTAGCGCTTCTCGACCGAGAAGTGGTTCTGGTGGCCGTCGTAGAGGCGCTGGAGCTGGTCGCGCTCGGCGTGGAGGTCCTGCGGGTGGGACAGCGCGCTGAACGGCGTGCCGCGCAGCGCGGCGACCGTCGAGCCCATCATCTCCGCGAAGGCCCGGTTGACCTCCATGAGGCGCCATTCGAGGTCGATGAGCGCCATGCCGGTGGGCGCGTTCTCCATCGCGCGGCGGAACTGCGCGTCGGAGCGGCTGAGCGCCTCGGCGGCCTCCCGCAGGCCGGTGGTGTCCATCACGGTGACGATCGTGAGCGGGCGGCCGTCCGCCGCATCGTCCACCGGGCGCGCGCGCACGTGGAGCCAGCGGATGTCGTCGGCGCCGCGGCGGCCGGGGACGCCGATGACGCGGGGCCGGCCGTCCTCGGTGCGGGCGAAGGCCGCGCCGGGGACCAGGGGGCGCATGTGCGCGTCCACCGCGCGGATGGGCAGCCGCGCGAGGGGCGTGCCCACCGACTCGCCCTGGCGCAGGCCGAGGATCGCGCACGCGGTGTCGGACACCAGCGCCACCTCGCCCGTCTGCGTGACGATGATGACGCCGTCGCGCGACGAGGTCATCACGGCCTCGAACTGGCGGCGCAGCGCACGCTCCTGCGCGAGGGCCCGGTCGCGGGCCTCGCGCTCGCGTCCGGACCGCCAGAAGAAGTAGAACGCGTTGAGCGCGAGCAGGATGAGGAGAGCGCCGACGCCGGCGACGAAGGCCGGCTGCGCGAAGAGCTCTAGGACTCCACCCATTCCCCGTCCTCTGGCTCGCGGTGTGCCGTGGTCGTGCCCACCGTAGCGCCAGAGTCGCCCCTCAGGACAGCAAGCGTGGAGGCGAGTTCGTCAGGTGTGACCAATACGTCACGCGCCTTCGAACCCTGCGACGGTCCGACGATCTCCCTGGTCTCGAGCAGGTCCATGAGCCGGCCGGCCTTGGCGAAGCCCATCTTGAGCTTGCGCTGGAGCATCGACGTGGACCCGAGCTGGGTGGTGATGACGAGCTCCGCGGCGGCGAGCAGATCCTCGAGGTCGTCGCCGATGTCGGCGTCCACGACGGCGCTCTGCTGCACCACCACGACGTCGTCGCGGTACTCGGGGTCGGCCTGACGCTTGGCGTGCTCGACGGCCGCGTGGATCTCGGACTCCGACACCCACGAGCCCTGGGCACGCATCGGCTTCGACTCCCCCATCGGCAGGAAGAGCGCGTCGCCCTGGCCGATGAGCTTCTCCGCGCCGGGCATGTCGAGCACGACGCGCGAGTCCGCGAGCGACGAGGTCGCGAAGGCCAGGCGCGACGGCACGTTGGCCTTGATCGTGCCGGTGATGATGTCGACGGACGGGCGCTGCGTCGCGAGCACGAGGTGGATGCCGGCGGCGCGCGCGAGCTGCGTGATGCGCTGGATCGACTCGTCGACGTCGCGCGGCGCGACCATCATGAGGTCCGCGAGCTCGTCGACGATCACGAGCAGGTACGGGTACGTCTTGATCTTTCGCTCGGAGCCGGGCAGCGGCTTGACCTTGCCGGCCCGGACCGCCTTGTTGAAGTCGTCGATGTGCTTGAAGCCGAACAGCGCCAGGTCGTCGTAGCGCATGTCCATCTCCTTCACCACCCACTCGAGGGCCTGCGCGGCCTTCTTCGGGTCGGTGATGATGGGCGTGATGAGGTGCGGGATGCCCTCGTAGATGGTGAGCTCGACGCGCTTGGGGTCGACGAGCACCATGCGCACCTCGTTGGGGGTGGCGCGCATGAGGATCGACGTGATCATCGAGTTGACGAACGACGACTTTCCGGCGCCCGTCGCACCCGCGACGAGGAGATGCGGCATCTTGGCGAGGTTCGCCATGACGTAGCCGCCCTCGACGTCCTTGCCGATGCCGATCGCCATGGGGTGGTCGTTGCGGGCCGCGACGGGCGAGCGCAGCACGTCGCCCAGCGCGACGGTCTCGCGGTCGACGTTGGGGATCTCGATGCCGATCGCGGACTTGCCGGGGATCGGCGACAGGATGCGCACATCGGCGCTGGCCACCGCGTACGCGATGTTCTTGCTCAGCTGCGTGATCTTCTCGACCTTGACGCCCGCGCCGAGCTCGACCTCGTAGCGCGTCACGGTCGGGCCGCGGGTGAAGCCGGTGACCTCGGCGTCGACGCCGAACTGCTCGAGCACGTCGCGCAGCGACGCGACCACCCGGTCGTTCGCGGCCGAGCGCTCCTTGTGCGGCGCGCCCTTCGCGAGGATCTCGAGCGCGGGCAGCACGTACGGGGTCGAGTCCTCGAGCTCGCCCTGCTCCCCCTGGGGCACGAGGTGCGTGACGGGCGGCAGGTGCGCGTCGTCGGCCTCCTCGCCCGCGACGTCGATGACCTGGGTGGCGGCGTCGTCGGGCGCGGGCGCGGGAGCGGGGTCCCACGGCGGCACGTCCTCGGCCATCTCGTACGGCGAGATCTGCTCGGTGACGGCGCGGCGCGACGCCTCGGGGTCGATGATCGCGTCGAAGTCCGTGTGGTCCACGGTCGCGGCGTGGGCGAAGGCCTCGTCCGCCTCGTACGAGTCGAGAGCGTCCTCGGGCGGCGGGTCGCCGTGCAGCGCACGCTCGATGAGGCGCTTGGCGCGGCCCCGGCGCTTGTGCTTGGGCTCCTTGGGCTCCTTGGCCTTCGGGTCGCCCGGGCGCTCGAGCGTGCGGTGCTCGGGCAGGTCGAGCGCGTCGTCGTCGCCCGACGCGCCGTCGTGGCGCACCTTGCGGCTCACCTCCGCGACCCATGCGGCCGCCTCGCGCATCGAGATGCCGGCGATGATGAGCACCGACAGCAGCGCGAGCAGCACGAGCACGACGACCGCGAGCGGCGCGGTGACGAGCGCCGCGAGCGGGGTGCCGATGCCGAAGCCGAGGATGCCGCCGGCGTCCTGGATGCCCTCGAGCCCGTCGGACGGGCTGGGGCGGTCGTGCGCGATGTGGATGATGCCGTCGACGGTGACGGCGAGCATGAGCGCGCCGAGCGTGATCCGGTGGTTGGTGTTCTCCTCCTGCGGCGCGCGCATGAGCCGCACCGCGATGACGAGGAGCACCACCGGGAGGCCGTACGCGAGGATGCCGAAGAGCCCGGCCCCGACGAAGTGGATCGCGGTGCCGGCCCAGCTGGGCAGCTGGAACCACTCGCGCGCGGCGATGAGGATCGCGAGGATGAGCAGCGTGATCGCCATGCCGTCGCGGCGGACGGCGGGCGGCACGTCGCGCGCGCCGTGGCCGATGCCGCGCACGCCGGAGCCGACCGCGTTCGCGGTGCCGCGGCCGACGGCGGCGAGGCCGCGCAGGAGGGCGGGGGGACGGCGCTTGGCCTGGGAGGCGCGCGAGCTCGACGAGGAGCCGCGCCGCGAGGACGGCGGCGCCTTCGTCGAGGGTCGGGACTGTCGCGTCTGTGCCATGGCACAGCACGGTAGCGCCCCGCACCGACACGGCGGGGTTGCCACCCCGCCGAACCCCCGCATCGTCCCCCGAAAGGGACGATGCGGGCGGGGGCTACGCCTCGATGACGATCGGGACGATCATCGGCCGGCGGCGCAGCTTGGTGCCGACGTACCGGCCCAGGACGCGGCGCGCGACCTGCTGGAGCTGGTGGGTGTCGGTCGAGCCGCCGCGCGCGGCCTCCTCGATGGCCTTCTTGATGTCGGGCAGGATCGCGTCGAACACCGCGTCGCCCTCGGCGAGGCCGCGGGCGTGGACCTCGGGCCCGTTGACCACGCGGCCGTTGCTCGAATCGACCACGGCGAAGACGGAGACGAAGCCCTCCTCCGCCAGGATGCGGCGGTCCTTGAGCTCGGTCTCGGTGATCTCGCCCACGGACGAGCCGTCGACGTAGACGTGGTGCACCTCGACCGCGCCGACGACGCGCGCGACGCCGTCCTTGAGGTCGACGACCGTGCCGTTCTCCGCGAACATCACGTTGTCGTGCGGGATGCCGGTGCGGATGGCCAGGTGCCCGTTGGCGAGCAGGTGGCGCACCTCGCCGTGGATCGGCATGACGTTCCTGGGACGCAGGATGTTGTAGCAGTACAGGAGCTCGCCGGCGCTCGCGTGGCCCGAGACGTGGACGCGGGCGCTGCCCTGGTGCACGACGGTCGCGCCGAGGCGCATGAGGCCGTTGATGACGCGGAAGACGGCGTTCTCGTTGCCCGGGATGAGGGACGAGGCGAGGATGACGAGGTCGCCCTCCCCCACCGTGACCTTGTGGTCGCCGCTGGCCATGCGGCTGAGCGCGGCCATCGGCTCGCCCTGCGAGCCCGTCGACATGTAGACGACCTTCTCGCCGGGCATGTCGTCGGCCTTCTTGGGGTCGACGAGGATGCCCTCGGGGACGCGCAGGAAGCCCATGTCCGCGGCGATGCCCATGTTGCGCACCATCGACCGGCCCACGAAGGCGACCCTGCGGCCGTGCGACTCGGCGGCGTCGATGACCTGCTGGACGCGGTGCACGTGGCTCGCGAAGGACGCAACGACGATGCGGCCGGTGGCCTGGGCGAAGAGGCGGTCGAGGACGGGGCCGATCTCGACCTCGGCGGTTGTGAAGCCGGGCACCTCGGCGTTGGTGGAGTCGACCTGGAAGAGGTCGACGCCCTCGGCGCCCAGGCGGGCGAAGGCGCGCAGGTCCGTGATGCGGCCGTCGAGCGGCAGCTGGTCCATCTTGAAGTCGCCGGTGTTGAGCACCGTGCCGGCGTAGGTGCGCACGAAGACGGCGAGCGCGTCGGGGATCGAGTGGTTGACCGCGACGAACTCGAGGTCGAACAGGCCGACCTTCTCGCGCTGGCCCTCCTTCACCGCGTGGGTGAGGGGCGAGATCCGGTGCTCGCGCAGCTTCGCCTCGACGAAGGCGAGCGTGAGCTGCGAGCCGAGGATCGGGATGTCGGGGCGCATCCGCAGGAGGTACGGGACGGCGCCGATGTGGTCCTCGTGGCCGTGGGTGAGGACGATCGCCTCGATGTCGTCGAGGCGGTCCTCGATGTAGCCGAAGTCCGGGAGGATGAGGTCCACGCCGGGCTGGTGGTCCTCGGGGAACAGCACGCCGCAGTCGATGACGAGCAGGCGGCCGTCGAGCTCGAGGACGTGCATGTTGCGGCCCACCTCGCCGAGGCCGCCGAGCGGGACGACGCGGAGCGTGCCCGGTTCGAGGGCGGGCGGCGGCAGAAGGTCGGGGTTGAAGCTCATTCTTCTCTTTTCAGGGATGGAGGCCGGCGGTCTCGAGGCGCGCGATCAGCGCGTCGTGCTCGGCCGGCGTGTTGGGAAGCAGCGGGAGCCGCATCGCGCGGCTCGGGATGACGCCGAGCCAGTGCATCGCGGACTTCGCGTTGGTGGCGCCCGGGCCGCTGAAGACGGCCTGGTGCACCGGGAGCAGGGACTCGTGGAGGCGCTCGGCCTCGGCGGTGTCGCCCGCGTCGTCCGCCGCGATCATCGCGGCGATCTCGCGGCCGACCACGTGGGACGACACGGACACGACGCCGACGGCGCCGGCCCGGAGGAAGTCGAGGGTGAGCGGGTCGTCGCCCGAGTACCAGGACAGACCGGTGCGCTCGATGCGCTCCTTGGCGGCCTCGACCCCGCCGGTGGCGTCCTTGACGGCGACGACGCGCGGGTGCGCCGCGAGCTCGTCGTACGACTCGTCGGAGATCGCGAGCGCGGTGCGGCCCGGGATGTCGTAGAGCATCGCGGGCAGGCCGGTGGCGCCGAGGATCGCGCGGAAGTGCGCGACCACGCCCGGCTGCGACGGCTTGGAGTAGTAAGGCGTGAGCGCGAGGATGCCGTCGGCGCCCGCCTCCTCGCCCTGCTCGGCCATGCGGACCGCGTGCGCGGTGTCGTTCGAGCCGGCGCCGGTGAGGATCGTGACGTCCGGGCCGACGGCCTCGCGGACCGCGGCGAGGAGGTCGACCTTCTCGGGGGCGTGGGTGGTCGGGGCCTCTCCCGTGGTGCCCGACAGCACGAGCCCGTCCGAGCCGTGCGCGACCAGGTACCTGGCCAGTTCCTGGGCGGACTCGAGGTCGAGGGCGCCTCCCTCGTGCATCGGCGTGACCATCGCGGTCAGGACCGTGCCGAACGGTCGCGAGGAGGAAGTCATGGGACTCAACCTACCGCGCGGTGGCACCGGGGAGGGCTCACCCCGGCGTCCCGGTGGGGACGATGCGGGGGTTCCGGCGCATCGTCCCGGGAGGTGCCGCGCGCCCGTGCGCCTACGGCACGACGATCTCGAAGTCGGGGTCGCCGGGGTCGAGGACGCCGAGGAGCCGGTCGAGCGCCGACGCGTCGCCCGCGATCGCGACCCCGGGCGCGTCGCGGTCGCCGGCGAGCACGGCCAGCAGGCGCGGCTTCGCGAGGCTGACGGTCGCCTGCGCGTCGCCCGATGGCGGCTGCTCGACCGCCACCAGCACCCCGTGGCGCAGCGTGACGCGGAAGGACCGGTCGAGGTCGGTGAGGACCACGTCGAGCGCGAGGTCGAGGTCCCAGGCCCGGGGCCCGTCCACGGTGATGGCGATCGCGTCGAAGATCTGCTCGGGGGTCAGCTGCGCGACGAGGTCGGGGGCCGCGGTCTGCGTCGGGGTGCCGAAGGTGCCCTCGCGCAGCTCGGTCGCGCCCGAGAGGTAGAAGTTGCGCCACGTGCCGTTCTCCGCGCCGTAGCCGAGCTGCTCGAGCGTGTCGGCGTAGAGCGCGCGCGCCGCCGCATGGCGCGGGTCCGCGAAGACCGCGTGGTCGAGCAGCGTGGCCGCCCAGCGCAGGTCCCCCTCCTCGTACGCGGCGCGGGCGAGATCGACCACCCGGTCGACGCCGCCGATGGCCGCGACGTAGCGCTGCGCGAGCGCCTGCGGCGGGTGGGGCCACAGCCGCGCCGGGTTGCCGTCGAACCAGCCCAGGTAGCGCTGGTAGATCGCCTTGACGTTGTGGCTCACCGAGCCGTAGTAGCCGTGCGTGCCCCAGACGCGCTCGAGCGCGGGCGGCATGGCGAAGTCCTCGGCGATCTCGGCGCCCGTGAGGCCCTTGTTGAGCTGCCTCAGGGTCTGGTCGTGGAGGTACTTGTAGAGGTCGCGCTGGATCCCGATGTACTCGACGAGCCGCTCGCGCCCCCAGGTGGGCCAGTGATGGGAGGCGAACATCACGACCGCGCGGTCGCCGAAGAGGGCGATGGCCTCGGTGAGGTAGTGCGCCCAGATGTTCGGATCGCGGACCAGCGCGCCGCGCAGCGTGAGCAGGTTGTGGAGGTTGTGCGTGACGTTCTCCGCCATGCACAGCGCGGAGTAGCGCGGGATGAGGAAGTGGAACTCGGCGGGGGCCTCCGTCCCAGGCGCCATCTGGAACTCGAGCTCGACGCCGTCCACGGTCACCCGCTCCCCCGTCGTCGTCACCTCATGCGTCGGCACCACGATGCCGGGGTGGCCGGTCGACGTGGTCTGGCCGAGACCGGCGCCCACCTGGCCCTGCGGGCCGCGGGCGAGAGCGGCGCCGTACATGTACCCGGCACGGCGCGCCATCGCGGTGCCCGCGTAGACGTTCTCGGCGACGGCGTGGGCGACGAGCCCCTCGGGGGCGAGGACCGGGACCCGGCCCGCGGCGGCGTCCGCCTTCGAGACGACGCCGAGCGCGCCGC
This sequence comes from Demequina rhizosphaerae, assembly GCF_000971255.1. Classification (GTDB taxonomy): domain Bacteria; phylum Actinomycetota; class Actinomycetes; order Actinomycetales; family Demequinaceae; genus Demequina; species Demequina rhizosphaerae. The sequence goes on from NZ_BBMC01000005.1 coordinate 197,543, forward strand.
CGAAGTGGTCGAGGTGGGAGTGCGTGTAGATCATCCCGGTGACGGGGCGGTCGCCGCGGTGCTCGCGGTAGAGCGCGAGCGCGGCCGCGGCGGTCTCCTTGGAGATAAGCGGGTCCACGACGATGACGCCGGTGTCGCCCTCGATGAAGGACATCACCGAGAGGTCGAGGCCGCGCGCCTGGTAGATGCCCTCGACCACCTCGTAGAGGCCGTGCTTGGCGGCGAGCGTGGACTGGCGCCACAGGCTCGGATGCACCGAGGTGGGGGCGTCGCCGGCGAGGAAGTCGTAGCTCGACGGGTCCCACACGACGGCGCCCGCGTCGTCCCGGATCACCGGGTCGGCGAGGGTGCCCAGGAAGCCACGGTCGGCGTCCTCGAAGTCCTGGGTGTCGTCGAAGGGCAGCGTCGCGAGGTGTCGCGCATGCGCCGCCTCGATGGCGGGGATGGGGTCGTTCTGGCGCATGGCGCGCTCCTGGATCTCGGGGGACTCCCTCCAGGCTCGCCCCGCGGCACCATCGCCGCAAACGCTCCGGCATCCAGCGCATCGTCCCTCCTAGATCTGGTGAGGACGACGACCCGAACCGTAGGCTGGAGGCATGGGAGCCGTGATCGGAGAGGTCCTGCCGCTGGCCGTGGGCGTGGCGGTCAGCCCCATCCCGATCATCGCCGCGATCCTCATGCTCCTGTCGCCGCGCGCGCGGGTCACAGGCGTCGGCTTCCTGATCGGCTGGGTGCTGGGCATCCTCGTGGCGACCACCGTGTTCGTCTCGCTCTCGGCCTCCTTCACCGAGGGCACCGGAGAGCCGGTCGCGGCCGTGGGCGTCGCCCAGCTCGCGCTGGGAGCCCTGCTGCTCCTGCTCGCGGTCCGCAGCTGGCGCGGTCGCCCGCGGGAGGGCGAGGAGCCGGCGATGCCGGCCTGGATGGGCGCGATCGACCGCTTCACCCTGCCTCGCGCGCTCGGCTTCGGCTTCCTCATGTCCGCGATCAACCCCAAGAACCTGGTGCTGTGCGCGAGCGCGGGACTCGCCATCGGCGCGGGGACCCTCGCCTGGATGCCGTCCGGGACCGCCGGGGCGGCCATCGCGGTGTTCACCGTGCTCGCCGCCTCGACCGTCGCGGTGCCCGTGATCGCCTACCTCGTCGCGGCGGACCGGATGCGCGGCCCGCTCGACTCGCTGCGCGCGTGGCTGGCGTGGAACAACGCGGTCATCATGGCGGTGCTGCTGCTCGTCATCGGCGTCTCGATGATCGGCAAGGGGCTCGGCCGGTTCTGAGCCCGGACCCTCGAGACCGCCTACCCCTATCTGCCAGCCCGATCGCGCCAACCGGGACCTTGGTCCCCGGGCACGCGGTGCCGTGGGCGTGGGATGGGGGTATGCGGCCGGGCAACGGAGCCGGTCGCAGGCGGTGTGGCAGCCGCCGTGCGTGCCTCACCGTCGTCACGGGAGGAGAGGGAACATGCACAGGAGAACAGTGGCTGCGATCGCGATGACGCTTGCGGCCGTGGCGTTCGCGGCCCCGGCGAGCGCTCAGGGCAAGCCCGACGGTGTCGGCGGAGGCGGCGGCAAGCCGCCGGGCGTCGGCGATACGGAGTACGGCAACAACCTGTCGACGCCGACGATCTTCGTCACCGGGGACGGGGACTCGCCGATGCCGACGCTTCGCGTCGAATGCGCGCTCTCGCCGCAGGCGCCTGGCGACGACGGTGAGGCCGCGGTCGGCGGCTACTGGCTGCAGAAGACCAAGGCGGAATGGAGCGCCAGCTGCACAGAGACGTCCGAGGCGGACGTCGTGATCGACTGGGGCGACAACCTCACGGGTACGACGGCGCTCAAGGCCAACAAGGTGATCCGCGTCGAGGCGGGGCTGTTCGCGCCCGCGGACGCCACCACCACCGGCTACCTCGTCTCGAAGCTGACCGACGAGATCGACCGGCTTGCCACCTACGGCACCGACGGGACCGTGCTCACGGACACGCTCACGCGGGTCTGGGACAACGACGCCCACCTCACGATCGACCGGAAGGAGTCCGACGGGAGCCTCACCACGCTCGTGGACGAGGCAGCGGTCGCCGAGATCAACTCGCTGGGGTCGGTGGTGTACGGCTTCAACTGGGGGCAGAAGGGCAACTTCCCGCAGCCCGGCAACTACCGGATCACGTTCACGGTCTCGGCCGCGACGGACATCACCGGCGTGGTCGACACGGTGGGCGACACGGACCTGCCGGACCTGCACACGGCGACGCTCGACCTGACGCTCACCCCGTCGGGAAGCAAGCGCGCGCGCTGACACGGGTGCCGGACCGGCCGGCGGGGGCGCCTTGCTTCCCGTCGGCCGGTTCTGAGGCGCGCCCGCGACCGTCGTGCCGCCGCCGCATCGTCCCTCCCCGCGCGTAACCTGGACCCCGTGACCATCCCCACCCCGTACGAGGACCTGCTGCGCGACGTGCTGGCGACCGGCACCCCCAAGGGCGACCGCACCGGCACCGGCACCGTCTCGGTCTTCGGCCGCCAGCTGCGCTACGACCTCTCGCAGGGCTTCCCGCTCATCACCACCAAGCGCGTGCACGTGCGCTCGATCGTGGGCGAGCTGCTGTGGTTCCTGCGCGGCGACACCAACGTGCGCTGGCTGCAGGAGCGCGGCATCACCATCTGGGACGAGTGGGCGGACGAGGACGGCGAGCTCGGCCCGGTCTACGGCTACCAGTGGCGGTCCTGGCCCGCGCCGGACGGCCGCCACATCGACCAGATCGCGGAGGTCGTCGAGCAGATCCGCACCAACCCGGACTCGCGCCGCCTCATGGTGTCCGCGTGGAACCCGGCGGACGTGCCGTCGATGGCCCTCGCGCCGTGCCACGCGATGTTCCAGTTCTACGTCGCGGACGGGAGGCTCAGCTGCCAGCTGTACCAGCGCTCGGCGGACCTGTTCCTCGGAGTGCCGTTCAACATCGCCTCGTACGCGCTGCTCACCCACATGATCGCCGCGCAGACGGGCCTCGAGGTGGGCGACTTCGTGTGGACCGGCGGCGACTGCCACATCTACTCCAACCACATCGAGCAGGTGGAGCTGCAGCTGTCGCGCGAGCCGTACCCCTACCCCACGCTCTCGCTGGCCACGAAGGACTCGCTGCTCGACTACGACATCGACGACGTGGTCATCGAGAACTACCAGCACCACCCGGGCATCAAGGCGCCCGTGGCCGTCTGACCCGCCCGTGACGGTCAAGGCGATCTGGGCGCAGGCGCGGGACGATGCGGGCCGCCCGGTCATCGGGCTCGATGGCACGATGCCGTGGCACCTCCCCGAGGACCTCGCGCACTTCCAGGCCCTCACCCGGGGCCACGCGGTCATCATGGGCCGGCGCACATGGGAGTCGCTGCCGCCGCGCTTCCGGCCGCTGCCCGGCCGGGTCAACGTGGTGGTCACGTCGGGCGCCGTCCCCGAGGGCGCGTTCCGGGCCTCGTCGCTGGACGATGCGCTGGCGATCGCGGCGGAGCACGCGCGCGACGCGGAGCGCTGGGTGATCGGCGGGGCCGGCCTGTTCGCCGAGGCCCTCGCGCACGCCGACGCGCTCGAGATCACCGAGATCGACGCCGTGGTCGAGGGCGACACGTGGGCCCCCGACCTCGTCCCCGACGACTGGGCCGTCGCCGCCGCGACGGAGCCCGCGGTCTCGTCGTCGGGCCTGTCCTACCGCTTCGTCACGTACGTGCCGGCCGAGTCCGCGCCGGTCGACTGACCCGCCCCCGCGCGCCGCGCCTCGGCCCGTTCGCGCACGGATCGTGCCACCATCGGTGGCATGTCCTGGTACGTGCCGGCGCGCATCGAGACCGAGCGGCTGATCCTGCGCCGCTACGAGCCGGACGATGCCGCGGACGTGTCCCGCGTCGTCGCCGCCAACCGGGACCGCGTGGTCCGCTTCCTGTCCTGGCCGGAGGCGCTGCCCTCGACCGGCGAGGTCCGCTCCGTCCTGGTCTCCCGCAGCATCGCGCTGCATCAGCACGGCCAGGAGTTCCCCATGGGGATCTTCGAGCGCGGCACCGAGGAGTTCATCGGCGGGGCCGGGCTGCACACGGACCGCGGCGCGGATGCGCTCGAGATCGGCTACTGGATCGCCGCGGATCGCGAGGGCGAGGGCCTCATCACGGAGGCGGCCCTCGCGCTCACGCGCGTCGCCCTCGAGGTCGCCGGCGCGGAGCGCGTCGAGATCTGGTGCGATCCCACCAACCGGCGGGCGAAGGCGGTGGCGCGGCGCTCGGGCTACGCCAACCAGGGGGTGCGGATCGACGAGGAGGGCGAGGAGCTCGAGGTGTGGGCCGCGAACGCCTCGACCCTGGACGGCGAGCCGTTCACGTCCGTGCCGCTTCCCCGCCTCGCCGATCCGGACGGCGACGAGATCCCCTGGCCCGTCTGACGCCCGTCCGACCCGCGGCGCCCGCGTGCCAGGATGAACGCCATGACCTGGCGCGTCCCCGTGATCATCGAGACCGAGCGGCTGGTGCTGCGGCGCCTCGAGCCGGAGGACGTGCCCGCGATGCACGAGGCGATCCTCGCGAACGTCGACCACCTGCTGCCGTTCATCCCCTGGGCGCCGTTCGAGCCTCAGACGCTCGAGCAGCGCGAGGCCAAGGTCGCGGAGTTCGCGGCCGCCTTCGACGCGGGTGAGGACTTCGCGCTCGGGATGTTCGACCGGGCGACGGGCGCGTACCTGGGCGGCACCGGCTTCCACACGCGGGTGGGTCCCGACGCGCTCGAGATCGGCTACTGGATCCGCGCCGACCGCGAGGGCGAGGGCCTCGTCAGCGAGGCGGTGATCGCGCTCACGGCGACCGCGCTGCTGTACGCGGGCGCGACGCGCGTCGAGCTGTGGTGCGACCCCGCGAACACCCGCTCGAACGCGGTCGCGCGGCGCTGCGGCTTCGACGCGGCCGGCCCGTCCGCGCGGGGCGACGAGGTCTTCGACGTGTGGGTCGCGGACCTCGCGACGCTCACCCGCGAGCCCGCCGCATCGTCCCCGCTGCCCCGGCTCGCCGACGGGGACGGGACCACGCTCGCGTGGCCGCTGTGGGACGTCCCCGCCCGGGTCGAGACCGAGCGGCTCGTCATCCGCCGCTTCCGGCACGAGGACGCTCCGGAGGTGTCGCGCGTCATCGCGGCGAACCGCGACCACCTGGTCCGGCACCTCTCGTGGGCCCGGGACGAGCCGAAGACCCCGGAGGAGCGCGCGGAGAAGATCGCGCTCAACATCGCCAACCACGAGGCGGGCGTCGAGTTCCTCATGGGGATGTTCGAGCGCTCGAGCGGGGCGTACGTCGGCAGCATCGGCCTGCACCCGTTCCGCGACCGGCACGGGCTCGAGATCGGCTACTGGATCGACTCCGCGCACGAGGGCCGCGGGCTCATGACCGAGGCGGTGGTCGCGCTCGCGCGCGTCGGGCTCGCGTATGCCGGTGCCGACACCGTCGAGATCCTCCACCACCCCGCGAATCCGCGCTCGGGCGCGGTGGCGCGGCGCGCCGGCTTCGTCGACCACGGGCTCACGCGCGACACCGACGACGGCGAGGAGGCCGCGCGCTGGGTCGCCGATGCGTCCGCGCTGGAGCGCGAGCCGCTCGCCTCCGCGCCGCTCCCCCGGCTGGCGGACGCCGCGGGCGACGGGCTCCCGTGGCCGGCGTGAGGCTCGACGCGACCCGTCAGCAGGCGCTGTCGGTGTCGCTCGCGACGGGGGCGTACGGGTTGAGCTTCGGCGCGCTGTCGGTCGCAGCCGGGCTGGACGTGTGGCAGACCGCGGCGCTGTCCTTGCTCGTGTTCTCGGGCGGCTCGCAGTTCGCGTTCGTCGGCGTGATCGGCGCGGGCGGCGGCGCGGCGGCGTCGGTGGCGACCTCGACCTTCCTGGGACTGCGCAACGGCTTCTACGGGGTGGGGCTCGCGCCCGTGCTGCGCCCGATGCGGGGGTGGCGCAAGGCGTGGGGCGCGCAGGTGACGATCGACGAGTCCACCGCGGTGGCGCTGGCGCAGCCCGCCGAGGATGTCGAGGCGAGGCGGGCGGGCTTCTGGTGGACGGGCGTGGGCGTGTTCGTCGCGTGGAACGCGATCACGGTGCTGGGCGCGCTGCTCGGCACGCGCATCGGCGACCCCGCCGACTGGGGGCTCGACGCGGCCGCGGCGGCGGCCTTCCTCGCGCTCGTGTGGCCGCGGCTCGCGCATCGTCGGGCGCAGGCGGTGGCCGCGGCCTCGTGCCTGCTCGCGCTGGCGCTCACGCCGATCGCGCCACCGGGCGTGCCTGTGCTCGCCGCGGCCGTCGTGGCGGTGGTGGCCGGCTGGGGGCACCCGCGTCCCGAGAAGGTGCCCGAGTGAGCGCGTACGCGTGGATGTGGGTCGCGATCGTGGCGGCCGGGCTGCTGTCCTGGGCGACCAAGCTCACGGGGCACTCGGTCCCCGAGGCGTGGCTGGAGAACCCGCGCGTGCACCGCATCGCGGCCTTCGTCACGGTGGCGCTGCTGTCCGCGCTGGTCGCGGTGCAGACGTTCGCGAGCGGGGGCGGCCTCACGGTGGACGCGCGGCTGGCGGCGGTCGCGGTGGCGGCGGTGCTGCTGTGGCGCCGGGCGCCGTTCATCGTGGTGGTCGCGGGCGCGGCGGCGGTGGCCGCGGGGCTGCGCGCGCTCGGCTGGGGCTGAGGGCCGCTCGCGCGCGGCCGGCGTGCCCGAGGCGCCGTACACCGTGACCGCCAGCGCGGTGACGAGCACTCCCATGCATCTGCGCTCTCGATGCGCCCCTAGGCTGGTCGGCATGATCCACGCCGATGTCTCCGCCCGCCCCGCCGTGCCCGGCGACGAGGACGCGATCGCCGCGATCCAGCTCGCCGCATGGCGCGGCTGGATGGGCGACGCGGCCGACGCGCTGCCCGCGGAGCAGGTGCTCGCGCAGTGGGCCGCCGCGATCGTCTCGCCCCCGAGCCGCGACCACCGGGTGTTCGTGGCGTGCGAGGGTCCGCGCGTCGTGGGCTTCGCGGCGATCACGCCCGGCGAGATCATGGCGCTCGAGGTCGCTCCCGAGCACCGTCGCGCGGGCCACGGCTCGCGCCTGCTTTCGGCATGCATCGACACCCTGCGGCTCCAGGGGCGCGACGACGTGCGCGCGTGGTCCCTCGAGGGCGACGATGCGCGGCGCGCCTTCCTCGCCTCCGCGGGCCTGGCGGAGGGCGGGCTGCGCCGCACCCTCGAGGGCCCCGACGGGGACCTCGTCGAGCTGATGTACCGCGCGGCGCTCTAGGCCCGGCTGGGGGCAGAGTTCTCCCGTGGTCATGCGGCGTCTTGTTCGTCGAGGTCGATGTGGAGTCGGGCGATGCCGCCTTGGATGGGGGTCCGGGTGGGGTCGATGGTGGCCGGTGGGATGAACCATGGTCTGCCGTCGCGCATCTCGAGCTCCCAGTCGGTGGTGTGGAGTCTGACGTGGCAGCCGGTGCATAGCGGGACCCCGTCCTTGAGGTCGGTGCGGCCGCCGTCGCGACCCCAATAGCGCCGGTGGTGCACGATGCACCAGGTCGGTGGTGCCAGGCACCACGCACAGCCGCCGTCACGCTCCATCAGCGCCTTGCGTTGATCGGCGGTGTACAGGCGGCGTGCACGACCCCAGTCCAGCGGCACCGAGTCGCCACCCATGACGACGGGCAGGATCCGTGCGTCGACGGCCATCAGCCGCATCGTGCCCACGGTGATCGGGCCCGGCAGCGAGTCGCACGACCCCAGGGCCAGGTCGTCCTCCAGGTCGGCCGTGTTCACACGGACGATGACCTCGGTGCGCACCCCCGACCCGGGCTCGTTGCAGCCCAGCCCGTGCTGGGCGAGCATCGCCAACGCGTCCACCCTCACCTGCACCGCGGTGCGCCGGTCCGCCTGCGCCAGCACAGGATCGTCCTGGCGCCGCTGGAACGCGTCCTTGAGCTGGGCGTCGAGCCACGCCACGATCGGTGCCGCCGACGCCACATCCAAACGCGCCGACAGCCGGGTCATGCCGTCGGCGTCACGCGAGATCACCAGCGCACGCTGCTCGCGGTGGCGACGCTCCTTCGCAGCCAACGCCTCCCGGTCCAGGCGCGCCCGCAGCTGCTCGCACGCCCGCCGCAGATCCCGCAGGCTCAACCGCTCCGCCTTCGCCACCAGCCTGGCCTCGAGCCCGTCAGGAATCTCGGCGGTCGCGGCGATCGCGTCGAGGGTGTCGGTCAACACCGCCACCGCTGCCGCTCCGATCCGTCCCTCCTCGTGGGCGGCCGCGATCAGCGGGTACCTTTCCTTCTTCGCCGAGTCGCCCGCATCGATGAGCTTCTGCGCCTCCCCCTCACCGATACCAAGATCCTCGGCGACCTTGCCCCGTGCGTTGGCGTGCCCGTGGCGGCGTGCCCACCCGTTCGCGCCCCGCTCACGCGCCGAGCGTCGCTGCACGGCAGCCGCCGCGTCCGCGGCCGCCACGCCCGCATGGCGGTACACCGACGCCACGCACTCCTGGAACAGCCCGAACTCCTCCTCGGCCAACGCATCCAGGTCCACTCCATCGAAGTGGCGCAGCGCGGCCAACGCCGTCGTGAGGCGGGCCGCGGAGAACGTCATGAAACAAGTCCACCACGAGGGTCCGACATCCACACCGACCAGAATCCACAGGAATACCAGGGAGGATAACTTCCCCACCCCACGGGACCGGGGACATCACCCCACCGCCACGACGCCGCGGCACCACCACCGCACACACCAGGGACGATGCCAAACACGCCCCGACGGGCTCAGCGCTGGGCGCGGTACAGCTGGGCCGCGTGGCGCAGCGCCTTGCGCGCCTCCGCCTTCTCCTCGACCGCCTCGTACGCGAAGGCGAGGTGGAACCAGGCCGCCCAGCTCTCGGGGTCGAGCTCGACCCCCGTGCGGGCGACCTCGTAGACGTCCTGCTTCGCCTGGTCGGTGAGCCGGCCGGCGGGCGTACGCTCCCCGTCGTGCAGCGGCAGCCGGCCCTCGGCCTCGAGGCGCGAGGCCATGCGCTGCACCGTGATGCCCGTGCGCCACTCGTTGACGAGGAACCACACGGCGATGAGCGGCAGGATGAGCACGAGCACGCCGAGCAGCTTGGCCACCGCCTCGGGCGAGCGCAGCAGCATCAGCGCGATGTTCGCGACGAAGCCCATGAGCAGCGCGAGCAGCGCCGTGGACGCGACCGCGGCGAGGAAGGCCGGGCGGCGCATCACGCTCACAGCGTCATGTACCGGTCGAGGCCGACCGCGAGGCCCGGGCGGCCGACCACCTCGCGCACGCCCAGCAGCACGCCCGGCATGAAGCTCACGCGGTCGAAGCTGTCGGTGCGGATGGTGAGCTGCTCGCCCGGGTTGCCGAGGAGCACCTCCTCGTGCGCGACGAGGCCGCGCAGGCGGACGGCGTGGACGTGCACCCCGTCGATGATCGCGCCGCGCGCGCCATCCGGGTCGTGCGTGGTGGCGTCGGGCGACGGGCCGATGCCGGCGGCGGCGCGCGCCGCCGCGATCCCCTGCGCGGTGTGGACCGCTGTGCCCGAGGGCGCGTCGACCTTGTCGGGGTGGTGCAGCTCGACGATCTCGACGGACTCGAAGTAGCGCGCCGCGGCGGCGGAGAAACGCATCGCGAGCACCGCGCCGAGCGCGAAGTTCGGGGCGATGAGCGCACCCAGCTCGGGACGCTCGCGCAGGTGCTCCTCGACCCGAAGGAGCGCCTCCTCCGTCCAGCCGGTCGTGCCGACCACCGGGTGGATGCCCAGGTCGATGAGGGCGTGCACGTTCGCCTCGGTCGCGCTCGGGACGGTGAAGTCGACCGCCACCTGCGCGCCCGCGCGGGCCGCCTCGGCGATGTCGTCGCCGTGGTCGAGCGCCGCGACCAGCTCGAGGTCGGGGGCGCCGTTGACGGCGTCCACGACGTGGGAACCCATGCGCCCGGAGGCGCCCAGCACGGCGACGGAGATCATGCGTCGAGCGTACCGGGCGCCTCGCGGGTGACGATGCGGGCCTAGCCGGAGAACCCGGGCGGCGCCATGCCGCCGCCCTGCTGCATCCCACCGCCGGGCATCTGTCCCATCTGCGGCCCCTCGGAGGACTCGTCGTCGCTGCTGAGGCCGGAGAGCAGGCCGCCGGAACCATCGCTTGCCTCCTCGTCGTCGGACGTGAGGTCCGCGGTGAGGTCGGCGAGGATGACCTCGTCGCCGTCCTCGAGACCGGAGGCGATCTCGGTGTAGACCGCGCCGATCGCGCCGGTCTCGACCGCGACGTCGGTCGCGAGGCCGTCCTCGCCGATCACCTGCACCGTGGCGTCGCCGGCGGCGTCCGCGACGGCGGACGTCGGCACGACGAGCACGCCGGACGCGCCCGCGACGGTGATGGTCATGCGGGTGGCCGCGCCGATCCGGATCGAGAAGCCCGGGTCGGGCACCGCGATGGTGACGGCGTACGACTGCGAGAAGTCGTTGCCCGAGTTGACGTTGCTCACGCTCGACACCACGCCGTCGACCACGTCGCCGCTGCTGCTCAGCGTGAGCTCGGCCTCCTGGCCGACCTCGAGCAGCTGGGCCTCGGTGAGGCTGACGGACAGCTCGACGAGGTACGAGTTGTCCGCGACCAGCGTGATGGCGGCGGTCGTGTCGCCGGCGCTCACCGTGCCGTCCTCGTCCATGCCGACCGCCACGATCGTGCCGGCCACGGGAGCGCGCAGCACCGCGTACTCGACCTGCTGCTGCGCCACCTTGAGCGCGGCACGCGCCGCCGTGATCTCGGCCTTGTCCGCGAGGATGTCCGCCGCGCTGGGCACGGTCTCCTCTTGGGCCGACCCACCGGACATGGCGTCCTGCGACTGGTCGTCGGAGCCGTCGTCGGACGAGCCGCCCAGCGAACCGGTCGCGTCGTCCAGCCCGCTCGTGCCGTCGAGGCCGCCCACGGCGCCGCTCGAGCCGTCCTGAGACTGGGCGGCGTCGTCGCCGGGCATCCCGGCGTCGCCGCCCTGGGAGCCGGTCGCGCGGCTGGAGTCGCCGGTCCCGCCGCTGGAGTCGCCGGAGCCGTCGCCGCCTGTGCCGCCGGCGTCGCCGGATGCCGCGATGGCGTCCTGAAGCGCCGCCACTGCCTCGTCGACGGCCGTCGCGAGCTCCATGAGCGACGCCTGCGCCTCGATCGACTCCTGCGACGCCGCGAGCGCCGCCGCCGTCGCCTCCTGGCAGGCCGCGAGCGCCTCGGCGGCATCGGTCGCGCCCGCGTCGTCGGACGCGTCGTCCGCCGCATCGTCCACACCGTCGTCGGAGCCGTCGTCCGTGCTCTCGTCGGCGGCCGTGAAGGCGGTGCAGATCTCCTGCGCGTCGGCGGCGGCCTGCTGCGCCGTCTCGAGGAGCGCCTGCGCGACGTCGTACTGGTCGAGCAGCGCCTGCTGCGCGGCGAGCAGCGCCGCGCGCGCCGCCTCGACCGCGTCGGCGGACGTGTCCTCGGCCGCCTGGACGATGCGCGTGTCGGCGGGCACGTAGACCGCCGAGACCACCGTCGCGGCGGTCACGCCCGAATCGGAGCCGGACCCCGACCCGGACCCGGAATCGGAGGAGTACGACGCCGACTCCGCGGTCGTGGTGCTCGACGTGGCCGAGCTCTGCGCCTCGAGGTCGTCGGCGAGCGCCTCCTTGGCGTCCGCGAGCGCCTCCTCGGCCTCTGCGACCGCGTCCTCCAGATCGCTCGTGTCGAGGCGGGCGAGCACGTCGCCTGCCTCGACCGTGTCGCCCTCGGCGACCTTGACCTTCGCGACCGTGCCGTCGACCTGGAACGCGAGGTCCTCCTGGGTTGCCGACGCGATCGCGCCGGTCGCGGTGAGCGTCTGGGTGACGTCGCCGGACTCGACCGACGCGGTCCGGTAGGTCGCCGAGGCCGACGATCCTCCCGTGAGCACCGCGACGGCCGCGACCGCGCCGACCGCGACGGGCGCGGCGATCAGCCGCAACCGCCAGCTCCGCACGAGCTCCGCTGCCTGCGCCATCACTCCCCGCTCTCGCCCATGGGGCCGCCGTCGCCGCGCTCGCCGGGCATGCCGCCCTGGCCACCGCCGAAGCCCATCGCGGAGACGCAACCGTCGTCTCCCCCGTCGAAGACGTAGATCTCGGTCGCCGCGTAGCCGCCCGCGTCGTCCGACTCGCCGTCCGCCGTCAGGCACAGGCCCGCGACGACAGCCTCGGCGTCGGCGCCCTCGGTGCCCGTGATCTCCGCATCGGCGTCGACCGCGACCTCGGTCTCCTCGCCGTCGGTGCCCTCGACGGTGAGCCCGTCCGAGCTCACCGCGGTGACGGTGCCCGCCACCCGCGACGAGTCGTCGAAGCCGCCGCCGGGCATCTCTCCGTCGCCCGGGGCGCCCGACGGCAGGTCGGACGGCACCTCGCCGAGCTCCGCGCCGTCCGTGGGCATGTCGCTGGGCATGTCGGTCGGCATCTCGCCCCCCTCGGGCATCTCGCCGCCCATGCGCCCGCCCGCGCCGCCGAAGCCCAGCGAGCACGAGCCGTCCTCGTCCGCCTCGGTCACGGTGATCGCGGTCGCCGAGTCGTCGTCGCCGAGCGTCGCGACCACGCACGCGCCGAGCGCGATGTCCGCGAGCGCGAGTTCGACCTGCTGCGTGAAGGCGGTGTCGTCGGTCCAGCTCACGGCCGTCTGCGTGGACCCGTCCTGGACCTGCGCGAGCCCGTCGGACACGTACGAGATCTCGCCGGTGAGGCCCGACGGCTCGCGCTCCATGGCCTCGCCTCCCCCGCCGCCCTCGATGGAGCCGAGCACGGCGTCGGACGATGCGGCGGGCGCCGACTCCTCGGTGGACGACGCGGCCTCGCCGGACGAGCAGCCGGCGAGCAGCCCGGCGCACAGGGTCGCCGCCACGATCGACATGCGGGTCTTGTTCATCTTCGATTCCTGTTCTCTGTGCTTCACGTTCACTGGTCGCGGAGGGCGTCGATGGGGGCCAGCCGGGCGGCACGGGCCGCGGGGTACACGCCGAAGATCGCGCCGATGCCGACCGCGACGACGACCGACACGACGAGCGCGAGGCCCGAGACGACGATGGTCGAGCCGAGCACCGACGGCAGGGCGAGCGCGAGGCCGACACCGATGATCACGCCGACCGCGCCGCCGCTGAGGCCGAGGATCATCGCCTCGATGAGGAACTGGTTGCGGATGTTCGCGGGCGCCGCGCCGAGCGCCTTGCGCAGGCCGATCTCGCGGGTGCGCTCGGTGACCGACACGAGCATGATGTTCATCACCCCGATGCCGCCGACCAGCAGGGCGAGCGCCGCGATGCCGGTGAGGAGCACGGTGAGCTTCTCGTACACCGACGTGGCCGCGTCGAGCAGCGAGTCCTGCACCTCGACGGTGAAGTCCGCGTCGTCCGCGCTGGCGATGCCGTGGAGGTTGAGCAGCAGCGCGGTGGTCTCCTGCGAGGCCGCGCTGAGCGAGTCGGACGAGGCCGCCTTGACGTAGATCGTGTCGACGGACTCGCTGTTGCCCGAGTCGTCGAGCCGCTCGACCATCGTGGTCATGGGGACCACGGCGATGTCGTCGAGCGAGGTCTCGCCCGACGAGCCCGCCTCGGCGAGGACGCCGACGACCTCGAGCGCCTCGCCGTCGATCGTGACCTCCTGGCCCACCACGCTGGTGGTGCCGAACAGCTCCTCGGCGGTCTCGGCGCCCAGGACGATGACGCTCGCCCCGTCCGCCGCATCGTCCTCCGTGAAGAAGCTGCCGTAGAGCAGATCGCGCGAGCGCACCTCGGGCCAGCTGGTCGACGTGCCCGTGACGTCCGTGGTCCAGTTGCTCTCGCCGTACTCGAGCGAGAGGCTCGACGCCTTCTCCGGCGCGACGTCCGCGGCGTCGGGCACCGCGACCTCGGACGCGAGCGCGTCGGCGTCGGTGAGCGTGAGCGTCTCGCCGCTGCCGAAGCCGCCGCGCATCCCGCTCTCGTCGGTGGACGAGCCCGGGGAGACGATGAGCAGGTCGGATCCGAGGGCCGCGATCTGCTCGCTCACGTCCTTCTGCGTGCCGAGGCCGAGGCCCACGGTGAGCACCACGGACGCGATGCCGACGACGATGCCCAGCATCGTCAGGGCGGACCGCATCTTGTGCGTGCGGATCGCTCGCCACGAGCTGGCGAGCAGGTCGGCGGGCCTCACTTGGCGATCTCCGTTCCCGCGCCGACGAACTGGCCGTCGGTGACGTTGTAGACGGTGCCGGCGCGCGCGGCGACGTCGGACTCGTGGGTGATGAGGACGATGGTGCTGCCCTCCGCGTGGAGGTCGTCGAGCATGCCGAGCACGTCGCGCGTCGAGTGCGAGTCGAGGTTTCCGGTGGGCTCGTCCGCGAGCACGATCGCGGGCTCGGTCACGAGGGCCCGCGCGATCGCGACGCGCTGCTGCTGGCCGCCGGACAGCTGGCCCGGGTGGTTGCGGCTCTTGTCCCCCAGGCCGACGCGCTGGAGCGCGACCATGGCGCGCTCGCGACGCTCGGCCGGGGCCACGCCCGCGTAGACGAGCGGCAGCTCGACGTTGCCCAGCGCGGTGAGGCTCGACAGCAGGTGGAACTGCTGGAAGACGAAGCCGATGCGGCGGTTGCGCGCGGAGGCGAGCGCCACCTCGTCCATCTGGGACACGTCCTCGCCGGCCAGGACGTACCGGCCGGAGGTGAGCACGTCGAGGCAGCCGAGGATGTTCATGAGCGTGGACTTGCCGGAGCCCGAGGGCCCGACGATGGCGACGTACTCGCCCGGGAAGATCCGGCAGTCGATGCCGCGCAGGGCCTCGAACTCGATGTCGCCCGTGTGATAGGTCTTGCGGGCGCCGCTCAGCTCGATCACCGGGGCGGCGACGTCGAGCGGATCCCTCGTGATGACGGTCATGTCGGTCCTTGTCGTTGTCGATGCGGGGGCGGGCGGGCCTACTGGCCCGGCATCGCGCCCGTGCCGCCGGGCATCTGGCCGCCGGTGGGCATCTCGCCGCCGCCGGGGAACTCGCCGTTCATGCGCAGGTCGCCGCTGTCGTCGTTGGAGTCCGAGCCGGAGCCGCCGGACGCCGCCGCCGCGACGGCGAGCAGCTCGCCCTCCTCGAGTCCGTCGAGAACCTCGGTGTAGCTGCCGATCGTGTCGCCCAGGGTGACCTCGCGCTGCTCCTCCGCGCCCGCATCGTCCACCACCGTGACGGTCGAGACGCCGTCCGCGGTGGTGACCGCGTTGGTCGGGATCGCGAGGACGTCGACCTGGCGGAGGTAGACGATGTCCGCGGTGACGGAGGTGCCCTCGTACAGGCCCTCGACGTCGCCGGTGACCTGGAGGTCGACCGCGTAGGTCGCGCTGCCGCCCGTCGTCGTGGGGAGGTTGGCGATGTCGGTGACGACGCCGAAGAACTCGCCGTCGACGTCGTCGGCGGTGAAGGTCACCTGGTTGCCCTCGGCGATCTGGGCGACCTCGTCCTCGGACAGGCTCACGGAGACGGTCCACTCGTCCTGTCCGACGATCGTCACGCCGCTGTCGGTCGAGGTGGTCGCCGCGGTGGTGGTCATGCCGCCCGCCTGGGTCGAGGAGCCGGAGCTGCCGGACGATCCCGCCGACACCACATCGCCGACCTCGTAGGGCTGCGCGGTCACGAGGCCCGCCATGTCCGCGACGAGCTCGGCGTCGCCCATCGCCGCGCGGGCCGTCCTCACGCTCTTCTTGAGCACGGCGACCTGCGCCTCGGCGGCGGAGATCTGCGCCGCGCTCGCGTCGGAGTCGTCGCCCGCGTCCTCGAGGTTCGCGAGCGTGGCCTTCGCCTGGGCGAGCTCGGCCTGCGCGGAGCGCAGCGCGGCGGTGAGCTGGAGCGTGTCGATCTTGGCGATCACGTCGCCCTCCGCGACCACGTCGCCGGCCTCGACATACACCGCGGTGACCTCGCCGGAGGCCTCGAAGGCGAGCGAGTCGGTCGCGACCGCGGCGAGCGTGCCGGACGCCGACACCGACTCCTCAAGGGTCTGGAGGCCCACGGTCACGGTCTGCGTGCCGGCGTCCTCCATGGCGAGTCCGCCCTGCTCCTGGTCACCTCCCCCGCCCCACAGGGTCATCGCGCCGGCGCCGAGGCCGGCACCGGCCAGCACGGCTCCAGCAGGGATCCCCCACGTCCGTACGCGGGTCCACCGGGAAGGGTTCTTGGGCATCGTCCGTCCGTTCGATCATCGCCGACTGTCGATGCGAAGGTATGGACGGTTCCTGGGAGATGGCTGGCAATCGGATAAGGGCACCATAAGCACCCGCGCAGGAGCGGGAAGCTCCTGCTAGAAGCCGGGTCAGGCGGGTCCGACGCGGACCGACACGCGCTCGCGTCCGGCGATGTCCGCGGCCAGCGAGCGCACCTGGTCGGCGGTCACCGCGTGGACGTCGTCGAGCATCTCCGCGATGGACCACAGGTCCCCGAAGACGAGCTCGGCCTTGCCCAGCCGGGACATGCGCGAGTACGAGTCCTCGAGGCGCAGCACCATCGAGCCGGCGATCTGGCCCTTGGCGCGCTCGAGCTCGCCCGCCGTCACGCCCTCGGCCATGCGCTCGAGCTCGATGCCCATGAGCCGCTCGACCTCGTCGACCTTCGCGGGCGTGCACGCGCCGTAGACGCCGAACACGCCGGTCTCGGTGCTGGGCGCGCCGAACGAGTACACGGCGTACGTGAGGCCGCGCTTCTCGCGGATCTCCTGGAACAGGCGCGACGACATGCCGCCGCCGAGGATCGCGTTGTACACGGCCAGCACGCTGCGGCGCTCGTCGGTGGCGCTGAAGCCGCGCGTGCCGAGCAGGACATGCGCCTGCTCGAGCTCGTGGCGGCGGATCCGCACCTCCGGGGTGAGGGACGCCTCGACGGGCGCGTGGCGGTCGCGGCGCCCGGCGGGCACGACGCCGTCGGCGAGATCCCAGCCGCCCTGGACCAGCGCATCGGCCACCATGGCGCACACGGCGTCGTGGTCCACTCCCCCGGCCGCCGTGACGATGAGCCCCTCCGGCGTGTAGTGCTGCCGGTAGTGCTCCCACACCGCGTCGCGGGTCACCGCCTCGATGATCTCGGGGGTGCCGCCGATGGGACGGCCCAGCACATGGCCGCCGAGCACGGCCTCGGTGAAGCGCTCGTGGATGACGTCGCCCGGGTCGTCCTCGTTCATCGCGAGCTCCTCGAGGATGACCCCGCGCTCCATGTCGAAGTCGGACTGGTCGAGCCGCGCGCTCGTGACCATGTCGAGGATGACGTCGATGGCCATCGGCAGGTCGGTGTCGATCACCCGCGCGTAGTAGCAGGTGTACTCCTTGCCGGTGAGCGCGTTGGACTCGCCGCCGACCCGGTCGAACTCCTCGGCGATGTCGAGCGCGCTGCGGCGGGCCGTGCCCTTGAACAGCAGGTGCTCGAGGAAGTGGGTCGAGCCGGCGTGCTCGGGGGCCTCGTCGCGCGAGCCCACGCCGATCCACGCGCCGAGCGTCGCCGAGCGCATGCCCGGGATCTGCTCGGTGAGCACGCGCACCCCGCCCGGGAGCACCGACCGGCGGATCACCGCGCCGTGGTCCTGCTCGATGGTGAGGTCGGAGCCGATGGCTCCCGCGTGCACGAGGGGAAGCATGTGGGGCATGAGGGCGAGCCTAGTCGCGGCGGGTTGGCCTCACCCACCGGCCCGTCCGGCACGCCTGGCGGACCGATCCCGGATGGATCCTGCATGCGTGCCGGTTCCGACCTCCATGACGGACGATGCCGGGGGACGTCCGCCATCCAGGCTGGCCCGGCCGCCGCATCGTGCCCCGGGAACGCCGCAGGGGCGGCCCGGCGAACCGGACCGCCCCTGCGGACGTGGAACGTGAAGCGCTTACGCCTCGACGGTCTCCTCGGCCTCGGCGGAACCCTCCGCACCGGCCTCCTCGACCACGCCGAGCGAGAGCTTGCCGCGCGGGTCGACCTCGGTGATCTCCACCTGGATCTTCTGACCGACGGACAGGACGTCCTCGACGTTCTCGACGCGCTTGCCGCCCACGAGCTTGCGGATCTGCGAGATGTGCAGCAGACCGTCCTTGCCCGGGGTGAGCGAGATGAAGGCGCCGAACGCGACGGTCTTCACCACGGTGCCGACGAAGCGCTCGCCGACCTCGGGGACGTGCGGGTTCGCGATCGCGTTGATCGCGGCGCGCGCGGCCTCCGCCGACGGGCCGTCGGTGGCGCCGATGTACACGGTGCCGTCGTCCTCGATCGAGATGTCGGCGCCCGTGTCGTCCTGGATCTGGTTGATCATCTTGCCCTTGGGGCCGATGACCTCGCCGATCTTGTCGACGGGGATGCGCACCGCGATGACGCGCGGGGCGTGCGGGCTCATCTCGTCGGGCTCGGAGATAGCCTGCGCCATCACGCCGAGGATGTGGACGCGGGCGTCGTACGCCTGCTGCAGCGCGCCGGCCAGGACCGAGGCGGGGATGCCGTCGAGCTTGGTGTCGAGCTGGATCGCGGTGACGAACTCGCTGGTACCGGCGACCTTGAAGTCCATGTCGCCGAACGCGTCCTCGGCACCGAGGATGTCGGTGAGCGCCGCGTAGCGGGTCTCGCCGTCGACCGTGTCGGACACGAGGCCCATCGCGATGCCCGCGACGGGGGCCTTGAGCGGCACACCCGCGTTGAGCATGGCGAGCGTCGAGGCGCAGACCGAGCCCATCGAGGTCGAGCCGTTCGAGCCGAGCGCCTCCGACACCTCACGGATCGCGTAGGGGAAGTCCTCGCGCGACGGGAGCACGGGCACCAGGGCACGCTCGGCGAGCGCGCCGTGGCCGATCTCGCGGCGCTTCGGGCTGCCCACACGACCGGTCTCACCCGTCGAGAACGGCGGGAAGTTGTAGTGGTGCATGTAGCGCTTGTGCGTCTCGGGCGAGAACGAGTCGATCTGCTGCTCCATCTTGAGCATGTTCAGCGTCGTGATGCCCATGATCTGGGTCTCGCCACGCTCGAAGATCGCCGAGCCGTGCACGCGCGGGACCACGGCGACCTCGGCCGACAGCGGACGGATGTCCTTGAGGCCGCGGCCGTCGATGCGGACGCCGTCCTTGAGGATGCGCTGGCGGATGGTCTGCTTGGTGACCGAGCGGACGACCGCCGAGATCTCCTTCTCGCGGCCCTCGAACTGGCCGGCGAACTGGTCGAGCGCGCCCGCCTTGATCTCGTCGAGGCGGTTCTCGCGGGTCTGCTTGTCGGCGATCTGGAGCGCCTCGGCGAGGTCGCCCTCGATCGCGGGCGCCACGGCGGCGAACACGTCGTCCTGGTAGTCGAGGAAGCGCGGGAACTCCGCGGTCTCCTTGGCGGCCTTGGCGGCGACGTCGGCCTGCGCCTCGCACAGCGCGCGGATGAACGGCTTCGCGGCCTCGAGGCCCTCGGCCACGACGGTCTCGGTGGGCGCCTGCGCACCCTCGGAGACGAGCTCGAAGGCGTTCTCGGTCGCCTCGGCCTCGACCATCATGATCGCGACGTCGTCACCGACGACGCGACCGGCGACGACCATGTTGAAGACCGCGTTCTCCATCTCCGACCAGCGCGGGAAGCACACCCACTGGCCCTCGACGAGCGCGATGCGCACGCCGCCGATGGGGCCCGAGAAGGGCAGGCCGGCGAGCTGCGTCGACATCGAGGCCGCGTTGATCGCGACGACGTCGTACTGGTCGTCCGGGTGGATCGCGAGGACGTCGACGACGACCTGGATCTCGTTGCGCAGGCCCGACACGAACGACGGGCGCAGCGGACGGTCGATCAGACGGCAGGTGAGGATCGCGTCCGTGGTGGGACGGCCCTCGCGACGGAAGAACGAGCCGGGGATCTTGCCCGCGGCGTACTGGCGCTCCTCGACGTCGACGGTCAGGGGGAAGAAGTCGAAGCCGTCGCGCGGCGCCTTGGAGGCGGTCGTCGCGGACAGCAGCATGGTCTCGCCGTCGAGGTAGGCGACGGCGGAGCCGGCGGCCTGCTTGGCGAGACGTCCCGTCTCGAACCGGACGGTGCGGGTGCCGAAGCGACCGTTGTCGATCGTGGCCTCGGCGAACTGGATCTCAGGACCCTCCATCAGGAGTTGCTCCTTGCCTATTCGTGGCAGGCAGGCGGATGCGGCTCGCGCCGCGTCACTGATCGTCAGTCGAAACGCGCAGAACGATCCCCGTCGAGGAGGGGGTTCTGATCGTCACCACCGAGGATCAGCATCCGGCTGGCCTGCCAGGTTGAGTTGGTCGGCTCGGACATCCGAGCCGCGTCAATCCTAACAGCACGGAGGGACGATGCGGCGGGCGGGGCGCGCGCGGAAAGGCCCGCGCATCGTGCCCGGATACGCGAAAGCCCGGCCGCTTCGACCCCTGAGGGGAGCGGCCGGGCGAACGCGTGGGCTGCGCTTAGCGGCGCAGGCCGAGACGCTCGATGAGCGCGCGGTAACGGTTGATGTCCGTCTTCGCGAGGTAGTTCAGGAGGTTGCGGCGACGGCCGACCATGAGGAGCAGGCCACGACGCGAGTGGTGGTCGTGCTTGTGCTCCTTGAGGTGCTCCGTCAGGTCCTTGATGCGCTGGGTGAGGACCGCGACCTGGACCTCCGGAGAGCCGGTGTCGCCCTCGTGGGTCGCGTACTCGGTCATGATGGACTGCTTCACTGCTGCGTCGAGCGCCACTGTGTACTCTCTCTCGTTCGTTGCGCGGCGCACCCGGGCATGTTCTCCGGGGCACTGGGATCCGCGGCCGTTCTACGGCGACTGTCCATGGTACAGGACGCGGGACGATGCGCGCGACCGGGGCTACCTCGCCCCGGGCTCGCCCCCGGTGTTGTGCCGGATCGACTGGGAGGTGGGATCACCGTAGTACGCCTGACGGCGTCTCTCCTCCTCGGTCTCCCCCGGCCGACGCTGCGGGACGGGCTGGGACTCGGGGCGTCGCCCCGCCGCGAAGACCGGGTCGCCCGCGTGGGCGCCCTCCTCGCGCGCCGGACCGCCGACCCCCGACTGAGGGATGGGCCCGGTCGGGCCGATCTCCGGCGGGGTGAGCCCGCGGCCGCCGCCGCCCTCGCGCAGGCGGCGCTCGATGAACGTCGCGAGGCGGGACACGCCCATGTTGATGAGGATGTAGATCGAGGCGCCCACGAGGAACAGCGGGATGACGTACTGGTCGCCGAAGTAGTCGCGGTTGTTCTTGATGGTCCGCAGCAGCTCGGGGTACGCGACGATGTAGCCGAGCGAGGTGTCCTTGAGCAGCACCACGATCTGGCTCACGAGCGCGGGCAGCATGATCCTCACCGCCTGCGGCAGCTCGATGAGCAGCGTGGTGCGCATGGTCGACAGGCCGATGCTGAGCCCCGCCTCGCGCTGGCCCTTGGGCAGCGCCGCGAGGCCCGCGCGCAGGATCTCCGCGACCACCGCCGCGTTGTAGACGACCAGTCCGAAGACCACCGACCACAGCGGCGACCACCCGAACACGAGCTTCGCGAGGAACATCAGCATGAGCACGGGCAGGCCGCGCGCGAGCTCGGTGGTGACGGCCGCGGGCCCGGACAGCCAGCGGGTGCGCGCGCCGCGCCGGATGATCGCGATGCCGCCGCCGATGAGGAGCGCGATGGGCGCCGCGATCGCGGCCGCCTTGAGCGTGTTGCCCAGTCCCCTCGCCAGCGACATCCACACGTCGGCCGCGGTCTGGTTCTTGGGCGGGTCCCACAGGATGGCCCAGCGGTCGTCGAAGATCCCGCGCTGGTACCAGGCGTACGCGATCCAGGCCGCGATCGCGACGAACGCCAGGGAGAACGTCCAGTTGAGGATCCGGTCGAGCCGCTTCGCGCGGGGGCCGGGGGCGTCGTAGAGGACCGATCCGCTCATCGTGCGAACGCCACCTTCCGCTCGACCTGCCCGGCGAGGACGCCGAGCGGGATGGTGATGACGAGGTACATGAGCGCGAGCCCGAAGAAGATGAAGAAGCCGTCGGACGGGTGCGCGTTGGTGAGGCGCTGCTGGATCGCGACGATCTCGGTGTACGCGAAGCCGGCCGCGACCGAGGTGTTCTTGGTGAGCGCGATGAGCACCGAGATGAGCGGCGGGATCGAGGTGCGCCACGCCTGCGGCAGCACCACCTGCGACAGCGTCTGGCCGAACGTGAGCCCGATGCTGCGCGCGGCCTCCGCCTGGCCGATGCCCACCGAGTTGACGCCCGAGCGCAGCGCCTCGCACACGAACGAGCTCGTGTACAGCGTGAGCGCGACGACGGCGGGCCAGAAGCCGAGCTCCGGGAACAGCAGCCCGAAGCTGGGGGCGACGAAGACCCAGAAGAAGAACATGAGCGTGAGCGGGGTGTTCCTCACGAGCTCGACGTACGCCGTGCCGAAGCTGCGCAGCGGTCCCACGGGCGACACGCGCATCGTCGCCAGGGCCGTGCCCCACACGAGCGCGAGCACCCCCGACACCGCGGTGAGCGTCAGCGTCGCGAGGAACGCGCCCCAGATGAGGCCGAACTCCTCGATGAACGTCGTCATGCGATCCTCCGGACGGGCCGTGCGGCCCCTCGGTCGAGGGGCCGCACGGCGATGTCGCTAGTTCTCGTAGCGGTCGACGGTCGGGACGTCCGGCTCCGGGAGCACGGTGCCCGCGGTCGCGTTCCACGCCTCCAGCCAGCGGCCGTCCTCGAAGATCTCCTCGAGCACGTCGTTGATCCAGTCGCGGAACTCGTCGTCGTCGTGCGCGAGGCCGATGCCGTAGGGCTCCTCGGTGAAGGGCTCGCCCACCACCTTGAAGTCCTCCGGGTACTCCGCCACGTAGCCGGCGAGGATGACGTTGTCGGTGGTGACCACGTCGACCTGGCCGTTGCGCAGCGGCTCGAGGCAGTCGGTGTACGCCGCGAAGAGCGACAGGTTCGCGTCGGGGTAGTTGTCCGCGATGTTCGCCGCGGGCGTCGACCCCTCGACGGAGCAGACGTTCTTGCCCGCGAGGTCGTCCGGGCTCATGATGTCCTCGTTGTCGACGGAGACCATGAGCGCCTGACCGGCGTTGTAGTACGGCCCGGCGAAGCTCACGAGCTCCTTGCGCTCGTCGTTGATCGTGTAGGTCGCCACGACGATGTCGACCGTGCCGTCCTCGATGAACGGCTCGCGGTTCGCGGACACGGTCTCGACCCACTCGATGCCGTCCTCGTCGATGCCGAGCTCGGACGCGATGATCTTGCCGATCTCGACGTCGAAGCCCTCGGGGTCGCCGCTCGGCGCGAGCAGCCCGAACAGCGGCTGGTCGAACTTGGTGCCGATGGTGATGGCGCCCGCGTCGGCCAGGGCCGCCATCGTGCTGCCCTCCGCGAACTCGCCCGCCGACATCGAGTCGTCGGCGCCCATCGAGCCCGACTCGTCGCTCTCGGAACCGTCGTCCGACGAGCAGGCCGCGAGCAGCGCCGCCGCCGCGACTCCCAGGGCGGCCGCTGCCGCCTTCCTCCGGATCATCATGGTCCTTCTCCTCTCCCCCGCCCGTGCAGGGCGTTGACTCGTGGAACTGCGGGAACCCCTAGTGCGTGAGGATCTTCGACAGGAAGTCCTTGGCCCGCTCGGACTGCGGGTTCGTGAAGAACTCCTCCGGCTCGGCCTCCTCCTGGATGAGGCCGTCCGCCATGAACACCACGCGGTTCGCGGCCTTGCGCGCGAAGCCCATCTCGTGGGTGACGACGATCATCGTCATGCCCTCGCGGGCGAGCGACACCATGACGTCGAGCACCTCGTTGATCATCTCGGGGTCGAGCGCGCTCGTGGGCTCGTCGAAGAGCATCACCTTGGGCTTCATCGCGAGCGACCGGGCGATGGCGACGCGCTGCTGCTGGCCGCCGGAGAGCTGCGCCGGGTACTTGTGCGCCTGGTTGGCCACGCCGACGCGCTCGAGCAGCGCCATCGCCTCCTGCTCGGCCTGCTTGCGCGACTCCTTCTTCACCTTGATGGGTCCGAGGGTGACGTTCTCGAGGATCGTCTTGTGCGCGAAGAGGTTGAAGGCCTGGAAGACCATGCCGACGTCGGCACGCAGGTGCGCGAGGGACTTGCCCTCCTGCGGCAGCGGCTGCCCGTCGATGGCGATGGATCCCGTGTCGATGGTCTCGAGGCGGTTGATCGCGCGGCACAGGGTCGACTTGCCGGACCCGGACGGGCCGATGACGACGATCACCTCGCCGCGCGAGACGGTGAGGTCGATGTCGTTGAGCACGTGCAGCTCGCCGAAGTGCTTGTTGACCTTGTCGAGCACCACGAGAGCGTCGGAAGCGTCTGACATCTTTCGACCATAGACCCGCGGACCGGACGCCGCTCGGCGGAGACCGGATCGTGACCGAGACTTAATCGCCTGGTAACACCGCCCTGCGGGACATCATGCGCGGACGGCGAGCACCTCGCGGCACCAGTCGACGTCCTCGCCGAGCGCGGTCACGAGCGCGTCCAGCGAGCCGAAATCGAGCATGGGACGGCGCCACTCGACGAGGTCGAGCGCGACCTCCGCGTCGTAGAGGTCGAGGTCGTCGCGGTCGATGACGTACGCCTCGATGCGCAGGTCCGTGCCTCCGACCGTGTAGTTCATGCCCAGGCTGATCGCGGCGGGCAGCCGCCGCCCCGCGACGGCCTCCGCGTGCGCGTTGCCGCGGGCGTCGAGCACCGTGAGCCACCCGGCGTACACGCCGTGGCGCGGGATCATGCCCGCGGTGTGGTCGAGGTTCGCGGTCGGGAAGCCGATCTCGCGGCCGCGCTTGTCCCCGTGGATCACCGTGCCGCGCACGCGGTGCTCGCGGCCGAGCACCTCGTTCGCGCCCGGCAGGTCGCCCGCGTCGAGCAGCTCGCGCACCCAGGTCGACGACCAGCGCCGGCCCGACTCGGAGACCGCGCACGCGTCGTCGATGATGTCGACCTCGAAGCCGAGCTCCGCACCCAGGTCGTGCATCGTCTGCACGTCGCCCGCGTTGCCGCGCCCGAAACGCGTGTCGCGGCCTACGACGACGCACGAGGCGCGCATGCCGCGCACGAGGTAGTCGGCCACGAACTCCTCGGGCGTCTGGCGCGCGAAGTCGAGCGTGTAGCGCACCACCAGGACGCCGTCGAGGCCGATGGCCGCGAGCCGCTCCAGCCGGTCGTCGAGCCCGGTGATGAGCTCGGGCTGGTGGGCCGGGTCGTGCACCGCCTTGGGGTGCGGGTCGAACGTCATGGCGAGGGCGACATGGCCGCGCGCGCGGGCGTCCGCGACCATGCGGCCGAGCACGGCCTGGTGGCCGCGGTGGACGCCGTCGAAGTTGCCGAGCGTGACCACGGCGGGGCCGAGGTCGGGGATCTCGGCCAGCGAGCGCCACACGTGCATGCCGGTCATTGTGCCCTACGCGTCCGCGCCGCCCGCGCCGGGGGACGATGCGGCGGCGGGCTCGAACACGACGACGGGCTTGGCGCGGCCCGCCTTGGGCTCGACGATGGCGACCGCGCGCGGTCCGGGCGCGATCGCGACGGTCGGGCCGTCGGGCCGCGCGTCGATCCACTGGCCGAAGCCGAGAGCGGTGGCGTCCCGCTCGGACACGTCGAGCACCGGGAGCGTGGCCGCGGCGGCCTCGGCGAGCCCCACGCGGGGCAGCGGCTCGCCGGACTCCACGACCGCGCCGAGATCCTCGAGCGTGCGCGCGAGGTCGAGCCCGATGCCGCCCACGCGCGTGCGGCGCAGCGCGGTGAGGTGCCCGCCGACGCCGAGCGCGGCGCCGAGGTCGCGCGCGAGCGCCCGGACGTACGTGCCCGAGGACACGTCGACGCGGACGTCGAGGTCCACCACCGCATCGTGCCGACGCACGTCGACCACGTCGAAGCGCGACACGGTGACGGGCCGCTCGGGGAGCTCGACTTCCTCTCCCCCGCGGACGCGCGCGTACGCGCGCTTGCCGTCGACCTTGATCGCGCTCACGGCGCTGGGCCGCTGGAGGATGTCGCCCGTGAGGCGGACGACCGCGGAACGGATGGCCTCGTCCGTGACCGTGGACGCGTCCACGGTCGCGGTGACCTCTCCCTCCGCGTCGTCCGTCACGGTCGACTGCCCGAGCCGGATGGTGGCGTCGTACGCCTTGTCGTGCCCGACGATGTACGTGAGCAGCTTGGTCGCACGACCGATGCCGACGACGAGCACGCCCGTCGCCATGGGGTCGAGCGTGCCGGCGTGGCCGACCTTGGAGGTCTGGGCCAGGCGCCGGACACGCGCGACCACGTCGTGGGACGTCCAGCCCTGAGGCTTGTCGATCACGACGATGCCGGGCGCCGGCTCGGGGCCGCCGCGGCGTCCCATCGGCTAGCTCTCGTCCTCGTCGGCGTCGTCCTCGGGGCGGCGGTACGGGTCCGCCTCGCCCGCGTACTGCGCGTTCTCGCGCAGCCGCTTGAGCTCCTCGTCCCGCACGTGCGCCTCGTGGAGGGCACGGTCGAGCGACGCGGCCGTCTCCGGCACGGCGTCGAGGTGGAACTCGAGCGACGGCGTGAGGCGGATGCCGAGCTGCGAGCCCACGAGGGAGCGCAGGCGGCCCTTGGCCTTCTGCAGCGCCTTCGCGGCGTCCTCACGCTCGGCATCCCCGCCCAGCACGGTGTAGAACACGGACGCCTGCTGGAGGTCGCCGGTGACGCGCACATCGGTCACCGTGACGAACCCCAGCCGCGGGTCCTTGATCTCGGTCTGGAGCGCGCGGGCGACGATCTTCTTGATCGTGCCCGCGAGCTTCAGAGCCCTCGCCTTGTCAGCCATCAGGACCTCGGGATCTCGACCATCTCGAAGGTCTCGATGATGTCGCCGACCTGGATGTCGTTGAACTTGCCGAGGCCGATACCGCACTCGTAGCCGTCGCGCACCTCGGTGGCGTCGTCCTTGAAGCGGCGCAGCGTCTCGATCGTCGGCTCGCCGATGACCACGCCGTTGCGCACGACCTTCGCCTTGGCGTTGCGGCGGATGACACCGGTGCGCACGAGCGAACCGGCGATGTTGCCGAACTTGGACGAACGGAAGATCTCCATGATCTCCGCGCCACCGACCTGCTTCTCCTCGAACTCCGGCTTGAGCATGCCCTTGAGCGAGGCCTCGACGTCCTCGAGCGCGCGGTAGATGACCGAGTAGAAGCGCATGTCCACGCCCTCGCGGTCCGCGAGCTCCTGGACGCGCTCGGCCGGACGCACGTTGAAGCCGAGGATGATCGCGTTGTCGACCGTCGCGAGGTTGACGTCGTTCTGCGTCACCGCACCGACACCGCGGTGGATGATGCGCAGGTCGACCTCGTCGCCCACGTCGATCTGGAGCAGCGCGTCCTCGAGGGCCTCGACGGCACCGGACACGTCACCCTTGATGATGAGGTTGAGGGTGTCCACCTTGCCCTCCTCGAGGGCCTTGTTGAAGTCCTCGAGGGAGATGCGCTTGCGACGCTTGGCCAGCTGGGCGGCACGCTCGGCGGCCTCACGCTTCTCGGCGATCTGACGCGCGGTGCGGTCGTCGTCGGCCACCAGGAAGGTGTCGCCGGCGCGGGGCACCGAGGTCAGGCCGATGACCATGACCGGACGCGCCGGCGTGGCCTCGGAGACCTGGTTGTCGTGCTCGTCGAACATCGCTCGGACGCGGCCGTAGGCCGTTCCCGCGACGATGGCGTCGCCGACCTTCAGCGTGCCCGAGTTGACCAGGACGGTCGCCACGGCGCCGCGGCCCTTGTCGAGGTGCGCCTCGACGGCCACGCCGCGCGCGTCCTTGTTCGGGTTCGCGCGGAGGTCGAGACCCGCATCGGCGGTGAGCAGGACGGCCTCGAGGAGGCTGTCGATGCCCTTGCCCTGGAGCGCGGAGACGTCGACGAACATCGTGTCGCCGCCGTACTCCTCGGCCACCAGGTTGTACTCGGTGAGCTGCTGGCGGATCTTGGCCGGGTTCGCACCCTCCTTGTCCACCTTGTTGACCGCGACCACGATCGGCACGTTGGCCGCCTGGGCGTGGTTGAGCGCCTCGATGGTCTGCGGCATCACGCCGTCGTCCGCCGCGACCACGAGGATCGCGATGTCGGTGACCTTGGCACCACGGGCACGCATGGCGGTGAACGCCTCGTGACCCGGGGTGTCGATGAACGTGATGGCGCGGTCGTTGCCCTCGTGGGTCGTGTGGACCTGGTAGGCGCCGATGTGCTGGGTGATGCCGCCGGCCTCGCCGGAGATGACGTCCGCCTTGCGGATCGAGTCCAGCAGGCGGGTCTTTCCGTGGTCGACGTGACCCATGACGGTGACGATCGGGGCGCGGGCCTCGAGCTCCTCATCGGTCTCGGCCGCAAGCTCGGCCTCGATGTCGATGTTGAAGTCCTCGAGGAGCTCGCGGTCCTCCTCCTCGGGGGACACGATCTGGATCACGTAGCCGAGCTCGCTGCCGAGGGCCTCGAAGGTGCCCTCGTCGAGCGACTGCGTCGCGGTCGCCATCTCGCCCAGGTGGAACAGGACGGTGACGAGCGACGCGGGGTTGACGTCGATCTTCTCGGCGAAGTCCGTGAGCGTCGCGCCGCGGCGCAGGCGGATCAGGGTCGAGCCGTCGCCGCGCGGGATCTGCACGCCGCCGATCGCCGGGGCCTGCTGCTGCTCGTACTCTGCCCGCTTCGCGCGCTTCGACTTGCGACCGCGGACGGGCTTGCCGCCTGCACGGCCGAACGCACCAGCGGTGCCGCCGCCGCGACCGCGGCCACCGGGGGCCGGACGACCGCCGGGGCCGCCGAAGCCGCCGGGACGACCCGGACCACCGGGTCCACCGGGGCCGCCCTGGCCGCCGACCGGACGCGGGCCGAAGCCGCGACCCGGGGTGCCCTGCGGGCCGCCGGGACGGGCGCCGCCGGGCGCGCCGGGACGGCCACCGCCGCCGCCGGCACCGCCGCCGCCACCGGGACGGGCACCGGGCCGGTTGGCCTGGAACGGGTTGTTGCCGCCCGGACGCGGACGCGGGCGCGGGCCCGCCGAACGGTCGCTGAACGGGTTGTTGCCGGCCGGGCGCGGGCGCGGGCGCGGCATGTCGCTGGGCAGCGGCACGTTGGGCTTCGGGGCGCCGGGCTTCGGCGCGGCCTTGGCCGCGGGCTTCTCGGCCGCGGGGGCGGCCTTCTGCTCGGACTTCTCCTCGGCCTTCGCCGGCTTCGGACCGGGGCGGGGGCCGGGCTTCGACGCCGCGGGCGCGGGGGCCGGCGCGGCGGGCTTCTCGGCGGCCGACGCGGCGGGCGCCGGCGCAGGCTTGGGGCCGGGCTTGGGGGCGCCGGGCTTGGACGCGGGCTTGGCGGCGGCGGGCTTCGCCGGCGCGGACGCCGCGGCAGGCGCGGACTTGGCCGCGGGGAAGGCCTCACGGGCCTTCCGCACCACGGGGGCCTCCAGGGTGGAGGACGGACCCTTGACGTACTCGCCAAGCTCGTTGAGCTTGCCGATCAGGTCCTTGCTCGAGACTCCGAGCTCCTTCGCGATCTCATGGACGCGGGGCTTTGCCACTTCTCTCCTGTCTCGGCTCGCCCAAGACAGGGTCGAGCCATCGTTACGGCTGGGTGCTCATCGTGAGCTGCTCATCGCTGGGCCATGGGCTTTCATCCCGTCTGATTCGATGGTGGGCACGGTCCGCGCTAGCCGACCTCGAGGCCGGTGACGTCCAGCTCCGCCACGCGCAGCGCGCGTGGCAGGGCCCTTCGTCTCAGCGCCTGTGCGAGGCACTGCGGGTCGGGGTGCAGCCAGGCTCCCCGTCCCGGCAGGTTGCGACGCTCGTCGACGACCGCACGGCCGTCCACGCACGCCACCCGCACAAGGACCGACCGAGATCCCCGACCCCTGCATCCGACGCACGTCCGCACGGGTTCCTGAGGAACGGTGGCGGGGGCGCCGACGTCACGAGACGGGTCTCTCGGCTTCACCAGTCTAGCGGATCCCCGTCAGCGCCCGGAGCCGGCTCGCCCGGGGACGTCCGGCTGCTCGTCCGAGCGGATGTCGATGCGCCACCCCGTGAGGCGGGCGGCGAGGCGGGCGTTCTGCCCCTCCTTGCCGATGGCGAGCGACAGGTGAAAGTCCGGGACGACGACGCGGGCGGCGCGCGCCTCCTCGTCGACGACCTCGACCGACACGACGCGCGACGGCGACAGCGCGTTGCCCACGAAGGTCGCCGGGTCGTCGTCCCAGTCGATGATGTCGATCTTCTCGCCGCGCAGCTCGCTCATGACGGCGCGCACGCGCGAGCCCATGGGGCCGATGCACGCGCCCTTGGCGTTGACGCCGGGCACGGTCGCGCGGACCGCGAGCTTGGTGCGGTGGCCGGCCTCGCGGGCGAGGCTCATGATCTCGACGGTGCCGTCGGCGATCTCCGGAACCTCGAGCTCGAAGAGCTTGCGCACGAGCCCGGGGTGGGTGCGCGACAGCGTGATCGACGGGCCCTTGGCGCCGCGCGAGATGTCGAGGACGAAGCCCTTGAGGCGCTCGCCGTGCACGTACACCTCGGTCGGCACCTGCTCGTGCGGGGGCAGCACGGCCTCGACGTCGCCCAGGTCGACGTGGACGTTCTTGGGGTCCGAGGACTGCTGGATCACGCCGGACACGAGGCTGCCCTCGCGGCCCGCGTACTCGCCCAGCACCGCATCGTCCCCTGCCTGGCGCAGGCGCTGGAAGATGACCTGCCGCGCGGTGGAGGTCGCGATGCGGCCGAAGTCGGCCGGGGTGTGGTCGAACTCGGGCAGGTCGGCGGGGTCCTGGCCCTCCTCGGGCTCCTCGCGGGCCATGATCGTCACCTTGCCGGTGACGCGGTCGAGGTGCGCGCGGGCGTGCCGGTAGGCGCCCGGCGTCTTGTGGTACGCGGAGACGAGCGCCTGCTCGATCGCGTCGACAAGCACGTCCAGACGGATGTCCTTCTCGCGCTCGAGGCCCCGCAGGGCCTGCATGTCGATGTCCATGTCCTAGTTCTCTCCCAGCCTCTTGAGCTCCACGACGATGCGACCGTCCGTGACCTCGCCGAGCGGCACACGCCGCTCCTCGCCGTCGACGTCGAGCACCAGCTCGTCCCCGTCGACGTCGGTGAGGCGTCCCTGGAGCGTGCCGTCCGCGAGGCGCAGCGCCAGCATGCGCGTCCGTGCGCGCAGGAAGTGGCGGCGCTCGGTGAGGACGCGGTCGGTTCCGGGGGTCGAGACCTCGAGGACGTACGGCGTGGAGGGCACGTTCGCCTCGTCGAGCGCGGCGCCGATGCGGCGGGAGGCCTCGGCGACGGCGTCCAGGTCGGCGCTGCCGACCTCGGTCTCCGGCAGGTCGACGGTGACGAGCACGCGCGAGCGCTTGCCCGCGGCCGTGACGTCCACCCCCTCGACGACGAGTCCTGCGGCCTCGGCCTCCGGCGCGGCGAGCTCGATGATGCGGCTCGTGATGTCCATGGCATCGCCTCCCACGCGCGGCGCGCGCTCCGTTGCTGAAATTCGGTCGAGGGACATTCTAGGACCCTCGCGGGGGCGTGTCATGATGGCGCCCATGGCGCCGCTCCCCTCCCGCGTGATCCGCGCGGTCGCGGCCGCCGGGGCGGCCACGGTGCTGCTCACCGCGTGCTCGTGGCGCGTCGAGACGCCGCCGATCCCGTCACGCACCCCCACGCCCACCGTGGTCCTGCGCGACGAGGCGGCGCTGCGCGAGCAGGCCGTCGTCGACGCCGCGGACTCCACCGACCTCGGCGTGATCGAGTCCGGGCTCGCTCCCGAGCGGCTCGCGGCCCTGGGCGGCGTCTACGTCGAGTACCCGTCCGCCTCCCCCGAGCCCGACACGACCGTCTCCGCGGCGCCGTCGCTCGACGCGGCGGTCCAGGACGCGATCGACGAGGCGCTCGCCGCCGCCGACGCCGCCACCGAGGACGATCCGGGGCTCGCCGCGATGCTGCGCTCGATCGCGCTGTCCCACTCGCTCGCGGTCGCCGCACCCGGCGTCGCCGGGGCCGCGCCCGCCGAGCGCGCCATGCCCGGCGTCGGGGACGAGGCGACGGGCCCGTGGACGCCGACGGAGGACACCGCGGTCGACGGGAACACCCTCGCCGCGCTCGCCGTGGCGCACGACCGCGCCTCGTTCGCGTACGAGGTGGCGGCCGCGCGCGCGAGCGGCAAGGAGCGCACGCGGGCGCTCACGCGCTCGCGCCTGCACGATGCGCGCGCCGAGGCGCTGCTGGCCCTCCCGGGCGTCGACGACCTGCGGGAGCCGCTGTACGAAGTGCCGCCCGCGGGCACCGAGACGCGCAAGGCCCGTGCCGCCACCGAGCGGGCGGTCGAGGTCGAGCTCGCGGAGTCCTACGCCGCGCTGATCGACGGCGCGGCGCCCGACGACGTGCCGTGGGTGCTCAACGCCTCGTACGACGCGTGGATGCGCGCCGCCGCGCTCGCCGGCTTCGACCTGGGCTCGCTCCCGGCGCTGCCGGGGCTCAGCGTCTCCTGACCCGAGCACCCGAGCACCTCTCCACACACGCGCGACCGTCCCCCGCCCGGGGCCCGGCGTGTCGCGCGCAACACGCCGGGGATCCCCCCTCCCTGCGCCGGGTGGCGTGTGGAGGGGTGTCCGGATCGCGTGGAGGGGTCTCCGGCGGGTCAGCCGTCCAGCGCCTCCCGGACGCGGGCGACCACGGCGGCCGCCGCATCGTCCACCGGCAGCGCCTCGCTCGTGCCCGCCGCGCGGACCTTGAGCTCGACGGTGCCCTCCGCGAGGCCGCGGCCGACCACGAGGATGAACGGGGCGCCGATGAGCTCGGCGTCCTTGAACTTCACGCCGGGCGAGACCTTGAAGCGGTCGTCGTAGCAGACCTCGACGCCCGCGGCCTCGAGCTCCGCGGCCAGGCCGCCGGCGGCCTCGAAGACCGCCGCGTCCTTGCCTGTCGCGACCACGTGCACCTGGTACGGCGCGACCTGGATGGGCCAGGACAGGCCCAGCTCGTCGTGGTTGTTCTCCGCGAGCAGCGCGACGGCGCGGGTGACGCCGATGCCGTACGAGCCCATGGTGACGACCTGCTGCTTGCCGTTCTCGTCGAGCACCCGCAGGTCGAGCGCCTCGGCGTACTTGCGGCCCAGCTGGAAGATGTGGCCGATCTCGACGCCGCGCGCGAGCTCGAGCGGACCCGAGCCGTCGGGGGCCTCGTCGCCGTCGCGCACGTCGGCGGCCTCGATGGTGCCGTCGCCCACGAAGTCGCGGCCCATGACGAGGTCGAAGACGTGCTTGCCGTGCTCGTTGGCGCCGGTGATCCAGCGGGTGCCGGGGACGATGCGCGGGTCGAGCATGTACGGGATGGTCGCGTCGTCCTCGGAGAGGAACGCCACCTCCGCCGGGCGGGCCTGCGGGCCGAGCACGCCGGGGCCGATGTAGCCCTTGACCAGCTCGGGGTGGGTCTTGAGGTCGTCCTCGTTCGCGGCTTCGACCGTCGCCGGGGCGAGCGCCGCCTCGAGGCGGGTCATGTCGACGTCGCGGTCGCCGGGCACGCCGATGACGAGCAGCCCGCGCTCGCCCTCGGGGTTGGTCGCGGCGATCACCACGTTCTTGAGGGTGTCCGCGGCGGTCCAGGCGCGGTCCTCGCGCGGGTGGTGGGCGTTGGCGGAGGCGACCAGCGTGTCGATCGTCGGGGTGTCGGGAGTGTCCTCGACGTGCGCGGCGGGCGCATCGGCCCAGTCGATCGCGGCGGGCGCCGGGGTGGTGACGGCCTCGACGTTGGCGGCGTAGCCGCCGGGCGAGCGCACGAAGGTGTCCTCGCCGACCTCGGTGGGCGACAGGAACTCCTCCGACCTCGAGCCGCCCATCGCGCCCGACTGCGCCTGCACGATCACGTACTCGAGGCCCAGGCGGTCGAAGATGCGGATGTAGGCCGCGCGCTGCGCCGCGTACGACGCGTCGAGGCCCTCGTCCGAGATGTCGAAGCTGTACGAGTCCTTCATGATGAACTCGCGGCCGCGCAGCAGGCCCGCACGGGGACGCGCCTCGTCGCGGTACTTCGTCTGGATCTGGTAGATCGTCAGCGGCAGGTCCTTGTAGCTGCTGTAGAGGTCCTTGACCAGCAGCGTGAACATCTCCTCGTGCGTGGGCGCGAGCAGGTAGTCGCCGCCCTTGCGGTCGTGGAGGCGGAAGAGGTTGGGGCCGTACTCGGTCCAGCGGCCGGTCGCCTCGTAGGGCTCGCGCGGCAGCAGCGCCGGGAAGTGCACCTCCTGGCCGCCGGCGGCGTCCATCTCCTCGCGGACGATCGCCTCGACCTTCGCGAGCACCTTGAGGCCCAGCGGCAGCCAGGTGTAGATGCCGGGGGCGGCGCGGCGGATGTAGCCGGCGCGGACGAGCAGCTGGTGCGACGCGACCTCGGCGTCGGCGGGGTTCTCGCGCAGGGTGCGCAGGAAGAGCGTGGACATGCGAAGCATGGGGTCAAGGGTATCGGGACCGGGGCACGATGCGGTGCGGGTATCCGTCCTGTCACCAGGGCGTGCGCACCACGAAGCCCCCGACCCAGTGCTCGTAGCGGTAGAGCACGGTCGCAAGCTGGCGGCGCAGCGTCGGCTCGTTCGGCCGGAAGGTCCCGTCGGAGAAGCCCGAGACGATGTCGAGCTGCCCGAGCCACGCGATCGCGCGCGAGCCGCCGTCACCGCATTCGACGTCGGTGAACGAGTAGGCAGGGCATCCGCCATCAGGCAAGGGACCAGGAACGGTGAGGACCGCCGGTCGACCCGCATACCTGTACAGCAGCTTGGCGACCATGCGCCTCGTGACGGTGCGGTTCGGCTTGAAGCTCCCGTCGTCGTAGCCCGAGGCGATCCCCGTCTGGTGGAGCCAGACCATCGCACGGTACCCGCCGTCGCCGGGCTCGATGTCGGTGAACGGAGACTCCTCGGGAAGGTCGACCTCGGGGCGACCGGCGTGCCGGTACAGCAGCTTCGCGAGGTTGCGGCGGGTCACCGTTCCTCGCGGTTCGAAGGTGCCGTCGTCGAAGCCGGACACGATCCCGACCCCGCCGGCCCAGTTGATCGCGTGGAAGCCCTTGGATGCCCCGCGCACGTCCGTGAAGCAGGTGAACGGGATCCACTCGTCAGGGTGGTCGTTGCGCAGGCCCGCGACCGACACCGCGCGGGTGTGCGTGCCCGTCGGTGCCGCGGCGCCGCCGTACCAGCAGTCCTCACCCTCGTAGGCGGTCCAGTCCTCGCCTGTCACGAGCTCCTCGCGGGCGGCGCGCAGCAGGTACGGCTCATCCGTCTCGAGCTCGTCGAAGACCAGCGTGGTTCCCGGCGAGGCGCAGTCGACGGCGGCGGGCACGGACTCCGTCGCTCCCTCGAATCCCGCCCACGGGTACGCCGCGACGCACACGATCTCGGCGACCCCCGGCACGGGACGCAGCGCAGGCAGCGCGACATCGACACGCAGCACGGTGAACGGCCGGGTGGTCGAGGTCGGCGCCGTCGCCTCGTCGTCGTCGACGCCGACGACGAGGCGCGCGGGGACGGCGACGACGCCGCCGTCGGTCACCCACGATCCTGCAAGGCCTGGAATGCCCGTCACCCTCACGCGGTACTCGCCGACCGGGACGCCGTCGAACCGGTAGGCGCCGTCCTCGACGGCGGTCGACGCCACGTACTCCCCGCTCCATCTGTAGAGGTCGGCGCGGCCGTCCTCGACCACGCCGATGATGAGGCGAGCGGCACCCGTGATGCTGGCGGCGCCGGAGAGGGCGATCCCCCCGCTCGGCGCGTCGACCGCGACCTCGACAGCCGTGTCGGTCGCAGGAGCGTCCTCGGCCGCCGCTGCCGGCGCGCCGATCGCGATCGCCACTGCGCTCAGGACGACGGCGAGCACGGCCGTGTGGCGTGAGGCTCGTGTCATGGGTGTCTCTCCTCGAGGCTCGGATCAGCCGAGCGTGTAGCGGTAGAGGAACGTCGCGATCTGGCGACGGATGACGTCCTGCTCCGGACGGAACGTGCCGTCCGAGAAGCCCGAGGCGATCCCCGTCTCGGCCATCCATGCCATCGCGCGGTAGCCGCCCGATCGCGGGGTGAGGTCCTTGTAGGGCGATCTCGCCGGCACCTCGAAGTCCGGCCGGCCCGCGAAGCGGTAGAGGAACTTCGCGAGGTTACGGCGCGAGACCTCGTCGTTCGGCCGGAAGGAGCCGTCGTCGAAGCCCGACGCGATGCCCGCCTGGTAGAGCCACACCATCGCGCGGTAGCCGCCGTCGCTCGGCGACACGTCGGCGAAGGGCGACTCCTCGGGCAGGTCGACGTCCGGGCGCCCCGCGTAGCGGTAGAGCAGCTTCGCGAGGTTGCGCCGCGTCACGGACTCGCGCGGACGGAAGGTGCCGTCCGAGTAGCCGGAGGCGATGTGCGTGCCGCCCAGCCACGAGATCTCGGAGAACGCCTTCGACCCGCCGTTCACGTCGGTGTAGTAGGCCATGCCGAGCCAGTACCCGCTCATGTCCTCACCGACCGAGATGACGCGGGCCTTGCCGCTCCACGGCCCATCGGCGTTGCCGAGCCAGTAGTCGGGTCCCGTGTACGAGGTCCAGTCGGTGTCGACCGTGAGCTCCTCCGGCACGACCCGAAGCAGATACGCGCGACCGTCCTGGAGGTTGGGCAGGATGCGCACCAGCTCCGGATCCCCGCAATCGACGACGACCGGCGTGCTCGTGGACTCGGATTCGAAGCGATCAGCACGATAGGCGGCGATGCACAGCCAGCGGTCGTCCCACTCCGCCTTGCCCGCGGCGCTGACGTAGAGCGGGGCCATGTACTCGAGCGGCACACGGCCGGCGGTGAGGGTGACCGGGGTGGACTCCGACACCACGAACCTGCCGGGCGCGTGGTTCCCGATCACTTCTCCGTACGTCGCCCACCGAGGGCCGATGTCGGTTCCGCCGCTGACGAGCACCTTGTACTCGCCCTCCGGCACACCCTCGAACGAGTACGCGCCGCTCTCGACCGCCGTGGTGCCGAGCGGCTCGCCGGCCCACGAGTAGAGGGTTGCCGTGGTGCCGCCGCCCCACACGGTCCCGGTGATCGTCGCGCCGAGGTCGAGCACGAAGTCCGCTTCCGCGGTTCCTCCTTCGAACACGACCGGGGAGCCTGCCCCGTCGTCGCCGAAGTAGCCCTCCACCGCCCCGTCGAAGCCGGCGAAGCGGAGCCAGTACGCGCCGGGCTCGACGATCTCCAGGTGGAACCGCTCATCTGCTCCCACGCACGACTCGGCGGCGAGGGCTCCGGAATCGGCATAGGCCGTGACGCAGCCTCCCGTCACGACGCCGCCGCGCGCGAGGACGTGACCGCGCAGTCCCGTGCCATCGCTCAGGGTGTACGCGATCGCGACGGTCTCGCCGGCCGCCACCCAGGTCGTCTCCGCGTCGCCTCGCACCAGACCGCCCCAGTACTGGTCAGGTGCCCCGTCGAAGCCGAGGAACGCCAGCGCGAATCGGCCGTCGTACATCGGCACCCGGTACGTACCGCCGTCTCCCGCACAGTCCCGACCGGCCTCGACCCACTCGTCGGTGTACGCGACGAGGCAGCCGCCCGCGGCCGGCAGCCCTCCAGGACCCGCCAGCGCGACGGACACGGCTCCCGCCGCCCTCAGGTCGAGGTCGATCGTCCTCACCTCGCCGGTCGCCGCCGAGATGGGGTAGGCGTCGCTTCCCGTCCACAGCCACGCATCGGCTCCGACGGCACGGAAGAGCAGCCTCGCGCCGGTGTCCGGCACCGGCACGGAGTAGCCGGGCTCGCCGGGAGCCGTGCAGCCGGTCGCGAAGACCTCGTCGCCGACGTGGACGTCGACGCAGGCGGAGGTGGCTCCCGGCACGGCCGTGTAGTCGATCGCACCTGCGACCGTGCCGTACGCGCCGATCTCGTATGCCCGCGCCACGTCGCGGCCCTGATCGATCGTGACGAAGCTCATCTGCGTCGTGTCGTTCGCGGTCGAGAAGCCCGTGAAACGAAGGTGCGAGTTGCTCTTGAGGTCGCGACGGACGTCGAGAACGTAGCCGTCCGCTCCGTCGCAGTCGCGGGCGACCTCCTCGGACCCGGACTTGAGAGCCACACACCCGTCCGCGACCGGCTCGCCCTCGCTCGTCACGTCGACCGTGAAGCGGCCACCGAATCGGATGTCGACCTCGGTCGTAGTTCCCGTGGTCGTCGCGACCTGGACCGAGTCCGTGAGCCCCGTGTGCGTCGACAGGCCCCACCACCCCTCCCAGTAGCCGCAGACCGGGTCGGCCGATTCGGCCGTCACGCAGAGCGCATACGTGGCCTCGGGGAGGCCGTCGATCGTGAACTCGTCCCCGATGTCGCCGCACGCCTCACCCTCGACGATGTAGGTGCCGGCGCCCGGACCCACCGACATGAACGCCCGCACGCAGGCCCGCTCCCCCACGACGGTGTCGGGGGCGACGATGGTGCCGTGGATCGCTGAGTCGGGTGCGAACTGCGCGTCGACACCGGTACGGAGCTCGGTGGGCACGCTCGCGATCTGCGTCGATGTGACGGATGCCTGGCCGGCCTCCGCCGGGACGAACCTCAGCAGCGCCGATCCGGACTCGGCGATGCTCCAGTCGCGGATCACGTACCTCCCGTCCGTGCCGACCGTCACCTCCTCGCGCAGCGGCTTCGGGCTGGAGTGCCAGTAGTAGCGCTGCACGGTCGCACCTGCCGCGGGTGTCCCATCCGACCCGAGGACCGTCCCGGTGGTCGCCCCGTACGGCAGCAGCTCGACCGCGACCGCGGTCGTCGCGTCCGCGACGACGTCGAACGAGTCGGCGTCGGCGTGCGCGTCCTCCCACGTCGACCACTGGTCGGGGGCGTCTGTGAAGCCGGTGTACTCCAGCCGGTAGGCGCCGGGCGCGAGCCCGTCGATCACGTAGGCGCCGTCGCCGGACTCGCAGACGGTCGCGACCGCGGTCTCCGCGTCTTCGTCCGTGTACGCCGCGACGCAACCGCCGACCGCATCGTCCCCGGTCTCCCACAACGTGGCCGTGGCCTCGATGGATCCGGTCGGCTCGACCGCGCCGGCGGCCGACGGCAGCCCCACCCCCGCCACGATCGCGGTGAGCAGCGCGGCGATCGCCCGCGCGCGTCGTCGGGTCGTCTGCGGCATCCGTTCCCCCCCTGCCGCGACCGCCCTGTGCGGCCGCCGGTGCGCGGCGCATCGTCCCGCCGCACGTGCCCGCACGCTACCAGGAGACGTCACTCTGTGACATTGCCTGCTCGGACCCCTACCAGGAAGGACACGCCGACATTCGGGACGGAAGGGACGGCGGACGCACGACGGCCGCCGGTCCCCGCGGGGACCGGCGGCCGTGGTGTGCGCCGCGCCTACAGGTACGGGAAGCGGTAGAGGAACGTCGCCATCTGGCGGCGGATGACGTCCTGGTTCGGACGGATGGTGCCGTCCGAGAAGCCGGATGCGATCTCCTCGTCGACCATGAACTTCAGCGCGCGGTAGCCGCCCGCGGTCTTCTTCACGTCCTTGAAGGGCGACTTCTCGTCCATGTCGACGTCGGGGCGCCCCGCGTAGCGGTAGAGGAACTTCGCCATGTTCTGACGGCTCACGGTCTTGTTCGGCTTGAACGAGCCGTCGGCGTAGCCCGACGCGATCTCCGCCTCGTAGAGCCACACCATCGCGCGATAGCCGCCGTCGCCGGGCTCGAGGTCCGTGAAGGGCGACTCCTCCGGCATCTCGAAGTCCGGGCGGCCGGCGTAGCGGTAGAGCAGCTTGGCCATGTTGCGGCGGGTCACCGACTCGCGCGGACGGAACGTGTCGTCGTCGTAGCCCGAGGCGATCTGGAACGCGGCGAGCCAGGAGATCTCGTCGAAGGCCTTCGCGCCGCCCTTGACGTCGCCGAAGTAGGCGACGAAGTGCCAGTCGGGGCCGGTGGTGGTGTCCGTGATGAAGACGAGCGCTCCGGGCGTCCACGGGTCGGCGACGTTCCCGAACCAGAACTCGTCACCCTCGTAGTCCATCCACTCGTCGGCCGTGGCGAGCTCGGCCGGCACGATGCGGAGGAGGTACTCGCTCGACTTGTCGAGCTCGTCGATGAAGGTGGGGTTGCCCTCGACGGCGCAGTCCGTCGACACGGGCGCCGAGATCGAGGCGTCCCAGAAGTCCTCGGCGTCGTACGCGGCGAGGCAGAGCCGATCGGTGCTCCACGAGCCCTTGCCCGCGACGGTGAAGTACACCCAGGGCTCGTCGCCGAGCGTCGCCTCGTCCGCGACGATCTCCGCCGGGGACTCGGGCGACACGACGAACTTCGCCGGGCCCAGGCCGTCGGAGCCGTCGAGCTCAGCCCACTGCGAGCCGTGGTCGTCGTACGTGCCGACGAGCACCTTGTACTCGCCCTCCGCCACGTCGGCGAAGGTGTACGCGCCCTCGACGATGTCGACGTCGCCCAGGTACTCGCCGTCCCAGCTGAACAGCTCGGCCCAGCCCTCGGCCGGCTCGCCGTCGACCACGACGGTGCCCGTGATCGACACGGTCTCGGTGACGGACAGCGTGCGCGGCGCGGTGGCCGAGGCGCCGGTCTCGGCGCCGTAGCACCAGACGTCGGCGAGGTGCTCGTGGCCCTCGGTGACGGCGCTGCACGATGCGCCGGTCACGGTGCCGGCCGCGGCGCCCGCGGCCGCGGGGAGCCCCGCGGCAGCCAGGAGCGCCAGGACCGTGGCGGCGGCGCCGCGCGCGAGCAGGGACGAAGACGACTGCATGGATGACCCCCATGACGGGGCCGATCCACACGTCCCCGCCGCGCGCCGAGCCTCCGATGGCGGGCGCCTCGCGGGCACGCTAGCAGGCGCGATGGGTGCGGCCCGGGTCACGACACGCGATGGTTTCGTCACACCGTGCGCTTGTGCACGGGGAGGTCGGGCGGCGCTGCGGAGAGGCCCACCCTCCCCCGGAGACGGCTCGACCGCCGCCGGCCCGGTGGGGCCGACGGCGGTCGAGGGTCAGCGGTGCTCCGCTACAGGCTCGAGAACCGGTAGATGAAGGTCGCCATCTGGCGGCGGATCGTGTCCTGACCCGGACGGAAGGTGCCGTCCGAGAAGCCGGTGGCGATCCCCGTCTCGTCCAGCCACGCCATCGCGCGGTAGCCGCCGGTCGAGGTCGTGACGTCCGAGAACGGCGAGGTGGCGGGCACCTCGAAGGCCGGACGGTCGGCGAAGCGGTAGAGGAACTTCGCCATGTTGCGACGCGTCACGGTCTTGTTCGGCTGGAACGTGCCGTCCGAGTAGCCCGAGGCGATCTCCGCCTCGTGCAGCCACACCATGGCGCGGTAGCCGCCGTCACCCTGCTCGATGTCCGAGAAGGGCGAGGTCTCCGGGAGCTCGAAGTCCGGGCGACCGGCGAGGCGGTACAGGAACTTCGCCATGTTGCGACGCGTCACGGACTCGTAGGGACGGAAGGTGCGGTCCTCGAAGCCCGAGGCGATGCCCTGCTCGTGGAGCCAGGTGATCTCGGCGAACGCCTTCGCGCCCAGCGGCACGTCGGTGAAGTACACGGTCGGGACGCAGCCCTCGGTCGGGCGCTCGGCGTTGATGAGCACGTTGTCGACCGGCAGGGCGTCGAAGCCGTTCGTCACGATCCAGCCGTAGCGGTTGCCGCCCACGGTGCCGTTGATCGTGTCCTTGCCGTTCGAGCGGGTCCAGGTCTTGAGCACGTCGCCCGAGGCGTCCGCGACCGAGATGTCGACCGAGAGCACGCCGTCCACGCTCGAGAAGTCGTGGCGCACGGTGTACCAGCCGGACTCGGTGATCGTCAGCGTGTCACCGGTCAGCGGCGCGACGTCGACGGCCTTGAAGCCCGCGTTGTTCGACGCGCCAAGCGTCCACGAGCCCTCGCCCGCCGACTGCGCGTGAAGGATGAAGTCGCGACGGTGGTTGCCGTCGGTGCCGTTGGTGGCCACCGACCAGTCGAACTGGTTCAGCGTGCCACCGGTCGACACCGCAGCGTCGAGGTAGAAGTCGGCGCTGGTGAACCAGCCGCCCGCCGGGAACGCGTCGGAGTAGCCGCCGAACTTCGTCACCTGGTACTCGTAGTCGTCGTCGTCCAGGTTCTGGCCAGCGACCGCGTAGTAGCAGCCCGCAGCGGCGGTGATGCCGGTGGTGCCGTTCTTGACCGGCGTCACGCCGGAGACAGCCTCGAAGCTGGCCTCGGTCTCGAAGCCGTACACGGCCGCGTCGATCGCCGGCACCGCGGACGCCTTGACGGTGAGCATCGGCGAGTAGGGGGACCACTCGCTCGTCGAGCGAAGGACGTCGATCGGGTCGCCGTCGTACATCGCGGCGTACGACGAGTCCACGACGATCGAGTCGCCGTCGACGTCCGCGCCGATGGCGGGCGCGTCCTGCGCGAGGCTGACGTTCAGGCTGTCGTACGGGCCGCGGTCCGCGATCTCGCCGAAGCGGCTCGTCGGGTACTTCACGGTGACGATGACCTCGTCCGGGAGCGCGACGGTCGAGTCGAAGGGCACGGTGGCCGTGAAGGCGACGCCGTTGTGGCAGGTGCCCGTCTCGGAGTCGTACCACTTCGTCGGAGTCGTCGTGCAGTTCACGGCGTCGGCCGACGGTCGGAACGGCACGGCCACGGTCTCGGTCGCGGTCGCGAGCAGGTCGCCCGGCTCGCCCGCGGCGTCGACGCCGTAGACGTTGACCGTCACGGGGTGGTCGAAGGTGGCGCCGGGCGTCGTGACGCAGTCCGCGCCCGAGCCGGTCTCGCACGACCAGTTGGTCATGCCGACCTCGACGGAGTCGAGCAGCCGCTCGTCGCCGCCGAGGACGATGCGATCGCCGAGCTCACGCGTCGAGGTGGCGGTGAAGCCGATGCTCGGGTGCGACGGAGCCGTCGCGGCGTTGTCGAAGACGACGGCGCTGGTGGCCGGCGCCTCGGTGTCGTCGGACGTCGCGCCGGCCGCCGTGGCGGTCAGGACGCTCGCGCCCAGCGCCGCGAGCATCGTGCCCGCGACGGCGCGCGAGGCGCGCCAGGAATGGGTGTTCCCCATGAGATCCCCTCAGATCGATGCGCGCGCACGCACGATCGGGGTTCCCGTGTGCGTCGCTGCGCGCGAGTAGCGAGAGAAAGTCTAGGGAGGCCCACCGACAGTAATCGCTCCAAAGTGCCGATAACGTCGTTACCGTGACGAACGCCACACGGCGGGCGTCACATCATGACGGTCGCGAACGTCCCGACCTCGCGGAAGCCCACCGCGTCGTACGCGCGGATGGCCACCGGGTTGAAGTCGTTGACGTAGAGGCTCACCGTCGGGGCGAGCTGCGCGCGCACCGCGTCGATCACGGCGCCGAGCCCCGCGCGGGCGAGCCCGCGTCCGCGCAGGTCCGGATGCACCCACACGCCCTGGAGCTGCGCCACTCCCCCGCCCAGCGCGCCCACCTCGGCCTTGAACACCACCTGTCGTCGGCCGTCGACGGTGCCCATCTGCACGTACGAGCGTCCGGCGCGCACGAGGTAGCGCAGGCGCTCCTCGTAGCCGGCACGCCCGTGGCGCATCGGGTCGTAGCCCACCTCGCCGATGAACATGTGGACGCACGCGGGCAGCAGCAGGTCGTAGTCGTCGAGGTCCGCGCGCCTCACGGCCTCGAGGTCGAGGCCCGAGGCGTCGATGCCGGCGACGCGGCGCGGCTCGTGGTCGATCGCCATCGACACCTGCCGGGCCCGCACCTCGCGGGCGGGCCCCCACCAGGGCTCGACGCGGCCCCACAGGTCGAGCGTGACGCCGGCCGGGCCCACGAGCGCCGCGGGGCGCGTGAGGCGCGCGATCGCCGCCGCCGCGACCTCGGCGCGCAGGGAGTCCTCGTCCTCGCCGTCGCCATCGGGCAGCACGGGCGAGAGGTTGGCGCCGTTCCACACGAGGCCCACGAGGGTCGAGTGCAGGCCCGAGCGCCGGCGGACGCCCCACAGGGAGCCCGTCATGATGCCCGAGGCCCGGGCCGTCTCGAGGTGCATGAGCGGCACCACGTGCGCGACGGGGTCCCGGCGCGCGAGCGCGATGGCCGTGTCGAGATCACGCCGCTGCAGGGGCGCCAGCGTGTGCTGGGAGCGCCTGAGCAGCGAGTCCGTCATGAGGCCGCGATCACCTCGGGCGCCGCGCCCTCGACGGGCTCCATCGTCTCGGCGATCTTCATCGCCTCCTCGATGAGGGTCTCGACGATGTCCTTCTCGGGCACGGTCTTGATGACCTCGCCCTTGACGAAGATCTGGCCCTTGCCGTTGCCGGACGCCACGCCGAGGTCCGCCTCGCGGGCCTCGCCCGGGCCGTTGACGACGCAGCCCATGACGGCGACGCGCAGCGGCACCTCCATGCCCTCGAGTCCCGCGGTCACCTTCTCCGCGAGCTCGTACACGTCGACCTGCGCGCGGCCGCACGACGGACACGAGACGATCTCGAGCTTGCGGGGACGCAGGTTGAGCGCCTGCAGGATCTGGATGCCGACCTTGACCTCCTCGACCGGCGGGGCGGACAGCGACACGCGGATGGTGTCGCCGATGCCCTGGCTCAGCAGCGCGCCGAACGCGGTCG
Source organism: Demequina rhizosphaerae (assembly GCF_000971255.1). GTDB lineage: Bacteria > Actinomycetota > Actinomycetes > Actinomycetales > Demequinaceae > Demequina > Demequina rhizosphaerae. The sequence goes on from NZ_BBMC01000005.1 coordinate 242,071, forward strand.
CGGACTTGATCGTGCCCTGGAAGGCGGGGCCGGCCTCGGTGACGCCGAGGTGGAGCGGCCAGTCGCCGCGCTCGGAGAGCATCTCGTAGGCCCGCACCATGACGACCGGGTCGTTGTGCTTGACCGAGATCTTGAAGTCGTGGAAGTCGTGCTCCTCGAAGAGGCTCGCCTCCCACACGGCGGACTCGACGAGAGCCTCGGGCGTGGGCTTGCCGTACTTCTCCAGGAGGCGCTTGTCGAGCGAGCCGGCGTTGACGCCGATGCGGATCGAGGTGCCGTGATCCTTCGCGGCCTGCGCGATCTCCTTGACCTGGTCGTCGAAGCGCTTGATGTTGCCCGGGTTGACGCGGACCGCGGCGCAGCCGGCCTCGATCGCGGCGAACACGTACTTCGGCTGGAAGTGGATGTCCGCGATCACCGGGATGTTCGACTTCTTCGCGATCGCGGGCAGCGCGTCCGCATCGTCCTGCGTGGGGCACGCGACGCGCACGATGTCGCAGCCGGCCGCCGTGAGCTCGGCGATCTGCTGCAGCGTCGCGTTGACGTCGTGGGTCTTGGTGGTGGTCATCGACTGCACGCTGATGGGGGCGTCGCCGCCCACGTACACGTCGCCCACCTTGATCTTGCGGGTCTTGCGCCGCGGCGCGATCACAGGTGCGGGCATCGCGGGCATGCCGAGTCCGATGGCTGTCACGTTGTCAGTATCTCCCAAGGTCGGTGCGGTACCGCCGTCACACCACGCTGACGGGCGCGACGATGTCCGCATAGATGAGGATGACGCCCATGGCGAGAAGCAGGGCGAAGACGCCGTAGGCGAGGGGCATCATGCGGGCCACGTCGACGGGCGCCGGCCGCGGCAGGCCGCGCAGGCGCGCCCAGCCGTTCTTGATGCCCTGCCAGAAGGCGGAGGCGATGTGCCCACCGTCCAGGGGGACGAGCGGGATCATGTTGAAGGCGAAGAGCGCGAGGTTGAGGCTGCCCAGGAGCATGAGCATGTCGGTCACCTTGTCGGCGATCGAGTAGCCCTGGACGTCCGCGCTGGAGATCTCGCCGGCGACGCGGCCGACGCCCACGAGCCCCATGACGGAGTCCGTGGTGCGCTCCTCGAGCCCGACCGACGCGCGCGCCACGTGGTAGACGTTCTCCGGCAGGTGCCAGATGACGTCCGCCGTCGCTCCGAGCACGTAGCCCGTGTAGTCGAGGCCCGCGCCGATCCCCTGCCGCTGCGTCTCGGTGGCCGGGGCGATGCCCATGTAGCCGACCTCCTCGGTGACGACCGCGCCGTCGGCGTCGGTCACCACCGCGCCGGAGTCGTCGTACACGGCGCGCTCGCGCAGCGCGGGCGTGAGGGGGATCTCGACGGCGTCGCCGTCGCGCTGGACGGTGAGGACGACCTCCTCGCCGGGCCGAGCCGCGACGTAGTCGGTGAAGGTCTCCCAGTCGGAGACCGGCGTGCCGTCGACCGCGGTGACGGTGTCGCCCGCCTCGATGCCCGCCTGGGAGGCAGGCGAGGCCGGGTCATCCGGAGCGCAGTCCGACGCGCCCGCGGCGGGCACGCACGCCGTCACCTGCGACACGGTGAGCGTCGGGTGGCCGGGGGTGCCGACGAGGAAGAGGATGCCGGTGAAGATCAGCACGGCGATGACGAGGTTGACGAAGGGGCCGCCGAACATCACGATCGCCTTGCGCCACCAGGAGAGGTGGTAGAAGGCGCGGTGGTCCTCGCCCGGCTGGATCTCCTCGACGGAGGCCTCGCGCGTGTCCGCGATGAGCTGGGCGACGCGGCCGGTGCCGCTCACGGGCTTGACCGCCTCGGCCGGCGGGATCATCCCGACGAGCTTGACGTAGCCGCCCAGCGGGATGGCCTTGACGCCGTACTCGGTCTCCTTGCCGCGCCGCGACCACAGGGTGGGCCCGAAGCCCACGAAGTACTCGCTCACCCGCACGCCGAACTTCTTCGCAGGGATCATGTGCCCGAGCTCGTGGAGCGCGATCGAGACGAGCAGCCCCACGAGCAGGACGATCCACCCGATGACCTCAGCCATGTCTCCTACCTTCTCACTCGTGCGATCGCGTCCCGTGCGTGGGCGCGCGCCCACGCCTCCGCGCGGTCGACCTCGTCCAGGGTGACCTCCGCGGGGGCGCTGTACTCCTCGACAACGCGCCGGACGGTGTCCACGATCCCGAGGAACGGCAGCGCGCCGTCGACGAAGGCCTGCACGCACTCCTCGTTGGCGGCGTTGAACACGGCCGGGTGCAGGGGCGATGCGGCCATCGCCGCGCGCATGAGGCGGATCGCGGGGAACGCCTCCTCGTCGAGCGGCTCGAAGGTCCACGCCTGCGCGTGCGTCCAGTCGAGCCGCGGCGCGACGTCGGGCAGCCGCTCGGGCCAGCTGAGGCCGAGGGCGATGGGGAGCCGCATGTCCGGCGGCGAGGCCTGCGCGATGGTGGCGCCGTCGACGAACTCGACCATCGAATGGACGATGGACTGCGGGTGCACGACCACGTCGATGCGGTCCATCGGGATGTCGAACAGCAGGTGCGCCTCGGCCACCTCGAGGGCCTTGTTCACCATCGACGCGGAGTTGATGGTGACGACCGGCCCCATGTCCCAGTTGGGGTGCGCGAGCGCGTCGGCGGGCGTGACGGCCGCGAGCGACGCGCGGCTGCGGCCCCGGAAGGCGCCGCCCGACGCGGTCACCACGAGGCGGCGGACCTCGCCACGGCTGCCGGAGCGCAGCGACTGCGCGAGCGCGGAGTGCTCGGAGTCGACGGGCACGATCTGGTCCTCGCGCCGCTTCGCGGCGTGCACGAGCGCGCCTCCGGCGACGAGGGACTCCTTGTTGGCGAGCGCGAGCGTCGAGCCGGACTCGAGCGCCGCGAGGGTGGGCCGCAGGCCCACCGAGCCCGTCATGCCGTTGAGCACGACGTCGGCGCCGATGCGGGCGGCCTCGACCACCGCATCGGCCCCACCCCTCACCTCGATGCCCGGGAGGGCCTCGGCGAGCGCGGGCACGACGTCCTCGCGCGCGACGGCCACGTAGCGGGGACGATGCGCGCGGGCCTGGGCGACGATCGCGTCGGGGTCGGAGCCGCCGGCGGCGAGCGCGACGACCTCGAGGCGGTCGGGGTGTCGCGACACGACGTCGAGCGCCTGGGTGCCGATCGATCCGGTCGACCCCAGCAGGGAGACGGTGCGGGTCATCCCTCGGTGACGCCGAGCAGGATGTCGACCATGCGCGCGAGGAAGGCGTCGACGGTGGCCTCGTCGTACGCGCGCGAGCCGTGGGCGGTGCGGAAGGTCGCGCCGCGCACCTCGTCGGCGGTCAGCGGCGCGCCGCGGTCGAAGAACGCGGTCACGCGCGTGAGGAGGTCGTCGACGTCGCTCGCGCGGTAGCCGGAGGAGACGGCGGAGGGGTGGGCGAAGCGCTCGCCCGCCGGGCGGCGCAGGCGCGGGTAGAGCGTCTGGGCGCGCTGCGCGAGCTCCTGCATCCACGCGTCCTGGCCGTTGGAGCGGACGTAGGCCTCGCGCTGGCGGCCCACGAAGGCGGCCTCGAGGCGGTCGAGCGCGGAGTCGACCGCGCCGGTGTCGTAGCCGCCGTGCTTGAGGTCGAACGCGGTGCGGCGCACATCGAGCGGCGCGAGCTCGGCGTCGGGCTCCGAGGGGCGCTCGTACGCGGCACGCGCCTTGTCGAAGAACTCCTCGACCTGGGTCGGGTGGTACCCGAGCTTGAGCGAGCCCACCTTGGGGAACAGGGTCGTCATCACCTCTCCTTGATGGCCAGCTGGCCGCACGCGCCGTCGATGTCGCTGCCACGAGTATCCCTGATGGTGGTGGGAATCCCGTGCATCCGGAGGATGCGCACGAACTCCTGCTCGACCTTCGGGTCCGACGCGGTCCACTTGGATCCCGGGGTCGGGTTGAGCGGGATCGGGTTGATGTGCACCCACCCGTCGCCGCGCGCGTTGAGCTTCTTCGCGAGCAGCTCCGCGCGGTGGGCGTGGTCGTTGATGTCGCGGATGAGCGCGTACTCGATGCTCACGCGGCGGCCGGTCGCGTCGAAGTAGCGGCGCGCGGCGTCCAGCGCCTCGTCCACCTTCCAGCGGGCGTTGATCGGCACGAGCTCGTCGCGCAGCTCGTCGTCCGGGGCGTGGAGGCTGAGCGCGAGGGTCACGGGGATGCCCTCGGACGCGAGCCGGTCGATGCCGGTGACGAGGCCGACCGTCGAGACGGTGACGTGGCGCGCTGACAGCCCGAAGCCCTCCGGCGGCGGGCTGGTGAGCGCGCGCACCGCGGTGATGACGGCCGCGTAGTTCGCGAGCGGCTCGCCCATGCCCATGAACACGACGTTGGACAGGCGGACGGGGTCGCCGCCGAGCTCGCCGTCGCGCGCCTGGCGGGCAGCGAGCCGCACCTGCTCGACGATCTCGCCCGCGGAGAGGTTGCGGGTGAGGCCCATCTGCCCGGTCGCGCAGAACGGGCACGCCATGCCGCAGCCGGCCTGGCTGGTGACGCACAGCGTGGCGCGGTCCGGGTACTTCATCAGCACGGACTCGACCTTGGCGTGGTCGATGAGGTTCCACAGGGTCTTCACGGTGGCGCCGTCGTCGGCCGTCAGCTGGGTCACCTTGGTGAGCAGCGGCGGGAACAGCTCGCCGACGAGCGTGTCGCGCGCGGCGGCCGGGAGGTCCGTCATGTCGCCCGCGTCGACCGTCAGGTGGTCGTAGTAGTGCGTGGCCAGCTGCTTGGCGCGGAACGCGGGCTGGCCCAGCTGCTTGACCGCGTCGGACCGCTCGGCGGCGTCGAGGTCGGCGAAGTGCCGCGGCGGCTTGCCCCGGCGCGGCTGGAGCATGGGCAGGGTCGGAAGCGTGGTCATGTGGTCCCCAGGAGCAGAGCGAAGACGATGTACGCGGCCGCGGCCGCCGGGAGCATCGAGTCGAGGCGGTCGAGCACGCCGCCGTGACCCGGGATGGCGCTGGACATGTCCTTGACGGACAGGTCGCGCTTGAGGACGGACTCGGCGAGGTCGCCGAGCACGGCCGCGACCACGGCCGCGGCGCCCACCGCGGCCCCGATCCACCAGCGGCCGTCGAGCAGGACGGTCGCGAAGACCGCGGCGCCCGCGATGCCGAACACCGCGCCGCCGATGGCACCCTCCCACGTCTTCTTGGGGCTCACGCGCGGCGCGAGCTTGCGCCGCCCGATGAGCATGCCCGTGAAGAGCGCGAAGGTGTCGTTGAGGACCACCGCCGCGATGACGATGAGGATCCGCTTCCAGCCCTCGTCCGCGAGCTCGAGGAGCAGCATGAACGAGCCGAGGAACGGGATCCAGGTGAGGGTGAGGATGCCGACGAGCGAGTCCGACAGCGTGTTCTCGACGCGGTCGTCGACGATGCGCCACGCGGCCACGCCCGCGGCGGCCACGAGGAGCGCCACGACGAGGCCCTCTCCCCCGCCGAACCACGTCGCGACGCCCATGCCGACGGTCGCCATGAGCACGGGCGCGAGCGACACGTGCATGCCGTGGCGCGCGAGCGCGTTGCGCCACTCGACCACGGCGGCGATGCAGAAGCCGTAGATGGCCACGGCGAACGCGAGCGGGTGCCACCACGCGGCGACGAGCGCGCCGACCGCGAGCACGACGCCCACGACGGTCGCGAGGCCCAGGTTGCGGCCCGCGCGCGACGTCGGTGCCGGGACCGCGTCCTCGAGGGGCACGGCCACGTCCACGGGGTCCACCGCATCGTCCTCGCCCGCGGTGTGCGGGACGGCGACGGACTCGGCTCGCGCGACCGCCTCGGCCACCTGCTCGGCGGCGTGGGGCGCGGGGGCGACCTCCGGCGACGGCTCGACCGCCGCATCGGCCGGCCCGGGCAGCTCGATCTCGCCCGTGGGCAGGCCCGGGGGCCACGCGGGCCCGGCGTCCGGCCGGTCCGCGTTCTCCGGGTTCACCGGGGCGAACAGGGGTCGCGCCGGCACCGGGTCGTGCTCGGAGGTGTCGGGGTCCGCCTCGTGGCGGCGCCCCCACCTCATGAGACGCCCTGTCGCGCGGTCGCGTCAGGCATCAGACCTCGAGCAGCTCGCTCTCCTTGTGCGCGAGGAGGGCATCGACGGCGTCGACGTGCTTCTTGGTGAGCGCGTCGAGCTCCTTCTCCGCACGCTGGCCCTCGTCCTCGCCGACCTCGCCGTCCTTGACGGCGGCGTCGATGAGGTCCTTCGCCTTGCGGCGCATGTTGCGCAGCGTGACGCGCGACTCCTCGGCCTTGCTCTTGGCGAGCTTGACGTAGTCGCGGCGACGCTCCTCGGTCAGCTGCGGGAGCACGATGCGGAGCACCTGGCCGTCGTCGGACGGGTTCACGCCGAGGTCCGAGTTCCGCAGCGCGGTCTCGATCTCCTTCTTGGCGCCCGCGTCGTAGGGCGAGATGACGACCGTGCGGGCCTCGGTCACGTTGATCGCCGCGAGCTGCTGCAGCGGCGTGGGTGCGCCGTAGTAGTCGACGGCGATGTTCGCGAACATCGCGCTGCTCGCCTGGCCGGTGCGGATCGCGGCGAAGTTGCTCTTCGCGACGTCCACCGCGTTGTCCATGTTCTCCTCGGCCTCGAGGAGGATCATCTCAGTCACGCTTGTCTCCTAACGGTGCGGCGTCAGGCCGTCACCAGGGTTCCGATTCTCTCACCGAGCAGGGCACGAGTCACATTTCCAGGCGTGTCGAGCCCGAAGACCTGCATGGGCATGCGGTTGTCCATGGCGAGCGAGAAGGCCGCGGCGTCCATGACCGCGAGGCGGCGCTGGAGCGCCTCCCCGTAGGTGATGCTGTCGAGGCGCTCGGCCGACGGGTCCTTGCGCGGGTCCGCGGTGTAGACCGCGTCGACGCCGTTCTTGCCCATGAGCACCTCGGAGCAGCGCGTCTCGAGGGCGCGCTGGAGGGACACGGTGTCGGTGGAGAAGTACGGCATGCCGGCGCCGGCGCCGAAGATCACGACGCGGCCCTTCTCCATGTGCCGGATGGCACGCAGGGGGATGTACGACTCGGCGACCTGGCCCATGGTGATGGCGGTCTGCACGCGGGTCGCGACGCCGGCCTGCTCGAGGAAGTCCTGGAGGGCGAGGGCGTTCATCACGGTGCCGAGCATGCCCATGTAGTCGGCGCGGGCGCGCTCCATGCCGCGCTCCGACAGCTCGGCGCCGCGGAAGAAGTTGCCGCCGCCGACGACGATCGCCACCTGCACGCCCTGGCGGACGGCGTCGGCGATCTCGCGGGCGACGCGGCTGACCACGTCCGGGTCGAGCCCGAGCTTGCCTCCGCCGAACATCTCGCCGGAGAGCTTGAGAAGAACGCGGCGCGCCGTCTGGGGCTCCGTGCCCGAAATCAGATCGCTGGTCTCGGTCACATGAACCTCCTGACGGCGCGCCGCGCCTCGCTCGTTTGCTATGCGTTTGTGGGGTGCTGCTGGCTAAGCCTTAGGCTCCCACACGGAAGCGGGCGAAGGAAACGACCGCGCCGCCCGCGTTCTCGACGACCTTGCCGACCGTGGTCTTGGGGTCCTTGGCGAACGCCTGCTCGACGAGCACGTTCTCCTTGAAGAAGCCGTTCATGCGGCCCTGCACGATCTTCGGCAGAGCGGCCTCCGGCTTGCCCTCACCCTTGGCGGTCTCCTCGGCCACGCGCTCCTCGTTCGCGACGATGTCCGCGGGGACGTCCTCACGCGCGAGGTACTTGGGCGAGTAGGCGGCGATGTGCATGGCGACGTCGCGCGCGACCTCGCCCGCCTTCGCGTCCGAGCCGACGAGGACGCCGACCTGGGCCGGGAGGTCCTTGTTGGTGCGGTGGAGGTACTCGGTCACGACCGGGGCCTCGACGCGCGCCACGCGACGCAGCACGATCTTCTCGCCGAGCACGCCGGCGTTCTCGTCCACGACGTCCTTGACGGTCTTGCCGTCGAGGTCCGCGGCGAGCGCGGCGTCGATGTCCGCGGCACCCGCGGCGACGACGGCGTCCAGGACCTTCTCCGCGAGCGCGATGAACTTCTCGTTCTTCGCGACGAAGTCGGTCTCGGAGTTGAGCTCGAGCAGCGTGCCGACCTGGCCGCCGTCGACGTCCTGGATCGAGGCGAGGACGAGGCCCTCGGAGGCCGAGCGGCCCTCGCGCTTCGTCACGCCCTTGAGGCCCTTGACGCGGAGGATGTCCACGGCCTTGTCGAGGTCGCCGTCGGCCTCGTCGAGCGCCTTCTTGACGTCGAGCATGCCGGCGCCGGTGCGCTCGCGGAGCGCCTGGATGTCGGCAACGGTGTAGTTAGCCATGTGTTGAGTCCTTTGACTAGTGGCTGACGAGTGGAGTTACTTGTCCTCGGCCGGGGCCTCGGTGGCCTCGGCGGCGGGGGCGGCCTCGGCGGCCGGCTCCTCGGTCGCGGCGGCGGGCTCCTCGGTGGCGGCGGCGGGCTCCTCGGCCTTGGCGCCGTCGAGCAGCTCCTGCTCCCACTCGGCGAGCGGCTCCGCGCCGGCCTCGGCCTCGGCACCGGCGGTGCCGCCCGAGTGGCGGAGGCGGATGCCCTCGGCGACCGCGTCGGCGATCACACGGGTGAGCAGGCCGACGGAGCGGATCGCGTCGTCGTTGCCCGGGATGCCGTACGAGACCTCGTCGGGGTCGCAGTTCGAGTCGAGGATGCCGACGACGGGGACGCCCAGCTTCTTCGCCTCGTCGACCGCGAGGTGCTCCTTGTTGGTGTCGACGATCCACACGATCGACGGGACCTTGCCCATGTCACGGATGCCGCCGAGGGTCTTGTCGAGCTTGTCCTTCTCGCGACGGAGGTTGAGCAGCTCCTTCTTGGTGCGGCCCGAACCGGCGACGTCGTCGAAGTCGATCTCCTCGAGCTCCTTGAGGCGCGCGACACGCTTGCTCACGGTCTGGAAGTTGGTGAGCATGCCGCCCAGCCAGCGCTCGTTGACGTAGGGCATGCCCACGCGCTTGGCCTGCTCGGCGATCTGCTCCTGCGCCTGGCGCTTGGTGCCGACGAAGAGGACGGTGCCACCGTGCTGGACGGTGTCGCGCACGAACTCGTAGGCCGCGTCGATCTTCGACAGCGACTGCTGGAGGTCGATGATGTAGATGCCGTTGCGCTCGGTGAAGATGAAGCGCTTCATCTTGGGGTTCCAGCGGCTGGTCTGGTGACCGAAGTGGACACCCGAGTCGAGCAGCTGGCGCATGGTCACGACGGCCATGGCACTTCCTTTCGCACGCGCGCGGCGCGTGCATGTTCTCTTGGCACCGCGGGCGGTGCCTTTTCGGTTGACGATGCGAGCCGGGCGGCTCTCATCCCTGGCGCCAACGCGGTCGGGCACCGATTGCTCGGACCTCGCCCTTCCGGCGCCTCCATCGGGAGGCGAATGACGCGCGACGTCATCCGGGCATGCCGGATGCGGGGTCAATCGTACCGGAGGGGTGGCTCCCGCGGCGAATCGAGGCGATGACCCCGTCGCCGCCCCGTCCCTGGGTTCTCCACCGATGCCGCGGCGGGCGTCGCGCGCCGCCGTCCGCGGGCGCATCGTCGCCTCATGACACGGTACCCCCGGGCCCTCGCGGCGCTGGCCGCCGCGTGCGTCCTCATGGGCGCGGCGGCGGCCTCCGCGGCCGGGGTCGCTCCCCCGTCCGTGCCCCTCCCGGCCCCGCCGTGGGCGCCGCCGACGTCGCCGCTGTCCTCACCGATCGCGCCGCTGCGGGCGCTCGCGCTCTTCGTCGCGCCGGCGGCGCCGTGGGCCGCGGGCCATCGCGGCATCGACCTCGCCGCGGCCCGCGGCGGGACGGTGCTGTCGCCCGCCGCCGGCGTGGTGTCCCACTCGGGGACCGTGGTCGACCGCGGCGTCGTGTCGATCGACCACGGCGGCGGCGTGGTGTCGTCGCTCGAGCCGGTCGCGCATGCGCCGCCCGCGGGCACCCGCGTGGGGCGGGGCGAGCCGGTCGGCGAGGTGGGCGCGGGCACGGGGCACTGCGCGCCGGCCACGTGCGTGCACTGGGGCGTGCGCGTCCACGGTAGCTACGTCGATCCCCTCGACCTGCTCGAGGGCTTCGGCCCCGTGGTGCTGCTGCCGCTCGAGGGCGGCGCAGCGCTCGGGGCGCCGGGTCGGCCCGACGGTGCGGCCGGGTCGGATGGTCCGGGCCGGCCCGAGGCTGCCGTCAGTTGAAGGCGCCGGTGCGGACCAGCGACTCGCGGAGCTTCTTCACGGCGGCCGAGTGGATCTGCGAGACGCGGGACTCGGTGACGCCGAGGATCTCGCCGATCTGCGCGAGCGTGAGGTTCTCGTAGTAGTAGAGGCGGAGCACCTCCTGCTCGCGGTCGCGCACCCCCTGGACCGCGGCCGCGAGCAGGGCGGAGGTCTCCCGCGCCTCGAGGCGCGTCGACGCCTGGGCCATGGCGGGCGACCCGAGCGTGGGGATCGGCTGCGTGTCGGGCTCGGCGGGCATGCCGTCGAGAGCGGCGACGTGGGAGAGCGCGACCTGGGCGCGGACGGTGCGGACCTCGGCGGTGGCCCAGCCGAGGTGGGCGGCGACGTCCTCGTCGGAGACGGGGCCGAGCGTCTCCTGCTCGAGCTGGCGGGTCGCGTGCTCGAGGGTGCGGGCCTTCGAGCGGACCGAGCGCGGCACCCAGTCGGCGGCGCGCAGCTCGTCGATGATCGCGCCGCGGATGCGGGTCGCGGCGTACGTCTCGAACTTGAAGCCGCGCTCGGGCTCGAAGCGCTCGACGGCGTCGATGAGGCCGAACATCCCGTACGAGACGAGGTCGGCGAGCTCGACGGTGTCGGGCAGCTTCGCGATCACACGGGTCGCGACCTGCGTGACGAGCGGGGCGTAGTGCGTGATGAGCGCGTCGCGGGCGGCGGCGCGGTCCGGGCCGTCGGCGGCGAGCAGCTCCCACCAGGCGGCGACGGCCCCGCTGGCGCCGGCGACGGCGGCCGGGGCCTCGGGCTCGACTTCGGAGAGCAGGCTGTTGAGCTCGGACATGGTGCGTCTCCCTCTAGGCGCGCGGATGAGCGAGGTGGTAGGCGGCGCGGAGCCGCTCGGCGGACACGTGGGTGTAGCGCTGGGTGGTGGCGAGGCTCGCGTGACCGAGGACCTCCTGGACGCTCCGCAGGTCGGAGCCGCCGGTGAGCAGGTGGGTGGCCGCCGTGTGCCGCAGCGCGTGCGGGGCGACCTCGTCGACGCCGGCGAGCCGGCACAGCTCGTGGACGGCCTCGCGCACCTGGCGCTGGTCGACGCGCTGTCCGCGCCGGCCGAGCAGCAGGGCCGAGCCGGTGGCCTCGCTGACGAGCGCGGGTCGGCCGCGCTCCAGCCAGGTGGTCGTCGCGACCGCGGCGGGCACGCCGAACGGCACGACACGCTCCTTGTCGCCCTTGCCGACGACCCGCACGAGGCGCTCGCCGAGGTCGAGGTCGCCCAGGTCGACGCCCGCGAGCTCACCCACGCGCATGCCGGTCGCGTAGAGCATCTCGACGGCCGCCCAGTCGCGCAGGTGCACCGGGTCGCCGTCGTCGGCGCGGGTGCGAGCCACGCCGAGCAGCGTCTCGACCTCGGCCGCGGTGAGGACCGTGGGCAGGACCGTCGCCGGTCGCGCCGAGGCGAGGCGCAGCGCCGGGTTGGGGACGATCCGGCCGGTGTCGGACGCCCACGCGAAGAACGCCCGCGCGGCGGCGCCGCGACGGGCGAGGGTGGTGCGGCTCAGGCCGTCGCCGTCCATCGCCGCGAGCCAGGAGCGGAGGTCGGCGAGCGCGACGCCGGCGAGAGCGGCGTCGATCCCGTCGGCCCGCAAGACGCCGAGGTGGGCGCCCAGGTTGAGCAGGTCGCCGAGGTAGGCGCGCACGGTGTTGCCCGAGAGGCCGCGCTCGTGGCGCAGGTACCCCTCGAAGGCTGCGAGCAGCTCGCTCGCTGCGGCATCCGTGCTGGTCATGGCGCCACCATGACACCGTCTCACCTGTCAAATCAATACCTTGAGTCACATTTGTAACATCGTCCCCACCTATCACGCATCTTTTGTCGGGGATTGTCCGTTTTATCAGGCCGGTTGATCGCCATCGGCCCTGGTCCACACCCCTCCCGCCACCGCCGCGAGACCCCGGCCCGCGAGGCCCGCGAGCGCCGTCCGCGCCTCCTCGGCGGTGAGGCCGGCGGCGATCGCGACGGCACCGGCGGGGGCGCCGCGCCGCGGGATCGCGCCATAGGCCTGGCGCTCCGCCCGGGTGCGGAAGTCCGTCCCGGTGCGCGGCGCGCCGTCCTGGTCCGGCGCCTCCCCCACCGGCAGCGCGAGCTCGAGCACGTCCGCGGGGGACGCGAGCAGCTCCGCCTCGTGGTTCCTGATGAGCCTTAGGCAGCCGACCGACGCCGCGGAGGTGAGCGGGCCGGGCACGGCCGCCACCGTCCGATGGAGCTCGGCCGCGTGACGGGCCGTGCTGAGGGCGCCGGACCGATGAGCCGCCTCCACCACCACGGTGGCCCCGGCGGCGGCGATGAGCCGGTTGCGGCTGAGGAAGCGCTGCCGCTGCGGTGCGAAGCCGGGCGGCTGCTCGCTCACCACGGCGCCCGCGGCGATCACCCGGGCGAGCAGCGTGGCGTTCCCCGCGGGGTAGAGGCGGTCGACCCCGCCGGCCAGCACCGCCACCGTGACGCCGCCGGCCGCGAGCGCGCCCCGGTGGGCCGCGGCGTCGATCCCGTAGGCGCCGCCGCTCACCACCGCGAGGCCCGCGTCGGCCGCGACGGCCGCCACCTCCGCGGCGATGTGCTCCCCGTACGCGGTGGAGGCGCGCGAGCCGACGACCGCGACCGACCGGGGCCACCATGCCGCGAGGTCGGCCTCGCCCCGGACCCACAGCGCGTGCGGCGCGCTCCAGCCCAGATCGTCGAGCGCGGCGGGCCACCCCGGCTCGCCCGCGGTGAGCGGCCTGGCGCCGATGCGCGCGGCGCGCTCGCGCAGGGCGTCCGGATCCGCGGCAGCGAGCCGAGGCCTCCACCTGCCCACGGCGCGGAGCACGCGATCCGCCTCGCGGGGATCCGCCGCCAGCACCACCGTCGCCGCGACCGGGTCGCCGTCCGCCGCCCTCGCCCACGCGAGCGCCTCCGCATGGCCGAGCCGCCCGACGAGCCACGACGCCTCCTCGTCGGCCGGCTCGGCGATGGCGCTCCACACGAGCCGGGCGTCCGCGTCGCCGACCTCGCTCACGCCGCGACCCCCTGCCGGAGCGCGAGCGCCTCGGCGACGTGGTCGACGCCGGGCGACGCGACGCCCTCGAGGTCCGCGAGCGTCCAGGCGAGCCTCAGCGCGCGATCGAAGCCGCGGGCCGTGAGCGCGCCCCGGTCCACGGCGCGCCAGAGTCCCGCGCACGCGGCGCGCGACGTCGCCTCGCGCAGCCACGTCCCGGGCACCTCGGCGCCCACCCGCCATCCGCACGGCGCGAGCCTCTCGGTCGCGGCGGCGCGGGCCTCGGCCACGCGCGCCGCGACCGCGACGCTCGGCTCGCCGGGCTCGTCCGCGCGCGCGGCGGCGGCGACCTGCACCTGGATGTCGATGCGGTCGAGCAGCGGCCCGGACAGCCGCGACAGGTAGCGGCGGCGCGCGATCGGCGCGCACGAGCACCCCTCCCCCGTGCCGGCGAATCGGCCGCACGGGCACGGGTTGGCCGCGAGCACGAGCTGGAACCGCGCCGGGTAGCGGGTCGCGCCGTGCGCGCGGTGGAGCACGATCTCGCCGCGTTCGAGCGGCTGGCGGAGGGTGTCGAGCACGCGCGTGGGGAACTCCGGCGCCTCGTCGAGGAACAGCACTCCCGCGTGCGCGAGCGACACCGCCCCCGGACGCGCGAGGCCGGCACCACCGCCGACGATCGCGGCCGACGACGCGGTGTGATGCGGCGCCTCGAACGGCGGGCGTCGCATCAGCCCGTCCGCCGGGTCGAACGCGCCGGCGAGCGAATGCACCGCGGTGACGCGCACCGCCTCGGCGTCGTCGAGGTCGGGGAGGATCCCGGGCAGCCGCTCCGCGAGCATCGTCTTGCCCGCGCCGGGCGGGCCGAGCATGAGGAGGTGGTGGCCGCCCGCCGCCGCCACCTCGAGCGCGGTGCGCGCCGCCTCCTGGCCGCGGACGTCGGCGAGGTCGGGCGGCGAGATCCGGGCATGCGCCACCGCGGGCGCGTGGACGGGCTCGACGGACTCCGCGCGGGCGTCGGCGCCGAGCGCGCGCAGCACCGTCGCGAGCGCGGCGGCCCCCTCCACCTGCGCGCCGGACACGAGCGCCGCCTCGGCCGCGTTGCCCGCGGGCACCACGACGCGCGCGGCGCCCACGTCGACCGCGGCCGCCACGGCGGGCAGGACGCCGCGCACGGGACGGACCCGGCCGTCGAGCCCCAGCTCGCCGAGGAGCACGAGCTCGCGCGCGCGTCGGGCGTCGACGGTGCGCGCGGCCGCGAGCACCGCGACGGCGATGGCGAGGTCCGTGGCCGGGCCGGACTTGGGCAGCGACGCGGGCGACAGGTTGACGGTGATGCGCTGGCGCGGCCACTCGACGCCCGAGGACGCGACCGCGGCCCGCACGCGGTCCTTGGCCTCCGCGAGGGAGGCGTCGGGCAGCCCGACGATGGTGAAGGCGGGCAGCCCGCGCGCGACGTGCGCCTCGACGTCGATGACGTGGCCCGCGAGCCCCGTGAGCACCACGGAGCGGCACCGCCCGATCACCCGACGCCCCGCACATGCTCGACGACCGCGGGCCCCGAGCGCGGCAGGGTGACCGCGACCACGTCGATCCGTGCACCCGCCCACACGAGCGGCTGGCCCGCGAGCCACTCCCCCGCGAGCCTGCGCAGGCGGCGCACCTTCGCCCCGGTGACCGCCGCGAGCGCGCCCCCGAACGCGTCGGAGCGGCGCGTCTTCACCTCGACGAAGACCACCTCGGCGCCGTCCCGCGCGACGATGTCGACCTCCCCGAGGCCGCACCGCCAGTTGCGCGCGAGCACCTCCCACCCGTCCTCGAGGAGCCGCCGCGCGGCGAGCTCCTCGCCGTACCGGCCCACCTCGTCCTTGACCGCCATCGCCCCACCTCCGCGGTCCACGGTGGACGATGCGCGGGCAGGGCGCCGCGGGCGGCCGCCGGGCTGTGGAGGGGGCACGGTGCGCCAGGTGCCGTGCGCATCGTCCCCACGCGCTCTCCGGACACGCGAGAAGGGCGGGGAGGATCGGCGGATTCTTGGGGTCCTCGCAACACCTGGTGTTTGGCTAGGTGGTCAGTAGTAGATCACGCAGACGCTCGGCTGGAGTTTTCCAGCCGAGCGTTTTGCGTGGGCGGCCGTTGAGTTCCTGGGCGACATGCTCGAGGTCCACGGCGCTGTGAACGGCCAGGTTGGTGCCCTTGGGGAAGTACTGGCGCAGCAGCCCGTTGGTGTTCTCGTTCGATCCGCGCTGCCAGGGCGAGTGGGGGTCGCAGAAGTACACGGGCACGCCGGTCGCGACGGTGAACTGCTTGTGGCCGGACATCTCGGCTCCCTGGTCCCAGGTCAGCGACCCGCGCAGATGCTCCGGCAGGGTGCCGATCAGGGGCACGAGGACGTCGCGGACCTCCTCAGCCGTGTGACCGGCGGGCAGGTGGCCCAGCATCACGTAGCGGGTCGATCGTTCCACCAGGGTGACGATCGCGGAGGCGTTGTTCGCGCCGACGATGAGGTCGCCCTCCCAGTGGCCGGGCACGGCACGGTCCTCGACCTCGGCGGGACGCTCACTGATCATGATCATGTCGTCCACGAAGCGCTTGGTGCGCTGGGCGGGGTCACGGTGGGGCTTGCGCCGGGTGCGTCCCGTGCGCAGTGCGGCGGCGACCTCACGTTTCAGCCCACCCCGGGCCTGGACGTAGATCGCCTGGTAGATCGTCTCGTGGCTCACGCGCATGCTCTCGTCGCTGGGATACTCGTCGATCAGAGCGTGAC
>NZ_BBMC01000004.1 GCF_000971255.1 Demequina rhizosphaerae
AAGGAGTCGAAGCTCGCGCATCCTGGCCCGTTGCGGGACTTCGTGGTGGAGAAGCTGCGCCTGAAGTGGTCGCCGGAGCAGATCTGTCACGCTCTGATCGACGAGTATCCCAGCGACGAGAGCATGCGCGTGAGCCACGAGACGATCTACCAGGCGATCTACGTCCAGGCCCGGGGTGGGCTGAAACGTGAGGTCGCCGCCGCACTGCGCACGGGACGCACCCGGCGCAAGCCCCACCGTGACCCCGCCCAGCGCACCAAGCGCTTCGTGGACGACATGATCATGATCAGTGAGCGTCCCGCCGAGGTCGAGGACCGTGCCGTGCCCGGCCACTGGGAGGGCGACCTCATCGTCGGCGCGAACAACGCCTCCGCGATCGTCACCCTGGTGGAACGATCGACCCGCTACGTGATGCTGGGCCACCTGCCCGCCGGTCACACGGCTGAGGAGGTCCGCGACGTCCTCGTGCCCCTGATCGGCACCCTGCCGGAGCATCTGCGCGGGTCGCTGACCTGGGACCAGGGAGCCGAGATGTCCGGCCACAAGCAGTTCACCGTCGCGACCGGCGTGCCCGTGTACTTCTGCGACCCCCACTCGCCCTGGCAGCGCGGATCGAACGAGAACACCAACGGGCTGCTGCGCCAGTACTTCCCCAAGGGCACCAACCTGGCCGTTCACAGCGCCGTGGACCTCGAGCATGTCGCCCAGGAACTCAACGGCCGCCCACGCAAAACGCTCGGCTGGAAAACTCCAGCCGAGCGTCTGCGTGATCTACTACTGACCACCTAGCCAAACACCAGGTGTTGCGAGGACCCCAAGAATCCGCCCTCGCGGGAGACCGGCCCTCGTGGACGATGCGGCGGCTAGGAGACCGACGCGATCGACTGCAGCGCGATCTCGCGCTCCTCGTTGGTGGGGATGACCCACACCTGGACGCGCGAGGAGTCGGTCGAGATGAGCGTCTCCTGCTTCTTGCGGCCCGCGTTGCGCTCCTCGTCGATCTCGATGCCGAGCTCCTCGAGGCCCGCGAGCGACTCGAGGCGCACGATGTCGTCGTTCTCGCCGACGCCGGCGGTGAAGACGATCGCGTCGAGGCCGCCGAGCTGCGCCATGTACTGGCCCACGTAGCCCTTGATGCGGCGGGTGTAGATGTCGAGCGCCACCTTGGCCTCGTGGCTGCCCTCCTCGATCGCCTTGTGGACGTCGCGCATGTCCGAGTAGCCGGTGAGGCCGAGCATGCCGGAGCGCTTGTTGAACAGGTCGTCGATCTCGTCGATGTCCATGCCCGCGGCGCGGTGGAGGTGGAACACGACGGCGGGGTCGATCGCGCCGGTGCGCGAGCCCATGACGAGGCCGTCGAGCGGGGTGAGGCCCATCGACGTGTCGATCGCGTGGCCGCCCTTGATCGCGTCCGCGGACGCGCCGTTGCCCAGGTGCAGCGTGATGATGCGCAGCTCCTTGGGGTCGCGGTCCATGAGGCGCGCGCACTCGCGCGACACGTAGCCGTGCGAGGTACCGTGGAAGCCGTAGCGGCGGATGCCGTGCTCGTGGGCGAGGCGCTGGTCGATCGCGTACGAGTAGGCGGCCTCGGACAGCGTCTGGTGGAACGCGGTGTCGAAGACGGCGACGTGCGGGATGTCCGGGAACGCGGCGCGCGCGGCGGCGATGCCGGCGACGTGGCCGGGGTTGTGCAGCGGGGCGAGGACGGAGAGCTTCGCGATGCCGTCCTGCACCTCGTCGTCGATGATGGTCGGCGCGGAGAACTCCGAGCCGCCCTGGACCACGCGGTGGCCGACGACGGTGAGCTGCGACAGGTCCACGCCCGAGTCGGGCTGGGACAGGGACTCGATGACGGATCGCACGCCCTCGTTGTGGTCGGTCACGCGCTCGACCAGGCCCGACGCGAGAGGCGCGTCGAGGGTGGTGTCCACCACCTGGTACTTGATCGAGCTGGAGCCGCAGTTGAGGACGAGGGCGATGCCGTTGTAGTTGACGCTCACGCGTTGCCTTCCGAGGTGTCGAGGTTCTGGGCCTGGATCGCGGTGATCGCGACCGTGTTGACGATGTCCTGCACGAGCGCGCCGCGCGAGAGGTCGTTGACCGGCTTGCGCAGACCCTGCAGGACGGGGCCGACGGCGACCGCTCCGGCGGAGCGCTGCACGGCCTTGTAGGTGTTGTTGCCGGTGTTGAGGTCGGGGAAGACCAGCACGGTGGCCTGGCCCGCGACCGGGGAGTCGGGCGCCTTGGAGCGGGCCACCGACGGCTCGACCGCGGCGTCGTACTGCATGGGGCCGTCGACGAGCAGGTCGGGGCGGCGCTCCTTGACGATGCGCGTGGCCTCGCGGACCTTGTCGACGTCCGAGCCGGTGCCGGACTCGCCCGTCGAGTAGGACAGCATCGCGACCTTGGGGTCGACGCCGAACTGCGCGGCGGTGTCCGCGGACGAGATCGCGATGTCCGCGAGCTGCTCGGCGGTCGGGTCGGGGTTGACGGCGCAGTCGCCGTAGACCAGCACGCGGTCGGCGAGGCACATGAAGAACACGGACGACACCACGGACACGCCGGGCACCGTCTTGATGATCTGGAACGACGGCAGGATCGTGTGCGCGGTCGTGTGGGCCGCGCCGGACACCATGCCGTCCGCGAGGCCCAGCTGGACCATCATCGTGCCGAAGTAGCTGACGTCCTGGACGCGGTCGCGCGCGGCCTCGACGGTCGCGCCCTTGTGCTTGCGCATCTCGTAGTACTCGTGGGCGAAGCGCTCGACGTACTCGGGGTCGGTCGGGTCGATGATGGTCGCGCCGACGAGGTCGAGGCCGAGCTCCGCGGCGCGGGCCCGGATCGACTGCTCGCCGCCGAGGATGATGAGCTCGACGACGTCGCGCGTGAGCAGCGACGAGGCGGCGCGCAGGATGCGGTCGTCGCTGCCCTCGGGCAGGACGATGCGCTGCTTGCGCGTGCGGGCGCGGTCGAGCAGGCCGTACTCGAACATCAGCGGCGTGATGACCTCGGTGCGCGCGAGGTCGAGGACGTCGCGCAGGCGCTCGACGTCGACGCGCTGGTCGAACATCGCCAGCGCGGTGTCGACCTTGAGCTGGCTCTCGCGCGACAGGCGGCCGCGGGTGGTCGAGCAGCGGCGCGCGGTCTCGAACGTGTCGAGGTCGGTGCGCACCACCGGCAGCGGGGAGTTGAGGCCCTCGAGCAGGCGGCGCACCGCGGAGCGGGGCTCGAGGCCGCCGGTGAGGATGACGCCGGACAGCGACGGGAAGCCCTCCGCGCCGTGCGCGGCGAGCAGCGCGAGCACGGTGTCGGAGCGGTCGCCCGGGACGATGATGACTGAGCCGTCCTCGAGGCGGTCGAGGAGGTTCGACGTGGTCATCGCGCCGACCGTGATGCCGCGGGTCTCGCGCGACAGCAGCGCGGGATCGCCGGTGACGAGGGTGCCCTCGACGGCGTCGACGAGCTGGTTCATCGACGGGGCGATGAGCAGCGGGTCCTCGGGCAGCACGCCCAGGCGCAGCTCTGCGGGCAGCAGCTCGGCGATCGCGTCGAGGTCGTCGGCCGCCGCGCGGTTGATGAAGATGCCCGCGATGATCGCGTGGGAGTTCACAAGCTCGTTGCGGGCCTGCTCGACGACCTGGTGGACCTCGGCGGGCGTGCGCTCGTGGCCGCGGACCACCAGCACGACGGGCGCGCCGAGGTTCGCGGCGATCCGGCCGTTGAACTCGAGCTCGGCGGCGGCGGACACGTCGGTGTAGTCGGTGCCGACGATGACGACCGCGTCGCAGCGGCGCTCGACCTCGTGGTACCGCGCCACGATGGTCGACAGCGCCTTCTCGGGGTCCGCGTGGACGTCGTCGTAGGTGACGCCGATCGCCTCCTCGTACGAGAGGTCGATGCTCTCGTGCCCGAGCAGGAGCTGCAGGACGTAGTCGGATCCGTCCGCGACGCGGGCGACCGGCCGGAAGATCCCGACCCGTCCGACCTGCTTGGCGAGGAGATTGGTGATGCCGAGGGCGATGGTCGACTTGCCGGTATCGCCTTCGGCCGATGCGATGTAGATGCTTCGTGCCACGGGCCTATGGTTTCACGAACTCCTAGGACCCACATGGTCGAAGGTCCCACCGGGGGTATGCGATCGTGCGATCAACGTCACTTCCTGCGGTCTTTCGGCACACGGGTGCGTAGGCTGAGCCCACGGCCGTGCTGAGGGGTGAGGCCGATCTCCCCCTGCCCGCGCGCCGGTGCGCGATGTGGGGAGGGACGATGGCAGGCGACGAGCGCCTCCTGCGCGGCTCGCGCGTGCCCGCGCTCCTGTCGACCTTCTTCGACCGCCGCGCCGGCGGGCTGTCCGGCCCCGAGGGTTCCGCGGCAGGCACCGTCCACACCTTCGCGCTGCTGTCGATCGTCTCGACAGTCGGCTTCGCCGCGCGCTTCGCCGCGTCGCCCGACGGGCTCCCCGCCGCGCTAATCGGGCTCGACACCGCGCTCGTCCTCGCGTTCGCCGTCGCGCTCGTGGCCGTCGCCCGCGGCCACCAGCTCGTGGGCGCGGTCGTGTACCTCGCCGCCGCGACCGCGGGCATGGTCACGATGGCCGGCATGTACGGCTGGAGCGCGGGCCACCATCTCTACCTCATCGCGGCCGCGCAGCTGGTGTTCCTCATGTTCACGGATCGTCAGCGCGGCTTGCGGTGGCTGTTCGTGGTGGTGTCCGCGAGCGGCTTCCTCGTCGCGCAGCTCGCGACCCCCGGCGTGGGCGCCTACGCGTCGGTCGAGCAGGCGGGCGCGACGTTCGCGGTCAACGCGGTGGGCACCGCGACCCTCATGTTCGTGCTCTCCGTGGTGGCTCAGCATCGTGCCGGCGCCGCGCAGGAGGAGGCGCGGTGCCTGGCCGAGCGTGCCGAGTACCTCGCCAACACCGACCCGCTCACGGGCCTCGCGAACCGGCGCCCCGTGATGGCGCGCCTCGAGGAGCTCGCCGCGGCGGACGGGCACACGTACGCGGTCGCGATCGCGGACCTCGACCGCTTCAAGCAGCTCAACGACGACTTCGGCCACGCGTGCGGCGACCGGGTGCTGGCGGTCCTCGGCGAGCGGCTGCGCGGGCAGGTCCGCGTGACCGACCAGCTGGGGCGCTGGGGCGGCGAGGAGTTCATCGTCGTGCTCGCGGATACCTCGCTGGCCGACGCAGCCGTCATGATGGAGCGCATGAGAAGGATCGTCGGAGAGAGCCCGGTCGCGTGCGGCGACCACGCCCATCGCGTCACGGTGTCCGTCGGCGTCTCCGAGGGCTGCGCCGATCGTGCGAGCCACCGCGTGGTCAAGCGCGCGGACGATGCGCTGTACGACGCGAAGCTCGCGGGCCGCGACCGCATCCGGACCCGCCCGTACGACGACGCGCCCACCGCCCCCACGCCGATCATCCGGCGCACCCGGTGACGGCGGAGGACACGCGCGGCACCCTCCTCTGGGGCCGCGTGCTTGCCGCCGTGCTCGTCGCGGCGATCGCGGTCGGGGTATGCGGCGCGCTCGGCTGGTGGCAGTGGTCGCGCGCGTCGACCACGGGCCGCACGGTGCAGCCCGACCCGGCCGTGCCGCTCGCCGAGGTGCTCGCGCCCGCCGCGTCCGCGGGCACCGCGTACGGCCGCCAGGTCACGGTCACCGGCACGTGGGCCGACGAGGACGCCGCCGTCGTCACCGGCCGCGAGGTCGACGGCGTCGCCGCCGAGATGCTCGTGCGCGCGCTCACGGTGCCCGCCGAGCAGACCGGCACCGGCGCGGAGGCGACCCTCGCGGTCGTCGTCGGCTGGCGACCCGAGGGCGAGGTCGCGGGACCGGACGATGCGCCGGGCACCCAGGTGAGCCTCGAGGGCTACCTGCGCGCGCCGGAGGCGTCCACCGCATCGTCCGCCCCCGACGTCGCGCCCGCCGACGGGACCTTCTGGGCCTCCGCGATGGCGACCTCGGAGCTCGCGCAGCACTGGCCCTCGCCGCTGTACAGCGCCCTGCTCGTGTCCTACGAGGGCACCGCTACGTGGACCGCGCTCGAGCCGCTGCCGCCCACGACCGAGCTCAACTTCCGCTCCGCCGCCTACGCGCTCGAGTGGTGGCTGTTCGGGGCCTTCGCGCTGTTCATCACGGTGCGCTGGATACGGGACAATGGACGCGCGCACCCGGAGACCCCGGACGATGCGCGCGACACCCGAGAGGACCAGGCGTGAGCGACGCTCCCAGCACCACCCAGTCCCGCAGGATCGCGGGCGCGCTCGCCCGCTACCGCATCATGGCGTTCATCACCGGAACGCTGCTGCTGATCGTGTTCGCGGGCCTGATCCGGTACATCCCGGGGCTCGAGGGGCTCAAGGAGACGCTCGACCCGACGATGTTCGTCGTCGCGCAGCTCCACGGCTTCGTGTTCATCGTGTACCTCGCCGCCGTCACGCATCTGTGGCTGCTGATGGGGTGGCGCACGGGCCGCCTCATCTACATGGCGGCCGGCGGCGTGGTCCCGCTGCTGTCGTTCTTCGCCGAGCGCCGCGTGCACGCGGAGGTCTCGGCCCAACTGGAGGAGGCCAAGTGAACGAGACGCAGCATCGTCCCGTCCTCGTCGTCGACTGCGGAGCGCAGTACGCGCAGCTCATCGCGCGTCGCGTGCGCGAGGCGCACGTCTACTCGGAGATCGTGCCCCACAGCATGTCCGCGCAGGACATGCTCGCGAAGGACCCCGCCGCGGTGATCCTCTCCGGCGGCCCGTCGTCCGTGTACGAGGACGGCGCCCCGCAGATCGACCCCGCGCTGTTCGAGGCCGGCGTGCCCGTGATGGGCATCTGCTACGGCTTCCAGGCGATGGCGCAGGCCATGGGCGGCACCGTCGCGCAGACCGGCCTGCGCGAGTACGGCCGCACCCAGGCCTCCGTCGGCACGGCCGGCGCCGCGCTCGCGGGCAGCCCCGCCGTCCAGGAGGTCTGGATGAGCCACGGCGACTCCGTGCAGGAGGCGCCCCCCGGCTTCGAGGTCCTCGCCACCACCGAGGGCGCGCCCGTCGCGGCCTTCGAGAACCTCGACAAGCGCATGTGCGGCGTGCAGTGGCACCCCGAGGTCAAGCACTCGCCGCTCGGCCAGCACGCCATCGAGAACTTCCTCTACAACGTCGCGGGCCTCCAGCCCGACTGGACCTCCGCGAACGTCATCGACGAGCAGGTCGAGCGCATCCGCGCCCAGGTGGGCGACAAGATGGTGATCTGCGCGCTGTCCGGCGGCGTCGACTCCGCGGTCGCGGCGGCCATCGTCCAGAAGGCCGTGGGCGACCAGCTCACCTGCATCCACGTCGACCACGGCCTCATGCGGGCCGGCGAGGTCGAGCAGATCGAGAAGGACTTCGTCGCCTCGACCGGCGTGCGCCTCATCATCCGCGACGAGAAGGAGCGGTTCCTCTCGGCCCTCGCCGGGGTCTCCGACCCGGAGACCAAGCGCAAGATCATCGGCCGCGAGTTCATCCGCGTCTTCGAGGACGCCGCCCGCCAGGTGGTCGAGGAGGCCGGCGCGCACGGCGAGCAGGTCGAGTTCCTCGTCCAGGGGACGCTGTACCCCGACGTCGTCGAGTCCGGCGGCGGCGAGGGCGCGGCCAACATCAAGAGCCACCACAACGTGGGCGGCCTGCCCGACGACCTGCAGTTCTCGCTCGTCGAGCCGCTGCGCACGCTGTTCAAGGACGAGGTCCGCGCGGTGGGCCGCGAGCTCGGCATCCCCGAGGAGATCGTGGGCCGCCAGCCGTTCCCCGGCCCGGGCCTGGGCATCCGCATCATCGGCGAGGTCACGTGGGAGCGCCTCGAGATCCTGCGCCGCGCGGACGCGATCGCGCGCGAGGAGCTCACCAAGGCGGGGCTGGACCAGGACATCTGGCAGTGCCCCGTGGTGCTGCTCGCGGACGTGCGCTCGGTGGGCGTCCAGGGCGACGGCCGCACCTACGGCCACCCCGTGGTGCTGCGCCCCGTGTCCTCCGAGGACGCCATGACCGCCGACTGGTCGCGCGTGCCCTACGACGTGCTCGCGCACATCTCCAACCGCATCACCAACGAGGTGTCGGAGGTCAACCGCGTGGTGCTCGACGTCACGAGCAAGCCGCCGGGCACCATCGAGTGGGAGTGAGCTGACAGGAACGGGCCCCGTGCTGATGCACGGGGCCCGTTCCTGTCGGTGCTCCTTGCCGGTCTCTTCGACGGCGTCCTGTTGTCGTCGCCGGCGCGCTCGCCGTCGGACCGATCGCCGATCGATCCGACGGCCGTGCCGTTCCCGGCCTGCCCGACGGATCGATCAGGGATCCGTCCGACGCTCGGGCTGCGGGTCGGGCTCGGCCTCGGGTGCGGCGGGGGAGCCGGGTGCGGCGGGGGAGCCGGGTGCGGCGGGGGAGCCGGGTGCGGCGGGGGAGCCGGATGCGGTGGGGGAACTGGGTGCGGCGGGGGAGCCGGGCTCCGCATCGTCCACCCCGGGCTCCTCCGGCTCGACCGGCGGCTGCCAGGTCTCGCGGCGGCGGTCGCGCATCGCGACGTTGATCGCCGAGAACAGCAGCCAGCCGCCCAGCGCGACGAGCGCGAGGATCGCGACCAGCTCGAGGTCGATGTCGTAGCCCGACAGCGCGGCGATCAGGCACGCGCCCGCGGCGGTGACGATGGCTCCCCAGATGACCCCGGTGATGCGCTCGGTGGCGCCGCGGCGGGGCTTGATGTCGGGGCTCATGATGCGACCTCCTCGATGACGATGTACTGGACCTCGGCGGTGGGGTCCACGGTGACGAGCGGGTCGCCGAGGCTGAGGGCGGCGAAGGACTCGCCCGGCGCGACGTCGCACGCGAAGCCGCGGTCGGCCCACACGACGCGGACCGCCTCGTCGTCGGCGAGCTCCATGGCGACGCCGGTGCCCTCGTCGACGCGCAGGGTGGTGACGTGCGCGGACGGCTTCACCGTCCGCTCGCCCTCGAGCCCCCGCGTCGAGATGAGCCCACGCGACGACCCGTCCGCCTCGACAGACACGTCGTCGGTGCACGCGGACGGCACGAACAGCAGCGCGTAGGTGTCCTCGAGCTCGGCCACGGCGTCGACCTCCATGGCCTCGGTGCCCGGCTCCGCCTCGGCCTCGCCGCTCGGCTCGGCCGCGGCGGACGCGTCGGACTCCACGGGCGGCGGGGACCCGATGACGATGCCGTCCTCGCCGATCGTCACGCCGTCCTCGCCGATGGTGATGCTGCCGTCGCCGATCTCGATGCGCGTCACCTGGTCGCCGTCGCGCTCGACGTGGACCTCGGGGAAGTAGCGGTCGGCCCAGCCGTCGCGGATCTCGTCGGCCTCGACGATCATCGCCGTCACCGGCACGAGCAGCAGCGCGGACAGGAAGGCGAGGAAGCCGAGCCGGCGGCCGGTCAGCGCGACGAGCATGAGGATGACGCCCAGGCCCGTGACGAAGAGCGCGAACCACGCGATGAGCGGGTGCACGACGATCCGGTCCTGCCACGTCGCCCACGCGGTGCCGGCGCCGGACAGCACCAGCCACGCGAGCGTGAGGAGCCAGAACGCGACGCCGGGACCCGGCACGCGCGGCGGCCGGGGCGGGCGAGGGGCCGCGTACGGAGCGGCGGGCGCAACGGGCGGCACCGGGGCGCCGCCGGCGGGTGCGGGGCCCCACTGCGGGACCGCCTGGGTGGCGGCCTGGGACGCGGCCTGCGCCGCCTCCTGCGCCGCCTGCTCGGCTGCCCGCGCGGCCTGCGCCCCGGCGGCGGTGGCGGCGGCACCGGCCGCGGCTCCCGCCTCGGCGGCGTAGCTGGCCGCCTCGGCGCGCTGACGCTGGCGCTCCGCGGCCCACGCCGGGGGGGCCGCGTAGACGGGCGGGGTGCCGTCGGGGCGCGGCGCCGAGCCGCCCGCGCCGGGGACCCTGTCGCGGTCGCGACGCGCCAGCACGACGATGAGCGCGATGACGCCGCCCACGATCGCGAGCGGGATGAGCACCGCGAGCACGGCCGCGATCGCACGCAGCGGGCCGCCGAGCTCGAAGTCGCCCGGCCAGCCGCCGGCGCCCCACGCCCACGGGCTGCCCGCGTCGCTCAGGCCGATGAGGCCGATGACGGCGAGGATGCCGATGACGATGAGCGCGCCGACGTTCGGCATGCCGCGCCCGAAGTCCTGCGCGATGATGCGGCCCTGGCGGTCCGGCAGCAGCGCCCACGCGGCGGCGTAGGCGAGCAGCCCGAGCCCGTGGGTGAGGAGCGCGACGGCGGCGACGCCCACGCGCGTCCAGCCGAGCGACCATCCGAGCCGCTCGGCGATGCCGCTCGCGACGCCGCCGAGGACGCGCGAGTCGCCGCGGGTGATGCCCCAGCGGCGGATGCTGGTGAAGAACGACGCCTCGGTGGGCGGCGTCTGCTGGTCGGTCATGGCTGCCTCCGTTCTTCTTCGAGTCTCGCCCCGCGACCAGGCGCGGCACCATGAGGGAACCCCCTGATTCGACCCTGATCTTCGGTCCCGCACGGGTGACCGCCGCATCGTCCCCGAGGCCGAGGCGGTCGCCGCCGCCGCTGTGCGAAGGTGGTCCCATGTCCGCCCCCGCGCCCCGTGTCGCGCGGCCGCTGGAGCGTCGCTCCCCGGCCGCGCAGTGGTGGCGCGCGTCCCTCGGCGGGGTGCTCCTCGCGATCGCGGCGACGCTCCTCATCCACCGCTACGAGTGGGCCCACCTATCGTGGTGGCTCCTGCCGCTGCTGGTGTTCGTCATGGGCGTGGTGCTCGTCTGGAGCCCGCTCGAGAGCGCGGTGCAGCTCGACGCGCGCCGGCCCGACGTCGTGGCGCTGTTCTCGCGGGACGCGTGGCTGCGGATGCTCGCCGGGATCGGGCTCGCGGTCGGCGCGCTGTGGTGGTTCGCCGCGGCGGACCCGGACTGGAACCCGCTCGTGCGGGCCGTCGCGATCCCCGCGACCATCGTCGCGGGCCTCGCGCTGCTGCTCGCGCCGTGGTGGCTGCGCCTCATCCGGCAGGTCCGCGTCGAGCGGGAGCAGCGGGTGCGGGAGTTCGAGCGCGCCGAGATCGCCGCGCACCTCCACGACTCGGTGCTGCAGACCCTCACCCTCATCCGCGCCCGCGCCGACGACCCCGAGGCGGTCGCGCGGCTCGCCCGTGCGCAGGAGCGCGACCTGCGCTCGTACCTGTACCAGGAGCGGCGCACCACGCAGGAGTCCGTCGCGGCGGCGCTCGCGGAGGCCGTCGCGGAGGTCGAGGACCGCCACGGCGTCGAGGTCGAGCTCGTCACCGTGGGCGACGCGCAGACCACGCCCGCCCTCCACGCCGCCGTCCGCGCGGTGGCCGAGGCCGCCACGAACGCCGCGCGCCACGCGACCGGGCCGTACTCCGTGTACGCGGAGGTGACGCCCGCAGCGTTCGAGGCGTTCGTCCGCGACGGCGGCCCCGGCTTCGACCCGGCCGCGATCCCGGAGGGGCGGCTCGGGATCCGCGAGTCCATCGTCGGCCGCGTCGAGCGCTTCGGCGGCTCCGCGACCATCACCTCGTCTCCTGGCGGCCGCACCGAGGTCGCGGTCGCCGTCCAGCCCGACGCCCGAGAGGACCGACCATGACCGTTTCCGTGGTGATCGTGGACGACCACGACGTCATCCGCGTGGGGGTGCGCGAGAGCCTCGACGACGACATCGACGTGGTGGGCGAGGCCCGCGACGTCGAGTCCGCCGTCGCGGAGATCCGCGCCAAGGCTCCCCAGGTGGTGATCCTCGACGTGCACCTGCCCGGGGGCACCGGCGGCGGCGCGCTCGACGTGCTCGCCGAGGTGCTGCACCGGCCCGGCGCGCCGCGCGTGCTCGCGCTGTCCGTGTCGGATGCGGCCGAGGACGTCGTCGCGACCGTGCGCGCGGGCGCCCGCGGCTACGTCACCAAGTCCATCTCCGGCCCCGACCTGTCCGATGCCGTCCGCCGCGTCGCCACGGGGGACGCGGTGTTCTCGCCGCGGCTCGCGGGCTTCGTGCTCGACGCGTTCGGAGCGGCCGGCGGCGAGGTCGCGGCCGCCGACGAGGACCTTGACAAGCTCACCGAGCGCGAACAGGAGGTGATGCGGCTGATCGCGCGCGGCTACACGTACCGCGAGGTCGCGGAGAAGCTGTTCATCTCCATCAAGACCGTCGAGACGCACGTGGGCAAGGTGCTGCACAAGCTCCAGCTGTCGAACCGGCACGAGCTCGCGCACTGGGCGGCGCAGCGCCGGATCGTCTAGGTCGCTGCCGCGAGGCCTCACTGGAACAGCGACACCGCGCGCGCGATCACCAGGGCGAGCAGCACGAAGCCGGAGAACGCCTGCAGGCCCATGAGCGCCTTGGCGCGCCCCGACAGCGGGATGGAGTCCGTCGCGGAGAACGCCATCGAGTTCGACAGCGACGTGTAGAGGTAGTCGCCGAACCGTGGCCGCCAGCCGCCGTGGAGGGACGATGCGGCGGCCACCTCGTCGATCGCGTCGTGGTCCTCGTCCTGCGCGAACCTGATGTCGGCGGTCGGCACCTCGCCCCTCTCGAGCGCGCGCCGGACCACCGGGCCGCCGCGGTCGAGCTCCCACAGCACGAGCGCGAACGCGATGACGTTGGTGATCCACACCTGCGCCGCGGAGATCAGCACGCGGCTGCCGGAGCCGGTGCTCGGCTCCGTGAGCGACACGAGCAGCTGGACCAGCATCACCTGGTTGGCGGCGGCGAGCAGCAGCGCCTGCGCGACGGACAGCCGCCGCGTCCACGCCGTCTGCACGTGGAGCCTCACCGGGTTGACCACGAGCAGCGGAACGAGCAGCACGAGGCCGATCGCGACGACCGCGTAGCGGAAGGCCGGCAGGAACGTCGAGGGCAGCGCGAGGTACAGGGCCAGCGCGACGAGCAGCGCGGCCACGGCGGGCCAGCGGTGCTCGCCGCGGCCGCCCTCCGGGATCGCCGTCATGAGGCGATTGTGCTCCTCCCTGCTACCCTTGGGGGTACTTGCAGGGCCGACACGGTCCTCCTGCGTCGCAGATTGCCTCCACCTCTCGCCAGCGCACCGCATGGTTGCGCGGCTCGTAGAGATTCTCTTCGGCGAACGAGAGCGGACACCTCCGCCTTCGCCACCATCGCCGGTGCCCCTCGCCCTGCCAGGGCGTCGCGCGCATCGGCCCCTGCCCCGAAAGGCACACGCATGTCCCCCACGACCTTCGCCGAGCTCGGCGTGCCCGTCCAGCTCACCGACGTCCTCGAGCGCGAGGGCAAGACCCACGCGTTCCCCATCCAGGTCGGCACGCTGCCCGACACGCTCGCGGGCCGCGACGTGCTCGGCCGCGGCCGTACGGGCTCCGGCAAGACCCTCGCGTTCTCGCTCCCGACCGCGGCGCGCCTCGGCGCGCGCGGCGGCCGTGCCGCCCCCGGGCGCCCCCGCGCGCTCATCCTCGCCCCGACGCGCGAGCTCGCGACCCAGATCGACGCGGTCATCGCGCCGCTCGCGGCCGCGTACGGCATGCGTACCGCGACGATCTTCGGCGGCGTGAGCCAGCGGCGCCAGGAGCAGGCGCTGCGCCGCGGCGTCGAGATCGTCGTCGCGTGCCCCGGTCGCCTCGAGGACCTCATGGGTCAGGGCCACGTGTCGCTCGACTCGGTCGAGATCACCGTGCTCGACGAGGCCGACCACATGGCCGACCTGGGCTTCCTCCCCGGCGTCACCCGGATCATGAACGCGACGCCCCAGCGCGGCCAGCGCCTGCTGTTCTCCGCGACGCTCGACAACGGCGTGGACAAGCTCGTGAAGCGCTTCCTGTCCGACCCGGTCACGCACGCGGTCGACCCGGCCGACAGCCCCGTCGAGGCGATGACGCACCACGTCTTCCACACCGACGGCGTCGACGCCAAGCGCGACCTCATCCACACGCTCGCGTCCGGCGCCTCGCGCCGCATCCTCTTCACGCGCACCAAGCACCAGGCCAAGAAGCTCGCCAAGCAGCTCACGGCCGCGGGCATCCCCGCGGTCGACCTGCACGGCAACCTCTCCCAGAACGCGCGTGACCGGAACCTCGCCGCCTTCGCGGGCGAGGGCGTCCGCGTGCTGGTGGCGACCGACGTCGCGGCGCGCGGCGTGCACGTCGACGGCGTCGAGCTCGTGGTCCACGTCGACCCGCCCGCCGAGCACAAGGCGTACCTCCACCGCTCCGGCCGCACCGCGCGTGCGGGCTCCGCGGGCGACGTCGTCACGGTCGTGCTGCCCGAGCAGCGCCGCGAGACCTCGCAGCTGCTGCGCAAGGCCGGGATCACCGTCCGTCCCGAGTCCGTCAGATCCGCCTCGCCGCAGGTGTCGCGCCTCGTCGGCGAGGTCGCCGCGCACGTCGAGCCCAGCGCGGCCGGCCCCGCGCCGGCACCGGCGCAGCGGCGCCAGCAGCAGTCCCAGCCCCAGGCGGGCGGCGGTCGACGCCGCCGCGGTCGCGGGCGCTCGGGCGGCGCCTCGGGCACGGCCGCGCCGTCGGGCTCGACGCAGCGCGCCCAGCGCCCCGCGTCGCGCGGCACCGCGGCCTCGTCCGGCAAGGGTGGCGCGGCCGCGTCCTCCGGCAAGGGCGGCGCCGCGGCCTTCTCGGCGCGCGGAGGCTCCGGCGCGTCGCGCCGCCGTCGCTCCCGCTGAGGGTGATATCCCTGGTATCTAGACTCGGGGGGTTGTGCGCCCGCAGGGTGCCGACCTACGCTCGTGCCCATGGGGGGCGACGAGGCTGAGGGGCCGATGCGCGCGACCGCTCCGGCGGTCGGCTCCGCCGCGCCCTCGGACGACGGGTTCGTGGGCAGGCGCGCGCGCCGCAGCCGCGCCCACGAGTACTGGAACGCCCGGTCGTGGTCGGCGCGCCAGCAGGAGCGCCGGCCCGCGCCGCGTCCCGCCCCGCAGCCCGCGCCGGTCGCGGCCTCCGCACGCGTGCAGGGGCCGTTCGAGCGGACCTCGGCGGGCCTGCCGATGCGCGTCGCGCCGTCCATCGCCGAGCCCGACGACGTCGACGTGATCCCGCTGCCGCGGCAGTCCGGCGAGGTGCCGGTGGTGACCGCGCCCGCGGAGACGGTCGCGCCCGTGGCGCTCGCCCCGGTGCCCGATGCGGAGCCGGCCTCCATGGTCGAGGACGCGCTGCCGGCGGCGGGCGCGGACGAGGGCGAGGGCGTCGACGAGGCGCTCGACATGCTCGTCTCGCTCGCCCCGCACCTGGGCTGCCTGGTCGCCGACGGGGACGTCGAGGGACGGATCACGTACGCGCGCTGCCAGGCGCTGCTCGCGCGCATGGGCCGCGCGGTGAGCGACCGGCGCGTGTGGCGCGCGCTGCTCGAGCTGTGCGACGCGGACCCCGATGCCGAGGTGCGGGCCGCCGCGGACGAGGCGCTGATCGCGCTCGAGACCCACGGGACCGTGCCCAAGGCCTGACCTCCGCACCGAGGCGGGGCCGGGCGTCGGTCCCAGCGCCTAGACTTTCCGGGTCATGGATGCGCTCTTCGATCTCGACGGCTCCGTCCCCCGCGAGCCCCAGCCCACGCCGCCCGCCGAGCCGCAGGCGGCGGCTCCCGCGCCCGAGCCCTGGCCCGAGCCGGAGCACGAGCCGGCCCCGGAGCCCGACTACGAGCCCGAGCCGGAGGACGCCTGGATCCCGCCGGCGCCCATCCTCACGGGCCACCACGCGCCCGCCGCGGCCCC
Organism: Demequina rhizosphaerae; assembly: GCF_000971255.1. Lineage (GTDB taxonomy): Bacteria > Actinomycetota > Actinomycetes > Actinomycetales > Demequinaceae > Demequina > Demequina rhizosphaerae. The sequence goes on from NZ_BBMC01000004.1 coordinate 15,705, forward strand.
GAACCGGCCCGCGCGCGGCGCATCGTCCCTCGTCGAGGGCCTCAACCCGCCGCAGGCCGAGGCCGTCCTCCACGAGGGCGAGGCGCTGCTCATCATGGCCGGCGCCGGCTCCGGCAAGACCCGCGTGCTGACCCACCGCATCGCGCACCTGCTCGAGGCGGGCCGCGCGCGACCGCACCAGATCCTCGCGATCACCTTCACCAACAAGGCCGCCGCGGAGATGCGCGAGCGCGTCGAGGCGATCGTGGGCCCCGAGGCGCGCGGCATGTGGGTGTCGACGTTCCACAGCGCGTGCGTGCGCATCCTGCGCCGCGACCACGAGCTCGCGGGGCTGAGCAGCAGCTTCTCGATCTACGACACGTCGGACTCGGTCAACCTCATGAAGCTCGTCATGAAGGAGCTGAACCTCGACCCCAAGAAGTTCACGCCCAAGGCGGTGCTGGGCCGCATCGGCAAGTTCAAGGACGAGCTGATCGACCCCGAGGTCGCCCTCGCCGGCGCCTCCATGGCCAGCAAGTTCTCGATCGAGCACGCCGCGGCCACCGCGTACCCGCTCTACCAGCGCCGCCTCGAGGCCGCGAACGCGGTCGACTTCGACGACATCATCGTCAAGACCGTGAAGCTGGTGCAGGAGCACCCGCAGGTCGCGCGCGCCTACCGCGAGCGGTTCCGCCACATCCTGGTCGACGAGTACCAGGACACCAACCACGCGCAGTACGTGCTGGTGCGCGAGCTCGTCGGCCCGGCCGACGACGCGTCGCTGCCCCCGGGCGAGCTCACCGTCGTGGGCGACGCGGACCAGTCGATCTACGCCTTCCGCGGCGCGACCATCCGCAACATCATGGAGTTCGAGAAGGACTACCCGAACGCGCACATCGTGCGCCTCGAGCAGAACTACCGCTCGACGCAGAACATCCTCACCGCCGCGAACACGGTCATCCAGAACAACTCCGACCGCAGGCCCAAGAACCTGTGGACCGACTCGGGCGCCGGCGAGAAGATCAAGGGCTACGCCGCCGACACCGAGCAGGGCGAGGCGCAGTACATCGCCGAGGAGATCAAGCGGCTGATGGCCGAGGACGGCGTCGAGCCGACCGACATCGCGATCATGTACCGCGCCAACGCGCAGTCCCGCGCCGTCGAGGAGCGCTTCATCCGCGCCGAGATCCCCTACAAGGTGGTCGGCGGCACGCGCTTCTACGAGCGCAAGGAGATCAAGGACATGCTCGCGTACCTCGCCGCCGTAGTGAACGAGGACGACGACATCGCGACCCGCCGCATCATCAACGAGCCCAAGCGCGGCATCGGCGACACCGCCGTCGAGTCCGTCGAGGGCGTGCGCCGCACCCTGGTCGCGGCGGGCGAGGACGTCAGCTTCGGCAAGGCGCTGCGCCGCCTGGACGATGCGGGCCTCCAGGCCCGCTCGGAGCGCGCCATCACGGACTTCGTCCGGCTCATGGACGACCTGCGCGCGCTCGCGAAGGACAACGGCCCGGCGGGCGTGCTCGACGCGATCGCGGACCGCTCGGGCCTGCTCGCGAGCCTGCGCAGGAGCGAGGACCCGCAGGACGCGAGCCGCATCGAGAACATCATGGAGCTCGTCGCGGTGGGCCGCGAGTTCTCCGAGGACAACCCCGAGGGCACCCTCGCGGACTTCCTCGAGAAGGTCGCGCTCGTCGCGGACGCGGACCAGGTCCCCGACGCCGACGGCACCGGCGGCGTCGTCACGATGATGACCCTCCACACCGCGAAGGGCCTCGAGTTCCCCGTGGTGTTCCTCACCGGCATGGAGGACGGCACCTTCCCGCACATGCGGTCGATCGAGTCGGGCGACACCAAGGACATGGAGGAGGAGCGGCGCCTCGCGTACGTGGGCCTCACCCGCGCGCGCGAGCGGCTCTACCTCACGCGCGCCGAGGCCCGCTCGAGCTGGGGCGCGCCGCAGTACTTCGGCGCGAGCCGCTTCGTCGAGGAGATCCCGGCCGAGCTCATGGAGTGGACGCGCGCCGCGGTGACGATGTCGGCGCTGCGTGAGCGGTCCGACCGCGGCTCGTCCCGCTCGGGCGCGTGGTCCGGCATGGGCTACGGCGGCAGCCAGGACCGGGAGGACGGCAACTCGTACGCGCGCGCCGGAGCGGTCAAGACCCGCCGCGTGCCGCCGAGCCCGCCGGGCGTGGCCTCGGGCGACATCGGCTTCGAGGTGGGCGAGCGCGTCCTGCACGACAAGCACGGCATGGGCAAGGTCGTCGGCACGGAGGGCGTGGGCCGCAACGCGGTCGTCAAGGTCGACTTCGGCGGCGACGTCAAGCGCCTCGTCCTGCGCTTCAACAACCTCGACAAGCTCTAGCCCGCACCGCTAGCGTTACCCCAGGTATCGATGGGGGGCACGATGCGGTGGTGGCTTGTCGGCGGCGTGGCCGTCGCGCTCGTGACCGCCTTGGTGACGGTTCCGCTGCTCCCGGCGGCCGAGGCGGCCGAGGCGCCCGTGACCGGCACGTGGACCTTCGACTCGCCCGAGCTGGGTGCCTGCGTGACCGTCGCGGTCGACGCGACGCTCACGGGGCGCGAGGTTCGCCCGGTGATCTCCGCGCTGCCGTGGCGGCTCTGGGCCGACACGTCGCTCGCCGACCCGGTCGAGATCGCCGCGGCCGCGCCGGCCGGCTGCGAGCCGACCGAGGGCGAGCTGGTCCGCATCGGCGCCTACGTGCTCATGGGGGCCTCCGACTGCGCCGACTGGCCCGAGGACGTCGACGACGACCCGCTGCTCCCGGCCGCGGATCACGTGGTCGGCTGCGGCGGCGACGCGGTGCGGTTCACGCTCGCCACGGACGAACCCTCGGCCGGCATCTCGCTCTCCGACTCGCTGCTCCCCGGCGAGCTCCATGCCGATCGGAGCGGTTGCGTCGATCTCGACGTGGCCGGAGAGGTGCAGGTCGTGCGAGGCGCCGCCGGCGGCTCGGACGCGCCGGCGCCGGCAGGCGACCTCCCGCAGCGCGTGTGCCTCCAGCCCGCGACCTGAGCCCACCCCGACGCGGCGTCGCGCGCCCGATGTCCGCCACCCGCGCATCGTCCCTCCCGACTAGGCTCGTCCTGGACCGATCTCAGGGAGGGTGGCATGGAGGCGAAGACCTCGAAGGTGTCGATCGTGGGCGCAGGCGCGGTGGGGGCGACCCTCGCGTACGCAGGCCTGATGCGCGGGTTCGCGCGCACGGTCGCGCTGTACGACATCAACAAGGCGAAGGTCGAGGCGGAGGCGCTCGACCTCGCGCAGGGCATCCAGTTCATGCCCGAGGCGACGGTGCTCGGCTCGGACGACGTGAGCGTGGTCGAGGGCTCGGACGTCGTGGTCATCACCGCCGGCGCGAAGCAGCAGCCGGGCCAGAGCCGCATGGACCTCGCGGGCGCCACCATCGGGCTCATGGACAAGGTGCTGCCGCCGCTGCTCGAGGCCGCGCCCGACGCCATCTACATCCTCGTCACCAACCCGGTCGACGTGGTGACCTATGCCGCGATCAAGAAGTCGGGCATGGACCCGTCGCGGATGTTCGGCTCGGGCACCGCGCTCGACACCTCGCGCCTGCGCCACCAGATCGCCGCGTACTGCGACATCGCGGTCGGCAACGTCCACGCGTACATCGCGGGCGAGCACGGCGACTCCGAGGTCGCGCTGTGGTCCTCGGCGACCATCGGCGGCCAGCCGCTGCTCGACTGGCGCGGCCGCGACGGCGAGGTCGTCATGACGCAGGAGGTGCGCGAGCGCATCCACCACGACGTCATGCGCTCGGCGTACACGATCATCGAGGGCAAGGGTGCGACGAACTACGCTGTCGGCGCCGCGGGTGCGCGCATCGTCGAGGCCGTGCTGGGCGACCAGCGCCGGATCATGCCGGTGTCCACCCTCATCGACTACCCCAACGTCGGCGAGGTGTGCATGTCGCTGCCCGCCGTCATCGGCCGCAACGGCATCGAGCACCAGGCCGCCACCCCGATGGACGACGAGGAGAAGGCCCTCCTCGAGGCCTCCGCGCGGTCCATCAAGGAGACGGCGAACCGCTTCGGCGTGGGCTGATCCACGCGGCACGATGCCCCGGTCGCCTGAGGCGGCCGGGGCATCGTCGTGTGCGGGAGGCTCACACGCGCACCAGCTCCTTCTCGCGGGGCGCCTCGGGCGCCTCGCCCTCGACGGACAGCCGCGGCAGCCAGCCGAGCCACGACGGCACGGTCCAGTTGTGCCGGCCCAGCAGCGTCATGAGCGACGGCACGAGGATGGTGCGCACGATCGTCGCGTCGATGATGACCGCGGCGGCGAGGCCGAAGCCCATCTGCTGGAACTCCGCGAGGTCGCCCAGCGCGAAGCCGAGGAACACCGCGACCATGATGAGCGCCGCGCCGGTGATGAGCGAGCCGGTGCGGGACAGCCCGAACACCACCGCGTCGCGGGTGTCGCCGGTCGCGTCGTGACGCTCCTTGATGCGGCTGATGAGGAACACGTGGTAGTCCATCGACAGCCCGAAGAGCACCGCGAACAGGAACAGCGGGATCCACGGGGCGATCGCGTCGACCTGCGCGAAGCCCAGCAGGTCCGCGCCCCACCCGAGCTGGAACACCCCGACCAGCAGGCCGAACGCCGCCGCCGCGGAGATCACGTTGAGCGCGATCGCGGTGAGCGGGATGGCCAGCGACCGGAACACGACGAGCAGGAGCAGGAAGCTCGCGCCCAGCACCATCGCGATCACCAGCGGGGTGTGGTCGACGATCACCGAGGTGAAGTCGACGGCGTCGGCCTGGCCGCCGCCCACGTACGCCGCGGCGTCGGTCCCGTCGAGCGCGGCCGGCACGAGGTCGTCGCGCAGCCGGTGGAGCGCGTCCGCGGCGGCAGGGTCGGCCGCGTCGTAGACGTCACGGGTGTCGATGAACGCGGTGCCGCCGCGCCAGTCGACGGTCGTCTCGGCGTAGGCGGGGTCGGACTCGACGGCGGCCGCGAGGTCCGCGACCGCGCCGCGCGAGCCGCCCGCGTCCTCGATCGCGATCACGGTCGAGGACTGGCCGAGGCCGTAGTCGTCGACGAGGACCTCGACGCCCTGGCGGAGCTCGTTGTCGGCCGGCAGCGACTCGAGGCCGGGGAAGGCCAGGCGGATCGACAGCATCGGCAGCGCGAGCGCCACCAGCAGCGCCAGGCCGGCGACGGCCGACACCGCGGGACGCGCGGTCACCGTGCGGGCGATCGCGGTCCACGTACGCGGCTCGCGACCGGGGTGCGCGGTGGGGACGCGGCCGCGGTTGACGCGGTGCCCGAGCAGGCGCAGCACCGCCGGCAGCAGCGTGAGAGCCGACACGATCGACATGATCGCGACGAGGATCGCGCCCGTGCCGAGCGACCGCATGATCGTCGACGGGACAACGAGCAGGCCGAGCAGCGAGATGAGCACGGTCACGCCCGAGAACAGCACCGCGCGGTTGGCGGTCGAGCCGGTGATCGCGACGGCGTCCTTGACGGTGCGCCCGTGCGCGAGCTCCTCGCGGAAGCGCTGAACCGCGACGAGGCTGTAGTCGATGCCGAGCGCGAGGCCCATCATCGTGATCATGTTGACGATGAAGAACGACAGCTCGAAGGCCTGACCGATGATCGCGGTGGCTCCCACCGCGGTCACGATCGACACCACCGCCACGAGCAGCGGCAGGCCCGCGGCGACGAGCGCGCCGAAGACCACGACGAGGATGACGAGCGCGACCGCGATGCCGATCATCTCGCCGCGCGCGAGCGTGTCCTCCGCGAGGTCGCCGAACGCGAGCTCGGTGGTGGCGTCGCCCACGTTGTACAGCGCGAAGCCGTCGACGGTCGCCGCATCGGTGGCCTCCTGGATGGCCTGGGCCACGGGCGCCGAGTCGTCGCCCGGGTCGACGGTCGCGGTGACGAGCGCCGAGCGGCCGTCCGCGGCGACCGGGGCGGGCTGCTCCGCGGTCGGGGCGGCGACCTCGAGGACGCCGGGCGCGGACCCGAGGCCGGCGACCAGGTCGTCGATCACGGCGGTGAACTCGGCGTCGCCGAAGCGCGCGTCGGTCGCGGTGACCACGACGGTCTCGGCCACCGTCGCATCGTCCGACCCGCGCAGGCGCTCGTCGATCGCGGCGGCGCGCTCGGAGTCCGTGGTGACGAGCAGCCGGTCGTCCTGCGTGAGGGCGTCTCCGAGCGCCCCGGCCGCGAGGACCGCCGCGACGACCGCGACGAGCCAGGCGGAGATGGTGACCCACGGCCGGGCGGCCGCGGTGCGGGCGATGCGCCCGGTGATGCCTAGGTTCATGATTCCTCCCAGATGAGGCCGGATGCCCGGCTGATTCGACGCTAGGCAGGCGTCCCCCCTGCGCTCAGCCCGCTCAGGGACGATTCGGGCACGCCTCGAGGGGGAACGTGCGCTCGTCCCGATGGGGGAGCGCGCCGGGAGCTTCCCCCGCGCGAGGGAGGGGAACCCTCCGGGCGGGCGAGGCCGCGAGGAGGACCGGCGCGGCACGATGGGCTCATGGACCTCATCCGCGGCTACCTCGCCGCCACCTGGGAGGCACGCACCTGGAGCGCGGTGCTCTACCTCCTGCTCGGCCTGCCCGTGTCGATCGCGCTCTTCGTGTACGCCGTCACCGGGTACGCGCTCGGCATCGGCCTCGCGGTCGTGTGGGTCGGCGTGATCATCCTCGTCGCGGTGCAGGCGTCGATGCGCCCGCTCGGGTCGTGGGAGCGTGGCATGGCGAACGGCGTGCTCCATGCCGAGGTCCGTGCGCCGGCACCGCTGCGCGTCCCCCCGCACGCGGGCCGCGTCCGCCGCGCGCTCGCGCCGTTCCACGACCAGTCGTCGTGGCGCACGTTCGCGTGGATCGTCGTGCGCATCGTCCTCGGGCCGGTCGGCTTCGCGCTCGCGGTCGTCGCCGCCGTCGTCCCCGTCTCGCTGCTCGCCGCCGTCGCGTGGTCCGTTCTCCACCTCGTCGGCGTGATCGACGTCGCCGACTACGGCACCGACCCGGCCGCGGCCGACGTGGTCGACACCGTCGCGTTCTGGGTCGCGATGGGCACGCCCCTCATCGTGCTCGTCGTGCCCATGCCCGCGTGGATCGTGCGCGGCACCGCCGAGCTCCACCGGATCCTCGCCCGCTGGGCGCTGGGGCCGTGCGACCGCGAGATCGCCGAGGCGGCCACCGCGCGCGCCGAGCTCGCCGAGGAGCAGGTCCGCATCGACCAGGAGCTGCACGACAGCATCGGCCACATGATCACCATGAACATCGTCCAGGCGGGCGCCGGCGCACACGTCTTCGACAGCGACCCCGAGTTCGCGCGGCAAGCGCTGCGCAACATCGAGGAGCGCGGGCGGGCCGCGATGGGGGAGCTCGACCGGATCATCGCGACGCTGCGCGGCGACGACCACGTCGAGCGCGCCCCGCTGCCCGGCCTCGACGACGTCCCCGCGCTCGTCGACGCCTCGCGCGACGCCGGCATCGCGGTCGACGCCGAGGTCGACACCTCGCCGGTGCCGCCCGCGATCGGGCGCGCGGCCTTCGGGATCGTCCGCGAGGCGCTCACGAACGCGGCCCGGCACGCGCCGGGCGCCCCGGTGACGGTGCGCGTCGTGCGCGAGGACGATGCGCTGGGCATCGACGTCGCCAACGGGCCGGCGCGCGCGGCCGGCGTCCGCACCTCCTCGCCCGTCGCATCGTCCCCCCGCCCCAGCCGCGGCGTCGCCGGCATGCGCGACCGCGTCACGCTGCTCGGGGGGCGCACCGCGATCGGCCCGACGGCCGACGGCGGCTACCGCGTGCGCGCGCTGCTTCCCCTCGCCGCGCAGGTGAGCCCCGCCGCGTCGGGCTCCGCGTGGGACGATCTCCGTGAGGAGGTGCGTGCATGAGGGTGGCGATCGTCGACGACGACCCGTTGGTGCGCATGGGGCTGCGCGCGATCGTGAGCTCCGAGGACGGCTGGGACGTGGTCGGCGAGGCCGGCGACGGCGCCGCGGCGGTGGCGCTCGCGGCGCGGGAGCGGCCGGACGTCATGCTCATGGACGTGCGGATGCCCGGCGTCGACGGGCTGGCCGCGACGCGCGAGATCGTCGCGTCGGGCTCGGCGACGCGGGTGCTCGTGCTCACCACCTTCGAGGTCGACGAGTACGTGTTCGAGGCGATGCGAGCCGGGGCCTCCGGCTTCGTGCTCAAGCGCGTCCCGCCCGCCGAGCTCCTCGAGTCGATCCGCGTGGTCGCGTCGGGCGAGTCGCTGCTGTTCCCCGCTTCGACCCGCGCGGTCATCGAGCGCTTCGCGACCCGCGGGGCCGAGCGGCTGCCCGAGCTGTCGGAGCGCGAGGAGGACGTGCTGCGGGCCCTCGCGCGCGGCCGCTCCAACGGCGAGATCGCCGCCGAGCTGTTCGTCTCGGTCGAGACGGTGAAGTCGCACGTCGCGTCGATCCTCATGAAGCTCGGCGTGCGCGACCGCACCCAGGCGGTCATCGTGGCGTACGAGAGCGGCTTCGTCCTGCCTGGTGAGACGTCCGACCGGCGCTGACGCGTCCCGGGAGCGCTCTCCCGGGACGATGGTCCCGCCGACGCGGACGGCGTGGGTAGGCTGAGCCCTGCACCATCGGACCCGCGCGCCGACGAGGGCGCGCACTCTCGCGTGAGGACAGTGCATGGACCTGTACGAGTACCAGGCGCGCGACATGTTCGAGAAGCACGGCGTACCCGTGCTCCCCGGCATCGTCGCCGAGACCCCCGCCGAGGCACGCGCCGCGGCCGAGCAGCTGGGCGGCGTCGTCGTCGTCAAGGCTCAGGTCAAAGTAGGCGGGCGAGGCAAGGCGGGCGGCGTCAAGGTCGCCAAGACGCCCGAGGAGGCCGAGGCGCACGCCGAGGCGATCCTCGGCATGGACATCAAGGGGCACACCGTCCACAAGGTGATGATCGCCGCCGGCGCCGCGATCGCCGAGGAGTTCTACTTCTCCGTGCTGCTGGACCGCGCCGAGCGCCGCTACCTGGCGATGTGCTCCGTCGAGGGCGGCATGGAGATCGAGCAGCTCGCCGTCGAGCGGCCCGACGCCCTCGCGAGGGTCGCCGTCGACCCGATCGTCGGCATCGACCGCGCCAAGGCCGAGGAGATCGTCGACACCGCCGGCTTCCCCGCGGAGCTGCGCGAGGCCGTCATCGACGCGATCGAGAAGCTGTGGCTCGTCTACAAGGACGAGGACGCGACGCTGGTCGAGGTCAACCCGCTGGTGCGCACCGAGGACGGCTCGATCATCGCGCTGGACGGCAAGGTCACGATCGACGAGAACGCCGCGTTCCGCCACCCGGACCACGCCGCGCTCGAGGACAAGGCCGCGGCGGACCCGCTCGAGGCCAAGGCCAAGCACATGAACCTCAACTACGTGAAGCTCGACGGCTCCGTCGGCATCATCGGCAACGGCGCGGGCCTCGTGATGTCCACGCTCGACGTCGTCGCGTACGCGGGCGAGCAGTTCGGCGGCCAGAAGCCCGCGAACTTCCTCGACATCGGCGGCGGCGCCTCGGCCGAGGTCATGGCGAACGGCCTCGACGTCATCCTCCACGACCCGCAGGTCAAGAGCGTGTTCGTCAACGTGTTCGGCGGCATCACCTCGTGCGTCGCCGTCGCGGACGGCATCGTCGGCGCGCTCGAGTCGCTGGGCGACAAGGCGACCAAGCCTCTCGTCGTGCGCCTCGACGGCAACGCCGTCGAGGACGGCCGCGCGATCCTCGCGCACGCCGCCCACCCGCTCGTGACCATCGTCGAGACCATGGACGGCGCCGCGGCCAAGGCCGCCGAGCTCGCCGCCGCGGCCGAGTAAGGAGACACCCATGGCCATCTTCCTCACCGCAGAGTCCAAGGTCATCGTCCAGGGCATGACCGGGTCCGAGGGCATGAAGCACACCCAGCGCATGCTCGCGTCCGGCACCACCGTCGTGGGCGGCGTCAACCCGCGCAAGGCCGGAGCCGAGGTCGAGTTCCCCGGCGACGTCCTCGTGCCCGTCTACGGCACCGTCGCCGAGGCGATGGAGGCCACCGGCGCCGACGTGTCGGTGCTCTTCGTGCCGCCGCCGTTCACCAAGGCCGCCGTCATGGAGGCCGTCGACGCGGGCATGCCGCTCGTGGTCATCATCACCGAGGGCGTCCCGGTCGCCGACACGGCCGAGTTCTTCGCCTACGCGCAGTCGAAGGGCACGCGCCTCATCGGCCCCAACTGCCCGGGCCTCATCACCCCCGGCGCCTCGAACGTCGGCATCACCCCGGCCAACATCACGGGCCCCGGCAAGATCGGCCTCGTGTCGAAGTCGGGCACCCTGACCTACCAGATGATGTTCGAGCTGCGCGACCTGGGCTTCTCCACGTGCGTGGGCATCGGCGGCGACCCGATCGTCGGCACCACGCACATCGACTGCCTCGAGGCCTTCGAGAACGACCCCGACACGGCGGCGATCGTCATGATCGGCGAGATCGGCGGCGACGCCGAGGAGCGCGCCGCGGCGTACATCCAGGAGCACGTCACCAAGCCGGTCGTCGGCTACGTGGCCGGCTTCGAGGCGCCCGAGGGCAAGACCATGGGCCACGCCGGCGCCATCGTCTCCGGCTCCGTGGGCACCGCGATGGCCAAGAAGGAGGCCCTCGAGGCCGCCGGCGTCAAGGTGGGCACCACGCCCTCCGAGACCGCGCGCCTCATGCGGGAGATCCTCACCGGCTCCTGATCCAGGACGGACGATGCGGGGCCCGGGTGCGCGAGCGCCCGGGCCCCGCTTCCGTCTCCCCGACAGCGCGCACGGATCTCGCCGCGACACGCCGGACGACGGCCCTCGCATCGGCGCGCCACGCCGGCGGCGGGCGACCGTTTCCGTGCGGACTGTCGGCGGGAGGCGGGTGAGGCCGGGGCGTGGCGGTCCCGGGCATCGGCGCCGCTCCGGGCGACCATGGATGCCATGCCCGCCGACGCCCCCCGACCCGCGCGCCTCGACCGCCTCCGCGCGGCCCTGCCCGGCTGGGCGGGCGGCCTGCTCACGGGAGGCCAGGCCGTGCTGCTGTCGTACCTCGTCGTGCTCGCCCCCGCGCTCGCGGCCGTCGCGGGCGCACCCAGCCTCGACGGCTCCGCGGCCGTCGACTGGCCGGGTGCCGCGACCGTCGCGACGAGCGTGTGGCTGCTCGGGCACGGCGTCCCCGTCGCGTTCGGCGGCGCGACCATCAGCCTCATCCCGCTCGGCATGCCCCTCGTCAGCGCCGCGATCCTCGCCGCCGTCGCGCGCCGTTTCGCGGTGAAGACCTGGGCCAGCTGGGGGATCGGCGTCGCCACGTTCGCGGGCGGCGCGGCGCTCATCGGCTGGCTCGGCAGCCCCGACGGATCGCGCGAGGCCGGCGCGCTGCGCGCCGCGCTCGTGGGTGCGCTCATCGCGGCGCCCGCCGTCGCGACCGGCATCTGGCGCGCGTACGGCGCCCGCCTGCACCTGCTCGACCGCGTGCCCTCCGAGGTGCGCGCGGGCCTGCGCCTGGGCCTCGGCACGGTCGCGCTCATCGTCGCCGCGGCCTCCGCGGTCGGCGGCGCGTGGGCGGTGCTCGGGATGGACCGCATCGCGACGATCGCGTCGGAGCTGCGCATGGACCCGCTCGGCGCGGGCTCGCTCGCGATCGCCGAGACGCTCTACGTGCCGACCATGGTGTGCTGGATGGTCGCGTGGCTCGTGGGACCGGGCTTCGTCGTCGGCACCGGCTCGCTGTACGCCCCGGACACCCTCACCGCCGACGCGCTGCCGCAGCTGCCGCTGCTGGGCGCGCTGCCCTCGGGGTCGGGCGGATGGTGGACCTGGGCGCCGCTGGTCGTCGTGGCGCTCGCGGCGCTCGCCCGCGCGGCCCTGAGCCGCCGCATCGGCCTCGACTGGGCCGCCGCGCGCGCGGCCGGCGTCGCGATCGCGGTGGTCGCCGCGGGCCTCGCCGCGCTCACCGCCGCCTCGCGCGGGTCCGCCGGCCCCGGACGCCTCGAGCAGATGGGCGCCGAGATCGTGCCGGTCACGCTCATCGGCACCGCGCTCGTGGTCGCCGGCTACGGCGCCGTGTGGGCGCTCGCCGCGGGCTGGCGCTGGGTGCGGGGGAGCGTCGGCCGGGACGATGCGCCGGCGCCGGCGGCGGAACCCGTCAGGGAACCAGCTGGCCGGGCACGGTGAGGCCCCACTCCTCGAGCAGGTCGAGGTAGGACTGCTCGTACTCGTCGAGGCAGACCTGGCGCGCGGTGTTGGTGATCGCGTTGTTCTGACAGTCGACGAGCGCCTGCACCTGGTCGTGCAGGATGACGAGCCCGAAGCCGTAGAGCAGCGCGACGCCCGACGCGCCGATGCCGATCCCGAGCATGACCTTGAGCATCGGCAGCCGCGTGCCGCGCAGCATCACGAGCGCGGTGATCATGGCCGCCGCGCCCGCCGGGGCGAGCACGAGCGCGGACAGCCCCCACGTGGGCCCGAGCATCGGCACGAGCAGCATCGCGGCGAGGAGCGCGAGGCTCCACCGCACGGCTCGGCGAGCGCCGGCACCCACCTCGGGCGCGGCGTCGGGGGTGGGCGTCATGCGGCTCCCTCGGTCGGTGTGACCCCCAGCATGCCGATAGGCTCGACGCTGTGACAAACGCACCCCGTCCCCGGCGTGTCGTCGTGCTCGCCTCCGGGACAGGGTCCACGATGCGCGCCGTGCTCGAGGCCGCGCGCGACGACGCGTACGGCGCCCGCGTCGTCGGTCTGGTCACCGACAAGGACGGCGCCGGCGCGCTCGAGATCGCCCGCGAGCATGGCATCCCCACCGCCGTGGTGCGCCTCGAGGACTTCGAGTCCCGCGTCCTGTGGGACGAGGCCGTCGCCCGCACGATCGCCACCTTCGACCCCGAGCTCGTGCTGCTCGCGGGCTTCATGCGGCTGCTCGGCGAGCCCTCGCTCGCGCGCTTCGGAGGCCGCATCCTCAACACGCACCCCGCCCTGCTGCCCGCCTATCCCGGCGCGCACGGGGTGAGGGACGCCCTCGCCGGGGGAGCGAAGGTGACGGGCTGCACCGTCATCGTCGTCGACCACGGCGTGGACACCGGGCCCATCGTCGCGCAGGCGGCGGTCGAGGTCCACGACGACGACACCGAGGCCACCCTCCACGAGCGCATCAAGGAGGTCGAGCGCGGGCTCGTCGTCCGCACGCTCGGCCGCATGGCGCGCGAGGGCTGGACCGTGACAGGGCGCTCCGTCCGCATCGGAGCCCAGGAGGAACAATGACCGAGCGTCAGGCCGTGCGCCGCGCCCTCATCTCCGTCTACGACAAGACCGGCATCGACGAGCTGGCGATGGCGCTCACCCACGAGGGTGTGCAGATCGTCTCCACCGGCTCGACCGCGCAGCGCATCGCCGCCGCGGGCGTGCCCGTCACCCCGGTCGAGGAGCTCACCGGCTTCCCCGAGTGCCTCGACGGGCGCGTCAAGACGCTGCACCCGCGCGTCCACGCGGGCATCCTCGCGGACCGCCGCCTCGACGACCACGTGCGCCAGCTCGACGAGCTCGGCATCGAGCCGTTCGACCTCGTGGTGGTCAACCTCTACCCGTTCGCCGCGACCGTCGCGTCGGGCGCCGCCCCCGACGCGATCGTCGAGCAGATCGACATCGGCGGACCGTCGATGGTGCGCGCCGCCGCCAAGAACCACGCGAGCGTCGCGGTCGTCGTCGACCCCGAGGACTACGAGGGCGTCGCCAACGCCGTCGGCCACGGCGGCTTCACGCTCGCCGACCGCACCCGTCTCGCCGCGAAGGCCTTCCGCCACACCGCCGACTACGACGTCCAGGTCGCCACCTGGATGGGCGAGACCCAGGCGCCCGACGACGACGGCACCGGCCTCGCCGGCTGGATGGGCGCATCGTTCGCCCGCCAGGCGGAGCTCCGCTACGGCGAGAACCCGCACCAGGCCGCCGCGCTCTACACCGACGGCTCGGGCACCGGCATCGCCGGCGCGCGCCAGCTCCACGGCAAGGAGATGTCGTTCAACAACTACGTGGACGCCGATGCGGCGGTGCGCGCCGCGTACGACCACGCCGGCCCCGCGGTCGCCGTGATCAAGCACGCGAACCCGTGCGGCATCGCGGTCGCCGACACCATCGCCGAGGCGCACGCCAAGGCGCACGCGACGGACCCGGTCAGCGCGTTCGGCGGCGTCATCGCGTCCAACGGCGTGGTGACGGCCGATGCGGCCCGCCAGATCGCGGGGATCTTCACCGAGGTCGTCGTGGCCCCCGGCTACGAGGACGAGGCCGTCGAGATCCTCACCAAGAAGAAGAACCTGCGCATCCTCGAGATCGATCCCGCGCCGCTGTCCACCGAGTGGCGCCGCGTCACGGGCGGCCTGCTCGTCCAGGACCTCGACGCGATCGACGCGCCCGGCGACGCGCCCGCCGCGTGGCAGCACGTGGCCGGTCCGGCGGCGGACGAGGCGATGCTCGCGGACCTCGAGTTCGCGTGGCGCGCGTGCCGCGCCGTGAAGTCCAACGCGATCCTGCTCGCGAAGGACGGCGGCGCCGTCGGCATCGGCATGGGCCAGGTCAACCGCGTCGACTCGTGCCGCCTCGCGGTGAGCCGCGCGGGCGAGGAGCGGGCGGCCGGCTCGGTCGCCGCCTCCGACGCGTTCTTCCCGTTCGCGGACGGCCTCCAGGTGCTCGTCGACGGCGGCGTGCGCGCGATCGTGTCGCCCGGCGGCTCGGTGCGCGACGCCGAGGTCATCGCGGCGGCCGAGGCGGCCGGCGTCACGCTGTTCCACACCGGCACCCGCCACTTCTTCCACTAGGAGACGCGCATGGGAGAACGGACGCGCACCCCGCTCGGCCTCGCGGTCGGCGTCACGGTGGCCGTCGTCGCGATCGCGCTGTCGGGGCTCATCGTGGGCGTCGACATCGCGGTGCTCGCGCTCGCGGCCTTCGCCGCGGCGGGCGCGGTCGCGCGCATCGTCACCCCCGTGGGCCGCGCCTTCGAGGTGCGGCGGCGCGCCATCGACGTGGGCGTGCTGGCGTTCCTCGCCGCGGTGCTCGCGTTCCTGGGCCTCACCACCCCGCTGGGCTAGCGGCCAGGGGATTCCCCATGACAGATGTGAGGGAAGTGACGCAGGTCAGCTCCTGACGCGTGCGCCTTCCCGTCGTGGGGACGCACGCGTCACATCTGTCATGGGGAATCGACGGGGGTGTCAGTCCTCGATGGTCTCGACGACCTCGATCGTCACGAGGTCCTCCTCGGGCCCGAAGGCGCGGAAGAGCAGGCCCGTGATGGCCGCGCCCAGCAGCGGCGCGAGCCAGAACAGCCACAGCTGCTGGATGTGCTCGGTGCCCGAGAACAGCGCGATGCCGGTCGCGCGCGCCGGGTTGAGCGCGCCGTTGGTGAACGGGATCGCGATGAGGACGAGGAAGCCGACCGTGAGGCCGATCCCGAACGGCGCGAAGCCGGGCACCGCGCGGCCCGAGGTCATGGAGAGCACCACGGCGACGAGCAGCGCCGCGATGATCACCTCGACGATGCCGCCCGCGAGCCAGTCGAACTGGGTGGGGGAGTAGTCGGCGTAGCCGTTGGCGGCGGTCGCGAGGAACTCGCTCGCGGTGCCGAGCTGGTCGTAGAGCTCGTTGGTCGAGCGCAGTCCGTAGAAGAGGCCGCCCGCGGCGGTCGCGCCCACGAGCTGCGCGAGCACGTACGGCGCCACGTCGCGGCCGGGGAAGCGGCCCGCGAGCCACACGCCCACCGTGACGGCGGGGTTGAGGTGCGCGCCGGAGATGCCGCCGAAGATCAGCGCGGCGATGATGACGCCGAGCGCGAAGCCGAACGCGACGTTGATGCCGTCCCAGCCCAGCACGCCCGAGAACAGGGCGGCGCCCACGCCCATGAAGACGAGGATGAAGGTGCCGGCGAGCTCCGCCAGCATGCGGGACACGAGGCTCGGGCCGGTCGTGTCCTCCGCCCACACCTCCTCGGTCATCTCCTCGGTGAACTCGACGACGTCGGGCTCGTCGGCGTCGGACGCGGGGTCGAATGACGACTGGCTCATCGTTCCTCCTCACAGGCGCGCCGCGGCGGGCACGCTCTGACGCATCGTCGCACGCGCATCGTCCCCAGGCGAGGGGGCGCGCGGGGTGACGATGCGCGCTGACGTACCCGTGACGAACGGCCCGGGCGCGTGGACTAGCCTGGTGCCACCATCCCCGACGGTGTGAGGACTGACGCATGGCGAAGATCAAGGTCGAAGGCAAGGTCGTCGAGCTCGACGGCGACGAGATGACGCGGATCATCTGGCAGTTCATCAAGGACCGCCTCATCCACCCGTATCTCGACGTCGACCTCGAGTACTACGACCTCTCCATCCAGTCGCGCGACGCGACGGACGACCAGATCACCGTCGACGCGGCGAACGCCATCAAGCGCCACGGCGTGGGCGTCAAGTGCGCGACCATCACGCCCGACGAGGCGCGCGTCGAGGAGTTCGGCCTCAAGAAGATGTGGCGGTCGCCCAACGGCACGATCCGCAACATCCTCGGCGGCGTCGTGTTCCGCGAGCCGATCATCATCGACAACATCCCGCGCCTCGTGCCGGGCTGGACGCAGCCGATCGTCATCGGCCGCCACGCGCACGGCGACCAGTACCGCGCCACGGACTACAAGGTCCCCGGCGGCGGCACCGTGACCCTCACGTACACCCCCGAGGACGGCTCCGAGCCGGTCGAGATGGAGATCGTGAAGATGCCCGACGAGGGCGGCGTCGTCATGGGCATGTACAACTTCAACGAGTCCATCAAGGACTTCGCGCGCGCCTCGTTCAACTACGGCCTGCAGCGCGGCTACCCGGTCTACCTGTCGACCAAGAACACGATCCTCAAGCAGTACGACGGCGCCTTCAAGGACATCTTCGCCGACGTGTTCGAGGCCGAGTTCAAGGGCAAGTTCGACGCGGCCGGCATCACCTACGAGCACCGCCTCATCGACGACATGGTCGCCGCGGCGCTCAAGTGGGAGGGCGGCTACGTCTGGGCCTGCAAGAACTACGACGGCGACGTGCAGTCGGACACCGTCGCGCAGGGCTTCGGCTCGCTCGGCCTCATGAAGTCCGTGCTCATGACCCCGGACGGCTCGACCGTCGAGGCGGAGGCCGCTCACGGCACCGTGACGCGCCACTACCGCCAGCACCAGCAGGGCAAGCCGACGTCGACCAACCCGATCGCGTCGATCTTCGCGTGGACCGGCGGCCTCAAGCACCGCGGCAAGCTCGACTCGACCCCCGAGGTCACCGGCTTCGCCGAGACGCTCGAGGACGTCATCATCAAGACCGTCGAGTCCGGCGCGATGACCAAGGACCTCGCGCTGCTGGTCGGCCCGGACCAGGAGTGGCAGACCACCGAGGAGTTCCTCGCGACCCTCGACACCAACCTCGCGGCGCGCCTGGCCTAGGCGCGACGCCCCCATCGTCGGCGCGCCCGGCCGGGCGCGTCGTCCCCCATTCCGAAGGAGTCACGACGACGTGAGCACCACCCCCGTCAATGTCACCGTCACGGGTGCCGCCGGCCAGATCGGCTACGCCCTGCTGTTCCGCATCGCGTCGGGCCAGCTGCTCGGGCCGGACACGCCCGTGTGCCTGCGCCTGCTCGAGATCCCGCAGGCCGTCAAGGCGGCCGAGGGCACGGCGATGGAGCTCGACGACTGCGCGTTCCCGCTGCTCGACGGCGTCGACATCTTCGACGACGCGACCGCGGCCTTCGACGGCGTCAACGTGGCGCTGCTCGTGGGCGCCCGTCCGCGCGGCGCGGGCATGGAGCGCGGCGACCTGCTCGCGGCCAACGGCGGCATCTTCGGCCCGCAGGGCACGGCGATCAACGCCGGCGCGGCGGACGACGTGCGCGTCCTGGTCGTCGGCAACCCGGCGAACACCAACGCCCTCATCGCGTCGAAGCACGCGCCTGACGTGCCGGCCGAGCGCTTCACCGCGATGATGCGCCTCGACCACAACCGCGCGCTCGCGCAGCTCGCGCAGAAGGCCGGCGTGCCGGTCTCCGAGGTGTCGAAGGTGAGCATCTGGGGCAACCACTCCGCGAAGCAGTACCCGGACATCGCGCACGCGACGATCGGCGGCCGTCCCGCGGCCGAGGTCATCGGCGACGACGCGTGGGTGCGCGACACGTTCGTGCCCACGGTCGCCAAGCGCGGCGCGGCGATCATCGAGGCGCGCGGCGCGTCGTCGGCGGCCTCCGCGGCCAACGCGGCGATCGAGCACGTGCACGACTGGGTCCTCGGCACCCCCGAGGGCGAGTGGACGTCCGTGGCGCTGCCGTCGGACGGCTCGTACGGCGTGCCCGAGGGCCTCATCTCCTCGTTCCCGTGCGTCTCGAAGGACGGGAAGTGGGAGATCGTGCAGGGGCTGTCGATCGACGAGTACGCGCAGTCGCAGATCGACGTCTCCGTCGCGGAGCTCGTCGAGGAGCGCGACGCGGTGACGGAGCTCGGTCTCATCTAGTCCTGCTGTTCTGGCTGTTCTGGCTGTTCGTCGGAGGCCCCGGGGTTGTCCCCGGGGCCTTCGGCTTTGCTGGGGCGGGCCGGCGCCGTGACGCAACCGCCGTACACGATCCGGGCCGTCTCGCGTCGTGCCTGGATCGCCGGACCGAGGTCGATTCCGTACGCCGGTCGCGTCCGCGGCGGTGTGCGGAGGTGTGCGGTGCGGGCGGTGTGCGGTGGCGGCGCGCGCGGCGCGCGGGCATGCACGAACTTCGAGGAATCCGGGCGGGAACCAGGCCTTATGCTCCCGGGATCCTCGAAGTTCGCACCCCATCGGGCGAGGGTGGCGGAGCCACGCTCGGTGTGAACGCTTACATCACGGAGCGGTAACGATCGGTGAACAAGGGGTTGCGGACTGATTGTTAGTACTCTTTACTAACAAACATGGCTTCAGAGGTCACGACTCCCGCAGCGCAGCGGGGTGCGGCGCGTCAGCAGCGCTTCGCCTCCGTGGTGCGCGCCGGCGCCCGCGTCACCCCCGAGCGGGCGCGGAGCCACAACCGCGCGCTCGTCCTGCAGGAGCTGTACCGCTCCGAGGGCCTGTCCCGCGCGGACCTCGCACGCGCCGTCGGCCTCACCCGCGTCACCATCTCGGACCTCGTCGCGGACCTCATCGCGGACGACCTGGTCGTCGAGCTGGGCATCCGCACGGACGTCCGTCCCGGCAAGCCGGCCACGCTGCTCGACATCAACCGCGCGGGCTTCGCGATCGTCGCGCTCGACCTCTCGTACGACAACCTCTTCCGCGGCGTCGTCACGGACCTCGACGGCACGGTGCTCCACCGCGAGCACATGGACGTCACCGGCGTGACCGGCGCCGCCGCGGTCGACGCGGTGGGCGAGCTCCTCACCCGCCTCGTGGCCCGCGCGAACGCCCCCGTGCTCGGCATCGGCGTCGGCAGCCCCGGCATCGTGGACGATGCGGGCGTCGTCCTCTCCGCGCCGAACCTCGGCTGGTCGGACGTCCCGCTCCAGGCGGCCCTCGCGGAGCGCACCGAGCTCCCGGTCCTCGTCGCGAACGATGCCAACGCGGCCGCCCTCGCCGAGCGCACTTTCGGCGGTGCGGACGACGACACGATGCTCATCCGCGTCGGCCGAGGCGTCGGCTCCGGCCTCGTCGTCGGCGGGCGCCTCGTGCGCGGCGCCCACTCGGCCTCCGGCGAGATCGGCCACGTCGTCGTCGGCACCGACGGCGGCGAGACCTGCGCCTGCGGCAAGACGGGCTGCCTCGAGACCTGGCTCGCGATCCCGCGCCTCCAGGCCCGCCTCGAGGGCGCGGCCGACGACGCCCAGCGCCGCGCGGTCCTCGCCGCGGCCGGCGAGCGGCTCGGCATCTCGATCTCGCCCGTCGTGGGCGCGCTCAACCTGGGGGAGGTCGTCCTGTCCGGCCCCCTCGATCTTCTCGACGGCACGCTGCTCGACTCCGCCGCCGAGACGATCCGCTCCCGCACGATGGCCGACTCGCACGGCGGTCCTGCGGTACGGATGACCACCCTCGGACGCGACATCGTCGTGCTCGGGGCAGCGGTCATGGTCCTCACCGGCCAGCTGGGGGTCTTCTGACCTCGTGTCCCCACCCGTGGCAGCCCGCCACGGAACCCATTGAAGAGAAGGAACTGGAATGAAGAAGACGATGATCGGCGCGACCGCCTTCGCGGCCGCCGGCGCCATCGCGCTCGCGGGCTGCTCGACGGCCTCCGACTCGGGCTCGGACTCCTCCCCGGCCGCCAGCGACACCGCTGCGGCCGCCGAGGACATCACGCTCTGGCTCGCCGGCACGGACACCCCCGAGGCGCTCATCGAGTACCTCAAGACCGAGTACACCGACGTCAACGGCGGCTCGCTGACCGTCGAGCAGATCGGCTGGGGCGACCTCATCTCGTCGCTCACCACCGCGCTGCCCGACTCGGAGAACACCCCTGACGTCGCCGAGGTCGGCAACACCCAGGCGGCCACCTTCACCACGGTCGGCGCGTTCATGGACCTCACGGACCACTACGAGGAGCTCGGCGGCGACTCGCTGCTGCCCGGCTTCGTCGAGGCGGGCTCGATCGGCGACTCGGTCTACGCCCTCCCGTACTACTTCGGCTCGCGCGCGGTCTTCTACCGCCAGGACATCTACGAGGCCGCGGGCGTCGAGGTGCCCACCACCCTCGCGGAGTACACCGAGGTCAACAAGAAGATGCTCGACGAGGGCGTCGGCGGCGCCTACCTGGCGGGCCGCGACTGGCGCTCGGCCATCTCGTGGATCTTCGCCAACGGCGGCGACATCGCCGAGTACGACGGCTCCGAGTGGCACGCCACCCTCGACAGCCCCGAGGCGATCGCGGGCGTCGAGCAGTGGCAGGAGCTCTTCGAGACCGGCAACGTGGCGCAGCCCACCGACGACGACACCACCACCTACTCGGCCATCAACGACGACTTCCTCTCGGGCACGCCCGCGTCGTCGACCCTCGCGCCGAGCTGGGCGACCTGGACCCTGGGCGACTTCGACGAGGAGACCGAGGGCTACGTGTGGAACTCCGAGACCTTCGGCGTCTACGCGCTCCCGGGCGTCGACGGCGGTGCGGCCCCGGTGTTCGCCGGCGGCTCGAACATCGGCGTCTCGGCCGCGACGCAGCACGTCGACGGCGCGCTCGACCTCATGGAGATCATCTTCTCGGACGAGTACCAGACGATGCTCGCGGAGAACGGCATGGGCCCGGCGAACCTCGACTTCGCGGACACCTACATCGAGAACTCCACGTTCGAGGGCGTCAACGAGATCGCCTTCGAGGCCGCGTCGAACGCGAAGCTCACCCCGGCCGCGGCCGGCTGGGCCAGCGTCGAGGAGGCCGGCATCATGGAGGACTTCTTCCAGGCCGTCGCCGAGGGCGGTGACGTCACCAAGCTCGCCGTCGAGGCCAACGCCAAGATCGACGAGCTGATCAACGGCTAAGTCCCTTCCGAGCGGCTCGACCGCTCCCGCATGGGCCCGGGTGTACCCCGCACCCGGGCCCGTGTCATGGGCGGACCCGCCCACCAGACCCACCTCAGCACCACCTCAGCACCCTCGAGAGGCACACCATGACCACCACCGTGACGGCGCCGGAGGCGACGGGGAGGCAGGAGCCTGCCGCGCCCCGCCACCGCAAGCGGCGCCCGAAGCTGCCGTACGCGCTGCTGATCCCCGCGATCGCGACGCTGCTCATCGGCCTCGGCTACCCGGTCACCTGGCAGATCATCAACTCCTTCAAGGAGTACGGGCTCGCCCAGCAGTTCGGGCAGCCGGCCGAGTTCATCGGCCTGCAGAACTACCTCGACCTCTTCACCGACTCCGTCTTCTGGACGATCGCCCTCCGCTCGGTCGCCTTCATGGCCGGCACCGCGCTGCTCACCATGGGCATCGGCATCGCCCTTGCGCTCCTCATGAAGGCCATCCCCGCGTGGTCGCGCATCGTGCTCCAGGTCGCGATGCTGCTGGCCTGGGCGATGCCCATCGTGGCGCAGATGACCGTGGCGAACTGGCTCATCGACGACCGCAACGGCGTGGTCAACTACGTGCTGTCGCTCATCCCCGGCGTCGACTACATCGGCCACAACTGGCTCATCGAGCCCCTCAGCTTCTTCGGCGTCGCGATGACGATCATCACGTGGGCCTCGGTGCCCTTCGTGGCGTTCTCCGTCTACGCGGGCCTCACCCAGGTCTCCGAGGAGGTCCTCGAGGCCGCGTCGCTCGACGGCGCCAGCCGCTCTCAGACGCTGCGCATGGTGATCGTGCCGATCATCCGCCCCGTCCTCGTCATCCTGCTGCTCCTCCAGCTCATCTGGGACCTGCGCGTGTTCGCGCAGATCCAGCTGCTGCAGGACTTCGGCGCGGCGGGCGAGCGCTACGACCTGCTCGGCACCTACATCTACGGGCTCGGCATCGGCCAGAGCCAGTTCGGCATGGCGGCCGCGGCGGCCATGGTCGTGATGGCGCTCACCCTCGCGATCAGCTGGGGCTACGTGCGCAACATGATCAAGGAGGACCAGGAGTCATGAACCGCACCATCCTGCGCGCCGGCGGCGCCACCCTCGCCGTCGTCCTCGCCGCGATCTGGGCCTTCCCGGTCTACTGGATGATCAACACGTCCTTCCAGACGCCGGCGACGATCAACAAGCTCAGCCCGACCTTCCTGCCGCTCGACGGCACGCTGAAGAACTACCGCGAGGTGCTCGCGGACAACAGCTTCAGCGCCGCGCTCGGCATGTCGCTCACCGTCACCGCGATCGCGCTCGTGCTGTGCGTGCTCTACGCGGTGCTCGCGGCCCTCGCGATCGCCCGCTTCCGCTTCCGCGGCCGCAAGACGTTCGTGCTCGCGATCATCGTGGTGCAGATGCTCCCTGCCGAGGCGATGTTCATCGCGCAGTACAAGATGCTCGCCTCCGCCAACCTCCTCAACTCGGTCATCGGCGTCACGGTCATCTACCTCGCGATGGTGGTGCCGTTCACGACGTGGATGCTGCGCGGCTTCGTCGCGGGCGTCCCCGTCGACCTCGAGGAGGCGGCCATGATCGACGGCTGCACCCGGATGGGCGCCTTCCGTCGCGTCACGTTCCCGCTGCTCGCGCCGGGCCTGGTCGCGTCGGGCGTGTTCGCCTTCGTCCAGGTGTGGAACGAGTTCGCGCTCGCGTCGATCATCCTCACCGAGAACCAGAAGGCCACGCTGCCGCTGTGGCTGCGCGACTTCGCCCAGACCTCCAACCTCGGCGTCACCGAGTGGGGCCAGGTCATGGCCGGCTCCGTGCTCGTCGCGATCCCGGTGATCGTGTTCTTCATGATCGTCCAGGGCCGCATGGCGCAGGGCCTCGTGGGCGGCGCGGTCAAGGGATGAGCGCCACGATGAACCCGCTCGCCCCCCTCATGCCCGGCTTCGTCGGGCACACGCTCCCGGACTGGCTCGAGCGGCGCCTGCGCGACGGGCTCGGCGGCGTGTGCCTGTTCGCGGCCAACGTCGAGTCGCCCGCGCAGCTGCGGGCCCTCACCGACGCGATCCACGCGGCCAACCCTCACGCGGTCGTGTCGATCGACGAGGAGGGCGGCGACGTCTCGCGCCTGTACCAGGCGGTCGGCTCGCCTTTCCCCGGCAACGCGGTGCTCGGACGGATGGACGATGCGGCGGCCACCGAGGCCGTCGCGGCCCGGGTGGGCGCGGAGCTCGCCGCGGCGGGCGTGGACCTCACCCTGGCCCCGGACGTCGACGTCAACGCGGACCCCCGCAACCCCGTCATCGGCATCCGCAGCTTCGGCACGGACCCCGCGCTCGTGTCCCGTCACTCGGCGGCCTGGGTCGCCGGCGTCCAGGCGCAGGGCGTGTCGGCGTGCGCGAAGCACTTCCCCGGGCACGGCGACACGGCCAAGGACTCGCACCTCGACCTGCCGACGGTCGAGGCGGACGCGGAGACGCTCCACGCCCGCGACCTGCCGCCGTTCGTGGCGTCGCTCGACGCGGGCGTCGCGACCGTCATGACGTCGCACATCATGGTGCCCGCGCTCGACCCCGAGCTGCCCGCGACGTTCTCGCGGCCGATCCTCCAGGGGCTGCTGCGGGCGGGCCTCGGCTTCGACGGCGTCATCGTCACCGACGCGCTCGACATGAAGGGCGCGTGCGAGGGCCGGGGCATCCCGGCCGCCGCGGTCCTCGCGCTCGCGGCGGGCGCCGACCTGCTGTGCCTCGGCTCGGTCAACCCCGACGAGGAGATCGGCGAGATCGCCTCCGCGATCGAGGCCGCCGTCGCGGACGGCTCCCTCGACGAGGCCCGCGTGATCGAGGCCTCGGAGCGGTGCGCCGCGCTGGGGCGGGCCCACGCCGAGCGCCGGGCCGCCGCATCGTCCGCCGTCCCGGAGATCGTGGGGGCCGCCGCCGTGCGCGCCACCTTCGAGGTCTCGGACGCGGCCGCCGCCGCGCTCGCCGCGGACCGGCCGCGGGTGTGGTTGCGCCTCGAGCCCGCCGCGAACGTGGCCGTCGGCAACGCGCCGTGGGGTCCCTTCGCGGCCGGGGTGGAGGCCGCGGCGACGCTGGGGCCGCACGACGACCCCGCATCGTTCGCGGCCGCCGTGCCCGACGGTGCCCTCGCGGTCGTCGTGGGCAAGGACAACCACCGCCACCCGTGGGCCCTGGCCGCGATCGACGCGGTGCGCGGACGGGGGGACACCGTGGTGGTAGACATGGGCTGGCCCGGCGACGTGGCCGCCGATGTCGCCACCTACGGAGCGTCGCGCCTGGTAGGCGACGCGCTCCTCGAGCTGATCGGACACTGACATGCATCTGGGAATCGACATCGGTGGCACCAAGACCGATGCCGTGGTCGTCGACGCCGCCGGCGTCGTCCGGTCCCGCCACCGCCTCCCGTCGGGCCAGGGCGGCGACGCGGTCGTGGCGGCCGCGCTCGAGGCGTCGCGGATCGCGTGCGAGCAGGCCGGCGTGCGCCCGGACGAGGTGACGGTCGGCATCGGCACCCCGGGCACCGTGGTCGACGGCGTGGTGTCCCACGCCCTCAACCTCGGCGTCGACCGGGTCGACCTCGCGGCGGAGTTCGCCGCCGGCTGGGGCACGCGCCCCGAGGTCGACAACGACGTCAACGTGGCCGCGCTCGGCGCGTGGGTGCTCGCCGGCGACGGCGCGCACCGCTCGATGGCGTACCTCAACCTCGGCACCGGCCTCGCGGCGGGGCTCGTGCTCGGCGGCCGGGTGTGGCGCGGTGCGCGCGGCGCGGCCGGCGAGATCGGGCACATCTCCGTCGACCCCGCCGGGCCCGTCGGCTCGGACGGGCTGCCCGGCGGCCTCGAGACCTACGCCTCCGGTTCGGGCCTCATGCTCCAGTGGGGCGTCGAGGGCACGAGCGGCCGCGACGTGGTCGCGGCGGCCGAGGCGGGCGACGCCCGGGCGCGGGAGATCTGCGACCGCGCCTACTACGGGCTCGCCTCGTGCGTGCGGGTCCTGGTCCTCACGCTCGACGTCGACGAGGTCGTCGTCGGCGGCGGCATGACGGCCTGGGGAGAGGACCTCATGGCGGGCGCGACCCGCATCCTCGACGCGTGGGCGGCCACGAGCCCGTTCCTCGCGTCGCTGCAGCTGTCGCAGCGCATGCGGCGGCTCGAGATGGACGTTCCGGTGGCCGCGATCGGCGCCGCGATGCTGGGAGGTGGACGTGGCTGAGGTCATCGTTCTGGAGACGCCCGCGGAGGCGGGCACGTTCGTCGCGGCGCACATCGCCGCGCAGGTGCGGCGGGAGCCCGCGTTCACGCTCGGCGTGGCGACCGGGTCGACGCCGCTGCCGGTCTACGAGGGCCTGCGCGCCGAGCGCGACGCGGGCACCGACTTCACGCGGATGTCCGCGTTCGCGCTCGACGAGTACGTGGGGCTGCCCGCGGGCCACCCCGAGAGCTACCGCGCGGTGGTCGACCGCGAGGTCACCGAGCCGCTCGGGCTGGACCCGGCCCGGGTGCACGTGCCCGACGGCTCGGCCGCGGGCATCGAGACCGCCGGCGAGCGCTACGAGGCCGCGATCGAGGCCCACGGCGGCGTCGACCTCCAGCTGCTCGGGATCGGCCGCACGGGCCACCTGGGCTTCAACGAGCCCGGCTCGTCCTTCGGCTCGCTCACCCGCGTCAAGACGCTGACCGAGCGCACCCGCCTCGACAACGCGCGCTTCTTCGACTCGCTCGACGAGGTGCCCATCCACTGCGTCACGCAGGGCCTCGGCACCATCCTGCGCGCGCGTCACCTCGTGCTGCTCGCGTTCGGCGAGTCCAAGGCGGAGGCGCTCGCCGCGGCCGTCGAGGGCCCGGTGTCCGCGTCGATGCCGGGCTCCGCGATCCAGCTCCACCAGCGGGTCACCGTGGTGGTCGACACGGCGGCCGCCTCGCAGCTGCGCTTCGCCGACTACTACCGTTGGGCGCAGGACCACAAGCCGGAGTGGCAGGGGATCTGATCGTGGCGGGCTTCACCGACATCCATTCCCATGGCGGCGGCGGGCACGACTACGGCAGCAGCGTCGAGGGCACCCGGGCCGCGCTCGCGGCGCATCGTGCCCACGGCACGGGTCGCATCGTCGCCTCGCTCGTGTCGGCGCCGGCGGACGAGATCGCGCGTGCGGTCGGCGTGATCCGCGAGGTCATGGGCGAGGACGACGGGCTGCTCGGCGTGCACCTCGAGGGTCCGTTCCTCGCGCCGGCGCGCAAGGGCGCGCACGATCCGCACGCGCTCGCGGTGCCCACGCCCGACGCCGTCGCGGCGCTGCTCGAGGCCTGCGACGGGGCGATGCGCCAGATCACCATGGCACCCGAGCTTCCCGGCGCTCTCGGCGCGATAGAGACGCTGGTCGCGCACGGCGTCGTGGTCGCGGTGGGGCACAGCGAGTGCACCGCGGACGAGGCCCGCGCGGCCTTCGACCGCGGCGCGACGCTCATCACCCACGGCTTCAACGCGATGCGGCCGATCATGGGCCGCGAGCCAGGCCCGCTCGGCGCCGCGCTCGACGACCCGCGCGTCTTCATCGAGGTCATCGCCGACGGCATCCACGTCCACCCGTCCAACATCGCGACGCTGTTCCGTGCCGCGCCGGGCCGGGTGGTGCTCGTGACGGACGCGATGAGCGCGGCCGCGGCGGCGCCCGGGCGCTACGTGCTCGGCGGGCTCGACGTCGACGTCACGCCCGACGGCCGCGCGGTGCTCGCCGGCACCGACACGCTGGCCGGGTCGACGCTCACCATGGACCGCGCGGTCTCGGTGTGCGTCGAGGCGGGCGTGCCCCGCGACGAGGCCCTCGCCGCCGCATCGTCCACCCCCGAGCGGGTGCTCGGCCTCGCCTGAGCGGGGACCTCTCCACGCACGTTCCTCCGGGGGCCGCCCGAACCGGGCCTGAAGCCGCGACACGCCGACGACACGCCCGCGGCGAGGTGGGGGAGCGCCCCACCCGGGTGGAGAGGCAACCGGGGTGGCGGCTACTTGAAGACGATGGTCCGGTGGCCGTCGAGCAGCACGCGGTGCTCGGCGTGCCAGCGCACCGCGCGGGCCAGCGCGCGCCGCTCGACGTCCGCGCCGATCGCGGTGAGCGCCTCGGGCGTGTACGTGTGGTCGACGCGCTCGACGTCCTGCTCGATGATCGGGCCCTCGTCGAGGTCCGACGTGACGTAGTGCGCGGTCGCGCCGATGAGCTTGACGCCGCGGTCGTGCGCCTGGAAGTACGGGCGCGCGCCCTTGAAGCTCGGCAGGAACGAGTGGTGGATGTTGATGATCCGCCCGCGCAGCGCGTCCGACAGCTCGGGGGAGAGGATCTGCATGTAGCGCGCGAGCACCACGAGCTCCGCGTCGAGCTCCTCGACCAGCGCGAGCAGCGCGGCCTCCGCCTCGGCCTTGGTGTCGGGCGTCACGGGGATGTGGTGGAACGGCTTGCCGTAGAACTCGGCGAGCTCGCGCAGCGTCGTGTGGTTGCCGACGACGCCGACGATGTCGACCGGCAGCGTCTTCGCGCGCTCGCGGAACAGCAGGTCGTTCACGCAGTGCGCGGTCTTCGACACCATGACGATGGTGCGCATCCGGCGGCCCGCGACGTCGAGGTTCCACGTCATCTCGAAGCGCTCGGCGATGCCTCCCACCGCCGCCTCGAGCTCCTCCACCGGCGCGGCCGACGAGAACTCCACGCGCATGAAGAACAGGCCCGTGTCGGGGTCGCCGAACTGCTGCGACTCGGTGATGTTGCCGTCGTGGTCGGCGAGCACGCCGGAGACCGCGTGGACGATGCCGGGGCGGTCGG
This sequence comes from Demequina rhizosphaerae, assembly GCF_000971255.1. Lineage (GTDB taxonomy): Bacteria > Actinomycetota > Actinomycetes > Actinomycetales > Demequinaceae > Demequina > Demequina rhizosphaerae. The sequence goes on from NZ_BBMC01000004.1 coordinate 44,041, forward strand.
GGCAGGACAGGCTGAGGACCCAGGAGGAGGCGTCGGTCATGACGCCCAAGATTACCGGGAACGACGCGCGCGTCCCACGGGGCGTCCGCGCGCGTGGCGGGGCCCCGGACGTGCCAGGATGGAGCCATGAGCGAGGGCGACGAGATCCGGATCGACGTGGTGAGCACCGCCGACGCGGGCGAGCTCCTGACGGTGCGCCGCGCGGCGTTCGTCTCCGAGGCGCAGATCTTCAACGATCCCAACATCCCCGCGCTCACGCAGACCCTCGACGAGCTGATCGTGGACCTCCAGGACGACGGCGTCATCACGCTGGGCGCGTGGATGGGTCACCGCCTCATCGGGTCGATCCGCGTGGGCCTCGAGAACGGCAAGGCCACCATCGGCCGGCTCGCGGTCGCGCCCGACCAGCAGGGCCAGGGCATCGGCACGCAGCTGCTGTTCGCGGTGCTCGGCTACCTGCCCGAGGACACCAAGGAGGTCTGGGTCTTCACCGGCCAGAACTCCAAGCACAACATCACGATGTACAACAAGGCCGGGTACGAGCACCAGTTCGACCAGGTCGCCGGCGACCTCACCTACGCGTACCTGCGCAAGGTGCTCGAGGCCGGCGCGATCGTCGACGACGAGGACGACGCGGAGGACACCGCGGCCTCCTCGGAGGGCTGAGCCCGGGACCGCTGAGGAGGGGCGATGACCTGGTACGACACCGTCATCGTCGAGCCCGGGCGGGCGCCCACGCTGTGGCTCCTCATCGGCTTCGTGCTCACCTTCGCGATCACCCGCGGCGTCACCCGCCGCATCCGCGCGCGCGAGCACGCCGTCGCGATCGGTGAGGCGGAGCCGTCCGAGGGCGGCCTGCTGTCCAACATCCACCTCGGCGGCGTCCACGTCCACCACCAGGTGTGGGGCATCCTGCTCGTGCTCGTCACCGGCGTGCTCCAGTTCCGCTTCGCGCCCGACTCGCCCTGGGTCGAGGTCCTCGCGGCGCTGTTCGGCGCCGGCGCGGCGCTCGCGCTCGACGAGTTCGCGCTGTGGCTCCACCTCGAGGACGTCTACTGGTCCGCGGAGGGGCGCAAGTCCATCGACGCGATCCTCATCGCCTCGGTGCTCGCGCTGGCGCTGCTGCTCGGCACCTCGCCCGTCGGGGTGAGCCCCGAGGACGCGGGCTCGTGGTGGGCCTTCGCGATCACGCTCGCGATCCACTTCGCGTTCGTCATCCTCAGCGCGCTCAAGGGCAAGCGGATCACCGCGCTCATCGGGGTCGTCGTGCCGCTGGTCGCCTCCCTCGGCGCGATCCGGCTCGCGAAGCCCACCTCGTTCTGGGCGCGCCGCCGCTACGGCGACGCGAAGATGGAGCGCGCGCGCCGCCGCTACTCCGAGGAGTACCAGGCGCGCTGGGACCGCATCCGCGACCGCATCGGCGGCAGCCACGGCACCCGCCTGGGCGCCGCCGTGGAGCGGCGGGTGAGCGAGGGCTTCGCCCACGCCACGCGGGACGATGCGCCGGTCGCCGCCCCGGACCACGGCCCGGACGCCGCGGGTCGGGGCGCCTCCGGCTGAGGCCGCGCGGCGCTCGCGGGCGTTGCTAGACTCGGGCCTGCCGCAACTGGCGCAGTGGGCTCACCCACAGGGAGCGGCAAGGAGTACAGACGACTGCTGGTCGCACGCCTGGGCCACTGGTCACCGGAATCACGCATGCCGGCGACCCTGCCGGCGGACAGACAAGGACAGTCATGACGACCGACTCCAGCGCCACCGCTGCGGTGATGAACGCCACGCTGCAGGACTTCGACCCCGAGATCGCTCAGGTCCTCGACCGCGAGCTCGACCGCCAGCGCACCTACCTCGAGATGATCGCGTCCGAGAACTTCGTGCCGCGCTCCGTGCTCCAGGCCCAGGGCTCCGTGCTCACCAACAAGTACGCCGAGGGCTACCCCGGCCGCCGCTACTACGGCGGCTGCGAGGAGGTCGACGTCGCGGAGACCATCGCGATCGAGCGCGCGAAGTCGCTGTTCGGGGCCGAGTACGCGAACGTCCAGCCCCACTCGGGCGCCACCGCCAACGCCGCGGTGCTGCACGCCCTCATCAACGCCGGCGACAAGATCATGGGCCTGTCGCTCGCGCATGGCGGCCACCTCACGCACGGCATGAAGCTCAACTTCTCCGGCAAGCTCTACGACGTCGCCGCGTACGGCCTCGACGAGCAGACCCACCGCATCGAGATGGAGCAGGTGCGCGAGCAGGCCCTCGCCGAGCGCCCCGACGTCATCATCGCCGGCTGGTCGGCCTACCCCCGCCACCTCGACTTCGCCGCCTTCCGCTCGATCGCGGACGAGGTGGGCGCCAAGCTGTGGACCGACATGGCGCACTTCGCCGGTCTCGTCGCCGCGGGCCTGCACCCCAGCCCCGTGCCGCACTCGGACGTGGTCTCGACCACCATCCACAAGACCATCGGCGGCCCGCGCTCGGGCATGATCGTCGCGCGCGACACCGTGCTCGCGAAAAAGCTCAACTCGGCCGTGTTCCCGGGCCAGCAGGGCGGCCCGCTCATGCACGTCATCGCGGCCAAGGCGGTCGCGCTCAAGGCCGCGGCCGGCGAGGAGTTCAAGGAGCGCCAGGAGCGGGTGCTCGAGGGCGCCCGCATCATCGCCGAGCGCCTCACCTCGCCCGACGCGATCGAGGCCGGCGTCAACGTCGTCACGGGCGGCACCGACGTCCACCTCGTCCTCGCGGACCTGCGCCACTCGCCGCTCGACGGCCAGCAGGCGGAGGACCTCCTCCACGAGGTCGGCATCACCGTCAACCGCAACGCCGTCCCGTTCGACCCCCGCCCGCCGATGGTCACCTCGGGCGTGCGCATCGGCACCGCGGCCCTCGCGAGCCGCGGCTTCGGCGCCGAGGAGTTCACCGAGGTCGCCGACGTCATCGCCACCGCGCTCAAGGGCGGCGCCAACGTCCAGGCGCTGCGCGCCCGCGTCGCGCGCCTCGCGGACGACTTCCCGCTGTACGAGGGCCTCGCGCAGTAATGGCGCAGGTTCTCGACGGCAAGGCCACCGCGGCCGCCATCAAGGCCGAGCTCGCCGAGCGGGTGACGGCGCTGCGCGAGCGCGGCGTCGTCCCCGGCCTCGGCACGCTGCTCGTCGGCGACGACCCGGGCTCGACCTGGTACGTCAACGGCAAGCACGCCGACTGCGCCGAGGTGGGCATCGCCTCCATCCGCGAGGACCTGCCCGGCACGGCCACGCAGGAGGAGATCGAGGCGGCGGTCGAGCGGCTCAACGCCAACCCCGACTGCACGGGCTTCATCGTTCAGCTGCCGCTGCCGAAGGGCATCGACACCAACCGCGTGCTCGAGCTCGTCGACCCCGACAAGGACGCGGACGGCCTGCACCCGACCAACCTCGGCCGCCTCGTGCTGCGGATCTCCGAGGAGATCGAGTCGAGCCTGCCGTGCACGCCCAAGGGCATCATCGAGCTCATGACCCGCCACGGCGTCGACCTGCGCGGCAAGGAGGTCGTGGTCGTGGGCCGCGGCACCACCGTCGGCCGCTCGATCGGCCTGCTGCTCACGCGCAAGGACGTCAACGCGACCGTGACGCTGTGCCACACCGGCACGGCGGACCTCGCGGCGCACACCCGCGTCGCGGACGTCGTCATCGCGGCCGCCGGCGTGCCCGGCATCGTCTCCGCGGACATGGTCAAGGACGGCGCCGTGCTCGTCGACGTGGGCGTCTCCCGGGTCACGGACCCCGAGACCGGCAAGTCCCGCGTGGCCGGGGACATCGCCCTCGAGGCCCGCGAGAAGGCCTCCTGGTACTCGCCGAACCCCGGCGGCGTGGGCCCGATGACCCGCGCGATGCTGCTGAGCAACGTGGTCGAGAGCGCGGAGCGCGCGCTCGCCTGACGCGCGCATCGTCCGTCGACTCGCGATGGCCCGTCGACTCGCGATGGCCCGTCGACTCCCAATGACGGATGTGACCGGTGAGCGCCGGTGCGACGGATGGGGCAGCCCCATCCGTCACGAGGCAGGACCCGCGTCACATCTGTCATTGGGAATCGCGGGCCCGCGGCGTCGGTGGCCGCGGGTACCGTATTCGCCATGAGAATCGCTTCCGTCAACGTCAACGGCGTCCGTGCCGCCGCCAAGAAGGGCATGCACGACTGGATCGCCGGCTCCGGGTGCGACGTCATCGCGCTCCAGGAGGTCCGCGCGCCGCTCGAGACCACCGCCGCACTGATCGGCGAGGACTGGCACGTGGTCGAGCAGGCCTGCGAGATCAAGGGCCGCGCGGGCGTCGCGATCGCGTCGCGCACGTCGCTGACCGACGTGCTCGCGGGCGTCGACGCGCTCGGCGGCACCATGGACGAGCCCGTCCACACCGGCCGCTGGATCGAGGCCACGGTGGCGTCGCCGTCCGGCCCCGTGCGCATCGTCTCCGTCTACATGCACTCCGGCACCGCCGGCACCCCCAAGATGGACGACAAGTACGCGATGCTCGACGCGATGACGGACCGCCTCGCGGTCCTGCGCGCGGAGTTCGACCGCGTCGTCGTCATGGGCGACATCAACATCGCGCACACCGAGAACGACATCAAGAACTGGAAGGGCAACCTCAAGTCCGCGGGGTTCCTGCCCGAGGAGCGCGCCTACCAGGACCGCTGGGTCGACGCGGGCTGGGTCGACGTCCACCGCTCGCTCGAGGGCGCCAAGCCCGGCCCCTACACGTGGTGGTCGATGCGCGGCCAGGCCTTCGACAACGACGCCGGCTGGCGCATCGACTACCAGTACGCGAGCCCGCAGCTCGCCGCGAAGGCGACCGCGGTGCGCGTCGACCGCCAGGCGTCGTGGGACTCCCGCTGGACGGACCACGCCCCGCTCGTCGTCGACTACGCGCTGTAGCCGGCCGCCGCATCGTCCCTCCACCAGGGACGATGCGGCGCGTCAGACGAGCAGGTAGCGCGGCCGGGGGATGGCGTACGTGTCGAAGAGCGCGTCCACGCGCCGCGCGACCACGTCGATCTGGGTCGCGCGCACGAGCGCGACGGCGCAGCCGCCGAAGCCCGCTCCCGCGAGGCGTGCGCCAAGCGCGCCCGCCTCGACCGCGCCCTCGACGGCGATGTCGAGCTCCGGCGTGCTCGCGCCGTAGTCGGACCGCAGCGACCGGTGCGAGGTGAACATCAGCGCGCCGATCTCCGTGAAGCGGTCGTGCGCCGGGCCGATCCCGGCGAGCTCCGCAACCGTCTCCCGCACCCGCAGGTCCTCGGTGACGATGTGGCGCGCGCGACGATGCACGGTCGGGTCCGTGATGGCGCGCACCTTGGCGATCGCGTCGGGGGAGTCGGCGAGCGCGCGCAGCGACCGCACCCCGAGGGTCGCCGCGGCGAGGGCCGCGTCGCGGCTGCGCCGGCCGTAGGACTCCCGCCAGCCGGGATCCCGCTTGCCCGTGTCGATGAGCAGCAGGCGCATGCCGTAGTCGGGGAAGTAGAGGGGGTAGCGGGTGAGCGCCGGCGGGACCTGCGAGAAGTCGAGAAGGACCGCCTCGCCGTCGGAGCAGCGGAGCACGGTGTGCGTGTCGAGCCGCCCGCACGGGAAGCCGACGAAGATGTTCTCCGACTCCCAGCACGCCTCCGCGAGCTCGATCGCGCCGGCCTCGGTGTCGAGCGCGAGCCCCCACACCGCGTCGGCGGCGCGCGCGACCGCGGCGCTGAGAGCCGCGGACGAGCCGAGCCCCGCGCTCGTCGGCAGGCACGAGTCGATCGCGAGGTCGAGCCCCGTCACCGGGTAGCCGCGCTCGGCGAGCGCCCACACCACCCCGGCGACGCGCGACGGCCAGCCGTCGTCCGCCGGGTCGAGCGCGCCGAGCGCCCCCTCCCAGCGCGGGCCCGGGCCGCGCACGTCGTCCCCCTGCGCGGTGACGACGCGCACCGCCTGGTCGTCGCGTCGGCGCGCGGCGACGAACGTGCGGTGCGTGGTGACGGTCGCGAGCGTGAGGCCCTCGCTGTAGTCGGTGTGATCGCCGACGATGGTGAGGCGTCCGGGCGCGGACGCGATCGCGTCGGGCTCGCCCTCGAACGCGTCCGCGAACAGGGCTCGGGCGCGGTCGGCACCCTCGTCGAGGCTCCAGGGCTCGAGCCAGCGAGGCGCGTCGTCGGGAACGGACGCGGTCACGCCGCCATTGTGCCAGCGCGCCCGGCCGCGCGCCGGGGCGAGCGTGCCACAATGCGAGGGTCAGCCGAGGAGGTTCCCATGGCCCGCCAGCCCGCACCCGAGCCCGAGGAGCAGCAGCCGGCGCCGGAGGCGGCTGCCGCAGCCGAGCCCGCGCCCACCGCCGAGATGCCCGCCGGATCGGCGCCGGCGGCCGAGCCCGCCGCGCCCGCCGCGCCTGCCGCCGAGCCCGTCGCGCCCGCGGCGGCGCCCGTCGCATCGTCCACGTCCCCGTCCGTGCTCGAGCGCGTCCGCACCAACCGCGTGGGCCCGCTCGCGGCGGCGCTGACCGTCGCGTTGGTGGTCGCGCTGCTGCTCGCGATCCTCGTGCCGAGCGAGCCCAACCTCTACGCCTCGGTGCTGCTGGGGCTGCTGCTCACGGCGGCGGTCGGCTTCACGACCCGCTACCTGTCGCGCGAGCACGGGCTCCTCACGCAGCTGACGGCGTTCGTCGCCACCGTCATCGGCGTGCACATCATGGCGGTCACGGGCTCGATCGACGGCGTCGTGTCGGGAGGCGCGGGCCAGCTGCTCGAGCTGATCGGCGCGTCCGGGCCGGGCTTCGACGACGCTCTCCTGGCCGCGCTCGCGACGCCCGCGGTGACCACCGGCGGGATCCTCGCGGGCCTCGTGGCCGCGATCATCGCGGGCTGGGGTCCGCGCGACCGGGACTGAAGGGCGCACGCCGGCCCCCTCCCCGCCCCCGGGACGCTCAGCGGCTACTTGCGGACGGGCGTGACGCCGAGCGAGCGCCCGGCGAGGCCGCGCTGACGCGCCGTGAGCCGGCGGGCCACGTCGCGCATCGCCTCGGCCGCGGGAGACTCCGGGTCCGAGACCACGACGGGCGTGCCGTTGTCGCCGGCCTCGCGCGCGGTGATGTCGAGCGGGATCTGGCCCAGCACGGGCACGTCGGTGCCGAGCACCTTGGACAGGCGGCCGGCCACGGTGGCGCCGCCGCCCTCGCCGAAGACATGCAGGCGCGTGCCGTCGGCCTGCTCGAGCCACGCCATGTTCTCCACGACGCCCACGACGGACTGCGAGGTCTGCGTGGCGATCGCGCCGGCGCGCTCGGCGACGCCCGCGGCCGCGGCCTGCGGGGTCGTCACGACGAGGATCTCGGCGTGGGGGAGCAGCTGCGCGACGGAGATCGCGATGTCGCCGGTGCCCGGCGGGAGGTCGAGGAGCAGGACGTCGAGGTCGCCCCAGAACACGTCGGCGAGGAACTGCTCGATCGCGCGGTGCAGCATGGGCCCGCGCCACACGACCGGCTGGCCCTCGGGCACGAACATGCCGATCGACACGGCCTTGACCTCGTGCGCGATGGGCGGCAGGAGCATGTCGTCGAGGCGCGTGGGCTGGCCCTGCACCCCCAGCATGCCGGGGATCGAGAAGCCGAAGATGTCCGCGTCGAGCACGCCGACCTTGAGGCCGTCCTGCGCCATCGCGGCCGCGAGGTTCGCGGTCACGGTCGACTTGCCGACGCCGCCCTTGCCCGACGCGATCGCGTAGATGCGCGTCATGTTGCCCGGCTGCGTGAACTGGATGACCGGCTCGGGCTTGCCGCCGCGGAGCTTGGAGCGAAGCTCGAGGCGCTGCTCCTCGGACATCACGCCGAGGTCGATGCGCACGTCGGCGACGCCGTCGACCGAGCGGGCCGCGGCGTCCACGTCCGTGGTGATGCGCTCACGCATCGGACAGCCCTGCGTGGTGAGGTCGATGCCGACCACCGCGAGGTCGCCCTCGAGGTCCACCGAGCGGACCATGCCGATCTCGGTGATGGGGCGGCGGATCTCGGGGTCGATGACCTTCGCAAGGGCGTCGCGGATGAGCTCGACGGTAGGCATGGCGTCCATCGTAGGCGCTCGCCCGGGGCGTCCCGCGCGGGTGCGGGGGGACGATGCGGCGGGCGCCGCATCGTCCGGCGTCAGCGGGTGCGGCGGGCGGGCCGGCGAGGCTCGTCGCCCGGCTCGTCGTCGTCCTCCTCGGCGCGGAGCTCCTCGAGGAGCGCGCGCAGCTCGGAGCGCACGAAGTCGCGGGTCGCGGTCTCGCCGAGGGCCTGGCGCAGCGACGCCATCTCGCGGGCGAGGTACTCGGTGTCGGCGAGCGAGCGGGCGGCCTGCTGGCGGTCCTGCTCGGCGGCCACGCGGTCGCGGTCGTCCTGCCGGTTCTGCGCGAGCAGGATGAGGGGCGCGGCGTACGACGCCTGGAGCGACAGCATCAGCGTGAGCGCCGTGAAGCCGTTCGCGGCCGAGTCGAAGCGCAGGTCCGCGGGCGCCCAGATGTTCCACGCGAGCCACGCGAGGCAGAACACGGTGAGGTAGACGAGGAAGCGCGGCGTGCCGAGGAAGCGCGCGATGCCCTCGACGACGACGCCCGCGCGGTCGGGGTTCGAGGCGCGGCGGCGGAAGATGCCGCGCTCGGCGCCCTTGGGGCGGTCGAGCCGGTCAGCCACGGGCGCCTCCCTTCGCGGGCTCCTGCGCCGCCTCCTCCTCGTCGTCCTCGTCCATGTGCTCGCGCCAGTCGCTGGGGAGCAGGTGGTCGAGGACGTCGTCGATCGAGATGGCGCCGACGAGGCGGTTCTCGTCGTTGACGACGGGCAGGGCGAGGATGTCGTAGGCGGCCATCCGGCGCGCGACGCCCGAGAGGCGGTCGCCGGGGTGCAGCGGCGCGATCGCGGGGTCGACGAAGTTGCCGATCGAGTCGTGCGGGGGCTCGCGCAGCAGCCGCTGGATGTGCACGAGGCCGATGTACCGGCCGGTCGGGGTCTCGAGCGGCGGACGCACGACGAACACCATCGAGGCGAGCGCCGGCGGCAGCTCCTGCTTGCGCACGAGCGCGAGGCACGTCGCGACCGAGGTCTCGGGGCCCACGATCACCGGCTCGGTGGTCATGAGGCCGCCCGCGGAGTCGTCGTCGTAGCCGAGCAGCTGCTCGACGTTGCGCGCGTCCTCGGGCTCCATGAGCTCGAGCAGCGCCGCCGCCTGCGGGGCGGGCAGGTCGCCCAGGAGGTCGGCCGCATCGTCCGGCTCCATCGCCTCGAGGACGTCGGCGGCGCGCTCGGAGCGCAGCGTCGACAGGAGCACGATCTGCTCGTCCTCGGGCATCTCCTCGAGGACGTCGGCGAGGCGCTCGTCGTCCAGCGCGGCCGCGATCTCCGCGGACCGCGACGGCGACATCTCCATGAGGGCCGCGGCGAGGTCGGCGGGCTTGTGGTCCTCGAAGGCCTCGATGACGAGCGACGCGCCCTGGTTCTTGTCGCGGACCGACAGCCCGGTCACCTCGTCGACGCCGACCACCAGGGCCTCGCCCCGGCGCGAGAAGCCGAGCACGCCCTTGCGGCGCTCGCCCTTGCGCACGTAGAGCTTGGTGAGGCGCCACGTCCGGGTGCGGTCCTGCTCGATCGCGATGTCCTCGATGTAGCCCGTGGAGCGGTCCTCCTTGAGCTTGACCGAGCGCTCGAACAGCTCCGCGATCGCGAGGGTCTCCCCGGGCCGCGCCTTGAAACGGCGCAGGTTGACCACGCCCGTGCAGATCACCTGCCCGGGGTTGATCGCGGTCACGCGGGTGAGGGGCATGAAGACGCGCCTGCGCCCCGGGACCTCGACCACCAGGCCCACCGCCGTGGGCGGGTTGCCGCCGGTGCGGCGGATGACGACGACGACGTCGCGGACGCGGCCCACCGCGTCGCCGATGGGGTCGAAGACGGGGGTGCCCGCGAGGCGCGCGATGTAGACGCGGTCGACTGCGGTGCTCATGGGCCAAGCGTATCCCCGGGTCAGCGTCCCTCCTGGGAGGTGGGACGATGCGGCGTGTGGCACTTGCTTCAAGGTGCCAGTTGGCGGTGGGATGGGGGCATGCGCACCACGGCCGACCAGCTCAGCGGCGTGCTCGACCACTGGAAGTCGGGCACCGGACCCCTGTACCAGCAGCTCGCCGACGCGATCGTGTCGCTCGCCGAGGCCGGGTCGCTCGAGCACGGCGCACGCATGCCGTCGGAGCGCGCGCTCGCGACGCAGCTCCACCTGTCGCGCAACACCGTCACGGCGGCGTACCAGCGGCTGCGCGACCAGGGTTGGCTCGAGGCCTCGCCCGGGTCCGCGCCCCGCCTGGGCATGCGCTCGCGGGGCGTGTCCGCGCTCACCGCGCAGGACCGGTTCTCGCGGATCCTCGTGGGGCAGGAGCCGCCGCTGGTCGCGCTTAACACCGCGTCGCCGCCGCCCGCGCCCGCGGTGTCCGAGGCGCTCGCCCGGCCCGAGACGTTCCTCGACGGGCGCGCGGCGCTCGGCAACGGCTACGCCGCGCTGGGCGACCGCGACCTCACCCTCGCGATCACCGACCACCTGCGCGCGCAGGGCGTCCCCGCCCGCGCCGACGAGATCGTCGTGACCTCCGGCGCCCAGCAGGCGCTGTGGCTCGCGGTGACGGCGCTCGCGACCGCCTCGACCCCGGTCGCGCTCGAGGCGGTGACCTACCCCGGCGTCTTCGACGCGATCGCCGCCGCCGGCTCGCGGCCGCTCGCGCTGCCGATGACCGACGCGGGGCTCGACGTCGACGGCGCCGCCAAGCTGCTGCGCGCGGCCGAGCCCGACCTCGCCTATGTGACGACGTACAACAACCCCACCGGCACCGCGCTCGCGGAGACGGACGCCGTGCGCCTGCTCGCCGCCGCATCGTCCACCGGGACCACGGTGATCGACGACCGCACGCTCGCGGACCTCGCGCTGTCCGGCACGTCGCCGCAGCCGCTCGCGGCGCTGGGGACGGGCGCCCCCGTGGTGACCGTCGGAGGGATGTCGAAGGTGTTCTGGGGCGGGCTGCGGATCGGCTGGCTCCACACGAACGCGACGCTCGCGGCGCAGCTGCGGCACCGGCGGGCGGCGATGGACCTCGGCAGCCCCGCGCTGTTCCAGCGGCTGGGGGCGCGCCTGCTGCGCGAGCGGTTCGAGGACACGCTCGCGTGGCGGCTGGCGTCGCTGCGGGAGTCGCTTGCGGCGACGCGCGAGGCGATCGCGGAGGCGGGTCTCGGCTGGGAGGCGGTCGAGCCGGCCGGCGGGCCGTCGCTGTGGGTGCGCATGCCCGGGCAGTCGGCGGAGCGCTTCGCCGAGCGGGCCGAGCGGGCTGGCGTGCCCGTGGTCGCCGGCGCGGCGTTCTCCGTGGTGCCGGGAGCCGGGGCGGATCGCTTCCGGCTGCCGTTCTACCTGCCGCCGGAGGAGATGCGGCTGGGGATCAAGACGCTCGCCGAGCGCGCGGCCTGACCGCTCTCGCGCGCCGCCCCCGCCGCCCCCGCGGCCCCCCGCACGAACCGGCGTACGGATCCACCTTCGTGCTCCGGCACCAGGGACGATGCGCGGTAGCCCGGTGAGATACGCCGGTTCCTGCGCGCGGTGGCGTGGGTTGTGCGCGGTGAGGCGGGGCAGTGCGGCTCAGGAGCCCGCCAGCTCCACGGAGCGGATCCGCGCGGCCGGGTCGAGCGACGGGTGGACGGTGATGAGCTCGTCGGCGCGCGCCTCGGCGGCGAAGGCCTCGAGCCCCTCGCGCACCTCGTCCGGCGTGCCGACGGCCGCCTTGGACATCATCGCCGCGATCTGCGCTCCCTGCGGCGTCGTGAGGAACGCGTCGATCTCGTCGTCGGTGTAGCTGCGGGCCGCCGGGCCGCGGCCGATGAGGGCGCGCACGCGGTAGCGGCGTGCGTCCGCGAGCTCGGCCCGAGCCTGGTCCGGGTCGTGGGCCGCGATCACGTTGACCCCGGCGATCACGTAGGGCTCGGGGTGGGCCTCGGAGGGCTGGTATGTGCCGCGGTAGAGCGCGACGGCCTCCTCGAGCGCCTGCGGGGCGAAGTGCGACGCGAAGGCGTACGGGAGGCCGAGCTGCGCGGCGAGCTGCGCGCCGAACAGCGACGAGCCCAGCACGTACAGCGGCACGTCCGTGCCCGCGCCCGGCGTCGCGCGGAGGCCGTCGGGGCGGTCGGCGCCGGCGAGAAGCCCCTGGAGCTCCACGACGTCCTGCGGGAAGCGGTCGGAGGCCTCGGGGGTGCGGCGCAGGGCCGCGAAGACCCCGCGGTCGCCGCCGGGCGCGCGGCCCAGGCCGAGGTCGATGCGGCCGGGGTGGAGCTCGGCGAGCGTGCCGAACTGCTCGGCGACGACGAGCGGCGAGTGGTGGGGCAGCATGACGCCGCCCGCGCCCAGGCGGATCGACGTCGTGTGGGCCGCGACGTGGGCGATCACGACCGCCGGCGCGGACGAGGCGATGGTTGCCATCCCGTGGTGCTCGGCGTACCAGACGCGCGCGTAGCCGGACCTTTCCGCGGCGCGCGCGAGCTCGACCGAGTGGGCGAGGCTCTCGGCGGCGCTGCCGCCGGGGCGGATGAAGGCGAGGTCGAGCAGGGACAGCGTGAGGGGCATGCGGGTCTCTTTCGGGGTCGTGCGGGTCCAGGGGGTCAACGCCGGGAAACGGCACCCTATGCCCGGTTGCGCCTCAGGGCGTCTTCGTCCCCGGATAGGTGATGCCCATGAGCATCATCAGAGGCGACGCGAGGCCGCTCTCGCAGTAGCTCGCGCCCGGCGTGTCCGAGTCGACGCACCGCCCGACCGTGCCGACCGGTGCGAACACGAACGCCAGCACCACCGCCCACAGGGCCCAGCGCGCGGCCCGCCGTCCTCGCTCGCTCACGGGAGCATCGTCCCACGTACCTGGATGAACGCAAGCGGCGCATCGTCCCCGGCAGGGACGATGCGCCGCTCGCGTCAGCAGGAAGGCGCGATCAGCGCGCGAGGCGCTTCATCCAGGCCTCGACCTCGTCGGGGTCGCGGGGGAGGGCGGCCGAGAGGTTCTCGGCGCCGTCCTCGGTCACGACGATGTCGTCCTCGATGCGCACGCCGATGCCGCGCAGCTCCTCGGGCGCCACGAGGTCGCCCTCCTGGAAGTACAGCCCCGGCTCGATGGTGAAGACCATGCCCGGCTCGAGGACGCCCTCGAGGTAGAGCTCGCGCTTGGCCTCCGCGCAGTCATGGACGTCGAGGCCCAGGTGGTGCGACGTGCCGTGGACCATCCAGCGGCGGTAGAGCTTGGACTCCGGGTCCTCCTGCGCCGGCGCGATGCCCCACTCGGTGAGGCGCTGCTCGATGACCTCCATCGCGGCGAGGTGGACGTCGAGGAACCGGATGCCGGGCTTGACGATCGCGAAGGCGGCGTCGGCGGCCTCGAGCACGATCTCGTACACGCGGCGCTGGAGCGGCGTGAACGTGCCGTCGACGGGCAGCGTGCGGGTGATGTCGGCGGTGTAGAGGCTCTCGACCTCGACGCCGGCGTCCAGGAGGAGCAGGTCGCCCGCGCGCACCTGACCGGTGTTGGAGATCCAGTGCAGCGTGGTGGCGTGGGGGCCGGCGGCGGCGATGGTCTCGTAGCCGACCGCGTTGCCCTCCTCGCGGGCGTGGCCGTCGAAGGTCGCCTCGATGACGCGCTCGCCGCGCTTGTGCGCGATCGCGCGCGGCAGCTCGGGCACGACCCGCTCGAAGCCCGCGATGGTCGCGTCGACCGCGTCGCGGAGCTGCTGGATCTCGTACTCGTCCTTGACGAAGCGCATCTCGGCGAGCGCGGCGCGGATGTCCTCGCCCGGCTCGGCGGCCGCGTCGATGCTCGCGGGAAGGTCCGCCAGCGCCTTGGTCGCGATGCCGGTCATCGCCTCGAACTCGGCGAGGCCGGGGCGGCGGCCGATCCAGAACTCGCCCGCGGCGGGGTCGGAGTAGAAGCCCTCGTCCCCGGGCTGGGCCGGCGGCACGAGGTAGAGGACGATGTCGTGGCCCGCGGCGCCCTCGCGGGGCTCGAAGACGAGCACGGCGCCCGGCTCGTGGTCGATGCCGAGGCCCGTGAGGTAGGTGAAGTCGCTCGACGGGCGGAAGCGGTAGTCGGTGTCGTTCGCGCGGGTCTTGAGCTCGCCCGCGGGGACCGAGAAGCGGGTGCCCGGGAACAGGTCGCTCAGGCGCGCGCGGCGCTCGGCGGCGTACGGGGCGGCCGCGATGCGCGTCACCTCGACGTCCTCGTGCGGCGCCCAGTGCTCGCCCATGAAGTCCTTGAACTCCTGGGTGGTCGGGCGGGTGGTGCGTGCCTTGTTGGTCTCGTCCTTGTCGTTCACCCGGCAATGGTCGCACGGTGCGCGGGGGCCGGGCGCCGCCGCTGGTCCCGCCCGCGCATCGCCCCGGGCCGAGCCCGCGCATCGTCCCGCGGGTGCGCAGGGACGATGCGTCAGCCGGCGATCGCGACGACGAGGGAGCCGGCCAGCAGGGCGATGCTGGTGGGGCCGAAGACCGCACGCTCGAGCGGGCTGCGCGACGCGAGGTTCGCGAGCGTCGAGAACGCGGCGAACGCGACCACCACCCACTTCAGCACCGTGACGAGGGTGCTGTCGCCCGACCCGATCACGCCGGCCCCCGCGAGCACGATCAACGCCATGCCGAGCAGCGTCAGCGCCGAGACCGCGCTGCCGAAGCGCAGCCGCCCCGGGAGCGTGCCCTCGTGGGCGCCTCCCCACGCGGCCCGGCCCCACGGCGCTCCCGCCGCGAGCGCGACCTGGAACGCCGCGACCAGCGCGAAGATCGCCGCCGTCGCCCACCCGACCATCTCGACCGCCGTCATCATGCCCCCTCAGACGAATGTCCTGCTCCTGCTCCCATCCTGACGCACGTGAGCCGCCCCGTCTCGGCGGGCCGGCGTCGGGCGACCGCGCGATACTGGGCCTGTGCGCATCGACCTCCACACCCACTCGAACGTCTCGGACGGCACGGGCACGCCCGCGCAGGTGATGCGCGAGGCCGCCGAGGCGGGCCTGGACGTGGTGGCGCTCACCGACCACGACTCGGTCGGCGGGTGGGAGGAGGCCGAGGCGGAGGCCGCCCGGCTCGGCATCGGCTTCGTGCCCGGCATCGAGGTCTCCGCGCGCGACGGACGCGTGTCGATCCACATGCTCGCGCTGTGGCCGCGGCCGGACGATGCGGCGCTCGCCGACATCCTCGCGTTCACCCGGGAGGCCCGGGTGGGCCGGGCGCAGACGATCGTCGACCGGATCTCCGTCGACTACCTCATCGACTGGGACGACGTGGTCGCGCAGGCGGGCGACGCCGCGACCGTCGGGCGCCCGCACATCGCCGACGCCCTCGTCGCGCGCGGCCACTTCGCGCACCGCGACGAGGTGTTCGCGGAGGTGCTCCACAACCGTTCCCGCTACTACGTCCACCACTACGCGCCCGAGGTGCACGACGCGGTGCGCGCGATCCGCTCCGCCGGGGGAGTGCCGGTCTTCGCTCATCCGGGCGCGCACGCCCGCGGGCGCGTGGTGCCGGACCGGGTCATCGCGTCGCTCGCCAGGGCCGGGCTGGCCGGGCTCGAGGTCGACCACCGCGACCACGACGAGGAGACGCGCGAGCGGCTCGCGGGGCTGGCGGAGAAGCACGGGCTCGTCCGCACCGGCTCGTCGGACTACCACGGCACCGGCAAGCTCAACCGGCTCGGCGAGAACCTCACGACGCCGGAGGCCTTCGCGGCGCTCGAGGCGCAGCGGTCGTAGCGGAGCCGCGCTGCCCCCAGCACCCGGGCCTAGGATGCCGACATGACCAACCCGACTCCCATGGACGACGTCTCGGTCGGCGACGAGGTGATCCGCCTGGGCCAGTTCGTCAAGCTCGCCGGTCTCGTCGACTCCGGCGGCGACGCCAAGGCCGCCATCGTGGACGGCTTCGTCTCCGTCAACGGCGAGGTCGATCGCCGCCGCGGACGCCAGCTCAGGCACGGCGACGTCGTCACGGTCGACGGACGCTCCGCGCGCGTCCGACCCTGACGAGGACGCGCCGGGCACAGGGCCGGGCACGAGAAAGGGGCGGGACCCTCGCGGATCCCGCCCCCTCGTGAAGAAGCTGCCTACTCGGCGGCCGGCTGCGCCTGCGGCGCGCCCTCGCCGGAGCCCGAGCCGCCCGAGCGGCGGCGACGGCGGTTGCGGCTGCGGCGCGGCTTGGACTCGCCGCCCTCGGAGCCGCCCTGGCCGGAGCCCGAGCCGCCCTCGGCACGGGGCTCGCGCGGCGCGCCCTCGCCCGATCCGCCCTGGCCGGAGCCCGAACCGCCGCGGCGACGGCGGTTGCGGCCGCCGCCCGAGCGGCCCTCGCCGGAGCCCTCACCCGAGCCCGAGCCGCCACGACCACCCTGGCCACGACCGCCCTGACCGCGGCCGCCCTGGCCACGGCCGCCGGCACCGGCGCCGCCGGCGTGCTTGCCGGTCTCTCCCAGGTCCTCGAGCGTCTCCGCCTCGAGGCCGGCACGCGTGCGCGCCTCCTTCGGCAGACGGCCCTTGGTGCCCTCGGGGATGTCGAGGTCGTCGAACAGGTGCGGCGACGTCGAGTACGTCTCCTGCGGCTCCGGGTAGCCCAGGTCGAGGGCCTTGTCGATGAGCGACCAGCGCGGGATGTCGTCCCAGTCGACGAACGTCACCGCGGTGCCGGTCTTGCCCGCGCGGCCGGTGCGGCCGATGCGGTGCAGGTACGTCTTCTCGTCCTCGGGGCACTGGTAGTTGACCACGTGCGTGACGTCGTCGACGTCGATGCCGCGCGCCGCGACGTCCGTCGCGACGAGGATGTCGATCTTGCCGGTGCGGAACGCGCGCAGCGCCTGCTCGCGGGCGCCCTGGCCCAGGTCGCCGTGGATCGCGCCTGCCGCGAAGCCGCGGTCGCGGAGCTCGTCGGACACCTTCGCGGCGGTGCGCTTGGTGCGCGCGAACACGACGGTGAGGCCGCGGCCGTTGGCCTGCAGCATGCGCGCCAGCACCTCGACCTTGTCGAGCGCGTGCGCCCGGTAGACGACCTGCTTGATCGCCTTGACGGTGGCGCCGTCGTCGTCCGGGTCGGCCGCGCGGATGTGCGTGGGCTGCGTCATGTAGCGGCGCGCGAGCGCGACCACGGCGCCCGGCATCGTCGCGGAGAACAGCATGGTGTGGCGCGACGCGGGGGTAGCGGCGAGCAGCTTCTCGACGTCGGGCAGGAAGCCGAGGTCGAGCATCTCGTCGGCCTCGTCGAGCACCACGGTCTTGATGAAGCGCAGGTCGAGGTGGCCCTGGTTGAGCAGGTCGATCATGCGGCCGGGGGTGCCGACGACCACGTCGACGCCCTTCTGCAGCGCCTCGATCTGCGGCTCGTACGCTCGGCCGCCGTAGATCTGGACGATGCGCACGGCACGCTTGCGCGACGCGGTCTCGAGGTCGTTCGCGACCTGGACGGCGAGCTCGCGGGTCGGCGCGACGATGAGCGCCTGCGGCTTGCCCTGCGAGTCGCCGAGGCCCTCGTAGGCCGGCTCGCCGGGGGCGGCGGTGCGCTGCAGCGCGGGGATGCCGAAGCCCAGCGTCTTGCCGGTGCCGGTCTTGGCCTGGCCGATGATGTCGTGGCCGGACAGCGCGACCGGGAGGGTCATCGCCTGGATGGGGAACGGGGTGGTGATGCCCTTGTCGGCGAGCGCCTCGACGATGCGGGGGTCCACGTCGAAGTCGGCGAAGGTCTTGTCGGGCGTCTGCACGCTGGCGTGCGTCTCTGTCATGGTGCTCCGATGAATTCGGGGGCGCGCGGGGCGCCGATGGCGGGCAGCCGATCGCGAATCATCCTCAGAGCGGCTCGTCGCTGTCTTCAGCGGTACCGCGTTTCACATGACGACCGGTCAGCCCCGGGTCAGGACACAGTGTACCGGGCACCCCTCACCCGGCGGTAGGGACCGACGATGCGCGCGTCGCGGACAGCACGAAGGCCCGGGGAGCATCGTCCCCGGGCCCTCGTGGTCGTCTTGGTGCGGCTACGCGCCGAAGCCGACGCGGCGCTTGGTCTCCTCGCCGATGTCCACGTAGCCGAGCGCGGCGCCGGGGACCACCACGCGACGCCCCTTGGCGTCCGTGAGGTCGAGCGTGCCTCCCTTGGTCGCCGCCGCCACCGCCGCGGCGACCGCGTCCGCCGACATGTCGGTGTCGATCGCGATCTCACGCGACACGTTCTGCACGCCGATCCTGATCTCCACAGCCGTCTCCAATGCTCGTGATGCCTTTGGTCTGCCCTTATCCTAGGGCGATGACTCGGCGGTCCGGAGGCCTGTTCGCGGGCAGGGGAATCGCCCTTCCCGGCTGGCGGGTGACCCTCATCGCCGTGGTCCTGTGCTTCGCCGTGGGTCTCGGAGCGGGCTGGGTGACCGGCCAGGTACCGGGGTGGTACCGGGCGTGGAGCGCGGACCCCGAGCCCAGCGCGTCCCCGAGCGTGAGCGAGACCCCCGAGCCCGAGGTGAGCCTCCCCGCGATGGAGCCGATCACACGCGTGCTCGACGAGGACGACGCGGCGGCGGGCGTCGTCACGACGACCGTGCCCGAGCGCGGCGCCGGCACCTTCTCGACGGCCTCGACCGCGAGCCGCACCGCCGCTCCGTCGGTCTCGCCCGACGCCGCCGACGGCCCCACCCGTTACGTGCGCATCGACGTCGAGGACGGCGTCACGGTCGACGAGGACGCGCTCGTCGACCACGTGATGGCCACCCTGCAGGACGAGCGCGGCTGGGGCTCCGCGGGTCGCCTCCAGTTCGTCGTCACGGACGGCGCGGCGGATGTGCAGGTGGTGCTCGCGACCCCGTACACGATCGCCACGCGCTGCCCCGATGGGGCCGAGGCGACGGCGGACGATGCGGACGGCTCCCCCGAGCCGACGTGCGCCGAGCAGGGCATCGTGCCGGTGTCCATCTACGACTGGACGGCGGGCCTCGACCGCTACGGCAAGAACCGCAACGGCGCCCGCGCCTACCTGCTCAACCACGGCGTCGGGCTCGTGCTCGGCGAGGAGGAGGTCACGTGCACCTCCGGCGTCGCCTCGGTGATGGTCGACCAGACCGACATGCCGAAGGCCTGCAAGACGAGCGCATGGCCGTTCCCCGGCGCCGCGAAGTCCGGCTGACCGGCGCGGTGGCGCACGCGGTGTCGGACCCTTCTGGTGGGATCGGCGCATGACCGCGCTCCGCCTGCTGCCGGCGCCCCCGGCCCCGACCGCGCCCGAGCTGGACGAGGCGCAGCGGGCGGCGGTCGAGGCCGCGCTCGCGCCGTCCCGCCCCGGCGATCCCGGCCACCTCGTCGTCGTCGGCGCCCCCGGCGCCGGCAAGACCACCCTCGCCGGCGCGCTCGCGCTCGAGGCGGCGCGCCGGGGCGTCGACCCGGGACGCCTGCTCGTCCTCTCCGCGACCCGCGCGGGCGCCGCGCGGCTGCGCGACCACGTGTCGCTCGCGCTCGACCGTCCCGTCGGCGCGCCGGTGGTGCGCACCGCCTCCTCCGCAGCGCACGCGATCCTCACGGCGCAGGCGACCGCGCTCGGCGACCCGCCGCCCGTGCTCGTCACCGGCGCCGAGCAGGACCAGATCCTCCGCGAGCTCCTCGAGGGGCACCGCGCCGGGCTCGGGCGCGCGCCCGACTGGGGCGGCGCCGTGCCGCCCGAGGCCACCGCGCTCGCGGGCTTCCGCGCGGAGCTGCGCGACCTGCTCATGCGCGCGAGCGAGGCCGGGCTCGATCCCGACGCCCTCGCGCGGCTCGGCGACGCGACCGGCCGGCCGGAATGGCGCGCCGCCGCGGACCTCATGGACGAGTACGACGCCGTCCTCGGCTGGCGGTCGCTCACGCCCGACCAGGGCGCGCGCTTCGACCCCGCCGTCGTGGTCGCGCAGGCCGCGCACGTCCTGGAGACGTGGGACGCGCCCGGCGACCGCCCCGCGTGGGAGCTCGTCGTGGTGGACGATGCGCAGGACCTCACCCGCGCCGGCGTGCGGCTGCTGCGCGCGCTCGCCGCGGGAGGCGCCCGGCTCGTGCTGCTCGGGAACGCCGACGAGGCGGTGCAGGGCTACCGCGGCGCGGTCCCCGCGATGCTCGCCGCGGCGACCGGCACGGACGGCCCCGGCGGCTTCGGGGCATCCCTGCTGCGCCTCGGGCCCGGGCACCGCCAGGCGGGGGCGCTCGCCGCGGTGACCGCGGCCGCCGTGAGCCGCATCGGCACCGCCGGGGCCGGATCGGCGCGCGTCGCCGTGCCCGCCCCCGAGACCTCCGACGGCGTCGAGATCCTGGTCGCCGCGCATCGTCACGCGCACTCCCGTGCGATCGCGCAGGCGCTGCGGCGCGCGCGCCACGGCCTCGACGGGCCGGAGACGCCGTGGGGCGAGATGGTCGTCGTCGCGCGCTCGAGCGCGCGGCTGCGCGAGATCCGCGCGGACCTCGCCGCCGCCGACATCCCGTGCGAGACGCTCGGCGACGGCACCGCGCTGCACGCCGAGCCGGCCGTCGCGCCGATCCTCACCCTCATGCGTCGCGCGGCGCAGGCCGCGCGTGGCGAGGACGCGGCGTGGGAGGAGGCCGAGGCGGTCGAGCTGCTCGGCTCCCGCATCGTCGGCATCGACCCGGTCGCGATGCGCCGCCTGAGGCGTGCGCTCGTGCGGGAGGAGCGCCGCGGCGGCGGCACCCGCACGTCAGCCGAGCTGCTCGTCGACGCGATCGCGGCCCCGGAGCGGTGGGCGAGCCTCGGCACCCCGGAGGCGCGGCTCGCGGAGCGGGCCTCGCGCGCGCTCCGCGCGGGCGCCGCGGCGGCCGAGGCCGGCACGCCGGCCACCGTCGCGTGGGCGGTCTGGGACGCGCTCGGCGTCGCCGACGACTGGCGCACGGCGGCGCTCGCGGGATCCGCGCGCGACGACGCCGACCTCGACGCCGTCATCGCCCTCATGCGCGCCGCGGCCATCTACGTCGAGCGGATGCCGTCGGCGTCCGCCGAGTCGTTCGTCGACCACCTCGAGGGGCAGGACTTCGCCCCCGACACGCTCGGCGCGCGGGCGCGGGTCGAGGACGCCGTCGCGTTCTGCACGCCCGCGTCGGCCGCCG
Organism: Demequina rhizosphaerae; assembly: GCF_000971255.1. Taxonomy (GTDB): domain Bacteria; phylum Actinomycetota; class Actinomycetes; order Actinomycetales; family Demequinaceae; genus Demequina; species Demequina rhizosphaerae. Next base: position 65,154 of record NZ_BBMC01000004.1, read on the forward strand.
GCCGCGAGTGGGACACCGTCGTCGTGGCGGGCCTCGAGGAGGGCGCCTGGCCGGACACGCGCCTGCGCGACGCGGTGCTGGGCGCGCACCAGCTCGCGGAGATCCTCGCGGGTCGTGCCGCGGCGGCGCCGCTCGAGCCGCAGGCCCGCGCCGCGTGGGCGCGTGCCGCCCGCCGCGCGGTCGTCGACGACGAGACCCGCGCGTTCGCGGTCGCCGTCTCGCGCGCACGCCGTCGCCTCGTCCTCACGTGCGTCGACGGGGAGGACGAGCGTCCCTCGCGGTACCTCGCCTTGGCCGGCGCGGCGGCCGGAGTCGAGCCGGTGCGCGCGGACGCGACGCCCCGGGTCACGGACCTGCGCTCGGCCGTCGCGTCGGTGCGGGCCGGCGCCGCCGACGCCGAGGGGCCCGCGCGGGACGCCCACGTCGAGGTCCTCGCACGCCTGGCCGCGATGGGCGTCGCGGGCGCCGATCCCGACGAGTGGCACGGCGTCCCCCCGTTCTCGACCGAGGTCGGCATGTGGGACGACGACCAGCCGGTGCGGGTGTCGCCCTCGCGCCTCGAGGCGCTCGAGACGTGCCCGCTGCGGTGGGCGCTCGAGACCGCCGGCGGCAGCGCGGCCGCGTCGGAGAAGCAGAGCCTCGGCACGCTCGTGCACGAGGTCGCCGCGGAGCTGCCGCACGGCACGCACGCCGAGCTCGCGGCCGCGCTCGAAGAGCGCTGGCCCGAGATCGCCGGCACGGACACCTGGCCGGACCGCGTCCTCAAGGACCGCGCCGACGCGATGATCCGGCGGCTCGCGGGCTACGTCGCGGGCGTCAAGGCGGGCGAGGTGCGCGTCGAGCAGCCGTTCAGCGTGCAGATCGGCCGCGCCGTCGTCGCCGGCAGCGCCGACCGCGTCGAGGTCACCGACGGCACGGCGCGCATCGTCGACCTCAAGACCGGGCAGGCGGTGTCCAAGAAGGACGCCGAGGAGCACGCGCAACTCGCGATGTACCAGCTGGCGGCGGACCACGGCGGCTTCGGCGGGGTCGTGGAGGCGGACGGTGCCGCGCTCGTGTTCGTCGGCGGGTCGACGCAGGGCGCGAGCGAGCGGGTGCAGCCCGCGATCGACGTGGAGAAGGAGCGGGCACGCCTCACCGCGGCGGTCGACACGATGGCGCGGGGCACCTTCACCGCCATCACGAACGACCGCTGCGCGTCGTGCCCGGTGCGGCGCTCGTGCCCGGCGTGGCCGAGCGGAAGGCAGGTGACGGACGGATGACCGAGGTGGACCTCGCGGACGAGGGCCTCGTCCGGGGCGCGGGCCGCTCGGCCGATGCGCTCGCGCGGCTCGTCACGGGCCGCCCGCCCACGCCCGAGCAGGCCGGCGTGATCGGCGCGGGGCTCGACCCCATGCTCGTCGTCGCGGGCGCGGGCTCGGGCAAGACGGAGACGCTGTCGCTGCGCATCGTCTACCTGCTCGACCACGCGAAGGAGCTGTTCGGCACCGCCATCAGCCCCGACGAGATCCTGTGCCTCACGTTCACGCGCAAGGCGGCCGCGGAGATCGCCGAGCGCGCCGAGCACCGCATCGCGACGGCCTTCGGCGAGGATCCGTCGCGCCCGCCCGCCTCGGTGTCCACCTACAACGCGTACTCGGCCCAGCTGGTCGCCGAGCACGGGCTGCGCCTGGGCATCGACCCCGACGCGACGACGCTCACCGCGGCCGCGCTGTGGCAGCTCGCCTCGGACGTGGTGACGTCGTGGACCGCGCCGCTCGACACGGACGCCGCCGTCAGCACCGTCACCGCGGCGATCTCGCGGCTGGCCGGTCAGCTGCGCGACCACGACGTCGCACCCGAGTTGCTGCGCGAGTGGGCCGTCGGCGCCCTCGCCGCGCTCGAGGAGCTGCCCAAGAACGCGGGCGACCGCGCCCCCGGCCCGCTCACCACCCGCACCGGCAGCCCGAACGACCATGCCAAGCGCATCGCGAAGCTGCGCACCCTCGCGGCCGTGTCCGCGCTGGTCGAGGAGTTCCAGCGGCGCAAGCGCGAGGCCTCGCAGCTCGACTTCGCGGATCAGGTCGCCTTCGCGGCCGAGCTGTCGCGGCTCGACGCGGTCCAGGCGGTCGAGCGCGGGCGGTACCGCGCGATCCTGCTCGACGAGTTCCAGGACACGTCGCCGGGCCAGTTGCGGCTGTTCGCGCGGCTGTTCGGCGCGGACCACCACGTCATGGCCGTCGGCGACCCCAACCAGGCCATCTACGGCTTCCGCGGCGCCTCCGAGAGCGCGCTGCCGATGTTCGTCGAGGAGTTCGCGCACGGCCGTGAGGTCCGCCAGGCGAGCCTGTCCGTCTCGTGGCGCAACGAGGGCTCCGTGCTGGACGTCGCGAACGCCGCCGCGGGCCCGCTGCGCGAGGCCTCCCGCGTCGAGGTGCTCCCGCTCCGCTCCCGGGCCGCCTACCTGGGCCATGACGAGCCGACGCGCCGCGCGCCGGGCGTCGACGGCCTCGTCACCGAGGACCACGTCCAGGAGGCCGATGCGGTGGTCGCCTACCTCCAGGTGCGCCGCGCCGAGCTGGGGCCCGACGAGCAGGGACGGCCCCGCGACGCCGCGATCCTGTGCCGCCGTCGCGCGCAGTTCGCGGCCATGGTCGAGGCGCTCGTGCGGGCGGGCGTCGACTACGAGGTGGTCGGGCTCGGCGGTCTTGTCGACACCCCCGAGGTGTCGGACCTGGTCGCGCTCCTCGAGATCGCGCACGACCCGTCCCGCGGCGACTCCGCGATGCGCCTGCTCACGTCCGAGCGGGTCGCGCTCGGCATCCGCGACCTCGCCTCGCTGCAGGACTGGGCGCGCGAGCTCGCGGGGCCGCGCGAGGCGCGCGACAGCGAGTCCAGCCTCGTCGACGCGCTCGCGACCCCGCCCCCCGCGGGCTGGGTGTCGCGCGAGGGCCGGTCGCTCAGCGCCGTCGCGCACGGCCGTATCGTCCGGCTCCAGCGGGCGGTCGACGCGATCCGCACCCGCACCTACCTGTCGTTGCCCGAGCTCATCCTCGCCGCCGAGCGGGCGTGGGGCCTCGACATCGAGGCGGCGGTCGCGCGTCCCGACGGCCGCGCCGCGCGCAACGTGGACGCGTTCGTCGACGCCGCCCGGCAGTTCGCCGCGGGAGCCGAACGCGCGACGCTCGGCGCGTTCCTCGCGTGGCTCGAGGCGGCGCGCAGCGAGGAGGGAGGGCTCGAGCTGCCCGTCAAGGAGCCCGAGCCGGGCGCCGTCCAGGTGCTCACCGTGCATGCCGCGAAGGGCCTCGAGTGGGACGTCGTCGCCGTGCCGGGCCTGGTAGACGGGCACTTCCCGTCCGTCGGTGAACCATCCTCGCGCCGCCCGTACTACACGGATGCCGGCTGGCGCGGGCGCGGCGTCGAGCTGCCGTACGAGCTACGGCTCGACCGCGAGGACCTGCCGCACTGGGACTGGCGCTCGGCCGCCGACCACGGCACGCTCGCGGACTCCCTCGAGGACTTCGAGCGGGCATGCGGCGAGCACCGCGTCGCGGAGGAGCGCCGGCTCTTCTACGTCGCGGTCACGCGCGCCCGCTCACACGTGCTGCTGTCCGCCTCGTGGCGCGTCGGCGGCGCGACCGTGCGCACGCCGTCGTGCTACCTGCGCGAGCTCGTCGACCTGGGCATGCTGTCCGACTCCGGCTGGGCGCCGCGACCCGAGGACGATGCGGCGGTCGCCGTCGAGCCCGTCACCGCGGCATGGCCCGCGCCGCCGACCGAGGCCCAGCTGGGACGGCGCGCGCTCGCGCAGGACGTGCGCGGCGCGATGGCGGGTGGCGCCGAGGCGGGTCAGGACCCGGCGGACGCCGCGTGGGAGCGGCTGCCGCTCGGGCGGGAGATCGCGGCGATGCTCGAGGAGCGGCGCGAGCGCGAGCGGGGCGTCGGCGACGTCGCGCTGCCCGCGCACCTGTCGACCTCGGGCCTGGTGTCGCTGCGCCGGGACCGCGAGGCGTTCACGGCGCAGCTGAGGCGGCCGCTCCCGGCGGAGCCGACGCCGGCCGCGCGCCGCGGCAGCCTCCTGCACGCCTGGATCGAGGCGCAGTACGGGCATGTGCCGCTGCTGTCGCTCGACGACCTGGGCCCCGGCGAGGATGAGGCCGACCTCGAGGCGCTCAAGGACGCCTTCGCCCGTTCGGAGTGGGCGGGCCGCACGCCCAGCCACATCGAGGTCGACGTCGAGCTGCCCGTCGGCGGCGTCACCGTGCGCTCGCGCATCGACGCGGTGTTCCCCGCGGGCGCGGGGCTCGACCGGGTGACGGTCGTCGACTGGAAGTCGGGGTCCGCGCCGCGCGATGCCGAGGAGCGCGCGGCCCGCGAGGTGCAGCTCGCGGTCTACCGCCTCGCGTGGTCCGAGTGGACGGGGGTGCCGCTCGCGGACGTCGACGCGGCCTTCCACTACGTGCGGGACGACGCGACGGTGCGTCCGGAGCGGCTGCTCACGCGGGAGGAGATCGAGGCGCTGCTCGCGCCGGCGCACCGCTGAGAAGCGGGGAGGAGGGTCAGTCCTCGAAGAGCATCGCCTCGAGGTCGGCCAGCATGCCCTCGCCGTCGGCGATCACGTCCGGGTTGTCGGTGCGGACGCCGTACATGAGCCAGCGCATAAGGGCCATCTCGGACGCGAGGCGCGCGCGGTCGAGCAGGTGCGGGTCGCGCATCTCGCGACGGCGCCCGTGGTAGGCCTCGACCACGGAGTCGAGCACGTCGTCGGGCGCGGCGGCGACCAGCCACGCGAGGTCGTCCGCGGGGTCCGCGACGCGCGCGTCCATCCAGTCGACGATCCCCGAGACCGAGCCGTCCGCGACGTAGACCTGGTGCTCGCCCATGTCGCCGTGGACCACGGTCGGGTCGAAGCGCCACCACGACACGTTCTCGAGCTGGTGCTCCCACCGGTCCGCGAGGCGCGGCGGCACCTTGCCGGTCTGGATGCCGGCGTCGAGCTCCGCGAGGCGGCGCTCGCGGTACTCCTCCGCGGTGTACGCGGGCAGGCCCTGGTCCTCGATCACGGTGATGGGCAGCTCGTGGATCTCCGCGAGGGCGCGTCCCACGGTCGCGGCGAGCCCCGGACCGGGCTGGAGCGCGGCGAGCATGAGCTGCGCGCCGGGCACCTCGGTGTAGACGACCGCGCGGCCCGTGTCGTCGCTCAGCTCGGCCGCGCCCACGGGGTGCGGCACGGCGAACGAGACGAGCCCCGCCTCCTTGGCGCGGGCGAGCGCGTTCAGCAGGCCCTTCTCGGCCTCGAGCGCGGCACCGGCGGCGGCACGCTTCGGCGCGCGCACGATCCACCGCTGGCCGGTCGAGTCCTTGACCACGACGACCTCGAAGTCGGCGTCGGTGTGCGGGCTGCGCAGGACGTCGTAGACGTCGAGCCCGGGCACGGCGACGGTCGCCAGGGCGGCGAGCGCGAGCGGTGAACGAGGCACAGGCTCACCGTAGAGCGAACCCGGCGCACGCGCCACGCTCCACGCCGCACGGGCCAGGCACGATGCGCGCCCGAGCGCCTCGCCGCCGAGCCGCTGCCCCCTCGCCCGCCCGCCTGCCCGCCCGCGCACGACACTCACCTACCCATGCGGCGCGAGGATCTCCCGAAACCGACCGACGTCTACCCATTCCGCCCGGGGCGCTGCGGGTAGGTTGGCCGGGTGAGGAACCCCTGGCCGCTCGACCTTGCCAGCCGTGTCGACCGTGCGGCCGAGCGCCGCGACGCCGTCGACCTCGAGACCTGCGACGCGATCGTGGTGCGCGACGGGCGGGTGCTCGCCGCCGACGGTCGCGTCGTCGAGCTCGCGCCCGCGGCCCAGCCTCCCGCCGCGCTGCGCATCTACCTGGGGAGGGACGCGGGCCGCGACCTCGTCGCGCTCGTGCCCGAGGACCCCGCCTTCGGCGCGGACGAGGACGGGATCGGCGGCGACCGCATGCGCGGCCTGCGCGACCTCCTCGCGGGCTTCTGGGACCGCGGCGACGAGGGCGAGCGCGACCACGAGCTCGCCACCACCGCGGTCGCGATCGCGAACTGGCACGCGACCCACCCGCGCTGCGCGCTGTGCGGCGAGGAGACCGTGCCCACGCTCGGCGGCTGGGTGCGCCGCTGCGAGCGGGACGGGCGCGACCACTATCCGCGCACGGACCCGGCGATCATCGTCGCGATCACCGACCCCGAGGACCGCCTCCTCCTCGCGCACGCGTCCCACTGGTCGCCGCGCCGCTTCTCCCACCTCGCGGGCTACGTCGAGCCGGGGGAGACCTTCGAGCAGGCGGTCCACCGCGAGGTGTGGGAGGAGTCCGGGCTCGCGCTCACGGGGCTCGCCTACCTGGGCTCGCAGCCGTGGCCGTTCCCCGCCTCCGTCATGGTCGCGTTCCAGGCCCGCACCGACCGCCCCGACGAGCTCCGCCTCGACATGGACGAGATCTCCGAGGCGCGCTTCGTCGCGCGCGACGAGATCGGCGAGCTCATCGGGTCCGGCGAGGTGGTGCTCGCGCCCAAGGGATCGGTCGCGCGCCGCATGCTCGAGCGGTGGTTCGGGGGGCCGCTGCCCGAGCCCCGCCGCGACGGCCCCGTCGACGTCTAGGAACCCCCTACCGCCGCCGGCCCCCGCGGGTCTACCCTCGCGCCAGGGCCGCGCGCACGCACCGCGGCCCCTCGCATCCGCCCGGGAGGTCCGATGATCGAGCTCGACTCGTTCTCCACGACGATGGGCCTCGTCACGGGTCCGTTGCAGGAGGGCCTGGCGGGCCGGGACTACCGGGTCGCAGCGGTCGCCAACGGCACGTCGAGCCACATCCTCCACGTCTTCGTCGAGAGCGACGTGCTCGGCTTCTGCGTCACGTGGGACTGGTCGGAGGCACGATGCGTGGCCTACCCGGCGCCGATGCGCGCCGAGTGGTGGCGGTGGGCGATCGGGCCCACGTGCCTCGCCCGCTGGCGGGGCGTGGCCGTCCCGCTCGAGGACGGCTCCGCGGAGGCGGTGGGGCTGCTGCTCGCGCGCATCGGGGAGCTCGAGGCGCTCGCGCGCGACCACGGCCGCTGGCAGGACGTGCGCCGCGGCCGCCTGCCACGATGACGCGACCCCCGGTCGCCGCATCGTCCCCCGCCACGGACCGCGCTGTCGGCGGTCCCTGACACAATGGCCGCGATGTCAGCCGACCAGATCCTCGACGCCCTCGACCCCGAGCAGCGGGAGGTGGCCACCGCGCTCCACGGGCCCGTCGTGGTGCTCGCCGGCGCCGGCACGGGCAAGACCCGCGCCATCACCCACCGCATCGCCTACGGGGTCCGCGTCAACGCGTACAACCCGCAGTCCGTGCTCGCCGTGACGTTCACCGCGCGCGCCGCGGGGGAGATGCGCCAGCGCCTGCGCGGGCTCGGCGTCACCGGCGTCCAGGCGCGCACGTTCCACGCCGCGGCGCTGCGTCAGCTCAGCTACTTCTGGCCCGAGGTGGTGGGCGGGCAGATCCCGGGCCTCGTCGAGCACAAGGCGCCGCTGGTCGGCCGCGCCGCGCGCGACGCGGGCCTCAGCCCCGACCGCCTCACGGTGCGCGACCTCGCCTCCGAGATCGAGTGGGCCAAGGTCTCGCTCGTGAGCGCCGACGAGTACGCCGCCAAGATCGCCCGGCTGGGCCGCCCCTCGCCCGCGAACCTCCCCGCGTCCCAGGTCGCGGACGTCATGCGCGCGTACGAGGAGGCGAAGACGAACGCGGTGGTGCTCGACTTCGAGGACATCCTGCTGCTGCTCGCGGACATCATCGGCCGCCACCCCGAGGTGGGCGACCAGATCCGCCGGCAGTATCGCCACTTCGTCGTCGACGAGTACCAGGACGTCTCCCCCCTGCAGCAGTTCCTGCTCGAGCAGTGGCTCGGCGGCCGCCGCGAGCTGTGCGTCGTGGGCGACCCCGCGCAGACCATCTACTCGTTCGCCGGGGCGAGCCCGCAGCACCTGCTCGGCTTCACCCGCACGTACCCCGACGCGACCCAGGTGCGGCTGGTCCGGGACTACCGCTCGACGCCCCAGGTCGTGCGCCTCGCCAACGAGCTGATGCGCAAGCGCGGCTCGGCGGGCTCCGGCGTCGAGCTCGTCGCGCAGCGCCCGTCGGGCCCCGCGCCCGACTACCGCGCGTACGACGACGACGAGTCCGAGGCGCAGGGCGTCGCCGCGCAGATCGAGCGGCTCGTCGCGACGGGCGTCAAGCCGTCCGAGATCGCCGTGCTGTACCGGATCAACAGCCAGGCCGAGGCGATGGAGGAGGCGCTCGCGGAGCGCGGCATCGGCTACCTCGTGCGCGGCGGCCAGCGCTTCTTCGACCGCGAGGAGGTGCGCAAGGCGATCGTGCTGCTGCGCGGCGCGGCGGTCGCGGACGACGACCGGCCCCTCGGCGAGCGCGTGCGCGACGCCCTGGGCGGCGTCGGCTGGGCGGAGGAGCCGCCCGCGGCCCGCGGCGCCGTGCGCGAGCGCTGGGACGCACTCCAGGCGCTCGTCAACCTCGCGGACGACCTGGCGGCCGACACCGGCGGCGCGGCGACGATGCGCGACTACGTCGAGCACCTGGCCGAGCGCGCGCAGGCGCAGCACGCGCCCGCCGTCGAGGGCGTCACCCTCACGTCGATGCACGCCGCGAAGGGTCTCGAGTGGGACGCCGTGTTCATCATCGGCTGCTCGGAGGGGCTGCTGCCGATCACGCACGCCGAGACCGACGAGCAGCTCGAGGAGGAGCGCCGCCTCCTCTACGTGTCGATCACGCGCGCCCGCGAGCACCTCGCGCTCAGCTTCGCGCGCTCGCGCAAGTCCGGCGGCAAGGGCACCCGCAAGCGCACCCGCTTCCTCGAGCAGCAGTGGCCCGATGCGCGCCCGGCGCGCGTCGCCCGCCAGTCGACGTCCGCGAAGCTCGCCGACCTCGACGCGGAGCAGCTGCGCCTGTTCGACACGCTCAAGCAGTGGCGGCTCGCGATCGCCCAGGAGTCCTCGAAGCCCGCGTTCACCGTGCTCGTCGACGCCTCGCTCGTCGAGATCGCGCGCGACCGCCCGGCGAACCTGGGCGAGCTGGCGCGCGTGAGCGGCGTCGGCGCGTCGAAGCTCGACCGGTACGGCCTCGCGATCCTCGAGATCGTGGCCGAGCACTAGCTCAGGCCGCGCCGCACCCGCAGTCGGGGTGGGGGACGATGCGGCGACGGCGCGGCAGCCCGCGCTCGACCCGCCACGGGGCGGGCTCGGCGCCCGCCAGCAGCGCCGCGAGCACGCTCACGGCGAGCGCGCCGGCGACCGCGGCGGACAGCGGGTCGGCGCGCTCGGGCACCGCCTCGCACTGCAGGGCCAGCACCGGCCAGGCGGGATCGCGGTCGGCGCGGGCGAGGCCCACGCAGCGCAGGCACGCCGTCGTCCCGGGGCGCACCGGCACGACCGTGACCCCCGCCTCGTCCACGAGGGCCGCCACGTGCGGTCCGGACAGCAGCAGCCGATGGTGCGCCGTCGCCGCCACCGTCCCGTAGGCGGCGGCGATCTCGCCGTCGACGGACCGCTCCGCGTCGAGGTGCACCCGCAGCGCGGGCGCCATCGCGGTCACGAGGCGCGCGACCGGCGCCGCGGGCGCCTCGGGCGCGCCCACGAGACCGAGCGTGGCCGCGCCGGCGCGCGCGACGCCCGCGGCCGCCGCGGTCCCGACCGGGCCCAGCCCGCACACCCGCACGTGCCGGCCGGCGAGGGCGGGCACGCGCGCGGGCCGGGCGAGGCCCGCCTGCTCCGTGCCGTCGCCGCGCCACAGGCGGGGCGGGGCGGTCGCATCGTCCATGCGCTCACGGTCGCACGCCCCGCCGTGCCCGATCGCGCTGTCCACAGGCCGCGGACGCACGAAGGGCCGGTCCCCGTGGGGGACCGGCCCTTCGCTGGAGCTCTGCTGGCTTTACGCCTTGCCGAGGATGCGGTTCAGCTTCGTGCCGCACACCGGGCAGGTGGCCTTCGCCATGCGGCGGCCGTTCTCCGAGACGACGACGTCGCCCTCGGTCTCGCGCTTCTCCTTGCACTTCACGCAGTAGAACTCGCCCGAGTACTTGTCAGCCATTCGGCTCTCCTTCTTCTCTGTGGCGCGGCGGTACGCGCCGCACGTGTGCAGGCCTACGGGGGCCCTTGGTCCCCCAGCGTAGACGCGCGAGAGCGAAATCCCCCCATCGGCGGGCGGGTGTCGCCTCGCGGCCCGAGAGCACCCTACTCGTCCTCGCCGCCCAGGAGGCGCTCGAGCTCGCGGTCGACCTCGTCGCCCTCGCCCCTCGACACGTACGCGTCGACCCATGCCTGCCAGCGTCCGAGCTCCTCCGAGTCGGGCAGCAGGTCGGGGTGCGACCACACGCCGTCGCGTCCCTCCGGGCCCAGGCGCGCGTGCAGCGAGGCCCACATCGCGGACGCGTCGCGCATGCGGCGCGGGCGCAGCTCGAGGTCGAGCAGGTTGGCGAACGTGTCCTCGGCGGGCCCGCCGGCGGCGCGGCGGCGGCGCATCATCTCGCGCAGCGCGCCGACGTCCGGCAGGTGGGGGGCGGCGGCGCGCATCGTCACGTCGTCGACCCAGCCCTCGATCAGGGCGAGGAGCGTCTCGACCGACTCGAGCGTCGCGTTCTGCTCGTCGGTGTGCTGCGACGCGAAGATCCCGCGGTTGAGCGCCTTCTGCAGGCGCGCCGGGTCGCCCATGCCGGCGTCCCGGACGGCCTCCTCGAGCGCGTCGAGGTCGATGGTGATGCCCTGCGAGTAGCGCTCGACGAGGGTGTGGAGCTGGCCGGGGAGCCACGGCGCGGCCGCGAACAGGCGGATGTGGGCCGCCTCGCGCAGCGCGAGGAACGTCCGCACGGCGTCCTCGTCGATGTCGAGGCCCTCCGCGAACTCGGTGATCGCCTTGGGCACGAGCACCACACGGGGCTCGGCGAGCAGGGGGATGCCCAGGTCGGTGGCGCCGAACGCCTCGCGGGCCATCTCGCCCGCGGCCTGTCCCATGTGCATGCCGCACACGGTCGGGGCGACCGAGCGCAGCAGCGCGCTCGGGTCCATGCCGCCGGCATCCTCGATGTCGGCGGCGCCCTCGAGCAGCCCGCCGAGCGCGTGCGAGACGCTCACGGCGACGGGGCCGGCGAGCGTCCGCCACGTCGGCAGGGTCGCCTCGACCCACTCGGCGCGGCTCCACACGCGCGGCTCGAGCCGCGTCGGGTCGAAGTCGGTGACGGCGTCGAGCCACAGCTCGGCCTCGGAGATCGCCTGGCGGTGCAGCGACGCCGTCGCGGAGGACACGCTCGGGTCCCCGCCCTGCGCGGCCACGCCCCGCGCCACGTCGTGCGCGAGCTTCCAGTTCACATCCTCGCCCGCGGACTGCGACACGAGGGCCCGGATCTGGCCCAGCACATGCTCCATCATCGCGGGGCTGGCGGCCAGACCGGACTGCGCGGCGAGCGCCTCCGGGTCCATGCCCATGCGCTGCAACTCCTCGAGGGCGGCCTCCGCATCGTCCCCGAACAGCTCTCGCAGCAGCCGCATCCACGGCGTCGACTCGTCGCTCACGCTCACTCCGTCCGCGCACGCCGCATGCGTGCCTCCACCACGGTAACGAAGGACCGCCCGGATGCGCGGCGGCGTTCGCTACCAGCAATGCCGTGCCTCGCCGCCGCGCGCATCGGCAACAATGGGGGCGTGACGACCACCGAGGCCAGCACCCCCGCGCCCGCGGAGCGCGCGACGTCCACCCGCCGCAGCACCGTGATGTCCGTGACGGGCCTCGCGACGAGCGCGCTCATCGCGCTGCTCACCGTCGTGCCGTCGCCGTACGCGGTCGGGTCCGCGGGGCCCACGTTCGACACGCTCGGCGAGGTCGACGACGTCCCGCTCGTCGAGATCTCCGGCGCCCCCACCTACATGTCCTCGGGCGAGCTGCGTCTCACCACCGTCTCGGTGTCCCGCGCGGGCTCGCAGCCGTTCACGCTCGGCCGCGTGCTCGCCGGCTGGGCGTCGCCGCGCCAGTACGTGGTGCCGCAGGAGGACGTGTTCGGCACCGCCGACGAGGAGGAGGAGGCCGAGCAGCAGGCGCAGGACGAGTGGATCAGCTCGCAGGAGAGCGCCACCGTCTCCGCGCTCGAGGCGCTCGGCCACCCCGTGCCCGCGACGCTGACGGTCGAGGGCACGTCCCCCGGCTCGCACGCGGAGGGCGTGCTCGCGCAGGGCGACGTCATCGTCGCGGTCGACGGCCAGGACGTGGAGACGTTCTCGGAGCTCGCCGACGCGGTGGGCGCGCGCGAGCCCGGCGACGACATCGCCGTCACGTTCACGCGCGACGGCGAGGAGCTGACGGAGACCTTCGCGACGCTCGACGACGGCGCCGGCGACGCGGTCATCGGCGTGTGGATCAACCCCGACTTCGTCCTCCCCATCGACGTCGAGGTCCAGATCGACTCGGTGGGCGGCCCGTCCGCGGGGCTGATGTTCTCGCTCGGCATCATGGACCGCCTCACCGAGCTCGACGAGCTCGACGGCGCGCGCGTGGCCGGCACCGGGACCATCGACGCGACCGGCGACGTGGGCCCCATCGGCGGCATCCGCATGAAGATGTACGGCGCCCAGGACGCGGGCTCGGCGTGGTTCCTCGCACCGGTCGAGAACTGCGCCGACGTCCGCGGCAACATCCCTGATGGTCTCCGCGTTGTCGCGGTAGACACGCTCGACGACGCGTACGACGCCATCACCCACATCGGCCAGGGGGACACGGCCGACCTGCCGGGCTGCTGAGCGTGGCAGGCTAGAGCCATCCCGAACCGAAGGACAACGACGTGAGTTTCGACGACCGCCCCGCCCGCCCGGTCCGGCCCGCGCCCGTGCCCCAGCGCCGATCGCCCCTCGCGATCACCGCCGTGGTGCTGGGTGCGCTGGTCCTGGCGGCGATCGCGACGGCCAACATCTGGACCGAGGTGGTCTGGTACGACCAGCTGGGCTACTCCGAGGTGTGGCGCACGCAATGGCTCGCGCGCATCATCCTCTTCGTGATCGCCGGCGGCATCGCGGCGTTCGTCATCTGGCTCAACCTCTGGATCGCCAAGCGCGTCCGGCCGGCCCGCACGGGCGGCCGCAGCCAGCTCGACCAGGTGCGCGAGCAGATCGAGCCGATCGAGCGCCTCGCGATGATCGTGCTGCCCTCGGTCATCGGCCTCGTCGTGGGCCTCGCGGTGTCCTCGCAGTGGGAGACCGTGGTCGCGTGGCTCAACCACGAGACCTTCGGCACCCAGGACCCGCAGTTCGGGCTCGACGCGTCGTTCTACGTCTTCACGCTGCCGATGCTCAACCTCGTCGTCACGCTCATCCTCGCGCTCGGCGTGCTGTCGACCCTCATCGCGGCGTTCGTCCACCTGCTCTACGGCGGCATCGCCGGCACCGGCCGCTCGTTCGTCGCCTCGAAGGGCGCGCGCATCCAGCTCGCGCTGCTCGGCGCCACCGTGATGCTCGCGATCGCCGCGAACTACTGGCTCGACCGCTACGGGCTGCTCACCAAGTCGGGCGAGAAGTTCTACGGCGCCTCGTACACGGACGTCAACGCGATCCTGCCGTCGCGGTCGATCCTCGCGGGCATCGCGATCGTCGTGGCGATCGTGTTCCTCGTGGTGATCTGGCGCGGCGACTGGCGTATCCCCGCCGTCGGCATCGGCCTCATGCTGCTGTCCGCGGTCGTCATCGGCGGCATCTACCCGTCCATCGTCCAGCGCTTCCAGGTGTCGCCGAACGAGCAGGAGCTCGAGACGCCGTTCATCCAGAACAACATCGACGCGACCCGCTACGCGTACGGCATCGCCGACGTCGAGGAGACCCAGTACCGGGCCAGCACCGAGGCGGAGGCCGACGCGCTGCGCGCGGACGCCGAGACCACGGCGCAGATCCGCCTGCTCGACCCCAACATCGTGTCGCCGGCCTTCCAGCAGCTCCAGCAGAACAAGCAGTACTACAACTTCGCGGACCTGCTTCACGTCGACCGCTACGCGCTCGACGGCGAGCTCCAGGACACCGTGATCGCGGTGCGCGAGCTCAACCTCGACGGCCTCGGCCAGGAGAGCCGCAACTGGGTCAACGACCACACCGTCTACACCCACGGCTTCGGCGTGGTCGCGGCGTACGGCAACAAGACGCAGTCCGATGGCCAGCCCAGCTTCTTCGAGCGCGGCATCCCCTCGGTGGGCCTGCTCGGCGACTACGAGCCGCGCATCTACTTCGGCTCGACCGTCCCCGACTACTCGATCGTGGGCGCCCCCGAGGGCACCACCCCGTGGGAGCTCGACTACCCGGACGACAACTCGGAGACCGGCCAGGTCAACACCACCTACACCGGTGACGGCGGCCCCGCGATCGGCAACCTCTTCGAGAAGCTGATGTTCGCGATCCGGATGGGCGAGGAGCAGATCCTGTTCTCCGACCGCGTCACCGAGGAGTCGCAGATCCTCTACTACCGCGACCCGCTCGAGCGCGTCGCGCGCGTCGCGCCGTACCTCGAGCTCGACCAGAGCGCCTACCCGGCGGTCGTCGACGGGCGGGTCGTGTGGGTGGTCGACGGCTACACCACGACCGACCAGTACCCGTACTCGGCGCCCGTGGCCTCCGACTCGCTGTTCGCGCAGCAGTCCGGCGCGACGACCGCGACGACGGTCCTCAACTACGTCCGCAACTCGGTCAAGGCGACCGTCGACGCGTACGACGGCTCGGTCACCCTTTACGCGTGGGACGCCGAGGACCCGATCCTCCAGACCTGGCAGCACGTGTTCCCGACCTCGATCGAGCCGATCAGCGAGATCAGCGGCGAGCTCATGAGCCACCTGCGCTACCCCGAGGACCTCTTCGCGATCCAGCGCTACCAGCTCACGCAGTACCACGTCACGGACGCGGCGTCGTTCTACTCGGGCCAGGACTTCTGGCGCAACCCGGCCGACCCGACGGACGACACGCGCCTGCAGCCGCCGTACTACCTCACGCTGCAGATGCCGGACCAGACCGAGCCCACGTTCTCGCTCACGAGCAACTACATCCAGGGCGGTGACAACCCGCGCAACATCCTCACGGGCTACCTCGCCGTGAACTCGGAGACGGGCTCGACGGCGGGCGAGGTCGCGGAGGACTACGGCACGCTGCGCCTGCTCGAGCTGCCGCGCGACACCACGATCCCCGGCCCGGGCCAGGTCCAGAACAACTTCAACTCCGACCCGGACGCGCAGGAGACGCTGAACCTGCTGCGCCAGGGCGAGACCGACGTGGTCAACGGCAACCTGCTCACGCTGCCCGTGGGCGGCGGCCTGCTCTACGTCCAGCCCGTCTACGTCCAGTCGAGCCAGGGCACCCAGGTGCCGCTGCTCCGCAAGGTGTTCGTGGCCTTCGGCGACTCCGTCGGCTTCGCCGACACCCTGCCCGAGGCGCTCGACCAGGTCTTCGGCGAGGGCGCGGGCGAGGGCGCGGCCGGCGACACCGGCACCGACACCGGGACCGACACGGGCACCGACACCGGGACCGGCGACTCGGGCACCACCGACGGCGGGACCGGCGACGCCGTCGACCCGACCGCCGAGGCCGCGCTCCAGGACGCGCTCGACCGCGCGAACCAGGCGCTGCAGGACAGCCAGGCGGCGCTCGCCGACGGCGACTTCACGGCGTACGGCGAGGCGCAGGACGCCCTCGCCGCGGCCATCGAGGACGCGATCGTCGCGGAGGCGGAGCTCACCGGCGCCGCGGCGGACGCCACGACGGAGTCGACGACCGAGCCCAGCGCCACCGCGAGCGCGGAGCCGAGCGCGGAGCCGGCCGAGACGCTCGAGGGCGACCTCAGCGCCCCGTAGCGGGACACGCGGAAGGGGGCCGGTCCACGCGGTGGACCGGCCCCCTTCGTCGTGCGCGGGTGCGGAGGCGGTTCAGGCCTCGGCGTCGAGGTGGCGGTCCGTCGCCGCGCGGATGAAGCGGAAGAGGAACCACCAGGACACGACGGTGAACGCCGCGGAGATCCACATCCACATCGGGTAGCTGTCGAGCAGCTCGGGGTTGGTGAGCTCCCCGGTCGTGAAGTCGAGCGAGAAGTTCGCCGCGACGGAGGCGTACGCGGTGGCCGCCTGGGCGAGGACCCACATGATCCACCAGCCCAGCACGAGCGACAGCGGCACCGCGCGGCCCGTGACCTTGCGCGCGCCCAGCGGCACGAGCACCGCCGACGCGATCGGCACGAACCAGCCCCACCACTCGACGGCGGGCAGGCCCGGGCGCGTGCCCATCGCCTCGCGGTTGCGTCGCATGCGCGACATCCACATGCCGTAGAGGATGTAGGACACGACCATGAGCGGGGTCGAGAAGAGCCCCAGCAGCGACGCGACCGAGATCGCGAAGTCGCCGGTCTCTGCGGCCTCGCGGATGCTGTCGGCCTCGCTGCGGGCCATCACCGCGAGGAACACGGTGAGGACCGTGAAGCCGGCCGTCACGCCGATGAGGCCCTTGGCGAGGCCCTCGGGCTTCTCGAGCGGTGCGCCGGTGCGGTCGAAGCGGATCTCCGGGCCGGTGCCGTACGCGGGAGCAGGCGGCGGCGCAGCGCCCGGGATGATGCCCGGCGTGCCCGGGACCGACGGGGGCGGCGGCGGGGACGATGCGGGCGGAGGAGGCGTCTGGTTGCCCGGGCGGGAGGCGAAGGGATCGTCGTCGGTCATGCCTCGACCCTAGCCACGGAGGGCCGATTTGGTCTGGCGGCGCGCGTCCGCTAGAGTAGTCAGGCCGACGCGGGGTGGAGCAGTTCGGTAGCTCGCCGGGCTCATAACCCGGAGGTCGCAGGTTCAAATCCTGTCCCCGCTACGAGAGAACGAAGGCCCGGACCATCTGGTCCGGGCCTTCGTCGTTCCCCAGCGGCGCTCGCGAGGCGCGCATCGGCCCCCCGCCCGCGCATCGGCCCCCCGCCCGCGCATCGGCCTCCCGCCCGCGCGCCCGTGACGCAACCGGCGTATGTACCCGCGCTTGCCCGGTGTTAGCAGGGACGATGCGCGCCGCGCCCGTTGCTGTGCGCCGGTTGGCGCGGGCCGGGGCTCGGGAGGGCGCGCGCTCGAGGGCGCGGGTTCGAGGGCGCCGACCCAGGACGCACGAGGGCCCGGCCCCGCGGGAGCGGGAGCCGGGCCCTCGTGGTCGGGGGAGCGGAGGGCGCCTAGTGGATCGCCTCCGTGGCGGCGCGCTCGATCGCGAGGCCCGCCTCGTACTGCTCGAGCCACGCGTGGTAGCCGGCGACGTCGCCCGCGTCGGGCTCGGCCACGTCGAGCGCGGCCCCGGCGAACACGGACTCGTTGAGGTACGCGTCGAGCGGCACCGTGGCGCCCTTGCGGAGGAACTCCGCGAGCACCGCGATGCCCCACGCGCCGCCCTCGGAGGCGGTGTCGCCCACGGTGACGGGCGCCTCGATCGCGGCGGCGAGGAGGCGCTGCGCGACGCCCGCGGTGCGGAACATGCCGCCGTGCGCGAACATCGAGTCGAGCTGGACGCCCTCGTCGTGGAGCACCCGCATGCCGAGGCTCAGGGTGCCGAACGCGCCGTAGAGCTGCGTGCGCATGAAGTTCGCGAGCGTGAGCCGCGAGCCCGGGGTGCGGACGAAGAGCGGGCGGCCCTCGGCCAGGCCCGTGATGGGCTCGCCCGAGAGGTAGTTGTAGGCGAGCAGGCCGCCGCCGTCCGCCTCGCCCTCGAGCGCGGCGGAGAACAGCGCGGCGAAGACGGCGTCCGAGCCGCCCTCGATGCCCATGGCCGCGGCGAACTCCGTGAAGACGCCCGCCCAGGTGCCCAGCTCCGAGGCGCCGTTGTTGCAGTGCACCATCGCGACCAGGTCGCCCGCGGGCGTGGTGACGATGTCGAGCTCCTCGTGGACGCTCTCGAGCGCCTTCTCAAGCACGACCATCGCGAAGATCGAGGTGCCCGCGGAGATGTTGCCGGTGCGCGGCGCGACCGCGTTCGTCGCGATCATGCCGGTGCCCGCGTCGCCCTCCGGCGGCGCGACGACGGCGCCGGGCCGGACCGTGCCGGTCGGGTCGAGCAGCGCGGCGCCCTCGGCGGTGAGCGTCCCGGCGTCCTCGCCGGCGACGAGCACCTCGGGCAGGAGCGCGGCGACGTCGAGGCCGGGCTGGCGCGCGGCGACGAGGCCCTGGAAGCGCGCGAGCATGTCCGCGTCGTAGTCGCGCGTGGTCGGGTCGATCGGGAACATGCCCGAGGCGTCGCCGACGCCGAGCACCTTGCGGCCCGTGAGCCTCCAGTGCACGTACCCCGCGAGGGTCGTGAAGAAGCCGAGCTGCGGGACGTGCGCCTCCTCGTCCAGGATCGCCTGGTAGAGGTGCGACGCCGACCACCGCAGCGGGAAGTTGAAGCCGAGCACCTCGGTGAGCTCGGAGGCCGCGCGCTCGGTGTTGGTGTTGCGCCACGTGCGGAACGGCACGAGCAGCTCGCCCTCCGCGTCGAACGCGAGGTAGCCGTGCATCATCGCGGACACGCCGAGCGCGCCGAAGGCGGTGGGGCGCACGCCGTGCGCCTTCTCGACCGCGTCGAGCAGGTCCGCGACGGACGCCTGCACGCCCTCCCAGATCGCCTCGACCGAGTAGGTCCAGAGGCGGTCGACGAACTGGTTCTCCCACGCGTGGCTGCCGGTCGCGATCACCTCGTGATCGGGGCCGATGAGGCACGCCTTGATGCGGGTCGAGCCCAGCTCGATGCCCAGGGACGTCTCGCCCGCCGCGATCGCGGCGGCCACGTCGATCTGCTGTGTCTGCACCATCGGCACCCACTCCTTCGTCAAGCGCCCGCGCGCGGCGGACATGCGATGTGAACGTTCGACAAAACCCTAAGGCCAACCCGCGCCTTCGATGGAACCATAGGTCCCGCCCGCGCGCGCGGCGGGGCCGTCCGGGCGGCCGTCGCGGGTCCGCGGGCGAGGCGACGCATCCGCCGTCCCCGGTCCCGCGAATGCTGTCGCCGCCCGCGAACCAGCGGGGTTAGCCTGACGACTGTGACCGACACCTCGCCCGCGCGACCGCGCATCGCGCTGAGCCTCGGCAGCGGGGGAGCCCGCGGCTACGCCCACATCGGCGTCCTCGACGAGATCGAGGCCCGCGGCTGGGAGGTCGTCGGCATCGCCGGGACGTCGATGGGCGCGCTCGTCGGCGGCCTCCACGCTGCCGGCGGGCTCGCGGCCTACCGCGAGTGGGCCGAGTCGCTCACCCGCCGCGACGTGCTGCGCATGCTCGACCCGGCCTTCAAGGGCGCCGGTGCGATCCGCGCCGACCGCGTGATGCGGCGCATCGACGAGATCCTCGACGGCCGCGTCATCGAGGACCTGCCCATCCCGTACACGGCCGTCGCGACCGACCTCATCTCCCAGTCGGAGGTGTGGTTCACCGAGGGATCCCTCGTCGACGCGATCCGCGCGTCGATCGCGATCCCGACCGTCATCACCCCCGTGCGCCGCGACGGCCGCCTGCTCGCCGACGGCGGCATCCTCAACCCCGTGCCGGTCATCCCGCTCACTTCGGTGCGCTCCGACGGCATCGTCGCGGTCAACCTGTCCGGCACGTCGCGCGGCGGCAACCCCGCCGAGCCGCCGGTGGACTCCGCGGGCCCGCTCGTGCGGCTGCCCCGCCTGCGCCTGCCGTCGATCCACGTCGCCGAGCCGCGGCTCGTCAGCATGATCGCGCAGCGCATGCGGGCGCGCGGCGAGCAGGAGGACGATGCGCTGGTCGACACGCTCGCGCCGGAGCCCGTCGAGGGCGACGAGGCGGTCGAGGTGAGCACCCTCGACGTCATCGACCGGTCGCTGCAGACCCTCCAGAACACCGTCCAGCGCTACCGCCTGGCCGGCTACCCGCCGGACGTCATGGTGAACGTGCCCGCGGACTCGTGCGGCGCGCTCGACTTCCACCGCGCGACCGAGATGATCGAGCTCGGTCGCGACCTCGCCCGGCAGGCCTTCGACGAATGGGAGGGCGCGCCGGGCTGAAGCCCGAGGTACCGGGGCCGCCGGGCGCTAGCGTGGCCTGCTGTGACCGCACCCGGGCGGGCTCCCGCAACGTTTCGACCTGTCGAGGGGACACCGTGACCCAGCCCACCTCCCGCGCCGCCTGGCTGCATGGCCGCACCGCGCTCCTCATCGCCTTCGCGTTCTCCGTCATGGCGGACCCCGTGTCCTCCGTGGCGTACGCGATCGAGGCGGCCCTGCGGGCGCTCGACGGGAACCTCGCGCTGCTGCTGCCCGCGATGGCGGCGGTGGTCGCGGTGGTCGGGCTCGTCGTCGCGAGCTACCACCAGCTCGTCGCGCGCTTCCCGGAGGGCGGCGGCTCGGCAGCGGCCGCGGGCGGCGCGTTCGGCGAGGGATTCTCGTTCATCCCCATGGGCGCCCTGGTGGTCGACTTCGTCCTCACGATCTCGATCTCGGTGTCGGCGGGCTCGTCCGCGATCATCAGCTACCTCCCCGCGCTCGCGCCCCACCGCCTGGGCCTCGCGCTGGGCCTGCTGCTCATCGTCGCGGGCCTCATGTGGTTCGGCCACCTCGGGCGCGCGGTCTTCGCGCTCCTCACGATCGTCTTCGTCGGCACCGCGGTCGCGGTGCTCCTGCCGGTCCCCGGCATGCCCGCCGTCGACCCCGCGCCGGTCGTCGGCCTCACGCACGGCGCGCCCCTCGCGGTGGCGCTCGCCTTCCCCGTCGCGATGGCGCTCGCCACCGGCATCGAGGCGCCGTCGTCGGCGATCGCGCAGCTCGCCCAGCTCGACGACGCCGGCCGCCGCAGCTTCGGCCGCTGGGCGCTGTGGCTCACGCTCGGCATCGTCGGCACGCTCACGCTCGCGCTCACCGCTGCCGTGGTGCGGCTCGGGATCCAGGTGCCGCACGAGGACACCACGCTCGTCGCCGAGCTCGCGCGCGCCGCGGACGGCCACGGGCTGTTCGCCGCGTTCCAGGCGACCACCGCGCTGCTGCTGCTGTCCGCCGCATCGTCCTCGTTCCAGGCCGGCCCCGGCCTCCTCAAGGCGCTCGCGCGGTCCGAGCACGGCGCCTCGCGTCACGGCGTGCTTCCCGCGGTGCTGGGCCGCACCAACGCGCACCACGTGCCGATGGTCGGCGTGGGGGTGTTCCTCGTCGCGTCCGCCGTGGTCGTGATGCTCGCCGGCGCCCGCGACCAGAGCCTCGTGCTCTTCTACGCCGTCTCCGTGTTCGTGAGCTTCCTCATGGGCCTGCTCGCGATGGCGAGGTTCTCGCATCTCGACGGGCGCCCCGGGTGGGTCGCGCTCAACCTCGTCGCGGCCGTCGCGGTCGCGTTCACCCTCGTGTCGAACCTCATGCGCCCGGCCGCGCTCGGCTCGCTCGCCGCGACCGCCGTGGTCGCGGGGGGCCTCTACTGGGCGTGGGTGCGCGCCGGGCACCCGCGCGGCGCCGCGCTCGCGGTCGCCGAGGCGGAGGCGGGTGAGGCGCAGCAGGACGATGCGGCGGAGCCTCTCCCCGCGCCCGAACCGGAGCAGGACGCGGAGCCGGTCGCGGCCCGCGCGCACCGCGGACGGCGCTGACGTGGAGCGCCGCGTCGGCACGATCGGGGCCACCGCCATCGGCGCGGGCTCGATGCTGGGCGCGGGCGTGTTCGTCGTGTGGGGCCCCGCCGCCGCGGCGGCGGGCGACCTGCTCGTGTGGGCGGTCCTGCTCGCCGGCGTGGTCGCGGCGCTGAACGCCGGGTCGACCGCGCAGCTCGCGGCCGTGCATCCGGTGGCGGGCGGCGCGTACGCGTACGGCCGCGCCGAGCTCGGCCCGTGGCCCGGCTTCACCGCCGGCATCGGCTTCGTGCTCGGCAAGACGGCGTCCGTCGCGGCCATCGGGCTCGCGATCGGCGCGTACCTGTGGCCCGAGCAGCCCGCCGCCGTCGCGACCGTCGCGATCGCGGCGTCCTGGGCGCTCAACTCCCGCGGCATCACGCGCACCAGCGGCGCCTCGGTCGTCATCGCCTCCGCCGTGATCGCGGTCGTCGTGGCCGCGGCGGTGGCGATCGCGGGCGCGGAGCCCGCCGAGCAGGGCGTGCTCGGGGTGTCCGCGGATCGGGGCGGCGTGCTCGCCGCGGCCGCGCTCGTGTTCTTCGCGTTCGCGGGCTACGCGCGCATCGCGACGCTCGGCGAGGAGGTGCGCGAGCCCGCGCGGGTGATCCCCCGCGCGATCGGCCTCGCGCTCGGCATCGTGCTGGCCCTGTACCTCGCGCTCGCGGCGGTGCTGCCCGGCGCGCTGGGGACCGAGGGGCTCGCGCTGTCCGACGCGCCCGTCGCGGACGCCGTCGCCGGCACGTGGCTGCCCTCGGCGGTCGTGACGGCCGCCGCCGTCGCGGCCGCCTTCGGCTCGCTGCTCGCGCTCACGGCCGGCCTGGGCCGCACCGCGATGGCGATGGCCCGCGAGTCCGACCTGCCGCGCCCGCTGGCCCGCACCAACGGCCGCGGCGTCCCCGCGCTCGCCGAGGGGGTAGCCGCCGCCGTCGCGATCGTGCTCGCGTGGGCCGGCGACCTCACCCTCGCGATCGGCATGTCGTCGTTCGCGGTGCTGCTGTACTACGCGGTGGCCGGGGCCTCGGCGTTCCGGGCCGCGGGCCGCGTCGCGGGCTGGCGCATGCCGCGGCCGCTGAGCGCCGCCGGCATGGTCCTCTGCGTCGCGCTGATGGCGTCGCTGCCGCTCGCCGCGACGGCCGCGGCGGCGGCGATCCTCGCCGGCGCGGGCCTCGTCAGGGGGCTGGCGCGGCGCCGTTGACCGCCGCTCAGGACAGCGCGGTCACGAGCGCGAAGCCGGCGCCGGCCGCGCCCATGCCCAGCACGCACGTCGCGAGGACGTACTGCGCCGTCGCGTGGTGGCGGCGGTCCTTGAGCATCACGACGATGTCGACCGCGAGCGACGAGAACGTCGACAGCCCGCCCGCGACCCCCGTGCCCAGGGCGAACGCCCAGCCGGGCGACAGCAGCGCATCGTCCCCCGCGGCGACCACGGCGCCCAGCAGGGCCGCGCCGAGGACGTTCGCGAGGATCGTCGGCCACGGGAACGTCTTGCGGCGGTCGAGCCAGCCCAGCGAGAAGCGCACGCACGCCCCGACGCCGCAGCCGAGGATCGCGGCCGCGTAGGCCCAGCCCGTCACTCGTTCTCCTCCTCGAAGACCGCCTGCTCGTCCAGCGGGGTCGGGGGCCGGTCGCCGAGCCACCAGCCCAGCGCGGCGCCCGCGACCGCGCCCGCGATCGTCGCGAGCAGCACCGCGGCGCTCTCCGCGGTGGAGGTGCCCGCCGACCACTCGAGGACCGCGATCGAGGAGAACGTGGTGAAGCCGCCGAGGAGGCCGGGGCCGACCGCGGGGAACAGGTGCCACGGCCCGTGCGCCTGGGTGCGCGCGACGGCCCACCCCAGCGCGAGCGAGCCGACGACGTTGATGAGGAGCAGGTCCCACGGCACGGGGCCGGAGGTGTCGGGGAGCGCCTCCCCGAGGACGATGCGCAGCGCGCCGCCGAGCGAGCCGCCGACCAGGACGAGGCCGAGCTGCGCGGCCCGCGTCACCGGGCCAGCCAGGCGTCCGCGGCCTCGAGCTGCGCGGTGAGGGCCCGCTGCACGGCGTCCGCGACGGCCCTCTCGATCATCGCGCCGACGACGGGCACGTGGGCCGTGACGTCGCCCGCGGCGAGGAAGTCGGTCGCGTCGCCGTCGGGGGTGAGGCCGATCGCCCCTGCCACGTGGCCCGGCGCGCCGGCGATCTCGACGGCGAACGTGCCGACCCGGTCGTCGGCGCCCTCGGGCGGCTCCCACACCTCGGTGTAGGTGACGGAGAGCTCGCGGCCGAGGAAGGCGCGCATCTCGGACGGGATCGAGGTGGTCGGCACGTCGGCGCGCAGCATGACCGCGTACGAGCCGTCCTCGCGCTCGTCGACGTCGACGTCCTGCGCCTCGGTGCCCATCGCCGCCGCGCGGGCATGGCCGAAGCCGACGTCGGTCAGCATCGCCCACACGTCCGCGAGCGGGGCGTCGAAGCGATGCGCATGCGTGATCTTCACCGGTGGAACCCCCTGGGCTCAGGCTATCGTGCCCGCGAGACGGCTCTAGGCTTGTCCTCGTGGCAACACTGCGCGACACCATCGAGGAGCACGGCCCCATCACGGATGCGGAGGCCGAGTGGCTCGGCCTGCTCGTCTCCGACTGGCAGATCATCGCGGACCTCTCGTTCGCGGACCTGGTCCTGTGGCGGCAGGAGGGCGAGGGGTTCGTGGCGGTGGCCCAGTGCCGCCCCTCGACCGGCCCCACCGTCCACCTCGACGACGTCGTCGGCACCCGCGCGCCGGAGGGCCGCGTCGCGCACCTGAGCCGCGCGCTCGAGGAGGGCGCGATCGTCGGCTCGCGCGAGCCGCGCTGGGACGAGACGTACGCGGTGCGCGAGGACGCGCTGCCCGTGGTGCTGAACGGCCGCGCGATCGCCGTGATGACGCGCGAGGTGTCGCAGGCCGTGTCGCGCTCGTCGAGCCGCCTCGAGCTCAACTACAAGGGCGCCGCCGACGACTTGCTGCGCATGGTCACCCGCGGCGAGTTCCCGGTGCACACCTCGATCACCGGCCCGCGCCGCGGGGCGCCGCGCGTGGGCGACGGCGTGCTGCGGCTCGACGCGGTGGGTCACGTCACCTACGCGTCGCCGAACGCGCTGTCCTGCTTCCATCGCCTCGGCGTGCACGGCTCGCTCATGAACAAGTCGCTGCCGCGCGTGACGAGCGAGCTGCTCGAGGACCAGGGCGTCGTCGACGAGACGCTCGCGATGGTGGTCGCCGGCCGCGCCGCGTGGCGCACGGACCTCGAGGCCAACGGCGCCGCGCTTTCGCTGCGCGCCATCCCCGTGGCGGAGCACGGCGCGCGCGTGGGCGCGGTGCTGCTGTGCCGCGACGTGTCGGACCTGCGCCGTCGCGAGCGCGAGCTCGTCACCAAGGACGCGACGATCCGCGAGATCCACCACCGCGTGAAGAACAACCTCCAGACGGTCGCGGCGCTGCTGCGCCTGCAGTCGCGCCGTGTCGAGGCGCCCGAGGCCAAGGAGGCGCTAGCCGAGGCGATGCGCCGCGTCGCGACGATCGCGCTCGTGCACGAGACGCTGTCGGGCACGCTCGACGAGCTCGTCAACTTCGACGAGCTGGTGTCGCGGTCGATCCGGATGGCCGCGGAGGTCGCGTCGCCGGACACCCAGGTGCGCATCGTCAACACGGGCGAGTTCGGGCTCATCCCCGCGCAGTACGCGTCGTCGCTCGCGCTCGTCATCACCGAGCTCGTCACCAACGCGGTCGAGCACGGTTTCGCGGGGCGCGCGCAGGGCACCATCACGGTCGCCGCGGACCGCGACGGCCGTCGCCTCCACGCCACGGTCTCGGACGACGGCGTCGGCATCGCGGCCGAGCCGTCGGGCCTGGGCTCCCAGATCGTCCGCACGCTCGTCCAGAACGAGCTGTCCGGCTCGATCGAGTGGACCAACGTCGAGCACGGCTCGGTGGTCGACCTGCGCGCGAGCGTCGAGGAGCGCGTGTCGGATCCGCGCCTGTAGGCGCACCGCCCGGGTACAGCACGAGGCCCCGTCCGGCATCGCCGGACGGGGCCTCGTGCGTGGCGGCGGTGCCGCCGGAGGGCTACTTGGCGGCGCGACGGGCGCGGGCCGCGCGACGCTTGAGCGAGCGGCGCTCGTCCTCGGACAGGCCGCCCCACACGCCGGAGTCCTGGTTGTGCTCCATCGCCCACTGCAGGCACGTGTCGCGCACATCGCAGCGCTGGCACACGGACTTGGCCTTCTCGATCTGGACGAGGGCCGGGCCCGTGTTGCCGACGGGGAAGAACAGCTCCGGGTCATCGACTTCGAGGCAGGCAGCGTTGGTGCGCCAATCCATGGGATCTCCTTGGTGCTCGGGGGGTAGCATGGCGCGACGGAGCCCATGGATCTCAAGGGGGTTCGTCGCACCGTTACGTTTCGACTTCGTTAAGGTTCGCACAAGTAACGAACATGTTTCAAGAGTTGTTTCCTGTGGGTTCTCTCACAAGGTCGGGAGGGGGCCCCGTGGAGGAGGACCGCAAGCGACGGAGGTCCCGGTCGGATGCGAGTCCGCACGGCAGGATGACCCGCCTCGCCGCGATCGGCGTCGGGCTCGAGGCGCTCGGCATGGCGGTCGCCGCCGTCGCCTACGCGATCCACGCGACCGCGCTGCCGGAGCCGGCCTTCGCCGTGGGGCTCGCGGCCTTCTTCGGCCTCACCGCCGCGGGCCTGATCATGGTCGCGCGCGCGCTCGACCGCGGCGCGCGCTGGGCCGTGTCCGCCGCGCTCACCTGGCAGGCGCTCCAGACGCTCGCCGGCATCAACCTCACCGGCATCCGCCCCGCGCTCGGCGTCCCGGTCGCGATCCTCGGCGTCGTGGTCGGCGTCGCCGTGCTCGTCGCGGGACGTCCCGCGCTGCGCCCCTCAGAGGACTGACGGGCCCGCCGGCCCGCGCAGCTGCGCGGCCTCGTAGGCGCCGTCGCGTCCGACGAGCACCCGTCCCGGCGGGGGAGCCTGCTCCGCGAGCCCCGGAGGGGCGACGATCCCGAGCTCGCGCAGCCGCGCCGGCGTGGGATCGACGACGAGCACGATGCCGGGTGCGGGCGGCAGCCGCTCCGTCGCCTGCGCCGCGACCCCCGCGGCCGCGGCCGCCCGCAGCGCGCGGTCCCGCGCGGGTCCCGGGGACCCCACCACGACGACCCCGGTGGGCGGCAGCACGAGCGGCCGCGCCTCGTCGCCCGCCACGCCGACCGCGCCGGCGGGGAGGTCCGCGGGGCAGGCGAGCGCGCGCACGAGCACGCGGCCCTCGACGCGTCCGACCGGCACGATGCGGCACTCGCCCGCCCCGCCGGGCCGCACCGCGACCCCGCGTCCGGGCTCCGGCTCGAGCCCCGCGAGCGGCGGCGGCACGCCCCACAGCGCCTGCTCGACGCGATCGAGACCGCCCAGCACGATCGTCATGCCCGCGCGCGTGGCCCAGCGCGTCCCCCAGCCGGGCCCGCACGCGAGCGCGACGGGCACGAGCCGCGCGACCTCCTCGAGTGCCTGCGCGGCGCCGCGCACGAGCGGCTCGAGGGCCGCGCACGCGACCTCCGCGTCGTCGACGAGCAGCGCCGACGGCCGCGCCGCCGGCACCAGTGCGAGCGTGCGTGCCGCCTCCCGCGGGTCGGCCGGCAGCCGCACGACGCCCGGCATCGCCGCCGCGACCGCGTCGAGCGTCGCCGACCGGCCCGACCCGCGCGGCCCCACGACGACGAGCGGACCCGCGCGCGGCTCCCACGCGAGCGGGACGCGGGAGCGCCGCTCCGGCAGGTCGACCCAGCCGAGCGCGCCCGCGGGGACCGCGCCCGCGGGAGGGTCGGGCGCGAGCCACAGCGGCGGCGCCGCGTCGGACCGTCCCCACCGCGCGGCCGCCGCGCGCGCGAGCGGACGCGACGGCGGCAGGGGCGACCCGAGGAGCCGCACCGGCGGGCGCGGGTCCGCGAGCGGCAGCGCCGCCTGCATCGTCGTCCGACCGTGGGGAGAGACCACGACCGCGCGTCCCGGCGCCGTGGCGGGCAGGGCCGCGGCCGCCGCGTCCCCGAGCAGGTCGTGGGACTCGGCGGGCGTGGCCGCGCGCAGCGCGATCACCGTGGACACGTTGGCCCGGATCGCGGGGCTCACGGCGCCGGCCGGGCGCTGCGTCGCGAGCACGAGGTGCATCCCGAGGGCGCGGCCCTGCGCGGCGAGGCGCGCGAGCTCCGGCAGGAACCCCGGATCGAGCGCCCCGAGCTCCTGGAACTCGTCGACCACCACGAGGAGCCGCGCGGGAGCCGCGTCGGGGGCGCCTGCCTCCCACGCGCCCCACGACGGCACGCCCGCGGCGGCCAGCGCGCGCTTGCGCTCGCGCAGCTCGTGGGCGAGGCCCAGCAGCGCCCGCCGCGCGGACGACGGGTCCAGGTCGGTGAGCAGCCCGCGCACGTGCGGGAGGGAGGCGCAGCCGCCCAGCCCGGCGCCGCCCTTGAGGTCGACGAGCGCGACGCCCAGGTCGGCGGGATCGTGCGCGTGCGCGAGCCCCGCGACGAGAGTCTCGAGCAACGCGGACTTGCCGGAGCCCGTCGTGCCGGCCACGAGCAGGTGAGGGCCGTCCCCGTCGAGGTCGAGCTCGACCGGGCCGTCGGCGTCGAGGCCCACGCATGCGACGAGCCGGCGCGTGCGGCGGGGCGCAGGCACGGGAGGTGGCAGGTCGGCCCACCGCAGCGCCGTCGGGAGCTGCGCGGGCCGGCGCGAGGCGAGCGCCCGCGCCAGGCGGTCCGCCGTGGGCTCCGCGATCGCGGCGACCCGCCACGGCACGGTGCGGCCGTCGCGCCCCACGGCGCCGGCGTCCGCGTCGAGGACCGTCGCCGCCTCCGAGGGCGGCGGGTCTCCGGGCGGCACCAGCCGGACGTCGCCGTCCTGCAGGGCGCCGTCGAGCCAGCGCATCCAGTCCTCCCGCAGCGGGCCCGGCACCGCCGCGCCGCGGGCCAGCGCGACCGCCCGGACCACGCCCCGCGCACGCGCGGGCGGACCCACGACCGCGATCGGCAGGGGCAGCGCGCCGAGCGCCTCGAGCCCGACCGGCGAGGTTCCGTGCCGGGCGCGCCGGCGGCGCACGAGCGAGGCCGCCGCGACGGCGAGCGGCGCGGCCGCCATCGCCGCCGCGATCGCCCACCGCCCGGTCGCGGCCCCGATCGCGACGGCGCCGGCAGCGGCGCCCGCGAGACCCGCGAGCAGTGCGACGGGACGGGGCGACGGCGGCGCGGGGGCGGCCGCCGCATCGTCCCTGCCCGCGGGATCCACCCACCGCAGCGCGGTGCCTCCCGCCATGAGCAGGTCGTCCGGGCGAAGGCGCCGTCGGAGGCGCCCCACGCGGCGGGCCCGGCCGTCGCGCAGCCGGGCGGTGCCGTTGCGCGAGCCGAGGTCGCGAACCCGCCCCGCCGGGTCGAGCCCGAGGTGTCGGCGGCTGAGGGCGGGGTCGGCGATCGGCGCGCCGCCCGCGCGCCCGATGACGATCTCGGCGCCGGTGGCCTCGACGACCGCGCCCGCGTCGGGGCCCGCGACGATCCGCAGGTGCGGCCCCGCGGGCGGCAGCGACGGCGGGCCGGGCGCGGAGCCGAGCACCGCGCCCTCGACGAGCGGGGGACGGCCGGCGCGGTGCGCGCCGTCGAGCCGCGTGCCCCCGCACCACACCGCGGCCGGGGCGCGCGCCGCGGCGAGCATCGCCTCGAGCGGCACGCCCGGGTCCACCTCGACGTCGCCCGCCCCCTCGATCGTCACGATCACCCGGCCATCGCATCGCGGAGCCGGGCGCGGCCGCCAGCGCCGGCGGCGCGGCGGTGGACGGATGGAGGTCCGTCAGGGGTTGGTGACCTCGGCTCGCGCGGTGGGTGAGACGGGCTCGAGCGTGCCGTCCTCGGCCACGAGGCCCGCGTACCAGGAGTAGCGGCGGTCGAAGTAGGTGCGCGGGATGCCCTGGAGCTCGTAGCTCGCCTGGCGCACCGTCGACTGGAGCACGACCGCGGGCTCCTCGGCCCACTCGAACCACTCGGGGTTGCGGGTGAGCACGACGGGCGCGGTGTCCCACGCCTCCGCCATCGCCGCCACCTGCTCCGGCTCGGTCTCGGCGAGCACCAGCACGGTCGGCTCGTCGCACATCACGCGCAGCGAGCCGAAATGCGAGGACGTGCCCGCGAGGATGATCGGGCGGTCGGGCGCGACCGCGCACAGCCCCTCGAGCTGCGCGTACGCGCCGCCCATCTCGCGCACGAACACGGGCGTCGCGGCGGATACGGGGAGGTCGGAGCCGGGCGCGAGGGACACCCAGGTGGAGAGTGGCAGCACCACGAAGGCGCCCGCGGCGACGCGCCTGCCGGCGAGGCGCCACGCGGGCCGCAGCCGGTCGACGATCCACCAGGAGGCGACGGCCGCGGCGATCGCGAAGCCGGGCAGCGTCGCCGGCTCGAAGCGGCGGAAGGCCCACAGCTGGTCCGGCACGACCTCGGGGTTCCAGAAGTACAGCAGCGATGTCGGCAGCGTCGCGCCGAGCAGCAGCGCCCAGCCGGGGCGGCGGCGGATCATCCACGTGGTGGCCAGCCCGAACCCGACGATCCCCAGCAGGACCAGCGGCCACGTGAGGTAGTAGCTCACCCACGCGACCGTGTGCTCCGCGTACGTGCGCGTCGGGTCGCTCTCGAGCCCCTGGGAGGCCTGGAACGACTCCACGACGGAGTTGGTGAAGCGGTCGACGCTGGTCTCGGTGCCGCGATGCGCGGTCATCCACAGCGGCCGCGACGCCAGGACGAGCAGCAGCCCTGACACGGCCGCGCCCGCGACCCGCGCGCCGCGCGCGCCGAGCCGGTCGCGCGCGCCCGTGGCGACGCGGTCCGCGCCGCCCAGCCACGCGAGCGCCCACAGCGCGAGCACGACGACGAGCGCGCCGTACCCGACCATGAGCGTGACGGCCTGGTCGGCGAGCCGGTCGGCGTAGCCCTCGCTCCACCGCCACAGCGCGGCGTAGCCGGCGTAGACCGCGACGGCCTGGAGCCCGAGGGCGGCCAGCGCGGCCCCGGCGCGACGCGGCCGCGGCCCCTCCACGAGGGCCAGCGCGAGCACCGTGGCGGCGATGAGGCCGGCGGCGAAGGCCGCCCCGTCGATGCGGATGAACGTGGTCGCGCCCGACGCCGCCGCGCCCAGGAGCAGTGCGCCGATGCGGCGGTCCTCCACGCCGCGCCACAGCCACAACGCCGCCGCGATCACGAGCACGAGCGTGAGCGGCTCGGTGTACGCGGCGCGCGACAGGCCGATGTGCGAGACCGACAGCGCCACCGCCGCGGCGGGCGCGAGCGACGCGACCGGCCCGAGCATCCGCCGGGCCAGCACGTAGACCGCGAGGATGCCGACGGCGCCGACGAGCGTGTTCGCGACGAGCACGCCGCGGTCGCCACCGACCCACCCGCCGACCGCGATGAGCGCGGAGAGCATGCGCGCGCCCTGCGGCTGCACGGCGTCGCCGCGCAGGTTCCACGCCTGCGACGCGTCGGCCAGCACCGTGCCGTCGACGTCGGCGGCCTCGATCGCGCCGAGCGTCGGGATGTCGGAGTCGGGGTGGTCGACGAGCCACAGGCCGGCGAGGGAGAGGAAGCCCGGGTCGCGGACCACGATGAGGTACTCGGCGTGCATGACCGCGTTGACCACGGCCCATCCGCCCGTGCCCGCGAGGGCGAGGAGGGCGCCGCGCCGGTCCGC
The DNA here is from genome assembly GCF_000971255.1 of Demequina rhizosphaerae. Taxonomy (GTDB): domain Bacteria; phylum Actinomycetota; class Actinomycetes; order Actinomycetales; family Demequinaceae; genus Demequina; species Demequina rhizosphaerae. The sequence goes on from NZ_BBMC01000004.1 coordinate 96,490, forward strand.
GGCGGCGATCCGCGCGGGAGCGGGGACGATGCGCCAGGCCAGCGCGAGCCCGACGGCGGCGGTGGGCAGCACCGTCCAGGGCTCGTGCAGCCCCGCCGCCGCCCACAGGCCGGCGGCGAGCGCGAGCACCACGAGCGCGAGGACGATGCGCTCGGGAGCGGCCACGAGCGCCGCCGCCGCGCGCGTCGAGGTCTCGGCCGAGGCATGGCGGAGGGCGGGTCGCGTCACGGCCACCCAGCGTATCCGTGCCGCCGGGCGCCGCCCGCGGGCGCGGCCGGAGGCGGTCGTTGCAAACTCCGCCCGCACGGGTACTGTAACTGCATGACTCGAATTGTTTTGGTCGAAGATGACCCGACCATTTCAGAACCCTTGACCCGTGCTTTGGGCAGGGAGGGGTACGACGTCGAGTGGCATGGCACCGGCGCGGGAGGGGTCGGGGCATCCGATGACGCGGACCTGGTGATCCTTGACCTGGGCCTGCCCGACATCGACGGGGTGGACGTCGCGCGACGCATCCGCGACAAGGGTCTCCAGGTGCCGATCCTCATGCTCACGGCGCGCGCCGACGAGGTCGACCTCGTGGTCGGGCTCGACGCCGGCGCCGACGACTACGTCACCAAGCCGTTCCGCCTCGCCGAGCTGCTCGCCCGCGTGCGCGCGCTGCTGCGCCGCCGCACCGGCACCGAGTCGGGCGTCGACATCGAGGCCGGCGGCGTCCGCATCGACGTGGCCGGCCACCGCGCGTACCTCGACGGCGCCGAACTGCAGCTGAGCGGCAAGGAGTTCGACCTGCTCCAGGTGCTCGTCTCGAACGCGGGCTCGGTCGTGTCGCGCGACACCCTCATGCGCGAGGTGTGGTCCGCGGACCCGGGCGCGCCGTCCAAGACGCTCGACATGCACGTGTCCTGGCTCCGCCGCAAGCTCGGCGACGACGCCTCGCAGCCGCACTTCATCACGACGGTGCGGGGCATGGGCTTCCGCTTCGAGAACAGCGCCTGAGGGGAGCCGTGCGCCGGCGCGTCCTCGCCGCGACCTTCTCCGCGCTCGCGGTCGCGGTCATCATGCTGGGCATCCCGCTCGCCGTGGCGGCCGCGCAGATCATGCGCGACGATGCGCTGCGCACCCTCGACCAGCGCGCGACGGTCGCGGCGCGCGCGCTCGAGGTGCGCTACCTCTCGGGCGAGTCCATCACCGAGAACAACGTCGCCTCGTTCGTGTCGACCAGCCCCGGCGCGCCCGAGTACATGTACGTGCGGCTGCCCGACGGCACCACGCTGTCGGCCGGCGAGGAGCCCAAGCCCGCGTACTCCGAGGGCCACACGACGGACTCGGGGCTCGTGGTCCTCGCGTACCTGTCGAAGTGGGACGTGTTCTGGCAGGCCGCGCGCATCGTCGGCCTGGTCCTGGCGAGCGGCACGGTCGCGATCGTCGCGGGCGCGGCGATGGCGATCTGGCAGGCGAACCGCCTGTCCGCGCCGCTCGTCTACCTCGCCGCCTCGGCGGAGCAGCTGGGCTCGGGCCAGGTCCGGCCCCGGCTCGAGAAGACCGGCATCGAGGAGATCGACCTCGTCGCGGACGAGCTGTCGCGCTCGTCCGACCGGATGGCCGCGCGCCTGGCCACCGAGCGCCAGTTCGCCGCCGACGCGTCGCACCAGCTCCGCACCCCGCTCACCGCGCTGACGATGCGGCTCGAGGAGATCGCGGTGCTGACCGAGCAGGAGGAGGTGCGCGAGGAGGCCGAGCGCTCGCTCGAGCAGGTCGAGCGGCTCGTCGGCGTCGTCGACGAGCTTCTGGGCCGGTCGCGGCGCGCGCTGGGCTCGGGCACGGAGCTCGTGCAGCTCGACGAGGTGTTCGACCAGCAGCGCGAGGAGTGGGCGGCGGCCTTCGAGCAGGCCGGCCGGCGGCTCGTCGTCACGCCCACCCGCTCGACGGTGTTCGCGACCCCGGGCGGCCTCGCGCAGGTGCTCGCGACGCTCATCGAGAACTCGCTCAAGCACGGCGGCGGCACCACGCGCGTCGCCGCGCGCCAGTCCGGCCAGAACCACGCCGTGGTCATCGAGGTCGCGGACGAGGGCGCGGGCGTGCCCGAGGAGCTTGCCCCGCGGATCTTCGAGCGCGAGGTGACCTCGGGCCGCGGCACGGGCCTGGGCCTCGCGCTCGCGCGCGACCTCGTGACCGCCGACGGCGGTCGCCTCGAGCTCGCCCAGCGCGTGCCGGCGACCTTCGCGGTCTTCCTCCAGGGCGTGCCGCACATGGTCGACATCGAGGAGATCGTGCCGCACTCGCGCCAGATCGACCGGCGCCGTCGGCGCCGCCGCTGACTCAGGGGTCGTCGCGCGCGTCCGGTGCCCGGGTGACCGCCGCATCGTCCCCGGCGGGCGCCTCGAAGACGAACAGCGCGTACCCGATGTAGCGGGTGATGGTGCCCAGGCCGATGCCGACGAGCGACGCGAAGTTGTCCGCGAGAAGGCTCGTGAACCCCCACCAGTGGTGGGACACGAACAGCGTGGCGGCCTCGACCGCCAGCGCCGCGGCGTTGACGAGGCCGAACAGCACGAGCTCGCGGGCGGGCCGATGCCGCCGGCGGCCGCGGTACGTCCACTCGCGATGCGCGACCCAGGCGAACAGGATCGACACCAGCGTCGCGATGACCTTCGCGGTCACCACGCGGTCGTCGTCGCCCGCGAACTCGGCGTCCGGGCCGAGCGGTCCGAGGCGCAGGAGGTTGAACACGCCGAGGTTGACGACGATGCCCGCGACCCCGACGAGGCCGAACCGCGCGAGCTCGCCGGCGCGCTCGCGCACCCAGCGCAGGAGGACGGTCACGAGGCACGAGCCTAGCCCCCGGTAGTTTTGTCCCATGACCCCCATCGTCGCCGTCGTCGGCGGTGGCCAGCTCGCGCGCATGATGGCCGGGCCCGCCACCGCTCTTGGCATCACCCTGCGCGTGCTCGTCGAGTCGCACGAGGCCGCCGCCGCCCTGCCCGCCCACCAGACCGTCGTGGGGCTGCCCACGGATCCCGACGCCGTCGCGCGGCTGCTCGCGCACCCGCGGCCCGACGCGCTCACCTGGGAGCACGAGCACATCCCCGCGGACGTGTTCGCGGCGGCCGAGACGGCGGGCGTGCCCGCCCGCCCCGGTCTCCACGCTCTCCTGTTCGCGCAGGACAAGATCGAGATGCGCACCCGCATGGACGCGCTCGGGCTGCCCAACCCCGCGTGGCGCCACGTCGAGACCGAGGCCGACGTCGAGGACTTCCTCGCGGTCCACGGCGGCGCGGGCGTGCTCAAGACCGCGCGCGGCGGCTACGACGGCAAGGGCGTCCGGGTGATCTCCGCGCCGCACGAGGCCGCCGACTGGCTGCGCGCCGCCGCCGACGGCGGCCCGCGGGTCCTGCTCGAGGAGAAGGTGCCGTTCGACCGCGAGCTCGCGGTGCTCGTGGCGCGTCGCCCGTCCGGCGAGATGCGGGCCTGGCCCACGGTCGAGTCGATCCAGCGGGCCGGCGTGTGCTCCGAGGTGATCGCGCCCGCACCCGGACTGTCCGAGGCGCTCGACGACGAGGCCGCGGAGATCGCGGAGGCCGTCGCGCAGGGGCTCGACGTCACCGGCGTGCTCGCCGTGGAGCTGTTCCTCGCGGGCGACCGGATCCTCGTCAACGAGCTCGCGATGCGCCCGCACAACTCGGGCCACTGGACCATCGACGGCGCCGTCACCAGCCAGTTCGAGCAGCACCTGCGCGCGGTCCTCGACCTGCCGCTCGGGGCGACCGAGCCCACCGCGCCGTGGACCGTGATGGCCAACGTGCTGGGCGGCGCCCGCACACGCCTCACCGACGCGCTCGCCGAGGTGGACGATGCGGGGGCCAGGATCCAGCTGTACGGCAAGGGCGTGCGCGCGGGCCGCAAGGTCGGCCACGTCAACGTGTCCGCGGGCAGCCGCGACGAGGCGTACTCGAGGGCCGTCAAGGCGGCGGCCATCGTCAGGGACGGGGGACAGGCATGAGCATCCGGGTGGGCATCGTCATGGGGTCCGACTCCGACTGGCCGACGATGAAGGCCGCGGGCGAGGCGCTCGACGAGTTCGGCATCGCGTACGAGAAGGACGTCGTGTCCGCGCACCGCATGCCCGAGCAGATGATCGCGTACGGCCGCGAGGCCGAGTCGCGCGGCCTGTCGGTCATCATCGCGGGCGCAGGCGGCGCCGCGCACCTGCCCGGCATGCTCGCGTCGGTGACGACGCTGCCGGTCATCGGGGTGCCCGTGCCGCTCAAGCACCTCGACGGCATGGACTCGCTGCTGTCCATCGTGCAGATGCCGGCCGGCGTGCCGGTCGCGACGGTGTCGATCGGCGGCGCGCGCAACGCGGGCCTGCTCGCGGCGCGCATCCTCGGCTCGGGCGAGGGCGAGGAGGCGGCGCGCCTGCGCGAGCGCATGCGCGTGTTCCAGGAGGAGCTGCGCGACCTCGCCTACGCGAAGGGCGAGGCGCTCCGCAACGCCTGACGCGCATCGTCCGGCCGGCGGTTCCCGCGCTCAGCGCGTCCCGCGCCGCTCGCCCGCGCCCCATGAGGTGCCGGGTGCCCAGGATCCGCGTATTCGGGCACTGAGCACCTCCCGAGGCGCATCGGGCCGTGGGAGGCGCGAGAAGGCCGGATCAGTCGATCACGCAGTCCGCGAGGATCTCGTCCTCGGTCTCGCGCAGCGGCGACGGCGACGCGCTCGGCGAGGCGCTCGCGGAGGAGCTCTTCTTGTCGTTGTTCTTCTTGGTCGAGCCGTCCGTGGTGGTGTCGTCCGTGGTCGTCTCGGTCTCGGGCTCGAGCAGGCTCTCGAGCGACTCGTCCGCGATGAGCGCGTCGAAGGCCGCCTGCGCGTCGGGCTGCGTCCACAGCACGTCGCCGCTCGAGTCGCCCGCGTACTGCCACGGCACGGTCGCCATGTAGAGGTTGCTCGTGTCGAAGTTGCGCAGGCTCCACGCGAGGCCCAGCAGGTAGCGCGAGTCGCCCAGCTCGGGGTCCATCGTCATGGACTTCGCGAGCGCGTTGATGAACTTCGTGCCCTTCTTGGCGTCGGTGAGGACGTTGAGGCCGAGCGCCTTGCGCGCCATGTTGGTGAGCAGCTCCTGCTGACGCTCGATGCGCATGAGGTCCGTGCCGTCGCCGAGGCCGGTGCCGGTGCGGGCGCGGGCCCACGCGAGCGCGGTGGTGCCGTCGAGGACCTGCGCGCCGGCCTCGAGCTCGAGGTGCGCCTTGGGGGAGTAGACGTCCTCGGTGATGCACATCGGCACGCCGTCGAGGGCGTCGACCATGTCGACGAAGCCGGAGAAGTCGACCACCGCGTAGTGGTCGACGAGCAGGCCCGTGAGGTCGTAGATCGTGGTCGCGACGCACGCCGCGGCCTCCGCGATGTTGCCGTTCTGGCCGCCGTTGGAGAACGCGATGTTGAACTTGCCGGTCCAGCCGTAGACGGTGCTGCCGTCGAGCATCTTGCAGTCGGAGATCGCGACGCGGGAGTCGCGGGGGATCGACAGCAGCTCGACGCGCTCGCGGTCCGCGGAGATGTGCATGATCATCGTCGTGTCGTTGCGCATGCCGCCGACGTCGCCCTTGCCGAGCTCCTGGTTGTCCTCGCCGTCGCGCGTGTCCGAGCCCATGAGCAGGATGTTGAGCGCCTTGCCGGCGGACAGGTCCTCGGGGTCGGCGTCGGCTGTCGCGGAGGGCTCCGCGGACGGCGTCACCGAGGGCAGCAGCGCCGAGATGTCCTGGGTCGTGAACCCGTCGTCCGCGAGGTTGAGGCTCGTCTCGACGAAGACCAGGCCGAAGCCGAAGACGGCAGCGAACACTCCCAGCACGGCCGCGAGGATGCGGTGCTGGGGCAGGCGCGTCGCATGGCGAAGGCGCCGACGACGGCGATGGTCCGAGACCTCGACGGTCATTCATGCTCCTGGGCTCGGCGTGCGCGCACGCGTGGACGGTTCTGCTGGCGACTCAACGCGCGCCCCGAGCCACGGGTTCCGGCACCCCTGGTCACCTGCATTCCTGCAGAAGATCCTCGGTCGTGGTGTCGGAGGTGGAGTCGCTGGACTTCGCCGAGGACGAGGGAACAGGGGAGGACGAGTCCGTGTCCTTCTTCTTGCCGTCATCCCAGGCGGAGCTCGCGTCACCGGTCGTGGTCACGGAGATTGCTCGGTCGTTCCGAATATCGTCCCACAAGTCGTCGGCCTCGGGCTGAATCTCGACGTTGAGAAGGTCGTCGGTGTACGCCCAGGGCACCGTCACGAACTGGATGTCGTCCGTCGTGAGATTGCGCACACTGTAGGCGAGACCGACGAGGTAGGACGTGTCCGCGAGCCCGGGGTCCATCGTGAGGGACTCGGCGGCGGCCCGCAGGAAGCGCGTGAGCTCGTCGGTGTCGGTCAGGAGGTTCTTCGAGAACACGGTCGCCGCGACCTGCTCGAGCAGCTGCTGCTGGCGCGTGATGCGCTGGAGGTCCGAGCCCGACACGTCGCCCTCCTCGGCGGTGCGCAGGCGCGCGTACGCGAGCGCCGTCTCGCCGTCGAGGACCTGGGGCCCGGCGTCGAGCTCGAGGTGGGCCTTGTCGGAGACGATGCGCTCGGGGATGCACATGGGGACGCCGCCCAGCGCGTCGACCATGTCGATGAAGCCCTGGAAGTCGACGACGGCGTAGTGGTCGATGCGGACGTCCGACATCTGCTCGACGGTCTTGATGGTGCACGCGGCCGCCTCGCCGGCGTCGCCGCGGGCGCCGCCGTTGGAGAACGCGACGTTGAAGTCGCCGTAGCCGCCCGCGATCGTCGAGCCGTCCGAGTAGGTGCACTCGGGGATCTCCACCTGGGCGTCCCGCGGGATCGACACCACCTCGATGCGGGTGCGGTCGGCGGAGATGTGCATGAGCATCGTCGTGTCGTTGCGCATGCCGCCGATGTCCGCGCCACCGCCGACGGTGCCGTTCGTGCCGGTCCGCACGTCGGATCCCATGAGGAGGATGGTGAGCGCCTCGCCCGCGTCCTCGTCGGTGGGCTGGTCGGGGCGGTCGCCGATGAGGTCGTCGACGTCCCGGGCGTTCGACCCGAGCGTGCGGTCGACCTCGCCGACCACGGTGGCCGCGAAGACGAGCACGAAGCCGACGGCCGCGCACAGCACGAGCACCGCGTAGCGGAGCGGCCGTCGCCACCGGCGGGCGTGCGCGTGACGCGGCTGCACCACCCCCGTGTCGACCATCCGGCTCCCTGCTCGTCGTGATGGGCCGCATTGTAGGCAGGCGAGGTCGCGGCCCCCGCGGAGGACCGCGGCGGCGGCGCGATCGCGACACGCCCGGGCGCGTGCGCGCCGACCAGCGACATCGTCGCGGACGGCCCGCGGAAATTGCTTCGTGCGAAATGGAGCATTCGACTTGACTCAGGGGTGATTACACGGCTGTAATTCATGGGACGGGGGCGCGATGGATCCCCGTCGCGAACGGAGGTGGGGCCCGTGTGGAATATCTACGACGGCTCAGTTCCCTCGGACGCAGGTAGGCCCGCATCGACGCTGGCGTCGGTGGTGGACATCTTCGACGGAACCGAGGATGACGGGCCGCTGTCTTGGCAGGAGCGCGCTCTGTGCGCCCAGACGGATCCCGAGGCGTTCTTCCCTGAGAAGGGCGGCTCCACGCGTGAGGCGAAGAAGGTGTGCGCGTCCTGCGACGTGCGCTCCGAGTGCCTCGACTACGCGCTGGAGAACGACGAGCGTTTCGGCATCTGGGGTGGGCTCTCGGAGCGAGAGCGTCGCAAGCTCAAGCGGCGCGCGGTCTAGTCGGTCAGCCTGCGTGGGAGCACGATGAGCCCTGCGCGCCTGCTGGTGCGCGCGATCGTCGTCTCGGACGGCCGCTCGGCGCGCCTTCCGGACGTGCTCGCGGCGGTCGCCGAGCAGAGCCTCCGTCCCGACGTCCTCCACGTGGTGCTCCCCGAGGGCGCGGAGCGCCCGGAGGTCCCTGACGGCCTGGCCGTCGAGTGGAGCGACGGCTCCCGCACGTACAGCCAGGGCGTGGACGCGGTCCTCGCCTCGCACCCGGCCCATCCCGCCGAGCTGCTGTGGCTCCTCCACGACGACACCGCGCCGCTGCCCACCGTGCTCGCGCAGCTCGTCGCGACCGCGAAGAAGCGCACCGCCGCCGCGGTCGTCGCCCCCGCCCACGTGCGCTGGGACGACGTGTCGCGGCTCGTGAGCCTCGGCGTCACCACCACCCGCGTGGGAGCGCGGCGCATCGACCTGGTCGACGAGGACGACATCAACCAGGGCCAGTACGACGAGCGCGAGGACGTGCTCGCCGCCTCGCTCGCCGGCGCCCTCGTGCGTCGCGACGTGTGGGAGGAGCTCGGAGGGCTCGAGCCCGCGTACCGCGGCTACGGCGACAGCCTCCACTTCTGCCGTCGCGCGTGGCGCGCGGGCCACGACGTCGTCATCGTGCCGGTCGCGAAGGTGCGCCACGCGCAGGACGGGCTCACCGGCGTGCGCGCGGGGTCCTCCCGCGGACGCAACTCCACGTACGGCCTGCGGCGCACCGGCGAGTGGGTCCACGCCCTCGCCTGGTCGCCCGTGCTGGCCACGCCCCTGCTGCTGGTGTGGGCCTTCCTGTCCGCCGCCACGCGCGCCGTGCTGCGGATCGCGCAGAACGAGTCCCGCATGGTGGGTGCCGACCTCGCGGTGCCGTGGCGCCTGCTCGCGCGGCTGCCGCGCGTGCCGGGCGTGAGGGCGCGCATCCGGCGCGGCTCCACGCGGCCCGCCTCCGCGGTCGCCCCCTTCCTCGTCGGCACCCGCGCGGTCCTCTCGACCATCCGCTCGCGCGAGATGCGGGCCTACGACCGCTGGCGCGCCCAGGCTGCACCCTCGGACGTCGTCCGGGGCGAGCTCGCCGACGCCGCCGTGCGGAGGCGCGGCGCCGCGGTCCTCGTGACGGTGCTCGCGGTCGCGGCGTCGATCGCGCTGCACGGGACGTGGCTCACCGCGCTCGTGTCGGGACGCATGCTCACCGGCACCGCGCTCGGCGTCACGGACGTGCCCCTCGACGAGATGTGGGAGCGCACGTGGTCCGGATGGAGCGCGACGGGCTTCGGCCTGCCCGCGCTCGACGGCGCGTTCAGCGCGCTGCTGCTGCCGGCCGCGGCGCTGCCCGGCGGCCTGCGGGTGTGGATCGGCCTCCTCCTCGCGCTCGGCGTCGCGCTCGCGGCCGTGTCCGCGTGGTTCGCGCTCGGCGCGGCGACCCGCTCGGTCTGGGCCCGCGGCCTCGGCGCCCTCGCGTACGGCCTGTGGCCGCTGCACCTCCAAGCGATCTCCGACGGCCGCGTCGGTCCGGTGATCGCCCACCTCATGGTGCCGTGGTTCGCGATGGGCCTCGCCCGCGCCGCCGGCTGGCACCGCGGCGAGGCCGTCGGCGGCGGCGAGGAGTTCCCCGCGCGTCGCCTCCCGTCCCCGAGCGCCGCCATGGGCGCGGCCTTCTCCCTCGCCGTCATCGTCGCGGCCGCTCCGGTCCTGCTCGTGCCGCTCGTCGCGGTGGTCCTCGTCGCCGGCGTGTTCGCCGGCCGGGCCCGCTGGCGCGTGTGGACCGCCGCGATCCCCGCGCTCGTGGTGTCCGGGCCGGGCCTCGTCGCCGCCTGGGCCGCCGGCCCGCTCACCCGGGACGGGTGGGCGATCCTCGCCCGCGAGAACGGCCCTGCGCTCACGTCCGGCGTCGTCGAGCCATGGCGCCTCGTGCTGGGGCTCACCGACCACTCGCGCGGCGCGCCGGGGCTGCCCGACCTGCCCGGCACCCTCGTGGTCGGCGCGATCGGGCTCGGCGTCGTCGGCGCCGTCATCCTCGCCGTCGCATCCGGCCGGGCCCCCTGGGGCGTCGCGGGCGGGCTGCTCGTCGCGGCGCTCGGCGTCGGCACCGCGGCCGCCGCGCAGGCCACCGTCGTCGTCCACGCGGACGGCTCCGGCGAGGCCGCCGCGAACGGGTTCGCCGGTCCCGGCTCGACCCTCGTCGCGGCGGGCCTCATCGGCGCCGCGGCCGCCGCATCGTCCCGCCTCTGGATCGCCGGCGAGGGGCGCGGGCGCGCCGCGATCCGCCTTCTCGCCTCCGTCGCCGTCACCCTCATGGCCGGCGTGCTCGTCGCCTCCGTCGTGGTCGAGGCGTGGCCCGGCCGCGCCGAGCGCGGCGACGTCCAGCCGGCATCGACCGAGGCGCTCCCGTTGGTGGCGACGCTCGAGCAGCGCCTCGCGACCCATCAGCGCGTGCTCGTGCTGAGCGACGCGGAGGACGGTGTCGACTACACCGTCCTCGACGGCGACGGCACGACGATCCTCACCGGCCGCGCGCAGTCCTCCGGCGCGGGCGCCCCGCTCGCCCGTCCCGGCACCGAGGCCGCCACCCCGGCCTCGCTGGCCGCGACCGTCGCGACCCTCGCGGGAGCCGCGTCGGGCGCCGACGAGACGCTCGCGGCCTGGGGGATCGGCGTCATCGTCGCCACGCCCGGCTCCGACATGATCGCGAGCTCGCTGAGCCAGCTCGCCGAGCTCCGCCTCATCGGCGCGAGCGACGTCGGCACCAGCTACCGCGTCGCACGGCCCGGCTCCGACGCCGCGGTGTCGCGCGCATGGATCGAGGGCGACGAGGGCGAGGTGACCGTGCTCGACTCCGACTCGTGGTCCGGCTCCGTCGACGGCGCCGGCGGCGGCACGCTCGTCGTCGCCGCCGCGGCCGACGAGGGATGGATCGCGCTGGCCGACGGCGCGCCGCTCGCGGCGACGGACGATGCGCTGGGGCGGGCGGCCTTCACGGTCCCGGCCGGCGCGGACGTCGTCGAGTACCGCTACGAGGACGAGGAGTACCGCTGGTGGTGGTGGGCCTCCGTCGTGCTCGTCGTCTGGGCGATGATCGGCATGGTCCCGCTGCACGACCGCCGCCACCGGGCGGTGCGCTCATGATCCGGCGGCTGGTGGTGCTCGGCGCGGCGACCGTCGCGGTGCTCGCGGTCGTCGTCGCGGGCCGCGTCGCGCCCGAGGAGCCCGTCGTCGCGGCCCCGTACGAGGGCGAGGTGACGCCTGCGGCGCAGCCGGTCGCGTGCCCCGGCCCGGTCGAGATCCCGGTCGGCGACATCGACTCGGGCGACCCCGACCTCGGTTCCGGCAGCGACGACCGCACGTACCAGGCGCTCGGCGACGGCACCGAGCCCACCGGCGCCGGCTTCCTCGCGGAGGGCGACGTCGCCGCCTCCGTCGAGCGCATCGGCGGGGGCGACGTCGCCGGCCTGTCCGCGGCGTCGTGCGTCGCGCCCGTGCGCGACCAGTGGCTCGTGGGCGGGTCGACCGCGCTCGGCTCGAGCGCGCGGCTCGTGCTCACCAACCCCTCCGACGCGTCCACCGAGGCGACCGTTACCCTCTACGGCGGGCTCGGCGAGCTCGAGGAGCACGCGGTCGTGTCCATCGCCCCCGGCGGCCAGCAGGACCTCCTGCTCGAGTCCGTGGTGGCGGAGGTGCCGGCGCTCGCGGTCCGCGTGGTCGCGACCGGCGCAGGAGTGGTCGCGCACCTCCAGGACTCGCGGCTCGACGGCTTCCAGCCGGCCGGCACGGACTGGGTCGGGCGCGGCTCGGCTCCGTCCACGCGCCTCGTCGTGCCCGGCGTCGGCGCCGAGGCCGAGGACGCCGCCACGACGCTCCGCCTGATGGCGCCCGACGGCGCGACCGCGGATCTCATGCTCGCCGGGGACGAGGGGCTCGTCGAGTGGGGAGGCGTCTCCGGTCTCGCGCTCGAGCCCGGCGTCGTGACGGAGGTCGAGGTGCCCGCGCTCGCCTCGGGCGCCGTCGAGATCCGCGCCGACGCCCCGGTCGTCGCGGGCGCGATGATCAGCGTGACCCGGCCGGTGGTCGACGGGCCCGCGGACGCGGTCGAGCGCGACCTCGCGTGGCTGCCCGCGCAGGACACCACGGACCGCAAGCGGCGCAGCGTCATGGTCACGGACCACGTCTCAGCGGTCACCGTCCACGCCGCGGTCGCGGGCGAGTTCACGCTCACCGACGCCGACGGCGAGGTGATCGTGTCCCAGCAGATGGCGGCGCGGTCGACCGCGACGATCCCGCTCGAGGCGACCGCCGGGACCGTCCTCACCGGCCCGGCGCGGTTCACGTGGAGCCTCGCGCTCGAGGACGAGCCCGGCTTCGTCGCGACCCTCGTGCCGCGGCGCACCGACGTCGAGTCGACGCCCGTCACCGTCGGGCTGCGGCCCTACCTCGGCCCCGGCTCCTGACGTCGCGCGGGCTCAGCCCGTGCCGTACTCCGGGTCGACCTCCTCGGGCGGGCGCCCGACGACGTGTGCGACGTGCTCCGCCACGACGTCCCTCACGAGCGCGGGCAGGTCCGCCGGATCCGAGCGCTGCTCGAGGGGGCGCCGGTAGAGCACCACGCGCGTCGGCTGGCCCAGGTCCGCCGGGAACAGGCGGCCGAGCGGGACGCCCTCCTCCCACGGCGTCGGATCCGACGGCGGGACGTCCTCGGTGCCGAACTCGATCCGCCCCCACTCGTCGCCCCAGCGCGGCTCGAGGCGCTCGACCGCGTCCGCGACGAGGTCGTCGAAGCGCTCGGCACGCGTGCGGTAGCCGGGTGCGCCGAAGGGGAGGAGGGGCCTGCGGAGGCCGCGGCCGTGACGATCGCGCCGGGACATACGGCGAGGCTACCGCCCGCGGCGCCGCCCGGGCAGCGACCCGGCGTGGCAGCACGGCGAGCCCGGCGCACGGGGGTACCGTCGCTTGCGTGATCGCCACCCGTCAGTGCTCGCGCTCGTCGTGCTCGCGTCCCGCCGCGGCGACGCTCACCTATGTGTACGCGGACTCGACCGTGGTCGTCGGACAGCTGTCCGCCTCCGCCGAGCCGCACAGCTACGACCTCTGCGCGCACCACGCGGACCGCTTCACGGCGCCCCGCGGGTGGGACGTGGTGCACATCCAGACCGAGTTCGCGGAGCCCGAGCCGTCGACAGACGACCTCGAGGCGCTCGCGCGCGCGGTCCGCGAGGCGGGGCGTCCGCGCCCCGCGCCGGCCTTCGTGCCGCCCGCGCCCGTGGCCTCCGAGCCGCGCCGCGGGCACCTGCGCGTGATCTCCAACGACGCCTAAAGGACAAATGAACCTTCGGCTAAGGACGCAGGTGCCGCAGGCCGCTAGTCTGACCGCGTGACGACCGCACCTGACCTGTCCCAGCTCATCAAGTCCTACGACGTCCGCGGCATCGTGGGCGAGACGCTCACCGTCGAGGTCGCGACCGCCATCGGCGCCGCCTTCGCGGACGCGATCGTCCTCCCCGACGGCGAGACCACCGTCGCGATCGGCCACGACATGCGCGACAGCGGGCCGTGGCTCGCGGACGCGGTCGCCGAGGGCCTCACGTCGCGCGGCGTCGACGTCGTGCGGATCGGGCTGTGCTCGACGGACGGGCTGTACCACGCGTCCGGCGCGCTCGACATCCCCGGCGTGATGATCACCGCGAGCCACAACCCGGCCGCGTACAACGGCATGAAGCTGTGCCGCAGCCGCGCCCGCGCGGTGGGCGAGAACTCGGGCCTCGCCGACGTGCGGTCGCTCGCGTCCCGCTACCTGGTCGAGCCGCCCGCCGCGGCCGAGACCCGCGGCACCGAGACGACCCGCGACATGGTCGGCGAGTACGGCGCGTTCCTGCGCTCGCTCGTCCCGCTCGACGGCATCCGCCCGCTCAAGGTCGTGGTCGACGCCGCGAACGCGATGGCCGGCTACACCGTCCCCGCGGTGCTCGGCACCGCGGCCGGCCTGCCCGAGCTGCCGCTCGAGATCATCCCGCTGTACTTCGAGCTCGACGGCACGTTCCCCAACCACGAGGCCAACCCGCTCGAGACCGCGAACCTGCGCGACCTCCAGGCCGCGGTGCGGGAGCACGGCGCGGACATCGGCCTCGCCTTCGACGGCGACGCGGACCGCTGCTTCGTCATCGACGAGCGCGGCGAGGTGGTCACCCCCTCGGCGATCACGTGCCTGGTGGGACTGCGCGAGACCGCGCGCGAGCTCGCGGCGGACCCGTCCGCCCGGCCGACCGTCATCCACAACCTCATCTCCTCGCGCGCCGTGCGCGAGCAGCTCGCGGAGGCGGGCGCCACGCCCGTGCGCTCGCGCGTGGGCCACAGCTTCATCAAGGCGGAGATGGCGCGCCTCAACGCCGTGTTCGGCGGCGAGCACAGCGCGCACTTCTACTTCCGTGACTTCTTCTACGCGGACTCGGGCATGCTCGCGGCGATGCACGTGCTCGCGGCGCTCGGCTCGCAGGACGGCCCGCTGTCCGGGATGATCGCGGCCCACGAGCCCTACGTCGCCTCCGGCGAGATCAACTCGACGGTCGACTCCGTCCCGGACGCCCTGGCCCGCGTCAAGGCGGCCTTCGTCACGGACGACGTCTACTCCGACGAGTTCGACGGCCTCACCGTCGAGCACTGGCCCGCGCCCGGCGAGGGCGAGCGCTGGTGGTTCAACGTGCGCCCGTCGAACACCGAGCCCCTGCTGCGCCTCAACTCGGAGGCCGACGGCACCGAGCTGATGGAGCGCATGCGGGACCGGGTCCTCGCCGTCATCCGGGAGGGCTGAATGTCGACCGAGGGCGGCACCAAGGCGGTCATCGCGGCGCTCAGCGCCAACCTCGGCATCGGCGTCACCAAGTTCGGGGCGTGGGCGCTCACCGGCGCCTCGTCCATGCTCGCGGAGGCGATCCACTCGGTCGCGGACTCCGGCAACCAGCTCCTGCTGCTCCTCGGCGCCCGCAAGGCGCGCCGGGAGGCCACCCCCGAGCACCCGTTCGGCTACGCGCGCTACCGCTACTTCTACGCGTTCATCGTCGCGGTCGTGCTGTTCAGCGTCGGCGGCCTGTTCGCGCTGTACGAGGCGTGGCACAAGTGGCAGCACCCGGAGCCGATCGAGTCGTGGCAGTGGGTCCCGGTCGTGGTCCTGCTCATCGCGATGGCGCTCGAGGGGATGTCCTTCCGCACCGCGATCATCGAGTCGAACAAGATCCGCGGCAACGTGGGGTGGGGCCGGTTCATCCAGCGCTCGCGCTCGCCCGAGCTGCCCGTGATCCTGCTCGAGGACTTCGGCGCGCTCATCGGCCTGGTGTTCGCGTTCTTCGGCGTCGTCATGACGCTGCTCACCGACAACGGGCGGTGGGACGCGGGCGGCACCGCGATGATCGGCGTGCTGCTGGTCTGCATCGCGCTCGTGCTCGCGCGCGAGACGCGCGAGATGCTGCTGGGCGAGTCCGCCACCGAGGAGGACCTCGCCAAGATCCGCGCGGCGCTCGCCGAGGGCGGCTACCCCGACGTCATCCACCTCCGCACCTCGCACCTGGGCCCCGAGGACATCCTCGTCGCCGTCAAGGTCGGCGCCGGCGCGCACGAGACGCTCGAGGCCATCGCGGCGCGCACGAACACCGCGGAGGCGCTCATCCGCGAGGCCGTCCCTGCGGTGCGCCTCATCTTCATCGAGCCCGATATCAGGCACGATGCTGCCAGCAGCGAGGGCGAGGGGCCCGCGCTCTGAGCCGAGGGGCCGCGATGGACTGGTTCGCGCTGCTCGTCGGGCTGCCCCTGGTGGCGGCCTGGATGTTCCGCGGGGTGCTCGTGCGGGCCCTCGTCGCCCGGCGGCGTGCGGCGCGGGCGTCGCGGGCGCCGTCCCCGGTCATGGGGTCGTGGGTGATGAGCGCCTTCGCCCTGGCGCCCGGGGAGCGGCCCACCGACGTGTGGCGCGCATCGTCCTCCGGCACCGCGGCCTGGGCCACCGTGACCACCGACGGCAACCTGGCGGTCGGCATCGAGGACGGCCGCAACCTGGTGCGGGTGCCCGTCGCGGGCCTGGGGCACGAGCCCGTCGCGACGGCGTCGGGCGCGGGCGACCCGGGGATGGTAGAAATGACGATCGTGCCCGCCCAGGGCCCCGTCGCCGTCCTCGCGCTCGAGCGCAGGGCGGCCGAGGAGCTGCGGAGGCGGGCGTCCCGAGCCTAGGAGAGCCCTCATGATCGACCACGTCGTCGCGGACCTGGCGCTGGCCGAGGCCGGCCGCAACCAGATCCGGCTGGCCGAGCAGGAGATGCCGGGCCTCATGGCCCTCCGCGAGGAGTTCGGCGAGGCGCAGCCGCTCGCGGGCGCCCGCATCGCCGGCTCGCTCCACATGACCGTGCAGACGGCCGTCCTCATCGAGACCCTCACCGCGCTGGGCGCCGACGTGCGCTGGGCGTCGTGCAACATCTTCTCCACGCAGGACGAGGCGGCGGCCGCGATCGTCGTGGGCGCGGGCACGTACTCGGCGCCCGCGGGCGTGCCGGTATTCGCGATCAAGGGCGAGACCATCCCCGAGTACTGGCAGTACACGGACAGCATCCTGCGCTGGGAGGGCCACGACGGCCCCACGATCATCCTCGACGACGGCGGCGACGCGACCCTGCTCGTGCACGAGGGCGCGCGCTTCGAGGCGCTCGGCGAGGTGCCCGCGCCGCTCGAGGAGGAGGACCCGGACTACAACGCCGAGGTCGAGGGCATGCGCGCGGTCATCCGCCGCTCGATGGCCGCCGACCCCACGCGCTTCACGCGCATGGCCGAGGTGATCGTCGGCGTGTCCGAGGAGACCACCACGGGCGTCCACCGCCTCGAGGCGATGCACCGCCGCGGCGAGCTGCTGTTCCCCGCGATCAACGTCAACGACTCCGTCACCAAGTCGAAGTTCGACAACAAGTACGGCATCCGTCACTCGCTGCCGGACGGCATCAACCGCGCCACCGACGTCCTCATGGGCGGCAAGGTCGCGTTCGTGTGCGGCTACGGCGACGTCGGCAAGGGCGCGGCCGAGGCGCTGCGCGGCCAGGGCGCGCGCGTCGTGGTGTCCGAGGTCGACCCCATCTGCGCGCTGCAGGCGGCGATGGACGGCTACGAGGTCGCGCGGGTCGAGGACTACGTCGACCGGGCCGACTTCTTCATCACGACGACCGGCAACAAGGACATCCTCCGCGTCGAGCACATGGCCGCGATGAAGGACAAGGCCGTGGTCGGCAACGTCGGCCACTTCGACAACGAGATCGACATGGCGGGCCTGGCCCGCTCGGGCGCGAAGCTCACGCCCATCAAGCCGCAGGTCGACGAGTGGGTGTTCCCCGACGGGCACTCGATCATCGTGCTGAGCGAGGGCCGCCTGCTCAACCTGGGCAACGCGACCGGCCACCCCAGCTTCGTCATGAGCGCGTCCTTCACCAACCAGGTGATCGCGCAGATCGAGCTGTGGACCAGCATCGACGCCTACCCGCTCGGCGTGCACCGCCTGCCCAAGGAGCTCGACGAGAAGGTCGCGCGCCTGCACCTCGACGCGCTCGGCGTGCGCCTCACCGAGCTGTCGCAGTCCCAGGCGGACTACATCGGCGTGCCGGTCGAGGGCCCGTTCAAGCCTGACCACTACCGGTACTGAGCCCCCGCATCGTCCCCGCGCGGGCTCAGTCCGCGTCGGGGATGCCGTAGGGCAGGCGCCGCAGCGCGTCGCCGTCCCGCTCGGCGCGCGCCATGCGCGCCTCCTCGATGCGCTGCTCGCGGTCGCGACGCTCCACCAGCACCGCCGCGAGGAACGCCTCGGGATGCGTGCCGGCCGGCGGCGGGGGAGACACGTGCGTGGCGAACTGCTGCGCGAGCCGGGTGCCGACGCGCACCCGCGAGGGCGCGTGCATGTCCGGGGCGCGGGTGAGGAACATGCGGGCCGTGAGCGCGAGGCCGTCGCCCAGCCGCGTGATGTCGGCGGTGCGGGCCCAGCCCGCGAGCCCCGCCGGCATGACGAGACGCGGCAGCGCGCGCTTCGCGCCGCGCGTGCGCATCGCGTAGGTGCCCGCGACGTAGTCGCCGATGCGCTTGCCGCGCGTGCCGAAGGCCGACACCGTCACCGCGAGCATGCCGAGCGTGCCGTAGAGCTCGAGCACGCCGAGCAGCGCGCGGGCGGCCGCGTGGCGGACGCTCACCGGCCCGCCGTCGTCCCGCACGATGCGCAGGCCGGCCGCCCAGCGCCCGAGCGAGCGGCCGCGGGTGAGGGTCTCGACGGTCATGGGGGCGAGGACGAGGCACGCGACGGTCCACACGATGACGATCGCGCGGGCCCACGCGTCGTTGAGGTCCGCCCCGGCCCGCTCGAGCATCGACAGGCCCACGATCAGCACGGTGAGGGTCACCACCATGTCGATCGCGCCGGAGAGCATCCGCAGCGGCACGGAGGCGGCGCCCGAGTCGAGCACCACGCCCTCGCCGATGAGGATCGCGTCCTCGTCCGTCATGCGTCCTCCCTGGCTGCGGCCTCCTGTGGCATCGTAGCGGCGTGGACATCGACTCCTTCGGCGCCGTGCGCGAGGCGCGTTGGGCGCGGCTCAAGGAGCTGTCGCGGGCGCGCAGGCTCACCGGCGCCGAGGCCGACGAGCTCACCCGGCTCTACCAGGCGACCGCGGGCGACCTCGCGGCCGTGCGGTCCGCCGCCCCCGAGCCGTCGGTCGTGTCCCGGCTGTCGGTGCTGCTCGCCTCGGCCCGCGTGTGGCTCACGGGCGCGCACACGGTGTCGACGCGCGACGCGCGCCGCTACCTCACCGTCGTGCTGCCGGCCGCGTTCCACCGCGTCCGGTGGTGGGGCGTCGCGGTCGCGCTCGCGGTGGTGCTGCTGGCCTGGCTGTCGGGCTGGTGGACGCTCACGCATCCGGGGTCGCTCGACCTCATCGGCCCGCCGGAGACCCGCGCGCTCATCGCGGAGGAGGAGTTCGCGAGCTACTACACCGAGTACGACTCGAGCTCGTTCTCCGCGACCGTGTGGACCAACAACGGCTGGCTCGCGGCCCAGTGCATCGCGTTCGGCATCACCGGGATCTTCCCGCTGTACCTCATGTACAACACGGTGATCCAGCTGGGCGTCGCGGGCGCGGTGATGGCGGAGGCGGGCGCGCTCGACGTCTTCTTCCAGCTCATCGCGCCGCACGGGCTGCTCGAGCTGTCGGCCGTGTTCGTCGCGGCGGGCACGGGGCTGCGGCTGTTCTGGACGATGCTCGTGCCGGGCCCGCGCCCGCGCGGGCGGGCCCTCGCGGAGGAGGGTCGCGGCGCGATCGCGGTCGCGCTGGGCCTGGTCATCGCGCTGTTCGCGTCGGGCCTCATCGAGGGCTTCGTCACGGGCTCCGCGATGCCGTGGTGGCTCAAGATCGTGATCGGGCTCGTCGCGGTCGTCGCGTTCTGGATGTACGTGTTCGTGGCCGGCCGCGCCGCGGTCCGGGCGGGCGCGACGGGCGACGCGGAGGGCGACTTCGCGACGGACCAGGCGGCGCTCGCGGGCTGAGGCGCGCGCTCGGACGCTCAGAGCCGTCCGGCCGCCTTGAGCGCGAGGTAGCGGTCGCACACCGCGGGCGCGAGGTCGTCGGGCAGCGCCAGCACCACCTCGGCGCCGAGCTGCCGCAGCCGCGTCGCGACGGCCTCCCGCTCGAGCATCGCGCGCGCGGCGGCGCCGGCGCCGTAGACCGAGTCGGCGTCCTCGCGGCCCGCCATCATCTCGCCGAGCTCGGGGTCCTCGACCGACCCGACGAGCACCTGGTGCCTGCGCTGCAGCGCCGCGACCGCCTCGATCAGGCCGGAGTCCATCGCGGACGTGTCGACCGTGGTGAGCAGCACCACGAGCGAGCGCTGCGACACCCGGGACTCGACGAGGCGCACGAGCGCCGGCCAGTCGGGCTCGAGCAGCGACGGCTCGACGGTCGCGAGCGCGTCCGCGAGCGAGGCGACTATGCGCGACCCGGTGGACGCCGCGCGCGCCTGCTCCGCGCGGTCGAAGGCGGTCGCCTGGACGCGGTCGCCCGCGTGCGCGGCGAGCGCGGCGAGCAGCAGGGCCGCCTCGATGGACGCGTCGAGGCGCGGCGCGTCGCCCACGCGGGCGGCGGACAGCCGCGCGCTGTCGAGCGCGATCACCACGCGCCGGTCGCGCTCGGGGCGGTAGGTGCGCACCACCACCTCGCCGCGCCGCGCGGTGCCGCGCCAGTCGATGGTGCGGACGTCGTCGCCGATGACGTAGTCGCGCAGCGAGTCGAACTCCGCGCCGGCGCCCTTGAGCCGGACCGCGGTGCGGCCGTCGATCTCGCGCAGCCGCACGAGGCGCGACGGCAGGTGCCGGCGCGACGCGAACTCGGGCAGCACCCGCAGCCGCGCGGGCGCCTCGAGCGAGCGCTGCCGGCCGGCGAGCCGCAGCGGGCCGTACGTGCGGATGGTCACGGGCCCGGCGTGGCGGTCGCCGCGGCGCGTCGGCGTGAGCGCCGTGCGGAACGTCTCCGTCTCGCCCGGCGCGAGAGCGAACGCGTGGCGCTCCCCGGAGGCGCCCGCGGACGGCTGCCACGCGTCGCGCACCGCGCCGCGGACCCGGCGCCGGCCCACGTTGGCCACGAGCAGCCGCGTGGTCGCGGACTGCGAGAGCCGCACGGAGCCGGGCGCCTCGCGGCGCACGCCGACCGCGTGCGTCGGCGGCGCGAGCCACGTGTCGACGAGCGCGAGCGCGACGACCCCGAGCACCCACGCCCACGCGACGGTACGCGACTGCGTCAGCGCCGCGGGGAGCGCCCCGAGCGCCGCGAGCGCGACCGTCCAACCGGTGACGTGCATGTCAGCGGGGCACCGGCACCGTCGCGAGCACCGAGGTGAGCACCGTGGCCGCCGTGACGCCCTCGAGCTCCGCCTCGGCGCGGATGCGCATGCGGTGGGCGAGGGTCCACGTCGCGAGCGCCTTGACGTCGTCGGGGGAGACGTACGTGCGGCCGCGCATCCACGCCCACGCGCGGGACGTCTGCATGAGCGCGGTCGCGCCGCGCGGGGACACGCCCAGCGACACGGACGGCGCCTCGCGGGTCGCGCGGCACAGGTCGACGATGTAGCCCACGACGTCGTCCGAGATCTCCACGCCCGCGACCTCGGCGCGCGCCCGCTCGAGGTCCGCGATCGACGCGACCGGCGCGACGCCGGCCGCCGCGAGGTCGCGCGGGTCGAAGCCGGACGCGTGCCGGCGCAGCACGTCCGCCTCGGCGTCGCGCGTCGGCAGCGGCACCGTGAGCTTCACCATGAAGCGGTCGAGCTGCGCCTCGGGGAGCGGGTACGTGCCCTCGTACTCGACGGGGTTCTGGGTCGCGATGACGAGGAACGGGTCGGGCAGCGCACGGCCCTCGCCGTCGACGGTGACCTGGCGCTCCTCCATCGCCTCGAGCAGCGCGGACTGCGTCTTCGGGGGCGTGCGGTTGATCTCGTCCGCGAGCATGAGGTTGGTGAACAGCGGCCCCTCGCGGAACGAGAACGCGGCCGTGCGCGCGTCGTAGACCAGCGAGCCGGTGACGTCGCCGGGCATGAGGTCGGGCGTGAACTGGACGCGCTTGGTGTCGACGTCGAGCGACGCGGCGAGCGCGCGCACGAGGAGCGTCTTGGCGACGCCGGGCACGCCCTCGAGCAGCACGTGCCCGCGGCACAGCAGCGCGATCACCAGACCGGTGACGATCTGGTCCTGGCCCACGACGGCCTTGCCCACCTCGGTCCGGAGCCGGCCGAGCGCGTCCCGTGCGTCCGCGGTGGCGGTCGCGGTGGACGATGCGGGGGTCTCGGCGGGCGCCTCGGCGGCGGGCATGCCCTCGGGCGGGGTGGTCTCGTTCACGGTCGGTGGACCTCGCTTTCCAGTGCGTCGAGCTCGGAGATCAGGGTGAGGAGCGCCGCGTCGTCGGCGGGCGGTGGGCCGTAGAGGAGGCGGTCGACGTCGGGCTCGGGGCGTCCCGAGGCGCGCGCCACCGCGGTGACGAGCGCGTCCCTGCCGTCGGACCGGCCCACGCCGATGCGGCGCCCCATCCGCAGCGCAGCGGCCGCGCGCAGCGACGCGGCGGAGCGGCCGGTCGCGCGGGCGCGGCGGTAGAGGCGGGCGCGCCCGCGCGTCGCCTCGGAGGCGCGCACCTCGACCGGCAGCGGCTCGCGCACGAGCGCCCCGAAGCGGCGGGCGCGCCAGAATGCGGCCAGCAGCACCGCGAGCGCGAGGGCGTACAGCGCCGTGCCGGTGCCGGGCGGCAGGAAGTCGGGGGTGGCCTCCACCTCGGTCGGCAGGTCCCCGTCGCCGCCGGCGCCGGCCCACGTGAGCAGGCTCGGGTCGAGCCCGTCGGCGACGTACCAGACCGCGTCGGCGTGGCGGCCGAGGGTGCGGGTCGCGAGCGCCGCGTGGCCGGCCGCGTCGAGCCGCGCGTTGGTGAGCAGCTCCGCCGACGCGATCGCGGTGACCGTGCGGGTGCCGTCGTCGACGCGCGCGAGGGCCGCGAGCCCGGACCGCTGCGTGAAGCACAGCTCGCCTCCGTCGCCCGCCGCGGCGAGCCCGAGCACGTCGACCCGCGCGGTCCCGGCGGCGAGCGCGTCGGGGTCGTCGCACCCCGCGGGCACGGTCTCGGGCAGCAGCACGGGCTCCTCGGTCGCGTCGATGCCGAGCGCCGCGAGCGCGTCGCCGGACTCGCCGAGCAGCACGAGGTCGCCCGGGTAGTCGAGGAGCGAGCGCACCTGCCCGCCGGTGAGCAGGGACGCGTTCGCGATGACGACGGTGGTGGCGTCGGGGTCGCGCACGGCGGACCGGGCGAGACGGTCGACCTGGCGCACCTCGACGCCGTGGGCGCGCAGGATCTGCGCGAGCGCGCGGGTGCCGGTCGGGGTCGAGTTCTCGGTCGACAGCGGCACGTAGTCGCCGGGCCGCGCGCCGATGACGAGCATCGCGACGAGGCCGCCGAGCAGCACGACGGCGGCGATGCCGAGCCGGCCGCGGCGCGCCCGGGCGCGCAGGCCCGGGCCCCTCGCGGTGGTGACGAGCTCGCCGGTCGCGGTCGCGGTCGCGGTCACGTCGCCTCCGCCGGGGCGAGGCGGGGCCGCGCGGACGCGCACGCGCGCATCGTCTCCAGCACGTGCGCGTAGGTCGCCTCGGTGGCCGCCACGTGCCCGTAGCGGATCCCGTCGAAGGCGTCCGCATCGGTGCGCAGCCGTCCGGCGAGGTCCGGCAGGGCCGCGCCCGCGCGCGCGGCGGCCTCGGCCGCGGTGAGGCCGGGGCCGAGCACGATGACGTCGCGCTCCGCGAGGCGGCGCACGAGCGCGCGGTAGAGGTCGAGCGTGGCGGAGGCCCAGTCGCCGGACGATGCGGCGGCGCGGGCCGCCTCGGCCAGCGCGTCGGCGCCGCGCTCGTCCGCGAAGAGGCCCTCCTCGGCGGCGGCCCGCCGGTTGCGGCGCATCGGCCCCACCACCAGCCACAGCACGAGCGCGACCAGCGCGAGCCCCACGAGCACCGCGACGACCGTCCCGGTGGGTCCGGCGGTGCCGCCCACGCCGTCGCCGAGCCCCTCGAGGAGGTCGGAGAACCAGCGCAGCACCCGCTCGAGCCACGACGTGCCGCCCTCGCGGTACTCGTCCTTCGCGAGCTCCTCGACCGCCCATCGGCGCGCGGTGTCCGCGTCGGGTGTCAGCGGCGGGGCGTCGAGGCTCACGCGCGGCGCGCCTCGGCGGCCTCGGCGAGCGTGAGGTCGAAGCCCTCGTGGCGGATGCGCAGGTCGATGAGCAGCAGCGCGAACAGCGACCCCAGGTACGAGTACGTGAGGACGTACGAGATCACCAGCGACAGGGCCAGCACGAGCGCGAACGCGATGCCCAGCACGACGACGCTGTCGGGAGCGACGAGCGTGACGGCCATGGCACCGAAGCCGCCCACCTGGTTGACGACGCTCGACACGAGCCCGATGAGCACGGTGGCCACGAGCACGACGAGCACCGACCACCAGAAGCGGCCCTTGAGCAGGCGCGTGGTGCGGCGGATCGCGTCGATCGCGCCGCGTCGCTCGAGCACGATGACGGGCCGCGCGATGCCGCCCACCAGCGTGACGAGGCCGCCCACGGGGATCGCGACGGCCGCGGCGAACAGCAGCCCCAGCACGATCCCGGAGACGCTCTCGTTCGCCGCCGCGATCGTCACGGGCACGACGGCGAGCACGATGCCGGCGGCGAGCGTGACCGAGGCGAGCAGGTACAGCAGCAGCAGCGAGCCGATGCGGGGGCGGACGGCCCTCCACGCCTCGGCGAGCCTCACGCGCTCGCCGAGCGCGCCGCGCGCGACGCCGGGGGCGACGACGGCGCTCGAGAAGACGTCCGCGAGCAGCGCCGCCACGATCGCGGCGATGAAGACGCCGATGGTGCTGCCCGAGATCGCGTCCGCCTGCGAGGTCGGGTCCATGAGCGCGAGCGACGGGTCGGTGAAGAGCAGCCACATGGCCGCGACCATGAGCACGGTCGCGCCGAGCGTGAGGAGCAGCGGCCCACCCACCACGACGGCGCGGTTGTATCGCATCGCGCGGAAGGGCAGGCCCAGCAGGTCGCCGAAGCCGAGCGGGCGCAGCGGCATGAAGCCCGGCTGCCACGAGGCCGCGGTGGGGGCGGCCGGCATCGTCGCCGTCGCCGTGGGCGCCGACGGCGGGCCGGGAGCCGCGTGCGGCGGGGCGGGCGGCGCGGGCCACGCGGGCGCGGATCCGGGCGCGGGCGAGGACGATGCGGGGGTCGCCCCGCTATCAGGGGAGACGGGCGTGGGGGCGGCCCATCCGGCGGCCTCGTCGCGGTCGTCCATGGCGTCCTCTCGGTGCGGTCCCGCCCATCCTGCCACGCGCTGCGAGGGCTCCGGGGGAGCCGTCGGCATAATGGGGGCATGACGGCGAAGATCCTGGTGGTCGACGATGATCCCGCAGTGGCCGAGATGCTCGGCATCGTGCTGCGCGGGGACGGTTTCGAGACGGTGTTCTGCGACCACGGAGACGAGGCGGTGGCGGCGTTCCGCGCGACCAACCCCGACGTGATCCTGCTGGACCTCATGCTGCCGGGGAGGTCCGGCATCGACATCTGCCGCGAGATTCGCGCCGAGTCGGGCGTGCCGATCATCATGCTCACCGCGAAGTCGGAGACGGTCGACGTGGTGCTCGGCCTCGAGTCCGGCGCGGACGACTACGTCCCCAAGCCCTTCAAGCCGCGCGAGCTCATCGCCCGCGTGCGCGCCCGCCTGCGCCGCAACGACAACGCGACGCCGGCCGTGGTGCGCGTCGCGGACCTCGAGATCGACGTCACGGGCCACCGCGTCACGCGCGGCGGCGAGGTCATCCCGCTCACGCCGCTCGAGTTCGACGTGCTCGTCACGCTCGCCCGCAGCCCCGGCCAGGTGTTCACGCGCGAGGTGCTGCTCGAGGACGTGTGGGGCTACCGTCACGCCGCGGACACCCGCCTCGTCAACGTGCACATCCAGCGCCTGCGGGCGAAGGTCGAGAAGGATCCGGAGAACCCCGAGATCATCCTCACGGTGCGCGGCGTCGGCTACAAGGCGGGTGGCGTCGTGTCGTGAGGCTCACCCCTCGCTCCCTCTGGGCCAACCTGGCGAAGGGCCCGCGACGGGTGTGGCGCCGCTTCCGCGGCTCGCTGCTGCTGCGCGTCGTCGTGAGCACGATGGTGCTGGGCCTCGGCGCGGTCATCGTCATCGGCGCGCTCGTCAGCACCCAGATCCGCGACGGCCTGGTCCAGACCCGCGTCGACCGCATCCTCGCGGAGACCGCGCGCGACGCCACCAGCGCGCAGGAGAACGTCGACGCCTCGACCGCGGAGAGCTCGGGCGACCTCCAGCAGCTCGTCTACGACCTGCTCGACGGGCTCGGCACGCTCGGCGGCAACTCGCGCGGCCTCGTGCTGCTGCGCGATCCGGCCAATACGTCGGGGGTGCTGCTGTCGACGCCGGTGTCCGACGCCGAGCTCGTCGACGTCATCACGCCCGAGATGCGCGACGCGGTGCAGGCGGGCGCGGCCCAGTCGTGGCAGTTCGTCGCGATGCCGGACACGGGCGACCCGGGCGTCGTCGTCGGCGTCCCCTTCACCATCCGCGTCGCGGGGGAGTACGAGCTGTACTTCGTCTACTCGCTCGCCGACGAGCAGGCGACGCTCAGCCTCATCCAGCGCGTGCTCGCCGTCGGCGGCGTGGCGCTCATGCTGCTGCTCGGCGTGCTCACGTTCCAGGTGACGCGCCAGACGGTGCGGCCCGTGCGCCAGGCCGCGCGCGTCGCGTCGCGCCTCGCGGAGGGCATCCTGTCCGAGCGCATGACGGTGCGCGGCCAGGACGAGATGGCGACCCTCGCGCGCACGTTCAACGAGATGGCCGAGTCCCTCCAGCGCCAGATCACCCGCATGGAGGAGCTCTCGCGCCTCCAGCGCCGCTTCGTCTCCGACGTCTCGCACGAGCTCCGCACCCCGCTCACCACCATCCGCATGGCCTCCGACGTGCTGCACGATGCGCGCCCCGGCTTCCCGCCCGAGGTCGCCCGGTCCGCGGAGCTGCTCGACACGCAGATCGACCGCTTCGAGTCGCTGCTGTCCGACCTGCTCGAGATCTCCCGCATCGACGCGGGCGCCGCGCAGCTCGAGTTCGACGACATGTCCCTCGCGGACGTGGTCCGCGACCAGGTCGAGGCAATGGTGCCCGCCGCGCGGAGCCAGGGCGTCGAGCTGCGGCTGTGGGTCGCCAAGGGCGACCACGTCGCCTCGATGGACCGGCCCCGCGTCGCGCGCATCGTCCGCAACCTCCTGTCCAACGCGATCGAGCACGCGCAGCGCCGCCCCGTGGACGTCGTGGTGGCGTCCACCAACCGCGCGGTCGCGGTGGTGGTGCGCGACTACGGCATCGGCCTCACGCCGCAGCAGGCGCAGCGGGTCTTCGACCGGTTCTGGCGCGCCGACTCCGCCCGCGCCCGCACCATGGGCGGCACCGGGTTGGGCCTGGCGATCGCCCGCGAGGACGCCCAGCTCCACGGCGGCAAGCTCGAGGCCTGGGGCCTGCCCGGCAAGGGCGCGAGCTTCCGGCTCCAGCTGCCCCGCACGTCGCGCGGGCTGGGCCAGCACCCGCCGCTCCCGCTCGTGATCGCGGAGCTCGACTACGGCACCATCGCCGAGCGCATCACGCTCGAGTCCGACCGCAGGGAGGTCGCGCCATGAGGATGAGGATCGCCGCCGTGTGCGCGGCGGCCGCGCTCGCGCTCGGGGCGTGCGCCTCGATCCCCACGTCCGGGGCCGTCAACGAGGGCACGGGTGAGGTCGAGGGGGCCGAGCCGTTCGTGCCGTTCGCCGAGGGCCCGCAGATCGGTGACAGCGTCAACGCGATCGTGTCGGGCTTCATCCAGGCCACCGCGGCGGGCTTCGCCTCGGACTTCTCCGTGGCGCGCGAGTACCTCACGGTGCCCGCGCGCGCGGACTGGGACCCGCTCGCGCAGGTCACCGTCTACGACTCGGGCGCGCTCACGCCGGACTACGACGAGGCCGCGGGCCGCGTCGTCTACTCGGTGCCGGTGGCCGCGTGGATCGACGACGCGGGCCGCATGGTCGAGGCCGAGTCCGGCACCCAGACCCAGCTCGAGTTCCAGGTGGCGCGGGACGTCGGCGGCGAGTGGCGCATCTCGGGTCTCGAGGACGGCTCGCTGCTCGCCGAGGCCACCTTCAACCGCGTCTTCCTGCCCGTCTCGCTGGTCTTCGCGACCGCCGACGGGTCGACGGTGGTGCCCGAGCTGCGGTGGCTGCCGTCGACCAACGTCGCGACGTGGGCCGCGCGCGAGCTCGTCGCGGGCCCCTCGCCGTGGCTCGCCAACGCGGTCACCTCGGGCTTCCCCGCCGGGTCCGCGCTCGCGGTCGACTCCGTGGTGGTGACGGACGGCGTCGCCAAGGTCCAGCTCGCCTCCGAGTCGGCCGGCACGCCCGCGGAGCGCGCGCTCGCGGAGCAGCAGCTGCGGCTCACGCTCACGGCCCTGCCGGGGGTGCGCGAGGTCGAGGTGACGGTCGCCGGCGTGCCGCTCGTGGCCGAGCCGGTCGACACGCTGTCCCGCGGCCCCGTCCCCGAGGGCGTCGCGGCCGTGTTCATCGACGGCCGCCTGGGCCTGTGGGACGGGGACGAGCTGTCCGTCGTGCCGGACCGCGTGGGCGCGCTGCCCGCCGGCGCCGCCGACCTCGCCACGTCCTACACGGGCGAGCGCGTCGCCTTCCGCGTCGGCGAGGACCGCATCGTCGTGTCCGACGCGCTCGCCGGCGGCGTCGACACCCTCGTGCCGTACGAGGACGCCGGCCGCCCCCGCGGCGAGATGGAGGTCACCACCGTCGTCGAGGGCGCGGACCTGGTCGCGCCCACGTTCGACCGCTACGGCTGGCTGTGGACCGCGGAGTCGGTCGACCCGGAGTCCGTGACCGCGGTGTCCGAGGACGGCGGCGTCATGGCGCTCGACGCGCGCTGGCTCGCGGGCCGCACGGTGCAGCAGATCGTGCCGTCGCGCGACGGCGCCCGCGTCCTCGTGGTGTCGCGGTCGGGCGCCCAGACGGTCGTCGAGGTCGCCGAGGTGGTGAGGTCGGAGTCGGGCGAGCCCCTCAGCATCGGAGAGCCGCTGCAGATCGGCGCGAACATCGGCACGACCGTGGACGCCATCTGGGTCGACGACTCGTCGGTGGCGCTGCTCGGGTCGTCGAGCGGCGACGAGACGGCGCCGCTGTGGATCGTCGCGGTGGGCGGCCGCACCACCGAGGATGCGGCCGTGTCCGACGCGGTCGCGATGTCGGCTCGTCACGGCGACCGGTCGATCACGCTCGTCTCGAAGGACGGGACGGTGCGCGAGCGCGCCGGCACCGGCTGGTCCGCGGTCGCCTCAGGGGTCGACGACCTCGCGTACGCGGGCTGAGCCCGGGGCCGGTGTCCCCGGCACCGCCGGGCATCCGCATCGTCGCCGCGCGCGGGGACGAGGCGCATGCCCGCTCCCGCCGTGCCCGAGCCTGGTCCCGTGGAGGGTCCCGGACCGCTCGCGCGCCTCGCGCGGCTCGTCGTGCCCGTCGCGTGCCCCGGCTGCGGGCTCGACGACGTGCCGTGGTGCGAGGCGTGCGAGGCGCCGTGGTGGGAACCGCCGCTGCGGTGCGAGACGGGGGCGCCGCGTCTCGACGGCCTCACGCCGCCGCTGCCGGTGTGGTCGGTCGCGGAGCTCGACGGTGCCGCGCACGGGGTCGTCGCCGCGTGGAAGGACGCGGGGCGGCGGGACCTGGGCGCGCTGCTGGGCCCCGCCCTCGAACGTGCCGCGGCCGCCGTCGCCCCGGCGCTCGGGCCCGCCGTCGCCTCGGCCCCGGTCGCGGTGGTGCCGTGCCCGGCGCGCGCCGCGCACACGCGGCGGCGGGGCGTCGACCTGCCGCTCCTGCTCGCCCGCGCCGCGGCCGCCGGCCTCGCGACGGGCGGGGTCGCGGCGGAGGCGGTCGACGCGCTGCTGCCCGCCCGGGGCGCGTCGCGCGGCGCGGGGGACCGCGGGAGATGGCGCGCGGGCGCGGGCCGCGTGCGCGCATCCGTGGCGCGCCGCGGCGGGCCTCGGCCCGCGCTCCTCGTCGACGACGTGGTCACCACCGGGGCGACGCTGGCCCGCGCCGCGGGCGCCCTGAGGGGCTCCCCGCTGGTGCCCGTCGGGGCGCTCGTCCTGGCATCGGCCCCGGCACCTGGGGAAGTGCTGAGAGTCCGTCCCGCAAGCCCGTCCGGCGCGCTAGGGTAGGAGGTCCAGGACGACGAAGAACGTCGGACACCTTCCAGGCGAGGAGGTGATGCACCAGGCGCGACAAGCGCCGACCCCTTGCCCCTGGCCCCTGCGGGGCCCCAGCGACAGTGAAGGAGTTTTCGTCATGGACATCGCCATCGTGGGACGTCACACCAAGGTCTCCGAGGACATGCGGCAGAGGATCTTCGAGAAGATGGAGAAGGTCGAGGCCCTGGCCCCTCGCGCGACCCGAGCGGACGTTCATGTGGTCCATGAGAGGAATCCCAAGCACGCCAACGACCGCGAGCGCGTCGAGATCACGGTGCGCGGACGTGGAGTCGTGCGCGCCGAGGCGGCTGCCGAGGACCGGTTCGTCGCGCTCGACGGCGCGATGCAGAAGCTGATCGAGCAGCTGCGCAAGCTCCACGAGCGCAAGGCCCACCGTCACCAGGGCAAGAGCGGGCTGCACACGGTGCCCGCGCCCGAGCCGGTGGAGGACGCCGTGGACGACCGCGCATCCAGCGTCGAGGCGTGGGAGGGTGCGCCGGAGGGCTCGCACCGCGAGATCCCCATCGACGGCACGCCGATCGTCATCCGGTCCAAGACCCACGCGGCCACGCCGATGACGGTCGCGGACGCGCTCGACCAGATGGAGCTCGTCGGCCACGACTTCTTCCTCTTCCACGACGTCGACTCCGGCCTCGCGTCCGCGGTGTACCGCCGGCGCGGCTGGACGTACGGCGTGATCCACCTCGAGCAGGCGGCGGCCGAGGAGGCCCGCGAGACCGCCTGATCCCTGTCGCGGCGGGGCTGCAACCGGATAGATTTCCCGGGTGCAGCCCCGCCATTTCATGTCCGTCGTGCTCGCGGCGACCCTGTGGGGCACGGGCGGCTTCCTGGGGACGCTGCTGGCGGACGCCAGCGACGTCCCGCCGGCCTCGGTCGCGATGTGGCGCATGGTCATCGCGGGCGTCGTCCTCACCGTCTGGCTCGCGGCGCGCGGGTCGGTCGGGTTGCGCAGCCTCGACCGGGCGATGGTCGTGCGGATCCTCGCGACGGGCTCGCTCACCGCGGCCTTCGAGGTGCTCTACTTCACCGGCATCGCGCTCGCGGGCGTGGGCCTCGCGACGCTCGTCACCATCGGATCCGCGCCGGCCTGGGTCGCGCTGTGGGACTGGTGGCGCCACGGCGACCGGCCGGACGCGCGCCGCGTGCTCGCGCTCGTGCTGGCCCTCGGCGGCCTCGCGCTGCTGCTGGGCTCCTCGCTCACGGCGGGCGACCGCGCGCTGCTCGGCACGTGCGTGGCCGTCGTCACCGGCGCGGTGTTCGCGGGCGTCACCGTCGTCAACCGCACGCCGGTGCCGGGCCTGGGCGCGGCCCGCCTCACCGCGCTGTCCTTCACCGCGGGCGGCCTGCTGCTCGTGCCCGTCGCGCTCGTGCTCGGCTGGGGCGCGCCGTCCGGCGCCGCGTCGTGGGGGATCGCCGTCGCCCTGGGCGTCGTGTCGACAGCGCTCGCGTACCTCGCGTTCCTCTCGGGCCTCGCGACCGTGCCCCCGTTCGTCGCGACCGTCGTGAGCCTGCTCGAGCCGCTCGTCGCCGCCATCCTGGGCGCGCTCGTGCTGGGGGAGAGGCTCGGCTGGGGCGGCATCGTCGGCGGCGCGGTGCTCGGGAGCGCGGTGGTGCTGTTGCGCCCACAGCGAGACGAGCCGGAGAGCATCCATTGACCGCCTACGATGGTCGGGGACTGTACAGGCTTTCGAGGAGCGCAACGTGGCTGTGATCGACCGCATCATCCGTATGGGCGAGGGGCGCGAGCTCCGCCGTCTACAGAAGGTGGTGACGCTCACCAACGCCCTGGAGGAGGCGTACGAGGCGCTGTCGGACGACGAGCTCCGCGGCCTCACCGACGAGTTCAAGGAGCGCCGTGCGAACGGCGAGAAGCTCGACGACCTCATGCCGGAGGCGTTCGCGGCGGTCCGCGAGGCCGCGCGCCGCACGCTCGGCATGCGCCACTTCGACGTCCAGATCATGGGCGGCGGCGCGCTCCACCACGGCAACATCGCGGAGATGAAGACCGGTGAGGGCAAGACCCTCGTCGCGACGCTGCCGGCCTACCTCAACGCCCTCGACGGCAAGGGCGTGCACATCGTCACCGTCAACGACTACCTGGCGAGCTACCAGTCGGACCTCATGGGACGCGTGTTCCGCTTCCTCGGCATGGCCACGGGCTGCATCGTCGCGAACCAGTCGCCCGAGGTGCGCCGCCAGCAGTACCTGGCGGACATCACCTACGGCACGAACAACGAGTTCGGCTTCGACCACCTGCGCGACAACATGGCGCTCGACCCGTCGCAGCTCGTGCAGCGCGGCTACCACTACGCGATCGTCGACGAGGTCGACTCGATCCTCATCGACGAGGCGCGCACGCCCCTCATCGTCTCGGGCCCCGCCTCCGGCGACAACAACCGCTGGTACGTCGAGTTCGCGCGTCTCGCCAAGGAGATGGAGATCGACGTCGACTACGAGGTCGAGGAGAAGAAGCGCGCGGTCGGCATCCTCGAGCCCGGCATCGACAAGATCGAGGCGGCGCTCGGCATCGAGAACCTCTACGACCCGGCCAACACGCCCCTCATCGGCTTCCTCAACAACGCGATCAAGGCCAAGGAGCTGTTCCGCCGCGACCGCGACTACGTGGTCCAGGGCGGCGAGGTCGACATCGTCGACGAGCACACCGGCCGCCTGCTCAAGGGCCGCCGCTACTCGGAGGGCCTGCACCAGGCCATCGAGGCCAAGGAGCGCGTGCCGATCAAGGCGGAGAACCAGACCTACGCGTCGATCACGCTCCAGAACTACTTCCGCCAGTACGAGAAGATCGCCGGCATGACGGGCACCGCCCAGACCGAGGCGGCGGAGCTGCACTCGACCTACGGGATGGGCGTCATCCCGATCCCGACCAACCGGCCGATGATCCGCGCCGACCAGTCGGACCTCCTGTACAAGTCGCAGAAGGCCAAGCTCACCGCGGTCATCGAGGACATCCTCGAGCGCAACGCGATCGGCCAGCCGGTGCTGGTCGGCACCGTCTCGGTCGAGAAGTCCGAGGCGCTGTCGCAGGAGCTGCGCAAGCAGGGCATCGTCCACACGGTCCTCAACGCCAAGCACCACGAGAAGGAGGCGGCGATCGTCGCCGAGGCGGGCCGCAAGGGCGCCGTCACCGTGGCCACCAACATGGCGGGCCGAGGCACCGACATCATGCTCGGCGGCAACCCGGAGTTCCGTGCCGTCGCGGAGATGCAGGCGCGCGGGCTCGACCCGAACGAGAGCCCCGAGGAGTACGAGAAGATCTGGAAGGACGTCTTCGCGCAGGCGAAGGCGGACGTCGAGACCGAGCGCGACGAGGTGCTCGAGGCCGGTGGCCTCTACGTGCTCGGCACCGAGCGTCACGAGTCGCGCCGCATCGACAACCAGCTCCGCGGCCGCTCCGGTCGTCAGGGCGACCCGGGCGAGAGCCGGTTCTACCTCTCGCTCGAGGACGACCTCATGCGGATGTTCCAGTCCGGCCTCGCGGCCTCGGTGATGAACTCGTCGGCGCTGCCCGACGACATGCCGATCGAGTCGAAGGTCCTCACCCGTGGCGTGCAGAGCGCGCAGGCGCAGATCGAGGGCCGCAACCACGAGATCCGCAAGAACATCCTCAAGTACGACGACGTCCTCAACTCGCAGCGCAAGATCATCTTCACCGAGCGCCGCCGCGTGCTCGATGGCGAGGACATGCACGAGCAGATGGAGGGCTTCGTGCGCGACGTGGTCGCCGCGTACGTGCGCTCGTCCACGCTCGTCGGCTCGCCCGACGACTGGGACCTCGAGGCCCTGTGGAAGGACCTGCGGGCCGTCTACCCGGTGTCGATCGACATCGAGGAGGTCATCGAGGAGGCCGGCGACCTGTCCGGGCTGTCGACCGCGTTCCTCGAGCGCGAGCTCGTCGCGGACGCCAAGCTGCAGTACGGCCTCGTCGAGACCAAGCTCGGCGCGGACGTGATGCGCCAGGTCGAGCGCCAGGTGCTGCTTCAGGTCCTCGACTTCAAGTGGCGCGAGCACCTCTACGAGATGGACTACCTCAAGGAGGGCATCGGCCTGCGCGCGATGGGTCAGCGCGACCCGCTGATCGAGTACCAGCGCGAGGGCTTCCAGCTCTTCGAGGCGATGTCGGACGCCATCAAGGAGCAGGCCGTCTCCATCCTCTACCGCGTGGAGAAGAAGGAGGCGCCCGCGCCGCAGGCCGCCGTGACCGCGGACTCCGCGGCCGCGACCGCCCAGCAGCAGGCCGCCGCGGCCCCGGCTCCGGCGCAGCGCCTCGCGGGCGGCGGCGCCGCCACGGCCGCCGGCCCCGCGGGCCAGCGCATGGTCGCGACCCCCGCCACCGGCTCCGCCGGCGGCCCGGTGCAGGCACGGATGGGCGCGCTGACCTTCTCGGGCCCGTCGCAGGACGGCTCGGGCACCGCGAAGGTGGCCGCGCCCGCGCAGCCCGGCGGCCCCAAGCCGTGGGACGACGGCCGCGTCTTCGAGGGTGCGGGCAAGAACTCGCCGTGCCCGTGCGGCTCGGGCCGGAAGTACAAGATGTGCCACGGCAAGAACGAGGAGGGCGCGGAGCTGTAGGCCACCGCGACCCCGCGACGAGGGCGGCACCCGGCGGGTGCCGCCCTCGCGCGCGTCCGGGGCGCTCGCCCGTCAGCCGATGTCGAGCACGGTGATGACCCAGCGGCCCGCGCGGTCCTCGAGCCGCAGCGCGACCGCGTGCGACATCCCGGCGATCTGGGCGACCGCGGCGATCTCCGCGGCGTCGCGGGACACCCGGCATGCGCGCGCCCGGAGGATCCGCGCCCCCGCGCCGCCGTCCCGGCCCGCGCGGCGCGCGAGCGAGTGCTGGCGGGCCAGCCGCTCGCGCACCTCCGGCGTGATCCACCGCAGCAGCGAGTCGAGCCCGTCGCCGCCGTGGACCACCTCGATCGCGGTGAGCGCGACGGTGCAGGCCAGCGGCGTCGGGTCCCCGAGCGTCGCGCGCGGGCGGCCGTAGACGTCGCGGCGGGCCGGGCGGGGCGACCACGCGGGCTCGGCGCTCACCGCGCGTCCCCGGCGAGCGCGGCGGGGAGCGCGAGGCGCAGCCCGGGATGGATGAGGTCCGGGTCCGAGCCGACGGTGTCGCGGTTCGCCGCGTACAGGCGGGGCCACGCGTCCGCGACCTCCGCGGCGCCGGCGGTCGCGCCGAGCGCCTCGGCCGTGATCGACCACAGCGACTCTCCCGGCTCGACCACATGGACGCGGGGCCCGCTCCCGGTGTCCGCGCGCGTCTCCTCGGCGGGGACGATGCGCGCGGGGCTCGGCGCCCGTGTCGCCGGGGCCCACGGCACGGAGACAGGCGCGGGGTCCGCGGGCAGCCATCCCGCCGACGGCGGCGGCTCGTCGGCGTGGGCCGCGCCCGCGCCGAGCAGGGACGCGGCGAGACCGGCGGCGACGCCGCGCGCGAGCCGACCGGTCCAGGCGGGTGCGGAGGCGCCGCGTGCCCGGGCCGCGAGGGCGGCGGCGACCTCGACGAGGAAGCGCAGCGCGATCGCCGCGGCCGCGATCCCGGCGCAGGCGAGGACCGCGTCGGCGGCCGTCCACACGCGCCAGTCGACCGCCGCGGCCGTGCGCCACGCGAGCGCGGCGGCGCCGCCGCCCGTCCCCGCCGCGGCGAGGGTGGCGACCGCGGCCCTCGCGGATGCTCCCGCCGGTCTCCGCGCTCTCGCCACGCGCGCCGCGCGCCCGCCCGGCCGCCGCATCGTCCCCGCCGCTCCGCCCATCACAAGCCCCCGTTTGATGTCGTTTGATGCTGTTTGGTATCTTCTGATGTAGTCCGTCGCGTCCGTTTTGTCCACCCGGGATTCCCGCCTGTGGAGGCGGCGGCTAGCGTGACGGCATGCGCTGGGAGCTGCTGTTCGCGGACCTCGAGTCGAGGCTCGAGGCCGAGGAGCGCGCCGAGGTCGAGGCGGAGATCGCCAAGCGGACGCGCGATGAGCGGGCCGCGGTGACGCTCGCCGGGCGGCTCGCGGCGCACGCCGGCGGGCGCGTGGCCCTCGTGCTGCGCGGCGGAGGCCGCGTGGCGGGAGCCGTCGCGGACCTCGCGGGAGCGTGGGTGCTGCTCGACACGGCCGAGGGTCAGGCGGTGGTGCCGCTCACGGCGGTGGCGGCGCTCGACGGGCTGGGCCACGGCTCCGCTCCGCTGACCGAGGTGCGGCGCCGCCTCACCCTCGCCTCGGCGCTGCGCGAGCTCGCGGACTCGGGGCTGCCGGTCGCCGTCGAGACGGACGGCGGCACGTGGCGCGGGGTCATCCGCGCGGTGGGCGCGGACCACCTCGACCTCGATGCTGGCGGCGTGGCGCGGACCGTGCCGCTCGGCGCCCTGCTGGCGGTGCGGGCGGGCTGACCCTCAGCGGGCGTCGCGCTCCTTGAGGTGCTCGCGGGCGAGCGCGTACTGGCGGGCGATGTAGCCCTCGAGCTCGCTCTCCTCGACGCGCCACTGGCCGCGGCCGCCCACCTGGATCGCGGGCAGGTCGCCCGAGCGGACGAGCGCATACGCCTGCTGCGAGGAGATGTTGAGGATCTCCTGGACGTCGCTCAGCTTGAGGAACCGCGGTGGCACCCGGCCATTGTGACACGGCGCCGCCGCGCGTGCCCGCTGTCCACAGCTCTTCCCGTGCAGGGGTCGCACCAGGCATGATGTCTCCATCCGGCGGCTGTGGGGGGTGCCGATGGGCGACGATGTTCAGGCGGTGGCGGCGCGTCTGCGGCCGCCCGGGTGGCGCGACCCGCGCCTCGTGGTGGGTGTGCTGCTCATCGTGATCGCCGTCGTGGGGGTCGCGGCCGCGTTGCGGGCCGCCGACCGCACGACGCCCGTCTACGCGGCCGCCGACGCCCTCGCGCCGGGCACGGTGCTCGACGAGTCCAACCTGCTGATCGCGCACGTGCGGGTGGGCGACGGCTACCTCGCGGCGCCCGCGGACGCGCCCTTCGGACGGGTGCTCACGCGCGCAG
This sequence comes from Demequina rhizosphaerae, assembly GCF_000971255.1. Taxonomy (GTDB): domain Bacteria; phylum Actinomycetota; class Actinomycetes; order Actinomycetales; family Demequinaceae; genus Demequina; species Demequina rhizosphaerae. The sequence continues at coordinate 133,190 of NZ_BBMC01000004.1, forward strand.
TCGGGGACGGCGAGCTCGTCCCGGCCAGCGCCGTCGCGACGCGGGAGGACTTCGACGGCCGTCCGGTCGCGGTGATCGCCTCCGCGCCGGTCGCGGACGGCGTGGAGGCCGGCGCGGTCGTCGACGTGTGGGTCACGCCCGAGGACGGCTCCTCGACACGGGTGGGCGAGGCGCTGGCGGTGGCGGCGGTCGAGCGCGACGAGGGCTCGTTCGGGCTCGGCGGCGAGACCGTCTACGTCGTGGTGCCGGGCGACGAGGTCGGCGCCCTCCTCGACGCGCTGGCGGCCGCGGCCGAGGTCGCGGTCGTGGGGATCGGGTGAGCGCGCCGCTCGGCGTCATCGTCGCCGTGCGCGGTGACGGCGAGGCCGCGGTCGTCGCGGAGGTCGACGCGCACCCGAGGCTCGCCGTGGTGCGCCGCTGCGCGGACCTCGCGGAGGCCGTCGCGGTCGCGCGCGCCGGGCTCGGCTCCGTCGTCGTGCTGTCGGAGCAGCCGCACCTCGACGCGGACGCTGTGGCGGCGATCCGTGCGGCGGGCGCGGGCCTCGTCGGGGTGGCCGACGGCGCCGCGCCGCGCCTCGAGGCGCTCGGGGTCCCGCTCGCGCGCGCCGGGCTCGCCGAGGCGGTGCTCGCCGCGGTCGACCGGCCGGCGCCGGACTTCGCGCCGCCGCCCGAGCGGGGCCCGGGCGCCGTGATCGCGGTGTGGGGCACGGGCGGCGCGCCCGGCCGCACCACCGTCGCCGTCAACCTCGCGGCCGAGTCGGCCCTCGCGGGGCACCGCACCGTGCTGGTCGACCTCGACACCTACGGCGCGTCGGTGGCCACCGCGGTGGGGCTCGCGGACGAGGCCCCCGGGATCGCCGCGGTGGCACGGTCCGCCGCGCGCGGCGAGGACGCGGCCGCGCTGCTCGCGCGCCACGCGGTCGAGGTCGCGCCGCGCCTGCGTGTCGTCACGGGCCTCACGCGGGCCGCGCGCTGGCCCGAGGTGACCGCCCCCGCTCTCGAGCGGCTGTGGCCCGCGCTGCGGGCGCAGGCCGACGTCGTCGTCCTCGACCTCGCCGCCCCCGCCGAGGACGGCGGCGCGCACGCTCCGGGCCCGCGCCGCGACGGCGCGACGCTCGCTGGCCTCGCCGAGGCGGACGCGGTCGTCGCCGTCGGGGGAGCGGAGCCGCACCAGCTCGTGCGCCTCGTGCACGCGCTGCTCGACCTCGACGGCCCCGCGCCGGTGGTGGCGGTCAACCGCATCCGCGCGTCGGTGGCCGGGGCGCGGCCGGAGGACGCGATCGCCGCCGCGCTCGGACGCCACGCGGGCGTCACCGAGGTGTGGCCGCTGCCGTGGGACCTGAGGGCCTGCGACGCGGCCGCGCGCGACGGCCGCACCCTCGCCGAGGTCGCGCCGCGGTCGCCGCTGAGGAGGGCGATCGCGTCGATGGCGGAGGTGGTGATCGCCGCCGCGCGCGCCGCGCGTGGTGAGCCCGCGACGGTGACAGACTGAGGCCATGCGCGTGTACATCCCCGCCACCGTCGACGATCTCCCTCGCTGCGCGGACGGGCTGTGGGAGCCGCCGCTCGCCTACGCCGTGACGGAGCGCCTGCTCGCGCTCGTCGACTCCGATGACGCGGACGAGCTCGCGGAGATCGCCCGCGACGTCGCCGCGCGCGCCTCGGTGATCGACGTCGGCTCGCCGCTGCGGGTGGTCGTCGTCGCCGAGCTCACGCGCCCCGAGTGCGACGCGGACCCCGACGTCCACCCGGCCGCGGTCCGCGTGCAGGGCCGGATCCCCGCCTCGGCGATCGCGTGCGCGTTCGTCGACGAGCCGGACGCGGCCGACGACGTGCGCGCGGCCCGCGCGGGCGACGAGGACGCGCTCGACCGGCTCGACGACCACGACATGCTCTGGTACGACGCGTCCGAGCTCTCGCACGTGCCCGTGGGGTAGGCGCGGGTCAGGTCAGCGCAGCCGCGCGAGCACCTCGTCGTGGAGCAGCCCGTTGGTCACCAGCGCGTTGCCGCCGTGCGGTCCGGGGGAGCCGTCGACGCCCGTGAAGCGGCCGCCCGCCTCCTCGACGATCGGCACGAGCGCGGCCATGTCGTACAGCGCGAGCTCGGGCTCCGCGGCGATGTCCACCGCGCCCTCGGCGACCATCATGTAGCTCCAGAAGTCGCCGTACGCGCGCGTGCGCCACACGTCCGACATCAGGCCCATGAAGGCCGGCAGCCGCCCGAACGCCTCCCACTCGGCGAGGTCGGAGTACGACAGCGACGCCTCCGCGAGGCTCGCGACCGCGGACACGTGGATCGGCCTGGCGGTGGCCTCCGACGCCCCGAGCCACGCGCCCTGGCCCCGTGCCGCGAACCAGCGGCGGTGCAGCGCCGGCGCGCTCACCACGCCCACGACGACGTCGTCGCCGTCGAGCAGCGAGATCAGCGTCGCCCACACCGGCACGTCGCGGATGAAGTTCTTGGTGCCGTCGATCGGGTCGACCACCCAGCGGCGGGCGGACTCGCCGGTGGTGCCGTACTCCTCGCCCACGAACGCGTCGGCGGGGCGGTGCTGCGCGATGAGGTCGCGCGCGAGGCGCTCGGCGGCGCGGTCGACCGCCGTCACGGGGGTGTCGTCGGGCTTCGTCTCGACCGTGAGCTCGCCGGTCGCGAAGTTCGCGAGCGTGAGGCGGTCCACCTCGTCGGCGATCGCGAGGGCGAGCAGCAGGTCGTCGGCGTAGGGGGCGTCCGTCATGGCTTCAACCTACCGGGGACGATGCGCGGGTCGCCCGGCGCTCTTCCCCGACGGTGCGCGCGGAGCGGTCAGTACTGGTCGCCCGCGGCGCGGGAGGCGAGCAGCCGGCGGATCGAGTCGACGCGGGCGTGGCGCTCGGGCACGTCGCCCGCCCACGCGTCGAGCTCGCAGCCGGCCTCGGCCGACTCGTGCGTGCAGCCGCGCGGGCAGCGCTCGTCGGCGGCCGCGGCGACGTCGGGGAAGGCGAGGATGAAGTGCTCGGGGTCGACGTGCGCGAGCCCGAACGACCGCACGCCGGGGGTGTCGACGATGCGGCCGCCGCTCGGCACGTCGTACAGCACCGCCGACGTCGAGGTGTGGCGTCCGCGGCCCGTGACGTCGTTGACGACGCCCACGGCGCGCCCCGCGTCCGGCACGAGCGCGTTGACGAGCGTCGACTTGCCGACGCCCGAGTAGCCCACGAGCACCGTGGTCGCGCCCTCGAGCGACGCGCGCAGCTCCACGAAGCCGGGATCCTCGTCGGGGCCGCCCTCGCGCCTCACGGATGTCTCGAGGACCCGCACCCCGAGCGGCTCGTACGCGGCCCGGAGGTCGGAGGCGTCGGCGAGGTCGGCCTTGGTGAGCACGAGCACGGCCTCCATGCCGGCGTCGAACGCGGCCACGAGGCAGCGGTCGATCATGCGCGGGTTGGGCTCGGGATCGGCGAGCGCGGTGACGATCGCGAGCTGCTCGGCGTTGGCGACGATCACGCGCTCGGTCGCGTCGGTGTCGTCGGCGGTGCGGCGCAGCGCGGTCGCGCGCGGCTCGCGGCGGACGATGCGCGCGAGGGTGTCCGGCCGGCCGGAGGTGTCGCCCACCACGCCGACGCGGTCCCCGATCACGAGGCCCCGGCGCCCGAGGTCGCGCGCCTTGACCGCGGTGATGACCGCATCGTCCATCCGGACCGTGTAGCGGCCGCGGTCGACGGCGATCACCGTGCCGGGCTCGGCCTCCTCGTGCGCGGGGCGCACCTTGGTCCGCGGGCGCGACCCGCGCCGGTTGGGGCGCACGCGCGCGTCGGACTCGTCGTAGCGGCTCCAGTCGCTCACGTGCGGTCCGGCGTCGAAGGCATGCGCCCAGCCTACCGAGCGGTCGCGGCCGGGCGCGGCGCGCGTCCGCGTCCTACGCTCGGAGGGAGGCGAAGGGACGCGTCATGGAGGACACGCTGAGGATCGCGGTGGTCGGCGCCGGCGGATGGGGCGCGCAGCACGCGCGGATCTTCTCGAGGCGGCGGGACACGGAGCTCGTGGGCATCGTCGGGCGCGACCCCGGCCGCACGGCCGCCCGGGCCGCCGCGTTCGACACCACGCCGTACACGGACATCGACGTCATGCTCGAGGAGGCGCGACCGGACCTCGTGACGGTGTGCCTGCCCAACGAGGCGCACTTCGAGCCGACGCTCCACCTCCTGCGCCGGGACGTGCCGCTGCTCGTCGAGAAGCCGCTCGTGTTCGAGCTGGACGAGGCGGACACGCTGCTGGCCGAGGCGGAGGCGCGGGGGCTGTTCTTCGCCATCAACCTCAACCACCGGTACGCGGAGCCGGTGGCGCGCGCGAAGGCCGCGATCGACGCCGGCGAGCTCGGCGACGTGGTGTTCGCGACCTGGCGCTTCGGCGGCGAGCCCAACTTCGGGACGAGCCCGCACGCCAACCTCATCGAGACGCAGGTGCACGGGATCGACATGCTCGAGCACCTGTGCGGGCCGATCGACAGCGTCGCCGCGCAGATGACGGACATGACGCGGCCCGGGACGTACACGACGCTCGCGGTGGCCCTGCGCTTCGCCGGCGGTGCGGTGGGCAGCCTCGTGGGGTCCTACGACTCGTCGTACGCGTACCCCGACACGCACCTCGTCGAGGTCAACGGGACGCGCGGCAGGCTGCTCATCGAGGACACCGTCAAGCGGCTCACGGTCTCGTCCGCGGGCGACGCGACCCGTCGCGTGTGGGAGGCGGGCTACTTCGACGACGAGGCGCGGACGTTCGAGTACACGTTCGACCGGCACGTCGAGCACCTCCTCGCGGCCTTCCGCGCCGGCGACGAGCCGCCGGTGCACGCCCGCGAGGGCAGGCGCGCGCTCGAGGTCGCGCACGCGATCATCCGCGCGTTCGAGCAGGGCGTGCGCGTCCCGGTGTGAGGGCCGCTCAGCCGTCGAGGCCGAGCATCCCGCGCCACATCGCGGGGAAGCCGGGCATCGTCTTCGCGGTGGTGCCGACGTTCACGACGCGCACGTCGGGCACAGCGAGCCCGACGATCGCCGCGAAGGTCGCCATGCGGTGGTCGTGGTACGTCTCCATGTCCGCGCCGTGCAGCCCCGCGACGCCGTCCTCGGGCAGCCCGCCGAAGGCGAGCGACGCCTCGTCCGCCGTGCACGTGCCCCCGAGGCGGGTCACCTCGGCGGCGAGCGCCGCGAGGCGGTCCGTCTCGTGGCCCCGCAGGTGGCCGATGCCGGTGAGCCGGCTGGGCCCCTGCGCGACGGCGCACAGCGCCGCGATCGTCGGCGTGATCTCGCCGGCGGGGGAGAGGTCGGCGTCGATGCCGCGGACGGTGCCGTCGCCAGTCACGGTCATGACGTCGCCGTCGAGCGTGCACGTCGCGCCCATGCGGGTGAGCAGCTCGGGGTAGTACGCGCCGGGCTGGGTGGTCTCCGCGGGCCAGCCGGGGATGCGCACGGTGCCGCCCGCGACGAGCGCGGCCGCCATGAACGGGCCGGCGTTGGAGAGGTCGGGCTCGACCCGCACGTCGCCCGGGCGGATCTCGCCGGGGTGGACGATCCAGGTGCGCTCGTCGGGCTGGTCGACCCGGATGCCGGCCTCGCGCAGGGTCGCGCACGTCATGTCGATGTGCGGCAGGCTCGGCAGCGTCGCACCGGTGTGGCGCACGGTGAGGCCCTCGGGCAGGCGCGGCGCCGTGAGCAGCAGCCCGGTGACGAACTGGGAGGACGACGACGCGTCGACCTCGACCACGTCCGGGACCTCCGCGGGCGGCGTCACGGTGAAGGGCAGGGTGCCGCGGCCGTCGTCGTCCACGTCGGCGCCGAGCAGGCGCAGCGCGTCGAGGAGGGGGCCCATGGGGCGCACCCGCGCACCCTCGTCGCCGTCGAAGCTCACGGGCCCGTCGGCGAGCAGCACCATCGGCGGCACGAAGCGCATCACCGTGCCGGCGAGGCCGCAGTCGACGTGGGCGCCGCCGCGGATCGGTCCGGGCGTGACGCGCCAGTCGTCGCCGGAGTCGTCGACGTCGATCCCCAGGCCGCGCAGCGCGCCGATCATGAGGTCCGAGTCGCGCGAGCGCAACCCGCCGCGCATGGTCACGGGCTCCGCGGCGAGCGCCGCGAGCACGAGGTGGCGGTTGGTGAGCGACTTGGAACCGGGCACGGAGACGGTCGCGTCGAGCGGACGATGCGCGAGGGGCGCGTCCCACGCCTCGCCGGGGCCGGTGCCGGTGGGGAGGGCGCCGCTCACGCGGCGCGCTTCTTGGAGCCGGCGGCCTTGAGAGCCGCCTTGGCCTCCTTCTCCTTCGCCTTCGTCTCCGCGGCCTTCTCCTTGGCCTTCGCCTTCTTCGCCTTCTTGCGGTCGATGTGGCGCTGGCTGTGGCCCGCCGTCGCGGCGAGCAGCACGCCGCCGACGAGCGAGAGGTTCTTGAGGAACTGCTCGAGCTCCTCCTCCTTGCGCGTCTCGTCCTCCTCGTTCCAGAAGGGGTGGGCGAGCGCGGCGGTCGCGCCGGCGAGGCCCGCGAGGCCCAGCGCGGCGGCGCGCGGGCTCCGCGACAGCGCGAGCGCGGCGGCGAGCGCGACAGAGGCGGCGCCGTGGACCTTCACCAGGTCGACGGTCTTCACCTCCTCGAGTCCCAGCTCCTTGAGGGCGGGCTCGACGGTGGGGGCGACGCGCTCGGCGCGCGCCTCGGGCTCGAGATAGCTCTGGACGCCTCCGTAGACGAACCACGAGGCGAGCAACGGCCTGGCAAGTGCACGCAACATGCCTCCTACGCTATCAAGCGAGGCGCTCTCCGTCAGGGCCGGGAATGATGTCGGCCGCGGTGCGGTTACCGACCGATGTGACGACCACCGTGGAGAGGCTTGCGGCGTCGCGTGCACCGGCACGGCGGCGCACCGCTGTACGCTCGCAACCGATGACCGACGCAACAGAGTTCGACTTCGAGTCCGAGGCGCTGTCCTACATGGACCAGCTGTACGCGGCCGCCCTGCGCATGACGCGCAACGGCGCCGACGCCGAGGACCTGGTTCAGGAGACCTTCGCGAAGGCGTTCGCGGCGCAGGACAAGTTCACGCCGGGCACCAACCTCAAGGCGTGGCTGTACCGGATCCAGACGAACGCGTTCATCAACAGCTACCGCAAGAAGCAGCGCGAGCCGAAGCGCTCGGACGCGGACACCGTCGAGGACTGGCAGCTCGCGGCCGCCGCGGAGCACACCTCGAGCGGGCTGGCCTCGGCCGAGGAGGCGGCGCTCGACTCGCTCGGCGACGACGAGATCCGTCAGGCGCTGTCGGAGCTGTCGGACGACTTCCGGATGGCCGTGTACCTCTCCGACGTGGAGGGGTTCGCCTACAAGGAGATCGCGGAGATCATGGACACCCCGGTGGGGACGGTCATGTCGCGGCTGCACCGTGGCCGCAAGCTCCTGCGAGAGAAGCTTCGGGACTACGCCGCCGAGCGTGGTCTCTACGAGAGGACCCCGGTGAAGAAGAACAAGGACGGGGGTGCGTGCCGTGCCTAAGCCGGAGTGCGAGGAGGCGCTCGACCGCCTCTTCGAGTACATCGATCACGAGCTGCCCGAGGATGAGATCCATCGGATCGGGGAGCACCTCAAGGAGTGCGGGCCCTGCGAGGCCGAGCACAAGATCAACGAGAAGATCAAGCGGCTCGTCAACAAGGCGGGCCACGATGTCGCGCCGGACGACCTCCGCGCGCGCATCCTCACGACGATCCGCGCGACCCGGCCGGACGGCGCCACCTAGGCCCTCCGCGGGCGCGCCCCGTCGCCCGAGACGACAGAAGCCGCATCGGCAGGGCCGATGCGGCTTCTTCTCGTATCCGGGCGGAACGGCTCAGGCGTTGGGCCGCTTGCCGTGGTTGGCGCCGGACTTCGCGCGCGACTTGCGCTTGCGGCCTCGCTTGCTCACAACGTTCCCCTTTCTGGACGCGTAACAAAGACCCCCTATCCTCCCACATCTGAGGACCTTGTCACACCGGCGGTCCCGCGCGGGGGAGTTGACGCTACGCTCCCCTCAAGCCGCCCATATCGGATGCCGATGGAGGAACCGTGAGCGATCAGCCCCAGTCAGTCATCCCGTTCCTGCACGCGCTTGCCTCGACGGGCGGCTCCGACCTGCACTGCAAGGTGGGCTCCGCGCCCCGCGTGCGCGTCGACGGCCGCCTCCGGAAGCTCCAGGTGCCGCCCCTGACCCCCGAGGACACGCAGCACATGGTCGCCCAGGTGCTGCCCGAGGACCTCGTGCCGGCGTTCCGCGACACCCACGAGGCGGACTTCGCGTTCTCGCTGTCCGGCGTGGGCCGCTTCCGCGTCAACGCGTACGTGGCGCGCGGCACCGAGGGCCTCGTGTTCCGCCGCGTCGCGGTGGGCGCGCAGAGCTTCGAGGAGCTGGGCCTGCCGGGCGTCATCGCGGACCTCGCGCTCGAGCCGCGCGGCCTCGTGCTCGTCACCGGCCCGACCGGCTCCGGCAAGACCACGACCCTCGCCTCGATGATCGACCTCATCAACGCGTACCGCGAGGTCAACATCGTCACGATCGAGGACCCCATCGAGGTCCTCCACCAGGACAAGAAGGCGATTATCTCGCAGCGCGAGGTGCGTTCCGACACGCTCGACTTCACCTCGGCGCTGCGCGCCGCGATGCGTCAGGACCCCGACGTCATCATGGTCGGCGAGATGCGCGACATCGAGACGGTCCGGGCGGCGCTGTCCGCGGCCGAGACCGGCCACCTCGTCCTCGCGACCCTCCACACCGTGGACGCGCAGGACACCATCAACCGCATCGTCGACTTCTTCACGCCGCACGAGCAGAACCAGGTCCGCGCGACGCTCGCGCAGACCCTGCGCGGCATCGTCTCGCAGCGCCTCGTGCGCCGCGGCGACGGCACCGGCCGCACGCTCGTCGCGGAGGTCATGGTCAACACGGGCCGCACGGCCGAGGCGATCATCGACCCGTCGAGCCAGCCGCCCATCCTCGACCTCATCTCCGAGGGCGAGTACTACAAGATGCAGACCTTCGACCAGCACCTCTTCCAGCTGGTCCGGGACAACGTGGTCGCGCTCGACGACGCCGTCGCGATCGCGTCGCGCCCGCACGACCTCCTGGTCGAGCTCCGCGGCGCGGGCGTCGTCGACTAGTAGCTGTCACGTACGAGGGGCCGCCACCCGTCCGGGTGGCGGCCCCTCGTGCGTCCCCGCCTGCCTGGCGCGCGCTGGGAGGTGCCGAGTGCCCGTTCGGGCGCGAATCGGACACTGAGCGCCTCGCAAGAGGCGGCCCAGCGCCTCGGCCGAGCGCCACGGTCCGGCGCCACGGCCCGATGCCTCGGCCCGGCGCCTCGGCCCGATGTCGCGCGCTCGGCTCCTCGCCGCATCCCGATGAGGCGCGCTCGGGTGCATGTGGTGGTCTTGAATTTCAAGAATCGCTTGAACAGCTCCGCCGGGGGGCTGGTTCCGCTGCTCGCTGCGGGGCGTGTTCAAGCCTGAGCTGAAATACGCGGACACGAAGTGCGCGCCTGCGGCCTGACACGCCGACGCCCCGACGCCTTCGCCCCGATTGCGCCCCGACTGCGCGCTGGGAGGTGCCGAGTGCCCGTCCGGGCGCGAATCGGACACTGAGCACCTCGCAGGAGACGGCCCAGCGCCACGGCCCAGCGCCTCGGCCGAGCGCCACGGTCCGATGCCCCGCGCTTGCGGGCGGTGCGCCTCAGTTGCCGGGCGGCTCGATCCCGAGCCACGAGTGCCAGCGCGAATGCAGCACGAGCCACGCCATGAGGCCGTAGCCCGCCTGCAGGGGCAGCGCGTCGTGGCCGGTGGCCATGTCCGCGGCCCACTGGTCGTGGCGCGCGAGCGGCCCGTACATGTCGATGTAGCCCACGCCGCGGCGCGACGCAGCGTCCTCGCACACGGCGGCCAGCTCCGCGATGCGCGCGTTGTCGGCCTCCTCGCCGGGCGGCGGGCCCGCGATCAGCGTCTCGAAGCCGAGCGCGTGCGCGCGGTCGAGGAAGTTCGCGATGTTGAGGCGCGTCATCGTGGGGGAGACCCCGCGATGGACGTCGTGCCGGCCGATCGCGAAGAGCACGTGGTTGGCCTCGGGCTCGGTGCGCGCCGTGCGCCGCAGCGCCTCCTCGTCCCACCGGCTGGTGAGCTCGCCCGTGGTCTCGTGCGGCACGGCGAGCGTGTGGAAGGCGAGGTCGGGCGCGAGGGGGAGCGTGCGCGCCGCGACGCGCCCCGCCCACCCCAGCGCCTTGGGGTCGCCGTGACCGGCCACGAGCTCGTCGCCGACGAGGAAGACGTTCCTCATCGGGTGAAGGCCCGGGTCACCAGCTCCGACTGCTCGGCCGCGTGGCGCGACGCGAGGCCCGAGGCGGGCGACGCGGACGCCGGGCGGGACACCACCCCGACGGTGGTGCCGACGACCTGCGGCAGGCTCAGCGACATGCGCGACCACGCTCCCTGGTTGAGAGGCTCCTCCTGGACCCACACGAGCTCGGCGCCGTCGAACGGGGCGAGGGCCTCGCGGATGGCGTCGTGCGCGAGCGGGTACAGCTGCTCAAGTCGCACGATAGCGGTCGTCGTGTCGCCCGTGCGGTCCCGCTCCGCGACGAGGTCGTAGTAGACCTTGCCGGCGCACAGCAGGACGCGGTCGACGGACGCGGGATCCACCGCATCGTCCCCGATGACCTCGCGGAACGTGCCCGTGGTGAAGTCCTCGACCGACGACTGCGCCGCGCGCAGGCGGAGCATCGACTTCGGGGTGAAGACGACGAGCGGCTTGCGGGGGCGGTTGTAGGCCTGGCGACGCAGCAGGTGGAAGTAGCTGGCCGGGGTCGACGGCATCGCGGCGATCATGTTCTCCTCGCCGCACATCTGCAGGAAACGCTCGACGCGCGCCGACGAGTGGTCGGGCCCCTGCCCCTCGAAGCCGTGCGGCAGCAGCAGCACCACGGACGAGGACTGGCCCCACTTCTGCTCGGCCGACGAGATGAACTCGTCGATGATGGTCTGCGCGCCGTTGACGAAGTCGCCGAACTGCGCCTCCCACAGCACGAGCGCGTCGGGGCGCTCGACCGAGTAGCCGTACTCGAAGCCCAGCACGCCGTACTCCGACAGCGGGGAGTCGTAGATGTGCAGGCGCCCCTGGTCGGAGGACAGGTAGAGCAGCGGCGTCCACTCCGAGCCCGTGTTGCGGTCGTGGTAGACCGCGTGGCGCTGGACGAACGTGCCGCGGCGCGAGTCCTGGCCGGAGACGCGGACGGGCACGCCCTCCTGGAGCAGCGTGCCGAACGCGAGGATCTCGCCGTAGCCCCAGTCGATGCCGCCCTCGCGGCTCATCGTGTCGCGCTTCTCGAGCAGCTTCTCGAGCTTGGGGTGCACGGAGAAGCCCTCGGGCGGGCGCACGTGGGCGCGGCCGATGCGCTCGATCTGGCTCGCGGACACCGCGGTCCGCCAGCCGACCATCACGCCGGCGTCCGAGGACTGCGACGACGGCAGCTCGAGACCGGAGATCGACTCCGCGTCGGACGACGGCTTGTAGCCCTCGCGGGTCTCGATGAACACGCGCTCGAGCTGGGCGAGGTAGTCCTTCGAGACCGACTCGGCCTCCTCGGTGGTGATGTCCCCGCGGCGGATGAGCGCCTCGGTGTAGAGGTGGCGCACCGAGCGCTTGCCCTCGATGAGGTCGTACATGCGCGGCTGGGTCATCGACGGGTCGTCGCCCTCGTTGTGGCCGCGGCGGCGGTAGCAGACCATGTCGACGATGACGTCGCGGCCGAACCGCTCGCGGTACTCGAACGCGAGCCGGGCGGCGCGCACGCACGCCTCCGGGTCGTCGCCGTTGACGTGGAAGATCGGGATCTGGAAGCCCTTGGCGATGTCGGTGCAGTACCGCGTCGACCGCGAGCTCTCCGGGCCGGTGGTGAAGCCGACCTGGTTGTTGATGATGACGTGCACGGTGCCGCCGGTGCGGTAGCCCTTGAGCAGCGCCATGTTGAGCGTCTCGAGCACCACGCCCTGGCCCGCGAAGGCCGCGTCGCCGTGGACGAGGACGGGGAGCACGGGGTAGCCGTCCGTCGCCGGGTCCGCGCCGAGCGCGTCGAGCTTGGCGCGCACGATGCCCTCGAGGACCGGGTCGACCGCCTCGAGGTGCGAGGGGTTCGCGGCGAGGTAGACGCGCGTGGTGGCGCCCGACTCGGCGGTGAAGGTGCCCTCCGTGCCGAGGTGGTACTTGACGTCGCCGGAGCCCTGGACGGAGCCCGGCACCGCGGTGCCCTCGAACTCGGAGAAGATCTGGCTGTAGCTCTTGCCCGCGAGGTTCGCGAGCACGTTGAGCCGGCCGCGGTGGGCCATGCCGATGCACACCTCGTGCACGCCGGATTCCGCCGCCGCGCTCATGACCGAGTCGAGCAGCGGGATGAGCGACTCGCCGCCCTCGAGCGAGAAGCGCTTCTGGCCCACGAACTTGGTCTGGAGGAACGCCTCGAAGGCCTCCGCCGCGTTGAGGCGGTGGAGGATGCGCAGGTGCTCCTCGCGCGTCGGCTTGGTGTAGCCGTGCTCGAGGCGGTCCTGGAAGAACGACCGCTGCTCGCGGTCCGCGATGTGCATGTACTCGAGGCCGATGGTGCGGCAGTACGCGTCGCGCAGGCGGCTCAGCACCGTCCGCATCTTCCACGACTGCTGTCCGGCGAAGCCGCCGGTCTCGTACGTGCGGTCGAGATCCCACAGCGTGAGGCCGTGCGTCTGCACGTCGAGGTCGGGGTGCTTGCGCGGGCGCGAGCTCAGCGGGTCGACGTCGGCCATGAGGTGGCCGCGCGAGCGGTACGCGTGGATGAGCTCCGCGATGCGGGCGGGCTTGGCGGCCTCCGTCGCGGGGTCCGTCGTCGTGTCCTGGATCCACCGGACCGGCTCGTACGGGACGCGCATCGACGAGAAGACGCGGTCGTAGAAGCCGTCGAGGCCCAGCAGCTTGCGGTGCACGATGCCGAGGAACTCGCCGGACTGCGCGCCCTGGATGACGCGGTGGTCGTACGTCGAGGTGATGGTCATCACCTTGGACACGCCCAGGCGGGCGACCGTCTCCTCGGCGGCGCCGAGGAACTCGGCGGGGTAGTCCATCGACCCGACGCCGATGATCGCGCCCTGGCCGTCCATGAGGCGCGGCACCGAGTGGACCGTGCCGAGCGTGCCGGGGTTGGTGAGGGTGAGCGTGGTGCCCTGGAAGTCGGCGGCCTGGAGCGCGCCGTTGCGGGCGCGGCGGACCACGTCCTCGTAGGCGGCCCAGAACTCGGCGAAGTCCATGTGGTCCGCGCCCTTGATGGACGGGACGAGCAGCTGGCGCGAGCCGTCGGGGCGCGCGAGGTCGATCGCGAGGCCCAGGTTCACCGACGCGGGCGTGCGGACGGCGGGCTTGCCGTCCTCCTCGGTGTACGCGGCGTTCATCGCCGGGAACTCGGCGAGGGCCTCGACGATCGCGAAGCCGATGAGGTGCGTGAACGACACCTTGCCGCCGCGCGTGCGGGCGAGGTGGTTGTTCACCACGACCCGGTTGTCCATGAGGAGCTTGGCGGGCACGGTGCGGACCGAGGTGGCGGTCGGGACCCCGAGGCTCGCCTCCATGTTCTGCACGACGCGCGCGGCGGGGCCGCGCAGGCGCTCGACGCCCTGCTGGACGTCCTTGGTCGCGACGGGCGTGAACTCCGGCCGCTGCAGGTACGCGGCGGTCGGCGCCTGCGCGGTCGCGATCGGCTGGGTCACGGTGGGGTCCACGTCGTCGGACGATGCGGCGGCCGGGGCGGGCGCCGGAGCCGGGGCGGAGGCGGGTGCCTCCTCCGCGGCGGGCGACGCCGTGTCGGTCGCGGGCTCGGCCGCGGGGGCCGGCGCGTCGGCGCGCTGCGCGGGCGGCGGCGGGGGCGGCGGGGGCACGGCCGCGGCGGTCACCGTCGGCATCGGCTGGGTCGGGGGCTGGGGGATCGAGGACTGCCCGGCTCCAGGGGTCTCCTGGCGCGTCGAGGAGTCGCCCTGCGTGGCATCGGCCCCGTGCTCGCCGCCCAGGATGAGCGACGCAACGGACGGGGCACCTGCTGCTCGGGCGACGGAGACGCGGTCGGTGTCGGGCGCGGAGGTGTCTGGGGACACGGTTGAGGCCGCTCGCTTTCTTGGCGCATCAGCGTCGATGGTGAAATGTGCTTCCTATCATCGTCCTACAACGAGCAGCCTCGGAACAACGTGCCTGCCATTTGGAGAAATCGTTACGTGAGGTCGCGTCGGAAGGACGTCCGCCAGCCGATCGCGGCCGCGACCAGGCCGTATCCGAGCAGCACCGCGAGGCCCGCCCACGCGGGCAGCAGATCCGACAGCCCGGCCGCGGAGTAGAAGCTCGCGCCCGCGACCGCCTCGCCCGCGGCGCCGGGCAGGAAGCGCGCGATCGGCGCGGCCGCCTCCCAGTAGCCGAGCGCGATGCGCACGAGCGGCTCGACGATCTGCGTCCACACGATGAGGCCGACGACGACCGCCACCTGGTTCGTCACGAGCGTGCCGAAGCCGACGCCCACGAGCATCCAGGCGGCCATCGCCACCGCGCCGAGCCCGAGCGTGCGCCACGTCGCCGGGTCGTCGAGCATCGCGCCGTCGCCGGCCAGCGCGAGGGCGGGGGCGCCCGCGGCGAGCGCGGCGGCGGAGCTCGCGACGCCGTAGGCGAGCGCGAACGGCACGGTCGCGACCAGCTTGGCGATCGCGACGCGCGTGCGGCGCGGCTCCGCGAGCACCGCGGTCTGGATCGTGCGGTGGCGGAACTCCTGCGTCACGACGATCGCGCCGAACGCGACGGGGAACACGTAGCCGAGGGTGACGCCGGCGGAGTAGACGGTGAGCGCGAGCTGGTCCGGCGGCACCGCGAGCTCGTCGCCGGCGGCCTCGCCGCCCAGCGCGGTGGCCAGCGCGAGCGAGCCGGCGAGCACCGCGACGGACACGACCATGGCGAGCATGAGGGCCCACCACAGGCGCGTCGTGAGGATCTTCCGGATCTCGGAGCGGATCGCGGCGCTCATGCGGCGTCCTCCGTGAGGCGCAGGAACACCTGTTCGAGCGTCTCGCCGGTCTCGGCGAGGCCGTGCACCTCGACGCCCGCCGCGAAGGCGCGGGCGCCGACCTCCTCGGCGCCGGCGCGGGGCACCACGAGCTCGGTGGGTGCGGCCAGGTGTGCGTCCGGCCAGTCCTCCGCCAGCCGCGCGAGGCGGGCGGCGTCGGGGGAGCGCAGCGTGGTCGCCTGGTGCGCGAGCGCGCGCAGCTCCGCCAGCGACGAGGCGTGGCGGATGCGTCCGCGCGCGATCACGACCACGTCGTCCACGGTCTGCTCGACCTCGCCGAGCAGGTGCGAGGACAGCAGCACGGTGCCGCCGCGGGCGGCGAAGCCGCGCACGAAGCCGCGCATCCACGTGATGCCGGCCGGGTCGAGGCCGTTGGCCGGCTCGTCGAGCACGAGCGCCGCCGGCTCGCCCAGCAGCGCCATCGCGAGGCCGAGCCGCTGGCGCATGCCCATCGAGAAGCCGCCGACGCGGCGGTTCGCCGCCTCCGTCATCCCGACCGCCGCGAGCGCCTCGTCGCATCGTGCGTCGTCCTTGCCCGCGAGCGGCGCGACCACGCGGAGGTGGTCGCGGGCCGTGCGGCCGGGGTGGAAGGCGGGCTCGAGCTGCGCGCCCACGACGGTCGCGGGGCGCGGCACGTCGCGGTAGCGCCGCCCGCCGATGAACGTGTCGCCGGCGGTGGGGGCGACGAGGCCCAGGAGCGCGCGCAGCGTCGTGGACTTGCCGGCGCCGTTGGGGCCGAGGAAGCCGGTCACGCGGCCGGGTTCGGCGACGAACGACGCGTCCTCGACGGCCGTCACCGCCCCGAACCGCTTCGTCAGCCCGGCGATCTCGATCCGTGGCCCGTCCATGCCGCCTCCCTCGTGAGTTGTTATAGATGAACTATAACAGTCGGTGCCTGTCCCGGGGACCCGTCCGCCTGTATCCTGTCGTCACCATGGACCCCGACAGTTCCAGCCGACCATGACCGCATGGCTCCTCGTGGGCGTCGGGGTGCTCCTCACCCTCGGCACCGCGGTCTTCGTCGCAGCCGAGTTCTCCCTCGTCGCGCTCGATCCCTCGCACGTCGGGGACGATGCGCGCGGCCGCCGGGTCCGCACCGCGCTGCGGCGCCTGTCGACCCAGCTGTCGGGGGCGCAGGTCGGCATCACGCTCACCACGATCCTGCTCGGCTACACCGCCCAGCCCGCGCTCGTCGAGCTGCTGTCCGTCCCGCTCGAGACCAGCGCGCTGTCGCGCGCGGCCGTCGCGGGGCTCGCCGGCACCCTGTCGCTCGTGCTCGTCAACGCCTTCTCGATGATCGTCGGCGAGCTCATCCCCAAGAACCTCGCGCTCGCGGAGCCGTTCCGCACGGCACGCGTCGCGGCGCCCCTCAACATGGCCTTCACGGCCGCCCTGCGGCCCGTCATCGCCTCGCTCAACGGCGCCGCCAACGGGATCCTGCGGCTCATGGGCATCGAGCCCAAGGAGGAGCTCGCGGGCGGGCGCTCCCGCCAGGAGCTCGCGGCCCTCGTGAGCCGCAGCGCCGAGGCCGGCACGCTCGCCCCGTCGACCGCGCTCCTCCTCAAGAACTCGATCGAGCTCGACAACCTCGCGGCGATCGACGTCATGACGGACCGCACCCGCGTCCACACGCTCGGGCGCGACGCGACGGCCGCTGACGTCATCGCGGCGTCGCGCGCGACCGGCCACTCCCGCTTCCCCGTGGTGGGCGACGGCACCGACGACGTGCTCGGCCTCGTGCACCTGCGCGCCGCGATCGCGGTGCCCGCGCATCGTCGCCCCGAGGTGCCGGTGCGCGCGCTCATGGCGGACGCGCCGCGCATCCCCGAGACGATGCAGATGGGCCCGCTCCTCGTGGAGCTGCGCGGGCTCGGCTACCAGTGCGCGATCGTCGTGGACGAGTACGGCGGCACCGCCGGCCTCGTGACCCTCGAGGACGTCGTCGAGGAGCTCGTCGGCGACGTCGCGGACGAGCACGACCGCCGCCGCGCCGCGGTGCACCGCGCGCCCGGCGGCGCCTGGATCGTGCCCGGCGAGCTGAGGCCCGACGAGGTGCTCGAGCGCACCGGCCTGGTGATCCCGGAGTCCCCGGCGTACGAGACGCTCGGCGGCTTCGCGATGGCACGGCTCGGACGCGTCGCGGAGCCCGGGGACACGGTCGAGGCGCCCGGCGTGCTGGCGCGCGTCGAGCGCATGGACGGCCGACGCATCGACCGCGTGCGGCTCACCCCGGTCGCGCACGAGGAGGACGAGGCATGAGCCCCGGCATGGTGCTCGCGGTCGTGGGCCTGCTCCTCGCGAACGCGTTCTTCGTGGGCGCCGAGTTCGCGATCATCTCCGCGCGCCGCAGCTCCGTCGAGCCGCGCGCGGCGGCCGGCTCGCGCGCCGCGCGCACGGTGCTGTGGGCTATGGAGAACGTGTCGCTCATGCTCGCGACGGCGCAGCTGGGCATCACGGTGTGCTCGGTCGCGCTCGGCGTCGTGGCCGAGCCCGCGCTCGCCCACGCGCTCGAGCCGCTCATCCACGCGCTCGGGCTCGGCGAGGCCGCCGCGCACGCCGTCGCGGTCGCCATCGCGCTGCTCGTCATCGTGGGGCTGCACGTCGTGGTGGGCGAGATGGTGCCCAAGAACGCCGCGGTGTCGAGCCCGGACCGCGCCGCGCTCGTGTTCGGCCCCCCGCTCGTCGCGATCGCGCGCATCGTGCGCCCCATCATCGTCGCGCTCAACTGGGTCGCGAACGGCACCGTGCGGCTCCTGGGCTTCGAGCCCAAGGACGAGGTGACGAGCGCGTTCACCGCGGACGAGGTCCACTCGATCGTCGAGCGGTCCTCCGCGGAGGGCACGATCTCCGACCCGACCGGCCTGCTCACCACCGCGATCGAGTTCTCGGAGCGGTCGGTCGAGGAGGTCATGGTCCCGGTCGGGCAGGTCCGCGCGCTCGCTCTCGGCGCCACGGTCGAGGACCTCGAGCGCATCGCGACCGACACCGGCTTCTCGCGCTTCCCTGTCGCCGACGACGGCGCCTTCGTGGGCTACCTCCACATCAAGGACGCCCTGTACGCGCGGCCCGGCGAGCGCGAGGAGCCCATCCAGGCGTGGCGCGTGCGGGACCTGCCGTCCGTGGTCCACGGTGCCGAGGTGGAGCTCGCGCTCGCGCTCATGCGCCGCTCCGGCGCGCACGTCGCCGCGGTGGTCGACGACGGCCTCACCGTCGGCATGGTCTTCCTCGAGGACATCCTCGAGGAGCTCGTCGGCGAGGTGCGCGATTCGCTCGCCCGCCGGGACGCGAGCGCCTAGCAGGACGGTCACCGGTCACGGTCATGTGACGGACCAGACACGCCCGGGGCTTGGCCCCGTCGTTACCGTTTGGTAATAATTGACCCGGACGCCCAGCGGAGATGACCCCGCAGGGCGCCCGTCGTATCCGATGTCAGACGCCCCCCGGAGGCCAAGGTGAGCAAGCGCGGCTCTCTTCACGCACCGCGCCCCGGCCACCGCTCCCGCAAGGAGCGCCGCATCGAGCACACGCAGGAGCTGCAGATCCGCACCACGCGGAGGCGTCGCAAGTACGGCACCCGCGGCGGCGTGATCCTCGGCTTCCTCGCCGCGATGGTCGTCTACCCGGTCATGGGCACGATCGCGCCGTACGCGAACGCCGCGGAGAAGCTTCCCGGCGTGGTCAAGGGCGAGTCGCCGACCACCGCGACCGCGATCCTCGGCGCGGGCCCGCAGTTCGAGTCCTCGGACCTGCCGCTGCCGACGGTCGACGACCAGTCGGGCGCGATCCTCACCGCCAACGACGTGCCGATCGCCTCGAACCTGCTGCCCGACTGCAACCCCGACTTCGACCCGAACATGTCCAACGGCCAGCTGCGCAGCGACCAACTGTGCGAGCTGTGGGCCGCGGGCCAGTACCTCCGCCCGGACGCGGCGCTCGCGCTCGCGGCGCTCAACGAGCGCTTCCGCTCGGAGTTCGGCACGGACATGTGCCTGTCGGGCACCTACCGCGACCTGTCGAGCCAGTACGCGACCAAGGCGACGCGCGGCTACCTCGCGGCGACGCCGGGCACGTCCATGCACGGCCTCGGGCTCGCGATCGACCTGTGCCGCACCCACGCCTCCGGCGTCTACTACTCGTGGCTGTCGATCAACGCCGGCACCTACGGCTTCTGGAACCCCGACTGGGCCAAGACGTCCAAGTACGAGCCCTGGCACTGGGAGTACAACACGTACGACAACTACTGAGCCGCCTCCCGGCCCGCCTGCCGAGCCCGCGACCGCCCCGGTCGCGGGCTTCGTCGTCTCCGGGCCCGCCGCGCTCGCCCGGGTCACCCGCCCCGATGTCGGACGATGCGGGAGACGCTCCTTCGCACGTGCCGGTTCCGACCCGACCGACGGACGGATCCGGGATCCGTCCGGCCGGCGGGCGGGAGCCGGAGCCGCCGGCGCGGGCCGGCAGGGGCCACGCGTCGCGCGGGTGGGGCGGGGTGCCCGGGGTGTAGGACTGGAGGCGAGGGCGCAATCGCAAGGAGGCGGTCGTGCGAGTCGGGGTCCCCACCGAGACCAAGAGCGGCGAGACGCGCGTCGCGATCGCGCCCGCGGGCGTCCACGCGCTGGTCGCGCGCGGCCATGAGGTGCTCGTCCAGGCGGGGGCCGGCCGCGGCGCCGGGATCGCCGACGCGGAGTTCGACGCCGCCGGCGCCACGCTCGTGACCGCGGCCGAGGCGTGGGACGCGGACCTCGTGCTCAAGGTCAAGGAGCCGCAGCCCGAGGAGCTCGGGCTGCTGCGCGACACCACGCTCTTCACGTTCCTCCACCTCGCCGCCAACCCCGCGCTCGCGGCCGCGCTGGCCGCCGCCGGGACCACCGCGCTGTCGTACGACACGGTCCAGCTCGCCGACGGCTCGCTGCCCCTGCTCACCCCGATGAGCGAGGTCGCCGGGCGACTGGCCGTGCTCGCGGGCGCGCACCACCTGCTGAGCCCGCACGGCGGACGCGGCGTGCTCCTCGCGGGCGTGCCCGGGGTGCCCGGCGCGCGCGTCACGGTGCTCGGCGCGGGCGTCGCGGGCTCGCAGGCGATCGCGCAGGCCGCGGCGCTCGGCGCCGACGTCACGGCGATCGACCTGTCCCTGCCCGCGCTGCGCCGCCTCGACGAGCGCCACGGCGGCCGGGTGCGCACCGTGGTGTCGACGGCGCACGCGATCGCGGAGGAGGTGCGCGGCTCCGACCTCGTGGTCGGCGCGGTCCTCGTGCCCGGCAGGCCCGCCCCCAAGGTCGTCACGCACGCGATGGTCGAGGAGATGCCGCGCGGGAGCGTGCTCGTGGACGTCGCGATCGACCAGGGCGGCTGCTTCGAGGACTCGCGGCCCACCACGCACGAGGACCCCGTGCGCGAGGTGGCGGGCTCGCTCGTGTACGCCGTCGCGAACATGCCGGCGGCGGTCGGCGTCACGGCGACGCGCGCCCTCACCAACGTCACGCTGCCGTACGTGCTGCGCCTCGCCGAGGGCGTGGACGATGCGGTGGCGGCCGACCCGGCGCTGGCCGCCGGGGTCAACGTGCGGGCGGGACGCATCGTCCACCCGGCCGTGGCCGCGGCGCTCGGGGAGGCGCCGGCGCCCGCCTAGGCTGGGGCCATGCCAGGCCCCGAGCAGCCCGAGCCCACGACCCCGCGCACGTGGCTGCCGCTCGTCGTCGCGGCGTCGATCGCGGCGCTCGTGGTGATCGGCGCGTTCGTCGCGTCGTCGCTGCGCTCGGGGATGAGCGCGGGGCGGTCGGACGCGGTGCGCGCGTGCGAGGAGGCCTACGAGGCCTCGGCCGAGGACGGCGAGGTGCTGCCGCGCATCGTCGCCGGCGACGTCTACGGCAGCGCGGAGTGGCGAGACCTCCGGGACTTCCTCGAGGCGCAGGGGCTGCTCGAGTCCGCGGGCGTCGAGGTCGACGGGTCCGAGGCGGACGCCTCCGCGGCCGCGCTCGCCGAGCAGGGCCGCGACCACGTCACCGTGGTGTGGTGGCTCGACAGCGAGGAGCACCTCGCGTGCGAGGTCGACGTCGAGGGCGACAGCGCGCTCGACGGCACCGCCGTGCTCGTGCCGCTCTCCTGAGCGGCCGCTCCGGACCTACGCTGGACCTATGGCCGACTCGCCGAGCTTCCCGCGGCACGTCTACGGCGTGGGAGACGCTCCCGATGCCCGGTTCTCGATGGCCAACGAGCGCACCTACCTCGCCTGGACGCGGACCGCGCTGGCGCTGTTCGCGACCGGCGTCGGCCTCGAGGCGCTCGACGCGCCCGTCCACCCGACCATCCGGCTGGTCGTCGCGGTGCTCTTCAGCGCGCTCGGCATCGTCGCGGGCGTCGCCGGGCTGGTGGGGTGGCTGCGGGCGGAGCGCGCGCTGCGCCTCGGGACGCCGCTGCCGGGGCCGCGGATCGGGATGCTCGTCACGGTCGGCGTGGTGATCGGCATCGCGCTCGTCGTGGTGGGGATGCTCGTGTGAGCGAGGACCGGGTCTACGACGACGGGCTCGCGCTCGAGCGGACCGCCCTCGCGTGGCAGCGCACCGCGCTGGCCTTCGCGATCGCGTCGCTCGGCGCGGCGGGGGTCTTCATCCCCGTCGGCGCGCCGGCGGTCGCGCTCGCGGTGGCCGGCTCGGCGTTCGCGATCGCGACCCTCGCGGTGGCGGCGCTGCGGTACCGCGCGGCACATCGTCACCTGCACCGCGGCGGGGGCCACCTCTCGCCCGGCGTGGCCGTGGCGGTGCTGTCCGGCTCGGTGCTGCTGCTGGGCGTCGCGTGCGTCGTCTACACGGTCGTGATCGGGCTCGGCCGCGGATGAGCCCGGACATGACAAGAGGCCCGGCGCATGCACCGGGCCTCGTTCACGAAGCGGCGTGCCCGTAGTATTGCTTCTACCTGGGGTTTTGCCTCATGTCTTGGGGTGCTGAGTCCACGAAACTCGCGCTGTGAGTCCATTCGCGACCAGTTGGAGGTGATGTCGCGCGCCGCGCCTGGTTGCGGGGCGGTCCAGGGATTCGCACGCGTTGCATGGAGCGCGGCTTGACAGGGCCTTGGCGTGCTCGACGAGCAGCGCCAGGCTGAGACGCGCACCGGCTGGAGCGGCTTGATAGGACAATCGCACCTGAGTTGAAGCCATGACAGATGCATCCGGTTTGTCACTGGCGACGGCGACCGAGGCTTGCGAGGATGGAACGCGCGCCCGTGCCCGCTAGGTGAGTTCCTCGTGGTCACCGGAGAAGCGGCGCGCGCTGGCCCGTGCACAATCTCAGGAGGAGTGATCGGTGACTGTGGTTTCCCGGCCGGCTGAACTGATGCGCAAGCTTGTGATTAGCGATGACCTGTCCGGCGAGTTCTTCGTCCCGTCATATCAGCGTGGGTATCGGTGGGGCGCGACCGAGGTTGTGAAGCTCCTTGACGACATCGAGAGCGAGGTTATCGCCGCTTCTGCGCCGCGCAGTTACTACTTGCAGCCGATCGTCGTCATGTGGCGAGACGCGCATTCGAACTGGGAACTGATCGACGGTCAGCAACGGCTTACCACGCTGTACCTGATCGTGAAGTACCTCCGCGACAGCAATTGGCTCCCCCGAGCCAAGGTCAACTACTCACTGGTGTACGAAACCAGGGACAACAGTCGCGACTACCTTGACACGCTCGAGGCCTCGCTCCGTCACTCCAATATCGACTTCCACTACATGTACTCCGCGTATGAAGCGATCGAGAGCTGGTTCGAGAGTCGTCCGGATCCCGAGGGTGCGGCCATCAATATCCGCAAGGCACTCTCGGAGCATGTCTACGTGATCTGGTACGAGGCTCCCGAGGGTACGGATCGCAACGAGCTCTTCAGGCGGCTCAATGTGGGGCGGATCCCATTGACCGACGCCGAGCTCATCAAGGCGCTCGTGCTTTCCAAGGTCGGAGCCGAGGGCGGTCGTGCGGAGCGTCAGGAGCAAGTTGCTGTTCAGTGGGACGCCTTCGAGCGTGACCTTCGTGACCCTGAAATGTGGGCGTTCATCACGGGTTCGGACCGTGTGTGGCCCACCCATGTCGACTTGCTGTTCCGTGCCATGGCTGGAAGCACAGGCGGCAACGAGCAACACCGCTACTGGGTGTTCGAGCAGCTCCGCCCACGCATTGAGGAATCGGCATCCGATTTCTGGCGCGCGGTGGTCCGCATGCATGGCCTCGTCACAGGCTGGTTCCACGACCGAGAGCTCTACCACCTCATCGGATTCCTGATCGCGACAGGCGAGAGGTACGAGTTTGAGCGCATTGTCGATCTGGCTGACGGTCTCACGAACAAAGCATTCAGACTGGCGCTGATGGATCGCGTCCGAGCGCGTATGGGTCGCACTGTCGCGGGCCTGGACGACCTCAACTACGAGAAGCACCGCGACGAGTGCCAACGTCTGCTGCTGCTGATGAATGTCGCCACGGTCCTGGGGCGAGATGGAGACGGCAACCGATTCTCCTTCTACGCCCACGCGGGAGGAGAGTGGTCGGTCGAGCACATCCACGCGCAGAATGCCGCACCGCTGACACGTGCCGAACAGTGGAAGACATGGCTGGAGCTGCACCGGCGTGCCATCGCATCGCTACCCGGGCGCGACGGCGCGGACAGCACGAACCTTTTCGGAAGGATCGACGCTTTCATCGGTGCGATCGACAAGGGCGAGCTTGGCATCGAAGCCAGATTCAGAGAGCTGGAGGAAGAGATTCTCACGTACTTCGCGCTGAGCGGCGACGCTGTCCTGGGCGACGACGTCCACCTGCTGCCCAACCTCGCTCTCCTCGAGCGTGGGCACAACAGCGCTCTGGGGAACTCGGTGTTCGAGGTCAAGCGCCAGGAAATCCTGCGGCGCGATCGCCGTGGTGAGTACATCCCGCCGTGCACCCGCAACGTGTTCTTGAAGTACTACACCGATGATGCCGACCAACAGCTCCACGTCTGGGGGCCGCAGGATCGACAGGCGTACTACAAGCAGATGCGGGACGTTCTTCGCCCTTACCTGGTGCGAGAGTCCGAGGAGGAGGTGGCATCGTGAAGGGCTTCTCGACCACCTACGGAGGGATCTTCCGCAGCGTCGATGACCGCCCCTACGTCGCCAGCATCGAGATCCCGATCATCCAACGCGACTACGCCCAAGGCCGCGAGGACGAAGCGACCGCGACAATCCGCAGAGACTTCCTCGACGTACTCCTGCGAGCGGTCACCACCGACGCATCGATCGACCTCGACTTCATCTATGGAGAGGTCACCGACGGTGTCCTGAAGCCCCTCGACGGGCAGCAGCGCCTCACGACACTGTTCCTCCTGCATTGGTACATAGCTTCGCGGGCAGGCAAACTCGACCCGCATGCCGCGTGGAGCCAGTTCCGATACTCCACGCGGCTCAGCGCCGAGTACTTCTGCTACGAGCTCGTCAACCATGCATGGCCGCACGAGGACGAGGACCCGGTCGACTGGATCACAGATCAGCCCTGGTACCTGTTCCCGTGGCGCACGGACCCGACTATCCAGTCGATGCTGGTCATGATCGCCGCTATCCACCGAGGACTGTCCGCGGACCACCTCGATTTCGGTGCGCTTTGGGCTCGTCTGATGTCTGACGAGCAGCCGGCGATCTCGTTCCTGTTCCTGCCGATCGATGACATGGAGTCAGGCGACGACCTGTACATCAAGATGAACTCGCGCGGAAAGCCGCTCACCGAGTTCGAGATCTTCAAAGCCCGACTCGAGAAGGTCCTGCAGGGCTCAGGGCGCCGCGGACTGCTGAGCGAGAAGCTCGATCGGGAATGGTCCGATCTCCTGTGGCACTACGAGGGAGGCAACCACCTCGTTGACGAGGAGTTCATGAACTACTTGGCCTTCATCGTCGACGTGTGCGAGTGGCGCACCGGTACGACAAGGACCGCCGGCAGCCTTCTTGACCGGGCCCGGCGGGTCTTCGTCGAGCACGACGATGCGGACACGCACCTTGACCTCCTTTTCTTCGCATTCGACACATGGGTCGGTGAAGACCCCTCCGAGGACGTCCCGGCGCGGGTCTTCGCCGAGATGTTCCGCGTGGGTGAGGGTCCGACGTCGGCCGTGCGGCTCTTCGAATCGCAGGACCCCAATCTCTTCGCGGCCTGCCTTGAGCGGTACGGCACCAAGCAGTTCTCGCTGGCAGAGACGATCCTTCTGTACGCGGTGATCGTGTTCCGGCAATCGCCGCCGGAGGGTGCCGCGGGCACGCTTGAGCGACGTCTCCGGTCGCTGCGCAACATCGCCGAATCCGCGCCCGATGACGTCCGCAACGAGCACATGCCCGACCTCATCGCCGCGACCACAACCCTGATGACAGCGCCCGAAGGCGCGCACCTCGACGGGCTCAAACGGTTCAACCAGGCGCGAGTCGACGACGAGAAGCGCAAGTACGCCCTGTTGGTCGAGGACCCCGAGGCCGCGACTGCCGTCCACGCGCTAGAAGACCACGACCTCCTGAGGGGACGTCTCTTCGCCTTCCCGCTCGACGCTGCCTTTCTCAAAGCACACTGCGCCACCTTCCATGCCGTGACAGCCGACGACGTGTTGCCGCAACTCGCTCCCGCGCTGCTGACCAAGGGCGACTACTCCAGAAGGCTCGGCACAACCAGGCGGCAACTGGGTGTCCCAGGCGAGCGACGGGGGCGCGGATCATGGCGAGAGGTCCTGACGAGCGGTTCTCGCGAGAGCCGTGAGGCGATGCGCATCGCTGTCGGCAACCTGCTCGCCGACGTCGCCAGGCACGACGGCCCGACGCCGGACGCCCTCGACCAGATCGTCCGCGAGTGGCTGACAGAACGACGTGAGGCGAACCTGTACGACTGGCTCTACTACTTCGTGCGCTACCCCGTCATGCTTGCCGCGCCCAAGGGCGTCTACATCGGCGACTACGACGCGGCCAGCGGCGGCTACCGATACCGCGTGGACATGATGAACGGCGCGGACTACCGCTCTGCGTTCAAGGATCCGTACCTGCTCGCAGTCTGGAACGAGATCGACGATCCCGCCCGCGTGGGCAAACCGGAGTTCCGAAGCTGGGACTACACGGGCGACGAGCGGGCGATGCGCTTTACCGCGACGGGTGCCGGTCTCAGGAGCCACGACAATGGGTTCGAGATCCTGCTTCCCACGGACCCGGCGATACAGGCGATGGCTCGGTCGGCGCTCGCCGCTTTCGCGCTCGACTCGACGAACGTGATCCACGTGGCCAAGCGCACATCGGACGGTCTGGACGCGGAAGACCGCGTCCAGACAGGTGCCGCTGTCGTCCACGCCCTCCTTGAGTTCGGGCTCTAGACGTACCCGAATCCTTCGGGTCCAGGCTGAACGTGCTTGGGCTCTCGCCGATGGAGGGGGCGGACGGCGGCTCAGGCTGGCACGACGGTTGCGATGAACCTGCCGATCCGCGTCTGCTCGCCGAGACTGCGAGCAGCTTCGAGCGATGCATCCGCCGACACGAGATCCCGCGTCACGGGGACCTCGCCGGGCGCGTAGTGCATGAGCAGGACGGCCCTCTTGGCGCGTCGGCGAAGGCGCTCCAGCTCGTCGGGCGTCAAGTAGGACGCTGAGCCTCCAAGTGCCAGCACCGTGTCGAACTGAGTGCCGCACAGCACACGCTGATGCTCGGCGACCGCATAGGTCATCGGATAGACACCGGCCAGGTGCGGGTGTTTCCACACGAGCTCATTGAGCATTGCCGACGACGGATCGATCCCGACGTAGCGCACGGACTCGACAAGCCCGAGGTCGAGTGGCAGGCCTGTGCCGCAACCCACGTCGAGCGTGCGCCGCAGTTTGGGCCCGAACACTTCACGGATGAGAGACACGGTCGCGATCTTCTCGGCGCCGCGCAACCCGTGGTCGGAATCCCAATGCGACGCGTACGCGTCGTACGGCGATGCGATACCTGATGCCGTGCAGGGATGATTCTGGACGCCATACACGTGGTCGGCGCGACCCCGGTTGATGATCCCTGTGTTCTGGACATCCTTGTCCAGCGGGAAGTACTTCCAGCCGTCATCGAGGGTGAGGTAGAGGTTGGTCGCCTTGTAGAACTTCATCGGCTCCCCGAAGGTGCGAATAACCCGAGCCGCGCGTATGCAGTCGTCCTTGGTGAAGCCCGTCGTCTTGTCCGGGATTACGTACTCGTGAGGCGCACCTTGCGCGTAGGTCGTCGCGAACACCCAGTCCAGCTCCGGAACGAGGTTGCGCCACCAGTCGAGATCAGTCTTGGTAATCATCGGTATCCCCTAGTCAGGCACGGCCCACGAAGTCCGTGCATGCCTAGTGTGGGTGCGTCCACTGACAGTCGGGGCGCGGTAGGCGCAGAGCTGGAGACCTCCTACCGCTTCGCTCCTGTCTTGCCTCCGGCGCTACGAGCGTTCGCTTCGTCGCTTCCGCGAGCCTTGCGGAGCCAGTACGGCTTGAGGTCGAATCGGACCTCGAGTTGGGTGGTGTCGACGGTGCCGCGCGTGTACCACTTCGGCGGCTTGCCTGGGCGGGCGACCTGGTAGGCGACGGCGCCAGCCGCGATAGCGATGCCGACCCCTACACCGGCAGCGAGGGCCCCGAACGGCACTTTGAGGTTGCCGACGTTCGCGCCGACCGCTGTCGTGACAAGCCTCAGAGCTGCGGCGCCGCCCTTGTCGGTGAGGATCTGGTCGCGCTTGGTCTCGATCGAAGCCGTGTCCGACACGGGCTTCACGAGACTGGGGTTCTTCTTGGTCGCCCAGTCCTGGAAGTTGCTCCAATCGAGCTGGCGTACCCCCTCGCGCGCCCTGCTCCTGTCCCACACGGCGACGTAGGCCTCCTTCAACTGGCTCATGGTGAAGTACCGGGGCAGGAGATCGAACACGCGGGTCGTCTCCTCCATCTCCTTGCGCCAGTACTCGCGAACCATCCGAAGCGGCTCGATCGTGTCGACGGGACTGTTGCGTGTCGCGAGGTCGTGGATGTTCGACCATGCACCATCGTTTTGCGGCTCGACCTCAGGGGCGGTCACGGGAAGCGCGCACGTGTAGATGAACGTGACCGGCTCACCTTCAGCGCGGGGTTCGATGAAGCCCACCGCGTGCAGAGAGTCGCGCTCAAGGGGGAACTGCACCAGAACCTTGCTCGCGAAGTCTTTGGTCAACGCCAGCGCGGCATCGCTTGGCCTTGTGCCGGGGCCGATCTCGCCCTCGGGCCAGCCGGTCCGGGACCCGGGATGCACCGGGGACCTGCGCACCGTCAGGAACGTCGACTCGCTCGCGCTCACGACGCCGGCGAGCCACGGCTGATAGGCGCCGCCGTCCCCGTCGTCGCCATGAGGGGCGACGGGCGACTCGAGGCGAATCGCCACCGGGACGACGATGACCCGTCCCGAAGCCGAAGACGTCGAATTCATAGGTTGACACCACCCAACGAGAGTCTTAATCTGTGCGCGTCACAGTAATACGGTGACGAAGTTCGCCAGCAAGCCCATTATACGGATGGGTTCGCTGAACATCCACAGACCCGCCGCCAACGGTGGCCCACACCAGGGAGATCATCATGACCACACTGTCCATCGACGCCATCCCCTTCGACTTCGACAAGGGCAACCGCCGCCTCCTCAAGAAGCTCCTGCGCCAGCTCGGAGCGGAGGCGCTCACGCTCTACCGCCTGGGCCTGGCGGTGAAGAACAAGGACTACGCGCTCGCCACGCCCGACCTCATGATGGTGCTCGCCGCCCTCGGATATGTCGCGAACCCGCTCGATGTCGTTCCCGACTTCGTGCCGGTCGCCGGCCTGGGCGACGACGCGCTCGTCGTCGCCGCCGTCGTCGCCAAGCTCGGCTATGAGCTGATCTGCTTCCGCAGCTGGGAGCGCCGCCACCACAACGGCCGCTACGACGGCTAACACCCGCATCGCCACCCCACACCCGAAAGGACGCCTGCAATGAGCCGCATCGCCGCAATCCCCGCACCCCTTCCCCGTGCGGCATTCCTGGACCCGCTGGGCATCGGGATCCAGATCGCCGGACCCGCACTGATCCGCGCGGCAAGTGCGCTCGCAGCGCACGCCAAGGCAAAGCGCGCGGCTGCGCCCAGGCGCGCCGCCGCTCGCGCACGCACCTGCTCGACGCTCGAGACCGGGACGCGGACCATTTCTGCAGGCGACCGAGGCGTCACCTACGACGACCTCGTGGTGCCCTACCTCGCCAGCGCACCGATCGTCACGATCATCGATCCCTACCTGCGCGACGAGCAGCAGATCCAGAACCTCGCCGACCTCCTCGAATCCATCGGCCGCACCAACAACGCGGCACCGACCAAGGTCGAGATCATCACCACCGCTGAAGACGGCACGATCGAGCGCGCATGCCGCCAGGCGGAACTCCTACTCGCCCTGCGCGCCAACGCGGCGCTGGACGGTCTCTCTGTCTCCGTGGCCTTCGACTCGACCATCCACGACCGCAGCATCACCACGCACGAATGGCAGATCCTGCTGGGCAAGGGGCTCGACTTCTGGCACCGCCCCGGCGCCGACGTCGACCCCCTGACCTGGCGGCGCCAGGAGCTGCGAGAAGTCGCCAAGACCTTCCACATCACCTACAACCGCGTCTCCTGACCACGCTGACGGCACAGCAGACGCGAGAGAGGATCGACGCTCATCGGCCGAACCCACCGCGTTGTTCGCCGCTAGCCCGCCCGACTCGAATCCCTCACACGTCCCCATCCGAACGCTCGTGCACCGGGCTGGCCGGGCACCCCGCCGCACCACGCACGTAGGTGAGCGCCACGATCACCGCAGATCAGCGCGCCCCCGAATCCCGCCGCGAACAGACCTCGTCGACGAGGTGCTCGTCGATGAGCCCGTGCCGCAGCGCGGTCTCGACCTCCGACCAGGCGCCAGGGGGATCAACCACGAGAGAGTCCCATCCATCGGTATGCCCGCCCGGGGCATAGGCGTACGACACCAGGAAGTCGATGACCTCGTCACGGGAACGCGCTCCGTCGGCGTACTCCTTACAGGCACGCAGCGGCGTCAAATGCCGGACGTCGCCTCCGGCCAGCGCGACCTGCTCCACCACATCGCCGACCTGCACCGGACGCTCGCCCGCAGAAGACTGCGAGGCGCTCGCGAACGTGCCGTCGGCGTGCGCGGCCGGGTCGGGGGCATCATCCGATGGCCCAGTGGCGATCATGCCTCCATCATGGGTGTGCGCTCTGGCGCGACGCCAGGCATCCGGAGAGAATCGGAGCATGAGGCGCGAGGGCATCCCGGAGGACAAGCGCCGGCGCATGCTCATCGAGGCAGCGCGCATCAATTGCGACGTCAACCGCAAGCTGGGCAGGGTGCCCGAGGCGAGGATGCTCGAGTTTGCCGCCATGAGGCTTGACGAGTACGACACGTGGGACGTGGCGCCGTACCGGACGGCACCGACGCCGAGGGAACTGCGGATGCTCACCAGGCGCCGTTGGTGGGAATGCTTGCTCGGCTAGCGCGTCTCGAGGCGGGCAGCCGTGACCGCCGCAACGCACACGAACGGTGGCGGGGCGCCCTTCACGGGCGACCCCCGCGTCGCACCAATTCATTGCCGTAGCCAAGGCGTGGAGTATCGGCGGGCATGAGTTCTCACAGGCCGCGGCCCGGTCGCTCCTAGGCGGCTCCGCGCGTCTCGCTCGTCTGCACGGCTTCACAGCGGTCGTCGTACGGGGTCTACGCGAGGTCGCCTTCGCCGCGCTGAGTCATCCGCGAAGAAGCCACGTGGTCTCGTCAACATATCGGCGCGAGATGACACGACGTGACAGAGTCACTTCGCGCACGGGGCGGATCGAGAGGGTCTGTTCAGGCTTCCAGGGCGGCCACTCCCAGTCGGTCGAGCATGCTCTGTGCCTCGGACTGCACCGCGATGAGGGCGCTGTTCAACTCGGACCGGTATGCCTGGTTGTCGCGCACTGTCTGGTTGACGGCATCGATCTCTCGCACGGCCCCACCGAACCCGGCCTCGAGTTCGCCGCGTACGTGGGTGAGGATGTCAGTCGCGATCGAGTCGCATTGAGCCAGTACCCCGCCGATGATCGCGTTGCGGCGGCGCATCTGCTCTTTGATTGCGGCGGTCTCCGCCCGTTCCTCCTGAAGAATCGAATAGGCCTCGAGAGCGACAGGGATGGCGATGCTTCCGTACTTCGCGACCTGACCGATCTTGTTGGCCATGCGTACCGCCTGGTAGGGCTTGAACTTGACGCCGAGGTGCTTGCCCACGCCGTAGACGATCTTGTGGCCCGGGCTTCCGGCGGCTTGCCGCACGCCGTCGCCTGCGCCCCAGTTCTTCTGGAAGTTCTTGAGGTGGTCCGCGGCCTTCGGTGCCCAATTGGGGAGGCCAGTGCGCTTCTGGCTTGGTGCTTCGTCGAGCCCGGTATCGACAGGGGAGACGGTGCTGTCGATGTCGCCCTGGATATCGAGCTCGGCGAGCTGATGCGCGTACGGCGAAGCTTCGATTTCGCGCACCTCCGAGGTGAAATCGGCGAGCTGGGCGTTCAGGACGCGATTGACCGAGTCTGTGAACGCTCGGTGCGCCTCGTCGAGGCGTTCGTTGAGTCGCGCAGATGCGGCGTCGAGGTCAGCGCGGTCCTGAGATGCCGAGTCGTCGATCGACTCGGCGGTGTCAGCGAGCTCTTCGGCGGCTCTGATGCACGCAGTTCGGAACTCCGCGGCTTGGCGGTCGAGCGCGGACTCGATGAGGCCGCGACGGTTGGTGAGTGCTCTGCGCTGGCGTGCGAGTACCGCCAGGATGGCCTCTTCGTCGGGGCTGTCGGAGATGGAGGCGAGCGCCTCGCCTGCAACGAGGGCGATCTGCTGGAGCGGTACGCGGAAGCGAGCCAGTTCGCCTCGTTCTTGCGCGATCTGGTTGATGGCTTCTCGGACCTGCGCCATGCGTGAAGCGTCGAGTCGGCGGGCCGCCTTCGACGGATCCTGTTCGTGCAGGCCGTCCAGGTAGGTCTTGGCGTCGCACTCGACCCACGGCACGTAGTCAGCGAAGGTGCCCAGAGCCGTCCTCACCGCGTCATCGCGCACGCCCGGTGCGGCGGGAAGGGTGCGGCACTTCGTGATCACAATCAAGAGCTGGGGTGCCTTGCGCAAGTCCTCGGTGACGTGCTTGAGGTGCGCGATCATACGGTCGTCGAACAGATCCACCGTGACGGTGAACAGCACAAGATCCGCGCTGCGCAGCGCCTCCTCGGCCATCGCGTCGTGTTCGACGAGCCCTGCCTGCACGCCGGGCGTGTCGACGAGGTCGACAAGACCGTCCCAGTCGAAGACCTCAACCTTGTCGGTCGCCACGGCGGAGTCGATCACGACCTCGGCGGCCTCGTCCGTGAGTGCCTTCACGAGCGTCGACTTCCCGCTGCTGTAGAACCCGGTCAACACCATCCTGGGGCGGTCGTGCTCCTCGATCGCCAGCATCTGGCTCAACCGCGTCGCACGATCTGCCGGCATCTCGGCGATCAGCGTGCTGAGACGGTCCGACAAGTCGCGGATCGCGGCAGGCGCGGCATGGAAAAGGACGTCACTCATGGGGTAGCACTCCTTCGTGTACTCGTGTGTGAGATCTCCACTGGGGTCTCGAGGTGGTCGGAGAGGTTCGCGGACCAGGCGGCGAGGACCGGATCTGGCACCTTCTCCGCTGTCGTCACGCGGGTGCAGTCGGACCGGCTGACGCGGACCTCGGGGACGTGCTCGGTCAGCCCCAGAACGTAGGAGGCCGCGCGAACTCCCTGCCGACCTGGCTCGGGCGGGCGCCCGTATGCGACGAGCTCGGGCGACGCTGGTGGAAACAACCACGCCTCGGACAGCGCCTCCTCGTCGACCTCGACAACGGTGCAAACACCCGCAAGCCGCGTCACCTTGCGAACCGCCCCCGCCAGGCGAGGACGGTCCTCCAGATGTAGCAGACAGACGGCGGTCTCGTGGTCGAGCGTCGACGTCGCCGCGCGAACCTCGCGTCGCCGCGATGCGAGCCCATCGGCCACGGCTGACGCTGACGCCTCAGCTCGCGCGTTCCGCGCGAAGCATTGCGCGATGTCGTCACGGACCTGCGCGATCGTGGCCCTCACACTGGCAAGCATCTTGGCCTCGACCTGGTCGAGCACGTCGCCGATCTGGGTGCGCAGCAACTCCCGATTGGCTTCCAGGATCTTCGCCTTGCTGGTGAACAGTGACTGCACCCGCTTGCGCAGCGGGGTGATCGCCAAGCCGCCGATGATGCCGACGACAGCGCCCACCGGCCCGCCGTAGACGAAGCCGACCACCGCGATGGCAAGCGCGCCGCCGCCACCGACAGCCAGGCCAGCCGCGCGACGCTTCCACACGCTCCTGAAGTCCTGCAAACCGCCGACCTTGATTCCTGGACGTTCAGCGGTGGTCCACTCGCGGTTGGCGTCGGCGATCTCCCCAGCCATCGTGTGCGACAGCTGCGACAGCTGCGACTTCATGTCCTGTTCGATCTCGTCGAGCATGTCGCCTTGTTCCGTCTCCCACGCGGTCACCACTTGCGGTCCGAAATCCGTCACCGACTGATGCCAGCCACGCCGCTTGCCGACGATGCGCACAATGTTGTCCGCCATCGTCTGCTCGCACGAGGAGACAAGACGCGCGATTCGTCGCTCCTGATCCTGGCGCATCCCACGCGCAACTTCGACACTCGCCCGCGTCGAGGCCTCCACGGTCGACAGGGCTTCGGTCAGTTGGAGTGCCTGCGCGCGCACCTCGTCAGCCTCGCGCAGAACGCGCCGATGCGCGCGGCGCGCTTCAGCCTCGCTCCGGAGGACTCCGAGCAGATCGGCGACACGGCTCGCCGCACCGAGCTCGGTTCCGACGGCGTCAGCCGTCCGGGACTGCCGCGCGGCTTCCGCATGAAGCATGATCTCGGCCACGGGCCGAACGCCCGCTGTCGCGAGGTGATTGCGGATGGTGGCGAAGTGCCCTTCGTGCTGGTCGAAGACCGCAGCGGGGTCGTCGAGGAAGTCTTCTCGATCCAGGTCATCCACGAGCGGCGCCCGACAGTTCAATGCGATCACGACAGGTTTGCCGCGGAACGCGACCTCGCGCAGCGCTTGCGCGGTCTCCTCTTGGAAGGAGTCGTTGCTGGCCACCCACAGCACGAGATCGGCACCTGGAATCTCGGCCATGGCGAGAGCCACGTCCTCGGCGCCGTCCTGTGCTCCCACTCCTGGGGTGTCGACAATCTCAACGTCGGCGATATCGACAGCAGGCGCTCCGAAGACGTCGCGAGACGTGCGCTGCGCTCCAACCCCGATGCGATCCTTCGAGCCGTCGGTGAGCGCCGCCAACAACGTGCTCTTGCCCGCCATGGTGCGGCCCATCAGCACAACCCGCATCGGACGCGCACTGGCTGGGGCCTCGGTGATCGCGACCTCAGCGAGCAGGTCCAAGAACTCGCGCGTCGTGGGGTCGGACGAAACGGCGCGGGATGAAGCCGCGTGGGCGTCGACCAGGAACGCGCGGTAGGACGCCACTGCCGCCGTGTGCGCCTGCAATCGGTCGTCGCCACACGGTTCGGGTCCGAAGAACAGGTCCTTCGCGGTCGCGCTCCAACGGTGCCTGGAGGTCACGGTGAGCTCCAGCTGGCACTCACAAGTGGGCGCGTCGTCGTGCGCCGACGGACAGACTTCATGCGGCTCAGGTCTGCCGCGCTAGCCATCGTGGGTCCCCGCGGCGGCTGGCTCACCAAGGTGCGCGACGATGGTGAGGGGATCCTCGAAGACGATCCCACACACGTGGACATCCGCCGAGAGCCTCTCGCTCAGAAGTCGGCTGACCGCCCGCAGGTCGAGACTGACCTCGACCTCGGCAGGACTGACCGCGCGCGAGCTCACCGCGCCCGCAGGCAGCCCCAGGTCATCGAGCTTCTCGGCTATCGCACACGCCAAGCCGTCTCTGAACAACCGGGTGGGGACGTGAGGCTGACCCGTGTACGCGAGCTTCGCGACAAGCGTGGCGGTCAGCGTGTCGCCGTGGATGTCATACCGCCGCACGACCGCGATGACCGGAAGCGTCTTGTGCACGGGCAACGCGCCGATCGGCTTGATCGTATGGTCGAACTCGACCTCGAGCTGGCCGGTGGCGTTCGTGCGGATGGCCTTGACGGGCGATCGTCCCGACACGAGCCCATGAGCCTCGTGAAGTGGCACCTCGAATCTCATTGCCGCCCCCTCAGTGCGACGGTTATCTGTGGTCGACGTGCGCCGCACGCGGCTATCTCCGCGATCCGGGCATCTGTGCTTGGCTTGCGTAGGCGGCGGCGATAGTGGCGGTCCGTCATCGGGCGACCTCGACGAGATTGCCTCCGAGCCGGCTCGCGAGCTGGCCCAACGCAGGCTGGGCCGTGTTCACGATCCAGTTGGGGCCGGCGAGAAGGCCCACCTCGACGTAGCCGGCGGATACCGACACAATCTTGTCGACGGCAGCTTGGGTGGCCTCGCTGTCGGCGTAGATGGAGAACACGTCGTCTTGTGAACAGGCGCCCGACTCAAGTGCGCTCTTGACCTGGTCCGTCTGAGTCCACGCCGGGCATGCGTAGCCGGCGGCCACCGCCGCATCGACCAAGTCCTCGACAGAGGAGTACTGCGGGGCGTCGCTTCCCGCGCGGATAGGTATCTGCGGCGAGTCGCCCGACCCGGGTTCCGAGGCCACTGCTCCGCTGCCGTTGAGGTCGTCCTCGTAGTTCTGGGCCGCCCGCAGAATCTCGGACTCGGTGATGTAGGAGTCGGACTCGAGCAGATACGGGCGGTGAGATTCGGCACCGTTGCTGCACAGGACATCGTTGTGCCAGTCCCAGTCGTTCGTGCGAACGTAGGTGCACTCCCACTCCGATGCCGCCACGACCGTGACTGCCGTCTCCGCCGGTGCGGTCTCGATGGGCTCGCGCACCGGTGGCTCGTTGCCGGCCGGTTCATACGTCGACACGCAGCCCGCGGTCGCGACCACAGCTGTCACGGCGATCACGGTTCTGGTCGGTATTCGCAGCATCTTCACGGTGTTCGACGTCCCCCCAAAGACGTGTGAACTCGCGGCCGACCCCATGGCGACCGTTGGCGCGAGCCTATCGGTGGGCACAGACGTTGTCGCTGGGCCCGGCAGTGGTTGAGCGCCGCGCCGTCGCGCTCACGCAGACAGCACGGCCTGGTGCACGCGTGCGCCGCGGCAGGTCGATGCCCGTTTGAGCGCGGGCCCGGCGACAGGTGACCATTGACGTCGCTCGGGCGCGCGTGTCTATCCGCGTGTGGATGCGGTGGCCGCGTTATTCGTCGTAGACCTCAAGGTCGTAGTTGAGCAGTTCCCAGGTGCCGGCGTGGATCGCGCCTGCGGCCTCGTCGTTGAGTTCAGCCGATGCGAGGGAGCAGGCGAAGTGCGTGATGCCCAGCACCGTCGGTTGGATCTTGTCCCAGGAGTCTGCGACGTCGGTGAGATCGGCGAATCTCGGACTGCCAGCGCTGGGAGCCTGACCCGCTTCCGTGGACACCTGATCTGAGGCGATGATCGTCTTGGAAGGGAGTTCCGCGAATGCCCGCACCGAAGTCGCCGGAGTTCCGGCGTCGAGCATTGGACCTTGTCGCGCAGGGTGAACCTGTCGCGGCGACCGCCCGCAATCTTGGGATCAGCGAGTCGTGCCTGCGTCGCTGGATGGCTCAGGACGAGATCGACCGTGGCGACCGTGAAGGCCTGACCAGCGCCGAGAAGCGCGAGCTGGTCGAGCTGCGTCGCAAGAACCGGGTCCTGGAAACCGAGATCGAGATCCTCAAGCGTGCCTCGGCGTACTTCGCGCGCGAGAACATCCTCCCAAAATAGGGTTCCGGCTCGTCCATGAGCTGGCCGCCGACGGCTTCGACGTCGCGGTGGCGTGCCGGATCCTGAAGGTCTCCCGTACCGGCTACTACGCCTGGCGGACCCGTCCGCCGTCGACGCGTGCCGTCGCCGACGAGGCGCTCACGACCACGATCGAACGGATCCATCTAGACTCCCGCGGCACGTATGGCGCGCCCCGCGTCCACGCCGAGCTGCGGCTCGGCCTGGGGGTACGGGTGGGGCGCAAGCGCGTCGCCAGGCTCATGCGGCAAGCCGAGTTGCAGGGCGTATGCCACCGCAGGAAACGTCGAGGCTGGAAGCCGGCCCCGGCCGCGCACGACGATCTCGTCCAACGCCAGTTCCGGGCCGACCGCCCCAACCGGCTGTGGTTCTGCGACATCACGCAGCACCGCGCGAAGGACGGCTGGGTCTACTGCGCCGGCGTCATCGACGCCTACTCCCGTCGGATCGTGGGCTGGTCGATCTCGGACCGCATCACCGCGGACATCGTCGTCGACGCTCTCGACATGGCCCGCTGGCAACGTCGACCAGCCCCGGGCACCATCGTGCACGCCGATCGAGGAGCGCAGTACACGTCCTGGGTCTTCGGGCACCGGCTACGCCAGGCCGGGCTGCTGGGATCGATGGGGCGAGTCGCCTCGAGCGTGGACAACGCCCTCATCGAGTCGTTCTGGTCGACCATGCAACGCGAGCTGCTCGACCGCCACGACTGGGACTCCCGCACCGAGCTCGCATCCGCGATGTTCGAATGGATCGAGGGCTTCTACAACCCCCGCCGCCGGCACACCTCGCTCGGCGACCTCAGCCCAGTCGAGTACGAAGCCCTTCACACCCGTGCCGCCATCGCGGCATGATCAACACACCACCCGTGTCCACGAGACCGGGTCAGGCTCCAGACCCTGAAGAAGTGGCTCGCGGCCAGGCCCGACACCGACACGATCGACGCGATGCAACACGTGTTGCACACCTTCCAGCATGTCTACAACCACGAACGCCCCCACCGGTCGCTCGCACGGCGCACCCCCGCCGAGGCCTACACCGCGCTACCCAAGGACCAGCCCTCGATCGAGCTCCTCGAGCGCCACTGGCGCGTCCGCCACGACATCGTCGACCCCGGCGGCACCATCACCGTGCGCTGGGCCGGCAAGCTACGCCACCTCGGCATCGGACGCGCCCACCGCGGAACCGACATCGTGCTCCTCATGGCCGGCCGCGACACCCTCGTCATCGACCGCACCACCGGCGAGATCATCGCAGAACACCACCTCGACGAAACCCGCGACTACCAGCCCAAGAAACACCAAAGGCCCCTCCCGAAGGAGGGGCCTTTGTGAACGATGACCCGAGACATCTGTGAACGATGTCCCGACACATCACAGAAGCGCCCCCGACAGGAATCGAACCTGCGACCTACGGTACCGGAAACCGGCGCTCTATCCGCTGAGCTACGGGGGCCCGCCCGGACTGGCCGGGCCGAACGAGGATATCAGCAGGTCGCCGCGGCGCGGGACCCCCGTGCCGGCCCGCGTCGGGCCCGCCGCGCCGGCCACGCGCGTGGGATGCTGAGGCGTGCGCATCCGCCCCGCCGTCGTCGCCGTCCCGACCGTGGTGCTGGCGTTCGCGCTCGCGGCCTGCGAGCCCCGCGGGGGCGACGACGTCCGCGACAGCCGCGACCCGGACGCGGTCGGCACCGTGACGCGCGTCGAGGACGCGGCCGACGTCATCGCGGTGGGCTTCGCGCCCGATCCCGGGTACGAGTACTTCGAGGGCACCACGTTCGACTTCGCCGAGCAGGGCGGGCTCGAGGGCCCCGACGGCGAGGCGCTCACAGGCTCGGACGTGGCGGTGGGGGACCGGCTCGAGGTGTGGGTCGAGGCGTGCGCCGAGTCCTTCCCCGTCCAGTGCCCGGATCCCGTCGGGCGCGTGCTCCCGTAGCGGAGCGGCGCCGGGCGGTCCACACTGATCCCATGCCCGCCGTCGAGCTCGCCCTGGTCGGCGGCCCCACCGTGGTCGTCGGGTACGCCGGCCTCGCGCTCCTCACGGACCCGACGTTCGACCCGCCGGGCGCGTACGGCAACCTCACCAAGCTCGCCGGGCCCGCGTTCGGCCCCGAGCACATCGGGCACGTCCACCTCGTGCTGCTCTCGCACGACGAACACGCGGACAACCTCGACCACGCGGGCCGCGCCGCGCTCGCCGCCGCGGGCCACGTGCTCTCCACGCCCGGCGCCTCGTCCCGCATCCCCGGCGTCGTGGGGCTCAAGCCGTGGCACAGCGTCACGGTGTACGGCGCGCACGCGCCGGTGCGGGTGACCGCCGTGCCCGCGCAGCACGGCCCGACGGCGCTGCTCGACCGGCTGGCGGAGGTCACCGGCTTCGTCGTCGAGGCCGCCGGCTGGCCCACGCTGTACTTCTCCGGCGACAACTCCGAGGTCGAGGTGGCCGCGCGGGTCGCCCACCGCTTCCCCGACGTCGAGGTCGCGCTCGTGTGCGCCGGCGCGGCGCGGGTGGCGCGGCTGGACGATGCGCTGCTCACCGCGGACGCCGCCCGCACCGCCGCGATCGCGGAGCTGTGGCCGGCCGCCGCGGTGGTGCCCGTCCACATCGACGACTGGGCCCACTTCTCCGAGCCCCGGCCCGCCCTGAGGAGGGCGCTCGCGGACGATCCGGCCCGCGACCGCATCGTCCTCCTGGAGAGGGGAGCGGCGGTCAGCCTCCCGCGCGCGTGGAGCACCCCGGCCCACGCCTAGAATGGCCTGGTGACCCCCGAAGAGCTCTCCGCGACCATCCGCGCCGCCATCCTGGCCGGCATCGACGACAGCGACTTCCAGCTGTCCCCGTTCGACGTCCCGGAGGTGCGCGTCGAGCGACCGCGTCAGCGCGATCATGGCGACTGGGCCACCAACGTCGCCATGCAGCTCGCGAAGAAGGCCGGCACGAACCCCCGCGAGCTCGCCGACACGCTCGTCGAGCGCCTCGCGCAGGTCGACGGCATCGCGACGGCCGAGGTCGCGGGCCCGGGCTTCATCAATATCCGCCTCGACGCGGACGCCGCCGGCCTGCTCGCCAAGGGCATCGTCGAGTACGGCGACGACTACGGCCGCGGCGAGTCCCTCACGGGCAAGGTCGTCAACGTCGAGTTCGTGTCCGCGAACCCCACCGGCCCCGTCCACATCGGCGGCACCCGCTGGGCGGCCGTCGGCGACTCCCTCGCGCGCCTGCTCGAGTTCCACGGCGCGGAGGTGGTGCGCGAGTACTACTTCAACGACCACGGCGCGCAGATCGACCGCTTCGCGGCCTCGCTGCTCGCGGTCGTGCGCGGCGAGGACGCGCCCGAGGACGGCTACGGCGGCGAGTACATCCAGGACATCGCCAACGAGGTCATGGCCGAGGCCGCCGCGGGCGGCTACAGTGACCCGCTCGAGCTGCCCCGCGACGAGCAGCTGGAGTTCTTCCGCAAGCACGGCGTCGCGCTGATGTTCCAGCAGATCAAGGACCAGCTCCACGCGTTCGGCGTCGACTTCGACGTCTACTTCCACGAGGACTCGCTGCACCACTCGGGCGCCGTCGACAAGGCGATCGAGCAGCTGAAGTCCACCGGTGCGCTGTACGAGAAGGACGGCGCCTGGTGGCTCCGCTCGACCGACTACGGCGACGACAAGGACCGCGTCGTCATCAAGTCCGACGGCCGACCGGCGTACATCGCGGGCGACCTCGCGTACTTCAAGGACAAGCGCCACCGCGGCGCGGACCTGTGCATCTACCTGCTCGGCGCGGACCACCACGGCTACATCGCGCGCCTCAAGGCGGCCGCGGCTGCCTTCGGTGACGACGCCGACACCGTCGAGGTGAAGATCGGCCAGCTGGTCAACCTCGTCAAGGACGGCAAGCCGGTCCGCATGTCCAAGCGCGCGGGCACCGTCGTGACGATCGAGGACCTCGTCGAGGCCGTCGGCGTCGACGCCGCCCGCTACGCGCTGGCCCGCTCCAGCGCGGACACCCCGATCGACGTCGACCTCGACCTGCTCGCGTCGCAGTCGAACGCGAACCCGGTGTTCTACGTCCAGTACGCGCACGCCCGCACGGCCGGCGTCGCCCGCAACGCCGCCGAGTACGGCATCCGCCGCGAGGACGGCTTCGACCCGTCGCTGCTCACGCACGAGTCCGAGGCCAAGCTCCTCGGCATCCTCGGCGAGTTCCCGCGCGTCGTCGCGCAGGCCGTCGAGTTCCGCGAGCAGCACCGCGTCGCGCGCTACCTCGAGGACGTCGCCGCCGCGTTCAACCAGTGGTACGACCGCACCCGCGTCACCCCGCAGGGCGACGAGGAGGTCACCGACCTCCACCGCACCCGTCTGTGGGTGAACGATGCGACCGGCCAGGTGCTGCGCAACGGCCTGCACCTGCTCGGCGTCTCCGCCCCCGAGAGGATGTGATGATGACCGCCGCCGTGTTCTCGAGGACCGTCACGCGCGGCGAGGACGGCGCCCTGTCCGTGGGCGGCGTCGACGTGCGCGAGCTCGCCGGGCGCTTCGGCACGCCGCTGTACGTGGTCGACGAGGAGGACATGCGGGCGCGCGCCGCCGCGTTCCGCGACTCCTTCACCACCGCGTTCGGCCGGCACGGCGCCAAGGTGGACGTGTACTACGCGTCCAAGGCGTTCCTGTCGTCCAAGGTCGCGCGCTGGATGCGCGCCGAGGACCTGTGCATGGACGTCGCGTCCGGCGGCGAGCTCGAGCTCGCGCTGCGCGGCGGCATGCCCGCCTCGCACATCGGCCTCCACGGCAACAACAAGTCGGACGCGGAGCTGCGCCGCGCGCTCGAGGTGGGCGTGGGCCGCATCATCGTCGACTCGTTCACCGAGATCGAGACGCTCGACGCGATCGCCCGCGAGATGGGC
The DNA here is from genome assembly GCF_000971255.1 of Demequina rhizosphaerae. GTDB lineage: Bacteria > Actinomycetota > Actinomycetes > Actinomycetales > Demequinaceae > Demequina > Demequina rhizosphaerae. The sequence goes on from NZ_BBMC01000004.1 coordinate 175,070, forward strand.
ACGGTCGCGCCCGTGCTCGTGCGCGTCACCACCGGCGTCCACGCAGGCGGCCACGAGTACATCGCGACCTCGCACGAGGACCAGAAGTTCGGGCTGTCGCTCGCGGCCGGCGCCGCCTTCGAGGCGCTGGTCGAGTGCCACGACGCTGAGGGCATCGACCTGCGCGGCATCCACACGCACATCGGCAGCCAGATCCTGTCGCTCGCGGCCTTCCAGGAGAGCGCGGAGCGGATGCTGGGCCTGCGCGCGGCGTTCCGCGCCGAGGTCGGCGTCGACCTGCCCGAGGTGGACCTCGGCGGCGGCTACGCGATCCGCTACACGCCGCACGGCGAGGAGCTCACCCCGCAGGACGCGGCGGCCGGCATGGCCGAGGCCGTGGCCGCCGCCGTCGAGAAGGTCGGCGGCTCGTGGCCGCACCTGTCGATCGAGCCCGGCCGGGCCATCGCCGGGCCGGCGGGCATGACCCTCTACCGGGTCGGGGTCGTCAAGCGCGTGGACCTCGACGAGGGCGGCGAGCGCCAGTACGTCGCGGTCGACGGCGGCATGAGCGACAACATGCGCACCATCACGTACGAGGCCGAGTACACGGCGACCGTCGCGTCGCGGCTGTCCGACGCGGAGCCGGCGCTGAGCCGCGTGGTCGGCAAGCACTGCGAGAGCGGCGATATCGTCGTGCGCGACGTCGACCTGCCGCACGACACCGCCCGCGGCGACCTGCTCGCGGTGCCCGCGACCGGCGCGTACGGCCGCGTGATGGCCTCGAACTACAACTCCGTTCTCCGCCCCGCCGTGGTCGCGGTGCGCGACGGCGAGGCCGAGCTGCTGGTCCGTCGCGACACCCTCGAGGACCTCTTCAGCTGGGACGTCGCGCCCGACTGAGGAGCCGCATCGTCGCTCGCCTCGCGCGCCCGAGGGATGCGCGGTTGACTGGTGGGGAGTCCCCGCCAGCGACGAAGGGAGCCGCCATGCCCACCGGTCAGGACAAGCCCCACCTCGGTGTCTTCGACCCCGCGCCGACGAGCGAATGGGACGAGATGCCCGACGACGACGCGGGCGACGTGATCCCGCCCGCCGCGGTCGAGATGGAGATCCTCCACCCGATCGAGCGGCACAGCGACTGAGCCTCGTCCGAGGCCGGCGCGCAGGAACGTCCCGGCGCCCCGCGCGCGTTCACCCGAGGGAGGGCGACGAGGCCCTCGCGAACCGGGAGCACTGACCGGGAGCCCAAGGAGGTGCGTGATGACCGAGCAGTACGACGCGGACACCGAGGCGCTGGTCGAGCTGGCCGCCGAGGTCGAGCGCGAGCGCGAGGCGGAGTCGACGGAGTACGACAGCTCCGTGGACCCCGAGGACGAGATCGACGAGGAGGCGCCCGCGGACGGGCCCGTCGAGCCCCTCGACGACGGCCCCGAGGACGAGGGCGGCGACGAGGCGAGGTACCTCTAGGCGGCGCGACGGACCCGGCCGGCGCCGGGGAGCGGGATCAGCCGCGCGCGGCCGCCGCGACCGCGTCGGCGAGCGGGGTCGTGGGCCGGCCGATGAGGTCGGCGAGCGCGGTGCTGGTCGTGTCGAGCTCGCCCTTGGCGATCGAGGCGTCGATCGCGGCCCAGAAGCGCGCCGCGCCCGGGTCCATGCCCACCTCCTCGAAGGTGGTCGCGAGCCGCTCGACCGAGACGTCCGAGTGCGCGATCTGCGCGCCGGTCGCGGTCGCGGCCTCGGCGGCCAGGTCGGCGAGCGTGAAGCGGGTGCCGCCGAGCTCGTAGACCTCGCCCTCGGTGTCCTGCAGCAGGGCGACGGCGGCCGCCTCCGCGTAGTCGGCGCGTGAGGCCGCCGCGATCGTCGCGCCGCCGGTCGCGCCCAGCACCGTGCCGGTCTCCGCGTAGGTCGCGAGCTGGCCGGTGTAGTTCTCGAGGTACCAGCCGTTGCGCAGCACGGTCGCGGGGATCGACGAGGCGGCGAGCGCCTCCTCGGTCGCGAGGTGCTCCGCCGCGAGGGGGTTGCTCGTGGTGTCGGCGCCCAGGATCGACGTGTACACCAGGCGCGAGACGCCGGCGCGCTCGGCGGCGTCGATGACCGCCCGGTGCTGCGCGACGCGCTGTCCCACCTCGGAGCCGGACACCAGCGCGAGGCGGTCGACGCCCGCGAGCGCCGCGTCGAGCGACGCGCCGTCCGTGTAGTCGCCGAAGCGCACTGTGACGCCGCGCTCGGCCAGGTCCTCGACCTTGGCGGTCGTGCGGGCGATCGCGATCACGTCGGCGGGGGCGGCGCCGCGGGAGAGGAGGCTCTCGACGATGAGCCGGCCGAGGTGGCCGCTGGCGCCGGTGACGGCGTAGGTGGTCATGGGGAGGTCCTTCCGTTCGGCGGCGGGGCCCGTTGCCGCGCCTTCCGCGAACACTAACGATAAGTAAGTACCCCCTATTCCGTCTGTTGGTGACGGGCCGGTCGTACAGTGGGGGTGTGGACGACCCCGAGGCTCTCGATCCGTCGCCGGCGCTGGTGACGGACGTCTTCGCGCGCGCCTGCACGTCGCGCGCCGCGTTCGAGGACGTCACCTCGCGCTGGTCGTCGCTGGTGCTGCTCGCGCTCGCGGAGGGGCCGCACCGCTTCGGCGAGCTGCGGCGTCGCGTCGAGGGCGTGAGCGAGCGGATGCTCGCCCAGTCGCTGCGCGGTCTCGAGCGCGACGGCCTGCTCACCCGCGACGTCGCCGGCACCATCCCGCCGCGGGTCGACTACGCGCTCACCCCGCTCGGGGCGCGCGTGGCGGACGGCCTGCGCGGGCTCGCGGACGTGCTCGAGGGGGCCGTGCCGGACATCGACCGCGCGCGGCTCGAGTACGACTCCCGGTGACGAGGTCCGGACCGCCCGGCCGCCGCATCGTCCCTCCGCCCGGGCCGCCCGGGACGTGCCTGCCCTCACGCTAAAGTGGGAGCCGTGCCCAGCCCCCTCACCCCCGTCAAGGTCGCCATCCTCGGCCCCGGAACCGTCGGCTCGGAGGTCGTGCGCCTGCTGACGCAGGAGGCCGAGGACCTCGCCGCGCGCGTGGGCGCGCCGCTCGAGATCATCGGCATCCACGTGCGCGACACGTCCAAGGACCGCGGCCCCCACGTGCCGCGCGAGCTCCTCACGTCCGACGCCTCCGCGCTCGTCGCGGACGCCGACGTGGTGGTCGAGCTCATGGGCGGCATCGAGCCGGCCCGCACGCTCATCCTCGAGGCCATCGCGGGCGGCGCCTCCGTCGTCACCGCGAACAAGGCCCTCGTCGCGGCCCACGGCCCCGAGCTGTACGAGGCCGCCGACGCCGCGAACGTGGACCTCTACTTCGAGGCCGCCGTCGCCGGCGCGATCCCGCTCGTCCGGCCCGTGCGCGAGTCGCTCGCGGGCGACCACATCACGCGCATCCTCGGCATCGTCAACGGCACCACCAACTACATCCTCGACGAGATGACGCGGCGCGGGCTGTCCTACGACGTCGCGCTCAAGCAGGCGCAGGAGCTCGGCTACGCCGAGGCCGACCCGACCGCGGACGTCGAGGGGCACGATGCGGCGGCCAAGGCCGCGATCCTCGCGTCCCTCGCGTTCCACCAGCGGGTCGCGCTGTCCGACGTCTACTGCGAGGGCATCTCCGCCGTCACCGCGGACGACGTGATCGCGGCGCGCGAGACGCACCAGGTCATCAAGCTGCTCGCGATCGCCGAGCGCACCGAGGGCGGCGTCACCGTGCGCGTCCACCCGGCGCTCGTGTCCGAGGACCACCCGCTCGCGGGCGTCCACGGCGCGTTCAACGCGGTCTTCATCGAGGCCGAGTCCGCGGGCGGGCTGATGTTCTACGGCCAGGGCGCCGGCGGCACGCCCACCGCGTCCGCCGTGCTCGGCGACATCGTGTCCGTCGCGCGCCACAAGGCGATCGGCGGCAAGGGCCCGCGCGAGTCGAACTACGCGGTGCACGAGGTGCTGCCGATGGACGCCGCGCTCACGCGCTACTCGGTGCGGATGGCGGTCGAGGACCGCCCCGGCGTGCTCGCGGCGGTCGCGACCGTGTTCCAGAAGCACGGCGTGGGCATCGAGATCGTCCGGCAGGTGCCGGGGCAGACGCACGCGGGGCTGATCCTGTCGACGTACGCGGCGCCCGAGCGCGACCTGCGCGCGACGGTGGCGGACCTGCGCGCGAGCGACGCGGTCGCCGAGGTGAAGTCCGTGCTGAGGATCGAGGGGGAGTAGTGGCGCACGTGTGGGGCGGCATCGTCCGCGAGTACCTGGACCGCATGCCGTTCGAGGAGGGCGACCGCATCGTCTCCCTGGGCGAGGGCGGCACGCCGCTCGTGCACGCCCAGTCGATCTCCGCCGAGGTCGGCGCCGAGGTCTTCGTCAAGGTCGAGGGCATGAACCCGACCGGCTCCTTCAAGGACCGCGGCATGACCTCCGCGATCACGCAGGTCGTCAAGGACGGCGACCACACCGTGGTGTGCGCGTCGACCGGCAACACCTCCGCCTCCGCCGCGGCGTACGCCGCGCACGCGGGCCTGCGCTGCGTCGTGATGATCCCGCAGGGCAAGATCGCGGCCGGCAAGATGGCGCAGGCCATCGTGCACGGCGCGGACCTGGTGCAGGTCGACGGCAACTTCGACGAGTGCCTCGACATCGTGCGCGAGCTGTCCGAGAACTACCCGATCGCGCTCGTGAACTCGGTCAACCCGTACCGCCTCCAGGGACAGAAGACCGGGGCCTTCGAGATCGTCGACCAGCTGGGCGACGCCCCCGACATCCACATGCTCCCCGTCGGCAACGCGGGCAACATCTCCGCGTACTGGATGGGCTTCACCGAGTACGCCGAGGCCGGCATCGCCTCGCGCACGCCGCGCATCTGGGGCGTCCAGGCGGCCGGCGCCGCGCCGTTCGTCGCGGGCCACCCCATCAAGGACCCCGAGACGGTCGCGACCGCGATCCGCATCGGCAAGCCCGCCTCGTGGGACCTCGCGATCAACGCGCGCGACGAGTCCGGCGGCTGGATCCGCGCCGTCTCCGACGCCCAGATCCTGTCCGCGCAGGCGCGCCTGGCCGCGGACGTCGGCGTGTTCGTCGAGCCCGCCTCCGCGGCGCCGATCGCGGGCCTGCTCGCGGCGGCCGCGCTGGGCGAGGTGCCGCGCGGCGCGACCATCACGTGCACCGTGACGGGCAACGGGCTCAAGGACACCGCGACCGCGCTGGGCGACCGCGAGGTCGACCCGACGGTCATCCCCGTCGACGTCGAGGCCGCCGCGGCGGCGCTCGGCCTGTAGCCGCCATGGCGATGCGGCTCGCCGCGGACCACGTCCGCGTGTCCGTGCCCGCGACCGCGGGCAATCTCGGTCCCGGCTTCGACGCGCTCGGCATGGCGCTGGGCCTGGTCGACGACCTCGAGGTGCGGGCCGTCGCATCGTCCTCCGTGGAGGTCGAGATCGAGGGCGAGGGCGCGGCGTCGCTGCCGCGCGACGAGAACCACCTCGTGGTGCAGGCGCTGCGCGCGGCGCTCGACCACGTGGGCGCCTCGCAGACCGGGCTGCACATCCGCGCGGTCAACCGCATCCCGCACGGCCGCGGCCTCGGCTCGTCCGCGGCGGCCGTCGTGGCGGGCATCGTCGCGGCGCGCTCGCTCATCGCGGAGCCCGAGGCGCTGCCGGCCGAGGAGGTGCTGCGGCTCGCGAACGCGTTCGAGGGGCACCCCGACAACGCCGCGCCCGCGATCTACGGCGGCGCGACGGTGGCGTGGAAGGACGCGTCGGGCGTGCACGCGCGCCCGCTCCTCGTGTCCGACGAGATCGAGACCGCGGTGCTGGTGCCCGGCTCGACGCTGCCGACCAAGGAGGCGCGTGCGGTCCTGCCTCCCAAGGTGCCGCACGTGGACGCGGCGTTCAACGTCGGCCGCGCCGCGCTGCTCGTGAACTCGCTTGCCGGACGCCCCGAGGACCTCTTCGCCGCGACCGAGGACAAGCTCCACCAGACGTACCGGGCCGACGTGCTCGGGCCCGCGACGTCGATGGTCCGCGAGCTGCGCGCGCGCGGGCTCGCGGCCGTGGTCTCCGGCGCCGGCCCCTCGGTGCTGGTGCTCGGCACCGGGCTGCAGGCCGAGGGCCTGGAGAGCGGCCTGCTGACCTGGGCCGAGGGCATCGGCGGCGACCGCTGGCACTGCATCCACACCCGCGAGCGGGTGACCGGCGCGACCGGGGTGCGGCTCTAGCTAGGCCGTCCCGTCCTCCTTGGGCTCCTCGGAGTCCTCCGCCTCCACGGCCGCGGCCCACTCCTGCGACGGCGAGGCGTGCCCCAGCCCGGGTCCGTACTCGTCGATGACCAGGGTCTCGGTGGCCGCGCCCGCGTCCGCGGCATCGTCGGTCTCGTCCCATACCTCGGGCTCGGCGGTCGGCTGCGGATGCGCGAGCGTCACCGCGGCGAGGGAGCCGGTGGCGGGGCTAAGCTCGCCGATGCCCTCGGGGAGCGTGCCCTCCTTGCGTGCGACCCGGAACGCGCGCCGCATCTTGAGCTCGTACGCGTGCTTGCGGGGCTGCGGCACGCTCACGTGGAACACCTGCCCGGACAGCCGGATCAGCACGGCGACGGCGGTCGAGAGCACGAGCGTGACGATCGGTTCCGTCGGCCGGGCGAGCAACACGTACGCGACGCCGGCGCCGAGGCCGGCGACGGCGTTCGGCGGGCCCATGTACATGATCGACGACGGCCGTCCTTGGAGCACGTCGCACAGCATCAGCCCCCCGACGGAGGCGATCATGCCGATGACGATCGCCGGGAGCCAGCGGACGCCGGTGAGCAGAGCGGTGTTGACGCCGACGACGGCGAACACGCCGATGATGATCGAGTCGAGCCACCACAGCAGCTGGCCGAGCTTGCGGAGGTAGTACAGGAACAGCATCCCGATGCCCGCCGCGACGCCGGCGGCGACGAAGTACGACGGGTCGCGCAGCGACTGCGGGGGGAGACGCCCGAGCAGGACGTCGCGGATGATCGCGCCGCCGAAGCCCATGGCGGCGGAGAGCGTCAGGACCCCGACGAGGTCCGTGTGCTCGTCCTCTCCGGCGCGGATCGCTCCGCCGAGCGCGCCGATGAACACGGCGGCCACGTAGATCCACTGGGGCATGTCGATGAGATCTGCTGCAACGATCACGGCACGAGCCTACGGGCGTGCCCCTAGGCTCGTCGCATGGGATCAGGAAGAGCGGCGATCCTGCCGCCCGGGAAGGCGTTGCGGCTGGCAGGCGTCGTCGTGGCGGTCCTCGTCGCGGTGGCGGTGGCGGTCGGCGTGGTGGCCGGGGTCGGCGCCGGCGTCGGTGCGGCGCTGGGCGGTCTCACCGTCGTGATGGTCTCGCTGATGAGCGGGCCGCGGTGGCACGCGATCGCGCTCGGCGTCGCGATCGCCGTCCTGGCCGCGGGCGCGACCCTCGCGCGGGACGATGCGCTGGTGCTGGGCCTCCTGACGGCGGCCTCGGCCGTCGTGACGTACCCCGTCGTGCTCCGCTACGGCCCGGTGACCGGCACGGCGCCGGTGGTGCTCGCGGTTGCCGGCACCGTCGCCGCCGACATCGGCCCATGGGCCGCGGCGGCCGGCGTCGCGGCGGCCGCCGTCGCGGTGCCGCTCGCGCTCGCGGCGCTCGGGCTCGCGAAGCTTCCTGCGGCGGCGCTGCCGCGGCGCACCACCATCGCCTACGTGGCCGCCCTGGCCGCCGGCTCGGGGATTGCGATCGGGATCGGGCGCGCGCTCGAGCTCGCGCACGCCCTGTGGCTCGTGGTCGCCCTCAGCGCGGTCCTGGTGCCCGTCCGCGGCGAGACCACGGCGCGCGCGCGGCGCAGGGTGGTCGGCACGGTGGTCGGCACGCTCGTCGGCGCGGTGCTCGCGTCGGTGCTGCCGACGTGGCTGGCGATCGCGCTCGCGGTGGCCGCCGCGGTGGGCGGGCTGGCGTGGAGCATCGCCAAGGACGAGATCCGCGGCGCGGCGTTCACCGCGGCCGTCATCGTCCTCCTGGCCGGCGCCGCGTCGACGGCCGGCGCGTGGGACGCCGCCCTGCAGCGGATCGGCCTCACGGTGGTGGGTGTGGTCCTCGCGAGCGCCCTGGCGCTGCTGATCGCGCGCCTCGAGCGTGCCGAGGAGTCGCCATGATCCGCCCCTCGACCGCCGCGGACCACGCTGCGATCGCGCGCATCTGCCTCCTCACGGGCGCGCAAGGGGACGATGCGACGGGCCGCTTCGGCGACGACACGGTCCTCACGGACGTCTACGCGACGCCGTACCTCCACGGCCCCGGCGGCTTCTGCCTCGTGTGGGACGACGGCGGCGAGGCCCGCGGCTACGTGCTCGGCACGTCCGACACCGGGGCGTTCCAGCGGTGGTTCGTCGACGAGTGGTGGCCGCGCGTCGGCCCGACCCACGCCGAGCGCACTCCCGACGACGCGTGGCTGCTGCCGTCGGCCGCGGATCCCGGCCGCATGCTGATCCCGCAGCTCGCCGCCTACCCCGCCCACCTCCACATCGACCTCCTGCCCGACCAGCAGGGCAGGGGAGCGGGGCGCGCCCTCGTCGACGCGGCCTGCCGCCTCCTCGCGGGGCGCGGCGTGCCCGGCGTCCACCTCGTCGCCGAGCGCGCCAACGCGGGCGCCCAGGCGTTCTACCCGCGGGTGGGCTTCGCGCCCGTGGGCGGGGACGAGGCGACGGTCACGTTCGCCCGCAGCCTCGCCGCTCGCGCGGACGAGGGCGGCGGTGCCGCACCCGCCGCCGGAGACGCCTCCCCGCTTGCGGAGTGAGTGCTCACTCACTTAGGGTGAGCCGGTGACCACCCGGACCCGGCGGGCGGCCCCCATGGCCCCCGATCAGCGACGCGCCTCGATCGTCGACGCCGCGATCCCGCTCATCCTCGAGCGCGGCGCCGAGGTCACCACGCGCGAGATCGCGGACGCCGCCGGCATCGCGGAGGGCACCGTCTTCCGCGCCTTCGCGGACAAGACCGAGCTCATCGATGCCGCGATCACCCGCGTGATGGACCCCACCGAGCTGCTCGCCGACCTCGACGCGATCGACGCGGCGCTCCCGCTCGACGACAAGATCGAGCGCGTCGTCTCCCTCATGCACCGGCGTGTGTCGGCCGTCGTGCGCTTCATGACGGCGCTCGGCCCGCGCGACCACGCCCGTCACCGCGCGGGCGAGGACCACCCGCACCGCAATCCGCCGCTCGGGGAGACCACCGGCGTCGTGGCCCGCCTGCTCGAGCCCGACGCGCACCGGCTGCGCGTCCCCGTCGCGACAGCCGTCGACTATCTGCGCATCCTGGTGTTCGGCACCACGATGCCGTTCCTCACCAACGGAGGCACCTCGGACCCGTCCGAGCTCGCCGACTTCATCCTGCGCGGCATCGCCAAGGAAGGGGACTGATCCCATGCTCTGGAAGCTCCTGGTGAGCTCGGTCAGGCCGTACTGGCGCCTCCTCGTGGGCGTCGTCGTGTTCCAGTTCGCGCAAGCGATGGTGAACCTGTACCTGCCCACGCTCAACGCCGACATCATCGACAAGGGCGTGGCCACCGGCGACACCGGCTACATCTGGCGCATGGGCGGCTGGATGCTCGCGCTGTCGTTCGTGGGCGTCGCCGTCACCATCACGGCCGTGTACTTCGGCGCCAAGCTCGCGATGCGCGTGGGCCGCGACCTCCGCCGCGACATCTTCGGGCGCGTCGGGTCGTTCTCCGAGGCCGAGGTCCAGCGCTTCGGCGCCCCGTCGCTCATCACCCGCACGAGCAACGACGTCCAGCAGGTCCAGATGCTCGTCCTCATGACCTGCACCATGCTCATGACGACGCCGTTCACGCTCATCGGCGGCGTCATCCTCGCGATCGACCAGGACCCCGAGCTGTCGTGGATCATGGCGGTCGCGATCCCGTTGCTGCTCGTCATCGTGCTGCTCATCGTGTGGCGCATGGTGCCCCACTTCCGCCGCATGCAGACCCGCATCGACGGCATCAACCGCGTGCTGCGCGAGCAGCTCACGGGCATCCGCGTGATCCGCGCCTTCGTCCGCGAGCCCGTCGAGGAGACGCGCTTCGCCGAGGCCAACGACCTCGTCACCGAGTCCGCCCTCAAGGCCGGGCGCCTCATGGCCGCGATGTTCCCGCTCGTGCTGCTCGTCGTGAACCTCGGCTCCGCCGCGGTGATCTGGTTCGGCGGCTACCGCATCGACTCGGGCGAGATGCAGGTCGGCGCGCTCACCGCGTTCCTCAGCTACCTCATCCAGATCCTGTTCTCCGTGCTCATGGCGACGTTCCTGTTCGTGCTCGTGCCCCGCGCGTCCGTGTCCGCGGACCGCATCGGCGAGGTGCTCGCGACCCGGTCGACCGTGACGGAGGCCGATGCGGCGGTCGAGGTCCCCTCGACCGGCGACGTGGTCTTCGACAACGTCACCTTCACGTACCCGGGCGCCGAGCAGCCGGTGCTCGCCGACATCTCGTTCACCGCGCGCCGCGGCACCACGACCGCCATCATCGGCTCGACCGGCGCGGGCAAGACCACCCTGGTCAACCTCATCCCGCGGCTGTACGACGCGACCGGCGGCTCCGTCCTCGTCGGCGGCGTCGACGTGCGCGGCGCGCGCCTCGAGTCCCTGTGGTCGCGCATCGGCGTGGTGCCGCAGCGCCCGTACCTCTTCGCGGGGACCGTGGCGAGCAACCTCCGGTACGGCCGCGAGGAGGCCACCGACGAGGAGCTGTGGGAGGCGCTCGCGATCGCCCAGGGCGAGGACTTCGTGCGGGCCATGCCCGAGCAGCTCGACACCCCCGTCGCGCAGGGCGGCACCACCGTCTCGGGCGGCCAGCGCCAGCGCCTGTCCATCGCCCGCGCCCTGGTGCGGCAGCCGGACGTGCTGGTGTTCGACGACTCGTTCAGCGCGCTCGACACCGCGACCGACGCGCGCCTGCGCGCCGCCCTCGACCGCGACGTCACGGACGCGACCGTGATCGTCGTCGCCCAGCGCGTCTCGAGCATCGTCGACGCGGACCAGATCCTGGTGATGGAGGACGGGCGCATCGTCGACCGCGGCACGCACGCCGAGCTCCTGGAGACGTCGCCCACGTACCAGGAGATCGTCAGTACCCAGCTGCGAGCGGAGGAGGTGGCCTGATGAGCGAGCGCACCGAGACCAAGAACCGTCCCCCGCAGCGCCAGCACGGCGGCCCCATGGGCCCCGGCATGGGCGCCCCCACCGAGAAGGCGTCGAACTTCAAGGAGTCGGGCAAGCGGCTCGCCGGGCTGCTCAAGCCCGAGATGGCGCTCGTGATCGTGGTCGTCGTCCTGGGCGCCGGGTCCGTCGCCCTGTCCGTCGTCGGCCCCAAGATCCTGGGCAACGCGACCACCGTGATCTTCGAGGGCTTCCTCGCCGGCGGCGTCGACTTCCCCAAGCTCCACGGCATCCTGCTGTGGGTCGTCGTCATCTACATCGGCTCGGCGATCCTGGGCCTGCTCCAGGGCTTCCTGCTCAACGGCGTCACCCAGCGCACCGTGTTCCGGCTCCGCGAGAGCGTCGAGCAGAAGATCCACCGCCTGCCGCTCAGCTACTTCGACCGCCACCAGCGTGGCGACCTGCTGAGCCGCGTCACCAACGACATCGACAACATCTCGCAGACGCTCCAGCAGACGCTCAGCCAGCTGTTCATCTCGCTCCTCACCGTGATCGGCATCCTCGGCATGATGTTCTCGATCTCGTGGGAGCTCGCGCTCGTCGCGTTGGTGTCGATCCCGCTCACCGCGGTGCTCGTGGCCCAGATCGCGAAGCGCTCGCAGCCCAAGTTCGTCGCGCAGTGGAAGCACACCGGCGACCTCAACTCCCAGATCGAGGAGGGCTACACCGGCCACGGGCTCGTCAAGGTGTTCGGGCGCAAGCGCGAGTCGCAGGCCGAGTTCGCCCGCAAGAACGAGGAGCTGTACGAGGCGAGCTTCGGGGCCCAGTTCATCTCCGGCATCATCATGCCGAGCGCGATGTTCATCGGGAACCTCGTCTACGTCGCCATCGCCGTCATCGGCGGGCTGCGCGTCGCGAGCGGCACCATGACGCTCGGCGACGTCCAGGCCTTCATCCAGTACTCGCGCCAGTTCCAGCAGCCCATCAGCCAGCTGGGCTCGATGGCGAACCTGCTGCAGTCGGGCGTCGCGTCCGCCGAGCGCGTGTTCGAGCTGCTCGACGCCGACGAGCAGGGCGCGGACGCGGACCCCGCCGCGACGCCCGCGGACGACCACGGCCGCCTCGTGTTCGAGGACGTGTCCTTCCGCTACGTGCAGGACAAGCCGCTCATCGACGACCTCGACCTCACGGTCGAGCCCGGGCGCACGGTCGCGATCGTGGGCCCCACGGGCGCCGGCAAGACCACGCTGGTCAACCTCATCATGCGGTTCTACGAGCTCGAGGGCGGGCGCATCACGCTCGACGGCACGGACATCGCGCAGATGTCCCGCCAGGACCTGCGCTCGCGCACAGGCATGGTGCTCCAGGACACGTGGCTGTTCGGCGGCACCATCCGCGACAACATCGCGTACGGACGCCCGGGAGCGACGGAGGACGAGATCCTCGACGCCGCGCGCGCCGCCTACGTCGACCGCTTCGTGCACTCGCTGCCCGACGGCTACGACACCGTGCTCGACGACGACGCGACCAACCTGTCCGCGGGCGAGCGCCAGCTCGTCACCATCGCGCGCGCGTTCGTCGCGCGGCCGCAGGTGCTCATCCTCGACGAGGCGACCAGCTCGGTCGACACCCGCACCGAGCTGCTCGTCCAGCGCGCGATGGCGGAGCTGCGCAAGGACCGCACGGCCTTCGTCATCGCGCACCGCCTGTCCACGATCCGCGACGCTGACCTCATCCTCGTGATGGAGAACGGGGCGATCGTCGAGCAGGGGAACCACCACCAGTTGCTCGCGGCCAAGGGCGCGTACGCGCGCCTGTACGAGGCGCAGTTCGCGGCGCCGCTCGAGGAGGTGGAGCCGCCGATCGACCCGGTCGACCCCACCACCGGCGAGCTCGCCACCGTCTTCGACGACCCGTCGGTGCCGCACCCCGGCGCCCCGCCGCACCGGGGCGAGGAGCTGGACGATTTGGGGGTCGACCGGGGCTGACGCGCGTCGCCTCGCCGCCGGTCGTAGGCTGGCGTGGAGCGCGGTTCCGGTCCGCCGTGGGTCGCCCGCGCGGGAGGCGCGCATGGAGCTCGAGGTCGTCGAGGTGGAGCCGATGCCGGTGGCATCCGTGACCCGGCGGACGCCGGTCGAGGAGATCGGGCCCGCGATGGCGGAGGCCTTCGGCGCCGTCATGACGGCGATCGACAGCCGCGGGCTCACCCCCGCGGGACCGCCGCTCGCGTGGTACCCCGAGTCGATGGTCGAGGGGCAGCCGCTCCTCATGGTCATCGCGGTGCCCATCGATCCCGACGTCGCCGAGCTCGACGGCGTCGACGTGCAGACGCTGCCCGGCGGCATGGTCGCGACCGCGACGCACGTGGGACCGTACGCCGAGCTCGGTGCCACCTACGGCGCGATCGCGGCGGCGATCGGCGAGCGCGGCCTCCGGCTCGCCGGCGGCCCGCGCGAGATCTACGTCGACGACCCCGACGTGACGCCGCAGGACGAGCTGCGCACCCGCATCGAGTTCCCCGTCGCCGCCTGAGGAGCCGCCCGAGGCCTGCCGCCCGGCTCAGGTCTCGGGGGTCTCGAGGTGCTCGGAGTCGAACGTGTAGGTGGGCACCAGCTCGATCTCGATGAGCGTGGTGTCCAGCCCGTCGTCCTCCATCGCCTGGTACACCTTCTCCATGTCCGGCAGGGGCGGCTGGCCCTTCACGATGACGTGGATGCGGCCGGCCTCGCGCGGCGTGACGGACACGAGGTCCCAGCGCGTGCCCTGCGTCGCGTCGTCGACGAAGGACGTCACGCGGCCCATGCGCGAGCGCGACTCGATGGTGTGCGCGGTCGAGTACGACAGCGGCACCGCGACGATGACGACGAGCACGATCGTCGTGAGGTACGAGCGCGCGCGGCGGCGCCGCTCGGCCTCCTTGTCCTCGGCCATCTCGATCCGGACGTTCGCGAAGCCGTAGATCGCCATCACCACGGACCCGGTCGCGAGGATCGCCGCGACGTTCGTGACGAAGAGCAGCAGCGCGCCGAGGCCCTGCGACCACGCGCCCGACTCGAAGGTGAGCCCGACCACCACGAGCGGCGGCACGAGCGAGATCGCGATCGCGACGCCGGGCAGGGTGTCGGAGATGTCGGAGCGCAGCAGCGCGATCGAGCCGACCACGCCGGTGGCGAGCGCCGCGAGGAGGTCGACGACGCCGGGGGAGACGCGGGCGGCAACCTGCGCGTTCGTCGCCGCCGTGATCGGCTGGATCACGATGAGCCCGATCACGAAGCCCACGCCGATCGCCGCGAGGGCGCCCGCGATCATCAGCCACATCGACCGCACGAGGTTGCGGTGGTCGCCCAGCACGGTCGACAGCATCGTGCCCTGGATCGGCCGCATGAGCGGGGCGACGATCATCGCGCCGATGACCGTCGCGGTCGAGTCCGCGACCACGCCCGCGGTCGCGATGATCGACGCGAGGATGAGCAGCAGCCAGAAGCGGGTGTGCTGCGCGCGGACCCGCTCGCCCTCGAAGAGGACCGCCTCCCGCATATAGTCGACAGAGTTGAGCTTCGCGCCGCGGCGCGACTCGCGTGGTGTCGACGCGGGGGTGGTCACCCGAGGAGCTTCGCCTTGGCGGCCGCGAACTCGGCGTCCGAGAGGATGCCCGCCTCCTTCATCTGCGCGAGCTTCTGCAGCTCGCCCATGAGGTCGGTGCCGCCCGCGGCGGGGGCCGCGGCGACCTGCGGCGCCGCCTGCGCCTGCTGGAGCTGCGCGAGCTCCGCCTGCATCGCGGCGACCTGCGCCTGCGACTGCTGCTGCTGGTAGGCGGCCTGCTCCTGTGCGTACTGCTCCTGCTGGGCCTGCTGCTCCTGCGCGCTCCAGCGCTGGTTCTGGCGGCGCGACACGCGTCCGCCGACCGCCTGAGCGGTGCCGGCGATGACCGCCGTCCGCGCCATCGTCCCGACCAGTCCCGGCCGTCCCATCCTGCGCATCGTCCCGCTCCTCTCTACGCCTCGGCGCGCACCGCGTCGAGGACCTCCTGCACCACCGGGCCCGGCACCCGGACGGTGTCGAGCAGCTCGCCGCCGGCGGCGGCGATCGCGTCGCGCAGCGGCACCACCCACGAGTGCTCGAAGCACAGGATCGCGGCGGACGCGCCGGGCGGCAGCGAGTCGGCGAGGATCTCCGCGTCCTCGTCGTTGAGGAGCCCGTCGAGGCGCGCGAGCAGCTCGCTCAGCGCGGACACCTCCGGGTCGTCGGTGATCTCGGCGAGCTCCAGGATCTCGACGGACTCGTCGTCCTTCTTGTGGACCACGATGGCGTCGACGATCGAGATCACCCCCGTCTCGACGAGCTTCTTGATCTCCGCGAGGATCGAGCCGTCGAACCGGCTCTCCGCGAAGGCTATGGTGACGATCTCGACGGGACCGATCATGGCGCTGCTCCTTGGCTCGAAGGCGGGGCCCGGGACGCCCGCGCGCCCCCACCTCGCAGGCTAGGCCCGCCGCAAGCGGGCGGCAACAGGAACGAGGGACGATGCCGCGGCACCCGGTGCCGCCGACGTGACGCGCATCACCACCAGGGGTGATTGTTCGGGGAAGCCTGCGGTGATAGCCTGGTTTCGCTTCCCCCGGTTCGGCGCACCGCGCCCCGGACGAACGCTATCCACGTTGCAGGCGTCTGCCGATGATGTCGCGTCAGCCGTACCCACGTGGACGATCTCGCACTTCTGGAGCCACAGGGGCTCGTGCGAGGAAAGGACAGTACGTGACAGACACGACCGTGGCGCCCGACCAGACCGCCACCCTCTCCGCGATGAAGCTTCCGCAGCTCCAGGCGCTGGCCGCCGAGCTCGGCGTCTCCGGCACCGCCCGTATGCGCAAGAAGGACCTGGTCGAGGCCATCAAGAACGGCGGCGTCGTGCCCGCCAAGGAGCCGAGCGCCGCCAAGGCCGCCGGCTCCGACGACAAGCCCGCAGGTGACAAGCCCGCGAACGACAAGCCCGCGAACGACAAGGCCGCGGGCGACAAGCCCAAGGCGCAGCGCCCCCAGCGCCGCCGAGCGGAGTCCCCGCAGGCGGCCCCCGAGTCGGAGGACTCGGAGTCGCGGGCGCGCCGCGCCAAGGAGGCGGTCAGCCTCGACCTGCCCGGCGGCGACAAGGCCGAGGCCGCGTCGGCCGACAGGTCGGAGTCCGAGGACGCCGAGTCCCGCGCGCGCCGCGCCAAGGAGGCCGTGAACCTCGACCTGCCCCGCGGCGACCGCCAGCAGGGCGAGCAGGCCGACGGCGAGCAGCGCGGCCAGCAGCGCCAGCAGCAGGCGCAGGACGACGACGAGCGCGGCAGCCGCCGTCGCCGCGGCCGTGGTCGCGGTCGCGGTCGCGGGCGTGAGCGCGACGTCGTCGAGGGCGCCACGGGCGCGAGCCAGCAGCTCGACGACGATGACATCCGCGACGACGAGGAGCTGACCCCGGTCGGCGGCATCGTCGACATCCTCGACAACTACGCGTTCATCCGCACCACCGGCTACCTGCCCGGCAAGTCGGACGTGTACGTGTCGATGAACCAGATCAAGAAGTACGGCCTGCGCAAGGGCGACGCCATCACCGGCACCGTGCGCCCGCCCCGCCCGGGCGAGCGCGGCCAGCGCCAGAAGTTCAACGCCCTCGCCGGCGTCGACAAGGTCAACGGCCAGAGCCCGGACGAGGCGCGTCACCGCCCCGCGTTCGGTGACCTCACGCCGCTGTACCCGCAGCACCGCCTGCACCTCGAGACCGAGCCGCGCAACATGACCAACCGGGTCATCGACCTCGTGGCGCCGATCGGCAAGGGCCAGCGCGGCCTCATCGTCTCCCCGCCGAAGGCCGGCAAGACGCTCGTGCTGCAGTCGATCGCGAACGCGATCACCACGAACAACCCCGAGGTCCACCTCATGGTCGTGCTCGTCGACGAGCGCCCCGAGGAGGTCACGGACATGCAGCGCACGGTCAAGGGCGAGGTCATCGCCTCGACCTTCGACCGCCCGGCCGACGACCACACCACGGTCGCCGAGCTCGCGATCGAGCGCGCCAAGCGCCTCGTCGAGATGGGCCACGACGTCGTCGTGCTGCTCGACTCGATCACGCGCCTCGGGCGCGCGTACAACATCTCCGCGCCCGCCTCGGGCCGCATCCTCTCGGGCGGCGTCGACTCGTCGGCGCTGTACCCGCCCAAGCGCTTCTTCGGCGCCGCGCGCAACATCGAGAACGGCGGCTCGCTCACCATCCTCGCGACCGCGCTCGTGGAGACCGGCTCGAAGGCCGACGAGGTGATCTTCGAGGAGTTCAAGGGCACCGGCAACATGGAGCTCAAGCTCTCGCGCACTCTCGCCGACCGCCGCATCTTCCCGGCCGTCGACGTCAACGCGTCCGGCACGCGCCGCGAGGAGATCCTCATGAGCCAGGAGGAGCTCAAGGTCATGTGGAAGCTGCGCCGCGTGCTCACCGCGCTCGAGCAGCAGCAGGCCATCGAGCTGCTCCTGGGCAAGCTCAAGGAGAACCGCACCAACGCCGAGTTCCTCATGCAGGTCGCCAAGACCACGCCGGGCTCGGACGAGGAGAAGTAGCGCCTCCGGCGCCTCCCACTTGCGCCCCGCGAGGTGCTCGGTGCCCGATTCCCTGTGGAACGGGCACCGAGCACCTCGCGGGGCGCTGGTGTGTGCGGGGACGGTGCCGGTGTCTGCCGGTGTCTGCGGGTGTCTGCAAGAGTCTGCTGTGAGGTGCTCAGTGCCCGATCGGGGCGGATTCGGGCATCAAGAACCTCGCTGCGCGCTGAGCCGGCTCGCCAGGACGGCGAGCAGGCGTTCGCGGCACCACGCCGGGCGCCGCGTGATGTCGTTCCACCCGAAGCCCACGACGGCGTAGCCCGCGGCGGCGAGGTCCGTCCGGCGCGTGCGATCCCGGTCGCGTGCCTCGCGCGTCGCGTGGACGCGGTCGCCGTCGAGCTCGACCGCGAGCATGGCGCGACGATGCAGCATGTCGGGGACGGCCCGGCGCGAGGGCAGCGCGAGAGGTGCCTGCCACTCGAACTCGCGGAACCGCGCGTCGGCGAAGGTCTCGTGCTTGGCCCGCACCTCCAGCGGGGTCGTCGCTCCGGATCCGAACCAGCTCAGGACGCGCTCGAGGTCCCGGCGCCCGGCGACCCGCGCCGCACGGTCGAGCTCGCGCCTGAGCTGCCGCCATGTGCAGACCCGCGCCCAGAGTGCCTCCCAGAGGATGTCGCGTCGATCGGCCGCGGGCGCGTACCGCCACGCGTCGAGCAGCGCCCGCGCCATGGGAACGCACGCGACGCCGTTCGCACGCGTGGTCGAGCGGATCGGTCCGGTCTGACGCAACCGGGCCCACGGCGGCACCTCGAGGCGACGGCCGTGGGGGACGAGGAGGTCGAGGCGTTCGGGCTTCGGCAGGGACTCGTCGTAGAGGTGCAGCGCGCCCGCGCCGGTGACCGCCCCGGTCGGTTGCCACAGGTTGAGCGCCTCGCCCCGCACCGTCAGGTCGCTCGTGCGGGTCGCACCGCAGTAGACGCCCGTGGCGAGGCGCGCCACGGTGCCCTCGCGGATGCCGCGATCGAGCTGACGCCGCGACCATGCGTCGACAAGCTCGTCTCGTGTGTACGCGTGGGGGTTCTCGGCGAGGAAGTCCCCGATCGCGGTGCGTCGCGATGCGGGGTCGGGCAGCGGGCGCATGCGAGCAGGCTTCCGTGGGAGGCGGCTCGCGCGCAGCGGGGTGACACGGTCTGTGGAGGCCGGCAGGCCGAGGGCGTGCTGTGGAGACCGCGCGCCCGGTCCGGAGGTTGGGTCGGAGCGGGGCGGAGCCGCGGCTCTGCCCCGTCGCGAGCGTGCTGCGAGGTGCTCGGTGCTCGAATTGCATCAGATCGGGCACTGAGCACCTCGCAGCGCGCTGCCGGGGGCGGGGGCGCTGCCAGGAGTGGGCGCGCTGCCGGGGGCGGGGGCGGGGACGATGCGCGGATTCGGCCCGGCTTGACAGGCATGGCAGAATAGTGCGTTGGCCCCGCCTGCGGACGGGGTCCCAGGTTGCCGGTTCACCGCCGCGAGATACGCGCCGGACCCGGTGACGTACTAAGGGAGATCATGAAGAAGGACATCCACCCCGAGTACGTGGCCACCACTGTCACGTGCACCTGCGGTAACACGTTCGAGACCAAGTCCACCGTGAAGTCCGGCGCGATCAGCGTCGAGGTCTGCTCGGCCTGCCACCCGTTCTACACCGGCAAGCAGAAGATCATGGACACCGGTGGTCGCGTGGCGCGCTTCGAGCGCCGCTACGGCAACAAGAAGTAACGCGCCCGACGACGTGGCCGAGGCCTTCGCAGCCGTCCAGCCCATGCTGGACGAGTACGCCGACATCGAGCAGCAGCTCGCCGACCCCGCCGTTCACGCGGATGGGGGCCGGGCGCGCACGCTCGGGCGTCGCTTCGCGGAGCTCGGCCGCGTCGTCGCCGCGCATCGTTCCTGGAAGTCCGCCCAGGACGACCTCGAGGCCGCCAGGGAGCTGGCGGAGCTCGACCCCGAGATGGCCGCGGAGGTCCCGGCCCTCGAAGGCGCCGTCGAGGAGGCCACCGAGCACCTCCGGCGCATCCTAATCCCGCGCGACCCGGACGACGCGCGCGACGTGATCCTCGAGATCAAGTCGGGTGAGGGCGGCGAGGAGTCCGCGCTGTTCGCGGGCGACCTGCTGAAGATGTACCTCAAGTTCGCCGAGGCCAAGGGCTGGAAGGCCGAGGTCCTCGAGGCCGTGCACACCGACATGGGCGGGTACAAGGACGTCTCCGTCGCGGTGAAGGCGCGCGGCTCCGTCGAGCCCGAGGACGGCGTGTGGGCCCAGCTCAAGTACGAGGGCGGCGTGCACCGCGTGCAGCGCGTGCCTGCGACCGAGTCGCAGGGCCGCATCCACACCTCCGCCGCCGGCGTGCTCGTGTACCCGGAGGTCGAGGAGGTCTCCGAGGTCGAGATCGACATGAACGAGGTGCGCGTCGACGTGTACCGCTCGTCCGGCCCCGGCGGCCAGTCGGTCAACACCACGGACTCGGCGGTGCGCCTCACGCACCTGCCCACCGGCATCGTGGTGAGCTGCCAGAACGAGAAGAGCCAGCTGCAGAACAAGGAGTCGGCGCTGCGCATCCTGCGCGCCCGCCTCCTCGCGGCGCAGAAGGAGGCCGCCGAGGCCGAGGCCCAGGACATGCGCAAGTCGCAGATCCGCACGGTCGACCGCTCCGAGCGCATCCGCACGTACAACTTCCCCGAGAACCGCATCGCCGACCACCGCACCGGGTACAAGGCGTACAACCTCGACCAGGTGCTCGCGGGCGACCTGCAGCCGGTCATCCAGTCCGCGATCGACGCGGACGAGGCCGCACGCCTCTCCGCGGCCGAGTAGGCCCTAGAATCCGAGCGTGCCCACCGTAGGAACGCGTCTACGCGCGACCACCCAGCGCCTCGCCGAGGCGGGGGTGCCGTCGCCGTACCACGACGCGATCGTGCTGATCGCCCACACGCTGGGCCTCGAGCCGTCGTACATCCGCACCGCCGCCGCGCGCGACGACGAGTGGCCGCCGGGCGCCGACCTCGACCTTCTCGAGGCGCGCGTGACGCGCCGCGTCGACCGCGAGCCGCTCCAGCACATCACCGGCAAGGCGTACTTCCGGTCGCTCGAGCTGCAGGTGGGGCCGGGCGTCTTCATCCCGCGGCCCGAGACCGAGGTGGTCGCCGGCGTCGCCATCGCCGCGGCGCGCGAGGCGCTCGAGATGCGCGGCACCGTGCGGGTCACCGACCTGTGCGCGGGCTCCGGCGCGATCGGCATCTCGGTCGCGACCGAGGTGCCCGAGGCCGAGGTCGCGATGGTCGAGGCGAGCGAGGAGGCGCTGGTGTACCTGCGCCTCAACTCGCGCGCCCAGCCCGCCGACGTCCGCACCAGGCTGCGCTCGGTGTACGGCGACGCCCGCAACTGCCTGCGCCAGTTCGACGCCTGCGCGGACGTCGTGGTGACCAACCCGCCGTACGTGCCGGTCGACGCGGTGCCGCGCGACCCCGAGGTCGCGCACCACGACCCGCCGCAGGCGCTGTACGGCCTCGGCGACGACGGCCTCGAGGTGCCGCGCGCGATCCTCGACGAGGCGCAGCGGCTGCTGCGCGTCGGCGGCGTCCTCATCATGGAGCACGGCGACGAGCAGGGCCCGGCCCTGCGCGCGTACGCCGAGTCGTCGGAGTGGTGGGGCGACGTGCGCACGCTCACCGACCTCAACGGACGCGACCGCATGCTCGTCGCGACGCGGATAGGCGTCTGAGAGACTTGACGTCGTGATCCTCGACACCCACGACCCCGCGACCTGGGGGCCGTCGCTCGACGCCGCCGTCGACGCGGTCAACCGCGGCGCCGTCATCGTCCTCCCGACCGACACCGTCTACGGCGTGGGCGCCGACGCGTTCAGCCCGCCCTCCGTCGCGCGCCTGCTCGAGGCCAAGGGCCGCGGCCGCCAGATGCCGCCGCCGGTGCTCATCCCGAACGTGCGCACCGTCGACGGCCTCGCGCGCGAGGTGTCCGCGCCCGCGCGCGCGCTCATGGAGGAGTGCTGGCCCGGCGCGCTCACCGTCATCGTGCGGTCCCAGCCCTCGCTCGCGTGGGACCTGGGGGAGACCCACGGCACCGTGGCGCTGCGCGTCCCCGACCACGAGGCCGCGCTCGCGCTGCTCACCCGCACCGGCCCGCTCGCGGTCACCAGCGCGAACCGCACCGGCGAGCCGGCCGCGACCACCGCGGCGGCCGCGCAGGAGCAGCTCGGCGAGTCCGTCGCCGTCTACCTCGACGCGGGCGACAGCCCGCTCGGCGTCGCCTCCACGATCGTCGACGCGACGGGCGACCGCCTGCGCATCGTGCGCGAGGGCGGGATCACCCGCGACCGCATCGTCGAGATCGTCGGGGAGGACGCCGTCGCAGGTGACGACGGGTGAAGGTCTACCTCACCCTCATGGCGATCGCGGCGCTCGTCACGTACGTCGCGACGCCGGCGATGCGCCACCTCGCGTTCCGCGTCGGCGCCATCACCGCGGTGCGGGCGCGCGACGTCCACACGACCCCGATCCCGCGCCTCGGCGGGATAGCGATCTTCCTCGGGCTCGCCGTCGCCGGCGTCGTCGCGTCAGCGATCCCGTTCCTCTTCCCGGTCTTCGAGGCCGGACGCGAGGCGTGGGCCGTGCTCGGCGCCGCCGCGATCGTGTGCGCGCTCGGCATGATCGACGACATCTTCGACCTCGACTGGATGGCGAAGCTCGCGGGCCAGTTCCTCGCGGGGCTCGTGCTCGCCTCCGGCGGCGTCCAGCTCGTCACGGTCCCCATCGCGGGCGTGACGATCGGCAGCTCGTACGTGTCCCTCATCGCCACGGTCTTCGTGGTGGTGATCGCGATGAACGCGGTCAACTTCGTGGACGGCCTCGACGGGCTCGCCGCCGGAATGATCGCCATCGGCGGGCTCGCGTTCTTCAGCTACACCTACATGCTCGCGCGCTCCGCCTCGCCCGGCGACTACTCGTCGCTCGCCGCGATCGTGGTGGCGCTGCTCGTGGGCGCGTGCCTGGGCTTCCTGCCGCACAACGTCCACCCCGCGCGCATCTTCATGGGCGACTCCGGGTCGATGGTGCTCGGCCTCATGCTCGCGGCCGCCGCGATCATCGTGACCGGCCAGATCGACCCGGCCGTGGTGTCCGAGCGCGAGCGCATCCCGGCGTTCATCCCGATCCTGCTGCCGATCATGGTGCTCGCGGTGCCGCTGGTCGACATGACGGCCGCGGTGATCCGGCGCGCCGCGCGCGGCGACTCGCCGTTCTCGCCGGACAAGCACCACCTCCACCACCTGCTGCTGCGCCGCGGGCACTCGCACCGGTGGGCGGTCACGGTGCTCTACATCTGGACCGCCGTGCTGTCCTTCGGCACCATCTCCGTGGTCTTCCTGCCGCTGTGGGGCGCCGCGGTCGCGACCGCCGTCGGCATCGCGATCGCCGCCGCCATCACGTTCTCGCCGCGCCTCGCGCGGTTCTTCTCGCGCCAGTGGCGGCGCGCGGGCCACGCGGTCTTCGCGCTGCAGCGCATCACGCCCGAGGGGCGCCACCCGGACGATGCGGAGCCGGGCACCGCGCCCGCGGTCGCCGCCGCGCCCGGCGCGACCCCCGCATCGTCCCCCGTCACCCGCCCCGAGGAGGAGAAGTGACCGCCGAGGAGCAGCTGTACCGCCGCGCCATCCGTCTCACGTCGATCGTGCTCGCCGCGATCGCCGTCGTCGGGGGAGCGGTGGCGTGGGCCGTCGCCGGGCCGCAGGGCGCGGTCGGGGCGCTGGTCGGCGCCCTCGTCGCCGCCCTCGGCGCGATCCCGACCCAGGTCGCGATGCTCGTGGGGCACCGCAAGCCGCCGCACGTGATGGCGGGCATCGTGGCGTTCTCGTGGCTGGGCAAGATGCTCGTCATCGTCGTCGCGCTGCTGGTCCTCCAGGGGGTCGAATCGTTCCATCGCGGCGCCTTCGCGGCGACCGCCGTGACGGGCATCGTGGCGTCGCTCGTGGTCGACGTGGCGACGCTGCGCAAAGCGCGCATTCCGTACACGGATCCGGGTACTTAGTCCCGCCTTCGATGCGTTAGGCTTACGGCCAGTCAACGGCGCCGGACGGTAGTCCGCGCCCAAGAAGCCATTCGCACAGGAGACTTCGTGGGGAACCTACTGGCCGCGGTCGTCAGCGCTGAAGCCGCCGACTCGGGAGAGTCCAAGAGCTACATCCAGCAGATGTTCAGCTCGGACGGCTTCCACGCCCCGTCCATCGCCGAGTTCTTCCCGCCCGCCATCTTCGGCGACGGCACCATCTTCGAGTTCAACCGCATCATGCTCATCCGCGTGATCGCGGCGATCGCGCTGCTGACGATCTTCTGGATCGCGGCCTCGCGCGCCAAGGTGGTCCCCAACCGCTTCCAGGGCGGCATCGAGTTCATGCTCGACTTCGTCAAGGGCCAGATCGTCGAGCCCGTCATGGGCGCCGAGGGCAAGAAGTTCCTGCCCTTCCTCACGACGCTGTTCCTGTCGATCGTGTTCTTCAACATCACGGGCGTCATCCCGTTCCTCAACATCGCGGGAACGTCGCTCATCGGCCTGCCGCTCGTCATGGCGCTGTGGGTCTACGTGATGTACCTGTACCAGGGCGTCAAGAAGCACGGCCTGGGCGGCTACCTCAAGAACAGCCTGTTCCCGCCGGGCGTGCCCAAGCCCATTTACATCCTGCTGACGCCCATCGAGGCCCTGCAGGTGTTCATCCTCCGTCCCGCCACCCTCGCGCTGCGACTCGCGGCCAACATGATCGCGGGCCACCTGCTGCTCGTGCTCTGCTTCGCCGCGACCCAGTACTTCTTCTTCGAGGCCGCGGGCGCGATGAAGGCGATGAGCGCCGTGACCTTCGCGGCCGGCTTCGCCTTCGTCCTGTTCGAGATCTTCGTCGCCCTGCTCCAGGCGTACGTCTTCACCATGCTCTCCGCCGTGTACCTCAACATGGCGCTGGAGGAGGAGCACTAACAAGCCTGCGGGGCCAGACCTGGCCTCGTCACAAAGGAAGGAAACACACAGTGGACACCACCACTCTCGCGGAGGTCTCCGGCAACGTCGCGACCATCGGCTACGGCCTCGCGGCCGTCGGCCCCGGCATCGGCCTCGGCATCCTGATCGGCAAGACCATCGAGGGCATGGCGCGTCAGCCTGAGGTCTCGGGCCAGCTGCGCACCACGATGTTCATCGGTGTCGCGTTCGTCGAGGTGCTCGCGCTCCTCGGCCTGATCACCGGCTTCCTCTTCACGTGATGACCGCCCAGACGCTGCTCATGGCAGCGGAGGAGCACGGCGCGGAGACCGAGGGGAACATCATCCTCCCCGCACCGTACGACCTGCTGTGGTCGATCGTGATCTTCACGATCATCGCGGTGGTCTTCGCGCGGGTGATCCTCCCCAAGCTGCAGAAGGTGCTCGACGAGCGCGCCGAGCTCATCCAGGGCGGTATCGAGAAGGCGGAGAAGGCTCAGGCCGAGGCCGCCGCCGCCCTCGAGGAGTACACGGCTCAGCTCACCGAGGCCCGCGCCGAGGCGGCGCGCATCCGTGAGGACGCGCGCGTCGAGGCGGCCCAGATCCTGGCCGAGGCCCGTCGTCGGGCCGGCACGGACGCGGAGCGCATCGTCGAGACGGCCCAGCGCCAGATCGACGCCGAGCGCCACCAGGCCGTGGTCTCGCTGCGCACCGAGGTGGGCACGCTCGCGACCGACCTCGCGTCGCGCATCGTGGGCGAGTCGCTCGCGGACGACGCGCGCCAGCAGCGCGTGATCGATGCGTTCCTCACCGACCTCGAGTCGACGGTGAAGGCGGAGGGCTAGGCACATGCGTGGAACGAGCCAGACGTCGCGTGACGCCGTGCTCCGTCAGTTCGAGCCCGTGGTGACGGCGAGCGGACGCGAGGGCCTGGTCCTCGCGGACCAGCTCTTCGCCGCGGTCGACGCCATCGACGCGTCGGGCTCGCTCCGCCGTGCGCTGACCGACCCCGCCCGCTCGCCCGAGGCCAAGTCCGGGCTGGTCGCCGCGGTGTTCTCGGCGTACGACGCGAGGGTCAAGGACGTCCTCGCGTCGTTCGCCGGCTCCCGCTGGTCGGCTGACGAGGACCTCGCTGAGGCGATCGACGACGCCGGTGAGCGCGCGATCTTCGCGTACTCGCAGGAGGAGGGCACGCTGGACGAGGTCCAGGAGCAGCTGTTCCGGGTCCAGCGCGAGCTGGTCGCGAACCGCGAGCTGCTGTCGGCCCTCAGCAACCGCGCCGCCACGAAGGAGGCGCGCATCGCGCTGCTCCACGGCGTGCTCGGCGGGAAGCTGCTGCCGACCACGGAGGCGCTGCTGCGTCGCGTCGTGGGCAACCCGCGCGGCCGCCGGCTCATCCCGGCGATCGACGCGCTCCTCGACTCCGCTGCCGAGCACCGCGACAAGGTCGTGGCGCACGTCACGGCCGCTGTCGAGCTCAGCGCGGACCAGCGCACCCGCCTCGCGCGCATCCTCGCGGATGCGTACGGCCGCGAGATCCTCATCAACGTCGCCGTGGACCCCGAGGTCCTGGGCGGCATCCGAGTCCAGGTCGGGTCCGAGGTGGTGGACGGCACCGTCCTGTCCCGGCTCGACGAAGCACGACGACGACTTGTCGGCTAGCCCCGACGCACCATTGGCCGCGTGAGCGGCACTGACAGGAGAGATGGCATGGCAGAGTTGACGATCAGCCCCGACGAGATCCGGGCTGCACTCGACAGCTACGTGAAGTCCTACGAGCCGAAGGGCGCCGTGGTCGACGAGGTCGGCCGCGTGACGCTCGCGGCCGACGGCATCGCGCAGGTCGAGGGACTGCCCGGCTGCATGGCCAACGAGCTGCTGCGCTTCGAGGACGGCACGCTCGGCCTCGCGCTCAACCTCGACGTCCGCGAGATCGGCGTCGTCGTGCTCGGCGAGTTCACCGGCATCGAGGAGGGCCAGACGGTCCAGCGCACCGGCGAGGTGCTCTCGGTCGCCGTCGGCGACGGCTACCTCGGCCGCGTCGTGGACCCGCTGGGCAACCCGATCGACGGCCTCGGCGACATCGCGACCGAGGGCCGCCGCGCCCTCGAGCTGCAGGCGCCCGGCGTCATGCAGCGCAAGTCGGTCCACGAGCCGCTGCAGACCGGCCTCAAGGCCATCGACGCGATGATCCCGATCGGCCGCGGCCAGCGCCAGCTGATCATCGGCGACCGCCAGACCGGCAAGACCGCCATCGCGATCGACACGATCATCAACCAGAAGGCGAACTGGGAGACCGGCGACCCGACGAAGCAGGTCCGCTGCATCTACGTCGCCATCGGCCAGAAGGGCTCGACCATCGCCTCGGTGCGTGGCGCCCTCGAGGAGGCCGGCGCGCTCGAGTACACGACCATCGTCGCGGCCCCCGCGTCCGACCCGGCCGGCTTCAAGTACCTCGCGCCCTACACCGGCTCGGCCATCGGCCAGCACTGGATGTACGACGGCAAGCACGTCCTCATCATCTTCGACGACCTGTCGAAGCAGGCCGAGGCCTACCGCGCCGTGTCCCTCCTCCTGCGCCGCCCGCCGGGCCGCGAGGCGTACCCCGGCGACGTGTTCTACCTGCACTCCCGCCTGCTCGAGCGCTGCGCGAAGCTCTCGGACGAGATGGGCGCCGGCTCGATGACGGGCCTCCCGGTCATCGAGACCAAGGCGAACGACGTGTCGGCGTACATCCCGACCAACGTCATCTCCATCACGGACGGCCAGATCTTCCTCCAGTCCGACCTGTTCAACGCCAACCAGCGTCCCGCGATCGACGTCGGCATCTCGGTGTCCCGCGTCGGCGGCTCGGCGCAGGTCAAGGCGATGAAGGCGGTCTCCGGAACGCTGAAGATCGACCTCGCCCAGTACCGCTCGCTCGAGGCGTTCGCGATGTTCGCGTCCGACCTCGACGCGGCCTCCCGCCAGCAGCTCACCCGTGGCGCGCGCCTCATGGAGCTGCTCAAGCAGCCCCAGTACTCGCCGTACCCCGTCGAGGAGCAGGTCGTGTCCATCTGGGCCGGCACCAAGGGCAAGCTCGACAAGATCGCGCTGGGCGACGTGCTGCGCTTCGAGCGCGAGCTCCTCGACCACCTCCGCCGCAACACCTCGATCCTCGAGGACATCGCCTCGACCGGGAAGCTCTCGGACGAGACGGCGGCGGCGCTCGAGCAGAACGTCGACGACTACGTCTCGACGTTCCTCGAGGGCGAGAGCGTGGCGCTCACCACCGACTCGACCGTCGACGACGGCGAGGCCGTGGCGGTCGAGCAGGAGCGCATCGTCGCGGAGAAGAAGTAGCCGATGGCCGGACAGCAGCGCGTCTATCGCCAGAGGATCAGGGCGACCAGCTCGCTCAAGAAGATCTTCCGTGCGATGGAGCTCATCGCGGCCTCGCGCATCGGGAAGGCCCGGCTCCGTGTGGAGCAGGCCACCCCGTACACGCGGGCCATCACGCGCGCGATCAGCGCGGTGGCGACGCACTCGAGCGTCGACCACCCGCTGACGACCCCGCGCACGGACACCGGCCGCGCGGCCGTGCTGGTCATCAGCGCGGACCGCGGCATGGCGGGCGCCTACTCGGCGAACGTCATCCGTGAGGCCGAGCGCCTCCGCGGCCGTCTCATGGCGGACGGCAAGGAGGTCGTGCAGTTCGCTGCCGGCCGCCGCGCCGTGTCGTACTTCGCGTTCCGCCGCCGCGAGCTCGCGGGCCAGTGGACGGGCGGCTCCGACGCCCCCACCCGCGAGACCGCTCGCGAGATGGCGGCGGCGCTCTTCGGCCGCTTCCAGGCGCCCGCCGAGGACGGCGGCGTCGACGAGATCTACATCGTCGGCACCCGCTTCGTCTCGATGGTGACCCAGCAGGCGCAGGTCCTGCGCCTCCTGCCCCTCGAGATCGTCGAGGGCGTCGAGGAGGTCGAGGAGGGCGAGGTCCAGCCGCTGTACGACTTCGAGCCGTCGCCGGAGCTCGTGCTCGACGCGCTGCTCCCGCGCTACATCGAGTCGCGCATCTTCGGCAGCCTGCTCCACTGCGCGGCCTCCGAGCTCGCCAGCCGTCAGCGCGCGATGAACACCGCGACCTCGAACGCCGAGGACATCATCCGCAACTACACCAGGCTCGCCAACCAGGCGCGTCAGGCCGAGATCACCCAGGAAATCAGCGAGATCGTCTCGGGCGCCGATGCGCTCGCGGCCTCGTGACAAGAAGCGAGAGATCCATGACCACCACCGCAGAGACCACCCCGGCCCACGCCGCGGACGCGCCCGTCGTCGGTCGCGTCTCGCGCGTCGTCGGCCCGGTCGTCGACATCGAGTTCCCGGCCGACGCGATCCCCGACATCTACAACGCCCTCACGGTCGACATCGACCTGTCCGCGCAGGGCGAGGACGAGGGCATGCTGCACATGACCCTCGAGGTCGCGCAGCACCTGGGCGACAACCTGGTGCGCGCCATCGCGCTGAAGCCCACCGACGGCCTCGTGCGCGGCGCCGAGGTGACCGACACCGGCGCGCCGATCTCGGTGCCCGTCGGCGACGTCACCAAGGGCCACGTGTTCAACGTGACCGGCGAGATCCTCAACGCCTCCGAGGGCGAGAAGGTCGAGGTCACCGAGACCTGGCCGATCCACCGCAAGCCCCCGGCCTTCGACCAGCTCGAGTCGAAGACCCAGATGTTCGAGACCGGCATCAAGGTCATCGACCTCCTCACCCCGTACGTGCAGGGTGGAAAGATCGGCCTCTTCGGTGGTGCGGGCGTCGGCAAGACCGTCCTCATCCAGGAGATGATCTACCGCGTCGCCAACAACCACAACGGCGTGTCGGTGTTCGCCGGCGTCGGCGAGCGCACTCGTGAGGGCAACGACCTCATCGAGGAGATGACCGAGTCGGGCGTCATCAAGCAGACGGCCCTCGTCTTCGGCCAGATGGACGAGCCGCCGGGCACGCGTCTCCGCGTCGCCCTGTCGGCGCTGACGATGGCGGAGTACTTCCGCGACGTGCAGAAGCAGGACGTGCTGCTGTTCATCGACAACATCTTCCGCTTCACGCAGGCGGGCTCCGAGGTGTCGACCCTGCTGGGCCGCATGCCGTCGGCGGTGGGCTACCAGCCCAACCTCGCGGACGAGATGGGCCAGCTCCAGGAGCGCATCACCTCGACCCGTGGACACTCGATCACCTCGCTGCAGGCGATCTACGTCCCCGCGGACGACTACACCGACCCGGCGCCGGCCACCACGTTCGCGCACCTCGACGCGACCACCGAGCTGTCGCGTGAGATCGCGTCGCGCGGCCTGTACCCCGCGGTGGACCCGCTGGCGTCGACCTCGCGCATCCTCGACCCGCGCTACGTGGGCCGCGACCACTACGAGACCGCGAACGCCGTGAAGTCGATCCTCCAGCGCAACAAGGAGCTGCAGGACATCATCGCGATCCTCGGTGTGGACGAGCTCTCCGAGGAGGACAAGATCATCGTGGCGCGTGCGCGCAAGATCCAGCAGTTCCTCTCGCAGAACACGTACATGGCCACCCAGTTCACGGGCGTCGAGGGCTCCACGGTCCCGCTGACCGAGACCGTCGAGGCCTTCTCCGGCCTGGTCAACGGCAAGTACGACCACATCTCGGAGCAGGCGTTCTTCAACATCGGTGGCCTCGAGGACCTCGAGCGCAACTGGGCCCGCATCCAGAAGGAGATCGGCTGATCATGGCCGGTCCCCTCACCGTCGACGTCGTCGCCCCCGACCGGGTCCTCTGGTCGGGGACGGCGGAGCGTCTCGTCGCCCCGACCGTCGAGGGCGAGATCGGCCTCCTGACCGGGCACGAGCCGGTGCTGTCCGTCCTGCGGGCGGGCACCGTGCGCGTGCGCGGCGGGGCCGACGGGGACGCCGAGTTCCCCATCGACGGGGGCTTCGTCTCCTTCGACCGCGACGTCGTGACCGTCGTCGTGGAGCCCGTCGCGCCGCTCGCGGCGTCGGGCGAGGCCGAGGAGACGGCCGCCTCCTGATGCGGGTGGTGATCGCGCGCTGCGCGGCCCGGTACACCGGGCGGCTGTCGGCGCATCTTCCGCTCGCGACCCGAGCCATCATGGTCAAGGCCGACGGCTCGGTGCTGCTCCATTCGGACGGCGGCTCGTACAAGCCGCTCAACTGGATGAGCCCGCCGTGCACTCTGCGGTCCTCCTCCGTCACGGAGGAGGCCGCGGAGCGCGGCGTCTCCGAGGTCTGGGTCGTGCAGCACGACAAGACCGACGACCGGCTCGAGATCGAGCTCCACGAGGTCCTCGCGGACACCGAGCACGAGCTCGGCGTCGACCCCGGCCTCATCAAGGACGGCGTCGAGGCGCACCTCCAGGAGCTCCTCGCCGCGCAGATCACGCTCCTCGGCGACGGCCACACCCTGGTCCGGCGCGAGCACCCGACCGCGATCGGCCCGGTCGACATCCTCGCCCGCGACTCGGGCGGCGCGTCCGTCGCCGTCGAGATCAAGCGCCGCGGCGAGATCGACGGCGTCGAGCAGCTCACCCGGTACCTCGAGCTCATGAACCGCGACCCTCTCCTCGCGCCCGTCCAGGGCGTGTTCGCGGCGCAGGAGATCAAGCCCCAGGCGCGGGTCCTCGCGGAGGACCGCGGCATCCGCTGCGTGCTCCTCGACTACGAGGCGATGCGAGGCGACGAGGACCTCTCCGGCCGCCTCTTCTAGTCTCGCGGGGTGCGCTGGGGGAGGGGCCTCCTCACCACGTGCCGGCGGGTGCCCGCGCGGGCGGTCTCGACGTACCCGCGCGCGAGGAAGAACGGCAGCCGGCCGCCGAAGCCGTAGCTCGGCGACGCGGGGTCCACGGGATAGGCCTCGAGGACCGCAGCGCCGCGTGCGTGCGCGAGCTCCTCGGCGGCATCCAGGAGCGCCGCCATCACGCCCGCGCCGCGGTGGTCGCGACGGACGAAGAAGCACGGCACGGACCACACGGGTCCCGCGGCGTGGTCCGTCGGCGCCATGGTGGGGACGAAGGTGGCCCGCGGCGCGACCGAGCACCACGCGACGGGCTCGCCGCCGTCGTAGGCCAGCAGGCCCACCGGGATGCCCGCGGCGACGATCCCGGCCATCGCCTCGTGCCGTGCGGGCCCGCGCTGCGGGCGGGACCCGTCCGCAGCGCGCCGCCACACCATGCACCAGCACGCGCTCGGCCCGCCGCGCCCGGCGAACAGGCGCTCCATGTCCGCCCACGTGGCGGGCGTGACCTCGCGCACCTCGGGCGCCGCCGCGGGTCGAACCATCGCTCCAGCGTAGGCACGCGGTCGTCGCGCGGCCGGGCGGCCGACTCGGGACGTCCCCGGTCCCCACCGCATCGTCCGGGTCGAATCGTTTCGGCTAGGCTCGCCGCATGACCTTCCCCGAGAGCTTCATCTTCGGCGCCGCGACGGCGGCCTACCAGATCGAGGGGGCCGCCGACGAGGGCGGCCGCGGCCCGTCGATCTGGGACACGTTCTCCCACACGCCCGACAAGGTGGTCGGCGGCGACACCGGCGACGTGGCCTGCGACCACTACCACCGGTGGGAGCGGGACGTCGAGATGATGGCGGACCTGGGCCTCGAGGCCTACCGCTTCTCGATCGCGTGGCCCCGGGTGCAGCCCACCGGCACGGGAGAGTTCAACGACGAGGGCATCGCCTTCTACAAGGGCCTCGTCGCGCGCCTCAAGGACAAGGGCATCCGGCCGCTCGCGACGCTGTACCACTGGGACCTCCCGCAGGCGCTCGAGGACGAGGGCGGATGGCTGAGCCGCGCGACGGTCGACGCGTTCGTCGGCTACGCGGTGCGGATGGTCGAGGAACTCGGCGCCGACGTCGACGTGTGGGCGACGTTCAACGAGCCGTGGGTGAGCTCCTTCGTCGGCTACGGCGCGGGCGCGCACGCCCCCGGGCACGCCGACGACGTCGAGGGGCTGACCGCGGCCCACCACCTGCTCCTCGCCCACGCCCGCGCCTACCGCGCGATCAAGGCCGTGCGTCCCGACCTGCAGGTCGGCATCGTCAACAACTCGCACACGCCGCGCCCGTGGGATCCCTCGAACCCGAAGGACCGCGACGCCGCCGCGCACATCGACGCGCTCGCCAACACGATGTTCCACCAGCCCCTGGTCGACGGCACGTACCCCGCGATCCTCCGGCCCAACACCGCGCACCTCACCGACTGGTCCTTCGTGCACGACGGCGACCTCGCGGAGATGCGCGGCACGGTCGACTGGTTCGGCGTGAACTACTACGCCTCGCACGTGGTGCGCCACAACCCGCGCAAAGCGGCCGCATCGTCCGAGGTCGCGACCCTCGCGGACGGCCACAAGGCCGGCGCGAACTCGCCCTGGCCCGGCGACGAGGAGATCGAGTTCATGACGCCGCCCGGCGAGCTCACGGCGATGGGCTGGAACGTCGATCCGGGCGCGCTGCACGCGCACCTCATGAAGATCCACCGGGAGACCGGCCGACCGCTCTACGTCACCGAGAACGGCGGCGCGTGGGACGACGTGCTCGACGGCGACGGCCGGGTGCGCGACGCCGCCCGCGTGTCGTACCTCCACGACCACCTGCGCGCGGTGGAGTCCGCGATCGCCGAGGGCGCCGACGTCCGCGGCTACATGGCGTGGAGCCTCATGGACAACTTCGAGTGGGCGCAGGGCTACGCCAAGCGCTTCGGGCTGGTCCGCGTCGACTACGGCACGCAGGAGCGACGCTGGAAGGACTCGGCGTACTGGTACCGCGCGACCATCGCGCGCCGGGACCCGCTGCCGGTCGCGGAGCTCGCGGCCCACGTGGAGACCCCGGCACGCACGTACTGACCGAGGACTCCCGATGACGCTTGTGACGCGGGTGGACCGGCGTGGATGCCGGGCCTTCCTCATCCGTCACACGCGGTCACAGGGGTCACATCCGTCAGGGGGAATCACTCCGTAGACTGGGCGGCATGCCTTCCGGTCGTCGCTCCTCCAAGCGCCCGTACGGCCAGCCCCATCCCGAGCTCGACGTCGACCGGCTGCGCGTCGGCGGCAACGCGCGCGTGGAGACGGGCCCCGGCGGCGAGGAGTACTACGTCGCGATCCCGCGACCGAGCGACCGCACGTTCACGTGCCCCGGCTGCTCGCGGGAGATCCCCGGCGACCAGCAGCACGTGGTCGCGTGGGCCACGGGAGGGCTGTTCGGCGAGGAGGCGGCCGCCGCGGCTCGCCGCCACTGGCACACCGCGTGCTGGGAGAGCTTCGGGAGGTCGCGTGGCTGAGACGGAGGAGCTGCGCTCCATGACGGTCCTCGCGGCGGACCGCGAGGAGATCGAGCTGCGCACCGAGGACGGGCTCACGCTCGTGGGCGAGCTCGCGCTGCCGGCCGAGGGGCCCATCACCGCGACCCTCATCACGCTGCACCCGCTGCCCACGCACGGCGGCTTCATGGACTCGCACGTCTACCGCAAGGCGGCCTGGCGCCTGCCGGCCCTCGCGGGCGTCGCGGTGCTGCGCTTCAACACGCGCGGCACGTCGTCGCCGCGGGGCACGAGCGAGGGCGAGTTCGGCGAGGGCGTCACGGAGGCGGCCGACGTGCGCGCCGCGGTCGACTTCGCGGTGAGCCGCGGCCTGCCGCACCGCTGGCTCGTGGGCTGGAGCTTCGGGACCGAGCTCACGCTCATGCACGGCAGCGGCCTCGACGTCGAGGGCGCGATCCTGCTGTCCCCGCCGCTGCATCGTGCCACCGCGGACGACATGCGCGCGTGGGCGGCCACCGGCAAGCCCGTGACCGCGCTCGTGCCCGAGCTCGACGACTTCCTCCAGCCCGACGAGGCGCGCGAGCGCTTCGCCCCCCTCACGCAGCTCGAGCTGATCCCCGTGCCCGAGGCGAAGCACCTGTGGGTGGGGGAGCGCTTCGTGCGCATCGTCCTCGACGCGATCGTCGCGCGCGTGGCGCCCGAGCGGGCGCCGCTTCCCGACGCGGTGCCCGCGTCCATGGTGGAATGAGCGTGGGATAAGACCTGGCACGACGCGAAGGAGTCTCCCGTGAGCCTCGTACCCGACGGCACGCCCCTGGTCCTGCTCAACGCCTTCCCCGTCGACCGGTCCCAATGGGATCCGCTGATCGACGCGCTGCCCGCGCTGCCGGGCGACATCATCACGTTCGACGTGCCGGGCATCGGCGACATGCCCCTGCCCGACGAGGAGCCCTCGCTCGAGCTCATCGCGGACGCCGCGGTGCTCGCGATGCGGGAGGTCACCGGCCGCGACAAGGCCGTGTGGGTCGGCTGCTCGATGGGCGGCTACATCGCGATGGCCGTCGCCGAGCGGCACCCCGAGGCGGTCGCCGGCATCGGGCTGCTCGGCACCAAGGCCGCCGAGGACACCGAGGAGGCCCGTGAGGCGCGCCTCGCGCTCGCGGACGCCGTCGACGGGGCCGCGGGCCACCCCGACCCGCGCGGCGCCGCCGAGGGGCTCGTGGGGACGCAGGGCGAGGCGCGCGAGGCGCTCGTGGAGGCCGTCGCGGCGAACATCGCGCGCCACGCCGGCGACGGGATCGCGTGGGGCCAGCGGGCCATGGCCGCGCGCCCCGGCCGCACCGAGGTCCTCGCCTCGCTCGAGGTGCCCGCGCTGGTCGCGGTGGGGGAGCACGATGCGATCGCGGGCGTGGAGCCCGCGCGGGCGATGGCGGACGCGCTGGGCGTCGAGGCCGTGGTGCTCGACGGCGTGGGCCACCTCAGCGCATGGGAGGCGCCGGAGCGCGTCGCCGCGCTCGTGGCGGACCTGGTCGACCGCGCCGACGCCGCGGGCTGACCAGGCGGGCCGGCCGGAGTCTGGACCGAGGGCTCCACGCGCCCTCGATGCCCCGCCCGGTATCGGGCCTGGTGGACGCTTCGTGCGTGGGCGAGATGTCCCGCGTTTCCGATTTGTGAATTCTTGCGCGGGAGTGTGGCGTGACGGCGAGCGCCCGTGTCACCATGGCGATGCGGGGGGCACCTCACCACGAGGGGGGCGTGAGGTGCCCCCCTCCCTTGCGCCCGCGCGCGGATGCGCCGAGAGCGCCGGAAGCGTGCGGGTCTACGCCCAGTCGTTGCCGGCCGCGAGCCGCTTGCGCAGCGCCTCGGTCAGGGGCAGCGACTCGCCGTCGCGGGCCCCGCGCCCGAGCTCGAGCGGCGGCTCCGACGGTACGAGCGCCGCGCCGCGCAGCCGCTCGCGCAGGCCGCCGGGCGTCGACAGCACGTAGAAGGCGCCGTCGGTGCCCACGCCCACGGAGCGGTCGCGCTTGAGGTACCAGCCGCTCACCTGGGTGCG
Organism: Demequina rhizosphaerae; assembly: GCF_000971255.1. Taxonomy (GTDB): domain Bacteria; phylum Actinomycetota; class Actinomycetes; order Actinomycetales; family Demequinaceae; genus Demequina; species Demequina rhizosphaerae. The sequence goes on from NZ_BBMC01000004.1 coordinate 211,130, forward strand.
CACCCGCCCGGTCCCGCTGTAGGTGCGCGCCGTGAGCGGCTCGGGACGGATGCCGGCCGCCGCCGCGTCGCGCGCGAACGCCTCGATCAGCGCGGCCGCCTGGCGGGTCTCCGCCTGGCGCTGCCGGTCGAGCGCGTCGGCCCGGCGCTGGTGATCGTCGCGCGCGTCCACGGTCACGCCTCGGAGCGCTCCGCCTCGGCCTCGTGCTCCGCCTGGAGACGGCTCGCGCGGGCGAGGTTGCCGACCGGGTCGGAGGACAGCAGGCCGCGCAGGTCGTCGAGGTACGTCGTGATCGACTCGCGCTGGCGGTTGAGCTCGTCGACCTCGCGCGCGGCCATCGTGCGCTCGCGCTCGGCGTCGCTCACGGCCTCGGAGATGATCGCCTCGGCGTGCTCGCGGGCCTCGGACACGATCTCGTCCGCGTTGTTGCGCGCGTTGGTGAGCAGGGTCTGCGAGTGGACCTCGGCCTCGCGGCGGACGGACTCCGCGCGCTCGAGGGTCGCGCTGAGGCGGTCCTCGGCCTCGGCGGTGCGGCGCTTGGCGTCGGCGACCATCGATGCCGTCTCGGCCGTGGCCTCCTCGTGGCGGCGGGTGAGCTCGCGCTCGGCCTGCTCGCGCGTGGTGACGACCTCGAGCTCGAGGTCCTCGCGCGTGCGGCGGGCGTCCTCGTGCGCGGCCTCGGCCGCGGCCTGGGCCTCCTCGCGCATGCGGGTCGACTCGACGGTCGCGGTGTCGACCAGGCGCTTGGCCTCGGCCTGGCCGTTTGCGACGGTGTCCTTGGCCTCGCGGTCGCTCGTGGCGCGCAGGTCGGAGGCCTGCTGCTGGGCGCGCGCGAGCGCCGTCTCGGCCTCGCGGGTGAGGCGCGCGGCCTCGGCGTCCGCGGTCGAGCGCAGCTCGGCGAGCTCGGCGTTGACCGTGGCGCGCAGGTCCGCGGTCTCGGACTCGGCCGCCTGGCGCATCTGGAGCGCGTCCGTCGTGGCGGCGCCGCGCACCGCGGTGGCCTCCTCGTCGGCCGCGCGGCGCAGCTCGGCCGCCTGGCGGCGGGTGTCCTTGACGAACGCCTCGGCCTCGGCGTGGAGGGCGTCGGCCTCCGCCTGCGCGGCCTGGCGCTGCTCGGCGATCTCCGCGGCGACGGCGTCGCGCAGCTGCGTGACCTCCTCGTCCGCGGCCTCGCGCACGTGCGTCGCGTAGCTGTCGGCCTCGCGGCGCTGCTGCGCGGCGTACGCGTCCGCATCGCGGCGCTGCTGGGCCGCGTAGACGTCCGCGGCGCGGTGCTGCTCCGCGGCGTACGACTCCGCGGTCTGACGCTCGTGCGTCGCGTAGGCGTCGGCCACGCGACGGGTCTCGCCGGCGTACGCGTCGGCCTCGCGGCGCGTGTCGGCGTCGTAGACGTCGGCCTCCTGGCGCTGCGTGGCGACGAGCTCCTCGTGCTCGCGGCGCTGGGCGGCGAGGTCGTCCTCGGTCGCCTGGCGCTGCTCGGCGACCCACGCGGCCGTCGCGGCACGCAGCGCGGCGACTTCCGCGTCGGTCGTGCGGCGCTCGTCCGCGGCCCACGCCTCGGTCTCGTCGCGGAGCGCGGCCACCTCGCCGTCGACCTGCTTGCGCAGCGTCGCGGCATAGGTGTCGGCCTCCTCGCGTAGGTCGGCGACCTCCCCCTCGACGCGCTTGCGGAGCGCGGCGGCGTAGCCGTCGGCCTCCTCGCGCTGGGCGGCGGCGTAGTGCTCGGCCTCGCGGCGCTCGTTCGCGGCCCACGCGTCCGTCTCCTCGCGGAGGCCGGCGGCGTAGCCCTCGGCGTCGCGGCGCTCGGCGGTCACCCACGCCTCGGTGGCCTCGCGCAGCGCGGTCACGGTGGCGTCCGTCTCGCGGCGCTCGTTCGCGGCCCACGCGTCCGTCTCCTTGCGCAGCGCGGCGGCGTAGCCCTCGGCCTCGCGGCGCTCGTGCGCGGACCAGGCCTCGGTCTCCTGACGCAGGTGCGCGACCCACGCCTCGGTCTCCTGACGCAGCTCCGCGGCGTACGCGTCGGCGCTGTCGCGCAGCTCGGTGGCCTCGGCCTGGGCGGCGGTGCGCAGCGCGGCGCTGTCGCGGCCCGCGACGGCGCGGAGCTCGGCGACCTCCTGGTCGGCGGTGTGGCGCAGCTGCGCGACGTCCTGCTCGGCGGTGTGGCGCAGGTCGGACACGTAGGCGTCGGCCTCGCGGCGCTGCTGGCCGGTCTCGCGCTCGGCGAGCGCGCGCAGGTGGGCGATCTCCTCGTCGGCCACGCGCCGCGACTCGGCGGCGTCGTGCTCGGCGGCCTCGCGCATCTCCTGCGCCTCGTCGTTGGCCTGGGCCAGCGCGGCGGCCGCGTCGTTGCGCAGCGTCGCGGCGTCGCTCTCGGCGGAGATCCGCATGTCCGAGGCCTCGGCCTCGGCGACGGCGCGCAGGTTGGCGGCCTCGCGCTCGGCCTCGCCGATCGAGTGGCCCGCCGCGGTCTCGGCGGCCTTGCGGGTGGCGGTTGCCTCCTCGCGGGCCTCCGCGACGATGCGCGCGGCGTCCGCCTTGAGGCGCTCGGTCTCGACGCGGGTGGCCTCGGTCAGCTCGTCGGCCTCGGCGTGCGACGCGGCGAGGAACGCCGCGGCCTCGTCGCGCAGGCGGCTCGACTCCTGGTGGGCGTGCGCGAGCTTCTGCTCCGAGTCGGCGCGCGCGGCGTCGACGAGGTCGGCGGCCTCGCGCTGGCTGGTGACGCGCAGCTCGGTCGCCTCGCGCTCGACGGAGGCGCGCAGCGTGTGCGCCTCGCGCTCGCCCGACGCGCGGGCCTCGGCGGCCTCCGCCTCGGCGGCGGAGCGGACGCGGTCGGCATCGCGCTGGGCGCGTTCGACGGACTCGCCGGCCTGGCGCTCGGCGGCCTCGCGGAGCGCGGCGGCGGTGTGCTCCGCCTGGGTCTTGATCTCGTCGGCCTCGCGACGGCTCTGCGCGAGGATCTCGGCGACCTCGTTGTCGGCGCGGGCCCGCAGCTGCTGCGCGGCGACGTTGGCGCGCGCGACGGTGTCCTGCGCGTGGGTGTTCGCGCGGGCGATGACGTCCGAGGACTGCTCCTCCGCGGAGCGGAGCAGCTGCTCGACGCGCGCGCCGAGGCCCTTGTAGGTGGGCTGCTCGGACTCGCGGAGCGCCTTCTGCGCCTCATCGAGCGACGAGCGGGCCTGCTGCGCCTCGCGACGGGCCTCCTCGACGGCGCCCGACTGCTCGCGCACCGCATCCTCGAGCCGAGCGATGTGTGCGGCGACCGCCTCGCGGTCGTAGCCGCGCATCGCAAGCGGGAACGGCAGGTTCTCTTCGGCCATGGCTCTCCTAGATCGCGCGCCGGGGGAGGCGCGGGTCGCGCATTCGCCCCTCAGGGTAGTGCCCGTTCCCCGCGTGGAACAAAGTCACCGTGAGCCGCGTTCGAGCCTTGTCTCGTAGAGTGAACAGCGAGACGAACGGAGAATCACGTGACTTTGCGCACCACCGCGCTCATCGCGGGGGCGCTCGGGCTGCTCCTTCTCATCGGCGGTCTGATCGCCGATGCGATGCGCCCCGAGTCCTTCGGCACGCCGAGCGCCGCGGTCGACACCCCCGTCCTGCTGATCGGCCCCGCCATGGTCGCCATGGCGCCGGGCGGGACCATCACCGTCGAGGCCACGGGCGGCATCGTCGCCTACGCGGGCCGCACGGAGGACGCCGAGGACTGGGCCGCCTCCCGCGACGCCACCGTCCTCACGGGCGTCCCCACCTGGGAGGAGCTGTCGACCGAGCCCTTCGTCGCCGACGAGGCCGCGACCGCCGAGCCCAGCGCCTCGCCGGACGCCTCCGCCTCCGCCTCGGAGGAGCCGAGCGCCAGCGCGTCGGCCGAGGCGACGGCCGAGCCGGACGCCTCCGCCTCCGCGGAGCCGAGCGCGTCCCCCGAGCCCGAGCTCGCCGACATCTGGCGCGCGTCCTGGGAGGGCGACGGCACCCTCGAGTTCGAGGTGGACGCGCTGCTGACCGACTACTCGGGCCTCACGATCGCGGTCGAGTCCGCCGACGGCTCCCCGCTGAGCGGCGTGACCATGACCATCGACCGCGTCGTCAACGACGGCTGGGTGACCCCGCTCAAGTGGTGGGGCGGGGTGCTCGCGGTGGCGGGCCTCATCGCTCTCGTGTCGCTCCTGGTCGACCACCGCGGTGCCGGCTCGAAGGTCGAGACCGCGGTCGCGGGCCGCAAGGCGACCGCCCCGGCCACGCCCGGCGGGCGGCGCGAGCGTCGCGAGACGCAGACGGCGACCGGCGGCATCCCGATCGTCGAGGGCGAGGCCGACCCGACCACGGGCGAGGTGCCCCGCGCCGACGAGGGACCCGCGACCACGGCGGAGGACGAGGACGATGCGCCCGCACCGGGCGACCACGACGGAGAGGAGCGCGCATGAGAAGGCAGACCACCCTCGCGGCCGCGGCCGTCGCCGGGCTCGTCCTGCTCGCCGGCTGCACGCCGGCCGTGCCGGAGCCCGTCGCCGCACCCGCGGCCCAGGAGACCTCCGCCATCACGCAGACCCAGATCGACCGCATCGTCCCCGCGACCTTCGCGGAGCTCGAGGCGGCGGACGAGGCGCGCGACGCCTCGCTCCTCGGCGAGCGCGTCGGCGGCACCGCCGTCACCGTGCGCGGCGTGGAGTACCGGCTGCGGAAGGCGGGCGACAAGCAGGCCATCGAGGAGATCCCCTCGACGATGCAGGCGGTCTACGTGAGCGCCGAGGGCGTGTTCCCGCGCGTCATGGTCGGCGTGTCCGAGGCGCCCGAGGACGCGACCCCGGTCGTGCTCGTGTGGCTCCAGGAGGACATCGACTCCGACTACGTGCTGCAGAACTGGGCGCACATGGTGCCCGGCGCGACGCTGCCCGCCATGCCCGGCCCGGCCGTGGGCTCGAACCAGCTCCCGCTGGACTCCGACGCGGTCGACCCGACGCCGGAGCAGGTGGTGAAGGACTACGTCAAGCTCCTGCGCCAGGGCGCGAAGAGCGACCTCGCCTCCGAGTTCGGCAAGGACACCTACCGCGCGCGCCTGTTCGCGGCGCGCAAGGTGCTCACCGCGGCGGCGAAGAAGGGCGACGGCGACTACGTCGACACCGTGCAGCCCCAGCTCGACGACACCTACGCGATGGCGACGGCCGACGGCGGCGCGCTCGTGTTCGCGCCCCTCGTGGTGACGTCGTCGTTGCGGGTCAAGGGCGGCGCCACCGTGTCGATCTCCGATGCGGACAAGGCGCTCGTCAAGGGCAAGCTCAAGGACCGCGTCACGCACACGTACAACGACCTCGTCGTCATCCACGTGCCGGCGGACGGCGAGGGCAAGCCCACCGTCGTCGCGGCGGACCACCACCTGATCAAGGTCGCGGCCAAGTAGCCGGGCCAGGAGGAGACAGACACCCATGACCGACACCCCCGCCGCCCTCCGCGGCGCCGTCGACCTGGGCGCGCTCGCGGCGCGCTCGCGCCGCGCCGACTCGGGGCTCGCGACCATCGACGAGGCCGCCTTCCAGGAGCTCGCGCAGCAGTCGCTGCAGCGCCCGGTCGTCATCGCCTTCGTCTCCGCTTCCTCGCCGCAGAGCGAGGAGCTCGCACGCGAGATCGAGCAGGTCGCGGCCGACGCCGGCGTCAACGCCGCGGCGTGCGACATCGACGCGCAGCCGGCGATCGCGCAGGCGTTCCAGATCCGCGCGGTGCCGGCCGCCGTGGCGCTCATCGGCGGCCGCCCCGCGCCGCTGTTCCAGGGCGCCGCGACCCGCGAGCAGCTGGTCGAGGTCATCGGCCAGGTGGTCGAGGCCGCGCGCCAGATGGGCGCGGCCGCGGACATGCCCGCCGGCGCCGCCCCGCAGGAGGACGCGCCCGAGCCGTTGCCGCCGCTGCACCAGGAGGCCCACGACGCGATCGACCGCGGTGACCTCGACGCGGCCGAGGCCGCCTTCGACAAGGCGCTGCGGGAGAACCCCAAGGACGCCGAGGCCCGTGCCGGCCGCGCCCAGGTGCGGCTGATGTCGCGCTCGCGTACGGCCGACCTCGGCGCGGTGCGCGCCGCCGCGGCCGCCGCACCTGACGACGTCGACGCGCAGCTCGCCGTCGCGGACATGGACGTGCTCGGCGGCCAGCTCGACGACGCGTTCGGTCGCCTCGTCGACCTCGTGCGCGCGACCGCCGGCGACGAGCGGGAGCGCGTGCGCGCGCGGCTGCTCGAGCTGTTCGAGGTGGTGGACCCCGCGGACCAGCGGGTGCTGCGCGCGCGCCAGGCGCTCGCCTCCGCGCTGTACTAGCGGACCCGCGAGCACTCCTCCACGCATCGCCCGGGACGCGAACGTCTCTCGAGGCGTTCCGGGTGCGTGGAGGGCCGCGCGTGGTGGCCCCGTGCCCCGCCCGCGTGGAGGGGTGCTCGCGGGAAGCGGCTAGGCGGACGGACGCAGGATGACCGCGCCCATCGGGGGCACGCGGATCTGCGCGACCGCCGGGAACCCGTGCATCTCGCGCGCGACCGCGTCGACATGGCCGAGGTTGCCCACGCCCGAGCCGCCGTACGTCTCGGAGTCCGTGTTGAAGACCTCGTCCCAGCCCCCGGCCTGCGGGAGCGGCAGCGCGTAGTTCTCGTGGGGCACGCCCGCGAAGTTCACCACCACCGCGACCGGCTCGCCCGCATCGTCCACGCGCAGGAAGGCGAGCGTGTTGCGGCGCGTGTCGTCGGCGTCGATCCAGCGGAAGCCCGCCGGGTCGGAGTCGCGCTCGAACAGCGCGGGAGTGTCGCGGTAGAGGCGGTTGAGGTCGCCGAGCATGCGGCGCACGCCGTCGTGCAGGCGGTCCTCGAGGTGCCACCAGTCGAGCGAGCGGCCCTCGGACCACTCGGCGTACTGGCCGAACTCGCAGCCCATGAACACGAGCGTCTTGCCCGGGTGCGTCCACTGGTACGCGAGCAGCGCGCGCAGCGTCGCCATCTTCTGCCAGTGGTCGCCGGGGAAGCGGTCGACGAGCGAGCCCTTGCCGTGCACCACCTCGTCGTGCGACAGCGGCAGCATGTAGTGCTCCGAGAAGGCGTACATGAGCGAGAACGTCACCGTGTGGTGGTGGTACGAGCGGTGCACGGGCTCCTCGCTCACGTACCGCAGGGTGTCGTTCATCCAGCCCATGTTCCACTTGAGCCCGAAGCCCAGGCCGCCCGCGCTCGTGGGCGCGGTGACGCCGGGCCACGCGGTCGACTCCTCGGCGATCATGACGATGCCCGGGGCGCTGCGGTACGCCGTCGCGTTCGTCTCCTGGAGGAACGCGATCGCGTCGAGGTTCTCGCGGCCGCCGTGGACGTTGGGGCGCCACTGGCCGGCCTCGCGCGAGTAGTCGAGGTACAGCATCGACGCGACGGCGTCGACGCGCAGGCCGTCCGCGTGGAACTCCTGGAGCCAGTAGACGGCGTTCGCGACGAGGAAGTTGCGCACCTCGGCGCGGCCGAAGTCGAAGATGAACGTGCCCCAGTCGGGCTGCTCGCCGCGCAGCGGGTCCGGGTGCTCGTACAGCGGGGTGCCGTCGAAGCGGCCGAGCGCCCACTCGTCCTTGGGGAAGTGGCCGGGCACCCAGTCGAGCAGCACGCCGATGCCGGCGCGGTGGAGGGTGTCGATGAGGTAGCGGAGCTCGTCGGGGGAGCCGAAGCGCGACGTCGGGGCGTAGTAGCCCGACACCTGGTAGCCCCACGAGCCGCCGAACGGGTGCTCCATCACGGGCAGGAACTCGACGTGCGTGAAGCCCATCTCGGTGACGTACGAGGTGAGCTGGTCCGCGAGCTCGACGTAGCCGAGGCCCTGGCGCCACGACCCGAGGTGCACCTCGTACACGCTCATGGCGCTGCGGTGCGGCTGGGACGATGCGCGGTGCTCGATCCACGCGGCGTCGCCCCACTCGTAGGACGACTCCTCGACCACCGACGCGGTCGCGGGCGGCAGCTCGGTGCGGCGGGCCATCGGGTCCGCCTTCTGGCGCCAGTGGCCGTTCTTGTCGAGGATCTCGAACTTGTAGGCGGTGCCCGCCGCGATCCCGGGGATGAAGAGCTCCCAGATGCCGGACGCGCCCAGCGTGCGCATCGCGTGCGTCGCGCCCTGCCAGTGGTTGAAGTCGCCCACGACGCGGACCGCGCGAGCGTTGGGCGCCCACACCGCGAAGTCGGTGCCGACCACCTCTCCCAGCACGGACTCGAGGCGGTGGACGTTGGCGCCCAGGACGCCCCACAGCCGCTCGTGGCGGCCCTCGCGGACGAGGTGGAGGTCGAGCTCGCCGAGCATCGGCATGAAGCGGTACGGGTCGTCCGCGGCCGAGGTGTCCTCGCCGTACGTCGTATGGATCCGGTAGTCGGGGATCTCCTCGCCCGGCAGCTCCACGGACCAGATGCCGTGGTGCTCGTGCTCGGCGGCGAACCTCCCCTCGAGCGTCTCGATCTCGACCGCGTCGGCCAGCGGGCGCAGCACGCGGATCACCACCGAGCCCGCCTCCGGGTGCGGGCCCAGGACGGCGTGCGGGTCGTGGTGCGTGCCGCGTGCGATGTCGGCGAGCACGGCCTGGTCAAGTCGGCGGGGCATCAGCACCCTCTCTGCTGGTGGGCGGGCGTGGGCATCATGCGGGCCTCACCACGGCGACGTGGGCGAGGGTGACCGCGGGGTCGAGCCTGACGTAGAAGTCGCGGCCCCACGTGTACGTGGCGCCGCCGACGACGTCGTCGACGACCAGCCGCGCGTCGTCCGCGAGGCCGAGCGACGGCAGGTCGAGCGTGACGACCCCGGACTGGACGTGGTGGGGGTCGAAGCTCGCGACCACGATGACCGTGTCGGCCTTGCCGGTGGGCGACTCCTCCGCGGGCAGGTGGCGCGAGAAGCACAGGATCTCGGGGTTCGTCGTGGGGTGGACCCGCAGGCCCCGCAGCCGTCGCAGCGCGGGGTGCTTGGCGCGCGTCTGGTTGAGGGTCGTGAGCAGCGTCCGGATCCCGTAGCGGTCGGCGTCGGCCCAGTCGCGCTGCTTGAACTCGTACTTCTCGTTGTCGATCTGCTCCTCGACGCCGGGGCGGGGCACGTTCTCGACGAACTCGTAACCCGTGTAGATCCCGTACGAGGGGGAGCCCGTCGCGGCGAGCACCGCGCGCATCCGGTAGATCGCCGGCCCGCCATGCTGCATGTCCGGCGTGAGGATGTCGTGCGTGGTGGGCCAGAAGTTCGGGCGCATGTAGAACGACGCGTCGCCCGACACCTCCTCGAGGTACTCGCCCATCTCCTCGGCGTTCTGGCGCCACGTGAAGTACGTGTAGCTCTGGTGGAAGCCGATCTTCGCGAGCGTGTGCATCATCGCGGGGCGCGTGAACGCCTCCGACAGGAAGATCACCTCGGGGTGGTCCGCGGCGATGTCGCGCAGCAGCCGCTCCCAGAACGTCAGCGGCTTGGTGTGGGGGTTGTCGACGCGGAACAGCGTGACGCCGGCGTCGATCCAGACCTGCAGCATGTCGCGGATCGCGTGGTAGATGCCCTCGGGATCGTTGTCGAAGTTGAGCGGGTAGATGTCCTGGTACTTCTTGGGCGGGTTCTCCGCGTACGCGATGGTGCCGTCCAGCCGCTGCGTGAACCACTCGGGGTGCTCCGTCACCCACGGGTGATCGGGGGAGCACTGCAGCGCGACGTCGAGCGCGACCTCGAGGCCCACGCTGCCGGCGGCCTTGACGAACTGCTTGAACCCGCGCATCGTCCCCAGGTCCGGGTGGATGGCGTCGTGGCCGCCCTCGGCGGCGCCGATCGCGTACGGGCTGCCGGGGTCGCTCGGCTCGGCCTTGAGCGAGTTGTTGCGGCCCTTGCGGTGCGTGAGGCCGATGGGGTGGATGGGCGTGAGGTAGACGACGTCGAAGCCCATCTCGGCGATCGCGGGCAGGCGCTTCGCGGCCGTGGTGAACGTCCCCGAGGTCCACTCGCCGGTGCGCTTGACGATGCGCGCGCCCTCGGAGCGCGGGAAGATCTCGTACCAGGCCGACACGAGCGCCTTCTCGCGCTGGACGAGCAGCGGGTACTCGGGCGAGGTGGTGACCCAGTCGCGCAGCGGCGCGGCGGTGAGTGCCGCCTTGAGCTCGGGGGACGATGCGGGCGCGAGCCGCGCCTCGGGCGCGAGCGAGCCGTCCTGGAGGGAGGCGATCGCCTCCTCGAGCAGCGCCTTGCGGGACGGCGTGTGACGGACCTCGGTCAGCGCGCGGGTGAGGACCGCGACGCCCTCGTCGAGCATGAGCTGCACGTCGACGCCGGCGTGGATCTTCACCTCGGCGGCGTGACGCCAGGTCGACACCGGGTCGGACCACGCCTCGACGCGGAAGCGGTGCAGGCCCTCGTGGCGCGGCGTGAGGATCGCACGGTAGAGGCTCGTGCCCCAGTCGTGCAGCGGCATGGGGAGGCGCTCGTGGCGGCCGTCCGGCCGCGTCACCACGACCGTCGCGCCCTCGGAGTCGTGCCCCTCGCGGAAGATCGTGGCGGTGATCGGCACGGCCTCGCCCACGACGGCGCGCGCCGGCCACCGTCCTTCCTCCAGCGAGGGCTGGACCCCCACGACGGGGATGCGACCGATGGACGTCTCAGGGGAGCGGGCCATGCCCCCGAACCTACTCGCAATGGGCGGCGATGGGTACCAGGAGGGCATCGCGTGCCAGGGGTGTCCCCGCCCCGGGACCTGTGGTGTCGTGCGCCCGTCCGAACACCATGTAATGTGTGGCACGCGGTTGATGTAACCGCTTGCATCCAAAGGAGGTTGTGCGCGGTTACGGATCGATAACGACGTGTCTCGAATGGGTCACGACGCAGCGCTCGATTTGTAGGGACACGGTTCTCGGGTCATAGACTGTGATCGGTCCCAGTATGGGCGGCCAAGGACGGCCGCCACGGTTTTGCGAGGCCCCTCCGGGGGCCGGAGGAGTGTCATGACGGCAGCAGCAAGCTGGCCCCGGCTCGAGGGTCTCGCCTACGGCGGCGACTACAACCCCGAGCAGTGGCCGCGCGAGACGTGGGACGACGACGTGCGTCTCATGCGCGAGGCCGGCGTGAACATCGTGTCCGTCGGCATCTTCTCGTGGGCCATGCTCGAGCCCGAGGAGGGCGTCTACGACTTCGCGTGGATGGACGACCTGCTCGACCTGCTCCACGCGAACGGCATCGCCGCGGACCTCGGCACGCCCTCCGTCTCGCCGCCGGCCTGGTTCTTCCACCGCTACCCGGACGCCCGCGTCACCGACAAGGACGGCACCGTGATGGGCTTCGGCTCGCGCGGCATGGCCTCGCACGCCTCGCCCGAGTACCGCGAGGCGATCGCGCGCATGGCGGGCGCGCTCGCGGAGCGCTACGGCGACCACCCCGCCGTCGTGATGTGGCACATCCACAACGAGTACGGCGTGCCCGTCGCCGAGGACTTCGGCCCGCGCGCCGTCGCCTCGTGGCGACGCTGGCTCGAGGAGCGCTACGGCTCGCTCGACGCGCTCAACGCCGCGTGGGGCACGGCCTTCTGGGGCCAGCGCTACGGCGCGTGGGAGCACGTGGTCGCCCCCGCCGCGACGCCCACGATCGTCAACCCCGCGATGAAGCTCGACTGGGCGCGGTTCACCGACGACCAGCTGCGCGAGTGCTTCGTGGTCGAGCGCGACGCGATCCGCGCGCACGCGGACCAGCCGATCACCACCAACTTCATGGCCCACCAGTCGTGGAACACCGACCTGTGGAAGTGGGCCGAGCTCGTCGACGTCGTGTCCGACGACCACTACCTGTGGTCGCCCGACCCCGACGCGCACGTGGGGCTTGCGCTGTCCGCGGACCTCACGCGCTCGGTCGCCGGCGGCAAGCCGTGGATCCTCATGGAGCACTCCACGTCCGCGGTCAACTGGCAGGGACGCAACACCGCCAAGCGTCCCGGCGAGATGCGCCGCAACGCGCTCACCCACCTGGGCCGCGGCGCCGACGCCATCATGTTCTTCCAGTGGCGCGCCTCCCGCTCCGGCGCGGAGAAGTTCCACTCGGCGATGCTCCCGCACGCCGGCGCATCGTCCCGCGTCTTCCGCGAGGTCGTCGAGCTCGGCGGGCACCTCCAGGACGCCGCGCAGGTCCGCGGCTCGGTCGTCGAGGCCGACGTCGCGGTGCTCTACGACTGGGAGTCCCTGTGGGCCCAGGACCTCGAGTGGCGCCCCTCCGACGACGTCCAGTTCCGCGAGCGCATGCGCGCCTTCTACGAGCGCCTGTGGCGCGACGGCGTGACCGTCGACTTCGCCCACCCGGACCAGGACCTGTCGCGCTACAGGCTCGTCGTGGCGCCGGCCTCGTACCTGCTCACCGCATCGTCCGCCGCGAACCTCACGCGCTACGTCGAGAACGGCGGCACGCTGCTCGTCAACTTCTTCTCCGCGATCGTCGACGAGCACGACGCCGTGCACGAGGGCGGCTTCGTCGCCCCGCTGCGCGACGCGCTCGGGCTGACCGTCGAGGAGTTCCTGCCGCTGCGCGAGGGCGAGACCGCCGAGGTGCGCTGGACGCGCGGCGCCGAGGCGGTGCTGCCGTCCGACGTGTGGCAGGAGGACATCGCGCTCGCGGGCGCCGAGGTGGTCGCGGAGAACGCGACCGGCCCGGGCGCCGGCAAGCCGGCCGTGACCCGCAACGAGCACGGGGAGGGCGTGGGCTGGTACGTCGGCACGCGCCTCGACGTGCATGCGCTGAAGACCGTGTTCGACGCGGTCTACGCCGACGCCGGCGTCGAGCCCTCGGGCCTTCCCGAGACGCTCGAGGTCGTGACGCGTCACGGCGCTGCTGAGGACTTCGTCGTCGCCGTCAACCACGGCGACGACGCAGCTCGGCTCCCGGTGGCAGGAACAGACCTGCTCACCGGTGCCGAGACCGAAGGCGAGCTCGAGGTGCCGGGGGGCGGCGTCGCCGTCGTCCGCACCTCGCGTGAGTCCGGAGGTGAAGAGGTCTGACCCGCGGGGACGGACCGGGCTGCGCCGGTCCCGAACCCAGACCGAGACATACCAACTGAAGACCCAGGGCTCCCGGGCGGGGGCCCCCACTCGGAAGTAACCTGTCGCAGAGACGCGATCTCACCAGAGGCGCGCAATGTGGCTCCACTCTGGAAGGAATATCCATGCGTAACACCATCGGCAAGGTCGCCGTTGTCGCGACCTCCGTCGCACTCCTCGCCGCGTGCTCGTCGGGCACGACGGAGGAGACCACCAGCCCCGAGGCCTCGGCCTCCGAGACCGCCGCGGCCGGCATCGACGCGACCGGCCTCAGCCTCACCGTCTGGGTCGACGAGAACCGTCAGCCCGCCGTCGAGGCCGCGGCCGCGTCGTTCGAGGAGGAGACCGGCGCGACCGTCGAGCTCGTCCAGAAGAACTTCGACGACCTGCGGTCCGACTTCCTCTCCCAGGTCCCCACCGGCGAGGGCCCGGACATCACCATCGGCGCGCACGACTGGCTGGGTGCCTTCGTCACCGACGGCGTGGTCAACACCGTCGACCTCGGCGCGAACGCCTCGAGCTTCTCGCAGGTCGCCGTGGACGCGGTCACCTACGACGGCCAGATCTACGGCATGCCGTACTCGACCGAGGCCATCGCCCTCATCCAGAACACGGACCTCGTGGGCGAGGACGCCCCCGCGACGTGGGACGACATGATCCAGGCGGGTCTCGACTCCGGCGCGGACCGTCCGTTCTGCATCAACACCGCGGGCGAGACCGGCGACGGCTACACCATGTACCCGCTGCAGACCTCCTTCGGCGCCCCGGTCTTCGTCCAGGAGGGCGGCTCGTACACCTCCGAGGTCGGCATGGGCGGCGAGGCCGGCGAGGCCTTCGCGCAGTGGCTGTCCGACAACGGCGAGAAGGGCGAGGGCTACCTCTCGACCACGATCGACTACGCGACCAACAACGAGCTCTTCAACTCGGGCAAGTGCGCGTACACCATCCAGGGTCCCTGGGCTCTCGGTGACTTCGCGGACGTCAACTTCAAGGTGAACCCGGTGCCGTCGGCCGGCGGCGAGACCGCCGCGCCGTTCGTGGGCGTCCAGACGTTCTACGTCTCGTCGCAGTCGGAGAACGCGCTGCTCGCCAACGAGTTCCTCACCAACTACATCGCGACCCCGGAGGCCATGCAGGCGCTCTACGACGCCGACCCGCGCCTCCCCGCGTACGAGGGCGTCGACACCTCCTCGGCCGCCTTCCCCGAGGCGATCGAGGGCTTCCAGGCCTCGGCCGACCAGGGCGTCCCGATGCCGTCGATCCCCGAGATGGGCTCGGTGTGGGACTACTGGAACGCTGCCGAGTCCAAGATCATCAAGGGCGCTGACCCCGTCAAGACCTGGAACAAGATGATCACCGACCTCACCGCGGCCCTGGAGGGCTAAGAGGTTCCGCCTCGTGGGGCGGGGCGCCACGCGCGTCCCGCCCCGCACCGGCGGATCCCGCAAGGATCCGCATAGCTGATGGGAAGGGGAGAGCAGATGTCGACCGACACCGCCGCGCAGGCTCCGGCTCCGCACAAGGAGGCGCACGCGCGCAACTGGAAGGGCCTGGGCTGGGGCTTCATCGTGAAGCTGCTGCTCATGATGGTGGTCAACGCCTTCGGCGTCGCGGCCATCATGTCCGCCTGGAATGCGCGGGCGTGGGTGATCCTCGGCGTGCTGGTCCTGTTCCTCGTCGCGGCGGACTGGGTGTACTTCTCGCGGCGGCTGCTGCCGCTGAAGTACGTCTACCCGGGCCTCGTGTTCCTCCTCATCTTCCAGGTCTTCGCGATGGGCTACACGGCCTACGTGGCGACCACCAACTACGGCGCCGGCCACAACGGCAGCAAGCAGCAGGCCGTCGACGCCGCGCTCATCCAGGCCGAGCGCGAGGTCTCGGGCTCGGCCACCTACCCCCTCGCGGTGGTCCGCGACGGGGAGACGCTCGGCTTCGCGATCGGCGACGACGGCGCGGTCATGGTCGGCACCGAGGACCAGCCGCTCGAGGAGACCGGCGGCACGCTCGACGACAGCGGCAGGCCCACCGCGGTCGACGGCTGGGAGATCGTCCCGCGCGGGGACCTCCTGTCCGACCAGGCGCTCGCCAAGCAGGTGACGGACCTCCGCGTGCCCGTCTCCGACGACGCGAACGAGGGCTCCCTCCGCACGCGCGAGGGCTCGACCGCCAAGATCTACCGCTCCTCGATGGTGTGGGACCCCGACGCGGATACGCTCACCGACACCGACTCGGGCGTCGTGTACAGCCCCAACGACCGCGGCACCTTCGTCGGCGACGACGGCTCGAGCCTCCCCACCGGGTGGTACGTGAGCGTGGGCTTCGAGAACTTCACCAAGGCGGTCACCGACCCCAACTACGCGAAGCCGCTGCTGCGCATCACCGCGTGGACGTTCGCCTTCGCCTTCCTCACGGTCGCGACCAGCTTCCTGCTCGGCCTGTTCTTCGCGCTGATCTTCAACGACGACCGCGTGCGCGGGCAGAAGACGCTGAGGACGCTGTTCATCCTCCCGTACACGTTCATCTCGTTCCTCACCGCGCTGGTGTGGCGAGGCATGCTCAACGCCGAGTTCGGCATCATCAACGACTGGTTCTTCTTCGGGGCCGACATCGACTGGCTCGGCGACCCCTGGCTCGCGCGTCTCTCGGTCATCATGGTGAACCTGTGGCTCGGCTACCCGTACTGGTTCCTCATCTGCACCGGCGCGCTCCAGTCGCTGTCGTCGGAGACGCTCGAGGCCGCGAAGATCGACGGCGCCGGCCGCTGGCGCCAGTTCCGGTCGATCACGTTCCCGCTGCTGCTCGTGTCGACCGCCCCGCTCGCGATCGCATCGTTCGCGTTCAACTTCAACAACTTCAACATCATCTTCATGCTCACCGACGGCGGGCCGAACTTCGACGATACGAGCATCCCGCTCGGCGCGACGGACCTGCTCATCACGGCGATCTATCAGATATCCGGAGTCCAAGGCGGTAGAGCCGACTACGGCCTCGCCTCCGCGCTGTCGATCGTCGTGTTCGTCGTCGTGGGCATCGTCTCGGCGCTCGCCTTCCGACAGACCAAGAAGCTGGAGGAGATCTGATGGCCACCGACGCCCCCGCTCCCAGCAAGGACGCCCGCCGCAACGCCACGCGCCGCAAGCGCTGGTGGGCCGAGGTCGGATGGAAGTACCCCTTCGCCGCCCTCGTCATCTTCTACGCGGCGTTCCCGCTCGTGTTCGTGCTGTCGGCCTCGCTCGACGAGCGCGGCAGCCTCGCGAGCGCCTCGAAGCTGTTCTCGTCGATCAGCCTCACCAACTACCAGGAGCTCAACGACACGCTGTTCTGGACGTGGATGGGCAACTCGCTCGTCATCGGCGTCGCGGCGGCGGTCGGGGCGGTGCTCATGGGCGCTGCGGCCGCGTACGCGTTCTCGCGCTTCCGCTTCAAGGGGCGCCGCTCGTCGCTGACCGGCCTGCTCATCCTGCAGATGTTCCCGCAGACGCTCGCGTTCGTCGCGATCTTCCTCCTGCTGATCTCGCTCGGCGAGGTGATCCCGTCGCTGGGCATCAACTCGAAGATCGCGCTGATCTGCGTGTACCTGGGGACCGCGCTCGGCGCGAACACGTTCCTCATGTACGGCTTCTTCAACTCCATCCCCGCGGAGATGGACGAGGCCGCGAAGATCGACGGCGCGAGCCACGCGCAGATCTTCTGGGGCATGATCATCCCGCTGGTGCGCCCGATCCTCGCGGTGGTGGGCCTGCTCGCCTTCATCGCGGCGTTCAACGACTACATCCTCGCGAGGGTGGTGCTCGTCTCGCAGGAGAACTGGACGCTCGCGATCGGCATGTACAACTGGGTGTCCGACCAGCTCACCGCGCGCTGGGGCATCTTCTCCGCCGGCGCGGTGATCGCCGCGACGCCCATCCTGGTCCTGTTCCTCTCGCTGCAGAAGCTCATCGTGGGAGGCCTCACGTCGGGATCCGTCAAGGGCTGACAGGCACTCCTTCCAGGGACGGGGCCCGGGCTGCGCAGCGCAGCCCGGGCCCCGTTCGCGCGTCTCGGCGCGGTGACTCCCCATGACGCTTGTGGCTGGTGAGCACCAGCGGGGCGGGTGAGGACGGCACAGCAGCCACACAAGCGCGTCGCTGTCACAAGCGTCATGGGGAGTCGACACGGCGCCGCAGGTCCGGGCTTCCCGTGGGACCGGTCACAGATCGGTCACGATGCGCGCTCCTCGCCTCGCGCGCCGGCCGCGCTTCTGCCATGCTGAGAGCGGTCCCAGCCATCCGGGCGCCCGGCCCGATCAACGACGATCGAAGGGAATCTCCATGCTTCGCAGCATCCGCGCGGGAGCGACGGCCGCGGCCGTCGCCGCACTGGGGGCGGTCCTCGCCGCCCCGGCCGCCGCCAAGCCGCCCGTCGACGACGGACCCGTGGACGCGGGCATCTTCGTCGACCAGGTCGAGAACCTCGCCGACGGCTTCATGAAGGGCGTCGACGTGTCGTCCGTGATCGCGCTCGAGGAGTCCGGCGTCGTGTTCCGCGACGAGTCGGGCAAGCAGCGCGACCTGTTCCGCATCCTCGCGGATTCGGGCGTCACCGACGTGCGCATCCGCGTGTGGAACGACCCGTTCGACGCCGCCGGCAACGGCTACGGCGGCGGCACCGTCGACGCGGAGCGGGCCGTGGAGATCGGCAAGCGCGCGACCCGCGCCGGGCTGGGCGTGCTCGTCGACTTCCACTACTCGGACTTCTGGGCGGACCCGGGCAAGCAGCAGGCGCCCAAGGCGTGGGAGGGCTACGACGCCGCCCAGACCGCCGCCGCGGTCGAGGAGTACACGCGCTCCACGCTCGAGGCGATGCGCGAGAAGAGCATCGACGTGCGCATGGTGCAGGTGGGCAACGAGACCAACAACGGCGTCGCGGGCCTCACGGGCTGGGACGCGATGGCGCAGGTGTTCTCCGCGGGCTCCGCGGCGGTGCGCGACGTCTACCCCGACGCGCTGGTCGCGGTGCACTTCACCAACCCCGAGCGCGGCAGCTACCCGGGCTACGCCGCGCGGCTCGAGGAGCGCGGCGTCGACTACGACGTGTTCGCGAGCTCGTACTACCCGTTCTGGCACGGCACGCTCGACAACCTCACGGACACCCTGTCCACGGTGGCCGAGGACTACGGCAAGCAGGTGATGGTCGCGGAGACCTCGTGGGCGTACACGCTCGAGGACGGCGACGGCCACGGCAACGTCATCGACCTGCCGTCGGAGGCCACCGCGTACCCCGTGAGCGTCCAGGGTCAGGCGCATGAGATCGCCGACGTGATCCAAGCCGTCGCGGACGTTCCCGACGAGGCCGGCATCGGCGTCTTCTACTGGGAGCCGGCCTGGCTGCCCGTGGGCACGCCGGACCAGCTCGCGCGCAACCAGGTGCTGTGGGAGACCTACGGCTCCGGTTGGGCCTCCAGCTACGCGGGGGAGTACGACCCGGACGATGCGGGAGTCTGGTACGGCGGCTCGGCCTGGGACAACCAGGCGCTGTTCGGCTTCGACGGCACGGCCCTCGAGTCGCTCAAGGTCTTCGACTACGTCGACACCGGCGCGGTCACCGACCTCGCGGTCGAGACCGTCGAGCAGCCCGCGCTGACCTTCCTCGACGGCGAGGAGATCGTGCTGCCCGCCACGGTGGCCGTCACCTACAACGACCGCAGCGTGGTCGACGAGGCCGTGACGTGGTCCGGCTCCGCCGCCTTCATCTCCGGCCCGGGCGAGTACACCGTGAGCGGCACCACCGCCACCGGCCAGGCGACCGTCGCGACCGTCGTGGTCGAGGCCGAGAACCTGGTGGTCAACGGCGACTTCGAGAACGGCGAGTCCTCGGTCGAGCCGTGGGTCTTCTCGGCCGACCCCTGGCCCTCGACGTTCTGGGTCGCCGCCGGCGGCGGGGACGCGATCGACGACTACGCGGTCAACGTCTACGACGGCGCCGCCTTCGAGTTCGACATGACGCAGGACCTCGCGGGCCTTGAGCCGGGGGAGTACACGCTGTCCTTCCAGGCGCACGGCGACCCGGGCCTGGCGCTGACCCTGTGGGCCTGGGCGGCCGACGCGTCCGGCGGATCCGTCGATCAGGCTCTCGCGGGCTGGCAGGAGTGGCGGCAGCCGTCGCTCGACGTCGAGGTGGGCGCCTCCGGCGAGCTCGCCATCGGCATCTACGGCGCCGGCGAGGCCGGAGCGTGGGGATGGATCGACGAGGTTGCCCTCGTCAAGGCCGGGGCCTCCGACGTCGACACCTCCGCGCTCGCGGACCTGGTCGACCAGGCCGGCGCGATCGACCGCTCGGTCTACACCGACGACTCGATCGCGATGCTCGACGCCGCGCTCGAGTCCGCGGGCAACGTGCTCGCCTCGTCGCGCCCCACTGAGGAGGACGTGGCGGCGACCGAGGCGCTCATGCAGGCCGCGCTCGATGGCCTCGAGGTCCGCGACGGTGCCGAGCTGCCCGACCCGACCGTGGGCGACGTCTCCGTCGAGGCGGTCGAGGGCGAGGCGCTCGTGATGCCCGACACGGTCACCGTGGTCGCGTACGACGGCACGGCCTCGACCGAGACCGTGACCTGGTCCGACTCCCTCGCGTGGATCACCTCGCCCGGCGAGTACGTGGTCACCGGCGTCACCGACGGCGGCTGGACGGCGACGGCGCACGTCACGGTCACCGCCCGCGAGTGGCTGGTGAACCCCGGCTTCGAGACCGGGGACGACACGGGCTGGACCTTCGCGGCCGACCCGTGGCCGTCGACCTTCTGGGTCTTCGCCAACCCCGCGAGCGAGGGCGGTGACTGGGCGGTCAACGTCTACGACGCGGCCGGCTTCGAGGTCTCCGTCACGCAGGACGTCGCGGGCCTGCCCGCGGGCGCCTACACGGTGACCGGCGTCGCGCACGGCGGGGCGACCGCCACCCTCGCAGTGGAGCTGGTCGCGGGCGTCGACGGCACCGAGACGGTCGAGCCGTTCACGATGGCCGGGTGGGAGGCCTACAGCAGGCCCTCGACCACGGTCGAGATCGCCGAGGGCGAGACCCTCACGGTGGCCCTCCGCGCGACCGGCGGGGCGGAGGACTGGTTCTGGGCCGACGACCTCTCGGTCACCCGGGCCCCGACCGCGGTCGACACCGCGACGCTCGACGACCTCGTCGCGGAGGCGGAGGCCGTCGACCGCGGCGCGTACCCGGCCGAGGCGCTCGCGGCGCTCGACGACGCGCTCGAGAAGGCGCGCATCGTCCTCGCCGCATCGTCCCCCACGCAGGACCAGGCCGACGAGGCGTCCGCGCTGCTCGGGGCCGCACTCGACGGCCTCGGGGAGATCCCCGCGCCGTGCACCGTGACCTACACGACCGAGCCGACGACGACCGGCTTCGCGGCCACCGTCAAGGTGCGCAACGACACCGCGGAGACCCTCGACGGCTGGTGGCTCGCGTGGTCGTTCGCGGGCGACGAGGCGGTCACGGCCGTGAAGCCGGGCGCGTTCCTCCAGTCCGGCGCGGACGTCGTCGTGGTGGACGGCGGCCACACGGCCGCCATCCGTCCCGGCAAGCACGTCGTGGTCAAGGTCACGGGGACGGGCGACCCGCTGCCGGTCGACGCGTTCACGCTCGACGGCCGGGAGTGCGCGGTCGCATGAGCCGCGCTCGCGGGGCGGCCGCACCGGCCGCCCCGCGAGCTCACGCCTCGGGCTCGGTGAGGTAGAGGCGCAGCGACAGCGCCTCCATGGTCTGGGTGGTGCCGGGCTCGACCACCTCGGACGTGCGCTCGGACAGCGAGTCCCACGCGCTGTCCCACGCGAGCCGCCACGGCGCGCCCTGGTCCTCCGGGATGCGCACCTCGACCGCCGCATTGTAGCCGTTGACCACGACGAGCGCGTCCGCCTCGGCGGGGCGCGACAGCGACCGCATGAACTGGACGACGCGCGTCTCGGGGTCCTCCCACCAGTCCTCGTCCTCGTGCTCGCCGTCGTGGCGGAACCACGCCGAGTCGGCGCGGTAGAGCTGGTCGGTGGGGTCCTCGTCGACGCCGTCGTAGAAGCGGCCCGGGCGCAGCACCCGGTTCTCGCGCCGCAGGCGCAGCAGCTCCGCGATCGAGGCACGGAGGTCGACCTGCCACTCCTCGAGGTCCCAGTCGAACCACGAGATCTCGTTGTCCTGGCAGTAGGCGTTGTTGTTGCCGCCCTGGCTGCGCCCGAACTCGTCGCCGCCCAGGAGCATCGGCGTGCCCGCGGAGATGAGCAGCGTGCCCAGCATGTTGCGGATGGACCGGCGCCGGGCGTGCAGGATCAGCGGGTCGTCGGTCGGCCCCTCGACGCCGTGGTTGAAGGACCGGTTGTTGTCGGTGCCGTCGCGGTTGTCCTCGCCGTTGGCCTCGTTGTGCTTGTGGTTGTAGGCCGTGAGGTCGTGCGCGGTGAAGCCGTCGTGCGCGGTGATGAAGTTGACGGACGCGATGGGGCCGCGCATGCCGTACGGCTCGGAGTGGCCGAAGAGGTCCGACGAGCCGGCGATGCGGGTCGCGAGCTCGGGCGCCGTCGGGTGGTGGCGCTGTCCGGAGCTCGCCGCGCCCCACTGGAGCCAGAACGCGCGGGTGTAGTCGCGGAAGCGATCGTTCCACTCGCTCATCGGCTGCGGGAAGTTGCCCACCTGCCAGCCGCCGAGGCCGATGTCCCACGGCTCCGCGATGAGCTTGAGGCCGCCGAGCACGGGGTCCGTGATGAGGCCCACGAGGAACGGGTGGTCGCTCGAGAAGCCCTGCATCGTGCGCCCCAGCGTCGCCGCGAGGTCGAAGCGGAAGCCGTCGATGTGCATCTCGGTCGCCCAGTAGCGCAGCGAGTCGAGCGCCATCTTGCTCACCATCGGGTGCGCGAAATCGAGCGTGTTGCCGGTGCCGGTGGTGTCGTCGTAGTGCTGCGGGGCGTGGACCTGGTTGCGGTAGTAGACGCGGTTGTCCAGGCCCTTCCACGACAGCACGCGGTCCGAGCTCGAGCCCTCGCACGTGTGGTTGTAGACGACGTCGAGGATGACCTCGAGGCCGCCCTGGTGGAGCAGGTCGACCATGCCGCAGAACTCGTCCTGGACGGCCTGGGCGCCGGCGGCGCGCGCGGCCTCCGTGGCGTAGCCCGCGTGCGGGGCGAAGAAGCCCAGCGTGGAGTAGCCCCAGTACGAGTCGAGCCCGCCGTGCTCGAGGTGCGGCTCCGGCGCGAACGCGTGCACGGGCAGCAGCTCGACCGCGGTGACCCCGAGGTCGGTGAGGTACTCGATCGCGGCGGGGTGCGCGAGCCCCGCGTACGTGCCGCGCAGCTCCTCGGGCACGCCCGGCATCGTCTTGGTGAGGCCCTTGACGTGCGTCTCGTAGACGACGGTGTCCGCCCACGGCACGCGGGGGTGCGGGGTCTGCCACGGGCCCGAAGGCTTCTCCGTCACCACGGAGCGCGGCATGAGCGGGGCCGAGTCGGTGGCGTCGCGCGAGCTCAGCAGGGCCTTCGCGCCCGGCTCGGTCATCGGCGTGAGCCGCCCCTCGATGCCGCGGCCGTAGGGGTCGAGCAGCAGCTTCGCGGGGTTGTAGCGGTGGCCCTGCTTCGGCAGCCACGGGCCCGACGCGCGGAAGCCGTAGCGCTGGCCCACCTCGATGCCGGGCACGAAGGCGTGCCAGATGCCGTTCTGGGGGCCGTGCAGCTGGATGCGGGTCTCCGTGCGGTCGTCGTCGGAGAACAGGCACAGGTGCATCGCGGTCGCGTGCGCGGCGTACACCGCGACGATCGCCCCGCCGTCGACGAGGTGCACGCCGAGGCGATGCGGGTCGGGAGAAGGGGCGACGGTGGGGGAGGTCATGTCCATATTGTCAGCCAGGAACGCCCGCAAACCCAGGATTGCTTCCCGGGAGGGACGATGCGCGGCGCGCCGAGGCGGCCGGGGGGCGGGTGGGCAGGCCGTCGGGGAGGCCCGCGGAGGAGCGGTCGAGCCTCCCCGACGGCGGCGGCTACACGAGCCGCGTCGTGAGCGCGCCCACCCCTGGGATCGTGCTCACGAGGGTCTCTCCGGCGCGCAGGAACCGCGGCGGCGTGCGCCGGTTGCCGATCCCGGCGGGCGTGCCGGTGAAGATGAGGTCGCCGGGCAGGAGCGTCACCACGGCCGACAGGCGCGCGATCAGCTCCGGGACGTCGTAGATCATCCGCGAGGTCCGCGAGTCCTGCATCGTCTCGCCGTCGATCGCGCACGAGATCGCGAGGTCGTCCGGGTCCGGCACCGCGTCCGGCGTGACGAGCCACGGCCCCGTCGGCGAGAAGCCGGGGTGGGACTTCGCGAGGCTGAACTGCGGCTTGGCGCCCTCGAGCTGCGCGATGCGCTCCGACAGGTCCTGTCCCACCGTGAGACCCGCGACGTGGTCCCACGCGTCCTCGCGCGCGAGCCCGTGACCGCCGACGCCGATCGCGACCACCATCTCGACCTCCCAGTCGACGTTGCCGTCGGGGAGGGCCACCTCCGCCTCGTCGCCGACGAGGCTCGAGGCGAACTTGGTGAAGGTCACCGGGAGGCTGTCGGGCGGGTAGCCGGCCTCGTCCGCGTGCTCGCGGTAGTTGACGCCGATCGCGAGGATCTGCGGCGGCCGCGGCACGGGCGGTCCGAGGCGCGACCGGTCGAGCGGCGCGCGGCGCAGGCCCGGGCGGTCGTCCGCGAGCAGCTCCGCCGCCCAGGTCCGGAACGCGCCCCAGTCCGCGAACGCGGCCATGGGATCGGGCCCGAAGCGGCCTCCCGAGGCCTCGGCGACGTCGACCGCCCGCTCGTCCTCGGTGACGAGGACGAGACGGTCGGCCAGGTTCGCGATCCTCACCAGTCGACCCGCTGGGGAGCGGGCTCGCCGTACGCGTCCTGCCAGGAGATCACGGGGTTGCGGAGCACGCCGATGCCCTCGATCTCCGCCTCGACCACGTCGCCGGGGTTGAGGTAGAAGTCGAACGGGTTCTTCTGCACCGCTGCGACGCCCGAGATGGTGCCGGTGGTGATGAGGTCGCCGGGGGAGTAGATCTGCGGCGAGTGGTAGGCGACGAGGTGCGGCCACGTGATGCGGGTCGCGCTGGTGTTGCCCTGCTGGCGCACCTCGCCGTTGACGCGCAGCTCCATCGCCATGTGGTGCATGTCGGGGATCTCGTCCTTGGTGACGATCCACGGGCCGATGGGGCAGAACGTGTCGATGCCCTTGGAGAACGAGAACACGCCGGACTCCATCTCCTTGCGCTGGATGTCGCGCGCGGTGATGTCGTTGAAGACGGTGAAGCCCGCGATGTAGTCCTCGGCCTCGTCGGGGCCGAAGAACTTGCCGCCCTTGCCGATGACGATGGCCAGCTCGAGCTCGTAGTCGAGCTCCTTGGTGAGGCCCTCGGGGTACACGATCGGGTCCTCGGGGCCGATGATCGCGTCGAGGTTCTGGAAGAAGACGATGCCCTTGTGGACGGGGTGCGACCAGTCCACGGCCGTGAGCTCGTTGTGGTGGTCGATGAAGTTGCCCGCCGTGTGGAAGAACTTCTTGGGGCGGATGGGGGCGCGCAGCGTGACGTCCTCGTAGCGCAGGCGCTCGCCGGTCTCGCCGACCTGGCCGCCGCGCTCGAAGTACTCGCGGGTGGACGGCACGTCGAGCTCGATGACGACGCCCTCCTCGAGCTCGAGGCGGCCGACGCGGCCCTCGTCGAAGGTGATGAGCTTCATGTCTCTCCTAGGGGTGTCCGGGGTCCGCGCTCAGGCGCCGACCATGTTGAAGCCGCCGTCGGCGAGCATGTAGCCGCCGGTGAGGTGGGCCGCCTCGTCCGTCGCGAGCCACAGGCACGCGCCGGCGACGAACTCGGGCGGCGGGATGTGGCCCATGGGGGTCTGCGAGATGAGGACCTCGCGGCGCCCGCTCTTCCAGTCCTCGCGCTGGAGCAGGCGCTCGGTCTCCATGAAGCCCGGCGCGAACGTGTTGACGCGCACCGCGGGCGCGAAGGCCTTGGCGTAGGACTTGGTGATGCCGAGGATCGCGTACTTCGCGGCGGCGTACTGGGGTGCGCGGGGCGAGCCCTTGACGACGACCGTCGAGCCGACGTTGACGATGCTGCCGTGCCCCTGCTCGAGCATGCGGGCGCCGAACTCGTGGGTCATGAGCAGCGTGCCCTTGACGTCCACGTCGACCACGGCGTCGAGGGCCTCCTGGGTGAGCTCCTTCCAGGACATCTGCTCGCTGGACACGTCGCCCACGTTGTTGACCAGCACGTCGAGCCCGCCGAAGGCCTCCCAGACCTCGTCGGCCATCCGCTTGATCTCGTCCCAGCTGATGATGTCGGCCTGGACGAGGATCCCGTCGGAGCCGGCCTCGCGGATGCGCTCGAGCGTGCGCTCGGCCCCCGCGCGGGAGCTGCGGTAGTGGACGGCGACGCGCGCGCCCTCCTGCGCGGCGCGCACCGCGATCTCGGCGCCGAAGCCGGTTCCGGCGCCCGTGACGAGCACCGTCTTGCCGGCGAAGCGGGGGAAGATCTGGGTCATGTGACTGCTCCTCACACATCATTGTGTAAAAGTGGCTTTCGATGGTTGAATCTATGACGGAGGCCGGGCCGCGTCAAGGTGGACGCGGCGGCGAGCACGAGGAGGTGCGGCATGGGGCGGATCCCCGACCTGGTCCCGGAGCGGCTGACGTCTGACGGACGCGCGCTGTACGACTCCATCGCGGGCGGTCCGCGCGCCGCGGGCCCCCAGCACTTCGCCCTCACCAACCCCGACGGATCGTTGCGCGGACCGTTCAACGCGATGCTGCTCGCGCCGGGCCTGGGTGCCGCGCTCCAGGACCTGGGCGCCGCGATCCGCTACCGCGGGACGCTGACCGACCGCGCGCGCGAGATCGCGATCCTGCTGGTCGCCGCACGCTGGGACAGCGCGTTCGAGCGTGAGGCGCACGAGGCGGTGGGGCGCGCGACCGGCCTGGCCGACGACGAGCTCGCCGCGCTGCGCCGCGAGGATGCCGCCGCCTTCGCGGGCGTCGAGGGCGCGGTTGCGCGCGCGACCGTCGCGCTGCTCGACGGCGACCTCGACGACGCCGCATGGGCGGACGCGGAGGAGGCGCTGGGCGCGGCGGGCGTCCTCGAGCTCAGCACGCTCGTCGGCTACTACGCGACCCTCGCGCTCCAGCTGCGCGTCTTCCGCGTCGGCGTGTGACGTCGACCGTGACCATTCGAAAGGATTAGGTTTCACACTATGAAAGCCGATGCCGACGCCAAGGCGGGCAGCCGCTACCGCATCGAGGCGCTCGCGAAGGGCCTGGACGTGCTCCGCCTCTTCGACGAGACCGTGACCGAGCTCAAGCTGCGGGACATCAGCGACCGCACGGGGATCCCCATGCCCACGGCCTTCCGCGTGGTCGCGACGCTCGAGGAGGGCGGCTTCGTGGAGCGCTCCGAGGACGGCGTCATCCGTCCGGGCGTCGCCGTCCTCACGCTCGGCTCGGCCGCGCTGCGCGGCTCGAGCCTCGTGCAGGTGAGCGAGCAGCCCCTGCGCCGCCTCGCGGAGTCCACGGGTGAGACGGTCAACATGGGCGTGCTCGTCGGCGACGAGGTGCTCTACCTCGTGCGGCTGCGCAACTCGGACCTCGTGACGGCCAACGTGCAGGTCGGATCGACCCTGCCGGCGCCGGTGACCTCGATGGGCAAGCTGCTGCTGGCCTACCTGCCGGAGCAGGAGCGCCGCGACGTCCTCGCCGGCTACGACTTCTCGCGCGCGGTCGGACCCAACGCCGCGCGCTCCGCGGCGGAGCTCGAGCCCGCGCTCGCTCAGATCCGTGCCGACGGCTACGCGCTGCAGGACCAGGAGGTCGCGGCCGGGCTGCGGTCCGTGTCCGTGCCGGTGCTCGGGCGCGACGGCAGCCCCGCCGCCGCCGTCAACATCGCGGTCGCCGCCAACCGTCACGACGTCGAGGACCTGAGGGGTCCGCTGCTCGAGGCGCTGCGCGCCACGGCGGACGACATCTCGCTGCGCCTGCGCGCCCTCTGACCCGCTCACGCGGTCACGCGGCGCGCGAACGCGATCGCGGCGTCGAGGATCGCGTCCCGATCGACGTCGCCCTGCCACAGGTGCCCCGCGCCGGGCACGAGCGTGAGCTCCGCGTCCGCGCCCGCCGCGAGCAGCGCCTGCGCGAGCGCCACGCTCTGCGTCGCCGGCACGGCGCTGTCGGACGTCCCGTGCGCGATGTGGAACGGCGGGGCCGCGGGCGTCGCGTGGAAGGTCGGGCTGGCGGCGTGCGCGCGCTCGAGGTCGGCGCCGACCGCATGGCCGAGCCAGCCCGCCTCGCGCAGGCCCGGATCGTCGAGCCCGCCCTGCGACGAGGCGAGCGCCTCCAGGTCGGACGGGCCGTACCAGTCCACGACCCCGCGCACCCCGGCGCGCCCCTCGACCGGACCCAGGGCGACGAGCGCCGCGAGGGTCGCGCCCGCGGACTCGCCCCACAGGACGATGCGGGAGGTGTCGACGCCGTGGTCGGCACCGTGTGTGCGCAGCCAGTCCAGGGCGGCCGCCGCATCGTCCACCTGGGCGGGGAAGCATGCCTCGCCGCTGAGCCGGTAGTCGATGGAGGCCACCGCGAGCCCGGCCGCCGCGATCCGCGCGAACGGCGCGTCGCCCGGCATGGTCGGGGTCAGGGTGCGGCGGCTGCCGACCCTCCAGCCGCCCCCGTGGATGAAGACGACCAGCGGCGCGCCGGGGCTCGGCGCCGGATGGAGGTCCAGGGTGAGCGGCCGGAAGCCGACCGGCTCGGCGAACACGAGGTCGCGGAGCACGGCCGGTGACGCGATCTCCGTCGTCACGGGCGTCCGTGATCAGTCGTCGAGGAAGTTGTAGTCGGGGCGGAAGACCGTGCCGTAGATCTCGCCGGCCGCCTTCATCTGGTCGAAGGAGGGGATGTAGAACTCCTCGGGCGTGGGGATGCCCGGCTTGTCCGTGGGGCGGCCGATGCCGTGGAAGAAGCGCGCGAAGCC
This sequence comes from Demequina rhizosphaerae, assembly GCF_000971255.1. Lineage (GTDB taxonomy): Bacteria > Actinomycetota > Actinomycetes > Actinomycetales > Demequinaceae > Demequina > Demequina rhizosphaerae. Next base: position 239,162 of record NZ_BBMC01000004.1, read on the forward strand.
CGCGGAGCTGACGCCCATGATCTTCGAGGTCGCCTCCATGCGGAACGCGTGGATCGTGCCCTTGGGGACGTACCCGAAGCCGCCGGTGGTGAGGACCTTGTCGTCCTTGAAGCCCTGCTCGTCGTCCATCCACAGGTGGACGGCGCCCTCCATGATGAAGAAGATCTCGTGGGTGAACGGGTGGATGTGGGCGGGGATGATGTCACCCGCGTTGCCCTCGCAGCTGAAGACGTCGTACTGGCCGTCGGTCTCGTCGCCGGTGAGCAGGATGGTGAAGAGGGTGTCGAAGACGACGGACTTCTCGCCCTCGCCGTCGTCCAGGTAGAACGGCTTGGGCTCTCCGGGCAGGATCCCTGCGTGCAGCGGCGCCAGGGCCGGGGTCTCGTTCGGGGACATCGAGCCAACCTCCTTGTTGGTCCGCGGCCGACCTCGTCGTCGGGCCGCTGGGCACCAGCATCCGGGACGAAGGTCCCGGAGCGGAAGTTCGAGATCCCTACAGATCGGAAGGCGGCGCCTATCGGTCCTCGCGGCGCGCGCGACCGGCCTCGGCCTGCGCGATCTCGGTGAAGGCCGCCACGGTCGGCTCGCGACGCCGGCGCGTGCACAGCAGGATGGTCGCGGGCTCGATGTCGTGGATCGGCACGAACGCGAGGTCGGCGCGCGGGTAGTGCGCGGCCGCGGACGCGGCGGCGATGTTGACCCCCATGCCCGCGGACACGAGCTCGAGCAGCCCCTCGATGTCGTCGGCGCGCGGCCCGAGCCGCGGGTGCGAGCCGTCGGGGCGGGGATCCACCGTCCACCACGCGATCGCGTCGGCATGGTCGCCGGAGACCGCGACGAAGGTCTCGTCGCGCACCTCGTCGATCGAGATCGAGTCGCGTCCCGCCAGCGGGTGGTCGGCCCGCATGATGAGCACGCGCGGCTCGGTCCACAGCGGCGCGGTGGCGAGAACCTCCTGGTCGTGGGGCAGCGGCGCGGGTGCGAGCACCGCGTCCACGCGTCGCGCGACGAGTTCGCGCTCGACGTCGAAGAAGCCGACGCGCCGCATCTCGAGCCGCAGATGGGGGATCTCCGCGACCGCCGTCATGATCGCCGCGGTGAGCGGGCCCGCGCCCGCCGCGACCACCCCGAGGCGCAGCGTCGTCTCGGTCGGCGTCCGCTGCTCCGCGATCCACGCGGTGAGGTCGTCGTGCGCGTCGAGCACCCGCGTGGCGTGGGGCAGCATCGCCGCGCCCAGCGGCGTGAGCGTCACGGAGCGCGAGGTCCGCTCGAACAGGAGTCCGCCCACGGTGCGCTCGAGCCCGGCGATCTGCTGGCTCAGCGAGGGCGAGGAGATGGACAGGCGCTCGGCCGCGCGGCCGAAGTGCAGCTCCTGCGCGAGCGCGCGGAAGTACCGCAGCGTGGGCACCGAGACGTCCACCGACCACCTCCGGGGCGAGCGGGGCCTCGTCGCCCCGATCGTGAGGGTCAGCCTATCCGTGGCGACCCGACGGAGGCCAGGGCCCCCGCGTGGTGCGCGGGGCCCCGGCCTCGGTGCGACGGGCGTCAGACGGCGGCGAGCGCCTGGTCGAGCTGCTCCAGGGTGTGCGGCGGGACGCCGAAGAGCACGTCCTGGAGCGCGCTGCCCTCGGTCCACGAGGTGCGCGCGGCGAAGCCGGCCGCGTAGCCCTCGCTGAAACCGCGCAGCGTCTCCATGAGCGTCGCGAAGGCGTCCGGGTCGTCCGCGATCGCCGACAGCGGCGTGGCGAGCGAGTACGGGCCCGCGGGGGGCGTGGGCGCCGGGACCGTGCCGCGGAAGGCGTGCGTGCCGGAGCCGACCTCGACCGGCTCGCCGCCCCACGGCAGGACGACGGTCGCGGTCGCGTTCGGCGGCACCACGGCCTCGACGACGACCTCGTCGCCGTCGCGGCGCCACGAGGACGATGCGGTGCCGAGCGGCGTCTCCTGGATCGAGGACGCGTGGTCGAAGCCGGCGACGGGCGTCGGCGCGATGGTGAGGCGCGTGCCGCCGGGCGTCGCGAGCGCCAGGCCCGCGAGGGTCCGGTGGAGCCAGTCCGCGACGGCGCCGAGCGCGTAGTGGTTGAAGCTCGTCATCTCGCCGGGGTTGATCGAGCCGTCCGGGAGCATCGAGTCCCAGCGCTCCCAGATCGTGGTGGCGCCGAGCGTCACGGGGTAGAGCCACGACGGGCAGTCGGTTTGGAGCAGCAGGCGCGCGGCGGCGTCGGCGTGGCCCGTCGCGGACAGCGCGCCCAGGATGAGCGGCGTGCCGACGAAGCCCGTGCTGATCCGGTAGCGCGTGGCGCGGACGCGCTCGGCGAGGCGCGCGCCGAGCGCGTCCCGCAGCTCCGGGTCCGTGACGAGGTCGAAGCCGATCGCGAGCGCGTACGCGGTGGGCGCGTCGGACATCATGCGCCCGGCGGGGGTGACGTAGGCGGCGCGGAAGGCCGCGGCGACCTCGTCGGCGTGCCGCGCATACGCGGCGGCCGTCGCATCGTCCCCGAGCGCGGCGGCGGCCTGCGAGACGATGCGTGCGGAGCGGGCGACGTACGCGGTCGCGACGATGTCGCGCGACACCTTGGCGGCGCCGGGCTGGTCCGCCGGGGCGTCGGGGTCGAGCCAGTCGCCGAACTGCATCGAGCCCTCCCACAGGCGGCTCTCGCCGGCCTGCTCGAGGAGCACGTCGGCCCACGCGCGCATGCTCGGCAGCTGGTCGGCGAGGACCTCGCGGTCGCCGTAGCGGCGGTAGAGCTCCCACGGCACCACGGTGGCCGCGTCGCCCCACGCGGCGGCGGGGCGCGCGTGGCCCCGGAGAGCGTCGGGCACGACCATCGGCACGACGCCGCCATGCGCCTCCTGCTCGCGCGCGAGGTCGACGAGCCAGTCCGCGAGGAACGCGTCGCAGTCGTGCAGCGTCGCGGCGGTGGGGGAGAAGACCTGGATGTCGCCGGTCCAGCCGAGGCGCTCGTCGCGCTGCGGGCAGTCGGTGGGGATCGACAGGAAGTTGCCGCGCATGCCCCACACGACGTTCTCGTGCAGGCGGTTGACCAGCGGGTGCGAGCTGTCGAAGCGGGCGGTGCGGGCCATGTCGCTGTGGAGCACGCGCGCGGTGAACGCCGCGGGGTCGAGCTGGCCGGGCCACCCGGAGACCTCGACGTAGCGGAAGCCGTGGAAGGTGAACTCGGGCTCGAGCACCTCCGTGCCGGTGCCCGCGAGCGTGAAGGCGTCGGTCTGGACCGCGGCGCGCAGCGGGCGCATGCCCATCTCGCCGTGCTCGAGGACCTCGGCGTGCCGCAGCGTGACCACGGCGCCCGCGGGGCCGTCGACGACCGCGCGCACGCGACCCACGAGGTTCTGGCCGAAGTCGAGGACCGTCGCGCCCGACGGGGTGGTGATCACCTCGACGACGGCGAGCTCCTCGGTCACCCGGACCGGGGGAGCGAGGCGCGGCTCGGGGGTGAGCGCGACCTCCTCGACGGCGACCGGGGTCCAGCCGTCCGTCGCCGCGCCGGGCTCGTCCCAGCCGTCGACGGCGCGGCGCAGGTCCACCGTCTCTCCGGCGTAGATGCTCGAGTCCGTGATCGGGCCGTCGCCGCGCGCGAGCCACGCGGGGCCGGTGACGACGGTGCGCTCGGTGCCGTCGGCGAAGCGCATCCACAGCTGGGCGGCGTAGGACGGCTGCTCGCCGTAGACGCGCTGCGGGCGGCCGAAGAAGCCGTAGCCCTCGGTGCGCCACGCGCCCGCGAGCATGACGCCGATCGCGTTCGTGCCGGCGCGCAGCAGCGCGGTCACGTCGGTGCTGTCGAGCTGGATCCGCTTGTCGTACGCGCTCCAGCCCGGCGCGAGCACCCGGTCGTCGGTGCGCACCCCGTTGATGCTGGTCGCGTGGGCGCCGATGGCGCTCGCGTACAGCACCGCCTCGACCGGCGCCTCGGGCAGGTCGAAGGCGTGGCGCAGCAGCGCCGGCTGGGCGACGCGGTCCGGGCCCGCGAGGCCGACGAACGCTGCCGTCCACGCGCCGTCGCCCAGGAATCCCGCGCGCACGGCGAGCGGCGCGCTCCACGAGGTCTCCTCGCCGCCGGACGATGCGACACGCACCGTGAGCGCGCGCCGCTCGCCGGGGGCGAGGGGCGCGAACGGCCACGCGACGGCGACGGCGTCCGAGCCGTCGATGCGGTGGACCGCGCCCGTGCCGTCGGCGAGCTCCGCCCACGACTGGGCCCAGCCGGGCGTGTCGGTGTCGACGCGCCAGCCGAGGGTGGGCGCCGCGGCGGTCGCGACGCCGTCGGGGTGGCGCGTGAGGCGGAGGGAGGCGGTGGGCTGCATGGTGCTCCTCGGGCGGCGCGCGGGCGCCGTCAATTTCTTATGGGTGAAAGATGCGGGGTGGATCAGGACCCGGCGACGGGCGTCGCGTCGAGCTGGGCGAGGGGGGCCGTGAGGTAGCCGTCGAAGTGCCCGCGGACGATGCTCTCCATGTCGACGTCGACGTCCTGGAGCCACAGCAGCTGGAGGCCCTCCGCCATCGCGGTGGTCTCGAGCGCCGCGGTCCGCGGGTCGATGCCGTCGCGCAGCAGTCCGCGGTCCCTGATCTCCTCGAACGCGCGAGCGGTGCCGGCGACGACGAAGCCGAAGCGCCGCGAGATGTACTCGTGCGCGGGATGATCCGGGGCCGAGGACTCCGCCGCGAGGATCGAGTAGAGACGCAGAAGGCCTGGTACTGCCTTGTTCCGGCGCGCGATCTCGAGGAGTCCGCGCAGGAACTCGACGTCGTGGCGCCCCGACAGGATGTCGAGCGCGAGCTGGTCGCGACGCTCGAGCACGGCCTCGAGGAGCGCGAGCTTGGACCCGAAGTGGTGGAGCAGCCCGGGCTGCGTCATCCCGACCGTGCGCGCGATCTCGTTGACCGATGCGGCCGTGTACCCCTGGCGCGAGAACACGTCGAAGGCGGCGTCGAGGATCTCCTCCCGACGCTTCGCCGACTTCTTGTAGGCGCCCCGTTGCGTTGCCATGGGGCGAGGTTATCAGGTCGTGAAACGAAAATCTTGAACCCTTAAGAAATTGCGTGCTAGTGTCACCCTCACGTCGCCGATGACGTCACCTCAAGGAGGAAAGCAACGATGCTTCGCACTACACGGCTCGCCGCACTGGCAGGTGCCGCAGCCATCACCCTCACCGCCTGCTCGTCCACGGGCTCCGACGAAGAGCCGAGCACCGGCGCGACCGGCGACTCGACCGGCACCGTCGTCGAGGGCGGGGATCTCCGCTACGGCTCGGTCGTCGATATCTCGACCTGGATCGCCGCAGACGCGGCGTGGGGCAACGAGGCGACCTACTACATGGCGGTCTACGACAGCCTGCTGCGCACGTCCGCGACCAACGAGATCGAGCCGGGACTCGCCGAGGCGTGGGAGTACAACGACGACCTCACCGAGCTCACCCTCGACATCCGCGACGGCGTGACGTTCACCGACGGCACCGCGCTCGACGCGCAGGTCGTGGTGGACAACCTCAACCGCTTCCGCGAGGGCGCCTCGCCCGACCGCGGCCTCCTCGACGCGGTCGCCGACGTGACCGCGGCCGACGAGGACACCGTGGTCATCGCGCTGTCCGCCCCGGACCCGGCGCTCGAGATCAACCTCTCCATGCAGGCCGGCCTCATCGCATCGCCGTCGACCTTCGACGCCGAGGACGCGCAGACCACCCCGGTCGGCACGGGCCCGTACATGCTCGACTCCGCCGCGTCGACCATCGGCGCGACCTACGTGTTCACGCCCAACGAGGACTACTGGGCCCCCGAGGACCAGCACTACGAGTCGCTCACCATCAACTACTACGCGGACGCCTCGGCCCTGCTCAACGCGCTGCGCGACAACCAGGTCGACGTCGCCAACCTCAACTCGGTGACCCAGATCCCCGACGCCGAGTCCGCCGGCTACACCATCAACACCGAGCCGGTGAACTGGAAGGGCATCATCCTCGCGGACCGCTGGGGCATGAACAACGAGGCGCTCGGCGACGTGCGCGTCCGCCAGGCGATCAACTACGCGCTCGACCGCGAGGGCCTGCTGCAGGGCCTCGAGGCCGGCTACGGCGAGGTCACCACGCAGATCTTCAACACCGAGGGCGACGCGTTCGACTCCGCGCTCGACGAGGCCTACCCGTACGACCCGGAGAAGGCGAAGTCGCTGCTCGCCGAGGCCGGCTACGCCGACGGCGTCACCATCGTGATGCCGCAGACGGGCTTCGTGCCCGCCTCGGAGTACGAGCTCATCGCCGGCGTCCTGGCCGAGTCGAACATCTTCATCGAGTACGAGCAGGCCGGCGAGAGCTTCTTCGGCGACCTGCTCGGCGGCACCTGGTCGGCGTTCAACTTCGGCCTCAACCAGGAGCCCCTCGCGTGGCAGACCTACAACCAGGCGATCGCGCCCGGTGCCGCGTGGAACGTCTTCCACCAGGCCGACGAGACCGTCGAGGGCCTCGCCGCCCGCATCCGCCTCGGCGGTGAGGACGGTGCCGCTGCGGCGCAGGAGCTCAACGCGTACATGGTCGAGGAGGCGTGGTTCGCACCCTTCTACCGCGTGCTCGGCGTGATCGTCACCGCGGACGGCTTCGCCGTGACGAACAAGTCCGGCCAGGCCGTGGCCAACCTCTGGGACATCACCCCCGCATAACCGGAACGCCGGTGGGGGCGGGCGCGCCCGCCCCCACCGGTCTCCACCCCCCTCGGAGACATCATGCTCAGCTTCGTCGGCAAGCGCCTCGCCACAGGCGTCGGCCTCATCGTCACCCTCGCGGTGCTCACGTTCTTCTTCCTCCAGCTCGGCAACAGCGACACCGCGCAGCGGATCGCCGGCCAGCAGGCCGGACCCGACGCGGTCGCGGTCGTGGAGGAGCGGCTCGGACTCGACCGGCCCGCGATCGTCCAGTTCTTCGACTGGGCAGGATCGGCCCTCACCGGCGACCTCGGCCGCTCGTGGTTCAGCGGCCAGGAGGTCACCGAGGCCGTCACCACCCGGATGTCCGTCACCGTGACGCTGGCCGTCGGGTCGGTGCTCCTCACCGCGCTCCTCGGCATCACGCTCGGCGCGCTCGCGGCCACCCGCCGCGGCTGGCTCGACCGGACGGTCCAGGTCCTCGCCGTCATCGGCCAGGCGATCCCCGGCTTCCTGCTCGCGATGGCCCTCGTCCTCGTGTTCGCGATCGAGCTCGACTGGTTCCCCGCGACGGGCTACACGCGCTTCTCCGAGTCGCCCTCCGAGTGGCTGCTGTCGATCGCGCTGCCCGTGATCGCGCTGACCCTCGGCTCGATCGGCGGCGTCGCCCAGCAGGTCCGCGGGGCGATGATCGACGCGTTCGAGCGCGACTACGTCCGCACGCTGCGCAGCCGCGGGCTCCCGCGCGGCAGCGTCGTGTACCAGCACGTCCTGCGCAACGCGGCCGGGCCCGCCCTCACCGTGCTGGGACTCCAGTTCGTCATCCTGCTCGGCGGCGCCGTCATCGTCGAGCAGCTGTTCTCCATCCCCGGCCTCGGCCCGCTGGCGCTGGCGAGCACGTCCCAGGGCGACATCCCCGTCGTCATGGGCATCGTGGTCGTGACCGGCGTCATCGTCGTCGTCGTCAACACCCTGGTCGATGTCATCCAGGCCTGGGTCAACCCGAAGGTGCGTGTCTCATGAGCACCCCGACCACCACCGCGACGCCCGCCACCGGCATCCCCCGCCGCGGCCTCCTGCGTCGCCTGCTCGGCCACCCGCTCGGTGGCGTCTCGATGATCGTCCTCGCCGTCATCGTGGTCGTCGGCGTGATCGCGCCGTGGATCGCGCCGCATGACCCGACCGAGACCAGCCTCAGCATGATCTTCGCGGAGCCGGGCGGGGAGTACCTCCTCGGCGGCGACTCGGCGGGGCGCGACATCTGGTCGCGCCTGCTCATCGCGACCGCGTTCTCGCTCGCGGGCGGCCTGCTCGTCATGGCCGTCGCCTCCCTGGTGGGCGTCACGGCGGGCCTTGTCGCCGGCTACTACGGGGGATTCGTCGACGCGGTCGGCGCCTGGTTCACCGCGCTCACCATGTCGCTGCCGTCGATCATCGTGCTGATCGCCGCACGCGCCGTCATCGGCCCCTCGATGTGGTGGACGATGGCGATCTTCGGACTCTTCATCTCGCCCGTGTACTACCGCGTCGTCTACACCTCGGTGCGCGGCGTCCGGAACGAGCTCTACGTGGACGCGGCCCGCACCTCGGGCCTGGGCGACGGCCGCATCATCGGCCGCCACGTGCTGCTCGCGGTCCGTGCTCCCGTGATCCTGCTGATGTCGGGCGTGATCGCCGCCGGCATCGGCATGCAGGCGGGCTTCGACTTCCTCGGCCTGGGCGACCCCACGATCCCGACGTGGGGCCAGATGCTCAACGAGGGCTTCTACAACATCACCCGCTCCTCGACCCTCGTGATGTGGCCCGCGCTCGCGCTCGGCATCACCACCGTGGCGCTCACCCTGCTGGGCACGGCGCTGCGCGACGAGCTCGAGGGCACGTCGGAGCGTCGACGCTCGCGCAAGGCACCGGCCTGGTCGCTCGACGAGGAGGTCCCCGCGGTGGTCGACCACGGCGGCGAGGACGGCGCGCAGCCGCTCCTCGAGGTCCGCGACCTCGCCGTGGCCTACCAGGCGGGGGACGGCTACTCCACGGTGGTCAAGGGCGGCCGGCTCACCGTCCGCCGCGGCGAGACCCACGGCCTCATCGGCGAGTCGGGCTCGGGCAAGACCCAGACCGCGTTCTCCGTGCTCGGGCTGCTGCCCAAGGGCGGCAAGGTGATGGCCGGCTCGATCGTCTTCGACGGCCAGGAGCTCACCGGGCTCACCGACGCGCAGATGAACCGCCTCCGCGGCACCCGCATCGCGTACGTGCCCCAGGAGCCCATGTCGAACCTCGACCCGTCGTTCACTGTGGGCCACCAGCTCACCGAGCCGCTCGTCAAGGCGGCGGGCCTGTCCCGCACGGAGGCGAAGGAGCGCGCGCTGGCGCTGCTCGACCGGGTGGGCATCCCCGACCCGCAGCGCGCCTTCGGCTCGTACCCGCACCAGCTCTCGGGCGGCATGGCCCAGCGCGTGCTCATCGCGGGCGCGGTCGCGTCCCACCCCGACCTGCTCATCGCCGACGAGCCGACCACCGCGCTCGACGTCACCGTGCAGGCCGAGGTGCTCGACCTGCTCCGCGACCTCCAGGACGAGCTCGGGATGGCGATCCTCATCGTCACCCACAACTTCGGCGTCGTGGCCGACATCTGCGACCGCGTCTCCGTGATGCAGCAGGGGGTCATGGTCGAGACCGGCGCCACCGGCGACGTGTTCGACGACCCCCGCCACCCCTACACCCGCGCGCTGTTCGAGGCGATCCCCAAGGGGGCGCCACGCGTGCCCCTCGCGGGCGTCACGAGCGCCGGGATGCTTGGAACGGGGACCCTGAAGTGAAGGACAACACCATGACCGACTCCCTGCTCACCGTCGACGGGCTCGAGGTCGAGTACCCCGGCCGCGGGTTCCGCGCGCAGCCCTTCCGCGCCGTCAAGGGCGTGAGCTTCGACATCAAGCCCGGCGAGACCGTGGGTCTCGTGGGGGAGTCCGGCTCCGGCAAGACCACCATCGGCCGCGCCATCCTCGGGCTCGCGCCCGTGTCCGCCGGCACGGTGACGTTCAAGGGCGAGGGCATCTCGCACCCCACGAAGCAGCGCCGCCGCGAGCTCACGCGCGACATCCAGGTGGTCTACCAGGACCCCTACTCGTCGCTCAACCCCTCGCTCACGATCGGCGACTCGCTCACCGAGCCGATGATCGTCCGCAAGACCCCGAAGCGCGAGGCCCAGGCGCGCGTCCGCGAGCTCCTCGACATGGTCAGGCTGCCGTCCGACGCCGCGGACCGCATGCCGCGCGAGTTCTCGGGCGGCCAGCGTCAGCGCGTCGCGATCGCCCGGGCCCTCGCGCTCGATCCGACGCTCATCATCTGCGACGAGCCGGTCTCCGCGCTCGACCTGTCCACGCAGGCCCGAGTGCTCGAGCTGTTCCTCGAGATCCAGGAGCGGACGGGCGTGGCCTACCTCTTCATCTCGCACGACCTCGCGGTCGTCCGCGAGATGTCGCACCGGGTCGCCGTGCTCCTCCACGGCGAGCTGGTCGAGTGGGGCGACGGCGACACGGTCACGTCGCAGCCTGAGCACCCGTACACGCAGCGGCTGCTGCTCGCGTCGCCGGTCCCGGACCCGATCGCGCAGGAGCAGCGGCGGGCCGACCGGCTGCGCCTCAAGCAGCTCCACGCCGACCAGAGCCTCCAGGCCGGCGCGGCCTGAGCACGACGTACCCGAACGACCCACCCGCCGCCCTGTCGCGGCCCGAAGGAGAATCATGACCGCCTCGACCCCCGCATCGTTCCTCTGGGGCGTCGCCACCGCCGGCCACCAGACCGATGGAGGCGACACGACGTCGGACACCTCGTTCCTCGAGCTCACACAGCCGAGCGTGTTCGCCGAGCCCGCGGGGAGCGCCTGCAACAGCTGGGAGCTGTGGGAGAGGGACCTCGACCTCGCCGTCGCGATGGGCCTCAACGCCTTCCGCTTCTCGGTGGAGTGGTGCCGCGTCGAGCCCGAGCAGGGGAGCATCGACGACGCCGCCCTCGCGCACTACGAGGACGTCATCGACGGCTGCCTCGCGCGGGGGCTCGCGCCGATCGTGACGTTCAGCCACTTCACCGCGCCGCACTGGTTCGCGTGCCGCGGGTCCTGGCTCGCGGACGAGGCGGCGGCCGACTTCGCGCGCTTCTGCACCGTCGTGATGGAGCGCATCGGCGACCGCATCGCGCTCGCGGTGACGCTCAACGAGCCCAACCTGCAGCGCCAGCTCGCGGGTGGCTTCCTGCCGCCGCAGGTGTGGGAGGCGCACCGCGCGAACCTCGACGCCGCCTCGGCGGCCGCGGGCGTCGAGCGCTACCGGGCGGGCAACGTCCAGGTGCTCGAGGAGCTGGGCGTCTTCGAGGAGGGCTTCGAGCGGGCCCACGTCGCGGCGCGGGCCGCCATCAAGGCCGTGCGCCCCGACCTGCCGGTGGGGCTGTCGCTCGCCGTCGCCGACGATGTCGCCGCGCCCGGCGGCGAGGCCGAGCGCGACCGCGTGCGCGAGGAGTGCTACGGGCGCTGGATCCGTCTGTGCGCGCAGGACGACTTCATCGGCGTGCAGAACTACGAGCGCATCGTCCACGGTCCCGACGGCCGGGCGGATGCGGAGGGCGGGCACACCCCGCCGGAGCCGGACTCGCTCGGGGGAGCGGTCCGCTACGTCCACGAGGCGTCCGGCGCGCCCATCCTCGTGAGCGAGCACGGCATCAACACGCAGGACGATGCGGAGCGCTGCGCCTTCCTGCCGGCCGCCCTCGCAAGCCTCGACCGCGCGATCGCGGACGGCGTGCCGGTGCTCGGGTACTGCCACTGGACGCTGCTCGACAACTACGAGTGGATCTTCGCGTATGGGCCCAGGTTCGGGCTGCACGCGGTGGACCGCGACACGTTCGTCCGCACCCCCAAGGAGTCGGCGGGCGTCTACGCGGCGGAGATCCGCCGCCGCGCCCCGGCGGTGACCGGGGCGGGCCGATGACCGTGGCCCCGCCGGTCGCCGCCTCGGCGGCGCTGTTCGACCTCGACGGCGTCATCGTCGACACCGCCGTCCACCACTTCGCCGCGTGGCGGCGGACGGCCGCGGAGCTGGGCTTCACGCTCGCGGACGAGGACGAGGAGCGGCTCAAGGGCGTCGGCCGCATGGACGCCCTGCGCATCGTGCTCGAGATCGGCGGCGTCGAGGTCGACGAGGCCACGGCCGCTCGCCTCGCGGACGAGAAGAACACCCGCTACGTCGACGCGATCGCGTCGATCACGCCGACCGACCTGCTGCCCGGCGCGCGGGAGGTCCTCGAGGACCTGCGCGCCCGCGGCGTCCGCACCGCGCTGGGATCGGCCTCGCGCAACGCTCCGCTGATCCTCGACCGGCTCGGCATCGCGGGCCTGTTCGACGCGATCGTCGACGGCTCCGTGGTGACCGAGGCCAAGCCCCACCCGCGGGTCTTCCTCGCCGGCGCCGAGGCGCTCGGCGTCGACCCCGCCGCGTGCCTCGTCTTCGAGGACGCCATCGCCGGCGTGCAGGCGGCCAAGGCGGCCGGCATGACCGCTGTCGGCATCGGCGACCCGGCCGTCCTCACCGAGGCCGACGCCGTCATCCCCGGGCTCCACGCCGTCGACGCCCTCGCGGCGCGCGGCATCACCTTCGCGGGCAGGCCCGCGCCACGTCTCGAGGAGGAGACCATGATCACCGGCACGACCGTGCGGCTCGACGCCGCGCCGTTCCACCTGGACGATGCGGCGCAGGCCTGGGTGCGCGACACCCTCGCCGGCCTCACGGTCGAGCAGAAGGTCGGCCAGCTGTTCTTCCTCATGGCCAACGCCCCCGAGCAGGTCGACGCGGACATCGCGGTCGCCGAGCCCGGCGGCTGGATGCGCCGCCCCGCGCCCGTCGACGAGGCCGTGAGCCTCAACCGTCATATCCAGACCGCCTCGTCCCTCCCGGCGCTCATCGCCGGCAACCTCGAGAACGGCGCCGACGGCGCCAGCTTCGCGGCGACCCAGGTGGGCACCCCGCTCCAGGCGGCCGCGACCGGCGACGACTCGTGCGCGTACCGCATGGGCCAGGTCGCCGCGGTCGAGGGTCGCGCGCTCGGCGTGACCTGGGACTTCGCGCCGATCATCGACATCCAGTCCAACGTCCGCAACCCCATCGTCCTCAACCGCGGCTTCGGATCGGACCCTGAGCGCGTGCGCCGGATGGGCGTCGAGTTCGTGCGCGGGCTGCAGGACCACGGCATGGCCGCATCCGTCAAGCACTGGCCCGGCGACGGCGTCGACGACCGCGACCAGCACCTCCTCACCTCGGTCAACACGCTGAGCGTGGAGGAGTGGGAGGCCACGTTCGGCGAGGCCTACCGTGCGTCGATCGCGGCCGGGGCGCTGTCGATCATGGCGGCCCACATCGCGCTGCCGGCGTACTCGCGCGCGCTCCGCCCCGGCATCGCGGACGAGGACATCATGCCCGCGTCCCTCGCGCCCGAGCTCACGACCGAGCTGCTGCGCGAGCGCATGGGCTTCAACGGCGTGGTCATCACCGACGCCTCGCTCATGGGCGGCCTGCTCATGCGCATGCCGCGCCGCGACCTCGTCCCCGCGACCGTGGCCGCCGGCTGCGACATGTTCCTCTTCACTCCGGACTACGCCGAGGACCTCGCGCACATGCGCGCCGGTGTCGAGTCGGGCGTCATCAGCGCCGCCCGCCTCGACGAGGCGGTGACCCGCGTGCTCGCCCTCAAGGCCGCGCTCGGGCTGCACCGTGCATCGTCCCCCGAGGAGCTCGTGCCCGGGCTCGACGGCCTCGACACCGCGGCCCACCGCGCGTGGGCCCGCGCCCAGGCGGAGGCCGCGATCACGCTGGTCAAGGACAAGGAGGAGGGCCTGCTGCCGCTGTCGGCTGAGCGCACGCCCCGCGTGCTCGTGTACTCGCTGCGCGGCTTCCTGTCGGGCACCGGGCCCGCCGAGGCGTTCTGCGAGGCGCTGCGCTCGCGCGGGTTCGAGGCGACGCTGTTCGAGGAGGGCCCGCCCGGATCGACGATGTTCAAGCGTGTGGGCGTCGACGGCGGCGTCAACGGCGCCGACCTGCTCGACCACTACGACGCCGTGATCTACCTCGTCGACATCCAGCCGCGGTCGAACGTCACGAGCGCCCGGATCGCGTGGGCGCCGTTCACGGCGGGCAACCTGCCGCGGCACATCACGGAGATCCCCACGCTGGTCGTGTCGCTCGGCAGCCCGTTCCACCTCCAGGACGTGCCGTTCGTCCGCACGTACGTCAACGCGTACGCGAACAACGCGGAGACGGTCGAGGCGGTCGCGGCGGCGCTCACCGGCGAGATCGCGTTCCGCGGCGAGAGCCCGGTCGACGCGTTCGCGGGCTACGAGGACGCGCGCTGGTGACCTCCGCGGGGACGCCGGGCGGCGACCGGGTGCGCGTGGTCGTGACCACGGACCCGGAGCTCGACGACCTCAACTCGATGCTGCGGCTGGTGCTCTACAGCAACGAGATCGAGCTGGCCGGGCTCGTGTACAGCTCGAGCATGTTCCACTGGGCCGGCGACCCGGCGCGGGGCGTCGAGCCGTTCCGGTGGCCGCCCGCCGGCGCGCGGGGCCACATCGACCAGGCGATCGACGCCTACGAGCGCGTCCACGACACGCTCCGGGTGCACGACGCGCGCTATCCGGCTCCGGGTGACCTGCGGGCGCTCGTGCGCGAGGGCAACGTCGCGACCGAGGGCGACACCCGCGACGCGACGCCCGGATCTGACCTCATCGCGGACCTGCTCGCCGACGACGAGCCCGGCACGCTGGTGCTCCAGGCGTGGGGCGGGCTCAACACGATCGCCCGCGCGCTCATGTCGGTCGAGGAGCGCCACGCGGGCTCTCCCGGCTGGGACGCGCTCCGCGCCCGCATCATGGCGCGCACCGTCCTCACCAGCTGGGGCGAGCAGGACTCGACGTTCGCGGAGTGCATCCGACCCCGCTGGCCCGAGCTCGAGCTGCGCCAGGTCGCGACCGTCGTGTGGGGCTACGGGGCACGTCAGGTGACGCCGCCCGCGACGCACCGCTTCTACTCGGCCGCGTGGACCCGGGAGCACGTGTCCCGGGTCGGCCCGATCGGCGCGGCGTACCGCGTGTGGGGCGACGGTCTGCAGATGGCGGACGGCTTCGACAAGGAGGACTTCTTCGGCCTGCGCGGGCTGTCCCGCGAGGAGCTCGAGGACCGCGGCTACCAGGTGTTCTTCCCGGTCGAGGAGCCCGGGGCGTTCATCTCGGAAGGCGACTCCTCCAACTTCGCGCTGCACGTCGCCAACGGGCTGAGGAGCTGGCAGCACCCGACCTGGGGCGGCTGGGGAGGCCGGCAGGTGCCCGACGCCGAGGACCCGCACCGGTGGAGCTCGGACGGGTTCAGCATGGACTTCTCGAAGCCGCCGGTCGACTGGGGGGACGCCGCGCGATGGGTGCCAGCGTTCCAGAACGACTTCGCGGCGCGCCTGCGGTGGAGCGTCACGGACGAGTACGCGGGCGCGAACCACGCCCCCCGCATCGAGGTGGCGACGGGGCTCGACGTCGCCGCGACCGCCGGCGAGCGCGTCGTGGTCCGCTGGCGGGTCGAGGACCCGGACGGCGATCCCGTGGACGTCTTCGCGTGGCAGTACCGCGAGGCGGGCACCTGCCCGTCGGCGGCGACCCTCACGCGCGGCGACGATGCGGAGGTGACCGTGCACGTCCCGGCCGACGCGGTGCCCGGGCAGACTGTGCACGTGATCCTCGAGGCGACCGACCGGGGCGAGCCGCCGCTCACCGCGTACGCCCGCATCGTCCTCACGATCGCCGACGAGACGGAGGACTGACGTGGCGACGACGCCGATCCTGCCGGGCTTCCACCCGGACCCGTCGATCTGCCGCGCCGGCGACGCGTACTACCTCGCGAGCTCCTCGTTCGAGTACGTGCCGGGCGTGCCGATCCACCGGTCCACCGACCTCGTGAGCTGGGAGCTGGTCGGGCACGCGATCGCGGACGCGGACATCGTCGCGGCGCCGCCGGGCGCCGCGGGCGCGAGCTCGGGCATCTTCGCGCCCACCCTGCGCCACCACGACGGCCGGTTCTGGCTCGCGACCACCTCGATCCGCCGCATCGGCGAGGGGCAGCTCGTCGCCCACGCCGAGGACCCCTCCGGGCCCTGGTCGACGCCGGTCTTCGTCCCGGGCACGCTCGGCATCGACCCCGACCTCGCGTGGGACGACGACGGCACGTGCCTGCTCACGTGGCGCGGCTTCGGCCCGCCCGGGATCCACCAGGTCCCGATCGATCCGGAGACCGGCGCGCGGCTCGGCGAGGAGGCGGTCGTCTGGCAGGGGACCGGCCTCGCGGACACCGAGGGGCCGCACCTTCTCCAGCGCGGCGGTTGGTGGTACCTCGTGGTCGCCGAGGGCGGGACGCACCTGGGGCATGGCGTCTCCGTCGCCCGCTCGCGCAGCCCGCGCGGGCCCTTCGAGGTGCACCCGGGCAACCCGATCCTCAGCCATCGCAGCACCCACCACCCCGTGCAGGCCGTCGGGCACGCGGACATGGTCGAGCGGCCCGACGGCACCTGGGCGATGGTCCACCTCGGGATCCGGCAGGCGGGCTCGCACCCGCGCTTCCACGTGCTGGGACGCGAGACCTTCGTCGCGGGCGTCGAGTGGGTCGACGAGTGGCCGGTCGTGGTCGAGGACCGCCTCGACGTGCCCGCGCGCGACCGCTCGTGGACGGACGCGTTCGCCGGCCCGGCGCTCGACCCGCGGTGGGTCGCGCCGTCGGCGGCCCCCGCATCGTTCGCCCGCGTCGGCGACGGGCTGCGGCTCGACCGCTGCCGCGACGCCGCGGAGGCGGAGCAGGACCGCGTGCTGTGCGCGCGCACTCTCGACCTCGGCTGGGACGCTGCCGCCGAGGTCGCGGCCGGCGACGCGTGCCTGTCCGTGCGCGTCGACGCGTCGCACTGGTACGGCGTCGAGCTGGTGGCGGGCATGGCCCGTGCCCGCGCGCCTCACGGGGGTGACATACCTCCCGGGGCTTGCCTGACGCGCCCCCGCTAGGCTGAGGCCCATGCGCATCCTGGTGACGGTGAAGTTCGTCCCCGATCTGCAGTCCCAGCGGTCCTTCACGGACGGCTCGGTGACGCGTACCGGGGACGACGGCACGATGAACGAGCTCGACGAGAACGCGGTCGAGGCGGCCCTGCAGCTCAAGGAGGCCGCCGGGGAGGGCGAGGTCTACGCCCTCACCGTGGGCGGGGACGATGCGGTGGCGGCCGTCCGCAAGGCGCTCCAGCTGGGCGTCGACCACGCCGTCCACGTGTCCGACGCCGCGATCGCGGGCTCGGACGTCTTCGGCACCGCGAAGGTGATCGCCGCGGCCGTCGAGAAGATCGACGAGGAGGCCCCGCTCGACCTCGTCATCACCGGCATGGCCGCGCTCGACGGGCTCACGTCGATGCTGCCGACCGCGCTCGCGGCGGAGCTCGACTGGTCGCAGCTCACGCTCGCCTCGGGCCTCACGGTCGACGGCACCACCGCGACCGTGGTGCGGCACCTGCCCGACGCCCACGAGACCGTGTCGGCGTCGCTGCCGGCCGTCGTGTCCGTGACCGACGAGGCGAACAAGCCGCGCTACCCCAACTTCAAGCTCATCATGGCGGCCCGCTCGAAGCCGGTGACCACGTGGTCGCTGGCGGACGTGGGCATCGCGCCGGAGGCCGTGGGCGCCGGCGCCGCGCGCACGGTCGTCGTCGACGCCTCGCCGCGGCCGCCGAAGGAGGACCGCACGGTCGTCACCGACACGGGGGAGGGCGGCGTCGCCCTCGCCGACTACCTGCTGGGGAAGGGGCTCGCATGACCACCGTCGCCGTCCTGGTCGAGGCCCGCGAGGGCACGGTCACGCAGCCCACGTTCGAGGCGCTCACGCTCGCGCGCACGCTCGGCACCCCGGTCGCCGTGTGGATCGGCGACGCTCCGGCGGACGCGGAGGCCGCCCGCCTCGGCGTCCACGGCGCCGAGGAGGTGCGCGTGGTCGCCGTCGGCGACGACGCCCGCCTGCCCGCCAAGGCCGCGGCTGCGCTCGCGGACGCCACCGGCGACGCCGACGTGGTGCTCATGATCTCGACCTTCGTCAACAAGGAGATCGCGACCCGGCTCGCGCTCGCGACCGGCGCGGGCGTCGTGGTCGACGCCGCCGGCGCGGAGCTGGTCGACGGTCACGTCGAGACGCTGCAGACCGTCTTCGCCGCCACCTGGAACGTCCGCACGCGGATCGCGACCGACAAGGCGATCGTCGGCATCCGTCCCAACACCACCCAGGCGACGCCCGCGGAGACGCCGGGCGCCGCGACCGTGGTCGAGGTGGCCGACAACCTGCCCGAGACGCGCGAGACCATCGTGGCGCTCGAGCCCGTGCCCGCGCCCGAGGGCGTGCCGCTCGCGGAGGCGCCCGTCGTGGTCTCCGGCGGCCGCGGCACCAACGGCGACTACACCCTGGTGAAGGAGCTCGCGGAGGTGCTCGGCGGCGCCGTCGGCGCGTCGCGCGACGCCACGGACGAGGGCTGGATCTCGCACGAGCACATGGTCGGGCAGACCGGCACGACCGTGACCCCCGCGCTGTACGTGGCGTGCGGCATCTCTGGAGCCGTGCACCACCGCGGCGGCATGCAGGCCTCCGGCACGATCGTCGCGGTCAACATCGACCCCGACGCGCCGATCTTCGAGATCTCGGACTTCGGCGTCGTCGGCGACCTGGGCGACGTGATCCCGCAGGCGATCGCGCGCATCAAGGAGGTCCGCGGGGCCTGACGGCCCCGCGGCACGCCCGCGCCGTGTCAGCCGAGCATCGAGGCGCGCTCGGCGACCAGGCCCGGCCGGCCCTCGGGCACGACCGTGGCGCCGTCGAGCGTGTAGCGCTGCGCGAAGACCAGGGAGCGCTGCTGGCCGCGCTCCTGCGCGACGACCATGACCGCGCGCTCGTCGCCGTCCTTGCCCGCGAGCATCCCGTCCCAGCAGATCGCGACGCGCTCGGCGGTGCTGGCCGTGGCGCCCTTGCGGGCGGCCTGCACCAGGGTGTCGAGCGCGCCTCCTGAGTAGGACTTGATGGTGCGCGCGCCGGTGCCGGTCTCCTCGACCAGCGCGGGCGCGAGGCCGTCGGGCGTGCCGACGGAACGCATGCCGTGCTCGAGCACCGCGAACACGAGCCGGTGGAGGTTCTCGCCTCCGGGGATGCCGGCCATCGCTCAGTCCTCCCGATCGATGCTGAGGGAGAGGTCCTCCCACCGGTCGACCTCGGCGCCCAGCCGTTCGAGCTTCGCGCGCGTCTGCGTGACGGCATGCCGGCCGCAGATGAGGTGCATCGGCGGCTCGGGCTCGCCGGCCAGGCGCAGCATCGCCTCGGCGGCCGCGGCGGGGGAGCCCGGCTGGTTGCCCGGCAGCGCGTGGATGCGGTCCCAGAACGGCTCCATCACCTGCGCGTAGTCGGGCAGGATCTCCTCGTTCTTGGCGCCGCTCGGGATCCACAGCGTGCGGATCGGGCCCGGCTCCAGCACGGTGACATTGATGCCCAGGTGCCGCACCTCCGCGGCGAGCGCCTCCATGAAGCCCGACACCGCGAACTTCGAGGCGCAGTAGTAGCCCAGGCCCGCGGAGCCGCGCACGCCCGCGATCGAGGACACCGTGAACACGTGCCCGGTGCGGCGCTCGCGCATGTGGGGCAGCAGCGCCGTGGTGACCTTGGCGGCGCCCCAGAAGTTCGCGTCCATCACCTCCTGGGCATCCTCCGGGTCGGACTCCTCGATCGTGGAGAAGTAGCCGATGCCCGCGTTGTTGACGAGCACGTCGACGTGGCCGAACCGCGCGAGGGCGGCCTCGGCGGCCGCCTCGATCGCCGCATCGTCCCGCACCTCGAGCGGGAGCGCGAGGACGGTGTCGGGGAAGCGCGCGACGAGGTCGTCGAGGGTCTCGGGGCGGCGCGCCGTGGCGACGACGCGGTGGCCGGCCACCGCCGCCTTCTCCGCCGTCGCGCGGCCGATGCCGGTCGAGCATCCGGTGATGAACCAGGTGGCCATGGGGGCTCCTTCGCTAGCCGTGGGTCTCCGGCCACGCTAGCGCGCGCGGGTCCCGGCTACGGGGCGACGACGGTCCCGTCGTCGGTCTCGATCAGCACCGTGTCGCCGGAGCCCGGCGCCGCGTCCCACGAGCCCATGATGCTGAGGAAGAGGTAGAGGAACATGCCCGCGAAGGCGAGCCCGAACACGATCCGGGCGGTGGCGAGCACCGCCCCGACCACGCGGATCGCCGAGGCGACCGGGACGTCGCCCGCCGCGCCCGCGCCGCGGTGACGCAGGAAGGCGAAGGGCTGCGCCACGCCCGCGGCGAGCGCCGCATCGTCCACCGCCTGCTGGTGGTGCAGGCGCTCCATCTGCTCGTGGTGGAGCCGCGCCTCCGCCGCCATGCGGTCGTTGTAGCTGTCGTCCATCCCGTCCCCTTCGCCGTGGGGCACACGCTAGCGGCGCGGGGGCCCGGTGGGAAGGAGGACCGATTCCTAGACTGGCGGCGTGACCTACCTCGACCACGCGGCGACCACGCCCCTGCGTGCCAGCGCGCGGGAGGCGTGGCTCGCCGCGGCGGAGGAGGTGGGCAACCCGTCGTCGCTGCACGCCGCCGGCAGGCGCGCCCGCGCGATCGTCGAGGACGCGCGCGAGCGCATCGCGGCGGCGCTGGGCGCGGACGCCCCCGAGGTGATCCTCACGTCCGGCGGCACCGAGGCCGACAACCTCGCGATCAAGGGCCTCCACTGGGGCCGCCTCGCGCAGGAACCGTCCCGCCGGGACGTCGTCGTGTCCGCTGTCGAGCACCACGCGGTGCTCGATCCGGCACGGTGGCTCGCGGAGCGCGGCGACGCGGACCTGGTCGAGCTGCCGGTCGACCCCACGGGCCGCGTCGAGGCCGCCGCGCTCGCGGCGACCGTCGGCCCGGCGACCTCCCTGGTCTCGGTCATGTGGGCGAACAACGAGGTCGGCGCCGTCCAGCCCGTCGCCGACGTGGTCGAGGCCGCTCGCGTGCACGGCGTCCCGGTCCACGCGGACGCGGTCCAGGCGGTGGCGTACCTCGACGTCCACCTCCACCGCTCGGGACTCGACGCGATGACCGTGTCCGCGCACAAGGTGGGCGGCCCGGTGGGCGTGGGCGCGCTGCTCGCGAGACGCGGCCTCCCGTTGGTGCCGCTCGCGCACGGCGGCGGTCAGCAGCGGTCGGTCCGCTCCGGGACGCTCGACGCGCCCGGCGCGGCGGCCTTCGCGGCGGCCCTGGACGAGGCGGTGGCCGAGCGGGCCGCCGAGTCCGCCCGCCTCGAGCGGCTGCGCGCGCGGCTCGCCGAGGCGCTGCGGGCGCACGTGCCCGAGGCGACCCTGTCCGGGCCCGCCGATTCCGCGCATCGTCTCCCCGGCATCGTCCACCTCGTCGTGCCCGGGGCGCGCGCCGAGTCCGTGCTCTTCCTCCTCGACGCGGCCGGCATCGCCGCGAGCTCCGGCTCGGCGTGCACGGCCGGGGTGGTGCAGTCGAGCCACGTCGCGATGGCGATGGGCTGGTCCGCGGACGATGCGGCGTGCACGGTGCGCCTCAGCCTCGGCCGCACCTCGACCGAGGAGGACGTCGCGGCCGTGGTCGCGGCGCTGCCGGACGCCGTCGCGCGGGCGCGGGCGGCGTCGGGGCGCTGACGCTCAGGCCGCCGTGTCGCGCAGGACGATGCGCAGGCGGTCCGAGCGGTACGACCGGACGTGGAAGGTCCGCGCGACCCCGTCCGCGTCGACGTTGACGCCGCTGCGGCGCAGCACCGGGGCGCCGACCTCGATGTCGAGCAGGTTGGCCACGCGGCGCGGCGCGGGCACGGCGTCGAAGGCGCGCCAGCCGGAGCGCAGCGAGGCTCCCACGATCGCGTCGAAGTGCTCGGGCATCCACGGCCCCGTGAGGCGCGCGCGGACCTCGTCGGCAGCCATCGGCGTGACGAGGCTGTAGACGGTGCGCATCACGGGCGCGTCCCCGAGATGCGCGAGGGTCTCGAGCTCGATGCCCTCGTCGAGGCCGAGCTCGGCGCGCGCCTCGCCGCGCAGCGGCGCACGCCTGACCTCGAGCACGGACTCGCGGAACGTCCTCATGGCCTCGTCGGCGGCGTCGCCCGTGGGGCGCCCGGCAGCGTCGAGGTCGATGCGCAACGGGGGGGCGGTCACGAACGTGCCGGCTCCCTGGCGTGCCACCACCCGGCCGGTGCGGCGCAGCGAGGCGATCGCCTCGCGCACCGTGAGCCGGTTGACACCGAAGCGGGCGGCCAGCTCGGGCTCGGCGGGCAGCCGCTCGCCGGCGGCCCACACCCCCGCGTCGAGGTCGTCGAGCAGCTGCTCCTCGACCTGGACATGCAGGGGCGTCGCGAGGGACCGGTCGATCGTCATAGGGCCAGGTTAGGGCGCGGATCGAGAATTCATCTAGACGACATGTGCGTTCACCTGGGCGTCACCGCGGATTCACCGCCGGTTGAGGCGCCGTCGCTACGTTCTCCGTCGTCGGAGTCGTCTAGACGACCGGCCACGAACTTCTCACCGAAGGCAGGAAATGATCCGCTCCCGCAAGATCGCCGGCGTCACCGCCGGCGCCGCGTTCGCCGCCGCCCTCCTCGCCGGCTGCTCGGCCGCCGCCGCGAACGAGACCCCCGAGGTCCTCAAGCTCGGAGTGCCCCCGGGTGAGGCCGACGCCGAGTACCTCGACATGCTCGAGCCCCTCGCGGGCATCATCGAGGAGGCCACCGGCATCCCCGTCGAGCTCACCGAGACCGGCGACTACCTCGGCATCGTCGAGGCCATGCGCTCCGACCTCATCGACATGGCGATCTTCAGCCCGTTCCCCGCCGTCCTCGCGCAGAAGGTCGCGGACGTCGAGCTCATCGCCGCCGCCACCGGCGCGCCGTACTCGTCGCTCATCATCTGCTCGACCGCCTCGGGCGTCGAGGAGCTGTCCGACATCGACGACGAGACCGTCGCCTTCGTCGACCCGGGCTCCACCTCGGGCAACTTCATCCCCAAGCTGGTCCTCAAGGAGGCGGGCGTCGACCTCGACGGCCTCAACGAGACCTACGCCGGCGGTCACGACACCGCGGCGATCGCCGTGATGCAGGGCAGCGCGGACTGCGCGGGCGTGGCCTCGCAGCTGTGGGACTACATGGTCGAGGCCGGCGCGCTGGACGAGTCGCTCGTCACCAAGGTCGCGGAGTCCGACCCGATCCCGATCTCGACCGTCGTGGTGGGCCGCGAGGGCCTGTCCGAGGAGATCTACCAGCAGGTCTCCGAGGTCTTCGTGGGCAGCTCCGACCCGGAGGTCCTCCAGGTCATGGGCGGCGCGACCGAGGTCATCGACCCCGCCGACGCGGATTGGACGATCTTCGAGGACGCCGCCAAGGAGCTGGGCGTGAACCTCGAGGACGTCGAGTGACCGTCCTCGAGGCCGCGGACGTCACCTTCCGCTATCCCGACGGCACCCAGGCGCTCACCGAGGTGAGCGTCGGGGTCCAGCGCGGCGAGATCGTCGCCGTGCTCGGCCCCTCGGGCGCCGGCAAGTCCACGCTGTTCAAGTGCTTCGCGGGGCTCGAGCGCCCCACCGCGGGCGTCGTCAGGGTCGAGGACGTCGACCTCGCGGGGCTGCGCGGCCGGGAGCGCCGCCTCGCGCACCACCGCATCGGGCTGGTCTTCCAGGAGTTCCACCTGGTGGGCCGCGCGAGCGTGCTGTCGAACGTGCTCGTCGGGCGCCTCGCGACCGCGAACCCGGTGACGAGCCTCGTGCACTGGATGAGCCGCCGCGACCGCACGCTCGCGGTCGAGCTGCTCACCCGCGTCGGGCTCGGCGAGCAGGTGCGCAAGCGCGCAGACTCGCTCTCCGGCGGCCAGCGCCAGCGCGTCGCCCTGGCCCGCGCGCTGTCGCAGCGGCCCGAGCTGCTGCTGGCGGACGAGCCCGTGGCGAACCTCGACCCGGTGCTCGCGACCGGCGTGATCGACGACATCGTGCGCATGGTGCGCGAAGAGGGGCTCACCGCCGTCCTCAACCTGCACGACGTCTCGCTCGCGCGCCGCGTCGCGCAGCGCATCGTCGGGATGCGCGAGGGCCGCGTCGTGTTCGACCTGCCCGTCGGGGAGGTCACGGACGCGCTGCTCGCCGACCTGTACGCGAACGAGGGCCTCGCGGCGCAGGCCGCGGAGCGAGAGGAGGTGGCGGCATGACCGCGACCATCGAGAAGGCGCCGGACCCGGCGCCCGAGAAGGCGCCGCGGCAGGCGCCCACCCGCCGCGACGAGATCGAGCGCCTCGCGCGCCTGCGCCGCCCCAGCTGGGGCACCATCGCGGGCGCCGTGGGCGTGGTCGCGCTGCTGGGCTGGTCCTCGACCTCGACGGGCTTCTCCGGCCCGGCGCTCGTCGACGGCCTGCCGCACGTGGCGGACTTCGTGGGCCGCATGTTCCCGCCGAACCTCGAGGAGCTGCCGGTCGCGATCGAGCTCATGTTCGAGACGCTCGGCATCGCGATCACCGGCACCGTGTTCGGCGTGCTGCTCGCGATCCCGCTGAGCCTCCTGGCCGCGCGGAACATCTTCCCGCAGCCGTGGATCCGCGACACCACCCGCGTGGTCGTCAACGTGTTCCGCGCGATCCCCGAGCTCATGTGGGCGCTGCTGTTCGTGTCCGCCGTGGGCCTCGGAGCCTTCGCGGGAACCCTCGCGATCATGGTGGGCACGGCGTTCGGCGTGGCACGCCTGTTCGCGGACATCTTCGAGACCGCCGACATGCGGGCCTGGGACGCGGCCGCCGCGACCGGCGCGCGGAAGTCCCAGCGCATCGCATGGGTGCTGCTCCCGCAGCAGCTGCCGACGATGGCGAGCTACACGCTGCTCGTCCTCGACGGCAACGTCCGCGCGGCGTCCCTGCTCGGCCTCGTCGGCGCCGGCGGCATCGGCATGGAGCTCAACCAGCAGCTGCGGCTGTTCGAGTACGGCTCCGTGATGACCATCGTGCTCGTCGTCCTGGTCGTCGTCATGTCGCTCGACCTGCTGTCCTCCTACGTCCGGAAGAGGTTCGTATGACCACCGAGATCCTGCCCGTGCTCGCCAACGCCCGCGACCTCGCGGGCGCCGCCCCCGGCCTGCGCGCCGGCGCGGTGTTCCGCTCCGACGCGCCCTTCGCGGGGGACGATGCGCCCGAGGGCCTCGCGCCCTGGCCGCCCGCCGCGGTGGTCGACCTGCGCGACGCCCGCGAGTTCGACGGCGCGCACCCGTTCGCGGACTCCGCGACCATCCACGCGATCCCGGTGCTCGGCGACGCGGTGTTCGATCCGTCGATGATGAAGAGGTCCCTCGTCGACCTGTACCGCGACATGGTCGTCGGCGCCCCCGCCCGGGCGATCGTCCGCGCCGTGGTCGCGATCGCAGGCGAGCCCGGCCCGGTCCTGGTGCACTGCACCGCGGGCAAGGACCGCACCGGGGTGTCGGTGGCGCTCACGCTGGCGCTCGTCGGCGTCGACCGCGAGGCCATCGTGGCGGACTACGTGGCCACGCACGCGAACATGCGCGGCGTGATGGCGCGGTCGCGGAGCTCGTGGAACGGCGAGATGCCGCCGCTGCCCGAGGGGGTCGATCTCGAGGAGATCATGCGCGAGATGATGAGCGCGCCCGCCGCCGCCATCGAGGCGGTGCTCGACGCGTGGGCGGCCGCCGGCGGGGCCGAGGCATGGTTCCTCGCGCACGGCGGCACCACGGCCGACGTCGCGGCGCTGCGCGAGCGGCTGCTCGGCTGAGCCCCGGGTCGGGCGCGCTCCGGGGGGTGCGCGCCCGACCCCGTCCCGATGCCCCGGCGGGCCCCGCGCCCGCCGGGGCATCGTCGCGCCACGGGGGTCGGGGACGGGACCATGGCACCTGGGATGCCGCGTGGCCGAGGTGGTAGGCATGGAGGCGACACCCGACCCTCGCCCCATGACCGGAGCCGCCATGACCACCGACACCCTGCCCGTGCTCGCCAACGCCCGCGACATCGCGGCCGCGTGGCCGGGTCTGCGCGGCGGGGTCGCCTTCCGGTCCGACGCGCCGTTCGCGGGGGACGATGCGCCCGCGGGTCTGGCGCCGTGGCCGCCCGCCACGGTCGTCGACCTCCGCGACGCCGACGAGGCGCACGCGCACCACCCGCTCGCCGCCGCGGCGAGCATCCGGTCGATCCCCCTGCTGGCCGAGGCGGGGCTGGGCGCCGCCGCGCCCGGGTCGGAGCTCGTGACCCTCTACCGGGCGATGATCACCGGCGCGGCCGGCCGCGCGCTCGCGAGCGTCGCGGTCGCGGTGGGGACCGCGCCCGGGCCGGTGCTGGTGCACTGCTCGGCGGGCAAGGACCGCACCGGCGTCTCGGTGGCGCTGGTCCTCAGCCTCGTGGGCGCGCCGCGCGAGCGCATCGTCGCCGACTACGTCGCGACGGCGGCCAACATGCAGGGCGTGATCGCGCGGATCAGCGCCGGCTGGGCGGGCGGCGGCCACGGGGTGGACCTGTCGCGCATCCCGACCGAGATGCTCACCGCGCCCGCCGCCGCGATCGAGTCGGTGCTCGACGCGTGGGCGGCCGCGGGGGGAGCCGAGCCCTGGTTCCTCGCGCGCGGCGGCACGCCCGCGGACCTCGACGCGCTGCGGGAGCGGCTGCTCGGCTGAGCCCGCCGCTCAGGACGCGCGCGGCTCCCAGGACGTCGTCGCGACTCCGTCCCGCCACACCCGGTCGACCAGCGGCACGCCGGGGCGGTAGGCCAGATGGACGGGGTCCGGCGCGTCGAGCAGGGCGAGGTCCGCGCGGGCGCCCACGGCGACGCGGCCCACGTCGTTGCGGCGCAGCGCCTGCGCCCCGCCGCGCGTCGCCGCGCGGATCGCCTCGGACGGCGTCATGCCCATGTCGCGCACCGCGAGGGCGATGCAGAACGGCATCGACGTCGTGAAGGACGAGCCCGGGTTGCAGTCCGAGGCGAGCGCCCACGTCGCGCCGGCGTCGCGGAGGCGCTCGATGCGCGGGTACGGCTGGCGCGTCGAGAACTCGGCGCCGGGCACGAAGGTCGCGACGGTGTCGGACGCGGCGAGCGCGTCGACGTCCTCGTCCGAGAGGAACGTGCAGTGGTCGATGCTCGCGGCGCCCATCTCGACGCCGAGCGCGGCGGCGCCGGACATCGTCAGCTGGTTCGCGTGGAGGCGCAGGCCCAGGCCCGCGTCGCGGCCCGCCGCGAGGATGCGCCGCGTCTCCTCGACGTCGAAGGCGCCCTCCTCGCAGAACACGTCGATCCACCGCGCGAGCGGCGCGGCGGCGGCGAGCATGTCGCCCGCGACCAGGTCGACGTAGTCGCCGCGGCGGTCGGCCATCTCGGGCGCGACCACGTGCGCGCCCAGGAAGGTGGTCTCCTCGGTGAAGCGCGCGGCGACCTCGAGGAGACGGCGCTCGGTGTCCAGGTCGAGGCCGTAGCCGCTCTTGATCTCGGCGGTCGTGGTGCCCTGGCGCAGCGCCTCGTCGAGCAGGTGCCGCGTGCGGGCCGCGAGCTCCTCGGTCGAGGCGCCGCGGGTCGCGGCCACCGTGGAGCGGATGCCGCCCGCGGTGTACGGGGCGCCCGACATGCGGGCGTCGAACTCGGCCGAGCGGTCGCCGCCGAACACGGCGTGGGTGTGGGAGTCCACGAAGCCGGGGATCATCGCGGCGCCGGCGGCGTCGTACGAGGAGTCGGCCGCGGGGGCATCGGCGGAGGCGCCGATCCAGGCGACGCGTCCGTCCTCGATCACCACGGCGGCGTCGCGGCGCAGGCCGAGGGGGCCCTCGCCGTCGTCCATGGTGGCGAGGACGCCGATGTTGACGATGGCCTCACTGGTCACGGAGGTGCTCCTGTCGCGGGTAGGCGTCCACCGCGAGGCGGCGCAGGTCGGACGATGCGCGGTGGACGCCGCGCACCACGGTGCCGAGGACGTCCGCGGACGATGCGCTCAGCACCAGCTCGTGCGGGTCCGAGCCGACGGTCCGCGGCGAGCGCGGGTCGAGGACGACGAGGTCGAGTGGGTGGCCCGGCGCGAGCGCCTGCGCGGGCGCGTCCGTGAGGGACACGGACGTGTGGCCGTCGGCCGTGCCCGCGCGCCACAGGTCGGCGGGGGAGAGCACGCCGCGGCGGTGCGACGCGAGGCGCGCGCCTCCCTCGAGGCGGCGGAGCTCGTCGAAGGGGTCGATGACGACGTTCTGGTCCGAGCCCACCGTGAGCCGCGCGCCCGCGTCCCGCAGCGCCTCGCCGTGGCCCAGGCCGTCGCCCAGGTCCGCCTCGGTGGTGGGGCACATCGACACCGAGACGCGAGCGGCGCCGAGCGTCGCCACGTCGCCGTCGGTGAGGTGGGTCGCGTGGACCACGGTGGTGCGCGCGTCGAGCACGCCCGCGCGGTCGAGCAGCCCGGTGGGGGTGAGCCCGGTCTCTGCCAGGCACTCCTCGTTCTCGCGGGTCTGCTCGGACAGGTGGAGGTGCAGGGGGATCTCGTGCGGCAGCCCGGCCACCATGTAGGCGAGGTGGTCGGGGACGACCGCGCGCACCGAGTGGATCGCCGCGCCCAGGGTGACGTCGGGGTGGGCGGCGCGCAGCGCATCGTCCAGCGCGTGCCACCGCTCGTGCCACCGCTCGAGGCTGCCGTCCGAGAAGCGGCGCTGCGCGCCCTCGAGGGGCCGGTCGAAGCCGCCGCGCAGGTAGACGGTGTCGAGCAGGGTGAGGCGGATGCCGGCGTCGGCCGCGGCGTCCGCGAGCGCGAGCTCCATGTCGTGACCGGGGTACGGCGTGCCGTCCGGGCGGTGGTGGAGGTAGTGGAACTCGCCCACGGCGGAGTAGCCGGCCGCGACCATCTCCGCGTAGACGGCGGTGGCGGCCGCGCGCAGCCCGTCGGGGTCGAGCGTGCCCGCGATGCCGTACATGACGTCGCGCCAGCGCCAGAAGTCGCCGCCGCCCCCGTTGGTGCGGCCGCGCAGCAGCCGGTGGAACGCGTGGCTGTGCGTGTTGGCGAAGGCGGGCGCGGCGAGCGCGACGGAGAGGTCCGCGGCGGCGCCCGGGCCGGCCGTCTCGACCGCGGTCACGACCCCCGCATCGTCCAGCTCGACGAGGACGTCGGTGCGCACCTCGTCCGGCAGGACGAGCCGCGCGCAGGCGATCCTCACGTGAGCGCCCGGAGCGCGTCCGTGAGCGCGTCGACGCCGGCGCGGATGTCGTCGTCCGACGCGCCCTCGAGCGGCGAGTGCGAGACGCCGTCGGGGTTGCGCACGAACAGCATCGCGGTCGGCAGGTGCGCCGCGAGGATGCCCGCGTCGTGCCCCGCGCCGGTGGGGATGCGCGGCACGTCGCCGAACGCGGGCACGAGGGCCGCGCCGATGCGGTCGGTGAGCGCGCCGTCGAACTCGACGCGCGTGCTGAAGGACTCCTCGGAGACGGCGACCTGGCAGCCCTCGGCCGCGCTCGCCCCCTCGACGTCCGCGACGACGCGGGCCACCAGGTCCCTCACCTCCTCGTCGTGCTCCGCACGCGCGTCGAGCCACAGGCGCACCTCGGATGCGATCGCGTTGGACCCGCCGGGGACCACCTGCACCTTGCCCACGGTGGCGCGCGCACGCGCCTCCGGCGCGGTCTCGACCGCGCGGGCCCGCGCCGCCTGGATCGCGGCGGCCGCGACCAGCATCGGGTCGTGGCGCGAGACGAGCTCGGTGGCGCCCGCGTGGTCGCCGCGACCCGTGATCGTGACGCGCCAGCGACCGTGCGCGAGGATGCTCGTCGCGAGCCCCACGGGGTGGCCGAGCGGCGCGAGCTGGCAGCCCTGCTCGACGTGGAGCTCGAGGTAGAGCGCCAGGTCGGAGAGGCGGTCGGCGTCGTGGCCGATCGCGGCCGGGTCGTAGCCGCCGTCCTCGAGCACCTGGGCGCACGTGGCGCCGGTCGCGTCGGTGAGCGCGCGGACGCGGTCGGTGTCGATCTCGCCCGCGAGCAGCTGCGATCCGAGGCAGGGCACGCCGAAGCGGGCGCCCTCCTCCTCCGCGAAGTTGGCGACGCGGATCGGGTGCGCCGGCGTGTGGCCCTCGGCCATGAGCCGCGACACGGCCGCGAGGCCGGAGACCACGCCGAGCGGGCCGTCGAGCGGGCCGCCGCCGGGGACGGAGTCGAGGTGCGAGCCGGTCGCGACCGCCTTGCCCGTGGCGCCCTCAGCGCGCCACGTGGCCCACAGGTTGGCGTTGCGGTCGGCCTCCACCTCGAGGCCCATCGAGGTCGCGGTGCGCACGAACCACGCGCGCATGGCGCGATCCGCGTCGTCGAGCAGGTGCCGCGACCAGCCGCCGCGGACCGGGTCCGCCCCCACAGGGGCGAGCTCGGCGAGCGCGGCGACCGCGTCGAGGACCGCGGGGGCCTGCACGTCTGCCATCAGGCGTCCAGCATCGGGACGTGGAGGCCGCGCTCGCGCGCGACGTCCTTCGCGTGCTCGTAGCCCGCGTCGACGTGACGCATCACGCCCGTGCCCGGGTCGTTGACGAGGACGCGCGCGATCTTCTCCGCGGCGAGGTCGGTGCCGTCCGCGACGATCACCTGGCCCGCGTGGATCGAGCGGCCGATGCCGACGCCGCCGCCGTGGTGCAGCGACACCCAGGTCGCGCCGGAGGCGGTGTTGAGCAGCGCGTTGAGGAGCGGCCAGTCGGCGATCGCGTCCGAGCCGTCCTTCATGGCCTCGGTCTCGCGGTACGGCGAGGCCACCGAGCCCGAGTCGAGGTGGTCGCGGCCGATCACGATCGGCGCGGACAGCTCGCCGGACGCGACCATCTCGTTGAACTTGAGGCCCGCGAGGTGGCGCTCCTGGTAGCCGAGCCAGCAGATGCGCGCCGGCAGGCCCTCGAAGTGGACCTTCTCGCCCGCGGCCGTGAGCCAGCGGTGCAGCGACTCGTGCTCGGGGAAGAGCTCCATGAGGGCGCGGTCCGTCTTCGCGATGTCCTCGGGGTCGCCCGAGAGCGCCGCCCAGCGGAACGGGCCGCGGCCCTCCTCGAACTGCGGGCGGATGTACGCGGGCACGAAGCCGGGGAACGCGAACGCGCGGTCGTAGCCGCCCAGCTCCGCCTCGGCGCGGATCGAGTTGCCGTAGTCGAAGACGTCGGCGCCGGCGTCCATGAAGCCCACCATCGCCTCGACATGCGCCGCCATCGCGGCGCGGGCGTCGGCGGTGAACGTCTCGGGGTCCGCCTCGGCGCGCGCGTGCCACTCCTCGACCGTGTAGCCGATCGGGAGGTAGCTGAGCGGGTCGTGCGCGGAGGTCTGGTCGGTGACGAGGTCGATGGGCACGCCGCGGCGCAGCAGCTCGGGGAAGACCTCGGCGGCGTTGCCGACGACGCCGACGGACAGCGCGCGGCCGTCCTCCTTCGCCGCGACCGCCTGGGCCACCGCATCGTCCAGGTCCGCCGCGACCACGTCGAGGTAGCCGTGCGCCACGCGGCGCTCGAGGCGGCTCGCGTCCACGTCGACGATGAGGCACGCGCCCTCGTTGAGCGTGACGGCGAGCGGCTGTGCGCCGCCCATGCCGCCGGCGCCGCCGGTGAGGGTGAGGGTGCCGCGCAGCGAGGCCGTGCGGGGGTCGCGGCCCTCGCGCTCGGCGCGCTGGCGGGCCGCGGCGGCGAACGTCTCGTACGTGCCCTGGAGGATGCCCTGCGTGCCGATGTAGATCCACGAGCCGGCGGTCATCTGGCCGTACATGGTGAGGCCCTGCGCCTCGAGGCGGCGGAACTCGGGCCACGTGGCCCAGTCGCCCACGAGGTTGGAGTTCGCGATGAGCACGCGGGGCGCCCACTCGTGCGTGCGGAACACGCCCACGGGCTTGCCGGACTGGACCAGGAGGGTCTCGTCCGGCTCGAGGTCCTTGAGCGTCGCGACGATGGCGTCGTACGCCTCCCAGCTGCGCGCCGCGCGGCCGGTGCCGCCGTAGACCACGAGGTCCTCGGGGCGCTCCGCGACCTCGGGGTCGAGGTTGTTCATGAGCATGCGCATCGGCGCCTCGGTCTGCCAGGACTTCGCGGTGATCTCGCTGCCGCGCGCCGCGCGGACGGTGCGGATGGGGGTCTCGGTCATGAGGTGCTCCTTAGGCGTGGTCGAGGTGACCGATGCGGTCCTCGACCGCACGGAGGACGGCGCCCGAGCGGACGGCGCGGGCGGCCGCGTCGATCTCGGGGGCGAGGAAGCGGTCGGCGCCGGGACGGGCGGCGTCGGCGACGAGGGCCGCGGCGGCCCCGGTCGCGGGCGACGGCTCGAGCGGGGCGCGCAGCGCCTGGCCGCGGGACGCCGCGAGCAGCTCGATGCCGAGGACCCGGGCGAGCCCGTCGACCGCGGTGCGGAGCTTGCGGGCCGCGTGCCAGCCCATCGAGACGTGGTCCTCCTGCATCGCGGAGGACGGGATGGAGTCCGCCGAGGCGGGGGCGGCGAGGCGCTTGAGCTCGGACACGATGCCGGCGGCCGTGTACTGGGCGATCATGAGGCCCGAGTCGACGCCCACCTCGTGCGCGAGGAACGGCGGCAGGCCGTGGTTGCGGGCGGGGTCGAGCAGGCGGTCGATGCGGCGCTCGGACATGCTCGCGAGGTCCGCCACGGCGATCGCGAGGAAGTCGAGCACGTACGCGACCGGGGCGCCGTGGAAGCTGCCGTTGGACTCGACGCGGCCGTCGGGCGTGACGATGGGGTTGTCGACCGCGGCGGCCAGCTCGCGCGAGGCGACGAGGCGCGCGTGCGCCATGGTGTCGCGGACCGCGCCGCCCACCTGGGGCGCGCAGCGCAGCGAGTACGCGTCCTGGACGCGGGTGCACTCGGGGCCCTGGTGGCTCGCGACGATGGGCGAGCCCGCGAGCACGCGGCGCATGTTGCCCGCCGCGGCGTCGAGACCGGGGTGCGGCCGCAGCTGCTGGAGGTCCTTCGCGAACGGCGAGTCCGAGCCGAGCAGCGCCTCGACGCTCATGGCGGCGGTGACGTCCGCGGTGGTGACGAGGCGGTCGAGGTCGGCGAGCGCGAGGATGAGTTGGCCGAGCATGCCGTCGGTGCCGTTGATGAGGGCGAGGCCCTCCTTCTCCTCGAGCGCGACGGGGGTGATGCCGGCCGCGGCGAGCGCGTCGCCGGAGTCCATGAGGGTGCCCTCGCGGTCGCGGACCGGACCCTCGCCGATCACGGCGAGCGCGACGTGGCTGAGCGGCGCGAGGTCGCCCGAGCAGCCGAGCGAGCCGTACTCGTGGACCACGGGGGTGATGCCCGCGTTGAGCATCGCGGCGTAGGTCTCCGCGACCAGCGGGCGGGCGCCCGTGCGGCCGGTGAGGAGCGTCGACAGGCGCAGCGTCGCGAGGGCGCGGACCACCTCGCGCTCGACCTCGGGGCCCGAGCCGGCCGCGTGCGAGCGCACGAGGCTGAGCTGGAGCTGCGCGCGGCGCTCGCGGTCGATGAACGTGGTGGCGAGCGCGCCGAAGCCGGTCGAGACGCCGTAGTGCGGCTGCGGGTCCTGCGCGAGCGCCTCGATGACGGCGCGCGAGGCGGCCATCGCGTCGAGGGCGGCCGGGTCGATGACGATGCGCGCGTCGTCGCGGGCGATGGCGGCGACGTCGGCGGGGGTCGGGGCGCCGGTGCCGAGCGTGACGGTGGCGACGGAGGAGTGCAGGACGGTCATGGGTCCCATCCCACCGCCACCGGGGCGGCCTCGCTCGCCGTTCCGGGCCACTCGTGTCTCATATGTGAGACTGGTGACATGTCCGAAACAACGGCGCCCCCGCGCGCCGCGGCGCCGGCCGTCGACCAGGCGCTCGCGATCCTCACGCACCTCGGCCGGCAGCGCGGTCCCGTCTCCGCCGGGGCGCTCGCGACCGCGCTGGGCATCCCGCGGGCGTCGCTCTACCGGCAGCTCGCCGCGATGATCGACCACGGCTACGTGGTGCACGTGCCCGAGGAGTCGCGCTACGGCCTCGGGGTCGCCGCGCACGAGCTCGGCTCGGGCTACGCGCGCCAGCAGCCGCTGTCCCGCCTGGGCGCGCCCGTGCTCGCGGGCCTGGTCGACCGGGTGGGGGAGTCCGCACACCTCGCGGTCCTCGAGGGACGCGACGTCGTCTACATCGTCGAGGAGCGCGCGCCGCGGCGCCCGCCGCTCGTCACCGACGTCGGCGTGCGCCTGCCCGCGCTCGCGACCGCGACCGGGCGGGCCATCCTCGCGGCGCTGCCCGACGCCCAGATCCGGGCGACCTACCCGGGGCGCGACGCCTTCGCCGCGGCGCCCGCGGGGTCGCCGCGCTCGTACCGCGAGCTCAAGACGCTCGTGCGCGAGACCCGCGACCGCGGGCATGCGTGGGAGGACGGCGACGTCACCCCCGGCCTCGCGTCGGTCGCGACCGCGGTGCGCGACCACACCGGCTGGCCGGTCGCGGCGATCGCGGTGACCTTCGCGGCGGACCGGGCGGACGCGGGACGCCGCGCGGCGCTCGTGTCGGCCGTCGGACGCGACGCCACCGAGCTCGAGCGCCGCATCGGCCGCCGCTGAACGCGCGCTGCGCCCCGCGCTTCACCAGCCGCCGCATCGTGCCGCGCTTCACCTAGCGCTTCACCAGCCGCTGGGTCGGAGTATCACCGCATCGGTCCTGCCAGCGTGCTGGTTCCGACCTGCCCGTCGGATCGATCGCGCTCTGATCCGACGGGCTGCGGGAGGGGGGCGAACCCGCGCCACGCCGCGGTTCCCAGCCGCCGCATCGTGCCGTCCTTCACCCCGCGCTTCACCAGCCGCAGGGTCGGAGTATCACTGCATCGGTCCTTCCAGCATGCTGGTTCCGACCTGCCCGTCGGATCGATCGCGCAGTGATCCGACGGCGGGCGCCGGGAGGGAGCGAGAGGCCCCCGAACCCGCGCCTCGTACACTTGACGGGTCCCGTTCCCAGGAGGTCCCCTCATGCGCGTGCTCGCCGCCCTGTCCGGCGGGGTCGACTCCGCCGTCGCGGCCGCGCGCGCGAAGGACGCGGGCCACGACGTCGTCGGCGTGCACATGGCGCTCTCGCGCAGCCGCGCCGAGCACCGCACCGGATCGCGCGGGTGCTGCAGCATCGAGGACGCCAACGACGCGCGCCGCGCCGCCGACCGGCTGGGCATCCCGTACTACGTGTGGGACCTCAGCGACGAGTTCCACGACACCGTCGTCGCCGACTTCCTGTCGGAGTACGCCGCGGGCCGCACGCCCAACCCGTGCGTCCGCTGCAACGAGCACATCAAGTTCGACACGCTGCTCGAGCGCGGCATCGCGCTGGGCTTCGACGCGGTCTGCACCGGCCACTACGCGCGCATCGACGTGCGCGAGGACGGCGGCCGCGAGCTCCACCGCG
This sequence comes from Demequina rhizosphaerae, assembly GCF_000971255.1. Classification (GTDB taxonomy): domain Bacteria; phylum Actinomycetota; class Actinomycetes; order Actinomycetales; family Demequinaceae; genus Demequina; species Demequina rhizosphaerae. The sequence continues at coordinate 274,249 of NZ_BBMC01000004.1, forward strand.
CGGCCGACGCCGCCAAGGACCAGTCGTACGTGCTCGCCGTCATGGGCCCCGAGCGCCTCGCCCGCGCGATGTTCCCGCTGGGGACCGTCGCGTCGAAGGCCGAGGTGCGCGCCGAGGCAGTCGCCCGCGGGCTCGGCGTCTCGAACAAGCCCGACTCGTACGACATCTGCTTCGTCGCGGACGGCGACACCAAGGGCTTCCTCGCGCGCGAGCTGGGGGAGCGGCCCGGCGACATCGTCGACGAGACCGGCGAGGTCGTCGGCGCGCACGAGGGCGCGTACGCGTTCACCGTCGGCCAGCGCAAGGGGCTGCGCCTGCCGCGCCCGGCCGCCGACGGCGCGCCGCGCTACGTCACCGGCATCGACACCGCCCGCAACGTCGTGACCGTCGGCCCCGAGACGCTGCTGAGCGTGCGCGAGCTCGTGGGGGAGTCCGTCGTGTGGCTCGCGGACGACGTCGGCGCCCGCGAGCCCACCCCCGTCGAGGTGCAGGTCCGCGCGCACGGCACCCCGGTCGCGGGCACCGTCGTGAGGGACGATGCGCGGGTCACCGTCGCGCTCGAGGAGCCGATGCGCGGTGTCGCCGCCGGCCAGTCGCTGGTCCTCTACCGGGGCTCGCGCGTGCTCGGCCAGGCGACCCTGGTCCGTCAGCCCGCGTAGGGCTCGAGGTCCACGTCCTGGACGTGCATGACCTCGCCCCACGCGTCGGGCTCGCAGGCCTCGGGGATCGTCATGTCCTCGGTGGGCGGGCCCCAGCCCCCGCCCGCCGAGACCGCGTCCCCCATCGCGTAGTCGCGGCCGGCATAGGTCAGCACCTCGGCCTCCGCGTCCCACGCGGCGAGCCCGCGCGGAAGCACCGGCACGGTCGCGAGACCCGCGGAGTCGTCGGCGCCGACGACGTACAGGCAGCCGTCGCGCAGCTCCAGCACGCCCTCCATGAGCGCCGCGTCGCCGCCGTCCGCCGGGTCCCAGTCGTAGCGCGCGACCGGGCTGTCGGGGGTGTCCAGGTCGCCTCCGGCGGGCGCGGCGCAACCGGCCAGCGCAAGCAGGATCACCCCTGCTAGGCAACGTTTCATGGACCCATCGTGGCGCGTCGCGGACGCGGCCGCCAGGGGCGCCCGGTCACGATCCGGCCACCGCCGCATCGTGCCCCCGCACGGGCCCCGAAAGCCGTTCGTAACGTTTCGGCCACGAATGTCAACGCGCTATCGAAACGGTTTGACACGCCACGCCCTCCGCAATACTTTGAAGGCGATGCGAGAGAGCGCTCTCACACGGAGAGCGCTCTCACGATCACCGCCAGCAGTACGGACACAAAGGAGTGAACGTGAGCCTCTCACGCCGCAAGACCACCTTCGGGTTCGCCGCCGGAGCGGCAACCCTCGCGATCGCGCTCGCCGGGTGCGGGTCGTCCAGCGAGCCGGAGTCGTCGGACTCCGCCGCCGCGGGCGGCTCCATGGACGAGCCGGTCACCCTGACCCTCGCCACCTTCAACCAGTTCGGCTACTCGGCCGACTCCGAGGGCGGAGCGGACTACGCGTACGACCTCATCGCGGAGTACGAGGAGCTGCACCCCAACGTCACCATCGTCTACAACGTCGCGGACACCTCGAACACCGCGCGTGAGAACTTCTTCACGAAGCTCGGCCCCGGCGGTCTCGCCGACGTCGAGGCGATCGAGGTCGACTGGCTGCCCGAGGCCATGACGTACTCGGACCTTCTCGCGGACCTCACCAACGCCGACCTCGACGGCAACTGGCTCGACTGGAAGGTCGACGCCGCCACCGACGCCGACGGCCGCCTCATCGGCTACGGCACCGACATCGGCCCCGAGGCCATCTGCTACAACGTGGACCTGTTCGAGGAGGCCGGCCTGCCGACCGACCCGGACGAGGTCGCCGCGCTGTTCGACGGCGACTGGGACACCTTCTTCTCGGTGGGCCAGGACTACTACGACGCGACCGGCAACGCCTTCTACGAGGAGAACGCCGCGATCCTCCAGGGCATGATCGGCCAGCTCGACGCGCCCTACGAGGACCCCGAGACCGACGAGATCATCGCGCTCGACAACGCCGACGTGAAGGCCACGTACGACACCCTCACCGCGGCCTCCGAGGCGGGCCTGTCCTCGGGTCTCCAGCAGTGGGGCGACGACTGGGCGGCCGGCATGGCCAACGGCGACTACGCCGTCACGCTCTGCCCGGCCTGGTTCCTCGGCATCATCGAGGGCAACGCCCCCGACGGCAACTGGGACATCGCCAACGTCTTCCCGAACGGCGGCGGCAACTGGGGCGGCTCGTACCTGACCGTCCCGGCCAACGGTGAGAACGTCGAGGCGGCGACCGAGTTCGCCGCATGGCTCACCGCTCCCGAGCAGCAGGCCAAGGCGTTCGAGAACGTCGGCGCCTTCCCGAGCTCGCCCGAGGCGGCCGAGTCCGACGCGGTCCAGTCCTACGTCCGCGAGTACTACAACGACGCGCCGGCCGGTCAGATCTTCACCGAGCGTGCCGCCGCGGTCGCGGTGTCCCCGTACAAGGGCGCCCACTACTTCGAGGTGAACGACGCCATGGTCAACGCGCTGCGCCGCGTGGACGAGGGCACGATGTCCGCCGACGAGTCCTGGTCGCAGTTCGAGGCCGACGTCCAGGCGATCGGCTAGCAGGACGCACGGAGCGGGCCGTCTCCCTCGGGAGGCGGCCCGCACCCGTCGCACGGACCGTCACGACCAGGGGACCCCTCATGACCACCACCCAGCCTCAGACCGAGGCCCCGACGCCCCCCGAGCCCCCGCGCGGGCGCGCGCCCCTCACCTGGAGGCAGCGCCTGGGACGCTGGGACGTCAAGCTCTCGCCCTACCTCTACATCTCGCCGTTCTGGATCGTCTTCGCGCTGGTCGGGCTCTTCCCGATCGTCTACACCGCGGTCATCTCGTTCCAGGACTGGGACCTCGTGCGCAACACCGGCACGTTCACCGGCTTCGACAACTTCGCCTTCGTGCTCCAGGACCGCGAGTTCTGGCTGTCGCTGCGCAACACGTTCTCGATCTTCCTGCTGTCGTCGGTGCCGCAGATCATCGTCGCCACGTTCATCGCCGCGATGCTCGACAAGAACATCCGCGCGAAGACGTTCTGGCGCATGGGTGTGCTGCTGCCCTACGTGGTGGCGCCCGTCGCGGTCGCGCTCATCTTCTCGAACATGTTCGGCGACAAGTACGGCCTCATCAACTCGCTGCTCAACGACATCGGCATCGACAGCATCCGCTGGCACGTCGACGTCATCCCCAGCCACGTCGCGATCGCGACCATGGTGAACTTCCGCTGGACCGGCTACAACGCGCTGATCCTGCTCGCGGCGATGCAGGCCATCCCGCGCGACCTGTACGAGGCCGCGGCGATCGACGGGGCGGGCACGATGCGCCGCTTCTTCTCCGTCACGCTCCCGCAGATCCGCCCGACGATGATCTTCGTCATCATCACCTCGACCATCGGCGGCCTGCAGATCTTCGACGAGCCGCGCATGTACGACACCAACGGCAGGGGCGGCTCCAACCATCAGTGGGAGACCATCACGCTGTACCTCTACAACATGGGTTGGGGCGAGTTCAACTTCGGCCGTGCGGCCGCCGTCGCCTGGATCCTGTTCCTCATCATCGTCGCGTTCGGCCTGCTGAACTTCGCCATCACCAGGCGGTTCATCGCGGGCGAGACCGCCGCGCAGCCGAAGAAGCCGAAGCAGGTGACGAAGTGACCGCCATCGCCAACCCCCTCAAGCGCAAGAAGGCGGGCGCCAGCGCCGTCGCGACGATGCGGCCCGGCTGGTTCGTGTACGCCTCGCTCGCGGTCTTCCTCATCGCGTCGGTCTTCCCGTTCTACTGGTCGTTCCTCATCGCGTCGGGCGACCGCTACACCATCAACGACCCCAACATGTCGTGGTGGCCGGGCGGCAACTTCCTCGCGAACGCGGCGACCGTCATCGACAACCCCGCGGTCAACTTCTGGAAGGCGCTGAGCAACTCGATCATCGTCTCCACGACGATGGCCGTGTCGACCGTCGTGCTCTCGACCCTCGCCGGCTACGCGTTCGCGAAGCTGCGCTTCAAGGGCTCGAACGCGCTGCTCATCGGCGTCGTCGCGACGATGGCGGTGCCCGTCCAGCTCGGCGTCGTGCCGCTGTACATCCTCATGCAGAAGTTCGGGTGGACCGGCAGCATCGGCGCGGTGATCATCCCCGGCCTCGTAACGGCCTTCGGGGTGTTCTGGATGACGCAGTACATCTCGCAATCGCTGCCCACCGAGCTCATCGAGGCGGCGCGCGTGGACGGCTGCTCGATGATCCGCACGTTCTGGCACGTGGGCCTGCCCGCCGCCAGGCCGGCCGCGGCGATGCTGTTCCTCTTCACCTTCGTGACGTCGTGGAACAACTTCATGTGGCCGTACATCGTGCTCGACTCGACGAACCCGACCCTGCCGGTGTCGCTGTCGATCCTCCAGGCGAACTACTTCGTCGACTACTCCCTTGTCCTCGCGGGCGTGCTGCTGGCAACGGTGCCGCTGCTCCTCCTGTTCATGTTCGCCGGGCGTCAGCTCGTCTCCGGCATCATGGCGGGGGCGGTGAAGGGCTAGGCGGCCATGCCGCGCGTCGTCACCGGGCGTGGGGCCATCTCCGCAAGGATGGCCCCATGCCTGTGGATGAGGACCCCCTGGTGACCGCCCCCGGGCGGCACCCGGCGCCCACGCTCGAGCTCGTCGCGGCCCGAGCGGGCGTCTCGCGCGCGACCGTCTCGCGCGTGGTCAACGGCTCGACGTCGGTGTCGGCGCCCATCGCCGACGCCGTGCGGCGCGCCGTCCAGGAGCTCGGCTACGTGCCCAACCGGGCCGCGCGCTCCCTCGTGAGCCAGCAGTCGCAGGCGATCGCGCTCGTCGCGCCCGAGGACGTCAACCGCTTCTTCGGGGACCTGTTCTTCGCGGACATCGTCGCGGGCATCGACTCTCGCCTCGAGGACTCCGACTACGTGCTCAACCTCATGATCGCCAACCATGAGCCGAGCGGGAAGACGATGCGCTACCTCGGCGGCGGCGCCGTCGACGGCGCCATCGTCGTGTCGCACCACACGAGCGACCGCTTCCTGCGGCGCATCACCGAGGCGCTGCCGGTGGTCTTCGGCGGCCGGCCGTCGGTGTCCGGTCTCGACACGTACGTGGTCGACGTCGACAACGTCGCCGGCGCCGCAACCGCGACCCGGCACCTCATCGACCGGGGCTGCCGCCGCATCGGCCTCATCGCCGGGCCGCTCACCATGCAGAGCTCGATCGACCGCGTCACGGGCTGGCGCCAGGCCCTCGACGAGGCCGGCGTCGAGGCCGGACCCGTGGTCGACGGCGACTTCACGATGTTCGGCGGCACCAGCGCGATGCGCGAGATGCTCGAGGGCCGCGAGGCGGTCGACGGCGTCTTCGTTGCGTCGGACCTCATGGCGGCCGGCGCCGTGCCGGTGCTGCTCGACCGCGGCATCCGCATCCCGGACGACATCGCGATCGTGGGCTTCGACGACAGTGCCGCGGCGCTGACGGCGGGCGTCCCGCTCACGACGGTGCGGCAGCCCTCGCGCGAGATGGGCTGGCACATGGCCGACATCCTCATCAAGGTGCTCGCGGGCGAGCCCGAGGTGCCGCGCGACCTCATCCTGCCGACCGCGCTGGTGGTGCGCGAGTCCGCGTAGCGGTCGGCGCGTCAGGCCGGGCCCAGGCCCCGCATCAGCAGCGCCCACGCGTCCTCGACGCGCGCGTGGCGCCGCTCGGCGGGCACGCGAGCGACCAGCGCGGCCAGCATGCCGACGGCCATGAGGACGTCCGCGACCGTCGTCGCGTCCGCGAGCGTGCCGCTCGAGCGCGCGGCGTCCACCTTGGGGGACAGGGCGGCCGCCATGCGGTCCTCGAAGCCGCGCATGAGCGGGTCGCCCTCGCGGGCGAAGTACGTGATGACGGCGGCGCTGCCCTCGATCTGAAGCGTGATGAGGTCGGTGAGGTCGCGCAGCGACGCGCCGGGATCCGCCGCCAGCCGCTCGATCGCGACGAGGTTCTCCTCGAACACCGCGAACGCGAGCTCCTGCCGCGACGGGAAGTGGCGGTAGAGGCTCGCCTGGCCCACGCCGGCGCGGCGTGCCACCGCGGAGATGGGGCCGTCGACACCCTGCTCGGCGAACACGTCCCGCGCCGCGGCCACGAGCGCGGCCCTGTTCTCGGCCGCCGCCTTGGGCCCGCGGTTCGACTTTGTCGCCATGCGTCGAATGTATAGGGTGAAGGCACCGGACAAGGATGTCCGGTTCTGACGCGGGGAAGAGCATGGACGGACGACTGACAGCAACGACGCCGCAGGCGCCGCATCGCTGCGACGACGCCCTCGCACGCCCTTCCCGTCCCCGACACGTCCGGCGCCGCGTCGCCGGCCGCCACCCTTGCGCTCAGCCCTGAGGAAAGGAATCGCATGTCCCCCATCGCAGCACCCACCGGAGACTCCAAGGTCGCCGAGTGGCTCTCCCACCCCGTCGCCGGCGCCGTCGTCCGCGAGTGGCTGGCCGACCAGGGCGCGAGCGAGCGCTCGATCGCGCCCGCCAAGCGGCTCTCGTTCAACAAGCTGATCAAGGTCAGCGGCGGCAAGTTCACCCAGGAGATGCTCGACGGCATGATGGCCGAGACCGCGCGTCGCATGGCCGACGGCGGCGAGCCCGTCGCCGCCACCCCCGCCGCGCCGGCGCCCGAGCCGGCCGCCGCCGAGGCGCCGGCCGAGGCCCCCGAGTGGGTCGAGCGCATCACCGAGGGCCGCTTCACCGGCCAGACCGTCATCGTCACGGGCGCAGGCTCGGGCATCGGCCGGGCCACCGCGTCCCGCGTCGCGCGCGAGGGCGGCCGCGTCATCGCGCTCGACATCTCGGAGGCGCGTCTCAAGGACTTCCAGGCATCGCACGACGGCCTCGACATCACCGTCGTCACAGCCGACGTCACCAAGGAGGACGACATCGCGCGCGTGATCGAGGCCGCGGGCGACCGCATCGACGCGCTCGCGAACGTGGCGGGGATCATGGACAACATGACGCCGCTCGGCGAGGTGTCGGACGAGGTCTGGGACCGCGTCTTCGCCGTCAACGTCGACGGGGTCATGCGGCTGTCGCGCGCCGTGATCCAGCGGATGCTGCCGCGACGGTCCGGCTCGATCGTCAACGTCGCGTCCGAGGCGAGCCTGCGCGGGTCGGCGGCCGGTGTCGCGTACACGGCCTCGAAGCACGCCGTGGCGGGCATGACCAAGAGCAGCGCGTTCATGTACGGGCCGCACGGCATCCGCGTCAACGCGGTCGCCCCGGGCGGCGTCGCCACGAACATCGGCGACACCATGAGCTACGACTCGGACCTCGCGCAGGAGCGCCTCGAGGTCGCGATGGCGATCCTGCCGACGCCGGTCACGGCCGACCAGCTCGCGGCCTCGATCTGCTTCCTGCTGAGCGACGACGGCGTCAACGTCAACGGCGTCATCCTGCCGTCGGACGGCGGCTGGTCCGCCGTCTGAGGCACGCCGTCTCCACCCACGAGGGCCCCGGGGCGACCCGGGGCCCTCGTGCGTCCGGCCCGCCCTCCCTACGATGGTCGGCATGATCGTCACTCATCGAGGGAAGTCCCCGTCCATCGATCCGACCGCGACCGTCGCGCCCACCGCCGTCGTATGCGGCGACGTCGTGCTCGGACCCGGCGTGCGCGTCCTCCACGGCGCGGTGCTCACGGCCGAGGACGGCCGCATCGTCGTCGGCGAGGACACCGTCGTCATGGAGAACGCCCTCGTGAAGGCGCGCTCCGGGCACGACGTGCGCATCGGCGACGCGGTGGTGCTCGGACCCCACGTCCACGTCAACGGCGCCGTCGTGGGCGACGAGTGCTTTGTCGCGACCGGCGCCGCGCTGTTCCCGGGCGCCGTCCTCGAGCACGGCTGCGAGGTGAGGATCCGCGGCGTCGTGCAGGTCAACACGCACCTGCCGGCGGAGGCGATGGTGCCCATCGGGTGGATCGCGGCGGGCAACCCGGCGACCACGCTGCCGCCGGACCGGCACGAGGAGGTGTGGGCGATCCAGCAGCAGCTCGACTTCACGGGCACCGTCTACGGCGTCGACCGCAGCACCACGATGCGCGAGCTCCTGCGCGGCCAGAGCGAGTTCTACGGCGCGCACGCGGACGACGAGATCATCGGCTGAGCGCGCGAGGGCCCGGGAGGCGACGCCTCCCGGGCCCTCGCGGACTCGTGCCGGATCAGTCGGTGCCGACCTCGATCCGGCGCGGCTTGGCGGCCTCGGACTTCGGGACCGTGACGGTCAGCAGGCCGTCCTTGTAGGTCGCCTTGACGTTGTCCGGGTCGACGCGGTCGGGCAGGCGGACCGCACGGTGGAAGCGGCCGAAGCGGCGCTCCACGCGGCGGAAGCCCTCCGCGGTCTTCTCCTCGTAGAAGTTCCTCTCACCGGACACGGTGAGCACGTTCTCCTCGAGGGAGACGTCCACCTCCTCGGGCTTCACGCCCGGGAGCTCGACGTGCATCGTGTACCCGTCCTCGGTCTCCTCGACGTCGAGGGCGGGGGAGAAGGCGCCGGCGAGCGACGTGTCGGTGTCGCCGAAGAACTGCTGGACGAGGCGCTGGAACTCGTCCGGCCACGGGCTGGCGGCGCTGGCCGGAACGGAGCGACGGAGAACCTCTCGTGCCATGATCTGACCTCCTTCAGGGAGCTGTAGGCCCGCGTGGGATGGCGCCCTCGCGGGCGAGCGCATCGTGGCGCTCCGCCTCCAGGATAGGACTTGAGCCGCCTTCGCTCAAGTCTCTGCGTCGCGCCTGGCAGAGTGGTGTTCCGGCCCTGCTTGTGTGACGGATCATCGGGCCGTCGTGCCGACCAGCAGGCCGGTTCCGGCACGCCAGACGGATCGTTCGGGCGAGGGTCCTGCAGACGAGTAGGTGGCCGCGGGTAGGAGGCGGCAGGTCGGCGACCGCGGGCCGGCGGCCGCGGGTCGGTGGCCGCGGGCGCGTGGCCGCGGAGGGGCGCCTCAGACCTGGTCGTAGGGCAGGCGCGCGAGGCGGCTGGGGTGCGAGACGTGGCCGAGCCACGCCACCACGATCGTGATGACCGCCGACAGCGCCATGCCCGCCCCGATGTGGAGCTTGAGCAGCAGCGCGCCCGTGAGCGCGCCCGCGCCGATGAGCACGATCGCGCCCGCGCGCCGCCTCCACGGCTGGCCGCCGCCCTTGCCGAGCACCGAGTCCGACGCCAGGCCCGTGATGGTCGAGGTGACGACGACGGTGGTGACGTCCTTGACCGCGACGTGGCGCGCGACCGCGGCCTGGCAGCCCATCGCGGCGCCCAGCGCGAGCGTGATGGCGTACTGCAGCAGCTCGCCCGGCTCCTCGACGACCGAGGCCGGCACGGCGGCGAGCGCGATGACGATCCCGACCGCCGCGAACAGCACGGTGTGCCGGGCGGTCCAGGCGTCCGCCGAGCCGCGCAGCGCGCGCCCGCCCAGCGCCGCGCCGCCCATGAAGCCCGCGAGCGCGATGAGCGGTCCCAAGACCGGCAGCCCCGTGTCGCCCGCGAGACCCATGCCGAGGATGACCACGTTTCCCGTCATGTTGCCCGTGAAGACGCGGTCGAGGCCCAGGTAGCCGACGGCGTCGATGATCCCCGTGGAGAACGTGAGCGCGAGCATGAGGCCCAGGTGGGCGCTGGCGGGGTTGCGACGCATGCGGTCGAGCACGGGACCTCCGGAAGGCAGGGCACCGGGACGGGCTCCGAGGACTCGCCCCGGGGCGGCTGTAGTCTCGGCCCAAGACTAGGGCACGCCGTTCAGCGCGCACCGAGGGGAGGCCGCGTGGGCGACTACCAGGGCACACTCCAGCCCGGCGCGCGCGTGGACGATGCGGTGTACCTCCCGGCCGAGCCCGGCGCCGTGCGCTGGGGGCGACTCCCCAAGCGCGGCGACGCGCCCGTCCTCACGGTCGACCCCGGCACGGCGCTCACCGTCGACACGGTGAGCCACGAGGGGCTCCTGCCGGACCAGGGCTCGGACCCCGCCGCGTTCTTCGACGGCCACGGCGTGGCCCGCGAGGACGTGCTCGAGGACGCGATCGCCATCGCGGCCGCCGGCGCGCGCGGTCCCGAGGACGGCCCCCACGTCGTCACCGGGCCCGTCGAGGTGCGCGGCGCACGGCCCGGCGACCTCCTCGCGATCACGCTGCTCGACGCCACGCCGCGCGTCGACTACGGCGTCATCTCGAACCGTCACGGCCGCGGCGCCCTCCCCGGGGAGATGCCCGCCGGCCCCGCCGACGTCTCCGTCTTCACCCCCATCTCGCCCGACGAGCACGGCGAGTGGCGCGGGCGCCTGCCGCTCACCGAGGGCGGCGAGCGCGCGGTGTCGTTCCCGCTCGCGCCCTTCCTCGGCATCATGGGCGTCGCCACCGACACCGCGGAGGCCGCCCACTCGGTGCCGCCCGGCCCGCACGGCGGCAACATCGACATCCGCCACCTCACCGCCGGCGCGACGCTCCACATCCCGGTCCAGGTCCCCGGCGCGCTCGCCTACGTGGGCGACCCGCACTTCGCGCAGGGCAACGGCGAGGTCGCGCTCACCGCCCTCGAGGCCTCGCTCCGGGTGCGCATCCGGCTCGACGTGCTCGACGCGAGCGAGGCGGCGCGGGAGTTCGGCGACCTCGCGACCCCGCTCGCGGCGGACGCGACGCACCTCATGCCCACCGGCCTCGACGCGGACCTCGACGAGGCGATGCGCGCATGCGTGCGGCAGGCGATCGCGCTGCTCGGGGCGCGCTACGGGATGGCGCCGCACCTCGCGTACGCGTACCTGTCGGCCGCCACGGACTTCGAGATCTCCCAGGTCGTCGACCTGGTCACGGGCGTCCACGCCCGCATCCGTCGCGCCGACTTCGAGGGGGTCAGGTGAGGGTTCGCATCGAGGGGGGCGCGCCCGCGCCCGAGGGCCTGATCGACGCCGTGCTCGCGTACGAGGCGGCGCTCGCGGCCGACGACCTGGACGCGCTCGCCGACGCGTTCGAGCGCGGCGCGGACGCCGTGCGTGGCGACCGCGGCGGGCTCCTGGTCGGGCACGCCCGGATCACCGGCTTCCGTGCCCGCCGCGGCGGCGCCGGCGCGCGCGAGGTCGCCGAGCTGCGGGTCCACCTCGCGGGGGACGATGCGGCACACGTCACCACCGTCAACGTCCCGTCGGGCGGGGGTCGCGGCCTCGTCACGCAGCTGTGGCGGCGCGCCGACGACGGCGCATGGCGCATCGCTGCCGCGCACGTCACCGCGCCCGCGCCCGCCTTCGACACCCGCGTGTGGCGCGCCGTCGGGGCTCCGCTGGTCGCCGGCGCGGGCGACGGCCCGCTCGCCGGGGAGACCGTCGCGGTCAAGGACCTCTTCGCGGTCGCCGGCCACCGCATCGGCGTCGGGGTGCGCGCGTACCTCGCCGAGGCCCCCGTCGAGGACGAGAGCGCGCCCGCCGTCCAGGCGCTTCTCGACGCCGGCGCGGACGTGGCCGGGATCGCGCAGACCGACCAGTTCGCGTACTCGATCGCGGGCCTCAACCCCGACTACGGCACCCCGCCCAACCCCGCCGTCCCCGGCGCGATCCCGGGCGGCTCGAGCTCGGGCCCGGCCGCCGCGGTCGCGCTCGGCCAGGCGAGCATCGGCCTCGGCACCGACACCGCCGGCTCCATCCGCGTCCCGGCCTCCTACATGGGCCTGTGGGGGCTGCGCCCCACGCACGGCGCGGTGAGCCTCGAGCGCGTGGCGCCGCTCGCGCCCCGCTACGACACGGCCGGCTGGATCACCCGCGACGGGGAGACGATGCGCCGGGTCGCCGCGGTCGGGCTCGCGGGCGTCGACGCGGTCCCCGTCTCGGGCGACCTCCTTGCCGCGCCGTCCGCCATGATGTCCTGCGACGCCGGGGTGCGCGACGCGTTCGACGCGGCGCTGGCCGCGCTCGGCGCTGCGGGGACGCGCGTCGCGCCGGTCGACCTGCCGCCGCTCGACGCGCTGCTCACCGCGTTCCGGGTGACGCAGCAGGCCGAGGCGTGGCGCGCCGACGGCGCGTGGGTCGAGGCCCACCCCGGCGCGCTCGCGCCGGACATCCAGGAGCGCTTCGACCTCGCCCGCGACGTCACGCCCGACCAGGAGGAGCACGCGCTCGCGGACGCGGGGCTGCTCGCCGCCCGGCTCGACCTCGAGCTCGGCGACGGGATCCTGCTCGTCCCGGCCGCCGCATCGTCCGCGCCGCGGCTCGACGCGAGCGAGGCCGAGCTCGAGTCGCGCCGCCGCGCCACCCTCTCCATCACCGCGATCGCCGGCCTCACCGGACGCCCGGCGCTGTCGGTGCCGCTCCTCGACACCCCCGACGGGCCCGTGGGCCTGTGCCTCGTCGGGCCCCGCGGCTCGGACCTCGCGCTCATCGACGCGGGGCTCGCGATCGAGGCCGTGCTGCGCAATCCCGGCGAAACATCGCTCGGGCAGACTGTGTAAGCCACATCAACATTCCGGGGAGGCCCCGATGTCCCTGCCAGGCCCGATCGACCCGCCCGCGCGCCTGCTCATGGGGCCCGGCCCCATCACGGCGCACCCGCGCGTGCTGCAGGCGATGTCGGCGCAGCTGGTGGGGCAGTACGACCCCTTCATGACCGGGGCGATGGGCGAGGTCCAGGACCTGTACCGCGGGGTCTTCGCGACCGCGAACACGCACACGCTGCTCGTCGACTCGACCGCGCGCGGCGCGATCGAGGCCGCGCTGGTGTCGCTGCTCGAGCCCGGCGACCGGGTGCTCGTGCCGGTGATGGGGCGCTTCGGCCACCTGCTCGTCGAGATCGCGGAGCGGTGCGGCGCCGAGGTGCACACCGTGGACGCGCCGTGGGGCGAGGTCGTGCCGCTCGAGGCGATCGCCGCGGCGATGGAGCGCGCGCGGCCCAAGGTGCTGGCGATGGTCCACGGCGACACCTCGACCACGATGCGCCAGCCGTTCGACGGCCTGCGCGAGCTGTGCGACCGCTACGACTGCCTGCTGTACGCGGACGTCACCGCGACCCTCGGCGGCAACCCGTTCCCCACCGACGCGTGGGGCGTGGACGCCGCGACCGCGGGGCTGCAGAAGTGCCTCGGCGGGCCGTCGGGGTCGGCACCGGCCACGTTCTCGCCGCGCGCGGTCGAGGTGATCGAGGCGCGGCGCAGCATCGAGGCCGGGATCCGCGAGCCCGGCGACCCGACCGTGGCCCACCCGATCCGCTCGAACTACCTCGATCTCGCGATGATCTTCGACTACTGGTCGCCCCGCCGCCTCAACCACCACACCGAGGCCACCACGATGCTCTACGGCGCGCGCGAGTGCGCCCGGATCATCCTCGAGGAGGGCCTCGACGCGTACCAGGCGCGGCACGACCTGCACGGCCGGGCGATGCTCGCCGGCGTCGAGGGACTGGGGCTCGCCGTCTACGGCGACCGCGCGCACCGCATGGCGAACATCGTCGCCGTCGAGATCCCCGACGGAGTCGACGGCGAGGCGGTGCGCGGGTCGTTGCTGCGCGACTTCGGCATCGAGATCGGCACGTCCTTCGGGCCGCTCGCGGGGCGCGTGTGGCGCATCGGCACGATGGGCTGGAACGCCCGCACCGATGCGGTGCTCGCCACGCTCGCGGCCCTCGAGGCCGTGCTCCGGCGCCAGGGCGTGCCCGTGCCGCCGGGCGGGGGAGTGGACGCCGCCTACGACGTGTACGGGGCCGCCGCATGAGCCGCCGGTCGCGGGCGAAGGGCCCGTCCGAGGCCGCGCTCGCGGACGCGCGCGAGGCACTTCGGCGGTGCGACGTCCTCGCGGGCCTGTCGTCGATGGAGGGCGGCATCGAGCGCGTCTACCTGTCACCCGAGCACGCGCAGGCGAACGCCCGGGTGGCCGAATGGATCGAGGCCGCCGGCATGCGCGCGTGGCAGGACGAGGCGGGCAACGCGCGCGGCTCGTACCCGGCCGAGACCGCCGAGGCGCCGGTGCTGCTCCTCGGCTCCCACCTCGACACGGTGCCCGATGCGGGCCGCTACGACGGCGTCCTCGGCGTGATGATCGCGCTCGCGGTCGTCGCGCGCCTGAGCGAGCACGGCGTGCGCCTGCCGTTCGGCCTCGAGGTGCTGGGCTTCGCCGACGAGGAGGGGGTCCGCTTCGGGCGCACCCTGCTGGGCTCGTGCGCGGTCGCCGGCACGTTCGAGCACGAGTGGCTCGAGCTGGCCGACGCCGACGGCGTGACGATGCGCGAGGCGTTCGCCGCGTTCGGGCTCGACCCCGACCGGGTGGTCGAGGCCGCGCTCGACCCCGCGGGGGTGCTCGGCTACCTCGAGGCGCACATCGAGCAGGGCCCGCTGCTGCTCGACGCGGGCCGTCCGCTCGGCGTCGTGTCGGGGATCATGGGCGCCAAGCGCTTCGACCTCGCCATGGAGGGCCAGGCCGGCCACGCGGGCGGCGTGCCGATGCTGCACCGCCGCGACGCGCTGCTCGGCGCCGCCGAGGCCGCGCTCGCGGTCGAGCAGGTCGCGCTCACCGAGGGCGTCGTGGGCACGGTCGGCGAGATGCGGGTCGAGCCGGGCGCCGCCAACGTGATCCCGGGGCGCGCGGAGTTCTCGCTCGACGTGCGCGCCGCCTCCGACGCGCAGCGCGACGGCGCGTGGGAGCGGATCCGCGCCCACGCGGTCGAGGCCGCGGGCCGGCGCCGTCTCCAGTTCTCCGAGACGCTGCGCCACGTGGCGCGCGCGACCTCGTCCGAGCGGCGGCTGAGCGAGGCGGTCGAGCACGGCGTCCGCGCGGTCACCGGCGAGGACGAGGCGATGGAGTTGCAGTCGAAGGCGGGCCACGACGCGATGGCGATCGCGTCGCTCGCCCCGTACGCGATGCTCTTCGTGCGCAACGGCAACGGCGGGATCAGCCATCACCCCGACGAGATCGTCACGGTCGAGGACGTCGCCCTCGCGATCGACGCGTTCGAGGCCGCGGTCCTCTCTATCGCGCAGCGGCAGGGAGCGGCTACGGTGGCGTGATGACCCAGCCCGCCACGTCTCGACGCCCGCGCGCCGAGCGGGGCGACTACCGGGCGAACCACATCCGCCTCATCGACGCGGCCTTCGCCGTGTTCGACGACACCGACATCGAGGCGCCGCTGTCCGCCGTCGCGCAGCGGGCCGGCGTGGGCGAGG
Organism: Demequina rhizosphaerae; assembly: GCF_000971255.1. Classification (GTDB taxonomy): domain Bacteria; phylum Actinomycetota; class Actinomycetes; order Actinomycetales; family Demequinaceae; genus Demequina; species Demequina rhizosphaerae. Next base: position 289,504 of record NZ_BBMC01000004.1, read on the forward strand.
CGACGCTGTACCGCCACTTCGCGGGCAAGGACGAGCTGGTGCTCGAGATGTACGCGATCGCGATGACGCGCGTCGAGCAGCGGGTGCTCGCCGCGCTCGCGGTGCCGGGTCAGGACGCGGCCGCCAAGCTCGACGCGTTCTTCGACGCGATGGTCGGCGCGCTCGCGCGCCACCGCTCCTACCCTCAGCTCGCCGTCCGCGGCGCGCGCATCCGTCCCGGCCGTTCGGGCGACCCGCGGGTCCGCGAGGCGCTCCGCGCGCTCGTCGCGGAGGGCAAGGCCGCGGGGCTGCTCGAGGAGGACGTCCTCGCGGCGGACCTCGTCACCCTCGCGCTGACGTCAGGCACGCTCGCGGCCGATGCGACGCCCGCGACCGAGTTCGGGTGGAAGCGGCACCTCGCGCTGGGCAGGCGGGGTCTCGCGCCCGCCGACGCGGTCGACCGCGACCGGGCGCTCGCGGCGGTCGCCGTCCCGGCGTGGCTGTTCGAGGAGCCGGACGACCCGGACGAGCCCGCGCCGGAGTGACCGGAGCGCGCCGCCGAGGCCCCGAGTACCGCCGCCGACGCGCGAGCCGCGCGCGAGGTTGACACCATTTCTGGGGGCTTTCGGCCGTGCCGACGCGGGCGTAGCGTCGAAGACGCGCAACGAGAGCAGCGCTCTCGGAACAGGTCGGGCCCACGGGTCCGGGCCTTCGAGGGGGAGTGCGGGCGCGAGCGCCGGGCCGGACGCTTCGCCCGACCCCGCAGGCGCCCGCGGCGCACGCCTCCCCGCCACCAGCCACTGCCCGCGCCTCACGGCGCATGTCCCCGGGAGATGGACATGGCAGATACGCACTCGGCGCAGTCGCACACCCGGATCCGCATCATGGTGGGCCTGGCTGCGGCCGCCATCATCGCCGCGATCGTCTGGATCGCCATCGTCGCCTCGAGCGGCTCCGACACGCCGTCCACGCTCACGGGCGACGTCGAGAACATCCCATCGCTCACCTTCGACGACAACCTGTCGCCGATGTCGGGCAAGTGACCCGAACGCGAGGGCGGCCCCGCACGGGGCCGCCCTCGCCCCGCCTGGCACCCCCGGCCCGGTGCCACCGGGGACCCGCGCGGCCCTGTGCCCGCGCATCGTCCCGCGCCTAGGCTCGCGGTCATGACGACCCATCCCTTCCGCCAGGTCGACGTGTTCGGCTCCGGCCCCTTCACGGGCAACCCCGTCGCCGTCGTGCTCGACGCCGAGGGCCTCACCGACGAGCAGATGGCGACCATCTCGGAGTGGACCAACCTCTCCGAGTGCACGTTCGTGCTGCCGCCGACCACGCCCGAGGCCGACTACCGCGTCCGCATCTTCACGCTGCGCAAGGAGCTGCCGTTCGCCGGGCACCCGACGCTCGGCACCGCGCGGGCGTGGCTCGACGCGGGCGGCGTCCCGCGCGATCCCGCACTGCTCGTGCAGGAGTGCGGCGCGGGCCTCGTGCCCGTCCGCCGCGAGGGCGGCACGCTCGCGTTCGCGGCCCCGCCGACGGTGCGCTCGGGCCCGGTCGACGAGGCGGAGCTCGCGCGCTACCGCGACGAGCTCGGGCTGGCGCCCGAGGACGTGGTCGCGAGCCGGTGGGTGGACAACGGGCCCGGCTGGGTCGGGCTGCTGCTGCGCGACGCCGAGGCGGTGCTCGCGATCGAGCCGACGGTCACCGCGGGCGAGCGGTTCATCGGCGTCGCGGGTCCCCACGCGCCCGGCGGCGAGGCCGCGATCGAGGTGCGCGCGTTCTTCACGGGCGGCGACGGCCCGCTGCGCGAGGATCCCGTCACGGGCAGCCTCAACGCGTCGCTCGCGCAGTGGCTCACCGAGGAGGGCATCCTGGCCGCGCCGTACGTCGCGGCGCAGGGCACCGCGATGGGCAGGGCCGGCCGCGTCACGGTCGACGCGGCGGACGGCGAGCTGTGGATCGGCGGCGCGACGGACGTCGCGATCGCCGGGACGATCGAGGCCTGAGCCGAGGCCTGAGCCGGGCTCAGCGCGAGTCGGCGTCCGAGGCGGCGCCGAGCCCGGTGCAGTCGACCTCCTCGGCGTGATGGCCGGCGAGGTAGTGGGCCGCGCCGCGCTCGCCGCCGACGGTCGCGAGCAGCGGGCCCAGGTGCGCGGAGCCCACGAGCACCGGATGGCCGGGCGTGCCGCCGTCGACCGCGCGGGCGAGCACCCGCGGGTCGCCGGTCCAGCGCTCGGCGACGCGGGCGACGGCCTCGGGCGCGAGGTCGGGCAGGTCCACGAGGGTCACGAGGACGGCGTCCGCGTGCGCGGCCCGGGCGATCTCGATGCCCGCCCGCAGGCTCGAGCCGATGCCCTCGTGCCACGCGTCCGCGATGACGCCGTGGGCGCCCTTGGGCAGGAGGTGCTTGGCCTCGTCGGCGCCCGCGCCGAGCACCGCGACCACGGGCTCGCACCCGGCGTCCGCGAGCAGGGTGCAGGCGCGCGGGAGCCAGGCCCCCGCATCATCGCGTGCCAGGGCCTTCGGTCCACCGAAGCGCGTGCCGGCCCCCGCCGCGAGCACCACGCCGACCAGCCTGTCTGCCATGCTGTTCATCCTAGGGAGGGAACATGATCGAACCCCAGCGCGAGGACCTTCTCGCGTGCCTCAACGTGTCCCGCTGGGCCGATGCGCTCGCGGCCCGCGCGTACCCGACGATGCTCGAGCTGGAGCGTGCGGCGGTGTCCGCCGGCACGCCGCTCACGCCGGAGGAGATCGAGGAGGCGCTGGCGGCGCACCCGCGCATCGGCGAGCGTCGCGAGGGCGACGGCGCGGAGGCGCGCTTCTCCCGTGCCGAGCAGGCGTCGTCCGCCTCGCCCGACGAGGCGCTCGCGGCCCGGCTCGCGTCCCTCAACGCCGCGTACGAGGAGCGCTTCGGGCGGGTGTTCCTCATCCGCGCCGCGGGGCGCTCGCGCGAGGAGATCGTGGGCGAGATCGAGCGTAGGCTCGAGAACGACGACGTCGCCGAGCTCGCCGAGGTGGCGGACCAGCTGCGCGGCATCGCGCTGCTGCGGCTGCGCGCGACGTACGGCGAGGAGGCCGCATGAGCCACGTCACCACCCACGTGCTCGACTCGGTGCACGGGCGGCCGGCCGCCGGCATCCACGTGCGGCTGCTCCACGGCGACGCGGAGATCGCGAAGGGCGTCACGGACGCGGACGGACGCATCTCCGCGCTCGGGCCCGACCGCCTCCACGAGGGCACCTACCAGCTGATCTTCGCCACGGGGGAGTGGTTCGCCGACCACGGGGTCGCGACGTTCTACCCGGAGGTGCGCATCGCGTTCGGCGTCGACGGCGACCCGCACTACCACGTGCCGCTGCTGCTCAGCCCGTTCGGCTACTCGACCTACCGGGGTAGTTGACGCGTCAGGAATGCGCGCCGGCACGTGTACGTTGTGGCGGCGTGACTATCGAGATCGAGATCTGGTCGGACATCGCCTGCCCCTGGTGCTACCTCGGCAAGCGCCGCCTCGAGAAGGCCGTCGAGGCCTCGGGCGAGGACGTGTCCCTCCGCTACCGCAGCTTCCAGCTGGACCCGAGCATCCCCGCCGGTGAGGCCACGCCGCACGCCGAGGCGCTCGCGAAGAAGTTCGCCACCACCCCCGAGCGCGTGCGCGAGATGAACCAGCGCCTCATCGACCTGGGCGCGGAGGAGGGCATCGCGTACGACTTCGACCGCTACCTGTCGTCGAACACGCGCGACGCCCACCGCCTGCTCCACCTCGCGCACGAGCGCGGCCTCGGGCCGGCCATGAAGGAGCGGCTCATGCGGGCGCAGTTCGTCGACGGCGCCGTGGTCGCCGACCACGACACGCTCGTGGGCCTCGCGGCGGAGCTCGGCCTGGCCGAGGACGAGGTGCGCGCCGTGCTCTCCTCGGACGCCTACGCCGATGCGGTCGAGGCCGACATCGCGCAGGCGGCGGCCTACGGCGCGTCCGGGGTGCCGTTCTTCGTGTTCGACCGCGCGTTCGCGATCTCGGGTGCCCAGCCGGTGTCGACGTTCGAGCTGGCGCTGTCGAAGGCGCGGGAGGCCCGCGAGGCCGCGGTCTGACCGCCCCGCCACGGGCCGGGAACCGTCCCGCCGCACACGACGAAGGAGCCCGGTCCAGACGGACCGGGCTCCTTCGCTGCGTCTGAGGACGTGCCTGGGATCAGGCGCGGTTCGCGCGGTAGTAGGCGATGAGCGCCTGCGTGGACGCGTCCTGCGAGGCGAGCGCCGCATCGTCCCCCTCGATCGCCGGCGCGATCTCGAGGGCGAGCTTCTTGCCCAGCTCGACGCCCCACTGGTCGAACGCGTTGATGCCCCACACGACGGACTGCGTGAAGGTGATGTGCTCGTACAGCGCGATGAGCTGGCCCACCACGGACGGCGTGAGCGACGGGGCGAAGATCGACGTGGTCGGCTTGTTGCCGGCGAACGTGCGGGCCGGGACGAGGGCGCCGGTGGTGCCCTCCGCCTCAACCTCCTCCGCGGTCTTGCCGAAGGCGAGCGCCTTGGTCTGCGCGAGGAAGTTCGCGAGGAACAGCGCGTGCACGTCCTGGCCGCCGTCCTCCAGCGGGTACGCCGGGTTCACCACGGCGATGAAGTCCGCCGGGATGAGGCGCGTGCCCTGGTGGATGAGCTGGTAGAACGCGTGCTGGCCGTTGGTGCCGGGCTCGCCCCAGAAGATCTCGCCGGTGTCGGTGGTGACGGGCGAGCCGTCCCAGCGGACCGACTTGCCGTTGGACTCCATCGTGAGCTGCTGGAGGTACGCCGGGAAGCGGTGCAGCTGCTGCGCGTAGGGCAGCACGGCGTGCGACTGCGAGCCCAGGAAGTTGCAGTACCAGACGTTGAGCAGGCCCATGAGGACGGGCACGTTCTGCTCGAGCGGCGTCTCGGCGACGTGCGAGTCGACGGCGTGGAAGCCGGCGAGCAGCTCGCGGAACACGTCCGGGCCGAGCGCGATCGCGAGCGACAGGCCGATCGCCGAGTCGACCGAGTAGCGGCCGCCCACCCAGTCCCAGAAGCCGAAGGCGTTGGTGGGGTCGATGCCGAAGGCCGCGACCTTGTCGAGCGCGGTCGAGACGGCGACGAAGTGGTGCGCGACCGCATCGTCCTTCTCGGCGTCGGTGGCGACGGGCACGCCGGCCTCCGCGAGCGAGTCCCACAGCCAGTCGCGGGCGAGGCGCGCGTTGGTGAGCGTCTCGAGCGTGGTGAAGGTCTTCGACGCGACGATGAACAGGGTGGTCTCGGGGTCGAGGCCCTTGACCTTCTGGCCCATGTCGGTCGGGTCGATGTTGGAGACGAAGCGCGCCTCGATGCCGGCGGTCGCGTACGGCTCGAGGGCCTCGTAGACCATGACGGGGCCCAGGTCCGAGCCGCCGATGCCGATGTTGACGATGTGCGTGACCGACTTCCCGGTCACGCCCTTCCACTCGCCCGAGCGGACGCGCGCGGCGAAGGCGTCGATCGCGGCGAGGACGTCCTGCACGTCCTTGTCCACGTCCTGCCCGTCGACCTCGAGCGCGGGGGAGGCCCCGGCGGGGCGGCGCAGCGCGGTGTGGAGGACGGCGCGGTCCTCGGTGGTGTTGATGTGCTCGCCGGCGAGCATCGCCTGGTAGCGGGACGCGACGCCGGTCTCCTCGGCGAGCTTCACGAGGCTGCCGAGGATCCCGTCGGTGACGAGGTTCTTCGACAGGTCGACGTGGAGGTCGGCGAGGGGGAGGGACATGCGCTCGACGCGGGAGGCGTCGGCGGCGAACCACCCGCGGAGGTCCGGGGTGAACGATGCGTGGTGGGCCTCGAGCTCGGCCCAGGCGGACGTGGTCGTGGGATCGATGGGTGCAGTCACGGTTGCCAGGCTAGTCCGGTTGGCGACGATGCGCCCGGGACCTGGGGCGGCGGACGCTCCCGGTCCCGGGCGAGGGGTCGCGAGGCGGCGGTCGCCCCTCAAGGACCGCCGCCCCGTCGGTGGGCTCAGACGGGGGCCGCGATGAACTCCTCGACGGCCTTGCGGGCCTCGTTGCCGTAGACGGCGGAGGGGCCGCCGCCCATGAGGATCGCGACGCCGATGGTCTCGTAGATCTGCTCGGGCGTGGCGCCGGAGGAGAGGGCGTCCTTGACGTGGCACGTGATGCACCCGCCGCAGCGCACGGCGATCGCGATGGCGAGGGCGATGAGCTCCTTCTCGCTCTTGGTGAGCGCGCCGTCCTCGAGGGCGGCGTGGTGGAGGTCGAAGAATCCCTTGATCGGGCCGGGGATGTGCTCGCCCAGCGCGCCGATCCCGCACATCACGTCGTCGTAGTGCTCAAAGTGGTTCATGGTCCCGCGTCCTTTCGGCAGTGGACGCCCGGCGGCGTTGCCGGGCTCGTCGGGGACCCGGTTCCACGCTAGGAAGCACGTGTCAATCTGGCGCGGGACCTTGGTCCGGGACGATGCGGCGGGGTCGTCGGCGGGTGGGCGCGACGTCCGGTCGGCGCGGTGGTGGTGGGCCGCTCAGCCGTGGCCGAGCGCGGCGTCGAGCCGCTCGCGCCAGTCGCCGCCCGCCAGGCCGGCGCGGTCGAGCAGGTCGCGGTGGTCCTCCCGCGCGTGGTCGAGAGCGTCGTCGAGCATCGTGAGGTCGCCGCGGGCGGCGATGAGGACGGCGGCCTGGATGCGTTCGGGGTCCGCGCTCAGGCTCACCGGGAGGCGCTCGAGCGCGCTCACCACGCGCGGGGCGGAGCGCCCGAAGTCGTCGGCGGCGCGCTCCGCGATCCGATCTCCCACCACAGCCATGGCGGGAATCCTCTCACGGGGTGCGGGGCTCCCCGGTCTCGGGGTCGGCGGCCTCCGTGTCGGCGACGTCGCGGGCGGGCGCGAGGGCCTGCACGACCACGGCCGCGGCCACGAGGGCGGCGGCGATGGGGACGGCGAACAGCCGGATGCCGCCGATCACGTAGTCGATCAGCCAGAAGGCGAGGGCGCCGTTCTGCCCGAGGTGCTCGGAGGCGCGGATCACGAGCTCGGTGCCGAAGACGATCGCGGCGGTGCCGACGAGCACGAGGCCGACGGCCCACTGGACGCAGCGCTTCGCCGTCGGGTGCATGACTCGAGGCTAGCGTGGGGCGGCTGTCGCGCTGGGAGGTGCTGCGTGCCCGATCGCGGGATTTCCGGGCGCTGGGCACCTCGCAGAACGCCCGGCGACATCCGCAGGACGCCCGGCAGCCTCTACAGCTCCGGCGTGACCGCCTGCCTGCCCTGGACGTAGACCCCGGCGATCGCGGGCTGGCGCAGCCCCACGAGCAGCGTGAACAGCTCCTCGAGCGTGGCCTGCTCCTCGTCGTCCGACCGGATCCCCATGGAGAGCATGCCCTCGAGCGGCTCCCAGCGGGAGGTGTCGATGAGGAGGAAGTCGGCGTCCTTGCCGGCGTCGAGGTTGCCGAACGCATGCTCCATGTCGAGCGCCCGGGCGCCCGCGAGCGTCGCCGCGAACAGCAGCTCGGCGGGGTGGATCGCGGTGCCCGCGTCGCCCTCCTCGGAGATGTGCACCTTGTACGCGTCGCCAGCCACGCGCGAGATCAGCCACTCGTCGCCGGCCCCGATGTCCGAGCCCAGCGCCACGTTCACCCCCGTCGCCACCGTGGAGCGCCACGGCATCGTCCCCGAGCCCAGGAACAGCTGCGAGGTGGGGCAGTGCGCGATCGAGGTGCCGGTCTCCGCCATGCGGGCGAGCTCGCGCGGCTGGCAGTGCACGGCGTGCGCGAGCGACGACCGCCGCCCGAGCAGCGACCGCCCGCCCATCCGCGAGCCCGGGAGGAAGCGTCCGTCGTACGTGTCGAGGTACGCCTCGACGCCGTATGAGCCCAGCACGGCCGCGATCTCGCCGTCGCCCTTGCGGTTGTTCTCGTTGAGGTGCGAGTGGAAGTAGACGCCGTGCAGCTGCGCCTCCTCGTACAGCTCGCCCATCGCGGCCAGCGTCCGCTGCGTCACCGACAGCGAGAAGCGCGGCACGATCGCGACCTGGACGAGCGCCGAGCACGGGTCGCCCGTGTCGACGGCGTGCCAGCGGTCGATCTCGTCGGCGACCAGCTCGATGGCCTTCTCCTCCGACGTGAGGAGGGACGATGCGGCGGGCGGCCCCACGGTCTGCACGCCGCGGCCGGACACGACGCGGAGGCCCGCATCGAGCGTCGCCCGGTAGAGGGCGTCCTGCGCGACGGGGAAGGCGCTGCCGAAGACCATGGCCGCGGTGGTGCCCGCGGCGATGCGGCGGCGCGTGAAGTACCGCGCGGCGCGGCCCGCGAACTCGGGGTCCGCGAAGCGCGCCTCGGTGGGGAAGATGCAGTGGTCGAGCCACTCGAGCAGCTGGCCGCCGCCGTGCGCCGCGGTCGCGTACGACTGCGGGTAGTGAACGTGCGCGTCGACGAAGCCGGGCAGGAGGTAGTCCGCGCGGGTGACCGGCGCATCGACGTACCGCGCGGGCAGCGAGGCCCACGGCCCGACCCAGGCGACCATCCCCTCGCCGTCGACGACGAGCGCGCCGTCGGGAAGCGACACGAGGTGCGCGGCCACGTCCGCCTGCGCGGGCGCGCCCGCGATGTGGAAGACGTGCGCGCGGTACACGCGGACGCCCGATGCGACCTCTCCCGGGTCTGCCATGACGGTGTTCCTCCCCCAGCGCCCGCCCCTGCATCGGACGGACGTCTTCCGTCACCGTAGACGGCGGCCTGTTTCGGCGGCGTTTCGGGCGCGCCGGCGCTGTCCACAGGCTGTTCCGGCGTGTCGTGCGCGACGCGCCCGACTACCCACAGGCCGGGGGAGCGCCTGTGGGAAAAATGTGGGGAAACCTGTGGAGAAACACACCATCTAGTGGTGGCACTCAGGTACAGCCCCCATATATAGTGGCGCTTGCTGTCTCCCGTTTCGTCTCTCGAAAGGACGTCCCCATGACGATCTCCGTCTACTCGAAGCCCAGCTGCGTGCAGTGCACCGCCACGAAGAAGGCGCTCGAGCGCGCCGAGCTCGAGTTCGAGATCTTCGACGTCACCGAGGACCAGGACGCCTACGACACCGTGATGAAGCTGGGCTACCTCCAGGCGCCGGTGGTCATCGCCGGCGAGGAGCACTGGTCGGGCTTCCAGCCGGACCGCATCGCCGCGCTCGCCGAGCGGGTCGCCTCCTAAGAGCCCCGCCCTATGGCCTCGCTCGTCTACTTCAGCTCCACCTCCGGCAACACCCACCGCTTCGTCGAGAAGCTGGGCGTGCCGGCGGACCGGATCCCGCTGTACCCCACGGACGAGCCCCTCAAGGTCGACGAGCCCTACGTGCTCGTCCTCCCCACGTACGGCGGCGGCAACGACCGCGGCGCCGTGCCCAAGCAGGTCATCAAGTTCCTGAACGACGAGCACAACCGCTCGTTCATCAGGGGAGTGATCAGCGCGGGCAACACCAACTTCGGTTCGGCCTACTGCATCGCCGGTGACATCGTCGCCCAGAAGTGCAAGGTGCCGCACCTGTACAAGTTCGAGCTTTTCGGAACGCAGGACGACGTGACCGCCGTCCGCGATGGATTGGAAGACCTGTGGAAGCAACAGTGATCGACGCGCCCCGCACGGGCATGGACTACCACTCGCTCAACGCGATGCTGAACCTCTACGACACCGAGGGGAAGATCCAGTTCGACAAGGACCGCGAGGCGGCGCGCGAGTACTTCCTCCAGCACGTCAACCAGAACACGGTCTTCTTCCACTCGCTCAAGGAGCGCCTCGACTACCTCGTCGAGAAGAAGTACTACGAGCCCGAGGTCCTCGCGCAGTACGACTTCGCCTTCATCCGGGACCTCACGGAGCACGCGTACTCGAAGAAGTTCCGCTTCCCCACCTTCCTGGGCGCCTTCAAGTACTACACGAGCTACACGCTCAAGACCTTCGACGGCAAGCGCTACCTCGAGCGCTACGAGGACCGCGTCGTCATGGTCGCGCTCACCCTCGCCGCGGGCGACACCGACCTCGCGACCAAGCTGGTCGACGAGATCGTCTCGGGCCGCTTCCAGCCCGCCACCCCGACCTTCCTCAACGCGGGCAAGGCGCAGCGCGGCGAGTTCGTCTCGTGCTTCCTGCTCCGCATCGAGGACAACATGGAGTCGATCGGCCGCTCGATCAACTCCGCGCTCCAGCTGTCGAAGCGCGGCGGCGGCGTCGCGCTGTCGCTGTCGAACATCCGCGAGGCCGGCGCGCCCATCAAGCACATCGAGAACCAGTCCTCGGGCATCATCCCCGTGATGAAGCTCCTCGAGGACTCCTTCACGTACGCGAACCAGCTGGGCGCACGCCAGGGCGCCGGCGCCGTCTACCTGTCGGCGCACCACCCCGACATCATGAAGTTCCTCGACACCAAGCGCGAGAACGCCGACGAGAAGATCCGCATCAAGACGCTGTCGCTCGGCGTCGTCGTGCCGGACATCACGTTCGAGCTCGCCCGCAAGAACGAGGAGATGTACCTCTTCAGCCCGTACGACGTCGAGCGCGTCTACGGCGTCCCCTTCGGCGACATCTCGATCACCGAGAAGTACCACGAGATGGTGGACGACCCGCGGATCCGCAAGACCAAGATCGCGGCCCGCCAGTTCTTCCAGACCGTCGCGGAGCTGCAGTTCGAGTCCGGCTACCCGTACGTCGTGTTCGAGGACACGGTGAACAACGCCAACCCGGTCGCGGGCCGCATCAACATGTCGAACCTGTGCTCGGAGATCCTCCAGGTCAACACGCCCTCGAAGTTCAACGAGGACCTCACCTACGCCGAGACCGGCAAGGACATCTCCTGCAACCTCGGCTCGATGAACATCGCCACGGCGATGGACGGCGGCGACCTCGAGCAGACCGTCGAGATCGCGGTGCGCGGCCTCACCGCCGTGTCGACGCAGTCCGCCATCGACGCGGTGCCGTCGATCCGGTACGGCAACGACCGCGCGCACGCGATCGGCCTGGGCCAGATGAACCTCCACGGCTACCTCGGCCGCGAGCGGATCCACTACGGATCCGAGGAGGGCGTCGACTTCACCAACATCTACTTCTACACGGTGCTGTTCCACGCCATCGCGGCGTCGAACAGGATCGCGCAGGAGCAGGGCACGGCCTTCGAGGGCTTCGAGAACTCGAAGTACGCCTCGGGCGAGTTCTTCGACAAGTACACCGAGCAGGAGTGGGTCCCCGCGACCGCCCGCGTCGCGGAGCTCTTCGCCGACGCCGGCGTCGCGATCCCCACGCAGGACGACTGGCGCGAGCTCAAGGCGAAGGTGCAGGAGCACGGCATCTTCAACCAGAACCTCCAGGCCGTCCCGCCGACCGGCTCGATCTCGTACATCAACAACTCGACGTCCTCGATCCACCCGATCGCGTCGCGCATCGAGATCCGCAAGGAGGGCAAGCTGGGCCGCGTCTACTACCCGGCGCCCTTCATGGACAACGACAACCTGGAGTACTTCCAGGACGCGTACGAGATCGGCCCTGAGAAGATCATCGACACCTACGCCGCGGCCACGCAGCACGTGGACCAGGGCCTGTCGCTGACGCTGTTCTTCCCGGACACCGCCACCACGCGCGACATCAACAAGGCGCAGATCTACGCGTGGCGCAAGGGCATCAAGACCATCTACTACATCCGCATCCGCCAGATGGCGCTCGAGGGCACCGAGGTCGAGGGCTGCGTCAGCTGCATGCTGTAGCGTCCCTCGCCTGTGCTTGAAAAGGAACTGACATGACAGAGAAGCTCACGCTGGTCAGCCACGTGGACGCCATCAACTGGAACCGCATCCAGGACGAGAAGGACGTCGAGGTCTGGAACCGCCTCACGGCCAACTTCTGGCTGCCCGAGAAGGTGCCGCTGTCGGGTGACGTCCAGTCGTGGAACACCCTCACGCCGGAGGAGCAGACGCTCACGATGCGCGTGTTCACCGGCCTCACGCTGCTCGACACGATCCAGGGCACCGTCGGCGCCGTGTCGCTCATCCCGGACGCGCTCACCCCGCACGAGGAGGCCGTCTACACGAACATCGCGTTCATGGAGTCGGTGCACGCGAAGAGCTACTCGTCGATCTTCTCGACGCTGTGCTCGACGCCCGAGATCGACGCCGCGTTCCGCTGGTCGACCGAGAACCAGAACCTCCAGCGCAAGGCGCAGATCGTCCTGGACTACTACCACGGCGACGACCCGCTCAAGAGGAAGGTCGCCTCGACGCTGCTCGAGTCGTTCCTCTTCTACTCGGGCTTCTACCTGCCCATGTACTGGTCCAGCCGCGCCAAGCTCACGAACACGGCCGACCTCATCCGCCTCATCATCCGCGACGAGGCCGTGCACGGGTACTACATCGGCTACAAGTACCAGAAGGGGCTCGAGACCGAGTCGGAGGCCCGCAAGGAGGAGCTGAAGGACTACACCTTCAGCCTGCTCTACGACCTCTACGAGAACGAGGTCCAGTACACGCACGACCTCTACGACGGTCTCGGCATGGCGGAGGACGTCAAGAAGTTCCTGCACTACAACGCCAACAAGGCCCTCATGAACCTGGGCTACGAGGCGCTGTTCCCGTCCACGGTCACCGACGTCAGCCCGGCGATCCTGTCGGCGCTGTCGCCGAACGCCGACGAGAACCACGACTTCTTCTCGGGGTCGGGCTCGTCGTACGTCATCGGCAAGCACGAGGAGACCACCGACGACGACTGGGACTTCTGAGTCTCAGCTCTCCGACGTACGGAAGCGGCGGGGCCCCGGTGGGGTCCCGCCGCTTTCGTGTGTCGGAGCGGATGTCGGATCATCCTCGCGTCGCTCCGACATGGAAGTCGGTTCCGGCACGCCTGACGGATCATCGGCCGGAGAGCCCGAGCCGCGAGCTGCTGGCCGCGCGCTGCTGGCTGCGGGCCGCGCTCCGACCGCCGCACTCAGCCCGCCGCGCGCTGCTGGCAGCAGGCCGCGCTCAGCCCGCCTCGCTCAGACCAGCCCGGAGTACTGCTGCCACGCGGGCCCGGCGTCCGGCGCATCGTCGCGCGTCACGGAGGCCTGGATGAGGCCGTACGGCCGGTCGTCGGCGTGGAAGACCTCGTTGTCGTTGGCGATGCCGAAGCGCGCGAGGTCGTACGCGAAGTGGTGCTTGTTGGGCGCGGACAGGCGCACCTCGACGAGCTCGGGCACCGCCTCGAGTGCGGCCTTGCCCATCTCGTAGAGCGTCTGCTGGAGCGCGAGCGAGTGGAAGCCGGCGAAGGTCTCGACCAGCGCGGCCTTGATCTCCGCGTAGCTCTCGTCGAAGTCGAAGGTCGCGGCGTCGACGTCGCCGAAGCGCCACTTGGCGACGAGCGACGTCGCCATGATGCGGTCCGAGGTGGGCTCGAGCACCGTGTACTCGTCCTCGAGGAAGCCGTGGAACTCCGAGCCGGACGACTTGAGCACCACGAGGTCCTTGAGGCCGCCCGTGATCCACGTCGCGCCGTCCTCGACGGTCACGGCGACGGTGCGGACCTCCTGGCCGGAGCGCACCCAGCTGAAGTCGTGCTCGGCACCGCCGACGGAGACGCGCTCCCACGCGAACTCCTCGAGCTCGACGCGCGCCTGGTCCACCGGCGCGACGTCCGCGACGAAGTGCGTGGCGAGGGCGAGCGCGTAGCGCTCGAGCGAGGCGAGCCCGACGGTCTTGGCGAACGCGTACGACGTCTGCTTCTGGGTGTCCGTGGGGAGCACGGCGCCCTGGTCGCCCGTGAGGTGCGCCTCCTCGAAGGCGCCGCGCAGGCACGTCGAGACGTTGACGTCGCGGATCTCGTGGCGCGGGCTGTCCCGCACGATGCGCACGATGCGGTTCTCCGCCTTGCCGTACTGGTGGTCCCCGAGGATGATCGCCATGGCTGCCTCTCGCGAGTAGGTGGGTGCCTGCTGGCACCGTAGAGGATGGTGATTACATCAACATTTCGAGGGGTCACATCGTTCTGCCGGGCCCCGGCCCCACCAGGGTTCAGGGCCGCTCGATGAGCTCGCCCTCGCTCGTCTCGGAGCCCGCGATCCACACGCGGCGCACCCGGCCGGCGAGCGCGCGACCGTCGAACGCGGTCACCTTGTTGCGGTGCTCGAGCGCGTCCGCGTGCACCTCCCACGGCACGTCCGGCGCGAACGCGATGAGGTCCGCGTCGCGGCCCGCCTCGATCGCGCCCTTGGTGGCGAGCCCCGCCCACGCGGCGGGGATCGCCGAGGTCCACTCCGAGACCGCCGCGAGGCCGTAGCCGCGCAGCCGCGCCCCGGTCCACACGGCCGGCAGCGCGACCTGGAGGCCCGCGATCCCGCCCCACGCGACCGAGAAGTCGCCCGCGCCCGCGAGCTTGAGGTCCGCGGTCGCGGGGGAGTGGTCGGACGCGACGAAGTCGATGACGCCGTCGGCGAGCGCCTGCCATAACGCCTCGCGGTTCGCCTCGGAGCGGATGGGCGGGCAGCACTTGTACTGGGTCGCGCCGTCGTCGATGTGCTCCGCGTCGAACGTGAGGTAGTGCGGGCAGGTCTCGGCCGTGAGAGGCAGCCCCTCGGCCTTGGCCTCGGCGACAAGCGGAAGAGCCGAGGCCGCCGACAGGTGCAGGATGTGCGCCCGCACCCCGGTCGCGCGCACCCCGTCGATCACCGCCGCGATCGCGCTGGTCTCGGCCTCCTCGGGCCGCGAGCCGACGAACGTGTCGTACCCGCGCCCGACCCCGTCCTCGTGCGCGGCGAGCACCTCGGGGTCCTCCGCGTGCACGATGAGCAGCCCGCCGAAGCCCGCGATCTCCTCCATCGCGGCGCGCAGCAGGGCGCGGTCGAGGTAGCCGAACTCGTCGACGCCCGACGGCGCGAGGAAGCACTTGAAGCCGAACACGCCCGCGTCCCACAGCGCGCGCAGCGACCCGAGGTTCTCCGGCACCGCGCCGCCCCAGAAGCCGACCGTGACGTGCGACTTGCCCGCGGCGGTCGCGCGCTTGACCTCGAGAGCGTCGGGCGTGGTCGTCGGCGGGATCGAGTTGAGGGGCATGTCGATGAGCGTGGTGACGCCGCCGGCGCGGGCGGCCCGCGTGGCGGAGTCGAAGCCCTCCCACTCGGTGCGGCCCGGCTCGTTGACGTGGACGTGGGTGTCGACGCCGCCCGGCATGAGCACCTCGTCCGGGCCGAGCGCGACCTCGGCGGCGGCGGACATCGGCGCGTCGAGCGCGCCCACGGCGACGATGCGGCCGGCATCGATCGCGACGGCTGCCGGCTCCTCGCCGGTGGGCAGGATGGCGCGCTCGGCGCGGATGACGAGGTCGTGGGTCATGGCTTCCCTCCACGGCTGCTGACAGACTGGCGGACGTGTTCGAGATCGCGCGCGAGGCGCTGGGGGTGCTGCACGAGGGCGGCGCGCTCGGCGTCGTCGTGGTGACCGGCGTCCACGGCTCCACGCCGCGCGCCCCCGGCTCCACCATCGCAGTGTGCGCCGACGGGCGCGCGATCGGCGCGATCTCCGGCGGCTGCCTCGAGTCGGAGGCCTACGAGCTCGCGCTCGCGCGCCACGCGGACCCGGCGCCGGTGACCGAGACGCTCGGCGGCGAGCCGGACCTCTACCGCCCGGGTCTCGCGTGCGGCGGCGCGGTCGACGTGATCGCCTTCCGCGTGGGACCCGGCGACCACGACGTCGTGGCAGCGCTCGAGGCCTCCCTCGACGACGGCGAGGTGACCCTGGCCCTTCCGGGCGGCCACCGCATCGTCCGCCCGCGCGCCCCGCGCCTGGTGATCGTGGGCGCCGTCGACTTCTCGCCGGCGCTCGCCGCGGCCGGACGTGCGCTCGGCTACCGCGTGCTGGTCGTCGATCCGCGGCCGGTCTTCGCGACGCCCGAGCGGCTGCCCGCGGCGCACGAGGTCCACGTCGCGTGGCCCGACGCCTTCCTCCGCGGCCTCGACATCGAGGACGGCACCGTGATCTGCGTGCTCACCCACGACGACCGCGTCGACGTGCCCGCGCTCGAGGTCGCGCTCGCCTCGCCCGCCGGCTACGTCGGCGCGATGGGCTCGCGCGTCACGCACGAGCGCCGGGTCGAACGGCTGCGCGAGGCCGGTGTGGGGGACGATGCGCTGGGCCGGCTCCGCTCGCCGATCGGCCTGGACCTGGGCGGGTCGAGCCCGGCGGAGACCGCGGTGGCGATCCTCGCCGAGGTGATCGCGTCCGACACGGGCGCGAGCGGGCGGCCGCTGCGCGAGACGGGCGGCGTCATCCATCCGCGGTCCGCGGGCTGAGGCCGGACGCGAGGCGCCACACCCGGTCGCGGGTCATCGGCAGCTCCATGGGCCGCGCGCCGATCGCCCGCCGGATCGCGTTCGCCAGCGCGGGCGCGACCGGGTTGTAGGGCGACTCCGACATGGACTTCGCGCCGTACGGCCCGAGCGAGTCCGAGGTCTCGGCGAAGTACACCTCCGTCTCGGGCACGTCGGCCATCTGCGGGACGCGGTAGACGCGGAAGGCGGGGTTGGTGGGCGCCCCGTGGTCGCCCATGATCAGCTCCTCGTACAGCGCGGAGCCGATGCCCTGCGCGACGCCGCCCTCGATCTGGCCCCGGCACTGGGCGGGGTTGAGGACCACGCCCGCATCGGCCGCCTGGATCGATTGCAGGATCCGCACGGTGCCGGTCTCGACGTCCACCGCGACCCGGACGGCGTGCACGTTGAAGGCGAGCGAGCGCACCTTGCCGTCGGTCTCGCCGTGCGCGGTGAGGCCCTCGGCCGGGACCGGCGCGCCGGCGTCGAGCATCGACCGGAGCGCGACCGCCGCCGCATGCACGGCCTTGCCCGCGACCGTGATGCCGGTCGAGCCCCACGCGCCCGTGTCGTGCTCGGTGGCGTCCGTGTCGGAGGTGCGCAGCCGCACCGCGGCGGGCTCGATGCCCAGCGCCTCGGCCGCGATCTGGGTGAGCACCGTGTGGGTGCCGTTGCCGAACTCGACGGTGCCCGCCGCGACGAGCATGGTGCCGTCCGGGTACGCGGTCACCGAGGCGGTCGCGCGGTGCCCGCGCGGGGGAATGGTCGCGATCATGCTGAGCGCCATGCCCTCGCCCACGGCCCAGCCCGCCGGCGCCTCGACGCCGTTGCCGCGCGCGAGCGCGGCCTCCGCGAGGTCGAGGCACTGGTCGAGCCCGTAGGACCCGAAGATGAGGTCGTCGTGGTGGCGCCGCTCGGTGACCCCCAGCTTGTCGCCGTCCTTGACCGCGTTGCGGCGCCGCAGCTCGAACGGGTCGATCCCGAGCTTCAGCGCGAGCTCGTCGAGCGCGGACTCGACCGCGAAGATCACCTGCCCCAGCCCGTAGCCGCGGAACGCGCCCGCGGGAGTCGTGTTCGTGTAGACCACCTCGGCATGCAGGCGCTTGGCGGGGGAGCGGTACGCCTCGAGCGACTCGGCGCAGCCGTGGAACATCACGCCGATCGCGTGGTTGCCGTACGCGCCGGTGTTGGACAGCACCTCGATGTCCATGGCGGTGAGCTTGCCGTCAGAGTCGGCCCCGAGCGTCGCGGTGACCCGGAAGGGGTGGCGCGTCGCGGTGCGCACGAACTCCTCCTCGCGCGTCATCTCGTACGCGACAGGTCGTCCGGTGCACAGCACCGCCAGCGCCACGATGTCCTCGGTGAAGATCTCCTGCTTGCCGCCGAAGCCGCCGCCCACGCGCGCCGTGAAGACGCGCACGCGCTCGCGATCGAGGTCGAGCATCAGCGCGAGCTCGTCCCGCGCGAGGAACGGCACCTGCGTGCTCGAGCGGACCGTGAGCCGGCCATCGTCGTCGAGCCAGCCGAGGCTGCCGTGCGTCTCGAGCTGGGCATGGCTCACGCGCGCGTTCGACCAGGTGCCGGTCGCGACCGCGGTGGCCCGCGCGAGGCCCCTCCCGACGTTGCCGTACGCGCCGCGCCAGGCCGCGACGAGGTTGCGGGAGGCGTCCTCGACCCCGTCCTCGGGGGTCAGCCCGGGGTGCACCAGGGGCGCCCCGGGCGAGCGCGCCTCCTCGGGGTCCGTGACCGCCGGGAGCACCTCGTAGTCGACGCGCAGCGCGGCGCAGCCGGCCTCCGCCGCGGCCGCGGTCTCGGCGATCACGGCGGCGACGCGCTGCCCGCGGAAGCGGACCACGTCGTCGAGGATGCGCGTGTCGCGCGGGTCGTCGAGCCGGTTGCCGTGGCGCGCGGTCGAGAAGCGGACCGCGGGCGCGTCCTCGTGCGTGAGCACCGCGACCACGCCGTCGACGGCGAGGGCCGCGGACGCGTCGATCGCGACGATGCGGGCATGCGCGTGAGGGGACCCGAGCACCTTGAGGTGCGTGAGGCCGGGCACGTCGGTGTCGAACGTGTAGGGCTCGCGGCCCTGGACCACGCGCGCGGCGGCGGGAGGCAGGGCGTTCGCGCCCACCCCCGGGCGAGCCTCGGCGCCTCCTCCGGCCGCCGCATCGTCCCCGCCGGCCGCCGCATCGTCGCCGCCGGCCGCCGCATCGTCCCCGCCGGCGACCGCATCGTCCGCCCCGGATGGCGCATCGTCCCCCGCGGGGCAGCCGAGGCAGCCGCCGCCGCAGCCCTTCACCGCGTGCTCGACCGCCTCGCGGATGGGGCGGTAGCCGGTGCAGCGGCACAGGTTGCCCTTGAGGCGGCGGTCGAGGTCGGGCAGGTCCTCCTCGGTCAGCGTCGACGCGGTGACGGTCATGCCGGGGGTGCAGAAGCCGCACTGGAACGCGAAGTGGCGCGCGAAGGACTCCTGGACCGGGTGCGGCTCGTCGCCGGGGGCGAGGCCGCCCGCCGTGGTCACCTCCCGCCCCTCGGCGCGCACGGCGGGGTAGAGGCACGAGTGGACGGGCCGGCCGTCGACGAGCACCGTGCACGCGCCGCAGTCGCCCGCGTCGCAGCCCTTCTTCACCTCGAAGCGGCCCTGTTCGCGCAGGTAGGTGCGCAGGCACTGGCCCGGCGCGGCCGCGCCCTCGACCTCGTCCCCGTCGACCGAGAGCCTCATGCGAGCTCCTCGGCGACCTCGGCGGCGAGCACGCCGGCGACGTGACGGCGCCAGTCCGCGCTGCCGAGGGCGTCGGTGTAGAAGCCCTCGGCGGCCCGCGCATCGTCCCGCGCGGTGGCGGGCGACGGGGGAGCGGGGTAGCGCAGCACGGCGGGCGTGAGCGTGGCGGCGGTGACGACGATGACGGTGCGGCCGTCGGCGTGCGCGCGGCCGGTGACGACAGCGCCCGAGCGACCCAGCTCCGCGAGCGCGATCTTCCGCAGCGCGGTGCGGGCCCGGAGGGCGTCGGCGCCGATGCGCACCTCGCGGACGAGATCGCCGTGCGCGAGGGTGGTGGTGCCGTTGCCAGTCGGGAGGGACGCGACGGGGACGATGCGCTCGTCGCCGTCCGCGGTCCACAGGAGGGCGTCGGCGTCGAGGGTGGCGCACGCGGCGAGCATCGCGCCGGCGGAGTACGCGCGGCAGATGTTCCCGACGACCGTGGCCTCGTTCCAGATCTTGAAGCTCGCGAGCAGCGCGTTCGCGGCCTCGGCGAACAGCGGCTGCGCGGCCCAGCCGATGTGGGGCGGCAGGGCGAGGAGGTCGGCGATGGTGCACGACGGCCCGATGGTCAGGCCCTCGCGGCTCACCTCGAGGCGCGGGCCGGGCAGTCCGGCGAGGTCGACGAGCCCGGTGACGTCGCGGTTGGGCTCGGAGAACAGCCACGTGCCGCCGGCGAGGAAGCGCTCGCCGGGCGCGAGCGCCAGATCCGCGCGGGAGGTCGCGACGCGGTAGCCGGTGACGGCGGAGAGGTCCATCGCGCCCTCCTCTCGACGGGTGACCTGCGGGCGAGTCTGCCACGCGCCAATGTCACGGTTATGTCACGGAACCCTGAATTTACGAGGGCGAAACACAAGGGCGCATGTTCATGAAATCTACATTCCATAACGTCGTGCCGACGTGCCGGAGTCATGTCCGGGCGCCGCGGGAGAGACCCCACCACGATGCTCCCTCGGCTGACCTTGCGTCCAACCACGAGGGAGAACTCATGCGTTTCATCAACGGCAAGGCGGGGCGGCTCTCGGCCGCCGCTGCCGGCGTGGCTGTCGCCGCGCTCGCGCTCGCGGCGTGCTCGTCCGGCGAGGCCGACACCGGCTCGTCCGCCTCGGCCGACGCCGAGGACGCGATGGAGGCGCCCGCGTACGGCGACTTCACCGTCCAGCTGTCCTGGATCAAGAACGAGGAGTTCTCCGGCGAGTTCTTCGCGGACTCGATGGGCTACTACACCGAGGCCGGCTTCGACGCGGTCGAGCTGGTGCCCGGACCGTCGACCGGCGCCGCCGAGCTGCTCTCCGGCACCGCCGACGTCGCGCTGTCCGACGCCGTCTCGATCGGCTCGGCCGTCGCCGCCGAGGAGGCGCCGCTGAAGATCATCGGCACGACGTACCAGAAGAACCCGTTCACGGTCCTGTCGCTGGCGGACGGCGGCAACATCATGACCGCCGAGGACATGGTCGGCAAGAAGATCGGCGTCCAGGACTCCAACACCGCGCTCTTCATGGCGCTGCTCGCCGCGAACGGCCTCACCGAGGACGACGTCGAGATCGTCCCGGTCCAGTACGACCCCGCGCCGCTCACCAACGGCGAGGTCGACGGCTTCATCGCGTACCTCACCAACGAGTCGATCACCGTCGCGGCCGCCGGCTACGACACCGTCAACCTGCCCTTCGCGGACAACGGCCTGCCGTTCGTCGCTGAGACCATCACGGTCACCGACCAGTCGATCGCGGAGAACCGCGACGCGCTCAAGGCGTTCCTGGTCGCGGAGATCAAGGGCTGGACCGACGCGGTCAACGACCCGGAGGAGGGCGCCCGCCTCGCGTACGAGGAGTACGGCGCCGACCTCGAGCTCAACCCGGAGAACTCGATCGCGGGCGCGATCGCGCAGGCCGAGGACCTCGTGGTCTCGGACGAGACCGTCGCGAACGGCCTCTTCACCATCTCCGAGGCGCTCCAGGCCTCCACCCTCGAGTCGCTCGCCGGCGCGGGCATCGAGCTCGAGGCCGCGGACCTCTTCGACCTCAGCCTCCTGGCCGAGGTCTACGAGGAGAACCCCGACCTCGTCGCCTACGCGGGCTGATCTGCGGGAGCACCAGTGACCGACGTCACCGAGACCGGTGCCCGGGGCGAGACCGCCCCGGGCACCGGCCTGCAGATCTCCGGGCTCACCAAGGTCTTCTCCTCCGGGAAGAAGACCGTCACCGCGCTCCAGGACGCGAACCTCCACACGGACCGCGGGTCCTTCCTGGCGCTGCTGGGCCCGTCCGGCTGCGGCAAGTCGACGATCCTGCGCATCCTCGCGGGCCTCGAGCAGCCGACGAGCGGCTCGACGCGCGTCGACGGCCGCTCGCCCAAGGACTTGCGCGCGTACAACGAGCTGGGCATCGCGTTCCAGGACTCGGCGCTGCTGCCGTGGCGCTCCGTGTACAACAACATCAAGCTGCCGTTCGAGGTCTCCGGCAAGCCGGTCGACCACGACTACATCGAGGAGCTCATCGAGCTCGTCGGCCTCAAGGGCTTCGAGAAGGCCAAGCCCGCGCAGCTCTCGGGCGGCATGCGCCAGCGCGTGTCGATCGCCCGCGCGCTCGTGCTCAAGCCGTCGGTGCTGCTCCTCGACGAGCCGTTCGGTGCGCTCGACGACATGACGCGCCAGCGCCTCAACCTCGAGCTCATGCGCATCCTCGCCGCGAAGCCGGCGACCACCCTGCTGGTGACCCACGGCATCTCGGAGGCGATCTTCCTCGCCGACCAGGTCGCCGTGATGAGCCCGCGCCCGGGCCGGGTCAAGGAGGTCATGCAGATCGACCTGCCGCGCCCGCGCACCCCCGACATCCAGCGCAGCCCCGAGTTCCACGCCTACGTCGACCAGGCCTCCGAGCTGCTCTTCGGCGTCGGCGGCGCGGCCACCGAGGACCACTGATGGGGCGCAGGCTGCCGGCGTGGGCGACCGCGTCCCTCAGCGCCCTCGGGCTGGTCGCGTTCTGGTGGATCGCCTCGGTGACGATCTTCGCGAACGTCGGCTCGGGCAACACCAAGGCGATCCCGAGCCCCGTGCAGGTGGTCGAGGAGTACGGCAACGTCGGCTTCGACTTCTACGTCACCAACTTCTCCGTCACCCTCAACGAGGCCGTGCAGGGCTACCTGTGGGGCAACGGCGTCGCGCTCGTGCTCGCCGCGCTGGTGATGGTGCTGCCGCGCCTCGAGGGCGCCGTCATGCAGCTCGCGGTCATCTCGTACTGCATCCCGATCGTCGCGATCGGCCCGCTGCTCGTCCTGATCTTCGAGGTGCCCAAGAAGGGCGAGCCGTCCGGTACCGCGATCTTCATCGCGGCGCTGTCGGTGTTCTTCACCACCGTGGTCGGCTCGCTGCTCGGCCTGCACGCCGCGGACAAGGCGAGCCTCGACGTCGTGCACGTCTACGGCGGCAACGCGTGGGTGCAACTGCGCAAGGTGCGCGTGATCGCGGCCCTGCCGGCGGTGCTCACCGCCCTCCAGATCGCGGTGCCCGCGGCCTTCCTCGGCGCGGTGCTCGGCGAGTACTTCGGCAAGGTCGAGACGGGCATCGGTCCGGCGATGATCATCGCCCAGCAGTCGCTCAACTCGCCGCGCGTGTGGGGCATCGCCCTCGCCTCCGGCGCGATCGCGCTGCTCCTGTACCTCCTGGTCGGCATGCTCACGCGGCTGTCGACCCCCTGGTCGAAGGGGGCCGCGGCATGACCGACACGATCGCCGCATCGAAGGCCGACGCCCAGCAGACCGCGGAGCTCGCGGCCCAGGTCCGCCGCCAGGCCCGCCGCAGCACCCTGAAGTCGCTCGGCAGTTCGCTGCTCACCTTCGGCCTCACGCTCGTCACCGTCGTGGTGCTGTGGCAGGTGGCGTTGTGGGTCTCCGACCTGTCGCCCTACGTGGCCAAGGGCCCGGCGGACGTGTGGAACTTCTTCTTCGTCGAGGACGATGCGGCGGAGAACCGCGCCGAGATCATGGCGAACCTGTGGGTCACCCTGGGCGACGCCGTCATCGGCTTCGTCGCGGGCCTCCTGCTCGCGCTCGCGGGCGCGATCGGGTTCCGCCTGTCGAAGGGCTTCGAGCACGCGATGATGCCGATCGCGCTGCTGCTGCGTTCGGTCCCGCTCATCGCGTTCGCCCCGGTCATCATCATGATCTTCGGACGCGAGTTCATGACGGTCGCGGTGATGGGCGGCATCGTGGTGCTGTTCCCCGCGCTCGTGAACATCGCGTACGGCCTCCAGCAGGCGTCGCAGCAGACGCTCGAGGTGGTGCAGGTCTACGGCGGCAGCTCGATGAAGCAGCTCGTCAAGGTGGCGCTGCCCGCGTCGCTGCCGGCGTTCTTCGCCGCGGTGCGCGTGTCCGTGCCGGGCGCGATCACGGGCGCGCTGCTCGCCGAGTGGCTCGCCACCGGATCGGGCATCGGCGGCGTCATCAACGGCTACGCCACCTCGGCGAAGTTCGACGAGCTGTGGGCGTCCGTGGTCGTGGTGACGTTCGTGTCGCTCGTGCTCTACAACCTCGTGCAGATCCTCGAGAACACCGTGCTCGTGCGCATGGGCATGCACCCGTCGAAGCGGGTGTGACCGTGGGAGACGCGCAGGACGGTCCCGACGAGGCCGCCGCGCGGCTCGGGGCGCGCCTGCGGGAGCTGCGCAAGGCGCGCGGGCTCACGCTCGTGTCGCTGGCCGAGTCGACGGGGCTGTCGCATCCGTTCCTGTCGCAGGTGGAGCGCGGCCTCGCGAACCTGTCGCTGCAGTCGTTGCGACGGATCGCGGTCGCGCTCGAGACGAGCCCGGTCGAGCTGGTCGCGGCCGCCGAGGCCGACGACGGCGCGCCCCCGCGCCGGGTCGAGGTGTCGCGCGCGGGATCGCGGCGCCCGACGCCGCAGGGCTTCGCCCGCGGTCCCGCGGTCTCGCTGGTCCGGGGCACCCGGCCGTTCACGCCGATCCTGGTCGAGTCCGAGGCCGTCGACCCCGGCGAGGTCTTCGTCCACGCCGAAGACGAGTTCGTGTTCGTCGTCGAGGGCGCGGCCGAGGTCGAGACCGACGGGAAGGCCCACGCGCTGGGCGTGGGGGACTCGGTCTACTACGCGGGCGGGGTCCGCCACCGCTGGTGGGGCGGCCCGTACCGGCTGCTGGTGGTGAAGCAGCAGGTCCGGTAGCGCCTGCCGCCTGCCTCGGCGCCCCCGGCGCGGCTCGAGCCCGTCTCCAGGCATCCTGCGAGGCGCTCGGTGCCCGGATCGGCCGATTCTGGGCGCTGAGCACCTCGCAGCGCGCCGGTGGGCGTCGCGCGAGCCGGGCGGTCTCAGCAGCGCAGCCTCGGCCGCCTAGCCCCTGAGCCGCTCCGCGGCCTCCACGACGCGGCCCGCGATGACGGTCTCGTCGCCGCGCGCCAGCCGCCCGTCGATCACGACGTCCTCGCCCTGGACCAGCATGCGCCGCACGCGGGGGAGCGAGCCGAGCCCGAGCGCCGCGACCGGGTCCGCGATCCCCGCGTGCTCGATCTCGTCGAGCTCCCACAGGACGATGTCGGCGAGCTTGCCCGGCTCGAGCGAGCCGATCTCCTTCTCGCGTCCCAGCACCCGCGCGCCGCCCATGGTGGCGATCCGCAGCGCGTCGCGCCCCGGCATCGCGCCGGCCCCGTCGCGCAGGCGCGCGAGCAGCGCCGCCTGGCGGATCTCGGAGCCGAGCCGGCCGTGCTCGTTCGAGGCGGCGCCGTCGACGCCGAGGCCCACGGGTGCTCCCGCGTCCACCAGCGCACGCACGGGCGCGATCCCCGCGGCGAGGCGCGCGTTCGATGACGGGCAGTGCGCCACGCCGGTCCCGGTCTCGGCGAAGCGCGCGACGTCCGCGTCGGACAGGTGCACGCAGTGCGCCATCCACACGTCGGGCCCGAGCCAGCCGAGCGACTCGAGGTAGTCGGTGGGGGACATGCCGAAGCGCTCGCGGCAGAACGCCTCCTCCTCGACGGTCTCGGCGCCGTGCGTGTGGAGGCGCACGTGGAGGTCGCGCGCGAGGGACGCTGACTCGCGCAGGAGGTCGCTCGTGACAGAGAACGGCGAGCAGGGCGCTATCGCGACCCGCACCATCGAGTCGAACGACGCGTCGTGGTACCGGGTGACGGCCTCCGCGGAGGCGGCCAGCGCATCGTCCGTCGTCTCGACCGCGAAGTCGGGCGGGAGCCCTCCGTCGGACTCGCCCAGGTCCATCGAGCCGCGCGTGGCGTGGAGCCGCAGCCCTAGCTCGGACGCCTCGTGCACGATCGACCCGACGATGTCGCCGGAGCCGCGCGGGAAGATGTAGTGGTGGTCGCCCACGGTGGTGCAGCCGGACCGCGCGAGCACCCCCATAGCCCCGGCGGCGGCCGCCCCCGCGGTGTCGGCGTCGATGCGCGACCACGTGGGGTAGAGCGCGACCAGCCAGTCGAAGAGGATCGAGTCCTGCGCCCACCCGCGCGTGAGCCACTGGTAGAGGTGGTGGTGGGTGTTGACCAGGCCCGGCGTCACGAGCGTGCCGCGCGCGTCGATCACGTCGGGGAAGGCGTCACGCACGTCCGACGGCGCGGCGCCCTCGCCCATCGACACGATGCGTCCGCCGCGGACGGTGATCCAGCCGCGGGCGATCTCGGTGCCGGCGGGGTCGATCGTCGCGATGTACCCGCCCTCGATCAGCGTGCTGCCTGCCATGGACCCTCCCAGGGTGAGCCGCGCATCGTCCCGTCAGAGGCCGGTGGCGGAGAAGTGCATCCAGTCGTCGAGGTCGGTCCAGGTGCCGCCCCACTCCCAGCCGACCGCCGCGAAGTCCTCGATGATCTTGCGCTGCGTCTCGATCATGCCCGGCCGCAGCCATTCGCGGTCGCGGTACGCGCCCGCGAGCTCGGGGAAGACGTAGCCGTCGCGGACCCACGGGTTGTGGAACGGGTTGATGTCGACAGCGAGCCCGGAGGCGTGCTCGGACCAGACGTCGTAGCCGCCGGTGACCTTGCGGCACTCGAACGAGATGGTGACGTTCTGGTCGCCGGTGTGGTCGCCGCGCACCTCGGACCACGAGGTGACGCGCATCTCCTCGATGGGGAAGCGGCGCTCGTACATCTTCTCGAAGACGCTCGCGAGCTCCTCGGCATGCGCCGCGTTGGTGATCATCTCGCCCGTGTGGGCCTGGAGGTCGAAGCCCCAGAACGGCATGACGATGTAGGCGAGGTCCTCGGGCTCGACGGGGCACTGCTCGCGCCAGCTCGAGCGCTTGAGCACGTCGTCGGGGATAGCCGAGATCTCGACGAACCAGTCGTCGGTCTCGGGGTCCGGGTAGGAAGTCTTGCCGGGCTCGAGGCGGCGGTCGCGCAGCTCCTCGGGCGTGGCGACGGGCTTCCCGAGGTCGTTGTCCTGCTTCTTCAGCACGGTGGTGCCCAGCCAGTCGGGTCGCGCGAACGGGTTCGCGACGACGTCGATGGACGGATCGGCGACCGGCTCCGGGGTGACGGTCGCGGTGATCGCGGGCTGGGGCTCGGGGGTCGCGGTCACGGTGGCGCGCGGCGTCGGCGCCTCGGCCGTCGTGCAGGCGGCGAGGAGCAGGGCCGCGGAGGCGGCCAGGACGGCGGAGCGCATGCGCACACGCTACTGATCGGAGAGGGACGATGCCAGGGCCGGGTGGGCGCCGGGTGTCGGGGGGGCGTCCGGTGTCGGGGGGACGTGGTGGGATAGGACGGTGACCGACCCCCGTGCCCGCCACCAGGAGCTCGTCCAGGAGATCGAGGCGCACCGCCACTCCTACTACGAGCTCGCCGCCCCCACCGTCTCCGACGCCGAGTACGACACCCTCGAGCGCGAGCTGCGCGAGATCGAGGCGCTGCACCCCGAGCTGGCGACGCCGGAGAGCCCCACCCAGACGGTCGGCGGCGCGGTCGCGACCGGCTTCGCCTCGGTCAAGCACCGCGAGCGGATGATGAGCCTCGACAACGCGTTTTCCATCGAGGACGTCGAGGCGTGGCTGGGTCGCGTCGAGAAGGAGGCGGGCGTCCAGGCGGTCGTGTGCGAGCCCAAGATCGACGGCCTGTCGATCTCGCTCACGTACGAGAACGGCACCCTGGTCCGCGGCGTCACGCGCGGCGACGGCACCACGGGCGAGGACGTCACCGCCAACGTGCTCACCATCGCGGGCCTGCCGCGCACGCTCGCGGGCGACCACGTGCCGACGCTGGTCGAGGTGCGCGGCGAGGTGTACCTCCCGGTCGCGGCCTTCGAGGAGCTCAACGCGCGCCTGCTCGAGGAGGGCAAGGCGCCGTACGCCAACCCCCGCAACACCGCCGCGGGCTCGCTGCGCCAGAAGGACCCGGCGGTCACGGCGACCCGCCCGCTCGCGGTGACGACGTACGCGCTCGGCGCGCTCGAGTGGGGGGCGACCGAGCCTCACCCGAGCGCCGGCACGCAGCACGGGATCTACGAGGTGCTCGCGTCGTGGGGTCTGCCGGTGACCGAGCACGCGCGCGTCGTCACGGGCGTCGACGAGGTCGACGCGTACCTGCGGGACCTCGAGGAGCGCCGCCACGCGCTCATCCACGAGATCGACGGCGCGGTGCTCAAGGTCGACGACCGCGGCGTTCAGGGCGCGCTGGGATCCACGAGCCGCGCGCCGCGCTGGGCGATCGCCTACAAGTTCCCGCCCGAGGAGGTCCACACCACCCTCGAGGACATCCGCGTCGACGTGGGCCGCACCGGCCGCGTCACCCCCTACGGCGTCATGACCCCGGTGCTCGTCGCCGGCTCGACCGTCACCTACGCGACGCTGCACAACGCGCACGAGGTCGCCCGCAAGGGCGTGCTCATCGGCGACACCGTGGTGCTGCGCAAGGCGGGCGACGTCATCCCCGAGATCGTCGGCCCGGTGGTCGCGGCCCGCACGGGGCGGGAGCGCGAGTGGACGATGCCGGGGGAGTGCCCGTCCTGCGGGACCCCCTTGGCCGAGCAGAAGGAGGGCGACAAGGACCTCCGCTGCCCGAACGCCGAGGGCTGCCCCGCGCAGATCGTCGACCGCATCGCGTTCATCGGCTCGCGCGGCGCGCTCGACGTCGAGGTGCTGGGGGAGAAGGCCGCGGCGGCGCTCGTCGAGTCGGGCGTGCTGCCCAACGAGGCCGGGCTGTTCGACCTCACCGAGGAGGATCTGCGCCGGGTGCCGCTGTTCACCTACGAGGTGGACGAGAAGCTCACGAGGAAGCAGCAGGAGGCGGGCGTCGAGGGGCGCAAGGCCGGCGACGTGTCCGCGAACGGCCTCAAGCTGCTGGAGAACCTCGCGGGCGCCCGCACCCAGCCGCTGTGGCGCGTGGTGGTCTCCCTGTCGATCCGGCACGTCGGGCCCACCGCGTCCCGCGCGCTCGCGACCGCCTTCGGGTCGATGGACGCGATCCGCGCGGCCTCCGAGGAGGAGCTCGCCGCGGTCGACGGCGTCGGTCCGGTGATCGCGGAGTCGGTGCTGCAGTGGTTCACGGTGCCGTGGCACGTCGACATCGTGGACCGCTGGGCCGCCGCCGGCGTCCGCATGGAGGACGAGCGGGACGAGTCCGTCCAGCGGACCCTCGAGGGCCTCACCGTGGTCGCGACCGGCTCGCTCGAGGGCTTCACCCGCGACTCCGTCAAGGAGGCGATCATCTCCCGCGGAGGCAAGGCCGCATCGTCCGTGTCCAAGAAGACCGACTACGTGGTCGTGGGCGCGAACGCGGGCTCGAAGGCCGCGAAGGCCGAGGAGCTGGGCGTGCCGACCCTCGACGAGGCCGCCTTCGTGAGGCTCCTCGAGGGCGGGCCCGCGGCGCTGGACTGACCCCCGGCCCGTTCCCCGGTACGCATGCGCGACCCCGCACGATCGCCCGCGCAGCGCCCCGCAGATTCCCCACCCGCCCGCGCGGCGCCGTGGGTAGTCTGGCCGGGAGGGGGAGTGAGGAGCCACGATGAACACCGCACTCATCATCGGCGCTGTCGCCGGAGTGGTGGTCCTCGTGGTGCTCGTCATCGCGATCGTGATCGCGGTCGGCAAGCGCCAGACGACCCCGCCGCCATCGCCGGAGGAGGACGCCGGACGCGGGCCCACGGGCCAGCATCCGGACCCCGTCGAGGGCACGCCATCGGACACGTCGACGCCCCAGTGGGACCGTCGCATCGATCCCCGGGAGGGTCCACAGTGAGATTCGCGGTGCGCAAGGTCGGGCCGGACGAGAAGTCCCGCCTTCAGGAGATCGGAGAGCTCACGGCTCTCGCCTACCTCGCCGACGGGCTGATCGACCACGCGCACCCCTATCTCCCACAGCTGCGCGACGCCGCGGCGCGGGCCCAGGACGCCGAGCTGCTCGCCATGATCGACGGCGAGCGCGGCGAGGGCTCGATCGTGGGCACCATCACGCTGGTGCCGCCGGGCAGCCCGTTCATCGAGCTCGCGGAGGACGCCGAGTTCGAGCTGCGCATGCTCGCGGTGTCGCCCATCGAGCGCGGGCGCGGCATCGGCCGCACGCTCACCCAGGCGGCGATGGACCGCGCCGTCGAGCAGGGCGCGACGCGCATCGTGCTGTCGACCCTCGACACGATGCACGCGGCCCACCGGCTGTACGAGCGGATGGGCTTCCGCCGGCGCGAGGAGCTCGACTGGGTGGTGTTCGACAACGAGGACGGCTCGGTCACGCGGGTGCCGCTCGAGCACGGCGAGCCGCCCGAGGGCGCGGTGCGACTGCTGGGCTACTCGTGGGAACCCTGAGCGGAGCAGTGAGCCCGACCTCGCGCCACTAGACTCGACGCCATGTCTTCCCTTGAGCGATCCGATGTGGCGCGCCTCGCGGCGCTCGCCCGCATCGACATGACCGACGCGGACCTCGACCGCCTCTCGGGCCAGCTCGCCGTGATCGTCGACGCCGTCGCCAAGGTGGCCGAGGTCGCCGGCGAGGACGTCCCGGCGACGAGCCACCCGATCCCGATGGCCAACATCCACCGCGAGGACGAGGTCCGCCCGTCGCTCTCGCAGGACGATGCGCTGGCCGCCGCCCCCGAGGCGGAGGACGGGCGCTTCCGCGTCCCGCAGATCCTGGGGGAGGAGGCCTGATGTCGGAGCACACCGTCGACTGGACCCGGGCCACCGCCGCCCGGATGGCCGACGCCCTCGCCGCCGGCGAGGTCACGTCGGTCGAGCTGGTGCAGGCGCACCTCGACCGCATCGCCGCCGTGGACGGGCCCGTCCATGCCTTCCTCCACATCGACGCCGAGGGCGCGCTCGAGACGGCCCGCGCCGTCGACGCCGACCGCGCGGCCGGCAAGGAGCTGCCCCGCCTGGCGGGCGTGCCGATCGGCATCAAGGACGTCCTCGTCACGAAGGGCCTGCCCACCACGGCCGGCTCGCGCATCCTCGAGGGCTGGATCCCGCCGTACGACGCGACGGTGACCCGCCGCGTCCGCGAGGCGCGCATGCCCATCCTCGGCAAGACCAACATGGACGAGTTCGCGATGGGCTCGTCGACGGAGCACTCGGGCTACGGCCCGACGTGCAACCCGTGGGACCTCGAGCGCATCCCCGGTGGCTCGGGCGGCGGCTCGGCCGCGGCGCTCGCGGCCTTCGAGGCGCCTCTGACCATCGGCTCGGACACCGGCGGCTCGATCCGTCAGCCCGCGTCGGTCACCGCGACCGTGGGAGTCAAGCCCACCTACGGCGGTGTCTCCCGCTTCGGTGCGATCGCGCTCGCCTCGTCGCTCGACCAGCTCGGCCCCTGCGGCCGCACCGTGCTCGACACGGCGCTCCTGCACGAGGTCATGGGCGGCCACGACGAGATGGACGCGACCTCGCTCAACGAGCCGGTCCCGGCCTGCGTCGACGCGGCCCTCGAGGGCGCGCAGATGGACCTCACCGGCGTGAAGATCGGCGTGGTGCGCGAGCTCAGCGGCGCGGACGGCGGCTACCAGGCCGGCGTCACCCAGCGCTTCGACGAGTCGCTCGAGCGGCTCAAGGGCATGGGCGCCGAGATCGTCGAGGTCTCGTGCCCGTCCTTCGAGTACGCGCTCGCCGCGTACTACGTGATCCTCCCGTCGGAGGCCTCCTCCAACCTCGCGAAGTTCGACTCGGTGCGCTTCGGCCTCCGCGTCGAGAAGACCACGGTGGAGAAGACGATGCTCGCGACCCGCGCCGAGGGCTTCGGCGACGAGGTCAAGCGCCGCATCATCCTCGGTACCTACGCGCTGTCGGCCGGCTACTACGACGCCTACTACGGCTCGGCGCAGAAGGTCCGCACGCTGGTGCAGCGCGACTTCGACGCGGCCTTCGCGCAGTGCGACGTGCTCGTGTCGCCCACGACGCCGACCACGCCGTTCAAGATCGGCGAGCGCATCGACGACCCGCTGGCGATGTACCTCAACGACATCGCGACCATCCCCGCGAACCTCGCCGGCATCCCCGGCATGTCGCTGCCGTCGGGCGTCGCGCCCGAGGACGGCCTGCCCACCGGCTTCCAGATCCTGGCGCCGGCGCACGAGGACGCCCGTCTGTACCGCATCGGCGCCGCCCTCGAGGCGTCGCTGACCGCCGAGTGGGGCGGTCCGCTGTCCGCGCAGGCGCCCGAGCTGGAGGTGGCCGAGTGACCACGATGACCTACGAGCAGGCGATGGAGGAGTTCGACCCGGTCTTCGGCATCGAGGTCCACGTCGAGCTCAACACCAAGACCAAGATGTTCTGCGGCTGCGCGAACGAGTTCGGCGCCGAGCCCAACACCCAGGTCTGCCCGGTCTGCCTGGGCCTGCCGGGCGCGATGCCGGTGACCAACGACAAGGCCGTCGAGTCCGCGATCCGCCTGGGCCTGGCCCTGGGCTGCTCGATCCGCGAGTCCTCGCGCTTCGCCCGGAAGAACTACTTCTACCCGGACCTCGCGAAGGACTACCAGATCTCGCAGTACGACGAGCCGACCTGCTACGAGGGCTCCCTCGACGTGGTCCTCGACGACGGCACCGTGGTGACCATCGGCATCGAGCGCGCCCACATGGAGGAGGACGCCGGCAAGAACACCCACGTGGGTGGCACCGGCGGCATCCAGGGCGCCGACTACTCGCTCGTCGACTACAACCGCGGCGGCGTGCCGCTGGTCGAGATCGTCACCAAGCCCATCACGGGCATGGGTGCCCGCACCGCCGAGGTCGCGCGCGCCTACGTGGCCACGATCCGCGACATCGTCCGCGCCCTGGACATCTCGGACGGCCGCATGGAGCAGGGCTCGGTGCGCGCCGACGTCAACCTCTCGCTGCGCCCCAAGGCGGTCGCGGGGGAGTCGCAGGACGACGTGCCGTTCGGCAAGCGCTCCGAGACCAAGAACGTCAACTCGCTGCGCGCGATCGAGCGTGCGGTGCACTTCGAGGCCGCCCGCCAGGCGTCGCTGCTGCTCGGCGGCCAGCCGGTCGTGCAGGAGACCCGCCACTGGCACGAGGACACCTCGTCGACCACGCCGGGCCGCTCGAAGGAGGAGGCGGAGGACTACCGCTACTTCCCGGAGCCCGACCTGCTGCCGGTCGAGCCCTCGCGCGAGTGGGTCGAGGAGCTCCGGAGCACCATCCCCGAGCACCCCGCCAAGATGCGGGCCCGCCTGCGCGAGGAGTGGGGCTTCTCCGACCTCGAGATGCGCGACGTGGTCGCGGCCGACGCGCTCATCCTCATCGCCGCCACCGTGCAGGCGGGGACGACCGCCCAGGCCGCGCGCAAGTGGTGGATGGGCGAGCTGTCGCGCGTCGCGAACGACCGCGAGGTCGCGCTCACCGCGCTGCCCGTCACCCCCGACGCGATCGCCGAGCTCCAGGGCCTCATCGATGAGGGCAAGATCAACGACAAGCTCGCGCGTCAGGCGCTCGAGGGCGTCCTCGCGGGCGAGGGTTCGCCCGCCGAGGTGGTCGCGTCGCGCGGCCTCGAGGTCGTCTCCGACGACTCGGCGCTCGAGAAGGCGGTGGACGATGCGCTGGCCGCCCAGCCCGACGTCCTCGCCAAGATCCAGGACGGCAAGGTCCAGGCCGCGGGCGCGATCGTGGGCGCGGTCATGAAGGCCACGCGCGGCCAGGCCGACGCGGGCCGCGTGCGCGAGATCATCCTCCAGCGCGCCGGCGTCGAGGGCTGACCTCTCCCGTCACGCAGCACCGTCTCGCGACCCCGCCCGGCTCCGGGCGGGGTCGCGTGCGTTGCGGGCGGCCCCGACCGTCTCGCAGCGTTAGCCTCGGAACATGCTGACCGAGACCCCTGTCCGTCGCGTCGCGAGCGGAGGTCTCGCGCGCTCCGGCCCCGCCTGCGCCCTCACGTTCGACGACGGGCCCAACGGCCTCGACACGATCCGGCTGCTCGACTTCCTCAAGTCGCGCGTCATCCGCGCGGTGTTCGCCGTGATCGGCGAGGAGATCCTGCGGCCCTCCGGGATCTCCGCCGACGGCACCACGATCCCTTCCGGTGCCGACGTGCTGCGCCGCATCGTCGCCGACGGGCACATCCTCTGCAACCACGCCACCTCGTACGAGGACATGGGGCAGTGGAACGCCCTCGACGTGCGCGACGACATGCTGAAGAACCTCGAGATCATCGAGGGTGCGGTCGGCGACGACGTGCCCGTCCCGTATTGGCGTGCGCCCAACGGCTCGTGGGGAGTCACCGCGCCCGTCGCCGTGCGGCTCGGGATGCAGCCGCTCGACGTCGCGAACACGGTTGAGGACTGGGTCGAGCAGGACCCTGCTGTCCTGGCGTCGCGGTTGAGGCTCGCCATGGTGCCGGGGGAGCTGGTGCTCCTGCATGATGGCGGCGGCAACCGCGCCGGCACGGTCGACGCCGTCATCGAGGTGGTCTCCGAGCGCCTCGACGAGGGATGGAGCTTCGTCCTTCCCGAGATGCCGTAGGAACCTCGGCAGCCACCGCAGTCCTCTCGCGCGACGTCCACGCCGGCCAGCTGCCCGCTTGTGCATTCGGGGCCTCCGGGCGTGAGTTGAGGGCGCTGGGACGTGCGTGTGCGGCACCGCCCCGAAGGGGTGGCGCCGCGGGGCGGGCCAGCTACGAGGGTTCAGGCGGAGCGCCGGGTTCGTCCTCGCCGTTGTTGTCGCCGGTGCGGGTGGTGTTCCAGGGTCGGGGTGTGCCGAATCTGGCGCGTCCGCCTTGGCGGGGTGTTCTCGAGGTGTCGACGGATGCGGGTGGGATGAACCAGATTTCGGTGTCGGTAGCCCGGATCTGCCAGCCTTGGTCGTGGATGACGTGGTGGCAGTGGGAGCACAAGAGGACGCCGTTGGCGAGGTCGGTGCGGCCGCCTCGGGACCAGTAGACGATGTGGTGGGCCTCGCACCAGGCGGGAGGGGCTCCGCAGAATGCGCAGCCGCCGTCGCGTTCGCCGAGGGCGACGCGTTGCGCGCGTGAGAAGGGGTATTGGCGTCGTCCGAGGTTGAGGACCTCGCCGTTGTCGCCCACCAGCGCGGGGACGAGGATGCCGGCGGTGAACATGCGGTGCACGGTGGTCATGCCGATGGGCTGCGTGCAGCCGTCGACCTCACCCAATCCGGTGCCGTGCTGCAGGTCGGTGGCGGTGGCGCGCACGACGACGGTGGTGGTGCCGAACAGCGCGGTCGTGGTCTCGCAGCCCAGGGCGTGGCGGGCGAGGTCGGCCAGGGAGTCGGCGCGCATCTGGTCGGTGGTGCGCCCGTCCAGTCCGGGGATGTCGCGGCTGGCGCGCATCGCATCGCCGACGAGCTTGTCCAATGCGGCGCGCACGGGGGCGGCGGTTTCGGGGTCGAGCTCTGCGTTGAGCACCAGCATCCCGGCACGGTTCTCGTAGATCCGTAGGTGGCGTCGCGAGCGCATGCGCGTGAGGTTGCGTTCGTGCTGCTCGACGTCGAGGGCCGCCTTGAACCGCCCCACGACACGGGCGAACCGGGTCGCGTCCAACCCCTTGGCGCGCTCGACGAGCTGGGCGGCGGCGTCCTGCTTGAACTCAGCAGGCACGTCGGGGGAGAGCGAGTCGAGCATGGTGATGATCTGGGCGCCGCAGTCGGCGGAGATCTCACCGGCGTCCAGGGCCGCGGCGACCGCGGGGTAGCGCGGCTGAGGCTTGGGCTTCGGCTTGGGAGCCGGCGGCGGGTCGTCGTCCGGATCGTCGTCCGGGTTGTTGTCCGGGTCGCCTGCGTCATCCGGATCGTCCTCGGGGTCGTCGGGCCCGGGCCTGCCGCTCTCCATCTCCTCGAGCGCCCGCCCGACCTCGATCAGCCGGAACGCCTCGGCGCGGGTGGTGCCCATCGTCGCGGCAACGAGATCCGCCGCGGATCGATGACCGTGCTGCTTCGCGACCCCACCTCCGGGCACATCCGATCCGGTCTCGATATCCCGCGCCGTCCGTGCCAGCACCATGTCGACCTCGCGGGCCAGCTGCGCCGCATCCCCCAGCCTCGCGACCGCAGCCCCGGCGTCACCCAACGCGGCCAGCCCACGCATCGTCCCCACCGCCGCACGCGCGTCTCGGCACGCGTGCCCGAACGCATCGACCCCGGCGGCGGCACCACCGGGATCGGCATCGAACAGGTACGAGGCGTCCATGGATCCATCACATCACCAGGGTCTGACAACGCGCTCCGACTATCATCCCAGGTAGATGTGGAAAAACACGTTGAGCCGGGGCCTGTGGGCATCAGCTCCCTGGCGAGCCGGCGCGACGCCGCGCCGGGGCGTCCGGCGACGCGGGGCGCCCGGCCGCGCAGCCTCTTGACCTTCCAGCGGGATGGAAGGAATAGCGTGCGGAATTGTTGCCACTCCAAGGAGGTCCCCATGGCACACGACCACGCCACGATGCAGCACGACGCTTCCACGCGCGATCAGCACGAAGCCCACAGCAACCACGAGACCCACGAGAACCACGACGCCCACGCCCACCACGGCACGGACCACAGCGGCCACGCCGCCCTCTTCAGAAGGCTGTTCTGGTGGAACCTCCTCCTCGCGGTACCCGTGATCGCGACGAGCGAGATGGTCGAGGGCTGGCTCGGCTACGACCTCCCCGGCTCCGCGTGGATCCCGCCGGTGCTCGGCACCGTGATCTTCCTCTGGGGCGGCTGGCCGTTCCTCAGCATGGCCTGGCGCGACGAGATCACCGTCCGCAAGCCCGGCATGATGACCCTGATCTCGCTGGCGATCACCGTCGCCTTCGGAGCGTCCGCCGCCGCCACGCTCGGCATCGGCGACCTGAGCTTCTGGAGGGAGCTGGCCGCCCTGATCGTCGTCATGCTCCTCGGCCACTGGCAGGAGATGAAGGCCGTCGGGCAGGCGCAGGGCGCCCTGCAGGCGCTCGCCGAGCTGCTGCCGGACGATGCGGAGCGCACTACCGCGGACGGCGGCACCGAGCACGTGAGCATCGCCGACCTCGAGGAGGGCGACACTGTCGTGGTCCGCCCCGGCGGACGCATCCCCGCGGACGGCACCATCGCCAAGGGCGAGGCGAGCCTCGACGAGTCCATGGTCACCGGCGAGTCCGCCCCCGTCGCCAAGAAGGAGGGCGACCACGTCGTCGCCGGCACCGTCGCGACCGACGGCTCGCTGCGCGTCGAGGTCACCGCGACCGGCGACGACACCGCCCTCGCCGGAATCCAGCGCATGGTCCAGGACGCCCAGGACAGCCGCTCCGGCACCCGCAAGCTCGCGGACCGCGCCGCCGCGTGGCTCTTCTGGATCGCGCTCGGCTCCGCCGCGATCACCTTCGCGGTCCACGCCGCGCTCGGCGACCCCGCGCAAGGGCTCACCGCGGCCGTCTCCGTCCTCGTGATCGCGTGCCCGCACGCGCTGGGCCTCGCGATCCCGCTGGTCATCGCGATCGCGACCTCGACCTCCGCCAAGCAGGGCATCCTCGTCAAGGACACCGCCGCGCTCGAGGCGATGCGCACCGTCGACGCGGTCCTCTTCGACAAGACCGGCACCCTCACGCGCGGCGAGCACGCGCTCACCGACACGGCCACCACGGGCGCCATCGACGACGACACGATGCTCGCCCTCGCGGCCGCCGTCGAGCGCGACTCGGAGCACCCCATCGGCCGTGCCGTTGTCGCCGCCGCGCAGGACCGCGGCCTCGACATCCCGACCGCCGAGGACGCCGACACCCTCCCCGGACGCGGCGTCCGCGCACGCGTCGACGGCAAGGACGTCGCCGTCGGCGGTCCCGCGCTGCTCGACGACCTCGGCATCGAGGCGCCCGACAGCCTGGACGATGCGGCGGCCGGGTGGCGCGACAAGGGCGGCGCCGTCCTGCACGTGGTGGCCGACGGCGAGGTCGTGGGCGCCTTCACCACCGCCGACCCGATCCGCGACGAGTCCCGCCAGGCCGTCGACGCGCTCCATGCCCGCGGCATCGACGTCGCCCTCATCACCGGCGACTCGCAGGCCGTCGCCGACGCGGTCGCAGGCGAGCTCGGCATCGACGACGTCTTCGCCGAGGTCCTCCCCGACGACAAGGACAAGGCCGTCGGCGACCTCCAGGACAAGGGCAAGAGGGTCGCGATGGTGGGCGACGGCGTGAACGATGCGCCGGCCCTGGCGCGCGCGGACGTCGGCCTGGCCATCGGCGCCGGCACCGACGTCGCGATGGAGGCCGCGGGCGTGGTGCTCGCGGGCTCGGATCCGCGCGGGGTCGTCGGCGTGATCGAGCTCTCGCACGCGACCTACCGCAAGATGCGCCAGAACCTCGTGTGGGCCACCGGCTACAACGCCGTCGCGATCCCCGTCGCGGCGGGCGCGCTCCAGTGGGCGGGCATCACGATGCCGCCCGCGGTCGCGGCGATCGCGATGAGCCTGTCGACCATCGTGGTCGCCGCGAACGCGCAGCTGCTCCGGCGCGTGAGCCTCAAGCCCGAGGACGTCGCCGGCTGACGCCGCCGAGGTCAGCGTGAGGCGAGCTTCTCCAGCAGCAGCGCCTGCGCGACGATGATGCGCTCGATCTCGGCCGGGTCCACGCTCTCGTCCGACGCGTGGATGCGCGCCTTGTCCATGTCCTCGGGGCCCCACAGCACGAACTCCGCGGCCGGACACGCCTCGTGGAGCGTCTGGAGCAGCGGGATCGACCCGCCCGACCCGACCTCGCTCGCCTCCGACCCGAAGGCCTCGGACATCGCCTCGCGGGCGGCGGAGACGCCCGCGCCGCCGCTCGGCACCAGGAACGCGGGCGCGGCCTTGACCCGCTTCACCTCGATCTGCGCGCCCCACGGCGCGTGCGACTCGAGGTGGGCGACGAGCGCGTCGAGCTCGGCCTCCGGGTCGGTCCCGGGGACGATGCGCATCGAGATCTTCGCGCTCGCCTGCGGCAGGATGACGTTCGAGGAGCCCGCGATGGAGGTCGTGTCGATGCCGATCGCGTTGATCGACGGCTTCGCCCACAGGCGGTCGGAGACGGTCCCGGTCCCGATCAGCGAGACCCCGTCGAGCAGCGGCACGCCCTCGAGGAAGCTCTCCTCGCTCTGCTGGGCGCCCTCCCACGTGCCGGTGGTGACGCCCGCGACGGCCACGTCGCCCGCATCGTCCACCAGCGTGGACAGGAGGCGGGCGAGCGCCATCATCGCGTCCGGCGCGGCGCCGCCGAAGACGCCCGAGTGCAGCGGGTGGT
The DNA here is from genome assembly GCF_000971255.1 of Demequina rhizosphaerae. Lineage (GTDB taxonomy): Bacteria > Actinomycetota > Actinomycetes > Actinomycetales > Demequinaceae > Demequina > Demequina rhizosphaerae. The sequence goes on from NZ_BBMC01000004.1 coordinate 328,139, forward strand.
CGAGCGTGCGCACGGTCACGGTGCAGGACACGTCGCCGCGCAGCGCCGTGGTGAGCACCGGCTCGCCCGCGACGAGGTTGCCCATGTCGCACACGACGAAAAGGTCGCATTGGAACAGGTCGGGGTGCGCCTCGACGAACTCCTCGAGGTTGCTCTCGGTCTCCTCCATGCCCTCGAGGATGAGCCGGATGGTGACCGGCGGCTTGCCGTCGAAGGCGCGCATCATCCCGAGGTGCGTCGCGAGCCCCGACTTGTCGTCGGCGGCGCCGCGGCCGTAGACGCGGCCGTCGTCCTTGCGCGTCGGCGTCCACGGGTCCGTGGTCCAGCCCTGCGACTCGGGTGCCGGCTGCACGTCGTAGTGCGCGTACAGCACGACCACCGGCGACCCGGGAGGCCCGGGCAGCTCGGCGTAGATCGGCGGGTAGCCGTGCGGCACCTCCGCGAGGTGCGCGTCCGTGAACCCGGCCTCGCGGAACAGCTCGAGGGTGCGCTTGGCCATCCGGTGCATCGGCTCCTCGGGGTAGCCGGGGAACGCGACGGACGGGATGGAGATGAGCTCCTCGAGGTCCGCGATGACGCCGGGCATGAGCGCCCGGACCTTCTCCTGGATCTCCGCTGCGGGCATGAGGGGTCGCCTTCCGTTCGAGATGTCGAGGTGTCGTGGGGTGCCGGGTCAGAAGAACGCGCCGATCACCGCTCCGACCACGACTGTAGTGACCGAGAGGATGAGCATCGGCACGAAGAAGCTGTGGTCGAGAAGCTTGGTGCCCAGCTTGGTGGACCCGGTCTCGTCGAAGTTCGCCGCCGCGATCTGCGGGCCGTTGGCCGGCAGCGTGTAGACGCCGCCGAGCCCGCCGGCCCACATGCCCGCGACCGCGCCCACGGGCAGGCCCGCTGCGAGGCCGATGGGCACGATGGTGTTCGTCGCGGTCGACTGGCTCGTGGTCATCGCCGCCACGAGGAACACCGCGAGCGCGAAGAGGAGCGGCACGCTGGTGACCCACGAGCCGACGGACTCGACGATGAACTCCTCGTGCGCCGCGATGAAGGTCGCGGTGAGCCACGCGATCCCGAACAGGGCGATCGCGGCGACCATGCCCGCCTTGAACACCGACTGGTCGGGCACGGAGCCGACCTTGGGGCGGCCCACGAAGACGATGAGCGCGCTCACCACGAGCATCACCAGGATGATCGTGACCCCCATGTCGACGCGGACGCTCTCGCCGTCGACCGTGTACGTCGGACGCAGGCCCTCGAAGATCCCGAACGCGACGATCGCGAACACGCCGATGAGGAACGTGACCGCCGCATTCCGTCCGCGGGCGGTGTAGGTGAGGGCGGACGATGCGCGCGTGCCCGCATCGTCCCTCAGCGCCGCGACCGCGCCGGCCGCGATGCGCTCCTGGATCTCGGGGTCGTCGTCCATGTTCTTCCACATGCGGTTCACCACGAGGGATGTCACCACGATGCCGATGACGCAGGCGGGGAAGGTGATCGCGAGGATCTGCGCGAGCCCGAGGTTGTAGGGCGCGACGTCGGTGAACGCGAGCATCGCCGCCATCGCGGCGGACACCGGCGAGGCAGCCAGCGCGATGCCGGACTGCACCACCGTCACGGTCAGCGGCCGCGCGGGACGGATCCCGTTCTTCACCGAGAGGTCGTAGACCACGGGCAGCAGCGGGAACACGATGTTGCCCGTGCCGGCGCCCGCGCAGAACAGGAACGCGGTCAGCGGCGCGATGAGCGTGATCTGCTTCGGCCGGCTCTCGATCACCCTCGCCGCCATCGCGACCATCCAGTCGATCCCGCCCGCGGCCTGCATGAGCGCCGCCGCGGTGACCACGCCGAGGATGATGCCGATGGCGGTGATGGGCGCCGCGCCCGGCGCCTCGCCGAACAGGAAGACCAGGATGAAGGTGCCGACGCCGCCCCAGATGCCGACCCCGATGCCGCCGGTCCGGGTGCCGAGCACGATCGACCCGAGCACCACGATGGCCTCGAGCACGAAGCTCACGGTCATGGCTCGGTCCCCATCGCCGTCCCCCTCGGGGCCGCCGTCGGCCCCTCAGGCTGACATTACGCGCGAGGTCCGACGGCCGCCTGGGGAGGGACGATGCGACGCCCGCGGGGTCAGGAGAGGTAGGCCCCCGCGGCGGCGGAGTACGCCTCCATGATCGCCGGCCGGGTGTCCTGGGCGGGCGCCGCGACCACGGCCAGCGGCCACTCCGGACGCGATCCGGTCAGCGCCCACGCGGCCTGCACCGCGGCGCCCGCGGCGACGTACTCGCCGGGCTCGGGCACCTCGACGGGCACGTCGAAGACCTGGGCGGCGATGGCCTGCACGGCGGCGTTCTGCGCCGAGCCGCCCACCAGCAGCGCCCGCTTCGCGACCACGCCCGCGGACAGGATCGCCTCCATGCCCACGGCCTGCGCCGCGAGCATGCCCTCGATCGCGGCCCGGGCGATGTTCTCGCGCGTGGTGTTCGACAGGGTCATCCCGGACAGCGTCGCGGTGGCGTCGGGGAGGTTGGGGGTGCGCTCGCCCTCGAAGTAGGGAACCAGGGTGAGGCCGCCGGCGCCGGGCTCGGCCGCCATCGCCAGGTCGCCCAGCTCGTCGTAGCCGACGCCGAGCACGCGCGCGAACGCGTCGAGCACGCGCGACGCGTTGAGCGTGCACACGAGCGGCAGGTGCTCGCCGGATGCGGACGCGAAGCCGGCGACGATGCCGGTCGCGTCGCGGAAGCCCTGCTCGGTCACGGCGAACACGGTGCCGGACGTGCCGAGCGACACGACCACGTCGCCCACGGTCGCGCCGAGCCCGAGGCCGGCCGCGGCGTTGTCGCCCGCACCCGGCCCGACCACGCAGCCGAGCCCGTGCACGGTGCCCGCCGACTCGCCGGGCCCGAGCACGCGCGGCACCACCGCATCGTGCCCCAGCGCGGCGACCAGCAGGTCGCGGTCGTACTCGCCGGTGGCGGGATTCCAGTACCCCGTCCCGGAGACGTCGGAGCGGTCCGTCGTGAGCTCCGTCAGCACCGGCCCCAGCGGGGACGATGCGGCGGGCCCGTAGCCCCGCAGCCGCCAGGTGAGCCAGTCGTGGGGGAGGGCGACGGCGGCCACGCGTGCCGCGTTCTCCGGCTCGGCGTCGCGCAGCCACCGCAGCTTGGTCGAGGTGAAGGACGCGACAGGCACGAGGCCGGTGCGCTCGGCGAGCGCCTCCGCCCCGAACTCCGCCACGAGGTCCGCCGCGGCACCGGCCGAGCGGGTGTCGTTCCACAGCAGCGCGTCGCGCACCACCGTGCCGTCCTCGGACAGCGCGACCATGCCGTGCTGCTGGCCGCCCACGGAGATCGCGGCGACGTCGTCGAGGCCGCCGGCCTCCTCGAGCGCGGCCTGCAGCGCGTCCCACCAGCGCTCGGGGTCGACGGACGTGCCGTCGGGGTGCGAGGCGCGGCCCTGGCGCACCACGGCGCCGGACTCGAGGTCGCGGACCACGACCTTGCAGGACTGGGTGGACGAGTCGACTCCGGCGACGAGCGTCATGCGGCGGGCCTTTCAGCGGTCAGGAAGGGGAGAGGCGCCCCGCCCGCCCCAAGGAGGAAGGACGGGCGGGACGCCGGGAGGGGGGAAGGATCAGCGGGCACCCATGAGGTGCTCGACGGCGAGCTGCTGGAGGCGGACGTAGCCGAACCCCTTGCCGTCGAAGTACGCGTCGGGGTCGAAGTCCTCGTAGGCGGAGGTGTCGGCCAGCAGGTCGGCGGTGGTCTCGCCCTCGCCGAGCGTGGTCTGCGCGAGCTCGCCCTGGCGGGTGGCCGCGATGGCCTCCTGGACCTCGGGGTCGGCGCGGAAGGCCGCGGCGCGCTCCTTGAGGATGAGGTACATCCGCATGTTCGCCTTGGCCGACTCCCACACGCCGTCGAAGTCCTCGGTGCGCGAGGGCTTGTAGTCGAAGTGGCGCGGGCCGGTGTACGCCGGCGAGCCGTTCGGGCCGCCGTTCTCCAGCAGGTCGACCAGCGAGAAGGCGTTGATGAGGTCGCCGTGGCCGAACACGAGATCCTGGTCGTACTTGATGCCGCGCTGGCCGTTGAGGTCGATGTGGAACAGCTTGCCGTGGTCGAGCGCCTGCGCGATGCCCGCGGTGAAGTTGAGGCCGGCCATCTGCTCGTGGCCCACCTCGGGGTTGAGGCCCACCAGCTCGGGGTGGTCGAGCGTGTTGATGAACGCCATCGCGTGGCCGACGGTCGGCAGCAGGATGTCGCCGCGGGGCTCGTTCGGCTTGGGCTCGATCGCGAACTTGAGGTCATAGCCCTTCTCGAGCACGTAGTCGCCGAAGATGTTGGCGGCCTCCCGGTAGCGCTCGAGCGCGACGCGGATGTCCTTGGAGAAGTCGTACTCCGCGCCCTCGCGGCCGCCCCACATGACGAAGGTCTTCGCGCCCAGCTCGGCGGCGAGGTCGATGTTGCGCAGGATCTTGCGGATGGTGAAGCGGCGCACGTCGCGCGCGTTGGAGGTGACTCCGCCGTCCTTGAAGACGGGGTGCGAGAACGTGTTCGTGGTGATCATCGGGATCTTCATCCCGGTCTCGTCGCACGCCTTCTTGAGCGCGTCGATCGCCGCGCGGCGGTCCGCGTCCGACGACCCGAACGGGAACAGGTCGTCGTCGTGGAAGGTCATGCCGTACGCGCCCAGCTCGGCCAGCTTGTGGATGGCCTCGACCGGGTCCAGGGCGCCGCGGGTGGCGGAGCCGAACGGGTCGGCGGCGGGCCAACCGATGGTCCAGAGGCCGAACGTGAAGTGGTCGGCGGGGGTGGGGGTGAAGGACATCGCTTCTCCAGTCGTCGTCGAGCGGGTTAAAATGTTCCCGCAGAAAACATATACCCGCGCCGGGGTCCCGTCAAAGCGCCACGGCACGATGCGGGCCGCGGCCGAGCGGCGGCCGTCCCGCGGGGTGCCGGGGTGCCTCGAGCCGCGTGCAGGGCGCCCCGGGCCCGGTCTCGAGGCGTCCCGGAACCGAGCGCCGGGCGCCCCGGCCGCATGCGCGGCGCGTCCCGGTCGGGGCGGCGGGACGGGCATACTTGCGGGCACGGAGGAGGAGCGATGGGCGACGATCTGGCAAGCGCGGCGGTGCCGGCGCACACGTCGGTGGCGCGCGGCAGCCGCAACGACAACACGCGACGGCACAACCTGTCGTCCCTGCTCACAGCCGTCCACTACGGCGGACCGCTCACCCGCGCGCAGCTGACGCGCGACACGGGTCTCAACCGCTCGACCATCGGCGGGCTCGTCACCGAGCTCGCGCAGCTCGGCCTCGTCGTCGAGGACGCCGCGGCGGAGACCGGCGCCGTGGGGCGTCCGAGCCTCATCGTCCGCCCCCGCCGAGACGTCGCCGCGCTCGCGCTGCACCCCGACGTCGACGCGATCGAGCTCGGCGCCGTCGCGATCGACGGCACGGTCCTCGCGCGCCGCCGCGCCTCGGTCGACGCGCCGCCCACCCCGCAGGACGCCGCGGCCTTCGCGTGGGAGGCCGCGCGGGAGATCGCCGACGAGCTCGCGGGCCTGCGGGTCGTCGGCGCCGCCGCGGCCGTCCCCGGCCTGGTCGCCGTCGACAGCGCCACGGTCGTGGACGCGCCCCACCTCGGCTGGCGCGGCGTCGACTTCCGGGAGCTGCTCGCGGAGGCGCTCACGCTGCCGGTCGTGGTCGGCAACGACGCGAACATGGGCCTGCGCGCCGAGTGGAGCTTCGGCGCGGCGCGCGGCGTCGACACCGTGGTGTACCTCAACGGCTCGGCGTCCGGCATCGGCGGCGCTGCCCTCGTGGGCGGCCGCATGCTGCGCGGCGGCCGCGGCTACGGCGGCGAGTTCGGCCACATGATGATCCGCTCCGACGGCGATCGCTGCTCGTGCGGCCGCTTCGGGTGCCTCGAGACCGAGCTCAACGCGGAGCGGCTCGACGCCGCCGCCCACGACGACGCCGCGCTCGACGTGCTCGCGGCGACCCTCGCGGCCGCGATCGCCAACCTCGAGTGCGCCTTCGACCCCGACCTCGTGCTCCTCGGCGGCTACCTCGGCGCGCTCTACGACGTCCGCCGCGGCCTCGTCGACGCCCGGGTGGCGGAGCTCGCCTTCCGTCCCGAGGCGGAGGACGTCGCGATCGCCCGCACCGCGCTCGGCGGGAACCGCCTGCTCATCGGCGCGGCCGAGCGGGCCTTCGCGGCCCTCCTCCAGGACCCGGCCGGCGTCCCGCTCGTCGCGCTCTGACCCGAGCGCGCGCCTCGCCGACGTGCGGCCGACGCGCGACCGGCGCGCGGCCCGCGCACTTCGCCGTCCCTGGCAGACTGGCGGCATGATCACCGTCTCCGTGCCCTCCCAGGCCGTCGCCGACGCGCTCGGCGACGTCGGCCCCGACGCCCGCGTCATCGTGTGGGATCCCGCCGAGTCCGACCCGCCGGAAGAGGAGCGCGAGCGCATCACCATCGCGTGCCTCGCGCACTTCACGGGCGGCCGCCGCCTCTACGGGCGCCTCGCGGACTGCCCCGATCTCAAGGTGATCCAGATCGCGTCCGCCGGGTACGAGCATGCGGTCCCGTTCGTCCCGCCGGGCGTGTCCCTCGCGAACGCCCGCGGGGTCCACGACACCCGCGTCGCGGAGATGACGCTCGCCCTCGCGCTCGCCTCGCAGCGCCGCCTCCCGCAGTTCCTCGACGCGCAGCGCCGCGGCGTGTGGGAGCAGGACTTCCAAGCACCGTCGCTCGCGGACTCCCGCGCGCTGATCGTGGGCTACGGCTCCATCGGTGCGGCGATCGCCGCCCGCCTGCGCGCGTGCGAGGTGCAGGTAGAGGGCGTCGCCCGCACTGCGCGCATCGCGCCGGACGGCACCGTCGTCCACGCCGCGGACGACCTCCTCAGCCTGCTCCCGCACCAGGACCTCGTCATCGTGGTCACCCCCCACAGCGAGGACACGGACAAGCTCGTCGACGCGGGCTTCCTCGCCGCGATGCGGGACGATGCGCTGATCGTCAACGTGGGTCGCGGCAAGGTGGTCGACACCGATGCGCTGCTCGCGGAGCTCGCGACCGGCCGCCTGCGCGCCGCGCTCGACGTCACGGACCCGGAGCCGCTGCCCGAGGGTCACGCGCTGTGGTCGGCGCCGAACTGCATCATCGTGCCGCACGTCGCCGGCGTCGAGCACCTCACCAACCGGCGCTACACGGACCTCGTGCGCGCGCAGGTGGAGGCGCGACGGCACGGCGACGACCCGGTCAACTTCGTGATGATGGGCGCCTTCCCCGCGTAAGCCCCCCTTCCGCGGGGAAGGCACCGCCCCTCAGCTGTGGCGCCCCTCGCGGGCCGTCGAACCCGCGGGCGCCTCACCCCGCCAGGCTAGGCACAGGTCGGCGCCGATGCGCGGCGGTTGTGACCATTTCGTGACCAACCGGGCGAATCCGTCAGTCGCCGTCCTTGAGCGCGATCCACGCGGCCACGATCGACGCGAGTTCCTCGCGCCGCTCCTCCGCCTCGTCGACGGACGCGAAGGTCATGGTCCGCGCCTCCTTGCCGTCGCCCGTGAGGTGCGGGTGCTCGCCGGGGATGAGCGCGCCCTTGTGGAACATCAGCGTCGCGTGCTGGCGCGAGCGCGGGAAGAAGCTCGCGAGGTTGCCGCGGTACGTGAACGTGGGCGCCTGCCATTTGATGCACTCGCCCATGCGCGGGTCCGCGTCGAGCACGATGCGGCGCACCCGCTCGACCACGTCCTTCATCGGGTTGTCGTAGGACGCCATCCAGGCGTCGACCTCGTTGTCCGCCATCCCTCGAGGCTAGCCCCGCTCGTGCGCGAGCAGCCACCGCTTGCGCTCGATGCCGCCCGCGTAGCCGGTGAGCGACCCGTCCGCGCCGACCACCCGGTGGCACGGCACGGCGACCGTGAGCGGGTTGCGCCCGATGGCCGCGGCGACGGCGCGCGTCGCGGTCGGCCGCCCGATGCGGGCCGCGACCTGCGCGTACGTGCGGGTCTCGCCCGCGGGGATCTCGCGCAGCGCCTCCCACACCTCGCGCTGGAAGTCCGTGCCCGGGGCGACCGCGTCGACCGGCACGTCGGCGGCCTCGCCCGAGAAGTAGGCCGCGAAGGCGGCCTCCGCGCGGTCGAGCGCGTCGTCCGCCGCGGGCGCCTCGAGCGCGTCGAGCTCGGGCCGGCGCCGGTGGTCGGCGAAGTAGGCCCCGCGCAGGGCGCCGTCGGCGGCGACCAGCGTGAGCGGGCCCAGCGGGGTGGCGACGTCGCGTCGCGTGAGCGTGGTCATGGGATCCGTCCTTCCGTCACCGCGGTCCACAGGTGCATGGCCGCGTAGGCCCGCCAGGGCCGCCAGGCCTCGGCGGAGGCCGCGAGGGCGCGGGCGTCGAGCCCGGCCGCCTTCTGCAGCACGAGGTCGCCCGCCGGGAACGCGTCCGGGTCGCCGAGCGCCCGCAACGCCACGTACTCCGCGGTCCACGGGCCGATGCCGGGGATCGCGAGCAGCGCCGCACGTGCCTGGGCGCGATCCGCGCCGGGCCCGAGGTCCAGCGACCCGTCGAGGATCGCGCGCGCCGCCGCGGAGATCGCCCGCCAGCGCGCCTGCGGCACGAGGCCGATCGCCGGGTCGACGTCCGCGAGCGCCTCGGGGGAGGGGAACACGCGCCCCACCCCGGCCGGGACGCTTGGTACTCCGGGATCGGCGCCCGACGCCTCTCCCGGGACGCTCAGCACTCCTCCGAAGCGCTCGACCATGGTGCCGAGCGTCCGCCGCGCCCCGGCGACGCTCACCTGCTGGCCGACGATCGCCCGCACCACCATCTCGAACGGGTCCACCGCGCCCGGCACGCGCAGTCCTGGCACGGCCGCGACGAGCGGCGCGAGGAGGGAGGATGCGGCGAGCGCCTCGTCCACCGCCGCCGGGTCCGCGTCGAGGTCGAGCAGGCGCCGGCACCGCGCGACCGCGGCGCCCAGGTCGCGCACGTCCGCCAGGGCGAGCCGCGCCCGCACGTGTCCCTCGGCTGCCTCGAGCGCGACCGTGCCACCGCCGTGCGGCAGGCGCATCGTCCGCGCGTACGTGCGGCCGTCCCAGGTCTCGGCGCCCTCGACGGCCCGCGCGCCGACGAACGCGAGGGTGCGACCCGCGGCGGCGGGCGCCCGGTGGCGCAGCCGCAGCTCGAGGGTCGTCGGGCCCGCGGAGGCCGTCCCGCCCGCGCGGCGCCGCACCTCGCTCGGCGTGAGCGCCCACGCGGTCCGCGCGGCGTCGTTGAACTGCCGCACCGAGCCGAATCCTGCGGCGTATGCGACGTCGGCGACCGGCAGCGCGGTCGTCTCGAGCAGCGTGCGCGCGTGGTGGAGCCGGTGCGCGATGGCGAGCGCCTGCGGGCTCGCGCCCAGCTCGTCGACGAGCACCCGGGAGACGTGCCGCTCGGTGTAGCCCAGCCGGCGGGCGAGGCCCGCGACGCCCTCGCGCTCGACCACGCCGTCGTCGATGAGCCGCACCGCGCGGCTCGCGACGTCCTCGCCCACCTTCCAGCGGGGCGAGCCCGGCGCATCGTCCGGGAAGCAGCGCCGGCACGAGCGGAAGCCCGCCCGCTGCGCCGCCGCGGCACTCGGGTAGAACGTGACGTTCGCCCGCGCGGGGGTGCGCGCGGGGCACGACGGCCGGCAGTAGATGCCCGTGGTGCGGACGGCCGTGACGAACTGCCCGTCGTAGCGCGCGTCCTTGCCGCGGATCACCGCGTAGCGCGTCTCGTCGTCCCACATGCCCACGAGTGTGACGCATGCGGGCGTGCTCGCGCTCGCGGTGATCGGACATGGCGGCGGGGTGGGATCGCCCCTCGGCGGCGATCCCGGCCCGGCGCCGTCGGTCGGTCAGGTGGAGGGTGCTGAAGGCGTCATCGCATGCCTCGCGGCGAGCACGAGGTAGACGACGTTGGCGGCCGCGGCGACGCCGTAGCCGAGCGTGAGTCCCAGCCGCGCGCGGCTCTCGGCCCGCGCGTCGCCCGCGCGGACGGCGCGCAGGGCGAGGTGGCCGAGCACGATCGCGGCGGGGAAGAGCAGGGCGGCCCCGGCGGCCACCGAGGCGTCCGCGAGCCAGTCCCTGCGCTCGCCGGGGCGGCGGCCGAGATACGGGTAGTAGCCGTGCGGCAGCTCGGGGTGTCCCACGTAGCCGAGGTACTCGGGGGGTGCGGGTGTCATGGCAGCTCCTTCCCGGCGCCGCTAGGGAGGGCGGCGGCCGGGGCCGTGCGCCCGGGGGCGCCCTCGCTGGCGGGCTCCACGCTACGGCCGGCGTGTGTCGGGCACGTGACGGCCGGGAAATAACTCTGTTACGTCAGGACGATGCGCGGGCCGCCTTGCCGCGCTTGAGGTCGGCGAGTGCTACGGCCCGCTCGGCGGCATGGTCGACCATCGGCGCGGGGTAGGCGGGGGTGTCGACCTCGGCGACCCAGCGCTGGACGTAGCGGCGGTCCGGGTCGTAGCGGTCGGCCTGCGACGCGGGGTTGAAGATCCGGAAGAACGGCGCCGCGTCCCGGCCGGTGCCTGCCACCCACTGCCAGTTGAGCTGGTTCTGCGCGTGGTCGTAGTCGAGCAGCGCGCGCCGGAAGTAGGAGGCGCCGCGCTGCCACGGCAGGTGCAGGTCCTTGACGAGGAAGCTGGCGACGACCATGCGGACGCGGTTGTGCATCGTGCCCGTGGCGGCGAGCTGGCGCATGCCCGCGTCGACGAGCGGGAAGCCCGTGCGGCCGTCCCGCCACGCCATGTACGCCTCGTCCGCCTCGGCGCCCGCGGCCCACGCGTCCTCGGGCAGGGCCGGTGTGAGGGACTCGTGCTGCGCGCGCGGATGCCGGAAGAGCACGTCCGCGTGGAACTCGCGCCACGCGAGCTCCGACTCGAGCTTCCGGGCCGCCTCGCCGCGCACTGCCACCGTCGCCGCCAAGACGGTGCGCGGGTGGATCTGGCCGTACGCGAGCGGCACCGACAGGTGCGAGGTCGAGTCGAGGTCCGGGCGGTCGCGCTCCGTGGCGTAGCGGGCGAGGTCGCCGTCGACGTAGTCGGCCCAGGTCTCGAGCACGCGCTCCTCGCGGAACTCGTGCTGCTCGGCGAGGAGGTCGTCGGCGTCGCCGTGGGCCGCCTCCTGGTCGAGGTCGACGTCGGAGCCGACGCGCGCGAAGCCTCCCGGGTCCGCATGGTCGGCGGGTCCCCGCCAGCCGTGCCCGCGCCACGCGTGCGAGAAGGGGGTGAAGACCTTGTACTCCGTGCCGTCGGACTTCACCACGCGTCCCGGTGCCACGGCGTACGGGGTGCCGACCAGCCGCAGCTCGCGGCCGTCCGCCTCGAGCGCCGCCGCGACGGCGTCTTGCGCCCGGATCCCCGCGGGCGAGGCCTCGCGCGCCGCGAGCACCACCCGCGCATCGTGCTCCCGCGCGACGGCGAGGATCACGTCGGCGGCATCGCCGCGCCGCACCCCGACGGCGCCGCCGGTGTCCGCGCGCAGGCTCCACAGCACCCGCGCGAGGTGGGCGCGCCGGCGTCCCGACCACAGGTGGACGCCGCGGCTCCACGCGAAGACCGCCGCCGCCGGCCCCTCCTCTTGCGCCGCGAGCAGCGCCGGGTTGTCCGCGAGGCGCGCGTCGCGCCGGATCCACCACACCGCAGTCATGCCACCTCCAACGCGGCGAGCCCGCCGCGGGATTCCGGCGGGCGGCGGCTCACGTCTCCGGTTCGGGAGTGACGAGCTCGGCTCCGCCCTTGCGCACCACGATGCGGTCGGGCGGGCAGACGGGGCCCCCGACGGTGAGGACCGTGCCGTCCTCCAGCGTGACGACCACGTCGCCGTCGGTGCAGCCGAGGTCGAGGTAGATGATCCCGCCGTTGGCCTCGACGTAGGTGACGTCGTCGTCGACGTTCACCTCGATCCGCGCATCGGTCTCGTTGGTGATCTCGAGGCCGCCGGCGTCGGTGCAGCCGGCGAGCGCGACGACCGCGAGCACCGTGGCCACGATGCTCGCCCTGCGACGACCGGGCATCCCCACCCCTTCCGCGCCGGCGAGGATCGCGCGCCGCTGCGAGCATCGTGCCTCGAAAGATGGGTGGAGGAGCGGTGCGACTCGCCCGGGCAGGGGGCGCGGCGGCCGTCCCGGACGTAGCGAAGCCCCGCCCGGCGTGACGTCGGACGGGGCCCTCGGGGTTGAGCGAGCGGCTACGCGACGGCGACCGGCGCGTGCTTCTCGACGTGCGCGATCGCGGCCGCGAGGAAGCCCTCGAGCACGGGGCGCGCGGAGTCGATCAGCTCGCCGTCGGCGGAGAACACCGCGGTGTGCTGGAGGAAGACCTCGGGCTGACCGAGCGTCGGCGCGTGCGCAGATGAAGTCCTCGTCGGAGAATCTGCGCAGGCGCGACGAAGGCGGGGACCGGAGGGATCCCCGCCTTCGTGAAGGTGGTGCTTAGGCCGGAACGCCGGCGAAGGCCTCGACGGCCTTGCGGGCCTCGTTGCCGTAGACGGCCGAGGGGCCGCCGCCCATGAGGATCGCGACGCCGATGGTCTCGTAGATCTGCTCGGGGGTCGCGCCGGACGCGAGAGCATCCTTGACGTGGCAGGTGATGCAGCCGCCGCAGCGCACCGAGATCGCGATCGCGAGCGCCAGGAGCTCCTTGGTCGACTTCGGCAGCGCACCGTCCGCGAGGGCCGCGTGGTGGAGCGAGAAGAAGCTCTTGATGGTGCCGGGGATGTGCTCGCCGAGTGCGCCGATGCCGCACATCACGTCGTCGTAGTGCTCCTGGTGGTTCATGGTGGACCCGTCCTTTCGGGGTATGGGATCCGGCTCCGTCGCCGGTGCTTGGGTACCTGTCCACGGTAAGGAACAGATGTCAAGCAGTCTCGGGACCATCGTCCCCGCGGCAAGCGCGCTGCGGCGCGAGGCGAAGCGATGCGATCGTCGGCGCGAGCAGTGCAAGGCCCCGTCCGGCGATAGCCGGACGGGGCCCACGGCCTGAATGCAGGAACTACGCGACGGCGACCGGCGCGTGCTTCTCGACGTGCGCGATCGCGGCCGCGAGGAAGCCCTCGAGGACCGGCTTCGCGGTCTCGAGCAGTGTGCCGTCTGCGGCGAACACGTTTGAGTGTGTCAAGAAGACCTCGGGCTGGCCGAGTGTCGGGGCGTTGAAGTGGCCGAGGATCGCGCGCAGGTGCTGCTGCGCGACGGCGGTGCCGATGGCGCCCACGGACGAGCCGGCGATCGCGACCGGCTTGCCGTTGAACGAGTTGGTGCCCCACGGGCGGGCGGCCCAGTCGAGCGCGTTCTTGAGGACGCCCGGCAGCGAGCGGCTGTACTCGGGCGTGAGGATGATGACGCCGTCGACGCCCTCGATCGCCGTCTTCCACTCGAGCGCGGCCGCCGGGTAGTTGGCGTCGTGGTCCGGCGTGTAGAGGGGGAGCGCCGAGAAGTCGAGCTCGACGAGCTCGACGCCCTCGGGAGCGAGCGCCGCGAGCGCGCGGCCGAGCTGGCGGTTGATGGACGTGCTCGAGAGCGAGCCGGCGATGTAGCCGATGCGGGTCATGACGGTCTCCTGTTCGGGGGATGGTGGGGAGCGCCGACGCCGTCGTCGGACGGCCATCGCAACGACGATGACACGTCAACTATTCCAGAAGGTGACGCATCAACCAAGTGGTGCGGGAGATGACGCAGGGGAGTCGTGGCGGACGATGCGGGCGTCGCCCCGCGCTCAGGCCGCGGGTGCCCCGGTGGTCGAGTCCGTGCGCATCGCGGCGTGCAGCGGGTCGCGCGTCTCGACGAGGGGGTCGGCGGTCGCGACCCGGTCGACGAAGGCGGGGATGCCGACGGCCGGGCTGGCGGGAGCGGTCGAGCGCGCCGCGCGGATCGCGCGGATCGGGTCCGTCGGGACGGTCGGCAGGGGGCCGGACCCGCCCGCGCGCGCGACGTGCGCGACGTAGCCGGCCGCGGCGCCGAGGAGTGCGTGGGCCTGCGCGTCGAGCTCGGCGCTGTGGCAGTGGCCGTGCGCGCTGAAGTCGGTGGACTGGACGGTGAGGGTGCGCTCGGGCTGTCCCATGACGAGCGCGCCCGCATCCGCGAGCACGGTGCGGAGGTGCACGAGCGCCATGAAGCTGCCGGAGCGCGGCGCGGCGGCGCCGGCGATCACGACGGGCTTGTCCTCGAGCGAGGTCGGGGAGGCGGACGCCCAGTCGAGGGCGTGCTTGAGCGTGCCGGGGATCGAGCGCTCATGGGTCGGCGTGATGACGAGCAACCCGTCGACGGCGTCGAGCTGGCGCTTCCACGCGAGGCCCGCGCTCGGCAGCGGCGCATCGGTGTACGGCGCGTGGAGCGGCAGGTCCGCGGGGCTGAGCTCGACGAGCCTCGTGCCCGACGGCGCGGCGGCGTGCAGGAGCGACGACAGGAGACGGGTGGTGCGTGCCTGGGGCAGATTGCCCATCAGGAGACCGATGACCGGCATGGGGGACCTTCCTGGACTACGGATCGGGGCGGTGGCACAGCGGCCGCCTCCCATGGCGGTTGCGCGTGCCAACGCCCCTGGTGCCCCCGGTATTCCCGGCGTTCAGTCGGGCAGGCCCTCCGCGAAGACCGCGATCGCGTCGCGCAGCAGCTCCGCCGTGCCGTCGCCGTGCTTGTCATACGTCGCGCGGAAGCGCGGGTCGTCGACGTACATGCGGCCGAGCCCCACGTAGGCCTCGCGGCCGGGTGTCCAGAACAGCGAGACCCAGGCGTGATGACGGGCGACGAGCGATTGCACCTCCTCGCCGGCAGGGTCCGCGTCAGCGGCGGCGAGGCGTGCGAGCGCCCCGGCCACCGCCTCGTGCTCGGCCAGGTGCGCGCGCTGCGCGTCGGGCGAGAGGCCCTTCCACGCGTCGTTCGACCGGGCCACCGAATCGTCCCCCCAGCGCTCGCGCGCCTCGGGCTCGTAGCGGCTCTGGTCGAAGCCGTCGAACATGTCGTCGCTGGTCATGGGGAGTCCCTTCTCGAGGCGGGTGATGGTGCGCTCGACCGTCTCGGCGAGTGCGGCGAAGCGGTCGCGCCGGGCGAGCAGCGCGACGTGGTGGTCCCGCATGAGCGCGGCGGTGAGCGCGGGGTCGTCGGTGTCGACGATGCTCGCGATGGTCTCGAGCGGCACGTCGAGCTCGCGCAGCACCAGGATGTGCTGGAGCCGCAGCAGCTCGGCCTCGCCGTAGTGGCGGCGGCCGTCGTGGCCGGTCCACGCGGGGGACAGCAGCCCGATCGCGTCGTAGTGGCGCAGCGTGCGGCTCGTCGCGCCCGTGAGGCGGGCGACGGCGGCGATGTCGAGGTCCATGTCGACCACGGTAGAAGTTGACGTCGCGTCAACGTCAAGGGGGTTCCGGTGTGTGTGGCGTGTGCTCCCGCTATTTATGCACGAAGCACCAGGACGTGACGCCTCGTGCATAAATAGCGGGAGCGTCGGTCACCTATGTGGGAGATGCTCCGCGCTGGCGCCGGGTGCGCCGGAGCCGAGCGCGCGAGAGCCCGGCGGCCGTCCGGCCGCCGGGCTCCCGTCGGCGCGCCTACTCCACCGAGGCGATGTCGAACAGCGTCGTCGTGCCCGACACCTCGTTGCCGACGATCAGCATCGGCTGCTTGGTGCGGGAGTCCTCCGCGGGGACGAACGCGAGGCCCTCGGGGCCGAGGTCGCCGGCCGCCGCGGACTCGGGGTCGGCCGCGAAGTCGCGGTTGTTGACGTAGGTCACGAACGTGGCGTCCTGCGGGTCCGTGATGTCGTAGACCATGATGCCGCCGACCCGCTCGAGGCCGATGAACGCGTAGGTGGCGCCGTCGACCTCGCCGATCGCGACGCCCTCGGGCTCGGGGCCCTTGTCGTCCGAGCGGTCGTCGAACGCGCTCTCGTCGTTGGTCGAGTTGAAGAAGGTCGGGATCGCGGCCGCGGTGATCTGCTCGAAGTCGTCGCCCGAGTCGAAAACCAGCTCGCCGGCCGTGGTCCAGATCGAGAACGAGCGGGCGCCGAACGAGTACAGCTCCTCGTAGCAGGTCCCGTCCTCGCTCAGCCCCGACGCCCGCGACACCTTGAGGCGCCCGAGCACCTCGTCCTCGAGCTGCTCGTCCGTGAGCACGCCCTCGCACAGCGGCGCGAGGGACTCGTCCTCGTCGCCGAGGTCCTTGATCCGCACGCCCTCCTCGACGTCGCCGAAGTCGTCGCGGCTGTCGCCCTCGTTGGCGGTCACCAGGAAGGTCTCGCCGCCCACGGTGTACGAGGCGATCGCGTCCGGCATGTAGAAGCCCTGGACGGGGACCTGCTGGATGGCGATCGCGTCGTCCCGGTTGGACGGATCGATGCCGCTGCCCGCGAGGGAGTGGTCCTTGGCGCCGAGGGGCAGCAGGTCCGCCACCGTCGCGGTGGCGAGATCGACCACGGCGATCGCGTTCGCCTCCTGCACGGAGACGTACGCGGTGGACGATGCGGCGTCGATGGTCACGTACTCGGGCTCGAGGTTGCGGGACACAGGGTGGTCGATGCCGTCGATGCCCATGAACACGCGCACGCCGTCCGGCAGGCTGCCGTCCTCGAAGGCGTGGAAGTCGGCGGTCGCGACCGCCGACTGTGCGGGCGCCGCGACGGTGGCGGGCAGCGTCACCACCGAGATCGATCCCTCGGGGTCGACGTCGTAGGCGTCGTTCGGCTCACCCTCGTTCGCCGTGACGGCCGTGCCGCCGTCCGGCGTGAGGGCGACCATGTCGGGCTGGGCGCCCACGCGCACCGCGCCCAGCGTCCGCCCCTTGGTGTCGAAGAACGCGAGCCAGCCGTCGTCGGTCTTGGTCGCCGACTCGACGGCCACGACCACGAGTCCGTCCTCGCGCACCGCCACCGAGTTCGCCTCGGACCCCTCGGGGATCGTGTCGCCCTGCGCGTCCACGATGCCCGCGACGGTGAGCGTGTCCTTGAGCCTCGGCGCCCGTGCGTCGGAGACCTTGAGCACGTTCACCGCGCCCGCGTTCGCGTCGACGCTGTAGAGCAGCTTGCTCTTCGGGTGGTAGGCGACGATCTCCGCCGCGGACTCGTCGAACACGCCGGTCTCGTACGAGCCGATCGGCGTGAGGGCGAGCGCCGCATCGTCCGCGGACAGGGTGATCGGGGTGTCGACGACGGCGGCGTAGGCGGGTGCGGCGACGACGGCGCCGAGCGCGACGGCGGCGCCGGCGGCGAGGCCGCGGCGGGCGAGCGGGCGGGTGACAGGTGACACGGAGACCTCCATGGCTCGGGCGCGGCCGAGCCCCGGCCGCGGGGGTCGTGCGTGGAACGGGTCGGCGAGCGCGTCGCGCGGGATCCTTCCCGTGTGCGCCCGGCCGAATTCAACGTATCGGCGGGAAGGTGACGAAACGGGCATCGGGCGGTGAATCCTCGGTGAACCTTGGCGCCCGAGCGCGCCGCGCATCGTCCCTTCTCCTGCCCCAAACGGGCGGGGTGCGCTCGCGCTCCGGCGAGGGTGTCCACGATGCGGGCATCGCGTCCCACCGCATCGTCCTAGACTCGGCCTCATGACGCAGACCCCCGACATCAAGCCCCGGTCGCGCCAGGTCACCGATGGCCTGGAGGCGACCGCATCCCGCGGCATGCTCCGCGCGGTCGGTCTCGGCGACGAGGACTTCGCGAAGCCGCAGATCGGCATCGCGTCCTCGTGGAACGAGATCACCCCCTGCAACCTGTCGCTCCAGCGCCTCGCCGCCTCGTCGAAGAACGGCGTGCACGCGGGCGGCGGCTACCCGCTCGAGTTCGGCACCATCTCGGTGTCCGACGGCATCTCGATGGGTCACGAGGGCATGCACTTCTCGCTCGTGTCGCGCGACCTCATCGCGGACTCGGTCGAGACGGTGATGATGGCGGAGCGCCTCGACGGCTCGGTGCTGCTCGCGGGCTGCGACAAGTCGCTGCCGGGCATGCTCATGGCCGCCGCGCGGCTCGACCTCGCGAGCGTGTTCCTCTACGCCGGCTCGATCATGCCGGGCCACGTGACGCTCTCGGACGGCACGTCGAAGGACGTCACGATCATCGACGCGTTCGAGGCGGTCGGCGCGTGCGCTCGCGGCCTCATGTCGGAGGAGGACCGCCTCGCGATCGAGAAGGCGATCTGCCCCGGCGAGGGGGCGTGCGGCGGCATGTACACCGCCAACACGATGGCGTCCGTGGGCGAGGCCCTCGGCATGTCGGTGCCCGGCTCGGCCGCCCCGCCGAGCGCGGACCGTCGCCGCGACTACTACGCCCACAAGTCGGGCGAGGCCGTGGTCAACATGCTGCGCCTGGGCATCACCGCGCGCGACATCATGACCAAGGAGGCGTTCGAGAACGCCATCGCCGTCGTCATGGCCTTCGGCGGCTCGACCAACGCCGTCCTCCACCTCCTCGCGATCGCGAACGAGGCCGAGGTCGACCTCACGCTCGACGACTTCGCCCGCGTCGCGGCCAAGGTGCCGCACCTGGGCGACCTCAAGCCGTTCGGCCAGTTCGTCATGAACGACGTCGACCGCGTGGGCGGCGTGCCCGCGGTGATGAAGACGCTGCTCGACGCGGGACTCATGCACGGCGACGTCATGACCGTCACCGGCAAGACGCTCGCCGAGAACATGGACGAGCTCAAGCCCGCCGCCATCGACGGCCGCGTGGTCCGCGCGCTCAACAACCCGATCCACAAGACCGGCGGCATCACGATCCTCAAGGGCTCGCTCGCGCCCGAGGGCGCCGTGGTGAAGTCTGCCGGCTTCGACGACGACGTCTTCGAGGCCACCGCCCGCGTCTTCGACCGCGAGCGGGCCGCGCTCGACGCCCTCGAGGACGGCACCATCCAGGCCGGCGACTGCGTCGTCATCCGCTACGAGGGACCCAAGGGCGGCCCCGGCATGCGCGAGATGCTCGCCATCACGGCGGCCATCAAGGGCGCGGGCCTGGGCAAGGACGTCCTCCTCATCACGGACGGCCGCTTCTCCGGCGGCACCACGGGCCTGTGCGTGGGCCACATCGCGCCGGAGGCCGTCGACGGCGGCCCCATCGCGTTCGTGCGCGACGGCGACAAGATCACGCTCGACGTCGCCAACGGCACGCTCGAGCTGCACGTCTCCGACGAGGAGCTCGCCGCCCGCCAGGAGGGCTGGGAGCCCATCCCCGCCCGCTTCACCAAGGGCGTGCTGGGCAAGTACCAGAAGCTCGTCGGCTCGGCCTCGCGGGGCGCCGTCCTCAGCTGAGCCTCGCGGCACTACCGCCTTCGAGCGCCCCGTCCGGTCCCGCCGGGCGGGGCGCTCGCGCGTCGGGACGATGCGCGGATCCTCGCCGCGATGCGGCGGCAGCGGCTCCTGAGGGCCCCTCCGGGCCCGTCGACCGCACCCCAAATGGGGCAGTCCGGACATCCCCCCGGCGGCATCCTGTGAATCGCTTCAGGGTGGTTCCGGAGGCCGCGCGACTGCGGCTAATCTACGGGGACAGTTGACTCAGCCTTGGGGGAGCGATGACCGAGGGGGCGCCCGGGCCCGAAGCGCGGCGCAGGCGTGCGTCGCCTCGGCTCTGGATCCCCGCGGCGCTCGGCGCGATCGCCCTCGCGGTCGCCCTGGGGCTCGACGTCGCCCAGTCGAAGGTCGAGTCCTCGGACGCGGTCGCGGCCGCCCCGCCCGAGTCCGGCGTCCACGCCGCGGCGTCCTCCGCGCCCGCGGACCGCGCGGACGGCGCCGAGGCGGACGACCCCGCCCTCGCCACGTCCGCGATCACCGGGAGCGCCGAGGCGGTGGCCGCGCACGCGTGCGCCCCGTCGTCGGTGCCGACCACGACGGTGGAGGCCGGCCGGTCGGTGCTCCCGACCGATGTCGACGCCTCGACCGAGGCCTCCGACCCCAGCCAGACCGGCGTCGCGGTGACCTACGCCGCCCCGGCATTCTCCGCGGACGGCAAGCGGCTCACGACGGTGATGCGGCACGAGGGCTCGTCGACCGTCGAGCTCTTCAGCACACCCACGCTGACCTCGATGGTCGCGCTCGGCAGCGACTGGGTGTCGGCGCCCGTGGAGTGGGACCCGGCCGGCACCACGGCCGCGGTCGCGCGCCGCATGAACGACGGCACCCTCGAGCTCGTCACCGTCGACGGTCGCAGCGGCGCCGTGTCCTTCCTCGCGAAGTTCCCGGCGGCGGTCGCCGGGGGTCTCAACTGGTCCGACGACGGCGCGTGCGTCGCGATCGCCGTGACGGACGACCTCTCCGCCGCGACCGACGAGCCTCGCTACGAGGACTACGAGATCGCGGTGGTGCGCGTCGCCGACGGCGCGGTCACCTGGATCGGGACGGGCGCCTACCCGCGGTTCCTGCCGACCGGCGACGTCATGTACCTCGGCCCGCGGGCGAACGGCCGCCTCGCGTACTGGCGTGCCTCGTCGGACGGCCTCGAGCGCGCGCTCGTCACCGCCCTGCCCACGGACCCCGGCTCGACGCGGCTGAGCTCCGATCGCGGCACGGTCGCCTACGTGGTCGAGGGCGACGCGCTCGAGGTGCGCGTCGCGGACACGGGCACCCGCGGGAGCCGCCTGGTGGCGCGCATCGACGCGGCCTCGTGGGGCTACGTGAAGTGGATGCCGGACGACTCCTCGCTGCTCGTCACCGGGGGCCAGCCCTCCGGCCGGGCACGGCTGTGGACCGTCGACATCGAGACCGGCGAGGTCGACCGCGTGCGCACGCCCGGCCTGGCCCGCGCGGAGCGGATCACCTACGCCGCGCCCGTGCCCGACGGCTCCGGCGTCGTCGCGATGGTGAACTCGACCCGGGACGGCGCACCCGTCTCGCGTCCGGTGCTGCTGAGCGACGGCGACGCCGTCGACCTCACGCGGCCCGTCGCCGGCTGGGCGTCCTGCGCGCCCACGTGGGCCCCCGACGGCGACACGCTCGCGACGTGCCACGCGCGCTCGACCGTCGACGGCGAGACGGTCCCCGGCAGCCTGGTGCTGACGCGCCGTTGAACCGCGCGACCTGCGATCCGACCCGCCCGGTCGGACCCGCGCGACGACCCGATGACGGGACCCCACCCAACCTCCGACGAGGTTCTCGCGTTCCTCAGGCGAGAGGGGTGATCGGATCGTGGTGACCAAGGCGTCGCAACCCATGTTCGATGCGCTGTGCCTCGAGAGGTACGGGCGTCTCATGGCGTTGGCGACGATGCTGGCGGGGCCCGACGAGGCGCCCGACCTCGTGCACGACGCGATGATCGCGGTGTTCGCCAAGCACCGGCGGTTCGCGTCGTTGAACGCGGCGGACGCGTATGTGAGGCGTGCGATCGCGACGCGCTTCATCGACCGGGGGCGCCGGCGCACGCGCCACGACGCGACGGTGAAGCGGCTTGCCGCTCAGACGCCGGCGGCGCATGAGGACCACCTGCCCGAGCCGCGACCGGATCTCGACCTCGCGCTCATGGAGCTCCCGCCGCGCGTCCGAGCGTGCGTGGTCCTCCGGTACCTCGACGACCTCAGCGTGCGCGACACCGCCGGCGCGCTCGGCCTGTCGGAGGGGGCGGTCAAGCGCTACGTCTCCGACGGGCTCGCGGCGCTCAACGCACGCCGTGGCACGGACGCGCGCCCGGACGACTCGGATCGGGTGCCCGTCGGCACCGTGAGGGGGCAGCGATGACCAGCCTCGAGGACATGATGAGGGACCGCGAGTGCGCCATCGCGTCCGGCACCGACGTGCCGAGCGCGACCACGATCGGTGCGCTCGGCTCTGTGGCGCGACGCCGTCGTCGCACGAGGTCCGCGATCGCCGCGGGCGCCGCGGTGGCCGCGGTCGGCGTGATCGGCGGCGTCGGGGCGCTCGCGCTCGGCGCCCGAGCCGACGCCCCCGCTCCCGCCGCGCCGACGAGCTCCGCCTCGCCGAGCGCCAGTGCCGTACCCGGGCCGACGGCCTCAGCCTCGCCGAGCGCCGAGCCCTCGGCGGATCCCGACCTGCCTGAGGCGCAGATCGTGCCTGGGTACGCTCCCGTGCCACAGCTGTCCGCGGAGGCGATCCCGTGGGGCGAGGTGGGTCCCGGCTGGTTCGTCGTCGCGCTTCACGACGACGTCGACCAGCAGACGCTGTTCGCAGACCAGATCGACCCCTGGGATCCCGCCGTGCTCCCGGCGTACGACGGAAGCCTCTCGCTCGTCTCTCCGGACGGCGACTGGTACGCCGCGCGGACGCTTGACGAGCTCGGGAGCGGCCTCCCGCTGGCCTGGGACGGCGCGAACCTGTGGACGGGGACCACGGTGCACCCGGGCTCTGAGCACGCCTTCTACGACATCGACCTCGTGAGCGTCGAGACCGGGGCTCTGGCGGGGTCCATCGACACGGTTCCGTGGGAGCTCGCCGCGCCGTTCGCTCCCGGAGAGGCGCTCGTGTACGCCTGGGGCGGCGAGGGCCTCGCCAACGTCGTCGCGACCGCCGCACCAGGCGGGGCGGGCGCCTGCAGCGACCTGCCGCGAGGGTTCTTCGCGGCCGGATGGGAGCCGCGGGACATGTCGTTCCTGTACTCGCGCGTCGACGGAGGCCGCATCGTCTGCTTCGCCTTCGCCGACGACTCGTCCCGCACGAGGGCGTGGCTGGTCGACGTCGACGACGTCGCGCGGAGCGAGCTGCTCGCCGAGTTCGCCCACCCGGCGACCCGCTACAGCTTCGTCGGCTGGATCGACGACGACACGTTCTTCTTCGCCCGACGGCCCGAGTCGGGGCCCGGCGCGGAGGCGCTCTTCCGGTACGACCTTCGTGACGGGTCGATCACCGAGGTGGACGCCTCGATCTACGCCGACGTCCACTACCGGTCCACGGAGGGGTACTTCCATCGCGCGAGCCAGCGGCACATCGTCACCTCTCTGGTCGACGGGGGGTGGGAGGTGGCGCTGTACGGGCTCGACGGCTCGCCCGTGGCGACCATCGAGGGCGTCTGCCCGAGCGACGACCGGGGGCTGTCGAGCGAGACGCGGACGTCCGGCGACCGTCTCATCGTGACCTGCCCGACGGACGGTGACGTCGCGATGTACGACCTGGGCAGCGGCGCCGCCGTGGGCAGCTGGGATGTGGGTACCGGTCGCATCCTGCAGACCTTCGACCATCCGGACCGATGACCGTCCCCGCGCACCCAACCGATCCTCGACCGGCATCGTTATCGACACGAGACCGGGAGGATGCATAACCGTCACCCCGTGTCGCTAAGTTGCCAGGCAGGACGATTCCGATCAACCGGGGGGTACCGATGACCGACGACCGAGCGGGGTGGCTCACGGCGCTCAAGGCGCCCAAGGTGTGGATCCCCGCGGCTGCGGCGGTGACGGTGATCGCGGTCTCGGTCGGCCTCATCGTGACGGCCACCGCGCGGCGGGACGATGCGGTGGCGGCCGTCGGCGCATCGTCCGGCCCCACCCCGAGCGCGTCGGCGACGGCCTCGGTGGGCGACCCCGACGTGGTCGTGGCGGCGGCGGAGTCGCCGACGCCTTCCCCGTCGCCGTCCGTGTCACCGTCCGCGAGCGTGGGCCCGGAGCCGTCGCCGTCCGCGGAGGTGGCCGACGGCGCCGCGGAGCCGGCGGACGGGGCGGAACCGGAGATCGACTTCTCGACGGTGACGATCCTCAACGGCAGCTCGCGGTGCCAGGCGCGCGCGCAGGACACCGAGGACGTGGCGACGCGCGCCAAGGTCAAGGCGCACGGCGGATCCACGCCTGCGGCGAGCGACGCCACGCACACGCTCGTCGGGCCGTCCGCGGCCAAGAACAACAACGTCGACGAGATCCTCTGGGCGCCCGATTCCGCGCACGCGGCGCTGACGGGCTGGAAGTTCGGGGTGGTCATCGTCGACACCTCGGGCCGCAAGGTCAAGGTGACCCGCGACGGCCAGCCGTACGAGAGCCTGAGCCCGGTGCGATGGGCGCCCGACGGCTCCGCGCTGCTGTTCGTCGGCAAGGTCGACGGGCGTCATGCCCTCTACAGCGCCGACCCGGAGACCGGCGAGTCCACCGAGCTGCTCCGAGCGAACCGCATCAACGGCTACGACATCTCACCCGCCACGGGCGAGCTCGCCGTCGGCCTCTCGGATACCGACGCGGTCGTTCGCATGAGCGCCGAGGGCACACGCCTCGTCGTCGTCGACCTCGCGTCGGGTGCCCGCACGGACCTCGGGTCCGGCGGATGGCCCGCGTGGTCGCCGGACGGCGCGACGATCGCGGCCTTCGACAGCACGGGATCGATCCTCGTCGACCGCGCGTCCGAGGTTCGCACCCGCATCACCCAGGGGGACCCCTACGACGGCTACCTGCTGGGCTACTGGGATGTGCTCACGCCGGCATGGTCCCAGGACGGGGCGTACGTCGCGGCCGTGGGCGTGTCTCCCGAGTCAGACCACTGGACGACGGTGGTGGTCGCGGACGCCGACGGCACGGTGGTGATGGATCGGGTGGCCAACGTGCTCTACCGGATGACCTGGACCGACGGTGGTCAGGTGCTGGCCGGCGGTCATGGCCACTACGGCACGAGGGTGCTCGACCCTGTCACGCGCACCACCGTCGAGCGGCGGTCGTGGACCGCGGTCGTGGCGGGCGACGGAATCGCTCTCCGGTCGCCGCTGTGCGGGCAGGTCGAGTTCGGCTCCGTGATCGCCGACCCGACCTTCGAGACGGCGCGGGGCGTCGACGTCGGGGACGGGTGGCTCGACGCGGCCCTGCCGATCGTCTCGCCGGACGGCACCCTCGCGATTCAGATGCTTGCGGGCCCGGGCAGCGGCGCACAGGCGCTCTACCTGATGGAGTGGACCGCCTGACGCGAGCGTCGGGCGCAGAGAGAGGTTGGCATGGACGAGACGCAGGCGACACCGGAGAGCGGTGCGACGTCGGGCTGGGGAGCCGTCCTGAGGAATCCCCGCGTGTGGATCCCCGCGGCTGCGGCGGTGACGGTGATCGCGGTCTCGGTCGGCCTCATCGCGACGACCACCGCGCGGCGGGACGATGCGGTGGCCGCCGTCGGCGCATCGTCCGGCCCGACGCCGAGCGCGTCGGTGACAGCCCAGGCGGGCGACCCCGACGTGGTCGTGGCGGCGGCGGAGTCGCCGACGCCTTCCCCGTCGCCCTCGGTCAGCGCAAGCGCCGACCCGACCGAGGACGAGGATGCGTTCGTCCCGATGGGGGACGATGACCTGACGATGCCCGCCGCCGAGCCCTGCGTGCCGGAGCCGGCGGCGGTGACCCCGGTCGCGCGCCACGAGGGGGTGCTCCCGACCGCTAGCGGCGCCACCACCACGGTCGTGGAGCCCAGGCCGACGCAGGACCTCTCCGCGTTCCTGGATCCGGCGTTCTCCGCGGACGGGACCAGGCTTGCCATGGAGGAGTCCGGCGAGGGCAGGTCCACCGTGCGGCTGTTCGACACGGCCACCATGGACACGGTCGCCGCCCTCGTGTCCGACGACGACGCCGCGTTCGCCTGGGATCCCTCGGGCACCCGGCTCGCCACCGCACGGGTCGTCGACGACGCGCTCCTCGTCGAGATCGTCGACCCGGCCTCCGGAGACGCCACCGTCCTCACGGAGCTCTACTACCGCGAGCCGCAGGCGCTCGCGTGGTCCACGGACGGGTCCTGCCTCGCGCTGTCGTCCCGGAGCGACGCCGTCTCCAACGACGACGAGCGGCGCGTGCGCGCGCACTGGATCGCGGTGATCGGAGTCTCGGACGGCGAGGTGTCGTGGATCGCACCCGGTGCGTCTCCCGTCTTCGCGCCGGACGGCGGCCTGCTGTACCGGTCCGGCGAGGAGTCCGGCCCCGCCCGCCTCATGCGGGCGCTTCCGGGCAGCGACGAGCAGGTCGGCCTCGGCGCCGGCTCGGGGCTGGGCAACGGCGAGCTGCTGTACCGAGCGGGGCTCGCAGCGTCTCCCGACCACACCCGGATCGCCTACCTCGACCGCGACGACGACGGCCTCCGCACGCTGCGCGTCGCGTCGACGGACGGGTCGAGCGACCGCGAGGTGGCGACGCTCGGCACATCGTTCGCGAGCACCATCGTGTGGTCGCCCGACGGCTCCACCGTGATGGTGAAGCGCTTCGTCGGGAGCCATGACACGGGGTTGGTCCTCGTCGACGTGGCAAGCGCGACCGCCACCGTGCTCGAGGTCCCCTTGGACACCGGGGAGTGGATCTGGGGAGCGTCGTTCACCGCGGACGGCTCGGGCGTGCTCGTGTCCGTGAACAAGTGGCGGAAGCCCGGCGAGAGCAACGCGTCCCGGATGGTGCTCGTGTCCGACGAGGGCGCGGCCCAGGTCGGGGACAAGCAGCGGGGCTGGGCGCACTCGGCGCCCACGTGGTCGCCCTCGGGCGACGTCCTCGTGATGTCCGCCGGCCAGATCCTCACCCGGGACCTCGAGCTGGACGGCAGCCTCGTCGTCACGCGCCGCTGAGCGGCGCCCACCCCGACAGCCCGCACGGATCTCTCGGCGACGCGCCGCGAGGAGCGGGACGATGCGCGGGTCCCGTCGGCGCGTCGCGCCCGGATCCGTGGGTACTGTCAGGGGAGGGGAAGGCCCCGCGCGTCTCAGGATTCAAGATGGTGAACCACGATGTGAGATTAGTGGTCCATCTGGTGACACCCGCCCGAACCCGGGCGTAGAGTCGCATCCATGCAGACGATCCTTGTACGAGTTACCAGGCGCGCGGACCGCGACCGGTAGCCCCGAACTCGTCCGCGCGCTGACCCCGAAGCCGCCAGGCTGAGGGGTTTTCTCATGCGAGGCGGACGCAAGGATCCGTCTCCACCCGACGACCAGGAGAGAAGATGGCACAGGTCCAGGCCAAGCCGGGCGTTCCCGCGTCCCGCATCGCCCGCCAGGCGCCGAGCGTTCCCACGCTCGCCCGCCCCACGCCGCAGTCGAACCCGGATCCCGCGCTCAACGGCGTCGAGATGACCGGCGCGGAGGCGATCATCCGCTCGCTCGAGTGCGCCGGCGCGACCGACGTCTTCGGCATCCCCGGCGGCGCGATCCTCCCGACCTACGACCCGCTCATGGACTCGTCCAAGCTGCGCCACGTCCTCGTGCGCCACGAGCAGGGCGCCGGCCACGCCGCGCAGGGCTACGCCCACGCGACCGGCAAGGTGGGCGTCTGCATCGCGACCTCGGGCCCCGGCGCGACCAACCTCGTCACGCCGATCGCCGACGCGAACATGGACTCGATCCCCATGGTGGCCATCACGGGCCAGGTGGGTGCCGCCATGATCGGCACCGACGCCTTCCAGGAGGCGGACATCGTCGGCATCACGGCGCCCATCACCAAGCACAACGTGCTGGTGACGGACCCGGCCGAGATCCCCGCGGCGATCGCGGAGGCCTTCTACATCGCGAGCCACGGCCGTCCGGGCCCGGTGCTCGTCGACATCGCGAAGTCCGCGCAGCAGGCGAAGACCACGTTCCAGTGGCCCGGCCGCATCGAGCTGCCCGGCTTCAACGCCGGCGTGCGCCCGCACCAGAAGACGGTGCAGGAGGCCGCACGCCTGCTCGCGACCGCCCGCCGCCCCGTGCTCTACGTCGGCGGCGGCGTCATCCGCGCCGGCGCGGCGGCAGGCCTGCGCAAGCTCACCGACCTCTCCGGCGCGGCGGTGGTCACCACGCTCATGGCCCGCGGCGCGCTGCCCGACAGCCACCCGCAGCACCTGGGCATGCCCGGCATGCACGGCACCGTGCCCGCGGTGGCGGCGCTGCAGAAGGCCGACCTCATCGTCGCGCTCGGCGCCCGCTTCGACGACCGCGTCACCGGCAACCTCGACAGCTTCGCCCCGCACGCGACCATCGTCCACGCGGACATCGACCCCGCGGAGATCGGCAAGAACCGCGCCGTCGACGTGCCGATCGTCGGCGACCTCAAGGAGGTCTTCGACGCGCTGGTGCCGGCCCTCGCGCACGAGCACCAGCGCTACGGCAAGCCCGACCTCGAGGCCTGGTGGGCGCAGCTGGACGACTGGCGCACCACGTACGCGCTCGGCTACACGCCCACGCACGACGGGCTGTCCAGTCCCCAGCACGTCATCCAGCGCCTGGGTCAGCTCAACGACCCGGAGTCGACCATCTACACGTCGGGCGTGGGCCAGCACCAGATGTGGGCCAGCCAGTTCATCAAGTACGAGCGCCCCAACACGTGGATCAACTCGGGCGGCCTCGGCACCATGGGCTTCTCGGTGCCCGCGGCGATGGGCGCCCAGGTCGGCCAGCCCGACCAGACCGTGTGGGCGATCGACGGCGACGGCTGCTTCCAGATGACCAACCAGGAGCTCGTCACCTGCGCGATCAACGAGATCCCCATCAAGGTCGCGCTGATCAACAACTCGAGCCTGGGCATGGTCCGCCAGTGGCAGACCCTCTTCTACGAGGGCCGCTACTCCAACACCGACCTTCACACCGGCCACGGCACGCGCCGCGTCCCCGACTTCGTCAAGCTCGCCGAGGCGATGGGCTGCGTGGGCCTGCGCTGCGAGTCCGATGCGGATGTGGACGCGACGATCAAGCGCGCCAACGAGATCGACGACCAGCCCGTGGTCGTGGACTTCACGGTGTCGCGCGACGCGATGGTGTGGCCCATGGTCGCCGCCGGCACCAGCAACGACGAGATCCAGTACGCCCAGGGCATCGCCCCCAAGTGGGACCGGGAGGACTGACCCCCATGACCAAGCACACCCTGTCCGTGCTCGTCGAGAACAAGCCCGGCGTGCTCGCGCGCGTCGCCGGCCTCTTCTCGCGCCGCGCCTTCAACATCCACTCGCTCGCGGTGGGCCAGACCGAGCACCCGGAGATCTCCCGCATCACCGTGGTCGTCGACGTCGACGAGCTCCCGCTCGAGCAGGTGACCAAGCAGCTCAACAAGCTGGTCCACGTGCTCAAGATCGTCGAGCTCGAGCGCGACCGCTCGGTCCAGCGCGACCTGCTGCTGGTCAAGGTGCGCGCGGACGCCCGCCAGCGCACCGACGTCCTCCAGATCGTGGACCTGTTCCGCGCCCACATCGTCGACGTCTCCACCGACTCGGTCGTCATCGAGGCCGTCGGCACCCCCGACAAGCTCGAGGCGCTGCTCGCGGCCCTCGCGCCGCACGACGTCCGCGAGATCGTCCAGTCCGGCACCGTCGCCATCGGCCGCGGCGCCCGCTCCATCACGGAGCGCGCGCTCGACCGCGTCGCCACCGCCTAGCCGCCGGACGATGCGCGGGCGACCGCCGCATCGTCCCTCCCCGCAGTCCTCACCTACGTCAGAAATGAAATGAAGGAGATCCCCAGCATGGCTGAGCTGTTCTACGAGAAGGACGCCGACCTCTCGATCATCCAGGGCAAGAGGGTGGCCATCGTCGGCTACGGCTCGCAGGGTCACGCCCACGCGCAGAACCTGCGCGACTCGGGCGTCGAGGTGCACGTCGCGCTGCGCGACGGCTCGAAGTCCATCGCCAAGGCGGAGGAGGACGGCTTCACCGTCCAGAACGTGGCCGACGCGACCGCCTGGGCCGACGTCATCATGATCCTCGCGCCCGACCAGCACCAGCGCGGCATCTACGCCGACGAGATCGCGCCGAACCTCGCGCCGGGCAAGGCCCTCGCGTTCGCGCACGGCTTCAACATCCGCTTCGGCTACATCGACGCCCCCGAGGGCGTCGACGTCATCCTCATCGCCCCGAAGGCCCCGGGCCACACCGTGCGCCGCGAGTACGTCGCGGGCCGCGGCATCCCGGACATCATCGGCGTCGAGCGCGACGAGTCGGGCGAGGCCTGGGCGCTCGCGCTGTCCTACGCGGCGGCCATCGGCGGCACCCGCGCGGGCGTCATCAAGACCACCTTCACCGAGGAGACCGAGACCGACCTGTTCGGTGAGCAGGCCGTCCTCTGCGGTGGCATGTCGCACCTGGTCCAGGCGGGCTTCGAGGTCCTCACCGAGGCCGGCTACCAGCCCGAGATCGCCTACTTCGAGGTGCTCCACGAGCTCAAGCTCATCGTCGACCTCATGTGGGAGGGCGGCATCGCCAAGCAGCGCTGGTCGATCTCCGACACGGCCGAGTACGGCGACTACGTCTCCGGCCCGCGCGTCATCACCCCCGAGGTGAAGGAGTCGATGAAGGCGATCCTCGCGGACATCCAGTCGGGCGCCTTCGCGACCCGCTTCATCGCGGACCAGGACGCCGGCGCGCCGGAGTTCAAGGAGCTCCGCTCCAAGGAGGAGTCGCACCCGATCGAGAAGACCGGCAAGGAGCTGCGCTCGCTGTTCTCGTGGTCGGCCGCGACCCAGGACAAGGACTACGTGGACGGCTCCGCCGCGCGCTGATCCGCTCTGCCCGCACACGAAGGGGAGGTCCCGCACGGGGCCTCCCCTTCGTCGCGTCTCAGGACGATGCGGCGGGCGGCTCGTCGCCGAATCCGCACGTGGAGCGCCACTCGCCCAGCGGGGCGAGGTACGTCTCCCACTCCTCGGCGGTGAGGTCCCTGCCGGCGGACGCACAGGCGGCGTCGCGCAGGGTCTCCGGATCGAGGGACCACACGTCGATGCCGCTGCTCGTGGTGACGGCGAGCTCGCGCCCGTCGGGACGCAGCGCCGCGGGCCACGGGTAGGGCGAGTCCGACGTCAGCGGGCCCGCGACGCGCAGGCCCGAGCCGGTGTCGAACACCACGGAGCCGTTGCCGTCGCCGCCGACGAGGAAGAGGTCGCCGTCGTCGCTGAACTCGATGGTGCTGATGCGGCGCCCGGGCATGTCGCTGCGGCCCACCAGGTCCAGGTCCGTCGAGAGCCGGGCGACGCCCCCGGCGGTCCCGGCGACCACCGTGCCCGCGTCGTTGACCTCGGCGAGCCAGAGGCCCTCGCGGAAGGGCGAGAGGGGCCTGCCCGACACGGCGTCGAAGACCTGTACCCCGGGCGTCCCGTCGTCGAGCGAGCTCGAGACCACGAGCAGGCTGCCGTCGGGCGACGACGCCACGTGGTCGACGGCGCCCTCGACGTCGAGGTCGGGCCCCACGGTGGCCCCCGTCGCCGCGTCGATCGTCCGGAACCTGCCGTTCTCGTCGATCACGTGCAGCGCGCTGCCGTCGCCGGAGGTGTAGACGCGTGTCGAGGGGGCGACGGAGTACGTCGTGGTGAGCAGGCCGTCGCTCAGCGAGAAGCGGCCGGAATGGTGCTCCGCGAACGCGTAGCCGAGCACCGTGCCCTCGTCGATCCAGGCGAACACCGTGACGCCGTCGAAGCCGTCCACCTGCCGGTCGGCGGCGACGTCCCACGTGCTGAAGGAGGTGTACAGGTCCCACGAGACGTCGTCGGAGCGCCGCTCGCTCGCGAGCAGGAGCGCACCGCTCGGCGAGTACCCGTCGAAGATCACCTGACCGGCGGCGATCGAGCGGCGGATGGCGCCGTCGCCCGTGGTGGTCCAGGTCGTCATGACCGGGGCGAGCGCGGCGACCGACCTCAGCTCGTCGCGCACGAGCACCAGCTGACCGGCGTGCTCCGGCTGGGTGGTCAGCAGCCGCCCGGTGCTCTGGCCCGTCCCGAGGTCCCACTCGCTCACGACGCCGTCGACGTCCGCGCAGTAGACGCGTGACGCGTGGTCGTCGACGGCCAGCCAGGTGCAGGGTCCCCCCTCGGAGGAGCTCGGCCGGGCGACCCACTCCGTGCTCCCGGTCGCGGGGTCGACGGCGGCGAGCGCTCCGGACCCCGCCGTGACGACCGTGCCGTCCGCGGCCGCCGCGGCCGACAGCCCGCTGGCCGAGGACGACACCCGAAGCTCCGAGACTTGCTGGGCGGTGCGCGGATCGACGAGCCTGAGCTGGCCCGGCTGCGCGACGACGATCTCTCCCGTCGGCGCCGCTGCGAGCGCCACGTCGTCCAGGCGGGTCCCCGCGATCCGCATCGTCCCCGTGATCCCGTGGTGGAGGAATGTGCGCAGCTCGACGGTGCCGCGCTCGCGGTTGACCGTCGCGACGCTCGTGCCCGCGGCGTCCACCTGGACCTGCAGCGCGCGGCCGACGCGCGTGGGCACCGCGCCCTCCACCTTCGTGGTGTTGAGCAGCCGTCCCGCCGTGGCGTCGATCGTGAGGAGCGCTCCGCAGGGGCCGGACGAGTCGCACCCCGTGGCCTCGGCGAGCACAGCCACGCGCGAGCCGTCCGCCGACGCCGACACGGCGCGTCGGCCGTCCTCGGCCCAGTACGTGGGCGCCGCCACCTCCCACGCCACCTCGCCGGTGTCGTCGTCGATCCCGCGCACCCCGGACCCGGACACGAGCACGTGGATCCCCGTGCCCAGGTCCGCGTACGCGAGGCCTCCGGAGTCCGCGAGGACGGACGACGAGGTGAGATCCGGGTTCGCCGCGGCCGAGTCGAACAGCGCGGCCCGTGCGCGTGGGTCGTCCGGCACGCGCGACCAGATCTCCGCCGCGAGCAGGGCCGCGACCGGTCGGGACCACGTCGCCATGTCGCCGATCCGCTCGGTGAGCGCCGCGATCGTCGCGTCCTGCTGCCGCGCCTCGGCGGTGCGATGCAGCACCACCGTGGAGGCACCGAGCGCCACGAGGGCTACCGCGGAGGCCGCGACCCAGATGTTCAGGCCCCGCGTCCGACGCGTGCGTCGGCGCTCGCGGACGGCCACCTCCTCGGCCGCCGCGACCGAGCGGTCGAGGAACTCCTCCTCGATGGGTGCGAGCGGCTCGTGGGTGCCTTCCCGCCACGCGACGGCCGCCGTGAGCCGCGAGCCCCGGTACAGGTCGTCGGTGCTTCGTCCCCCGTCGTCCCATTGGGCGGCGGCGGAGGCGAGGTGCGCCACCAGCCGGCTCGTCTCGGCGTCCTCGTCGAGCCAGTGCTTCAGCCGCGGCCACTCGCGCGCGAGAGACTCGTGCGCCAGGTGGTAGCCGTCCTCGCGGGCTACCACGAGCCGTGCGGCGACCAGCCGCGCCATCGCCTCGGCCCGGGCCGGCGCCGCCCGCACCATGGCCGGGTCGGCCGGGTGGAGCGCGAGCGATCCCTCCGGCCCGACCTCGACCAGGCGGCGCATGAGCGCGCGGCACTCGACCCGCTCGGCCGCCCCGAGGTTGAGGTACAGCCGCTCCGCGGAGCGCGCGACCGCGCCGAGCAGGCCGCCCGTGGACTCGTAGGCCTCGATGGTGAGCGTGGTTCCCTCGCGCCGCTCCCACGTCGCCGCCAGCGCGTGCGACAGCAGCGGCAGCGCCATGTCCACCCGGGCGGCGTCGTGGAGCACCACGTCGACCAGGCCGTGCTCGATCGTGAGCCCGCTGCGCAGGGCGGGCTGCTCGACGACGGCCCGGATCGCCTCGGCCGTCAGAGGCGCCAGGAGGTGCAGCCCGGCGCCCACCAGCGCACCGATCGTCGGCTGGGCCGCGCACGCGTCGAGCTGCAGCGACTGGACCGCGATCACGATGCGCGTCCCGGCCGCGTGGGCGTCTGCGAGCGCCGCCGCCAGCGACGCGGCGCGCTCGGGGTCGCCGAAGGCCCGCCCGATGTCGTCGAGCACGAGCGGCGCGCCACGCGAGGCGGCCGGGATCTCGTCGGGCGTGGCCGTCGGGCCCAGCAGCACGGGATCCAGGCCGCGACGGCGCAGCTCGGGGATCACGCCGGCGCGCAGCAGCGACGACTTCCCGATGCCCGACGGGCCGGTGACCGTGACGAAGCCGGTGCGGTCGAGCAGGTCGAGCACCGCGGCGACGTCCTCGTCGCGGCCGAAGAACAGGTCGGCGTCATGCGGCTCGTAGACGCTCAGCCCCCGGTACGGACAGTCCCGGCTCGGCGGCACGGCGGCCGGGGGAGCGAGCAGCGACGCATCGTGCCGGAGGATGGCGTCCTCGAGCTCCGACAGCGACGGTCCCGGGTCGATGCCGAGCTCCTCGACCAGCAGCCGCTGCGCCCGCCGGGTCGTGTCCAGGGCGTCCGCCTGGCGCTCGCATCGGTACTGCGCGAGCGCCAGCGCATGCCAGCGGCGCTCGCGGTAGGGCTCCGCCGCCGCGAGGGCCGTGGCGCTCTCCGCCACCGCGCGATGGTCGCCGGCCGCGAGCCGGGCCTCGAGCAGGTCGTCCCGCGCGGACTCGCGCAGCTCCGCGAGGCGCACCGCCTCGTCGTGCGCCGCCGGCCAGTCCGCGATCGCCTCGTACGGCGGGGCGCGCCACAGGCCCAGCGCACGCTCGAGCGTGGTGACCGCGCGCGGGTGCTCGCCGTCCGCCGCATACCCGCGGGCGCGCGCGACGGCCTCCTCGAACTCGTCCACGTCGGCCTCGACCGTCCCGCCGTCGGCGGTGGGGACGATGCGGTAGCCGGCGGCCGTGGTCGCGATCGAGTCGGGGCCGAGCGTCCTCCGCAGCCGGCCGATCGCCGCCTGGAGCTGCTTGGGCCACGTCTTGGGCGGGTCGTCCCCCCACAGCGCCTCGGCGATGCGATCGGGGCTGGCGGCGGCGGGCCGCGACACCAGAAGCGCCTCGAGCACGGCCTGCTCCCGCGGGCTCACCCCCGGGTCCGCCGAGGGGCCCGTGCCCCCGAGGACGGAGACCCTCACCCTTCCACTGTGGAACCGCGACGAGCGGCGGTCAAACGCTCGGCGGAGGGCGCATACCGGGCGCATACCGGGCGCCGCGAGGCCCATACCGGGCCGATACGGGGCGGGTGTGATCTGAAGGTGTCCCTGGAAGGAGGACATGATCATGTGGACTCTGCTCAAGTACCGGAACAGCAGCCGCGTGCCGGTCGTCGCCAAGGGTCTCGGGCTCGTCGCGGGCCTCGTGGGAGCAGCCGCGATGTCCATGGGAGCCGTCGCGGTGGCCAACGACACCGACGACACCACGTCCAACGATGACGCGGCGGTCGGCTACGTCTATTCGGGCGGTTCGTGGGGTTCCACGGAGTCGCTGAGCGACACCGGAAGCGAGGCCGACGACGTCTACACGCCGATGCCGTGCGTGCCCGACGGAGCCTGTGGCCGGACGTCCGAGGAGGACGAAGTCTACACGCCGATGCCGTGCGTGCCTGAGGGTGCCTACGGCGCGACCGAGGAGGAAGCGACCGACGAGGACGCGACCGACGACGCCTACGAGCCGATGTGCGGCGGCGTGCCGCCCTACGCGGTGGACGACTACGAGCCGATCTGCGGTGGGCTCCCGCCCTACGCCGTGGACGACTACGAGCCGATGTGCGGCGGCGTGCCGGACTACGCCGAGTGACTCGACGCCGACGGCACGATCACGGGGAGGTCCCGGCGGGGACCTCCCCCCAGCCCATCTCCCGCGTCTCGCCATGCGAGACGCGGTTGTCGTATCGTGGACAACGCCCCTAGGATGAGAGGACGACAGGCCGGCGACGCGGCCCCCGCTCACGAGGCGGATGGGCAGCCCCGCGCCGGCTTCGACCACGACTTCGAAGGGGAACCTCATGACGTCCTACCGCCTCGCGGTGGTCGCCGGCGACGGCATCGGCCCGGAGGTCGTGGCGGAGGGGCTCAAGTGCCTCGCCGCCGCGACGGAGGGCACCGACCTCACGTTCGAGACCACCGAGTTCGACCTCGGCGCCAAGCGCTGGCACGCGACGGGGGAGACCCTGACCGACGCGGACCTCGAGGCGATCAAGGACCACGACGTCATCCTCCTCGGCGCGATCGGCGACCCGACCGTGCCGTCCGGCGTCCTCGAGCGCGGCCTGCTGCTCAAGCTGCGCTTCGAGCTCGACCAGTACGTCAACCTGCGCCCCTCGCGCCTGTACCCGGGCGAGGTCTCGCCGCTGCGCGATCCGGGCGACATCGACTTCGTCGTCGTCCGCGAGGGCACCGAGGGTCCGTACGTGGGCAACGGCGGCGCGCTGCGCGTCGACACCCCGCACGAGATCGCGACCGAGGTCTCGGTCAACACCCGCCACGGCGTCGAGCGCGTGGTCCGCTACGCGTTCTCCGTCGCGGCCGGGCGCGAGCGTCAGCACGTCACCCTGGTGCACAAGCACAACGTGCTGGTCCACGCCGGCCACCTGTGGCGCCGCACGGTCGAGGCCGTCGCGCCGGAGTACCCGGACGTCACGTGGGACTACCTGCACGTCGACGCGGCGACCATCAAGCTCGTCACCGACCCCGCATCGTTCGACGTGATCGTCACCGACAACCTCTTCGGCGACATTCTCACCGACGAGGCCGCCGCGATCTCGGGCGGCATCGGCCTGGCCGCGTCCGGCAACGTCAACCCCGACAAGACCGGCCCGTCGATGTTCGAGCCCGTCCACGGCTCGGCGCCCGACATCGCCGGCCAGCAGAAGGCGGACCCGTCCGCGACCGTGCTGTCCGTCGCGATGATGCTCGACTTCCTGGGCCACCACGAGCTGGCCACGAAGGTCGAGGACGCGGTCGCGGCCGACGCCGCGGCCAAGGTCGCGGAGGGCTGGGGCCCCCGCACCACGGCCGAGGTGGGCGACGCGCTCGCCGCCCGCATCCGCGGCTAGGCTTCGGCCTCGAGCGTCCTGCGAGGTGCCGAGTGCCCGAATCCGCCGATTCCGAGCACCCGGCACCTCGCAGGACCACCACACACCGAGGAAGGCTTTGAAGTGACCGACACCGCCGCATCGTCCACCGCCGAGGCCTTCCGCGTGGTCCCGAACCCGAGCCCGGCCACCGACGCCGAGCGTGCGGAGAAGCTCCAGGACCTCGCGTTCGGCCTCCAGTTCACGGACCACATGGCCCACATGACGTGGACCGCCGCCGAGGGCTGGGGCGACCGCCGCGTCGAGCCCTACGGCCCGCTGCCCATGGACCCCGCCGCGTCCGTGCTGCACTACGCGCAGGAGGTCTTCGAGGGCCTCAAGGCGTACCGCTGGGCCGACGGCTCGATCCACCTCTTCCGCCCGGTCGCCAACGCCGAGCGCCTCCAGCGCTCCGCGTGGCGTATGGCGCTGCCCGAGCTGCCCGTCGAGGACTTCATGGCCTCGATCGACGCGCTGCTCGCGCTCGACCACGCGTGGGTGCCGGACGCGCCCGAGACGTCGCTGTACCTGCGGCCGTTCCTCATCGGCACCGACGTGTTCCTGGGCCTGCGCGCGCCCAAGCGCGTGGACTACCTGCTCATCGCGTCGCCCTCGGGGCCGTACTTCCCGGGCGGCATCAAGCCCGTGAGCATCTGGGTCGAGCGCGACTACCACCGCGCGGGACCGGGCGGCACCGGCGCCGCGAAGTGCGGCGGCAACTACGCCGCGTCGCTGCGCCCGCAGATGGCCGCCTACGAGCGCGGCTTCGACCAGGTCCTCTACCTCGACGCCGCCACCGGCTCGGTGCTCGAGGAGCTGGGCGGCATGAACGTGGTCGCGGTCCGCAAGGACGGCACGGTGCTCACGCCGATCATCAACGGCAACATCCTCGAGGGCGTCACCCGCAAGAGCGTGATCCAGCTGGTCGAGGAGCGCGACCTCAAGGTGGTCGAGCGCGACATCACCCTCGCCGAGCTGCGCGAGGGCATCGAGGACGGCGAGATCACCGAGGTGTTCGCGTGCGGCACCGCGGCGATCATCACGCCCGTCGGCCGCATCGCCTCGGAGGACTTCGACGTGACGGTCGGCGACGGCGAGCCGGGCGAGGTCACCTCGGCGATCCGCCAGCGGCTCACCGACATCCAGTACGGCCGCGCCGAGGACACGTACGGCTGGATGACGCAGGTCCGCTGACCGCGCCACCCCGCCCCGCCCCGCCGGGACACTCAGTACTCCTTCTCGGCGGTTGACGCCTCCCACGGGACACCCGGTACTCCCGTGCCGCTGCCGCGCGCCCTCGCGCGGTCGCCGCGCACCCCGCAAGATGGAAGGCGAGGCAGACCGCCGAACCCGAGGAGGAGCCCGTGCCCGTCAAGGATCTCGCCCTGACCAGCCCCGACATCGCAGACATGGAGCGCATCGAGGACCGCTGCGCCGGACAGTTCGGCGCGGAGGCCCCGCG
The DNA here is from genome assembly GCF_000971255.1 of Demequina rhizosphaerae. GTDB lineage: Bacteria > Actinomycetota > Actinomycetes > Actinomycetales > Demequinaceae > Demequina > Demequina rhizosphaerae. Next base: position 366,077 of record NZ_BBMC01000004.1, read on the forward strand.
CATGGTGGTCGACGGGATCCCCGCGCAGGCGGTGGAGCTCGCGCTCGTCTGCCACGACCCCGACGCCCCGATGGCGCACGGCTTCACCCACTGGACCCTGTACGGGCTGGCTCCGCTCGACGGCGAGATCGACATCGAGGCAGGCCGCCCGGGCCCGAACGACGACGGCGGCCACGGCTGGGTGGGTCCCTTCCCGCCCTACGGCCACGGCGACCACCGCTACTACTTCTGGGTCTACGCCCTGTCCCGCCCGGTCGAGGGCGAGCCCACGCGCGACGAGTTCCTCCACCGCTACGAGGACGCGATCATCGAGCAGGCGCGCCTGGTGGCCACGTACTCCCGCTGACGCCTCGGCTGGCGGCCGGAGCGGCCCGGGGGCATCCTGAGGGATAGCCCCCGCGTGCTCCCAAGGAGATGACCCATGACCGCCGTGGCTCCTCGCGTGTCTCGACGCGACGACGACCGCTACCGCGAGGCCGAGCGCGAGGTGTGGGCCCACCACGGCATGGAACCCGTCGAACGCTGGGTCGAGGTCCCCGAGTACGGCATCCGCGTCCGGGCGCTCGAGCACGGGCAGGGCCGTCCCGTGGTCTTCGTCCATGGCAACCCGACCGCGGGCAACGTCTTCGTGCCCCTCGTCGCGGCGCTGCCGGGGGTGCGCGCGATCGTGCTGGACCGCCCCGGCTGCGGTCTGAGCGAGGCGCTCGACTACTCCGACATGGACCCCGAGGACCTGCGCGTCGCCATCACCGCCTACCTCTCGGCCGTCATCGAGGGGCTCGTCGGCGGGCCCGCGCACCTGCTCGGCAACTCGGCCGGCGGAGGCACAGTGCTCGTGGCGGCGGCGCGTCGGCCCGACCTGGTCGACAGCGTCGTCATCGAGGGCGTGCCCGCGGTGCGCGGCATGCGCCTGCCGCGCGAGCTCCGGATGACCGCGCTCACGCCGGTCGCGCGCCTGGTCGCGGCGCACAAGGTCAACGAGGCCGACCTGCGCCGGTCGTTCCGCGCCATGGGCCACGGCGACCTCCTCGACGCGGGTGGGCCGCCCGCCGCCGAGTTCGCGTGGCGCATGGCATTGTCGCGCTACACCGACACGTACTGGCACGAGCTCTCGCTCATCCGCCGCACCGCCACGTGGCGCGGACTGCGCCCCGACTGGGTGGCCGGCAAGGACACGCTCGAGGCGCTGCGGATGCCGAGCCTGTGGATCGTCGGCGACCGCGACCCCTTCGCCCGCCCGGAGCGGGTGCGCGCATGGGCGAGTCACGCGCGCCGGTCCACGGTGCACGTGCGGGAGGGCTCGGGCCACCAGCCCTGGCTCGACGATCCGGCGGGCCACGCGGCGACGATCGAGTCGTGGTGGGGGGCGCTCGCCTGACTCTCCGCCAGGCGCGGGACGATGCGCGCGTCCCGGTCGCCGTGGCCGTCTCGGCGACCGCGTGTACCGACCCCCGAGCCGCCTCCCGAACGACCGGCCGGCGGGCGTCGCGCGGGAGCCTCGCCCACCCCGCCGGCCCACGAGGAAGGCCCATGGGCCTGCATCAACCTACGGTGGCGTAGGTTACGATTGACCCATGCAGAGCAGCATGACGTCCCCCGCCCTCGCCGCTGTCGACGACAGCCTCCACCTCACCGCGCTCCTGCGCGCGCGCACCGCGGCCGACCCGGCCGCGCCCTTCGCCGAGGTCAAGGACGAGTCCGGTGCCTGGCGCGCCGTCTCCCGCGGCGACTTCGAGCAGCGCGTGCGCGCCGTCGCGAAGGGTCTGATCGCGTCCGGCGTCGCGGCGGGCGACCGCGTGGGCGTCATGGGCGACACCAGCATCGAGTGGTCGGTCATGGACTTCGCCGTGCTCGCCGCGGGCGGCGTGACCGTCCCGATCTACCCGTCCTCCTCCGCCGCGCAGTGCGCGTGGATCGTCGAGGACGCCGGGCTCGGCTTCGTCGCCGCCGAGACGCCCGAGCAGCGCGACATGCTGTCCGCGCTCGCGCAGGCACCCACGGCGCTCGCGCTCACCGCCGAGGGCCTCGAGGCCGTCGCCGCCGCGGGCGACGCGGTCACGGAGGTCGACCTCGACGCGCGCACCGCCGACGTCGTGCTCGGCGACCTCGCCTCGATCATCTACACGTCCGGCACCACTGGCCGCCCCAAGGGCGCGATGCTCACCCACGGCAACCTCGTGGCCCACTGCGCGAACATCGAGCTCGACCCGCACTTCGGCGCCTTCGTCCAGGGCGAGACCCGCGTGCTGCTGTTCCTGCCGCTCGCGCACGTCTTCGCGCGCCTCGCGATGGTCCTCGCGCTGTCCTCCGGCGCCGTCATCGGCTACACCCCGAACCACCGGACCCTCGCCGCGGACCTCGCGTCGTTCCGGCCGACCTGGATGCCGCTGGTCCCGCGCGTCCTCGAGACGGTCTACAACCGCGCCGATGCCGCGCAGACCGGCCTCAAGAAGAAGATCTTCCGCTGGTCCGCCTGGGTCGCGCGCGAGGTGTCGAAGGCCGAGGAGTCCGGCGGCCCCGGCATCGTCCTCAAGGCCCAGTACGCGATCGCGAACGCGCTGGTGCTCAAGAAGATCCGCCACCTGCTCGGCGGTCGCCTCGAGTACGTGCTCGCGGGCGGCGCGAAGCTCACCCCGACCATCGGCCACTTCTTCCGCGGCCTGGGCGTCACCGTGATGCAGGGCTACGGCCTCACCGAGACCACCGCGGCCCACATGGGCACGCCGAGCACCGACCAGGTGATGGGGACCGTGGGCCACCCGATCGCCGGCTGCGAGATCATGCTCGCCGACGACGGCGAGATCCTCGCGCGCGGCGTCAACCTCTTCGCGGGCTACTGGAACGCCCCGGAGGCGACGGAGGCCGTCATGCGCGACGGCTGGTTCGCGACCGGGGACCTCGGCGAGATCCACGAGGGCAACCTCACCATCACGGGGCGAAAGAAGGAGATCCTCGTGCTGTCCTCGGGCAAGAACATCCAGCCCGCCATGCTCGAGGACTCGCTGCGCTCGCACCCGGCCATCCAGGACTCCGTGGTGATCGGAGACGGCCGCCACTTCGTGTCGGCGGTGGTCACGCTCGACCCGGTGCTGCTGCCCAGCTGGCTCGCGGCGCACGACCTGCCGGACATGCCCGTCGAGGAGGCCTCCCGTCACGAGCGGGTGCGCGAGCTCATCGGCCGCGCCATCGCCACGGCCAACGAGCACGTCTCCCGCGCCGAGGCGATTCGCGAGTTCCGCATCCTCCCGCGCGAGTTCACGGAGGCGCGCGAGGAGATGACCGCGTCGCTCAAGGTCCGCCGCGAGACGGTCATGGAGCACTTCGCCGACGTGATCGAGTCGATCTACGCCCCCGCCGGCGGCTCGCCGACGACGGCGCGCTCGTAGGGGCTCGCCCGGCGCGGCGCATCGTCCGCACCCCCACAAGTGGGGACCTTCCGGTGCGCGCCGCGCCGACGTAGCCTGACGGGGTCGCGCCGAGGCGCGGCAGGGGAGGCATCCATGGCCGATCTCGCCATCGAGACCGACGGCCTGGTCAAGGTCTACGGATCCACGCGCGCCCTCGACGGCATCGACCTCGCGATCCCGCGCGGGGGAGTGCACGGCTTCCTCGGACCCAACGGCGCGGGCAAGACCACCGCGATCCGCATCCTCGCGACCCTCATCCGGCCCGACGCCGGCACCGCGCGCGTGCTCGGCCGCGACGTCGTCCACCGTGCCCACGAGGTGCGCAGCCTCGTGAGTCTCACGGGACAGTTCGCGTCCGTCGACGAGGACCTCACCGGGCGCGAGAACCTGCGCCTCATCGCGAAGCTCTACGGCTACGGCGGGGCGTCCGCGACCCGTCGCGCGGACGAGCTGCTCGAGGCCTTCGGCCTGGCCGATGCGGCGGTCAAGCAGGTGAAGAACTACAGCGGGGGCATGCGGCGCCGGATGGACATCGCGGCGTCCCTGGTGGCGACGCCCGAGGTGCTCTTCCTCGACGAGCCGACGACGGGCCTGGACCCGCGCAGCCGCAACGAGGTGTGGGACATCGTGCGGACGCTCGTCGCGCACGGCACCACGGTGATGCTCACGACCCAGTACCTCGACGAGGCGGACCAGCTCGCGGACAGGATCTCCGTCATCGACCACGGCCGGATCATCGCGGAGGGCACCCCGACCGCGCTCAAGGCCTCCGTCGGCGCCGGGTCGCTGCACGTGCGCGTGATGCACCGGGACGAACGCGACGCCGCGCGCGCGATCCTCGCGCGCGAGCTCGGGGTCGAGGTGACCGAGGCCTCGGACCCGCAGGCGCTCGTGGCGGCGCTCGACGACCGCGACCGCGTCACCCGCGCAATCACCGCGCTCGAGGAGGCCCGCATCGACCTCGCGCAGCTGTCCCTCGGCCAGCCCACGCTCGACGAGGTGTTCCTCGCGCTCACCGGGCACGCCGCCGAGCCCGGCGACGATGCGGAGGAGGCCGCATGACCACCCAGACCGCTCCCCAGGCCACGGAGGCCGCGCCGCGGCCCGCGGCCATCGCATCGGCGCTCGCGAGCGGCACCCGGCCCCGCCGCCCCGGCGCGCTGTCCGAGTCGCTCACGTTCGGCTGGCGGGCGCTGCTGAAGATCAAGCACTCGCCCGAGCAGCTCCTCGACGTGACGCTGTCGCCGGTGCTCATGGTCCTGTTGTTCACCTACCTGTTCGGCGGCGCGATCGCCGGGTCCGTCGACAACTACATCGCCTATCTCGGTCCGGGCGTGCTCGTGCAGTCCGTGCTCATCATCTCGATGTACACGGGAGCGACCCTGCGCGAGGACATCGACAAGGGGGTGTTCGACCGCTTCCGCGCCCTGCCCATCTGGCGTCCGAGCGCGCTCGTGGGCATGCTCCTCGGCGACACCGTGCGCTACACGATCGCGGCCGCCGTGACCGCGGTCGCGTGCGTGATCGTCGGATGGCGGCCCGAGGGCGGCGTCGCCGGCATCGCCGCGGGCACCGTGGTGATGCTCGTCTTCGCCTTCGCGCTCAGCTGGATCTGGACGTCCATCGCGATGCTGGTGAGCTCGCAGCGCGCGCTCATGGGCATCGCGTGGATCGCGGTGATGCCGCTGGTCTTCGGCTCGAACATCTTCGTGGAGCCGAGCACGATGCCGGGCTGGCTCCAGGGCTGGGTCGACGTCAACCCGGTGTCGCACGCGGTCACGGCGGTCCGTGCGCTGATGAACGGCGCCGACGTCGGCACCGAGCTCGTGTGGGTCGCGGGCTGGTCCGCGGTGCTCGTCGCGGTCTTCGGCTCGCTCACGATGTGGCGCTACCGCGATCCGCGGTGACGCATCGTCCCTGCTGGAGGGGCGACACGCGCTCGTGCGGGACCAAAAGCGTCACGGAGTGCCCCGCGGATAGGGAATGATTCTCCGGTGACTTTGACGCAGGACATCGAGCCCCGGACGTACTTCCGCACCTTCGAGGCCGCGCTGGCGGACTTCAAGCCCCCGGCCGAGAACATCGACCAGATCATCGACGTGGTCCGTACCCTCAGCTACGAGCACGTCTACATCCCCGAGTCGCGCGCCTTCATCGCGCTCGAGCCGGCGGGCAGCACCACGCCCGTCGCGTTCATCGCCCACGGCTACATCGCCGTGCACCCGCAGGAGGGCGACAACTACTGGATCGAGCTGCCGGCCCACCAGGCCGCGGCCAAGGGCTTCGCGGCGGTGGCGAAGCAGGTCGAGGAGGCCGTCATCCCGACGTGCGCCACCTGCTTCACGAACCTTCCGTCGACCGGGACGTGCGACTACTGCGACTAGGCCTCGGCTGAACTGCGGGTGAAGGTGCGCCGATCTGGACGACGCATCCGCATTCATCGCCGATAATTGACTCGACCCCGAGGTCGGGTGCCCTCTTCATTCCAGTTCCGGGTTCCCGATCTCGGGGTCGTCCTCTTTCTCGATGGCGCTCCGTGCACAAATCGTTGAAATCGGGACCAAAGGTGTCTTGCGTGCATCGTTGAACGGTTCCTAGTCTGAGCCCCATCGTCACGCGAACCGCCATCGGGGGCGGGGCGCGGGCGACGCGCAGCTCAGAGAGGAGCCGCCATGCCGGAGGTGCTGGATCGCATCGAGGTGGGGGAGATCGCGCAGTCCGCGCTGTTCGTCTGCGAAGCGCGGGGTCATCGGTACATCGACGAGGTCCGCCTCGATTCCAAGCTCGCGCACGACGACAGGCGCTATCGCGACGGCATCCGCTGGGACCGGCGGTGGAGCGGCTACTGCGCCTGCTGCGGCCGACGCGTGCCGGTCACCCCGCTGAGCTCCTGATCCTCGGCGCGGGCCTTCAGAGCACGTCGTAGACGAGCGTGACGTGCCCGCTCGGCAGCGCGTCGATCTCCGTGGGCCTCAGCGTGCGCGAATGCCGCAGCCCGGGCGTCACGGTCCGTCCCTCCCCGATGAGCACCGGGACGATGCGCAGCCGCACCACCTCGACGAGCTCCGCCTGGAGTAGGGCGCCGGCGAGGATGAGGCTGCCCCACAGGACGATGTCGCCCTCGTAGCGCTGCTTGAGCCGGCGCACGGTGTCGCGCGGCTCGCCGACCTCGACGTGCGCCGAGGCGTAGTCGCCCCAGGGCGTGCGCCGGAGCGTGTTGGTGACGACGTGCTTGGGCGTCTCGTTGATGAAGTCGGCGAGGGGCTCCTCGTCGATGGTCTTGCCGGGCCAGTAGTGGGCGAACAGCTCGTAGGTGTTGCGTCCCAGCAGGATTGCGTCGACGTTCTCGAGCATCGCGATCTGGCCCGGGTCCGTCGCGTCGAACGGACCCGGGATGCGCATGAAGTCGAGCTCGCCGTCGGGGCCGGCGGCGAAGCCGTCGACGGTGACGATCTGCTCGACGATGAGGCGACCCATACCGCCAGAGTAGGACGCGTCGCCGCAGGTGCGCGCGGCGTTGGCTAGGGACGATGCGCGGCCTGGTTGGCGTGCCCGGTGGCGGTGCGCGTGCGCGCGACCCTGCGCAGGTCGCGCCCCACGATCACGAGGGTCGCGATCGCCGGCAGTGCGATCACGGCGTCCCACAGCTGGCCCGGCGCGCCCATGCCGATGACGGCGTCGCTCGGCTGCGCCGCGATCCACTGCGACACGGACAGGACGGCGATCCACGCGGCCATCCCGACGACGGTGACCCACGCGGCGACGTGCCACGTCGCGACCGCGCGGCGGTTGCCGGCGGAGCGCGTGCGGCGCACGAGCCATCCGAGCACGAGCGCGAGCGCGGCCGCGAGCATCACGGCGCCGAGGATCCAGTTGGCCTCCTTGGGCATAGTCCGCTCGGCCGGGATGACGCTCGAGCTCGGGTCGTCCCAGGTCCGCAGCTGCTCGGGGACGCTCGCGACGACGAGCAGCGCGCCGAGCGCGAGCGCGATGCGCACCGCGAGCGACAGCGCCCCCACGAGCCGCGTCCACTGAGCCATGGGGGCATCGTGCCTGGTGAAGCGGTCAATGCGCTAGTGGTTCGGCGTGCCGATCCGGTCGCGGCGCTCGCGCACTGTCGTGATGACGGCATCCGCGACCTCGGCCGGATCCTCGTGCTCCCAGAACCGCAGCACCAGCCAGCCGGCTGCCTCCAGGGTGCTGGTGGTCTCTGCATCGCGCTCCCGGTTCCGCTCGAGCTTGGGCAGCCAGTAGTCGCTGTGCGCCTTGGGGCTCGTGGCGTGGATCGGGCAGGAGTGCCAGAAGCAGCCGTCGATGAAGACGGCGACCTTGGTCGGACGGAAGAGCAGGTCCGCGGTGCGGCGCACGCCCTTGATGGGGGTCGCGGCGACCCGGTAGCGGAGGCCGGAAGCGTGGACGAGGCGGCGGACGGCGAGCTCGGGCTTGGCGTCGCGCTTCTTGTTGCCGCGCATCGAGCGCTCGACGCCCGGGGTCGAGGCCCATGAACCGTCGCTGGTCACATTCGGAGCATAGGCACGAGCGACGAGGCGCGTTCTGGGGCAGGTCTATGCGCCTGCGAGGAACTCCTTGAAGGTGAGGCCCAGTCGATAGGGGTCGGGGCGATCGCGGCGTGATCGCGGGACGACCGCCAGTGATTGCCCGGGGAGTCGCTGCAGCGCGTGCTCCCAGACGGGCCCGTCGGTGATCGCGAGCACGTCGCTGCGCACGTGCAGCCGCAGATCCTCGTCGATGCCCAGATGCTTGTGGTCGTACGCGCGGTGGTGGATTGAGCAGAGCGCGAGGCCGTTCTCGACCACAGGCTGTCCGTTCGGGTCCTTGTCGGCACGGATGTGCGCGGCGTCGAGAAGTGCCGCGTCGGGAAGCGCACAGATCGCGCATCGCGACCCGTACGCGGACATCACGATCGCGCGGAATCTTGGCTGGTGCAGCCGCCGCTCGACCACAGCCTGGGCCCATTCGCGTTCGATTGGCGAGGCGAACTCGTTGGCGTGCACACGCCCTTCGGTCAGTGCGATCGTGAACTCGCGCGCAGAGTCGTCCCGCGCCACGGCGGCGACCATGCCGACGGGAAGGTAGGTGTATGCCATCGGCTTGTAGAAGTAGAGGACCGGGACTCCGTCGCGCTGCGCGGTGAACAGCTTGTTGTTGGAGGCGTCGACGGCGCCATGCTTGTTGACGCAGAACGGGTACTGCCATACGCCGGGCTGCACCTCGCGGTCGGGATACCGGCCGTTCTCGACGGTGGTGATCGACAGCGTCCGCGACCAGTCCGCGGGATTGCGGATGCCGCGGCCCTGCGGGTCGATCAGCGGGAGGCGTTCGCCGTCGATCGAGTAGTTGAGCAACCAGTCGCGGTGGAGCGGCTTCGTGCCCTCGTCGCTCGCCTGCATCACGTCCTGGAAGATGCGCGCGCGGACGACCTCGCTGTCTTCGACCATCCCCGCAGCTTGCCGCAAGCCGCGGCCGGAAGCTAGCCCCGCATCGTCCCGCCGCTCCCGCATCGTCTCGACGGAATACCCTCGGGAGGAAGGGGGTTCCGGCCATCATGACCACCATCGGCATCATCGGTTCCGGTCGCATCGGCTCCAACGTCGCAGCCGCGGCGGTGCGGGCCGGCTACGACGTCGTCCTGTCCAACTCGCGCGGTCCCGCCACGCTCGCGCCGCTCGTCCACAAGCTCGGGCCCCGCGCCAGCGCCGCGCATTCCGCCGAGGCGGCCCATCGCGGCGACCTCGTGCTCGTCGCGGTGCCGCTGGGCAAGATCGACGAGATCCCCGCCGACGCGCTCGCGGGCAAGGTGGTCATGGACGCCAACAACTACTACCCGCAGCGCGACGGCCGCATCGCCGCGCTCGACGACAACAGCAAGACGACCTCGCAGCTGCTCCAGGACCTCGCGCCGGGCGCCCACATCGTCAAGGCGTTCAACAACATCTACGCGGCCGAGATCTCCGAGCACGGCAGCCCGGCCGGCACCAAGGACCGCCGCGCGCTCCCCATCGCCGGCGACGACACCGCCGCCAAGCACCTCGTCGCGTCCTTCATCGATGCCATCGGCTTCGACACGGTCGACGTCGGCACGCTCGCGGAGTCGTGGAAGGTCGAACGCGACACCCCGGCGTACACGAAGCGCACCACCCGCGAGGAGCTCGAGGCGATCCTCCCGACGGTCGAGCGCGTCCGGCAGGCCTGACGGCCCGCGCATCGGTAGAGTTCCCTCATTGCCAGGGGGGTAGCGATGATCGCGGGGCAGCAGCCGTCGGCGCATCAGGGTCAGGGTCCGTCGGATCCGCGGCTCGCGGGCGTCACGGCCCACGGTGAGGGTGCGGACGCGAGCCGCACACGGTCCTGGATCCTCGCGGTCGCCGCGGTCCTGGTGATCGCGGCCGTCGTCCTGTGGTGGAGCGCTGTGACCGGCGACGACTCGGCGGCCCGCGAGGCGGCAGCCGCGGAGGGCATCGTGGTGGTTCCCGAGCACTCGGACCGCGTCACCGTCAGCGAGAGCGAGGACGGCTTCGCGGTCGCCATCGCCCTCTCGTCGGACCCCACCCTGACCGGGTACGCCTTCAGCATCACGGCGACCGCCGCGGACGCGGCGGACGGTTGGGCGGCGATCTACTGGACGTCCGGCGTCGAGGCCCGCGAGAGCTTCGACCCGCGCCCCGCGCTCGTCCTCGACACGGGCGACCACGTGTGGCAGGTGCTCATCACGTCCCTCGACGGCAACGAGAGCACGCAGGCCGCGCACGCCGCCTTCTACGAGCTGCGCGACGCGATCGAGTTCGTGCCCGCGTCCTAGCCGGCGATCTGCGCCGCGTCGGTAGAGTTACCTCATTACCAGGGGGGTAGCGATGATCGCAGGGCAGCAGCCGTCGGCGCATCAGGACCAGGGGCCGGCGGACCCGGCGATCGGCGGCGTCACCGACGGGGGAGACGGTGTCGCGCGGCTCGACCGTCGCAACCGGATCTGGCCCGCACTTCTCGCCATGGCAGCTGTCGCAGCCTTCGCCGTGTTCGCGTGGAACGCGCTCACCGATCCGGTCGACGCCGACGCGCGTGACGCGATGGCCGCGGAGGGCATACTCATCCAGGCGGACGCGACCGACATCGTCACGGTCACCGAGCCCCCCGACGGCGGCTACCAGCTCTTCGTGTCCGAGACGGTGGGCACGGTCTCGCAGCTCTCGGGCGCCACCTACGTGATCACGCCCGCGACCGAGGACCCGTCGGGCGAGCCCGGGTGGCTGGCGTACCCGTGGCCGGGCGTCGACGCCTACGCGCACGACGGCGACAACGGCCCGCTGTTGATCGATACCGGCGATGCGCAGTGGATGGTGACGCTCGGCGGGGTCGGCATCGGCGAGATCGACGCGGACAAGCGCTGGGACGCGCTCTTCGAGGCCTGGGACGGGCTCCAGCAGGTCATCGTCTTCGTGCCGGCGCTGTAGGGACGATGCGCGGGTGGCGGCCTTGCGCCGCCGGAAGGGGGATGACGTGGAGAAGGAGTTCCCGATCGACGGGCCGCCGGTGCCGCCGCGCGTGAGGCGGGCCGACCGGCGATGGCTCGTCGTGGCCATCGCGGTGATCGCCGCGTCGGCCGTGCTGGTCGCGTGGCAGGTCGTGAGGAGCGCACAGGCCTCGGCGGCCCGCGACGCCGCCGCGCAGGAGGGCATCGAGGTCGTGCAGGACGACTGGGTCAAGGTCGAGCAGACCGGCGCCGGGTACCGCGTGTGCGTCTACACCGGCACCGGAGACTCGGGCGACTTCGAGCGATCCCGTGACATCTGCGTCATCGCGGTCTACACCTACGAGATCGTGCCCGCCACGGCGGGCGAGGCGGACGGCTGGCAGTCCTTCGACTGGCCGGACGGCTCACTCGACGCCCGCTGGGACCCCGCCGCCTCGCCCGACCCGCTCCTCGTCGTCGACGCCGGCGACCGCTCCTGGGAGGTTCGCGCGACCTCGGACCACGGCACGTCGGAGGACGAGGTCTGGCGCAACTTCGCGCTGCTGCTCGACCACGTCACCTTCGTTCCCTCGCCCTAGCAGGAGGGACGATGCGGCACCGGGTTTCGCCATTGAGTGCGCCCCGCTCGCGGTGAGAAGATGAACAGAAGGTAAACGCGACGGGCCCCGACCCGGCGGCCGGCACCCCCGCAACGGCGCGGAAGGGAGATCGCCATGACCATCACGCCTGCGAACCACTTCGACAGGGAGAAGGTCCACGAGCACGTCGATCGCGCGCTCGACGACGCCGTCACCCACCTCGCCGAGCACTTCATCGAGTTCGACCGCCAGCTGATCCAGCGACTGGTGCGCGAGTCGTACGACAAGCTCGCCGCCACCGCGGTGGTCCACCAGCACCTCGTCACCCTCGCCGAGCACCGCGCCTGGCTGCGGCTCGACGACCTGCGCACCACGCGGATGTAGCGCGCCCTGAGGCGACGCACCAGAATCGGGACCACGGTCCCGGGAATCGGCGCGCCCGCGGGGCGATGCTTCAAGGGTGATTGGTTCAAGACTTCCTGAACAGTACGTCGCCGACGCGGCGCTGCTCTCCGCCGTCGCCGACCCCATCCGCCTCCAGCTGGTCGCGCAGCTGGCCGTGCGGCCGTCCTGCGTCTGCAACCTCGTCACCGATCCCGAGATCCCCGGCAACCTGCTGAGCTACCACCTCAAGAAGCTGCGCGACGCCGGCCTCATCGAGGGCACGCGCCGCGGCCGCTGGATCGACTACGCCCTCACCGACGGCGCGCTCGACCGTCTGGCCGCGGCCCTGCCGGCACCGATCGACGCCCTCCCGCTGACGAGCGCGCGATGACCGCCGACGCTCCCACTCGGACCGGGCACCCCGGCCTCCGCCGGGGCGTGACGCTCGGGGCCGCCGCGCTCGCGTGGTGGGCGCTCTACTCCGTCAACCTCCCCTTCTGGGACTGGCTGCTCGGCGACGCGCTCGGGGTCGACCTCGACTCGCGCGCCGGGGGAGCGGTCCACTTCTTCCTCTACGACAGCGTCAAGATCCTGCTGCTGCTCACGGGCATCATCTTCGCCGTCACCGTGCTCCGCTCGTTCATGAGCGTCGAGCGCACGCGCGCGCTGCTCGGCGGCAAGCGGGAGGGCGTGGGCAACGTGCTCGCCGCGGGCCTCGGCGTCGTCACCCCGTTCTGCTCGTGCTCCGCGGTGCCCGCGTTCATCGGCTTCGTCGCCGCCGGCGTGCCCCTCGGCGTCACCATGAGCTTCCTCATCGCCAGCCCCCTGGTCAACGAGATCGCGATCGCCCTGCTGCTGGGCCTCTTCGGCATCGGTCCGACGCTCCTCTACGTCGCGGCGGGCCTCACGATCGCGATCGTCGCCGGCTGGGTCATCGGCCGCCTCAAGCTCGAGAGGTACGTCGAGCCGTTCGTCTTCGAGACCACGCTGCGCGGCAAGCCTCTCGACCCCGCCTACGGGCTCACGTGGGACGACCGCATCCGCATGGGCGTCGAGGAGGTCGGTGCGATCCTGCGCAAGATCTGGCCCTACCTGCTCGTGGGCATCGGCCTCGGCGCCGCGATCCACGGCTGGGTGCCCGCCGAGTGGTTCGCCGCGCACGCGAGCGCCGACAACCCGTTCGGCGTCCTGGTCGCCGTCGGCCTCGGCATCCCGCTGTACTCCAACGCCGCCGGCATCCTCCCGCTGGTCGACGTCCTCTTCGCCAAGGGCGTCCCCATGGGCACGCTGCTCGCCTTCATGATGGCGACCGTCGCGCTCAGCCTGCCCGAGACCATCCTGCTCAAGCGGGTCCTCAAGCCCCGCCTCATCGCGACCTTCGTCGGCATCGTCGCCCTCGGCATCATCGCCGTCGGCTACCTCTTCAACGCCATCCTCTGAGAAAGGGCACCGCCATGCACATCAAGATCCTCGGCCCCGGCTGCGCGAACTGCGCCAACCTCGAGCGCGTCACCCGCGAGGCCGTCGACGGTCTCGGCCTCTCCGCCACGGTGGAGAAGGTGACGGACTACGGCGAGATCGCGGCCTACGGCATCATGCGCACCCCCGGCCTCGTGGTCGACGACGAGGTGGTCCTCGCGGGCCTCGTGCCCACCGCCGCGCGCGTCACCGAGCTCCTCTCCGCACGCACCTCCTAGAGGGACGATGCGCGGGCCGGGTGAACATCCGGTGACCGCGCTTGCGCTCTGATTAGATGTATGTCTATATAGAGGCATGTCGAATCAGCGCCAGCTCATCATCGTCGGTTCCGGCCCTGCCGGGTACACCGCTGCCATCTATGCCGCGCGTGCGGGTTTGCATCCGTTGGTGGTCGCGGGGTCGATCACGGCCGGTGGTGCCTTGATGAACACCACCGAGGTGGAGAACTTCCCCGGCTTCGTGGAGGGCATCCAGGGTCCGGAGCTGATGGAGACGCTGCAGGCGCAGGCCGAGCGTTTCGGTGCCGAGGTGATCTTCGACGACGCCACCAGCCTGGACCTCGAGGGTCCGGTCAAGAAGGTCGTGACCGGCATGTCGGGCGAGTTCACCGCGAAGGCGGTCATCCTGGCCACGGGGTCGGCCTACCGTGAGCTGGGTCTCGAGGATGAGAAGCGCCTGTCGGGCAAGGGTGTGTCGTGGTGCGCGACGTGCGACGGGTTCTTCTTCCGCGACCAGACCGTCGTGGTGGTCGGTGGTGGCGACTCCGCGGTCGAGGAGGCCACGTTCCTGACGCGGTTCGCGTCGAAGGTGTACCTGGTGCACCGTCGTGACGAGCTGCGGGCCTCGAAGATCATGGCCGACCGGGCGATGGCGGACCCGAAGATCGAGTTCGTGTGGAACTCCGAGGTCACCGGCCTGGACGGCGACACCAAGCTCGAAGGAGTCAAGGTCCGCAACCGTGTCACCGGCGAGGACTCCACCCTGGCCGCGACGGGCCTGTTCGTCGCGATCGGGCACGAGCCCCGCTCCGAGCTGGTCAAGGACGTGATCGACCTCGACGAGGCCGGCTACGTCCTGGTCCAGGGCCGCACCACCGCGACGAACGTCGACGGCGTGTTCGCCTGCGGCGACCTGGTCGACAACCGCTACCGCCAGGCCATCACCGCCGCCGGGTCCGGCTGCGCCGCCGCCCTCGACGCCCAGCACCACCTCGACACCCTCGACGACCTCGAGGCCCAGCCGGCGTTGGCCGGCGAATCCGCATAAGGATCCCAACGGAGGGAGCCCGCCGTGTCCACCCCCACCGCCACCCACCCGGAGCACGACAGCTGCGTCGCGACGCACGTCGAGGCGCACACGATCGCCCCGGAGCTCGCCGATCGGGCGGCGACCGTCCTCAAGGCCGTCGCCGATCCGCTGCGCCTCCGCATGATCGCGCTCATCGCGTCCGCGCCGAAGGGCGAGGCCTGCGTGTGCGACCTCACCGAGCTCGCCGAGGTCAGCGGCCCGACCGTGTCGCACCACCTCAAGACGCTCAAGGACGCCGGGCTCGTCGCCTCCGAGCGGCGCGGCACCTGGGTCTACTACAGCGTCGCCGAGCCCTACCAGCCGGCGGTGCGCGGGCTCCTCGAGACCCTCGTCCCCGCGGCCGGCGCCGACCGTGCCACGCACGACATCGAGCTCGAGAACGTCGATCGTGCCCTCGCCGCGGTGATCGCGAGCCTCACGGAGCGCTTCCCGGAGATCGCCCCCACGCTGGTCGAGCGCGTGGTCCGCGAGTCCTACACCGGCCTCGCGCGCCGCGCCGCGATCCGCCAGCACCTCGTGCCGCTCACCCGCCACTTCGCGTGGCAGCGCCTCGAGGACATCCGCAAGACGGACGCGCCCGCGGGCGACTACCCGCCTCAGGTGCTGTTCGTCTGTGTCCAGAACGCGGGCCGCTCGCAGCTCGCGGCCGCGCTGCTGCACCACTACGCGGGCGACCGCGTGGTCGTCCGCTCGGCCGGGTCGATGCCCGCCGCATCGGTCCACGACAAGGTCCGTGTCCACCTCGACGAGCTCGGCAGCGACGAGGCCGCGTTCCCCAAGCCGCTCACCGACGACGCGGTGCGCGCCTCCGACGTCGTCATCACGATGGGCTGCGGCGACGTGTGCCCGCTCTATCCCGGCAAGCGCTACGAGGACTGGCAGGTGGGGGACCCCGCCCTCGCCAGCGCCGAGGGCGTGGCCGCGATCCGCGACGACATCGACGCGCGCATCCGCGGCCTGCTCGGCGACATCCTTCCCGACCTCACCCTGCCCCCGACCCGAAAGGCATCCGCATGACCGACACCAAGCCCTCCGCCCTGTTCGTCTGCGTCCACAACGCGGGCCGCTCCCAGATGGCCGCCGGCTTCCTGCGCCACCTGTCCGGCGGCGCCGTCGAGGTCCGCTCCGCGGGCTCCATGCCGGCCGACCAGATCAACCCGGTCGCCGTCGAGGCGATGCTCGAGGAGGGCATCGACATCCGCGAGGAGAGCCCGAAGGTGCTCACCACGGACGCCGTGCAGGCCTCCGATGTGGTCATCACCATGGGCTGCGGCGACGTGTGCCCCTACTTCCCGGGCAAGCGCTACGAGGACTGGAAGCTCGACGACCCGGCCGGCCAGGGCATCGAGTCCGTCCGCCCCATCCGCGACGAGATCCGCGGCCGCATCCTCACGCTGCTCGACGAGCTGGGCGTGCAGCCCGTCGCCTGACGCCCCTGGACTGACGATGCGGGGGAGACCCTCGCATCGTCCCTCCTACCAGGGTCCCTGGTCGGGGCCCTCGGGCTGCCCTAGATTCGAACCATGTCGATCGACTGGTCGTTCCTGGTCCCCGGCCTGATCGTCGCGCTCTTCGCGGGCGCGGCGGTGGGAGGCTTCCTCGACCTGTCCCGCCGGGTCGAGGAGCGGCGCATGCGGCGCCGGCTCTTCGCGGAGGAGGCGCCCGTCGCGCTGTCGAGCGCGCACGACCTCCTCATCCCGCCGCTGCCGAAGGACCCCACCTCCCTGGTCCCGCCGGAGGAGATCACCCGCGGCCTGCGCGAGCAGGTCGCCCGGCTCGAGCGCGGCACAGCCCGGCAGCGCGAGGCGGTCCCCGCGATCGACATGCTGCTCGAGATCACCCGCGCGCTCGAGGACATGACGGTCCGCGGACGCGCGCTCGACATGCGGCTCGAGACCGTCATGGCGGACGCTCCCCAGACCCTCGAGCACAAGCTCGTCGTCAAGCTCGCCCGTCAGGCCATCCTCAAGGACCCCACGCCCGCGGACGTCATCCCGCGCATCGACAACCCCGAGGCGCAGGCCTCGATGACCAAGGACGATGCGGTGGTCTCGGAGATCGTCCGCTACCGCCGCGCGCAGCAGCTGCTGCACGACGCCCGCGACGCGTTCGTCGACCACTGGTGGACCGTGCGCGACCTGCGCCTGGCCGCCGCGACCCGGCTCGCGACCGCCCGCCACGAGGGCGGCGACTCCGGCAAGAGCGCTGCGCGCGCGGTCGAGCGCGACCTCGAGGCCGCGATCGCCGCGGACTTCCGCCGCAACTGGGCCCGCATCGACCACGCGATCCCGCTCGCCGACCTCGCCGATGCGACCGCCGCCAACCTCGGCGCCCCGGCCCCGGCCGAGGGGCCCGCGCCGGAGGAGAAGGGTCCGGCCGCGCGGCCGGGGCGCATCCAGCTCTAGCCGCAGCGTCGCGCGCGGTGCCATGCTGACCAGGTGAGATGGTTCGGCGCGTCCCTCGTGTTCCTCGCGGAGCTGTCGCTCCTGTTCGCCCTCGCGTGGTGGCCGCTCGCGCGCTTCGACGGCCCGCTCAGCTGGGCCCTCGCCGCGGCGCTGCCGATCGCGGTCGCCGTCTTCTGGGGCACGTTCCTCTCGCCCAAGGCGCGCCGCCCGGTGCGCCGCGTGCCCACGCTGATCGCCCGCACCCTCATCCTGCTGGCGGCGCTGCCGCTGTACTGGGTGCTCGGGGCGCCGCTGCTGTTCGGGGTGCACGCCGCGGCGGTCGTCGTCGGCACGCTCCTCACGGGCGGACGGCCCGCGCCCGAGTGATACCACGGTGATACCGTCGGACGATGGCGATGACATTGCGGACGGATTCCGTGCTCGAGGAGGCGCTCGAGCTGCTCGTGCGCGAGGAGGGGCTCTCGCGTCAGGAGATCGTGCGGCGCGCGGTCCTGGAACGCGCGGAGAAGGTGAGCCGCCGCAACCGCCTCGCGACCCTCACCGACGAGGCGCTCGACGAGTGGAGCGAGACGCTCGCACGCCTCGGCAGCGAGTAACGGCACGTGACGGGCTACATCGAGCTCGACGAGCTCCTCGAGATGGTCCGCGTGGCCGGTCTCGGACCCGTGCGCGATGTGGGGCTGCTCGAGTCCGCGCTCGCGCGGCCCGCCACGACGCTGATGGGCGTGGACGCGTACCCGACGCTCGACCTCAAGGCCGCCGCCCTTCTCCACTCGCTGGTGAACAACCACGCGCTCGCCGACGGCAACAAGCGGCTCGGTTGGCTTGCGACCGTGGTCTTCGTGGGGTTCAACGGCTTCCGCGTGCGGATGTCGCAAGGGGAGGCGTTCGACCTCGTGTGGGCCGTCGCCGACGGCACGCTCGACGACCTCGCGGAGATCGCGCCCCGCCTGAGGCCCGAGTCCCGCGGGTGATCCCGGGACGGGTCTATCCTCGCCCCATGGAGACGCAGGCGCCCACCGCATCGTTCACCGTCATCCCCAACCGTCGCCCCGCGACGGACGAGGAGCGCTGGCTGGCGATGGAGGACCCCGTCTTCGGCAAGGTCTTCACCGACCACATGGCCCGCGCGACGTGGCGCGAGGGTGAGGGCTGGGCCGACCGCCGCATCGTCCCGCTGGCCCCCATCCCCATGCACCCCGCCGCCGCCGTGCTGCACTACGCGCAGCAGGTGTTCGAGGGGCTCAAGGCGTACCGGTGGGCCGACGGCTCGATCCACCTGTTCCGGCCCGAGGCCAACGCCGCCCGCCTCGCGGCGAGCTGCCGCCGCATGGCGCTGCCCGAGCTCGCGGAGGAGGACTTCCTCGCGGCGGTCGAGGGCCTGGTCGAGGTCGACCAGAACTGGGTGCCCGGCACCGACGGCGCGAGCCTCTACCTGCGCCCGGTCGTCGTCGCGACGGAGGCGAGCCTGCTCGTCCAGCCGGCCGCCGAGGTCGACCTGCTCGTCACCGCCTCGCCGGTGGGCGCCTACATGGGCGGCGACGGCGAGGGCGTGTCCATCTGGGTCTCGCGCGGCTACCACCGCGCCAACGCGGGCGGCACCGGGGACGCCAAGACCGCGGGCAACTACGCCGCGAGCATGCTTCCGCAGAAGGAGGCCAAGGACCACGGCTGCTCGCAGGTGCTGTTCCTGGACGCGCGCGAGGACACCTACGTCGAGGAGCTCGGCGGCATGAACCTCGTCGCGGTGCGCGCCGACGGCTCCGTGCTCACCCCGCGCCTCACCGGCACGATCCTCCCGGGCGTCACCCGCGACTCGATCCTCACGCTGCTGCGCGACGAGGGCCGCGCCGTCGAGGAGCGCGACATCGCGCTGACCGAGCTCGTCGAGGGCATGGAGTCCGGCGAGATCGTCGAGCTGTTCGCGTGCGGCACCGCCGCCGTCGTCACGCCGATCGCACGCCTGGTCTCGGACGACCTCGACGTGTCGGTGCCGGCCCGCGGCGAGGACGACAGCCCGTCCGTCGCGGAGACGATGCGCGCTCGCCTCACCGACATCCAGTACGGCCGCGCGGAGGACCCGCACGGCTGGACCCGCGAGGTCGTGCCCGCGCCCGAGGGCTGATCGCCGTCGGAGCCCGCACGTACGCTTCTCGCATGTCAGGCCCCGTCCCGCCGTACACGCTCACGCGCAAGCGCATGAAGAACGTGCGCATGGTCGTGCGGCAGGGGACCGGCGAGGTGCGCGTGAGCGCCCCGCTACGGATGCCGCAGCGCGACATCGACGCCTGGGTGCGGTCCAAGGCGGCGTGGATCGCTGCCAAGCAGGTCGAGGCGCTCGACCACCCGGCCCCGCTCGCGCCCGGGCCCGAGGCCGACGCGCTGCGGCGCGAGCTGCGCCCCCTGCTGCAAGCGATGCTCGACGAGTGGGTGCCGCGCATGGGCGTGCCCTATCCGACCTGGCGCATGCGGATCATGCACACGCGGTGGGGCAGCTGCAACAAGGCGAAGCGGTCGGTGACGTTCAGCGTCGAGCTCGCGCGTAAGGACCACCACCTGGTCGAGTACGTGGTGGTGCACGAGCTCGCCCATCTCATCGAGGGCAACCACGGGCCCGGCTTCTACGCCGTGATGGACCGCCACTTGCCGGGCTGGCGCGAGCATCGGGCGGAGCTCAACGGCAGCCAGGTGGATTGAGCCCATCCCGCGCCTCGCGCGCCCACCGCACACCCGCTGCAAGGAGCTGAACGACGCTTCCGCGAGGCTCGCGACTCCTACGGGGAGTCCGACGACAGCGTGTCGCCCATCGGCACCTCGAGCACGAGGACGCGCGAGTCGTCGTCGCGGAACGGCACGGTCACCAGCGAGGTGGTCTGCGCGCCGTTCGCGAGGGCGCGCCGCACCCGGTCGGGATCGCGCTCGGGGCCGAGCATCCACGCCTCGGCGCTCATGTTCGCGGCGTTGGACAGGTAGTTCCCGGGCTGGACGTGCTGCGTGAAGATCGAGCCGACCATGTCGCTCAGCGGGACCATGCGGTGCCCGTCGGCCGTCCACGCGCTCGGCGCGACCGCGAGGCTGTCGAACATCGTGAGGTCGCCGGCGGTGGCGTCGCTTGCGGGGCGCGTCTCGACGAGCAGCATGGGGACGCCGGCGCGGACCGCGTCGCCGGCGGTGTTGGTGAGCAGCCACTGGACGTAGGTGGCGGGCATGCCCTCGAGCGCGGTCGCGTCCTGCGCCTGGGCCGCGAACAGCGGGTCGCCGAGCCAGACCGGGTCGCACTCCAGCACGTCGATCTCGGGCGACCACTCGCTGCCGATGTAGGTGGTGCGCGCCCGCAGCGCGTCGGGCAGCTCGCACACCGAGGCGGCCTGGCGATCCGGGCGAGCCGCATCGTCCCGGGAGCGCGGCTCGGCGCCGGCCATGAGATCCTCGGCGGGCAGCCCGGCGAGGTCGCCGTTGCCCCACAGGCCGTTCTCGGGCTCGAGCTCGATCTCGAGGATGAGCTCCTGCGCGCCCGCCTCGCCGGTGGGCGGCACCCTGACCTGGACCACGACCTGCGGCGTCGCCTCGCGCGCGGCGATCGCCCACAGGGCCTGGGAGTGGAGGGTCGAGCCGGGACCTTGCGTCGTGATCTCGACGCCGCCGATCACCGCGCTGTAGGCGGGGTCCATGACCACCGGGCTCGTCGCGTTGCCCATCACCGCGAGGCGCTGCGTGGGCGACACCCACAGCGACTCGCCCACGTAGGCGCCCCGTGTCCGGAGCCCGGGCGCCGAGATCGTGTCGGGTTCCGTGGCGAGGGTGGCGCTGATGGCGGCCTGGTCGATGGTGAGCGTCGACGACGACGGCGCGTTCCACTGGAGGACCCAGTCGAGCGCGACGGTCGCCTCGTAGTCGCCCGCGCGGGACACGAGCCGCGAGGTGACGAAGTCGGGCGTCCACACCGGCCCGTCGCCCACCCAGACGGCCTCGCACGCCTTCGTCTCCGTGAGAGTCGACGTCGTCGCCGTGGCGCCGCGCCAGGGATTGATGTCGGGGTCCATCTCGCACAGCAGGGCGGCCTGGCGAGGGGTGTCCGGCTCCTCGCCCAGGACGCGGGGCGTCGAGCCCGCGATGAGCGCCTCGGCCGACAGGTCGGCCGTGGCGAGGTAGGAGTCGAAGCCGTCGTCGGCGAGATCGGTGCCGGTGTCGGGGGTGGGCGAGGGCGCGTCGGTGACGATGGCCGACGTGGGCGCCGCGAGCGTCGAGGGCTCCGTCGTCGAGGTGATCGCCCACGCCGCCACGCCCACCACCACGGCCGAGCCCGCCGCGACGGCCGCGCTCCGCATCGTCCGCACGTGCCTCAGCCGGGCGAGCGCCGCGGCCTCGATCCCGAGGATCGCGTCCTCGCTTGCCGCGCGTCCGCGGTTCTCCTCGCGCGCGAGCGCCGCGGCCAGCCCGGCGCTCATCGCGCGCCGTCCAGCGTGACCGCGAGGGCCTCCTCCATGCCGCCCTCGACCGCGTCGTCGATGTCGATGGGCAGGTCCGGGCACGCCTCCGCCAGCGTCCGCGCCCCCGCCTCGAGGTCGGCGCGCACGGCCTTGAGGGGTGCGTCGAGCTGCCGCGCGATCGCGGTGGCGGCGAGGCCGTCGACGTAGCGCAGCACGATCGCGACGCGCTCGCGTCGGGGGAGCAGGCGCAGGGATACGCGGATGTCGGGGTCGCCCCCGACCGCGCCGTCGGCGGCGGCATCGTCGAGGTCCGGGAGCGGCGGCTCGTCGCCCCGCAGGCCGCGGAAGGCACGATGCAGCGCGTCCCTGACCCGGGCGTCCGCCTCCTCGGCGGTCTCGGGCAGGTGCCCGCGGCCGAGCCCCGTGGCCAGGGCCCGCTCGACGAGGTCCGCGGCCGCCGCATCGTCCCCGGTGAGGAGCAGCGCGCGGGCGTAGAGGTCGCGACCGTGCTCGCGCAGCACCGCGTGCAGCATCCGCGTCCGTGCGCTCACCCGACCTCCCTGCTACGGGAGCGAGTCTGGCACGCGGCCGGAGGGAGCGACAGGGGGCTCGCCCGACTACGGCGACGCGAACGGCTCGATGAGGGGCGCCAGCGGCGTCTCGAGCAGCAGCACGTGCGACGGGTCGTCGAGGAACGGCACCGCCGCCACGGCGGTGGCCTGTCCGGCGTTCCCGAGCGAGCCGATGATCGCGTCGACGTCGACGATCACGTCCGACGACAGCATGCCGGGGAACAGCCGCTCGCGGCCGCCGATCGTCGCGTCGGCGAGCAGCGGATAGTCGTAGAAGACGTTGGTGAGCCAGGCGGTGCGCCGGCCGTCCGCGAGCCACGCGCTGCTCGGCGTGACGACCGCCGTGCCGAGCAACGTGAGCCCGTCGCCCTTGCGCCGGAGCGTGCCCGCCTCCGCCTCGATGAGCACCTGGAGCCGCGACAGCTGCAGCGTCTGGCCGGAGACGTTCGTGACCTCCCACACGAGCGTGCTCGCGGGGGTGCCGGCGCGCAGCTCGGCGGTGCCGCTGTCGGCGAGCACGGGTCCGTCGACCCACCCGGGCTCGCACGCGACCTGTCGCGCCTGGTAAGGGATGTTGTAGTTCTCGAAGGTCGACGAGCGCATGCCCCGAGGCACGTCGCACAGCAGCGCGGCCTGGCGGTCGGCGCCCGCCGTCTCTCCTCGCGCGCGCGGGGTGAAGGAGGCCATGAGGTGGTCGGCGGCGATCGCCTGCGCGAACGACTCGACGGTGAGCGAGGCCTCCGCGATGACGTCGGCGGACGCGGTCTGCGCCGTCCGGGAGTGCGGGACGCCCACCTGCACCGTCAGGGTGCCGGCGGTCGCGCCCGCGGCCAGCTCCCACAGCGGGTCAGCGGCCTCGCCCGTCGCGGGGGCCTCCGCCGTGAAGGTCGCCCAGCCGCGCATCGCGGACCCAGGCTCGAGCCGCTCCAGCGACGTGCGCCCGAGGTTGAGCGCGAGGCGCTCGCGATCGCTCGCCCACAGGGACGCGCCGCGGAACGTCGCGGCGTCGACCGCGGTCGGCTCGGCGTCGTCGGCGACCCGATCCGGCTCCATCACCAGCGCGACCATGAGGTCGCCGCGGTCGAGCAGCAGCGGCCGCGAGCCGACGTTGCGCACGGTCCACCGGATGTCGACGCGCACGAGGCGGTCGGTCGCGTGCAGCGTCATCAGCGTCTCGTCGGCGTCGACCGCCAGCAGCGTCTCGTCGCCCACCCACAGCGCCCGGCAGGCCTCGGCGCGATCGGGCTCGGTGGTGCTGCGGCAGGCGACCGCCGCCTGGCGCGCGGGCGTGCGGTCCGACGGCCGGATCCTCGACGCGGCGCCCTGCAGCAGCTCCTCGCCGTAGATCACCCCGGTGCCCGGTTGCGACGCCTGCACCGCGGGTGTGTCCGCGACGGTGGCCGCCGGGGGCGCGGTCGGGTCCGACGTGCCGCCGACCGCCACGATGCCCGCGACGGCGATGAGCGCCGCGCCCGCCGCCGAGTAGCCCGCCAGCCGGAGGCGCCGGCGTCGGCGCACGCGGACGGTCGCGCGCGCGGCGATCCCGTCGCACGCAGCACCGTCGTGCTCGGCCTCGGGCTCGAGCGCGCGGAGCAGCTCGGCGCTCACGGTCGCCCGCCCACGGCGACCGTCGCGCTGTCGAGCGTCCCTCCCTCCAGGGCGTCCTCGAGCCGCAGGCCGAGCCGCGGATGCGCGGCGAGCAGGCGCGTCACCGCGCCGGTGAGCGCCTCCCGGACGGCGCCCTCGTGCAGGCCCGCGCTCGCGGCGATCGCCGGCACGGCGAGCCCGTCCGCGTACCGCATCGCGAGGACGGCGCGCTCGCGCGGGGCGAGCAGGGCGAGCGTGTCGCGGGTGGACGATGCGCCGGTCGCCTCGGGCGGCACGAACGGGTCCGTCTCCTCGACGGCGGGGGAGTCCGGGGTCGTCCGCCGGACCGCGGCGCGGCGGAGCGCGTCGCGCACGGCCACCCGCGCATCGTCCCGCGTCTCGGGCGCGCGGCCGCGACCGAAGGTGCGCGTGAGCGCGTCCTCGAGCAGCGTGGCGGCCACGTCGGGGTCGCCGGTGAGGCGCTCGGCGTAGGCGAGCAGGTCCGGACCGGACGCGCGCATCGTCGCGTCGAGCGTCCTCGCCCAGCTCCTCACGGCTCACACCCTTCGCTGCCTCCGATTCTCCCACCGGGGGCCGCGGGTGCCCAGGGCTCAGCCGTTCCAGGGCACCTCGAGGAAGAGCTCGCGGTCGCCGTTGCTGTCGTCGTCGCGCACCACGCGCACCGTCAGGGTGATCGAGGCCTTCTTCAACCCAGGCTCCTGCATGAAGTGGTGCTCTCCGTAGAGCTCTCCGCCGGGGCCGAGCCTCACCGGCTCCGTGACGGCGGGCAGGTCCACGTAGCGGCGGGTCCCGTCCTCCGACCAGCCCGTCCACCCGATGGTGGTGCCGCCGCTCATCGTGATGCCGCCGACGTCGCCCAGGTCGATGTTGAGGCCCGCGGACGTGGCGTCGATCGCGACGTCGTGGTCGGAGATGTTGGTGATCGTCCACGTCGCGACGACGTCGTTGTACTGGTCGCGCTCGGTGAGCGTGAGGTCGGTGAGCGCGACCTGCGGCCCACCGGGGATCCACACCGCGTCGCACTGAGCGTTGGTCCAGTAGCCGTCGTCGAGCTGCTCGTCGCCGGTGCGCGGGTTCGCGCGGCCGAGCCAGCACGAGAACGCGGCCTGGGCGTCGGCACGGACCTCGTCCCGCGTGCGGGGTTCGAGGTCGACGAATGCCGGCGAGACGGGATCGAGCGTGCCGGTCGGCGCCACCGTCGCGCTGGTTTCGAGGAACAGCTCGTCGGTCGCCCAGCCGAGGCCCGCCGGGGGGATGCGCACCTGGAGGGTCACGGTCGGATCGAGCCGGCCGTCCGCCATCGCCTCGACCATGCCGTCGACTGTCGTCTCGCCCAACGTCTGCGGCAGCAGCAGGCTCCCGCCGTCGAGGGTCTCGCCGGGCTCAAGGGAGATGGGCTCGGTGCCGCTCTGTGCGGAGACGAAGCGCTCCGAGTCGCTCGTCCACAGCGACAGCGCCACCGTCGTGTCGTCGCCGCCCGTGGTGCTCTCGACGATCGCGTCCGGCTCGGTGAGCAGCCCGAGGGTGATCGCGTCGCGGTCGACCACGAGCGCGTCGTCGGAGACGTTCGTGAGCGTCCACGTGACGTCGACGGCCCCGTCGGGCTCGACGGTCGCGCTCGCGGACAGATCGAGCAGCGGAGCGTCGCTGACCCAGACGGCCGGGCAGTTGAACGCGACGCCGCCGACGTCGCCGGAGAACGGATTGGCCGTCTCGTCGTAGCTGCACAGCGCCGCAGCCTGGCCCGGCAACGTCTCGCCGCGCGTGCGCGCCGCCGTGTCGGTGAGGAGGTCGTCCGAGGTGATGCCCGTGACCTCATCGGGCGCGTCAGGCACGTCGGTGATCGCCGGGGCCACGTCCGCCCGCTGGCCCTGCCACTCGAGGGCGGCCGCGACCCCGCCCGCCAGCACGAGGGCGGTGACGCCGAGCGTGCCTGCGGCGCGCATCGTTCGTGCGCGGCGGACCCGGCGCCGCGCCGGGGCGACCACCGCATCGTCCACGCCGCCGCGCCCGTCGTAGAGCGCGCCGCCGGTCTCGGCCTGCCGCGCGAGGGACTCCATCAGCTCGTTGCTCATCGCGCGCCTCCCTTCGAGGTGATCACCACGTGCTCGTCTCCGCCCTCCAGGGCGTCGGTCGGGTCCAGCCCGAAGTCGCCGTGCGTGCGACGCAGCTTCTCGATCGCCGAAGCGAGGTAGCCGCGCACCGTGCCGGCCGAGATGCCCAGCTCCTCCGCGATCGCCGGCGAGGCGAGGCCGTCGAAGTACCGCATGACGAGGCAGGCGCGCTCCCGCGGGGGGAGCGACAGGACCGCCTCGTGGAGAGCGTCGCGCGTGGCGCTTGCGGCGGTCGGGTCCTGGAGCACGCGGTCGGCGTCCCGGCCGTCGCGTCGGGGCCGGACGCTCGCACGGCGGTGGGTGTCGATGAACGCGGTCTGAATCGCCCTCTTCACGTACGCGTGCGCGGCGCCGACGTCCTCGGGTCCGCGGCCGCGCTTGAACGCGCGGACCAGGGCGTCCTGGAGCAGGTCGTCGGCATCGGCGGCGTCGCCCGTGAGGACGAACGCGTACCCGTACAGGGCCCTGCCGCGCTCACGCATCAGCGCGTCGAGCGTCTCCGACCACCTGCTCACGGTTCCTCCCCCTGCCTGCGGTGCATCCTGTCAGTGCTCAAGACGCATCGGGTGCAGGAAGCGCAGGGTCGCCGCGCGGAATCCACCGCCACCGTCGTGCGGGGAAGCCGCCGACGGTTCCCGGAGGATGTCGACCGCTGCGGGGAAGTGAGCGACGCTGCGGCTACTGTCGCCTCATGGCGCGCACCGGAGATCTCGACCGTCCCGACGGTCGCACCGTCCGCTGGTACACCGACGGTCCCGACGACGCGCCGCTCGTCCTCTTCTGGCACCACGGCACCCCGAACATCGGGCAGCCGCCCGGCCCCCTCATGAAGCCGGCGACCGACCGCGGGATCCGCTGGGTCTCGATCGACCGTCCCGGCTACGGCGGCTCGACACGGCGGGAGGGACGATGCGTGGCGGACGTCGTCGAGGACGTCGAGGCGGTCGCGGACGAGCTCGAGATCCCCAGCTTCGCCGTCGTGGGCCACTCGGGCGGTGGGCCGCACGCCCTCGCGTGCGCCGCGCTGCTGCCCTCGCGCGTGCGCGCGTGCGTCTCCGTCGCGGGGCTCGCCCCCTTCCACGCGGGCGGGCTCGACTGGTACGGCGGGATGGCGAACGGGGGACGGCTCGAACTCGAGGCAGCCGCGCTCGGGCCGGCCGCGCTGCGAGCGCAGCTGGCGCAGGAGTGGGACCCGGAGAGCTTCACCCCGGCGGACAACGATGCGCTGGCGGGGAAGTGGGGATGGTTCACCGGGATCGTGAAGGCCGCGCTCGAGCTGGGGCCGGACGGGATGGTCGACGACGACCTCGCCTACGTCGGGGACTGGGGATTCGATCCCGCCGCCGCCGGGGCGGTGCGGGTGCTGCTCGCGCACGGAGGCAAGGACCGCGTGGTGCCGTACACGCACGGCGAGTGGCTCACTGGCGCCGTCCCGGGTGCGGAGCAGAGGTTCTTCCCCGAGGAGGGCCACATCTCCGTCCTGTTGCATGCGGACGCGCTTCTCGACTGGCTCGTCGAGGCCGTCCGCGAGGACCGCTGACGGCCCTGAACGCCGCGTTCTCGGCGATCGCGCCGACGCCGAGGCGCGTCTACCTGGGGTAACCAAGTCATGGCCGTTCCGGTTGGACAAGGCCGAAACATGTGTGTAACTTATTCCGAGTCGCCAACGCGGGGCCCGAGAGGGAAAACGCCTGGCGACGAGGCTCCAGAAGCCCGGATCTGACGGTCAGCGAACCGGACGAAACGGTGTAAGATGGAGAGCCGCTCAAGAGAACGAACTCCTCCAGAAGCCCACAAGGCGATTTGGCGAGAAGCGTTCGATCGAGTAGCATGAACAGGTTGCCCCGAGCGAGGTCCTGGATGGGATCGAGGCGGTGCGCGTCCGAAACTTGAGAACTCAACAGTGTGCCACATGTCGATGCCAAAACCCGGCATCCCTTCGTTTGAGGGGGTGCAGGATTCCTTTGGTAGACAACGAAATGTCAGCAATGATGTTTTGTTCGATGTCAGAGGTCAAATAAGTCTTTTCGGAGACGTACTCTGTAATGTTGTATGCCACGTTCTGTGGTTGTACGCCATTCATTTACGGAGAGTTTGATCCTGGCTCAGGACGAACGCTGGCGGCGTGCTTAACACATGCAAGTCGAACGGTGATGAAAGAGCTTGCTTTTTCTGATCAGTGGCGAACGGGTGAGTAACACGTGAGTAACCTGCCCCAGACTCTGGGATAACCTCGGGAAACCGGGGCTAATACCGGATACGCGACTCCACCGCATGGTGAGGGTTGGGAAAGTTTTTCGGTCTGGGATGGACTCGCGGCCTATCAGCTTGTTGGTGAGGTAATGGCTCACCAAGGCGACGACGGGTAGCCGGCCTGAGAGGGCGACCGGCCACACTGGAACTGAGACACGGTCCAGACTCCTACGGGAGGCAGCAGTGGGGAATATTGCACAATGGGCGCAAGCCTGATGCAGCGACGCCGCGTGGGGGATGAAGGCCTTCGGGTTGTAAACCCCTTTCAGCAGGGAAGAAGCGAAAGTGACGGTACCTGCAGAAGAAGCGCCGGCTAACTACGTGCCAGCAGCCGCGGTAATACGTAGGGCGCAAGCGTTGTCCGGAATTATTGGGCGTAAAGAGCTCGTAGGCGGTCTGTCGCGTCTGCTGTGAAATCCCGAGGCTCAACCTCGGGCCTGCAGTGGGT
>NZ_BBMC01000003.1 GCF_000971255.1 Demequina rhizosphaerae
GACTTGTACGCGGGCCCGTTGTCGGACAGCACGGCTTCGACGTGCACGCCGGCGGCGGCGAACCATGCGACCGCACGGACGAGGACGCCGATGGCGGTGGCCGCGGTCTCGTCGTCGTGGATCTCGGCGTATGCGACGCGGGAGTGGTCGTCGATGACGGTGTGGACGTACGCATGCCGCATCAGGGGGTCGCGGTACTTGGACTTGGCCTTGCCGGGTGTCGCGGCGCGGTTGCGGTCTCCTTGCTGGCGTCCGACGTAGCGCCAGCCCCCGCCATCAGGGACGTTGCCGAGCTTCTTCACGTCGACGTGGATCAACGAGCCCGGATGGTCGTGTTCGTAGCGGCGGATTACCTCACCCGTGCGGACGTCGACGTGGGACAGCCGGTTCAGTCGGCACCGCTTGAGTACGGCATACACGGTCGATGCGGGCACGCCGGTGAGGGAGGCGATCTCGACCGGCCCACGCCTGGTCTTGATGCGCTTGTGCACGATCTTGCGCACCAACGGTTGCGGGGTCTTGCTCGGCGAGCGATGCGGACGTGACGAGCGGTCGTCCATGCCGCCCCGACCCATCTCGAGATACCGATGCGCCCACTTCGCCGCCGTGGGCCAGGAGACACGGAAGAACCGAGCCGCTTCAGCGACCGTCCAGCCCTCGTCGATCACCATGCGACCGATCCGAGCACGTTGGACAGGAGTCAGCGCGGCATTAGCGTGGGACACGAGAACCTCCAGGTTCAGAGCGAAGTGGTAGCAGCTCCACTCTGCCTGGAGGTTCTCTTCATCGCCCCAGATTCAAACAACGTCCCTGGGCACTACATCTAGAGGTGACGGCGACCTCTCTGGTAGGCATGGCGTGTCGCCCATGTCGAGGAGGACACGCGATGACCGCTACCGCGCCCATGCCGGCACTGGCCCACCCCCTCAGCGCGCTCGAGGGCGCCGCCTGGATCGCGCCGCACGAGCCCGACCCCGCGCCGCCCGGCGAGCGTCCCGCCCACCTGCTCCGCGCATCGTTCACCGTCGCGCCGAACCACGGACGTTTCCGGCTCGTCGCCACCGCGCACGGGATCTACGAGGCCTTCCTCAACGGCGCCCGCGTGGGCGACGACGAGCTCGAGCCGGGCTTCAGCGCGTACCGCAAGCGCCTCCAGGTGCAGGAGCACGACGTCACCGCGCTGGTCCGCGAGGGCGAGAACACCCTGGTGCTCGTGCTCTCCGACGGGTGGTTCCGCGGCCGTCACGGCTTCCAGCGCCGCGCCGACGGCTTCGGCGAGCGCACCGCGGCGCTCGCGGCGGTCGTCGGTCCGGACGACGCGCCGCTCGCCGCGACCGGGCCCGGCTGGGAGTCGCGCGCGAGCCACATCACGCGGGCGGACCTCATGGACGGCCAGGCGGTCGACCTGCGCCTGCTCGACCCCGCCTGGTTCACCGGCGGCGGCGACGGCTGGCATCCCGTCGGCACGCCGGACGATGCGCTGCTCGCCGACCGCTCGCGCCTCGTGCCCGCCGAGGGCGCGCCCGTGCGCCGCGTCGAGGAGCTCGCGCCGGCCGCGATCACGACGCCGCGCCCGGGCACCGCGGTGATCGACCTGGGGCAGAACATCAACGGCTGGATGCGCCTGACGGACCTCGGGCCGGCAGGCACGCGCCTGACGCTCACCCACGGCGAGATCCTCGACGCGGACGGCCTCGTGACCGTGGAGCACCTGCGCGCCTTCAACTTCGACACGCACGAGATGCTGTCCGCCGGACAGGTCGACGAGGTGGTCTCGGCCGGCCGCGTCGGCGACATCTTCGAGCCGCGGCACACCACGCACGGCTTCCGCTTCGTCCAGGTCGACGCCGTGCCGGACGGGCTCGACCTCACATCCGCCCGGGGCGTGATGGTGGAGACCGCCCTCGCGCGCACGGGCGAGTTCGCCTGCTCGGACCCGCGCCTCGAGCGGCTCCACGAGGCCGTGCGGTGGAGCCTGCGCGGCAACGCGTGCTCGGTCCCCACCGACTGCCCCCAGCGCGAGCGCTCGGGCTTCACGGGCGACTGGCAGATCTTCGTCGCCACGGGTGCGCTGCTGGCGGACGTCGACGAGTTCTCGCGCCGCTGGCTGCGCGACCTCGCCGCCGATCAGTGGGCGGACGGCCGCATCCCCACCGTGGTGCCCAACCCGCCGGGCGACCGGCCCTCGGGTGTCGCGTTCGAGGACATGTCCGCGGGCTCGGCAGGCTGGGGCGACGCCGCCGCCATCGTGCCATGGGAGCTGTGGCGGGCGTACGGGTCCGTGGACGGGCTGCGTGAGGCGCTGCCCGCCGCGCTCGCGTGGGTGCGGTACGCCGCGGGACGCGCCGCGGCGGGACGCCACCCCGACCGCGCCGCGGCGCGGCCGGAGCCGCTGCCGCACGAGCGGTACCTGTGGGACACCGACTTCCACTTCGGCGAGTGGCTCGAGCCCGGCGAGGTCCCGAACCCCGACCCGACTGTCGACCACGGCATCGTCGCCACCGCCTTCCTCCACCGCTCGGCGCACCTCGCGACGCTCATGGCCGGCCTCGTGGGGGAGGACGAGGCGGCCGCCGAGTGCCGCGCGATCGCGGACGGCGCGCTCGCGGCGTGGCGCGCCGAGTACCTGCGGCCCGACGGGAGCCTCGCGGAGGAGAAGCAGGCGCACTACGTCCGCGGCCTCGCGTTCGGGCTCGTCCCGGCCGAGCTGCGTCCGGCCGCGGCGGCCCGGCTCGCCGCGCTGATCGACGAGGCGGATGGGCTGCTCGGCACCGGCTTCCTCGCGACCGGCCAGCTGCTGCCGGCCCTGGCGGACCACGGCCAGGCGGACGTCGCGCATCGTCTCCTGGTCGAGACGCGGCTGCCGTCGTGGCTCGGCATGCTCGAGGCCGGCGCGACCACGATGTGGGAGTGGTGGGACGGCGTCGCTGCGGACGGCACCGCGCGCGGATCGCTCAACCACTACTCCAAGGGCGCGGTCATCGGGTTCCTCCATACCCACGTGGCGGGGCTGCGGCTGCCCGACGAGCCGGCGCCGGGGGAGGAGGCCTACCGTCGCGTGACGATCGCGCCGATGCCCGGCCCGGAGCTCACGTGGGCGCGCAGCCGCCAGCTGACGCGGCAGGGCCCCGTCGAGGTCGCGTGGCGGATCGACGGCGGGCGGTTCGCGCTCGCCGTCGACCTGCCGGCGGCGACCGAGGCAGACGTGCTGCTGCCCGACGGCACGTCGCACCGGGTGGCCGGCGGGGCGCACGAGCTCTCCTGCGCCATTGCGCGCTGAGCCTGGTGGTCGGATCGATCGGCGATCGATCCGACCACCGGGTACGAAAGAGCCCGTATGTCGGACCGACCGGGGATCGGTCCGACATACGGGCTCGGCGGCGTCGTGGTGTCAGGCCAGCCAGGGCGAGTCGATGTCGAAGGTCTCCGCGACCTCGCGGATCTCCTGCTTGGTGAGACCCTCGGCGCGGCCGCCGGCGACGAGGTCCATGTACTCGTACTTCGCGCCCGTCTCGGCGTACTCGACGCGGTCGACCGCGCGGTAGACCGAGATGTCCGAGCGGGACATGGTGCCGTGCTTGGACCACAGCGTGATCTCGAAGTCGCGCAGGCCCTCGACGTTCGCGGTGCCCATCTCCTCGGAGCCGGGGATGAAGAACGGCAGCACCGCGATGCCCTGCGACAGCGACACGATGCTCTCCGGCTCCCAGCGCAGGATCGCGGCGTTCATGCGCGCGGTGTCGCGGTACGCGGGGATGTGGGAGAGGTAGGTGAGGTGCGGCGGCTGGGCGTGGACGACGGCCTGGAAGTCGACGCCGCGGCGCTCCACCTGGTCCTGGTGCACCGCGAGGTGCGAGTTGAACTCGGAGGTGAGCCTCGCGAAGCGGCGGATGTTGGAGGTGTAGAGCGTGCCGGTCAGGCCGCCCTCGTGGATCTTGACCGCGCCGATCGCGGCGAGGGGCTCCTCCTCGATCTGGCGCAGGCGGCGGCCCGAGCCCGTCGCGAGCACGGTGCCGCCGGCGAGGGCCGGGGCGGGCACGGGGAGCTCGATCTCCTCGGCGTTGGGGAAGTGGCGGCGCACCTCGACCTCCCAGCCCATGTAGACCGAGATGTTGCCGGCGCCTGCCTCGGACGCCTCGATGTCGCAGATGCGCGCGCCCGAGTGGCCCATCTG
The DNA here is from genome assembly GCF_000971255.1 of Demequina rhizosphaerae. Lineage (GTDB taxonomy): Bacteria > Actinomycetota > Actinomycetes > Actinomycetales > Demequinaceae > Demequina > Demequina rhizosphaerae. The sequence continues at coordinate 4,175 of NZ_BBMC01000003.1, forward strand.
GGTGATGATCTCGTCGAGCGTGGGCTTGGGCTGGTCCGTGATGGCCACGAGGTTCCTCCTGTGATCGGCGGCGCGACCCCTGTGGCGCGCTCTCTCCCTGCGGGAATGAAACGATTCAACCACAGGTTCCCGGTGGCCGCGCGCGCCCAAGGTCCCGGGTCGGGCGGAGGTGCCGACGGCGGGACGATGCGGGGTGCTTCTCAGGTGGGCAGCGCCGCCTCGGCCGCGGCGCGACCGGCGGCGACCACCGCGCCGAGGTCCCTGGTCTGCCACCAGGTGCGCCCCCGCAGGTCGGGGGAGATGACGAGCACGTCGGGCCGGGTCTCGAGCTCCCGCACGATCTTCGAGCTCGAGTAGCCCGGCACGTCCCAGTCCGGTGCGACCCGCACCGCGATCACGGGCGTCGCGCCCACGGCGAGCGCCTCCTCGAGGGGCAGGTTCGCCTTGAGCCCGCCGTCGAGGAGCCGGCGACCGTCGAGGCGGACGGGCCGGAAGAGCCCGGGCACGGAGATGGTGGCGCGGAGCGCGTCGACGAGCGATCCGCGCTCGATGATCGTCGAGCGGCGCGAGGTGACGTCCGTCGCGACGGCGGCGAAGCGCATCGGCATGTCCTCGATCGGCACGTCGCCGCCGATGATCTCCACGACGGAGGCGCGCAGGGCCTCCGCGTCGAGCAGCCCGGGTCCGGGGCGGCGCGGCACCGCGGCGACGTCCTGCCAGCGCACGTCGAGGAGGAGCTCCTCGAGCCGGTACGGGTCGATCCCCATGGCGTAGGCGGCGCCCACGAGCGCTCCCGCGGAGGTGCCGACCACGACGTTCGGGTGGATGCCGCGCTCGTGCATCGCCTGGAGCACGCCGACGTGCGCGCCCGCGAGCGTCCCGCCTCCGCCCAGGCACAGGCCCAGCGCGGGTGCATCCAGGTCGATCACGGTTCCACCCTAGGCGCGAGGAGGGAGGGGGCCGGCGTTTGCGGCGCGCCGCGACGCGGCACCTCGCGAGCGCGTGGCGCGCGTGCGACGGGCGGCAGGCGGGCGGTCGACGCTCGTGAAGCGCGGCCGCACCTGCTGGGAGCGCTCTCCTCAGGATGCGGGCCGTTGCACCTTTGTATCGATTCAATAACGACGTCCGTGATGGTGGCGTTCACATCCGATCGACGGCGCGTGAGGCTTTGCGGGGGCCGCGCGCCGGTCTCGTCCGTCGCCGATTGCGAAACTCCTGGTAAGAGTGGGTTTCAGCCGGTTCGGGGGTCGGGTCTCACGGCGCGGATCGAGGGTGCGAAGCTGGGGGAAGCGGGCCGCGCGACGCGCAGGTCGGCGCTGTTGACAACGCCCGGTGCCGGGCCTACGTTCCGAATTGAAGCGCTTCAAAGAGGTCGCGTTTCTGATTCAAGGAGGAATCGTGAAGCAGTCCCTTCGACGCGGTCGCCGGACTTTCGCGGCTGCCGCATTCATCGGGGCGAGCGCACTGGCGCTCGCCGCTTGCTCGGGCTCGTCGGACAGCGACTCGTCCTCGACCGCCGGCGGAGGCGGCGGGGGAGGCGGCACCACCAGCGACGAGTTCACCTACCTGGGCCAGACCCAGAACACCACCATCGCGGCGACCCTCGAGTCGCTCCAGACCGGCGCGTGCGCCGCCGCCGCGGACGGCACCCCGCTCGTCACGGACGCGATCGACGGCACCACCTGGGACCAGCAGCTGCAGGTGCTGGCGGGCAACGACGCGCTGTCCAACATGTCGATGGCGGCGGGCACGCCGTCGCTCATGCAGGACTTCATCTCCGCGGGGAAGGTGCTCAACCTCACCGAGGCCTTCGCGGAGCTCGGCGTGGAGGGCGCGGTCCTCCCCGCCGCAGAGGCGACCCTCAAGCAGCTGTACCAGGCGGACGACCTGTACGCGCTCCCGACCGAGTTCAACATCGAGGGCTTCTGGTACAACAAGGACCTGTTCGAGGAGGCCGGCGTCGACGTTCCGGAGACCTGGACCGAGCTGGTCGATGCCGCCGAGACCCTCAACAGCGCGGACATCCAGCCCTTCGTCGCCGCAGGCGGCGACGGCTGGCCCGTCACCCGCCTCGTGGGCAACTACATCTTCCGCTCGCTCGGCGCGGACGCCCTGCAGAAGGTCGCCGACGGCGAGGCGAGCCTCACCGACGCCGAGTACGTCGAGGGTGCGGACGCCGTCTCCGCGCTGGGCGAGGCGGGCTACTTCGGTCCGGCCGCCGGTTCGATCGACTACAACACCGCGATGAACCAGTTCCTCACCGGTGGTGGCGCGATGTTCTACATGGGCAGCTGGGCGCTCGGCAACTTCAACTCGGAGGAGGAGAACCAGATCGGCGTCGACGCCATCGGCTACTTCCCGTTCCCGGAGGTCGAGGGCGGCGCCGGCAGCATCGACGAGACGCCGGCCAACGCGGGCATCCCGGTGATGTTCACCACCGCCAACTACACCGACGACATCGGCGAGTGGCTCAAGTGCATCGCCGAGAACTACGGCAACGTGGCGCTCGCCGAGTCCGGACAGGTGACCGGCTTCGAGATCACCGAGACCCCGGCCGACCAGTCGGAGCTCACCACCATGGTGCAGGACCAGATCGCCTCGGCGGCCGGATCGGTGCTGTGGTTCGAGGCGGCCTTCACCTCCGAGGGCACGACCGTGTCGCAGACGAACGGCGGCGGCCTCGCCACCGGCGACCTGTCGGGACAGGAGTTCATGGAGCTCGTCCAGGCGGCGAACGGCGGATGACCTGATTCCGCGCCCCGGGCGGACCGCCCGGGGCGCGGATCCCGTCGTCTCCGCCCCCCTCACACGCTAGGAATCATCGTGGACTCCGTCTTCCGCAACCGCACCGCCGCGGTCGTGATGCTCACGCCGGCGCTGCTGGTCTACACGTTCGTCATGCTGGTGCCGATCCTGTGGTCGGTCACCTACACCTTCCAGTCCGGCAACGCGATCACCGGCTTCGAGTTCGTCGGCTTCGACAACTGGATCGAGTTCTTCCGGGACGACACGGCCCTCGACGCGCTGTGGTTCACGCTGCGCTACGCCATCGTGATGACCGTGCTGCAGGTCGCGACCGGCTACGGCCTGGCGCTGCTCTACATCTTCTTCCTGCGCAACAAGTCGCCGCTGGTCCGGACCACGATCTTCTTCCCCGTGATCCTCCCCACCGTGGCCGTGGCGCTCATGTTCTCGCGGATGTTCGAGGCGGCTCCGACCGTCGGCCCGATCAACACGATCCTCCAGTGGCTCGGCGGCGACCTCACCGACTTCCTCGGCACGCCGAGCCAGGCCTTCTGGGTCGTCATCATCATGGATGTGTGGCGGTCGATGGGCTTCTACGCGGTGCTGCTGTACGCGGGACTCGTCGAGATCCCCAACGAGGTGATCGAATCCGCCCGGATCGACGGCGCGAGCGGGTGGAAGCTGGTGCGGCGCATCGTCTTCCCGCTGTCGCTGCCCGTTCTCCTGTCGGCGCTCATCTTCTCGATCAACGGCACGCTCAAGGTCTTCGACTCGATCGTCGCCCTCACCAACGGCGGACCAGGGTCCGCCACCACACCGCTGACCCTGTACATGTTCCGCACCTCGTTCGCGTACGGGCAGTACGGCTACGGCAGCACGGTGGCGTTCATGCTCACGCTGCTGTGCCTCATCGCGACGATCTTCGTCTTCCGCTCGATGCGACGGGATGTGACCTCCTCATGACCACCACCGCCCCCGCACCCGCCACCGACGCCCCGATGCGAGCGGGCCGCAAGCCGCTCCGCGTCCGCCTCCGTCGCGTGCCCGGGTGGATCGGGCTCGGCCTCGTGCTCCTCACGGTCGCCTACCCGATGTTCTGGATCCTCATGGGGTCCTTCAAGACGCAGCCGGAGTTCCTGTCGGAGCCGTTCTGGGCGCTGCCGCAGCAGTGGAACTTCGACAACTACGTCTCGGCGTTCGTCGACGGCGGCCTCGGCACCTACATCCGGAACTCGGTCATCGCCGTGTTCCCGGCGCTCGCGCTCGTCATCGTCTTCGGCACGGCCGCGGCGTTCGCGCTGCAGATCCTCGTGTGGAAGGGCCGCGGGCTGTTCCTCGTCCTGTTCCTCGCGGGGATCATGGTGCCGACGCAGATGATCCTGCTGCCGCTGTTCACGGTCTACTTCAAGCTGCACCTCACGCAGACGATGTGGCCGCTCGTCATCACGTACACCGCGATCGGGCTGCCGCTCACGGTGTTCATGCTCGCGACGTTCATGCGCGCGATCCCGCGCGAGATCTTCGAGGCGGCCACCCTCGACGGCGCGAGCATCTGGCGCATCTTCCTCAACGTCACGGTGCCGCTCGTGCGCAACGCGATCTTCACCGTCGCGCTCGTGCAGTTCTTCTTCCTGTGGAACGACCTGCTCATCGCGCTGACGTTCATCACGAAGCAGGACCTGCGCACCATCCAGGTGGGCCTGCTCAACTTCACCGGGCAGTACGGTGCGGTCGACTACGGGCCGCTCTTCGCGGGCATCTCCGTGACGGTGTTCGGCACGCTCGCGATCTACATCTTCCTCAACCAGAAGGTGATGGCGGGACTGACCTCCGGCGCGGTGAAGGGATGAGCGCTGTCACCGGCGTCCGCGCCGGGCTCCGTTCCGACTGCCTCGGTGCCGCCCTGCCCGCGCCGCGGGTGTCCTGGCGCATCGTGGACGCCCCGGCGGGCGCCGTCCAGGATGCCGCCGAGCTGCGCCTCGTGCGCGACGGCGAGGTCGACTCGGTCGCGCTCGACGGCGCCGACCAGAACCTCGTCGACTGGCCCTTCGCGCCCCTGCGCTCGCGCGAGCGCACCGTGCTGACGGTGCGGTCCCGCGTCGCGGGGGAGTGGACCGCGTGGAGCGCGCCCCTCGAGGTCGAGGGCGCCCTCTACGAGCCGCACGACTGGCAGGCGCCGCTCGTGATGCCGTCCGCGTCGTTCCCGCATCGCACGCGGCCGTCCTGGCTGCTGCGGGCGTCCTTCACGCTCGACGAGGCCCCCGTGCGCGCACGTCTGTACGCCACGGCGCAGGGCGTCTTCGTACCGTCGCTCAACGGCGCGGCGGTGTCCGACGAGGTGCTCGCGCCGGGCTGGACCAGCTACGACCACCGCCTGCGCTACCGGGTCCACGACGTCACGGCGCTGCTGCGCGCGGGTGAGAACGTGCTCGGCGCGGAGCTGGCCGACGGCTGGTTCCGCGGCAACATCGGCTTCGACGGCGGCGTGTGGGACGAGTACGGCAAGCACGTCGGCCTGCTGCTGCAGCTCGAGGTCACCGGCGCGGACGGCGTCGCGCGCATCGTCGCCCTGGACGATGCGTGGCGCACCGCACCCGGCCCCGCCACCTCGGCGGGCCTGTACGAGGGCGAGGTCCACGACGCGCGGCTGCTGCCGCCCGGGTGGGACGCGCCGGGCTTCGACGATGCGGCGTGGACCCGGCCCGAGCTGCGGCAGGCGGACGAGCTCGCCGCGCGCCTCGAGCCCGCCATCAACGAGCCGGTGCGCGTGATCGAGACGCTCGCGCCGGTGTCCGTCGAGACGCGCCCGAACGGGCGGATCCGCCTCGACTTCGGGCAGAACATCTCGGGCGTGCTCCGCGTCCGCATCGACGCCCCCGCCGGTCGCACGGTGACCCTCCACCACGCCGAGGTGCTCGAGGACGGCGAGCTGGGCACGCGCCCGCTGCGCCGCGCCGTCTCGATCGACTCCTTCACGTCCGCCGGCGAGCCTGAGACGTGGCAGCCCCGCCACACCGTCCACGGCTTCCGCTACGCGGAGCTCGAGGGCTGGCCGGGCGAGCTGGGTGACGGGGACGTCGTCGCCGCGGTGATCCACACCGCCATGGAGCGGCGCGGCTGGTTCGCGTGCAGCGACCCGCTGCTCGAGCGGCTCCACGAGAACGTCGTGTGGAGCATGCGCGACAACTTCGTCGACCTGCCGACCGACTGCCCGCAGCGCGACGAGCGCCTCGGCTGGACCGGGGACATTCAGGTCTTCGCGCCCGCAGCCGAGTTCCTCTACGGCGCGGACGGCGTGCTCGCGTCGTGGTTGCGCGACGTCGCCGCCCAGCAGGGGCCGGACGGCTGGGTGCCCAACTTCGTGCCGTGGCTCGAGTGCGGCTTCCCGTCGGGCGCCTCCGCCGCCTGGGGCGACGCCGCCGTCGTGGTGCCCTGGGTGATGTGGCAGCGGCGCGGCAATCGCGGCGTCCTCGAGAGGCAGTGGCCCAGCATGACCGCCTGGGTCGAGCACCTGCTGCTGCGCATCGGCGCGGACGACGTGGTCGAGGACAGCATGGAGCTCGGCGACTGGCTCGACCCGGCGGCGCCGCCCGAGGACCCGGGCGCCGCCCGCACGGACAAGTACCTGGTGGCCTCCGCGTACGCGGTGCGCTCCGCGCGGCTCGTCGCGCAGGCCGCCGAGGTCCTCGGCCGCGCGCCGGAGAGGGAGCGGTACGCCGCGGTCGCGGACCGCGTGCTCGCGGGCATGCGGCGGCGCTGGCTCGACGACCTCGACGGCCTCGCGCACGCGCCGACCGCGCTCGCGCTCGTCATCGGGTTCGACCTCGCGCGGGACGACGACGAGCAACGACGGGCCGGGGCGCTGCTCTCCGCCGCCGTCCGCGAGGGCGGGCATCGCGTGCAGACCGGTTTCGTGGGGACGCCGATCATCTGCGACGCGCTCGCCTCGACCGGCCACCTCGACGATGCCTACGCGCTGCTGCTGCAGACCGAGTGCCCGTCATGGCTCTACCCCGTGACCATGGGGGCGACCACGATCTGGGAGCGGTGGGACTCGATGCTGCCGGACGGGCGGATCAACCCCGGCGACATGACGTCCTTCAACCACTACGCGCTCGGCGCGGTGGTGGACTTCCTGCACCGCGTGGTCGCGGGTCTCGCGCCGGCCGCGCCGGGATACCGCGAGGTCGAGATCCGGCCGCGCCCGGGCGGCGGTCTCACGTCGGCGAGCGCACGCCACCTCAGCCCGTACGGCGAGATCCACGTGTCCTGGCGCATCGTCGGCGACGAGCTCGCGCTCGACGTCGAGCTGCCCGTGGGCGTCACCGGCGTGGTGACCCTGCCCGACGGCACCACCGAGGCGGTCGCCTCGGGATCCCACACGTTCCGCGGCGCGGCGCGCGCCCCGAGGAAGGAGACGCTGCGATGAGCGGCGAGCGTTACACGAGCTTCCGACCCGGCCAGGAGTGGCTCGACACGTCCGGCAGCCCGATCCAGGCCCACGGCGGATCGATCATCGCGGTCGACAGCACGTACTACTGGTACGGCGAGAACAAGGAGCGCACCACCCCCGGCTCCGGCATCTGGCACTGGGGCGTGCGCTGCTACTCCTCGACGGACCTCTACAACTGGACCGACGAGGGCGTGATCATCCCTCCCGACGAGGATGACCCCGCCTCGCCGCTGCACCCGGGCCGCGGCATGGACAGGCCCCACATCGTCCACAACCCGCACACCGGGAAGTACGTGTGCTGGATCAAGGTGATGTCCGGCTCGGTGCAGCTGTCGACCACGCTGGTCGCGGACTCGATCCTGGGCCCGTACACCAAGGCCAAGGTCGACTTCCGTCCGCTCGGCATGTACGCGGGCGACTTCGACCTCGTGGTCGACCCCGAGGACGGCAAGGGCTACTACGTCTTCGAGCGCGTCCACTCGGAGCTCATCATCGCCGACCTCACGGACGACTTCACGGACGTCACGGGGTACTACTCGACGCACTTCCACCACGGGCGGCCGCCGTTCACGCGCGAGGCGCCCGCGCATCTCCGCCGCCACGGCCGCCACTACCTGGTGACGAGCGGCACCACGGGGTACTACCCCAACGCCTCGGAGGTGGCGACGGCGCGCACCATGCACGGGCCGTGGACCATCGTGGGCGACCCGCACCCGGACGATGCGTCACGCACCTCGTACCGCACGCAGGTGAGCTCCGTGTTCAAGGTGCCCGACCGGGACGTCTACATCGCGCTGGGCGACCGCTGGCTGCCCGACTACGAGGCCGACGGCGCCGAGGCGTACGACCTGTTCGACGAGTACTTCGCGAAGATCGAGGCGGGGATGCCCGACACGGGCATGCGCGAGCTCACCGTGCCGGATCCGTCGCGGGCCCGCTACGTGTGGCTCCCCATCCGCTTCGCCGACGACGGCCGGGTCCTCATCGACTGGCACGACGAATGGACGCTCGAGGACACGGGACACGCGCCGGGCGGGCGCTGAGGCTCCGGGACCTACGATGAGCGGCATGGCTGATGGGGGCGTGGGAGCGGGCACGGGTAGGCGCGCAGTGCGCCGCACCAGCATCGCCGACGTCGCCCGTCTCGCCGGGGTGTCGCAGGGCACCGTCTCGAACGTGCTCAACCACCCCGACCGGGTGTCGGGTGACACGCTCGCGCGCGTCCAGGAGGCGATCGCGCTGCTGGACTTCGTGCCGCACGGGCCCGCCCGGTCCCTCGCGGCGGGGTCGACGCGCGCGCTCGGCCTCATCCTGTCCGACCTCACGAACTCGCTCTTCGTCGACATCGGCCGGGGGGTCGAGAGCGTCGCGTGGGAGCGCCAGGCCTTCGTGCTCATCGCGAACACCGACAGCGACCTCGCGCGCGAGCGGCAGTACCTCGCGACTTTCGACGCGAGCCAGACCCTCGCGACCCTGGTGACCATCAACGACGCGAGCCACTACCAGCAGCTCGTCGACCTGCATCGTCCCGGCCGGCCGCTGGTCTTCCTCAACTACCGCGGCCCGGCGCGGGGCCACTGCACCGTGGACATGGACAACCGCCACGGCGCACGGCTCGCGGCGCGCCACCTCATCGAGACCGGACGTCGCCGGCTCGCGATCGTCGGGGGCCCGATGATGCTGCAGCCAGTCGCGGAGCGCGTCGAGGGCTTCACGGAGGAGGCCTCCGCGGCGGGGGTCGCGCTCTTCCACGAGAGCGTTGCCGACCTCGACCGCTCGCACGGCTTCGCGGCGGGCCTCGCGCTGCGCGCGCGCGTCGAGGCCGGGGAGATCGACGGCATCTTCGCGGTCGCCGACCTCGTCGCGGCGGGCGTGGCGCAGGGTCTCGCCACATCGTCGTCCATCGAGATCCCGCGGGACGTGGGCATCGTGGGGTACGACGACAACCGCGCGTCGTGGGACAGCCCCCTGCCGCTCACGACCCTCCGCCAGCCGGGCGCCGCCATGGGTGCGGCCGGAGCCGAGCTCGCCTTCGCGGAGATCGAGGACCCGGCCCACGAGCACCGGTCCGTCACGCTCGAGCCGGAGCTCGTGGTGCGGCGCTCGACCGTCGACCCGGGCTGATCCGCCCCAGCCTCATCGGTTGTCCGGCTCCGCTGCCGCGCGCCCGCCGACCAGGGCGGACGCGCCCGTACCTGCCGTGAAGGCCGGCTCACGGCCCCTAGAGTGAGGGCATGGTCCGGGACAACGGGGGTGGACGGCCTGCCGTCGCGCAGCGCTCCAGCATGGCCGACGTCGCGGCGCTCGCGGGGGTCTCCAAGGGGACCGTGTCCCACGTCCTCAACCATCCCGAGCGGGTGTCGCCGGCGACGCGCGAGCGCGTCGAGGCCGCGATCGAGAAGCTGCGGTTCGTCCCGCACGGCACCGCCCGGTCGCTCGCGATCGGCAGCATGCCGGCCCTCGGGGTGGTGCTCTCCGACATCTCCAACTCGCTGTTCGTGGACCTGCTGGAAGGCGTCGAGCGGGCCGCGCAGGAGCGCGGTGCCTACGTCCTCATCGCGAACTCGTACACCGACCTGCGGCGCGAGCGCCGCTACATGGAGATGTTCGAGTCCGTGCGGACGCTCGGGAACCTCGTCACCATCAACTCCCAGCACCACTACGCGAACCTCGTGCGCGACCGCGACCGCGACGGCCACCAGCCGCTCGTCTTCCTCAACTACCGCGGCGAGGACGACCGCTTCTGCTTCGTCCACGCCGACAACCGTGCCGGCGGCGCGATGGTCGCCCGCCACCTCGTCGAGACGGGCCGGCGCAACATCGCCGTCGTGACCACGCCGTGGCACCTGCAACCGATCGAGGAGCGGCTCGCCGGATTCGAGGAGGCCATCGCCGGCACGGGTGCGCGCATCGTCAGCCGCGAGTCGTGCGAGCAGATCCACCGCGCCGACGGCTGGCGCGTGGGACGCGCGCTGCTCCCGCGGATCAGGTCGGGCGAGGTCGACGCGGTCTTCGCCGTGGCCGACCTGGTGGCGGCCGGCATCGCCCAGGCGCTCGCGGACGATCCGGGCATCCGCATCCCCGAGGACGTCGCGATCGTCGGATACGACGACAACCAGGCCGCGTGGGACAGCCCGCTGCCGATCACGACCGTGCGGCAGCCCGGCGAGGGGATGGGGGCCACCGGGGTCCAGCTCGTCTACGAGGAGCTGAACGACCCGACCCACGAGCACCGCGTGGTGCGGCTCGGCCCCGAGCTCGTGGTCCGCGCCAGCTCGGTCCCGCGCGCCGCGGCCTGACCCGCGCGAGGCGCCTCCGCCGCGTACCCCACGCCCTCGGTCTTGACGCGGTTCAGGCCAGAGCGAGCAGCATCGCCACGGCGATCCTGGCGTGTGAACGTTAACCCATTCTTCCAGGCAGAACGCTGTGCCTTCGCAATCCGCACATATGTTGCAGGCGTCCTGGGGCGCTGCTAGGTTCGGCAGTGGTTGAACCGATTCAACCGCAGGCATTCCTCAATGGCGAGAGAAGGAGCCCATGTCCACTTCGACACCCCACACGAGGCGGAGGGGCGGCCTGCGGGCGGCCCTCGTCGCCGCCTCGGCCGGCGCGCTGCTCGTGCCGGTCGCCACCCTCCCAGCGACCGCGGCCGAGGAGGCCGAGGTCGACTGCTCGACCGTCCCCTGGATGGACACGAGCCTGTCCGCGGAGGCGCGCGCCGCCGCCCTGCTCGACGCGAGCACGCAGGAGCAGATCTACCGGTGGCTCGTGGAGCAGCCGGCCAACAGCCCGCAGCAGACCACCTTCGGGGGCGTGACGTACCCCGAGCAGGTGCCGTGCACCCCCACGGTGGTCTACACCGACGGCCCCGACGGCATCCGCTTCCAGGACGGGGTCACCGCCTTCCCGGCGACCCTCGCGCTGGCCGCGAGCTTCGACCTGGACCTCGCGGAGCTGAAGGGCGCCGCCCAGGCGGATGAGGCCTTCGACAAGGGCAAGAACGTCATCCTCGGCCCCGGCATCGCCAGCGGCCGCACCCCGCTGTCGGGACGCACGCCCGAGTACCTGGGGGAGGACGCCGTGCTGAGCGGGCTCATGGCCGCGGCCGGTGTCATCGGCATCGAGGAGGGCAACGACCCGGACAAGGCGGTGCTCGCGGACCTCAAGCACTACGTGGCGAACGAGCAGGAGACCGACCGCTCGCGCAGCTCCTCCAACCTCGACGAGCGCACGCTTCGCGAGATCTACTCGCTGCCGTTCGAGATCGCGATCGACCGCAGCGATCCCTCGTCGGTGATGTGCTCGTACAACCAGATCAACGGCGTGTACGCGTGCGAGAATCCGGTGCTCGAGGACGTCCTCAAGGACGACGTGGGCTTCGACGGCTACGTGGTGAGCGACTTCGGCGCCGTCCACTCGACGGCGGCGTCGCTCAACGCGGGCATGGACCAGGAGCTCAACCGCCCGCGGTACTTCACGCCGGCCCTCCTGGACGCCGCGCTCGACGCCGGTGAGATCACCCAGGAGCGCGTCGAGGAGGCGGCGATGCGGGTCGTCGTCGCGTACATCGACGGCGGCCTTTTCGACCACCCGCTCGCGGACGAGCCGGTGGCGGACGCCTCCACCCCGGAGCACAAGGCCATCGCGCTGGAGATGGCGCAGTCGGGCTCGGTGCTGCTGACCAACGACGGCACCCTGCCGCTCGCGGAGGACACCACCGTCGCCCTCATTGGGCCGACGGCGGCTCTGGACCCGGATGCGGACGTGGACGCCGGCACGGTGTGCGCGCTCCCGTGGCGGTTCAGCGGAGGCACCACGCTCACCTGCGAGGACATGGTGGCGCCGCTCGACGCGTTCACCGACCGCGGCGTGGACGTCGTGTTCGACGACGGCAGCGACCTTGCCGCCGCCGCCGAGACGGCTGCCGCCGCGGACGTCGCCATCGTCTTCGGCTACAAGACGAACGGGGAGTTCTCCGACCCTGCCGACCTCGCGCTCATGGGCGACGGAGACGCGCTCATCGAGGCGGTCGCCGCGGCCAACGACGAGACGGTGGTCGTGCTCACCACGGGCACCGCGGTCGAGATGCCGTGGGTCGACGACGTGTCGGCCATCCTCGAGATGTGGTACCCGGGCGAGGTCTTCGGACCCGCGCTCGCGTCCCTCGTCTACGGCGACGTGTCGCCGTCGGGCAGGCTGCCGATGACGTTCCCCGCGTCGATCGAGGACGGTCCTCTCCTCACCGAGGAGCAGTACCCCGGCATCACCGACGAGGACGGCATCCGGCAGGTGGACTACACCGAGGGCCTCGAGGTCGGCTACCGCTGGTGGGAGGCCAACGATGTCGAGCCGCTGTTCGAGTTCGGCCACGGCCTCACCTACTCGGAGTTCGACTACTCGAAGCTCCAGGTGACGCCCACCGAGCACAAGGGGTCGAACGACCTGCGGGTGCGGTTCCGGCTCACCAACACCGGTGACGCCACGGCGACCGAGGTGGCCCAGGTCTACCTCGAGTTGCCCGCCACCGCCGACGAGCCGTCGAAGCGGCTCGCGGGCTGGGCGCGGGTCACGCTCGATCCGGGCGAGCACCAGAACGTCCAGGTGACGTTCACCGCGGAGGATCTCGAGGACCTGCACCTCCTCGAGTACTACGACACGGACGCGGGCGGATGGGTGACCCCCACCGGCACCTTCACCGTCCACGTCGGCGGCTCGGTCGACACGGTCCTCACGGACACGTTCACCGAGAAGTAGGGGGAAGGCGAGGGGCCCGGGGCTGACAGCCCCGGGCCCCTCGTCGGCTCCGGATCCGCCTAGGAGGAGGTGCTCGCCTTCGCGGCCGGACGGCGGCGCGCGGCAGGCTTCCTCGGCGCCGCTACCGGCACCATGCGCTGGAGCTGCGTGACATGGTCCGGGTTGAGCTCGGCCACCGACGAGACGCCCAGCAGCTTCATCGTGCGGACGATCTCCTTCGACAGGATCTCGACCGCACGGTCGACGCCCTCGCGGCCGCCGGCCATGAGCCCGTAGAGGTACGCGCGGCCCACGAGCGTGAAGTCCGCACCGCACGCGAGCGCCGCGACGATGTCCGCGCCGGCCATGATGCCGGTGTCCACCACGATCTCGGTCCTGCCCTTGAGCTCCGCCGCGACGGAGGGCAGCAGGTGGAAGGGGATGGGGGCGCGGTCGAGCTGGCGGCCGCCGTGGTTCGACAGCACGATGCCGTCGACGCCGCGGTCGACCACGGCCTTCGCGTCGTCGAGCGTCTGGATGCCCTTGACGGCGACCTTGCCGGGCCACTGGTCGCGGATCCACTCGAGGTCGTCGAAGTCGACCGTCGGATCGAAGAGGCTGTCGAGCAGCTCGCCGATGGTGCCGTTCCACTCGGACAGCGACGCGAAGGCCAACGGCTCCGTGGTGAGGAAGTTCCACCACCACTCGGGCCGGGGGATCGCGTTGAGCACCGTCTTCGGGGTGAGCTGCGGCGGGATGGTGAAGCCGTTGTAGCTGTCGCGCAGGCGCGCTCCCGCGGCGGGCACGTCGACCGTGACGAGCAGCGTGTCGAAGCCGGCCTCCGCGGCGCGGTTCATCAGCTGCATCGACTTGTCGCGGTCCTTCTGCATGTACAGCTGGAACCAGTTGCGGCCGTCGGGGTTGGCCTCGCGCACGCCCTCGGGCGACGTGGTGCCGAGCGTCGACAGCGAGAACGGGATGCCCGCCGCGCCCGCGGCGGACGCGCCCGCCCGCTCGCCCTCGGCCTGCATCATGCGCGTGAAGCCGGTGGGGGCGATGCCGAAGGGGAGGGCCGAGCGGCCGCCGAAGATCTCGACCGACGTGTCGACGTTCGACACGTCGCGCAGGATCGCCGGGTGGAACTCGATCTCGCGGAACGCGCGCCGGGCGCGGGCGAGCGACAGCTCCTCCTCGGCGGCGCCGTCCGTGTAGTCGAAGGCGCCCTTGGGGGTGCGGCGCTTCGCGATCCGTCGCAGGTCCGCGATGGTGTGGGCCTTGGCCAGGCGGCGCTTGCGTCCGTCCAGCTCGAGCGGCTTGAAGCGCATGAGCGGAGCCAGGTCCGCCGGCCGGGGGATCCGGCGCTCCATCTTCATCTCTACAGTCCCTTCGGGGTGAACACTCGTGGGTTGAACGTACGCGCCACCAGGTCGCGGAGCGACTCGAGCGAGCCGCTCACCGCGCCCAGGGCGCGCCCCTGGATCAGCACGTTGCCGATCGCGGTGGCCTCGACCGGGCCGGCCATGACGGGCAGCCCGGAACGGTCGGCGGTGCGCTGGCACAGCAGCTCGTTGAGCGAGCCGCCGCCGGTGATGTGGATCCGGCCGACGTCCTGCGCGGACAGCGCCCCCGCATCGTGCACCGCGTCGGCGAAGGCCTGCGCGAGGCTCTCGATGATGCAGCGCGCCATCTCCGCGCGCGTGGCGGGGACCCGCAGGCTCCGCTCCGACAGCCAGGTCGAGATCCGCGCGGGCATGTCGCCGGGCGCCATGAAGACCTCGTCGTTGGCGTCGAAGATCGGCATCTCGTCCGCGACGGCGGCGGCCTGCGCGAGCAGCTTCTCGAGCTCGATCGTGGAGCCTTCCTTCTCCCACGTGCGGATGGTCTCGGACAGCAGCCACAGGCCCATCACGTTGTGCAGGAACCGCGTGCGACCGTCCACGCCGCCCTCGTTGGTGAAGTTGGCGCGCTCGGCGGTGCGGGTGAGCACGGGCGCCTCGGTCTCGACGCCCACGAGGCCCCAGGTACCGCACGAGATGTACGCGCCGCCGGGCTCGGTCATGGGCGTCGCGACCACCGCGGAGGCGGTGTCGTGCGAGCCCACCGCGACCACGGGCACCCCCTCGGCGAGGCCCGTGGTCTCGGCGAGGTGGGGGAGGACCGTGCCGATCGTCTCGCCCGGCTGCACGATGCGGGGGAACAGGCCGCGCGGGAGGCGCAGCCGGTCCATCAGCTCGCCGTCCCACTCCTTGGTGCTGACGTCGAGCAGGCCGGTGGTGGAGGCGTTGGTCGCCTCCGCCACCGTGGCGCCGGTGAGGTACCAGGCCATGAGGTCCGGCACGAGGAGCATCCGGTCCGCGACGTCGAGCATGCCCGTCTCGCGCTCGACCGCGAGCTGGTAGAGCGTGTTGAAGGGCAGGAACTGGAGCCCGTTGCGCGCGTACAGCAGGGAGAACGGCTCGTCCGCGTGGACGAGCTCGACGCCGTGCGCGGTGCGCTCGTCGCGATAGTGGAACGGTTCCCCGAGGACGCGGTCGCCGCGGAGGAGGGCGTAGTCGACGGCCCATGAGTCGATGCCGATGGACCGGATGCCCTCGTCCCAGCGGGCCGCGGAGCGCAGCCCGTCGAGCACGTGCGTGTACAGCTGCTGGAGGTTCCAGTGGAGCCCGTCCGGGGTGCGGACGGGGCCGTTGGCGAACCTCGCGAGCTGACGCAGCTCGAGGGTGTCGGGGCCGATCTGCCCGACCATGACGCGACCGGAGGTCGCGCCCAGGTCGACCGCGGCGACCGCGGCCGTCATCGGAGGAAGGCCGCGGCCACGCCTGCGTCCACGGGGATGTGCAGGCCGGTGGTGTGCGTCATGTCGGGCCCGGTCAGGATGGCCGTGGCGTTCGCGACGTGCTCGGGGAGCACCTCGCGCTTCAGGATGGTGCGCTGCGCGTAGAACTCGCCCAACTTCTCCTCCTCGATTCCGTAGGTCTTGGCGCGGTTGGCGCCCCAGCCGCCGGCGAAGATGCCGGAGCCGCGGACCACGCCGTCGGGGTTGATGCCGTTCACCTTGATGCCGTGCTCGCCGAGCTCGACCGCGAGCAGGCGCACCTGGTGCGCCTGGTCCGCCTTGGTCGCCGAGTACGCGATGTTGTTGGGCCCGGCGAACAGCGAGTTCTTCGACGCGATGTAGACGATGTCGCCGCCCATCTGCTGCGGGATCATCACGCGGGCCGCCGCCTGGGAGACCAGGAACGAGCCCTTCGCCATGACGTCGTGCTGGAGGTCCCAGTCCTTCTCGGTGGTCTCGAGCAGCGGCTTCGACAGCGACAGTCCGGCGTTGTTGACGATGAGGTCGACGCCGCCGAAGGCCAGCACGGCCTCGCCGATGGCCGCCTCGACGGCGGCGGGGTCCGCGACGTTCGCCGCCACGCCGACGGCGACGTCGGTGCTGCCGAGCTCGGCGGCCGCGGCCTGCGCCTTCTCGAGGTCGAGGTCCGCGATGACGACGCAGGCGCCCTCGGCCGCGAGGCGGGTCGCGATGGCCTTGCCGATGCCCGACGCGGCGCCGGTGACGAAGGCGACGCGGGTGGCGTGCGACTTCGGCTTGGGCATGCGCTGGAGCTTGGCCTCCTCGAGGGCCCAGTACTCGATGTTGAACTTCTCGGCGTCCGAGATGGGCGTGTAGGTCGACAGCGCCTCGGCGCCGCGCATCACGTTGATCGCGTTGATGTAGAACTCGCCGGCCACGCGCGCGGTCTGCTTGTTCGCGCCGAACGAGAACATGCCGACGCCCGGCACGAGCACGATGGCCGGGTCCGCGCCGCGGATCGCGGGGGAGTCGTCGGTCGCGTGCGCGTCGTAGTACGCCTGGTAGTCCTTGCGGTACTCCTCGTGGAGCTCGTGCAGGCGCGCGATCGAGTCCTCGATCGAGGCGTCGGCCGGGAGGTCGAGGACCATCGGCTTGACCTTGGTGCGCAGGAAGTGGTCGGGGCAGGAGGTGCCCAGCGCCGCGAGGCGCGGGTGCTCGGCGTGACCGAGGAAGTCGAGCACGACGTCGGCGTCGGTGAAGTGGCCCACCATCGGCTTGTCGTACGACGCGATGCCGCGGATCACGGGAGCCAGCGCGATCGCCTTGGCCTTGCGCGCCTCGTCCTCGAGCGCGCCGAAGCCCTCGAGCGCGGGGCCGAAGGGCTCGGCCTTGCCGTGCTCGGCGATGTAGCGGGCCGCGGTGTCGATGATCTCGAGCGAGCGCGCCTCGCACTCGTCGGACGTGTCGCCCCACGCCGTGATGCCGTGGCCGCCGAGCACGCAGCCGATCGCCTGCGGGTTGGCCTCCTTGATCTCCGCGATGTCGAGGCCCAGCTGGAAGCCGGGGCGGCGCCACGGCACCCACACGACCGTGTCGCCGAAGATCGTGCGCGTCAGCTCCTCGCCGTCGACGGCGGTCGCGATGGCGATGCCGGCGTCGGGGTGGAGGTGGTCGACGTGGGCGGCGTCGACGAGGCCGTGCATCGCGGTGTCGATCGACGGAGCGGCGCCGCCGCGACCGTGGAGGCAGTAGTCGAACGCGGCGACCATCTCGTCCTCGCGCTCGACGCCCGGGTACGTGTCGACCAGGCCGCGCAGGCGGTCGAGGCGGAGCACGGCGAGGCCGTTGGTGCCGAGCGTGCCGAGGTCGCCTCCCGAGCCCTTGACCCAGACGAGCTCGACCTGCTCGCCGGTGGCGGGGTCGAGGTCGGTGCCCTTGGCGGACGTGTTGCCGCCGGCGTAGTTGGTGTTCTTGGGGTCGGAGCCGAGGCGGTTCGAGCGCGCGATGAGCTCCGCGGCGGTGGGGTTGGTCATGGGGATGTCCTTTCCGGGGGCAGGAATCGGATGCCGGGACAGGTGTCCAGCGGCAGGTCTGGTGTCAGGGCCTCAGGCCCTCGGCGGAGAGCTGGTCGGCGAGGTTGAAGACCTCGGGGAGCTGCGGTGCTCCCTGGTCGGCGCGCTCGCCCTCGAGTGCGACGAAGAACGGCGCCATCGTCTCCTCCCAGCGCGAGGTGCGCGGGTCGGCGGCGAGGGCGGCCGCCGAGGCGGCGTCGTCATCGGTCTCGTAGTAGCCGACGAGCAGCCCGTCCGGGCGCAGGAACAGCGAGTAGTTCCTGCGCCCGGCATCGCGGATGGCCTCGAGCATCTCGGGCCACACGGCACGATGCGCGTCGACGTACTCCTCCAGGCGGCCGGGGTCGACCTGGAGGGTGAAGCACACGCGGGCCATGGGTCTCAGGCGCCCCAGCCCGCCTGCACGCCGCCGACGCGCTCCTCGGCGATCGAGGTGAGGTAGCCGGAGTCGGCGAAGGCGGCCATCGGGTCGGCCGGCAGGCCGCGCTCCTCGCGCCAGGCGGCGAGGTCCGCGCGCACGTCGGTGTAGAAGGCGTCCATGAAGATGCCGTTCGCGGTGAGGACGTCGCCCTCGACCTGGGCCGAGGTGAGCGCCTCGCGGTCGAGCAGCAGCGCGCGCGCCGTCATCTCCTGGACGTTCAGCACCGACCGGATCTGGCCGGGGATCTTGTCCTCGACGTTGTGGCACTGGTCGAGCATGAACGCGGTGTCACCGTCCTTGCCGTAGCCGCCGCCGCGGATCACCTCGACGATGATGCGGAACAGCTGGAACGGGTCCGCGGCGCCCACGATGAGGTCGTCGTCCGCGTAGTTGCGCGAGTTGAAGTCGAACGAGCCGAGCTTGCCCAGGCGCAGCAGCTGCATGACGATGAACTCGATGTTGGTGCTGGGCGCGTGGTGGCCGGTGTCGAGGCACACCGTGGCGCGCTCGCCGAGAGCCGCCACCTGCGCGTAGCTCGTACCCCAGTCCGGCACGTCCATGTGGTAGAACGCGGGCTCGAAGATCTTGTACTCGAGCACCAGGCGCTGGTGCTCGCCGATGCGCGCGTAGATCTCGCGCAGCGACTCTGCCATGCGGTCCTGGCGGCCGCGCATGTCGTCCTGGCCGGCGTAGTTGGTGCCGTCCGCGAGCCAGATCTTCAGGTCCCGCGACCCGGTCTCGTCCATGATGTCGATGCACTCGAGGTGGTGGTCGATCGCCTTGCGACGGATGCGGTCGTCGCGGTGCGCGAGCGAGCCGAACTTGTAGTCCTCGTCCTGGAAGGTGTTCGAGTTGATGGTGCCGAGCGCGACGCCGTGGTCCTCGGCGTGCTTGCGCAGCTCCGCGTAGTCGTCGACCTTGTCCCACGGGATGTGCAGCGCCACCGACGGCGCCAGCCCCGTGTACTTGTGCACCTGTGCGGCGTCCGCGATCTTCTCGAACGGGTCGCGCGGGGTGCCGGGGGTGCCGAACACGCGGAAGCGGGTGCCGGAGTTGCCGAACGCCCACGAGGGCAGCTCGATGGCCTGCTCCTCGAGGCGGCTTGCGACGTGGCTGCTGAAGGCCATGGGTCTCTCCTTCGAGATCGGGCCCCGGGGTGGCGTCGGTCGACGTCGACCGCTCGGCCCGAGGGGGCGTTGAAACGATTCAAACCTAGCCGGGGACGATGCTGAGGTCAAGTCCGCCGCGAATGGCGAGGCCCGGCCCGGTGCGCCGCGCGCATCGGACCGGGCCCCAGGTGACGGCTCCTAGAAGTCGAAGTCGCCGATGTTGTCCGCGTTGAAGCGGTACGGGTCGCCGAGCAGCACGGTGGCGTCCGCGCCGACCTCGTACGAGCCGAGGTCGCCGGCCTCGAAGGTGTCACCCTCCGCGCCCGTGATCTCGCCCTCGATGAGCGCCTTCGCGGCGTAGGCCGCGAGGTAGCCGAGGTCGGCCGGGTTCCAGAGCGCGAACTCGGTGACGGTGCCGTCCTCGACGTACTCGCGCATCTGGTTCGGCGTGCCGAGACCGGTGAGCGCGACCTCGCCCTTGTAGTCGGACGTCGACAGGTAGCGGGCCGCGGCCGAGATGCCGACCGTGGTGGGCGAGATGATGCCCTTGAGGTCGGGGTAGGTCTGCAGCAGCGCCGCGGTCTTGTCGAACGACGTCTGGTCGTCGTCGTCGCCGTAGACGGTGTCGACCAGCTCGATGTTCGGGTGGTCGGCCGCGAAGATCTCCTCCATGGTCGCGATCCACGCGTTCTGGTTGGTCGCGTTGGCCGAGGCGGACAGGATCGCCACCTGGCCCTCGTCGCCGATCTGCTCGGCGATCATGTCGACCTGGACCTGGGCGATGCCGTCCGCGGTGGCCTGGTTGATGAACAGGTCGCGGCACTCGGGGTTCGTGTCAGAGTCGAACGTGACGACCTTGACCCCGTTGTCGCGGGCCTCGTTGAGCGCGTCGCAGATCGCGGCCGGGTCGTTGGCCGACACCACGATGCCGCCCACGCCCTGCTGGGTCAGCGTGTTGATGTAGCTGACCTGCGCGTCGGGGCCGGCCTCGGCCGGTCCGACCTCCTCGTAGGTGCCGCCGAACTCCATGATCGCCGTCTCGCCGCCCGCATCGGACGTGTCGAAGTAGGCGTTGCCGAGGTTCTTCGGCAGGAACGTGATGGCGAGGTTGGCGTCGCCGCCGCCCATCGCGTCTCCGGACGCGCCGTCCGAGGACTCGTCGGACGAGCTGTCCGAGGAGCAGCCGGCGACGGCCAGCGCGAGCGCTGCCGCGACGGCGACGATGCCGCCGCGGGCCTTCGTGATCGGGAACTTCATTGTCTACCCTCCCTGTGTTGGCTCGCCTCGGGTATCAGCCCGAGGCCGCTGTCCCTGGGTCCGCGCCCGCATGCGCGGACGTCTCGCCCTTTCTCTTCCCTCGCCTTCTGGCGCGCCAGGACTGGGCCCAGGCGAGGAGGCTCGGCATGACCACGGACAGGATCAGCAGGGTGCCCGTGATCACGTTGATGACGTCGGAGGTGACGCTGGCGAGGCGCAGCGCGCTCGCCATGGCGCCGATGAGCAGCGCGCCGGCGATCGGGCCGTGGAGCGCGCCGCGCCCTCCGAAGATGCTCACGCCGCCGAGCAGCACCGCCGCGACGACGCTCAGCTCGAGGCCGGTCGCGTTGTCGCCGCGTGCGCTGCCGTAGCGCAGCGTGTAGTAGATGCCGGCGAGCGCCGCGACGCTGCCGCTGAGGACGAAGAGGATGAGCTTGGTGCGCTC
Organism: Demequina rhizosphaerae; assembly: GCF_000971255.1. Taxonomy (GTDB): domain Bacteria; phylum Actinomycetota; class Actinomycetes; order Actinomycetales; family Demequinaceae; genus Demequina; species Demequina rhizosphaerae. The sequence goes on from NZ_BBMC01000003.1 coordinate 25,207, forward strand.
GACCCGGACGCCTGAGAAGTGGGCGGCCTCCTTCGACTGGCCGATCGCGAAGATGCCGCGGCCGAACGGGGTGAAGTGCAGCAGCCATCCGAACACGACCGCCAGCACCGCGATGAGGATCACGACGCTCGGGATCGGCGTGCCCGGGATCTTCGACGTGGCGAGGTCGCGCCACGTCTCGGGGAAGTCGGTGATCGCGGTGGTGCCGAGCAGCCCGACCGCGAGGCCGCGGAAGAGCGCGAGCGTGCCGATCGTGACCGCGAGCGAGGGCAGTCCCACCACGGTGACGAGGAAGCCGTTGATCGAGCCCGCCACGGCCCCCGCGACGATCGCGATGAGCGCCGCGAGCGCGAAGGGCAGGCCCGCCTGGTGGAGCGTGCCCGTGAGCACCGAGGACAGTCCGACCACCGACGCCACCGACAGGTCGATCTCGCCGGTGATGATGATGAGGGTCATCGGCAGCGCGATGAGCAGGATCGCCGCCACGTCGAGGAACAGGTACGTGTACGTGATGGGCGCGCCGAAGTTGCGGACCGTGAGGCTCGCGTAGGCGATCACCAGGACGAGCGCGCCGATGACGGCCATCTCGCGGGTGAGCAGCACGCGCTGCCACAGCGGACGCTGGAAGTCGCGGTAGGTCCGCTCGGTCGGCGGGGCGAGGGTGGCGTTAGACACGGGTCGACTCCCTCTCCTTCGCGAGCCTGCGTTCCTGTCTGGTCGCGGCGAACCGGTCGAGCACGATGGCGCCGATGATGAGCGCGCCGACCACGGCCTGCTGCCAGAAGTCCTGCACGCCCAGGACCGGCAGCGCGCGGTTGATGGTCATGAGCAGGAAGGCGCCGATCGCGGCGCCGAAGACCGTGCCGCTGCCGCCGAAGATGGCGACGCCGCCGATGACCGCCGCTCCCACGGACTGCAGCTCGTATCCCGAGCCGACCTGCGAGTTCACGGTGCCGTAGCGCGCGGCGTAGAGGACGCCCGCGAGGCCGGCGAGCGCGCCCGACACCATGAACGCGGTGATGAGGCGGCGGCGCACCTTGAGCCCGTACAGCGTCGCGGCGTCCGGGTCGGATCCCATGGCGTAGTACTCGCGGCCGGCGCGCTGCGTCGTCATGTACCAGCCGGCAGCTGCCAGCACCACGAGCGCGATGATCGTGATCACCGGGATGCGCCACACGGCGCTGGTGCCGAGGTCGAGGAAGCCGCGCGGCATGTCCGAGGCGTTGATGCGGTCCGAGCCGGTCCACATCACGTTGATGCCGCGGAAGGCGTAGAGCGTTCCGAGGGTCACCACGAGGCTGGGCACCTTCGCGTAGGCGACGACCAGGCCGTTGACGAGGCCGAGCACGCCGCCGAAGGCGAGCCCGATGAGGAACACCGTGGGCCAGGGGAGCCAGGGCATGTCGACGAAGACCGTGCCGACCAGGTAGGCCGTGAGGCCCATCACCGAGCCGACCGACAGGTCCACGTTGCGGGTGATGATCACCATCGCCTGGCCGACGGCGAGGAGCATGAGGAGCGACGGCGTGAGGAGCAGGTCGCGGAAGCCGTCGTTCGAGAACAGGAAGTTGGGGTTCTTGATCGTGGTGACCACCACCACGAGCACGAACGCGGCGAGCACACCCACCTCGCGCTGCTTGAGCAGGTCGAGGGCGCGGGTGCCGAGGCCTCGCTCGGCGACGCGGTCGCGGACGTCGGTGAGCGTCATCGGGCGTCCTCCAGGCTGTGGGTCGCGGCGTGCATGACCGCCTCGGGGGTGGCCTCCTCGCGCGTGAGGTTCGCGGTGATGCGTCCTTCGTGGACCACGAGCACGCGATCCGCCATGCCGAGGACCTCGGGCAGCTCGGACGAGATCATAAGGATCGCGAGGCCCTGGCCCGCGAGGTCGGACAGGAGGCGGTGCACCTCGGACTTCGTGCCCACGTCGATGCCTCGCGTGGGCTCGTCGACGATGAGGACGCTGGGCTCGGTCGCAAGCCACTTCGCGATGACGACCTTCTGCTGGTTGCCGCCCGACAGGGTGCCCGCGAGCGTGTCGAGCGAGGGCGCGCGCACCTCGAAGCGCGCCGCCCACTCCCGGGCGGACGCGTTCTCCGCGCCGTTCGTGAGCACGCCGTAGCGCGTGAGCCGGTCGCGGATCGTGAGGGTCACGTTCCTGGCGATCCCCGAGTCGAGCACGGCGCCCTGCCGGCGCCGGTCCTCGGGGATGAGCGCGAGGCCGCGGCGCATCGCCGCGGTCGGGTCGCCGCCCGGCAGCGGCTTGCCCGCCACGGTCACCATGCCCTCGTCGTACGGATCGACGCCGAAGGCGGCGCGGGCGATCTCGGACCGGCCCGCGCCGACGAGGCCCGCGAGGGCGACGATCTCGCCGGCCCGCACCTCGAAGCTGACGTCGTGGAAGACGCCGGTGCGGGTGAGCCCGTCGACCTCGAGCAGCACGTCGCCCACCGGGGCGACCACCTTGGGGAAGAGGTCGGTGACGTCGCGGCCGACCATCTCGCGCACGAGCTGGTCCACCGTCGTGTCGGCGATCGCGCTCGTCGAGATGTACTCGCCGTCGCGCATGACCGTGACCGTGTCGCACAGGTCGAAGACCTCGTCGAAGCGGTGGGAGATGAAGAGGATCGCGCGGCCCTCGTCGCGCAGCGCCCGCGCCACCGTGAACAGCCGCTCGACCTCGACGCCGGAGAGCGCCGCGGTGGGCTCGTCCATGACCAGCACCTTCGCGTCGAGCGACATCGCCTTCGCGATCTCGACGAGCTGCTGGTCCGCGATCGAAAGGCCGCGCGTGGGGCGGTCCGGGTCGACGTGGACGCCGAGCTGCTCGAACAGCGCCACCACCTCGTCGCGCATCGCCTTCTTGTCGATGCGGCCGAGCGACAGCGTGGGCTGGCGGCCCATGAAGACGTTCTCGGTCACGCTGAGGTCGGGGAACAGCGTGGGCTCCTGGTAGATCACCGCGATGCCGGCGTCCTTCGACTCCGCGGTCGTGGTGAAGTCGACGGGTTCGCCGAGGTACTCGAACGTGCCCGCGTCGCGTTGGTAGAGGCCCGCGATGATCTTCACGAGGGTGGACTTGCCGGCGCCGTTCTCTCCGATGAGCGCGTGGACGGAGCCTGGTGTCAGCGTGAGGCTGCCCGAGCGCAGTGCGACCACGGGACCGAAGGACTTCGCCACGCCATCGAGCACGAGGGTGGGCGCCGCCGGGGATGCGGCTGGGGGAGCTGTCATCGTCGACCTATCCGCTCGTCTGCGCTTCACTTCGTCGTGAAACGATTCACATACTTCGCAACCTAATGTCCGGCTCGTGGAGTGTCAACGACATCGGGTCTCGAACGCGTAACGATGCGCCTTCTCGGGACGTCGGTCCCTGGCGGAGGGCGCCCGCGTCGCTGCGCCCGTGTCGCGCCTGGGATCATCGATGGAAGGTTTCAGTATCCTGACGGGACCATCCGTATCGATGAGGAGGCCGGAATGTCGGTGAGCGTGCGCGAGGTCGCCGCTCGGGCGGGCGTGTCCGTGGGGACCGTGTCGAACGTGCTCAACCGACCCGACCAGGTCAAGGCCGAGACGGTGGAGCGTGTCCGCGCCGCGATCGACGAGCTCGGCTACGTCCCCAACGCCGCGGCCCGCCAGCTCCGCGCGGGCCGCAGCCAGAGCCTCGCGCTGCTGGTGCTCGACGTCGGCAACCCGTTCTTCACCGACGTGGCGCGCGGCGCCGAGGCTCGCGCGTCGCAGGAGGGTCTCACCGTCCTGCTGGCCAACTCGGACGAGTCGCCCGAGCGCGAGGCCAACCACCTCGACGTCTTCGAGCGTCAGCGCGTGAGCGGCATCCTCGTGTCCCCGGTCGAGGGCGACTACACGCGCCTCGAGGAGATCCGCAAGCACGGCATCCCGGTGGTGCTGGTCGACCGGGGCGCCGACCAGCCGCGCTTCGCCTCGGTGTCCGTCGACGACGCCGCCGGCGGCGCGCTCGCCGCGCGCCACCTGCTCGAGCAGGGGAGGAGGCGCCTGGCGTTCGTCGGGGGCCCGCTGCGCATCGGCCAGGTCGCCGACCGCTTCGCCGGCGCCTCGGCCGCGGTCGCCGAGCACGGCTCCGCCACCCTGCAGCTCTTCGGCACCGACGAGATGTCGCTCGACGAGGGTCGACGCGTGGGCGAGGCCCTGCGACCGCTGATCCGGGAGACCGGCATCGACGGCATCGTCGCGGCCAACGACCTGCTCGCGATCGGGGTCGAGCGCGCGCTGCTGTTCGGGCCCGACCCGATCCGCGTTCCCGACGAGGTCGCCCTCGTCGGCTACGACGACATCTCCTTCGCCGCGTCGGCCGTCGTGCCGATCACGTCGATCCGCCAGCCGCGCGAGCTCATCGGCGCCACCGCCGTCGAGCTGCTGCTCGAGGAGGCGTCGCGCGCCAAGGGCGACCGGCCCCGGCATGTGGTGTACGCGCCCGAGCTGGTCGTGCGGGAGTCGAGCGTCGGCGGCTAGGACGCCGGGCCGGTCGAGGCGCGCACGATCAGCCGCGGCTCGAGCGTGACCTCCGCGACCTCGCGGTCGCCGTCGATCCGCGCGCGCAGCAGCCGCATCGCCTCGCGGCCCATCGCCTCGCGCGGCTGCTCGACCGTGGTGAGCGCGGGGCGCATGAGGCGCCCGGCCTCGGCGTTGTCGTAGCCCACCACGCTGAGGTCGCCCGGCACCTCGAGGCCGCGCTCGAGCGCGTCCGCGAGCACCGCCGTCGCGATGCGGTCGTTGCCCGCGAAGCACGCCGTGGGGCCCCCGGGCGTCCCGACCAGGTCGAGCAGCCGTGCGACGCCGTCGTCCGAGGCGTCGAGCACCATGGGCGCCAGGTCCGCGGCGCGCATCGTCCTCTCGAAGCTCGCGCGGCGGGCCGTGGCCGCGGCCCGGCGGGACGAGGCGACGTGCGCGATCCGCAGGTGACCGAGCCCGAGCAGGTGGGAGACGGCGGCCTCCGCGCCGTGCTCGTCGTTGTTGCGGACCACGCTGACGCGGCGCGGCGGCGCGAACGGGCGCCCCACCATGACGACGGGGCGGCGGGCGGCGGCGCGGTCGAGCGTGTCCGCGTCGAGCATGGCGGAGATGACGATGACGCCGTCCACGCCGAGGTCGAGGATCTCGTCGAGCCGGCGCGCGAGCACGTCGGCCGAGCCGCGTCCGTGGCCGATGATCGTGCCCAGCCCGGTGGCCTCGGCGTCCGCCTCGATCCCGTCGACGACGTCCGCGAAGTACGGGTTCGCGAGGTCGCTCACCAGGAGGCCGACCACCTGCGTCCGCCCGCGGGCGAGTCCGCGCGCCAACGCGTTCGAGTGGTAGCCGAGCTCGTCGGCCACCTCGAGGATGCGCGAGCGGGTCGCCTCGGACACGCCCGCGTCGCCGCGGATCGCGAGGGACACGAGTGACTTGGACACCCCCGCCGCGCGGGCGACGTCGACGATGGTCGGCGCGGGCCTGGCGGGCGTGGTCACCCTGCAGTTCTAGCAGAACGCCAGGTGAACGACGGGGGAACGACCGGCGAACTTGTGGGAACGGGACGGTGTGCGCCTGGAACGCTCCAGTAGCGTCCACGACGTGACCTTCTCCACCCTCTCCTCCCCGGCGCCCGAGGCGCTTGAGGCGGCGGCCGTCCTGCACCGACCGCGCGCCCTGCTGCTCGACTTCGGCGGCGTCATCGTCACCACCGCCAAGCGCGAGACCGGCCTCGACGAGGCCGCCGCGCTCGTCGTGGCGATGCTCGAACGCGGGCTCGTGCCCGTGGCCCCCACCGAGGTGCGCCGCAGCCTCCAGTCGGGGCTCACCGCCCTCACCCACTGGAAGCACGCCTCGAGCCGCCGCCTCGAGCCACGCGAGCTGACCCACCGCGAGATCGTCGAGGACTTCCTCGCCGCGGAGCTGCCGGCCCGCTCCCGCGCGCTGCTCGTCGCCGAGGCCGCGGAGCTGCTCGACGCGCTCCAGACCCTCATCAGCGACCACCACCTGCGTCCCGGCGTGCGGCGCCTGCTGCAGCTCGCGCGCAGCCGCGCGATCCCGGTGGGCATCGTGTCGAACGCCCACTCCGGACGCAGCCACCGGCGCATCCTCGCGGAGCTGGGCGTGATCGACGCGTTCGCCGTGCAGGTCTACTCCGACGAGGTCGGGATGCGGAAGCCGAACCCGCGCATCCTCGAGCTCGCCGCCGCCGCGACCGGCGTCGCGCCCGCCGACTGCTGGTACGTGGGCGACACGTTCGACCGCGACGTGGTCGCCGCACGCCGGGCCGGCATCGGCGTGGCCATCGTCACGCGCGACAAGCACACCGACCACCCGCCGTTCGCGGTCGCGCAGCGTCCGGATGCGGTGTTCGACACGCCCGCCGAGCTCGCCGACGCGTTCGAGGCCGCCCTCGCCGTCCCCGCGGACGCGGCCGCCGCGCCCGAGCCCGCGGTCGACGCCCCCGCCGCCGCGCCCCGCCGCGGCGCGCTGCTCATCGACCACGGCGGCGTCATCTCGGCCTCGCACGCCGACCTCGACGCGCTGCTGACGCTCGGCGAGCACCTCTCGCGGCTGCTCTCGACCCCTGAGGCGCCGCTCAGCGCGGACGACGCGGTCGCGATGATCCGCGTCGCCCGTCGACGCCGCGCCGAGCGCAAGGGCGACTCCCTCGCCGAGACCCGGCCGTTCGAGTTCTGGGTCGAGTGCTTCGGCGCGGACCTCGACGAGCGCGCCCGCGCGGTTCTCGCCGCCGAGTGCGTCGACCTCATGCACCGCTACGGCCGCGCCAAGAGCCGCCGCACGCTGCGCGCCGGCGTCGCGGAGGCGATGACCCACGCCCGGGTGCACGGCATGCCCGTCGTGGTGGTGTCGAACACCCTCTCGGGGCGGGCGGTGCGCGACGCGTGCGCGTCCCACGGACTCGCACCGCTGATCGGCGCGTACGTCTGCTCCGACGAGCACGGCATGCGCAAGCCGCACGCCGGCATCGTCGAGGAGGCGCTGCGCATCGCGGACGCCGACCCGGCGTCCACCTGGTTCTACGGCGACAAGCCCCACGCCGACGCCGAGGCCGCGCTCGCGGCCGGCATCGCGCACCGCGTCATGGTGCGCGGCGGGGCCGTCGCCGACGACGTGCTCGACACCGCGCTGGCCGCCGGGACGGCGACCGACGTGGTGGACGACGCGAACGGCCTGCTCGCGCTCCTGCGGCAGGCCGATCCCACCCCGCAGTCTCCTGTCACCACCCTGTCCTGATGGAGGAGCTCCACATGTCCCAGACCACCGCCACCGACGAGCGCACCGGCAGGCTGCGCGGTACCGTCGCCGGCCTGCCCCGCGACCTCACCGGCTCGCAGAAGCTCATGGTCTTCGTGCTGTCCATGGCGCTGTCCGGCGTCGCCAACCTCGTGCTCGAGATCATCCCCGACGTGACGATCGGCCCGGTCGACGTCTCCGTCAGCTACTTCGTGTTCGTGCCCCTCGCGCTCGTCGCGCTGCTGAACCCGTTCTGGGCCGCGCTCGGAGCCCCGATCGGCGAGGTGATCTTCGTCGACCTGCTCATGGGCGACTTCTCCGGCCTCGCGGAGATCGAGGGCATCATCCAGATGTTCCTCGCGCTCTACATCGCCGGCTCGCTCGTGCGGAACCCGCGCAACCGCCTGCAGATCGCCATCGCCGCCGTCACGGTGGTCGTCATCGACAAGGCGCTGTCGGCGCTGGTCGACCTCTCGAAGGTGTGGATCGGCGTCGAGGACGCCGAGTTCGTCGAGGGTCTGCCCGAGTCGATCCTGCTCCTCGAGGGCATCGGCTACGCGGTCGACATCCTCATGAGCGGCGTCCTGTTCGGCGTCATCCCCGCGATCTGGCTGATCCCGGCCCTGCACGGCCGCATCGAGCCGCTGCTCGGCATGCGTCCCCGCGTCCCCGGCGAGCCCATCCAGGGCTCGGCGCCGCGCAACGCGATGTTCGTCGCGATCGCGGTGGCGCTGTCCGTCGCCTCGTTCCTCTTCGCGTTCCTCGAGGCGTGGGACATCGAGCTCGGCGTGTTCGAGCCCGAGTGGCTCGACACCTACGGCCCGGGCTTCATCTGGGTCGGCGTCGGTGCCGCGGCGATCGCCTTCCTCGTGGGCGTCGCGCTCGCGAGGCTCGCGCGCCGCAACGCCGGCTCCGAGAACTGACACGCGGGTTCCGGGCCGGGGCACCCGCCCCGGCCCGGACCCTCCTCTCCTAGAAAGCAGCACCCCGCATGACCGCCATCATCGAGCTCGACCGGCTCAGCTTCCGCTATCCGGGGGCGACCAGGGACAGCCTCCGCAACGTCTCCCTCAGCATCGAGGAGGGCGACTTCGTCGCCGTCATCGGCGGCAACGGGTCGGGCAAGACCACCCTGTGCAAGACGTTCAACGGGCTCGTGCCGCACTACTGGGTCGGGGAGTTCGCGGGCGAGGCGCGGGTGGCGGGGCTCGACACGTACGACTCGTCCGTCGCCGAGCTGTCCGCGACCGTCGGGTACGTCTACCAGGACTTCCAGAACCAGCTCGTCCGGCCGCGGGTGCGCGACGAGGTCGAGTTCGGGCCCATGAACTTCGGGATGGCGGACTTCGCGGCGCGCGGTGCGGAGGCGATGGCGATGCTCGGCATCGACCACCTCGCGGACCGCTTCGTGTGGCAGCTCTCCGGGGGTCAGGCGCACCTCACCGCCCTCGCGTCGGTGCTGTCGATGCGCCCACGCATCATCGTCGTCGACGAGCCGGTGGCGGAGGTCGACCCGGCGGGCGCGCACGCCCTCTACGAGCGGCTCACGCAGCTCAACCGCGACCACGGCATCACGGTCGTCGTGATCGAGCACCACGCCGAGTTCATCTCGCAGTACGCCAGGTCGGTGATCCTCATGGACGACGGCGCACCCGTGTGGCACCTGCCGGTCGCCGAGGCCGCGGCCCGCGCCGACGAGCTCGCCGCGCACGGCATCCCCGCGCCGCAGATCGTCGACGCGTGCGCCGCCGCCGAAGTCCCAGGCGCCCCGCGCACCGTGGCCGAGGCGGCCACGCTGCTGCGTGACGCCGGCGTCTCGCCGAGCGCCGCATCGTCCCTGCGTGAGGACGATGCGGGGGAGCGCGGCATCGCCGCGGCACCGCGCCCGGTGGTCGCCGCATCGTCCCTCTCGCACGGCTACCGCACGGTCGGCGGCGACCTCATGCCCGTCCTGCACGACGTCGACCTCACCATCCACGCGGGCGACCGCGTCGCGCTCGTCGGCGGCAACGGCGCCGGCAAGTCCACGCTCATGCGGCTGCTCGGCGGCCTGCAGGTGCCGCGCGGCGGCACGATCGTGCTCGACGGGGTCGACACGCGCTCCGCGCCGAGCGCGCGGCTGGCGGACCACGCCGCCTACCTGTTCCAGCGGCCCGAGCAGATGTTCCTCAAGGACTCGGTCCGCGCGGACGTGCTGCTGCATCCGGCCGGGCGCGGGCGCGACGACGCCGACGCGCTCGTCGACCGGGTCCTCGACCGCGTCCGGCTCACCGAGTTCGCGGACCGTGACGGCCGCACCCTCTCCGGGGGCCAGCAGCGTCGCGCGACGCTCGCGATCGGGCTCGCCATGAGCCCCGCGCTGATGCTCGCGGACGAGCCGACCGCGAGCCTCGACGTCGCCAGCCGTGACAGCGTCATCGGGATGCTCGACGAGCTGTCCGACACCATCGCCGCGGCGGTGGTCGCGACGCACGACATGCACCTCGTCGCCGAGTGGGCGACCCGCGTCGTCGTGCTGGAGCACGGGCGCATCGTCGCCGACCTCACGCCGCGCGCGCTCTTCGCGGACGACGCGTTGCTCGCGAAGGCGCGGCTCGTGCCGCCGCAGATCGTGGCGCTCGGGAGGGAGCTCGGCATCGACCCGCTGCCGCTGTCGGTGGCCCAATGGCGCGAGGCCGTCGCGCCGATCCGGACGGAGGCGCTCGCGTGAGCCGCAAGACCAGGGACGTGCTGTCCGTCGAGTGGGTCAAGCTCGAGCTGATCCGCACCGCCTACGCCACGCGCGGCGGGCTGTTCGCGCGGATGGATCCGCGCATGGTGATCGGCTGGTACCTCCTGCTCGCGGTCGCGCCGTGGCTGACCCACAACTTCACGACGATCCTCGCGCTGTTCGTCATCACGGCGGCGAGCGCGGCGCTCGCGCGCGTGGGGCCGCTCGTGCTGGGGCTGTTCCTCATCGGCTTCTTCACGGACTTCCTCTACGCGTTCCTCGCGGCCTGGCTGTTCGGCGGCGACGCCAACACCGCGATCGCGCTGATCGAGATCAACCTCAAGCTCGCGACGGTGTCGCTCGCGTCGATCGCCGCGTTCGTGTCGCTCGACCCGGAGAAGCTCAGCACGGGGCTGCTCGCGCTGGGCGCGCCCGAGCTGCTCGCGTTCGGCGTGAGCTACGGCTACCGGATGATGCCGATCCTCTTCGAGGAGTTCGGGATCGTGTTCACGGGGCTGCGGCTGCGGTCGGCGCCGGGCGCGCGCGGGTTCCTCGGGCTCAAGGCGCTGTGGAGGTGGGGCACCTACGCGGTGCAGGCGTTCTACCCGATCTTCCTCAACACCGCGAAGAGCGTGCGGACCACGGTGGAGTCGCTCGAGACGCGCGGCTTCACGGCCAACCAGGGGCGCGAGCTGCGGATCGCGCGGCTGAGCATCGGCGGGCTCGACGTGGCCGTCGTGGCCGTCACCGTGATGGCCGTGATGACGGCGTTCGGGCTCGGGTCGAGGTGGCCGCTGGGGTGATCCCGGCGTGCCTGGACGGTCCTCCGGCGAGACAATGGATGAGGGGCGTCCACCCCTCCGTGGAGTCGGAGAGAGGGTGATCGACATGGGCTCCACGCTCGCAAGGATGCGCTTCACGATGCTGTGGCTGGTGAGCGGCATCGCCCTTCTCGGCGCGGCGGTGATCTTCTTCTACGAGCCGGACGTGCTCGCGGAGGGCGTCGCCGGCGAGATGGAGGGCGAGCCCGTGACCATGGGCATGGCCCTGATGATGGCGGGCATCGCGGCTCTGCCGCTCGCGCTGGCCGTCGCGTCGCTGTTCGTGCCGGGCCGGGCGAACGCCATCACCAACCTGGTCGGCGGCGTCGCGCTCGGAACCTTCGGGCTGTTCGCGGCGGGCAGCGAGCTCGGCGGGGGCGTGTTCCACGCCCACCTGCTGCTCGCGCTGGTCGGGGCGGCGACCGCATGGACCATCGCGGGCCTGAGCATCGTCGCGCTGCGACGGCACTCGCTGGAGGAGGCGCCGCCGGGCTCGCTGAAGCTCGAGTTCACGGCCACGGCGAAGGCCTGACGGAGGACCGCGGTCGTCTCGGCCGCCCAGGCCTCCGCCTCACCGGGCTCGTCGACGCATCGTCGCCGGCGGGCCCGACGCATCGTCCCGACCGTGCATCACGCCTGCGGGCCGTGGACCTGGCGGTGGAGCCGCGCCATGCGCGCGTCGAGCTCCGCGGCGGTGGCGGCCGCCTCGCGCAGCTCCTCCGTGAGCTGCTCGGGGACCGCTGCGTCGTACTTGTAGTAGATCTTGTGCTCGAGGCTGGCCCAGAAGTCCATCGCGATGGTGCGGAACTGGACCTCGACGGGGACGGCCGTCCTGCCGGTCGACAGGAAGACCGGGATCTCGATGACCGCGTGCAGGCTCTGGTAGCCGTTGGGCTTCGGGTGCGCGATGTAGTCCTTGACCTCGCGCACGGTGATGTCGTCCTGCTGGGTGAGCAGGGAGAACAGCCGGTGGACGTCGGCGACGAACGCGCAGGTGACCCGCACGCCCGCGATGTCGGTGATGTGCGCGCGGATCGAGTCGAGGTCGCGGGCCACGCCCTTGCGGCCCACCTTCTCGAGCAGGCTCTCGGGCGACTTCACGCGGCTGGAGACGTGCTCGATGGGGTTGTAGTCGTGCAGCTCGAGGAACTCGTCACGCAGGATCGACAGCTTGGTCTCGACCTCGCGCAGGCCGAACTCGTACTGGAGCAGGAACCGCTGGATGTCCTGGCGCAGAGCCTTCACCTGGTCCGCGGTGACCGGCGGGGCGCTCGCGTGCCCCAGGGTCGCCATGGTCTCGAACGGTGTGATCTGCGTCATCGTGTCCCTGTCGTCGTCGGCCGGGGGCGGTGCGGCCCCACCCAGTCTGACGCGTGCCGCGGGCGCCGGGTTCCCCTCCGGCGCCGATGCCGCGCGACCCTGCGCGAACGCGGGCTCGCCGTCAACCGTGCCGTCGCCGGGTGTTCGCCCAGCGTTCACGTGGCGGTCGCCCCGCGCGCGCTTTGCCGGCAGCAGGCTGGAGGCGACGCCGACCCGAGGGGGAGCCATGGACGCTCGACAGACGGCCCGCACCGAGCAGGCGCGATCGGACAACGCGCATGAGATCGCCGTGCTCGCGGCACGCATCCGGCAGGTCTCCTCCGAGGCCGCCGTCCAGGGCCTCGCGACCAAGATCGCGCGCATCGCCCGGAACCTCGAACGCGAGCGCGCCGCGCGCTAGCGGAACCGCGCCCGTCGGGGTGGAAGCCGGCATCACCGGTCCGGTCTCCAGCCCCGACGTTCCCCCACGCGTTACCCTCGCACCGTGACAGACGACCGCGACGGCAGCTCCGGCGCCGGCAACCCGCCGCGCCGGATGCCGCCCTCGATCCAGCCCCGCAGCGGGCAGGAGCGCCCCGGCACCGCGCGTCCGGCCCAGCCGGTCCGCCGAGAGAGCGTGCGCCCGCAGCCCGCGCCCGAGCGGCCGTCCACGCGCCAGCCCCAGCAGCAGGCCTACGCGACGCCGCCCGGCCAGCAGCGCCCCGCATCGTCCACGCGCACGCAGCAGGCGCCTGCCGCTCAGCCGCCGGCCGCCCCCAGGAAGCGGCGCAAGCGTCACCCGGTCCGCAACACGCTCATCGCGCTCGTGCTCATCCTCGCGATCGCGGTCACGGCCTTCTACTTCTGGGTGGACTCGCGCATCAACCACGTCGACGCGCTCAGCGGCGCGGCGGACACGCCCGGGCTGACGGTGCTCATCGTCGGGTCCGACTCGCGCGAGGGCTGGGACGACGACGGCACCGAGGGCGCGCGCACCGACACGATCATGGTGCTGCACAAGCCGGAGTCCGGTCCGACCGCGCTCATCTCGATCCCGCGCGACTCGTACGTCGAGATCCCCGGCTACAACCCCAACAAGATCAACGCGTCCTTCGCGTTCGGCGGGCCGCAGCTGCTGGTCGAGACCGTCGAGGGCGTCACCAACCTCACCATCGACCGCTACCTCGAGGTCGGCTTCACCGGCGTGGGCGAGATCGTGGACGCGCTCGGCGGCGTCGAGCTCTGCTACGACCAGGACGTCGACGACAAGCTCAGCCGCCTCAAGTGGAAGGCCGGCTGCCACGTGGCTGACGGCGACAAGGCGCTCGCGTTCTCGCGCATGCGGTACGCGGACCCGCTCGGCGACATCGGACGGACGCAGCGTCAGCAGCAGGTGGTGGGCGCCGTCGCGGACGAGATCATGAGTCCGGCGACCCTCCTCAACCCGTTCCAGCTGGTGCCCGTGGTGTCCGCGGGCCTGGACGCGTTCCGCGTCGACGAGGACGCGTCGCCGTTCGACCTCGCGCAGGTGGCGCTCGCGTTCAACTCCGCGCTGGGCGGCGACGCGGTCACCGGCACCCCGCCGATCGCGTCGATGGGCTACAGCGTGGCCGGCGTCGGCTCGACCGTGCTGCTCGACCCCGAGCAGGAGGACAAGTTCTGGCGCAAGATCGCGAACGGCAAGTTCAAGCCGGGCGCGGAGGTCGGCGGCGTCGAGTAGCGCGCCGCCCCGGTCGCGGCGCCGGTCAGTCGACGTTGCGCGTCGGCCGGGTCGCCTGGGCGCCCCAGCGGATGCCGCGCGTCACCAGCCCCGCGGCGGCCGGTCCGAACGTGCGCGTGGCCCATCGATCGCGTCCCAGCTCCGCGCGCGCCCAGCCGGGCAGCAGCGCCACGGCGCCCGAGGCGAGCATCGCGTAGGGCGCGCGCATCGCCCGACCGATCGGCGGCTCGCGCAGGAGGAAGTCCGCCGCATCGAGGGCGGCGTCGGTCGCCTCGAGCTCGGGCCGGTAGCCCTCGATCGCCGCCTGCAGCTCGTCGACGGTCGTCGGCAGGCCGGTCGCGCCCAGCCGGCGCCCCACCTCGGCGGACTGCGCGACGTACTCGTCGCACCCGGCGGCGTCGAGCGGCTGCCGCCCGTAGCGGCGGTGGGCCGCGAGGAACGAGTCCGCCTCGGCGATGTGCACCCACCGCAGCAGGTGAGGATCGCTCGCCCGGTAGGGGCGCCCATCCGGCGCCTTGCCCCGCACGCGCTCATGGATGGCGCGGATCCGGTCGACGGTCTCCTGTGCGTCCTCGGCCGTGCCGAAGGTGGTGAACGCGAGGAACGTCGCCGTCCGGGTGAGCCGGCCCCACGGGTCGCCGCGGTACCCGGAGTGACCCGCGACGCCCGCCATCGCCAGCGGGTGCAGCGACTGCAGCAGCAGGGCACGGATGCCTCCCACGTACATCGACGAGTCGCCGTGCACGGTGCGGATCGCGCTTCCCGGAGGGAACCAGCGCGGCCCCGGGGTCTCGTGGACGCGCGCCCGGATCGCGGGACCCTCCGGTCCGCCCACCTTCGCGAACAGCGCGGCACCCATCCGCGCGCGGACGCGCTCGACCGGGTTCGCGGTGGTGGTCATGTGGACAGTATCGCCCGGCGGGCCGCCGCCGGACGAGGTCCCGACCGGGGGAGGGCGAGGCCCGCTCCGGGGTCGGACCTGCCGCCGGACCAGCCCGGTCCACGGGGCGGGCCGGTGGCGCGGGTTAGGATGACGCGCCGGTCTCACTCAGCCGTGAGGTGCACGCGAGAGCGGCACGCATCCGCCCTGCCGGCCGCCGACGAGTACCGTCCCTGGTAAGGAGGATCCGACCGGATGCCCACACGATCAGTCGCGTCCTTGTACGCCCGCACCACGTCCCAGCGCGCCCGCGCGTGGGTGACGGTGTGGACCGTGGTGCTGCTGTTCTCGGGCCAGGGCTTCCGCTACCTCCTGGGCGTCCCGCTGTACTCGGTGCTCGTCGCGCTCACCGTCGCGGCCGTCGTCGTGACGTTCCGCCGCTTCCTGCGCAGCCTTCGCGTCCCGCCGCTGGTCGGGACCTTCACGGCGCTCGCGGCGCTCAGCGTGCTGTGGTCGCAGACCCGCGCGGTCACCGCGCTCGCGGCCGGCGTGCTCGCCGTCACGACCTTCATCGCGGTGCTCATCGCGCGCGGCACCTCCCGCGGCCAGTTCATGGCGTTCCTCTACCGCGGCCTGCAGGTGAGCCTCTTCGGAGGGCTGCTCTTCGAGATGATCGTGGCGTTCGTCGTGCGCGCGGACCTGCCCCCGCTCGCGACCGACCTGTCGAGCATCGCCAAGGTGGACGGCGGGGGAGAGCCGATCCTCTGGTCGCGCAACAACCTCCTCGTCGGCGGGCCGATCCAGGGATTCGTCGGCAACCGCAACCCGTTCGCCGCGATCGCGCTCTTCACCGCGATCGTCGCCGTAATCGTGCTGCTCGAGCGGCGCATCCGCCTGGTCGACGGGCTCATCACGCTCGCCGCGGCCGTCGCGGTCCACCTGCTCACGCTGTCCGCCACGGTCACCGTCGCGGCGGTCTACCTCACCGCCCTCACCGTCGCGGCCCTCGTCATCCGCCGCGTGCGGCCGTCGCTCAAGCGGCGTCTGTCCTTCGCGGTCCTCGCGTGCACCGCCATCGTCGCGGTGCTCACGCTGAAGTTCCGCGCCGAGATCTTCGCGATGTTCGACCGCGGCCCCGACGCCACCAACCGCACGATGATCTGGGACCAGGTCGTCCACTACGCGTGGCAGCGTCCCGAGGGCTGGGGCTACGTGGGCTACTGGCCCATCTGGGAGGAGCCCTACGCGACCATCGTCGACAAGGCGGGCGTGGTCGCGGCCCACGCCCACAACGCCTTCCTCGACGCGTGGCTCCAGCTCGGCCTCATCGGCTTCACGCTGCTGCTCGTCATGGTGGTGCTGTCGTTCGGCAGCGCGTGGCGACTGGTCGAGCGCGCGAGCCGCGGCGACACCTACATCCCCCTCGGCTGGGCGCTGCTCACGGCCGCGCTGGCCCTGCAGGCGCTCACCGAGTCCCGCCTGCTCGTCGAGGGCGGCTGGTTCCTCCTCGTGGTCCTCTACTGCTCCGGGCCCGCGGTCTTCACCCTCGCGATCGTCGACCCCGACCTCGTGCGCACGGGCGCGCCGGCGGGCGACGAGGCGCACGCGCAGGACCCCGTGTCGGTCCTCACGCGTCCGCCGCTGTAGGGTCGGCCTCTCACCCGAGCTACAGGAGGCAGCGTGCGCGCCACGATCATCCACGGCGAGCGGGACATCCGCGTCGAGGAGGTCCCGGACCCGGTCCTGTCGACGGGCCGCGACGCGATCGTCCGCGTGGTCGCGGCGTGCGTGTGCGGCTCCGACCTGTGGCCCTACCGCGGCGTCACGGAGGTCGCGGCGCCCAAGCGCATCGGCCACGAGTTCGTCGGCGTGGTCGAGGAGGTCGGGGACGCCGTCGAGACCGTCAGCGCCGGCGACTTCGTCATCGCGCCCTTCTACCAGTGCGACGGCACCTGCCTGAACTGCCGGAACGGCATGACGGTCCACTGCCAGCACGGCGGCTGGTGGGGCAGCGCGACCGACGAGCTCGGCTTCGCGGACGGGGGCCAGGGCGCGCGGGTGCGCGTCCCCATGGCCGACGGCACCCTCGCCGTCGTCCCCGGCGGGATGCCGGACGATGCGCTGATCCCCGGTCTCCTCACGCTCTCGGACGTCATGGGCACGGGTCACCACGCCGCGATCTCCGCCGGCGTCACGGAGGGCAGCACGGTGGCGGTCGTCGGCGACGGCGCGGTCGGGCTGTGCGCGATCATCGCCGCCAAGCGCCTGGGCGCCTCGCGCATCGTCGCGATGTCGCGCCACGAGCCCCGCCAGGCGCTCGCGCGCGAGTTCGGCGCCACCGACGTGGTGCCCGAGCGCGGCGACGCCGGCATCGCGCGCCTCAAGGGGATGTTCGACGGGATCGGGCCGGACATCGTGCTCGAGTGCGTCGGCACCAAGGAGTCGATGGACCAGGCGCTGCGGTCGGCGCGGCCGGGCGGCCAGGTGGGCTTCGTGGGCGTGCCCAACGGCGGCCCCGAGCTGCCCGTGCGGCAGATGTTCAACACCAACGTGGGCGTCCGCGGCGGCGTCGCACCCGTGCGCGGCTACATCGACGAGCTGCTGCCCGAGGTGCTCGACGGCCGCATCCAGCCCGGCCGCGTCTTCGACCTCGAGCTCCCGCTCGAGGAGGCTGCGCAGGCCTACCGCGCGATGGACGAGCGCACCGCGATCAAGGTGATGCTCCGCCCGTAGCCGCACGCCTCCGCCCATGGGTAGGCCGTGGTCGCCGTCCGGCGATCGCGGCAACTCAGGGGTAGACCGGTGTCGTTCGGCCGCCCCATCGCGGTGCGGCGGTAGCGTTGATGGGCCCCGTCGCCGACCCGAGGGAACGATGCGCCTCCACACCTCCGCCCGCCTGCTCGCCGTTCTCGCGGCACTCACGGTCGCCGCGACCGCGTGCTCGACGCCGACCAGCACGGTGTCGCCGGTGGGCGACTCGGCGCCCGCCGCATCGTCCACCGCGACCGCAACCCCGGCGGTCGGCCCGACGGCCACCGCGGAGAGCACGCCGCGCCCGTCGCACGGCGACGCGTACGCGGCGGCGCTGCAGCTCACGGTCAAGGGGCGCGCGCCCAAGACGGGCTACGACCGCGACGAGTTCGGCGACGGCTGGCAGGACACCGACGGCAACGGCTGCGACGCGCGCAACGACATGCTCGCGCTGCGCCTCACCGACCTCGAGATGCAGGGCGACTGCATCGTGCTCGCCGGCACGCTCGCGGACCCGTACACCGCGACGGAGATCCGCTTCCAGCGCGGCGGAGCGAGCGAGGTCGACATCGACCACATCGTGGCGCTGTCGGACGCGTGGCAGAAGGGCGCCTTCGCGTGGGACGAGGAGACGCGGGTCGAGTTCGCCAACGACCCGCTCAACCTCGAGCCCGTCGACGCGGGCGCCAACCGGCAGAAGGGCGATGCGGACGCCGCGTCGTGGCTGCCGTCCAACACCGCGTTCCGCTGCGCGTACGTCGCGCGCCAGGTCGCGGTGAAGACCGAGTACGACGTGTGGGTGACGCAGGCCGAGCTCGACGCGATGCTGCTCGTCCTCGACACGTGCCCGGGGGAGCCGCTGCCCGCGCGCGGGGACGCGCTGGACGTGGTGATCGAGCCGTCGGCGGCGGCCACCACGACTGGGACACCCGAGGCGACCCCGACGCCCACGGCGACCGCCGCATCGTCCACCGACCCGAGGTTCTCCTCGTGCGCCAAGGCGATCGACGCCGGCTACGGCCCGTACGTCGAGGGCGAGGACGAGGAGTACGGCTGGTACCGCGACGGCGACGGGGACGGGACCGTCTGCGAGCGGTAGTCAGACCTTCGCGTAGATGCCGTCGATGATGTCGGCGAAGTGGTCCTCGACCTGCTTGCGGCGGACCTTGAGCGAGGCGGACATCTCCTCGTGGGCCTCGCTGAGCTCGCGGGGGAGCACGCGCCACTCGCGGATCGCCTCCGCGCGCGAGACCAGGGTGTTCGCCTGGTCGACGATGTGCTGGATGTGCTCCCGCACCGTGGCGTCCTTCGCGGCCTCCGCGGCTGACATGAGCGACAGGCCCTTGGACTTGAGCCACCCGGGCAGCATCGCCTCGTCGATCGACAGCAGCGCGCCGATGAACGGCTTGCCGTCGCCCACCACCACGACCTCCTGGATGAGCGCGTAGGGGCGGATCGCGTCCTCGAGGCTCGCGGGCTGGACGTTCTTGCCGCCCGCGGTCACGAGGATCTCCTTCTTGCGGCCCGTGATGCTGAGGAAGCCGTCCGCGTCGATCGAGCCGAGGTCACCCGTGTGGTACCAGCCGTCGGTCATGACCTCGGCGGTCGCCTCGGGGTTCCTCCAGTAGCCCGAGAACAGGTTGGGGCCCTGCGCGAGCACCTCGCCGTCCTCGGCGATCCTCACCGTGCCGCCCGGGTAGGGGTAGCCGACGGTGCCGACGCGCACGTCGGTCGGCGGGTTGACGGTCATGGGGCCGGCGAGCTCGGTGGTGCCGTAGCCCTCCATCACCGCGATGCCGAGGCCGCCGTAGAAGTGGGAGACGCGGGGCACGAGCCGGGCGCCGCCGCACACGATGTGGCGGAGGTTGCCGCCCAGCGCGGCGCGCACCTTGTTGAGGACCAGCGCGTTCGCGACCGCCATCTGCGCGCGCAGGACGATGCCGTGGCGGCCGCGCCGCACGCGCGCCTCGTCCACCTTGCGCGCGACGAACGCGCTCCAGCGGAACAGCCTCTGCTTGATGCCGCCGCCGGTGCGCTCGTCGACCACGTTGTAGAACGTCTCGAGCACGCGCGGCACCGCCATGAGCCAGGTGGGCTTGAAGGTCTGCAGGTCTGAGGCGAGGGTCTTGTGCGTCGGTGCGAAGCCGATGACGGCCTCGCACGCCAGGGCGAGGACCTCGACGTGCCGCGCGAGCACGTGGGCGAGGGGCAGGAACAGGAGGATGCGCGCGTCGCCGTCCGCGAGCGTCCCGAACTCGGAATGCGCGGCGCCGTTGAGCGAGTGCTCGACGAACGCGCGATGGCTGAGCGCGACGCCCTTGGGGCGGCCGGTGGTGCCCGAGGTGTAGACGATGGTCGCGACGTCGTCCGCGCGGACGTCCGCGGTGGCGGCCGCGAGCGTCGCGTCGTCGATGATGGCGCCGGCCTCGGCCAGCACGTCGAGCGCGGGCTCCTCGTCGCCGTCGATCACGAGCAGGCGCGGCGGGGTGTCCATCTCGCGGGCGGCGGCGGCCATCGTGTCGTTCTCGACGATGAGCATCGCGAGATCCGCGTCCTCGCGGATCCAGGCGAGCTGGTGCGCCGAGGAGCTCGGGTATACCGGCACCGTGATCGCGCCGGCGGCCTGGATCGCGAAGTCGATGACGACCCACTCGTAGCGCGTGTTCGCCTGGAGGCCGACCGTCTGCGTGGGCGCGATGCCGTACGCGAGCAGGCCCTTCGCGGCGCGGGTGACGTCCTCCTGGAAGCGCGCGCGGGACACCTCGACCCACGCGCCGGACTCGTCCTTGTACTCGCCGAAGATGCGCGCGGGGTCCTCGGCGACGCGATCGCGCAGCAGCGACGTGAAGGTGTAGTCGCCGGGCTTGTGGATCAGCTGAGGCGTCGTCGACTCGAGGCGGGGGGACTCGCTCATGCCTGCAATCCTAGGCAACGCGCCCTTAGGTTACGGTGCCGTAGGTCCCGAAGCGCCGCCCCGTCCCGACAGTGCGCACGGACGCGCCCGCGACGCGCCGGCGGGCGGGGACGATGCGCGGGCTTCCTCGGCGTGTCGGCGCGGGATCCGTGCGCGCCGTCGGGCGCCGGGGGGTTGTCAGCGTCCGTAACGCGATATATCGTGATAGCGCAACGATAGATAGAAACGAGAGGAGCGGGTCATGAGGCACTCGCACCAGCGACCCGGGCCGCGCGGCTACCGCGGCGACATCCCCGGCCCCGTGTGGGCCGACGGCTCCGAGCCCGCGGGGCGCGGCGCGCGCCGCCGCCGCGGCGGCTTCGGGGACCACGACGAGACGGAGGGCTTCGGAGAGCCGCGCGGCCGCGGGCGCCATGGCGGGCCTGGCCACGGACCCGGCGGCGGCCGCGGCCGCGGGCGCGGACGTGGCGGCGGGCGACCGCGCGGCGACGTGCGCGTCGCGATCCTGCTGCTCCTGGCCGACCAGCCGCGTCACGGCTACGACCTCATCCGCGAGATCGAGGAGCGCAGCGGAGGCGCGTGGGTGCCGAGCCCCGGCTCGATCTACCCGACCCTCCAGGCGCTCGAGGACGAGGGCCTCGTGGCGGTCGACACGGTCGAGGGGCGCAAGGTCGCCTCGCTGACCCCGGCCGGCGACGAATGGGCCGCCGAGCACGAGGGCGAGCTCGACGCGCTGTTCGAGGTCGACGACCGTGAGCAGCAGATGATGGCGCTGCGCCGCGAGCTCGACGCCCTGCGCGACGCCGCGCACCACGTCATGCGCCACGACCACGGGTCGGAGGTCGCCGCGAAGGCGGTCGAGGTGGTCGGCGCCGCGCGGCGCGACCTGTACCGGCTGCTCGCCGAGGCCGACGGCTGACGCCGCCGGCGCATCGTCCCGCGTCTAGGCGCTGGTAGGCGCGAGGCGCGGAGCGATCCGCGCCTCGAGCCCGCTGCGTACCGCCGGCCACTCCCGGTCGAGGATCGAGAACACTACGGTGTCGCGCAGGGTGCCGTCGTGCCAGCGCTGGTGCTGGCGCAGCACGCCGTCCTGACGGGCGCCCAGGCGCGCGATGGCCGCGCGCGACTGGTGGTTGTGCCAGTGCGTGCGGAACTCGACGGCGATGCAGCCGAGGTCGTCGAAGGCCCGCGACAGGAGCAGCAGCTTGGCGGCCGGGTTGATCCCGGTGCCCTGCGCCTCGCACCCCATCCACGTGCTGCCGATCTCGAGGCGCCCGTTGACCTCGTCGAGGTTGAGGTACGTGGTCATCCCGACCGCGCGGCCGGTCGCGGCGTCGACGATCGCCCACGGGGCGACGCGGCCCTCGCGCTGCGACGCGAGCCGCGCCTCGATCTCCGCGGCCATGCCGTCGGGCGAGGGGATCCGCGTGTACCACGTGCGCCACAGCTCGCCGGGGACCACGGCGGCCGCGAGGTCGTCGCGGTGGGCGGGGGAGAGCGGTTCGAGGCGCGCGAGCGCGTGCTCGAGCACCGGGGTGTCGTGGAACGCCATGGCGCGAGCCTAGGGGCTCAGGCCTCCGCGGCCTCCTTGGCGGCCTTCTTCTCGGCCTTCTTGCCCGCCTTCTCGGCGGCCTTCTCCTCGTCACGCTCGCGCTTGGCCTCGACGGCGGCCGCCGCGGCCGCGCCGACGATGCCGGCGCCGTTGAGCAGCTCCGCGGGGACGATCGGGGCGCGCAGGCGCAGCTTCGGCAGGAACATGTGGTGCGACTTCGAGATGCCGCCGCCCACGATGATGAGGTCGGGCCAGAGCAGCCGCTCCATCTCGGAGTAGTACTTCTGGAGCTCCTCGATCCACTGGTCCCAGTCGTAGCCGTAGCGGTCGCGAGCGGACTCGGCGGCGCGGTCCTCGGCGTCGTGGCCGTCGATGACGAGGTGGCCGAGCTCGAGGTTCGGCACGAGCGTGCCGTCGACGATCATCGCGGTGCCGATGCCCGTGCCGAGCGTCGTCATGAGGATCGAGCCGTTGCGGCCGTGCGCCGCGCCGAACTTGTACTCGCCGTAGCCCGCTGCATCCGCGTCGTTGAGGACGTGCACGTCGTGGCCCGCGTAGTCGCGGATGATCGCGCGCAGGTCGGTGCCGATCCACGAGTCGTCGACGTTCGCGGCGGTCTTGACGATGCCGTGCTGGACCACGCCGGGGAAGGCCACGCCGATGGGCACCTTCTTCGACGGGTTGAACTTGGCGATCACCTTCGCGACGGTGCGCGCGATCGCGTCCGGGGTCGACGGCTGCGGCGTCGGGATCCGGTAGCGGTCGTCGGTGAACTTGCCGTTCTTGAGGTTGACGGGTGCGGCCTTGATGCCGGTGCCGCCGATGTCGACGCCGATCGCGATGTTCTTGCTCATGGCAGCGTGAGAACCTCCGGTCCGGTCTCCGTGATGACGATGGTGTGCTCGAACTGCGCGACCCACGAGCCGTCGTCCGTGACGACCGTCCAGCCGTCCTTCCACTCGTGGTTCTCCTCCGAGCCCATGCACAGCATCGGCTCGACGGTGAAGACCATGCCCACCTCGATGACGTCGTCGTGGTGCGGCGCCGCGTCGTAGTGGGGGATGACCAGCCCGGTGTGGAACGCGGGGCCCACGCCGTGGCCGGTGTAGCTGCGCACCGACTCGAAGCCGAAGCGCCCCGCGTACTTCTCGATGACCCGGCCGATGACGTTGACCTCGCGGCCCGGCTGCGCGGCCTTGATGCCGCGCATCATCGCCTCGTGGGTCACCTCGACGAGCTTGACCGCCTCCGGCGAGCCCTCGCCCGCGATGAACGAGCCGCAGTTGTCGCCGTGGACGCCGTTCTTGAAGGCCGTGATGTCGACCTTGACGATGTCGCCCTCCTGGACCACGGTCGAGTCCGGGATGCCGTGGCAGATGACCTCGTTCACCGAGGTGCACAGGGACTTCGGGAAGGCGGGACGGCCGGCGGCGCCCGGGTAGCCGAGCGTCGACGGGTAGGCGCCGTGGTCGAGGACGAACTCGTGGCCGATGCGGTCGAGCTCGTCCGTGGTGACGCCGGGGGCCACGTGGCGGCCGACCTCGGCCAGCGCCTGCGCGGCGATCCGCGCGCTGATGCGGATCTTCTCGATGGTCTCGGCGTCGTGGACGTCTCCGCCGCCCCACGTGGCCGCGCGCCTGCGTCCCACGTACTCGGGCCGCGCGATCGCGGCGGGGACCTCGCGGATGGTCGACACGGCGCCCTTGGTGATGCTCTCGCGTACGGGGCTCATGCCTGGCAGTCTATTCACGGAGGCGATGCCGATGTCACCCGAGAGCGACCCGCCGGTCGAGTACTACTTCAACACCCGGACGAAGATGGTGGAGAAGGGCCGTCAGAGCTCGTGGGAGCACCTCATGGGGCCGTACCCGACCTACGAGGAGGCGGCCGGCGCGCTCGAGATCGCGAAGGCGCGCAACGAGCAGTGGGAGGACGACGACGACCGTTGGCGGAACGAGTCGTAGACCCCGCGTCGGAGGATCCGTCCTTGTAGGAGGAGGCTCGTCATGAGCATCCGTGTCAACGTCGACACCTTCGTGCGCGCCGAGACCGACCGCATGTTCGCGGACATCCAGCGGAGCGCCGGCGGGCCGGGGCGCCTCGCGCACCATCGCGCGCCCACGCCGATCGACCAGCAGACCGTCATCCGCATGAACCGCGACACGCTCTACAGCTTCGGCGTGGTCGACCTCGCGCGCCCGGTCACGCTCACGCTGCCGGACGCGGGCGGCCGGTACCTGTCCGCGATGATCGTGAGCAACGACCACCACATCCCCGTGATCCTGCACGATGCGGGCGACCACGTCCTCGACGAGGCGACGGTGGGCACGCGGTACGCGCTCGTCGCGCTCCGGATCCTGGTCGACCCCGGCAGCGAGGACGACGTCGCGGCCGTCGGCGCGCTCCAGGACGCCGTGGCGCTCTCCGGCGGCGGGGGAGAGCCCTTCGTGTACCCCGACTACGACGCCGAGAGCCTGGACGCCACGCGCGAGGCCCTGCTCGCGCTCGCCTCGGGGCTGAGCGACTACACGGGCGCGTTCGGCCGCCAGGGCGAGGTCGACCCGATCCACCACCTCATCGGCACGGCGTCCGGCTGGGGCGGGCTGCCCACGAGCGAGGCCGTCTACGTGTCGCTCGCGCCGGACGATGCGGCGGCGGACCGACAGATCGTGCTCGCCGACGTCCCCGTCGACGCGTTCTGGTCGATCTCCGTGTACAACGGCGCCGGCTTCTTCGAGCCCAACCCCTACGACCGGTACACCGTCAACAGCGTCACCGCGACGGCGGACGATGCGGGGGCCGTGGCCGTCCGGATGGTGCACGGCGAGCCGGCGGGCCCGAACGACATCCCGGTCCCGGACGCGTGGGGGATCGTGCTGCGGCTCTACCGCCCGCGCGACGAGATCCGCGACGGGACCTGGCAGGCGCCGCCGCTGGAGCCGATCGCCTAGGCGCCCTCGACGACCACCGGACGGCGCGCGTGCCATGCCAGGGCGAAGCCGAGGACGGACGCGCCGGCGTGCATCATCGTGAACCACAGCGTGATCGAGAACCCCAGCATGCCGAGGCCCGACTCCGGGAAGTCCCAGTTCCACACGACGATCGCGGCGGCCAGCTCGACCACGGCTGCCGCGAGCCCGGCGATGGCGCTGCGCGCGGTCGCGAGCGGCCGGGACGCGGCGAGGGTGAGCCCGACGACCGCCGCGAACGCGACATGCACGAGCGCGACCCACGGCGCGGCGGTCTCGAGCCCCGTCGCGTTGCCCAGCCAGCCGCGGTTCTTCGACTCCGCGAAGGAATAGGTCGCCATCGCGAGCAGGACCAGTAGCGCCGCGCCGCCGCTCGCCGCGACCCACCCGGCTGCGGCGGCACCGCGCCCGGCAACCGCCGCATCGTCCCTCATACGAGGGAAGTTACACGTGGTGGCGCCAGGAGTGCTGCGGCTCGTAGCCAAGAAGGCGGCGGGCCTTGTCGATCGACAGCATCGTCTCGTGCTCGCCGAGTTCCTTCACCACCGGGACGCCGGGGAACTCCGCGGCGGCCAGGTCCGCGGACGCGCGCGACATCACGGTGTCCGCGTTGGCGATGACGAAGCGGTCGAAGCCGCGGGGCTCGTAGTCGAGCGCCCTCGCCACGGCCTGCGCACCGTCGCGGCCGTCGATGTAGCCCCACAGGTTCCAGCGGCGGGCCTGGGGGTCGTCGTCGAAGTCCGGGAACGCGGCGTAGTCCTCGACATCCATGACGTTGGAGAAGCGCAGCGCGATGATCTTCAGCGCGGGGTCCCAGCGGCACAGCTGGATCGCCATCTGCTCCTCGAGGTGCTTCACCAGGGAGTAGTTCGACTCCGGGCGGGCGTCGTACTCCTCGTCGACGGGAATGTACGGCGGGGGAGTCTCGAACGGCAGGCCCAGCACCGTCTCGGACGAGGCGTAGACGACGTTCGTGATGCCGGCACGGCGCGCGCCCTGGAACACGTTGAACGTCGCGAGCATGTTGTTCTGGAACGTCGCCGTGTCCGTCATCTGGCCCGGCGCGGGGATCGCGGCGAGGTGGACCACGGCGTCGACGCTCCCGTAGCGGTCCTGGACGCCGAACATCGCGTCCATGGCCTGGCCCGCGTCGGCGAGGTCGATGCGCGTGTAGTCCATCGCGGGGGCGATGGGCTTGGCGTCGAGGCGGTGGACCCGGTGGCCGTCCTCGCGCAGCCGAGCGACCACGTGGCGGCCGAGCTTGCCCTCCGAGCCGGTGACGACGATCGAGGCCATGTCAGCTCTCGAACGTGTGCTCGGCGGCGGGGAAGGACAGGGCCTTGACCTCGTCGACATATGCGGCCGACGCGTCGACCATCGCCTGGCCCACCGCGCCGAACTGCTTGGAGAACCGCGGGTGCCACTCGCCGACCCCGGCCATGTCGAGCCACACGAGCACCTGGCCGTCCGTGTCCGGGCCCGCGCCGATGCCGATGGTGGGGATGTCGAGCGCCTCCGTGACGGCCTTGGCGGCGGGCGCGATGACCATCTCGAGGACCACGGCGAAGGCGCCGGCCTCCTGGAGCGCGAGCGCGTCCGCGACGAGGTCCTCGATGCCGTGCTCGCCGCGGCCCTGGATGCGGCGGCCGCCCAGCGCGGTCTCGCTCTGCGGGGTGAAGCCGAGGTGGCCGCAGAACGGGATGCCCGCGTCCGTGACGGCCTTGACCTGGCGGGCGACGCGTCGGCCGCCCTCGAACTTGATCGCGTGCGCGCCCGAGAGCTTGACCATGCGGATCGCCGACTCGACGGCCTGCTCGGGGGAGACCTCGTACGAGCCGAACGGGAGGTCGGCGATGACGAAGGCGTGCTCGGCGCCGCGCACGACGGCGCGGGCGAACGGCACCATCTCGTCGAGCGTGAGCGGGACCGTCGACTCCATGCCGAGCATGTTGTCGCCCAGGGAGTCGCCCACGAGGAGGATGTCCGCGCCGCCGGCGTCGAACGCCCGGGCGGTGGGGAAGTCGTAGGCCGTCAGCATGGCGATCTTCTCGCCCCGCTGCTTCATCTCCTTGAAGTGATGGATCCTGACCTTCTTGCGGCTCATGGCTCCACTGTCTCACGTGGTGATACGGGGTTGCGACGCCAGCGATACCGCTGGTGGTGCGGCCCTACTCGACCCAGCGGGAGGTGATCGGCAGGCGGCGGTCGCGGCCGAAGGCGAGCGCCGTCACCTTGGGGCCCGGCGGGTACTGGCGGCGCTTCCACTCCGCGCGGTCGACCAGCGACAGCACCTTGTCGACCACGGCCTCGTCGAATCCGCGCGCCAGCAGCTCCTCGCGGCCCTCGGCGTGCTCGACGTACGCGTCGAGGACCTGGTCGAGCAGCGCGTAGTCGGGCAGCGAGTCGCTGTCGCGCTGGTCGGGGCGCAGCTCCGCGGACGGCTCCTTGTCGATCGAGCTCTGCGGGATCGGCTCCACCTCGCCCCGGGAGCGCGCGAACGCGTTGCGCCACCGCGACAGCTCCCACACGCGGGTCTTGTCGAGGTCCTTGATCGGCGCGAACGCGCCCACCGCGTCGCCGTAGACGGTGGAGTACCCGACCGCGAGCTCGGACTTGTTGCCCGTCGCGAGCGTGAACACGCCCTCCGAGTTCGAGATGCCCATGAGGATCATGCCGCGCACGCGGGCCTGGATGTTCTCCGCGGCCACGGCCGACAGCTCCATCTGCTGCTCGAAGGCCTCGACCATCGGCATGATGTGCTGCACGCGGTAGTCGGCGCCGAGGCGGTGCGCGAGATCCATGGCGTCGTCGCGCGAGTGCGGCGACGAGTAGCGCGACGGCATCGAGACGCCGATGACGTTCTCCCCGCCGAGCGCGTCCGCCGCGATCGCCGCGACGAGCGCCGAGTCGATGCCGCCGGACAGGCCCAGCACCACCTTCGACATCCCGCTCTTGCGCACGTAGTCGCGCAGGCCGGTCACGCACGCCCAGTAGGTCTGCTCGTCGAGCGACTCGTCGGGCGCGATCCCGGACGGCTCGGCGGCCACGCCGGCCTCCGGCACGTCCCACACCATGAGCGCGTCGGTGAAGCCGGGCGCGGACGCCACCATCTCGCCGGACGCCGACACGATGAACGAGTGGCCGTCGAAGACCAGGTCGTCCTGGCCGCCCCACAGGTTGACGTACGCCAGCGGCGCGCCCACCTCGCGCGCCCGCTTCGCGGCGAGCTCGACGCGCGTGTGGCCCTTGCCCTCCTCGAACGGCGAGCCGTTGAGCACCACGAGCAGGCGCAGGTCGCGGCCCGACAGCGCCGCGACGGTGCCGCCGTCCTGCCAGATGTCCTCGCAGATGGCCAGGCCCACGGGGGACGATGCGGCGGTCACCACGCACGCGTCGTCGCCGGCCGCGAAGATGCGCCGCTCGTCGAACACGCCGTAGTTGGGCAGGTGGTGCTTGTTGTAGCGGGCGGCCACCTCGCCGCCCGAGAGCACCACCGCCTGGTTGAAGGGCATGCCGCCCTCCGACACCCCGAGCGTGCCGAGGATCACCATGAGCTCGCCGAGGCCCTCGGCCGCGAGCGTCGCCGCGATGTCGTCGACGGCGCGGGCGGCGGCGCGCTGGAAGCTCTCGCGCAGCGCGAGGTCCTCGATGGGATAGCCGGTCGTGGTCATCTCGGGGAACGCCACCACGTGCGCGCCGAGCGCATGCGCGGCGCGGCAGCGGTCGAGGATCAGGGCGGTGTTACCTGCGATGTCGCCCACGCAGGTGTTGATCTGGGCGAGCGCGATGCGAAGGTCGGACATGGGTCAAGCGTAGGGCGCGCGGCGCGCCCGGCGACGACACACGATCGACACATGGATGCGGCAGGATAGGCCGCATGGACAAGCAGCAGGAATATGTGCTCCGCAGCGTCGAGGAGCGCGACATCCGCTTCATCAGGCTCTGGTTCACGGACGTGCTGGGGATCCTCAAGTCGGTCGCGATCGCGCCGGCCGAGCTCGAGAACGCGTTCTCGGAGGGCATCGGCTTCGACGGCTCGGCGGTCGAGGGCCTCACGCGCGTGTACGAGGCCGACATGATCGCGAAGCCGGACCCGGCCACGTTCCAGATCCTGCCGTGGCGAGGCGAGCGCCAGGGCGCCGCCCGCATGTTCTGCGACATCTTCACGCCGGACGGCGAGCCCGCGATGTCCGACCCGCGCCAGGTCCTCAAGCGCACGCTCGACAAGGCCTCGGACCAGGGTTTCAGCTTCTACACGCACCCCGAGATCGAGTTCTACCTCTTCAAGCAGTTCGAGAGCGGCCAGCAGCCGGTCCCCGTCGACCGCGCCGGCTACTTCGACAACGTTCCGCGCGGCACCGCGCACAACTTCCGCCGCGAGGCGATCACGATGCTCGAGAACATGGGCATCTCGGTCGAGTTCAGCCACCACGAGGCGGGGCCCGGCCAGAACGAGATCGACCTGCGCTACGCGGACGCGCTCACCACGGCGGACAACGTCATGACGTTCCGCACGGTCATCAAGGAGGTGGCGCTCGAGCAGGGCGTGTTCGCGTCCTTCATGCCGAAGCCGCTGTTCTCCGCGCCGGGCTCGGGCATGCACACCCACATGAGCCTCTTCGAGGGGGACCGCAACGCGTTCCACGAGCCGAGCGGCGAGATGGGCCTGTCGCTCGTGGCCCGCCAGTTCATGGCCGGCCTGCTCAGGCACGCGCCGGAGATCACCGCGATCACCAACCAGTACGTGAACTCGTACAAGCGCCTGTGGGGCGGCGCCGAGGCGCCCTCGTACGTGTGCTGGGGCTCGAACAACCGCTCGGCGCTCGTGCGCGTGCCCGTGCACAAGCCGGGCAAGGGCCAGTCGGCGCGCGTCGAGTACCGCGCGATGGACTCCGCCGCGAACCCGTACCTCGCCTTCGCGGTCCTGCTGGCCGCGGGCCTCAAGGGCATCGAGGAGGGCCTCGAGCTGCCCGAGGGCGCCGAGGACGACGTGTGGGAGCTGTCGAACGCCGAGCGCCGCGCGATGGGCTACGAGCCGCTGCCCACCTCGCTCGCCGAGGCGATCACGGAGATGGAGCGCTCCGAGCTCGTCGCGGAGACGCTCGGGGAGCGGGTGTTCGACTTCGTGCTGCGCAACAAGCGCGCGGAGTGGGAGGCCTACCGCGCCCAGGTCACGCCGTACGAGCTCGACACCTACCTCTCCGTCCTCTAGAGGGGGCGCCATGAGCGCGCGCGAGGTCTCCTTCACCACGCTGCTGAGGCGTGCGGGCGCCGCCGACCCCGCGCGCGCGGCCGGCCTGGTCGAGGAGATCCAGGGCATCGTCGGGATCGAGTTCCCGGACCCGGCGACGCTCGTGTCGTACCTCGCGGACCCGGACGCGGGCCTGCTCCAGCTGGTGCGGCTCGCGGAGGCCGCGCGCGACGCCGGCCACCTCGACACGCTCCGCGGCCTGGCGGCGACCGAGGCGGGCGCCAAGCTGGGCGTGCTGCTGGGCGGCTCGCTCGCGCTCGGCGACTTCCTCATCCGCCATCCCGAGCTGCTCGCGGACTTCACGGCGTGGGCGGACGCGCCGGCGTTCCCCGAGGTCGACGTGCGGGCTGTCCTGCTCGAGGCCGTCGGGGCAGACCCCGCGGACGAGGCGCCGGTCGCCGCGCTCGGCGGCGCCGAGGGGCAGGTGGCGATGCGGGTGGCGTACCGCCGCGCGCTCATGCGCGTCGCCGCCGAGGATCTGTACTCGCCCGCGCCGCCGACGCTCATGCCGGCGGTCGGCGCCGCGCTCGCGGACCTCGCCGGTGCCGCGCTCGAGGCGGCGCTCGCGATCGCGCGCCACGACGAGCCGGACCACGCCGCGACGCGCCTCGCGATCATCGCGATGGGCAAGTGCGGCGCGCGGGAGCTCAACTACGTCTCCGACGTCGACGTCATCTACGTCGCCGAGCCCGCCGAGGGCGTCGAGGACGAGCGCTCGCTGCGGGTCGCCACGAGGCTCGCGGTCGCCGCCGCGAAGTTCTGCTCGGGCATGGGCATCGAGCCCGCGCTGTGGGAGGTGGACCCCAACCTGCGGCCCGAGGGCCGTGACGGGCCGCTCGTGCGCAACGTCTCCGCGCATCGTGCCTACTACGAGCGGTGGGCGGAGACCTGGGAGTTCCAGGCGCTGCTCAAGGCCCGCCCCGTCGCGGGCGACCCTGCGGTGGGGGAGCGCTACATCGAGGCGATGTGGCCGATGGTGTGGAGCGCGGTCGAGCGCGACGGCTTCGTCGAGTCCGCGCAGGCGATGCGCCGCCGCGTCGAGCAGCACGTGCCGTCCGCGGAGGCGGACCGGCAGATCAAGCTCGGCCCCGGCGGGCTGCGCGACGTCGAGTTCACCATCCAGATGCTCCAGCTCGTGCACGGTCGAGCCGACGAGTCGCTGCGCGTGCGGGGCACCCTCGACGCGCTCGCCCGGCTGCGCGCCGGCGGCTACGTGGGCCGCCCGCAGGCGGCGACGATGGACCGCTCGTACCGCCAACTCCGCGTGTGGGAGCACCGGCTCCAGATGCGCAAGCTCACCCGCACCCACCTCATGCCCGAGGGGGACCAGGAGCGCCGGGTCCTCGCCCGCGCGTCCGGCTTCGCCACGGTGCACTACATGGACGAGGTGTGGACCGACATCCGGCGCGACGTCCGCGCGATGCACCTCGAGATGTTCTACCGGCCCATCCTGCCCGTGGTGGCACGCCTGTCCGCCGACGAGGCGCGGCTGGACGATGCGGCGGCCCGGGCCCGCCTGGCGGCGGTGGGCTTCGTCGACCCGGCCGGGGCGTACCGCCACATCCAGGCGCTCACCGAGGGCGTCTCGCGATCCGCGGCGATCCAGCGGCAGCTCATGCCGGCGATGATCGGGTGGTTCGCGCAGGGCGCGGATCCCGACGCGGGGCTGCTCGCGTTCCGCCAGCTCTCCGAGCAGCAGGCGAGCTCGCAGTGGTACCTCAAGCTCCTGCGCGACTCCGCGACGGCGGCCGAGCGGCTCGCCCGCCTGCTGTCGACCTCCGGGTACGTCGCCCGCGCGCTGCTCGCCTCGGGCGAGGCGGTGACGTGGCTGGACCGCGACGAGGACCTCGTGCCGCGCGCCTACGAGCGGCTGTGGGGCGAGGCGGACGCGGTGCTGCGCCGCTCCAACGATCCCGCGCAGGCGATCACCGCGCTGCGCGGACTGCGCCGCCGCGAGCTGTCGCGCGTCGCCGCCGCCGACGTGCTCGGCATGATCAACGCCTCGCACGCCGCGAAGGCCGTGTCGCACGCGGCGGACATGGTGATCGAGGGCGCGCTGCGCATCGCGCAGCACCGGGTGCGGGAGGCGCGCGGCCTCGACGAGCTGCCGATCCGCTTCGCGGTCGTCGCGATGGGCCGCTACGGCGGTCTCGAGATGGGCTACCAGTCCGACGCGGATGTGCAGTTCGTGTGGGACGGGGACGCCAAGGACGGCCAGGCGATCGCGGTGCAGGTCGCGCAGGAGCTGCGGACCTTGCTCCAGAAGGTGGGGCCGCAGCCGCCTCTCGAGATCGACGCCGACCTCCGGCCCGAGGGCCGCAACGGCCCGCTCGCGCGCTCGCTCGCCTCGTGCACCGAGTACTACGGCCGCTGGGCGGACGCGTGGGAGGCGCAGGCGCTGCTGCGGGCGCGGCCCTGCGCGGGCGACCTCGAGCTGCGGGACGCCTTCGTCCGCATGATCGACGAGGTCCGCTACCCGCCCAGGCTGCCGGACGGCGCGCTCAAGCAGATGCGGCTGCTCAAGGCGCGCATGGAGGCCGAGCGCCTCCCGCGCGGCATCGACCCGCGCCGCCACCTCAAGCTCGGCCCCGGCGGCCTGTCCGACGTCGAGTGGGTGGTGCAGCTCACGCAGCTGCGCCACGGTCACGCCCACCCCGAGCTGCGCACCACCATGACGCTCGAGGCGCTCGCCGCCGCCGCGGACCTCGACCTCATCGCCCGTCCCGACGCGACCATCCTGCGGTCCGCGTGGGTGCTCGCGACGGACCTGCGCGGCGCGCTCGCGCTGCGCGGCAACGTCCGCGACACGGACGTCCTGCCCGGTGACGTGCGCGAGCTGGGCGTGCTCGCGGAGATCCTGGGCAGCACACGCTCCGGCTCGCAGCTCGACGAGCGGTACTCCCGCAACGCCCGCCGTGCCCGCGCCGTCACCGAGCGGCTGTTCTTCGGCTGGGACGAGGACGCGCGGTGAGGGCGCTGCGCACCGTCCTGTCGGCGCTGCTCATCCTCGCGGGCGCCTCGCTCATCGCGCTGTGGGCCGTGAGCGGCGTGGTGGTGAAGGCCGTCGAGGACGGCACCGCGGTCCACGCCATCGCCGAGCGGGCCCTCGCCGACGACGTCATCGTCGACGCGGTGGGCGACGCGATCGCGGACGGCGCGCTCGACGCGCTCGCCGACGCCGGCGTCGACCTGTCGCTCCTGGGCCTCGACGACGTCGTGCGCTCGGCGATCGAGGGCGCCGCCCGCACGCGGGACTTCCGCACCGCCGTCCTCGCGCAGGTGGACGATGCGCACGGTCAGTTCTCCGCCGAGCTCACCGCGGAGGAGCG
The DNA here is from genome assembly GCF_000971255.1 of Demequina rhizosphaerae. Classification (GTDB taxonomy): domain Bacteria; phylum Actinomycetota; class Actinomycetes; order Actinomycetales; family Demequinaceae; genus Demequina; species Demequina rhizosphaerae. Next base: position 58,645 of record NZ_BBMC01000003.1, read on the forward strand.
CGAGCCGGGCCCGCTCGTCATCGACATCGACCCGTCGGACTACGTCAACGGCCAGATCGACCAGATCCCGGTGGTGGGGGCGGCCGCGCCCGAGGTCACCATCGCGCCCGTCCCGGTCGAGGTGATGGACGCCGAGTCGTTCGACGACGTGCGCCGCGGCTACGGGCTCATCGAGCTCGCGCAGCGGTGGGCGCTGTGGGCGGGCCTCGCGCTCATCGTGCTCGGGCTGTTCGTCACGCAGCGGCTCCGCTGGTTCATGGCGAAGGCGGGCCTCGCGGTCGGCGTCATCGCGGGCGCGCTGTGGCTCGCGCTGCGGTGGTGGGGCGTCGACGGCATCGCCGCGGTGCTGCCGGGCGGCGCGGACGGCACGGCCGGCAGCGCGCTCGTGCGGATCGTGAGCGAGGACACGGTCGCGATGCTCGAGGACCGGCTGAGCGTCATCGCGCTGATCGGCTTCGCGGTCGCGGCCGTCTTCCTGGTGGTCGCGCTCCTGACCCGGCCGCGCGCCCGCACCGCCTAGCCCGGCGGCGTCCCGGCTACCGCGCGGGGCGCGGGGCGTCGAGCAGCGGCGACAGCTGGCGGCTCGTGATCGCGCGGACGGCCTGCGCGGATCCCGCCTCGAGCGCCTCCCACAGCGCGTCGCCCGTGAGCGCCGCCGCGCCGCCCACGCGCAGCGCGTGCGACATCACGCCCGCGGCGAAGGCGTCGCCCGCGCCGTTGGGGTCGACCACGTCGACCTGGGGCGCCTCGACCCGCGCGAACGAGCCGTCGGGCCCGACCGCGATCGCGCCGCGCGCGCCCAGCGTGCAGACCGCGAGCGTCTTGCCGTCCGCCACGAGCCCGCGGAGGTAGGTCGACGGCGCCTGGATCCGGTCGCCGTTCATCAGCACCACGTCCGCCGCCTCGAGGAACGGCCGGTGGAAGGCCTCCTCGCCGTCGTAGTCGTGGAGGTCGACCCACACCTCGTGCGCGAGCGCCGTCACCTCCGGGATGAGGCGGCGCGAAAGGTCGGCGAGGTCGAGGAACACCGCGCGCACCTGGCCGAGCGCCTCGCGCGCGGTGGCGCGGGCGCGCCGCAGCTCCTCGTCGGGGAGCTCGCCGGCGGCCTGGAGGTAGATGGAGACCCGCTCGCCGCGCGCGGACATGAGGTTGAGGTGGCGCTCGGTCGGGCCGTCGGTCCGCGCGGCCCGCACGTCGACGCCGCAGCCCCGCAGCGCGTCCATGAGGCCTTGGCCCGTCGCATCGTCCCCTTGCGTGGTGAGGAGCAGCGTGCCGACTCCGCGGTCGACGAGGTGGAGGGCCTTGCCGGCGGAGGTGCCGCCGAGCGCGGTGGTCGAGGAGCGCGCGAAGACCGTGTGCGGCTCGGGGCGCGGGAGCTCGTCGAGCAGGACGATCTGGTTCTCGCTCGTGGGCCCGACCACGAGCACGTCGAGGTCAGTCATGGCGCCCGGGCGCGACGGCGGTCGAGCGCCGCACCGTGAGGTCGTAGGGCAGCTCGCGCGCGGTGTGCTCGTGCGGGCCCTGCGGGCGCAGCTCGGCGAGCAGCAGCTCCGCGGCGAGGCGGCCCTGCTCGACCGGCCGCTGGTCCACGGTGGTGAGCCCGAAGAACGTGCCCAGCTCGTGGCCGTCGATGCCGATCACCGACAGGTCCTCCGGCACGCGCAGGCCCAGGGAGCGGGCCGCGAGGATCGCGCCGATGGCCATCTCGTCCGACGCGGCGAAGATGGCGGTGGGACGGCGGCGGGGGTCGCCGAGGATCTGCAGCGCGGCCTGGTGGCCGCCCTCGATGGTGAAGTCGCCGTCGAGGCGCAGCGCCGGGTCGAGCTCGATGCCGGCGGCGGTGAGCGCGTCCTCGTAGCCCTCGCGCCGGCGGGCCGGCAGGTGGAAGTCGAGGTTGAAGCCCTCGGAGCCGCCGATGAACGCGATGCGGCGGTGGCCCAGCGACGTGAGGTGGGAGGTGGCCAGGTTCGCCACGGCCCGGTCGTCGAGGCTGAGCGTGGTGACGCCGCGCAGCGGGCCGCCGAGGCCGACCATCGGCTTGCCCAGGTCGTGGATCCGGTCGAGCTCCTCGTCGGTGAGCTCGAGAGAGACCGCGATGAACGCGTCGACGCGCTTGCGACCGAGGAACTCGGAGAACAGCCGGCGGCGGCGCTCGGGATGCCGGTCGGTGTCCTCGAGGTGGTAGAGCGTGAGGTCGTAGCCCGCGTCGGCGAGCGCGCGGTGCGCGCCCTTGAGGACGCTCGCGTAGTACCAGCTGCCCAGGTACGGCATGACGATGCCGACGTTCCGGGTGCGGCCCGAGGCGAGGGACGATGCGTTGGCGGACGCGACGTAGCCGAGCGACCGGGCGGCCTCCTCGACCTTGAGCCGGGTGGCCTCGGAGACGGTGGACTTGCCTGCGAGCGCGCGCGACACGGTCGCGGTGGACACGCCGGCCAGCTCGGCGACCCGTTGGATCGTCGCCACCATCGGCTCCTTCCGTCCGTGTCGGCCGCCCCGGTTCCCGGGGCGGCCGACCGCAATCCTGCGGGAATCCTACTCGGGCACGCGCACCCAGATCGTCGCGTCCGCGGGCAGCATGCCGTCCTCGAGCGCGTGCGACGCGACCAGCACCTCGCCCTCGACCGGGAACGGGTCGCCGCTGACGTTGGCGACGACGTGGACGTCGCCGACGCGGTGGGCGAGCACGCCCGCGGGGGTCTCGTCCCACGTCACGCCGCCGGTGCCGGTGCCGAGGCCGAGCTCGCGGCGCAGGCGCAGCGCGGTGCGGTACATCTCGAGGGTCGAGCCCTCGGTGCCGAGCTGGGCGTCGCGCGCGAGCACTCCGTACACCTCGGGCTGGGGGAGCCACGCGTCGCCGCTCGGGGAGAAGCCGTAGGCCGGCGCATCGGCCTCCCACGGCAGCGGCACGCGACAGCCGTCGCGGCCGTAGCGCTCGCCCTCGGTGCGGTGCCACGTCGGGTCCTGGCGCGCGTGGCCGGGGATGTCGACGGCCTCGGGCAGGCCGAGCTCCTCGCCCTGGTAGAGGTACGCGCCGCCGGGCAGCGACAGCATGAGCAGCGAGGCGGCACGGGCGCGGCGGATGCCCTCGTCGATGTCGGGCAGGCCCGGGGACTCGGGGCCGACGCCGTGGCCCTGCGGGGTGTCCTCGCCGAGCGACAGGCGGGTGGCGTGGCGGATCATGTCGTGGTTCGACAGCACCCAGGTCGACGGGGCGCCGACCGCGGCGAAGGTCGCGATCGAGTCGTCGACGACCTTGCGCAGCGCGTCCGCGTCCCAGCCGGTCTCCATGTAGCCGAAGTTGAAGGTCTGGTGCATCTCGTCGGGACGCACCCAGTTGGCCATGAAGTCGAGCGGGTAGACCCAGGCCTCGGCCGCGAGGATGCGGTCGCCCTCGTACTCGTCGACGATGCGGCGCCACCGGCGCCACACCTCGTGGACGCCGTCCTGGGCCCAGTACGGCGACTGGGTCGCGGCGCCGCCGCCCATCGACGCCTCGTCGTCCGCCTGGACGAAGTCGGGCAGCCCGTCCGCCTTGATGAGGCCGTGCGCCACGTCGACGCGGAAGCCGTCGACGCCGCGGTCGAGCCAGAAGCGCAGGACGTCGTCGAACTCGGCCCGCACCTCCTCGAGCTCCCAGTTGAAGTCGGGCTGCGACGAGTCGAAGATGTGCAGGTACCACTGGCCGGGCGTGCCGTCGGCCTCGGTCACGCGGGTCCACATGGGGCCGCCGAAGACCGACTCCCAGTTGTTGGGGGGCAGCTCGCCGTTCTCACCCTTGCCGTCGCGGAACATGTAGCGCGCGCGCTCGGGGGAGCCGGGCGCCGCCGCGAGCGCCGCCTGGAACCACGGGTGGTCGGAGCTCGAGTGGTTGGGGACGATGTCCGCGATCACGCGCAGGCCCAGCTCGTGGGCGCGCGCCACCATCGCGTCGAAGTCGTCGAGCGTGCCGAACAGCGGGTCGACGTCGCGGAAGTCCGACACGTCGTAGCCTGCGTCGCGCTGCGGGGAGCGGTAGAACGGCGACAGCCAGATCGCGTCGACGCCGAGGTCCGCGAGCGAGCCGAGGCGCTCCGTGATGCCGCGCAGGTCGCCCACGCCGGTGCCGCTCGAGTCCGCGAACGAGCGGGGGTAGATCTGGTAGATGACGGAGGACCGCCACCACTCCTGGTCGCGTGCGTCGGTGGGGGCCACGGTGTCCTCTCATTCGCTTCCGGCCCGGCTCTCGGGCACGAAGGAACCCGCGTGCGCGCCGTCGAGCCTCGCGGGGTCCCGCCCAATGTAAGCGGTTGCAGTCCCGGGGCGCAAACCGGCGCGCGGGGTGCCGGGAATCGCCCGCCGATGATGGTTGTTGCGTCATCCAACCGCGCGCGTGCGCGCCCGCCCGAGGAGGACCCATGACCGCGATCTGCCCGAGCCGCCGCGGTGCCGCGGCATCCGGCCGCCCCGCCGACGCATCGTCCGACCGTCCGCTGGACCCGCCCGCCGCCGAGCTCCGCACCGCCGTGACGGTGCCGCTGCGGTTCCCGGACGGCTATGCGACCACGGGGCGCGTCATGACCTTCGACGACCTCGTCGACGGGCGCGAGCACCTCGCGATCGGCCTCGGCGACTGGGAGGGGGCCCTGGCCCGCGCGGCGGCCGGGGGCGAGGCGCCGCTGGTGCGGCCGCACTCGGAGTGCCTCACCGGGGACGTGCTGGGCTCCGAGCGGTGCGACTGCGGACCGCAGCTGCGCGAGGCCGTCGAGCGGATCGCCGACGAGGGCGGGATCCTGCTGTACCTGCGCCAGGAGGGCCGCGGCATCGGGCTGTACGCGAAGCTCGACGCGTACGCGCTGCAGGACGCCGGGCTCGACACGTACGAGGCGAACGTCGCGCTCGGACACGGCGAGGACGAGCGCGACTACGCGCCTGCGGCCCAGATGCTCCGCGCCGTCGGCGTCGAGCGGATCCGGCTGCTGAGCAACAACCCGGACAAGGCGGCGCAGCTCGAGCTGCTCGGCGTCGACGTCGACGAGCGCGTCCCGACCGGCGTGCACGTCACCGCCGCGAACGCGCGCTACCTCGCCGCCAAGGTCGACCGCACCGACCACACGCTCGCGCTTCCCGATCGCGCCTGAGCCGCGCCCACCGTTTGACAGTTCCCCCTGGCAGGCGTGTGCTGGGACGAGGCGCGGTTTTCGGGGGGAGGCATCGTGGCCAAACGCATCGTGGTGCTGTGCGACGGCACCTGGAGCAAGCACGACCAGAAGAACCTGACCAACATCGCGAAGCTCGACGACGCGATCCCCAGGATCGGCGCGGACGGCGTCGCGCAGGAGGTCGGCTACGTCAAGGGCGTCGGTGTCGGCGGCGCGCGCCTCACCCAGCTGCTGGGCGGGGCCTTCGGCTGGGGCCTGTCGGCCAACGTCCGCGAGGGGTACCGGCACATCGTCGACCACTACGAGCCCGGGGACGACGTCTACCTGTTCGGCTACAGCCGCGGCGCGTACACGGCGCGCAGCCTCGCGGGCTTCATCCGCAACGCCGGCGTGCTCCGCCCCGAGCACCGCGACGAGGTCGACGCGGCCTACCGGCTGTACCGCGACTGGCGGACGTCGACCACGCCGTCGGGCGAGGAGGCGCGCAGGTTCCGCGAGGAGCACTCGTACCCCGACTTCGGCGTCCGGTTCATCGGAGTCTTCGACACGGTCGGCTCGCTGGGCATCCCCGGCCTCGACTGGAGCTGGGTCAAGAAGTTCAACGAGCGGTGGAGCTTCCACGACACCGACCTGTCCTCGACGGTGAGGTCCGCGTTCCAGGCGCTCGCGATCGACGAGCAGCGCAAGACGTTCACGCCGACGCTGTGGAAGGTCCGCCAGGCCGCGCCGGGCCAGGTGGTCGAGCAGGTGTGGTTCGCCGGCGGTCACGCGAACGTCGGGGGCGGCAGCCCGGATCCGGGGCTCTCCGACATCACCCTGCGCTGGATGGGGGCGAAGGCCGTGAGCCAGGGCCTCTCCGTGGATCTGGGCGAGCTGCCTGGGAACGAGCTCACGGGCACGATCGGCGTCGGACGCGTGGGCTTCTTCTTCACGCGCTGGCCGCCGTTCGACCGCGACATCCTGGTGAAGGCCCCGTGGGATCAGACGCTCGCGCGGTCGGCGCGCGCACGGTACGACGGGGACGAGCGCTACCGGCCCCCGAAGCTCGGGCCGGCGATCGACGGCGGGATCCCCGACACGGAGGTCTGAGGCACGCCTAGATGGTGAGCCATCCCGTGGCGAGCCCGACCGCCCCGACGACGGCCGCCACGAGCGACACCGCCAGGATGATCAGCTCGCGGGGGCTGAACCACCGGCGCCCCTGCTCGCGCCGCGTCATGATGAACAGGATCGACGCGGGCGCGTAGATGATCGAGGACACCAGCACGAACGTCAGCCCGGCCGCGAAGAGCAGGAACACCACGTACGCGGTGGCCAGCACCCCGAGCGCGAGCTCGCGCCGTCTCTCGCGCACCACGGGGTACCCGTCGCGCGTCGCGGCGATCTTGAGCAGGTAGCCGGCGGCGAAGAGGAACGGGATGAGCGACAGCGCGCTCGTGAGGTCGACCATGAAGTTCACGGCGTCCGCGGACACCAGCACCACGAGCACCATCGCCTGGGTGAGCCACGAGGTCGTGAGCAGCGCCGCGACGGGCACGTCGCGCGCGGACTGGCGCGCGAGGAAGCGGGGCATGTCGCCGTCCTTGGCCGCCACGAACAGCAGCTCCGCCGCGATCATCGTCCAGGCGAGGTACGCGCCCAGGATCGACACGATGAGCCCGACGCTCACGAACACCGAGCCCCAACCGCCGACGGCGGCCTCGAGCACGCCGGCCATCGACGGCTGGCGCAGCTCCGCCATCTCCGCGACGGGCATGATGCCGTACGACACCATGGTCACGGAGGCGAAGATCGCGAACACGCTGAGGTAGCCGAGCACGGTCGCGCGTCCCACGTCCCGGCGACGCTTCGCGTGCCGCGAGTAGACGCTCGCGCCCTCCACGCCGAGGAACACGAAGACCATCACCAGCATCGTGGCGCGCACCTGCTCGAACAACGGCGCGTCGCTCGGGCCCGACATGTTGTCGAGGAACACCTGCGGGTCGACGTAGAACAGCGCGATCGCGATGAAGACCAGGATCGGCACGAGCTTGGCGAAGGTGACGATGCGGTTGATGGCCGCGGCCTCCCGCACGCCCTGGCGCACGAGCACGTAGAAGCCCCACAGGCCCGCGCTCGACAGCGCGACCGCGAGGATGGTGTCGCCGTCGCCCAGCGCGGGGAAGAGCCCGCCGAGCGTCGACATGATGAGCACCCAGAAGGCGACGTTGCCCACGCACGTGGTCGCCCAGTACCCGAAGGCCGAGAAGAAGCCCAGGTACTCGCCGAAGCCGGCCTTCGCGTACGCGTAGATGCCCGCGTCGAGCTCGGGCTTGCGGTTGGACAGCGCCTGGAACATCAGCGCGAGCGTGAGCGTGCCCGCGCCCGCGATGGTCCACGCGATCAGCGCGCCGGTGACGCCGGTCGCCGCCGCGAAGCGCTGGGGGAGGGTGAACACCCCAGCGCCGACCATGGTGCCGACGACCATCGTCGTCATGGTGAGCAGCGAGAGCTTGACGGGTGCGCGCTCGGAGGTCTCCGCCATCCGCCCTCCTCCCGTCCCTCTCGAAACCTAGCAAGGCCAGGGACGATGCGCCGGGTGGAGTCGCGACGCGCGTTCCGTGCTTCGCCGGCGCCGGAATGTTGAACCTTTGCGCATGATTCATGCGAAACGCAAGAAATGTCCGACGCGGCCCGCGGACCTGCGCATAGGTTGCGAACGCGGCTGAGGTGAGAAATGGGGAGGAAATGCACAGAACGAAGCTGGTGAGCATGATCACCGTGGCCTTCGGCGCGACCATCCTGGCCGCGCCGGCCGCATCTGCGGGCCCGGAGTCGTGCGACAGCCGTGTCAACAACACCACCGCCAAGCTGCTCGAATGCGTGTCCGGCGACGGCACCTTCGCGCACCTCGAGGCGCTCCAGGCGATCGCCGACGCCAACGGCGGCACGCGGGCGTCGAGCACCCCGGGCTACGACGCCTCGGTCGACTACGTCGTCGACACGATGGAGGCGGCCGGCTACGTCGTCTCCGTCGAGCCGTTCACGTTCGACTACTTCGAGGAGCTGTCGCCGGCCTCCCTCGAGCAGGGCGCCGTCGCCTACGAGTACTTCGGCGAGCCCGGGTTCGCGACCATGGAGTACTCGGGGTCGGGCACGGCGATCGGTCTGCCCGAGGCGGTCGACGTCATGATCCCGCCGGGCGACGACGCCAACTCGTCGACCTCGGGCTGCGAGGCCGACGACTTCGCCACCTTCACGCCCGGGAGCATCGCCGTGATCCAGCGAGGCTCGTGCAGCTTCTACCTCAAGGCGGCGAACGCCGAGGCGGCGGGGGCCGTGGGCGTGGTGATCTTCAACGAGGGCCAGGACGGGCGCACCTCGAACTTCGCCGGCACGCTCGGCGGGCTCGGCGTGTCGATCCCTGTGGTCGGCGCCTCGTACGAGGTGGGGACGGCGCTCCTCGAGGACGGCGGCGAGATCACGCTCACCGTGGACGCCCTCACGGAGACGCGTGAGACCGCCAACGTGATCGCCGAGTCCACCACGGGCGACCCGTCGAACGTCGTGATGGCGGGCGCGCACCTCGACTCGGTGCCCGAGGGGCCCGGCATCAACGACAACGGCTCCGGCTCGGCCGCGATCCTCGAGGTCGCGGAGGCGATGGCGAAGGTCAAGACCAAGAACCAGCTGCGCTTCGCCTGGTGGGGCGCGGAGGAGTCCGGCCTGATCGGCTCGTACGAGTACGCGTACTCGCTCACCGACGAGGAGATCGAGGACATCGCGCTCTACCTCAACTTCGACATGGTGGGCTCGCCCAACTACATGTTCGGCATCTACGACGGCGACGGCTCGGAGTTCGGGCTCGAGGGTCCGGCCGGATCCGACGTGATCGAGGCCACCTTCGAGGAGTTCTACACGGAGGCGGGGCTGCCGTTCCAGGCGACCGAGTTCTCGGGACGCTCCGACTACGCGGGCTTCATCGACGTCGGCATCCCGGCGGGCGGCCTGTTCACGGGCGCCGAGGGCGTCAAGACCGCGGACGAGGCCGCGCTGTACGGCGGCGTCGCGGGCGAGTCGTACGACCCGTGCTACCACTCGGCGTGCGACACGATCGACAACCTCAGCATGGAGGCGCTCGACGTCAACACGGACGCGATCGCGTACGCGACGCTCCAGTTCGCCATGAGCACGGAGGCCGTCAACGGCGTTCCGGGCAAGGGCAACTTCAAGGCGAAGGGCCTGTTCGACGCGTCCTGACGCGGCCTGATCACAGGGGAGCGGCGCGGTCCTGCGGGGCCGCGCCGCTTCCCTGTGCGGGGCCCGCATCACCGTGTCACGCTCGGGCGCGCGGAGGGCGGCGGTCGAGAGAAGCGCGCGGCGATGCGCGGGGAGAGGGTCGATCTTTGTATACAGAAGTCTTGCTGAGGTGTTAGTTTCGGCCTGTTGGATGCTGAGATGTATGCACAGGCGCGAGGAGGCGGCGTGAGGACCAGCGAGCGTGTGTACGAGCTGCTCCGTGAGGAGATCCTCGACGGCACGCTCGCCCCGGGAGCGCCGCTCGCGGAGATCGAGCAGTCCGAGCGCCTCGGCGTGTCGCGCACGCCGCTGCGCGAGGCGCTGTCCCGGCTGCAGGGCGACGGGCTCGTCGCGGCGCGCGGCGGCCGCGGCCTCGTGGTGGCCGGCCTGTCGCTCGACGACGTGCACGAGCTGTTCGAGATCCGCGCCGCGCTCGAGGTCAAGGCCGCGAGCCTCGCCGCGCAGCGCCGCGACCCCGCGGTCTTCGAGGCGCTGCGCGAGGAGGTGAGGGCGGCGGGGGAGCGCCTCGGCGACGACGGTTCCCGAGCCGGGTTCTACGCCCTCGTCGCCCGCATGGACGCCGCGATCGACCGCGCCGCGGCGAACCCGTATCTGCTCGCGGCCCTCCGCGGGGTGCGAGCCCACGTGGCGCGCCTGCGTCGCCTGTCGAGCGACGACGCCGCGCGCCTGCGCGAGGCGACCCAGGAGCACCTCATGATCCTCGACGCGATCATCGAGGGCGCGCCCACCATGGCCGCGCACGCGACCGAGCTCCACCTGCACCGCAGCCTTGCCAGCATCCTGCGCACGATCGACCGCCAGCCCGTCCCCGAGGAGCACCGTCAGTGAAGACCCACTCCGTCCGCGCCCACACGTCCGCCGAGGCGCTGCCCCGCCGCGAGCAGCTCGCGTGGCGCATCGCCGAGGTCGCCATCGACCCCGTCGACGTGGCGCCCGACGTCGCCGACATGGTGGTCAACCGCGTGATCGACAACGCCGCGGTCGCGGTCGCCTCGTACTCCCGAGGCGCGCCGTCCGCGGCGCGGGCGCAGGCCCTGGCGCACGGCGCCTCGGCCGGCGGCGCGGGCGCCACGGTCTTCGGAGAGCCGCTCGCGACGCGCGTGAGCGCCGAGTGGGCGGCGTGGGCCAACGGCGTCGCGGTGCGCGAGCTCGACTACCACGACACGTTCCTCGCCGCGGAGTACTCGCACCCGGGCGACAACATCCCTCCCATCGTCGCGGTGGCGCAGCACGCCGCCGCGCGCGGCCTCACGGGCGCCGACCTGCTGCGCGGCATCGTCACGGGCTACGAGATCCAGATCGACCTGGTCAAGGCGATCAGCCTGCATCGGCACAAGATCGACCACGTCGCTCACCTGGGCCCCTCCGCCGCGGCCGGCATCGGCACGATGCTGGGGCTGGACGCGGAGACGATCTTCCAGGCGGTGGGCCAGGCACTGCACACGACCACCGCGACGCGCCAGTCGCGCAAGGGGGAGATCTCGTCGTGGAAGGCGCATGCCCCCGCGCTGGCCGGCAAGCTCGCCGTCGAGGCGGTCGACCGTGCGATGCGCGGCGAGACCTCGCCGACCCCGATCTACGAGGGTGAGGACGGCGTGATCGCGTGGATGCTCGGCGGCTTCGACGACGAGTACCTCGTGCCGCTGCCCGAGCCGGGCGAGCCGCGCCGCGCGATCCTCGACTCGTACACGAAGGAGCACTCGGCGGAGTACCAGTCGCAGGCGTGGATCGACCTCGCCCGCCGGCTCCACCGGGAGCACCCGGAGATCGCGGACCCGGACCGCGTCGCGCGCATCGTGCTCGCGACGTCGCACCACACGCATCACGTCATCGGCTCCGGGTCCGGCGACCCGGAGAAGTACGACCCCGCCGCGTCGCGCGAGACCCTCGACCATTCGCTGCCGTACATCTTCACCGTCGCGCTCCAGGACGGCGCCTTCGACCACCGCGGCTCGTACGAACCCGTGCGCGTCGCCCGCCCCGACACCGTCGCCCTGTGGCGCCGCATCGTCACCGCCGAGGACCCCGAATGGACGCGCCGCTACCACTCGAACGACCCGGCCGAGAAGGCGTTCGGCGGCTCGATCGCGGTGACGTTCACGGACGGCACGGTGTTCCGCGACAAGATCGCGGTCGCTGACGCCCACCCGCTGGGCGCGCGGCCGTTCGGACGCGCGGAGTACGTCCACAAGTTCCGCACGCTCGCGGGAGGCGTGCTCGACGAGGCGGAGATCGCGCGCTTCCTCGACGTCGCGCAGCGGCTTCCCGAGCTCTCCACCGCCGAGCTCGGCGAGCTCACCTTCACCGTCCCGGACCCGATCCGCGCGGCCGCCCCGGCGCCCGCGGGACTGCTGTAGGAGGCGCGATGCTCTACTCGACCCTGACCGCCGCCGCGAAGCGCGAGGCGTTCCGCGCCCGGCTCGCGAGCGGCGAGCTGCTCCGCATGCCCGGCGCCTTCAACCCGCTGTCGGCGCGGCTCATCGAGCGTCGCGGCTTCGACGGCGCGTACATCTCGGGTGCCGTCATCTCCGCGGACCTGGGGCTGCCGGACATCGGCCTCACCACGCTGACCGAGGTCGCCGGACGCGCGCGGCAGATCGCGCGCATGACGGACCTGCCCACGCTCGTCGACGCCGACACCGGCTTCGGCGAGCCGATGAACGTCGCGCGGACCGTCCAGGAGATGGAGGACGCGGGCGTCGCGGGCCTCCACATCGAGGACCAGGTCAACCCCAAGCGCTGCGGCCACCTCGACGGCAAGGAGGTCGTGGACCGCGACACCGCGCTCAAGCGGATCCGGGCCGCGGTCGACGGGCGGCGCGACCCGAACCTCCTCGTCATGGCGAGGACCGACATCCGCGGCGTCGAGGGGCTCGACGCCGCCGTCACGCGCGCCAAGGAGCTCGTGGACGCCGGCGCCGACGCGATCTTCCCGGAGGCGATGGCGACGCTCGACGAGTTCGAGGCGATGCGCGCGGCGGTCGACGTGCCGATCCTCGCCAACATGACGGAGTTCGGGAAGTCCGAGCTGTTCACGGTCGACCGGCTGCGCGACGTCGGGGTGAACGTGGTCATCTGGCCCGTGTCGCTCCTGCGTCTCGCGATGGGGGCCGCGCTGCGCGGCCTCGAGACGCTCGAGGCGGACGGCACGCTCGCGGCGCGCCTGGGCGACATGCAGCACCGCGCGGACCTCTACGACCTCCTCGACTACGAGGGCTACGCGCACTTCGACGAGGACGTCTTCACCTTCACCGTCGCGCGGGACTGATCCCGCGCGACCGCCACCTCGGCCATCACAAAGGAGTGATCATGAGCGACAGCACCGAGATCAGGAAGGGCCTGGTCGGCGTGATCGCGGACCGCACCGCGGTGTCCAAGGTCAACGCCGAGACCAACTCGCTGCTGTACCGGGGCTACCCGGTGCAGGAGCTCGCGACGATGTGCTCGTTCGAGGACGTGGTCTACCTGCTGTGGAACGGCGACCTGCCCACGCCGGAGGAGCGTGAGCGCGCGGCGGCGCTCGAGCACGCGAACCGCGAGCTGGGCGCGAGGCTCACAGGCGTCATCGAGCGGCTGCCCGACTCGACCCACCCCATGGACGTGGTCCGCACCGCGGTGAGCGTGATCGGCGGCGAGGACCCGACCGCCTGGAGCGACGACCCGGACGAGATCCGCGCGAAGGCGCTCCGGCTCATCGCGAAGATCCCCGCGGTCGTCGCGTACATCCAGCGTCACCGGCGCGGCCTGTCCGCGATCGCGCCGCGCGAGGACCTCGGCTACGCCGCGAACTTCCTGTGGATGACGTTCGGCGAGGAGCCCGACGAGGTGGTCCGCCAGGCCTTCGACGTGTCCATGACGCTCTACGCCGAGCACTCGTTCAACGCATCGACCTTCACCGCTCGCGTGGTGACCTCGACCCTGTCGGACTACTACAGCGCGATCGTCGCGGCGATCGGCGCGCTCAAGGGCCCGCTCCACGGCGGCGCCAACGAGGCCGTGATGCGGACGTTCGACGAGATCGGGTCCGCGGAGAACGTCGTGCCGTGGCTGGACGATGCGCTCGCCCACAAGCGCAAGATCATGGGCTTCGGCCACCGCGTCTACAAGCGCGGCGACTCGCGGGTGCCGACCATGAAGGCCGCGCTCGACACGCTCGTCGCGCACCACGGCCGTCCCGACATCGCCGCGCTCTACGACACGCTCGAGGGCGAGTTCGTGGCACGCAAGGGGATCTACCCGAATCTCGACTACCCCTCGGGCCCGGCGTACCACCTCATGGGCTTCGACACGGAGCTGTTCACGCCCCTGTTCGTGGCCTCGCGCATCGCCGGGTGGACCGCGCACATCCAGGAGCAGCTCGCCGACAACGCCCTCATCCGGCCGCTGTCCGTCTACGACGGCCCGGCGGAGCGGCACCTCGAGGGCTACGTCGCGGACGCCGCGCACGTCGAGGCGGCCAGGCGTCGGGAGGAGATGGCGGGGTAGCGGCCCGGGGCGCGAGGTCCGCGCGGATCGCCCGCGCCGCGGCCGGCCTCCTCAGGGTGCGACGACCACCTTGCCGTGGAGGTGGCGCGTGTCGAGCAGGGCGAAGGCCTCGCCGACGCGGTCGAGCGGGAAGACCTGCTGGACGGGAAGCACCAGGCTGCCGTCCGCGACCATGCGGGCGAGCCGGTCGAGCACGTCCGCCCGGCGCTCGTACCGTCCGGGGCTCCTCAGACCCAGCTCCGCGACGGCGGCACGGTCCGCGATCGCGCAGATCCGGTCCGGCGCGACCCCCAGTGCGAGCCCCGCGTCGACCGCCTCGCGGCCGAAGTTGTCCTGGACCGCCGTGATGCCCGCGGGGGCGACCTCACGCACCCGGTCGACGAGACCCGGGCCGTACTCGACGGGGATCACCCCGATGTCGCGTAGCCGCGCGTGATTGGCCGGGCCGGCCGTGCCGACGACGGCGGCGCCCGCCGCGATCGCGAGCTGGCAGTAGACGAACCCGACGGCTCCCGCGGCCGCGCTCACCAGCACCACGTCGTCGCGGCCCGGGTCGAGCACGCCCATCGCGGCGTTCGCGGTCTGCCCCGGCGTGGAGAGCGAGCCGGCGACTTCGAACGGCACACCGTCGGGCTTCCGTGCCACGTGCGCGGCCGGCACCTCGAGGTGCTCGCGCAGCGTCCCGGCGCCCCACCCGAGCACCGCGTCGCCGGGCACGAGGGCCGTGCCGTCCCAGCAGCGCGCCCCGGCGCCGACGGCGCGGACCACGCCGGCGAAGTCGCCGCCGAGCGACCGCGGAAACGGGGTGTCGAGGGGGACCAGTCCCGCACGGGCCTTCGAGTCGTACGGGTTGAGGCCCACCGCGCGGACGTCGACGACGACCTCGCCGGCGCCGGGCTCCGGCACAGGCGCCTCGGCCAGGCGCAGCACCTCCGGCCCGCCGGTCCGGTCGTAGAGCACCGCTCGTTGAGTCGTCACCCTCCGATCATGCAGGACGCCTGGTAGATGTGCTAGCGCGAGGTGCCGCCGGCGGGTTGCACCCGCGCCGTCTCGCGGCAGCGGGGGAACGTGCTGCAGCCGTAGAAGTCGCCGTGCCTGCCGGAGCGGCGCACGAGCGTGCCCTCGCCGCATCCCGCGCACACGCGCACCTCCTCGGCCTCGCCGCTCGTCCCTCGCACCTCGACGTCCGGGTCCTCGAGCAGCTCGAGCACGAACGGCGACTCGCGGCCGGCGACCGTGAACACCGTCACGGTCTGCCGCGCGCGGGTGAGCGCCACGTAGAACAGCCGGCGCTCCTCCGAGTGCCGGAAGCCGTCGCCCGCGGACATCGCGAGCGTGAGGACCGGGTCGTCGACGATGGAGCTGGGGAAGCCGTACCGGCCGGTGGTGACGTTCGGCAGGATCACGTGGTCCGCCTCGAGCCCCTTGGACCGATGCACGGTGCGGAACCGCACGTCGAGGCCGGGGAGCTGCACGGTGGGCACGAGCTTCCGATCGAAGCCGTACCGGCCGAGCACGTCGACCGTCCCGCGCGACTCCCGCGCGAGCCGCCGCAGGTGCGCCTCGATCGCCCCCGCGAGCGCATCGTGCCTCTCGACGCGGACGACGGCGACCGGCGCACCGCCCGGGCCGCGCGCCGCGCGCACCGTCTTGGTGATCTGCGCGGGGTTGCGGGACACGAAGCGGCTCGAGACGTCCGCGACGGTCTGCGAGGTGCGGAAGGTGGTCTGCAGGCGGCGGGTGAGCGCGGGCCCGAAGAACGCGGAGAAGCCCGTCATCACGGACAGGTCCGCGCCGGCGAAGCGGTTGACGGCCTGCCAGTCGTCGCCCACCGCGAGGAGGTGCGTGCCACGGCCCCGGAGCAGCGCCCTGGTGAGGCGGGCACGGGCGCGGCTGGTGTCCTGGAACTCGTCGACCATGACGAGGTCCCAGCGGGCGAGGCCCGGATCCCGCTCGACGAGCTCGGCGGCGCGCCGCAGCATGTCGTCGAAGTCCACGGCGTCGATCGCCGCGAGCTCCTCCTGCCAGCGCTCGTGGATGCGCCAGTACAGCTCGAGGAAGAGCCGCGTGCGCGGGGTGTCCAGGGCCGGCGTGCAGGCGAGCCGCTCCTCGAGCGCGGCCCGCGTGAGGGCGCCCGACCTCACGTGCGTCATGAAGGTGCGGACCAGGCGCGCGAGCCGCTCGTGCTCGAGCGGTTCCGCGCCGGGGATCGGCCGGTCCGGGTTCCAGTCGAGCGTGAGCCCGTGGCTCTCGAGGTCGCGCGCGAGCGCCTCGAACCCGGTGTGGTCGAGGATCGCGTGCCACTCGGTCTCGATCAGCGCGGTGCCGTGCGTGGCGTGGACGCGGCGCTTCCACGCCATCGCCTCGGCGTAGCCGCGGAACGGCGCCGTGCCGTCGGCGCGCAGCGCCCAGTGCTCGTGCCACACGTCGGCGTCGGGGTAGTAGAAGTCCGCGACGTACCGCCCGTGCGCGCGGTCCGCGACGTTGTGGGGGTACGGGTGCTCGTAGCGGTAGTCGACGCCGTTGAGGAACAGCCAGTCGGCCACCAGGCGCTCGCCCTCGCTGCGGACGGTCTCGCCGCGGTAGGTCCCGAAGCCGCTGACCCCGGTCGCGGGGTCGTAGCTGTCGTGGTCGCCGCCCTCGGGCGCTCCGGAGACCTTGCCGTAGAGCAGGCGGAAGAGGTCCCACCGGAAGCGGAAGCCGAGGTCGGAGTCGCGCAGCCGGTCGACGATCTCCTGGACCTTCTCGACGTCCGTGCCGGACTCGACCCACGGGGCGATCGCCGGCCGGCGCCCGGTCGCCTCGGCGATGAGCGACAGCCCGAACGAGTGGAAGGTGGCGGCGCGCAGGCCGTCGCGGGGCAGGCCGAGCGCGTCGAGCCGGGTGTCGACGCGCTCCTGCAGCTCCCGCGCGGCGTCGGCGTTGAAGGCGAGCATGAGGACGCGGTCGGGGGTCGTGAGCCCGCGGCGGAGCGCGTAGGCGGCGCGCGCCACCATCACCGAGGTCTTGCCCGAGCCCGCCGCGGCGATGACGCGGACGCGGTTGTCGTACGACACCACCGCGCGCGCCTGCTCCGCCGTCAGCGGCGACCGCTCGACCTCGGCGAAGAACTCGCGGCCGGCGATGAGCTCGCGGCGGAGGATCTCGTCGTTGGCGGCGCCCACCCGCGCGAGGTGGTCCTGCGCGAGGAACGCGAGGGCGCGCTGCTCCTCCGCGGACAGGGGGCGGGGGAGGTCCGCGCGCTCGGTGGGGCTCAGCAGCGCGAGGAGGTCGGCGTGGCGGGGGAGGCCCGCGAGGATCGCGGCCGCGTCGTCGTGGGCGATCCACCGCTGCTTGCGGACGCGGGTGGCGAGCAGCCGGTGGAAGACCTGCTCGCGGTGCGCGGCGAGCGCGAGGGCGTCGCGGAGCTTCCCGCGGGTGACGATGCGCGTGACGGCCGCGCGGATCTCGCGCGCGTCGCGCGGGTCGACACCGGTGAGGCGCCGGCGGGGCGCGTCGTCGGCCGGCTCCAGGACGAGGCAGGTCCCGTTCCACCGGCGCGCGACGCGCAGCCGGGCGGCGTCCGCGCCGACGAGCTCCTCGACGGTGCCGTCGACGGCCAGCGTGAGCCGGTCGCGCGCGTAGGTGAGGGCCCAGCCGCTGTTCCCTGACCACGTCCGAGGCATCCGCATATCCTGCCGCAGCCCGGGGACGTCGCGGTGCCACCGCATCGTCCGGCCGCCCGCCGCATCGTCCCGCCGCCGTGACGCCGCCCGCCCCGGCCGTACGGATGGGCACGGAGAGGCGCGGGCTAGACTCGCCAAGTGGAAGTCGTTTTCTGAGAATGAGACGAAGGGGTCCCATGAAGCTCACGCACCTCGGCCACGCTTGCTTCCTCGTGGAGACGGGCGCCGCGCGCCTGCTCATCGATCCCGGCGAGTACTCGAGCTTCGACGACGTCCGCGACCTCGACGCCGTCCTGGTCACCCATCAGCACGCGGACCACATCGACGTCGCGCGGCTCGGCACCCTTCTCGAGGCCAACCCGGACGCCGCCCTCGTCGTCGATCCCGACACGGCGCCCGCGGTCGCGGACCTGCCGCGCGCCGCCACCGTCGCGCGGCCCGGCGACCGGCTCGAGCTCGGCGGCGCGACCGTCGACGTCCTGGGCCGTCTGCACGCGAACGTGTATGCGGACGTGCCCGGCTGCACCAACGCCGCGTACCTCGTCGACGACGGCGCGTTCCTGCACCCCGGCGACTCGTGGACCGTGCCCGAGCGTCCGGTGGACGTGCTCGCGGTCGCGATCGACTCCCCGTGGCTCAAGCTCGCGGAGGCCGTCGACTACGTGCGCGAGGTGGGGCCGCGCGTCGCCATCCCCATGCACGAGGGCTCGGCCAAGGACCCGGCCAAGCTCGCGGGCATGCTCGCGGCCTTCAGTCCCGAGGGCGTGGTGCGGCGGCTTCCCCTGGGCGAGCCCGCCGAGCTCTGAGCCCGATCGGCACGATGCCGGCGGGAGAGGGCTCCCGCCGGCATCGCCTCCCTCAGCTCACGCGAACATCGAGTCGCGTGCGCCCGTGATCCACCCGACGAGGTGGTCGTTGTCGGTCTCCTGCGTGGCGACGTCCGCGACCTTCTGGCCGCGGTTGAGCACGACCATGCGGTCGCACACGGCGTTCGCCAGCGCGAGGTTGTGCGTCACCAGGACGATCGCGATGCCCTGGTCCGCCATGCGGCGCACCAGCGACTGCACCACCTGCGTCTGCTCGTAGCCGAGCGCGGCGGTGGGCTCGTCGAGCAGCAGCACGCCGTTCTGGTCGCCCGTCACGCGCGTCGCGCTGCGCGCGAGCGCCACCACCTGACGCTGGCCGCCGGAGAGCATCTCGACCGGCCGGGTCATCGCGGCGGTCCGCACCCCGAGCTTGTCGAGCTCGGCCTCCGAGCGCTTGCGCTGCGCCTTGTGGTCGACGAAGCCGAGCAGCCCGAAGATCCCCGGCCGCAGGATCTCGCGGCCGATGTTGAGGTTGGTCGCGATGTCGAGCGCGTCCACGAGCGCGAGGTCCTGGTAGACCATCTGGATGCCCGCGTGGGTGGCCGCGCTGGGGGAGTGCAGCTCCACCTCCTTGCCGTGCACCTTGAGGGTGCCGGCGGTGGGGCGGTGCGCGCCGGACATGATCTTCAGCAGGGTGGACTTGCCGGCGCCGTTGTCGCCGAGCAGCCCCACCACCTCGCCCTGGTGCACGCTGAAGTCGATCGAGTCGAGCGCGCGGACGAAGCCGTAGTGCATGTCGACGCCCGTGAGCTCGAGCGCCGGGGTGCTGGTGTCGTTCATGCTGCTCACCTCGTTCCCGTGTGGACGGATGCCTGCGCGGTGGCCATGAGGCGCTTCGACACGCTCATGCTGACCCACCGCTCGAGCGTGAGCGAGCCGATGAGCAGGACGCCGGTCACGCCCGTCGCCCAGTACGGCTGGATGCCCTTGATCGTGAGCCCGTTGGAGATGGTCGCGAGGACCAGCGCGCCGACGAGCACGCGCGGCAGGCTGCCCCGTCCGCCCGCGAGGGAGACGCCGGCGAGCGCGACGGCCGTCAGCGCCGTGAAGATGAGCGCCGGGCTCGCGCTCGGGCTCGCCTCCGTGACCACGGCGGTGGTGACCAGGCCGCCCAGGCCCGCGCACGTGCTGCTGATGACGAAGGCGAACACGCGGTAGCGGTCGCTGTGGATGCCCGAGCGGCGCACGGCCTCCGGGTTGCCGCCGACGGCCATGAGGCGGATGCCGTCGCGCGTCCTCGTGAGGAACACCGTGCCGACGATGAAGACCCCGGCGCAGATCCACACCGGCGCGGGTACGCCGAGGTAGCGCGTCGTGCCCATGAAGTCGAGCATCGACAGGCCCGGGAACGTGTAGCCGCCGGCGATGATCGCCGCGGCGCCCGACGTCACGGAGAGCATCGCGATGGTGACGATGATCGGGTTGAAGCCACGCAGCGAGATGAGCCCGTTCGCGAGGCCGACGAGCGCCGCCAGCACCATCCCGACGGTCAGCGCCAGCCAGACGGGGAGCCCGTTGACGAGCATCCAGCCGGACACGCAGCTCGACAGGGCCGCGACGCCCGGGATGGACAGGTCGAGGGCGCCGCAGATGATGCCGACGGCGACACCCGCGGCGAAGATCGCGCTGATCGCCGCCGCGTTCGCGATGAGCACCGCGTTGTTGAGCGTCGCGAAGTAGGGGTTGGCCCAGAACGCGAAGGCGAGGATCACGAGCGCCCACAGGACGAAGATGCCGCGATCGCGCACGAAGATGAGTCCGCGGACGCTCGCGCTGTCCTTCGCGACGCGGGAGGCGGGCGCGGGCTCGGGGGGAGGGGTGGGGGTGGACGATGCGGCGGCTCCCGGGTTCCCGCGAGTCGCCGCGCCGCCCGCCTCAGCAGGGCTGGTCATCGTCATGTCTTTCCGCCATGCGCCGTTCAGCCGGCCGCCGTGGTGACCGCGAGCGGGACCGTGAGCTCGGGCCCAACCATCTCGGGGTCGAGCTGCATCGCCGCGAGGGTGTCGAAGGACTGGACCATGTCCTGCTCGAACTGCAGCGCGGCGGTCGCGAACATCGTGCCGTCCTCGACGAGCGCCAGCACCTCGTCGTTGCCGCCGAAGTCGACGGCGCACGGGAGCTCCTTGCCGGCGGCCTTGAAGGCGCCGATCGCGCCGAGGATGCCCTCGTCGTTCGAGGAGGCGACGACATTGACGTCCGGGTTGCCCTGGAGGATGGTGCCGACGTCGGTCTGCGACGCGGCGCGCTCGACGGCCTCCCACTCCTGGACCACCTCGGCGTTCGGTGCGGTGGCGGCCAGCGCCTCCATGAACGCGGTGTCGATCTCCTCCTTGCCGGCGGTGCCGGCCGCGGACGCGCCGTAGATCACGGTGCCCTCGCCGCCCAGCTTCTCGTTGATGCACATGCCCGTCTGCTCGCCGAGCGCGGTGCCGGCCTCGACGTAGTCGATGGTGCCGAAGCTCACGCCCACCTGCGGGCCGTCGAAGCCGTAGTCGGCCGGCACGCCGTTGATGAGGACGGGCACGCCCAGCTCCTGCGCGGTGGTGAGGACCTCGGTCATCGACTCGGGAGCCACGGCGATGATCCACATCGCTCCGGCACGGCCGGACTCGATGACCTCCTTGGCCTGCTGGACCTGGGTGGACGGGTCGAAGGCCGGGTCCTGGACGATGACCTCCCAGCCCTGGCTCCCGCCGTAGCCCTGCACGCCGTCGGCGAGGCCCTGCATCGCAGGGATCTCGAGGCTGAGCGGGGAGAAGACGATGGTCTGCGGCAGGTCGGACGCGGGCGCCTCCGACTCCATGGCGCTCGAGGACTCCTCCGGCGAGGCGTCGTCACCGCTCTCGGTCGAGCTGCTGCAGGCGGTCATCACGACCAGGGTGGTGGCGGCGCCGACGGCGAGCGCCGAACGCTTGAGGGAACGACGGTTCATGCTCACGGGAATCTCCTTTGATGTCCGCGATCGGTGGTGGAACTGCCAACTTTCACTTTATGAAAGCAACTTTCGCCAGTGAGGCCCATGCTAGGGCTGCGGGTGCGGATTGTCTACAATCCTGGCCGTCGTGACGAAGATGTGACCTGGACGGGCGGCGTCACCGCCGTCGGACGGGTGACGGGTTGGTCCGCGTACGGCGCCGACCGCTCCGCGACGAGGGCCCGCTGCGCGGCGTGGGCCTCGGCGGTCTCGACGATCTCCTTGTAGTGCGCGTGCCGCTCCGCCATCGAGATGACGGACAGCGACAGGTCCGTCCACTCGACGCCGTCCTCGGCGAGGCGGCCCCGTGCCCCGCACGTCGCGCACTCCACGTCCCGGCCGCGCAGGACCACCACGTCGAGGTGGCACATCGGGCATGCGCCCGCGGGTCCGAGGTACTCCGCCTCGCCCAGCCCGCGGCCGAGCTGGCTCGCCACGTGGTGACCCAGCGTCCCGGCGCGCGTGATCGCCTCGGGGTCGAGCACCACGGACTTCGGCGTGCCCGCCCCCTCGACGACCATCTGGTCGACCACGGCGGTGCTCATCGAGAACGTCAGCGTGTGCATGACGGGCAGCGCGAGCGACTTCCACTGCGTCGTGAGCGCGCCGCCGCACGCGATGAAGCCCGCGACCCGGGGCCGCAGCACCCGCTCGTCGACGCGGAACGGCACCATGGGCTCGCCGCCGTTGCGGCGGACCTCGAGCAGGCCCTCGATGATCGCGGCGTCCGCGTTGGGGCCGAGCAGCCGGTCGCCGAGGACCTTGAGCCGTCCCGGCACCGTCCGGCTGATGATGGGCGCGCTGATGATCCACGCGTCGCACTCGATCAGCCGTTCCCAGAACCACTCGGCGTCGTCATCCCCGCCGTCGAGGCGCAGGTCGTCGAGGCGGACGAGCTCGGTGTCCGCCCCGTCCTCCTCGGCCGCGCGCAGCGCCTCGATCAGGAGGATCTCCGCGCTGCCGCCCGGGTTGCCGCACGACAGGCCCAGCACCCGCTTCGTCATGGTCATCATCCCCTTCCGTGGGCCGCCGTCGGCGCGCCCGTCCAGCTGCTCTCGAGGCCGTGCACCAGCGCGACCATCGCCGCGTGCCGCGGGGTCGCGACGCCCACCCGCGCGCCCTCGCGGGCGATCCCGCCGTTGAGCGCGTCGATCTCGGTCGCGCGTCGCGCGACCACGTCCTGGAGCATCGACGGCCGGTGGTCGAAGGCCTCCGCGACGGCCTCCTCGACCGCCTCGGCGGGATCGCGCAGCAGCGCGATCCCGGCGGCGTCGCACACCGCGAGCGCCTCGGCGATGAGCGCGTCGACCTGCGGGCGCAGCTCCGGGTCGGTGCACACCCGGCCGATGCTCAGGCCCGTGAGCGCGGCGATCGCGCTGGTCGCGGCGTTGAAGACGACCTTGGTCCACTGCGGGCCCCGCGCATCGTCCAGCGCGTGCGTGCGCAGGCCGCCGGCGGTGAGCAGGTCGGCGAGCCACCGCACCTGCGCGGCCGAGGCGGGGCTCGGCTCGAAGGGCCCGAGCCACGAGTCGCCCGGCGCGTCGTAGCGGACGGTGCCGGGCCCGGTGACGGCACCGGCGGTGACGATGCTGCCGCGGATCACGCGAGGCAGGACCGCGGCGATCTCCTCCTCGTTGCCCAGCCCGTTCTGGACGCTCGCGACGGCGGCCTCGCGCAGCGCGGGGGCGGCCGCCTCGACCGCGGCACGCGTGTGCAACGCCTTGGTCGCGACGATCCCGAGGTCGCACGGGGGCAGGCCCGCGGCGTCCGTGAGCGCATGCACGGGGGCGACGAAGTCCGCGAGGCCGGTCACGCGCAGCCCCTCCAGTGCGATCGCGGCGACGTGACCGTCCCACGGGTCCACGGCCCACACCTCGACGCCGGGCACGCGCGCGAGGTGGGCGGCGTACAGGCTGCCGATCGCGCCGCAGCCGAGGACCGCGACCCGCGTCCGGGCGGTCATTGCGCGACCTCCGCGGCGATCGCGGCGCAGGCGTCCGGGGCGGCGCCGCCGATCCCGATCCCGCCGACCACGCGGCCGTCCGCGAGGAGCGGGACGCCGCCCGGGACCGCGAGCACCGGCGTGGGGGCGAGCGTCGCCAGGGACGATGCGCCGGCGCCGAACAGGTCGGGGAGGGTGGCGCTCGGGGTCCCGAAGCGTGCCGCCGCCGCCGCGGTCGCCCGCGCGACGTCGACGCCGCCGGCCACCGCATCGTCCATCCGGTCCTCCCGGATCGGGTCGCCGCCGCGGTCGACGACCGCGACCGCGATCCGCACGCCGCGTGCGGCGGCGGACTCGAGCGCCGCGTCGCAGAGCGCCGTCGCCCAGTCGAGCTCGCGCTGCGCGCCCGCCGGAGGCGCGTCCCGCATGCCGAGCGCCGCCTCGCGTGCGACCTCGAGGTCCCCGAAGCGCTCCCGCCAGCGCGCGCGATCGTCGCCGTGCTGGCCCGCGTAGGGGGTTCCCATCGCGTAGGCGATGAGCAGGTCCTCGGGGTTGGCGGGCTCGCCGTCCGCGCTCACGGCCTCCGGGGCGACGCCCTCCGGCAGGAACGGGCTGACGGTCGCGCCGGACGCCGCGATCCCGGCGACGACGACCCCGTCGACCTCCACGGGCATGCCGCCCGCGCCGGGGAAGAGCGCCTCGGGGGAGGCGGCGACGAAGCCCGCGGCGATGGGCGCGGGCAGGGTGGTCATGCGGCGCAGGTGCTCGGCGCTGGGCACCTGCTGGGTCGCGGAGATCCAGGCCTTCGACCGCGCCCGCGCCATCCCGCCCGGCCCGCCGTGGTCGAGCCGCGCGGCGGTGACGAGCGCCCCGCTCGCGCCGACCACCGCGACGGCGCCCCGCAGCCCCAGCTGCTCCGCCTTGGCGACGGCGCGCTCCACCAAGGCGCGGGCCTGCGCGAGGGGGAGGTCGCGGGGATGGGGCACGTCGCTGTGTCCTTCCATCGGTGGGCGGTGCGGCTGGCGGTCACACGAGGGTGCGGCCGCCGTCGATGTAGAGGCATTGGCCCGTGATGAACCGGGCCCGCTCCGAGAGCAGGAACGTGACGGCGTCCGCGATCTCCTCCGGCACGCCGAGCCGACGCGCGGGGACCAGCGACTCGAGCTGCTCGCGGTGGCCGTCCCGGTCGAGGTAGGCGCGCGTGAGGTCCGTCTCGATGTAGCCGGGTCCCACCGCGTTGACGGTGATCCCGTGCGGCGCCCACTCGCGCGCCATCACGCGCATGAGCTGGTTGATGCCGCCCTTGGTGGCCGCGTACGGCGCGTGGTGCGCGTGCGCGAGCAGCGCGGAGACCGAGGACACGAAGACCATGCGGCCCGCGCCTTGCTCGACCATCCGGCGCCCGACCTCCTGCCCCAGCCACCAGGCGGTGGAGAGGTTGAGCGTGAGGATCGACTCCCAGTCCGCGTCGCCGAGCTCGAGCACGGGGCGGCGGTCGTTGCGTCCGACCGCGTGGACGAACGCCCGCGGCTCGCCGACCGCGGCGACCGCGTCCGCGACGACCGCGCGGCACGCCTCCGGCGTCGAGATGTCCGCGGTGAGGGGGACGATCCGGCCGCCCGCCTCCGTCGCCTTGGCCGCGAGCGCGTCGAGCGTCGACGCGTCCCGATCGACCACGGCGGTCCGCATGCCCGCGGCCGCGAGGCTCAGCGCGGTCGCGCCGCCGAGGCCGCCCGCTCCGACGACGAGGGCGCCCTTGCCCTCCAGGTCCAACCAGCCCGTCATGTGCCCACTCTTCCTTGAGTTCTCACATCGTGAAAGCAACTTTCAGAAACAGTAGGGCACGCCGGGCGCGCCTGTCCAGGTGGACGCGCCGGCGGTGCGGCAGGGTGGAATCGCCGCGCGACACGGGCTAGCATCCATGTGAAAGTCGCTTTCGCAATACGAAAGTCGCCCGGTCCGCCGGGAGCAGGCCCGCACAAAGGAGTGCCGACGTGACCGTTCAGCCATCGCACGCGACCACCGTGACAGGGGGCGTCCCGCGCCCGTCCGACGAGGCGGTGGCGCGATGACGGGAAGGCTCGAGGGCCTCGCGGTCCTCGTCACGGGCACGGGCGGCGGTATCGGCCGCGCGACGGCGCTGGCCTGCGCCCGGGAGGGCGCCCACGTGGTCGGCTGCGACCTCAACCCCGGCCCCTCCGAGGAGACGGTCGCGCTCGTGCGCGCCGCCGGCGGCACGATGGACGCGGTCGCGCCGGTCGACCTGTCGACGCCTGAGGGTGCGGCGGCGTGGGTCGAGGAGGCCGCCACGCTCGCGGGCGGCGTCGACGTGCTCGTGAACAACGCGTCCGCGATCCGCTTCGGTGCGATCGACGTCCTGTCCTACGAGGACTGGTCGTTCACGATGCGCAACGAGCTCGACATCGTCTTCCTCGTCACGCGCGCGGCCTGGCCGCACCTGGTGGCGCGCGGCGGCGGGTCGGTCGTCAACGTCGCGTCGATCACCGCGACCCGCGGCGCGTGGTTCATGCCGCAGAACGCGCACGGCGCCGCCAAGGGCGGGGTGCTCGCGCTGACCTACCAGCTGGTGGTCGAGGGCGGGGCGCACGGCATCCGCGTCAACGCGGTGTCGCCGGCCATGACCCAGACGCCGCACACGACGCCGATGCTCGAGGACCCCGACGGGCCCGCCGAGCAGATCCTCTCGCGCGTGCCGCTGCGCAGGTGGGGCCAGCCCGAGGACGTCGCGAACGCGATCCTGTTCCTCGCGAGCCCCGAGTCCTCCCACGTCTCCGGGGCGAACATCCCGGTCGACGGCGGCGCGGCGGTCGTCGGATGAGCGCGGCGACGACGCCCACGGTGCGCGGCCGGCTCACGCTGCGCGGCGAGCCCGGCTACGAGGAGGCGCGCGTGGGCCGGGTGTTCAACGCGCGCAAGCCCGACCGGTACCCCGCGGCGGTGCTCGAGGTCGCCGACGCGGAGGACGTCGTGGCCGGCGTGCACCTCGCGATCCAGCGCGGCTGGTCCGTGAGCGTCCGCTCCGGCGGCCACTCGTGGGCCGCGTGGAGCGTGCGCGACGAGGCGCTGCTGCTCGACCTGGGTGCGCTGCGGTCCCTTTCCTACGACGAGGGGACGGGCATCGTCTCCGCCGGCCCCGCGACGATGGGCGCGCTCGAGCTGGCGCCGTTCCTCGCCGATCGCGGCCGCGCCTTCCCGGGCGGGCACTGCGCGACCGTCGGGATCGGCGGCTACCTCCTCCAGGGCGGGCAGGGCTGGAACGGCCGCGCCAAGGGCTGGGCATGCGAGAGCGTCGTCGCGGTCGACGTCGTGACGGCGGAGGGCGAGCACCTGCGCGCGGACGCCGAGCAGAACGCGGATCTGTACTGGGCCGCACGCGGCGCGGGCCCCGGCTTCCCCGGCATCGTCACGCGCTTCCACCTCCAGACCTACCCCGAGCCCGAGGTGATGTGGCACGACACCTGGACCTTCCGGCTCGACGACGCGGAGGCGGTGATCCACTGGCTGCACGACGTGCTGCCGCGCCTCGACCGCCGGGTCGAGCCGGTGATGGCCGCGACCCGCCTGCCCGACGTGCCGCTGTACGACGGCGTCGAGCATCCCGGCGGCACCGTGCTGCTGCTCCACGCGACGTGCATGGCGGACTCCGCCGAGGAGGCGCGAGCCCTGCTGGCCGGGCTGGGGGAGTGTCCCGTCACGGGCAGCGAGCTCGGCCACGTCACCGGCCCCACCACCATGGCGCAGGAGAGCGTCGCGCAGATGGACCAGAACCCCGACGGCTACCGCTACGCCGTCGACTGCGCCTGGACCAACGCGCCCGCGGAGACGCTCGCGCCGCTGCTGCTCGACATCTGGCGCGAGCTCGACACCGAGCACTCCTTCTCCATCTGGTACGGATGGGCGCCGACCCGTGAGCTGCCCGACATGGCCTTCTCCGTCGAGGGCAACGTCTACGTCGCGACGTACCTCATCTACCCGGACGCGGAGGACGATGCGCGCTACCGGGCGCGCGTCCACGACCGGACGGCGGCGATCGCCCGGGACGGCGGCGTGGGCGTCTACCTGGGCGACACCGACTTCACGGCCCGCCAGGACCGCTTCCTGTCGCCCGAGCACTACGCGCGGCTCGAGGAGATCCGGGCCCGCCGCGATCCCGCGGGCCGCATCGCCGGCTATCTCTGCAAGGACCGGGAGGGGCTGAACATCCATGCCTGACGGGATCCGGCTCGACCACGTGGGCCTCAACGTCGCGGACCTCGCGGCGGCGACGGCCTGGTACCGTGAGGCCTTCGGCTACGCCGTCGAGCTCGAGGGCCGGGTCGACGCGATCGAGCTCGACTTCGTCATGCTGATCGAGCCGGGGGGCGGGCGGCGGCTCGAGCTGCTGCACCGCCCGGGCTCGGGCCCGGGCCTGCGGGCCGCCGACCCCGCGGAGGCCGCCCTCAGCGAGGGCTTCGGGCACGTCGCGTTCGACGTGCCCGGCCTGGACGCGACCTTCGAGCGCCTCATCGGGCTGGGCGCACGGTCCGTCATGATGCCGCGACCGTCGCCCGAGCCCGGGATCCGCATGGCCTTCGTCGCCGATCCCGAGGGCAACCTCGTCGAGCTGCTCGAGCGCCCGAGGGAGGGGTGAGCGGGCCGACGGCGTCCGGGCCGCCCCAGCAGGCTCCGCGCCACCTGGTCCTGCTGCTCGCGGCCTTCACCGCGCTCGTCGTGTTCACCACGGACGTGTACATGCCGGTGCTGCCGCGGCTCCAGGACGACTTCGGGACGAGCGCCGCCGCGGCCGCCGCGACGCTGTCCGCGGTGCTCGTCGGCGTCGCGGGCGGGCAGGTGGTGCTGGGCCCGCTGTCCGACGCGGTCGGGCGGCGGCTGCCGCTGCTCGGCGGCGTGCTCGCCTACGCGGCCGCGCACGTGCTGAGCGCGCTCGCACCGACCATCGAGGCGCTCCTCGCGCTGCGCTTCCTCACCGGCCTCGCGGCCGCGGCGTGCATCGTCGTCACCCGCGCGATCGTCGCCGACGTGTACCCGGGAGCCGCCGCCGGCCGGGCCTTCGCGACGCTGGGCGCCGTCGCCGCGGTCGCCCCGGTGGTGGCCCCGCTGCTGGGCGGCCTCCTGGCCCGCTTCACCGGGTGGCGCGGGATGTTCGTGGCGCTGGCCGGCGCGGCGGTGGTGCTCGCCGTCGTCGCGGCGCGCGCCCTCCCGGAGACTCATCCGCCCGAGCGCAGGATCGCGCCCCGTCCGGGTGCGATCGCGCGGGAGCTCGGCGCGGTGCTGACGGTGCGGCCGTTCCTCGCGTACCTCGCGGCGATCACCGCGCTCGGCGCCGTGCTCTTCGGATACATCGGTGCGTCGTCGTTCGTGCTGCAGGAGGGGTACGGGCTGACGCCCCAGCAGTACAGCTACGTGTTCGCGCTCAACGCGGTCGGCATCGTCGCCGCGTCGATGACGACGCGGCACCTGGTCGCGCGCGTGGGATCGGTGCGCATCCTCGCGGCCGGTCACGCCTCCTCCGCGCTGGGGGCGGCGATCCTCGCCGTCGGCGTCGCGACCGACGCGCTCGCGCTCGTGATGGCGGGGCTGTTCCTCGCGATCTCGTGCGTCGGCTTCGTCATCCCGTCCGCGACCACGCTGGCGATGGGTGCGTCCCGCGACCGCGCGGGCGCCGCGTCGGGGCTGCTCGGCATCTTCCAGTTCACCGCGGGCGCGATCGCGTCGCCGCTCGCAGGCGCCGGCGGCTCGCCGTGGTCGCTCGTGGCGGTGGTCGGCGCGGGCGCCGTCCTCGGGCCGCTGCTCGTCGCGCTCATCGGCGGGCGCCGCGCCCGCCGGGTCGATGGGGCGGCGCCCACGCCCGCGCCGGGGCAGGCGCTCGAGGGGGAGTAGGCGACCGCCGCATCGTCGCGCGCGTGTCAGGAGGCTGTCTCCGGGTGCCGTAGTCTTGGCGCGCTCGACGGGCGACCGCAGGCGACCCACCTCAACGAGGACGGTGGGGCCCGGACCCGCCCCGGTCGAGCCCGAAGGGACCCCGGCCTCCATGCCACGCATTCGCACGATCGTTCTCGCCGCCGCCGCCACCGTGGCCGTCGGCGTCACCGCGGCCTACTGGTACGAGCGGCCGCTCCTCGTCACCGGCACCGGCTACGCCGCGCACAACGCGTGCGCGCTCGAGGCCATCGCCGGCCGCGACGACGCGGCCGCGGACCTGCCGCCCAACCCGCTCGTGCCCGTGATGCGCACGTCGGTCGCCTCGGACGGGAGCGCGGCGAGCGCCGGCATCCTCGGCGCGCTCGCCACCCAGGAGGCCTTCGCGACGGACGGCTACGGCTGCACCCTGGCCGCCGAGCCGCCCGCCGGGCTCCCCGCGCCCACCGACGTGAGCATCGACGCCAACCCGTACGCGGCCCTGCCGCTCGCCACGGCGGACGATGCGGCGGTCACCGCCGCGCTCGCGCACGGCTTCGGTGACGACCTCGGTGCGGAGGGGCGCGACGCTCTGGGCACCCGCGGCATCGTCGTGCTCAAGGACGGCGCCCTCGTGGCGGAGCGGTACGCGGACGGCTTCGGGCCGGAGACGCCCCAGCTGGGCTGGTCGATGACGAAGAGCGTCACCAACCTTCTCGTCGGGCGGCTGGTGGAGCAGGGCGAGGTGTCGCTCGACGACGACCATCTGGTGCCGTCGTGGACCGACGAGCGGTCCGCGATCACGGTGCGTCAGCTTATGCAGATGACCAGCGGCCTGGACTGGGACGAGACCTACGACCTCGGCACTTCGATCACGCGGATGCTCTACCTCGAGCCCGACATGGGTGCGTACGTCGCGTCGCAGGAGCTCGCTCACGCGCCCGGGTCCTACCTCCAGTACTCGAGCGGCTCGACGACGCTGCTGTGCGACGTCGTGACCGAGGATCGTGGGGGCGCGGACCTGCCGCGGCGCGAGCTGTTCGCGCCGCTGGGCCTCGCGAGCGCGGTGCTCGAGCCGGATGCGTCGGGCACGCCGGTGTGCGGCTCGTACATGTGGGCGACGCCGCGCGAGTGGGCGAGCATCGGCCAGTTCGTGCTGCAGGACGGCGTGTGGGGCGGCGAGCGGCTGCTGACCGAGGGGTGGATGGCCTCGTCCACGCTCCCGGTGGACACCGAGGTCGAGCCCGGCTCGGACGGCTACGCGTCCGGCTGGTGGGCGAACACCCGCGCCGACGGGTCCGTGATCGACGAGGAGCTGCCCGCGGACACCTACTTCGCGTCCGGCCACGACGGCCAGAAGGTCGTGGTGGTGCCGTCGGAGGGCGTGGTGATCGCGCGCCTCGGGTTCACGCCGGCGGCCGACGACAACCGCATCGTCTCGATGGCCGCCGAGGTGGTGGCAGCGCTGCGGTAGGCGCTGCCGGGAAAGCGGAAGGCCCGCCGCCCCTGACGGGACGGCGGGCCTCCTGAGAGCGCTACGAAGCCGACTTAGCAGTCGTAGTAGAGCTCGAACTACCCCCGTATGGACGGCTACTGGTGGCCAGTCATGGAATACACGTAAATAGCAGGGCCGATGATTCGCGGCGCTGGTGGCAACCGGTGGACGATTCTGGGCGCCTTGCGGACTGTTTGCGGACTGGCCGCGCCCGCCGCCGGTCTTCGGCGCGGTGTGATAGTTGTCACGTCGAACTGGACCGAGCGCGTCGGTTCTGCCGCTTATGCCACGAGGACCGCATACTCGGTCACGCTGAGGGGCAAGTCCGAGTTGGATCCATCGCCGATCGAACAGGGTGCCCGTTACCTACTGCGAGGGGATTGGATATGGCCCGCAAGAGCTACGGAATGGCGAACTTCTTTCTAGATGCGGTGCTGACGCTGTTCACAGGTGGCCTCTGGCTGATCTGGGTCTTCGTCCGAGAGATGCGCCGCTAGTCATCGGATCGCCACCACGGCCCGTCTCTCAATCGAGGGGCGGGCCGCTGCGCCAAAGGAGTGAAATCGTGGCGCCTTCGTGGCGCATGCGATAGGTTGCGGCCAACTTCGACCGGGGGCTGACTTGGCTGAGCAAAATGACCTCACAGACGAGGAAATCATCGTTGGACTGGCGTCAGAGAGTCCCCTCATCTTGCACCTGGCACTTCCGCAGGGCTGGCGTGATCTGTCAGCACACATTGACTCTCAGGGCATGTCGCGAGCCCTGCTGGTGGATACCAGCAAGCCCTATTCGCTCAACGACCGGATGCCGGATGCGCAGCGGACCGACGCGGTGCTGCTCCAGGCGATGACGATCGGCGCGCACTCGCGCGAGTTGGGCACCGAGGTCCCGAGCGACGTGGACGAAATGAAGCGATTGTGGGGCGAGTACCACGAGTTCGCGGCTGGCCTTGATCGGCCCTACACTCCGATGACTCTTCGATATCGGGCCGACGGGGTGGACGTCATCAAGCTATCTGTAGAGCACGGTGGCGACGAGTTCGGCGAGTCCCTAACAACCTTGACCTCGTACCTCGCTCGAAAGTCGGAGCACTGGCTTCGGGTGACGCCCACGAGTGCTGAGGGCGAACATCGGTTCGACAGGTACCTCAGCAACTGCGACCCGAAATTCAGCTACTTGGGGCACTCGGCCGAATCTGCACGAGATCTGGTGCGCGATTCAATCCTCTATCGCACCCTCATCGCGAGCGTTACAGCGGAGCAGAGGCTTGCGGAGTTGGCGCGGGAACACGAAGAGCGAGTTGCGAGACGTGGGAGCCGTCACGAATGACCTCGACGGCGAGGCCATTCCGAGGCACGGTCAGAGTCGCCTGGGGCACCGCTAGGCAGGCTCGGACGTCCGCGAACCTCGCGGCCCCCGCAGCATCTCGCCGTCGCGAACGATCCACCCCACGATGTCGCCCGACAAGGTCTCGATGATCGCCGTCGCGCCGGCTCGCTCGGCTGCATACAGCCGCAACTGCTCTCCTGCCATGGCGACATCGTGGCGGGGCTGTCTGACAGCCCACAGCGACGACGAAACGCCCCGCCGGCTGGGGCAGCGGCGGCGCGTTCGTGGGGATACAGGGGTGGGCCGCTGTCACGCCGACGTGCATATCGGCATGCCGGAAGATCGGCTCGACACGCCATCCCTGCCAGCCCCGATACCCCGCCTGCCGGCGATAACGTCACCTCTGTTGGGCAGCACCAATACTGAGGGGGATCGATGTCGAGCACGGAGCAGAGCACAACCAAGAAGTACGGGGCTGACCGCCTGGCGGATGGCGCGGAGTCGGCCTTCTTCTGGAGCCCCATAGTCACGGGCGTAGGAATCGGCCTCGCCTACTACCTCGCGTATTCCATGGGCGTGGGCGGCTTGATCATGGGCCTACTGGTGGCGCTCGGCGGCGTGATCGTTGGACTGTACGGCACCGTGCGGATGATTTCGGGCGGTCGCATTCTGGCAAGGAACATCGAGCGGTCGAGCTTGGCGATCATCGAGCAGGCGGAAATCGAGAACCAACGCGACGGTCGCTAGGCCCGCCCAACGCGATTGTCGGGCGGGGCTCTGTCGTGCGCCGACGACATCGTGGCCGCGACCAATGACACCGGGTGCCCGTCCCGCTAGGGTGGCGGCATCGACGTCTGAGGGGGCGAACGTGAAGCGGATCGTGACGAGCCGGGGGCACTACTACGTGGAGCGTCCCGGCAGCGTCGGCGCGGTGCTCGGCTCCATCGCACTTGGGGCGCTGTGGTTCGTGGTCGTAGTGCCAGCCTTTGCCGTCGGCACCGACCGGACGCTCATCTTCACGATGGTCGCCACGTTCGTGCTCGGCCTGCCCGCCTACCTGCTGGCATCGCGCAAGGGGGCTCGACAGCGGTCCCGCGTGGCCGCGATCATCGACGCTCGCGAGGTCCCCGGCGGCGTGCACCTCGTCGTCATGGACACCGCGAACGCCCGCCACGAGCTCGTCGTCACCGACGGCGTGGTGAGCGACCTCGAGCGAGCTCTCACGCGCTCCTAGTCGCCAGCTCCCGTCCCAGCGTGGTGCGGTGCCCTCGGCACACACCGGCGCTATGGTGCCCATCAGCGCAGATGGCACTGCGAGCAGTCTCGAGGGAGAGCAATGGGATTCCTGGGAAGCCTCTTTGGCAAGTCGACGAGCGACGACGGTGACGAGTACGGGACGTGCGCGTCGTGCGACTGGCCACTCACCGCTGCCGACGAGGACGGCGAGTTCTGCAACGACTGCGTCAGCGAAGGCGGCTCCGCCAAATACTGCTGCGGAGCCATCTACGAATACGGCGAAGATACGTGTGCGAGTTGCGGGGATCCTCTGTAGGGAAGAGCCCAGAACTTGCCAGGCGCATTGGTCGGGCTAGAGCTCCGAATCCATGCGCGCCGCACTTCCGCGTGCGGACTGCTCGAGGCGGACCTCGCGCGGGAGCAGCACCATCCAGCCGTTGATGTTGCCGAGGGCCTCGATGGACCATGCGCGGCCTGCCGAGTGCCAGGCGTTGCGGGCGTTCACGTCGTCGGGGTCGAGGGTCAGCGACCAGGCTGCATGAGTGGGGCCGGCGGCGATCTCGGGCGGCAGTCCGGTGGGGTCGAGGGCGGTGCGACGGGTGCGGGCCATCAGCGGGCCACCTGCTGGCGCTTGCGAGCCTCACGTGCCCGCGCCGAGGCTGCGGTGAGGGTCGGCACGGATGAGCCGTCCTCGTCGTCTGGCAGCGCGAGGACGCCGACGAGGCGGGCGAGGACGAGCTGCTGGCCGCGGGCCTCGGTGAGCAGTCCGTTCGTGACGGGCTGGCCCTGGGAGCCGGTGACCATCGCGCCGGTGTTGCGGATCGCGTCGTCGAGCATGTCGAGACGGTCGAGCACCCGGCACGCTTCCTCGAGCACCAGCGTCTCGGAGTCGGTGAGCTCGTAGGAGCCGAGCACGGAGCGCCAGTAGGCGCGGCCACGTCGCGCGAGTCCGCGCGGGGCCTTCGGGATCTCAGTCATGAGGGCCTTTCGGGGTGGGGAAAACGAGCATCGGTGCCCGGCGCGCCAAAGGTTGCCCTCCCCGGCGGTCACGGTGCGAGGCCGGAGAGGGTTGGTGCCCGGGGTCTGACTGCCTCGCAGGCAGTTGCTCGCGAGGCCGGCGCAACTCTGGGAACCCGTACAGATCCGAATCGCCCTCCCCAGCGGTCGAAGTCTCGAGGGGCCGATGGGGCCTTGGGGCGGGGGCCTGACGCGAGGTGCGGCGACGCGCGCTGTTCACGGCAACGCGCGCCGCCGCCTGCGAGGACTACGAGGCGTCGTAGATCTTGACGATGGCGGCCTCGTGGACGAAGCCGTATCCCACGCGCATGACCGCACGGACGGCGGTGGAGTATGAGGCGAAGTAGACGGAGCGGTCGACGTCGAGCTCAGCGCCGCCACGCTGGACGACGTAGGACGCGGCCTTGGGGATGCCCCAGGTGGTGCCCGTGGTGACCGCCGACGAGACGAGCAGGGGGACGCCGAGGATGCGACGGTCCAGGGCGTCGGTCGCGGACGTGCCCAGCATCGGCATGTTGGAGCCGGTCGCCTGCTTGAGCTTGGCGATCACGAGCGCGGTGGCAGGGTCGGTGACGAACGCACCGATGGTCGCGCCCACCTCCTCGGCCTTGCTGATGGCCTCGGCGAACACGTCGAACGATGCGTAGGCACCAGCGGTGTCGACCTCGGAGACGCCGGTGAGGGACTCGAGGCCGGAGGGCCCGTTGGTCACGGTGTTGCCGAAGAACGCGGCGTCGACCTTGGATACGATGTCGCGCGCGATGCCGGCACCCACGATGCTCGCGGCGGTGGGGCTCGAGTCGCTGGCGAGCTCGTTGCTGATCTTGGTCAGACCCGCGACCTTGGCCGGGGTGACGGTGAGCTCGTCGAGCGTCTGGTCGCTGAGGGTGATGTCGGCACCCTCGGCGAACCAGCCTGCGGACGGGTCGGCGGTGACGATGGGCAGGTTGACGCGCGTGGAGTCGGTCGTGAGGAGCGTCGACACCTGGTAGGCGACGGACTCGCGCTGGACGGGCTGGACGATGAGCGGCCCGTAGTCGTCGGGAGTGATGCCGGAGACGTCCGACGTGGTGGTGAACATGGCCATGAGTGGCTCCTTGGGGAAGGCGCGCAGTCCCGCGCGCTCTGTCTGTGAGAGTCACGCGAGGCGCTGCCTCGAGCGTGCTGGCCCGCGGGGCCGACGGTATCAGGACCGGATCGCCTGGATCAACGGCCCTGATACCACCATGATACCAGCAGGGTCTATTTCCCCCTAAGCGCGTCCGACCACGTGGGCGCGGGAGCCTGCGGCTCGGACGCCTTCACGCCGCTGTCGGCGCTGCCGGCGAACCTCCGTCCCCGGTAGTGCGGCTTGGCCTTCACGAGCTCGAGCACAGACGCCTGCACGGCTTCGGCGTCGACGGTGCCGTCCTCGGCGAGCAGGGCGTCGAGGTCGGCGTGCTGCCACAGGTCCGCGCCGTCCGCGAGCATGTCGGCTCCCGTCGCGATCCGCTCGACCTCAGCCCGGCGCATCGCAGTGAGGTGCTCGCGAAGCGTGTCGCGCTCGCCCTCGGTCTCCCGGAGCTGGCGCCTGTACTTCGCGGCGTCGCGTCCGGCCTTGGACTTATCGTCGACCGCTGCCTCGGCGGTGTCGACGGCGACCTCGGTGGCCGCCTCGGCGGTGGTCTCGGTGGTGTCAGTCATCGGTGGTGTCCTCTCGCTTGAGTTCCTGCATGGCGGCGCCCTGGCGCACGAGCGCGAGGGCCTTGTCGGTGTCGCCCTCGGCGACGGTGAAGAGTGCGCCGGCGGCGTGCCAGATAAGCGCGTGCGCGATGTCGACGAGGGCCTGGCCGGGCTGGTCGGCCTCGGTAGCGTAGGTCGCCAGGAGGCCCTCGAGCTGGTCGGTGCCAGGGTCGGTGATCGCGGTCGTGATGAGCGCGAAGGCCGCGCGATGGGCGGCCTGAGCGCGGCCAAAGTCGCTCACAGGATGCCCTCGGTCTTGAGCGTGCGGAAGTCTGGGCTCGCCATGACCGCCTGGGCATGGACGCACGGCACCTCAGGCTCGCCGCAATCGTCGCAGCGCCATCGCTCATGCGGCACGAGCACGCGATGCATCCGCACGCGAGTCTCGGACGGGCCGACGAAGGCGAGCAGTCCGTGCTGTTTGCCTCCGACGCCGTGAATGCGAACCGGTGTTGTCATGGTCGTTCCTTTCGTTTGCGCGCCAGGGTTCGGCGCTGGTTGGCCGACAGGCCTCCGTACGGGCCGGCCTCGTTTGGAAACTCGATCCCATGCCGCCTGCACAACAGCGCTACTGGGCACCGGGCGCACTCGGGAGCTGCCTCGAGCTGGTCGGATTCCCGGTCGCTCGCCCACTTCTCGGATGGGGTGTCGGAGCCGCCACGACACGGGAGCGGACGCTGCTCATGGGCCCGGTCTGCCGCGGTGGCGAGCCGCGCCCACGACCGTGCCAAGTCCGGCGGCATGGCGACGGTGGGCCACGGGATGTCCGTCACGTCGGGCCGTCCAACAATGCTGTTGAAAGTGTTGAGAGTGTTGAATCGGGTTCGCTTTCAACACTTCCCACACTTTCAACAGGGGTGTAGAGACCTCGTGATGGGCGCCTGATCCGACCCGCATCCTCCAGCCTCCCGAGGTAGGTCCCGGCGGTCTTGCCATCGAGCCCGAGCGCCTCCGCTACTTCGCCTGCTCGCACGCCCTGGGGGTGCTGGCGGACGTAGGCAACCACCTCGGCAGAACGGTCTCCGAGTCCGTGCTCGGAGCGCCGTTCGGTGGCGAGCCGGGCGGCGTCCGCGAGGCTGCCGCCGTCGACGGTCCATCGGCCCGCGTCGCTCACGACGGCATACTCGGCCTCCGTGACATCGCGGCCCGTGACGCGCAGCACGCCCGCGTCCTCGTTGCGCGCGCGCTCGAGGTTGACAGTGAAGTCGGCGGCGCCGTTCAGTCCGTTCGACCCGCTAGTGGAGTCCATCCAGTCGAGGGATCCGAGCTTGCGCGTGTGGTGAATCACGAGCAAGCAAGTGCCCGGCTGGTCATCCGCAAGGCGCTTGAGCCGGGAACCGATGCGGTAGTCGCGCTGATAGGCGCCCTCACCAGGCATCGCCGGAGGCATGACCTTGCCGAGCGTGTCGAGCACGACGAGCGGCGCCTTGTCGCCGTAGACCTCGAGCCACGCCTCGATAATCGGAATGGCGTCGCCGTGGGTCGCAACGGTCGTGTAGTGCAGGTTGCTGGGAATCGCCACGCCCTCGCCGAGCAGGTGGCGCGCGCGGCGCTGCATGCGTCGGTCGCCATCCTCGAGGGCGAGGAACAGGACCGGGCGGGGCCAGCCGGTCGCGACCCTGCCGAGCGCCGGCTTGCCCGATGCGATGGCGAGCAGCAGCCCGTAGACGAGCCACGACTTGCCGGCCTTGGGCGGGCCGGTAAGCAGCCCGAAGCCTTCAGGGAGGATCTCAGGCACCGCCCAGCGCAGCGGCGGGAACGTCTGAGCATCGAGCCAGTCGCCCGTGCGAATGCAGGCGAGGTAGTCGGTGGTAGTGGTCAAGCGGCGGCCCTCCGCGACGGGCGTTCGACGCCGAACCGTGTCGCAAGCTCCCAAGGGAGCCACTTCACCGGGACTGCGAACGGCGGGTAACCTGACTGGCGAGCCGCGGCGGGATCGTCGGCGTGTGCGAGGGCTGTTGCGTAGTCCTCGAGCGCGTCGGCGGTCATGCCGTAG
The DNA here is from genome assembly GCF_000971255.1 of Demequina rhizosphaerae. GTDB lineage: Bacteria > Actinomycetota > Actinomycetes > Actinomycetales > Demequinaceae > Demequina > Demequina rhizosphaerae. Next base: position 96,731 of record NZ_BBMC01000003.1, read on the forward strand.
TCGGACGGCGGGGCAGGAGCCGCGGCCGGATGGAGTGTGGCGATGGTGCCCTCCAGTTCAGTCATCGCGCGACGGCGCTGCAGTTGCGTGCGCCAACGCTGGTGCGGGGTCGGTTCGAGGTTCGGGTGGGACATGCGCGTGCTTCCTTCGATGCATGGCGCTCCTCCAGGACGCAGGTGAACGTGTGGGCGATCACTGGGCCGGCGTCGATTGCGCCTCGAGCCACGCGAGGACTTCGACCTCGTTCCATAGGCGGCGGCGCCCGACCTTGACGGACTTCGGCCCAACGCCGCGGTAGACCCAGTAGGAAACTGTGTTGGGGGAGACGCGGAGCATCTCTGACACTTCATTGAGGGTGAGCAGCTTCATGGCTGACTCCTTTCGGTTGTTGATCTGTTGTTAGTCACGAGCCGTTCCTGTCGGGGCCCGATCCCAGTCCGGTGGGCGGCTCCCTCTCGACGTGTTCTCACCCCGCTTGGACCTTCACGCGGTGGCGGTATCGCTCGTCTCTCGCTGTTGAGTTGTCTCAAGGCTGTTCCATTGAGGCGTACTTGCTCGCCTCATAGGAATATCGTCGCGATCATGCTTGACCAACGCAAGCCAAAGTGGCTACAGTAACTTCCGTATTGGAATGGAGGCGAGATGCCGAAGCTGAACCAGGCACGCAGCATTCAGGCCGAGCGAACCCTCGCATTGCGCGTGGCGTATGAGCGCGAGAAGCGCGGATGGACTTACGAGTCACTTGCGAAGCGCATGACCGACAAGGGGTGTGCGATCAACGCGTCCGCGATCTACAAGATCGAGAAGGCGGAACCCCCGCGGCGCATCGTCGTCGACGAGCTGGTTGGCTTCGCATCCGCCTTCGCGGTGCCCGTCCAGGAGATGCTAATGCCGCCCATGCTGGCTGGCGCGCGTGACCTCTACAGGTTGATTTCCGACTACGCCGAAGCCGTAGATGAGCTGGCCAGCGCGCGCGCGTTGGCGGCGGACCGCGCGCAACTTGCGCGCGACTATGCACGAGAGCACACCAATGAGGAGTCCCTCGCGGCGGCAATCGACGCCTGGGTCGAGACCGAAGGCGCGCTCGTGGTGATCGACGATTGGGAAGTTGAGCGGGCGCGGTGGCGAGAGTTCCTGACGGACCCGGCCGCCGCGTCGCCCTACGACCTGATTGAGTCTGCCGATGAGTAGCAACCCCAAGCCCACGCGCAAGTTGCCTGCCGGCATCACCCTGCTGGCGAACGGCAAGTACCGCGCCCGCTACCGCGACGCGTCCGGCAAGGAACACGCCCGGCACTTTGATGTCTTGCGCAGCACCAGGACGAAGGCCGGCGCCGCGACGTGGCTCGAGCAGGTCAAGTCCGACATGCTCACTGGCAACTACGTCGACCCCAAGACAGCGCGCGCCACGGTTTCGGACTGGTGCGATACGTGGCTCGAGGGCTACCGGACCAACCGCAAGTCGACGGTGCGTCAGGCCGAGGTTCACATCGCGCACATCAAGCGCGCGTTTGGCTCGAAGCGCCTCGCGGACGTGAAGCCCTCCGACGTGCGGCGGTGGACCGCGCAGCTCGCGACCGACGACAAGGCCGCGGAGCGGAAGGCCTTGGCGCCGTCGACGGTGTACGCGATCCACGCGCGGCTATCGCAGATCATGGCCGACGCGGTGCATGACGGTGTGATCGCCCGCAATCCGTGCTCGAGGCGCACGTCGCCGCCGATGGGCAAGCAGCGGCCCTACGTGGCGACCACGGAGCAGGTATGGGCGCTGCATGACGCGATGCCCGCGCACCTGCGGCCCGCGGTGCTACTCGGCGCGTTCGCGGGCCTGCGCATCGCAGAGGCGTGCGGCCTGCGGGTGTCGGACGTCGACTTCATGCGCGGCGTCGTGGCGCCGGCGGTGCAGTATCCCGCGCAGCCGCTCAAGTCCGACACGTCGCGCACGCCGGTCCCGATCCCGAACGAGCTCGCGCTCGAGCTGTCGAAGGGAGTGGGGGAGCGGACGTGGATGCTCGAGGACGCGCTAGGGGTGCAGGCGGGGCCGTGGGCCGTCGAGCGGGCCGTGCGCGCGGCGCGCAAGCCTGCGGGGCTCCCGGAGGCGTTCCGCTATCACGATCTTCGGCACTACTTCGCGTCGCTGCTCATCGCGTCCGGGTGCGACGTGAAGGTGGTGCAGGCGCGGCTCCGGCACGCGAGCGCGACCACGACGCTCAACACCTACGCGCACCTGTGGCCAGATGCAGAAGAGTCCACACGGGCCGCGGTAGCAGTAGTGCTTGCGGCCCGTGCGGACTCTTTGCGGACTGAGGCGGTGTCAGGATGACATCACCCCAGGTAAATCAGGCTCTAGACCTTAGCAGTCGTAGTAGAGCTCGAACTCGTGCGGGTGCGGACGGAAGCGCAGCGGGTCGATCTCGCTGGTGCGCTTGTAGTCGATCCACTCCTCGATGAGGTCGGGCGTGAAGACGCCGCCCTCGGTGAGGAAGTCGTGGTCCGCCTCGAGGGTGTCGAGCACCTTCGGGAGCGAGTCCGGCACCTGCGGGATGAGGGCGTGCTCCTCCGGGGGCAGCTCGTACAGGTCCTTGTCGACCGGGGCCGGCGGCTCGATGCGGTTCTTGATGCCGTCGATGCCGGCCATCAGGAGCGCCGCGAACGCGAGGTACGGGTTCGACGACGGGTCGGGCGCGCGGAACTCGATGCGCTTGGCCTTCGGGTTCGAGCCGGTGATCGGGATGCGGACCGCGGCGGAACGGTTGCGGGCCGAGTACACCAGGTTGACCGGGGCCTCGTAGCCCGGCACGAGGCGGTGGTACGAGTTGACGGTCGGGTTGGTGAACGCGAGCAGCGACGGCGCGTGCTTGAGGATGCCGCCGATGTACCAGCGGGCCATGTCCGAGAGGCCGCCGTAGCCGGACTCGTCGTAGAACAGGGGCTCGCCGTCCTTCCAGATGGACTGGTGGACGTGCATGCCCGAGCCGTTGTCGCCGAAGAGCGGCTTCGGCATGAACGTGACGGTCTTGCCGTGCTTCCAAGCGACGTTCTTGACGACGTACTTGAACTTCATGATGTCGTCGCCCGCGTGCAGCAGGGTGTTGAAGCGGTAGTTGATCTCCTGCTGACCGGCGGTGCCCACCTCGTGGTGCGCGCGCTCGATCGAGAGGCCGACCTGCTCGAGGACGGTGCACATCTCGTCGCGGATGTCCGCGAACTGGTCACCGGGGGAGACGGGGAAGTAGCCGCCCTTGTAGCGCGTCTTGTAGCCGCGGTTCGGGGTGCCGTCCTGCTCGAACTCCTTGCCGGTGTTCCACCAGGCCTCGGAGGACTCGATGTGGTAGTAGCCCTCGTTCTGCGCGGTGTCGAAGCGCACCGAGTCGAAGATGAAGAACTCGGCCTCGGGCGCGAAGAACGCGGTGTCGCCGATGCCGGTCGACTTCAGGTACTCCACGGCCTTCGCCGCGATGTTGCGGGGGTCGCGCGAGTAGGGCTCGTTCGTGAACGGGTCCACGATCGAGAAGTTGATGACGAGGGTCTTCGCCTTGCGGAACGGGTCGACGAACGCGGTGGCGACATCCGGCAGCAGCTTCATGTCGGACTCGTTGATCGCCTGGAAGCCGCGGATCGACGAACCGTCGAACATCGCGCCCTCGGTGAACACGTCCTCGGTGAACTGCGACGCGGGAATGTTGAAGTGCTGCATCTGGCCGGGCAGGTCGCAGAAGCGGATGTCGACGAACTCGACGCCCTCGTTCTTCACATACTCGATCGCCTCGTTGGCGTCTTTGAACATCCGGTACTCCTTGAAAGAGGTGGACAGGCCTTCGGTGGCACCTCACACCCTAGGGGCGCTCCGTTGCCTGCGGATACACGCAATGTTTCGAGAGTGTTACATGTGGCACCCCGGGCGTGGTGGTATCGGCGGGGCGTCGCGGGGGCGGTGGGACGGGACGATGCGACGGCCCGGCGGGCGCGCATCGTCCCGTTAGGCTTGCTCGGTGACCGACCAGACCGTGCCCTCCGCGCTCGTCCCGCGCCGCCTCGCCGGCATCGCCATCGACTGGGTGCTGTGCCTGCTGATCTCGTCGGCGTTCTTCCCGGACCCGTCCTACGCGACCGAGGGCGTCACCGGCATCGAGCGGGCGCTGCTCGCCGGCGTGCCGTTCGCCACGCTCGCCGTGTGGGCGGTGCAGCACCTCGTGCTGGTCTCGACGCTCGGCACCACCATCGGCCACCGCCTCGTGAGCGTGCGCGTCGTGCGCGAGGACGGCGCGCTCGCCGTCGGCGTCGGCAAGGCCGCCATCCGCACCGGGCTGCTCGCGCTCGTCATCCCCGCCGTCGTGTGGGGACCCGACGGGCGCGGCCTCCACGACCGCCTCGCCGGCACCCGCGTGGTGCGCGTCGGGGGAGAGAGGACCTCCGCATGATCGAGCTCGACGTCGCCGCCGTGCTGCTGGACATGGACGGCACGCTCATCGACTCCACCGCCACCGTCGACGTGGTGTGGAGCGACTTCGCCCGCCAAGCCGGCTTCGACGTCGCCGACGTCCTCGCGCACGTCCACGGCGTGCCCGCGCGCGCCACGCTCCGCCACTACCTCGGCGAGGACGCGGACATCGAGCCCTGGTACCGCCAGATCGAGGAGTGGGAGAACGAGCGCTTCGACGCGGACGTCGAGATCCCCGGCGCGGTCGCCGCGGTGCACGACCTGCCCGCCGGCCGCTGGGCCGTCGTGACCTCGGCGGTGCGCGACGCGGCGCTGCGCCGCATGGGCCGTCTCGGCTTCCCCGCGGTCGACGCGCTCATCGCTGCCGAGGACGTCGAGCACGGCAAGCCCGACCCCGAGCCGTACCGCCGCGGCGCCGACGCGCTCGGCTTCGACGTCGAGGACTGCGTGGTGCTCGAGGACTCCGACGCGGGCGTGCGCGCGGCGCTGGCCGCCGGCGCGACCGTGATCGTGGTGGGCTCGCTCGCGACGCCCGCGACCGAGGGGCTCGTGCGCGTGCGCGACCTCACGGAGGTGCGCTTCGGCGCGACCGCGACCGGCGTGAGCATCGCGATCGGCTGAGCCTGCTGCCGCGTTCTCCCAGGGATCTCCCAGCAGGTTCGGGGCGTGCTCCCACCCTGCGCTCCTAGCGTCGGAAGCAGGACGACCCGACGCGGTGCCCCGCAGTCACGGGACCGTGCCCGCCGGGTCACGGCGTAAGGACGCGCTCATGCTCGCTCGGACCCGGCTCACCACCGCTCTCGCCGCTCTCACCCTCGCGCTGGCCGCGTGCGGCGGCGCCGCGGACGACGCATCGTCCGGCGCGGCGGATGCGTCGGCGCCCCCCGACGCCGAGATGCCCGGCGGCGATCCTCCGGGCGACGGCGCGGCGCCCGGAGGCGGCGCGTCCGGGCAGGTCGACACCGGCACGGGCGCGTACCTGCTGAGCGACGGGGAGACCGTCGACGGCGGCACCTACGCGTCGGTGGACGATGACGAGAACGCGATCCGGGCCGAGGGCGCCATCACCGCCGCCCTCGCCGGCGTCACCGTCGAGAAGACCGGGGGCGACGCCTCCAGCTCCGACGCGTCGAGCTTCTACGGTCTCAACGCCGCCGTGCTCGCGCTCGACGGCGCGGACCTCACCATCGACGGCGGGACGGTCACCGCGACCGCGGAGGGCGCCAACGGCGTCTTCGCGTACGGCGCGACGATCACGATCGTCGACACGGTGATCGACGTCTCCGGCGGCAACGCCGGCGGCATCGAGGTCGCCGGGGGCGGCACCCTGTACGCCACCGACCTCACCGTGGACGCCACCGTCAAGGCCGCCATCCGCAGCGACCGCGGGGGAGGGACCCTCGTGGTCGACGGCGGCACCTACCGCACCAGCGGCAGCTCGGGCGCGCCGGCGATCTACAGCACCGCCGACATCTCCGTCACCGACGCGACGCTCACCGCCGAGGACTCCGAGGCGGTCGTCGTCGAGGGCCTCAACTCGGTCACGCTCACGGACAGCGACGTCACCGGCGACATGGACGGCACCTACGGCGACGCCACGGGCGAGAACGTCCACAACGTCATGCTCTACCAGTCGATGTCGGGCGACGCCGAGGAGGGGACCAGCAGCTTCACCTTGACCGGCGGCACCCTCACGTCGCTCAACGGAGACATGTTCTACGTGACCAACACCGACTGCGTCATCACCCTCAGCGGTGTGGCGCTCACCCTGGCCGACGGCGCCGACCTGCTGGTGGTGGCGGGCAACGACGGCGCGCGGGGATGGGGCACCGCGGGCGCGAACGGCGGTGTCGCCGAGGTCGATCTCGGCGGCCAGACGGCGGTCGGGGACATCACCGTCGACGAGATCTCGCAGCTGAGCCTGTCGCTCGCGGACGGGTCCGACTACACGGGCGCGATCAACAGCGACGGCACGGCGGCGGAGGCGCTGTCGGTGGCGATCGACGGCACCAGCACGTGGACCCTCACCGGCGACAGCCACGTCACCGCGCTCACCGGCGGCCTCGACGGTGTCGACCTCAACGGATTCACCCTCTACGTCGACGGCGAGGCCGTCACGCCCTAGCGAGACGACCGCGAGCTACCCATGGCGCGCAAGAACCTCGGAGAAGCGACAACCCCCTACCCGTTCCGCGGGAGCGGAGGAGGGAGGGGGTCGTCGGGCGACGAGAGGCTCAGCGGCCGCGCATGCCCTTGCGGTCGGGACGCGCGCGCACCGGGTCGATGCCCTTGGGCATCGGGGGCTTCGCGCCGCCGATCGCCTTGAGGCGGGCCTCGACCGTCGGGCGGTCGTTGCGGCCCAGCGCCTTCTTGATGCGGCGGATGGCCTTGGTGAGCCCCGCGAGGCGGACCTCGCCCTCGCCGGTGCCCACGTAGAGGATCGTGACGGGCACGCCCGGCACGAGCTTCTCGATGCGCTTCTTCGACTGCTCGGCGGGCTTGTGGATGATCGAGCCGCCCTCGGCGAGCAGGACGATGCCGCCCTTGCCGACGCCCTGGAACACGACGCCCTTGCCGCGGGTGTCCATGTTGACCGGCTGGTCCTCGAACTTCCAGCCCGAGCGGATGGTCTGGGCGATCGCCAGCGACGCGCCCGTCTGACCCTCCATGCGCATGAACGCGTTCCGCTCGAAGCGGCGCGTGAGGTAGTACATCGCGCCGAGCGCCGACGTGAGCACGCCGAAGATCGACGCGTAGATGATCGCCGCGGTGCCGCCGATGAGCAGGCCGATCACCACGGCGATCGCGATGCCGCCGATGAGGATCGCGAGGATGCCCGGCAGCAGGAGCTTGTCGTGCGGAGCGGTGACCTTGTACGCCTGCGCGATCAGGGAGTACCAGCGCTGCTTCTTGGGCTTCGGTGCGTCGTTCTTAGCCATGATGCGGCACAGTCTAGTCGTAGCGGAGCGGCGCCCAGGGACGGCCTCGGCGGCCGCCGGACGATGCGGCGCTCAGCCGAGCTCGGGGCGCGCCTTGAGCAGCGCGGACGCCTCCTGGCGCGACTCGGTCTCCTCGCCGAGGTGGGCGAGCGAGTCGGGGATGGGGCGCCCCTTGCGCTTCATGGCCTGGCCCCAGAGCCGGCCGGCACGGTACGACGAGCGCACGAGCGGGCCCGACATGACGCCCAGGAAGCCGATCTCCTCGGCGATGTCCGACAGCTCGACGAACTCCTGCGGCTTGACCCAGCGGTCCACGGGGTGGTGGCGCGGGCTCGGGCGCAGGTACTGGGTGATGGTGATGAGGTCGCAGCCGGCGGCGTGGAGGTCGCGCAGCGCCTCGACGGCCTCGTCGAACGTCTCGCCCATGCCGAGGATGAGGTTCGACTTGGTGACGAGGCCGTCCTCCTGCGCCGCGGTGAGCACCGACAGCGACCGCTCGTAGCGGAAGCCGGGGCGGATGCGCTTGAAGACGCGGGGGACCGTCTCGAGGTTGTGCGCGAGCACCTCGGGGCGCGACGAGAAGACCTCGGCGAGCTGGTCGGGGTCCGCGTTGAAGTCGGGGATGAGGAGCTCGACGCCCACGCCCGGGTTCAGGGTGTGGATCTGGCGCACAGTCTCGGCGTAGAGCCACGCGCCGCCGTCCTCGAGGTCGTCGCGGGCCACGCCCGTGACCGTCGAGTACTTGAGGCCCATCTGCTGGACGGACTCCGCGACGCGGCGCGGCTCGTCCGCGTCGAAGTCCGCGGGCTTGCCGGTGTCGATCTGGCAGAAGTCGCAGCGGCGCGTGCACTGGTCGCCGCCGATGAGGAACGTGGCCTCGCGGTCCTCCCAGCATTCGAAGATGTTGGGGCAGCCCGCCTCCTCGCACACGGTGTGGAGGCCGCCGGTCTTCACCAGGCCCTTGAGGTCCTTGTACTCGGGACCCATGGTCGCCTTGGTGCGGATCCACTCGGGCTTGCGCTCGATCGGGACGGCGGCGTTGCGGGCCTCGACGCGCAGCATCTTGCGGCCCTCGGGGGCGATGGTCACACGGGCTCCTTCGTGGGGAGGTCGGACGATGCGCCGGTGGGCGCCTGCGCCCACCTTACGTCGGCGAGGGCGGCTTCCAGGAATCGCACCGTGGGCTCGACGGTCTCGGACAGCGGCACGTCGCGGCCGAGCTCGACGGACAGGGACGTCACGTCGGCGTCGGAGATGCCGCACGGGACGATGCGGTCGAACCAGCCGAGGTCGGGCGTGCAGTTGAGCGCGAAGCCGTGCATCGTCACGCCCTTGGCCACGCGCACGCCGATCGCGCAGATCTTCCTCTCGCGCCGGTCGTCGGTGGCGGGCAGCCACACGCCCGAGCGGTCCTCGACGCGCATCGTCTCGAGGCCGAAGGACGCGCACACGTCCATGACCGCCTGCTCGAGCGCGCGCACGTAGCGCACCACGTCGACGGGCTCGGCGAGCCTCACGATCGGGTAGCCGACAAGCTGGCCGGGGCCGTGCCACGTGATGCGGCCGCCGCGGTCGACGTCCACCACGGGGGTGCCGTCCACGGGGCGGTCCCACGCGGCCGTGCGCCTGCCGGCGGTGTAGACGGGCTCGTGCTCGACGAGGAGGAGCGTGTCCTCGGCCTCGCCGGCCGCCACCTGGGCGTGGATCTCGCGCTGCAGCGCCCACGCCTCCTCGTAGGGGACGAGGCGCGAGCCGAGCTCGAGGGGGACGATGCGCATCACAGGATGGTAACTCTTGTCCGGGCCGGGAATACCTGGACGCCTTTGCGACATCATTACGAACGTGAAACTACGATCCTGGGCACGTCCCCTGCTCATCGTCCTGGTCATCTTCGGCTGGCTGTCGATCGGCGGCGCCGGCGGTCAGACGTTCGGCAAGCTCTCCGAGGTGCAGGAGAACGACTCCGCCGCGTTCCTGCCGTCGAGCGCCGAGTCCACCGAGGCCGCCGACGCGCACGCCGAGTTCGCCCCCACCGAGTCCGTCCCCGCGCTCCTCGCCGTCGAGGGCTCCGCCGCGGACGTCGCCACGGTGCAGGCGTTCATCGACGACGTCCTCACCGTCCCGCTCGAGGGCGACCCCGAGGGACGCACCGTCGGCGACGTCACGCTGTCCGGCCCGCAGGGTCAGGGCCCCACGGCGATCCCGTCGGAGGACGGCGAGGCGATCCTCGCCTCGTTCGCGGTCGACGCCGAAGTGTTCGACGAGATGGCCGGCGAGGAGTCGATCGGCCAGCTCTACGTCGACACCCTGCGCACCGCGTGGGAGGAGGCCGACACCGGCCTCACCGGCTACGTCACCGGACCGGCGGGCCTGGTCGCGGACCTCGTCGAGGCGTTCGGCGGCATCGACGGCATCCTCCTGCTCGTCGCCCTCGGCGTCGTGCTCGTCATCCTGCTCATCGTGTACCGCAGCCCCGTGCTGCCGTTCCTCGTGCTCGCGACGTCCATGCTCGCGCTCACCGGCGCGATCATCGCGGTCTATGCGCTCGCCAACGCGGACGTCATCACGCTCAACGGCCAGAGCCAGGGCATCATGTTCATCCTCGTCGTCGGCGCCACCACCGACTACGCGCTGCTGCTGGTCGCGCGCTACCGCGAGGAGCTGCTCCGCATCCGTTCGCCGTACTCGGCCCTCGCGAAGGCGTGGCGGCGCTCGCTCGAGCCCATCGCCGCGTCCGCCGGCACCGTCGTGCTCGGCCTGCTCGTGCTGCTGCTGAGCGACCTCAAGTCCAACGCCGCGCTCGGTCCCGCCGGCGCGATCGGCATCGCCGCATCGTTCCTCGCCGCGCTCACGCTGCTGCCCGCGCTGCTGCTCATCGGCGGCAAGCACGCCCGCGGCGTGTTCTGGCCGGCCATGCCGCGCTACCGCGGCGACGACGCGCACGAGGCCGAGGAGACCATCGAGGCGGTCGAGGCCCGCGCCGGCATCTGGGGCCGCGTATCCCGCTTCGTCGACTCGCGTCCCCGCGCCGTGTGGGCCTCGGCCGCGCTCGGCCTCGTCGTGCTCGCCGCCTTCGTCCCCACCTTCAAGTCGGGCGGACTGGGCGAGCGCGACATCTTCACCGCCGAGACCGAGTCCGTCACCGGTTTCGAGTTCCTCGAGCAGCACTTCGACGCGGGCGCCACGTCGCCCATCCGCGTCATCACCGCCGAGGGCTCCGCGCAGGACGTGCTGGACGCCGTGTCCGGCGTCGAGGGCATCACCGAGGCATACCTGCTCACGCCCGCGGTCGCGGCCGGCGCCCCGGCCGGCGCCGTGCCCGAGGACCCGATCGTGATCGACGGCCGCGTCGAGATCGACGCCGTCACGCAGGTCTCGGCGTCGTCCGCGGAGGCGCTCGACATCGTCGCCGACGTCCGCGAGGCCGTCCACGCCGTCGACGGCGAGGCGCTCGTGGGCGGTCAGGCGGCCGAGTCGCTCGACACGCGCCTCACCAGCGAGCGCGACCTCAAGATCATCCTGCCGACGATCCTCGCGGTCATCCTCGTGGTGCTCATGCTGCTGCTGCGCTCGATCCTCGCGCCGGTGCTCATCATCGTCGCGAACGTGCTGAGCTTCGCCGCGACCATGGGCCTGTCGGCGCTCGTGTTCAACCACGTGCTCGACTTCCCGGGCACCGACCCGTCCGTGCCGCTCCTCGGCTTCGTCTTCCTCGTCGCGCTCGGCGTCGACTACTCGATCTTCCTCATGTCGAGGGCCCGCGAGGAGTCGCTGCAGCACGGGGCGCGCGAGGGCGTCCGGCGCGCGCTGGCCGTCACGGGCGGCGTCATCACATCGGCGGGCATCGTGCTCGCGGCGACGTTCGCGGCGCTGGGCGTGATCCCGCTGATCTTCCTCGCGCAGATCGCGTTCATCGTCGCCGCCGGCGTGCTCATCGACACGTTCGTGGTGCGCTCGCTGCTGGTCCCCGGCCTCATCGGCGACATCGGCCGCAAGGCCTGGTGGCCGGCGAGGTCCATCGCGGACTGACCCTGTGGACAACGCACCCCTCCGCCGACGCTGATGCGACGGTGGAGGGGTGCGGCGCATCACCCCTCTGCAGCTCGACCGGGTCACCCGGACGGTCGGGCGCGGCGACGCGGCCGAGCGGTCCGCGCGCGCCCGCGTCGCGGCGCTGAGCGCCGTCGACCATCCCGGGGTGTGCGTCCCGCTCGACATCGTGCGCGAGGACGATGCGGTGGTGGCCTGCTCGCCCCGCGTCGCCGGGACGCCTCTCGCCGAGGCCGGGCGGATCGCCGAGCTCGGCGCGTGGGTCTGGCTCGTCGCGGGCCTCGCGGAGGCGCTGGCGGCCCTGCACGCGCGCGGGCTCGCGCACGGCGACGTGGCCCCCGCCAACGTGCTCGTGGGCGCGCGGCCGGTCCTGGTCGACCTCGTGGGCCCCGCGCTCGGCGGGGAGCGCGGGACGCCGGGCTTCGCCGCCCCCGAGCGGGCCGCGGGCGGGCCGCCCTCCGCCGCCGGCGACGTGCACGCCCTCGGCGCGCTGGCGCTGGCGGCCGCCGCCCCGGAGATCCGCACCGAGGCGGAGGCCTGGGCGGCGCCGCTGCTCGACCCGGATCCGGAGGCCCGCCCGTCGGCGGGCGCCGTCGCGCGCGGCATCGTCGCCTGCGCCGCGCCCGTGCGGTGGGGCCGGACGTGCCTGCGGAGCCCGACGCCGCGGTGGCGCCGGACGCGCGGACCGCGACCGACCCGCGGGCATGGGCGTGGCGGCTGCGGCGCCGCCCGCTCGTGCTCGGCGTCGTCGTGGCGTGCGTCGCCGCGTGCGTGGCCTGGGCGGCGTGGGCGCCGCCGCTCGCGGGTCTCGACGCCTCGGACGGGGGCGCGCCTGCGGAGCCCGCCGCCGCATCGTCCCTGCCGGACGTCGCCGAGGCCGCGCGTGCCCTCACGCGCGACCGGGCGGCCGCGATCGTCGCGGGGGACGGCGAGGCGCTGGTGCGGCTGACGGTGCCGGGATCGGAGGCGTGGGCGACCGCCTCGCGCGAGGCGCGGCTGCTCGAGGAGACGGAGCTGCGCGGGCTCGAGGTCGACGTGGGTGCGGCGAGCGTGGTGTCGGCGGACGGCTCAAGCGCCGTTGTCGACATCTCCTACCGGCTGTCGGACCATGTCCGCGTGGACGCGGACGGGTCGCGTGCGGAGCTCCCCGCGGAGCGTCAGGAGGCGCGGCTCGCGCTCGAGTGGTCGGGGGAGAGGTGGCGGGTCGCGGAGGTCAGCGGTTCGCCATGACCCAGCGGGCGGCGTCCTCGATGGTGGGGTGGCGCCACTCGAAGCCGAGGCGGCTGAGCACGCCGGGGGTGCCGCGCGTGGAGGACAGGAGGTCCTCGATCGCGCGGCCGACGGCGGCCTCGAGCGCGAAGGCGGGGACGTGGAAGCCCGGGCGGCGGCCGGCGGCCTCGGACAGGGCCCGCAGCAGAGCCGCGTCGCGGGCGGGGTGCGGGGCGATCGCGTTGACGGCGCCGTCGTGGTCGGACTCGATGAGGAAGCGCAGCGCGCGGATGTGGTCCTCGAGCGTGATCCAGGAGTGCCAGGCGTCGCCCTTGCCGAGCGTGCCCAGCAGGCCGCGGGTGACGAGGGGCAGGAGACGCTCGGCGAAGCCGCCGTGCGCCGCGAGCACGAGCCCGGTGCGCACGGTCACGGTGCGGATGCCCGCGTCGCGGGCGGGCTGCGCGGCCGCCTCCCAGTCGGTGACGATGCCCGAGAGGACGGTGTCGCCCGGGGTCGACCGCTCGGAGAGGACCTCCTCGCCCCGCGAGCCGTAGTAGCCCATCGAGGAGCCCTGGATCAGGACGCCGCCGAAGCCGGCGCCCTGGTCGTCGCCGAGCAGCGCGTCGACGATGGTGCGGGTCGAGTCGACCCGCGAGCCGCGCACGACCTCGACGTACGAGTCGGTGAGGCGCTTGTCGCCGATCGACGCGCCGGCGAGGTTGACGACCGCGTCGGCGGAGCGGACCAGGTCCGCGTCGATGCGGCCGGCGGCGGGATCCCAGCGCGACTCGTGGGGGCCCACCGGTGAACGGCGCACGAGGGCGACCACGTCGTGGCCGCCCTCGTGCAGGGACTCGGTGAGCGCCGTGCCGATGAGCCCCGAGGAGCCCGAGATCACGACGCGCATCTGCAGTTGTCCGTTCGTCTTGTTGCTTCTTGTTACAGGCCGAGCTCGGACTCGAACTCGCCCGCCTCGACGATCCGCTTGACCGTCTGCAGGAAGCGGGCCGCGTCGGCGCCGTCCACGATGCGGTGGTCGTAGCTGAGCGGGAGGTAGGCCATCGGGCGGACCGAGATGACGTCCTCGCCGTCCGGGCCCTTGACGACGACCGGCTTCTTGACGATCGCGCAGGTGGCGAGGATGCCGACCTGGGGCGCGGGGACGATCGGGGTGTCGAACAGCGTGCCGCCCGAGCCCGTGTTGGTCACCGAGAAGGTGCCGCCCGAGATCTCGTCCGAGCTGAGGCCGCCCTCGCGCGCCTTGGTGGCGAGGTCGACGATGCCCTTGGCGTGGTCGACGATCGTCTTCGAGTCCGCGTCCTTGAGCGTCGGCAGCATGAGGCCCTTGGGCGTGTCCACCGCGAGCGACAGGTTGACCGACGGGTGGTAGACGATGCTGTCGTCCACGACCGAGGCGTTGAGGAACGCGTGCTCCTGGAGCGCGATCGCGGTGGCGCGGGTGAAGAACGGCAGGAACGTGAGGTTCACGCCGTGCTTCTCGGAGAACGCGGCCTTGTTCTTGGCCCGCAGCGCCCAGATCTTGGTGCAGTCGACCTCGACGACGGAGGTGAGCTGCGCCATGCCGTGCAGCGACTCCATCATCTTGTCGGCCGTGATCTTGCGGATGCGGGTCATCTTGACCGTCTGGCCGCGCAGCTCCGAGACCTCGACCTCGTTGGCCGACGACGCGGGGGCCGCGGGAGCCGCGGCGGCAGCCGGAGCGGCCGGGGCGGCGGTGGCCGCCGCGAGGACGTCCTCCTTGCGGATGCGGCCGCCGACGCCGGTACCGGTGAGGGAGCCGAGGTCGACGCCCTTCTCCGCGGCGAGCTTGCGGACGATCGGGGTGACGTAGCCGGAGCCCGACGACGCGGCCGCGGCCGGAGCGGCGGGAGCAGCAGGGGCGGCCGGAGCCGGAGCCGCGGGGGCCGCAGGAGCGGCGGCGGCCGGCGGGGCCGGGGGCGCCGGGGGAGCGGGCGGGGCGGCCGGAGCCGGTGCCGGTGCCGGTGCCGGCGCGGCGGGTGCCGGGGCGGGCTCCGCGGGAGCCTCGGCCGCGGGGGCGGCGGGAGCAGGGGCGGAGCCGGGCTCGCCGATGCGGCCCAGGACCGAGCCGACCTCGGCCTCCTCGTCCTCGCCCACGAGGATCTCGGTGAGGACGCCGGCGAACGGCGAAGGGATCTCGGTGTCGACCTTGTCGGTCGAGACCTCGAGCAGGGGCTCGTCGACCTCGACGGACTCGCCGACGGCCTTGAGCCAGCGGGTGACGGTGCCCTCGGTCACGGACTCGCCCAGCGCGGGGAGGGTGACGTCGCGGCCGCCACCGGCGGGCGCGGCAGCGGGGGCAGGGGCCTCGGCGGCGGGCGCGGGGGCCTCCTCCGCCGGGGCGGGCTGCTCGGCGGGCTGCTCGGGGGCGGCGGCCTCGGGCGCCGGGGCGGCGGCGGGGGTCTCGCCGGCCTCGCCGATGCGCGCCAGGACCGCGCCGACCTCGGCCTCCTCGTCCTCCTGGATGAGGATCTCGAGGAGTGTGCCCGCGAAGGGCGACGGGATCTCGGTGTCGACCTTGTCGGTCGAGACCTCGAGCAGGGGCTCGTCGGCGGCGACCGTGTCGCCCACGGACTTCAGCCAGCGGGTGACGGTGCCCTCGGTGACGGACTCGCCGAGGGCGGGAAGGGTGACGTCGTTGCTCATGGAAGGAACTCCCTCAGTCGTGTCGTATCAGTCGTGTGCGTGCAGCGGCTTGCCGGCGAGCGCGAGGTGCGCCTCGCCGAGGGCCTCGTTCTGCGTCGGGTGCGCGTGGATGAGGGGCGCGACGTCCTCGGGGTGGGCGTCCCAGCTGACGATCAGCTGGGCCTCGCCGATCTGCTCGCCGACGCGGGCGCCGAGCATGTGCACGCCGACCACGGGGCCGTCGACCACGCGGACCAGCTTGATGAAGCCGGTGGTGCCGAGGATCTGGCTCTTGCCGTTGCCGCCGAGGTTGTACTCGAGCGCCTTCACCTGGTCGGCGCCGTACTTCTCGACCGCCTGCTTCTCGGTGAGGCCCACCGAGCCGAGCTCGGGCTCGCAGTAGGTGACGCGGGGGATGTTCGACTCGACGATTGCCTGCGGCGCGAGGCCCGCGATCTCCTCGGCGACGAAGATGCCCTGCTGGAAGCCGCGGTGCGCGAGCTGCAGGCCGGGGACGATGTCGCCGACCGCGTAGATGTTCGCGACGCCGGTGTGGAGGCGCTCGTCGGTGAGCACGAAGCCGCGGTCGACGCGGATGCCCTGCTCCTCGTAGCCCAGGTCCGCCGTGCGCGGGCCGCGGCCCACGGCGACGAGCAGGACGTCGGCCTCGAGAACGGTGCCGTCCTCGAGCGTGACCTTGACGCCCGCGTCCGACTGCTCGACGCCCTGGAAGCGGACGCCGACCTTGAAGTTGATGCCGCGCTTGCGGAACGCGCGCTCGAGGCCCTTGGAGAGCGCCTCGTCCTCGTTCGGCGCGAGGTGGGGGAGCGCCTCGACGATGGTGACGTCCGAGCCGAACGACTTCCACACCGACGCGAACTCGACGCCGATGACGCCGCCGCCGAGCACGATCGCGCTCTGAGGGACCCACTCCATCTGGAGCGCCTGGTCCGACGTGATGACGCGGCCGCCGATCTCGAGGCCGGGCAGCGAGCGGGCGTACGAGCCCGTGCCGAGGATGATGTTCGTGCCCGTGTAGCGCTCGCCGCCCACCTCGATGGTGTCGGGGCCCACGAGGCGGCCGTGGCCCTCGATGACCGTCACCTTGCGCGACTTCACTAGGCCCTGGAGGCCGCGGTAGAGGCGGTCGATGACGCCCTGCTTGTAGGAGTTCACCTTGAGCATGTCGATGCCCTGCAGCGAGCTGTTGACGCCGTACTTCTCACCCTCGCGGGCGTTGTCGGCGAGCTCGGCCGCGTGCAGCAGCGCCTTGGTCGGGATGCAGCCGTTGTGGAGGCACGTACCGCCCACCTTCGACTCCTCGACCAGGCCGACCGTGAGGCCGAGCTGGGAGGCGCGCAGGGCAGCGGCATAGCCGCCCGACCCGCCGCCGAGGATGAGGACATCAAAAGAGCGTGGGGTGGACTCGGACACTATGGGATCTCCTTGTAAGGGATGTCTGTACGGCCCATCTTGCCACGCAGCGGGAGCCGCGCGAGCCGCGCGCGTCGCATGCTACGCCCGCACCCCGTGACTACGCTGGGACCATGGGACTGTTCTCCTGGAAGCCTCGGTCCAAGCGCGCGACGGCGCCGCAGAGCGGCGGGCGCGACGCGAAGGCCGAGACCATCGCGCACCTGCGGTCGTTCGTGAGCGCGCACACCGGATGCGAGGCGTTCATCGAGCCTCCGACGCGCGTCACGCAGACCACGATGGTGATCGTGGCGGACACGGGGGAGTGGACGCGCCGCCGCGTGCCCGACGAGGACACGGCGCGCCGCCTCGCGCAGCAGTTCTCGATCCCGGCCTTCGACGTCAACCTCTCCGGCTACCCCTCGCGCATGCGGGAGTGGAACGAGCAGCAGCGCAAGAACCTCGGCTGAGCCGCCGCATCGTCCCTCCGCGCGCCGGCCCCGGCGCGTTGATTCCCCATGACAGATGTGGGGCATGGGTGGCGTGAGCATCGGTGCGACGTCCCCATCCTTCACGCGGCTGCATCGCCTTCACATGCGTCATGGGGAGTCGACCGACCGGAGCACGGGAAAGGCCCGGCCCCCTCGGGGACCGGGCCTTCGCCGTCTCTACGGAGCCGTCACGCCTGGGCGCGCGCCTCCAGGAAGCGGAACAGCGTGCGCAGCGAGTGGCCGGTCGAGCCGGCGACGTTCTCGGCCCACGGCTTGCCCTCGTTGTACGACGGGCGCGCGATGTCGAGGTGCGCCCACGGCGTCTCGCCCACGAACTCGCGCAGGAAGATGCCCGCGGACAGCATGCCGCCGCCCTGCGGGTCGCCGATGTTCTGCAGGTCCGCGATCTTCGAGTCGATCGACTCGCGCAGGTGCTCGGGCAGCGGCATCGCCCACATGGCCTCGTCGACCTCGTTCGCGCACGCCACGACCTCGTCGCGCACGTCCGCGGTGCCCATGACGCCCGAGGTGCGGGTGCCGAGCGCGACGCCCTGGGCGCCCGTGAGGGTCGCGACGTCGAGCAGCACGTCGGGGTTCTCCTCGCGCGCCTTCACCAGGCCATCGGCCATGACGAGGCGGCCCTCGGCGTCGGTGTTGAGGACCTCGACGGTCTGGCCGCCGTAGATGCGGATGACGTCCGAGGGACGCTGAGCGGTGCCCGACGGCATGTTCTCCGCGAGGCACAGCCACGCGGTCACGGCGATGGGGAGCTCGGCGCGAGCGGCCGCGATCACGGCGTGCAGCACGGTGGCGGCGCCGGTCATGTCGGACTTCATCGTCTCCATCGACTTCGACGGCTTGAGCGAGATGCCGCCGGTGTCGAAGGTGATGCCCTTGCCCACGAGCGCGACGGTCTGCGAGGCGCCCTCGGGCTTGTAGGAGACGCGGACCAGGCGGGGGAGGCGGGCCGAGCCCATGCCGACCGCGAGGATGCCGCCGAAGCCCTCGTTCGCGAGGCGCTGCGCGTCCCACGTCTCGACCTCGACGCCGGTCTCGGCGCCCATCTGCTCGGCGATCTCCGCGAACGAGCCGGGGAAGAGGTCGAGCGGCGGGGTGTTGACGAGGTCGCGGATGCCCGCGGCCGCCGCGACGAGGATGCTCGCGCGCTCGACGGCCTCGTCGGTCGCGCCGGCGATCACCCACTCGGTGTCGGTGGCGGCGTTCTCGTCCGACTTGTAGTCGGTGAAGGCGTAGGCGCCGAGCACGGCGCCCTGCGCGACGGCGATCGCGGCGTCGCCCTCGGCGGGCAGCGCGACGACGACCTTGGAGGGCTTCTTGCCGACCTGGCGCGAGGCCTCGCCGGCCGCGGTGCGGAGGTCCGCCTCCGAGCCGGAGCCGATGCCGACGACGACGACGCGGGGGGCCTCGGTGCCGGCGCCCGGCACGACGGTGACCTTGCCGGCCTTCGACGACGCGTCGAGGAGCGAGGCGCCCGCGGCGATGGTCTCGCGGGCCTCGTCGGAGAGGAGGGGGTGGGCTGCGACGGTGTCGTCCGCGGTCCAGCCGACGATGATGGCGTCGGCCTCGACGGACGCGACCTGGTCCTGGGTGGTGGTGAGTGAGGTCATGGCGTCGAGCCTAGCCCCGGTAGTTTGGGTCCCGTGTACGCCGCCTTCTACCGCCAGGTCCTCTCCCGTACCGACGCCGAGTGGGCCCACCGCTTCGGCGTGACGGCGATCGGGCGTGGCGCCTGGGCGTTCCGCACGATGCGTGCGCTGGGGCTCGTCGCGACGCCGGATCCCGCAGGTTCGGTGCGGGCGCTCGGGCTGACGTTCCCGGCCCCCGTGGGTCTCGCGGCCGGCATGGACAAGGACGCCGAGGCGGTCGCCGGGCTCTCCGCGGCGGGCTTCGGGTTCGTCGAGGTCGGCACCGTCACCCCCAAGGGCCAGCCCGGCAACGAGAAGCCCCGCTCGTGGCGCGAGAAGGACCTGCACGGCCTGCGCAACCGCATGGGCTTCAACAACGCGGGCGCCGACGCGATGGCCGAGCGCCTCGCGGCGCTCCGCTCCACCGCGGCCGGCCGCCGCATCGTCCTGGGCGTCAACCTCGGCAAGAACAAGGCGACGCCCGCCGAGGACGCGCCGGACGACTACGCGTACTCGGCCCGCCTTCTCGCCCCATATGCGGACTACCTCGTGGTCAACGTGTCCTCGCCCAACACGCCCGGCCTGCGCGACCTCCAGTCCGTGGACACGCTGCGGCCCATCCTCGCCGCGACCCGCGTGGCCGCGGACGAGGCCGTCGCCGACCGCCGCGTCCCGCTGCTCGTGAAGATCGCCCCCGACCTCGCGGACGCGGACGTCGACGCGGTCGCGGACCTCGCGCTCGAGCTGGGGCTCGACGGCATCGTCGCGTCCAACACCACCATCGCGCACGACCGCGGCCCCGGAGGGCTGTCCGGCCCGGTGCTGCTCCCGCGCCTGCGCGAGGTGATCGCCCGCCTGCGCGGACGCGTGGGCCCCGACATGTGCCTCATCGGCGTGGGCGGCATCTCCTCCGAGGAGGACGCCCGCGCGGTGCTCGACGCCGGCGCGACGCTGCTGCAGGTCTACACGGCCTTCGTGTACCAGGGCCCGTGGTGGGTCGCGCGCCTCAACCGTGCCCTCACGGCCCGCTGACCCGGGACCCCCGGACGTCCGCCCGACCCCCGCCGGGACACCCAGTACTCCTCTCAGACGGCTGCCGCCTCCCGCGGGACGTCCGGTACTCCCGGGCGGCGCGCACGCAGGTCCCGCGCGGTCCCCGTCGCGGCGACGCCCCATCCCGCGAGCAGCAGCGCGAACAGCGCGACCGCGAGCCAGTCGAGCGCGACGGCGCCCGTGTGGGCCGCGAGCGACGAGGCACCGGTCACCATCGTGCCGACCGGGAACGTGAACGCCCAGAACGCGAGCGAGAAGGGCAGCCCCTCGCGCGCCGTCATCGCGGTGATGGCGGCGGCGATCGCGAGCCACAGCAGCGCGAAGCCCATCGCGGGCACGCCGTACAGCAACGCGAACATCCGCAGCGCGTGGTCGCTCACGCCGAGCGCGGGACCGGCCGTGTCGGCGAGCAGCCCGACCGCGGTCACGGACTGGCCCAGCGGGCCCAGCACGATCCACAGGGTCGGCACCGCGGCGGCGGCACCGCGCTGGTGGTGCGCGAGGCGGGACCACAGTTGGGTGATGAGGACGATCGCGGCCATGCCGGACGCGCCGAACATCGCGTAGCAGGCCAGCGCCATCGTCTGCGCGGCGGCGCCGTCGAGGTGCGGCAGGAGCAGCGCGCCGGTCGCGGCCGACACCATGGGCGGCACCACGGGCATGAGCCATGCGCCCGAGGCCGCGTCGACGTCCACACGGTGACGCGTGAAGGCGAGCACCGGCACCCCGACCGCGGTCGCGAGCCCGAGCGCGGTGCCCGCGAGCCACAGGATCGCGTCGAGCGCTACGGCCGCGTGTCCGAGCAGCGGCTGCGCGACGACCAGCGTGGCTGCGCCGTATGCGAGCAGGCCCATCGCCGGCGCGCCGTAGAACGGTGCGACCGCCGGATCGGCGAGGTAGGCGCGCAGCGCGCCGCGGTCCGCGCGCAGATGCACGGCCGTGGCGACGACCGCCGCGACGAGCGCGAGCCCCGCGAGCGCCCAGAAGGTCCATGCGAGCGCGTCGAGCCCGGGCAGGCGCACGGGGAGCGCGTGCGCGCCGGTCGCGACGATCGACGTGCCCATGACGACGGCGAACCAGTTCGGCGGGACGGGGACGATGCGTAAGGGGGCCATGAGGCCATGCTCCCAAGCGGGAATGGGGTCGGGTAGTGCGAGAATGAGGGTGAACCACAAGCACAGGTTGTGAAAGAGGGCGCATGGCGGGCACGTCGGTCGAGGAGCTGAGGATGCTCGTCGCAGTCGAGCAGCACGGCAGCCTCACCGCCGCGGCGCAGTCCCTCGGCGTGACGCAGCAGGCGGTGTCCCAGCGGATGCGCGCGCTCGAGCGCCGCTGGGGGCTGGCGCTGTTCTCGCGCAGCGCGCGCGGCACGGCGCTCACGGATCAGGGCGTCATGGTCGCCGGCTGGGCGGCGGCGGTGCTCGGCCAGGTCGACGGCTTCGAACGCGCGGTCGCGGCGCTGCGGACCGACAGCGCCGCGCACGTGCGCATCGGCGCGAGCCTCACGGTCGCCGAGCACCTGCTCCCGGGCTGGCTCGTCGCCTACGCGTCCGAGTCGGACGCCGCGCAGGTCGAGCTCACGGCGGTCAACAGCGCGACCGTCGTCGAGCGCGTGCGCGCCGGCGTCGACGACCTGGGCTTCGTCGAGACCCCCGACCCGCCCGCGCGTCTCGCGACGCTCGTCGTAGCCCACGACGAGGTCGTCATCGTGGTCGCACCCGGCCATCCGTGGTCGCGCCGCACGTCGCTGTCGCCCGCCGAGGTAGCGCGCACGCCGCTGCTGAGCCGAGAGCCCGGCTCGGGCACGCGGCTCACGCTCGAACGCGCGCTCGAGGCGACGCTCGGCCCCGGCACGGTCGCGGCACCGGCGGCCGAGCTGTCGACCACCGCGTCGATCCGCGCGACGGTGCTCGCGGGCGGAGGAGTGGCGGCGCTGAGCGAGCGCGCGGTCCACGACGACGTCGCCGCCGGACGCCTCATCCGGGTGCCCGTCGAGGGCCCGTCGCTCACGCGTCCCCTGGCCGCGGTGTGGGACCCGCGCCGGCGGCTGTCGCCCGCGGCCGCCCGCATCCTCGACATCGCCGCCGGCCCCGCCCGCTGACCGGGGCGCAAGCCCGCCCGCTGACCGTGGCGCGGCCCCGCGCTCACTCCTCGGCGGCCGCCTCCCCGAGGATCCGCAGCACCTCGCGCTCGGGGGTCTGCGAGAAGTTCATGTACCACTGGCCCACGGCGAGCAGCTGGTTGGGGATGAGGGCCGCGAGCGCCAGATCGGCCGACCCGTCCTCCATGAGCGCGTGCAGCGACTCGGGAGCCGCGACGCCCGCCGCCACGATCACCCGACCCGCGCCCGCGGCCCGCGCGACAAGCGCGGCCGCCCGGGCCGTGCCCCCCGTCGCGATGCCGTCGTCCACCACGATCGCGGTCCGTCCGGCCAGCGGCACCTTCGGGCGGACCTCCCGGTAGGACGCGAGGCGCCGCTCGAGCTCCTCGCGTTCGCGCGCCTCGATGCGCGCGACCACCTCGTCGGTGATCCCCAGGATCGTCATCGCCTGCGCGTCCAGCACACGGATGCCGCCCTCGCCGATCGCGCCGAAGCCGTACTCCGGGTTGCCGGGCGCCCCGAGCTTGCGCACCACCACCACGTCGAGCGGCAGCCCGAGCCCGCGGGCGATCGCCGCGCCGATCGGCACGCCGCCGCGCGGCAGCCCCAGCACGACCGCGCTGGTCGCGTCGCCCTGCACGACGAGCGGCGACAGCAGCCACGTGAGCCGCGCGCCCGCATCGGCGCGATCCCGGAGGAGCTCCATGCCTCCAGTGTGCGCCCGGGAACATGTGCGACGCCAAGCGCGTTCACCCCATGTACGCACCTGCCAGGCGTACGAGCATTGTTTTCTCCTTTGATGCAGCGAAGGCCCCGGGTCTCCCCGGGGCCTTCGTGTGTCTAAGGGCGGCTCAGCGCGAGCGCGGACCCGCCTCGACGGTGCGGGCCGGGTCGCGCTCGACGACGTCGCCGAGGACCTCGTCGATGCGGGTCATGAGCTCCGCCGGGATCTCCACGCCGGAGGCCTTCGCGTTGTCCACGATCTGCTCGGGGCGCGAGGCGCCGATGATCGCGGCCGACACGTTGTCGTTCTGCAGCACCCACGCGATGGCGAGCTGCGCCATGGTGAGGCCGAGCTCGTCGGCGATGGGCTGGAGGCCCTGGACTCGCGTGAGGAGGTCGTCGTTCATGAAGCGCTCGATGAAGCGCGCGCCGGACTTCTCGTCGGTCGCGCGCGAGCCCGCGGGCGCCGGCTGGCCGGGCTTGTACTTGCCGGTGAGGATGCCCTGCGCGACCGGCGACCACACGATCTGGCCGACGCCGACCTCCTTCGACGCCGGCACGACCTCCTCCTCGATGACGCGCCACAGCATCGAGTACTGCGGCTGCGAGGACACGAACGGGATGCGCAGCTCCTTGGCCAGCGCGGCGCCGGCGCGGATCTGGTCCGCGGTCCACTCGCTCACGCCGATGTAGTGCGCCTTGCCCGCGTGCACGATGTCCGCGAACGCGCTCATCGTCTCCTCGAGCGGTGTGTCGTAGTCGTAGCGGTGCGCCTGGTAGAGGTCGACGTAGTCGGTCTGGAGGCGCGTCAGCGAGCCGTTGATCGACTCCATGATGTGCTTGCGCGACAGGCCCATGTCGTTGGCGCCGCCGGGGCCCGTGGTCCAGAAGACCTTGGTGAAGATCTCGAGGCTCTCGCGCCGCTCGCCCTTGAGCGCCTCGCCGAGGACCACCTCGGCGCCGGTGTTCGCGTACACGTCGGCGGTGTCGAAGGAGCTGATGCCCACGTCGAGCGCGGCGCGCACGCATGCCTTCGCCTGGTCGTTCTCGACCTGCGACGCGTGGGTGATCCAGTTGCCGTAGGTGAGCTCGGTGATCTTGAGTCCGGAGTTTCCGAGATAGCGATAGTTGACCATGCGCTCCACCCTAGGGGTGCGCGCGGGCCCCGGATGCACGAGAGCCCGGGCCATGGCGGCCCGGGCTCCCGGTGGACGATGCGGCGGCGCGTCAGACGGGGAACTCGCCTCGCTTGACGACCGGCTTGGGCGCGCGGAAGCGGCGCACGTTGAGGTGGCGGGCGATGATGTAGAAGGTCCAGCCGCGCGGGATGCGCTTCGCGCCGAACTTCGCGATGAACAGCTTCTTCAGGCGGCGGATCATGAGCCACGTGTCGATCGCGACGCCGATGACGATGACGTAGAAGAGCACGATGAGCGCGAGACCGGCCCACGAGTTCGCCGGCACCGCGAGCGACGCGATGACGAACACGATCGACATGGGCAGGAGGAACTCGCCGGGCGAGGTGCGTGCGTCGACGTAGTCGCGCAGGAACCGGCGCTCGGGGCCGCGGTGCTCGTACGGCATGTTGCGCTCGTCGCCCTCGCGCATCGCCTGGAACTCCTTCTCGCGCTGCAGGCGCTGGCGCTCGCGCTGGGCCTTCTTGTCGGCCTTGGTGTCCGCGACGACGGGGCGACGGCGGGCGGCCTCCTGGTCCTTGCGCTTCGGGGTCGGGCGGCCCTTCTTCGCCTGGCCGTCGACCTCGGTGTCGGGGGTGTCGGTGTCGGGGGTGTTCTTGTCGCTCATGAGTGATGCGGGCCGGAGCCCGTGTCCGTCCTTCTGGTCAGTCCTTGGAGGGGTTGAGCGCGGGGAGCGCGAGCATGCGGTCGAGCGCGACCTTGGCGAGGCGCTGCGTCTCGTCGTCGACGACGATCCGGTTGGGCACCTCGCCCGCCACGAGCGACTCCAGCGCCCACACGAGGTGGGGCAGGTCGATGCGGTTCATGGTGGAGCAGAAGCACACCGTGTCCTCGAGGAAGTGCACCTCCTTGTCGGGGTGCGCGGCCGCGACGCGGCGCACGAGGTTGAGCTCCGTGCCGATGACCCACGCGGAGCCGGGCTCGGCGGCCTCGAGGGTCTTGATGATGTACTCGGTCGAGCCGACGTAGTCGGCGGCCGTGACGACCTCGTGCGCGCACTCGGGGTGCACCAGCACGTTGATGCCGGGCACCTTCGCGCGGAAGTCGTCGACGTGGCTGCGGCGGAAGCGGCCGTGCACCGAGCAGTGGCCCTTCCACAGGATCATGCGGGCCTTCTCGAGCTCCTCGGGGGTGTTGCCGCCCAGGGGCTTGCGCGGGTCCCACACGACGCAGTCGTCGAGCTCCATGCCGAGCTGGATGACGGCGGTGTTGCGGCCGAGGTGCTGGTCCGGCAGGAACAGCACCTTGCCGTCGCCCTCGACGCCGCCCACCTGGTCGAAGGCCCAGCGCAGCGCGACCTCCGCGTTCGAGGACGTGCACACGACGCCGCCGTGGTCGCCGCAGAACGCCTTGATGGCGGCGGTCGAGTTCATGTAGGTGACGGGCACCGTGCGGGATGCGACGCCGGCCTCCTCGAGCTGGGCCCACGCATCGTCCACCTGGTTGATGTTGGCCATGTCGGCCATCGAGCAGCCGGCGGCCATGTCGGGCAGCACCACGGCCTGGTCGTCGGACGTGAGGATGTCCGCGCTCTCCGCCATGAAGTGCACGCCGCAGAAGACGATGAACTCCGCCTCGGGGCGCCCGGCCGCGTCGCGCGCGAGCTTGAACGAGTCGCCGGTGACGTCGGCGAACTGGATGACCTCGTCGCGCTGGTAGTGGTGGCCCAGGATGAAGACGCGGTCTCCCAGCGCCTCCTTCGCGGCGCGCGCCCGCTCGACCAGGTCGGGGTCGGAGGCGGCGGGAAGGGCGCCCGGGCAGTCGACGCCCCGCTCGGACAGCGGGTCGCGACGCTCACCCAGGAGCATGAGCGCAGGCGACGGCGAGGGCTCGTGGAAGGTCTGGGTCATCTGCCCATTGTCGCACGCGCGACAGGGCACACTTGAGGCCATGCGTGCCGCCATCGCCGCCCAGAGCTGGCCCCTCCCGGACTCCGGGCGCCTCACCTCCGCACAGACTGTCCGGATCGTCCGGGATGCCTGGTCCGGTGCCTCCCCGCACGTCGATCTCGACGTCGTCGCGGTGCCGTCCGGCGGTCCCCGGACCGCCGACGCGCTCGACGGCGACACCTCGTCCGTCGGCGGCGCCACGGCCACCCGCATCGGCGGCGTCGTGGTGCTCGCCCCCGCCGTCGGCGGTCGCTGGGAGCCGTCCGCGCTGGCGTCGGCGCTGCTCGGGCTCGCGGCGGCGGGGGAGACCGCGCGCGTCGTGGTGCCCCTCGGGGACGAGCCGCCCGCCGGCGACGCCGTCGACCTGTGGGGCGGAGGGCTCGAGGCCGCGCGCGCCGGCGTGGCGGCCCTCGACGTCGTCGCGCTCGTGGGCTCCGACCGGCCGCTGCTCGGCTTCACGGGCATGAGCGCCGCGGTCCGCGACGGGCGGGAGCACGATGCGGCGCTCGCCCAGGCGGCGCAGGCGCAGGAGGAGCGGTGGTCCGCGATCGCCCGCGAGGCCGACCCTGTCGCGTCGCGTCGCGCGCTCCTCGGCCCGACCCGCCTGTCGGACGAGCCCGGCACCGGCGCCGCCGGAGGCCTCGCGTACGCGCTCGCCGCGATGGGGGCCCGGCTCGTGCCCGCCGCCGCCGCGACGGCGGAGCTGGCCGGCCTCGACCGCGGCGCCGCCCAGGCGGACGTCGTCGTCGCGGTCGTCGACCACCTCGGCGCGCACGACCTCGACCACGGAATCGTGTCCGCGGCCTCCGCGCTGGCCGCCCGCCGGGGCGTGCCGTGCGTGGCGGTCACGGCGCACCTCGCGGTGGGCAGGCGGGACCTCATGGCCGCCGGCGTCGCCGCGGCGCACGAGGCGGCGGCGGGGGAGGACGCGCTCGCGGATCAGATCCGCCGGGTCGCCCACACCTGGACGCCGCGCCGCTAGTTCGCCGCGCGATCTTGGGTGACGTATCCACGAATCGCGGCGGGAGGGTTCGGAATACCCGGCGGTCGGCGTACGCTGATAGGGACACCCGAGAGAGAGGAGGCGTCAATGACTGATCTTGCTACCGAGACCAAGTCGCACGGCGTCGTCATCACCGATGCCGCGGCGGCCAAGGTCAGGAGCCTGCTCGAGCAGGAGGGCCGCGACGACCTGCGGCTGCGCCTCGCGGTGCAGCCCGGCGGCTGCTCCGGCCTCATCTACCAGCTCTACTTCGACGAGCGCACGCTGGACGGGGACGCGGTTCGCGACTTCGACGGCGTGGAGGTCGTGGTCGACAAGATGTCGGTCCCGTACCTGGATGGCGCGACCATCGACTTCTCGGACACCATCGAGAAGCAGGGGTTCACCATCGACAACCCCAACGCGTCGAGCTCCTGCGCCTGCGGAGACTCCTTCAGCTGACCCGCAAGGGACTAGCGGAGACGGACGGTGAGGGCCATGCCCGCGCCGTCCGTCTTCTTTTCCCCCACGAACTCGTTCCCCGTCATGCGCGCCCACGCGGGCACGTCGACGCGCGCCGCGACGTCCGTCGCGATGACCGTGACCTCGGTGCCGGCGGCGAGGCCGCGCGCCGCCTTCGCGAGCTCGATGATCGGCAGCGGGCACAGCATGCCCGTCGCGTCGACGGTGACGTGACCGCCGCTGCCTGCCGCCGCATCGTCCCCGGTCATGTCAGGCGATCTCCGGGGCGC
The DNA here is from genome assembly GCF_000971255.1 of Demequina rhizosphaerae. Lineage (GTDB taxonomy): Bacteria > Actinomycetota > Actinomycetes > Actinomycetales > Demequinaceae > Demequina > Demequina rhizosphaerae. Next base: position 124,280 of record NZ_BBMC01000003.1, read on the forward strand.
CCGCCTCGTCCCGCAGGTCCGCGATGACGCGGGGGAGGAGGTCGAGGAGGCGGTCGATGTCGGCGTCGGTGACGCCCGGGTGGAGGCCGAGCCGCACGTTGCCGTGGCTGAGCGCGCCGACCGCCGCGAGCACGCGGCTGGGCTCGAGGGTGCTGGTGGTGCAGGCCGAGCCGGAGCCGACCGCGACGCCCTCGCGGTCGAGCCGCGACAGCAGCGCCTCGCCGTCGACGTAGAGGCACGAGAAGGTGAGCACGTGGGGGAGGCGCTCGTCGGGATCGCCCACGACGTCGACCCCGGGCCACCCGGCGGCGGCATCACGCACGCGGGCGATCATCCGGTGGAGGCGCAGCGAGGTCTCGTCGAGCACCTCGCGGCGCTCCTGGAGCGCGACGGCCGCGGCGAGCACCGCGGGGACGAGGACGCCGCCGGGCGCCCAGTCGTCGCCCTCGGGCCACGCGGGCAGCCAGCGGGTGTGCGGCCGCAGCGCGACGATGCCGAGGCCGGCCGGGCCGCCCCAGTCCGCGGGGTTCGCGACGAGCGCGTCCCAGTGCTGCGGCGCGGGGCCGTGGCCGATGCTCGCGGTGGCGTCGACCAGGAGGGGCACGCGCGCGGCCGTGGTCGCCTCCGCGACGCGGTCGAGGCGCTGGACGGTGCCGATCTCGTGGTTCGCGTGCTGCACCGCGGCGAGCGCGACGTCGGGCACCGCGAGCTCCGCGGCGAACGCGTCGAGGTCGACGTGGCCGCGCGCGTCGACCGGCACCATGGTGAGGTCGCCGGCGGCGACGTGGTGGGCGGCGTGCATCGTCGCGTCGCGCTCGACGGCGGAGGCGACGATGCGGTCGCGGCCCCGGCGCGCCGCGAAGATGCCCGCGGTGGCGCGCTCGAGCCCCGCGTGCGGGGAGTGGGCGAGGTGCGTGTGCTCGGGACGGGCGCCGAGCGCCTCCGCGATGGCCTCGCGCGACGCGTCGAGGAGCTGCCTGGCACGACGCGACTCGGTGTGGAGGCGGGCGGGATCCGCCCACCCGTCGGCGAGGCCGGCGTGGAACGCCTCGAGCGTCCTGTTCGTCATAGGGGCGGAACCACTGGCGTCCAGGAACATGCGCGCGACCTGCATGGCATCACGGTACAGCGCGCTAGACTGCCCGTGTGTCCCACCTTTCACGTCCCCGCGTGCCCGGAAAAGCCCTGGCAGGCATCGCTGTCCTGGGACTGACGTCCCTCCTGGCAGGATGCGCCAACGGCATCGAGAACGGCGCACTTCCCAGCTCGCCCGAGATCACCAACCAGACCGGTCGGATCATCACCCTCTGGAACGGCTCCTGGATCGCCGCGCTCGCCGTCGGCGTCCTCACCTGGGGCCTCATCCTCTGGTCCGTCGCGGTCTATCGCAAGCGCAAGGGGGACAACAAGCTCCCCGTCCAGACGCGTGCGAACATCCCGCTCGAGCTGATGTACACCATCGTCCCGCTCCTCATGGTCGGCGTGCTGTTCAAGTACACGGCCGAGGACGTCGCCGCGATCAAGGACACGTCCGAGACGCCGGACATCCACATCAACGTCGTGGGCAAGCAGTGGAGCTGGGACTTCAACTACGTCGACGACGACGTCTACGACCCGGGCGTGCAGGCCGTCCTCACCGGTGAGGAGGGCGTCGAGGAGACGCTGCCCACGCTGTACCTGCCCGTGGGCGAGCGCGTCGAGTTCACGCTCGACTCCCGCGACGTCATCCACTCCTTCTGGGTCCCGGCGTTCCTCTACAAGGAGGACGTGGTCCCCGGCAAGACCAACACCTTCCAGGTGATCCCCACCCAGGAGGGCCTGTACCAGGGCAAGTGCGCCGAGCTCTGCGGCGAGTACCACGCGTCCATGCTCTTCAACGTCGCCGTCGTGTCCCGCGAGGACTACGACGCGCACATGGAGGAGCTCCGCAACGAGGGCTACAGCGGCCAGATCGGCGTCGACGAGTACAGCCGCGACCAGGTCGTCCAGCTGACCGAGCAGCACGAGGAGTCTGAGTCCTGATGGCCACCGTCCCCTTCGAGGCCACCGGCGAGGACCGCCGGACCGCCGTCATCCCCGCGGCCCCCACCCGCCGCGGCTCCATCGTGGTGAAGTGGCTGACGTCCACCGACCACAAGACGATCGGGTACATGTACCTGATCACGTCGTTCTTCTTCTTCATCGTGGGCGGCCTGCTCGCGCTGCTGATCCGCGCCGAGCTGTTCGAGCCCGGCATGCAGGTCGTGCAGTCGGCGGAGCAGTACAACCAGCTGTTCACGATGCACGGCACGATCATGCTGCTGCTGTTCGCGACCCCGCTGTTCGCGGGTTTCGCGAACTTCATCATGCCGCTCCAGATCGGCGCTCCCGACGTGGCGTTCCCGCGCCTCAACATGCTCGCGTACTGGCTGTACGCCTTCGGCGGCGTCATCGCCATGGCGGGCTTCTTCACCCCGCAGGGCGCGGCCTCGTTCGGCTGGTTCGCGTACGCGCCGCTGTCGAACTCGATCTACTCGCCCGGCGTCGGCGGCGACCTGTGGGTCTTCGGCCTCGCGCTCGGCGGCTTCGGCACCATCCTCGGCTCGGTGAACTTCATCACCACCATCGTCACGATGCGCGCGCCGGGCATGACTATGTTCCGCATGCCGATCTTCACCTGGAACATCCTGGTGACGTCGATGCTCGTGCTGCTGGCCTTCCCGCCGCTGGCCTCGGCGCTGTTCGCGCTCGGCTCGGACCGCGTGCTCCACTCGCAGGTCTTCAACCCGGACAACGGTGGCGCCATCCTGTGGCAGCACCTGTTCTGGTTCTTCGGCCATCCCGAGGTGTACATCATCGCGCTGCCGTTCTTCGGCATCGTCTCCGAGATCTTCCCGGTGTTCTCGCGCAAACCGCTGTTCGGCTATCACGGCCTCGTCTACGCGACCATCGCGATCGCGGCGCTGTCCGTGACCGTGTGGGCGCACCACATGTACGTGACCGGCGCGGTGCTGCTGCCGTTCTTCGCGTTCATGACGATGCTCATCGCGGTGCCGACCGGTGTGAAGTTCTTCAACTGGATCGGCACGATGTGGCGCGGCAAGCTCACGTTCGAGACGCCGATGCTGTGGTCGATCGGCTTCCTCGTGACCTTCCTCTTCGGCGGTCTCACGGGCGTCATCCTCAGCTCGCCGGTGCTCGACTTCCCGCTGTCCGACTCCTACTTCGTGGTGGCGCACTTCCACTACGTCGTGTTCGGCACGGTCGTGTTCGCGATGTTCGCCGGCTTCTACTTCTGGTGGCCCAAGTTCACCGGCAAGATGCTCGACGAGCGCCTCGGCAAGATCCACTTCTGGCTGCTCTTCATCGGCTTCCACACCACGTTCCTCGTCCAGCACTGGCTGGGCGCGCACGGCATGGCCCGTCGCTACGTCGACTACATGCCCGAGGACGGCTTCACCTGGATGAACCAGCTGTCGACCATCGGCGCCGTGGTGCTCGCGCTCTCGACCCTGCCGTTCTTCTGGAACGTGTACATCACGTCGCGTCGCGCGCCGTTGGTGACGGTCAACGACCCGTGGGGCTTCGGCAACTCGCTCGAGTGGGCGACGTCCTGCCCGCCGCCGCGCCACAACTTCACGTCCATCCCGCGCATCCGCTCGGAGCGGCCCGCGTTCGACCTGCACCACCCCGGTGCGGCCGCCCGCGACCACTACCAGGCCGAGCGCGACGCCAGCGACCACGCGCCCGTCGCGTAAGGAGAGAGATCGATGCGTACCGAGCGGAACGTCTTCTTCATCCCCGCGGCCTTCTTCTTCGTCGCGGGCACGGCCTACGCCTTCTTCACCGGCTGGTCGGAGCCCGTCGGCGTCACGGCCGTCTACCTCACCGGCGGCATGTTCATCATGGTGGCCGTCTACTTCCACATGCTGGCCAACCGTCACGGCAACCGCGCCGAGGACCGTCTCGACGCGGAGATCTCCGAGGACTCGGGCGAGCAGGGCGTCTTCGCGCCGTGGAGCTGGTGGCCGCTGGTGTGCGGCCTCGGCGCCGCGCTGGCGTTCGTCGCCCTCGCGGTGGACTGGTGGATCATGGCACCCGCGGCCGTCATCGGCATCATCGGCCTCGTGGGCTGGGTGATGGAGTACTCCACCGGCCAGCACGCGCACTGACCAGCTGAGCAGCAGAAGCGGCCCGTCCCTCCGGGGGCGGGCCGCTTCTGCTTTCGCCGTCCGGCCCCCCAGCCCGCCGCCGGCCCTCACCAGCCCCCCGCCGGCCCCACCAGCACGGCCCCACCCCGGCCCCACCAGCACGGGAGACGGATCGATCGCCGATCGCGCCGCCTGAGGTGCCGGAACCAGCACGGATGAAGGAGCGTTGCTCCAGCGATCCGACATCGCAACCGCGTCGATCGTGACCGCGAGACGGCCTCGCTGCTGCCACGGTCCGGGCTCAGCGGCCCGGCGCCGAGACCTGGCCCAGGCCGATGTCCCCGACCCATCCGAGGCCGGTCTCGTCCTCCGCGACGGGACGATGCCCGAACCCGTGGGCTCCCGGCCCCCACCATCGACGCATGGAACCGGTGACGCTGGTGGAGAAAGGCGGCGGGACGATGCGGCGTGCGGCCGTGCTCGCGGCAGGAACGACCCGCTGGGCTCTCGATGGCGCCCTCAGTGACGGCCTTCTCATCGCGCCGGTGCCCGGGGTGATCGCGCTGCCGACCCTGTCGGAGGCACGGCTGGAGGCCGCCCGGCTCCGGTCGCGTCTCACCTGCGTCTCGGCCATCGCCGAGGCGGGGCTGCCGGTGATGCCGCGCACACGGGTCGTCCACGTCGCGGTTCAGCCCCGCGGGCGCACGCCGAGGCGGGTAGCAACCCACCGGTTCCACTTCGCGAAGGGATGCGGCAGCTCGCTCGCGCCCATGCCCGTGCCGACCGCGCTCGATCACGCCGGCAGGTGCGTCGGCCCTCGTGCGCACCTGGTGATGCTCGACGCAGCGTTGCGTCGAGGGCTGGTGAGAGGCGCCGACCTCGACGGGTGGATCGCGACGCCGAGAGCGCGCCGGAGCTGGCTCCTTGCTCGGGCCGATGCGCGCGCGGAGTCCGCTCAGGAGACGCTGGCCCGCATCGACCTCGTCGAGGCGGGACTCCGCGTGGTCCCGCAGGTGTACGTCGACGGCGTGGGCAGGGTCGATCTGGTCGTCGAGGGAAGGCTGGCCCTCGAGATCGACGGGCGCAGCTCGCACGACGATGATGACGCGTTCACACGCGACCGGAGACGCGACCGGGGGGTCCTGAAGCGCGGCGTCCTCGCGGCGCGGTTCACGGCGGCCGAGGTCGAGGCCGCGAGACCCGGCGAGATCGCAGCGGCGGTGCGGCGCATCCTCGCCGCGCACCGGCGAGCGGGGCGACCGATCGGTTGACGCGGAGCCGCCGCGTGCGCGCCTCGGGCGGCTGCTCGCTAGGGCGGGGAGACCCAGTGGTCTGGCGGCGCCGGCGGTGGTGGCGCACCGGGAAGGGGGGCAACGGGGCTGACTGGACAGCCCGAGCGTCGGATCGATCGACCGCTGGTCCGACGCTCAGGCCGGAACCGGCGTGTGTGCAGGAGCGTCACGCGAACGATCCGACGTGCGTGTCGGCCGTCCGCTCAGCCGGGCGCTTGGCCGCGCGAGTTGACCGTCCGGTCGGCCACGCGTGTCGGCCGCACTGTCAGCGCCGCGCGGCACAATGGGGACCGTCGCATCGTCCCCAGCGTCGGGAGTCCCCATGACCGTGCCCCATGCCGCCGACGCCCACGACCTCATCCGGGTCGAGGGCGCGCGGGAGAACAACCTCAAGGATGTGAGCCTCGAGCTGCCCAAGCGCCGCCTCACGGTCTTCACCGGGGTGTCCGGCTCGGGCAAGAGCTCGCTCGTGTTCGAGACCATCGCCGCGGAGTCGCGGCGCATGATCAACGAGACCTACAGCTCGTTCATCCAGGGCTTCATGCCGTCGCAGTCGCGTCCGGACGTCGACGTGCTCGAGGGCCTCACCACCGCGATCATCGTCGACCAGGAGCCCATGGGCGCCAACGTGCGCTCGACGGTCGGCACGGCGACCGACGTCCACGCGATGCTGCGGATCCTCTTCTCGCGCCTGGGCGACCCGCATGTGGGCGCGCCGCAGGCCTTCAGCTTCAATGTCGCGACGTCGTCGGGATCGGGCTCGGCGACCGTGACCCGCAAGGACGGCAGCACCGTGCGGGAGCACCGCGAGTACTCGGTCACCGGCGGCATGTGCGTGCGCTGCGAGGGCACGGGACGCATCAGCGAGCTCGACCTGTCCCAGATCTACGACGAGTCCAAGTCGCTCGCGGACGGCGCCATCACCATCCCCGGCTACACCGCCGACGGCTGGGCGGTGCGCATGTACACGGAGTCCGGCTTCCTCGACCCCGGCAAGGCGATCCGCGACTACTCCAAGCGCGAGCGGGACGACCTGCTCTACAAGGAGCCCACCAAGGTCCGGGTCGCCAACATCAACATGACCTACGAGGGGCTCATCCCCAAGATCCAGAAGTCGATGCTGTCCAAGGACCCGGACGCGATGCAGCCGCACATCCGCGCCTTCGTCGACCGGGCCGTGACCTTCGCGACGTGCCCCGACTGCGACGGCACCCGTCTCAGCGCGACCGCCCGCTCGTCCCTCATCAGGGGCGCCTCGATCGCGGACCTCGCGTCGATGCAGATCTCCGACCTCGCCGCATGGATGCGCGACCTCGCCGAGCCCTCGGTCGCGCCCCTGGTCGCGGCGCTGCGCGACACCCTCGACTCGTTCGTGGAGATCGGGCTCGGGTACCTGTCGCTCGACCGGTCGGCCGGCACGCTGTCCGGGGGAGAGGCGCAGCGCACCAAGATGATCCGCCACCTCGGGTCCGCGCTCACCGACATCACCTACGTGTTCGACGAGCCCACGGTCGGCCTGCACCCGCACGACATCGCGCGCATGAACCGCCTGCTCGAGCGCCTGCGCGACAAGGGCAATACCGTCCTCGTGGTCGAGCACAAGCCGGAGACCATCGCGATCGCCGACCACGTCGTCGACCTCGGCCCGGGCGCGGGCACCGCGGGCGGCGAGGTCTGCTTCGAGGGCACGGTCGACGGGCTGCGCGGCTCGGACACGCTCACCGGCCGCCATCTCGGCTACCGGGCGGTCCTCAAGGACGGCGTGCGCGAGCCGAGCGGCGCGATCGCGATCCGCGGGGCCGCGACGAACAACCTCCGCGACGTCGACGTCGACGTGCCGCTCGGCGTCCTCACGGTGGTGACCGGCGTGGCGGGCTCGGGCAAGAGCTCGCTCATCCACGGCGCTATCCCCGCCGAGGCCGGGGTCGTCACGGTCGACCAGCGGCCCATCAAGGGCTCCCGTCGCTCCAACCCCGCGACCTACACGGGCGCCCTCGAGCCGATCCGCAAGGCCTTCGCCAAGGCGAACGGCGTCAAGCCGGCGCTGTTCAGCGCCAACTCCGAGGGCGCGTGCCCCGTGTGCAAGGGCGCCGGCATGATCTACACCGAGCTCGGCGTCATGGAGACCGTCGCCAGCGTGTGCGAGGCGTGCGAGGGACGCCGCTTCAACGACGAGGTGCTCGAGCTCCTGCTCGCGGGCCGGTCGATCGCGGACGTGCTCGAGATGCCCGTGGAGCAGGCGCACGCCTTCTTCTCGGAGGGCGAGGCGCGCAACCCCGCGGCGGCGAGGATGCTCGGCCACCTCGTCGACGTGGGGCTCGGCTACCTGGCGCTGGGGCAGCCCCTCACGACCCTCTCCGGCGGCGAGCGGCAGCGCCTCAAGCTCGCCACGCACATGGGCGACAAGGGCGGCGTCTACGTCCTGGACGAGCCCACGACCGGGCTGCACCTCGCGGACGTGGCGCAGCTGCTCGCGCTGCTCGACCGGCTCGTCGACGCGGGCAAGACCGTCGTCGTGATCGAGCACCACCAGGCCGTCATGGCGCATGCGGACTGGATCATCGACCTGGGTCCCGGCGCCGGCCACGACGGCGGCCGCATCGTCTTCGAGGGCACGCCCGCCGCACTGGTGGCCGACCGCTCCACGCTGACGGGGGAGCACCTCGCGGACTACGTGGGGGCGTAGCGCGCCCGCGCGCCCGCCGGGCGCTCCGGGGCCGCCCTAGTCCTTCGTGTCGCGGTCCGCGAAGCCGGCCACGCCGACGAGGCGCGCGATCACCACGGCGACGAACAGCGTGCCCACCACGGCCTCGAAGGACCACAGCGAGCGCGCCCACGCGGACACCGGCACGATGTCGCCGAACCCGAGCGTCGCGAGCGTCACGTAGCTGCCGTAGAGCAGCCCCTGCCACGTGAGGGTCCCGGACGTCACGTTGGGATCCAAGAAGCTGCCGGGCTGCGCGAGCTCCATGAGCCCCGAGGCGACGCCGAAGACGCCGCCGAGGAGCAGGTACGCGCACACGGCGAGCAGCAGCATGTCCACGGTCCGGGTGCCCTGGGACGGCCGCACGAGCGACTCCGCGAGCGTCACCACCAGCGTGAGCTGCAGCAGCCCGACGCCGATGAGCATTGCGGCCGTGGCGTTCGCGTCGTCCTGACGGAAGGCGAACCACGTGGCGCCGCCGATGAGCGCGACGGAGGCGACGAGAAGGGGCCACCCGCGGCGGCGGTCCGAGTTGGCCCGCCGCACGCTGTAGACCACCACGCCGGCGTAGACGAGCAGGTACGCGACGGTCCAGGCCGGGCCCGAGTAGGTGACCGGGTAGCCGAACTGGAGCACCACGAGCGTGCCGAGCAGCATCCACAGCATCGGCCGGTGGCGCGCGGCCGGGGCCGGCTGCGGGGCGGGGGAGGTGCCCTCGGTGGACATGCGCCCACCGTATCGTCACCCCTGGTCCCGGCGCAGGAGGGCGGGGACGCGACAGGGGCGGCCTCCCCGGAGGGAGACCGCCCCTGAGGACGATGCGCGAGGGCCCTACGCGACGATGAGGCCCTGGGTCGCGGTCGCGGTGATGAAGCGACGCTGCACGTTGCCCCAGTCGACGACGTTCCACCAGGCGTTGACGTAGTCCGCCTTGACGTTCTTGTACTGGAGGTAGAACGCGTGCTCCCACATGTCGAGCATGAGCAGCGGGATGAGGCCGACGGGCACGTTGCCCTGCTGGTCGTAGAGCTGGACGATGATGAGCTTCTTGCCGACGGTGTCCCACGCGAGGATCGACCAGCCGGAGCCCATGATCGTCATGGCGTTGTTGGTGAAGTGCGCGCGGAAGCCGTCGAACGAGCCGAAGTGCTCGTCGATCGCGGCCGCGAGCTCGCCGTCGGGCTTGTCGCCGCCGTCGGGCGACATGTTGGTCCAGAACACCGAGTGGTTGGTGTGACCGCCGAGGTTGAAGGCCAGGGCCTTCTCGAGGCCGGCGATGGCGCCGAAGTCGCCGCTCTCGCGGGCGCCGGCCATCTTCTCGAGGGCGGTGTTCGCGCCGGCCACGTACGCGGCGTGGTGCTTGCTGTGGTGCAGCTCCATGATCTCGCCCGCGATGTGCGGGTCGAGGGCGCCGTAGTCGTACGAGAGGTCCGGCAGCGTGTAGTCGGCCATTCTTCCTCCAAGGTCGGGCCGCGGCACCGATGCGTCGCGGCCGGGTTTCCGGGAACGCTCCGAGCCTAGCGATCGCCGCCGGTCGGAGCGAGGTGGGACACCCCTGACAACCGGGAGGGCTGCCAGGTAATTCCGGCACCGTGCGACCGGCACCCGGCGCATCGTCCCCGGGAACGCCGAAGGGGCGCCGGGCCGATGCCCGACGCCCCTCCTGGACGATGCTGCTAGTGGTGGCCGTGCTCGTGCTGGGCCTCCGCGAGCTCCTCCGCCGTGACGGGGGAGATGCGCTTCTCGAAGTAGATCCGCGACAGCCACTGCTTGAAGCGGTCCCACCGGTAGCCCTTGCGGCGGACGCCGCGGTCGTTGAACTCCGGCTCGATCTCGAGCGGCGCGATGTCGTCGTGCTGGATGAGCACCCAGCGCTCCTCGTCGGTGAGCGGCTCGTGGACCTCGACGTACTCGCCGTGCTCGTGACGGACGATGCGGCCGGTCTCCTTGCCGTGCAGCACCAGCTCGCGGTCCTTGCGCTGGAGGCCGAAGCAGATGCGACGGGTGATCCAGAACGCGAGAGCCGGCAGGACGAAGATGCCGATCCGGAAGAAGTAGGTGAGGTCGTTGAGCGACAGGTGGAAGAGGTTCGCGATGATGTCGTTCGAGCCCTCCATCACCAGCACCACGTAGAACGTGATGAGGGCGACGCCGATGCCGGTGCGGACCGGGGCGTTGCGCGGACGGTCGAGCACGTGCTTCTCGCCGCGGTCGCCCGTGGCCCACGCCTCGATCCACGGGTACAGCGCGAGGAAGCCGAAGAACAGGCCGGGCAGGATCAGCGCCGGGACCAGGAGGTTCCACGAGAGCGTGTAGCCCCAGATCTCCCACTCCATGGGGATGACGTCGAACAGCCAGCCCGGCATGAGGCGCAGCGCGCCGTCGACGAACAGGATGTACCAGTCGGGCTGGGTGCCCGCGGACACCGGCGACGGGTCGTACGGGCCGTAGTTCCACACCGGGTTGATGGTGAAGATGGCCGCGACGAGGGCGACGATGCCGAAGACGACGAAGAAGAAGCCGCCGGCCTTCGCGGTGTACACGGGGAAGAGGGGCAGGCCCACGACGTTCTTGTGGGTGCGGCCGCCGCCCGGGTACTGGGTGTGCTTGTGCAGGAACACCAGGAACAGGTGCAGCGCGATCAGCACGAGGATCAGGCCGGGCACCAGCAGGATGTGCATGGTGAAGAGGCGGGGGATGAGGATCTCACCGGGGAACTCGCCGCCGAAGATCCAGTACGAGATGTACTCGCCGACGATCGGGATCGAGCGGGTCACGCCCTCGATGATGCGCAGGCCGTTGCCGGAGAGCACGTCGTCGGGGAGCGAGTAGCCCGAGAAGCCCGCCGCGAGCGACAGGATCATCAGGGTGAAGCCGACGAGCCAGTTGAGCTCGCGCGGCTTGCGGAACGCGCCGGTGAAGAACACGCGTGCCATGTGGGTGACGATCGCCGCCGTGAACAGCAGCGCGGCCCAGTGGTGGATCTGGCGCATGAGGAGGCCGCCGGGGACCTCGAAGGACATGTGCAGCGTCGAGGCGAAGGCCTCCGACATCTCCACGCCCTGCATCGTCGCGAGCGGGCCGTCGTACTCGACGATGGTCATCGACGGCACGAAGAAGGCCGTGAGGAACACGCCCGAGAGCAGCAGCACGACGAACGAGTACAGCGCGATCTCGCCGAGCATGAACGACCAGTGGTCCGGGAACAGCTTGCGCGCGAAGAACTTGACGAACCCGCCGATCGAGGTGCGCTCGTCGATGTAGTTCGCGGTGCCGGCGGCGGCGGAGTCGAGACGTGCGCCCATCAGTGGCTGCTCCCCTCGGTGTCGTCGTCGGCGTGCAGGCCGTCGGACGTGTCATGGAGGCGCGTCCAGTAGGACGGGCCGATGGGCTCGTGGAAGTCGGACTGGGCCACGATGTAGCCCTCGTCGTCGACCGCGATCGGCAGCTGCGGCAGCGGACGCTTCGCGGGGCCGAAGACCACCTTCGCGCCGTTGGCGACGTCGAACGTCGACTGGTGGCACGGGCACAGCAGGTGGTGGGTCTGCTGCTCGTACAGCGCCACCGGGCAGCCGACGTGGGTGCAGATCTTCGAGAAGGCGATGATGCCGTCGAACGACCAGTCCTCGCGGCCCGGCTGGAGGTTGAGGTCACGCGGGTCGAGACGCAGCAGGAGGACGACGGCCTTGGCCTTCTCCTCGATCTTGTGGTGCTCGAGCTCGTTGAGGCCCTCGGGGATGACGTGGAACGCCGAGCCGATGGTGACGTCGGACGCCTTGATCGGGGTGCCGTCGGGGTCGCGCGTCAGACGCATGCCCTTGCGCCACATCGTGTGGCCGAAGTTCGAGATGTTCCAGTCCGCGCCCATGTTGCCGATCTGCGGCCACAGCAGGGCCAGGGGAGCGGCGAGCAGCGCGGTCAGCATCGAGCCGACGAGCACCGGGCGGCGCTTGACGCCGCCCAGGCCGGAGTCCTCGACGCCGTCCTTGAGGTTCTGGATCGCGCCCTCGCGGCCCTCGTCCGACGAGCGGAGCGCGTGACGCTCCTCGACCATCTCGTGGTCGCGCATGAGGGTCTTCGCCCAGTGGATCGCGCCGAGGCCGATGCCGATCATGGCGAGGAAGATGCCGAGGCCGATCGCCATGTTGACGAAGCGGATCGAGTCGATCTCGTCGGTCATGTCGAGCGCCATGTAGGAGCCGATCGCGACGATCGTGCCGATGATCGACACGCCGAAGAGGGCGGCGACCTGACGCTCGGCCTTCTTGTCGGCCTTGGGGTCGACGTCCGCGCGGCGCGGGCGGTGATAGGGCAGGCCGGGGTTCTCGAAGCCGTTCTGCTTCTCCGAACCCTCCGGGCCGTGCTCGGTGGGGTTCTCAGTGGTGCTCATGAAGAACGGGCTCCGATCCACACGGTGCTGGCGATGATGAGTCCGAGGGCGACGAGCCACCCCCACATGCCCTCGGCGACGGGGCCGATGGCGCCGAGGCGGAGACCGCCCGGCGAGCCCTCGTCCTGCGCCTTGAGGAAGGCGATGATGTCGCGCTTGCCCTCGGGGTCGATGTTCGCGTCGTTGAACACCGGCATCGACTGCGGACCCACGAGCATGGCCTCGTAGATGTGCGTGGGGGTGGTCTCCCACAGGTTGGGGGCGTACTTGCCCTGCGTGAGGGCGCCGCCGCCGCCGACCGAGCCGTGGCACATGGCGCAGTTGGTGCGGAACAGCTCCATGCCGTTCGCCGCGTCCCCCAGCTCGGGGTCGACCTGCTCGGCGGTCGGGACGGCGGGACCGGCACCCAGCGACGCGACGTACGCGGCGAGCTGGGAGATCTCCTCGGCGGAGAACTGGGGACGCTTGGCGATCGCCTGCGGGCCCGAGGCCTGCATCGGCATGCGGCCGGTGCCGACCTGGAAGTCGACGGCCGCGGCGCCGACGCCGACGAGCGACGGCGCCACGCCGTCGGTGCCCTGGGCGTCGAGGCCGTGGCAGGAGGCGCAGTTGGCGGCGAAGAGCTTCTGTCCCTCGGTCACGTCGTCGGCGGTGGCCGTGGTGGCCTCGGCGGACGATGCGGTGGAGACGGCGGCGGCGATGCCGGCGATGAGACCGAGCAGCAGCAGGACGAGGACGACCGGTGCCGCGCGGTGGTAGCGGTGACGTGCGAGTGCGTTCATGATCGGCCGGTCCCTTACTGGATCAGGTAGATCACGGCGAACAGCGCGATCCACACCACGTCGACGAAGTGCCAGTAGTACGAGACGACGATCGTGGTCGTGGCCTCGTGCGTGCCGAACTTCTTGGCCGCGAACGAGCGCGCGAGCACGAACAGCATGGCGATGAGGCCGCCGAGCACGTGCAGGCCGTGGAAGCCGGTCGTGAGGTAGAAGACCGAGCCGTACGGGCTGGACGAGATGGTCAGGCCCTCGGAGATGAGCAGCGCGTACTCGTACACCTGGCCGGCGATGAACACCGAGCCCATGATGTAGGTGAGCACGAACCACTCGTGCATGCCCCAGCCCTTGAACTGGTACAGCTTCCCGGTGCGGCGGCGCTGATAGCGCTCGGCTGCCCACACGCCCGCCTGGGCGGTGAAGGAGGACAGCACCAGGACGGTGGTGTTGGCGAGGGCGAAGGGGATGTTCAGCAGCTCGGTCTTGTCGGCCCAGACCTCGGGAACCTGAGCACGCAGCGTGAAGTACATCGCGAACAGACCCGCGAAGAACATCAGCTCGGAGCTCAGCCACACGATGGTGCCGACGGCTACCTGATTGGGCCGGGTCGCGTGGATGGGCGACGGCGCAGTCGTGGCGTGGGACATAGGTCCCATTAAAGCGTACGGAGCACGCGGGACTCACCATCCAACGGCCGGGCGCGGTCGCGTGTTCCCGATGCGCGTCCGAGATGTCCGATCGGGCGTCCGGGTGTGGCGGACCTTCCCAGGTGTCGTGCCAGAATGGGCGCCATGAGCGACGTGGTCAAGCACGAGTCCGGGGACGTCGACGTCCGCAAGGCTCGCATCCTCCTGTACAGCGACGATCGCAACGTGCGCGAGAAGGTGCGCTTCGCGGTCGGCCCGACCACCCACGGCCGGCCGATCGAGTGGACCGAGACCGCCACGCACGCCGCGGTGACGGAGCAGCTCGACCGGAACTCCTTCGACCTCGTCATCCTCGACGGGGAGACCGCGAAGGTCGGCGGCATGGCCGTCGCCCGCCAGATGAAGCACGAGCTGTTCGTGTGCCCGCCGATCCTGCTCCTCGTGGGCCGGCCCGGCGATGCATGGCTCGCCACGTGGTCGGAGGCCGACGCCGCGGTGTCGCACCCGCTCGACCCGTTCGTCGTGCGCGACGCGGTCGACTCGTTCTTCGCGCCCGCGACCGCCTGAGGCCCGCGACGATGGCGACGCTTCAGGACCTGCTCGCGCGCCTCGTCGAGCATGAGGACCTCACCTCGGAGGAGACGGCGGCCGTCATGGACTCGGTCCTGACCGACTCCGCGTCGCCCGTCGCGATGGGCGCGTTCCTCGCCGCCCTGCGCGTCAAGCGCGAGACGCCCGCCGAGGTCGCGGGCCTCGCGGCCGCGATGCTCGCCCACGCCATCCGCTTCGAGGTGCCCGGCCGCACCGTCGACATCGTCGGCACCGGCGGCGACGGCGCCCACACCGTCAACATCTCCACGATGGCGTCCATCGTCATCGCGGGTGCGGGCCCGACCGTGGTGAAGCACGGCAACCGTGCCGCGACGTCGAAGTCCGGCTCCGCGGACGTGCTGGGCGCGCTCGGCGTGCGCCTCGACCTGCCCGTGGAGCGCGTGAAGGAGCTGGCGACCGAGGTGGGCATCACGTTCTGCTTCGCGCAGGTGTTCCACCCGTCGATGCGGTTCGCGATGCCCATCCGCAAGGAGCTGGGCATCCCCACGACGTTCAACATCCTCGGGCCGCTCACCAACCCGGCGCAGCCTCAGGCGACGGCCATCGGCTCGTCGTCGCTGCGCGTGTCGCCTGTGCTCGCGGGCGTGGTCGCGTCGCAGGGGCGTGAGGCGCTCGTCTTCCATGGCGACGACGGCCTCGACGAGCTCGCACCCACCGGTGCCGCCACCGTGTGGGAGGTGCGCGGCGGGGGAGTGACCGAGCTGCGGCTCGACCCCGTGGGCGACCTCGGCCTGGACCGCATCGTCATCGACGACCTGCGCGGCGGTGACGCGGACGAGAACGCGGCCGTCGTCCGCGACGTCCTCGCCGGGGCCACCGGGCCGGTGCGCGACACCGTGGTGCTCAACGCCGCATCGGGGCTCGTCGCGGACGCGACCCTGCCGGGCACCGCGAGCGGCACGCTCGTCGAGCGGTTCGAGGCGGGCATGGAGCACGCGGCCCGCGCGATCGACACGGGCGCGGCCTCCGACCTGCTCGACCGCTGGGTCGCGGCCACGCAGTCCTGACCCGGGCCCGAGCTCAGCCCTGCGCGCCCCGGATGACGGGGCGCGCGTCCCTGTCCGCGCGACGCGCCTCGACCCAGCGCGCGTGCCGCCCGGCGCCCGCGACCGGGCTCGACCACTCCCCGTCGACGTACAGCAGGCGGGTGCCCGGCGCCTCGATCCAGCGTGACACGAGCTCGCGCTCCTCGACCAGGACGTCCTCGTCGATCCCGAGGTCGCCCGTCAGCGCGCGCAGCCGGTCCGCGGCCTCCCACACGCGGTCCGTGACGCGCGCGGTGCCGACCATCGCGCCGGCGCGGAAGGCCGCGAGGTCCCAGCCGTCCCCGATGCGGCGCACCGCGACGATCGAGCAGCGGGCGAGGGAGGCGAGCCGCTGCGCGCGCATCGCGCCGTCGATCACCGCGCTCACGCCGTCGCGCAGCTCGGCCGCGCGCTCGTAGTCGAGGTCTTCCGCGCGCTCGGCGATCTGGCGCTCGAGCGCGGACACGACCGGGGTCGGGTCGGCGAGCAGCGCGTCGCGCGCCGCCGCGGCCGTCGCGTCGTAGCCGGAGGACTCGCCGCGCACGCAGGGCGCGGCGCACGCGCCCAGGTCCTTGAGCAGGCACGCCCGCGCGTTGGCGCGGGGAGTGATGGGCAGCCGCGTGGTGCACGTGCGCACGCCGAGCGCGCCCTGGAGCACCTCGATCGCGAGCCGCGCGTCCGAGCCCGAGCGCATGGGCCCGAGCGCCCCCTCCGGTCCCGCGACCGCGCGGGAGACGACCAGCCGCGGGTAGCGCTCGTCCGTGAGCCTCACCCATGGCGTGCGCTCGGGGCGCGCGGACCTGCGGTTGTACCGCGGGCGGTGCTCGGCGATGAGGCGGACCTCGCGGACGTTCGCCTCGAGCTCCGTGGCGCACACGATGGTGTCGACGCCGACCGCGAGCTCGAGCATCTCGCGGATCGAGCGGCGCTGCTCGCCGGTGGTGAAGTAGGACTTCACGCGCGACCGCAGGTTCTTGGAGGTGCCCACGTAGAGGCGCTCGCCGCGCGGCCCGCGGAACGTGTAGACGCCGGGCTTGGCGGGTACGCCCTCGGCCATCGCGGCCTTCTTGCGGATCGCCTCCGGCATGGGGTTGCGCAGCGCGTCGAGGTCCTCGCGGTGGGTGATGCCGAACGCGGCGATGCGCTCGAGCATCTTGTGGAGGATCTCGGACGTGGCGCGTGCGTCCTCGAGCGCGCGGTGGTTCGGCTCGACCACGGTGCCGAACACCCGCGCGAGCGTCGACAGCTTCTTGTTGGGCGCCTCCTCCTTGGTGGTGGCGCGGCGCGCGAGCGTGACCGTGTCGACCACCTGGTTGCCCGGCCACCGGTAGCCGTGCTCCCTGCATGCCGCGCGGAGGAAGCCCGTGTCGAACGGCGCGTTGTGGGCCACCAGCACCGCGTCGCCGAGGAACTCCAGGAATGACGGCAGCACGGTCTCGATGCGCGGGGCGGCCACCAGCATCGCGTCGGTGATGCCGGTGAGTGCGACGATCATCGGCGGGATCGGCATGCCCGGGTCGACGAGCGTCTGGAACTCGCCGACCACCTCGCCGCCGCGCGTCTTGACGGCCCCGATCTCCGTGATGCGTGCGGTCCCGGGCGACGTGCCGGTGGTTTCGAGGTCGACCACGACGAACGTGGTGCGGTGCAGCGGCTCGCCCACGTCCTCGAACGAGCGCTGCTGATGCAGGAGCTGCTCGACGGTGGAGGAGGGGCCGGTCATGCCGACGACGGTACGTCAGCCCTCCGACAGCCACGCCGATCGGCGGATCGAAGGCCCTCCGACCAGGCATCACGACGCAATGTCAGACCCCCTCCCTAGCGTGGGAGACGTCGTGAGAGGCACGGCGGACGGCAGGTGACGGGAGGGCAGCGGAATGCTGATCGACTGCGATTCATGCGAGATGCGGGGCAGGGGATGCGGCGACTGCGTCGTCTCGTTCCTCACGATCGAGGTGCGGCCGTCGGACCGCTCGCGCGTCGAGCTCGACGACGACCAGGCGAACGCGCTCGACGCGCTCTCCGCCGGTGGGCTGGTGCCGCCCCTGCGGCTCGTCCACCCGCCACAGGCCAGCTGACGCGCGGGAGCGCGCCGGGGGAGGGTCTCTCCCGCCGGCGCGCCCCGGTGCTGACGGTTCGGGCCGTCAGCGTCCGGCGCCGTGGCGCCGGAGGACCGTGCCGTCCGGGTCGTACGTCATCCGGACGGTGTCGAGACGGTCGACGGCCACGCCCACGAGGGTGCGCTCGGCGACGGGTCGCTCGACGAAGTTGGCGTACTGGTGGTCGCCCACCCACGGGCCCAGCGCGGCGAGCGCCAGGTCCACCATCGCGGCGGCCTGCTCGAGCGACGCGATCGGCGTGGCGGGCGCGATCGCGACGGCCGCCACCTCGCCGTCGATGCCCCTGAGCGCCGCGTCGTCCCCCTCGCCGAGCGCGAGCGCGCCGCCGAGGTGGCGCAGGTCCGCGGCCACCACGCCCGCGCACTGCGGGCCGTCGAGGGCGCCGAGCCACGCGTCCACGGCGGCGTCGTCGAGCGACGAGAGGACGACGCCCTCGGCCGCGCCCGCGGAGGGGTCCGGCGGGTCCATCGCGAGAGCGCCCAGCACCTCGAGGCCCGCCGGGGCGACGTCGTCCATGACCGGGTCCAGCGCGCGCAGCGGCGCGAGGAGGCGGTCGGCGAGCTCGTCCGACCCGACCACGGCGGCCTGGACCAGCACGAACGATCCGCCGCGGATGGCCGGGGGCAGCTCCTCGAGGTCGGGGAAGCGCAGCACGCGCGCCGTCGACGTGATCTCGCGGGGGAGCGAGGGCAGCAGGCGCGCCCACGTCTTGAGCACCTCGCCGGCGCGCTCGCGCGGCCACCACAGGCTGCCGGCGGTGAGGCGCGGCACGTCGTACAGGCGCACGGTGAGCTCCGTCACCACGCCGGTGCCGCCGCCGCCCCGCAGCGCCCACCACAGGTCGGCGTGCTCGGAGGGCGAGGCCACGACCACCGCGCCGCCGGGCAGCGCGACCCGCGCGGCGACGATCGAGCCGGCGCCGAGACCGTGGAGGCGGCCGAGCCAGCCGAGGCCGCCGCCGAGGCAGTAGCCGACGACGCCGACGGTGCGCGACGAGCCCGACAGCCCGGCGAGGCCGTGCGGCGCGGACGCGTCGAGCACGTCGCCCCACGTGGCGCCGGCGCCGACGGTGGCGGTCCGCTGCTCGGGGTCGATGACGACGTAGGAGAGCGCGGCGGTCCGTAGGAGGATCGCGTCGGCGAGGTCGCCGAGCGCGAACGCGCCGTGGCCGGTGCCCTGGGGTGCGACCCGCAGGTCCATGCGGGCGGCCAGGCGCATCGTCCGCGCGATGTCCGACTCGGAGCGGGCGAGCACGACGGCGGCGGGACGCTGGTCGACGCCCAGCTGCCACGCGGCGCGGGCGGCGTCCCAGTCGGGGTCGGTCGGACGGACCACCTCGCCGTCGAGGAGGGCGGCGAGGTCGTCGAGCCCGGCGTCGAGCGTCGCGCCGGTCAGGGTGGCGCGGTGCGCGCGGGCGGCGGTGGTGAGGGCGGCCGGCGAGGCGCCGGGCGCGGCGGTGGACACGGACATGGTGGGAACCTCCGGGGATGGATTCGCCCTCACTCTCGGCGCGTCCGATCCGTCCCGCCAGCCCCGAGTTGTGGTGCCACCCGGACGGGTGCCCCCCGGGCGAGGGGCATCCGGCATCCCGTGCCCCACGACGCCCCTGGCAGCGGCGCGAGGCCCGCGACGCGACGATGCCCGCGGCTCCTGGGCGGAGCGGCGGGCATCGGTGGCGCACCGGCGGGTGCGCGGGGTGTCAGCGGGGGAAGCGGGCGCCGACGGGACGCCGCCGGACCGCGATCTCCGGCACGAGGGCGACCGTGAGCGCGGCGCGCTGCTCCGGCGTGCGGTGCGGGAAGCGGGCGCCCACCGGGTGGAGCGGCCGCAGCGCGCGGCGGTACCGGCGGGCGACGCGGGTCTCGCGGGCGATGCCGCGCGGGAAGCGGGCGCCGACGGGCGCGGGGCGGACGGTCTCGCGGGTCACGGGCGGCTCGGCGGTGACGATGGCGAGGGTCCTGTCGGATGCGGGCTGGGTGGTGATCAGGTAAGGCATGTCTTCCTCCGGGGTCGGTTGCGCCTTCAGGCTCCGACCGTCCGGAGGGGGCCGCCAGCCCCGAGTTGTGGTGCCACCCGCGATGGTGTCCCCAGCCCGCGGGGCATCCGGCACGCGGTGACGTCAGCGCGGTGCGGGCGCGTACAGCGCCTCGACGTCCTCCGCGAAGTCGCGCAGCACCTGGGCGCGCTTGAGCTTGAGCGACGGCGTGAGGTAGCCGTTGTCCACCGTGAAGTCGTCCGCGAGGATCTCCCACTTGCGGATCGACTCGGCGCGCGACACGGCGCCGTTCGCCCTGCTCACCGCCTTCTCGAGGTGCTCGTGCACCACCGGGTCGACCGCCGCCTCGGCGGGGGTCATCTCGGGCAGGCCGTGGGCCTTGAGCCAGCCGGGCAGCGCCTCCGCGTCGAGGGTGAGGAGCGCGCCGATGAAGGGCTTGCCGTCGCCGACGACGACGCACTGGCTCACGAGCGCGTAGCCGCGCAAGCGGTCCTCGAGGACGGCGGGGGCGACGTTCTTGCCGCCCGCGGTCACGATGATCTCCTTCTTGCGGCCGGTGATGTAGAGGTAGCCCTCGTCGTCGAGCCGGCCGATGTCGCCGGTGTGGAACCAGCCGCCCTCCATGGCCTGCGCGGTCGCCTCGGCGTTGCGGTGGTAGCCGGCGAAGAGCATGTCGCCGCGCATGAGGATCTCGCCGTCGTCGGCGATCTCCACCTCGAAGCCGGGAAGCGCGGGACCCACGGAGCCGATCTTCGACAGGCGCGTGCGGTTGACGTGCGACGCGGCGGTCACCTCGGTGAGCCCGTAGCCCTCGAGCACCTGCAGTCCGAGGCCGTTGTAGAAGTGGCCCAGGCGGTCGCCCAGCGGCGCGGAGCCCGAGATCGCGTGGCGCGCGCGGCCGCCCAGGACCTCGCGGATCTTCGACAGCACGAGGCGGTCCGCGACGCCGTGGCGGAGCTTGAGCGCGAGCGACGGGCCGCCCGGCGTGGCGAGCGCCTTCGAGTAGTCGATCGACTGCTTCGCGGCCCACCGGAAGATCTTCACCTTGCCGCCCGCGGCGGCCTTCTGCTCGGCCGAGTTGTAGACCTTCTCGAACACGCGCGGCACCGCGAGGATGAGCGTGGGCTGGAAGCTCGCGAAGTACGGCACCAGCTTCCGGGAGTCCGGGCAGTAGCCGATGACGGTGCCCGAGGCGAGCAGCACCACCTCGACGAGGCGGGCGAGCGAGTGCGCGAGCGTGAGGAACAGCACGGTGCTGGCGCCGTCGAAGAGGAGGACGTCGTCGAGCTCCTCCTGGATGCCGTAGGTGTGCCGCACGAAGTTGAGGTGGGTGAGGACCGCGCCCTTGGGACGGCCCGTGGTGCCCGAGGTGTAGACGATCGTGGCGGGGGAGTCGAGCGTCGCGAGGCCCGCGCGCTCCGCCACGACCGAGTCGGGGATCCCGGCGCCCGCGTCCCGCAGCGCGTCCATGCAGCCGTCGTCGATCACGAGGATGTCGCGCAGCGGGCTCTCGGGGTCCTGCGCGACCTGGCGCGCGAGCGCGGCGTGCGCCTCGGTCTCGACCACGAGCACCGCGATGTCGGCGTCCGAGGTGATCCAGTCGATCTGCGAGGCCGAGGACGTGTCGTAGATGGGGACCGGGAGCGCGCCCGCGGTCCAGATCGCGACGTCGAGGATCGACCACTCGATGCGCGTGCGGGCCATGATTCCCACGCTCTGCCCGGGCTGGACGCCGCGAGCGATGAGGCCCTTGGCGGTGGCGTCGACCATCGCCTGCGCCTCGGCGCCGGTGACGTCGATCCAGCGGTCCTGGTCGTCCGCGTAGCGCATCACCACGCGGTCGGCGCGCTCCCGCCAGCCGGCGGCGATGAGGGCCACGATGTTCGGGGCGTAGTCGGCACGATCGGGCTGGCTCATCCTTGGGACTCCCATGGCGGTAGCGGGTACGTCACAGACGATAGCCTTGACGCAGACCCCAGGACACTTCGGAGGGCAACGAAGCATGCATGCAATCGGCGTAGACATCGGCGGCACCAAGATCGCCGTCGGTGTGGTCGACGAGGACGGCGCCATCATCGCCAAGACGAAGCGCAAGACGAAGCCGCAGGATCCCGCGAGCATCGACGGCGCGATCGCGGACGCCGTGGCCGAGCTCGCGGTGGAGCACGAGTTCCACGCGGTGGGCCTCGCGGCCGCCGGCTTCGTGTCGTCGGACCAGGAGCACGTGCTCTTCGCGCCCAACATCGCGTGGCGCGACTACGCGCTCGCGGAGAACGTCAGCCGCCTCCTCGGACGCGACGACATCGCGGTCGTGGTGGAGAACGATGCGAACGCGGCCGGGTGGGCCGAGTTCGCCTTCGGCGCGGCGCGCGACGTCTCGCACATGGCGCTGCTCACCATCGGCACCGGGCTCGGCGCCGCGCTCGTGGTCGACGGCAAGCTCGTGCGCGGCGCGTACGGCTTCGCGGCCGAGCTCGGCCACCTCCGCGTCGTGCCCGGCGGGCACCCGTGCGGCTGCGGCCTGCGCGGCTGCTGGGAGCAGTACGCCTCCGGCTCGGCGCTCACCCGCGAGGCGCGCCGCGCCGCGCTCGAGCGGCCGGTGCGTGCCGCGCGCCTGCTCGAGCTCGCCGGCGGCAACGCGATCGACATCCACGGTCCGCAGGTCACCGAGGCGGCCATGGAGGGCGACGAGCTCGGCATCGAGCTGCTCGCGGACCTGGGCCGCTGGATCGGCGAGGGCTCCGCGTCGCTGGCGGCTGCCCTCGACCCCGAGCTGTTCGTCATCGGCGGCGGCGTCGTCGCGGCCGGCGACCTCCTGCTGCACCCCGCCCGCGAGGCGTTCGAGGACAACCTCCCCGCGCGCGGCCACCGCCCCATCGTCCCCATCGTGCCTGCGCAGATGGGCAACGATGCCGGCATCGTCGGCGCCGCCGACCTCGCCCGAATCGCCGCCGCGAACCGCTAGGACACCATGAGCGACACGTACTACCGCCTCTTCAAGCACGTCCTGCTCGGCCCGGCCCTCAAGGGCGTGTACAAGCCGTCGGTCGAAGGGGAGGAGCACATCCCGGAGACCGGCGGCGCGATCCTCGCGTCCAACCACCTGTCCTTCTCGGACTCGGTGTTCCTGCCGGTCGTCATCGCCCGCAAGGTGGTGTTCCTCGGCAAGGAGGAGTACTTCACGGGCAAGGGCCCCAAGGGCTACGCGACCAAGGCGTTCATGGAGGGCGTGGGCACCATCCCCGTCCACCGTGGCGGCGGACGCGCCTCCGAGGCGGCCCTCCGGACGGGACTCCAGGTGGTGCAGGGCGGCGAGCTGCTCGGCATCTACCCCGAGGGCACGCGCAGCCCCGACGGCCGCCTCTACCGCGGCAAGACGGGCGTCGCGCGCCTCGCGATCGAGTCGGGCGCGCCGGTGATCCCGGTCGCGATGATCGACACCCACATCGCCCAGCCCATCGGCCAGAAGGTGCCCAAGCGGCACCCGATCGGCGTGAAGATCGGCGCGCCCATCGACCTCGCCGAGTTCGCCGGGCGCCAGGACGACCGCGCCGCGCTGCGCGAGGCGACCGACCGGATCATGGCCGCGATCGCCGAGCTCTCGGGCCAGGAGTACGTCGACCGCGACGCCGGCCTGGTCAAGCGCGAGCTCGCCAAGGAGCAGGACCCGGAGGCGGGGGCGTAGGCCTCCCGTCCCGGTGCCGCGCGCATCGGCGCGCGCCTAGAATGACCACGAAATCCGCAAGTCAAACGACGAAAGGTCCGTCATGTCGGTTCGCCGCGTTGCCCTCCTGACCGCAGGTGGGTTCGCTCCCTGCCTCTCCTCCGCCGTGGGTGGCCTGATCGAGCGCTACACCGAGATCGCCCCCGAGGTTGAGATCATCGCCTACGAGCACGGCTACTGGGGCCTGCTGCTCGGCAAGAAGACCGTCATCGACGAGGACGTCCGCAAGAACGCGGGCCTGCTCCACGAGTTCGGCGGCTCGCCCATCGGCAACTCGCGCGTCAAGCTCACCAACGTCGCCGACTGCGTCAAGCGCGGCCTCGTCGAGGAGGGCCAGGACCCGCTGAAGGTCGCGGCCGAGCAGCTCAAGGCCGACGGCGTCGACGTCCTCCACACCATCGGCGGCGACGACACCAACACCACGGCCGCCGACCTCGCCGCATACCTCGCGGAGAACGGCTACGGCCTCACCGTCGTGGGTCTGCCCAAGACCATCGACAACGACGTGGTGCCGATCCGCCAGTCGCTCGGCGCGTGGACCGCCGCCGAGGAGGCCGCGAAGTTCGGCCGCAACATCATCGGCGAGCACCGCTCGGGCCCGCGCATGCTCATCGTGCACGAGGTCATGGGCCGCGCGTGCGGCTGGCTCACCGCCGCCGCCGCGATGAAGTACCGCAAGGACCTCGAGACCCGCGAGTTCCTGCCCGGCATCGGCCTCACCAAGGAGCGCTGGGACATCCACGCGGTCTACGTGCCCGAGCAGAAGATCGACCTCGACGCCGAGGCGGCGCGCCTGCGCGGCGTCATGGACGAGATCGGCAACGTCAACATCTTCCTGTCCGAGGGTGCTGGCGTGCCCGAGATCATCGCGGAGATGGAGGCCTCGGGCCAGGAGGTCAAGCGCGACCCCTTCGGCCACGTGCGCCTCGACGAGATCAACCCCGGCCAGTGGTTCGCGAAGCAGTTCGCGGAGAAGCTCGGCGCGGAGAAGGTCATGGTCCAGAAGTCGGGCTACTTCTCGCGTGCCGCGGCCGCGAACCCCGAGGACCTGCGCCTCATCAAGTCGATGACCGACTACGCGGTCGAGTGCGCCCTGCGCGGCGAGCCCGGCGTCATCGGCCACGACGAGGAGGACGGCGACCGCCTCAAGGCGATCCCGTTCCCGCGCATCGCGGGTCACAAGCCCTTCGACACCTCCACCCCGTGGTACGTCGAGACCCTCGAGGCGATCGGGCAGGCGTAATCACATGACCGAGGCTGCCCTGGCGGCGGCGGGCGTCGACTCGTACCTCTCCAAGGAGGCGAGGCAGCAGCCGCAGTGGCCCGACGCCGCTGCGCTGCGACGCGCGACCGACCGTCTCACGCAGGTCCCCCCTCTGGTGTTCGCGGGCGAGGCGGACCGGCTGCGCGCGCAGCTGGCCGCCGCGTCCCGCGGTGACGCCTTCGTCCTCCAGGGCGGCGACTGCGCCGAGATCTTCGCGGAGGCCACGGCCGACCGCATCCGCAACAAGATCAAGACCATCCTGCAGATGGCCGTCATCCTCACGTACGGCGCCTCGACGCCGGTGGTGAAGATCGGCCGCATGGCGGGCCAGTACGCGAAGCCGCGCTCGTCGGACACGGAGACCCGTGACGGCGTGACGCTGCCCGTGTACCGCGGCGACATCGTCAACTCCTCCGGATTCACGGAGGAGGAGCGGATCCCGAACCCGGAGCGCCTGCTCGACGCGTACCACGTGTCCGCGTCGACGCTGAACCTCATCCGCGCGTTCACCCAGGGCGGCTTCGCGGACCTGCGCCGCGTCCACCAGTGGAACAAGGGCTTCTCCGCGAACCCCGCGTACGCCAAGTACGAGCAGTTCGCCTCGGAGATCGACCGCGCGGTCCGCTTCATGGCGGCCGCGGGGGGCGACTTCGACGCGCTCAAGACGGTGGAGCTGTTCTCGAGCCACGAGGCGCTGCTGCTCGACTACGAGCGGGCGCTCACGCGCATCGACTCGCGGTCGGGCCTCGCATACGACTGCTCGGCCCACTTCCTGTGGATCGGGGAGCGCACCCGCCAGCTCGACGGCGCGCACGTCGAGTTCCTGTCGAAGGTGCACAACCCGCTCGCGGTGAAGCTCGGCCCGACCGCCACGACCGCGGACGCGGTCGCGCTCGCCGAGCGCCTCAACCCGGACAACGTCGCCGGACGCCTCACGTTCGTCGCCCGCATGGGCGCGGACAAGGTCCGCGACGCGCTGCCCGGCATCGTCGAGGGCGTGCGGGACTCGGGCGTCACCGTCACGTGGCTCACCGACCCCATGCACGGCAACACCTTCACGTCGGACTCGGGCTACAAGACCCGCAAGTTCGACACGATCCTCGACGAGGTCACCGGCTTCTTCGAGGTGCACGAGGCGCTGGGCACCGTCCCGGGCGGCCTGCACGTCGAGCTCACGGGCGACGACGTCACCGAGGTCCTCGGCGGCACCGAGAAGATCGACGACGAGGGCCTGGCCCGGCGCTACGAGACCAAGGTCGACCCGCGCCTCAACCACCAGCAGTCGCTGGAGATGGCGTTCCTCGTGGCCGACCTGCTCGCGCGTCACAACGCGCGCAGGCCGCAGGAGGCCGACGAGCTCGGGTAGCCGACGCATCGTCCACGACGCCCCGTCCCGGTCCGCCGGGGCGGGGCGTTCCGCTTGCCCGTGCGGTCCCGGCGCACGAGCCCGGTCGGACGAGGGGAGGGACGATGCGGGGGATCAGTTGTAGACGAGGACGAGCGAGGTGTCCTGCTCGACCTGCGCGCCCGGGACGAGCGACTGGTCCACGATCGACCCCTTCGAGCTCCACGGCCACTTGGGGTAGAGGCTGACCTTGAGGTTGTCGTCCTTGGCGGCCTTCTCGGCGTCCTTGACGTCCATGCCGACGTAGTCGCCCACGGTCACGAGCGGCGGGCCGTCGGAGACCGTGATGGTGATGGAGTCGAGGCGGTTGCCGGCGGTGCCCGCCTCGGGGCTCTGCTGGAAGACCTCGCCCTCGGGGGCCTCGGAGGTGCGGGCGTGCTCGACGCCCACGTTGAGCCCGTACTCGTCCTCGAGGAGCGCGGTCGCCTCCTCCTCGCTCATCCCGCTGACGTCGGGGAACTCGATGGGCTCGGGCCCCGCGGACACGACCAGCGACACGGGCGTGTCGTGCCGGACGGTCTCGCCGGCCTTGGGGGAGATCGACATCACCTGGCCCTCGGGCACGGTGTCCGAGTACTTCGTGGTGACCTCGCCCAGCGGCAGCTCGAGCTCCGCGAGGCGTTCCTCGGCGGCGTCCTGCGAGCGGCCGACGAGCTTGGGCACGTCCGTCATGCGGGGGCCCTTGGACACGGTGATGCCGACGGTCCCGCCCTCGAGGATGCGCGCCTGCGCGTTCGGGTCCGTGGTGATGACGATGCCCTCGGCCACCTCGTCGTCGAAGACGCGGGTGACG
This sequence comes from Demequina rhizosphaerae, assembly GCF_000971255.1. GTDB lineage: Bacteria > Actinomycetota > Actinomycetes > Actinomycetales > Demequinaceae > Demequina > Demequina rhizosphaerae. Next base: position 151,161 of record NZ_BBMC01000003.1, read on the forward strand.
TCCGGCACCAGGCCGGCGCCCTCGAGGATGGTCGTCGCGTTGGCCTCGGTCTCGTCGACCACCGACGGCACGGTCGTGTACGCGCCCGGGCCGATCGAGTTGTACCACCAGAAGCCGCCGCCGCCGAGGACGAGCACGGCGATGAGGATCGCCGCGATCCACCAGCCGGCGCGGCGGTCGGTGCGGGCGGGCTCCTTGGCCTCGGGGTCGTCGTCGGGGAGGGCCTCGAGCTCGGCGCCGACGGAGGGGAAGGGGTGGCCCAGGCCGATGGGGAGCGCCACGGTGGCGCCCGCGGGCGTGGCCGCGAGGACCGCGGTCGCGTCGGAGTCGCGCAGTGCCGCGGTCGACCCGGACGGCGGGTCGGCGCGGCGGTCGAGCGTGGGGTCGTCGAGCATCGTGAGCGTGCGGCGGACGTGCTGCAGCGCCTCGCCCGCGTCCTGCGGGCGCGCGGCGGGCTCGCGCGCGGTGAGCGCGCCGACCAGCTCGTCGATCTCGGCGGGGAGCCACGCGACGGCGCTCGACGGCGGCGGCACGTCCTCGTGGACGTGCTTGGTCGCGACCTGGATCGCGGTGGCGCCGGTGTGCGGCTGGCGGCCCGTCACCATCTCGTACAGCAGGACGCCGGCCGCGTAGACGTCGGTGCGGGCATCGGACACGCCGCTCGTGATGAGCTCGGGGCCAAGGTACGCGACGGTGCCGAGGATGGTGCCGGACGTGCTCGAGGTCACCTCGGTGACGGCGCGCGCGAGCCCGAAGTCGGCGACGCGGGGGCGGCCCTCGCCGTCGATGAGGACGTTCTCCGGCTTGACGTCCTGGTGGACGAGGCCCTGGCGGTGCGCGGAGGCGAGCGCGTCGAGCACCTGCTCGAGCGTGGTGAGCGCCTCGCGCAGCGACATCGGGCCGTCGAGCTCGAGGCGTTCGCGCAGGTTCACCCCGTCCACGAACTCCATCGTGAGGTACGAGACGTCCTCGTCGATTCCCTGGTCGTAGACCCGCACCACCCCGGGGTGCGTGAGGCGCGCGGCGGCCTTGGCCTCGCGCCGGAAGCGCGCCACGAACTCGCGCGAGTTCGGGTCGACCTCGAGGTGCGGGTGCATCACCTTGAGCGCGACATCCCTCTCGAGGCGGCGGTCGAAGGCGAGGTACACCGTCGCCATGCCACCCGCCGCGATGCGCTCGCGCACCTCGTAGCGGCCGTCGATGACGCGGCCGAGGAGCGGGTCGGTGAGGGTGTCGGACACGGGGTTCATTCTAGGCGGCGCGGCTGGGAGCTCCGACGGTCCGCGGACGGCGCGCCGCACCGGCGGCGGACGATGCGGCGCGCCCATGGTCGGGTCGGGTCACCGGAAGCGGGACATCAGGGCCTTCACGCTCGCCACGTAGCCGACCGTGTCCGAGTGGTAGCCGTGGTCGCGCACCGCGGCGGCGCCCTGGTAGTACCCGGCGATCGCGTCGTCCACCTTGGAGAAGCTGCGCGTGAGGTAGCGGAGGATGAGGATGCCGGCGGTGACGTTGTCCTCGGGGTCGAGGAGGTCGAGCTTGCGCCCCGCCATGTCCGAGGCCCACTCGCCCGACGTGGGGATGACCTGCATGACGCCGACGGCGTTGGCGGGGGAGACCGCGCGCATGTCGAAGCCCGACTCCTGGTACGAGATGGCCTGGGCGAGCGCCGGGTCGACGCCGTGCTTGCGGGCGGTGCGCACCACGAGCGCCTGCATCTGGTCGCGCGACGGCACCGAGCGCGACAGCAGGGTCGCCTTGTTGCGGTTCGCGGCGGCGACGATGCTGCTGGCGTACGTGCGGCCGGCGAACGTGTCGCCCACGAGGCCCGACGTCGTCTTCGTGGCGCCCGGGACGGTGAGGCGCTGCCCCACGAAGATCGTGGAGGCGTTCGCGAGGCTGTTGGTGCGGGCGAGAGCGGCGACGGTGGTGCCGTGGCGCTGTGCGATCGCGGACAGGGTGTCGCCGGACTTCACGGTGTAGACGCCGGACGAGGCCTTCTTGGTGGTCGTCGTCTTCTTCTTGGTGGTGGTCGTGGCGGTGCCGGGGATGGTGAGGCGCTGGCCGACGGTGATGAAGGCGGCGTTGGCGAGCTTGTTGGTGCGGGCGAGCGCGGCGACGGTGGTGCCGTGGCGCTGGGCGATCTCCGACAGCGTGTCCCCGGCCTTCACCGTGTAGCGGCCGCCGGTCGCCTTCGTCGTGGAGGTCTTCTTGGTGGTCGTGGTCTTCTTCGCCGTGGTGGTGGCGGTGCCGGGGATGGTGAGGCGCTGGCCGACGGTGATGAAGGCGGCGTTGGCGAGCTTGTTGGTGCGGGCGAGCGCGGCGACGGTGGTGCCGTGGCGGTGGGCGATCTCCGACAGCGTGTCGCCCGCCTTCACCGTGTAGGCGCTGCGCGTGGTGGACGTGCTGCGGGACGACGATGCCTTCTCCGTGGTGCCGGAACCGCCGATGGTGAGGCGCTGGCCCGGGTAGATGAGGGCAGCGTTGGCGAGCTTGTTGGTGCGGGCGAGCGCGGCGACGGTGGTGCCGTGGCGGTGGGCGATCTCCGACAGCGTGTCGCCCGCCTTCACCGTGTAGGCGCTGCGCGTGGTGGACGTGCTGCGGGACGACGATGCCTTCTCCGTGGTGCCGGAACCGCCGATGGTGAGGCGCTGGCCCGGGTAGATGAGGGCAGCGTTGGCGAGCTTGTTGGTGCGGGCGAGCGCGGCGACGGTGGTGCCGTGGCGGTGGGCGATCTCCGACAGCGTGTCGCCCGCCTTGACCGTGTACGTCGCCGAGAGCGTCGTGGTCGTGCGGGGCTTCGTGGACTTGCCGCCCTTGGTGGGGATCGTCACCGTGGTGCCGACGTAGATGGTCGCGCGCGCGTCGAGGTCGTTCGCGGCCACGATCGCGGGGATCGTGCTGCCGTACCGGTGCGCGAGGTCGGAGACCGTCTCGCCCTCGCGGACGCGGTGCTGCTCGTCCGCGGCGGCGGGTCCGGCGGTGGCCAGGCCGATCATCGTGACGAGGGCCGCCGTGGTGGCGGCCCGTCCGACGGGGACGGGGGTCGTCGACGCTGCCATGCGAGCCTCCGGTGTGAGTGATGGGGGTGGTGTGACAGATGTGACAAATGTGACGGTAACCCGGGGGGCCGCGCGGTCGCAAGGGGGCGGCGTCGCATCAGTACCCTGGAGCCATGACCGACGCCGCCTGGCTCACCGTGCCCGACTTCGCCGACCGCCTGGGGATCACCGCCAGCGCGGTCCGGGAGATGCTCCGCGAGGGGCACCTCTTCGCCGTCCGCCGCGGCGAGCGCCAGACCCTGCAGATCCCCGAGGACGTCATCGTCGACGGCGAGGACGGGCCCGAGGTGATCGCGACGCTCCGCGGCACGCTCACGCTGCTGCGCGACGCCGGCATGGACGACGCGGAGTGCGCGGACTGGCTGATGGCCGACGAGCCCGAGCTCGGCATGACGCCGCTCGCGGCGCTGCGCGAGGGGCGCCGCGCCCACGTGCGCCGCGTCGCGCAGGCCCTGCTCTAGCGAGCCGCCCGCCCGGGCGCCTCAGGCGCTGCGGTCGACCGCGGCGTCGACGAGCCCCAGCACGGGCGCCGGGTCGGGGAGGGCGGCGCTCACCGCCGCGCGCGCCTCGGCGGCGTGCCGGCCGATCTGCTCCTCGACCGCGTCGATCGCGCCCGCCTCGCGGATCGCGTCGATCGCGCGCCGGATCTCCTCGTCGCCCGCGTCCGCGCGGCCGAGCACCGCGAGCACCGCGGCCCGCTGCGCGTCGTCGCCGTGCGTGACGGCGTGCCACACGAGCAGCGTGCGCTTGCCCTCGCGCAGGTCGTCTCCCACGGGCTTGCCCGTGCGCTCCGGCGCGCCCGTGAGCCCGAGCACGTCGTCGCGGAGCTGGAAGGCGGCGCCGAGCGGAAGGCCGGCGTCGCGCAGCGCAGCGACGGTCGTGGCGGACGCCCCCGCCGCGGCGGCGCCGAGCGCGAGCGGGAACTCGGCCGTGTACGAGGCGGTCTTGGCGCGCATGATCGTGCGGATGTCGTCGTCGAGGCCGGCGAGCGCGTCGACGGGCGAGACCGCCACGCGCATGTCGAGGTGCTGCCCCGCGGTCACGAGCGCCGCCATCTCGTCGAAGAGGTCCGCGACCCGGTCGCCCACCCGGCGCGCGGCGACCGAGGCGCCGCGCTGGGCGGCCACGAGGGCGACGTCGCCGGCGAGGATCGCGCCGGAGCGCCCGTACGCCGCCGGGTCGCCGTGCCAGCCCGCCTCGCGGTGCTGCGCCTCGAAGACCTTGTGCGCCGCGGGCCGGCCGCGGCGCGTGTCCGAGCCGTCCAGGACGTCGTCGTGGAGCAGCGCGGCGGTCTGGAAGAGCTCGAGCGCGGCGGCGAGCCCCAGCGCGGCCTCGCGGTCGCTGCCCGAGCAGCCGTCGAAGGCCGCGAGCAGGAGACGGCCGCGGAAGGCCTTGCCGCCCTCGGACGATGCGGCGAGCCGGGCGGCGATGTCGTCCGCCGCCACCCCGGCCGGCGCCATCGCCGCGGCGGCCCACGCGAGCAGGCGGGCGGTGCGGTCGGCGATCTCGGGGCGGGGGTCCTCGGCGGTGCGCATGCGACCAGCGTAGGGGCGGGGGAGCGGCCGATGTCCCCGCCCCCGGCCCGCCGCCGCACCGTCCACCGATGCGCACGTTCCGGTGCGACGGGCGGGGCGGCGCGCCGAGCCTGGGCGCATGACGACGATCACCGGACCCGGCGAGCTGGTCTCGCTCCTGCCCTCCCTGCTCGGCTTCGAGCCGCGCGAGAGCGTCGTGGCGGTGCTGCTGCGCGAGCGTGGCGCCCTCGGAGCGATCCTGCGGCTCGACGTGTGGGACCTGGTCAACGACGCGGCGTCCGAGGCCGCGCGCGACCTCGCGCGGATCGCGATGCAGGAGGGTGCGCGCCGGGCCGTGGTGGTGGGCTACGCGGACGACGAGGACGACGGCTGTCTCGCGGTCGCCACCGCCGCGGTCGCGCTCGAGGAGACGGTCGCCGCGGTCGAGACCTGGATGGTGGCCGGCAGCCGCTACTACTGCCCGTCGTGCGAGGACCCGCGCTGCTGCCCGCCGGGCGGGCGCACGGTGCCCGCAGCGCGACCCGGAGGGACGTCCGCGTGGTCCGTAGCGGCGGATCCGGGCGCGTCGCGCGCCCCCGCGCGCGAGCGGCGTCTCGCCTCGCGCGCGGCCGGACGCTGGGAGGACCGCGCGGCGAAGGACCTGGAGGCCTGGCGCGAGGCGTCGGCGCGTTGCTGGCGGGTCGCGCTCGAGGAGGGGGCGGACGGCCCGGCGCCGCTCGGCCGCCTGGCCGCGGCGCTCGGCGACGTGCGGGTGCGGGACGCGCTGCTGCTCATGCTCGTGCCCGGCGCGAGCCGCGCGGTCCGCGACGCGCTCGCGGGGCGCGACTCCGCCGCGATCTCGAAGGCGCTCGGCGTGGGGATGCGCCCGACGCGGCCGCCGGATGCGGGCCGGGTCGCGCTCGTCACGGACCTGCTCGTCGCCGTGCTCGAGCACGCGCCGCAGCGGTTGTGCGCGCCCGCGGCGGCGACGCTCGGCGTGATCGCGTGGTGGGAGGATGATCCCGACGTCGCCCGCGCGTGGTGCGCGATCGCGCTCGACCACGATCCGGGGTATCGTCTCGCGCTGCTCACGCTCGCCCTCATCGATGCGGTCGGGTCTCCGCCGTGACCCTCGCGGGTTCCCGGGATCCGGAGATCCTCGGCCGTGTCGCGGAACGATCTCGTTGACATGGGCGTTACAATCTAATGGATTTGCGCGAGGCGATCAGCGGGGCCTCACCATCCACTCCGTGACAGGTCGAGAGGGTAGCCGTGTCGCCGAAGCAGCCGGGTCGCGCCGACGGTTCCACCGTCGGTGCGGAGACGCGTCGTACGCGACGTCCCGATCGCGCAACCCCCGCATCGTCCGACGCTTCGCTGCCGCATGCCGACAGCTTGATTGAGAAGGAGAAGGCCACGACTACCGCAGCCGCATCCAAGTCCACCGGGGCCTCCACGAAGGCCGCCCCCAAGCGCGCCGCCAAGGCCGACGCCGAGGCGGTCGAGGAGACCACCGAGGCGACCGCCGCGCCCAAGCGCAAGGCCGCCCCGAAGCGTGCGACCAAGACCACGGCCAAGACCACGGCCAAGGCCTCCGCCAAGAAGGCGAAGGACGTCGAGGAGCAGGAGGACGCCGAGGTCGACCAGGACGACCTCGAGGTCGACGACGCCGAGGTGAAGGCGGCCGCGGACGAGGAGTCGGGCACCAAGCGCGCCGGCGAGGAGGAGTCCGACAACCGCGGCTTCGTCCTCGGCACCGGCGACGACGACGCCCCCGTCCAGCAGGTCATGACCGCGGGCGCCACGGCGGACCCGGTCAAGGACTACCTCAAGCAGATCGGCAAGGTCGCCCTCCTCAACGCCGAGCAGGAGGTGGACCTCGCCAAGCGCATCGAGGCCGGCCTGTTCGCCGAGGAGAAGCTGTCCTCGGGCGAGAAGCTCGCCCCCAAGCTCCGCCGCGAGCTCGAGTGGATCGCGAACGACGGCCGCCACGCCAAGAACCACCTGCTCGAGGCGAACCTGCGCCTCGTCGTCTCGCTCGCCAAGCGCTACACCGGCCGCGGCATGCTGTTCCTGGACCTCATCCAGGAGGGCAACCTCGGTCTCATCCGCGCGGTCGAGAAGTTCGACTACACCAAGGGCTACAAGTTCTCGACCTACGCCACCTGGTGGATCCGCCAGGCCATCACCCGTGCGATGGCGGACCAGGCCCGCACCATCCGCATCCCGGTGCACATGGTCGAGGTCATCAACAAGCTCGCGCGCGTCCAGCGCCAGATGCTCCAGGACCTGGGCCGCGAGCCCACGCCGGAGGAGCTGGCCAAGGAGCTCGACATGACGCCCGAGAAGGTCGTCGAGGTCCAGAAGTACGGCCGCGAGCCCATCTCGCTGCACACCCCGCTCGGTGAGGACGGCGACAGCGAGTTCGGCGACCTCATCGAGGACTCCGAGGCCGTGGTCCCCGCGGACGCCGTGGGCTTCACCCTCCTCCAGGAGGAGCTGAGCAAGGTCATGGACACGCTCAGCGAGCGCGAGGCCGGCGTCGTCGGCATGCGCTTCGGCCTCACGGACGGCCAGCCCAAGACGCTCGACGAGATCGGCCGCGTCTTCGGCGTCACGCGCGAGCGCATCCGCCAGATCGAGTCGAAGACCATGTCGAAGCTGCGTCACCCGTCGCGCTCGCAGGTCCTCCGCGACTACCTGGACTGATCACCGCTCCGAGAGCGACAGCAGAGGCGCCCTTCCCCGCATCGGGGGAGGGCGCCTTCGCGTTGCGGGGTCCATGGCGGGCGGGCGGCGGGCGGCGACACCGACGCGCGCTTCCGCACGGTGTGCGGGGCCCCGCGCTGCCGTCGGCGCCCCGCCGGCTCAGCCCGCCGGGCGGAGCGTCACCTTGGCCGCCTCGATCCATTCGATCGCGTGGTCCTCGCGCAGGCACAGGTACTCCGGCGGCTCGGTGCTGCACGCGGCGAGGACGGTGAGGTGGGCGGTGGCGTCGCCGCGCAGCACGGCCCTGATCGGCGTGTCGAACCGCACCCAGCTGTCCCTGCCGGTCGCGGTCTGCGCCGCCGCCGTGGCGATGCCGCGCGCGATGACGTCGGCGGCCACGATGATCGCCAGGAAGAGGAAGAACCCGCCGACGAGGGCGACGATCTGCCACTCGTCGAAGCTGAGGTTCTCGACGTTGGCGACGATGAGCGACGCGATCGCCGCCACGACCGGCGCTCCCAGCCCCGTGATCTTCGTGATGCTGAACGCGGGTGCCTTCACCACCGTCGCGCTCTCGCTGCCCTCGTTGGTCAGCCAGTTCATCTTCGCCATGATCGCCCCCCGGAGCGTCGGCGGGCGTGAGCAGCCCGTACCTCCATCCTCCCTGTTCGCGAGGCGGGGTGCGACTCGTCGCGTGCCGGGCGCCGGGGGCGCGCGAGCGCTGCGAGCGCTGCGAGCGCGACCCGGCCGGACCCGTTCCGCGAGCCACGAATCCTGGCTCCGCGCGCGACGCCGGAGGCGCCCTTCCTCCCCCTCGAGGAAGGGCGCCCGTCGCCGAGCTTCCCGCAGGAGCCGCGATCCGCCGGAACCGTCGACAGGCTCGCCGTAGCGGCGGGCCGGCGGATCGCGGTGCGTGGTGCGACCGGGCGGCCGGGTGGCCGGGATGCGGCCGGGGTCGGGACGCTGCGGCCGTCAGGCGTACGCGCGGCGGATCGCCACGCTGCGTCGCACCGCCCGCAGCGGGTGCGTGACCCACGCGCGCCAGGTGGCGCGGCGGTCCGTGGGCCGGGCCGCGCGGAGCGCCTCGAGGCGCTCGCGGCGCTGCTCGGCGAGGCGGTCGAGGTCGGCCGCGCGGGTCTCGAGATACAGGGCGTTCATTCCGAGGTCGTTCATGATGCTCCCCCTGCCGGCGCCGGCCGTTCCGGCGTCCCGACACCACCGAGACTGCGCTCTGAGGCGCCCCTCGGGCATCGGGCAGGTGCCCTATCTTTCGTGCCGCGCGCCGCCTGGGTGGTCAGGTCCGGGTGGCCTCGTCCTGGGGCGGAAGGCCGGTCACGGAACGCTCGTCCTCCCAGACCTCGACCCCCGGGATGCCGGGCACGCGGTCGCGCGTGTAGACCGGGTCGCGGCCCGCGCGCTCCTGCGCCGTGAAGTCCCTGAGCAGGGCGAAGACGTGACGGGAGAGCGGCGCGAGCGCGATGAGGTTGAGCAGCGCCAGCACGCCGAGCAGCAGATCCGCGAGGGACCACACCAGCGACGCCGACACGAGCCCGCCGATCGCCACGAGCGCGATGACCGCGATGCGGTAGCCCGCCAAGGCCGCGGGGCGGCCGGTGATGTACTCGATGTTCGACTCGCCGTAGAAGTACAGGCCCAGGATCGTGCTGAAGGCGAGCAGGAACACGATCACCGACAGCAGCGCCCCCGCCCAGCTGCCCAGCGAGCCCACCACCGCATCGTGCGTGAGGGCGATGCCCGGCTCGGCCGTCTCGAGGTCGGGACGCGTGACGAGGATGATGAAGGCGGTGATCGAGCACACGAGGAACGTGTCGAAGTAGACGCCGAGCGACTGCACCAGCCCCTGCTTGACCGGGTGGGTGGTCGCGGCGCTCGCGGCCGCGTTCGGGGCGGTGCCGAAGCCGGCCTCGTTCGAGAACATCCCGCGCTGGACGCCCGTGAGGATGACGGTGCCGAGCGCGCCGCCCGCGACCGCCTCGCCGGACACCGCGTCCTCGAAGATCGCCGACAGCATGGGACCGATCGCGTCCACGTGCAGGACGACGATCACCAGCCCCAGGCCGAGGTACAGCAGCGCCATGAGCGGCACGAGCGTCTCCGTCACCAGCGCGATGCGGTGCGCGCCGCCGAAGATCACCCCGGCGGTGAGGGCCGCGACCGTGAGGGCCACCGCGGGAGCCACCCAGCCGGGCGCGCCGCCCGTGAAGCTGCCGGTGACGGCCTCCGCGATCGTGAAGGACTGGAGCATCGTGACCGCGAACGGTGCCGCGGCGATGAGCACCACCGCCAGGACGATGCCGAGCCAGCGGGCGCGCAGGCCGCGCTCGACGTAGTACGCGGGACCGCCGCGGAAGCCGGAGGGGTCGCGGTGCTTGTACAGCTGCGCGAGCGTCGCCTCGATGAAGCTCGTCGCCGCGCCCACGAGCGCCATGAGCCACATCCACGCGATCGCGCCGGGCCCGCCGACCGCGATCGCGGTGCCGACCCCGGCGATGTTGCCGATGCCGACGCGCGACGCCGCCGACACCGTGAAGGCCTGGAACGCCGACAGCGACTGGGGGCGGCCCGCGGCGTCCGTGGGGGTGCGGTCCGTGAGCCCCTTCACCATGCGCGGGAAGAGCCGCACCTGGACGACGCCGGAGCGGAACGTGAAGTACAGCCCGAGCACCGCGACGACCGGCAGCACCGCCCACGTCCAGAGGGTGTCGGTGGCCTCCGCGATCAGGCTCTCGAGCGCGTCCATGGTCCTCCTACGCTAGGCGCTGCGGGGACGATGCGCCTGGTCGGGGGCAGGTCCCGACGGCGGAGACGGGTCACGCGGCATCGCGACGATGCGCGGCGAACCACGCCGCGGCCTCGGCCCGGTTGGCGGCACCGATCTTCGCGAGGATCGCGGACACGTGGACGCTGGCCGTCTTGGACGCGATGTGGAGGCGCGTGCCGATCTGCGGGTTGGTCATGCCGGAGGCGACGAGCGCGAGCACCTCGCGCTCGCGGGCGGTGAGGGTGCCGAGCCCCGACGGCTCCGCGTCGCGGCGGGACATCGCCTCGCGGGCCCAGCGGCCGATGAGGGCGGCGCCCTCCTCGGGCGCCTCGCGCGCGACCCGGGCGAGCAGGTCGTCGGCCGTGCGCCGGTCGCCGTCGCGGCGCGCGGACAGTGCGAGCCGGAGCCGGGACTCGTGGAGGAGCCGGCGGGGCGGGCCGCCGGCCTCGCACGCGTCGACCGCGGCCCGCCAGGCGGCGGTGACGTCGTCCTCGGCGAGCAGCGCCGACGCGATCGCGGCCGTGTGCGCGGTGGCCGGGTGCGGCGGCTGCGCGTCGCGGATCTCGCGCACCCGGGCGTCGAGCTCCGCGTCGGCGTCGATGCGTGCGGCGCGTGCGGAGGCGATCGCGCGGCACGCCGCGAGCAGGAGCAGCGGCGTCGCCGACACCTCCCGCAGCGCCTCCGGGTGGAGCAGCCGCCGCGCGTCGGCCAGGGCGGCCTCGCGCAGACGCAGGGACTCGACGGGAGAGGCCTGCGCCGCGCGGGCGAGCGCGGCGTCGACGGTGAGCCCGGCCCAGTTGAAGGCGGCCTCGGCGTCGTCCTCGGGGCGCGCGACCAGCGGTTCCGCGCGGGCGAGCACCTCCTCGGCGGCGTCGAGGCGTCCGTCCCACAGCGCGGCCAGCGCCTCGAGCTCGAGCAGGAACTCCTCCCACCGCGGGGACTCGCCCCGCAGCAGCGCGGCCGAGCGGCGCAGGTGGGGGAGCGCCTCGTCCCCGCGGCCGGCGTTGACGAGCGCCTCCGCGACGTTCGCGGCGATGGGCGCGCCGATCGAGCGCTCGAGGCCCTCGTCGATCGCCTCCGTCAGGGCGGTGAGGCCGGCCTCGACCGCGTCGTCGTAGCGGCCGAGCCGGTTGAGGGTGTCGACCACGTTGGCCGTGGCGCAGCGTCCCCACAGCATCGCACCCCCGTCGACCTCGAGCGCCTCCCGGAGGTCGACCAGCGCGTCCTCGTAGCCGCCCTCGCGGCAGCGCACGACCGCGCGCTTGCACAGCGCCATCGACACCACCGCCGGGTCGGCGGACCGGGAGGCGAGGGCGACGCACGCGTCCGCGAGCGCGGCGGACTCCGGCGCGCCGGCGACGTGCGCGCGGGTCGCGAGCGCCTGCACGCGGTACGGCAGGGCGGCCGGGTCGTCGCGGTCGCCCAGCAGCGCCTCGAGCGGGGCGAGGTGCGCCGCGGCCGCGCCGTCGCCCACGTGCTCCGCGGCGAGCGACATGGCGGCGGCGTGGAGGCGCGCCCGCTCGAGCTCGGCGCCGTCGTCGGGCGCGGCGGCGAGCGCGTGCTCGATCACGCGCATCGCGGCGCGGCCCTGGCCGGCGTCGCGGAGGTCCTCGGCCACCTGGCAGCGGACCGCGAGCTCGGACAGCCCCACGACGCCCTCGGGGTCGGTGGTCCGGTCCCACAGCTCGAGCAGCTGCTCGCCGAGTCGCGCGGCGGTCGCGACGGCGTACTCGCCCCGCGCGGCGTCGACGGCGACGACCGTCGCGGCGAACGCGCGGTCGAGGTCGTGGGCGGCGGCCCAGTGGTGCGCGGCGCCCGCCGCGAGCGCGGTGTCGCCGGCGTCGACGAGGCGCTGGAAGATCGCCGCGAACGTGCGGTGCGCGGCGACGCGCTCCCGCGGCAGCAGCTCGCCGTAGACGGCCTCGCGCAGCAGGGCGTGGTGGAAGGCCAGGGACTGCCCGTCGGCGCGCAGGGCGCCCGCGGCAAGCGCGTCGCGCAGCCCCCGCGAGAGGCTCTCCTCGTCGCCCGTCCACGCCTCGGCGAGCAGCGCATCGTCCACGCGCTCGCCGGCGACGCTGAGCAGCCGCGCCACCTCCTGCGCCTCGGTGCCGAGGCGCTCGTAGCGTGCCAGCACGATGTCCTCGAGCGTGCCGCCGAGCGGACCGTCCGGTCCCAGCACGAGCTCCTCGACGTAGAGCGGGACACCCTCGGCGCGGGCGTGCACCGCGGCGACGGTGGCGGCGGGCGGCTCGGATCCCGTGAGCAGGCGGATCTGCTCGGCGACCTCGTGGCGCTCGAGCCTGCCCACGTCGAGCGTGCGGATCGCCCGGTTGCGCTCGAGCTCCGCGATGACGGCGCGGAGGGGGTGGCCGCGTGAGACGTCGTCGGCCCGGTACGTGAGGAGGAGCGTGAGCCGGCTCCCGCGCAGCGTCGCGGCGAGCGTGCGCACCATGGCGCGGGTCGCATCGTCCGCCCAGTGGAGGTCCTCGAGGACGAGCACGAGGTGACGGTCCGCGGAGAGGTGCTCGATGACGCGCTCGACGGCCTCGGAGACGAAGTCGGCCCCCGTCGGCGGGGGAGCGTCGCCGCCCTCGTCCAGCTCGGGGACGAGGCGGGCGAGCGTCGCGCGCACCCGGGCGCTGCCGGCCGCCTCGCCGAGCCCGACCACGCCCACCTCGCACGCGAGCTCGTGCAGCAGGCGGCGGACCGCGCCGAACGGCGCCCCCACGGTCCCCGCGTCGACGCTGGCCCCGGTGGCGACCACCGTCGAGGGCATCGCGCGGGCGCGCGCCACGGCCTCCCTCACGAGCCGCGACTTGCCGATGCCGGCCTCGCCGCGGACGATCACCGCGGCGGGCTCGCCGCGGGATCCCGAGGCGAGGGCCTCGGCGAGGATGCCCATCTCGCTCTCGCGCCCCACGAGGCGCGGCGACTCTCGCATCTCGCTCACCTGGATCGCCGTCCCCGCGTGCGCGCGGCGACGCCCCCTGCGCCGCCGGGTCGGGCGAGGAGGTGCTGCGGCGGCCCGGACGGGAAGCGCCCCCCGCGTCCCGGCGCGTCGTGCGCCATGGGCTCATCGTCGCACCGCGACGCGCCTGGTGGAAGGGGCGATCGGGGCAGGAGGCGGCAGGCAGTAGCATCGTGCCGTCCGACCCGACCCCGAGGAGTGCCACCGTGACCGTCCTTCGCTACGCCCTGCTGGTGCTCCACTTCGTGGGCCTAGCCGCGATCCTCGGCCCCGCCCTCGAGCAGCTCAAGGCCGACACCAAGCGGATCACTATGGTGATGGTCTGGGGTGCGCGGGCGCAGCTGCTCACCGGCCTGGGCCTCGTCGCGCTCGCGGAGATCCGCGCCGGCCAGGTGGACGACTTCGAGGTCGACCACGTCAAGATCGCGGTCAAGCTGCTCGTCGCGCTCGCGATCGTCGGCATCGCGGAGGCCACGCGCAAGCGCGAGAACCCCGTCACGCCCTTCTGGATCGTCTCCGGCCTGACGCTCGTCAACATCGTCGTGGCCGTCGCATGGCGCTGACGTGATCGAGGTCCGCCCTGCCGTCACGGCGGACGCCGCCGAGATCGTCCACCTCGGCGCGCTCATGTACAAGGCGGTGGGCGCCAAGCCCACGCCCACATGGGCGGTGGAGTCGACGCGCATGGTGCGCGAGCGGCTCGACAAGGACCTCTTCGGCATGGTGATCGACGCCCCCGAGGGCGGCCTGGCGGCCTGCGGGCTCGTCAACGTCGCGCCCCGGCTCGCACGCCCCGGCGCGGATGCGCACCAGATGGGCTACATCCAGTGGGTGTCGACCGCGCCGCAGCACCAGCGCAAGGGCTACGCCCGGGCGATCATGGAGGCGCTGCTCGACGAGACCGACCGGCGCGGCATTGAAGTGGTCGAGCTCCACGCGAGCCCGGCCGGACTGCACCTCTACCAGGACCTCGGCTTCTTCATCAAGCACGACAACGTGGCGATGTCCTCGGTGCGCCGCCGCCCGCGCGGGCAGGGACCGGCCTAGCCGCGCTCCCGCTGGTGGCGCGCCCACCGCAGCACGCGCACGTGGGTGGCGACGGTCGTGACGGCCGTGGTGAGCACGATGGCGCCGGCGGCGCCGATCGCGGTCCACCCGACGATCGTGTCCTCGGGGGTGCCGTGGAGCCGGCCCTCTCCGATCCAGGCGAGGCCCCACGCGAGGGTGGCCGTGGTGGTCCACGCGAGCACGGGGGAGATCGACAGGTCGCGGACCATCGCGATGCCGAGGAAGCCCGTGGCGACCAGGACGCCGACCGCGACCGGCATGCCGTCGCCCGGGTCGCTGCCCAGCCACCACGCGGCGACGGCGGTGATGTTGGCGACGGTCGCGACCGTGGCCCAGCCGAGGTAGAGCCCGACGGGGGCGTCCGACACGGCGGCGACGAGGAACGACGCGGGGCGTGCGCGGCACAGCCGCGCGGCCGCGAAGCCGAGCGCGACGAGGATCGCCGCGAGCACGCCGACGGACGCCGCGAGCCATTCGCGCTGGACCACGTAGATCCACGCGGCGTTGAGCACCATCGCGGCGAGCACGGGCCACGCGATGCCCCGGAGGCGGGGGCTGGAGCCGAGCGTCGGCAGGGCCTGGACCACGGCGAACACGGCGAGCGCCGCGTAGATCACGGACCACACGCCGAAGGCGGGGGTGGCGGGCGCGAGCAGCGTCGCGTCCGAGGCGAGGACGCCGTCCGCCGCCTCCTCGATCGGGGTGCCGCCGAAGGCACCCGATCCCCACGCCGCGCCGACGATCGCCAGCACCGCCCCGATCGCCACCAGGGCGCGTTGCGCCACGCCCCAGGGCGAGATCTCCCGCTCCACCGTCATCGTCACTTGGGCCCCTTCCTGCCAGGGCTAACGCTCCCACGTCCGCATTTCATCCGCACGCTCAGCGGTGCGGCGGCGCGTCGCCGTCGGACGGCCCAACTAGGATGTCCGCCGTGGCGAACGACTACTCCGCTAGGCACCTGTCCGTCCTCGAGGGCCTCGAGGCGGTGCGCAAGCGACCCGGCATGTACATCGGCACCACGGACTCGCGGGGCCTCATGCACTGCCTGTGGGAGATCATCGACAACTCCGTGGACGAGGCCCTCGGCGGCTTCGGCGACCGGATCGAGATCGTGCTGCACCCCGACGACTCGGTGGAGGTGCGCGACTTCGGCCGCGGCATCCCCGTCGACGTCGAGCCCAAGACCGGGCTCACCGGCGTCGAGGTCGTCATGACCAAGCTCCACGCGGGCGGCAAGTTCGGCGGCGGCTCGTACGCCGCGTCGGGCGGCCTCCACGGCGTCGGCGCCTCGGTGGTGAACGCGCTGTCCGAGCGGCTCGACGTGTGGGTCGACCGCGGCGGCAAGACCCACCACATGGGCTTCCGCCGGGGCGAGCCCGGCTACTTCAAGGACCCGGCCAGCGGCCCGGTCCCGGACGCGGACTTCGTGCCCTTCGTCACGGGCTCCGAGCTCGCGATCGTCGGCAAGGTGGCCAAGGCCCGCACCGGCACCCGGATCCGGTACTGGGCGGACCGTCAGATCTTCAACAAGACCGCATCGTTCACGTACGACGATCTGCTCGTGCGCGCCCGCCAGACCGCGTTCCTCGTGCCCGGGCTCACGCTCGTCGTGCGCGACGAGCGCAACCCGGCCGAGCCGCACGAGGAGGAGTTCCGCTACGAGGGCGGCGCCCGCGACTTCGTCGACTTCATCGCCTCGGACGCGGCCGTCACCGACACGTGGGAGCTCACCGGTGAGGGCACGTACACGGAGACCGTCCCGGTCCTCAAGCCGAACGGCCACCTCGTGTCCGAGGAGGTCGAGCGCGAGTGCCGCGTCGACGTGGCGCTGCGCTGGGGCACCGGCTACGAGACCGAGACCCGGTCCTTCGTCAACATCATCTCGACGCCCAAGGGCGGCACCCACCTGGCCGGCTTCGAGGCCGGCCTGGTCAAGGTGCTGCGCGCGCAGATCGCCGCGAACGCGCGGCGCCTCAAGCTCACCGGCAAGGACGGCGCCGAGCGCATCGAGAAGGACGACATCATGGCGGGCCTCACCGCGGTGGTGACGGTCCGGATCCCCGAGCCGCAGTTCGAGGGCCAGACCAAGGAGGTGCTCGGCACCGGACCCGTGCGCGGCATCGTCGCCAAGGTGGTCGAGCAGGAGCTCACCGCGATCCTCACGTCGAGCAAGCGCGACACGAAGGCGCAGGCCAACACCGTCCTCGAGAAGGTCGTCGCCGAGATGCGAGCCCGCGTGGCCGCACGCAAGCAGAAGGAGATCTCGCGCCGCAAGAACGCGCTCGAGACCTCCTCGCTGCCCGCGAAGCTCGCGGACTGCCGCTCCAACGACGTCGAGCAGTCCGAGCTGTTCATCGTCGAGGGCGACTCGGCGCTCGGCACCGCGAAGCTCGCGCGACGCTCCGACTTCCAGGCGCTGCTGCCCATCCGCGGCAAGATCCTCAACGTGCAGAAGGCGTCCGTCACGGACATGCTGCACAACGCCGAGTGCGCGTCGATCATCCAGGTCGTCGGCGCGGGCTCGGGCCGCACGTTCGACCTCGAGGCCGCGCGCTACGGCAAGATCATCCTCATGACGGACGCGGACGTCGACGGCGCCCACATCCGCACCCTGCTGCTCACGCTGTTCTTCCGCTACATGCGCCCCCTCGTCGACGCGGGCCGCGTGTTCGCCGCCGTGCCGCCGCTGCACCGCGTCGAGGTCTCCGGCTCCGCGCGCCGCGAGAAGGAGTACATCTACACGTACTCCGAGAAGGAGCTCCAGGAGACGCTGCGCGACCTCAAGCGCGCGGGCCGCAAGTACAAGGAGGACATCCAGCGCTACAAGGGCCTGGGTGAGATGGACGCGGACCAGCTCGCGGAGACCACCATGGACCCCGGGCACCGCACGCTGCGCCGCGTCACCAGCGCGGATGCCGCGGCGGCGGAGCGCGTGTTCGAGCTGCTCATGGGCAACGACGTCGCGCCGCGACGGGACTTCATCATCGCGGGCGCCGCCTCGCTCGACCACTCGCGGATCGACGCATGAGCGGCCTGCCGGGCCGGGCGCCCGAGAGCCACGAGGGCGCGCCGCCGTGCCCCGTCCACCCCTACGGCTTCCACGCCCGGCCGCGTGTGCGGCCGGCGGGGAGCGCGAGCGTCTTCCGAGACGCGTCGCCGATCGGCCTCCCCGCGCGCTGCCCGCAGCTCGAGCACGAGCTCGACGAGGCGGACCGTGAGGTCGACTTCATCGACGAGCTGTGGATGCGCGAGCGCGCCGCCCGCGGCTTCGGGCTCACGCTCCTGGGGGTCGCGCTCGTCGCGGCAGTCGTGGCGGGGCTGGTCCTCGGCTCGGCCGGGACCGGTGCGGTTGTCGCATCGGTGCTGGTCGGGGGAGCGGTCGTGGTCGGCCTCGACCGGGCCGACCGTGCGATCCACCGCGAGCGCCTCCGTCGCGTGCGCGACTGGCACCGCCGCGTCGGCACGCCGCGCTAGCCGCCCGTCCGCCGGGTCCCGGCGGTCCTTTGCCACAATGATTGTCTGAAGTCCCCCCGACCAGAGATGGCGCCGGCACCGAGCCGCCGTGCCGACGACCAGAGGGATGAGATGGCCGACGAACGTGTGAACCCCCGGGACCCCGAGCACTCGCTCGAGCCCGTCGGACTCATCCAGCAGTCCGGGGCCATCCTCCGCGTCGGCCGCATGATGCTGGCGGCGGGCACCGCGAGCTACCGCGTCAAGGAGGCGATGGCGGCCGTCGCCCACGCGCTCGGTATCGACCGGCACACCGCGGCGGTGACCCTCACGGAGATCACGGCGACCACGCATCGCGGCTCGATCTTCCGCACCGAGGTGACGGAGGTGCGCCGCTTCGGCGTCAACGCCGAGCGCATCGCGCTGCTCGACGACTTCCGCACCGCGATCCCGGAGCGCACCACCGTCGACGAGGTGCACGCGGCGCTCGACCGGATCGAGACCAAGCCCGCGCTCTACCACCCGGCCGTCAACGCGCTCTCCGCCGGCGCCGCCTGCGCGGCCTTCGCGGTGCTCAACAACGCCCGGCCGCTCGAGGTGCTCGCGGTGCTGGGCGCCGCCACCGGCGGCCAGTTCCTGCGCCGGGCCCTCGCGCATCGTTCCTTCAACCCCTTCGGCACGACGATGGCCGCCGCGGCGCTCGCCTGCGGCCTGTACCTCGCGTCCGTCGCGCTCTACGGGATCTTCGGCGCCGCGGTCGACGTCCACGCGTCCGGCTACATCGCGTGCACGCTGTTCCTCCTGCCCGGGTTCCCGCTCATCACCGCGGCCCTCGACCTCGCGAAGCTGGACTTCTCCGCGGGGATATCGCGCCTGGTGTTCGCCACGATGATGATCGTGGGGGCGGCGCTGTCGGTGTGGGCCATGACGCTGATCGGCGCGCTCGACACCAGCACGCGGGAGCCGATCCCGCTCGACCCGGTGCCGCACTACGCGATGATGGCGGTCGCGAGCCTGGTCGGCGTGCTCGGCTTCGCGCTCATGTTCAACTCGCCGATGCGCATGGCGCTGTCCGCCGCGCTCATCGGGATGGTGTCGAACACCGCGCGCCTGCTGCTCATCGACAACGGCGTGATCATCCAGATGGCGACCGTGCTCGCGTGCGTGCTCGTCGGGGTCCTCGCCGCGGCGGCCGCGCCGCGCACCCCGTCGCCCATCATCACCCTCCAGGTGCCGGCCGTGCTCGTGATGATCCCCGGCGTGCTCGCGTTCCAGTCCGTCGTCAGCCTCAACCAGGGCGACTACAACGCCACCATCGGGTCGATCCTGCAGGTCGTCCTCATCGTGCTGTCGATCCTGGTAGGACTGGTGATCGGGAAGCTCATCACCGACCCCAAGTGGGCGTTCGACCAGTCCTGAGGCGGCGCGCGGCGCCGGGAGCGGAGGGCACAGTGGGACCGTCGGGCTATCGCCGCATCGATCCGGCACTGCCGTGGATGGGCCGCAGCGTGCTGGGCCCGCGGCGCCTCACGGCGGACGATGCGCGGGCCGTCATGGCCGGCGACGACCCGGTCGCGCTCGGCCTGATGCTCGCGTACGCGCGCTCGTACGCCGGGGCCCTCGGGGGCGTGGTCCAGGGGCTCGCGGGTGCGGCGGCGCTGACGCTCGCGGGACGCCGCCGCGAGGCCGCGTGGGTCGCCGCGATGGCCGGCGGCTCGGCCCTCGTGGTGGTGGAGACCCGGCGGCGGGCGCGGCAGTGGGAGGCGGTCGTCGAGACCCGGCTCGCGCAGCTCGCGGGGGGTGCGGCGTGAGCGGCGTCATCGAGCGGACGCGGCGGGTCGCGGTCCTCGACGCGCACCGGCTCAGCGACCGGGCGATCGCGCGCATCGCGAGCGCCGCGGCCTCGATCGTGGTGCTGAGCAGCGATGCGCTCTTCGACGACGCCGAGCGGTTCCGCGAGCTGGTGCCGGACGTCGAGCTGGTCGACGGCGGCCTCATCCGCGGCGATGTGCGCGAGGCGATCGTGCGGGCCGCGGACCTGGGCTGCCGCCTGGTGGCGGTCCCGGAGCCGCTCCGGCGGCGGCGCTTCCTCCACCTCGCCGTTAACGGCGCGATCGACGCCGCCGAGAACGGCCACCCGACCGTCGCGGTGCTGGTGATGCGGCCCCACGAGGTCGAGGGCGACGTCGCAGTCTTCTCGAACACCGGGGAGGCGTCGGGCTACGGCCTCGCCTTCGCGCTCGAGATCGCGCTGCGGCGCGGCGTGGCCGTCGCGCGCATCCTCCCGAAGAAGGGCCTCTACGTGCGCCGCACCGCCGAGGTGGGGCACCGGGCCGACGTCGAGGCGGGGGAGGCCGGGGTCAAGGTCCGCTACCGCAAGGTCGCGCGGCCGCTCGAGGCCGTGCTCCGGGGCCAGTACACGCTCGCGGTGCACTCGGTGCTCGACGTCATCGGCAGCCGCTCCGCGCGCGCGGGAGCCGGAGCGCCCGCGCGGATCCAGCACGACCCGAACGTCGATGCGGTGCTGTGGCTGCTGCGGTTCTTCCGCGGCGACGTGCTCCTGGTCGCCGACGGGGTGCGGCTCCGCCAGGCGCGCATCAGCGGCGCGGCGGAAGAGACGGTGGACGGGGGCTCGGCGATCGAGGGCTCGACCGTAGGCGGCGCGTCCGCCGTCTGACCCGGTCCCGCATCGTCCCGCCGCACGCCTCGCTCCACCCCTCACTGCTCGTCCGACCGCACGCCGCCCCCGCTGGAACCGGCGTACCCGCTCGCCCTTGGGCCGAGTGACCAGGGACGATGCGCGCAAGCCTGCTCTCGTACGCCGGTTGCGCGCAGCGCGGGCGGAAGGCGGGTGCGGGGGAGACCGGGCGGAGCCGGTCAGACCAGCGGGTCGCCCGGGAGGAGCTCCCACGAGCGGTCGTGGCGCGCGTAGCCGTGGCGCGCGTAGTAGCCCGCCGCGCCGGGCGCCTCGGACACGCGGATCTTGCACCGCGGCCCGAGCAGCGCGCGCATCTCCACCTGGAGGGCGAGCCCGATGCCCTCGCGCTGGCGGTCCGCGTCGACGCCCAGCTCCTGCAGGTAGCAGATGAGACGGAAGTCGGTGATGGCGCGCAGGAAGCCGACGAGGCGCTCGCCGTCCCACGCCGTGACGACGATGTCGGAACGGTCGAGCGCCTCCTGGATGAGCTCGGGCTCGTCGACCGGCAGCCGCTCGCCGAGCGTCGACCGCCGCGCCGCGTCGATGTACTGCGCCGCCGTGGGGCGGACGTCGCTGCGGTACTCGACGCGGCCCGTCATCACCCCAGCCCGGCGACCGGGGTCGGCAGGGTCACGCCGGAGCCGTCGCGCTTGCCGGGCTCGTCCGGCAGGTCGACCGGCTGGCCCGCGGACGTCGCGGCACGCGGGGGAGTGGGGCCGGCCCACGCGAGGAGCAGGGCGTCCTCGCCCTTGAGGAAGCGGTGCGCGCGCACGCCTCCCGTGGCGCGTCCCTTGGCGGGGAACTCGCTCATCGGCGTCCACTTGGCGGAGCCCGCGGCGACGCCGGGCAGGCCGTCCGACGGGCCCGCGATGGTCGCGACCGCTCCCTCGGTGCCCGCCCGGACGATGCCGAAGAAGACCACCTTGGCGCCCGGGGCCATCTTGATGCCGGCCATGCCGCCGCCCGCACGCCCCTGGGGCCGCACGTTCTTGGCATCGAAGTGGAGCATGCTCGCGTCGTCCGTGATGAAGACCAGGTCGTCGCCGTCCGCGCCGGCGCCCGCGCCCACGACGACGTCGCCGTCCTGGAGCGCGATGGCCTCCCACGCGTCCTTGTTCGGGATGTCGTCCGCCTTGACGCGCTTGACGACGCCAAGGCGGGTGCCGAGCGCGAGCGGGGTCGTGCCGTCGAGCGGCACGAGGCCCACGGCCTCCTCGCCCTTCTCGAGGACCACGAGCTCCGCGATCGGCGTGCCGCCGCCCAGCGACGGGGGCTCCTGGCTCGCCGGCAGCGCGGGCACGTCGAGCAGCGACAGGCGCACGATGCGGCCGAGGCTCGTCACGACGCCAACGTCCGCGCGGGCCGAGGCGTGCACGACGCTGCGCAGCGCATCGTGCGCCGAGCGGCGGCCCTCGCGCGAGGGCGCCTCGTCCTCGGCGGTACGCGCGGCGAGGCCAGTGGTGGACAGCATCGCGTAGCAGGGCGTGTCCTCGATCTCGAGGGACAGCGCCGGCGCCTTCGCGCCCGTCTTGGCGCCGGACGCGACGGAGGCGGCGGAGGAGACCGCGCCGCCGTCCGCGAGCAGGATGGTGCGGCGCGGGGTGCCGTACCTGGCGGCCGCGGCGTCCATCTCGGTGCCGACGACGTCGCGCAGCACCGCGTCGGAGCGGAGGATCTCCTCGAGCTCGGCGATCTCCGCGAGCAGCTGGGCCTTCTCGTTCTCGAGCTCGAGGCGCGAGAACTTGGTGAGGCGGCGTAGGCGCAGCTCGAGGATGTAGTCGGCCTGGATCTCGGACAGGTCGAACGCGGTGCGCAGGCGCTCGCGCGCCGTGGCCGTATCGTCCGACGCCCGGATGATCTGGATGACCTCGTCGATGTCGAGGATCGCGATGAGGAGGCCGTCGACCAGGTGCAGGCGGTCCTGGCGCGCCTTGAGGCGGAAGGCCGAGCGGCGGCGCACCACCTCGAGGCGGTGGTCGACCCACACACGCAGCATCTCCTTGAGCCCGAGCGTGCGGGGTTCGCCGTCGACGAGCGCGACGTTGTTGATGGAGAAGGACTCCTCGAGCGGCGTGACCTTGTAGAGCTTCTCGAGCACGGCCTCGGGGTTGAAGCCGTTCTTGATCTCGATGACGAGGCGCAGGCCGTGGTGGCGGTCCGTGAGGTCGGTGACCGCGGAGATGCCCTCGAGCTTCTTTGCCGAGACGCCGTCCTTGATCTTCTCGATGACCTTCTCCGGCCCGACCATGTACGGCAGCTCGGTGACGATGATGCCCTGGCGGCGCGGCGTGACCTTCTCGATGCGCGTGGTCGCGCGGGTGATGAACTTGCCACGGCCGGAGGCGTAGGCCTCCTTGACGCCGTCGAGGCCGACGATCTTGCCGCCGGTGGGCAGGTCGGGGCCCGGCACGAAGCGCATGAGCTCGTCGAGCGAGGCGCCCGGGTTCGCCAGCAGGTGGCGCGCAGCGGAGACGACCTCGACGAGGTTGTGCGGCGCCATGTTGGTCGCCATGCCCACGGCGATGCCCGCGGCGCCGTTGACCAGCAGGTTCGGCACGGCCGAGGGCAGCACCGCCGGCTGCGTGAGCTTGTTGTCGTAGTTGGGGACGAAGTCCACGACGTCCTCGTCGAGGTTCTCCGTCATCGCGAGCGAGGCCGGGTCGAGGCGGCACTCGGTGTAGCGGGAGGCCGCGGGGCCGTCGTCGAGCGAGCCGAAGTTGCCGTGGCCGTCGACCAGCGGCAGGCGCAGCGACCAGGACTGCGCCATGCGCACCAGCGCGTCGTAGATCGCGGAGTCGCCATGGGGGTGGAGCTTTCCCATGACCTCGCCGACGACGCGCGCGGACTTCACGTAGCCGCGCTCGGGGCGCAGGCCCATGTCCTGCATCATGTAGACGATGCGCCGCTGGACGGGCTTGAGGCCGTCGCGGGCATCGGGAAGCGCGCGGGAGTAGATCACCGAGTACGCGTACTCGAGGAACGACGCCTCCATCTCGGCGCTGACGTCGATGTCGACGATCTGCGCGTCGGGCGCGTCGGACATCTGCCACCTCGTCTCTTCGG
Source organism: Demequina rhizosphaerae (assembly GCF_000971255.1). Taxonomy (GTDB): domain Bacteria; phylum Actinomycetota; class Actinomycetes; order Actinomycetales; family Demequinaceae; genus Demequina; species Demequina rhizosphaerae. Next base: position 174,478 of record NZ_BBMC01000003.1, read on the forward strand.
GGTCCGGATCCAGCCCGTATTGTCTCGCGTCCGTCGGACACGTGCGCACAGGCTCGCGGGGCGCCCGGCCGGACCGCGCATCGTCCCTGGGGACGGCGGGGGTCGGGTGCCCACGAAGGTGAGAGAATATCGGCCATGGCCCAGACCCTCGACCAGGCGGTGAAGATCGCGGGGTACTACCCGGCGCTCGCCACCGCGGTGCTCCGCTCCGCGATCGGCGCGGAGACCGTGCGCGCCCACTTCGTCCACGCCGAGACCACGTTCGACGACCGCGAGGTCCGCCGACACATGACCGTGCTGGTCATCACCGACACGCGCCTCCTGCGCGTCCACATGGACGACGGTGCCGGCCACACGGGCGACGGCCGCCACGAGGCCTCCGCGACGGTCGAGACGACCGCGCTGGCGGCGATCCGCAACACCGCGATGACGCACGTGGTGCACGAGCCCGAGCGCTTCTCCGAGGGCGACCTCCCCAGCGAGCTCGTGCTCGCGGTGGGCGGCTCGGTGCACTCGCGCGTCGACCTCGAGCCCGCCTCCTGCGGCGACGAGAGCTGCGAGGCCGACCACGGCTACACGGGCAACCTCACGTCCGACGACATCCTCGTGCGCGTGAGCCTCATCGCCGACGGCGAGGACTCGATCCGTGCGCTCCAGGACTTCGCGTCCGTGCTCCAGAGCGCCATCGGGGCGCGGGGGTGACTCCTGCCGACCGCCTGGCCGCGGCCGGGCTGTCGCTCCCGGACTACGGCGGGCTCGAGCTCGGCGCGGTGCTGCCGGGCGCCCTGGCCGCGGTCGGGGCGGGCGACGCGGTCGCCGCGCGCGACGCCGAGGCGGACCGGGTCCGGCTCGGCATCCCGCACGCGGACCACGCCGTCGTGGTGCTGCTCGACGGCCTCGGCCACCACCAGCTCGACGCCCGCCGCGGCCACGCGCCGTTCCTGCGCTCGACCGAGTCCGGCATCGTCACGGCGGGATTCCCCACCACGACCGCGACGTCGCTCGCGCTGTTCGGCACGGGACGCGCCTCGGGCGCGACCGGCATGACCGGGTACACCGCGCACAACCCCGCGACGGGCGAGGCCGCGAACCTCGTGTCGTGGGAGGGCGCGGGCGACCCCGACGACTGGCAGCGCGAGCCCTCGCTCATGCGCGTCGCGCACGAGGGAGGCCTCGCCGTCGCGTCGCTCGGCAAGCGCCGCTTCGCCGGCTCGGGCCTCACGCGCGCCGCGCTCGCCGGCGGCGACTTCGTGGGCGCCGAGCGCCTCTCCGACCGCGTCGACGAGGCGATCCAGCGCGCCCGCCGGCCCGGGCTCACGTACCTGTACTGGGGCGACATCGACGCCGCGGGCCACAAGCACGGCTGGCAGTCCGACGCGTGGGTCGCCGCGCTCGAGGACGTCGACCAGGAGCTGCGCCGCCTGCGCGCGCGCCTGCCGCGCCACGCCGCGATGGTGGTGACCGCCGACCACGGCATGGTCGACGTCACCGGCGCGCCGCGCTGGGACGTCGGCGCCGTGCCCGAGCTCGCGCGCGGCGTCCGCCTCGTGGCGGGGGAGCCGCGCGCGCTGCACCTGCACATGGACGATGCGACGGAGGCGCCCGCGGTCGCGGAGCGTTGGCGCGACGTGCTCGGTGACGACGCCGCCGTGCTCCTGCGCGACGAGGCCGTCGGGCTGGGCCTGTTCGGGCCCGTGTCGGGGCACGTCGAGGACCGGATCGGCGAGGTCGTGGTCGCGATGGCGGGGCGCGCGACGGTGGTCGACTCCCGCACGCAGTCGGATCAGGCCCTAGGGCTCATCGGCGTGCACGGCTCGCTCACGCCCGAGGAGCTCCAGGTGCCGCTGCTCGTCGCCAGCGAGGCGTAGGCGCTCCGCGACGCCCCGGGACGCCCCGTCCCCGACTACCAGCTGCGTCTCCGCGTCTCCGCGCCGGGTCGAGCCGATGCGTGAATCTGGAGATCCGCGGGAGGAAAGCCGCGGTTCTCCACCCGCCGATCCCCAAGTAATCGTTGTCGATCGTGGGGCGGCAGGGCTATCGCGCGGCAGGGCGCCGGGCCTCAGCCCTGGTCGTTCTTGGCGCCGAAGACGATCTCGTCCCAGCTGGGCACCGACGCGCGTCCGCGCTTGGTCGAGCGCCGCTCGGCGGGCTCCTCGGCCTTGGGCGTGGGCGTCTTCTCGGCCGCGGGAGCGTCCTGGCTCCGGCCGCGGCCCGAGGGGTGCGTGAAGCCGGTCTCCGCCTCGCGCGCGCGGCGCGCGGGACCGAAGCCCTCGAACTCGTCCTCGTCGTCCTCCTCGTCCTCGGCCACCGACTCGCGGGTGCCGCGGCGCAGCTCGAGGTCGTCGAGGAGTAGCTCGGTCGGGCTGGGCTCGGCCGGCTGCGGGGGCAGCGGGATCTCCTCGGACGCCGCATCGTCCGTCGCGACCACCGGGACGGCGTCCGTGGCCGGGGCCGGCGGGCGCGTCGCCTGGAGCGGGCGCGCCGGGTCGTCCTCGTTCTCGCGGACGGCGCTGAGGTGGCGGCGGGGGATCGGCACGTCGAGCAGCTCGGTCTCGGAGAGCCAGCGGGCCTCCTCGTCCTCGGCGGTCACCGTGCGGGCGGTGTGGTCGAACGTCCACAGGGCGCGCACGCCGCGGCCGGAGACGCGGTAGTCGGCCGCGACCTTCCACGGCTCGTCGACCTCGCGCCACGCGTCCCACTCGACCGACTCGGGGTCGACGCCGCGGGCCGCGAGGCGGTCCGTCACGAGCTCGCCGAGCTGGGGGGCGCTGGGGTCGCGGCCGATGCGCGTGTCCCGGGCGAGGTCCGCGATGTATTGGCGCTCGGCGGCGACCGGGCCCTCGTACTTCTCGATCGCGGCGAGGCTCATGCCGGTGAGCTCCGCGAGCTCGGCGGCGGTGAGGCCGGCGCGGATGCGCTGCTGGATCTCGCGGGGCGTCATCGTGGGCGCCTCGGACTCCTCGGGCGCCTGCGCGGCGGGCCGGGAGGGTCTGGTGTAGCGGACCGCGTGACGGAGCTCGTCGGTGAGGGGGAGCTCGAAGCGGTCGCCCGACTCGGCCTCCACGACGAGGTGAAGGCCGTCCTCGGAGGGACCCACGAGGGTGAGGCGCGTCATGGCATCAGGGTGCCACGCGCGACCCCGACGTGATGCGCGACACCCCGGTTCACGCGGATTGCCCCCGCCCCTACGATGAGGCCATGACCACGCCGTCCGAGCTGCTCGACGTCGCCTCCGCGCTCGCCTCCGAGGCGGGCCGGCTCATCAACGAGGGTCGCGCCGAGGCGCGGGTCGCCCTCACCAAGTCGTCGGACGTCGACGTCGTCACGCAGATGGACATCGCCGCCGAGCGCCTGCTGCGGGAGCGCCTCGCGGAGCTGCGGCCCGACGACGGTGTCCTCGGCGAGGAGGGCGACGACGTCGTCGGCACCTCGGGCATCACCTGGGTGGTCGACCCGATCGACGGCACCGTCAACTACCTCTACGGCATCCCGCACTACTCGGTGTCGGTCGCGGCCGTGAGCGGCCCGCCGCACCCGCACGCGTGGACCATCGAGGCGGGCGCCGTCATGGACGGCTCCGGGGTGCTCTGGACCGCCGCACGCGGGCAGGGGGCGTGGCGCGACGGACAGGCGCTGCGGAGGGACGATGCGCCGCCGCTCGACCGCACGCTGGTCGCCACCGGCTTCCAGTACATCGCGGAGCGCCGTGCGCTCCAGGGGCAGGTCGTGGCCCGCCTGCTGCCGCAGGTGCGGGACATCCGGCGGCTCGGATCGGCGTCGGTGGACCTCGTCCACGTCGCCGCGGGCCTGGTCGACGCCTACTACGAGCAGGGTCTGCACCCGTGGGACTTCGCGGCCGGCGCGCTCATCGCCGCGGAGGCGGGCGTGCGCGTGAGCGGGATGGACGGCGGCCCGGCGGACGGCGACATGCTCATCGCGGCCATGCCGGAGGCGTGGGACGCCCTCCGGGACGCCCTCGCGGGCGCGGGGGCCCGCCCGTTCTGAGACGGGTCGCGCCGCCGCGCCGGAGCCACAAGATGCGCTCCGCGCGCGAATGGGGCACAATGCGTCAGCCGCGCGGGAACAAAACGCCCCTGTGAGGCATTGAACCCCCGCAAGCATCGAGGAAGGGACGCAAGCCGCATGGCAACGGATTACGACGCGCCGCGCAAGACCGACGACGAGATCTCGGCCGACTCGATCGAGGAGCTCAAGGCTCGTCGGGCCGACAAGACCTCGGGCGTGGTCGACGAGGACGAGACCGAGGCGGCGGAGGGCTTCGAGCTCCCGGGCGCGGACCTGTCCGGCGAGGAGCTCTCGGTCCGCGTGCTGCCCGCGCAGCAGGACGAGTTCACGTGCATGTCCTGCTTCCTGGTGCACCACCGCAGCCAGCTCGCCCGCTTCAAGAACGACCAGCCGATCTGCTCGGAGTGCGCGGCCTGACGCATGGCCGACCTCGAGATCCTCGTCAGCACGACCGAGCCGGACGTGCCGCTCCCGCACTACTCCCACCCGGGTGACGCGGGCGCGGACATCACCACCCGCATCGACGTGACGCTCGAGCCGGGGGAGCGGGCGACCGTCCCCACCGGCCTCAAGATCGCGCTGCCGGACGGGTACGCCGCGTTCGTCCACCCGCGCTCCGGCCTCGCGGCCAAGCGTGGCGTGACGATCGTCAACGCGCCCGGCACGGTCGACGCCGGCTACCGCGGCGAGATCGCCGTGACCCTGCTCAACACCGACCCGCGCGAGACCGTCACGCTGTCCCGTGGCGACCGCATCGCCCAGCTGGTCATCCAGCGCGTCGAGCACGCCGCGTTCGTCGCGGTCGAGGCCCTGCCGGGCTCGCACCGCGGCGACGGCGGCTTCGGCTCGACCGGCGTGACCATCGCGGCGGCCGCGAAGTGACCGACACGCCGACCATCGCGATCGCGGAGGTCACGCCCCGCGGGATCGCCCGCGTGTCGGGCCGCGTCGTCGCGATCCAGGTCGAGCCGTCCGACGCGCCGCCGGCGTTCACCGTGCGGCTCGAGGACGGCACCGGCCGCATCGACGCGATCTTCATGGGCCGCCGCGAGGTGCCTGGCATCGCGCCCGGCACGCACCTCAGCCTCGAGGGCCGCGTGTGCGAGACCGACGCGCTCCCGCGCCTGTACAACCCCCGCTACGAGCTCGTCCCGAGCGCATGAGCGGCGAGCAGCCCGTCGCGGACAGCCGCGCGGCGCGCCTGCTGGGCGGGGAGACCTTCGACCTCCACGAGGCGATCGGCGGCTGGCGCGGGTTCGTCGAGTCCTCGCTGCCCGGCATCGTCTTCGTGGCCGCCTACCTGCTGTGGGGCGGCTTCCGCATCCCCGTGATCGCCGCGGGCGCCGTCATGGCGGTGCTCGTCCTCATCCGGCTCGTCCAGCGCACGCCCGTCGTGCAGGCCGTGTCCGGCGCGGTCGGCGTCGTCATCGGCGCGATCTGGGCCTGGCGCGCGGGGGACGCCTCCGGGTACTTCGTGCCGGGCCTGTGGCTCAACGCCGCGTACCTCGCCGGCATCCTCGTCTCGATGGCGGTCCGCTGGCCGGTGGTCGGCATCGTGGTGGGCCTCATCCGCGGCGAGGGCACCCACTGGCGCGCGGACCGCGCGGAGCTTCGCCGCTACCAGCTGGCGTCCGCCGTCCTCGCGGGCATGTTCGCGCTGCGCCTGCTCGTGCAGGTGCCGCTCTACCTCGCCGGCGCGGTCGCCGCGCTCGGCACCGCGAAGCTCGCGATGGGGCTGCCGCTGTTCGCCCTCACGCTGTGGGGCGTATGGCTGCTGGCCCGCGACGCAGGAGCTGCTCGAGAGACTCAGGATCCGCCTCCGACGACACGATGAACAGCAGCTCGTCGTGAGCCTCGAGCGTGTCGTCCGGGGTAGGAGCGATGGTGCGGTCGCCGCGGATGATGCAGGCGAGCACGATGTCGACGGGCCACTGGATCTCGCTCAGCGGCACGCCCACGACGGGGGACGATGCGGGCAGCGTCACCTCGACCATGGCGGCGCCGGACTGGCGGAACGTGAAGACGCGGACGAGGTCGCCGATGGCGACCGCCTCCTCGACCATCGCGGTCATGATGCGCGGCGTCGACACGGCCACGTCGACGCCCCACTGCGCGTCGTACATCCACTCGTTGCGCGGGTTGTTGACGCGCGCGACGGTGCGCGGCACGCCGAACTCGGTCTTCACGAGGAACGACACGACGAGGTTGGCCTTGTCGTCGCCCGTCGCGGCCACCACGACGTCCATCGTCTCCACCTGCGCGTCGCGCAGCGCGGACATCTCGCACACGTCCGCGAGCATCCACTCCGCCTCGGCGACCTGGGCGACGCGCATCGCCGCCGGGTTCGAGTCGACGAGCAGCACCTCGTGGCCGTGCTCGAGCAGGTCGCGCGCGATCGAGCGCCCCACCGAGCCTGCGCCCGCGATCATGACCTTCACTGGGACACCTCCGGGGAACGGCCCGTCACGCGGGCCGGGTCGGCGCCCGTGGCGGGCACCATCGTGAAGTAGGCCTCATCGCCCTCCTGGACGAGGCAGTCCGCGTCGGGCAGCAGCGGCTCGCCGAAGCGCACGAGGTACGCGACGCGGGCGCCCGCGCGGCGCTCGAGCTCCGTGTAGCGGTGGCCCACCCAGCCCGAGTCGAGCGGGAGGCGGCTGAGGCTCACGCCCGCGCTCGGGTCGTCGTACAGCGCGTCCGAGCCGCCCGGCAGCAGGCGCGAGACGATCTGCGCGGCGGTCCACGGCACCGGCGCGACGGTGGGGATGCCGAGCCGGCGGTACACCTCGGCGCGTCCGAAGTCGGCGATGCGGGCGACCACGTTGTCGATCCCGTACGTCTCGCGCACGACACGCGCGGCCAGGATGTTCGAGTTGTCGCCGTCGGAGACCGCGGCGAACGCGTACGCGTCCTCGACGCCCGCGGAGACGAGCGTGTCGCGGTCGAAACCGATGCCGGTGATGCGTTGTCCCTCGAAGGTGGGGGGAAGCCGACGGAAGGCGTCTCCAGACTGGTCGATCACCGCGACGGTGTGGCCGCGGGCCTCGAATTCGGTCGCCAGCGTCGCCCCCGTGCGGCCGCAGCCCATGATCACGATGTGCACGGCAACCCACGGTATACCCCTTGAGCCTAGGATGGTGCGACGTGCGAGGGTTTCTCGAGGGACTGAAACTGCTGGTGTTCGGGCGACCGATCGCGACCGAGCGCGCCCAGCGCGTCGGGCTCAAGACGCGGTTGGCGCTGCCGGTGTTCGGCGCGAGCCTGCTGTCGACCGTGGCGTACGCGCCGGACGCGGTGGTCGACGCGCTCCGCAAGGGCGGCGTCCAGTCGACCCTGCCGGTGATGGCGCTGGCGGTCGTCGCGATCATGGTGCTGCTGGGCTTCGCCTACCGCTCCAACGTGCGCAAGCGTCCCGACGAGCGCGGCGACTACGGCCTCGTGTCGGACAAGCTCGGCCCCACCGCAGCCCTCATCACCGGCGCGTCCCTGCTGGTCGACTACATCTTCACCGTCGCGGTGTCCGTCGCGGCGATCGCGCAGTTCGTCGCGTACGTGGTGCCGGCCGTGGGGGACCGGCACACCACCGTGGCGGTCGCGGCGATCGCCGTCATGACGCTCGCCAACCTGCGCGGCATCCGGGAGCGGGCGCGGGTGATGCTCGTGGTGTGGTTCGGCTTCCTGCTGGTCATCGGCCTCGTCATCGCCTTCGGCGCGAGCCGCGGCGACGTGGTGCCGCCGACGAACCCGCCCGAGCCCACCTGGTCGTCCGCGATCGCGTTCGCGGGCGCGATCGCCTCCGGCGCGGTCATGCTCACCGGCATCGAGCACCTCGCGTCGTCCGCGCCCGAGCATGCCGAGCCGCGGGCGAAGCGCGCGGGCCGCACGCTCATCCTCGCGGTGCTGACCGGCGCGGCCGCGTTCCTCGCCGTCACCCTCATGGTGTGGCGCTACCGCGTGTCGGGCTGGCAGTCGGGTCCCGTCCTGCTGCAGGCGACCGACCGCATCTTCGAGGCCGGCTGGACGGTCTGGGTGGTGGCGATCCCCTCGGTCGCGCTGCTCTACGCCGCCGCGTCGACGGTGTTCCGCCGCTTCTCGCGCCTCACGTCGTTCCTCGCGGGCGACTCGTACCTGCCGCGCCAGCTGTCGCAGCAGAGCGAGCGGCTCGTGTTCCGGGGCGGCGTGCTGTGGGTCGCGGGCGCGTCCGCGGTGATCGTGGTCGCCACTGGCGCCCGCCTCGAGCAGCTCGTGCACATGTACCTCATCGGCGCGTTCGCGGCGATCGTGCTGAGCCAGTTCGCGATGGTGCGGCTCCAGAGCGCGCGCATCGCGATCGAGCCCACCGGCCGGCCGCGCATGCGGATGAAGGGCACCCGCGTCCTGCACGTCGCGGCCGCGATCGTGGCCGCCGCGGTCTGGAGCGTCATCGCCGTCTTCAATTTCGCGGCGGGCGCATGGTTCGCGCTCGTGCTCGTCGCGGGCCTCGTGCTGCTCATGCGCGGCATCCACTCGCACTACGGCGACGTGAAGCGCCAGCTCACCATCCAGCCGAACGACCGCGCCTCGTCGCGGCCCAGCGCGACCCATGGCATCGTCCTCGTCGCCCAGCTGCATCGGCCCGCGCTGCGCGCGATCGCGTACGCGAAGGCCGCGCGCCACTCGTCGCTCGAGGCCGTCGCGGTCCAGGTCGACCCGAGGGCGACCAAGGAGCTCCAGCGACAGTGGGGCGAGCTGCGCCTCGGCGTGCCCCTGGTGATCCTCGACTCGCCGTACCGCGACATGGTGGGACCCGTGCTCGAGCACGTGCGCTCGATCCACCGCGTGTCGCCCCGCGACATGGTCGTCGTGTACGTGCCGGAGTACATCGTGGGACGCTGGTGGGAGAGGTTCCTCCACAACAGGGCGACCCTGCGGCTGCGCTCGCGGCTCATGTCGATCCCGCGCGTGGTGGTCGCGGCGGTGCCGTGGCACCTGCAGTCCTCGCTCGACACCGTCGAGGGGGCCGCGTTCACGCGCGAGCTCCCGCGGGTGTCGCCCGTGGAGGACGAGGTGGAGGAGGCGACCAGCCGTGGCTGACCTGGTGCTGGAGATCGGCGCCGTCGCGCACGGCGGGCACTGCGTGGCCCGTCACGAGGGCCGCGTCGTGTTCGTGCGGCACGCGCTGCCCGGCGAGGTGGTGCGGGCGCGCCTCACCGAGGCGGGGGACGATGCGCGGCTGTGGCGCGCGGACGCCGTCGAGGTGCTCGAGGCGTCGCCCGACCGCGTCGAGTCGGTGTGGCCCGAGGCCGGACCCGGCGGCGTCGGCGGCGGCGAGCTCGCGCACGTCGCGCTCCCGGCCCAGCGCCGCTGGAAGCACGACGTGCTGAGCGAGGCGTTCCTGAGGTTCGCCGACCGTGACTTCCCGGGCGAGGTGCACGCCGCGCCGGGCGACGACGAGCGCGGCGGCCTCGGCTACCGGACGCGGGTCACCGCCGTGGCCGGCCCCGACGGGCGCGCCTCGATGCACGTCCACCGCTCGCGCGAGCTGCGCGCGCTGTCCGCGCTGCCGATCGCGGCGCCGCCGCTCGAGGAGATGCTGCTGGGCACGCGCTATCCGGCCGGGGCGCACGTCATGGGTGTGGCCCCCGGCGGCGAGGCGGCCCGGCTCGTCGTCGACGGCACCCCGTGGCGCGGCGGCCGACCCGACCACCGCGACAACGCGCCGCGGCGCGTGCGCGAGGCCGTCGCGACGGACCGCGGCGAGTGGACCTACCAGGTCGACGTCGAGGGGTTCTGGCAGGTGCACCGCGAGGCGCCCGCCGTGCTCGTGGAGGCGGTGCTCGACCGGCTCGGCGACGCCCGCACGGTCCTCGACCTCTACGCCGGCGCGGGCCTGTTCACGGTGGCGCTCGCGTCCGCGGGCCGGCAGGTCACCTCGGTCGAGGCCGACGCGCGCGCCTCGCGCGACGCCCGCCGCAACGTGCACGGCCTGCCGGACGCGCGCATCGTCCACGGCGACACCCGGGCGTACCTCGACGCGGGTCCGGAGGCGCCGGAGGCGATCGTGCTCGACCCGCCGCGCTCGGGCGCGGGCGGCAAGACCGTCGACGCGCTGGCCGCCGTGGGGGCGCCGCGGCTCGTGTACGTCGCGTGCGACCCGGTGGCGCTCGCGCGCGACACGGCGCTGCTCGCTCATCACGGGTACGCGCTCGAGGAGGCGCAGGCCTTCGACTTGTTCCCCATGACCCACCACGTCGAGACGGTCGCGACGTTCGTGCGCTGAGGCGGGCGGCCGGGCGCTCCCGGACGGCGGCATCGGGCCAGGGATCGGGCCGCATCGTCCGTGCATCGGCAGCGGTGCACGCGTGGCTAGGATGGCCCCAGACCCATCGCCGGGAGACCCCGAACCACGGAGGAGACGCATGAGCGCGAACACCCTTGGATCCCAGTCGACGCTGAACGTTGGCGAGAAGCAGTACGAGATCTTCCGACTCGACGCGGTTCCAGGGCTCGAGCGCCTGCCGTACTCGCTCAAGATCCTCGCCGAGGCGCTCCTGCGCACCGAGGACGGCGCGAACATCACCGCCGACCACGTCCGCGCGCTCGCGGGCTGGGAGCCCACCGCGGACCCCGACACCGAGATCCAGTTCACGCCGGCGCGCGTGGTGATGCAGGACTTCACCGGCGTCCCCTGCGTGGTCGACCTCGCGACGATGCGCGAGGCCGTGAGCGAGCTGGGCGGCGACCCGACCGTCATCAACCCGCTGGCGCCCGCCGAGATGGTCATCGACCACTCGGTCGTCATCGACATCTTCGGCCGCGGCGACGCCCTCGAGCGCAACACCGACCTCGAGTACGAGCGCAACCGCGAGCGCTACCAGTTCCTGCGCTGGGGGCAGACGGCCTTCGACAACTTCAAGGTGGTCCCGCCGGGCACCGGCATCGTGCACCAGGTCAACCTCGAGTACCTCGCGCGCGGCGTCATGACCCGCGAGGCCGACGGCACGACCCAGGCGTACCCCGACTCGTGCGTGGGCACCGACTCGCACACCACGATGATCAACGGCCTCGGCGTGCTCGGCTGGGGTGTGGGCGGCATCGAGGCCGAGGCGGCCATGCTCGGCCAGCCCGTGTCGATGCTCATCCCCAAGGTCGTGGGCTTCAAGCTCACCGGCGAGATCCCGGCCGGCGCGACCGCGACCGACGTGGTGCTCACCATCACGGAGATGCTCCGCAAGCACGGCGTGGTCGGCAAGTTCGTCGAGTTCTACGGCGAGGGCGTGGGCGCGGTGCCGCTCGCCAACCGCGCGACCATCGGCAACATGAGCCCCGAGTTCGGCTCGACCGCCGCGATCTTCCCGATCGACGACGTCACGGTCGACTACCTGCGCCTCACGGGCCGCTCCGAGGACCAGGTCGCGCTCGTCGAGGCCTACTGCAAGGAGCAGGGCCTCTGGCACGACCCGTCGCGCGAGGCCGCGTACTCCGAGTACATCGAGCTCGACCTGTCGACGGTGGTGCCGTCGATCGCGGGCCCGAAGCGCCCGCAGGACCGCATCGAGCTCACCGCGGCCAAGGCGTCGTTCGGCCGCTCGATCCTCGACTACGCGCAGCACGAGGAGATGCACGGGCTCGACGAGTCGGTCGAGGAGACCTTCCCGGCCTCCGACCCGATCGCCGCCGAGGCCCACGCGGGCGAGGCGGACGAGCCGGCCCCCGCCGCGTCGTCCGTCGCGACGAAGACGCGCCCGCACAAGCACGTGCCGCTCACGCTCGAGGACGGCACCGAGACCGCGCTCGACCACGGCGCCGTCGTGATCGCGTCGATCACGTCGTGCACCAACACGTCGAACCCGTCGGTGATGCTCGCCGCCGCGCTGCTCGCGCGCAACGCCAACGCCAAGGGCCTCACCTCCAAGCCGTGGGTGAAGACGTCGATGGCGCCCGGCTCGCAGGTGGTGACCGACTACTACGAGAAGGCCGGGCTGTGGCCCGACCTCGAGGCGCTCGGCTTCCACCTCGTGGGCTACGGCTGCACCACGTGCATCGGCAACTCGGGCCCGCTGCCGCAGGAGGTCTCGGACGTCGTCAACGACAACGACCTCGCGGTCGTCTCGGTGCTCTCCGGCAACCGCAACTTCGAGGGCCGCATCAACCCCGACGTGAAGATGAACTACCTCGCGTCGCCGCCGCTGGTCATCGCGTACGCGCTCGCCGGCACGATGGACCACGACTTCGAGGCCGACCCGCTCGGCCAGGACGCGGACGGCAACGACGTGTTCCTGCGCGACATCTGGCCCGACGCCGCCGAGGTCGAGGCGATCGTCGGCTCGTCGATCACGCAGGAGATGTTCGAGAAGGACTACGCGGACGTGTTCGCGGGTGACGCGCGCTGGCAGAACCTGCCCACGCCCGCCGGCAAGACGTTCGAGTGGGCAGACGACTCCACCTACGTGCGCAAGCCCCCGTACTTCGAGGGCATGGGGCTCACGCCCGAGCCGGTCAAGGACATCGCGGGCGCCCGCGTGCTCGCGCTGCTGGGCGACTCGGTCACCACCGACCACATCTCGCCGGCCGGCTCGATCAAGGCCGACAGCCCCGCGGGCGTGTACCTCGCCGAGCACGGCGTCGAGCGTCGCGACTTCAACAGCTACGGCTCGCGCCGCGGCAACCACGAGGTGATGATCCGCGGCACGTTCGCGAACATCCGCCTCAAGAACCTGCTCCTCCAGAAGGAGGACGGCTCGGTGGTCGAGGGCGGCTTCACGCTCAACCACCTCACCGGCGAGCAGACCAGCATCTACGACGCCTCGGTCGCCTACCAGGAGGCCGGCGTGCCGCTCGTGGTGCTCGCGGGCAAGGAGTACGGCTCCGGCTCGTCGCGCGACTGGGCCGCCAAGGGCACCCGCCTCCTGGGCGTCCGCGCGGTCATCACCGAGAGCTTCGAGCGCATCCACCGGTCGAACCTCATCGGCATGGGCGTCCTTCCGCTCCAGTTCCCGGCGGGGGAGAGCGCCGCGTCGCTCGGCCTCGACGGCACGGAGACGTTCGACATCGCGGGCGTCGCGGCCTTCTCCGCGGGCGAGCACCCGCGCACCCTGCCGGTGAAGGCGACCAAGGCGGACGGCTCGGTCGTCGAGTTCGACGCCGTGGTGCGCATCGACACCCCCGGCGAGGCGGATTACTTCCGCAACGGCGGCATCCTGCAGTACGTGCTGCGCTCGCTGGTGTCGTAGCAGGTCCCAGGCCCGAACGGCCCCGTCCGGCGCGCGTCGCCGGGCGGGGCCGCGGGCGTTGGGGCGGGCCGGCCCCGCGCATCGTCTCGGCACGATGCGCGGCACGCCCGCGCGGGACGGCGTCGCCGAGCGTCGGGACCGGAAGGCCGTACAGTGGAACGTCAACGGCAGTGAGGAGCAACGGGTGCTGGAGCGCATCGGGTCGCCGCGGGATCTCCGCGGGCTGACCTACGAGGAGCTGGCGGAGCTCTCCGCTGAGATCCGCGACTTCCTGGTCGACAACGTGTCGCGCACGGGCGGCCACCTGGGTCCGAACCTGGGCGTCGTCGAGCTCACCATCGGCATCCACCGGGTGTTCCACTCGCCGCACGACTCGATCGTCTTCGACACCGGCCACCAGTCCTACGTGCACAAGCTGCTCACGGGGCGCCAGGACTTCACGTCGCTGCGCCGCCGCGGCGGCCTCGCCGGCTACCCGGCCCGCCAGGAGAGCGTCCACGACATCGTGGAGAACTCGCACGCGTCGACCGCGCTGTCGTGGGCCGCGGGCATCGCGCGCGGCCACACGCTCAAGGGCGAGGGCGAGCGCAGCACGATCGCCGTGATCGGCGACGGCGCGCTCACCGGCGGCATGGCGTGGGAGGCCCTCAACTCGCTCGGCGCGTCGCAGGACCGGGTCGTCGTCGTCATCAACGACAACGGCCGCTCGTACGCGCCCACGATCGGCGGCCTCGCGCGCCGCCTCGACGGCATCCGCACCGACCGTCGCTACGAGGAGTTCCTCGGCTGGGGCAAGCGCACGTTCCAGGACCGCGGCCCCGTGCGCGGCTGGACGTATCAGACCGTCATGCACACCAAGCGGGCGCTCAAGGGGCTGCTCACCGACGACGGGGTATTCGCCGACCTCGGCCTCAAGTACATCGGCCCCATCGACGGCCACGACCTCCCGCAGGTCGAGCGCGCGCTGCACCAGGCGCACGACTTCGCCGGCCCCGTCATCGTCCACGTCCTCACCGAGAAGGGGCGCGGCTACACGCCCGCCGAGCAGGATGCCGCGGACCGCTTCCACGCGGTGGGCAAGATCCACCCCGAGACCGGCCTCCCGATCGAGCCGTCGCGCTTCGGCTGGACCGGCGTGTTCGCCGACGAGATCGTCGCGGTCGCCGAGGAGCGCCCCGACGTGGTCGCCCTTACCGCCGCGATGCTCGCGCCGGTGGGACTCCAGCCGTTCGCGGACGCGTACCCCGAGCGGGTTATCGACGTCGGCATCGCCGAGCAGCACGCCGTCACCAGCGCCGCCGGCCTCGCCTATGCGGGCCTCCACCCGGTCGTCGCGGTGTACGCGACGTTCCTCAACCGCGCCTTCGACCAGGTGCTCATGGACGTCGCGCTGCACCAGGCGGGCGTGACGTTCATGCTCGACCGCGCCGGGCTCACCGGCGACGACGGGCCCAGCCACAACGGCATGTGGGACATGGCGCTGCTGCGCCACGTGCCGGGCCTGCAGCTCGCGGCGCCGCGCGACGCGGACACGCTGCGCCAGGCCTTCCGCGACGCGCTCGACGTCGACGACGCGCCCACGGTGGTGCGGTACCCCAAGGGCGCCGTCGGCGACCCCATCCCGGCGATCCGTGCGGTGGGCGGCCTCGAGGTGCTCGCCGAGCACGGCGACGCCCCGCGCGTCGTGGTCGTGGGCCTCGGCTCGATGGCCGGCACCGCGATCGAGGCGGCCGACAAGATCGCCGCCGACGGCATCGACACGCTCGCCGCCACGGCGACCTGGGTCCACCCGGTGCCCGAGGGGCTGTCCGAGCTGATCGGCGGCGCCGAGCTCGTGGTGACCGTCGAGGACGGCCTCACGGACGCGGGCATCGGCCAGGAGTGGGCGAACTACGCGCGGCTCCAGGGCCTCAACGCCGAGTGGGCGCACCACGGCATCCCGCGCGAGTTCCTCCAGCACGCCTCGCGCGCGCAGCTCATCGACGATCTGGGCCTCGACCCGTCGGCGATCGCCGCGGACACGCTCGCGCAGCTCCAGCAGGACTGACCCGGGGCGCCCGGCCCGGCCAAGCGCCCCGCCCCGCGAAGCGCCCCACCCCGCGAAGCGCCCCACCCCCGAATGGGTAGGTGGTCGTCGGTCTGCCGAGATCCTGGCGCCTCATGGGTACGTGGTTGTCGTTCGCTCCGGCGGGGCGACCACCATCTACCCGCGACGCTCAGGGAAGCCGCGAAAGCGACCACCATCTACCCATTCGGGGTTGGCGGCAGAATGATCCGGCGGATCAGCCCTCCGACGGCACGTGCGCCTCGGCGAAGGCGGCCACGAGCTCGGGAGTGACCAGGTCGATCTGCCACGCGCGGGCGCCGCGGCCCGCGAGGAACGAGCGGATCCACTCCTCGCCGCCGTCGGCGTACTCCCAGCAGGTGCGGCGCAGCGCGTCGGGCTGGAGGAGGTTCTCGGCGGGGATCTCGTGGCGCTCGACCAGGGTCGCGATGCGGTCGCGGGCGGCGGTGAGCCGCGCGAAGGCCTCGGGCCGCTTCTCCTTCCACACCCGCTGCTGCGGCGGTCCGTCGCCCTGGGGCGCGCGCCGCGACGGCAGCGCCTTGTCGGGCAGGGTCATGGCCTCCTCGACGGCCTTGTACCACTGCGGCGCGCGGCGCTTGGTGCCCTTCGACTGGTACTCGCGGACGCCCATGAGCGCGTCGAGCGACGTCGGCTTCGCGATCGCTGCGGCGACGATGGCCTGGTCGCGCAGGACGCGGCCGGGGGAGACGTCGCGGCGGCGCGCCTCCTTGTCGCGGGCCTCCCACATCGACCGGACGATCGCGAGGCCGCGCTGGTCGCGCACCTGGTGCGATCCGGAGGTGCGGCGCCACGGCTCCTCGCGGGGCTCGGGCGGGGGAGCGAGGCGCACGGCCTCGAACTCCTGCTCGGCCCACTCGAGCTTGCCGGCGGCCTCGAGGTGCGCGGCCAGGCGGTCGCGCAGGTCGAGCAGCACCTCGACGTCGAGGGCCGCATAGACGAGCCAGTCGTGGGGGAGCGGACGCGTCGACCAGTCCTGCGCCGAGTGCTCCTTGGCGAGCGCGAAGCCGAGCTCGCGCTCGACCACCGCGGCGAGGCCCACGCGCGGCCAGCCGAGCAGGCGCGCGCCGAGCTCCGTGTCGAAGACCTTGGCCGGCGTCATGCCGAGCTCGCGCATGCCGGGCAGGTCCTGGCTCGCGGCGTGGAACACCCACTCCGCGTCGCCGAGGGCCTCGCCGAAGCTCGACAGGTCGGGCAGCGCCGCGGTGTCGATGAGGGCGATGCCCGCGCCCGCGCGCTTGAACTGCGCGAGGTACGTGCCCTGGCCGTAGCGGAAGCCGGAGGCGCGCTCGGCGTCGGCGGCCACGGGGCCCGTGCCGGCGGCGAAGGCCTCGCACGCCTCGGCGAGCGCCTCGGGGGTGTCGATGATCGGCGGGACGCCGTCCTCGGGCTCGGTCAGCGGGATGGCGGCGGGCGCATCGTCCTCCGGGGACGACGCGGCGGTCGGCTCGGTCACAGGGTCCTTCCCGGCAGCGTGCGCACTCCCTCCGGCGTCGGTGGGACGCCGGCGCACGCGGCCATGAGATCCGTCCACGCCGCGATGTGCGGGGCCAGATCGGTCGTGGTGGGCGTCCACGACGCCCGTAGCTCGATGCTGACCTCGTCCGGTCGGTCGGCCATCTCACCGAACGACGTCGAGGTCACCTTGGTCACGGTACCGCCGCGCGCGCGGTGGGGCGCGCCCCCGAGGGAGTCCGACAGCCAGGACCACGCGACGTCGCCCCACAGCTCGTCCCTGCCGACCTCCGGGTCGGCCGACGCCTTCACGAGGGCGACGATGCGCATCGTCCCCTCCCAGGCGGCCTGACCCTCGGGGTCGTGGAGGATGACGAACCGGCCCGACGCGTCCTGGCCCTCGACCTCGCCGCTGATCGCCGCCGCGTAGGGCGCGATGCGGTGGGGGGCGGGCACCTCGGTGAGGTGGACGGACGGGTGCGTGGGGGCGTCGCGCAGCGACAGGAGCGCCTCGCGGAAGTCCGCGGGCGCCTCGCTGAGGTCGCTGGCCATAAACGGAGCCTATGCCCCGTGCCTGGCAGCGGGCGCGTACGCCACGCTCGGCGCGAGCGTCTAGGCTGGGCGCGTATCCCCGAACCCTCTCGAAGGATGGAGACGATGGCGCTCGCTCAGATCGGTGTGACCGGCCTCGCGGTCATGGGTCGCAACCTGGCTCGCAACTTCGCCCGCAACGGCTTCACGGTGGCGGTGCACAACCGTTCTCCGCAGAAGATGCACTCGCTGCTGGAGGACCACGGCGACGAGGGCGAGTTCATCGGCTCCGAGTCGCTCGAGGACTTCGTCGCGTCGCTCCAGGTGCCCCGCACCGTCGTCATCATGGTGCAGGCGGGCGGCCCGACCGACGCCGTCATCGGCCAGCTGACCGAGCTGCTCGAGCCGGGCGACATCATCGTCGACGCGGGCAACGCGCTGTACACGGACACGATGCGTCGCGAGAAGGACCTCGCCGCCCAGGGCCTGCACTTCGTCGGCTCGGGCGTCTCCGGCGGCGAGGAGGGCGCGCTGCTCGGCCCGTCGATCATGCCCGGCGGCCCCGCCGAGTCGTACGTGACGCTCGGCCCGATCCTCGAGAAGATCTCCGCCAAGGCCGAGGACGGCACCCCGTGCTGCGTGCACGTGGGCCCCGACGGCGCCGGCCACTTCGTCAAGATGGTGCACAACGGCATCGAGTACGCCGACATGCAGCTCATCGGCGAGGCGTACGACCTGCTGCGCACCGGCCTCGACCTCGAGCCCGCCGAGATCGCGGACATCTTCGCCGAGTGGAACCAGGGCGACCTCGAGTCCTTCCTCATCGAGATCACCGCCGAGGTGCTGCGCCAGACCGACGCGCGCACCGGCAAGGCGCTCGTCGACGTCATCAAGGACGAGGCGGGACAGAAGGGCACCGGCCGCTGGACCGTGAAGTCCGCGCTCGACCTGGGCGTGCCCGTCACCGGCATCGCCGAGGCGACCTTCGCGCGCGCCATCTCGTCGCAGGTCAAGCAGCGCGCGGCCGCGCGCGACGTGCTCACCGCGTCGACCGGCGACTTCCACATCAACAACCGTGAGGGCTTCATCGAGGACGTGCGCCTCGCGCTGTACGCCTCGAAGGTGGTCGCGTACGCGCAGGGCTTCGACCAGATCCGCGCCGCCTCGGAGGAGTTCGGCTGGGACATCACGCTCGGCGACATGGCGAAGATCTGGCGCGCCGGCTGCATCATCCGCGCCCGCTTCCTCGACCGCATCACGGACGCGTTCACGCGCGACGCGGACCTGCCGACGCTGCTCGTCGACCCGTACTTCTCGGACGCGATCGCGAACGGCGTGGGCGCGTGGCGCCGCGTGGTCGCGCAGGCCGCGCTCACGGGCGTGCCGGCGCCGGCGTTCTCGTCGTCGCTGTCGTACTACGACTCGCTCCGTGCCGAGCGTCTGCCCGCCGCCCTCATCCAGGGCCAGCGCGACTTCTTCGGCGCGCACACCTACAAGCGCGTGGACGCCGAAGGCACGTTCCACACGCTGTGGTCGGGCGACCGGTCCGAGGTGGAGGCGTAGGCCTTCCTCTGCTTGCTCCCGGGGGGGGGCGTCGGCTGCGGCCGGCGCCCCGTTCGGCGTCTCCGGGAACGATGCACGGGTTTCGTCGCGTGCGGCGCGGGCCTCTAGGGTGGGGCGGGTGAGCATCGAGCTGGTCGGGCGCAGGCCCGAGGTCGCCCCCGAGCAGCTCATCGCCGCGCTCGTCCCGCCGCCGCACTTCGCGTCCGCGTCGTTCGACACGTACGTGCCGGATCCGGCGCACCCGTCGCAGGGCGCCGCGCTCGCCGAGGTGCGCGGCTTCGCGGCCCCGCACCTGCGGCGCTTCCGGACGCGGCGGGGGAACGGCACCGGGCTCTACCTGGACGGCGGCTTCGGCGTGGGCAAGACCCACCTGCTCGCGTCGCTCGCGCACGCGCTCGGGCCCTCCCGCGCGGCCTTCGGCACGTTCGTCGAGTACACCAACCTGGTGGGCGCGCTGGGCTTCGCGAAGGCGCGCGAGGCGCTGTCGGCGTTCGCGGTCGTGTGCATCGACGAGTTCGAGCTCGACGATCCGGGCGACACGCTCATCATGGCGCGCCTCATGCGCGAGCTCACCGACGCGGGGACCTGCGTCGCGGCGACGTCCAACACGCTGCCCGACGCGCTGGGCGAGGGCCGCTTCGCCGCCGACGACTTCCAGCGCGAGATCCAGGCCGTCGCCCGGGTGTTCCAGACCGTGCGTATCGACGGCCCCGACTACCGGCACCGCGGATCGCTCGACTTCCCCGCGCCGGCGTCGCCCGAGCTGCTCGAGGAGCTGGCGGCCGGGCCGGGCGGGGCTGCGGTGGCGTGGGACGCGCTCGTGGCCGACCTGGTGAACGTGCACCCGTCCAGGTACGGGGCGTACGTGTCCGGGGTCGAGCGGCTCGCGATCCGCGAGGTCGCGCCGCTCGCCGACCAGAACCAGGCGCTGCGCGTGGTGGCGCTGGTGGACCGGCTGTACGACCGCGACGCGGTGGTGGCGGCCTCGGGCGTGCCGCTCACCGAGGTCTTCACGCCGGAGATGATGCGCGGCGGCTATCGCAAGAAGTACCTGCGCGCGTTGTCGAGGCTCGAGTCGATGGCGCACGCGGCGCTCGATCACACGCGTCCGGTGTGAGGCGCGGGTTCAGCCCTTCCTGCCCTTCTTCTTGCTCTTGCTCTTGGCTTTTGCCTGGGCCTTGCCCTCGTCCTTGCCGGGCCTCGACTTCTTGCCGCCCTTCGCCTTCTTGGCGGCCTTCTTGTCCTTCTTCGCGGGGGCGGGCTCCGCGTCGTCCCCGGCCGCCGCATCGTCCACCGGCAGGAGGGCCTCGAGGCGGGCGCGCTCGGCCTGGACGTCGAAGCTGGCCGGCGGCCAGGCGAGGTTCATGTCCTCGAGGGTGTCGATGAGAAGCTGCGTGACGGCGAGGCGTGCGTACCACTTGCGGTCGGCAGGGACGACGTGCCAGGGCATCGACGGCGTGGAGGTTGCGTCGAAGACGTCCTGGTAGGCATCCATGTAGGCGTCCCAGCTCTCCCGTGCGTCGAGGTCGCTCGGGTCGTACTTCCAGAACTTCTCGGGGCGCTCCAGCCTGTTCGCGAGCCGGGCGAGCTGCTCGTCCGGCGAGATCATGAGCGCGCACTTCACCACGGTGATGCCCGCGTCCTCGGTCTGCTGCTCGAAGCGGTTGATCTCGGCGTAGCGCTTCTGCCACGGGTCGCCCTCGACGAGCCCCGCCACGCGCGCCACCAGGACGTCCTCGTAGTGCGAGCGGTCGAACACGCCGATCCGCCCGGGACGGGGGAGCGCGCGCCGGACGCGCCACAGGTAGTGGTGGCGGAGCTCCTCCGCCGTGGGCGCGCCGAACGAGCGGACCGCGACGCCCTGAGGGTCGACCTTGCCGAGCACGTGCCGTGAGATGCCTCCCTTCCCCGACGTGTCCATGCCCTGGAGGACCAGCAGGACGGCGCGTTCGCTGCCCGAGCGGCCCTCCGCGTACAGCATCTCCTGGAGGTCCGACAGCCTCTCGCCGAGCCGCGCCATAGCGGCCGTGCCCTCGGCCTTGCCGCCGGAGAATCCCGGCGTCGCGCGCGTGTCGAAGGAGCCGAGGTCGAAGCCCTCGCCCACGCGCAGGATGTCCGACGGCCGAACCCGCCACCCCGGTGTCGCCACGTGTGCCTCCCTGAACGGCTCGTTAACTGCCACGATAACCGCGTCCCAGCGCTGGCGGCCGGGTGGCGCTCCTGCTAAACCGGGAGAAGGGACGCTTCCGTCGTTCCCGGGGGGTGAGTCGTCATGAGCAGCAACACGGGTGCGAACGCGGGGTGGGGCGGCACGTACTTCCTCGCGATCGTGGGGTCGGCGGTGTGGTTCTGGCAGCAGGCGGACGGCTTCTGGGAGCACGTCGGGGCGCTGCTGCAGGCGTTGGTGTGGCCGGCGTTCCTCATCTACGACGTGTTCGAGGCGCTGAACTCGTAGCCGCGCGAGTTGGCAGCGCACCCCGGGTGGTGCGCGGGCTGTGGCGTGCCCAGCGTGAGGGGGCCGGGACTGTCGGGGTGGGGTGATGTCCCCGGTCTTGTGGGGGCACTCATTTGTCCACATAGCAGGGATGATGCTTCGAGGGCGTTGTCTGACCCTGGTGGTGGACTTGTCCCATGGAGTTCTCGGTGCTGGATGTCGCGAAGGGCTTGGTGCCGCTCAAGCCCTTCGAGCAGCGCGACCTGCGCACCCTGTCGGAGGACGAGCTCGCGACCGCGCTGGAGGTCGCGGGCAGGCTGGCCCGGCTGGCGGATGTGCCGGGCGTGATGCTCGCCGCGGAGATCCAGCGCCGCTCGAAGGACAAGCCCGGCGGTGGGATGGCACGCCGGCGGGGGCATCGGAACGCGACCGGGATGGTCGCCAAGCAGCGCGGCGGGTCGGCCGGTCAGGCGCACGATGCGATCGCCACCGGCGGGCTCTTCGGGTCCGGCGACGACGGCGACCGCGGTGGGGACGATGCGGGTTCCGGCGGGCAGGGTGGCGCGGGCTCGGGCTCGGGCTCGGGCGGCGCGGGCGGTCAGGCGCCCCGGTTCCCGCATGTGGCGGCGGCGGTCAAGGCGGGCGACCTGTCCGCCGCGCAGGCGGCGCTGCTGATCGACACCCTCGAGGCCATGGACGGTGCCGGTGAGGAGGTCGAGCGGGCGCTGGTGGCCAAGGCGTTGAAGCTGTCGCTGGCGGATCTGCGCAAGGCGTGCCTGGCGCTGCGGGCCCGGTGGGACCAGGACCGGTGGCAGGAGCGCGAGAAGCGCCAGCGCGGCGAACGCTACCTGGCGCTGACGGAGAACGCCGACGGGATGGTGCGGATCTCGGGGCTGTTGGATCCGGCGTCGGCGGCACCGATCAAGACGTGGGTCGACGCGCAGGTCAAGGCCGCCTTCCGTCAGCGACGCGAGGAGGGCCTGGGAGCGGCCCCGGCAGGTGAGGCCGGAC
Source organism: Demequina rhizosphaerae (assembly GCF_000971255.1). Lineage (GTDB taxonomy): Bacteria > Actinomycetota > Actinomycetes > Actinomycetales > Demequinaceae > Demequina > Demequina rhizosphaerae. The sequence goes on from NZ_BBMC01000003.1 coordinate 196,790, forward strand.
GGATCCGCGTCGACGCGCTCGTGGACCTCGCCCGCCACGGGATGCGCTGCGACCAGCCCGGCTCCGGCGTGTCCACGGAGGTCGTGATCCGTATCGACCACGACGCGTTGCGCACGGGTGTGGGCATCGGGTCGTGCGACGCCATCGGCACGCCGCTGTCCGCCGGTCAGACGCGACGCCTCGCGGTCGACATGAAGGTGCTGCCCATCGTCCTCGGTGGCGGCTCCCAGGTGCTCGACGTGGGCTACGCCCGCCGCTTCTTCACCCCCGCCCAACGTCACGCGTTGGCCGAACGCGACGGTGGCTGCGCGTTCTGCCACGCCCCCGTGGCGTGGTGCGACGCGCACCATATCGCCTGGTGGAAGCTGGACTCCGGCCCCACGGACCTGTCCAACGGGGTGCTCCTTTGCACCAGATGCCACCACAGGATCCACGACGACGGCTGGCAGGTCCGCGCCACCGCCACCGAGGTGTGGTTCATCCCGCCCGCATCGGTCGACCCTCAGCGGCGACCCCGCCAAGGCGGCAAGGCCGCCCTCCACATCGACCTCACCGGCACCGCCGGACCACCCAGATGACCCCGCCCCCACGGCGCCCACCCGGACCCCCGGAGGCGCCGCACCGGCATCCCCGGACGCGCCGCAACGGCACGCCCCGGTACGCGCACGAGGGAGGCGCCGGACGCCAGCGTTGGCCTACGCCGCGCCCTCCGCCGCCACCAACGCCACCGCATCGGGCGCGAGCACGAGCCCATCCTCGGAGGCCTCGACAGAACCGAAGACCGCCAGCGCCGGCGACGCCGCAGGCACGACCATGGGCGCGTCCGACAGGTTCGCGTGCACCATGACCGGGCCGTGCATCGTCAGCTGGCGGGGCGCCTGCTCGGAGGCGCCGGCGGGGTGGGCGGCCCAGGCATCGTCGTCGAGCGTCGCCGCTCGGGCCGCCATCGCCTCGGCGACCCAGCGCTCGATGCGCTGGTGCCCGGGCGACGCGGCCGAGACACCGGATCCCAGCTTGGACCGGAGGAACGTCTGCCGGTCCTGCGGGTCCGGCACCTGGATCGAGCCCCCGTAGAGGTCCTCCCAGCCGTGTCCCGCGAACTCGCTCATCCTGCCCTCCGACACCGCCGAGCCGAGCGGCTCGTCGTGGTCCGTGAAGAACATGAACGGACGGGTCTCCCCGTACTCCTCGCCCATGAACAGCATCGGCGTGAAGGGGGATAGCAGCACGAGCGCGAGGGACGCCGCCTGAGCACCGGGGGACAGGCGCGAGGCCGGCCGGTCGCCGAGCGCGCGGTTGCCCACCTGGTCGTGGTTGGAGGCGAACACGACGAAGCGGCGGCGGTCGGTGGACGCGGGCACCGGGGCGCCCCAGTCCTCGCCCCGGAAGGTCGAGAAGCCGCCGTCGTGGAGGAAGACGTCCCGGTAGACCTTGTCGAGCGCCTCGATCGAGCCGAAGTCGCAGTAGTAGCCGTGCCGCTCGCCCGTGAGGTAGGCATGGAGCGCGTGGTGGACGTCGTCGGCCCACTGGGCGGTCATGCCGAGGCCGCCCTTGGAGGTCGGCGTCACCATGGCGACGTCGTTGAGGTCGGACTCCGCGGTGAGCGACAGCGGACGTCCGAGCCGAGAGGCCAGAGAGGCCGTCTCGTCGGCGAGCTCCGCGAGGATGTGGCGGGGCGAGTCGTCGACGAGCGCGTGGACCGCGTCCAGCCGCAGCGCGTCGAGGTGGAAGTCCTCGAACCACCGCAGCGCGTTGTCGACGATGAAGCGCCGCATGCCCTCGGCCGACGGCTGGTCGAGGTTGACCGCCCAGCCCCACGGCGTCTCGTGCGCGTCCGTGAAGTACGGCCCGAACTGCGCGAGGTAGTTCCCGTCCGGCCCCAGGTGGTTGTAGACGATGTCGAGGCACACGCCCAGGCCGTGCTGGTGCGCGCGGTCGACGAACCGCTGCAGCGCCTCCGGCCCGCCGTAGGCCTCGTGCACCGAGTAGAGCGCGACGCCGTCGTAGCCCCAGCCGCGGTCGCCCGGGAAGGCGGCGACCGGCATGAGCTCGATCATCTCGATCCCGCGCGCGGCCAGGTCGCGCAGCTGGTGCGCATCGATCGCGTCGAGCGTCCCGCCCGGCGTGAAGGTGCCGATGTGGAGCTCGTAGTGGACCGCGCCGCGCGCGTCCACGCCCGCCCACGAGCCGTCGCCCCACGCGTGGGCGTCCGCGTCGAACGTACGCGAGGGCCCGTGCACGCCGTGCGGCTGCCACGCGCTGCGCGGGTCCGGGAACGGCCCGTTGCCGTCCACCACGAACGCGTAGTCGGTGCGCGCGGGCAGTCGCGGGCCCTCCCACCAGCCGTCGTCGGCGGGGCGCATGGCCGCGGTCACGGGGGCGTCGGCCGGGCCGATGCGGCACTCGACCTTCGTGGCGTCGGGCGCCCACACCCGCACCGGGGCGCTCACACCCGCTCCAGCAGCGCGACGGGGTGGTTGCGCAGCAACTGCGCGAGCGGGGCGGGGCCACCCTCGACCACCTGGCGGCCGATCACGTCGCGCCAGTGCCCCTCGGGCAGCTGCACGGTGTGCTCGGACCAGCCGCCCAGGCGTTCGAGCTCGAGGCCCGCGCGCGTCGCGACCGTGATGACCGTCGGCTCCTCGGCGACCGTGCGCGCGAAGACCACCGCATGGCCCGAGGACGATGCGAGGGGCACGTAGCCCGAGTCCGCACCGATGAAGGCCTCGGCGTGGTCGCGGCGCAGCCGCAGGGCCGCGGACGTCACCAGCATCTTCTCCTCGGCCAGGCCGCGGGGCTTCGCCCGACCGGTGAGCCGCCGCAGCGTCTCCTGCCGCAGGTCGAAGTCGACCGGCCGCCGGTTGTCGGGGTCCACGAGGCTCGGGGCGAGCAGCTCCGTGCCCTGGTAGACGTCGGGGACGCCCGGCACGGTCAGCTGGAGCAGCTTCTGGCCGAGGATCGCCGCCCGCACGCCCGTCGCGGTCAGCCGGTTCCAGCCCTCGACGGCCTCGCGCACCGCGGGGTCGGCATGCGTGGTCTGCGCGAACCACAGCACCTGCGACTCGTAGGTCTCGTTGACCGACGTCCAGGTGGTGTGCGACTTCGCCTCGCGCATCGCCTTGAGGAGATAGCCCTCGAGACGGTCCCAGGCCATGAGCCCGTCCTCGTCGGACGTGCCCACGAGGGTCTGCCACCAGAGGTTCTCGGTGCGCCCGTCCAGCTCGGCGGGGCGCAGCTCCTCGGTGATGGTGCGGAGGTGCTGGACGAGCTCGTCCCACTGGTCCGCGGCCTCCGACAGCACCCCGAGCCGGGCCCGCACGTCCTCCGAGCGCTTGGTGTCGTGCGTCGACAGGCAGGTCATCGCGTGCGGGAAGAGCTGCTGCTGCTCGTGCGCCCACGCGTGGAAGGCCGCCGGCGGCATCGCGAACCGGCCGGCGGGGGAGCCGACCTCGCACAGCGGCAGGAGGTGGGTCCACCGGTAGTACGCGGTGTCCTCGACGCCCTTGGCCATCACCGCGCCGCAGGCCTGCTGGAAGCGCGTGATGAGCTCGCTGCGCTTCGCGTCGACGGTGCGGCCGGCCGAGCCGACCTCCGCGCCCTTGAGCAGGTCCACCACGACGTCGAGCGTCTCGTGGCGCTCGGGGTCCAGGACGCGCCGGGCGCGCTCGGCGGCGTGGTCGATGACCTCGGCCGAGGCGGGACGCGCCTTCTCGCCCGGCACCACGTACGCGCGGTAGCGGTCGAAGGTGACGAGCAGGGTGCGGAGGCAGTCGTAGAGCGCGCGCCACGTGTGGTCGCGCAGGCGCACGTCGGTGGTGCACACGTGGTGCGCGATCGTGGCGAGGCGGTGGACCTCGCTGGAGAGGGACTCGCGGACGATCTCCCACTTCGCGGCGTCGATCATGTCGGGCAGCTCGCCCATGGCGTCGCCCGCGACCCGATGCAGGGTGCCGGCGAGCGGCGCCGCTCCGGCGGGGTCGCGCAGCAGCGCGCCCACGCGCCACGACGCGTCGTAGCCGGTGGTGCCCGCGCACCGCCACGTGGTGGGGAGGCGCTCCTCGTCCTCGAGGATCTTCTCGACGACGATCCACGCGCCGTTCGTCGCCTCGGACAGCCGCGCGAGGTAGCCCTCGGGGTCCGCGAGCCCGTCGGGGTGGTCGATGCGGAGCCCGTCGAGCGTGCCGTCGTTGATGAGGGCGACGATGCGCTCGTGGGTCGCGTCGAACACGTCCTCGTCCTCGACGCGCACGGCGACGAGCGAGCCGACGTCGAAGAACCGCCGGTAGTTGAGCTCCTCGTTGGCCACGCGCCAGTAGGCGAGGCGGTAGTGCTGCTCCTCCACGAGCGAGGCCAGGGGAAGGTGCTCGGTGCCCGCACGGACGGGGAACACGTGGTCCCAGTACCGCAGGACCGGCACCCCGCCGCGGTCCTCGTGGCCGGGCACCACCATGTGGTCGACCGACAGCTCGCCGGCGGACAGCACCGTGCCGATGCGCTGGCCGAGCACCGGCATGAGGACCGGCTCGCCGGACTCCCAGTCGACGTCGAACCAGTGGGCGAACGGGGACTCGAGGCCGTGCTCGAGCACGGACCACAGCGCCTTGTTGTGGAAGGCGGGAGTCGGCACCGCCATGTGGTTGGGCACGACGTCCGCGACGAGACCGATGCCGCGCTCGCCCGCCTGCCACGACAGGTTGCGCAGGCCCTGCTCGCCGCCGAGCACCTCGGCGATGCGCGAGTGGTCGACCACGTCGTAGAAGTGGGTCGAGCCGGGGGCGGCCGTGAGGATGGGGGAGAGGTACAGGTGAGACACGCCCAGCGAGGCGAAGTAGTCGAGGCGGTCCGCGGCGTCGGCGAAGGTGAAGTCCTCGCTCAGCTGCAGCCTGTAGGTCGAGACGGGAACCTGCGCGCCCGCGCGGTGCCCCTGCCTCTTCGTGCTCCTCGATCGTTCCGGCGTGACGTCTGTCGTCATAGAGAGAACCAGCCTCCTCAGGGTGTGACCATCATGACAGACGCACCCCGGGGAGGCTGGTATTCCCTTGGGAGGGCTTTTACTTGACCCTGACCTCGATCTCGACCGGGATGTTGCCGCGCGTGGCGTTCGAGTAGGGGCACATCTGCTCGGCCTTCTCGGCGACGCGCTCGGCGGTCTCCTGGTCGATCCCGGTCGCCGTGACGGCGAGCCGCACTCCGAGCCCGAAGCGGTTGAGCGCGACCGGCCCGATGCCGACCCGCGCCGTCACCTCCGACTCGATGAGCTTCACCTTGAGCAGCTTCGCCGCGCCCTGGAAGGCCGAGTTGAAGCACGCCGCGAAGCCCGACGCGAAGAGCTGCTCGGGGTTCGTCTTCTTGGGCTTGGTGATCGGGTTGGGGATGACGAGGTCGAGGTCGAGCAGGCCGTCGCTCGTGGCGACGCGACCGTTGCGACCGTCGCCGGTGGCCGTGGCCTGCGCGGTGTAGAAGGCCTTGGGGTGCTTGGGTGCGCGGTCGTGCTCGGCGCCCTCGCCCGGGGTGATGTCGACGTCGGTCTCTGCGGCCACGGTGTCGGTGTGCTCGGTCATGCGCTCCTCCTGGGTTCCGGATCGGGTTGTAGAGTTACTAGTACGTCTACATGAAGCCGAACGCAAGTCGGGGCAGGATGGATTCCCGAGGGCGCGGAGCTTCCGGAGGAACGTGGGAGAAGCCGGAGAGGCCGGAGCGCCCGAGCGATCCGCAGGAGAGGAGCCGTGCACATGACCGTGACCGCCGATCGTCGTCCCGCCCGCGGGCCGGGCGTCCGCGAGGCGATCCTCGACGTCGCCGCGGCCCAGTTCGCCGAGCACGGCATCCGTGCCGTCAGCGCCGACCGCATCCTCGCCGAGGCAGGTTTCTCCAAGGTCACCTTCTACCGGCACTTCCCGACGAAGGACGATGCGGTGGTCGCCTACCTCGAGCGCGAGCTGGCCCGCGTCCGGGCCGTGATCGAGGAGTCCGGGTCGGACGATCTCGACCGCGACGCGCTCGCCGCCGCGCTCACCGAGGAGATGTGCCGCCCGCACTTCCGGGGGTGCCCCTTCATCAACGCCGCGGCCGAGTACCCCGAGCCCGACCACCCCGTACGGAGGGTCGTCGCGGAGTTCCGCGCGCTCATGGTCGCCGCGATCGACGCGTGGCTCGCGCGCCGAGGCGTCGCGGACCGGACCGGGCTCGCCGAGCAGATCATGATGCTGCGCGACGGAGCGCTCGTCGCCGGGTACCTCGACCACGACCCCGACGGCGTGGCCCGGGCGCTCGCGGACGCCATCGGGGCGCTCGTGCGGGAGTCGTCGTGACGGACGCGTGGGACGTGCGCGACTGGCGCATCCACGTCGCGGACCTCTACGCCGAGGTGCGCGCGGAGCCCGACCCCGAGGTCGCGCACCGCATGTGGGCCCACGGCCGCGCCGCGCTGCTGCGCGACCACCCGGCGACCCCCGTGCCCGCCGGCGCCCGCGCATCGTTCACGCCCGACGTGGCGCCCTACGACCCGGCGCTGCGCTTCGTCGTGCGCGTCGAGCCGGCAGCGCCGGAGCGGCGCGAGGTGCCGACGCCCACCGACGGCGTCGTGCCCTTCGAGCGGGTCGGCCGCGTCGACCTGCCCGGTCTCGGCGGGCTCGACGTGTGGTGGCTCGACAGCTACGGCGGCGGGATCTTCGTGCCGCTCAAGGACGCCTCGCCGCGCACGTACGGGGGCGGCCGCTACGTGCTCGACACGGTCAAGGGCGCGGACCTGGGCGGCACGCGCGAGGCGCTCGTCGTCGACCTCAACTTCGCGTACCAGCCCTCGTGCGCGTACTCGTCGGACTGGGTGTGCCCGCTGCCCGGGCCCGGCAACACGCTCGCGCTGCCCGTCGACGCGGGCGAGCTGCACGTGCCGATCGCCGGCTAGCTCTGAGGCTGGTCCGCCGCCGGATCGTCGAGCGAGTCGTGGTGGCGCGCCGACATCCGCAGCAGCTCGATCACGGTCTTGGGGTGGTACGCCGAGAGGCGGTCGGCGACGAGGCTCATCACCGCGCCCGAGGTCGTGTCGGTCAGCCGCACCACGATGTCGGTGAGCCGGCCCGTGACCTCGACCTCGAGCTCGTGGCGGGGGAACGAGCCCATGAGGTACGCGCGCTCCGGGTGCGCCGCGAAGAAGCCGTGGGGGAGGCCGAGCACGTGGACCTGCGTGGGCGTGACCGCGAGGCAGACGTGGGGCGGCAGCTCGGCGTGGTGGGACGCGAGGTCCTCGCCCAGGTGCGCGCCGGCCGCGACGGTCTCGGGCGCGCCCGTGTCGTCGTGCGCGACGTGGCTGTCGGCGCGCGTGTTCCAGATCGGGTCGTCGAGCGCGGTCTCCGGCATGAACTCGGCGACGTCGAGGACCGAGTCGTCGCCCGTGGCCGCGCGGGCCGCCTCCTTGAGCCTGTCCTCGCGTGACATGCTGCGCCTCCTCCCGGCGCCGAGGCGACGACGCCCTTCCTGCCACCGTACGCGCACGCGCAGGGGTTCTGCGAGGGATGCCGCCCGCCCCGGGACCTCCGGCCCTCCCCGGGGTGCGCCAGTGGTGAAACGATTCACGGCATCGGGTCCGCGTCTCCTGCGGTGACGGCCGCGCGCGGGCTCAGGAATGGAGGTGCGACGTGGCACATCGGATGATCTGGAACCAGACGGCCTACTTCGGCGCGGGCGCGATCGAGGTGATCCCGGGCGAGCTCGAGTCGCGCGGCTTCACCAAGGCCTTCGTGGTCTCGGACAAGGTGCTCATCGACTCCGGCGTGACCGCCAAGGTGACGGCACTGCTCGACGCGGCGGGCATCCCGTACGAGGTGTACTCCGACGTGCTGCCCAACCCGCCCATCGAGAACGTGCAGGCGGGCGTCGAGGCCTTCAAGTCGGCCGGCGCGGACGTGCTCATCGCGGTCGGCGGCGGCTCGCCGCAGGACACGTGCAAGGCGATCGGCATCATCATCGCCAACCCCGAGTTCGCGGACGTGCGCTCGCTCGAGGGCGTCGCGCCCACGAAGAACCCGTCGGTTCCGATCATCGCGGTCCCCACGACCGCGGGCACCGCCTCGGAGACCACCATCAACTACGTCATCACGGACGTCGAGCGGAACCGCAAGTTCGTCTGCGTGGACCCCCACGACATCCCGATCCTCGCCGTCGTCGACGCGGACATGATGGCCACGGCGCCGCGCGCGCTCAAGGTCGCGACCGGCCTCGACGCGCTCACGCACGCCATCGAGGGCTACACCACCAAGGGCGCGTGGGAGCTGTCGGACCTGTTCCACCTCAAGGCGATCCAGGTGATCGCGGCGTCCCTCCGCGCCGCGGCCGACGGCGACGCCGAGGCGATGGAGCGAATGGCGCTCGCGCAGTACATCGCGGGCATGGGCTACTCCAACGTGGGCCTCGGCATCGTGCACGCGATGGCGCACCCGCTGGGCGCCTTCTACGCGGCGCCGCACGGCGTCGCCAACGGCATCCTGCTCGCCCCGGTGATGGCGTTCAACGCGCCGGAGACGGGGGAGAAGTACCGCGACATCGCCGCGGCCTTCGGCGTCGAGAACGCGTACGGTATGCCCCTCGAGGACGCCCGTGAGGCCGCCGTCGACGCGGTCGCGCAGCTCACGCGCGACCTGGGCAACCCGCTCACGATCGACGAGATCGGCGCGAAGTCGGACGACGTCCCGGCGCTCGCGCAGGCCGCGTTCGACGACGTGTGCGCGGGCGGCAACCCGCGCGCCACGACCGTCGCGCAGTTCGAGACGCTGTACCGCTCGCTGCTCGGCGCCACCGTCGGCTGACACGGGACGATGCGGGGAGGGCCGTCGGCGCGAGCCGGCGGCCCTCGTCGCGTGCGGGTCGTCAGCCGTCGCGGTTGCCTCCGTCGTCGTGCGGGTGGAAGGGTCGACGCCGCACCATCCGGGCGTTGAGGAACGCGAGCAGGATGCTCACGCCCACGAAGAGGTAGACGACGGTGAAGAGCTTGGCCCCGTCGGACGTGGGCGTGAGGTCGCCGAAGCCCACGGTGGTGAGGGCGACGGTGCTGAAGTAGAGCGAGTCCACCCAGCTCCAGCCCTCGAGCTGGTGGTAGACGACGGTGCCGACGGCTAGGAGGCTCACCGCGGCGATCCCCAGGCGGCGGTAGGTGGCGGAGTCCTTGTACCGGATCTCGGGCTGATCGAGCGGGTCTGACACGGTTCCTCCTCGTGCGCGCGGGCGGAGCGGGCGCGGCGATGCGTCCTGCCGCCATCGTAGGAAGGGAGCGCCCCGCGCAGGGCTCTACACGCCCTGCTACACGCCCTCCTCGGCGTCGAGACGGCCCGACCTGACCGCGGCGACGAGCGCCGCGTGGTCCCGCTCGGCGACATCCGCGTAGCGGCGGGACCAGGCGGCGATCGCCTCGTCGAACGTCGTGCCGTCGGCGAGGTAGCCCCGGATGGTCCCGGCGCCGGGGCTCTGCGCATGCGCGCGCGCCAGCAGGGCGCCGCAGACGGCCGCGTAGTCCGTGAGGCTCGCGGCGGTGAGCGACTCGAGGTCGATCGCGCCCTTCATGTCCCGGAACTGCCGGATGTAGTAGTCGCGGCCCTCGTGCGCGAACCAGCCGAGGAAGCGGTCGGAGACCGCCTGCATGATCCGCTGCCCGGTCACGACCCGCCAGCCCTCGCGCCCCAGGCCGGCCGGGGGCTGGGGCTCACGTTCCGGACGCCCGAGGGGCATGCCGCCCTGGCTCACGAGCACCGACGGGCGTGCCTCCTTCGCCTGCAGGAAGAGGGGCTCGCCGGACGGTCCGACGAGCAGGGCGATGTGCGCGCGCAGCCCCACCGATCCCACGCCGACCGCGCGGAACGCGCCGTCCACCACCGTGAACTGCTCGAGCAGCGTGACCACGTCGGGCGCGGCCGTGTCGCGGTACACCTTCATGAGCCGCAGCGTCGACTCGGGGGTGATGAGCCCGAGGTGCCGCAGGATGGGCGGATCGTCGACGATGCGCAGGTCGCCACCCGAGCCCTCCGTCGTGATCGACCGCAGCACCCGGGTCGAGGTGCGCTTGCGCGCCTTCTTCTCCGCCGTCCGCATGAGGCGGCGCGCGGCGGAGCCCCGGGTCGACTCCTCGACCCGGTCCGCCTCCACCCGGTAGTAGAAGCGCTCGAGGGCGGTCATCGCGAACAGCTTCTCGAGCCCGCCGCGGTACGCGCACACCGCCTCGGACACCGCCGCGGCGCAGGCCTTCTCGGAGGCGCCGATGTCGCGGCCCGCCAGCACGATGCTCGCGCCGAGCCGCTTGACGTCCCACTCCCACGGGGCGACGTCCACCTCGTCGAAGTCGTTGAGGTCGAACATCAGCCGGCGCTCGGGCGACGCGTACAGCCCGAAGTTCGCGAGGTGCGCGTCGCCGCACGCCACGACGCGGACGTCCGTGCGCGGTGCGTCGCGCAGGTCGTGGGCCATCTGGGCGGCGGTGCCCCGATAGAACGCGAACGGCGACTGCATCATGCGCCCGACGCGGATCGGCACCATCTCCGGCATGCGGGTGGCGTTCTGCTCCTCGAGCAGGCCGATCACGTCCCGGTCCGGCAGTTCGAGCGCGGCGTGGTCGCGCCGCTTCAGCGTGCGGCGCAACGCGCGGCCGCGCGCGAGCTGCTCCTCGAGCCGTGGGCGGGGCGCGCGCGGATCCAGCGCATCGGTCATGCCTCCATCATCGAGCGGCGTGCCGCGGGGCGCGCGGGCTGGAGACGACAGAAGGCCCCCGGGGCGAACCCGGGGGCCTTCGTGCGTGGTGGGCGATACTGGGATCGAACCAGTGACCTCTTCCGTGTCAGGGAAGCGCGCTACCGCTGCGCCAATCGCCCGTCTTCTCCAGACGGAGCGACCGCCGGCTTCCCCTGGGGGAGACCGGCGGTCCTTGGAGCGGACGACGGGACTCGAACCCGCGACCCTCACCTTGGCAAGGTGATGCTCTACCAACTGAGCCACGTCCGCGTTGCCGGGGCAGAAGCCACGGACTTCAGAGGAACCCGAAGGAACCTCGTGGTGGGCGATACTGGGATCGAACCAGTGACCTCTTCCGTGTCAGGGAAGCGCGCTACCGCTGCGCCAATCGCCCGAGGTGGAGATGGGATTCGAACCCACGTATACGGCTTTGCAGGCCGCTGCCTCGCCTCTCGGCCACTCCACCGTAGTGCCGTAGCCTAGGGCTACGACGCTCCGAGCGGACGACGGGACTCGAACCCGCGACCCTCACCTTGGCAAGGTGATGCTCTACCAACTGAGCCACGTCCGCATGTCTGGGCTGTTGCCCTGACGAGAGATAGACCTTAGCGGATATCGGCGCGCGAAACCAAATCGGCGCCCTGCTGAGCGTGTCGTCCCGTTCGGCCCTCGTTCGGCCCCCGTTTACAGCCGCCGCTAGCGTGGGCGGCATGCAGTGGGAGGACGATCCGCGACGCGCGGGCAGCGCCGCGTTCCGGGGCGTTCGCGCATCCCGGCCGGTCGAGCATGTGGACCTGGCCCGGGACGGCGCGCGCGTCGCCGAGGGCGGCTTCTGGGTGGTTGTCGCGACCTTCGAGGGCCGCCTCGACGCGTGGCGGATGGCCTCCGTCGAGCGGGACGATGCGGTGCCCGAGCCCGCGCCCGGGCGGGGGTGGGAGGGGCCCGCCCCGGAGGCGTGGAGCACCTCCCTCGACCGCGAGGCCTACGTCGCGGGCGTGGAGGCGATCCGCGACGACATCCGCGAGGGCGAGGTCTACCAGGTCAACCTCTGCCGCATGCTCGAGGCGCCCCTGCCCGCCACGGGGCCCGGCCCCGACGCGGTGGCCCTCGCGCATCGTCTCGCCACGGGCAACCCCGCCCGCTTCGCCTCCCGCATCGTCATCCCGGAGACCGCGGCCTGGCCTGGCGCGTGGGTGGTGTCCGCCTCGCCCGAGCTCTACCTGCGCGTCGACGGCAAGCGCGTCTCGTCGAGCCCCATCAAGGGCACGTGCGCACCGGGGGAGTCGATGCTCCCCAAGGACGAAGCCGAGAACGTCATGATCACCGACCTCATCCGCAACGACGTCTCGCACGTCGCGGTGCCCGGCTCGGTGACCGTGCCGGAGTTCCTCGGGCTCCACGAGCACCCCGGCCTCGTGCACCTCCAGTCGACGGTCGAGGCCGCGCTCGCGACCGCCTACGACTGGACGCCCGACCTGTGGCCCGCGCTGCTCGACGGGACCTTCCCGCCCGGCTCGGTGTCCGGGGCGCCCAAGTCCTCGGCGCTGCGCATCATCGCGCGCGAGGAGCCCACCGCCCGCGGTGCCTACTGCGGCGGCATCGGATGGATCGACGCGGACGCCCGGACCGCCGAGCTCGCGGTCGGGATCCGCACCTTCGCATGGTCCCCTGACCAGGGCGGACGGCTGCGCTTCGGCACCGGCGCGGGCATTACGTGGGGATCTGACCCCTATGGGGAGTGGGAGGAGACGGAGCTCAAGGCGCGTCGGTTGATAGGGCTCGCTTCGACCACCACAATGACGCCATGACAACGCTGGTGTGGGCTGGGGGGCTCCTGCGCGCCGAGGACGAGCCGATCGTCCGGGCGGGGGACCACGGGTGGACCGTCGGTGACGGCGTCTTCGAGACGATGGAGGTGGTGAGCGGTCGCGCCTTCGCGCTGCGCCGCCACCTCAAGAGGCTGGCCTACTCGGCCGCGCGCATGGGCATGCCGCCCGTGGACGAGGACGCCGTGCGCGAGGCGATCGGCGAGGTGCTGGCCGCCGGGGACGGCCTCACGCGGCTGCGGGTGACCGTGTCGTCGGGCCCGGGGCCCATGTCGTCGGCGCGCGGCGAGGGGCCGCACACGATCGTCGTGACCGCGAACGACGGCCCGGCGCTGACCGAGTGCCGCGCGGTGCGCGTGCCGTGGCGGCGCAACGAGCGCTCGCCGATCGCGGGGGTGAAGAGCACCTCGTACGCCGAGAACGTCGTGATGATGGAGTTCGCGCGCTCGCGTGGCGCCGACGAGGCGCTCATGGCCAACACCCACGGTCACCTGTGCGAGGGCACCGCGAGCAACATCCTCATCGAGCGCGGCGACGAGATCGTCACGCCGCCGCTCGCGTCCGGCTGCCTGCCCGGCATCGTGCGCGGCCTCGCCCTCGAGTGGGGCTCCGACGCCGGCATCCCGATCCGCGCGGCCGCGCCCGGCGAGCTCGACATGAGCGCGCTCGACGAGGTGGTGCGGGGCGAGGCCTTCGCCGCCGTCACGTCCTCGACGCGCCGGGTCCAGCCGCTCACCGCGCTCGACGGCACCCTCGTCGAGCGGGGTCCGCTGCTCGAGCGCCTGGCCGTCGTCTTCGACGAGCGCGCCGCGCGCGACGCGGACCCTGCACCGAGGCGCTCCAAATAGCCGCTATAGTTGTCTCCGCACCGCAAGGGGCGATTGGCGCAGGGGTAGCGCGCTTCCTTCACACGGAAGAGGTCACTGGTTCGATCCCAGTATCGCCCACCACGACGAGAGGCCGTCCGGATCATCCGGACGGCCTCTCGGCTTTTCCAGGCACGATGCGCGCTCGTCACGCCGGAGTCGACGCCTTGGTCCTACGCTGAGGTGTGCGGCTCTTCGTGGGGATCATGACGCCCGACGCCGTGGACGACGCTCTCGACGCCGTCCTCGACGCCGCGGTGGTCTTCCGCGCCCGGGAGGCGGGAGTCGACCGCTGGACGCCGCGCGCCGAGCGCCACGTCACGTTGCGCTTCGTCGGCGAGACCGATGCGCGGGCCGACATCGAGGCCGCCGCGGCGCTCGCGGCCGCCGCCTCGGGACCGCCGCGGCTGCTCATCGGGCCGCTCGCGGTGGCGCTCACAGCGCGCGTGGTCGCGCTGCCCGTCGAGGGCGCCGACGGTGCCGCCGCCAGCCTCGACGAGGCGCTCGAGGAGGCCGGCGTCCCGGGCCGCGACCGTCCGTTCACGGGCCACCTCACCGTCGGGCGGTCCCGCCACCGGATCCGCGGCGCCGCCGCCCACGACGCCCTCCGCCACGCGCCGCTCGCCGTCCCGTGGCAGCCGGCCGCGCTCCACGTCGTCGCGAGCGAGCCCGGACCGGGCGCCCGCTACCGCGTGCTCTCGACCCATCCGTTCGCCGGACCGGGGGCGGCCGCCGCGTGACCCTTGCCCGCATCGTCCCGTCTCGCTAGCGTCCCCGTAGGGACGGACGGAGGCACGCATGACAGGCACCCCGGCGCGCGACCACACCGCCGACGCGCCCGCGGCCACCGACCCCCGCGTCGCGCGCTCCGTGCCCGAGGGCCTCGACGAGTTCCAGCTGGTCGAGTACCGGCCCGAGTACCGCGTCGACCTCGAGCGGATCCGCTTCTCGCCGTACTTCTCGCGGCTGTCCGCCGTCACCCAGGTGATCTCGCAGTCGGGAGCGGGCCTCGCGGTCCACAACCGCCTCACGCACTCCGTCAAGGTGACCGCGGTCGCGCGCGCCATCGCCGTGTCCCTCGCGGGCGACTGGGGCGAGCGGGGCGCGCTCGTGCGCGACCTCGGCGGCTGCGACGCGGTCGTCGTGCAGGCGGCCGCGAGCGCGCACGACCTGGGCCACCCGCCGTTCGGGCACCTGGGGGAGCAGACCCTCGACCGCCTCGCGCGCGAGCGCTTCGGGCTCGAGGAGGGATTCGAGGGCAACGCGCAGACCTTCCGCATCCTCACCCGGCTCGACGAGTACGACCGCGCCGGCGCGGGCCTCAACCTCACGTCCGCGGTCCGCGCGGCCGTGCTCAAGTACCCGTGGCTGCGCGAGGAGGGCGACGGCTGGTCGCCGGGCCCATACACGCCGCGCGGCCTCGCGCCCCGGCGGCCGGGGGAGGGGGCGCGCAAGTTCTCCGCGTACACCCTCGACCTCGACGACATGGACGCCTCGCGGGCCGCGTTCCCCGTGATCGAGCCTCTCCAGCAGACCGTCGAGTGCTCCGTCATGGACATCGCCGACGACATCGCGTACTCGCTGCACGACCTCGACGACTTCTACCGCGCGGACCTGCTCAACCAGGCCGCCGTCTCCGCGGAGTTCCGCACGTGGATCCGCGACCGCGCCGCGCTCGCGCGGATCCCGCGCGAGGATCTGGTGCGCGCGCGCCGCACGCCCGGTCACGGGCTCGAGCTGCTGAGGCGCCGCCTGGTGAGCCACGACCCGTGGATCGCGGGGGACGATGCGTTCGGCGAGTCGGTCGCGCGCGTCGCCGACGAGGTGGTCGACGGGCTGCTGTCCGTGCCGTACGACGGCTCGCTCGCCGCCGACCGCACGCTCGCGGTCTTCATGGCCGGGTGGATCGCGCGCCTCCAGCACTCGATCCAGGTGACGCGCGACCCCGACGTGCGGTCGGGCCACGTGAGCCTCGACGCGGCCGCCTTCCACGACGTCGCGGTGCTGAAGTTCCTCCAGGAGCGCTTCGTGCTGCACCGCCCCGACCTCGCGGTGTACCAGCGCGGCCAGGCGAGCGTGATCGAGCGGCTCGTCACCAGCTTCGCGGCGTGGCTCGACGACGACGACGAGGTGCGCCGCGCGCCGCGCCGCCTGCTCGACCTGGTCGAGCTCGCCGCGGAGGACTACCTCAAGGTGCGCGACACCCGCCCCGAGCTCCTGCCCACCACGGACGCGCACGCGCTGCGCCGCTACGCGACCGGCCGCGGCATCATCGACTACGTCGCGTCCCTCACGGATGCGCAGGCCATGTCGGTCGCCAACCTCGTCTCGGGGGCGTCCGAGCGGCTGTGGGACGGGGGACAGGGGCTGTAGACGACGCCCGGCCGCGGTGACCCGAGGCCCGCCGGATCGGTAGCATCGTCCCGTACAACCGAACGTCCAAGGAGTGACCTGTGCCCAGCGTGAATGCGATGATCGACGGCGTCGAGCGAGAGCTCGAGGCGGGCACGACGGGCACCGACCTGTTCGGCGACCGCAAGGACGTCGTGGTGATGCGCGTGGACGGCGCCCTGTGGGACCTCGCCCGCGAGGTCCCCGCCGGCGCCTCCGTCGAGGCGGTCCCCACCTCCGACCCCGACGGCCTCATGGTGCTGCGCCACTCGACCGCGCACGTGCTCGCGCAGGCCGTGCAGCAGGTCAACCCCGACGCGAAGCTCGGCGTCGGCCCGCCGATCGAGAACGGCTTCTACTACGACTTCGACGTCGAGACGCCCTTCACCCCCGAGGACCTCAAGGCCCTCGAGAAGGCGATGCAGCGCATCGTCAAGGAGGGCCAGGCCTTCGTCCGCCGCGAGGTGACGCGCGAGGAGGCGCTCGCCGAGCTCGCGCACGAGCCCTTCAAGTGCGAGCTGCTCACGCACGACACCGAGGGCGCCGAGGGTGCCTCGGTGGAGATCGGCGAGGGCGAGATCACCATCTACGACAACGTCCGCCGCAACGGCGACCGCGCGTGGGGCGACCTGTGCCGCGGCCCGCACGTGCCGACGACCCGCGTGCTGCAGAACGGCTGGTCGCTCATGCGCTCCGCCGCCGCGTACTGGAAGGGCTCGGAGAAGAACCCGCAGCTCCAGCGCGTCTACGGCACCGCGTGGCCCTCGAAGGAGGAGCTCGTCGCGTACAAGGAGCGCCTCGCCGAGGCCGAGCGCCGCGACCACCGCAAGCTCGGCGCGGAGATGGACCTGTTCTCGTTCCCCGACGAGATCGGCTCGGGCCTCGCGGTCTTCCACCCCAAGGGCGGCGTGATCCGCATGGAGATGGAGGAGTACTCGCGCCGGCGCCACGTCGAGGAGGGGTACGAGTTCGTCTACACGCCCCACGCGACCAAGGGTCAGCTCTTCGAGGTCTCGGGCCACCTCGACTGGTACCGCGACGGCATGTACCCCCCGATGCACCTCGACGAGGAGCGCGACGCCGAGGGCAACGTCACCAAGCAGGGCCAGGACTACTACCTCAAGCCCATGAACTGCCCGATGCACAACCTCGTGTTCGACTCGCGCGGCCGCTCGTACCGCGAGCTCCCGCTGCGCCTGTTCGAGTTCGGCACCGTGTACCGCTACGAGAAGTCCGGCGTGGTCCACGGCATGACCCGTGCGCGCGGCTTCACGCAGGACGACGCCCACATCTACTGCACCCGCGAGCAGATGAAGGACGAGCTCACCAAGACCCTCGAGTTCGTGCTCGGCCTGCTCAAGGACTACGGCCTTGAGGACTTCTACCTCGAGCTGTCGACCAAGAACCCGGAGAAGTTCGTCGGCTCCGACGAGGTGTGGGACGAGGCCACCGAGACGCTGCGCGAGGTCGCCGTCGCCTCCGGCCTCGAGCTGGTCCCGGACCCGGGCGGCGCCGCGTTCTACGGCCCCAAGATCTCCGTGCAGACGCGCGACGCGATCGGCCGCACCTGGCAGATGTCGACCATCCAGCTCGACTTCAACCTGCCCGAGCGCTTCGAGCTCGAGTACACGGCGCCCGACGGCTCGCGTCAGCGCCCCGTCATGATCCACCGCGCGCTGTTCGGCTCGATCGAGCGCTTCTTCGCGATCCTCACCGAGCACTACGCGGGCGCCTTCCCGGTGTGGCTGGCCCCGGTCCAGGTGCGCGCGATCCCCGTCGCCGAGCCCTTCAACGACTACCTCGGCGAGGTGGTCGCGAAACTGCGCGCCGAGGGCATCCGCGCGGAGCTCGACGCCTCCGACGAGCGCTTCCCCAAGAAGATCCGCACCGCGTCGAAGGAGAAGATCCCCTTCACGCTCATCGCCGGCGGCGACGACGCGGACGCGAACGCCGTGTCGTTCCGCTACCGCGACGGCAGCCAGGACAACCAGGTCCCAGTCGACGAGGCCGTCCGCCGCATCGTCGAGGCCGTGCGCACGAAGGCGCAGGTCTGACGACGTGACGGAGGCCTTCGACGCGGAGACGATGGGAGGGGTCCCGGACGGCTTCGAGCGTCTGTGGACGCCGCATCGTCTCGCGTACGTCGAGGGCGAGAAGCCCGCGGACCGTCCCGCGGGCTGCCCGCTGTGCAAGAAGGCCGAGTCGGACGACCGCGAGCACCTCGTGGTGCACCGGGGCGAGCACTGCTACGTCGTGCTCAACCTCTACCCGTACAACCCGGGCCACCTCATGATCTGCCCGTACCGCCACTTCTCCTGGTACACCGAGTGCACCGACGCGGAGCGCGACGAGATGAGCGCCCTCACGCAGCGGGCCATGCGGGTGCTGAGCAAGGTCAGCGGACCGCAGGGCTACAACATCGGCATCAACCAGGGGGGTGCGGGCGGCGCCGGCATCTCGGGCCACCTGCACCAGCACGTGGTGCCGCGCTGGGAGGGGGACACCAACTTCCTCCCCATCGTGGCGCAGACCAAGGCCATCCCCCAGCTGCTCGACGACACGTGGCGCCGCATCGGCGACGGCTGGAGAGAGGACGACTGAATGCTCGGCAGGCTCCGGCCCTACATGGCCGCCCTGTGGCAGGCGCCCGCGCGCTTCCTGCTCGCCCGGGGGATCCACCCCAACGTCATGACGGTCATCGGCACGGTCGGTGTCGTGCTGGGCGCCGTGCTGTTCTTCCCGCACGGCGGCATCTGGCTGTTCTGGGGCACGCTGTTCATCACGTTCTTCGTGGTGACGGACATGCTCGACGGCACGATGGCGCGGCTGGGCGGCAAGAGCTCGCGGCTCGGCGCGTTCCTCGACTCGACCCTCGACCGCGTGGCGGACGCCGCGATCTTCGGCACGCTCACCTGGGTGTTCATCGACATCGACCGTCCCACCGCGCTGGGCGCGCTGCTGTGCCTCGCGATCGGCTCGCTCGTGCCGTACGCGCGCGCCAAGGCCGAGGGCATGGGCGTCGCCGCGAACTTCGGGCTCGCTGAGCGCTCCGACCGCCTGGTGATCTCGCTCGTCGCGACCGGCTTCTACGGGCTCGGGCTGTTCCCGCTGTGGGTCCTCACCGCGGCGCTGTGGATCCTCACGGTCCTCGCGGCGATCACGGTCGGCCAGCGCATCTGGGCCGTGGTGCGCCAGGCGCGCCGGCACCCCGAGTGGAACGCGCGCCTCGACGGCCAGCCCCAGCCGTACCCGCACGAATGAACGGATTCCTGCTCGCGTTCCGCGCCTCGCGCTACGCGCCCCGCTCGCTCACCCGCGCCCTCATCTGGACCGGCACCATGGTCCAGTGGGCGCGCCACGCCAAGCCCGCGCGCCGGCTCGAGGACAACCTCCACCGGGTGACCGGGCTGCAGGGGGCCGAGCTGCGCGCGCTGTCGCGCCGGGGCATGGCCTCGACCGCGCGCTACTACGCCGAGACGTTCGAGCTCGGGCGCATGTCGCCGCGGTCCGTCGACGCGCGCGTCCGCGTCGAGGACCCGCACGGCGCGCTGGCGAGGATCGCCGAGGACGGCCGCGCCGTCCTCGCGCTGTCGCACTCCGGCAACTGGGACCTCGTGGGCGCGTACGCGTGCCGCCACATCCTGCCCGTGGTGTCGGTCGCGGAGGTCCTCAAGCCCCGCGAGGTCTTCGACGAGTTCGTCGCGCTCCGCGAGAAGGTCGGCATGCGCATCCTCGGCCACGAGGGCGGATCGACGTTCCGCGAGCTCATCCGGATCGGCCGCAACGACCGCGCGATCGTCTGCCTGCTGGCCGACCGCGACCTGTCCGGCTCGGGCATCGAGGTCGAGATGTGGGGCCACGGCGTCAAGGTCGCGCCCGGACCGGCCGCGCTGTCCGCGGCCGTCGGCTCGCCGCTCATCCCGGTGCACGTCCACTACGAGCGGCTGCACGGCCGGCAGCGCCTGCGGGCCCGCTCGCGCTGGGGGACCGTGCTCCGCTTCGGACCCGTCACCGACCCCGCCGACGCGCCCGCCGACGACCGCGTCGGCCACCTCACGCGCGCGTGGGTACAGTTCATGAGCGAGTCCATCCGGGAGCATCCCGAGGACTGGCACATGCTGCAGCGGTTCGGATGGACGGAGACCCACGGGTGAGGATCGGCATCGTCTGCCCGTACTCGCTCGACCGGCCCGGCGGCGTCCAGCTCCACGTGCTCGACCTCGCCAAGGCGCTGATGGACCGGGGGCACGAGGTCTCCGTGCTCGCGCCTGCGGCCAAGGACACGCCCGTGCCCGCCTACGTGTCGAGCGCCGGCCGGTCCGTGCCCATCCGCTACAACGGCTCGACCGCGCGCCTCACGTTCGGCCTCATGGCCGCGAGCCGCGTGCGCGAGTGGCTCAAGCTGGGCCACTTCGACGTGGTGCACCTGCACGAGCCCGGCGCCCCCTCGCTCAGCGTCATCGCGATGTGGGCGCGCGTGGGCCCGACCGTCGCGACCTTCCACTCGTCCCAGTCCGAGTCCGTCGCGATGCGGCTCGGCAAGCCGTGGATCAAGCCCGGCTACGAGGAGCTCGACGCGCGCATCGCGGTGTCGCCCTCCGCGGCCGCCACCATCCGCGATCACCTGCGCGTCCAGGCGACCCACATCATCCCCAACGGCGTCGACACGTCCCGCTACGTGCGGGCGCGCTCCGACAAGCGCTGGGAGGGCACGCGCGAGGCGCCGACGATCGGCATCCTCGGACGCCTCGACGAGCCCCGCAAGGGCCTCGAGGACCTGCTCGCCGCGATCCCCGCCGTGCGCGCGCGCCACCCGCACGCCCGGTTCCTCGTGGCCGGCCGCTTCTCTGACCGCATCGCCGCGAAGGCCGCCCGCGCCGGCGCCGAGGTGGTGGGGGAGCTCGACGAGGACCAGAAGGCGCGCTTCATGGCCTCGGTCGACATCTACTGCGCCCCCAACACGGGAGGCGAGAGCTTCGGCATCGTCCTGGTCGAGGCGATGGCGGCGGGCGCCGCCGTCGTCGCCTCCGACCTCACGGCCTTCATGGACGTGTCGACGATCGCCGACGGCGGCCACGCGGCCGCGCACCACGCGGTGGGCGACCCGGCGTCGCTCGCCGCGCGCATCAACGAGCTGCTCGACGACCCCGCGGGTCGCGAGGAGCTGGCCGAGCGCGGACGCGAATGCGCGGCCGCCTTCGACTGGTCCAATGTCGCACCACGCGTCGAGGAGACGTACCGCGACGCCATTAGGATGGACGCCGAGTTCCATCCCCATCCGACGAAGGACGTCAGCACCCCATGACCACCACCGATGAGACCACGAAGCCCCAGGTAGGCACCGACCTTGTGAAGCGCGGCATGGCCGAGATGCTCAAGGGCGGCGTCATCATGGACGTGGTCACCCCCGAGCAGGCGAAGATCGCGGAGGACGCCGGCGCCGTCGCCGTCATGGCGCTCGAGCGCGTCCCCGCCGACATCCGCGCGCAGGGCGGCGTCTCCCGCATGAGCGACCCGGACATGATCCAGGGCATCATCGACGCCGTCTCGATCCCCGTCATGGCGAAGGCGCGCATCGGCCACTTCGTCGAGGCGCAGGTCCTCGAGAGCCTCGGCGTCGACTACATCGACGAGTCCGAGGTGCTCACCCCGGCCGACTACACGCACCACATCGACAAGTGGAACTACACCGTGCCGTTCGTGTGCGGCGCCACCAACCTGGGCGAGGCGCTGCGCCGCATCTCCGAGGGCGCGGCCATGATCCGCTCGAAGGGCGAGGCCGGCACCGGCGACGTGTCGAACGCCACCACCCACATGCGCAAGATCCGCGCCGAGATCAAGGCCCTCACGGCCCTGCCCGAGGACGAGCTGTACGTCGCGGCCAAGGAGCTCCAGGCGCCGCTGCCGCTCGTGCAGGAGATCGCCAAGACCGGCAAGCTGCCCGTCGTGCTCTTCACCGCGGGCGGCATCGCCACCCCGGCGGACGCCGCGATGATGATGCAGCTCGGCGCCGAGGGCGTCTTCGTGGGTTCCGGCATCTTCAAGTCGGGCGACCCCGCGACCCGCGCGAAGGCGATCGTCAAGGCGACCACCTTCTTCGACGACCCGGCGGTCATCGCGGACGTGTCGCGCGGCCTGGGCGAGGCGATGGTCGGCATCAACGTGGACGAGATCCCGGAGCCGCACCGCCTCGCCGAGCGCGGCTGGTAAGCACGGGCTGAGCCACGCACGTATGGGCGCCGCGTCGGGGGATCGCATCCACCGCCGCGGCGCCCGCGTGCTGCTCGTCTCCCACGCCGCCGGGGAGCCCCGGCTCCTGATGGTGCGCGGCCACGACCCGCACGATCCCGACCGCTTCTTCTGGTTCACCCCGGGCGGCGGGCTCGAGGAGGGGGAGACGATGCGCGCCGCCGCGGTCCGCGAGCTCGCCGAGGAGACGGGGCACGTCCTCGAGACCCACGAGCTGGTGGGGCCGGTGTGGCGCCGCACCGCGGTCTTCGACTTCGCGTCGCGGCCGTACACGCAGTTCGAGGAGATCTACGTCGGGCTGCACGTGCACGCCGAGCGGCGCGACCGCACGGCCGAGGAGTGGACCGAGATCGAGCTGGAGACCATCGACGAGGTGGCCTGGCTGACCGAGAGCGAGCTGCGGGAGTCGCCCATCGAGGTGTTCCCCGCGCAGCTCCGCGAGACCTGGGCGTGGTTCCTCGAATGGGACGGCGTCACGAGAGACCTGGGAGAGGTGGACGAATGAGCACCGTGGGCGTGCTGGCCCTGCAGGGCGACGTGCGGGAGCACCTGGCCGCGGCGACGCGCGTGGGGGCGACCGCGATCGGCGTGCGCCGCCTCGCGGAGCTCGAGTCCGTGGACGCGCTCATCATCCCCGGCGGCGAGTCGACGACGATCGACAAGCTGCTGCGGGCCTTCGACCTCTTCGCGCCGCTGAAGGAGCGCATCCACGCCGGGATGCCGGTGATGGGCTCGTGCGCCGGCATGATCATGCTCGCCACGGAGCTCGTCGGCGGGATCGAGGGCCAGCAGTCGCTCGCCGCGATCCCCATGACCGTGCGCCGCAACGCGTTCGGCCGCCAGGTCGACTCGGCCGAGACCGAGCTCGTGTGGGAGCCCGACGGCTCGCGCATGCATGCGACCTTCATCCGCGCGCCGTGGGTCGAGGCGTGCTCGCCGGAGGTGGAGGTGCTCGCGACCGCCGCCGGCCCCGACGGCACCCGCCATCCGGTGGCCGTACGCCACGGCTCCGCGATCGCGACGAGCTTCCACCCCGAGATCGCCGCGCCGGGCGCCGTGCCCGACGACCGCGTGCATAGGCTGCTGCTCGACCTGATCTAGGAACGGCGCGAGCCGCGCCTCAGCGCGGCCCGGCCGCCGCATCGTCCCTCTCCGCGGGCACTACACTGGATGGGATTCCAGACCGACTTTCGACGAGGAGCACACGTGTCCGGGCATTCCAAGTGGGCGACGACCAAGCACAAGAAGGCCGCGATCGACGCCAAGCGCGGCAAGCTGTTCGCCAAGCTCATCAAGAACATCGAGGTCGCGGCGCGCGTGGGCGGCGGCGACCCGGCCGGCAACCCGACGCTGTTCGACGCGATCCAGAAGGCCAAGAAGTCGTCCGTCCCGAACGACAACATCGACCGCGCCGTCAAGCGCGGCTCCGGTGAGGACGCGGACGGCGTCGACTACGAGACCATCATGTACGAGGGCTACGGCCCCGGAGGCGTCGCGGTCCTCATCGAGTGCCTCACCGACAACCGCAACCGTGCGGCCACCGAGGTCCGCGTGGGCCTCACCCGCAACAACGGCACGCTCGCGGACCCGGGCTCGGTGTCCTACCTGTTCTCGCGCAAGGGCCAGGTGATCGTCTCCAAGGAGGGCGACGTCTCCGAGGACGACCTCATGGAGGCGACCCTCGAGGCCGGCGCGGAGGAGATCAACGACCTCGGCGACGTCTTCGAGATCATCTCCGAGGCCACCGACTTCGTCGCGGTGCGCTCCGCCCTCCAGGAGGCGGGCATCGACTACGAGAGCGCGGAGGCCACCTTCATGCCCTCGATGAAGATCGAGCTCGACGTGGAGGGCGCCAAGAAGATGCTGCGCCTCATCGACGCCCTCGAGGACTCGGACGACGTCCAGAACGTGTGGGCGAACTTCGACGCGTCCGACGAGGTGCTCGAGGCCGCCCAGGCGTAACCCGGCGAACACGGCGGGGGGACGATGCGCATCCTGGGGATCGACCCGGGCCTGACCCGGTGCGGCCTCGGCATGGTCGAGTCCGGCGCGGCGCGCCGCGTCACGATGCTCGACGTCCGCGTCGCGACCTCCCCGTCCACGCTCGAGACGCCCGCGCGTCTCGCCCAGATCGCGACGGTCCTCGAGGCGATGCTCGACGAGCATGAGCCCGAGGCCGTCGCGATGGAGCGCATCTTCGCGCGCTCCGACGTGTCCACGATCATGGGCACCGCGCAGGTCTCCGGCGTGATCATGCTCGCCGCCGAGCGGCGCGGCCTGCCGCTCACCCTCTACACGCCGTCCGAGGTCAAGGCCGCCGTCACCGGCAACGGCCGCGCCGACAAGGCGCAGGTCACCACCATGGTGACGCGCCTGCTCGGGCTGGACGAGGCCCCGCGGCCGGCCGATGCGGCGGACGCCCTCGCGATCGCGATCGCCCACGCGTGGCGCGGCGCGGCGGCCCCCGTGGGCTCCGCGGCCACCACCCCCGCGCAGCGGCGGTGGGCCGAGGCGGAGAAGGCGGCGCGCCGCAGGGGATAGCGCGGCGCCGTGCCCGGTGGCCGGCCGCACGCGTCCCGCACGAGACACGCCCGCCCGGGCGCAGGGAGATGTCCCACCCATCCGCTAGCCTGTTCGCACAGGTGTTCGAAAGGGGAGCCGGGTGATCGCGCAGCTGTCGGGAACCGTCGCGCACGCGGGGGCCGCCTCGCTCGTGCTGGACGTCCAGGGCGTGGGGTACCGCGTCCTGTCGACGCCGGCCACGCTGGCGGAGCTCCGCACCGGTCTCGACGCCACGCTCCACACGCAGCTCGTGGTGCGCGAGGACTCGATGACGTTGTTCGGCTTCCTCACGTCGGGGGAGCGCGACATGTTCGAGCAGCTCCAGGGCGTCTCCGGCGTCGGCGCGAAGCTCGCCCTCGCGATGCTCGCCGTGCACTCGCCCGAGGCCCTCGCCGGCGCCGTCGCCGCCGGCGACCAGAAGGCGCTCACCAAGGTCCCCGGCATCGGCCCCAAGGTGGCCGCGCGGCTCCTGCTCGAGCTCGGCGGCAAGCTGGTGCTGCCGGACGATGCGCCGGGCGCCCCGGCGGCGGACGCGCGCGGCGAGGTCGTCGAGGCGCTCGTGGGCCTGGGCTACCCGGCCAAGCAGGCCCAGGCCGCGGTCGACGCCGTGGCCGAGGAGCCGCTCGCGCCGGGGGAGACCGCCGGTGCCCTGAGGGCCGCGCTCAAGCACCTGGGAGGCACGCGTGGATGACGAGCCCCGGGTGGTGAGCCCCGACGCGGACGCGATCGAGCGCTCCAACGAGGCCGCGCTGCGGCCCGTCAACCTCGACGAGTTCGTGGGCCAGCGCGTCGTGCGCGAGCAGCTCGGCCTCGTGCTGAGCGCCGCCACCGGCCGCGGGGCCCCGCCGGACCACGTGCTGCTGTCCGGCCCTCCGGGGCTCGGCAAGACCACGCTCGCGATGATCATCGCCGCGGAGCTCGGCTCGACGCTGCGCGTCACCTCGGGCCCCGCGATCCAGCACGCGGGCGACCTCGCGGCGATCCTGTCGTCGCTCGACGAGGGCGACGTGCTCTTCCTCGACGAGATCCACCGCCTCGCCCGCCCGGCCGAGGAGATGCTCTACCTCGCGATGGAGGACTTCCGCGTCGACGTCGTCGTCGGCAAGGGCGCGGGCGCGACGTCGATCCCGCTGAGCCTGCCGCCGTTCACCGTGGTGGGCGCCACCACGCGCGCAGGCCTCCTGCCGGCGCCCCTGCGCGATCGCTTCGGCTTCACGGGCCACCTCGACTTCTACGAGGACGACGAGCTCAAGGCGATCGTCGTCCGGTCCGCGGGCCGCCTGGGCCTGTCGATCACGCACGATGCGGCCCACGAGATCGCGTCCCGCTCGCGCGGCACCCCGCGCATCGCCAACCGCCTGCTCCGCCGCGTCCGCGACTGGGCCGAGGTGCACGGCGACGGCCGGGGCAACCTCGATGCGGCGCGCGAGGCGCTCACGGTCTACGAGGTCGACGAGCGCGGCCTCGACCGGCTCGACCGCGCGGTGCTCAAGGCGCTGTGCACGCGCTTCTCGGGCGGGCCCGTGGGCCTGTCGACGCTCGCCGTCACGGTGGGCGAGGAGATGGAGACCGTCGAGACCGTCGCGGAGCCGTTCCTCGTGCGCGAGGGCCTCATGAGCCGGACCCCGCGCGGCCGCATCGCGACCGCCGACGCCTGGCATCACCTGGGACTCACGCCCCCCGCGGACGCAGTCGGGGGCGAATCCGGCGGCCGTCTCTTCGACTGATTCGGCACGGGCGGACCTCGGGTGCCGCAAGCCTCGCTAGAATCGCTCGGGGCTCAAGCGAGCCGAGACCGTGAGGATTCCTGTGGCACGAGTGAAGAACGAGGCGCGACGAGCGCTCACCTGGCTGGGCGCGATCGTCGTCGGCCTCTACGCAGCATTGGCGATCGGAGTGGTGACCGGGGGCGCGTCGTGGACGCCGGCCCTCGCGCTCGACCTCGCCGGCGGACGCGAGATCGTGCTCGCGCCCACGCTCGCCGAGGGCAGCGACCAGCAGATCGACCAGGCCGACCTCGAGCAGGCCGTCGACATCATCCGTCGCCGCATCGACGCGTCCGGCGTCGCCGAGGCCGAGATCAGCACGCAGGGGCAGAACATCGTCGTCGCCCTGCCGGGCAACCCGTCCGAGGAGACGGTCGACCTCGTGCGCCAGAGCGCGCAGCTGCAGTTCCGGCCCGTGCTCGTGTCCGGCGCGCCCGGCGCCACCACGACCGACGAGTCCAGCGCGGACGCGTCCGCATCGGCCGAGCCCAGCGCCTCCGCCTCCGCCGAGGCCGATGCCACCGCCTCCGCGGACGCCTCGACCGAGCCCGCCGAGGGCACCGACGCCTCGTCCCTCGACTGGGTGACCGACGAGGTCCAGGCGAAGTACGACGCGCTCGACTGCACCGACCCCGAGAACCTCTCGGGCGTCACGCCGGGCGACCCGACCAAGGCCGACGTCGCGTGCGACCAGGACGGCTTCGCCAAGTACATCCTCGGCCCGGTCGAGATGGACGGCACCGACGTCGACACCGCGACCTCCGGCCCCGAGTACAACTCGACCGGCACGCTCACCGGCCGCTACGAGGTGCGCCTCGAGCTCACCAACGACGGCGGCAAGAAGTTCGCCGACATCACCGGCCGCATCAAGGACCTCGAGTCGCCGCGCGACCAGTTCGCGATGGTGCTCGACGGCGTCGTGATCTCCGCGCCCAGCGTCTCGACCTCCATCACCGGCGGCCAGGCGTCGATCACCGGCTCGTTCACCCAGGAGAGCGCGCAGCAGCTGGCCAACCAGCTGAAGTTCGGCGCCCTGCCCCTCACGCTCGAGGTGCAGTCCGAGCAGCAGATCTCCGCGACGCTCGGCGCCGACCAGCTCCAGAAGGGCCTCATCGCCGGCGCGATCGGCCTCCTCCTGGTGGTCGTCTACTCGCTGATCCAGTACCGCGCGCTCGGCCTCGTCACGGTCGGCTCGCTCGCGATCGCCGGCGCGATCACGTACGTGCTCATCGCGCTGCTGTCGTGGACGATCGGCTACCGCCTGTCGCTCGCCGGTGTCGCGGGTCTGATCGTCGCGATCGGTGTGACGGCGGACTCGTTCATCGTCTACTTCGAGCGCGTGAGGGACGAGCTGCGCGAGGGCCGCTCGCTCCAGGCCGCGATCGACCACGGCTGGCGCCGCGCGCGCCGAACGATCCTGGCCTCGGACGCGATCAACATCCTCGCCGCGGTCGTGCTCTACATGCTCGCGGTGGGCGGCGTGCGCGGCTTCGCGTTCACGCTGGGTCTGACCACGCTGGTCGACATCCTCGTGGTGTTCCTCTTCACCCACCCGATCCTCATGCTCCTGAGCAAGCGCCCGTTCTTCGCGCGCGGCCACAAGTGGTCGGGCCTCGACCCGCGCCAGCTCGGACGCGACACGATGTACAAGGGCCGCGGCCGCATCGTCACCGGCCAGCCCACCCTCGCCGAGCGCAAGGCGGCCGCCGCCGGCATCGGCGCCGCCTCGGCTCCGGCCGCGGACGAGACCCGCCCCGAGGGGGAGGAGAACTGATGAAGCTCAACCTGGCCCAGTGGGGCAACAAGCTGCACTCGGGGGAGAAGACCTACCCGATCGTCCAGCAGCGCAAGCGCTGGTTCATCGTCTCGGGCGTGCTCGTCGCGCTGTCGCTGCTGCTGCTCTTCACCAAGGGGCTCAACCCGGGCATCGACTTCGTCGGCGGCACCGAGTTCCGCGTCACCGACACGGCCGTCACGGAGCCCGCCGAGGCGCAGGACGTGGTCGCGGAGCTGGCGCCCGAGGCCACGGCCCGCGTCACGATCCTCGGCGACAGCGATGTCCGCATCCAGATCGGCGTGGTCGACACGCAGACCGCGCGCGACATCACCACGGCCCTCGCGGACGCGTACGACGTCCCCGAGGAGCAGGTGAGCTTCACGCAGATCGGCCCCACGTGGGGCGCGTCCGTGGGCAAGGCCGCCGTCACCAGCCTCATCGTGTTCCTCGTCCTCGTGACGATCGTGATGTCGCTGTACTTCCGCGCCTGGCGCATGGCCGTCGCGGCGCTCGTCGCGCTGGCGCACGACCTCATCATCACGGCGGGCGTGTACGCGCTGGTCGGCTTCGAGGTGACTCCCGCGTCGGTGATCGGCTTCCTCACGATCCTCGGCTACTCGCTCTACGACACGGTCGTGGTCTTCGACAAGATCCGCGAGAACACCGCGAACCTCACCGCGCAGCACCGCTACACGTACGACGAGCTCGCGAACCTGGGCCTCAACCAGACCCTCGTGCGCTCGATCAACACGTCCGTGGTCGCCCTGCTGCCCGTGAGCGCGATCCTCTTCATCGGCTCGTTCCTCCTCGGCGCGGGCACGCTCAAGGACATCTCGCTCGCGCTGTTCGTCGGCATGGCGGTCGGCACGTACTCGTCGATCTTCGTGGCCACGCCGGTCGAGGTGCAGCTGCGCGACAACGAGCAGCGCATCAAGGACCACACCGCGAAGGTGCTCGAGCTGCGGGCCGCCGGCGACACCGACGTGGCGATCTCCGCGACCGGCGACGTGCGCGTCGGCGCGGTCGACAAGGGCCGCCACCAGGGCGCCGCGGCGCAGCCCAAGCGCAAGAACCGCAAGGCCTGATCAGGGGCCTCCGGCGAGGGGGACGATGCGGTGACCGCCGCATCGTCCCCTTCGTCGTCTTTGGGGGCGTGTCGGTGGGCGGGGCCGCCCGGATAGACTGTCCGTCTACCAGCCTCGGAGGTGCGCGTGACTGAGACCCGTCCCTCGACCGGGACGCTCGGGCTCGGGTTCCTCCGCCGGGGGAGCCGGGAGTCGAGCGCGATCGACGGCGTGCTCGACACGTACCGGCGCATGTACCCGCGCGGACGGACCGGCCTCATCGAGCGCGCCTACCGCGTGGCCGAGGAGGCCCACCGCGGCCAGCAGCGCAAGAGCGGCGAGCCCTACATCACGCACCCCATCGCGGTCGCGCAGATCATCGCGGACCTCGGCATGCCCGACTCGGTCATCGCCGCGGCGCTGCTGCACGACGTGGTCGAGGACACCGAGTACCCGCTCGAGCGGATGGAGCAGGAGTTCGGCGACGAGGTCGCGATGATCGTCGACGGCGTCACCAAGCTCGACAAGGTCAAGTACGGCGACGCCGCGCAGGCCGAGACGGTCCGCAAGATGGTCGTCGCGATGGCCAAGGACATCCGCGTTCTCCTGCTCAAGCTGTGCGACCGCCTCCACAACGCCCGCACGTGGAAGTACGTGGCGCCGGAGTCCGCGCGCCGGAAGGCGCAGGAGACGCTCGAGATCTACGCGCCGCTCGCGCACCGCATGGGACTCAACGCGATCAAGTGGGAGCTCGAGGACCTCAGCTTCCAGACGCTGTACCCGAAGATCTACCAGGAGATCGTCGACGTCGTCACGGAGCGGGCGCCCGAGCGCGAGAAGTACCTCGCGCAGGTCCGCGCGGAGATCGAGAAGGACCTCCGCCAGATGAAGATCAAGGCGGAGATCACCGGCCGCCCCAAGCACTACTACTCGGTGTACCAGAAGATGATCGTCCGGGGCCGCGACCTCAACGACATCTACGACCTCGTCGGCATCCGCATCCTCGTCGAGACGGTGCGCGACTGCTACGCGGTCCTGGGCGCGATGCACGCCCGCTACCAGCCCGTCCCGGGCCGGTTCAAGGACTACATCGCGATGCCCAAGTTCAACCTCTACCAGTCGCTGCACACGACGGTGATCGGGCCGACGGGCAAGCCGGTCGAGCTGCAGATCCGCACGTACGACATGCACCGCCGCGCCGAGTACGGCCTCGCGGCGCACTGGCGCTACAAGGAGACGGCGAAGACCGGGCAGCCGTCCAAGGGCGGCGAGATGGGCTGGCTGCGTCAGATCGCCGACTGGCAGCAGGAGACCGCCGACCCGACCGAGTTCCTCGACAGCCTGCGCGGCGAGATCTCCAAAGCCGAGGTGTACGTCTTCACGCCGCGCGGCAAGCTGCTGTCGCTGCCGCAGGGCGCCACGCCCGTGGACTTCGCGTACGCGGTCCACACCGAGGTGGGCCACAAGACCATCGGCGCCAAGGTCAACGGGCGCCTCGTGCCGCTCGACTCCACGCTCGAGAACGGCGACACCGTCGAGGTGCTCACCACGTCGGACGAGAACGCGCATCCCAAGCGCGACTGGCTCGAGTTCGTGCAGTCCACCCGCGCGCGCAACAAGATCCGGCAGTGGTTCACGCGCGAGCGCCGCGAGGAGTCGATCGAGACCGGCCGCGACATGCTCGCTCGCGCGATCCGCCGCCAGCAGCTGCCGATGCAGCGCCTCATGAGCCGTCCCACGCTCCTCGCCCTCGCGAAGGAGATGCACTACGACGACGTCGACGCGCTCTACGCGGCCATCGGCGAGCACAAGGAGCAGGCGGCCGACGTCGTCGCGCGCATGACCGAGGCCGTCGGCGGCCAGGAGGGCGCGGACGAGGACCTCACCGAGATCACCCGCCCCGGGCTGCCCGCCGCGCGTCCGGCCCGCCGCGGCGACCCGGGCGTGTCCGTGCACGGCCTCACCGACGTCGTCGTCAAGCTCGCGCGCTGCTGCACCCCGGTGCCGGGCGACCCGATCCAGGGCTTCATCACCCGCGGCTCGGGCGTCTCCGTCCACCGCGCCGACTGCGACAACCTCGCGCAGCTGCACAACCAGAGCGAGCGCCTCATCGACGTCGAGTGGACCGGCCACAGCGCGGGCACGTTCCTCGTCCAGATCGAGGTCGAGGCGCTCGACCGCAACCGGCTGCTGTCCGACGTCACCCAGGTGCTGTCCGACCACCACGTCAACATCCTGTCCGCCAACGTGTCGACCACCCGCGAGCGGGTCGCGATGTCGAGCTTCCAGTTCGAGATGGCCGACCCCTCGCACCTCGGCGCGATCCTGTCCGCCGTGCGCCGCATCGACGGCGTCTACGACGCGCGCCGCGTCACCGGGGCGAAGCGGCCGTAGCCGGGGCGGGCGCCGCCACCTCGACGACCGCCGCCACCAGGGACGCCAGCCGCGCGTAGCCGCCGCCCGTGGCCGAGTCGTGCGCGAGCGCGTCCGCGAGCCCGCCCGGGCCGATGCGTCCCGCGGCGACCGCGCCGCAAACCGCCGCGAGCGCCTCGGCGGGCGGCTCCCACCGGAGCGCGTCGAGGCAGGCCCGCGCCGGGGGAGCGAGCGCGAGCCCGCCCTCGACCCGCACGCCCAGCCGCGCCGTGGCGCCCGAGTGCAGTGCGACCTCCGTGCCCGGGGGCCGGTAGAGACCCCGCAGCCCGACCGCGTGCCACTCGACCGGTGCATCGTCCACCCACCCGTGCACCCACAGCGCCGCGATCCCCGTGAGGACCACGTGGGACGGGACCCGGGGCGCCGCCGCGAGGGCGCGCAGGCCGGGGGAGTCGGGCACGTCCCGTGGCCGCGCCGCCCCGGGCCCGTGCGGCGCGACGATGCGCTGGCGGGAGAGGCGCGCGAAGGCGGGCCGGCCCACGTCCTCGGCGCGCAGCAGGATCACGGCTCCAGCGTCGCGCGCGGGCGCGTGCCCGGCCAGCCCCTGTGGACGGCGCCCCACCCGGCCGCGTGTACCTCTCCACGCCGGGCCACGCGCCGGGCGGCGGATCCGGGCATGGGGGCGTTCACTTCCGCCGTCCCGTGTGGAGCAGCGACCGGCGCGCGTGGAGAGGTCACCGCGACGAACGAAGCGAAGGGCCCCGCCACCTCGCGGTGACGGGGCCCCTCGGGACGATGCGGCGGCTAGGCCAGTCCCTCGATCTGCTTCAGCCACGCGTTGCGGGCGGCCAGCGACTCCTCGAGCTTCTTGGTGTTCTTGCCGGCGGCCTTCGCCTCGTCGATCTCGTCCTCGAGGGCGGAGATCGCCGAGTGCAGCTGCGCGGCGGCGCCCGAGGCGCGCGCCTCGAGCTCCGGGTTGCGCGAGTTCCACGCGGCGTCCTCGGCGTCGCGGACGGCCTTCTCGACCGCCGCCATGCGCTTGGACAGGCGCGCGATGTCGGCGCGCGGCACGCGGCCGGCGGCCTCGAAGCGGTCCTGGATCGGACGCAGCGCCTGCTTGGTCGCGGCGAGGTCCTTGATCGGCAGGAGCGCCTCGGCCTCGACGACCGCGGCCTCCTTCGCCTCGACGTTGCCCGACAGGGCCTCGTCCTCGGCGTCGGCGGCACCGCGGCGCGCCTCGAAGAACGAGTCCTGCGCGGCCTGGAACCTCTTCCACAGCGCGTCGTCGACCGAGCGGCGTCCGCGGCCGGCGTTGCGCCACTCGTTCATGAGGTCGCGGAAGCCGCGGGCACCGTGGTCCCAGTCGGTGGTCTGCGCGAGCGCCTCGGCGCGGGCCACCAGGTCCTCCTTGCGCGTCGCGACGTCCGCGTTGGAGCGGTCGAGCTCGGCGAAGTGGTGCTTGCGGGCCTTCTCGAAGGCCGAGCGGGCGTGCGTGAAGCGCGTCCACAGGGCACGCTCGACGTCCTTGGGGATGCGGGCGCCGGAGCGCTGCGCCTCCTTCCACTGGTCGAGCAGGCCGCGCAGCGTCGCGGTGTCGTTCTTCCAGTGGACCTTGTCCTCGGGCTTGGCCGCGAGGGCCTCGGCGGTCGAGACGATCTCCTCGCGGGTCGCGATGGCGGCCTCGCGGGCGACGCGACGCTCCTCGTGGATGCGGGTGCGGGTCTCCTCGGCCTCGGCCTTGACCGCGGCGTAGCGCTCGCCCAGCGTGTCGAGGTCGCCCACGACGCTCGGGGGAGCGAGCACGGCCTCGATGGTCGCGATCGACTCGTCGATGTCCTTGGGGGACAGCTCGGCGGAGGCGAGGCGCGCGTGGAAGCGCTCGACGGCGGCCTCCAGCTCGAAGAACGCGTGCGCGTAGGCCTTGAGCGCCTCGTCGTCGTCGGCCGGGCCGACCTCGACGCGCTCCTCCGCCACGATGACGAACGCCTTCCCGTCCTCGACGAGCCCGTGCGCGAGCGCCTCCTCGAAGCGCTCCTCGGGCACCTCGGCGGCGACCGGCACGGCGACCACGGTGTGCGTGGTCTGCTTCGCGACGGCGGCGGGCGAGGGGGCCTTGAACGCGCCGGGCTTCGGGGCCTTCGGCTTCGGCGCCTTGGGCGCCTTAGGCTTCTCGGCCTTCGGCTCGGCGGGCGCCTCCGCGGCGGGAGCCTCGACGGGCTCCTCGGCAGCAGCAGGCTCCTCGGCAGCAGCCTCGGCGGGGGCGTCCTCGGCGACGGGCTCCTCGGCGGGGGCGTCCTCGGCGACGGGCTCCTCGGCGGGAGCCTCCTCGGCTGCCGGCGCCTCCTCAGCTACGGGCGCCTCCTCGGCCGGGGACTCCGCGGCGGGCGCGGACTCCTCGGTCACGGCCTCGGCCGCGGGCTCGGGGGTGGACTGGGACGGGGCCTCGGCGGCCTCGGTCTTCGACGACTGGGCGTCGGGCGACTCGGTCATGAGACGGATACCTCGTTCACGATGAGAGAGATGGCCGGCGAACCGTCGGGGTCCCCGGTGATGGTGCCTCCTTCGGCAACACGGTCCACACTAGCG
Organism: Demequina rhizosphaerae; assembly: GCF_000971255.1. Lineage (GTDB taxonomy): Bacteria > Actinomycetota > Actinomycetes > Actinomycetales > Demequinaceae > Demequina > Demequina rhizosphaerae. The sequence continues at coordinate 230,963 of NZ_BBMC01000003.1, forward strand.
TTCCCGGACACCACCTGGCCGAGCACGGTGTATCCGCCGGCGGCGTCCGACGGGATGGTGGAGTCCTGGTACACGATGAAGAACTGGCTGCCCATCGACTCCCCGTCGCCGCCCACGCGCGCCATCGCGACGGTGCCCGCGGGGTAGAAGTCGTCCTCGGGAGCGTTCTCCACCGGACCGAAGCGGTAGCCGGGACCGCCGGATCCCGTGCCGGTCGGGTCGCCGCACTGGAGCACGAAGATGCCCGCGGTGGTGAGGCGGTGGCAGCCGGTGCCGTCGAAGTAGCCGTCCCCGGCCAGCGCGAGGAAGCTGGCGACGGCCTGCGGCGCGGCCTCGCCGTCGAGCTCGATCTCGATGTCGCCCTGGTTGGTGGCGAGGGTCGCGGTCCACGTGCGGTCCTCGGCGTAGGACGGGTCCGGCGGCTCGGGGGAGACGGCCCAGCCCGACTCGAGCGTCACCTCGTCGTCCGCGCTGGACGATGCGGTGGCGTCGGTGGTCGACGCGGCCGCCTTGGCCTGGCTGTTGTCGTGCATCGCGATGAGCAGCACCGCGAGCCCGCCGCCGAGCAGCAGCGCCCCGGCCGTGATGAGCGCGGTGATGCGGATGATGCGCTCCCGGTGCCGGCGCTTGGCCGCCGCGCGCGCCTCGTACGCCTGCTGCTTCTTGCGGGCCTGCGCCCGCGCCTGCTTGCTTGTACTCATCGAGCCTTCCCGTGCCGCGGATGTGCCAGGTCAGTCTAGGTGGGGACGATGCGGAACAATGGCGGGCATGGCACGCGTGCAACCCCTCTCCGGATTCCCCGAATGGTCCCCGCAGGAGCGCCTCGTCGAGGCGCACGTCCTCGGCACCCTGCGCGAGGTCTTCGCCCTCCATGGCTTCGGCGAGATCGAGACGCGCGCGGTCGAACCGGTCGAGCGGCTCGCGGGCGACTCGGAGGCCTCGAAGGAGATCTACGCGATCGGCCGCCTCAACGCGGACGAGCAGGCGGGACGCGAGGCCAAGCTCGGCCTCCACTTCGACCTCACGGTGCCGTTCGCGCGCTACGTCGAGGAGAACCAGGGCCGCCTGCAGTTCCCGTTCCGTCGCTTCCAGATCCAGAAGGTGTGGCGCGGCGAGCGTCCGCAGGAGGGCCGCTTCCGCGAGTTCTACCAGGCGGACATCGACGTCGTGGGCCGGGACACCCTGCCCGAGCACCTCGAGGCCGAGGTCGCGATCGTCATGGCCCGCGCGCTGCGCGCGCTGCCGCTGCCGGCCGCCCGCATGCACCTCAACAACCGCGGGCTGGTCGAGGGCTTCTACCGCGGCGTCGGCATCGTCGACGTCGCGGGGGCGCTGCGCAGCGTCGACAAGCTCGACAAGATCGGCCCCGACGGCGTCGCCGACGAGCTCCACGCCAAGGGCGTGAGCCCCGAGGCCGTCCACGCGATCCTCGAGCTCGCCGCGATCCAGACGCCCGACGGCTCGTTCGTCGACCTCGTCGAGGCGCTGTGGGACCACTCGCCGATCGTCGACGGTGCGGACGACGCCCGCGAGCAGTTCGACCGCGGCGCGCGCTCGCTCGCGACGCTCGTCGACGCGGTCAACGCGGCCGTCCCGGAGACCGCGATCGCGGACCTGCGCATCGCGCGCGGCCTCGACTACTACACGGGCGCCGTCTACGAGACGGTGCTCGACGGCCACGAGGACCTCGGGTCGATCTGTTCGGGTGGCCGCTACGACTCGCTCGTCGCCGGCGGCGGCTTCCCGGGCGTGGGCATGTCGATCGGCGTGAGCCGCCTCGTCAGCCGCATGCTCGGCGCGGGCCTCGCGACCGCGAGCCGCGCCGTGCCCCAGGCCGTCCTCGTCGCCGTCACGGACGAGGAGCACCGCGGCGCCTCGTCCGCCATCGCCGACCGCCTGCGCGCCCGCGGCATCGCGTGCGAGGTGTCGCCCAACGCCGCCAAGTTCGGCAAGCAGATCCAGTACGCCGACCGCCGCGGCATCCCGTTCGTGTGGTTCCCTGCGGCCGGCGACGGCACGTCGCCCGACGGCGAGGTCAAGGACATCCGCTCGGGCGAGCAGGTGCCCGCGGACGCCGACGCCTGGGCACCCCCGACCGAGGACCTGAAGCCGCGCATCGTCCGCGGCTAGACTGAGACCCGCTCTTCACAACCCCGCGCGCATCCGCGCGATAGAAAGGCCTTGACTTGCTCCGCACGCATCTCGCTGGAAACCTGCGCGCCGCCGACGCCGGCGCCACCGTCACCCTCGCCGGCTGGGTGGGACGCCGCCGCGATCACGGCGGCGTCGCGTTCATCGACCTGCGGGACGCCTCGGGCCTCGCGCAGGTGGTGCTCCGCGAGGAGATCGCGCACGCGCTGCGCACCGAGTACGTCATCCAGGTGACGGGCGAGGTGCGCCTGCGCCCCGAGGGCTCGGCCAACCCCAACATGCCGTCGGGCGAGATCGAGGTCGCCGTCACCGACGTCGTGATCCTCAACGAGTCCGCGCCGACGCCGTTCCCCATCGACGAGCACGTCACCGTGGGCGAGGAGGCGCGCCTCAAGCACCGCTACCTCGACCTGCGCCGCCCGCAGCCGCGCGCGAACATCGTGCTGCGCTCCGAGGTGAACAAGGCCGCCCGCCGCGTGCTCGAGCGCAACGACTTCCTCGAGATCGAGACGCCGACCCTCACGCGCTCGACCCCCGAGGGCGCCCGCGACTTCCTGGTCCCCGCGCGCCTGTCGCCCGGCTCCTGGTACGCCCTCCCGCAGTCGCCGCAGCTGTTCAAGCAGCTGCTCATGGTGTCGGGCATGGAGCGCTACTACCAGATCGCACGCTGCTACCGCGACGAGGACTTCCGCGCGGATCGCCAGCCCGAGTTCACGCAGCTCGACATCGAGATGAGCTTCGTCGACCAGGACGACGTCATCGCGCTGGGCGAGGAGCTCGTCCGCGAGCTGTGGTCGCTCATCGGCTACGAGGTCCCGCTGCCGATCCCGCGCATCACCTACAACGACGCGATGGCCCGCTTCGGCACGGACAAGCCCGACCTGCGCTTCGGCCTCGAGCTCACCGAGCTGACCGAGTACTTCACGGAGACGCCGTTCCGTGTGTTCCAGGCGGAGTACGTCGGCGCGGTCGTGATGCCCGGCGGCGCCTCGCAGCCCCGCAAGGTGCTCGACGCGTGGCAGGAGTGGGCCAAGCAGCGCGGCGCCAAGGGCCTCGCGTACGTGCTCGTCCAGGAGGACGGCACGCTCACCGGCCCCGTCGCCAAGAACCTCTCCGAGACCGAGCTCGCGGGCCTCGCCGAGGCCACCGGCGCGAACCCGGGCGACTGCGTCTTCTTCGCCGCCGGCAAGGCGGGCGCCTCGCGCGCGCTCCTCGGCGCTGCCCGCAACGAGATCGCGCGCCGCGTCGGCCTCATCGACGAGGACCGCTTCGAGTTCTGCTGGGTCGTCGACGCGCCGCTGTTCAAGCCGGTCGACGTGGACGACGACGACGTGGCCCTCGGCTCGTCGGCCTGGACCGCCGTGCACCACGCGTTCACGAGCCCCAAGCCGGAGTTCATGGACACGTTCGACACCGACCCGGGCCCGGCGCTCGCCTACGCGTACGACATCGTGTGCAACGGCAACGAGATCGGCGGCGGCTCGATCCGTATCCACCGCCAGGACGTGCAGGAGCGCGTGTTCGCGGTCATGGGCATCGGCCACGAGGAGGCGCAGGAGAAGTTCGGCTTCCTCCTCGACGCGTTCCAGTACGGCGCCCCGCCGCACGGCGGCATCGCGCTCGGCTGGGACCGCGTCACCGCGCTCCTCGCCAAGGCCGACTCGATCCGCGACGTCATCGCCTTCCCGAAGTCGGGCGGCGGCTACGACCCGCTGACCCAGGCGCCCGCGCCGATCACCCCGGAGCAGCGCGCCGAGGCCGGCGTGGACTTCGTGGCCGAGGACGAGGCCGCCGAGGCGTAGCCCTCACCTGACGTCGACAAGGGCGGGATCCCCATGCGGGGGTCCCGCCCTCGGCGTGTGTCCTGGGCGTGTCGCGCCGCGTTCGCCATTGACCCTCTCGCGTGTGTCAGCGTGAGCTGAAATGGGGGGCCGGGGCCTCGCGTGCCCAGCGGGAACAGCGTGCCGCCGGGGGTGGTATTTCAGCCAGGGCTGACACACGCATCCGAGGTCATCGCCTGAGCGCGGGTGCGGGCTCCGGTGCGGGTGGTGGCTCGGCGGCAGGCGCCGGGTCCGCCGGGACGATGCGCGCCCGCGCCGGCCTCGACGCCCACAGCACCCCGCCGATCACCAGCGCGCCTCCCGCGAGCTCGAGCGTGCCCGGCCGCTCGCCGAGCGCCGCCCACGCGGTCGCGATGCCCACCACCGGCACCAGCATCGAGAACGGCGCAACCGCGCTCGCCGGATGGCGGGCCATGAGCCACACCCAGATCCCGGAGCCCACGAGCGTGCCGAGCAGCACGGTGTACGCGAGCCCCAGCCACGCCGGGACGGCGGCGGCCGTCAGCGAGGTGGCCAGCGCGTCCCCGATGGTCGACGGCCCCTCGATCGCGAGGGACAGCGCGAGCATCGGTAGCGGCGGCACCACGCTCATCCAGAGCACGAGGTGCAGCGGCCGCTCCGCGCGCGCTTGACGGCTCGCGAGGTTTCCCAGCGACCACCCGAGCGCGCCGAGCAGGACCAGCAGGAACGGCACGAGCGGGGCCGCGGCGCCGTAGCCGAGCCCGACGACGACGAGCCCGGCCGTCGCGACGACGACGCCCGCGATCGCGCGGGCCCCGAGCCGCTCGCGCAGCAGCACCGCGCCGAGCACCACCGTGAACGGCGCCGAGGCCTGGAGCACGAGCGACGCGAGGCCGGTGGGGAAGCCGGCGTGCATGCCGAGGTAGAGGAAGAGGAACTGGAGCGTCCCGAAGCCGAGCCCGTATCCGAGCAGCCAGCGCACGGGCACCCGGGGCCGCGGCACGAGCACGAGCGTCGGGATCGCGATGAGCGCGAAGCGCAGCGCCACGAGGAACAGGGGCGGGAAGTGCGTGAGCGACGCGTGGATCGCGAGGAAGTTGAGGCCCCACAGCACCGCGACGAGGACGGCGAGGGCGGAGTGGCGAGCGGGCATGGCGCCAGTCTCGGTCCGCGCCTCATGTAGGACAAGCGCATCGTCTTGGACTCCATGTTTAGGATGCCTTCATGGAGGTCCGTCATCTCGAGCTGCTCCGCGACCTGCGGGAGCGCGGCACGCTCGGCGCCGTCGCCGCCGCGACCTACCGCACCCCGTCCGCGCTGTCCCAGCAGCTGAGGACCGCGGAGCGGGAGCTCGGCGTCGCGCTCGTCGAGCCCGCCTCGCGCGGGCTGCGGCTCACGTGGGCGGGGGAGATCCTCGCCACCGGAGCCGACGACGTGCTGGCCGCCCTCGCGCGGGTCCAGGCCGCGCTCGACGAGGGTCGCGGCGAGCCCAGCGGGACCGTGCGCATCGGCACCCTGCCGAGCGCGGGCGCGGCGCTCATGCCCGGCCTGCTGGCGGGTCTCGAGGGCACGCGCCTGCGCGTCGAGCTCGAGGACTTCGACCTCGCGGAGGCCGACTACGCGGGCCGCACCCTCGACCACGACCTCGTCATCGCGCACAGCCTCAGCGCCGACGTGCCTGCGGGCGCCGAGGGCCTGTTCTCGCGCGTGGTCGCCCGTGAGCCGATCGACGTCGCTGTGCCCGCCGGTCATCCGCTCGCGAACCGCGCCGCGCTGGCGCCGGCGGACGCGGTCGGCCAGCCCTGGATCGCGGTGCCGCGCGGCTTCCCGTTCGCGACCGTGCTCGAGGGCATCGAGGCGGCGACCGGCGCGACGCTCGACAGGATCGTCGAGATCCGCGACAACCGGCTGGTCGAGTCGCTCGTGGGTCGAGGTCTCGGGCTGGCGCTGCTGCCGCGGTTCTCGACCCCGCCGTCCCAGGACTACCGGCTCGTTCCGCTCGAGGGCGTGCGGGCGGACCGGGCGATCGTCGCGATCGGGCGGCCCGACCGCGTGGAGCGGCGCGCGGTGCGGGCGGTGCTCGACCGCCTCGCCGAGGTGGGAGCGGGCCTCAGCTGAGGGGCAGGGCCTCAGCTCGCCGGTCGCGGCCAGCGGACGAGCGCGAGCGCGCCGATCGCGAGCACCGCGGCCGGGACCCACAGCGCAGCCGCGCTCGAGGTGACCCCGGCGAGGACGCCCAGCCCGGCCGTCGTGACGATCGCCGTGCCCTGCAGCGCCATCGAGTTGAGCGAGAGCACCGTCGCGCGCTGTCCGGACGATGCGGCGGCATGGGTGAGCTCGTCGAGGAGCGGCCCCGCGATGCCGAGCAGCACGTAGAAGCCGACGAAGGCGACGGCCGCCGCGACCGGGGCCGGCAGGGACACCGCGGCCAGCGCGATCGCCGCACCGAGGATCCCGGCGAGCGCGGCGCGTGACGGAGCGCGGGTGAGGCGGGCGACCAGCGGCGCGAGCGCGGATCCCGAGGCCGAGCCGAGGAAGCCCGCCGTGACGAGCACCGCGTACGCGCCGGCGGCCGCGGACTCGCCTCCGAGCAGCGCCGCGAAGCGGGGCGGCGCGAGCAGCTCGAGACCGGACAGGGCCGCGCCCACCGCGGCGGTGACCAGCAGGATGCGGCGGAGCGCCGGATGCGAGCGTGCGAGGCGCAGGCCCGACCCGACGGTCGCGCCCAGCGCGCGCATCGTCCCTGGCTGCTCGGGCGCGGCGACACGGGCGGGGTCGCGCACCCAGACCAGCACGAGCGCGGCGTGCACGACCGACAGGGCCGCCGCGACGAGGAACGGCGTGGACAGCGCGATCAGCCCGTCGCCCTGGTCGGGCAGGGGGGAGAGCGCGACGAGCCCGCCGCCGACGAGGGCGCCGAGCGCGAGCGCGACGGACTCGGCGACCCCGGCGCGCGACAGGCCGGTGCGCAGGGACGCGTCGGGGTCGACCTCGTGGGTGCGGTCGACGAACCACGCCTGGAGGGGACCCGAGTCGAGCGCGCGGGCGATGCCGCCGAGCAGGTAGCCGAGCGCGAGCACGAGGGCGCCGCGTCCGAAGGCGAGGGTGAGGCTCGATGCCGCGGCGACGAGCGCGGCGGTCGCGAGGACCGGGCGGCGGCCCACGACGTCGGCGAGCCCGCCGGTGGGCAGCTCGAGCACGAGCGTCGCGGCGCTGTAGACGGCGACGATGAGGCCGATGGTCGGCAGGTCGAGGCCGCGCTCCCGCATGAGCAGCACCGTCACGGGGATGACGACGCCCGTGGGAAGCCAGCGGAGCGCGGTGAGCGCGACGAAGCGGCGTCGGACGGACCGGAGCGAGGCGGCAGGGGCGGGGGCGGCGGGCATCGCCGCCTAGTGTTGCAGGCTCATGCGCGCGTGGAGGCGACGCAGCGGTCCGGGCGCCCACCAGTTCCAGTCGCCGAGCAGGGTCATCGTCGCGGGCACGAGGAAGAGGCGGACCACCGTGGCGTCGAGCAGCACCGCGAAGGCGAGCCCCACGCCCACCTCCTTGATCATGAGCAGGTCCCCGAGCGCGAAGCCGAGGAAGACCAGCACGATCACGGCGGCTGCGGACGTGATGATGCGGCCCGAGCGCTGCAGGCCCTTGCGGACCGCGGCGTCGTTGTCCTCGCCGGCGTCGACGTACTCCTTGACGCGCGACAGCAGGAAGACCTCGTAGTCCATCGCGAGGCCGAAGCCGAAGGCGGCGATGATGACGGCGACGTACGTCTCGATGCCTCCCGTCGAGGTGAAGCCCAGCGTTCCCTCGAGGTGGCCCTCGCCGAAGATCCACGTGACCACGCCGAGCGTCGCCGCGAGCGACAGCGAGTTGATGACGAGGGTCTTGATCGGCACGAGCAGGGAGCCGGTCATGAGGAAGAGCAGCACGAGCGTCGCGACGACCACGAGGGCGCCCGCGAGCAGCGCGCCCTCGATGATCGCGTCGAGGAAGTCGATCTGGGTGGCCGCGACGCCGCCGACGTGCACCGCGACCGGCGCCTCGATCGCGCGGATGTCCTCGACGGCGTCGACCGCCTGGGTGCCGGACGGGTCCGTGGACTCGATGCGGATGCCGATGAAGGTCTCGCCCTCGCGCACCACGGCGTCGTCGACGGCGCGGACGCCGTCGACCTGGGCGACCTCGTCGAGCCACGCGTCGAGCTCCGACGCCGGCTCGAGCGTGTGGACCCAGATCGCGGGCTCGCCGAGGTCGGGGAAGCCCTCGCGGAACGAGGTGACGAACTCGCGGCGCTCGTTGCCGGGCGGCAGCGCCTCGATGTCGGAGTTGCGGAGAGTGAGGTGGAGGATCGGGCTGGCGAGCACGAGGAGCAGCGCGACCGAGCCGAGCGCGACGAGCCACGGGCGGCGCTGGCCCCACGCGGCCAGGCGCGAGAATGCGCCCTCCTCGCGGTCCACGTTCGACGTGGTCGCGAGGATGCGGCGCAGCCCCGGTACCCGCGACAGGACGCCCGGCCTCGCGATGCGGGGCGCCAGCAGGAAGAGCACCGCCGGCACGATGGTGAGCGCCGCGACCATCGCGGTGGTGACCACGCCGACGGCCGCGCCACCGATGCCCTCCATGATGACGGGGTCGAACAGCAGCATGCCGCCGACCGCGATCGCGACCACGATCCCCGAGAACGTCACCGTGCGGCCGGCGGTGGCCATCGTCGTCTCGATGGCCTCGGCGCGCGCGTCGCGCGGGTCGCCGCCGATCCGATGGAGCTCCTCGCGGAACCGGGACACGATGAGCAGCCCGTAGTCGATCGACAGGCCGATGCCCAGGACGGTGACGACGTTGACCGCGCTCTGGTCGAGGTCGAGCAGGAACGAGAACCCGTAGAGCACCGCGAGCCCGCCCGCGATGGACGCGATCGCGCCGGTGAGCGGGGTCGCGGCGGCGAGGAAGCCGCCGAACACGAAGACCATCACGACGAGCGCCGCCGGCAGCGCGATGATCTCGCCGGTGACGAGGTCCTGCTCGAGCTGCGCGGTGAAGTCGTCGAAGACCAGCGGGTTCGAGGAGGTGGCGACGGTCGCGCCGGGATTGGACGCCCGCATGTCGTCGACCGCCGCCGCGACGATGTCCGCGACCTCCTCGTGCACGGGCAGCGGGTCCTCGTCGCCGAAGTCGGCGAACGAGACGTCGATGAGGAAGCCCGTGCCGTCCTCGTCGACGAGGCCCGCGGCCTGCTCCGCGGCGGCCGCCGGGTCGGCGGACGAGGCGGTGGCCGGGTCGAACGCGGGGCCGGTCGCCGCACCGAAGGGCGACACGACGGTGGTGACCAGGTCGATCTCGGCGATCTGCGCGGCCGCGGCGTCCGTGGCCTCCCGGACCGCCGCATCGTCCAGCGCGACGTCCATGACGTACGAGGTGACGCCGGGGCCGATCGTGTCGTCCGCGGTGCGCTCGAAGGCCTCGTAGACCTCCCACGAGTCCGAGCCGTCGACGAGCGGCGGGCCGGTGGTGACGCGTTGGAAGAGGCCCTCGCCGTTCACCCCGACGGTGGCGAGCGCATAGAGCCCGAGCGTGCCGATCACCGCGAGCAGCACGACGAGGCGCGGCGCGCGGGCGATGAGCCGCCCGACACGGGCGAAACCCCCCATGTGCTCAGGCTAGGCCGCCGCACCGACAGCGGGAAGAGCGTGAGATACCGCACGGCGGCTGGACTCGCCCCATTTGTCTGGCTAGGGTCTCGGGCGCAAGGGCTGGTTGAGGACAGCCGTACGCAAGGCCGCGGGGGAGGGACCCGGGTCGAGACCACGGACGCGCTGCGATCCACGCCGTCCAGGATGAGGAGACCGACCTTGACCATCACGAGCACCCGGACGGGGGCGCGCGCGACCGGCATCGTCGCCGCGATCGTCGCCGCCGCCGTCATCAGCGCGACGCCGGCGACCGCCGCAACGTCCGCGACCACCGCGACCACCGCATCGTCCGTCGAGACGTCCGTCTCCTCGCTGGTGCCCATCCGCACGGAGATCACCCAGGGCCAGGCCCTGTGGGTGACGGGCAAGGCGCTCAAGCTGCGCAACGGCCCGTCGAACAGCAACCGCGTCAAGATCGTCGCGTACAAGGGCGCCAAGGTGAAGTTCACCGGCAAGCGCAAGGACCGCTGGGTCCAGGTCAAGGTCGCCGGTACCACCGCGTGGGCGCCGCGCAAGTACTTCACGACGGACAAGCCGAAGTGGGACGCCGTGCCCGTCGGCACCCTCGGCGCGAACCTCAAGCTGCGCTCGGGCCCGAGCAACGACTACGCGGTCAAGACCACCGCGTCGTTCGGCACGATGGGCCGCTTCACGCGCATCGAGCGCGACGGCTGGTGGCAGGTCAAGATCAACGGCACGTACGCGTGGACGCCCGAGCGCTTCCTCAGCGTCGGCGGCGTGTTCAACACCGACCGGATCCTCGACGTCGCGCACAGCCAGGTGGGCTACCGCGAGCCGTCGTGGCGCAACAACCCGTACAACGACTGGATCGACGGCAACTACGCGTGGTGCCACGTCTTCGTCGAGTGGGTCTTCGACCGCGCCGACTACGCCAACGGCGTGCCCTACAAGAAGCACTTCGACGCGTACGTGTCGACGCTGCGCAAGTCGGGCGTGCTCGACACGACCCCGACCGCGGGCGAGATCAAGAAGGGCGACGTCGTCCTCGTCGACTGGTACCCGTACAACGGGCCCACCCACACGGGCATCGTCGACCACGTCTCGGGCGACTCGATCTACCTGGTCGAGGGCAACACCACGTCCGGCACGGGCGACAACACGCGCGGCGTGTTCTACCGCAAGCGCGCGATGGTCGACATCTACGCGTCGTACCGCCCGTCCGACTTCGCGAAGTGGCGCGAGCTCCGCGTGAGCTGAGCCTCCTTCTCTCCCGGGCGAGTCCCGGACCGACCCCGAGCGCCGGGGCGGGGTGCGCGATGCCCCGCCCCGGCGCTCGTGCGTTGTCGGAGCGGGCGCGCCCGGCAGCCGGTCCGGGCTGTCGGAGGGACGGCCTACGCTGGCCCCATGGATCTGTTCGACGCGGCGCGCACCGACGCGTCGGGCGTGCCGGAGACGCTCGGCAACGCGCCCCTCGCGGTGCGGATGCGTCCCCGCGGCCTCGACGAGGTCGTGGGCCAGGCGCACCTCCTCACCGAGGGGTCGCCGCTGCGCCGCCTCATCGGCGACGACGCGCCCGCGACCTCCGTGGTGCTGTGGGGCCCGCCCGGCACCGGCAAGACCACGCTCGCGTACCTCGTGGCGGGCAACCGGCGCTTCGTCGAGCTGTCCGCGGTGACGGCGGGCGTCAAGGACGTGCGTGCGGTCGTCGACGACTCGAAGCGCCGCATCGCCACCGGCGAGCGCGAGACCGTCCTCTTCATCGACGAGATCCACCGCTTCACGCGGTCGCAGCAGGACGCGCTGCTGCCGGCCGTCGAGAACCGCTGGGTCACGCTCATCGGCGCGACCACGGAGAACCCGTCGTTCTCGGTCGTCGGGCCGCTGCTGTCGCGGTCGCTGCTGCTGGTGCTCCAGCCGCTCGCGTCCGCCGACATCGCGGCGCTGCTCGAGCGCGCCGTCTCCGACGCCCGGGGTCTCGGCGGCGCGGTCACGCTGGACGATGCGGCGGCCGCGCACATCCTGCGCGTCGCCGGGGCGGACGCGCGCAAGGCGCTCACGCTGCTCGAGTCGATCGCGCAGGCCGCCGGGCGGGACGGGGTCATCACTGCGGAGCTCGCCGAGGCGACGATGGACGCCGCGCTGGTGGCGTACGACAAGTCGGGCGACCAGCACTACGACGTCATCAGCGCGTTCATCAAGTCCGTGCGCGGCTCGGACGTCGACGCGGCGCTGCACTACCTCGCGCGCATGGTCGTCGCGGGGGAGGACCCGCGCTTCATCGCGCGCCGGCTCGTCATCCTCGCGGCCGAGGACATCGGCATGGCGGACCCGCAGGGCCTCGTGATCGCCCAGGCCGCCGCGGACGCGGTGAGCTTCATCGGCATGCCCGAGGGACGCATCGTGCTCGCCGAGGCGACCACGTACCTCGCGAGCGCGCCCAAGTCGAACCGCTCGTACCGCGCCATTGACGCCGCGATCGCGGACGTGCGCTCCGGCCGTGCCGGCGTGGTGCCCGAGCACCTGCGCGACGCGCACTACGCGGGCGCCGAGCGCATCGGGCACGGCAAGGACTACCAGTACGCGCACGATGCGCCCCACGGCGTGGCCGCACAGGAGCACCTGCCGGAGACGCTGCGCGGCGCGCGGTACTACGAGCCCACCGAGCACGGCTACGAGCGGGCGCTGGGGGAGCGGCTCGGGACCATCCGGCGGCTGCTCGGGAGGTAAGGCCCGGGGCGCCGAGGCGCTCTCACACGGGCAGGTCAGCGTCGGATCTACGAGGCGCCGGCAACGCATCGATAGGCGGCCGTCGCTCGTCCGCCGAGAACGACACTGGTCTACCCATGGCGCGCGACGATCTCTCGAGACCGACCACCATCTACCCATTCCGCAGGGGGAGAAGCCCTCACCAGTCCGCGGGGCGCGAGTCCTTCCCGTCGAGCCACAGCCGGTCGGAGGCGTCCGCGTGGGTGCCGCCCGAGCCGACGTGCTGGGGGTCGATCCGGTCGCCCTTGGTGATGACGTGGACCATCGCCATCGCGTGACCGCGGCCGAGGCCGTAGTCGTCCTTGAGCCACTCCACGATGGGCGTGGCCTTGGTGCCGGGGCCGAAGCCGCGCTCGGCGGCGAGCTCGACCAGCCGGCGGGGCGTGAGCCCGGTCTTCGTCTCGACCGCGTCGAGGTACGCCTGGAAGGACATAGCTACGATCGTAGGACCGTCGGCAGGCTCCCCGCAGAGGTCGAAATCACCCCGAAAACGTCGGTGCGTCCCCCATAGCAGGAGCGTGGCGGGCCTGCTATCCTTGATGAGCCCTCGCGGACGGTTGGCTGCTGTCGCCGCGAACTCAGCAAATACGATCATTTCTCCGGACGCATCCGCGCGCCCGGGGAGCTGTGAAGGAAATCATGACCTCTGTTCAGAAGGCACGTCGCCAGGTCCGCCTGTCGCGCAGCCTCGGGATCGCCCTGACCCCGAAGGCCGTCAAGCACTTCGAGAAGCGCCCGTACCCCCCGGGCGAGCACGGCCGCACCGCCCGCCGCAAGGAGAGCGACTACGCCGTCCGTCTGCGCGAGAAGCAGCGTCTTCGCGCGCAGTACGGCCTTCGTGAGAAGCAGATGACCTCGACCTACGCCGAGGCCAAGAAGGAGTCCGGTCTGACCGGTGAGGCCTTCGTCGAGCTTCTCGAGATGCGCCTTGACGCCCTCGTGCTCCGTGCGGGCTTCGCTCGCACGATCCTTCAGGCGCGTCAGTCGGTCCTGCACCGCCACATCCTCGTGGACGGCAAGATCGTCGACCGCCCGTCGTTCCGCGTGAAGCCGGGCCAGACCATCCAGGTCAAGCCCAAGGCCGTCACGCTCGAGCCGTACATGGCCGCCGCCGCCGGCGCGCACCGTGACGTGCTCCCGCAGGTGCCCGAGTACCTCAACGTCACGCTTGAGAAGCTCAGCGCGACGCTGGTCCGCCGCCCGAAGCGCGCCGAGGTCCCCGTGACCTGCGACGTGCAGCTGGTCGTCGAGTACTACGCTCGCTAAGGCGCACCCGTGAGGCTCTGAGGAGCCTCGCAAGAAGTGGCCGCGGTGCGCCGCCCTCCGGGGTGGTGCACCGCGGCTTTTTCTGCACGATGGCAGGGTGGGCCTGCGCGCCACGCGCATAGGCCCCGGACACGAGAAGGACCGAAGAACAGGCATGCAGACCTCTGAGATCGCCAAGCGGTGGGTCGACTACTTCGCGAAGCAGGACCACCACATCGCGCCGAGCGCCTCGCTCGTCTCGCCCGACCCGTCGCTGCTGTTCACGGTCGCCGGCATGGTGCCCTTCATCCCGTACATCATCGGCACCGACACGTCGCCGTACCCGCGCATCGCGTCCGTCCAGAAGTGCATCCGCACCAAGGACATCGAGGAGGTCGGCAAGACCACCCGCCACGGCACGTTCTTCCAGATGCTGGGCAACTTCTCGTTCGGCGACTACTTCAAGGAAGGCGCCATCAACTACGCCTACGAGTTCCTCACGGGACCCGAGGCGGAGGGCAACCTGGGCTTCGACCCCGAGCGGTTCTGGGTCACCGTGTGGAACGAGGACGAGGAGGCGATCTCCCACCTCAAGAACGTCGGCGTCGACGAGTCCCGCATCGTCAAGCTCACGCGCGAGGAGAACTTCTGGGACACCGGCCAGCCCGGCCCCGCCGGCCCGTGCGCCGAGTGGCACTACGACCGCGGCCCCGAGTTCGGTCCCGAGGCGGTCGGCGGCACGGTCGACCCGGGCGGCGACCGCTACCTCGAGATCTGGAACCTCGTCTTCGACCAGTTCCTGCGCGGCGAGGGCGCCGGCAAGGACTACCCGCTCATCCGCGAGCTCGACCAGAAGGCCATCGACACCGGCGCCGGCCTCGAGCGCATCGCGTACCTCAAGCAGGGCGTCGCGAACATGTACGAGACCGACGAGGTCTTCCCGGTCATCGCGAAGGCCCAGGAGCTGTCGGGCAAGACCTACGGCGCGGGCGGCGACGACGACGTCCGCATGCGCGTGGTCGGCGACCACGTGCGCTCCGCGCTCATGCTCATCGGCGACGGCGTGACCCCCGGCAACGAGGGCCGTGGCTTCGTCCTGCGCCGCCTGCTGCGCCGCTCGGTGCGCGCGATGAAGCTGCTCGGCGTCGACGAGCGCACGATGCCCGAGCTGCTGCCCGCGTCCATCGACGCGATGAGCGCCACCTACCCGGCGCTTGCCGCGAACCGCGCGAAGATCGAGGCGATCGCCTACAACGAGGAGGACGCGTTCCGTCGCACCCTCGTGGCCGGCACCGCGATCTTCGACACCGCCGTCGCGCAGGTGAAGAAGGCCGGCGACAAGGCGCTGTCCGGCTCCGACGCGTTCACCCTGCACGACACCTACGGCTTCCCGATCGACATCACGCTCGAGATGGCGGCCGAGCAGGGTATCCAGGTGGACGAGGCGAAGTTCCGCGAGCTCATGAAGGAGCAGAAGGAGCGCGCCCGCGCCGATGCGAAGGCCAAGAAGGGCGGCCACGCGGACGTGGGCGTCTACAACGGCATCAAGGAGGCCCAGGGCCTTACCGAGTTCCGTGCGTACCAGGAGCTCAACACCGCCACCGAGATCACCGCGCTCATCAAGGACGGCGTCTCCGTCCCGGTCGCGCAGCAGGGCGAGACCGTGGAGGTCGTCCTCCCGCAGACCCCGTTCTACGCGGAGTCCGGCGGCCAGGAGGCGGACTCGGGCGTCATCCGCTCGGCGCACGGCACGCTCGAGGTCATCGACGTGCAGCGCCCGGTCAAGGGCCTCATCGTCCACACGTGCAACGTGATCGAGGGCGAGGTCGCGCAGGGCGACGCCGTCTCCGCCGAGGTCGACCCCGAGTGGCGCATCGGCGCCCGCCAGGCGCACTCCGGCACGCACCTGCTGCACGCCGCGCTGCGCGAGGTGCTCGGCCCCGACGCGCTGCAGTCCGGCTCGTACAACAAGCCCGGCTACCTGCGCCTCGACTTCTCGTGGCCCTCGGCGCTGTCGTCGGAGACCCGCTCGGAGATCGAGGAGGTCACCAACCGCGCGATCCGTGCCGACCTCGGCGTGAGCGCGCAGTTCATGACGCTGCCCGAGGCGAAGGACTGGGGCGCGGTCGCGCTGTTCGGCGAGACGTACGACGAGACGGTCCGCGTCATCGAGATCGGCGGCCCCTGGTCGCGCGAGCTCTGCGGCGGCACGCACGTCGAGCACTCGAGCCAGGTGGGCATGGTCGCGCTGTCGACCGAGTCCTCGGTCGGCTCCGGCTCGCGCCGCATCGAGGCCTTCGTCGGCATCGAGGCTTTCCAGAAGCTCGCCGCCGAGCGCGCGCTCGTGTCCGAGCTCACCACCACGCTCAAGGTGCAGCCGGGCGAGCTCAGGGGCCGCGTCGAGAAGCTCCTCGAGCGCCTCGCCGATGCGGAGAAGCAGCTGTCGGGCTACCGCCAGCAGGCGATGCAGCAGGTCGCGGGCGAGCTCGTCGGCAGGGCCGTCGACGTCGCGGGCATCCGCGTCGTCACGCACGAGTCCACCAACGCCGCCGACGGCGACGACCTCCGCACGCTCGTGACGGACGTGCGCGGCCGCCTCGGCGACGCCGCGCCGGCCGTGGTCGCGATCGCGGGAGCCTTCAACGGCCGCCCCCAGATCGTGATCGCCACGAACCAGGGCGCGCGCGACGCGGGCCTGCGCGCCGGCGATCTCGTCAAGGCCGCATCGTCCGTCCTGGGCGGTGGCGGCGGCGGGAAGCCGGACCTCGCGCAGGGCGGCGGCCAGGACCCGGCGCAGATCGGCGCGGCCCTCGAGGCCGTGCGCGCCACCGTGGCGGCGCGTGCCTAGGGGCGCGCGTCTGGGGGTCGACGTCGGCACCGTCCGCATCGGCGTGGCGGCGTCCGACCCCGACGGCCTCATGGCGTTCCCCGTCGACACCGTGCAGCGGGGCGACGGGGACGCGCAGGCCGTGGCGGCGATGGCCGAGCAGCGCGGTGCGATCACCGTGTTCGTCGGGCTGCCGCGCAAGCTGTCAGGGCAGGAGGGGACGAGCGCCGAGGATGCGCGCGCCTTCGCCGCCCGCCTCGCGGAACTGTGCTCCGGCACAGTTCGTTTGATCGACGAACGCTTCTCGACCGCCACCGCGTCCCAGGCGATGCGCTCCGCGGGACGCAACGCCAAGAAGCAGCGGCAGGTCATCGACCAGGCCGCCGCCGTGGTGATCCTCGAGAATGCTTTGGATGTAGACAGGAACGGTAACCTCGAGGCTGTGACCATCGAGGTTCCGCGCAAGGGGAATGATGACTGACCTTTTCGAGGCCGAAGCGACCACCACGACGTCGCTTGACCTGCGACGGCTGCAGCGCCAGAAGCGGCGCGCCGCGCGCCGCCGGCTCACGCTCGTCGTGACCGCGGTCGCGCTCGTCGTGTTCGCGCTCGGCGCGTCCGTGACCTGGAACTTCCTCCAGGGCTTCGAGACGTCGACCAACGAGGTCGCCGACTACGAGGGCCCCGGCCAGGGCAACGTGCAGGTGGTCATCGAGAGCGGCGCGACCGGCACGGACATCGCCGCAACCCTGTACGACGCGGGCGTCATCGCGTCGACGCAGTCGTTCATCATCGCGGCGAACGACAACCCCGACTCGGCGTCGATCACGCCGGGCTACTACTTCATGCACAAGGAGATGAAGGCGGAGTACGCCCTCGCCGCGCTGCTCGACCCGTCGAACCGCGACGTGCGCTCCATCACCATCCCCGAGGGCAAGTCGCTCGACTACTACTACCAGTCGATCGCGAACCTCACCGGCACCACCAAGGACGAGGTGATCGAGGCCGCGGAGAACACCGACGCTCTCGGCCTGCCGGAGGAGGCGAACGGCAACCTCGAGGGCTGGCTGTTCCCGTCGACGTACGAGTTCAACCCCGGCGTCACCCCGCAGGAGGTGATGTCGAAGATGATCCAGCAGACCATCACCGTGCTCGACAAGTACGACGTCGCCGTCGAGGACCGCGAGCGCGTGCTCACCGTCGCGTCGCTGGTCGAGCGCGAGGCGAAGCTCGACGAGGACCGCGCGCAGATTGCGTCGGTGATCTACAACCGCCTCGACATCGACATGAAGCTCGAGCTCGACTCGACGGTCAAGTACCTCACGCAGACCGAGGGCGTGTGGACGTCCGACGACGAGCGCGCGACGGACTCCCCGTACAACACGTACATGTACGCGGGCCTCCCGCCTGGCCCGATCTCGGGACCGGGCGAGGCATCGATCAAGGCCGCGGTCAAGCCTGCCGACACGAACTACCTGTTCTTCGTGACGGTCAACCTCGACACGGGCGAGACCAAGTACGCGTCGGAGTACGCGGACCACCTGGCGAACGTCCAGGAGCTGCAGGAGTGGGTCGCCGCCAACCAGAGCGACGACTCCGACTCCTGACGTGACGGCGACCTCCGGCCCGCGTCGCGCGGGCGTGCTCGGGCACCCGATCGCGCACTCGCTGTCCCCGGTGCTGCACCGGTCGGCGTACCGCGCGCTCGGGCTGGACTGGGAGTACGACGCGTACGACGTCGAGGCCGGGGGGCTGTCCGGCTTCCTCGACGGGATGGACGATGCGTGGGCCGGGCTGTCGCTGACGATGCCTCTCAAGGTGGAGGCGGTCCCGCTCATGGACTTCGTCGAGTCGATGGCGAAGCTGGTCGGCGCGGTCAACACCGTGCTCGTGCAGGACATCGGCGGCTCACGGCAGCTCGTGGGCGCCAACACCGACGTGTGGGGCATCCAGGCCGCGTTCCGCGAGGCCGGCGTGACCGACGCATCGTCCGGGCTCATCATCGGCGGGGGAGCGACCGCGACCTCCGCGATGGCGGCGCTCGGCGCGCTCGGCGTCACCACGCCCTACGTGGCCGTGCGGTCCCGCGGACGGGCCGGCGGGCTGCTCCGCGCGGCCACCAAGATGGGCGTTCACCCGAAATTCATCTCCCTCGAGGAGATCCCTTCCGTCATGCCCTTCGTGGAGGCCGTCGTGTCCACGGTGCCGGCCGAGGCGGGGGAGCGGATCGCATCGTCACTTTCCGGAATTCGCGAGGGTTCCGTGCTTCTCGATGTCGTTTATGAACCCCTTGTCACACCATTGAGTATCCGATTTGTAGCATTTGACGGAATTGCGATCGGCGGCGAGCGAATGCTGCTCCATCAGGCCGCTGAGCAGGTACGACTCATGACCGGGCGCACTGCGCCTATTACGGAAATGGGAAATTCCCTGCGCGACGTGTTGAATTAGTAACACTTCAGCCCCGAGCCATCAATGCCGATGGTAGGTTCACGATCGTTCATCGAGCGCGTGAGGGGGCGCCTACATGAAGCAGCTGGGGACCATCCTGTTGGAGGATGGTGCGCTCACCGAGGAGATGCTCGCCGAGGGCATCGACGAGCAGCAGGCGCGGGGTCAGTCCCTGGGCCGCACGCTCGTCGAGATGGGTTTCATCTCCGAGGGTCAGCTGGTGCGCGCGCTCGCCTCGCAGGTCGGCATGGAGTTCGTCGAGCTCGCCGAGTTCCCGGTCGACCGCGCCGCCGTCTCGCTCGTGCCCGACACCGTCTGCCGCCGCCACGCGGCGCTGCCGATCGCGATCGACGGGGACTTCCTCAAGGTCGCGATGTCGAACCCGGGGAACGTGGTCGCGGTCGACGACATCCGGACGATGACGCGCAAGAGCGTCATCCCGGTGGTGGCGGCGCACGACGACGTCATGCAGGCGATCGACCGTTACTGCCGCTCGGACGCCGAGCTCAAGGACCTCCAGGGTGCTCTCGACGAGCAGGAGGAGGTCGACCTCTCGCAGATCGGCGACGTGATCGAGGACGACGCGCCCATCGTGCGCTTCGTCAACCTGCTCATCACGCAGGCGATCCAGGACCGTGCCTCGGACATCCACCTCGAGCCGGGCGAGAAGGACATGCGCGTCCGGTACCGCATCGACGGCGTGCTCCACGAGATGAACGCGGCGCCCAAGTCGATCCAGAACGGCGTGATCTCGCGCATCAAGATCATGTCGGACATCGACATCGCCGAGCGCCGCAAGCCGCAGGACGGCCGCCTCTCCGTCAACCACCAGGGCAGGAAGATCGACCTTCGCGTCGCGACGCTGCCCACGGTGTGGGGCGAGAAGGTCGTCATGCGCATCCTCGACAACTCCACCGCGACGATGGACCTCGAGGACCTCGGCATCCGCGAGCGGAACCTCTCGCTTTATGAGACGTCCTACGTGAAGCCGTACGGCATGATCCTCGTGACCGGCCCGACCGGTTCCGGAAAGTCGACGACGCTGTACGCGACGCTCAACCAGGTGTCGCGACCCGAGATCAACGTCATCACCGTCGAGGACCCGGTCGAGTACCGGATCCCCGGCATCAACCAGGTGCAGGTGAACGTCAAGGCGGGCCTCACGTTCGCCGGCGCGCTGCGCTCGATCCTGCGTTCCGACCCCGACGTGGTGCTCCTCGGTGAGATCCGTGACGGCGAGACCGCGCAGATCGCGATCGAGGCGGCGCTCACCGGTCACCTCGTGCTCTCGACGCTGCACACCAACGACGCGCCGTCCGCCATCACGCGACTCATCGAGATGGGCATCGAGCCCTTCCTCGTGGGCTCCGCGGTGGACTGCGTGATCGCCCAGCGACTCGCCCGACGCCTGTGCTCGCACTGCAAGGAGGCGTACACGCCGACGGGCTACGAGCTCGAGCGGTTCGGGTGGGTGGACGGCCAGCACCTGCCGGAGCTGTTCCGTCCGGCGGGCTGCTCGCGGTGCTCGCAGACGGGGTATCGGGGGCGTCTCGCGCTCCACGAGATCATGCCGGTCAACGAGGACCTCGAGCGTCTCGCGGTGGCGCGGGCGTCGTCCGCGGAGATCGGTCGCACGGCTCGAGACGCGGGCATGGAGACGCTGATCGAGGACGGCTGGGCGAAGGTCTGCGACGGTCTGACTTCCGTCGAAGAGCTTCTGCGAGTCGTGAAATAGGAAAAGTCTTAAGAATGGTAGATTCACGCCGATAGTTGGAGGGAATGCGCAGAATATTGCGCATTTTCGAGGGAGGACGCATGACTTCGGAGTTTCAGCCGGATGGTGGCGCATGGTTCGCGCCCCAGGATGGCGTTATGCCTGAGCGGCCTATCGCGGCCCAGCCGCAGGCGCCGTCTGCGGCGCCCGCCCCGGTGCAGCCCCAGGCTCCCGTGACGCCTCCCGCGGCGCCCGCCGCTCCGGCTGCCGGTGCGCCGGTGGCTCCGCAGGCTCCGGCTCCCGGTGCTCCCGCCGCCGCCTCGCCGGTGTCGCCCTCGCTACACCAGCCGGCCTCGCAGGCCATCCGCCGCGCGCCGTTCCTCGAGGAGCGCCGTCCGTACACGGGCCAGCCCGCGACGCCGCCCGCCGGCGCGCCGCAGGTGCCCGCCGCATCGTCCCCGGTCACGCCGCCCGCCGGCGCCCCGGTCGCCCCGCCCGCGGGTGGGCCCACCGCCATGCAGGCGCCGGTGCCGCCGAGCGACGCCGCCGCCGCGTTCGCCGCGGTCGCCCAGACGCAGGGCGCCTTCATGCCGGCGCCCGAGCCGGCTCAGGGGGCCCCGAAGGAGGAGCCCAAGCCGGCTCCCGCGCAGCAGGCTGCTCCCGGCCCGAAGGCCCAGCCGGTGGGCAAGCGCGTCGGCATGACGACCTCGCGCGATGCCGAGGATCTCGACATCAACGTGGCGCTGCGCCAGATGATGAAGCTCGGCGCGTCGGACCTCCACGTCACGACGGGCGCGCCGCCGATGGTGCGTCTCGATGGCGAGCTCACGCCGCTCGAGGGTTTCGGCAAGCTCAACCCAGAGGGCCTGCAGCGCACGCTGTACTCGATCCTCACGCAGAAGCAGCGCGAGACGTTCGAGGAGCACCTCGAGCTCGACTTCTCGTACGCGGTGGTGGGGGAGGCGCGCTTCCGCGTCAACCTCTACATGCAGCGCTCGTCGCTCGGTGCCGCGTTCCGTGTGATCCCCTACGAGATCAAGCCGCTCGAGGCGCTGGGCATCCCGCCGGCCGTCGCGGGCTTCGCGTCCAAGCCGCGTGGCCTGGTGCTCGTCACCGGCCCGACCGGCTCGGGCAAGTCGACGACGCTCGCGTCGCTTATCGACCTGGTGAACCGCCAGCGCTCCGACCACATCATGACGGTCGAGGACCCGATCGAGTTCCTGCACAAGCACAAGAAGTCGCTGGTCAACCAGCGCGAGGTCGGCGCGGACACGCTGTCGTTCAAGAACGCGCTCAAGCACGTGCTGCGTCAGGACCCGGACGTCATCCTCGTGGGTGAGATGCGTGACCTGGAGACGATCCAGGTCGCGCTGACCGCCGCCGAGACCGGCCACCTCGTGTTCGCGACGCTGCACACGCAGGACACGGCGCAGACGATCGACCGCATCATCGACGTGTTCCCTGCGGAGCAGCAGGCACAGGTGCGCACGCAGCTCGGCACGGCGATCCAGGGCGTGATGTGCCAGGCGCTGTGCAAGAGGTCCGACGGTCCGGGCCGTGCGGTCGCGGTCGAGGTCATGGTCGCCACGCCGGCGATCCGCAACCTCATCCGCGAGGGCAAGACCCACCAGATCTACTCGATGCTGCAGGCTGGCTCGAAGCAGGGCATGCAGACGATGGACCAGCACCTCGCGGCGCTGGTGAAGCAGGGACGCATCTCGTACGACACGGGCGCGGAGATGTGCCACCACCTCGAGGACTTCAACCGCCTGTGCGGTCGTGGTCAGCTGGCCGGGGCGGAGGCGCACTGATGGCTCCGGTGGCGACCGCTCAGGTCAAGAAGTTCAACTACGAGGTCCGCGACTCCCAGGGCAAGATCCAGAAGGGGTCCATCGAGGCGCCCTCCGAGGCTGCCGTTGCCGGTCGCCTGAAGGAGATGGGCCTCGCCGCCGTCTCCATCAACGAGGTCAACACCGGTGGGCTGAACGCCGACATTCACATCCCCGGCATCACCGATCGCATCAAACTCAAGGACGTCGCGATCCTCTCGCGCCAGCTTGCGACGATGATCTCCGCAGGCCTTTCGCTGCTGCGCGCGCTCTCCATCCTGGCGGAGCAGACGGAGAACCAAGCCCTCGCCAAGATCGTTCACGAGGTGCGATCGGACGTCGAGTCGGGATCGTCGTTCTCGGCCGCGCTCGGGAAGCACCCGAGGGCGTTCCCTCCGCTTATGGTCAACATGGTCCGTGCCGGCGAGGTCGGAGGCTTTCTGGACCGAGTCCTGCTCTCCGTTGCGGAGAACTTCGAGTCCGAGGTGGCGCTTCGCGGCAAGGTGAAGTCCGCGATGACCTACCCGGTCGTCGTTTTCGTGATCGCCATCCTTGCGGTCACGGGCATGCTGCTCTTCATCGTTCCGGTGTTCGCGACGATGTTCTCGGACCTGGGCGGCGAACTTCCGTTCCTGACGCAGATCCTCGTCGTGATGTCGGATGGCCTGCGAGTCGGAATCATCCCCTTCATCGTCCTGATCGCGATCGGCGTGTGGCTGTACCGCAAGAACCGGTACAAGGAAGGCTTCAGGGAGAAGGTCGAGCCCTTCTACCTGAAGGTCCCTGTCTTTGGAGGTCTCACCCAGAAGATCGCGGTGGCTCGCTTCACGCGCAACCTGGCGGCGATGCTGCGTTCCGGCGTGCCGATCCTCCAGGCGCTCGACATCGTGGGTGAGGCCAGCGGCAACATCGTGATCGAGCGAGCAGCGAAGGCTGTGCGTGAGTCGGTGCGCACAGGAAACTCGCTGGCAAAGCCACTCGCCGAGCACCCGGTGTTCCCGCCGATGGTCGTACAGATGATGGCGGTCGGCGAAGACACAGGCGCGCTCGACGACATGCTCGACAAGATCGCCGACTTCTACGACCAGGAGGTCGAGGCGACTACCGAGGCGCTGACGTCGCTCATCGAGCCGATCATGATCGCGGTCCTCGGAGGCATCGTCGGCTTCATGGTGATCGGTCTGTACATGCCCATCTTCGGAGTCTTCGACCTCATCCAATAGAGCTTCGCTTCGGCGTTCCTGAGGGAATTCCGAGGAGGAGGGGCCCGCACGGGTCCTCATCAACCCATAGAGATAGAAACTGATCAGGAGAAAACAATGATCGCTCGCATTCAGAAGAGCATGGAGAAGCGTGACGCAGGCTTCACGCTGATCGAGCTCCTCGTCGTCATGATCATCATCGGCATCCTCGCCGCCATCGCGATCCCGCTGTTCCTCAACCAGCGCAAGAAGGCCGAGGACTCGGCTGCAAAGGCGGACGTCTCGACTCTCGGCAAGGAGATCGCCACCTACTTCGTCGACAACGACGACGAGACCTTCACCATCGCTGATGGCACGGGTCGCTACGTGATGTCCGGTGGCGACATCACTGGCACGCAGGACCTTGGCAAGGTCTCCAAGAACGTCGAGCTGACCGACCTCGACGTCACCGACTCGCAGACCTGGTGCGTCGAGGTGACGAACGACCAGGGTGACAAGCAGGTCTTCTCGTACTCCTCGGCCAGCGGCCTGTACGACGGCACCTGCGCTGCCGGCCCGACCACCTGATATACGCGGTGATCGTCGTGTGGGGCGGAGCCGCTCAGGTTTCGCCCCACACGGCACCGTCGCTCGCTCAATCGACGCTCTGAGACACGAGGGGACCACGCCATGGACATGCGACAGCGGCGCGATGTCCGCGACCGCGGCTTCACTTTGGTGGAGGTCGTTGTCGCGATGCTGGTGCTTGCCATCGTGATTCTCGCGATCATCTTCGTCCAGGCGCGCGCCCTCACCACCAACGCAGAGAGCCAGTCGCGCCAGACCGCCACGGCAGCCGCCAATGAGGCGATGGAGCAACTGCGCGCCATGCCGTGGAACTACCTCCGCAAGGGCCTGTCCTCGCAGTGGAACGTCGGCGGCACGGACCCCTTCGTATCCGGCGCCAATGCCATCACGGTCGATGGCAAGACCTACGCGTTGCGCGTCGGGTCGACGGGGTCCGATCAAGATCTGTCCAACCCGTGGCCGCCGCTGTTCGATGCGACTGGATCGAACGTCCAGACGCTCGCGGCAGGATCCGGCAACGGGCGGACGGTGGATCTCCGCGCGTACACCTTTGAAGATGACGTCGCGTCTTCCTCGACAGTCGGCTTGCTCGTCGTGGCGTCGTGGACGAGCGATTCCGACGGCGCCGCCGAGCACACGATTCTGACGTCCACGGCCTACGCCCCCTCGGCGGGCTGCGGTGACCTCAACAACGCGCCCTTCCTCGCGTCCTGCCAGGCGCAGTTCGACGCCACTGCCGCAAGCGCGAACCTTGACATCGCAGCCACCGCGACCACCCTCAACGGCGCGACAGCGAAGCCGCTGCTCAACACTGCGGTGGCCTTCGACTACTACTCGTTCCAGGTGAACTCGAGCACCGCGGCCGTCCAGGTGAGCAGCCAGCAGGTCTCGAACGCGAGCGCCTTCGCGTCGCTCGGCGGCACGCTGTGGGACGACAACATCAACACCACCGCGCCCAGCGTGTGGGGCTGGACCCGTGGCTACACCGGCCTCTCGGTGCGGGCCTCGGACGACACCACCTCCGGTGCCGAGCCGCCGAATCCCGCAGCTGTCACGGGCTCGGGCGCGAACTCGAGCTACAGCTTCACGCGCGGCGACTTCACGCTTTCCGCTCGCTCCGATGACGGCCGTTCCGGCACGATCACGACCAAGACCACTGCCTCGTGCGCCACTGGGCTGTCCTACTCGGTGCCGGCAAACGCGCCATGTGCGTCATCGCTGGTTGGAGGTACGAGCGACACGGTGCCCTACATGTCGTTCTCGATCGACGGGAAGCAGGTGGACTTCACCAAGGTCACCGCGTCGTCGTCGACCGTCTACGACGAGGCCTGGGCCGGGCGGTTCGCCGCAGTCGCCGGCAACTCCTCCGTGGGCTGCACGTCCGTTTCCGGAACGGGGTCCGGGTGCACCTCTGCGGGTGCGCAGCAGGGCTTCGGCACCGTGACCATCGGCGACGTCAAGCAGACGAACACCTGGGACGGGGACGCTGCCAACGGACTCGTCATCATCTCCGGGTACAAGGACTCGGTGCAGGTGCAGCGAGGTGAGAGCGACCTGGCCACGGCACCCGTCTTCTCTCGCTCTGCAACCATCCAGTACTGGAACGGCAGCTCGTACAGCACGGCATCGATCGGTGTCTCCACCGCAGACACGTACGCAGTGCCGGATACCGTCTGGACCACGTCGGATGCAGTCATCACTGCGAGCGGCAACATCCTCGTGACGGGGTCCGTCACGTCGACGGACTCCACGGCGGACTGCGTCGGCGGGGACGGGTGCATCATCGACGCGGCGAACGGCACGATCACCGTCACCATGACCTACAAGATCGAGCCCACCAGCAGCCTCACGGGTTGGAGCATCACCGTCAAGACGACGCTCAACGGCTCGCAGGCGGGCGCCCGATTCGAGGAGTCGCCCAATGCGTAAGGTCATGGATCGCCGCCGCCGCCGTACGGACGAGGGCTTTACGCTCATCGAGCTTCTGGTCTCGATGATCATCTTCTCGATCATCATGGCGCTGCTGGTGAGCGTCATGATCCAGATGACCTACCAGGCGAACGATGCGCTCGGCCGGCAGCGCGCGGTCGAGCAGGCGCGCCTCGGTCTCTCGCAGATCGACCGGCAAATCCGTTCCGGGAACCTCATCCTCGACCCTGCGCTCGACGACGTATCTGTGGCAGGAGTACCTGCCAACTACTCCCTCCGTATCTATACGCAGGAAGGCGACGGGCCCGCCAAGTGCGTCCAGTGGCGCGTCATCTATCCCTCCGACACCGACCGCTTCGGCCAGCTCGAGTACCGGGAATGGGATCCTGCGGACACGAGCACGTCGACCGCGTGGTCGCGGGTGGCTTCGAACGTCGAGCGGCCTTCCGCGACCTTCGCGGCGACAGACTCGACGTCGTGGCCCCCCTTCTGGGTTGACACGACGCTGCCGACCGGAACCGAGGCGCAGAACATCCGAGTCACCCTGCGCATGGGCGACCCGAGCGCACGGGATGATGCCAAGTCGCAGGTGCTGACCTCGGTCGTGACCGGACGCAACACCGTCTTTGGATACTCACCTGACACATGCAACGCGGTACCGGCGCCGTGATGGGGGAATGATGATCAAGCTGAGGAATGCAGCGCGAGGCGACTCGGGTGTCGCTCTCGTGATGGCGATGGGCATCGCGCTCATCGGGATGACGGTGGCGATCATCGTCGTCACCGCTGTGGTGATGGCATCGAACGATTCCGGGCGCGACCGCGTTCGAACCGTTGAGGTGCACTCGGCGGAGGCGGCGATCGATGCCACGATGGCTGAGCTGCAGACGGGCGTGCCCTGCACCCCGAGCTTCTCGCCGGCGTCCTACGGCAGCGGCGTCACCAAGACCACTGTCACCGTCGACATCGAGTACTACGACGACGACGGTGCGGTCACGTGCACCGGGACCACCGCATCGTCCACTCCGACGCGTGCCGTCATCACGGCGACGTCTACGGCCGACAAGACGCAGGTGGGTATCCAGCCCGTGCGCAAGGTCCAGAGCGAGGTCCTCCTCACGCCCATCACGAACCCCGGCGCGAACGCTGCGATCTTCTCGGCGGCGGGATTCGACCCCAAGTCCAACTTCGAGGTCGAGCCTGCCGTCACGGGCGAGTCCGCGGACGTTTGGATCGACACGGGCTCGTGGGAGTGCAAGGGCAACAGCGGCAGCGGCGGCGGCAAGCGCACCGTCGGCTCGGTGTTCGTGCCCGCCGGCAGCCTCACGATCGATCTCGCTTGCGAGATCCAGGGCGACGTATGGGTGCAGAACGACCTCACCGTCACCAGCAACGCCTACGACGCGCCCATCACCGGCACCAGCGGCAACGTCACCGTGCGTAGCGGGACGTTCTCGCTTGCCAAGGCGATCGAGATCCCCGGAGCCGCGAAGCTCGGTGGCGCGGCTCCCTCGGGGCTCACGGCGGTCGGAGGCATCACCGACAACCTTGGCGCGGCCGCGATCCCTACGCTCTCCAGCGTCGGCCTGCCCCAGATCCAGTGGGACACGTCAGCCCAGAACGTGTGGGTGAACGAAGGCTTCACGATCAACTCGGCGGCGACTTTCGCGACGTACCTCAAGACCGGTTGGGGCAAGAGCGGCACCGTGAACGCGTGCTCCTCGTGGAACGACTCTGGGACCGTGACGTTGCCGGCGGGCAAGAACGTCTACGACCTGACCTCGTGCTCGTCGATCGATGCCAAGAAGATCGTGCTTGCCCTCAAGGGCGATACAGCGCTCATCATGAACGACCTCGACATCACGAACCAGTTCCAGGTCTCGTCCTCAGATGGCGACCCCCACCAGTTCTGGATCATCCTGCCGTACTCGACGCTGGCGGCGGGCAAGGGCAACATCGACTCGAACTCCACCTCGTTCGAGATCGTGTCGCCGATCACCTCCTTCATCTATGCTCCTGGCACGATCGACCTCAACCCGCACGG
The DNA here is from genome assembly GCF_000971255.1 of Demequina rhizosphaerae. Lineage (GTDB taxonomy): Bacteria > Actinomycetota > Actinomycetes > Actinomycetales > Demequinaceae > Demequina > Demequina rhizosphaerae. Next base: position 259,141 of record NZ_BBMC01000003.1, read on the forward strand.
TGACTATCGCGGTCAGATCTACGGCGGTGTGGTCGCTCCCAAGAACAAGTTCACGATGGACTACTCGTTCGTGGGCGTGCCCGGTGTCGACCTGGCTGAGGGCACTAGCGCCATCATCGGGTACGACGTCGAGCTCGTGAACAAGCACGAGGTGTCCTGAGTGCTGATCCTCGCCGCGACGCTGCTGGGCCTGCTCTGCGGGTCCTTCGCCAACGTGCTCATCGCCCGCATCCCCGCGGGCGAGGGCTGGGCGAAGGGCTCTAGCAGGTGCCCGCGCTGCCGTCACGACATCGCCTGGTACGACAACATTCCCCTGTTCTCGTGGCTGTGGCTGCGGCGCCGTTGCCGCCACTGCCAGGAGCGCATCTCCGGTCGCTACCCGCTCGTCGAGGTATCCGTCGGGATCCTGTTCGGCCTGGTCGCCTGGCAGTTCGGCTCGAGCGCGGTGGCATGGCTTCTCGCGTTCAGCGCGCTGCTGACCGTGGCCCTCGCCGCGATCGACTTCGAGCACCACCGGCTGCCTGACCCGCTCGTCTTCGCGATGGCCGGAGCCGTGGTGGTGCTCCTGGTGACCGATGCGGCGCTCACCGGCGACTGGGCCGCGCTGGCCCGCGCCGGCATCGGTGCGCTGGCGTTGGGCGGTTTCTACTTCGTGCTGTGGTTCGCGTATCCCAAGGGTCTCGGCTTCGGCGACGTCAAGCTCGCGGTTCCGGTTGGCGCGGTGCTCGGGTACCTCGGCTGGGGCGCTCTGGCTGTCGGCGCGATCGGCGGGCCGCTCGTCGGTGGTCTGCTCGCCCTGGTGGCGGCGGTCCGCGCGGGTGGGATCAAGGGCGTGCGCTTCGCGTACGGGCCCGCGATCATCGGGGCCTTCTGGATCGCCGTGTTGTGGGGCCCGGTCATCGCGACCTGGTATGTCGACTGGGCTGCGGGGTGGGCCGTGTGAGATATCACCACTCCATTTGAGTTCGAGGCGCCCGGCGCCGATAGAAAGTGCATTCCCGGAGCAAAGGGGGAGAAGTGGCAATCAGGAGAGTCGGAGTCGACATCGGTGACACCCACGTGCGTGTCGCCGAGGTCGAGTTCTCCGGGAAGGGTGCCGCCGCGCGAGGCCGCGGCACGTTGACGGGATACGGAGAGGTGCCGCTTCCGCGCGGAGCCGTACAGGCGGGAGAAGTCGTCGACGTCTCCGGCGTCGGGAGCGCGATCAAGCAGGCGGTGCATGCCGCGGGCGTCTCGGTCAAGGAGGCGCACGTCGGCGTGGGCTCGGCGAACGTGGTGGTCCGTGAGATCGAGCTGCCGTCGTTGCCGATGGCTCAACTGCGCTCGTCCCTCCCGTTCCACGTGCAGGAGACGCTGCCGATGTCGGTCGACGAGGTGCTGCTCGACTTCTACCCGACCGGGGAGAAGGAGCTCGAGAACGCCAAGGTGCTTCGCGGCATCATGGTCGCAGCGCCGAAGGCGACGGTGACGCAGAACCTGCTCGCGGTCGAGGCGGCGGGCCTGCGGCCCAAGATGGTCGACCTGGGCGGCTTCGCGCTGCTGCGCAGCCAGCTGGCCGAGGACGCGATGACGGGAGTGATGGCGTTCGTCGACATCGGCGCACGTCTCACCACTGTGGTCATCACGAGCAACGGTCTGCCGCGCCTGATCCGCACGCTTCCGCAGGGCGGCCAGGACCTCACCGACGCGGTGGCAAGCTCCCTGCAGATCGGTGCGGTCGAGGCCGAGGAGGTCAAGATCCAGATGGGTCTCGGCGGCCGTTCGGCCCCGGGTCAGGAGGCAGCGGTCGAGCCGCTGTCCCAGAGCGCCCGCGCGTTGGTCGAGGGCATCCGCAACACCTTCGTCTACTTCGCGTCGTCGAACCCCGGCGAGGCGCCGGCTCACGTCATCATCACCGGCGGCGGCTCGCTGCTCGCCGGACTGGGCCAGTACCTCGCGTCGTCCACGAGGCTGCCGGTCCGCTACGGCAACTCCTTCGCCCGCGTCTCGCTTGGCAAGAAGGTCCGCCCCGAGGCGGTCCAGGGTCTCGAGGTCCGTGCCGCCACACCCATCGGTCTCGCATTCGGGGAGGCATCGTGAATCCCGTCTCCGCACCGGCGAACGCGCCGGTCATCAACCCGGTTCCCGGCTCGATCGGCGCCCCCGCGGCACCTCAGGTCAACCTGCTGCCACCGGAGATCGCCGCGCGCCGAAGCCAGGGGCGCATCAAGGCCCTGATCGTCATCATCTTCGGTCTCTTCCTCGTCGCCGTCGCAGCGGTGTACTTCCTCGTGCTCGGCATCCGCACCGCGGCGGACAACGAGCTCCAGGCGGAGCAGGATCGCCGTCTCGAGCTCCAGACGGAGCTGGCGAGCTACGGCTACATCAACGTGCTCGCCGACAAGTTCGAGAACTCGATCAAGGCTCGTGAGTGGGCGGGCTCGACCGACATCGACTGGGCGACGCATCTGACTGCATTGCTCAATGCGGTTCCGGAGGGCCTGACTTTCACGGACATGACGATGGCACAGGGCACCCCCGCTGGCGCGGTTGCCGGCGACGGTACGGCGTTCGCGAACGCGGACATGGGTTCGGTGGCCTTCACCGGTCGCGCGGAGAGCCCCGAGCTCACCGCGGACCTGATCGAGGCCTTCGACGCCCTGCCGGGCTTCAGCGACACGTGGGTGGAGGCTAAGCAGATCCAGGCGATCGACGATACGGACACGGTCTACTGGGAGTATTCCGGTGCCACGCGCATCACGTACACCGCGCTGTCTGGACGCACCGAGACCGAGCAGAAGAAGGCCCCTCAGTGGATCCTCGACGAGCTTGAAGCAGCCGACGGCGCAACGACTTCCGATGAGGAGGCCAACTGATGAAGACCAAGCAGCAGACCGGTATCTGGGTCTTCGCCGCGATCGTCCTCGCGATCATCGTGGCGGCCGCCGCGTACTTCACGCTCATCGGACCCGAGCTTGACAAGGCGTCGGCAGCGAAGGAGGAGGCGCAGATTGCCCGCGATGCCAATGATCTGACCGAGCTCGAGATCCAGCGGATGAAAGCCCTCGAGCAGGAGGTTCCGGACTGGCGCGAGCAGATCGCGAAGGTGTCCCTCGACCTGCCGCCGCGCACTGAGCAGCCCGCGCTTGAGCGGCTCATCGCTTCTAGCCTCGAGAAGGCGGACCTCCCGCTGATCGACTTCAGCACCGGGCGGCCCGAGGCGATCGATCCCCTCAGCCAGTCCGGCGCCGAACCGCCGACCGTCGCTTCGGAGACTGAGGAGTCTGACTCGGCCGCGACGACGGAGCCCACGGAATCGGGAACGACCGACGACGACCTCGACACGGACGGCACCACCGGAGGCGTGGCGGGTGACACGACGCAGCCGGCTGCCGAGGCGAGCGCTCCGTTCGAGGGGCTCCTGTCGATGCCGCTCACGATCACGACCGAGGGTGACCCCGGAGCCGTGCTCGACTTCGTCAAGTCGCTCGAGAACCAGCTCACCCGTTTCTACACCGTGACCGGCTTCACGATCGCGAAGGCGTCGCCGGCTGAGGAGACGCCCGGTCGCCCCGAGCTGACCGAGGAGCAGTGGACGGTGCAGATCTCCGGCATGGTCTTCTCGCTGCTCGACGACACCCGGTCGTTCGTCGACGACGAGACCAAGGAGCTCAAGGAGTACAAGTCCGGTTCGAAGGTGGACAACGTCTTCGAGCCGCTCGAGGGCACCGAGCAGGCCGACGCGGCCTGATCCGCTTCGCAGCGAACCACGGAGGGCCGTCCCGACAGGGGCGGCCCTCCTACGCGTCTACCCGGTCCGCGCATCGTCCCGTCTCACCATCCGGACCGACCGTCCACTCATGGAAGAATGACGCCCATGCTTCGATGGCTCACCGCAGGAGAATCGCACGGCCCCGCGCTGGTCGGCACGCTCGAGGGCCTTCCGGCCGGCGTCAACATCACCAGCAGCGAGATCCAGGACGCGCTGGCCCGCCGGCGCCTCGGCGCGGGACGCGGCGCACGCATGTCCTTCGAGAAGGATCAGGTCACCATCCTCGGGGGCGTCCGTCACGGCGTCTCCCAGGGCGGACCCGTCGCCGTCATGGTCGGCAACACCGAGTGGCCCAAGTGGGCGACGGTGATGTCCGCGGACCCGGTGGACGCCGAGGAGCTCACCGGCGCCCGCGCCGCGGCCCTCACGCGTCCCCGCCCCGGCCACGCCGACCTCGTCGGCATGACGAAGTACGGCTTCGAGGACGCCCGACCCGTCCTGGAGCGCGCCTCCGCGCGCGAGACCGCCGCCCGCGTCGCGCTCGGCCAGGTTGCCGAGAACTTTCTCGAGCAGGCCGCCGGCATCCGCCTCGTCGCGCACACCGTCCAGGTGGGCCCCGTCGCCACGCCGGAAGATGCGCCGCTCCCGCCCGTGGACGCCACGCCCGCGCTCGACGCCGACCCCATCCGCTGCTTCCACGCCGAGACCTCGCGCGCCATGCTCGCCGAGATCGACGACTGCCAGAAGGCCGGCGACACCCTCGGCGGCGTCGTCGAGGTCGTCGCCTACGGCGTACCCGTGGGCCTCGGAAGCCACGTGCACTGGGACCGCCGCCTCGACGCGCGCCTCGCGGCCGCGCTCATGGGCATCCAGGCCATCAAGGGCGTCGAGGTCGGCGACGGCTTCCGCACCGCCGCCCGCCGCGGCTCGCAGGCCCATGACGAGATCGAGTACGGCGAGGACGGCGTCCAGCGCCGCACCAATCGTGCGGGCGGCGTCGAGGGCGGCATGACCAACGGCGAGCCGCTGCGCGTGCGCGCCGCGATGAAGCCCATCAGCACCGTCCCGCGCGCTCTCGACACCATCGACACGTCGACGGGCGAGGCCGCCAAGGCGATCCACCAGCGCTCGGATGTGTGCGCGGTTGCCCCCGCGGCGGTCGTCGCGCAGGCCATGGTCGCGCTCACGCTCGCGGACTCGCTGCTCGAGAAGTTCGGCGGCGACTCCGTTGTCGAGGTGCGCCGCAACATCGACGCCTACGTCGCCCAGATCCCGGAGCACCTGCGCTGATGGCACCCCGCGCGGTCCTCATCGGCCCGCCCGGATCGGGCAAGAGCACGGTCTCGAGGGCCCTCGCGCGCCTGTGGGGCGTGCCACGACGCGACACCGATACCGACATCGAGGCGCGCGCAGGCAAGCCCATCCCCGACATCTTCGTCGAGGACGGCGAGGCGCGCTTCCGCGAGATCGAGCGCGAGGCGGTGGACGATGCGCTGCGCACCCACGACGGCGTCCTCGCCCTGGGCGGCGGCGCCATCCTCGCGCCCGAGACCCAGGAGCTCCTGGAGCGCTACGTGCGCGACGGGGGAGCGGTCGTCTTCCTCGACGTCTCTCTCGCGGCCGCTGCGCCGCGTGTTGGACTGAACGCCTCGCGACCGCTGCTCGTGGGCAATCCGCGCGCCCAGTGGGTCGCGCTCATGGACGCCCGCAGGCCCATCTATGAGCGCCTTGCGACCGTGCAGGTGCTCACCGACAAGACCAGCCCGACCGACGTCGCCGCCCGGATCGACGCCGCCGTCAAGGAGCGTGCATGACCGTCCACCGGACCATCACCGTCGCCACCGCCGCGCCCTATGAGGTGACGGTGGGGGAGAACCTGCTGTCGGAGGTGGTGGCCGCCGTCCCGAAGACCGCCGCCCGCGTGCTCGTCGTCACCGCGGCGCCACTGCGCCGGCACGTCGACAACCTCAAGGCGCTCCTCGACGCGCGCGGCCTCACCGTCGTCATCGCCGAGGTGCCCGACGCCGAGGAGGGCAAGACCGCCGAGGTCCTCGCCTTCTGCTGGCAGGTGCTCGGCAAGTCCGACTTCACCCGCTCGGACGTTGTCATCGGCTTCGGAGGGGGAGCGGTGACCGATCTCGCCGGTTTCGTCGCCGCCACGTGGCTGCGGGGCGTCGGCGTCATCCAGGTCCCCACCACGCTGCTCGCCATGGTCGACGCCGCGGTCGGCGGCAAGACCGGCATCAACACAGCGGAGGGCAAGAACCTCGTCGGCGCCTTCCACGAGCCTCTGGCCGTCTTCTGCGACGTCCGGGCGCTCGACACGCTCCCGCGCAACGAGCTGGTGCCGGGACTGGCCGAGGTCGTGAAGTGCGGCTTCATCCGCGACCAGGAGATCCTGACGTTGGTCGAGGGGAACCTCGACGGCCTCCGCGACGCGCAGCTCGATGTGGTGCGCCCCGTGCTCGTCGAGCTGATCTCCCGCGCGATCCAGGTCAAGGCCGACGTCGTCGCCGCCGACCTCAAGGAGTCCTTCCTCCGTGAGATCCTCAACTACGGCCACACCTTCGGCCACGCGATCGAGTACACCGAGCGCTACCAGTGGCGGCACGGCGCCGCCGTGTCGGTGGGCATGGTCTTCGCGGCCGAGCTCGCCCACCTGGCCGGACGCCTCTCGGAGGACGAGGTCGAGCGTCACCGCGCCATCCTGTCCGGCCTCGGCCTCCCGACCAACTACCCGGGTCACCGGTGGGACGCGCTGCTCACCGCGATGAAGCGGGACAAGAAGACCCGAGGCGACCTGCTGCGCTTCGTCATCCTCGCCGGCATCGGCAACCCGATCCGCCTCGAGGGGCCGGACCCGGCCCTCGTCCAGGGCGCGTACTCGGCGATCGCACAGTGATCGCTCGCAGCTTGGCGTTGCTGGAAACCTAGGCGCCGACCAGTTCGAAGGAAATCCTGTCGGACGGGCATAGTGTTCGGACTTGCGATTCTAGGCTGGGTTCCCGAGTGTAGAAGTGGACGGGCCGTTCTGTTGCCGAGACGATGGCGCAAGCAGCACCGGGCGAGTAGTCGTGGATGTGGGACCGCATCGCGGCTCGCAGGCCGTTCTGCCAGTTCGAATGGTGGGCCTCGTCCAGCGGTAGTGCCATCGATTGGAGCCAGCTCACGGCGAAGTCGTAGTCGGGGTCCCGAAGCCAGTCCAGTTTCAGCTCGTCCTCGTCGGACAGTGTGATGGCGCGTCCCGCCAGTGCTTCGTGCGAGCCGAAGTGTTCCCCTGTCGCGAATGCCACGGGAAGCGCTCTCCAAGTGTCGGGCTGATAGGTCGTCGGTAGAGTGACTACCACGATGCCGGTCGCGACCGCAGCCCCGGTCACGATTGCTCTCTGAGGTCCGCCGACGGGTGAGTGCGATCCGAGCACGCCTCCCGCTAGTCCGATGGTGAGCGGCACGATGGCAATGGTTGCCAGCGACACGTACTTCGCCGGGTAATACGGCAGCGCGCCGCTGAAGTCGCTCATTGACAGGGCAAACGGGAGCGCACCGATGATCACGCCCACAACCGTGGCGATACCGGTGTCGGCCGTGCGACGGCTTGCGCGTCGCGCGAACATGGCCGCAACGATGGTGGTGACGAGGATGATCGATGTCAGTGCGAGCGAGTGCGGATTCAACGCCCCTGAGTATGTCTCGACCTGGACGCGGCCTTGGTTGGTCGATCGAGAGCTCTGGGCGACGTTGATCAAGACCGGCGCCGTCCAGCCTGCAAGTGACCACGCAAGGAACAGTGCGCCAGCTCCGATCAACGCGACATCTTGAATCTGCGCCTCCCGCAACTGTGCTCGGAAGCGGAGAATATGCATCGCGAGCAGCGCTCCCGGGATGGCGGCAAACGGGGTCCAGCAGAGTGCTAGCACTGCGATTGCGCAAAGCAGCAGACCGACGGAGGCGCCGGGCGCGGTGCGGGCCGCTACGGCAACCCCGATGGCACTGAGGCTCGCGGCGATCACAAGGTGGCCGTTGATCTGGCCAAGATCGAAGAGCGAACCTGAGACCGGCATGGAAATTGCGCCGATGCTGGTGACCGCGGCGAGCACAACGGCCAGTTTCCTCGAGCCGCCGACTGCCATCGCGACGTGAGCCGCGACTAGTCCTGCGAGCAGTGCGCACAGGGCGACCAGCAAGGCCCATGCCGAAGCATGTGCCGCCAACGCCTCCGCGAGCGCACGGCTTGAACCATCGACGACATGCTCGCGCGGCAACATCGACAGAGACAACGCGTGTTCGATCGGGCGAGGGTTGTATGCGTCGCCCGCGCCGATGCCGCCAGCTACCCAGTAATGCCGGATCGACATGATGTCCACGGACGAGTCGATACGCGCCGCCCACGAGAGGCCGGTGCCTCCCGGAAGCAAGTTTCCCGCGGCCAAGCCCATGAGCCATAACACGACGCCGCTGCTCGCGGCAGCGAAAACGCTCCAGTCTGCAGCCGTTGACTCCCGCGGGTTCCTGCCATGCGCGATTGCACCCGCGAGGACACCGAGCAGCAGGTGCGTGGTCGCAATCGTGGTCCACAAGTCGATTCCGAGCGGAGCAACGACCGAGACCGATGCGAAGATCAGTGTTGGCCATCCGAGGACCGTGGCGGACACCGCGTATAGAAGTGGCGCGCGAATTACCAGTACTGCAATCCAGGATGCGATTCCGAGCGCAGTAGCGATCACGAGCGGTGTGCCGAACCACGCCAAGACAGAGGCGAGCGACGTGAGCGCAGACAGCGTCATCGCCGTACTTCGAAGATTCATGCGCCCCCCTTTGCTCGACTGCCGCGATGCTAGCGGCCCGCGCTCGCGCTTGAGCGCGCCCACGCCGCCCACGCGCGACGTGTGCATCGTCCCGCCGCGCGCCCAATCGCCACCCGCGCAACGTCCCCCGATACGCTGGCCACCATGAACGTCCTGGTCGTCAATGGTCCCAACCTGCGCAGGCTCGGCACCCGCGAGCCCGAGAAGTACGGCACCACCACCCACGACGAGCTCGCCGTGCTCGTCACCCAGTGGGGCGCGGACCTGCACCTCGACGTCGAGGTGCGCCAGTCCGACGACGAGGCCGACCTCGTCCACTGGATGCACGAGGCCGTCGACGCGGGCTGGCACGTCGTGCTCAACCCGGCGGCCTTCACCCACTACTCGTACGCCCTCCGGGACGCGTGCGCGCTCGTCTCCGCGGCGAACCTGTCCCTGGTCGAGGTGCACCTCACCAACCCGCACGCGCGCGAGACCTTCCGCCACACCAGCGTCATCAGCGGCGTCGCGACCGGCACGATCGCGGGCTTCGGGGTCGAGGGCTACCGGCTCGCTCTCGAGGCCGTCGCGCGGCGCGTCGGCTAGAATCGTCTGCGGACTATTCCCAGTTATCTCTGTAAGGACACCCCTGTGGCGACTTCGAACGACATCAAGAACGGCTCCGTGCTCAACCTCGACGGCAACCTCTGGTCCGTCATCGAGTTCCAGCACGTGAAGCCCGGCAAGGGCGGCGCCTTCGTCCGTACCAAGCTGAAGAACGTGCTCACGGGCAAGGTCGTCGACAAGACGTTCAACGCGGGCGCCAAGGTCGAGTTCGAGACCGTCGACCGTCGCGACATGCAGTACCTGTACTTCGACGGCACCTCGTACGTGTTCATGGACCCGTCGTCGTTCGACCAGATCCCCGTCTCCGAGGCGGTCATGGGCGACGCGACGGACTACCTGCTCGAGAACGAGTCGGCCGTCATCGGCTCGCACAACGGCAACCCGATCTTCCTCGAGCTCCCGGGCTCCGTGGTCCTCGAGGTCACCTACACCGAGCCGGGCCTCCAGGGCGACCGCTCGTCGGGCGGCACCAAGCCCGCCACGCTCGAGACCGGCAAGGAGATCCAGGTTCCCCTGTTCCTCGAGGCCGGCACCAAGGTCAAGGTCAACACCTCGACCGGCGAGTACCAGTCCCGCGTCAACGACTAGTGGCCGCCCGTACCAAGGCGCGCAAGCGCGCCCTCGACGTCCTCTTCGAGGCGGACCAGCGCGGCGAGAACATGCTGGCCGCCCTGGATCGTCGCGTCCTCGACTCGGGGCGCGAGACTCCGCTGCCGACGTACTCCATCGAGATCGTGCGCGGCGTCGTCGCGTGGTGGCCCGAGCTGAACTCGATCATCCAGCAGGCCTCGCCCGAGTGGCAGCTCTCGCGGATGCCCGCGGTCGACCGTGCGCTGCTGCGCATCGGCGCGTGGGAGATCCTGTGCAACGACGAGGTCGAGACCGCCGTCGCGATCGACGAGGCCGTGTCGCTTGCGGCCGATCTGTCGACCGACGACTCGCCCGGCTTCGTCAACGGGATCCTCGGGACGATCGCGCGCGAGGCGCCGGCGCTGCGGCACGCGGAGTAGTCCGACTGTTTGTTTGAGGAAGGGCCTGCGCCTCCTTTGGGAGGCGCGGGTCCTTCTTCTTTGCCCGCGCGGCGCCCTGTGGACAACTGTCCGGTTTGTCGGGTTCGTTGTCTGACCTGGATGGTGGACTTGTCGCATGGCCGAGACGACCGCCGCCGATCCGCTCGATGGGCTCCGTGCGCGCGTCGAGGCTTCAGGCGGGCTGCCTGAGTGGGACGCGGTGGCGCTCATGCGTGAGGTCGTCGGTCGGCGGCGCGAGACCGATCTGGTGGTCGCGCAGATGGCCGCCAGGCTCGCCGTGCGGTCCGGTCCGGGGCGCGCGGGGATCGCGAGCCGGCAGGGGTTCCGGGGGATCGACCAGCTGATCGCGTCCGAGACCGGCGGCACGGTGGCCGAGGCCGAGCGGCTGCGCGTCATGGGCACCGCGTTGTACGGCGGTCCGGACGATGCGCCGGGTGGTGCGTCGGTCCTGCCTCACCTCGCGTACGAGGCCAGGGAGGGCCGGCTGAGTGCGGACAAGTTCGTGCTGCTGCGTGAGGTGCTGATGAGGCATCCGGACGCGCGCGACATGGACGGCCTGCCGGTGGACGATGCGGTGCGGGCCACCCCGTTGGGGCAGGTGTCCCTGACACGGGTGGAGAAGATGGCCGTCGACAAGGCGGTGATCTCGCCGCTGAGGACCGTGCGGTCGCTGGTCGCGCAGCTCGAGGCGGGCCTGACGCCGCCCCCGGTGGGGGAGGAGCAGTACGAGGAGCTGTACCGCGCCCGGCTGGCGAGCGTGCGCGAGGAGGCCAACGGCATGGTCCGCCTCACCGCGATGCTCGACCCGCTGACCGCGGCACCCCTGCTCGCGGCGCTGGACGGGTACATGAAGAAGCAGTTCCGTGAGGCACGCGAGGACGGCGCGGACGACCAGCCGACTCCGGGTCAGATGCGTGCGGACGGGCTGGGCTGGCTCGGGCGGCACGCGAACGGGTGCCGCCAGCCCCACGACGCGGTCAAGACCACCGTCAACATCCGCATCTCGCTCGCCGACCTCCACACAGGTGACGGCTACGGAGAGATCGACGGGATCAGGCGTCCACTGCCCGGCAGCCTGCTGCGCTGGTACGCAGCGGACGCGGAACTCATCCCCACCGTGCTGGCCACGTGCGGCGAGGTCCTCGACCACGGGTACGCGGAGCGCCTGTTCACGGCTGCTCAGCGGCGGGCGATCGCGCAGCGCGACCGGGGTTGCGCGTGGTGCGGCGCGCCGCCGAGCCACTGCGACGTCCACCACATCCGCTACTGGGTCGACGGCGGCAGGACCGACCTCGACAACGGCATCATGCTGTGCGTGACCTGCCACCACTGGATCCACCGGGACGGGTGGGCCATCAGGTTCCGCCAGGGCAGCCCCGAGTTCATCCCGCCCGCCTCGATCGACCCCGACACGCGACCCCGACCCGGATATCAGGAACGCATCAGGCTGAACCACGCCGAACTGGTCGCGGCAAGCCGCGCCGGACCACCATGACGCGCCGCCGCGGGCGCCGCGGTCAGGTAGTGTGTGACCCGCAACCCAGACATCCTTTAAGGACCGTCCAGAGAGGCGGGGAAGGAGGTCGCCAGGTGACTGGCACCATCATGGGGGCGGCGGATATCTCGCGCGCCCTGACTCGCATCGCGCACGAGATCGTCGAGCGCAACGACGGCGCCGCCGACGTGGTCCTCATGGGCATCCCGACCCGAGGCCTCCCGATCGCGCACCGCCTGGCCTCCCGCATCGCGGACATCGAGCCCGGCTACGACGCCGAGCACGCCTGCGGGGCCCTCGACATCACGATGTACCGCGACGACCTCTTCAAGAATCCGACGCGCACCATCGGCACCACCTCGGTGCCCGACGCCGGCATCGACGATGCGGTGGTCGTCCTGGTCGACGACGTGTTCCACACGGGCCGCACCATCCGCGCCGCCCTCGACGCCATCCGCGACCTGGGCAGGCCCCGCGCCGTCCAGCTCGCCGCGCTGGTCGACAGGGGCCACCGCGAGCTGCCCATCCGCGCCGACTTCGTGGGCAAGAACATCCCCACCGCCCGCTCCGAGCGCGTCGACGTGCGCCTCGAGGAGATCGACGGCGAGGACGCCGTCATCCTGCGGAAGGGGGAGTGACGATGCGCCACCTCCTTTCCACCAAGGACCTCACGCGCGACGACGCGATCCTCATCCTCGACACCGCCGCCCAGATGGCCGCGACCCAGGACCGCGAGGTCCGCAAGCTCCCGACCCTGCGCGGCAAGACGGTCGTCAACCTCTTCTTCGAGGACTCGACCCGCACCCGCATCTCGTTCGAGGCCGCCGCCAAGCGCCTCAGCGCGGACGTCATCAACTTCTCCGCCAAGGGCTCCAGCGTCTCCAAGGGCGAGTCCCTCAAGGACACCGCCCTCACGCTCCAGGCCATGGGCGCCGACGCGGTCGTGGTCCGCCACTGGGCCTCCGGCGCCGCCTACCAGCTCGCCCACGGCGGCTGGCTCCACGGCTCGGTCCTCAACGCGGGCGACGGCACCCACCAGCACCCGACCCAGTCGCTGCTCGACGCCTTCACCATCCGCAAGCACCTGGTGACCGACCCGACCGGGAACGACCTCACGGGCCTTACCGTCGCGATCGTCGGCGACGTGCTCCACAGCCGCGTCGCCCGCTCCAACGTGCACCTCCTGCACACGCTCGGCGCGAAGGTGGTCCTCGTGGCGCCGGCCACGCTCGTGCCAGTCGGCGTCGAGCCCTGGCCCTGCGACGTGGTGCACACCCTCGACGAGGCGATCGAGACCTACGACATCGACGCGCTCATGATGCTCCGCGTCCAGCGTGAGCGCATGACCGGCGGCGGCTCCGCCTTCTTCCCGAGCCCCGCCGAGTACACGCGCCTGTTCGGCCTCGACGGCGACCGCCTGCGCCGCCTGCCCGACCACGCCATCGTCATGCACCCCGGCCCCATGAACCGGGGCCTCGAGATCTCGGCCGAGGCCGCCGACTCGCCCCGCTCCGTCATCGTGGAGCAGGTCGCGAACGGCGTCGCCGTCCGCATGGCCGCCCTGTACCTGCTGCTTGCCGGAGAGGAGGGCGCCCAGTGAGCCGCCCCATCGTCATCGAGAACGCGTCCCTTTACGGGGACACCACCGCCAGCCTCCTCATCGAGGACGGCGTGATCACCAAGGTGGCCGACGCCATCGACGCACCGGACGATGCGGTGGTCGTCGACGCCACCGGCCTCGTCGCCCTCCCGGGCCTCGTGGACCTCCACACCCACCTGCGCGAGCCCGGCCGCGAGGACGCCGAGACCATCGAGACCGGCTCCCGCGCCGCCGCGCGCGGCGGCTGGACCGCCGTCTTCGCCATGGCCAACACCAACCCGGTCGCCGACACCGCCGGTGTGGTCGAGCAGGTGTGGAGCCGCGGCCGCGAGATCGGCCTGGTGGACGTGTTCCCGGTGGGCGCCGTCACGGTCGGCCTCAAGGGCGAGCACCTCTCCGAGATGGGCGCCATGGCCAACTCGAAGGCGAAGGTCCGCCTCTTCTCCGACGACGGCGTCTGCGTCTACGACCCCGTCATCATGCGCCGCGCCCTCGAGTACGTGAAGACCTTCGACGGCGCCGTCGTGCAGCACGCGCAGGACCTCCGCCTCACCGATGGCTCGCAGATGCACGAGGGCGAGGTGTCCGCCGAGCTCGGCCTCGCCGGCTGGCCAGCCGTCGCCGAGGAGTCGATCGTCGCCCGCGACGCGCTGCTCGCCGAGCACGTCGGCTCGCGCGTCCACGTGCAGCACCTCAGCACCGCCGGCTCGGTCGAGATCATCCGCTGGGCCAAGGCGCGCGGCATCAACGTGACCGCCGAGGCGACCCCGCACCACCTCCTCCTCACCGACGAGAGCGCCCGCACCTACGACCCGTTGTTCAAGGTCAACCCGCCGCTGCGCACCCAGTCCGATGTGGAGGCGCTCCGGGAAGCGGTCGCCGATGGCACCATCGACATCATCGCCACCGACCACGCCCCGCACGCATCCGAGGACAAGGACTGCGAGTGGGCCGCCGCCTCGTTCGGCATGCTCGGCCTCGAGACCGCGCTGGGTGTCATCCAGAAGGCGCTCGTCGACACCGGCGCCCTCACCTGGCGCGACGTCGCCCGCCTCATGTCGGAGACCCCGGCCCGCATCGGCAAGGTCGACGCCGAGCACGGCCGCCCGCTCGCCGAGGGCGAGCCCGCCAACATCACCCTCGTGGACCCGACGGCGGCCTGGACCGTCGACGGCGCCCAGCTCGCCTCGCGCGCCAGCAACACCCCCTACGGCGGCATGGAGCTGCCCGGCCGCGCGGTCGCGACCCTGCTGCGCGGCGTCCCCACCCATCTCGACTCGCAGCTGGAAGGAGCGTTCGCGTGAGCGATCGTGCAGTACTCGTCCTCGAGGACGGCCAGACGTTCGAGGGCCGCGCGTACGGCGCGACCGGCGAGACGCTCGGTGAGATCGTCTTCAACACCGGCATGACCGGCTACCAGGAGACCCTCACCGACCCCAGCTATCACAAGCAGATCGTCGTGATGACGGCGCCGCACATCGGCAACACCGGCGTCAACGACGAGGACGACGAGTCGCGCCGCTACTGGGTCGCCGGCTACGTGGTCCGCGACCCCGCACGCCGCCCGAGCAATTGGCGCGCGCAGCGCAGCCTCGACGAGGACCTCGTCGCCCAGGGCGTCGTCGGCATCTCCGGCATCGACACCCGCCAGCTCACCCGCATCCTCCGCACCGCGGGCGTGATGCGCGCCGGGATCTTCTCGGGTGACGCCCTCGCGGGGGACGATGCGATGGTCGAGAAGGTGCGCCACAGCGCCCAGATGAAGGGCGCGCACCTCGCGGACGAGGTCTCGGTCACCGAGCCCTACACCGTCGAGCCCGAGGGGGAGCAGGTCGCCCACGTCGTGGCCGTCGACCTCGGCATCAAGGCGATGACCCCCCAGCAGATGGCCCAGCGCGGCATCAAGGTGACGGTCGTGCCCTCGACCACCCCCGCATCGTCCATCCTCGAGATGAACCCCGACGGCGTGTTCTTCTCGAACGGCCCCGGCGACCCGGGCGCCGCCGACGCGACCGTCGCGACCCTCCGCGAGGTGCTCGACGCGAAGGTGCCGTTCTTCGGCATCTGCTTCGGCAACCAGATCCTGGGCCGCGCGCTCGGCTACGGCACCTACAAGCTGCAGTTCGGCCACCGCGGCATCAACCAGCCGGTGATGGACCGCACCACCGGCAAGGTCGAGGTCACCGCGCACAACCACGGCTTCGCCGTGGACGCGCCGCTGGCGGGGGAGTCCGACTCCCCGAACGGCTATGGCAAGGTGCGCGTCAGCCACGTGTGCCTCAACGACGACGTGGTCGAGGGCCTCGAGTGCGTCGACATCCCGGCGTTCTCGGTCCAGTACCACCCCGAGGCCGCGGCCGGTCCGCACGACGCCTCGTACCTCTTCGACCGCTTCCTCGACCTCATGAAGGGCCAGCATGCCTAAGCGCGACGACATCAAGAGCGTCCTCGTCATCGGCTCCGGCCCGATCGTCATCGGCCAGGCCTGCGAGTTCGACTACTCCGGCACCCAGGCGTGCCGCGTCCTCAAGTCCGAGGGCATCCGCGTGGTCCTCATCAACTCCAACCCGGCCACGATCATGACCGACCCGGAGTTCGCCGACGCCACGTACGTCGAGCCCATCACCACCGAGGTGATCGAGCGCGTCATCGCCAAGGAGCGCCCCGACGCGCTGCTGCCGACCCTCGGCGGCCAGACCGCCCTCAACGCCGCCATCGCGGCGGCCGAGGCGGGCATCCTCGAGAAGTACGACGTCGAGCTCATCGGCGCCAACCTCGAGGCCATCCACCTGGGCGAGAACCGCGAGCTGTTCAAGGGCGTGGTCGAGCGCTGCGGCGCGGACTCCGCCAAGTCGGTCATCTGCCACACCATGGACCAGTGCCTCGCAGCCGCGGAGGAGCTCAACTACCCGGTCGTGGTGCGCCCGTCCTTCACCATGGGCGGCCTGGGCTCGGGCTTCGCGTACGACGAGGAGGATCTGCGCCGCATCGCGGGCGCCGGCCTCCACTACTCGCCGACCACCGAGGTCCTCCTCGAGGAGTCCATCCTCGGCTGGAAGGAGTTCGAGCTCGAGCTCATGCGCGACAAGCACGATAACGTCGTGGTCGTGTGCTCGATCGAGAACGTCGACCCCGTGGGCGTCCACACCGGCGACTCCGTCACGGTCGCGCCGGCCCTGACGCTGACCGACCGCGAGTACCAGCGCATGCGCGACATCGGCATCGCGATCATCCGCGAGGTCGGCGTCGACACCGGCGGCTGCAACGTCCAGTTCGCGATCCACCCCGACACGGGCCGCATCATCGTCATCGAGATGAACCCGCGCGTGTCGCGCTCGTCGGCGCTGGCGTCGAAGGCCACCGGATTCCCGATCGCCAAGATCGCGGCCCGCCTCGCGATCGGCTACTCGCTCGACGAGATCCCCAACGACATCACCGGCTCGACCCCGGCGTCCTTCGAGCCCACGCTCGACTACATCGTGGTCAAGGTGCCCCGCTTCGCGTTCGAGAAGTTCCCCGCCGCGGACCCGGTGCTCACCACCACGATGAAGTCCGTCGGCGAGGCCATGAGCCTGGGCCGGTCCTTCACCGAGGCCCTCGGCAAGGCGCTGCGCTCGATCGACAAGAAGGGCATGAACCTCCACTGGGACGGCCCCGTGCCCACCGGCGAGGCGCTCGACGAGTTGCTCGCCGCGATCCAGATCCCCACCGAGAAGCGCTTCGTCCAGGTGCAGCAGTGCCTGCGCGCGGTCGAGGCCGGCCACCTCACGCTCGAGGACGTCTTCGACGCGTGCAAGATCGACCCGTGGTTCCTCGACCAGATGCTGCTGATGAACGAGGTGGCGACGAAGGTCAGGACGGCGGCGACGCTCGACGCGGACCTCCTGCGCGAGGCCAAGGGCCACGGCCTGTCCGACCAGCAGATCGCGGACCTCCGCGGCCTCAAGGTCAACGAGGTCTTCCAGATCCGCAAGGCGATGGGCGTGCTGCCGGTCTTCAAGACCGTCGACACCTGCGCCGCCGAGTTCGAGGCCCGCACGCCGTACCACTACAGCTCGTACGACGCCGAGACCGAGGTGCAGCCCCGCGACCGCGAGGCCGTCATCATCCTCGGCTCGGGCCCCAACCGCATCGGTCAGGGCATCGAGTTCGACTACTCGTGCGTGCACGCGGCCCTCACGCTCAAGGACCGCTACGAGACCATCATGGTCAACTGCAACCCCGAGACCGTGTCGACCGACTACGACACCGCCAACCGCCTCTACTTCGAGCCGCTGACGTTCGAGGACGTCATGGCCGTCTACGAGGCCGAGAAGGCCGTGGGCCCGGTCAAGGGCATGTTCGTCCAGCTCGGCGGCCAGACCCCGCTGTCGCTCGCGCAGCGCCTCGAGGACGCGGGCGTCCCGATCCTGGGCACCACGCCCGAGGCCATCGACAACGCCGAGGACCGCGCCGCCTTCGGCCGCGTCCTCGACGCCGCGAACCTCCCGGCGCCCGCCTACGGCACCGCGCACGGCATCGACGAGGCGATCGAGATCGCCGAGCGCATCGGCTACCCCGTGCTCGTGCGCCCGTCGTACGTGCTCGGCGGCCGCGGCATGGAGATCGTCTACGACCGCGAGCAGCTCGAGGACTACGGCACGCGCATGGCCGACGTGGGCGACCACGCCACCGACGCGCCGCTGCTGGTCGACCGCTTCCTCGACGACGCGATCGAGATCGACGTCGACGCGCTCTTCGACGGCGAGGAGATGTTCCTCGGCGGCGTGATGGAGCACATCGAGGAGGCCGGCATCCACTCCGGCGACTCGGCGTGCGTGCTGCCGCCGTTCTCGCTGTCCAAAGCCGAGCTCGAGCGCATCCGCACCTCGACCGAGGCCCTCGCCCGCGGCATCGGCGTGCGCGGCCTCATGAACGTGCAGTACGCGCTCGTGTCCGACGTGCTCTACGTCCTCGAGGCGAACCCGCGCGCGTCCCGTACCGTGCCGTTCGTGGCCAAGGCCACCGGCATCCCGCTGGCCAAGGCCGCGTCCGAGGTCATGGCCGGCGCCACGATCGCGGAGCTCCGGGCCAGCGGCATGCTGCCCGAGCACGACGCCGCGACCATCGACATGGGCCAGCGGATCGCCGTCAAGGAGGCCGTCCTCCCGTTCAAGCGCTTCCGCACCCACGAGGGCATCGCGGTCGACTCGGTGCTCGGCCCCGAGATGCGCTCGACCGGCGAGGTCATGGGCTTCGACGAGACCTTCCCGCTGGCCTTCGCCAAGTCGCAGTCCGCGGCCTTCGGTGGCCTGCCGACCGGTGGCAAGTTCTTCGTGTCGATCTCCGACCGCGACAAGCGCTCGATCACGTTCCCGGTGGCGCGCATGCGCCAGCTCGGCTTCGAGATCCTCGCGACCGCCGGCACCGCCCAGGTGCTCCAGCGCATGGGCATCCCGTCGACCGTGGTGCGCAAGCACTCCGAGGGCCGCGGTCCGAACGGTGAGCCGACCATCGTCGACCTCATCCACGAGGGCCAGGTCGACCTCATCGTCAACACGCCGTCCGGCCAGGGCGCGCGTGCGGACGGCTACGAGATCCGCGCCGCGGCGACCGCGGCCGACATCGCGATGGTCACCACGACCCAGCAGCTGTCGGCGGCCGTCCTCGCCATCGAGGCGCTCCAGGCGGGCCCGTTCGAGGTGCTGAGCCTCCAGGACGCCGCGCGCGTCTAGAAGTGGCACGGCGCGTCGCGCATCATCCCTCGCAGGACGATGCGCGACGCGCCCGGGCGCGCCCGCGCGCCTGGCCAACATCGCAGGTAGAGTGACAACGGCTGCACATTTCGGGCAGCCCATGAGGGAGGTAGGGATGGCGTTCGGCGCCCGTCTCGCGACCGCGATGGACCAGCACGGTCCGCTCTGCGTGGGGATCGATCCCCACCCCGGGCTGCTCGCGGCGTGGGGCTTGGAGGACACCGCGGCATCGCTTGTCGCGTTCGGCGACGCGGTGCTCGAGGCGAGCGCGGGGGAGTGCGCCGCGGTCAAGCCCAACGCGGCCTTCTTCGAGCGGCACGGCTCCGCCGGCGTCGCGGCCCTCGAGCACGTGCTCGGCCGCGCCCGCGAGCTCGGGCTGCTCACCGTGCTCGACGCGAAGCGCGGCGACATCGGCTCGACCATGCAGGGCTACGCCGAGTCGTACCTGCGGCCCGGTGCGCCGCTCGAGTGCGACTCGCTCACGGTGTCGCCGTACCTCGGCTTCGGCTCCCTCGCCCCCGCACTCGACCTCGCCCGCGAGCACGGGAAGGGGATCTTCGTGCTGGCCCTCACCTCGAACCCCGAGGGACCCGAGGTCCAGCACGCCATCACGCCGGACGGCCGAGCCGTCGCGGCCGTGGTCGCCGACGAGGCGGCCGCGCTCAACAGCGGTGCCAGCCCCATGGGCGACGTCGGCCTCGTCGTCGGCGCGACCGTGGGGGACGCGGTGCAGCGTCTCGGCATCGACCTCGACCGGGTCAATGGTCCTATCCTCTCGCCCGGAGTGGGTGCACAGGGGGCCGGACCAGCGGAATTGTCCCTGGTCTTCGGGAACGCGCGGGGTCGCGTGCTCGTCAATCAGTCGAGGGGCGTGCTCAAGGCCGGCCCCACTGTCGAGAAGCTGCGCGAGGCCGTCATCGAGGCCTCGTCCGCGGCGAGGAGCATCCTGCGCTGAACGCGCGGGGGAAAGGGAGAGGCCATGGCCACCCCGGAACTTACTGATGAGCAGCGCGCGGCCGCGCTGGTGAAGGCCACGGCGGTGCGCTCCGCGCGTCGCGTCTTCAAGGAGCAGCTGACGCGCGGCGAGATGAGCCTCGCCGAGGCGATCCGCAAGGCGAAGGCGGACGAGGCCCTCGCGGGCATCCGCGTCCGCGACCTGCTGCAGTGCCTGCCCGGCATCGGGCCCAAGCGCGCGCAGCTGGTGATGGAGGAGATCGGCATCTCCCTCGCCCGCCGCATCCGCGGGCTCGGCCAGCACCAGGTCGAGGCACTCATCGAGCGCGAGCGTCGATGAGTCGACTCGTCGTCCTTGCCGGACCCACGGCGGTCGGCAAGGGCACGGTCGTACGCGCCCTGCGCGACATGGCCCCCGAGGTCTACATCTCCGTCTCCGCGACCACCCGCGCCCCGCGCCCGGGCGAGGTCGACGGCGTCCACTACCACTTCATCGGCCGGGACGACTTCGACCGCCGCATCGAGGCGGGCGAGTTCCTCGAGTGGGCGACGGTGCACGGCCAGCACAAGTACGGCACGCTGCGCGGCCCGGTCGACGAGCGTCTCGCCGAGGGCGAGCCGGTCCTGCTGGAGATCGACCTCCAGGGCGCCCGCCAGGTCAAGGAGACGATGCCCGACGCGCACTTCGTGTTCCTGTCGCCCCCGTCGTGGGACGAGCTGGTCAACCGGCTCGTGGGCCGCGGCACCGAGGACGAGGAGGAGCGCGAGCGCCGCCTCGCCACCGCGCGCGACGAGATGGCGGCCGTCGAGGAGTTCGATCAGGTCATCGTCAACGACACCGTCGAGCGCGCCGCGGCGGAGCTCCTGTCGGTGGTGCGCGGGACCCGGTAGAATGCCGGAAGTCTTTTTGAAATCAGAGGAGTGATTGTGGCCGGAACCGTCGCGAACCCCATCGGCATCACCAACCCGCCCATCGACGAGCTGCTCGAGAAGGTGGACTCGAAGTACGCGCTGGTGATCTACGCGTCCAAGCGCGCCCGCCAGATCAACTCGTACTACGAGGCGCTCGGCGAGGGCCACTTCGAGAACGTGGGCCCGCTCGTCGAGGCCGACACCACCGACAAGCCGCTGTCGGTCGCGCTCCGCGAGCTCAACCAGGGCGACCTGCTCGAGCTGGGCGACTCCGCCGAGCAGCAGTAGCCCGTGCGCGTCCTCCTGGGCGTCACCGGCGGGGTGGCGGCGTACAAGGCCGCCATCGTGCTGAGGCGCCTCAAGGAGGACGGGCACACCGTCCGCGTCGTCCCCACGCCTGCCGCGCTGCAGTTCGTGGGGCGCGCGACGTGGGAGGCCCTGTCCGGCCTCCCCGCCACGGCGGACACGTTCGACAACGTCCCCGCGGTCGAGCACGTGCGGCTCGGCCAGCAGGCGGACCTCGTGCTGGTCGCCCCCGCGACCGCCGACTTCCTCGCGCAGCTCGCCCACGGCGAGGCGCGCGACCTCCTGGGCAACGCCCTCCTCGCGACCCGCGCCCCCGTCGTGGTGGCGCCCGCGATGCACACCGAGATGTGGGAGAAGGCCTCCACGCAGGCCAACATCGCGACCCTCCGGTCGCGAGGCATCACGGTCATCGAGCCCGCCGTCGGCCGGCTCACCGGACCCGACTCGGGCCCCGGCCGCCTGCCCGAGCCCGACGACATCGTCGCGGCCGCCTACGCCGTCGCGCAGGGCGCGCTGCCGCCCGAGACCCTGTCGCCCGGCGGCCCCTGGGGCGACCTCGCGGGCATGCGCATCGTCATCACCGCCGGCGGCACCCGCGAGCCGCTCGACGCGGTCCGCTTCCTCGGCAACCGGTCCTCCGGCCACCAGGGCTTCGCCCTCGCCGAGGCCGCCCGCGAGCGCGGCGCCGACGTCACCGTCGTCGCGGCCAACGTCGCCCTGCCGTTGTCCGAGGGCGTGTCCCGCACCGACGTCGAGACCAGCGCGCAGCTGGCCGATGCGGTCCGTGCGGCTGGCGCCGACGCGGACGTCGTCATCATGGCCGCCGCCGTCGCCGACTACCGGCCCGCCGAGGTCGCCGACGTCAAACTGAAGAAGGACGGCTCGGGCGGCCTCACGCTCACGCTGGTCGAGACCGAGGACATCCTGCGCGGCCTCGTCGAGGAGGCCGTCCCGGGGCGCACCGTCGTCGGCTTCGCCGCGGAGACCGGGGACGATGCGGCGAGCGCGCTCGAGCACGCGCGCGCCAAGGCGCGGCGCAAGGGCGCCGACCTGCTGGTCTTCAACCCGGTGGGCGGGGGCCGCGGCTTCGGCGACGTGCCCAACGAGGTGACGATCCTCGACCGGTCCGGCGCCGAGGTCGCGCGGGCCGCCGGCTCCAAGCTGGCGGTGGCCCACGCGGTGCTCGACGCCGTCGTCGGTGCCCGCCACTAGGCTGACCGGCATGACCTCCCTCCGGCTCTTCACGTCCGAGTCCGTCACCGAGGGCCACCCCGACAAGATCTGCGACCAGGTGTCGGACGCCATCCTCGACGAGATGCTCCGCCAGGACCCGCTGTCGCGCGTCGCGGTCGAGACCATGGTGACCACGGGTCTCGTGCACGTCGCCGGCGAGGTGACCACCGAGGCGTACGTCGACATCCCGGGCACCATCCGCGGCGTCGTCAACGACATCGGCTACACGTCCTCGCACGTGGGCTTCGACGGAGACTCGTGCGGCGTCTCGGTGTCGATCGGCGAGCAGTCGCCCGACATCTGGATGGGCGTGGGCCACGCGACCGACTCCGACGTCGACGAGCTCGGCGCGGGCGACCAGGGGCTCATGTTCGGCTACGCGTGCCGGGACACCCCCGAGCTCATGCCGCTGCCCATCCACCTCGCGCACGGCCTCACCGCGCGCCTCGCGGAGGTGCGCCGCTCGGGCGAGGTCGAGGGCCTGCGCCCCGATGGCAAGGCGCAGGTGACCATCGGCTACGACGGCGACCGCGCCGTCACCGTCGACACCGTCGTGCTGTCGACCCAGCACGCCGAGCACATCGCCACCGCGGACCTGCGCGCCGCGGTCGAGGAGCTCGTCATCGCGCCCGTGCTCGCGCGCTACGACCTCGACGCGAGCGGCCACCGGTCGCTCATCAACCCGACCGGCCGCTTCGAGATCGGCGGTCCCAAGGGCGACGCGGGCCTCACGGGCCGCAAGATCATCGTCGACACGTACGGCGGCATGGCCCGCCACGGCGGCGGCGCCTTCTCGGGCAAGGACCCGTCCAAGGTGGACCGCTCGGCCGCGTACGCGATGCGCTGGGTCGCCAAGAACGTGGTCGCGGCGGGCCTCGCGGACCGCTGCGAGGTGCAGGTGGCGTACGCGATCGGCACCGCCCACCCCGTGGGCCTCTACGTCGAGACCTTCGGCACCGCGACGGTGCCCGAGGAGCGCATCGTCGCCGCGATCCGGGAGGTCGTCGACCTGCGTCCCGCGGCCCTCATCGCCGCCCTCGACCTGCGCCGTCCCATCTACCGCGGCACCGCCGCGTACGGCCACTTCGGCCGCGAGCTGCCCGACTTCACCTGGGAGCGCACGGACCGCGCCGACGACCTCGCCGCCGCGGCCAGCTGACCGTGGCCCGCACCGTCGCGCGCGTGTGCGTCGAGAGCGCCATGCCGCATCTCGACCGGCCGTTCGACTACGCGATCCCCGACGCGCTGGCGGACACCGTCGACGTCGGCTCGCGCGTGCGCGTGCGCTTCGCGGGCCGGCTGGTCAACGGCGTCGTGGTGTCGCTCGCGGGGGAGAGCGAGTTCGAGGGCCGGCTCACGCCCCTGCACTCGTCGTCCGCGGTGCCGTCCTACACCGCGGAGGCGATCGCCTTCGCCGAGCAGGTTGCGCGCCGCTACGGCGGCAGCCTGTGGGACGTGCTGCGGCTCATGGCGCCGCCCCGCGTCGCCGGGGTGGAGAAGCGCGACTGGGCCACCGTCGAGCACGACGAGCAGGCCTTCCGCGAGGCGCACGCGACCCTCGCGCCCGCAGCGGAGGCCGTCGCGCTTCCCGCCGGCGCGGTCGCGAGCGGCGCGCGCGTCGTGTGGGAGGCGGTGCCCGACCCGGCCCTGCGCCACGGGCTACCCGTCGAGGCGCTCCTCGCGCCCGCCGCCGAGGTCGCCGCGCGCGGCCTCACCTCGATCGTCATCCTCCCCGACGCCCGCGCCCTCGCCGCGGCGGCCGACGCCCTCACCCGTGCCGGCCTGTCCCGCTGGACCGCGCGCTCCGGCGGCCACTTCTCGGTGCTGCACGCGGACGACGGCCCCGCCGTCCGCTTCGGCTCGTACCTCGCGGCGATGCACGGGCACGCGCGCATCGTCCTCGGCACCAGGCCCGCGGCGATGCAGCCGGTGCCCAACCTGGGCCTCGTGGTGATGTGGGACGAGGGCTCGACCGTGTACGAGGACCCGCACGCGCCGTACCCGCACGCCCGCACCGTCGCCGCGATGCGCGCCGACGAGGCCGGCGCCGGCGTGCTCCTCGCCGGCTACGCGCCGTCGGTCGAGGCGATGGCGCTCGTCGCGCACGGCTGGGCCGAGCGCGCCGCCGTGCCGCGGGGCGACGTGCGGGCCGCGACGCCGCTCGTGACGATCATCGGCGACGAGCGTCGCGAGGCCGAGGGTGCCTCCGGCTGGCACTGGATGCCCGGCCAGGTGTGGCGACGCGCCCGCGCGGCTCTCGAGGACGGCCCCGTGGGCATCGTCGTACCGCGCGCCGGCTACGTGCGGGCGACCGCGTGCGCACGATGCGGCGAGTGGGCCTCGTGCACCGCGTGCGGAGGACCCCTGCGCAAGGAGTCGGCGACCAGCCCCCTCCACTGCGCGGACTGCGGCG
Source organism: Demequina rhizosphaerae (assembly GCF_000971255.1). GTDB lineage: Bacteria > Actinomycetota > Actinomycetes > Actinomycetales > Demequinaceae > Demequina > Demequina rhizosphaerae. The sequence goes on from NZ_BBMC01000003.1 coordinate 283,982, forward strand.
CCGACCATCCCCACTGGCACTGCGCCGAGTGCGGCTCGCCCGCGACCAAGCAGCTGCGCCAGGGCGTCGAGCGCATCGCGGAGCAGGTGCGGGCCATGGCCGGCGACGTGCCCGTCACGCTGTCCGCCGGCGCGGTCGGCACCGTCGCGGACGGCGAGGTGACGTCCGGCATCGTCGTCGCGACCCCCGCCGCGCTCCCCGCCGTGACCGGCGGCTACGCGCGCATCGTCATCGTGGGCGCCGAGGTCCCCGCCGGCGGCGCCCTGGGAGCCGAGCTCCAGGCCATGCGCTGGTGGCTGTCGATCGCCGCCCTCGCGCGACCGCGGGGCGCCGGGGGAGAGGTGATCGCCGTCGGCGAGCTGCCGCCCGTCGTGCGCGAGGCGCTCGTCGGCTGGAACGCCGCCGAGGCCGCGTGGGACGCGTACGGCGAGCGCGCGGACCTCGCGCTGCCCCCGTTCCGGCGTGCGATCCGGCTGTGGGGCGAGGCCCCCGTCCTCACCCTTGCGCTGTCGGAGACCGTCGAGGGCGAGCGGCTCGAGCGCCACCGCGACGTCGCCGTCGTCGACGCGAAGGGCGGCGCCATCCTGCTGGTGACCCGACGGGCCGCGCAGGCCGTCGTCGACACCCTGCGGCGCCGCCAGCAGGAGTTCTCCAAGGCCGGCGACGGCGAGCTGCGCATGCGCGTCGACGCCCCCCTCGACCCCGTCTCCTGAGCGGGCGGGCCCCCGTCCCGCCACTACGATGGAGGGATGCGCCTGATCTTCGCCGGAACGCCCGAGATCGCCGTCCCGACGCTGGCCGCCCTCGAGGGCGCGGGCCACGAGATCGTGGCCGTGCTCACCCAGCCCGACGCCCCCGGAAGGCGGGGCCGCACCCTCCACCCGTCGCCCGTCAAGGCGTACGCCCTCGAGCGGGGCCTCGACGTGTGGACCCCGGAGAAGGCCTCCGCGCCCGACGTCGTGGACCGCATCCGGGACCTCGAGGTCGACGCCGCCGCGGTGGTCGCGTACGGGCAGATCCTCCGCCCCGCGCTGCTCGCGGCCGTGCGCCTCGCGTGGGTCAACCTGCACTTCTCGGTGCTGCCCGCGTGGCGCGGGGCGGCCCCGGTCCAGCGCGCGATCATGGCCGGCGACGACGTCACCGGCGCCAGCACCTTCGTCATCGAGAAGGGCCTCGACACGGGCCCGGTCATCGGCACGCTCACCGAGCGGATCCGCGCGACCGACACCGCCGGCGACCTGCTCGAGAGGCTGGCGACGCTGGGCGCGCCGCTCATGGTGCAGTCCCTCGAGGCCCTCGACTCCGGCATGGCGCGCCCCGCGCCGCAGGGCGAGGAGGACGTCAGCTACGCCCACAAGCTCACCCGTGACGACGCGTACGTCCGCTGGGACCTCGCCGCGCACGTGGTCGACCGCCGCATCCGCGGCTGCACGCCCGCGCCGGGCGCCTGGACCACGCTGCCCGACGGCTCCGTCGCCAAGCTCGGCCCCGTCTCGCCGCGGCTCCAGCGCACCGGCACCGCGCCCGGCCAGCTCCGCTTCGAGGAGGGCGAGGTGCTCGTCGGCACCGGCAGCGAGCCGGTCGCGCTCGGCTGGATCGCTCCCGCCGGCAAGAAGCCGATGGACGCCGCCGCCTGGTGGCGCGGCGCACGCCTGGGCGAGGGCGCCCAGCTGGGGGAGGCATGAGCCGCGCACGGGACGTCGCCTACGACTGCGTGATGGCGGTCTCCACCGAGGGCGCCTACGCCAACCTGCTCATGCCGTCGCTGCTCGAGCGGATGCGGCTCGAGGGCCGGGACGCCGGCTTCGCGACCGAGCTCGCCTACGGCACGCTGCGCATGCGCGGCCTGTACGACGCGATCGTCGAGAAGGCCTCCGGCCGCGACCCGCGCGACCTCGACCCCGAGGTGCGGGTCTCGCTGTGGCTCGGCGCCCACCAGCACCTCGCGATGCGCGTGCCCCCGCACGCCGCCGTCAACGAGACCGTCTCCCAGGTGCGCCGCGAGCGCGGCCAGGGCGCCTCCAAGCTCGCGAACGCGGTGATGCGCCGCATCACCGAGCGCGACGCGGAGGCGTGGCTCGCGCTCGTCGCGCCCGGCGACTCCCGCCACGCGATCGCGACCCGGAACTCCCACCCCGAGTGGGTGGTGCGTGAGCTCGAGGACGCGCTCGCCGCCGACGGCCACCAAGGCGAGGTCGTCGCGCTGCTCGAGTCGGACAACTCGCCGGCGCGGGTCACGCTCGTCGCGCGGCCGGGGCTCGTCGACCGCGAGGAGCTCATCCAGCAGGCCGGCGGAGAGGCGGGCGAGTACTCGCCGTACGCCGTCGTGCTTCCCGGCGGCCGGCCGGGCGACCTCGAGGCCGTCGCCGAGGGCACGGCCGCGGTCCAGGACGAGGGCAGCCAGGTCGTCGCCGCCGCCCTCGTCGCCGCGCAGCCCGTCGAGCCGGGCGAGCGCTGGCTCGACCTGTGCTCCGGCCCCGGCGGCAAGGCCGCGCTGCTCGGCGCCCTCGCCGCCGACGGAGCCGCCACGCTCGACGCCGTCGAGCTCCACCCGCACCGCGCCGACCTCGTGCGCCGCTCGACCCGGGCCGTGCCCGAGGGCGTCGTCACCATCCACACCGGAGACGGCACCACGTGGGGCGACGACGGCACGTACGACCGCATCGTCCTCGACGCGCCCTGCTCGGGCCTGGGCGCGCTGCGCCGCCGGCCCGAGTCCCGCTGGCGCCGCCAGCCCGAGGATCTCGACGAGCTCGTGCCCCTGCAGCAGCGCCTCCTCGCCAACGCCGAGCGCCTGCTCGCGCCGGGCGGGCTGCTCGCGTACATCACGTGCTCGCCGGTGCTCGCCGAGACCCGCGGCATCGTCGCCGACACCACGTTGCGCCAGATCGACGCGCGCGACGCCGTCGCCGCCGTCACCGACACGACGCCGCGCATGTGGGGCGAGGGTCCGCACGTGCAGCTGTGGACCCACATCCACGGCACGGACTCGATGTTCCTCGCGCTGCTCGAGAAGCCGGGCGTCTGACCCGCGCGCTACGCTCGCGACAGGCGCACTGAGGAGGGCGGATGCCGTACATCGACATGAGCCTCGAGCAGCTCGGGTCCTACCGGCCCGAGCTCGAGGCGCCGGCGGACCTCGACGCCCGCTGGGAGGCGACCCTCGCGGAGGCGCGGACCCACGCGCTCGACGTCGAGGCGACGCCCGTCGAGACGCCGCTCGCGCTCGTGGACGTCGCCGACGTGACGTTCTCGGGCTTCGGCGGCGACCGGATCCGCGCGTGGCTCGTCTCCCCCGCGGGCGCCGCCGGCCCGCTGCCCACCGTCGTCCAGTACTGCGGCTACGGCGGCGGCCGGGGCCTGCCCCACGAGCGCCTCTTCTGGGCGAATGCGGGCTACGCGCACCTCGTGATGGACACCCGCGGCCAGGGCTCCGCGTGGGGCCACGGCGGCCACACCCCGGACGCCTCGGGCGGCGGCGACGCGGCCGGCCCGGCCCACCCCGGCTACATGACCCGCGGCATCCTCGACTTCGACACGTACTACTACCGGCGCGTCCTCACCGACGCCGTGCGCGCGGTCGAGGCGGCCCGCTCCCTGGACGTCGTCGACGGCGACCGGCTCGCGGTCGCGGGGGCCAGCCAGGGCGGCGGCATCGCGATCGCCGCGGCCGGGCTCACCGACGTGGGCGCCGCGCTGGTCGACGTGCCCTTCCTGTGCCACATCGAGCGGGGCATCGACATCGCCGACACGGACCCGTACCAGGAGGTCGCCCGCTACCTGGCCGTCCACCGACGCCACGAGGCCGCCGTGCTGCGCACGCTGTCGTACATCGACGGCGTCCACCACGCCGCACGCGCCACCGCGCCGGCGCTCTTCTCCGCCGCGCTGCGCGACCCCACGTGCCCGCCGTCGACGATCTACGCCGCCTACGCGGCCTGGGGAGGTCCGAAGGAGATCGACGCGTACCGCTTCAACGGGCACGAGGGCGGCGAGGGCTACCAGCTCGAGCGTCAGGCGCGCTTCCTCGCGGAGCTGTGGGGCTGACGTGACGCCGGGGGACGCCGCCTACCTCGCCGCGCAGCGCGCGGACCTGCTGCGCTTCGCCCACGGCTCGGCCGCCGACGACGGCTTCGGCTGGCTCGGCGAGACCGGCCGCGTCGACCGCACCCGGCCGGTGGAGCTGTGGATCACGTGCCGCATGACGCACGTCGCGGCGCTCGGCATGCTGGCCGCGGAGCCGCCCGCGCCGGGCGGCCCGGACGCCGCGGCGCTCGGCGCGATGGCGGCCCACGGCGTGCGTGCCCTGCGCCGCCGGCTGCGCGACCCCGAGCACGACGGCTGGTTCGCCGCGATGGTGGACGGCGTGCCCACCGTCACCACCAAGCAGGCCTACGGCCACGCGTTCGTGGTGCTCGCCGCATCGTCCGCCGTGGCCGCCGACGTCACCGGGGCCCGCCAGCTGCTCGAGGACGCCCTCGAGGTGTCGCTCACCCACTTCTGGGACGAGGAGGAGGGCCTCTCCGTCGAGGAGTGGGACGCGGGCTGGCGCAAGCTCGACCGCTACCGGGGCGTCAACGCGAACATGCACACCGTCGAGGCCTACCTCGCCGCCGGGGACGTCACCGGGCAGCGCGAGTGGCACGAGCGTGCCGGACGCATCGCCGGGCGCGTCGCCGGCTGGGCGCGCGACAACGACTGGCGCATCCCCGAGCACTTCGACGCCGCGTGGCGGCCCATGCTCGAGCACCACCGCGACGAGCCCGCGCACCCGTTCCGTCCGTACGGCGCCACCGTGGGCCACGGCCTCGAGTGGGCGCGGCTGCTGCTCAGCGTGGACCTCACGCTGTGGGAGGACGCGCCGCCGGGGCTGCGCGAGGCCGCTGTCGCGCTCTACGACCGCGCGGTCGCGGACGGCTGGGACGCCGACGGCGAGCCGGGCTTCGTCTACACGACGGACTGGTCGGGCGCGCCGGTGGTCCGCGAGCGCATGCACTGGGTGCTCGCGGAGGCGGTCAACGCCGCCGAGGCGCTCCGTCAGGTGACCGGGGAGGCCCGCTACGCCGAGGACTCGGCGACCTGGTGGGCGTACGCGGACCGGCACCTCGTCGACCACGAGCACGGCTCGTGGCACCACGAGCTCGACCCGCAGAATCGCCCCGCGGGCACCGTGTGGCCCGGCAAGCCGGACGTCTACCACGCGTATCAGGCGGCGCTGCTGCCCGCGCTGCCGCTCGTGCCGTCGTTCGCGGCGGCGCTCAGGTCGGGGGGTCTGCGCCGCTAGGCTCGGACCCATGGGCATCCAGATCGCGCCGAGCATCCTGTCCGCCGACTTCGCGAACCTTGAGCGGGACATCCTCGCCGTGAGCGACGCGGACTGGCTCCACGTCGACGTCATGGACGGCCACTTCGTGCCCAACCTCACGCTCGGCCTGCCCGTCGTCGAGCGCCTCGCGCAGGTGTCGCCGCTGCCGCTCGACGTCCACCTCATGATCGACGACCCGGACCGGTGGGCGCCGCGCTACGCCGAGATCGGCGCGACGTCGGTCACGTTCCACCTCGAAGCCGCCGCGGACCCGCGCGCGATCGCCGCGGACCTGCGCAGCATGGGCGCCCGCGCCTCGTGCGCCATCAAGCCCGGCACGCCCGTCGAGGACGTGCTGCCGCTGATCGACACCCTCGACATGGTGCTCGTCATGACCGTCGAGCCGGGCTTCGGGGGTCAGGCCTTCATGGCGGACATGATGCCCAAGCTCACCACCCTCCGCGCGGCCGCCGAGGCCGCGGGTCGCGACCTGTGGCTCCAGGCCGACGGCGGCGTCGCGCGCGACACCATCCAGACCGTCGTCGAGGCGGGCGGCGACGTGCTCGTCGCCGGCTCCGCGATCTACGGCGCCGAGGACCGGGGCGCCGAGGTCGCCGCGCTGCGCGCGCTGGGCGAGGCGGTGCACCATCGCTGAGCCCCTGTCCCGCGCCGTCGAGCTGGCCCTCCGGGGTCCCGCGCACGGCCCCAACCCGCGCGTCGGCTGCGTCATCGTCGGCGCCGACGGCACGGTCCTCGGCGAGGGCTGGCACCGGGGCGCCGGCACGCCGCACGCCGAGCCCGCCGCGCTGGACGATGCGCGCGCCCGCGGCCTCGATGTCGCCGGCGCGACCGCGTACGTCACCCTCGAGCCGTGCTCCCACACCGGCCGCACCGCGCCGTGCACCGACGCGCTCACGGCGGCCGGCGTCGCCGCGGTCCGCTACGCCGTCGAGGACCCCAACCCCCTGGCCTCCGGCGGGGGAGCGGTGCTGCGCTCGCGCGGCATCGACGCCCGCCACACCCCGCTGCACGCGGCGTGGGAGGTCAACCGGCGCTGGCTCGGCGCGGTCGCGCACGGCCGCCCCTGGGTGATCGCCAAGTGGGCGCAGACCCTCGACGGACGCACCGCCGCCGCCGACGGCACGAGCTTCTGGGTCACGGGGGAGGAGGCCCGCGCCCATGCGCACGGCGTCCGCGCCGAGGTCGACGCGATCCTCGTCGGCACCGGCACGGTGCGCGCCGACGACCCGGCGCTGTCCGCGCGGCCGCCGCACATCGCGGAGCCCCACCAGCCGCTGCGCGCGGTCATGGGCCTGTCGGACACCTTCGGCGCCAAGGTGTGGCGCGACGAGAACGCGGTCGCGATCCGCACGCACGATCCGCACGAGGCCCTCGCGGCGCTCGAGAGCCGCGAGGTGCGTACCGTGGTGGTGGAGGGCGGCGGCACGATCACCACGGCGTTCCTGCGCGCGGGCCTCGTCGACGAGGTCCACGCGTACATCGCTCCCGCGATCCTCGGCTCCGGCACGAACGCCGTGGGAGACCTGGGAATCGGGACGATGGGCGGGGCGTTGAGGGGCCAGGATGTGACGGCGACCGCCCTGGGCGTCGATACGCTGGTCACCGCCTTCTTCCAGAGAGGACAGCAGTAGATGTTCACCGGCATCGTCGAGTCCCTCGGCACGGTCACCGCGGTGACCGGCTCCGAGGCGAGCTCGCGGCTCACCATCGAGGCCCCCGGCCTCACCGACCTCGTCCACGGCGAGTCGATCGCGGTCCAGGGCGTGTGCCTCACCATCGCCGACCACGCCGGCTCCACGTGGACCGCCGACGTCATGCGCGTCACGCTCGAGACCACCGCGCTCGGCGACCTGCGCGCGGGCGACCGCGTCAACCTCGAGCGCGCGACCCCCGCGGGCGGGCGCCTCGGCGGCCACATCATGCAGGGCCACGTCGACGGCGTCGCGACCCTCGTCGAGCGCGACTCGCAGCCCGAGTGGACCGACCTCACCTTCGAGATCCCCGCGGACCTCGCCCGCTACGTGGTCCGCAAGGGCTCGATCGCGCTCGGCGGCGTCTCGCTCACCGTCGCGGAGATCGACGGCACGCGCGTGACCGTGTCGCTCATCCCGACCACGCTCGCGGAGACCACCTTCGGCACCATCGCCGTCGGCGACCGCGCCAACGTCGAGGTCGACGTGGTCGCCAAGTACGTCGAGAAGCTCGTGGCGGCGCACGCATGACCGTCGACCCGATCGCCCTCGTCGAGCAGGCGCTCGAGGACATGCGCGCCGGCAAGCCGGTGCTCGTGTCCGACTCGCGCGACCGCGAGGACGAGGCCGACTTCATCATGGCCGCGGAGACCGCGACCACCGACTGGATCGCGTGGGGCATCCGCCACTCGAGCGGCTACCTGTGCGCGCCCATGCCCACCGAGCGCGCCGACGCGCTCAACCTGCCGCTCATGGTGCCCAGCAGCCAGGACCCGCGTCGCACCGCCTACACGGTGTCCGTCGACGCCTCGTCGGGCGTCACCACCGGCATCTCCGCGGCGGACCGCACCACCACGCTCAAGGTGCTCGCCAACCCGGACGCGACCGCCGACGACCTCATCCGACCCGGCCACGTGCTGCCCCTGCGCGCCGTCCCCGGCGGCGTCCTGCATCGTCCCGGCCACACCGAGGCCTGCGTCGACCTGTGCCGCCTCGCGGGGCTCTCGCCCGTGGGCGTCATCGGCGAGATGGTCAACGACGACGGCACGATGATGCGCCAGGGCGACGCCACCGCGATCGCCGAGCGCGACGGCCTCACGTTCCTCACCATCGCGGACCTCATCGACTACCGCCGCGCGGTGGGTGACCAGCCGCCGCCCATCGCGGCGCGTCCCGAGCGCGTGCTCCACGTGGGCGAGTCGCGCCTGCCGACCGCGCACGGCGAGGTGACGATCCACGCCTACCGCGACGCGCGCACGGGCGACGAGCACGTCGCGCTCGTGGTGCCGCCCAAGGACGGCACCGTGCCCGTGGTCCGCGTGCACTCCGAGTGCCTCACCGGCGACGCGTTCGGCTCGCAACGCTGCGACTGCGGCCCGCAGCTCGACGCCGCGGTCGCGCGCATCGTCGAGGACGGCGGCGCCGTCGTCTACCTGCGCGGCCACGAGGGCCGCGGCATCGGCATCGCGGCGAAGATCCAGGCGTACGCGCTGCAGGACGAGGGGCTCGACACCGTCGACGCCAACACGCACCTGGGGCTGCCGGTCGACCGGCGCGAGTACGGCGCCGCCGCGTCGATCCTCCACGACCTCGGCCTCACGCGGATCCGGCTGCTGACGAACAACCCGGCCAAGGTCGAGGGCCTGCGCGCGTCCGGCGTCGACTGCATCGAGCGCATCCCGCACCGCGTGGGCGCGCACCCCGAGAACGAGCACTACCTCCGCACCAAGGTCGAGCGGATGGGACACCTGTTGGGAGACAACGCATGAGCGGCGCCGGAGCACCCGTCGTCGAGGTCGACGCGAGCGACCTCACCATCGAGATCGTCGCGAGCCTGTGGCACACCGAGGTGATGGACGGCCTCGTCGCCGGCGCGATCCGCGCCGCCGAGAAGGCCGGCGCGGCGTACCGCGTCACCCGCGTGCCCGGCGCCTTCGAGCTGCCCGTCGTCGCGGAGGCGCTCGCCCGCAAGGGCGTCGACGCGATCGCGTGCCTCGGCGTCGTGGTCCGCGGCGGCACCCCGCACTTCGAGTACGTGTGCGACGCCGTGACCCGCGGCCTCACCGACGTGGCGCGCACGCACGCGACCCCGGTCGGCTTCGGCATCCTCACCACCGACGACGACGCGCAGGCGCTCGACCGCGCCGGCCTGCCCGGATCCAGCGAGGACAAGGGCGCCGAGGCCGTCGAGGCGGCGCTGGCGACCGCCCTGGTGCTCGAGGGCCTGTAGCGCCGTCGATTCCCAATGACGGAAGTGACGGGCGGGGTCGCCCGTGACGCTCGGGGCGGCCTCGTCCGCCACGCCCGCCACTTCCGTCCCATCCGCCATCGGGAGTCCTCGGGGCCGATAGGCTGGCGGGCGTGAAGACGTTCGAGAGCCTGTTCGAAGAGCTGCAGCGCCGCGCCCTGGAGCGCCCCGAGGGTTCGAGCACCGTCGCGATGCTCGACAAGGGCGTCCATGCCATCGGCAAGAAGCTGGTCGAGGAGGCCGCCGAGTCCTGGATGGCCTCGGAGTACCAGACGCCCGAGGAGGCGGCCGAGGAGATCTCCCAGCTGCTCTACTGGGCGCAGGTGATGATGGTGGCCAAGGGCCTCACGCTCGACGACGTCTACAAGAACCTCTAGGGGAGAGAAGTGCTCCGCATCGCCGTGCCCAACAAGGGCTCCCTGTCCGACCCCGCCGTGCAGCTCCTCAAGGAGGCCGGCTACAAGCAGCGTCGCGACCCGCGCGAGCTCGTGCTCGTCGACGAGCGCAATGACGTCGAGTTCTTCTTCCTGCGGCCGCGCGACGTGGCCGTCTACGTCGGGGCCGGCACGGTCGACGCCGGCATCACCGGCCGCGACCTGCTCATCGACTCGGGCGCCGACGCGGTCGAGCACCTCGAGCTCGGCTTCGGCGGCTCGACGTTCCGCTACGCCGCCGCGCCGGGCGTCGCCTCGTCGATCCTCGACATCGACGGCAAGCGCGTCGCCACCAGCTACCCGCGGCTGGTCGAGCAGCACCTCGCCTCGCACGGCGTGAGCGCGCACGTGGTCCGACTCGACGGCGCCGTCGAGTCGTCGGTGCGGCTCGGCGTCGCCGACGTCGTCGCGGACGTCGTCTCGACCGGCACCACCCTGCGGGCCGCGGGCCTCGAGATCTTCGGCGAGCCGATCCTCGGCTCCGAGGCGATCCTCATCCGCGCGCAGGACGCGCCCGTCGAGGACATCGCGATCCTCACCGGCCGCCTCCGCGGCGTCCTCACCGCGCGCCGCTTCGTGCTCGTCGACTACGACGTGCCGTCCGACCGGCTCGACGCGGCCATCGCGGTGAGCCCCGGCTTCGAGGCGCCCACCGTCACGCCGCTGCACGGCTCCGACTGGCACGCGGTCCGCGTGATGGTGCCGCGCGACGAGATGAACCACATCATGGACGCGCTCTACGCCGTCGGCGCGCGCGCGATCCTCACCACCGAGCTGCTCGCGGTCCGCGTCTGATGGCGGTCCCCAAGCACCAGCGCCTCCTCAACCTCATCATCGGCCTCTCGAGCACCCGGCACCGCCTCACGCGCGATCAGATCCGCGACACCGTCGAGGGCTACGAGCCGCTCCCGATCGGCGCCTCCGAGGAGGAGGTCCGCAAGGCCGAGCAGAGCTTCGAGCGCATGTTCGAGCGCGACAAGAAGGAGCTGCGCGAGCTCGGCGTGCCCGTCGAGACGGTCGAGGACCCGGTCCACGGCGACGAGATCGGCTACCGCATCCGGCCCGCCGAGGCCGCGATGCCGGTGCTCGACCTCACCGCCGCGGAGCTCGCGGTGCTGGGCGTCGCCACCGACTACTGGCGCGGCGCGGTGCTCGGGTCCGACGCGACCCAGGCCGTGATGAAGCTCGCCTCGTCGGCCGAGCACGGCCCGCGCGTCGAGCTGCCGTTCGCGGCCCTGCCCGCGGTGGGGAACGATGCGGTGGCCGCCCTGGTCGAGGCCGTCGCCGACCGCCAGACGGTCCGCTTCGAGTACTCCTCCTCGAGCTCCGGCGCGGGCACCCGCACGATCGAGCCGTGGCGCGTCGTGCTGCGCGCGGGCGTGCCGTACGTCATCGGCTTCGACCGCGACCGCGAGGCCGCGCGCACCTTCCGGGTGCAGCGCATCGGCGGCGCCGTCGTGCCCGTGGGGGAGCCCGGCGCGTACGACATTCCCGACGAGATCCCGCTGGGCGCGCTCGCCGAGAGCGGCGACGTCCGCACCGCGCGCGTCGCCGTGCGCCCCGAGTCGGGCCACGCGCTGCGCCGCCGCGGCACCGCCGCCGGCGTCGACGGCGGCTGGGACCTGTACGACGTCGAGTACGCCCACGCCGACGCGCTCGTCGCGGAGGTGCTGGCCCTCGCCGGGGGAGCGCGCATCGTCTCCCCGGACGAGCTGGCGAAGGCCGTGACGAGGGCCGCGTCCGCGGCGCTGGAGGTGGAGCGTGGCTGAGCAGGCGACCGACCGGCTGGTGCGGATGCTCGGCATCCTCACGTACGTCGAGCGCAACGGCGACACTCCGTTCGCGGAGCTCGCCGAGCACTTCGGCGTCACCGTCGAGCAGGTGCGCGCGGACCTCAACGCCCTGTGGGTCGCGTCCGAGCCCGGCGACTCGTGGTTCCCCATCGACTTCTCCGCCGACGCCTACGACGCGGACATTGCGGCGCTCGTGCGCAACGACGGCGTCTCCCAGGTGCGGCTGTCGCCCCGTGAGGCCGTCGCGCTCGTCGGCGCGCTGTCCACCATGGGAGCCGCGGGCGCGCTGCCCGAGGCCGGCACGCAGGTCCTCGACAAGCTCCGCGACGCGCTCCAGGAGCCGGTGACGGTGCTCGGCGACGACCACGTCCAGCCCGAGATCCGCGAGCCCCTGCTCGAGGCGATGCGGCGCTACCGCCTCGCCGAGGTCGAGTACGTCGACGCGCAGGACCGCCGCACCACCCGCGTCGTCGACCCGCACCGCCTCGTCGTGATCGACGGCCACGCGTACCTCGAGTGCTTCTGCCGCCGCGCGGAGGACTACCGCGTGCTGCGGCTCGACCGCATCGCGTCGGTCGCCGTCCTCGACGCGGCCGTCGAGCACCCGCCGACCGACACCGCGGGCTTCACCCTCACCCCGGCCTACCGCGCCACGGTGCGGATCGCGCGCTCGGGCCGCTACGCGCTCGAGGACATGCCCGGCGTGACCATCGAGGACGCCGAGGAGGACGTGATCGCCACGTTCGACGTCGCGGACGCGGCGTTCGTCGCCGGCCGCCTGCTGTCGGTCGCCCCGCACCTGCGCGAGGTGACCCCGAACCGCCTGGTCGACGAGCTTCACCGCCAGGCGCGTTCCGTGCTCGACGTCCAGGGCTAGACTGTCCGCCAGCACCCCGCCTTAAGGAGCATCATGGGACCCCGCGAGATCCTCATCATCCTGCTGATCGTGCTGCTGCTGTTCGGCGCGCCGAAGCTCCCGCAGCTCGCGCGTTCGCTCGGCCAGTCGCTGCGCATCCTCAAGGACGAGACGAGCTCCCTCACCGAGGACAAGAAGTCCGACTCCGAGAACGGCAACGACAAGCCCGCGACGTCGTCCTCGGACGAGCCGCGTGACGGCCAGAAGTAGCGCGCGCGGAGGCAATCCCGATGCTCGCATGCCGCTGGCCGAGCATCTGAGGGAGTTCCGCAAGCGACTCGTCCTCGCCGCCGCCGGCATCGCCGTCGGCATGGTGGCGGGCTGGTTCCTCTACACCCCCGTCTTCGAGGCGCTCCAGAGCCCCGTCCTCGAGGCCGCGGAGCGTGACGACGCGCTCGTCACCGTCAACTTCTCCGGCGTGGCGACCGCGCTCGACATGCAGATCAAGATGTCGCTGCTCATCGGCCTCATCGTGAGCGCGCCGTGGTGGCTGTACCAGCTGTGGGCGTTCATCGCGCCCGGCCTGCACCGCCGCGAGCGCCGCTACACGTTCGGGTTCCTCGGCGCCGCGATCCCGCTGTTCGCGTCCGGCGTGCTCTTCGGCTGGTGGGTGTTCCCGCGCGCCATCACGATCCTCACGGGCTTCACTCCCGAGGGCGCCGCGAACTTCCTCGACGCGCAGACGTTCATGACGTTCGCGATGCGCCTCATCCTGGCGTTCGGCCTCGCGTTCGTGTTCCCGGTCGTGATGATCGCGCTCACCTGGACCGGGCTCGTCAGCGCCCGCACGTGGCTGCGCGGGTGGCGCTGGGCTGTGTTCCTCATCTTCCTCGCCGCCGCCGTCCTCACGCCCACGCCCGACGCCGTGACGATGCTCTTCATGGCCGGCCCCATGGTGGCGCTGTACTTCGCCGCCGTCGGCGTCGGCGTCCTGCGCGAACGCGCCGTCCGAGGGAGGACGCCCGCGGCATGAGGACCGTCGGCATCATCACCAATCCGACATCGGGGTCGGGGCGGGGCGCCCGCAGGGGAGCCGAGGCGAAGGCCGCGCTGGCGGCCGGCGGCCACCACCTCGTCGACCTGTCGCGCGGCTCGTGGGCCGCGTCCCACGAGGCCGCGATGGCGCATCGTGACCAGCTGGACGCCCTCGTCGTCGTCGGCGGCGACGGCATGGCCCACCTGGGCCTCCAGGTGTGCGCCGCGACGGACCTGCCGCTCGGCATCGTCGCGGCCGGCTCCGGCGACGACATCGCCGCCTCCGTGGGCCTGCCGCGCCACGACATCCCCGCCGCGGTCGCGCGCATCGAGGCCGGGCTGCGGGGCGACGTCCTCCGCACGGACGTGGGCAGGGTGAGCGGCGGGTCGATCGAGGAGCCCGCCAGCCCCCGCTACTTCGGCGCGGTGCTGTCCGCGGGGCTCGACGCCGCCGTCGCGTCCTACGCCCGCGCGATCTCGTTCCCGCGCGGCCCGCTCAAGTACAAGGTGGCGACCGCGCGCGAGGTGCCGCGCTTCCGTCCGTACGGCGTCCGTGTCACCGCGGACGGCCGGGAGCGGACGATGCGCTGCACCCTGGTGGCGGTGGCCAACGCCGGGGTCTTCGGCGGCGGCCTCGTGATCTCGCCCGAGTCGTCCGTCACCGACGGCCGCCTCGAGCTCGTCACCGCCGACGGGATGGCGAAGCGGGACATCGTGCGGCTGTTCGGCAAGCTGCGCGACGGCAGCCACGTCACGGACCCGCTCGTGCACATCGAGCAGGTGGAGTCGGTGACGATCGTGCCGGACGAGTCCTTGGGTGCGCCCCTGCCGCCGGCCTTCGCGGACGGCGAGCTGGTCGGCGCGACGCCCCTCACGATCGCCGTCGTGCCGCGGGCGCTCACGGTCCTGGGAGGCAAGTAGCCTGGCGGCATGACCAGCCCCGCCGAGCGGTACGCGGCCTCGCGCGCGCGTGCCCGCCACGCCGACCTCGCCGAGTTCGAGGCCGAGCTCTCTTTCGCGCTCGACCCGTTCCAGCGGGAGGCCTGCGAGGCGGTCGCCGCGGGGCACAGCGTCCTCGTCGCGGCGCCCACCGGCGCGGGCAAGACGCTCGTGGGCGAGTATGCGGTCCGGCACGCGTACAACCGAGGCGAGAAGGCCTTCTACACGACGCCCATCAAGGCGCTCTCGAACCAGAAGTTCCACGACCTCGCCAAGGTCTACGGCCCCGAGAACGTCGGGCTGCTCACGGGCGACACCACGCTCAACCACGAGGCGGACATCATCGTGATGACCACCGAGGTGCTGCGCAACATGATCTACGCGGGCTCCGACACCCTCGACAGCCTGGGCGTGGTGATTCTCGACGAGGTCCACTACCTCGCGGACCGCTTCCGCGGCTCGGTGTGGGAGGAGGTCATCATCCACCTCTCCGACCGCACCTCGATCGTGTCCCTGTCGGCCACCGTGTCGAACGCCGAGGAGTTCGGCGCGTGGCTCGGCGAGGTCCGCGGCGACACCCGCGTGGTGGTGTCCGAGCATCGTCCCGTTCCGCTGTGGCCGCACGTCCTGCTGCGCGAGGGCATCTTCGACCTCTACGCGCCCGGCGTCGACCCGCAGGACCCGGGCCCGACGCCGCGGCTCAACCCCGAGCTCGAGGCGATCGCCAAGCGCTCGCGCTACGACGACGGGCGCGGGGGCGGCCGGCCCAGCCGCGGCGGGCGACGGCCCGCGGGCAGGCGCGCGCCGCCGCGCTTCGCGGTCGTGGACGTGCTCGACCAGCAGGGCCTGCTGCCCGCCATCGTGTTCGTCTTCTCGCGCGCCGGCTGCGAGGACGCGGTCGACCAGGTGCGCGCGTCCGGCATGGTGCTCACCACCGAGGCCGAGCGCCACGAGATCGCCCACATCATCGAGGAGCGGTGCGAGGGCGTCCCCTCGCAGGACCTCGGCGCGCTCGGCTACCACCGCTGGCGGGACCACCTCGAGGCCGGCATCGCCGCCCACCACGCGGGCATGATCCCGCTGTTCAAGGAGGTCGTCGAGGAGCTCTTCGCCGCCGGCCTCATCAAGGTGGTCTACGCGACCGAGACGCTCGCGCTGGGCATCAACATGCCCGCCCGCTCGGTGGTGCTCGAGAAGCTCGTCAAGTGGGACGGGCAGGCGCACAAGGACCTCACCGCGGGCGAGTACACGCAGCTCACCGGCCGCGCGGGCCGGCGCGGCATCGACGTCGAGGGCCACGCGGTCGTGGTCGAGCACCCGGGCTTCGACGCGCCGCAGCTGGGGCGCCTCGCGTCGCGACGCACCTACCCGCTCATCAGCTCGTTCCAGCCGTCGTACAACATGGCGGTCAACCTGGTCGCGCAGCTGGGCGCCGCGCGGGCCCGCGAGGTGCTCGAGATGTCCTTCGCGCAGTACCAGGCCGACCAGTCCGTGGTGGGCAAGGCCCGCAAGGCGCGCGACCTCGACTCGACGCTCAAGGGCTACGCCGAGGCCGCGGCGTGCGACAGGGGCGACTTCATGGAGTACGCGGCGCTGCGCGAACGCCTCAACCGGCTCCAGAAGCAGGCCTCGAAGGACGCCTCCCGCGCGCGACAGGAGGCCACGGCGTCGACGCTCGCGGCGCTGCGTCGCGGCGACGTGGTCCGCGTCGGCGGCGGGCGCCGGGCGGGGCTGGCCGCGGTGGTGGAGCCCGACGACAACCCGGTCGCGCCGCGCCCCGTCGTGGTGACCGAGCACGCGCGCGTCCACCGGCTCGCGATCTCCGAGCTGCACCACGGGCTCGAGAAGGTCGGGACGGTCAAGCTGCCGCGCCGCTTCGACTCGCGCAACGCCCGCTCGCGCCGCGAGGTCGCGCAGGTCATCGTGGACGCGCGCCGCGAGTTCGACCTCGCGCGCTCCAAGCGGCGCGCGCCGGCCGCCGACGAGGGGGCCGCGCAGGAGCTCGAGGTGCGCCGGCTCATGCGCGAGCACCCGTGCCACCAGTGCCCCGACCGCGAGCAGCACGCCCGCTGGGCCGAGCGCTACCACCGCACGCTGCGCGACAAGGACCGCGTGGTGAACGAGATTCAACGCGCGACGGGGTCGATCGCGCGCGTCTTCGACAAGCGGCTCCAGATCCTCGACGCGCTGGGCTACCTCGACATGGTCGACGGCGAGCCGGAGCTCACCCGCGCGGGCCTGATGATGCGGCGCCTGTACGCGGAGAACGACATCGTCATCGCGGAGGCGCTCCGCACGGGCGCGTGGGAGAAGCTCCACCCTCCGGCCCTCGCCGCGGCCGTCTCGACCCTGCTCTACCAGGGACGACGCGACGACGAGACGCGCCCGCCGCGCGTCCCCGGCGGTCCTGGGGGCGTCCTCGGCGGCGCGCTCAAGGACACGCTGCGGCTGTGGTCCAAGGTCGACGACATGCAGAAGGAGCGCGGCCTGCCCGACCTGCCCGCGCCGCACTGGGGGATCGTGGGGCCCATCCACGGCTGGGCCCAGGGCAAGGGCCTCGACACGGTGCTCAAGGACGCGGAGATCGCGCCCGGCGACATGGTGCGCTGGTGCAAGCAGGTGATCGACGCGCTCGACCAGATCGCGGAGGTCGCGCCGAGCGCGACGGTGCGCGCCGCGGCGCTGCAGGCCATCCAGGGCATGCGCAGGGGAGTGGTGGCCTACTAGCGCCCGGGGACTCCCACTGACAGATGGGGCTCATGGGAGCCGAGCGACGCGTGGTGCGGCCGCATCCGTCACGGGAGATTCCTCGCGTCACAGGTGTCATTGGCAGTCGACGGGCGCGACCTCGCATACCCTTGGCGGGTGCTGACCGGACTGAGGAACCTCCTGCTGGCGGTCGCCGCGGGAGCCGGTCTCAACCTCGCCTTCCCGGACACGGGCTGGTGGTACCTCGCGCCCGTGTCGATCGCGGTGCTGTGGTGGACCCTCGAACGCGTCGGCGCGTGGGGCGGCTTCCTCCTCGGCTGGGCGTACGGCACCGCCTTCATGCTCACCCAGGTGTGGTGGGCGAACGTCGCCGTCGGCCTCGTCCCGTGGATCGCGCTGAGCGTCGCGGAGGGCCTCGCGTGGGCCCTCGTCGGCGCGGCCTGGGCGCACCTGCGACGGTCGGACATCCTCGAGGCGCACCGCTGGGCCGAGACCGTGATGTTCGCCGGCATCTGGGTCGCCGCGGAGCAGCTGCGCAGCATGGTGCCGTTCGGCGGCTTCCCGTGGGGCCGCGTCGGCTACGCCTTCGTCGATGCGCCGGTGGCGCGCCTCGCCTGGGCGGGCGGCGTGCCCCTGGTGTCCTTCGCCGTCGTGCTCGCGGGCGCCCTCCTCGGCCTCGCGTGGGAGTCCGCGCGCCTGCGCCGCGGCATCACGGCGGCCCTCGCCCCGGTGCTCGCCATCGCCGTCCTCGGCACGGGCTACCTCGTGCCTCTCGACAACCGCGCGCAGGAGGGGACGATGCGCGTGGGCGCCGTCCAGGGCAACGTCCCCGACCTCGGGCTGGAGGCGTTCTCGCAGGCGCGGCTCGTCACCGAGAACCATCTCGCGGAGACCCTGCGGATGGCCGAGGAGACGGCGGACAACCCCGTCGACCTCGTCGTATGGCCCGAGAACGCCGCCGACATCGACCCCCGCGTCGACGACCAGACCCTCGCGGCCGTCGAGGAGGCCCAGGACGCGACGGGGGCGCCCCTGCTGCTGGGGACGGTGGACTACACGCCGGTCGACGGTCGTTACAACACCATGCTCCTCTTCGGCGGCAGCGGCGCCATCCTCGACACGTACTCGAAGCAGCGCCCCGCGCCGTTCGCGGAGTACGTCCCGCTGCGCAGCATCGCCCGCCAGGTCGCGCCCGTGGTCGACCAGGTCACGGACATGCTGGCCGGCACCGGCGCCGCCGTCATGGAGGTGCCCGTCGCGTCGCTCGACCGTACCGTGAGGGTCGCGACGCCCATCTGCTTCGAGGTGGCCTACGACGCGATCGTCCGCGAGGCCGTCGCCAAGGGCGCCGAGCTCCTCATCGTGCCCACCAACAACGCGTCCTTCGGCCGCACCGCCGAGAGCACGCAGCAGCTCCAGATGACCCGCATGCGCGCGATCGAGACGGGACGCTGGGCGATCCAGATCTCCACGGTCGGCGTGAGCGCGGTGGTCGACCCCAGCGGTCGCGTCGTGGACGACACCGAGCTGTTCACCGCCGACCACCTCGTCGAGCGCGTCGGCCTGCGCAGCGAGCTCACGCCCGCGGTGCGGGTCGGCTGGTTCGTCGGCTGGGGCATGGTGATCGTGCCCACCGTGGTCGTCCTGCTCGCGGTCCGCCGCCGCATCGCCGAGAGGTACGACTGGTGACCCGCACGCTCGTCATCATCCCGACCTACGACGAGCGGGAGTCGCTGCCGCGCCAGCTCGACGCGGTCCACGCCGCCGCGCCCGACGTCGACGTCCTCGTGGTGGACGACGGCTCGCCCGACGGCACCGGCGACTGGGCCGAGGAGCGGTCGGCCGCCGACCACCGCGTCCACGTGCTGCGCCGCACCGCCAAGAACGGCCTCGGCGCCGCGTACCTCGCGGGCTTCGCGTGGGGGCTCGACCGCGGCTACGACCTGCTGTGCGAGATGGACGCCGACGGCTCGCACCGCGGTGTCGACCTGCCCGCGCTGCTCGAACGCGCATCGTCCGCGGACCTCGTCATCGGCTCGCGCTGGGTGCCCGGGGGAGAGGTGGTCAACTGGCCGCGCCACCGGCTGCTGCTGTCGACCGGCGCGAACACGTACGTGCGCCTCGCGCTCGGCCTGGGCGTGCACGATGCGACGGCGGGCTTCCGCGTCTACCGCGCCGCCATGCTGCGCCGGCTCGAGCTCGACGACGTCGAATCGCAGGGCTACTGCTTCCAGGTCGACATGGCGTGGCGCGTCGTGCGCGCCGGCGGCACCGTGGTCGAGGTGCCCATCACGTTCGTCGAGCGCGAGGTCGGCTCCTCCAAGATGAGCGGCGCGATCATCCGCGAGGCCCTCGTCAAGGTGACGGCCTGGGGCCTCGCGCACCGCGTGCACCAGCTCGCGGAGCTGCTCCCGGGCCGGACCCCGCGCCACGATTGACCGCGCCGCATCGTCCCTCGTAGCCTGGCGGTGACCCCTCGACGACGACGGGAGCCGCCATGGGCAGGGACGAGGACGCGAGGATCGCGCTGAACGACTTCGCCGGCGGGGGAGCGGTGCCGATGCACGTGGGCGACGGGCCCTGCGGGGTCACGGCCCATCCGGGCGCGACCGTGGTGCCGAGCTCGCTCAACCTCGCCGCGACGTTCGACGTCGCGCTCGCCGACGGGTACGGCACGCTGCTGGGCACCGAGTCCCGCGCGGCGGGTCGCAACGTCCTGCTCGCACCCGGGCTCGACATCGCCCGTGCACCCTGGGCGGGCCGGCTCGGCGAGGCGCTCGGCGAGGACCCGCTCCTCGCCGGCACGATCGGCGGCCACGTCGCGCGCGCGGTCCAGTCCTGCGGCGTCGTCTCGGTCCTCAAGCACTACCCGGCGTATCACTTCGAGCGCGGCCGCACGGGCGAGGGGCCCAAGCCCCTGCGCACGCCCGCCCGCGACGTGGTGATCGACGCGCGCACGCTGCACGAGCTCTATGTCGAGCCGTTCCGACGCGTCGTGCAGGACTACGGCGCGCAGGGGATGCTGTGCTGCTACAACCGCGTCAACGGCGAGTACCCGTCGCAGTCGCGAGAGCTCCAGCAGATCCCGCGCCGGCTGTGGGGCTTCACGGGGTTCACGGTGCCGGACCTGGTGTTCGCGGTGCGGGACGCGCGCGCCGCGCTGGCGGCGGGCCTCGACCTGCCCCGGCTCGCGATCGAGGCGCCCGAGGAGCTCGATCCGTACGCGCCCCGGACGGGCGCGATGGTGGACGAGGTTCCCGACGAGGCCCTGGCGGACATCGGCGCCCACGTGCGGGCCGCCGCGGACGCGGTCGGTCTGGAGCCGCCCGAGGCGGGCCTCGACCCCGACGCGATCGGCACCGCGGCGCACCTCGAGCTCGCCGAGCGGATCGCCGTCGAGAGCGCGATCCTGCTGGCGAACGACGGCGTGGTGCCGCTGGCGGGCGGCACCCGCGTCGCCCTCGTGGGCGCCGAGGACCTGGCCCACCGCATCGTCCTCGGCGGCGCCGCCAGCGTGGTCATCACCGACACGCGGCTCGCGCCGGTGCGGGACGCGCTCGAGGCGCAGGAGCTGACGGTGGTGGCGGAGGCCGAGGGCCTCCCCTCGGTGCCGGCGCCGCCGCTGCGGGCCGGCGACGGGGTCGCGCTGTCGTGCGTGCTCACCGATGCCGCGGGCGCCCGCGAGGTCGCGATCGACGAGGCGGTGCTGCCCGCCGACGCCGCGGACGCCGCCGCGCCGTGGGAGGCGACCCTCACCGCCTCGCTGCCGCCGACGGGCGGCGCCCAGGTGATCGCCGTCGAGTTCGCCGGCGAGGTCGAGCTGCTGGTCGACGGCGAGGCGGTCGCGCGGGGCTTCCGGGACGCGTCGCCGCTGCTCGGGGGCCCGCACTACGTCCTCGACGCCGTCCTGGCCGCCGCCGAGCGGCACCGGACGCTGGAGGTGCGCTACCGCACGGGCCCGGCCTTCGTCTCGCCGGGCGTCGGGCTCGTGCCGCACCTGTCCCTCGGTCTCGTGCCCGTCGATCCGGCGCTCGACGCCGCGGTGGCGGCCACGGCGGGCGCGGACGTCGCGGTGGTGATCGTTGGCCGTCCCACCGGCGGCGGCATGGATGCCGAGGACCTCGGGCTGCCGGCGGGCCAGGCGGCGCTGATCGAGGCGCTCTCCGCCACGGGCCTGCCCGTCGTCGCGGTGACGCACGGCTCGGGGCCCATCGACATGCCGTGGCGCGATCGCGTCGCCGCCGTGCTGCACCTGGGCTTGGCGGGCGAGCGGATGCCGCAGGCGCTCGCCGCCCTGCTGACGGGCGAGTCCGAGCCCGGCGGCCGGCTGCCGATGACCTGGCCCGACGGCCCGCCCGACGTGCCCCGGGAGGAGTTCGGCGAGAAGGACCGGTTCGTCTACGCGGAGGGCGTCGACATCGGCTACCGCGGGCACGAGCGCGCAGAGGTCGCGCCCGCGTTCTGGTTCGGTCACGGCCTGGGCTACGCGGACATCGGGCTCGTCGACGCGGTTGCCGCGGGCGAGGGCGTCGAGGTGGTGCTCAAGTGCGGGGACGGGCGGGGCGGCAAGGCCGTGGCACAGCTGTACGCGCGCCCGGCGGACGGGGCGACGCTCAAGCTCGTCGGGTTCGCCGTCGCGCGGCTCGCGGCCGGCGAGCGGCGGGCCGTGCGGATCCCCGTCGACCGCGACGCGCTCGCCACCTGGGACGGCGCGGTGATGACGGCGCCCGCGGGCGTGTACGCGGTTCACGTGGGCTTCTCGCGCGGCGACCTGCGCGCCGAGGTCTCCGTCACGCTGGCCTGACGCGTCCGGGCATGAAGAAGGGACCCCCGCCAGGGCGAGGGTCCCTTCGATTCGAGTCTTAGCGGCGGCTGGCGCGCAGCAGCTCGAGGCGCTCCTCGAGCAGCTCCTCCAGCTCCGGGATCGTCCGGCGCTCGAGCAGCATGTCCCAGTGGGTGCGCTGCGGCTTGACGTCCTTGGGCTCCGGGCGGTCGCCGTCCCGCAGGAGCGCGAGCGCTCCGCAGTGGCATTCCCACGAGAGGGGGACGTCGGCCTCGACCGAGAACGGCATCGCGACCACGTGACCGTTGGGGCAGTCGTAGTGGACCTCGACGCGCTCGGCGAGCTCGGCGTTGTGGATCGACTCCATCGACTGGGTGCCCAGTCGCATTCCTCGAAGCGCACGATCGGCCATGGGCGTCCTCCTTCCGGCAGGCGGGCGCCTGCACGCGGACATAACGAGCGTAGCGCGTGAGTTGTTCCTGGTTCTCGCCGGGAACGGGGCGTTTCGCCCGCGCTAGACGCGCGCGCCGACGAGCACCCGCGGCTCGGGCGCGGCAGGTGCGGGACGATGCGGCGGGCGGCCCGCGTACGCGCCGACGCCCACCGCGACGAGGATGAGCGCACCGCCGGCGAGCTGGAGCGGCGCGAGCGACTGTCCCAGCACCGCCCAGCCGAGCGTCCCGGCCGTGAGGGGCGTGAGGAAGCTCAGCAGGCTGACGCGGCTGGCCGGGAGCCGCAGGATGCCGGAGAACCAGGCGAGGTAGGCGAGCGCCGTGCCGGGGATCGCGAGCCACGCGTAGCCGAGCAGGTTCGCGGCCGTGAGGGCCGGCGGTGGGCCCTCGAGCACGAGCGTCGGGACCGCCAGCACGAGGCCCCCCGCGACCAGCTGCCAGCCCGTGAAGGCGAGGAGCGGCGCGGGACGGCCCCAACGCTTGGTGAGCAGCACGCCGGCAGCGGTCGCGGCGGCCGAGCCCAGGCCCGCGAGCACGCCCCACGCGTCGAGGCGCGCTCCCGGCGTGAGCACCAGCATGGCGACGCCGATCACTCCCGTGCCTGCGGCGATGCGCGCCAGGGGAGCGACCCTCTCGCCGAGGACGCCGCTCGCGAGGGCGGTGACGAGGAGCGGGTGGACGGCCGCGAGGGTCGCGGCGACCCCGCCGGGGAGCGGGTAGGCGGACACGAACATGAGGGCGAAGAACGCGCCGATGTTGAGGGTGCCGAGCACCGCCGCCCTCCACCACCAGCCGCCGCGGGGGAGGAGCCGCGTGACGGCCAGCAGGAGCAGGCCCGCGGGCAGGGCGCGCAGCGTCGCCGTGAGCAGCGGACGGTCGGGCGGGAGGAGCTCGGTGGTGACGAGGTACGAGGTGCCCCACGTGATCGGGGCGAGCGCGGTGAGCGCGAGCGTGCGGTTCATGCGATCCATCCATAAATCTTGATGTCAAGATATCAGACATATCTCGACGTCAAGATATTCCGCTGGCAGGATGGGCCCATGACGGGAGACCAGGGGCGGCGACGGGACGCGATCGACCGGATCCTCGACGAGTGGGCCCATGAGCGCCCGGACCTCGACGTGAGCGCGCTGGCGGTGATCGGCCGGCTGTCGCGCTACGCGGCGCTCGTCCAGGCCCGGCTCGACGCGGTGTTCGCTGAGCACGGCCTGCAGTCGTGGGAGTTCGACGTGCTGTCGGCGCTGCGGCGCTCGGGGTCGCCGTACGAGCTCACGCCGGGCGAGCTCGACCGGGCGCTGCTCATCACCTCGGGCACCACGACGCACCGGGTGCAGCGGCTCGAGGCCCGGGGCTTCGTCACGCGGCGTCGTGACGACGAGGATCGCCGCATCGTGCGGGTGCGGCTCACCGGGACGGGCCTGGCGGCGCACGAGGCCACGCATGACGCGCACGCCGCGAACGAGACGCGCATACTGGCGGGACTGGACCCCGGCGAACGCGACGCGTTGCTGGGAGGGCTCCAGGCGCTCGGGCGCGTCCTCGGGGACGCGACCGACGAGGCGACGGCCCTGGGAGGCGACGCGCGATGAGGTTCCTCATGAACGTGGTGCACGACAGCACCGAGCCGGCCACCGAGGACGAGATGGCGGCGATCGACGCGTTCAACGTCGTGATCGAGGCCTCCGGGCAACGCGTCATGGCCGCGGGCCTGGCGGCGCCCTCGGACAGCGCCGTCGTGGACGCCCGCGGCGCGCGCTCGTCGGTGACGCATGGTCCGGCCGTCGAGGCGGACGACTTCGTCGTGGGCTTCTGGGTGATCGACGCGCCCGACAAGGACGCGGCCATGCTGCTCGCGGCCGAGGCGTCGCAGGCGTGTCATCGCAGGATCGAGCTCAGGGCGTTCCTGTAGCGGCTCACCGGCCTTCTGGGCGGCCGCTTCCGCACGCATCGTCCCGTTCCCGCATAGCGCCGATAATGCGCATTATGTCAGGTTACGTGTGGAGGGCCCCGGAAGGGGCCTCCCCTCGACTGGTCGGCGTGCTCGTCCCCGTCGACGAGGCTGCCGGTCTCACGCGCGCTGCGGCGTCGCCCGTGACGGCCGGCGCGTCACGGCACGCGATCCGGACCGTCCCGAGGCTCGCGCCCGAACGCGCGTCGGAGCGCCCAGCCCGAGCCGGCCACCGTCGCGACCACGATGACGATCGCCTGGACGAGGTCGACCGCGCCGTCGCCGGTGCATGCCGGGTCGCCGGACGCGCACGACCGCTCCGACGCGAGCACGAACGCTAGACAGCCCGCCAGGGCGATCCCCAGCGCGGCGAGCAGCCATCCCCACCGCACCCTCATGCGGCACCTCCTGTCGCCACGTCGATGGTGCCGGCCGTCGCCTCGTCCACGAGCACGCGGTCGCCCACGGGCGCCGCGAGGCCGATCGTGAGGGCGACCTGGCAGTCGGTGCTCCACAGCGCGACCAGCGGCGCCTTCGCCCACGCGTGCACCCGTACCTCCGTGTCGGTCTCGACGACCGCACGCTCGGGCTCGAGGCCGCACGCGTCGCCGAGGAGCACGGTGAGCTCGCGGTCGTCGGCGGACACGTCCGCCTCCATGATCGGCAGGTCCCGCGTCCACCAGGGGCCGAGCAGGACCACCGCGGCGACGCCGAGCGCGGCGACGATGCCGAGGCCCATCTTGACCGCATCTCCCCTGGTCATGACCCCAGGATGCCCGGTGCCGCTCCCCCGCGCCAGCCCCTTCGGAGCACCGGGTTCCGGGGCGCGGCGCACCGGCGGCGGTACTCTCGGGCCACAGGCGCATCCGCGCGACGACGAGGATGGAGGGCCCGCGATGACCGAGGACGACACCCTGACGGACCGCACGGCGGACGTCGTCGACATCTCGTCCCGGTGGCGCGAGCTGGCCGCCACCTTCAGGTCCGCCCGCGTCGAGGCGGGCCGGGACGACCCGGCGCTCCTCGTCGACCGCAGCAGCGCCGTGGTCCTCACGGCGCCGCACGGCACCAAGCACTACCGCGCCGGCGCGATGAAGAGCGCCGACCTCCACACCGGCTCGCTCGCGCTGCTCGCGGGCGAGGTGGCGAACGTGTCGGCCGTGGTCTCCGCGGGCGCGCGCACCGCCTGGGAGACGTGGGACGAGCGGAACGACGCCTTCGCGCGCCACCTGCGGGAGCTGCCCGAGCGCGCGCGGATGCTCATCGACATCCACGGCATGGGCGACCACCACGGGCCCGACTTCTGCCTGGGCACCGGGCCGCACCCGGGCCCGCTCGAGAGCCTCGCGGTCGACATCCTGCGCGCCGAGCTCGATGGCTTCGAGGTCGCGGTGGACGCCCCCTTCGACGCCCGCCCGCACTACACGGTGACCAGCCTCGCGCAGCGCCACCTCGGCATGGCCGGGTTGCAGATCGAGGTCGCCGCACGCTGGCGCAGCCCGCATGACGAGGCGGCCGCGCCCGCGGCGGCCGCGCTCTCGCAGGCCCTCACCGCGGTCGAGGAGCAGGTCCGCGAGGCCGCCTGAGCCCGCGCTACCCTGCCCGGGTGACCTCCAGCAGCCTCCCGAGCACCATCGCCGCGCCCGTGGAGCACACGCTCGAGATCAAGAGGTCGGTCTTCCTCACGCATCTGGCGCCCGCGCGCACCGTCGAGGAGGCGGACGCGGTCATCGCGTCGATCCGCAAGCTCCGATGGGACGCTCGCCACCACTGCACGGCCCTGATCGTGGGCACCCACGCCGACCGGCAGCGCAGCAGCGACGACGGCGAGCCCGCCGGGACCGCGGGCGTGCCGATGCTCGAGGTGCTGCGCCGGCGCGAGATGACCGACGTGGTCGCCGTCGTGAGCCGCTGGTTCGGCGGCGTCCTCCTGGGCGCGGGCGGCCTCGTCCGCGCCTACGGCAACGCGGTCGCTGGGGCGCTCGACGAGGCCGCGATCGTCCACCGCGCCCTCCGCACCCACGTCTCCATGGACGTCCCGCACGCGGACGCGGGCCGCGTACTCGCCTTCCTCCACCAGTGGGTGGGGACCCACGATGCGGTGCTGGACTCCCCCGCCTACGGCCAGGCGGCCACGCTGTCCCTGTGGGTGCCGCAGGACCAGGTCGACGCGCTGAACGCCGACCTCGCGGCCCACACCGGCGGCGCGATCGCCACCGAAGCAGGCGAGATCCGGGTGGTCGACGTCCCGGCTCGATAGGGTGGGCTCCATGCGACGTGTGCTCCTGGTGATCCCGCTGCTCGCCATCGCCGCGTGCTCCCCCACGCCTCCCACCGACATGCCCGACGACGTCGCCGCGCAGTTCGAGGAGCTCGAGACCGCCGTCGAGGACTGGTCCGAGGCGGACACGATCGAGGACGCGCACGCCGCTGCGGAGGCCTCCCGCAACCTCATCATGGGTCCCGGCGGACCTCTCTACGGCGACGCCGACGCCGACGGCGAGATCGCCGGCGCCAGTGAGATGGGGCTGCTGCCCGGCGACGCCGGCGAGCCCGGCCTGGTCCACGACCCCGCCGTCAACCCGTGCGTCGAGCGCGACGTCCTGGGCGGCACGTGGGAGCGCCCGCAGGCGCGGTGGGCCGAGGTCATCGACGCGATCGGCGCGTGGACCGAGTCGAACAACACGTTCCCGTCGCTCGCGTCGCACCCGCAGCGCGTGGTGGGGTGGGCGACGCTCACGCTCGCTACCGACGACCTCGACACCGCGCTCGAGTACTCGAGCCACGCGCAGCTCCACGTCGACGTCACCCGCGCGGCCTACGAGGACTGCGACGCCTGACGTCCCCCCTGGCAGCGGCGCCTCCCGCCGCCCCCGGCGCGCCGCATCGTCCCGCCGTCGCACCCCCGTGGCAAAGTAACAAGATGTAACAAGGCGTCATCAGGAGGCGACGATGGTCAACCCCTTCAAGCCGACCGCGGGCGCGGTCCCTCCCCTGCTGGTGGGCCGCGCCGCGCTGCTCGCGGAGGTCGACGAGGGGATCCAGTCAGGGCCGGGCCACCCGGCGCGCATCACGATCTTCACCGGCGCCCGCGGCACCGGCAAGACGGTCATGCTCACCGAGTCGGGCGACCGCGCGATGACGCACGGCTGGCTCGTCATCGACGAGTCCGCCTCCCCCGGCATGCTCGCGCGCATCGGCGAGGCCGTCGACCGCCTGCTCGAGGGGGTGAGCCCGCGCGCCCGCCGCCGCATCACCGGGATGTCCATCGGCGGTATCGGCGGCGTCGAGACGGAGCTCACACCGCAGCTCGCCGAGGGCGTCCGCCACCGCATCGGCCGGCTGCTCGACACGCTCGAGGCGGACGGCACGGGCCTGCTCGTCACGGTCGACGAGGTGCACGCGCGCTCGGACGACCTGCGCGAGCTCGCCCTCATCACGCAGCACCTCGTGCGCGAGAACCGGGAGTTCGCCATCGTGATGGCGGGGCTGCCGTCGGCCGTCTCGGACCTGCTGCGCAGCGACGCGCAGGGCCGCGTGCTCACGTTCCTGCGCCGCGCGGACAAGCACGTGCTCGCCGACGTGGAGGTCGACGAGGTCCACGACGCGCTCGTGCAGACGGTCACGGAGAACGGCCGCACGATCGACGAGGACGCCGCGCGCGCGGCGGCCGAGGCCACGCACGGCTACCCGTTCCTCATCCAGCTCGTCGGCTTCCACGTCTGGCGCGCCGCGGGCGACGGCGATCGGATCACGCGGGACCACGTCTCGACGGGCGTCGAGGCGGCGCGCGAGAGGCTCGGCACGCTCGTGACCGAGACCGCCCTCGCGGACCTCTCCCCCCGCGACCTCGAGATGCTCCGCGCGATGGCGCTCGACGGCGGTCCCTCCCGCATGGTCGACCTCGCGGAGCGCACCGGCATGGCCCGCCAGAACGCCGACACCTACCGGCGCCGGCTGCTCGACGCGGGCGTGATCGTGCAGGTCGCCCGCGGCCAGGTGGACTTCGCGCTCCCCTACCTCAGGGAGCACCTGCGCGCAGGGCGCTGACGCCCGGCCCGCAGGTCCCGCGCTCGGTCAGCCGCGCCCGCCGGCCTCGTCGTGCGGCACCACGACGTCGTCGGCCGCCTCGCCCGCGTCCGGGTACAGCGCGAGCACCAGGCCGAGCGCGACGGCGAGCCCCACCAGCTGGGCGCCGATGAACGGCGCGACCGACGCGGGAGCGATGCCGGCGAACGTGTCCGAGAACACGCGCCCGATCGTCACCGCGGGGTTCGCGAACGACGTCGAGCTGGTGAACCAGTACGCCGCGCCGATGTACGCGCCCACGGCGGGGGCTGCCAGCGCGCCGCGACCCGAGCGGGCCAGCGCGAAGATGATGAGGACGAGGCCGGCCGTGGCGACCACCTCGGCGAGCAGGTGGGGTCCCGTCGCGCGGTCCTTGGTCGACAGCAGGGTGTCGACGTCGAACATGAGGTTCGCGAGCACGGCGCCCCCGATGCCGCCGACGATCTGGGCCGCCGAGTAGGCGCCCACCTCGCCCAGCGACAGCCCGTGACCCGAGCGGCGGCCGAGGAACCAGTCCGCGAGCGACACCACGGGGTTGAAGTGCGCACCCGACACCGGGCCGAACATGAGGATGAGGACCGTGAGGCCGAGGGCGGTCGCGATCGAGTTCTCGAGCAGCTGCAGCCCGACGTCGTCCGGCGACAGCTCGGCGGCGGCGATGCCGGAGCCCACGACCACGGTGACGAGCAGCGCGGTGCCGAGGAGCTCGGCGAGCAGGGCGCGCAGGCGCGCGGCGGTCATGCGGCGCCCAGGGCGCGCGAGACGCGGTCGAGGGCGCCGGGCACGAGCGCGTAGTACGCCCAGGTGCCGCGCTTCGTGCGGCTGAGGAAGCCCGCCTCCGTGAGCACCTTGAGGTGGTGCGACACCGTCGGCTGGCTCAGCCCCACCGGCTCGGTGAGGTCGCACACGCACGCCTCTCCCCCGGCGGACGCCGCGACCATGGACAGCAGACGCAGGCGCGTCGGGTCCGCCAGGGCCTTCATCGTGTGGGCCAGCTCCTCGGCGGCGCCCTCGGAGAGGGGCTCGCCGACCAGCGACGTGCCGCACGACGCGGTCACGTCCGTGATCTCGATCTCGGTCATGACATCGACGATAGTCGATATTGACAGATATCGATAGAGGCAGGCAGACTCGCTTCCCGATCCGCACCGACGACTCCGGGAGCCCCGATGACCCTGCTCGACCTGACCGCCCGCCCCGCCGCGCGGCTCGCGAACGCCCACCTGCCCGTCGCGGTCGTCGGCGCGGGCCCCGTCGGGCTGGCCGCGGCCGCCCACCTGCTGCGCCGCGGCATCGACTTCGTCGTGCTCGAGTCCGGCGACCAGGTGGGCGCGAGCATCCGTGCCTGGGGGCACACGCGCCTGTTCTCGCCGTGGCGCCACCTCGTGGACCCCGTGGCGCAGGAGCTCCTCGAGGCCACCGGGTGGACGCTCGCCCGCCCCGATCGGGCGCCCACGGGGCACGAGCTCGTCGCGGAGTACCTCGAGCCGCTGGCCGCCGTCCCCGGCATCGCCGAGCGGATCCGACTCGGCGTGCGCGTGACCGACGTCTCCCGCGACGCCATGGACCGCACTCGGACCCGAGGCAGGGCCGCGGCGCCGTTCGTCGTGCGCACCCGCGACGGCGAGGGAGACGTCGCGGACGCGACGTACCGGGCCGTCGTCGATGCCTCGGGCACCTACCTCTCGCCCAACTCCCTGTCCTCGAACGGCCTCGCCCTGCCGGGCCTCGACGCGGTCGCGGATCGCGTGCTGCCCGCGCTGCCCGACGTGCTCGGACGCGACCGCGCCACGTTCGCGGGCCGCCACACCACGGTCGTGGGCGCCGGGCACTCGGCCGCCAACACCGTGCTCGCGCTCGCCTCCCTCGCGCGGGACGAGCCCGGCACGCGCGTGACGTGGGCGATCCGCACCGCAAGCCCCGACCGCGTCACGGACTCGGACGCCGACGGCCTGCCGGGCCGCGCGTCGCTCGGCGCCCGGGCGCGGCGCGCCGTCGCCGACGGCCGCGTCGCGCTGCTCGACGGATTCGAGACCGTGGGCGTACGCCGCGAGGGCGACGCCCTCGAGCTCGTCGGCCGCCGGGGCGACGACCTCCGCGCGCACCGCACCGACCTCGTGGTGAACGCGACCGGCTTCCGCCCGGACCTCGCGCCCTACCGCGAGATCCGGCTCGACGTCGACGAGGTCGTCGAGGCGCCGCGACGGCTCGCGCCGCTCATCGACCCCAACGAGCACTCGTGCGGCACGGTCGCACCCCACGGCTACCGCGAGCTCGCGCACCCTGAGCAGGGGCTGTTCATCGTCGGCATGAAGTCGTACGGCCGCGCCCCGACGTTCCTGCTGAAGACCGGCTACGAGCAGGTCCGCTCGGTGGTCGCGTGGATCGACGGCGACGTCACCGCGGCCCAGGCGGTCGAGCTGGTGCTCCCGGCAACGGGTGTGTGCTCGACGGACGCGGGCGACTGCTGCTGACTACCGGTGACGGCGGCGGTGGTTCTGCACGGCCGTCGTGACGGTCCCGACGATCCCCGCCGCGAGCAGCACCAGCATGAGGTAGAAGCCGGGCGCGAAGGAGCTGGTGGACGTGGTGGCGGCGCTGAGGGTGACGGCCGCCGCGGTAGCGGTGAACATGAACTCTCCATCGAGTCGTTCCGCGAGGACCGATGGATCGCACCGGCCTCGCTGCCAGGTGGGGACCTGACCCCAGCCTAGCCCGCGGCGCGGGGCACGATGGACGCCTCTCCCGGGTGTCGCATCGTCCCCCGCGAGACGCCCGGACACGCGAAAGGGCCGCTCCCCTGCGATGGGGAGCGGCCCTCGTGACGCTGCGTCAGGCGGCGGCGATGGATTCCAGCTGGGTCGCCACGTTCGACGCCCACTCGCGCACCGCGGTGAAGTCGCGGAAGTCTCCCTTGGGCGGGTTGAGCGCGCGGATGAGGGCCTTCTCGCCGACGTTGAGCTTGTCCCAGTCGAGCGCGCCCGGGAAGCGGGCGTGGTCGTGGGCCTCGATGTCCGTGGCGAAGCCGTCGGCCTCGTCGAGCGGCTGGCCGGGCTGGACGACCGTCTCCATGCCGACCGAGAACATCCACACGTCCTTGTCGCGCAGCTCGTCGCGGTGGTCCCGCACGAGCGCGGAGGCGTCGCGGCGCCACAGCCCGCCGTACACGGCCGAGCCGAGGACGACCGCCTCGTAGTAGTGGATGCCCTGCACGTCGCACGCGTCCTGCAGGTCGACCTCGAACCCGTGAGCACGGATCTCCTCGGCGATTCGCTCCGCGACCTCGCGCGTGGCTCCGTACTTCGATCCGACCGCTACCAGCACCTTCATGGTGACCTCCTCCGGGGTGAACGGCACCATCGTCCCGTGACACGGCCTCGCGCCGACAGGACGATGGTCCCCGACCACCTGTCTATTCGACCACGAGCACCAGGTCGCCGCCCGCGAGGGACTGCGATCCGCCGATCGCGAGCCGTGCGACCGTGCCCGCCACGGGCGAGGTGATGGACGACTCCATCTTCATCGCCTCGATGACCGCGACCGTCTGGCCCGCCTCGACCTCGTCGCCCTCGGCGACGCGCGGCGTCACGAGGCCCGTGAACGGGGACGCGATGTGGCCCGGCTTGGTCGCGTCCGCCCGCTCGCGCTCGACCACGTCCACCTTCGCGGACAGGTCGCGCACCTGGATCGGGCGGATGCCGCCGTTGTAGTTGAAGATCACCGTGCGCTCGCCGTGCGAGTCCGGCTCGCCGACCGCCTCGATGGTGGCGATGATCTTGACGCCGCGGTGCAGCTCGATCACGGCCTCCTCGCCCGACCCGACGGACAGGCCGTACAGGTAGTGGAAGGTGTCGATCACCGAGATGTCGCCGTAGTTCTCGACCGCCTGGTCGAAGTCCTTGGCCGGCCCGGGGAACAGCAGGTGGTTGAGGCGACGGCGACGGTCCGTGCCCGGCGTGCCGAGCACCTCCCTGTCCTCGTCGGTCAGCTCGGCCATCTTGCGCTCGACGTCGCGGCCCTGGAGGGCCTTGGTGCGGAACGGCTCGGGCCAGCCGCCGGGCGGGTCGCCCAGCTCGCCGGCGAGGAAGCCGATGACGGAGTCGGGCAGGTCGTACTTGTCCGGGTTCTCCTCGAAGTCCGCCGGGTCCGCGTCGTTCGCGACGAGGTGCAGGGCCAGGTCGCCCACCACCTTCGACGACGGGGTCACCTTGACGAGGTTGCCGAGGATGCGGTTCGCGGCCGCGTACATGTCCTCGATGGCCTCGAACTTGTCCGCGAGGCCCAGCGAGATCGCCTGCTGGCGCAGGTTGGACAGCTGGCCGCCGGGGATCTCGTGGTGGTAGACGCGGCCGGTCGGGCCGGGCAGGCCGGACTCGAACGGCGCGTAGAGGCGGCGCACCGACTCCCAGTACGGCTCGAGGTCCTGCGCGGCCTTGAGCGACATGCCGGTGTCCCGGGTGGTGTGCTCGAGGGCGGCGATGAGCGCCGACATCGGCGGCTGCGAGGTGGTGCCGGCCATCGCCGCGCTGGCGACGTCGACCGCGTCGACGCCGGCCTCGGCGGCGGCGAGCAGCGTGCCGATCTGGCCGCCGGCGGTGTCGTGCGTGTGCAGGTGGACCGGCAGATCGAAGTTCGCGCGCAGCTGCGACACCAGGATCGCCGCGGCCGCGGGGCGCAGCAGACCCGCCATGTCCTTGATCGCGAGCATGTGGGCGCCCGCCTCGACCAGCTGCTCCGCGAGGCGCAGGTAGTAGTCGAGCGTGTACAGCGTCTCGGACGGCGAGATCATGTTGCCCGTGTAGCAGAGCGTGGCCTCGGCGACCGCGGTGCCGGTGCCGCGCACGGCCTCGATCGCGGGACGCATCTGCTCGACGTCGTTGAGCGCGTCGAAGATGCGGAAGATGTCGATGCCGGTGGCGGCCGCCTCCTCGACGAACGCCACGGCGACCTCGTCGGGGTATGGCGTGTAGCCGACCGTGTTGCGGCCGCGCAGCAGCATCTGGATCGCGATGTTCGGCATCTTCGCCCGGAGGTCCTCGAGGCGGATCCACGGGTCCTCGGACAGGAAGCGCATCGCGACGTCGTACGTCGCGCCGCCCCAGGCCTCCATCGACAGCAGCTCGGGGGTCATGCGCGACACGTGGCCGGCGGCCGCGAGCAGGTCGTACGTGCGCACGCGGGTCGCGAGCAGCGACTGGTGCGCGTCGCGCATCGTCGTCTCGGTGACGGCGAGGGCGTTCTGCTCGCGCAGCGCGCGGGCGAAGCCCTCGGGGCCGAGCTCGAGCAGGCGCTGGCGCGAGCCGGCGGGCGGCTCGGCCGACAGGTCGATGTCGGGAAGCTTGTCGCCGGGGCGCACGAAGACCTCGGCGTGCTCGCCGTAGGGGCGGTTCACGGTGGTGTGCCCCAGGAACGACAGCAGCTTGGTCGAGCGGTCCGGCGTGGTCGCGAGGTCGAGCAGCTCGGGGTGCGTCTCGATGAACGACGTGGTGAAGCCGCCCGCCTGGAAGTCGGGGTGCGCGAGCACGGTGCGCAGGAACTGGATGTTCGAGGTGACGCCGCGGATGCGGAACTCGGCGAGCGCGCGCAGCGCACGGCGGTTCGCGGTCGCGAAGTCGTGGCCGCGGCACGTGAGCTTGACGAGCATCGAGTCGAAGTGGCCGGTGATCTCGTTGCCGGCCATGCCGGTCGCGCCGTCGAGGCGGATGCCCGCGCCGCCCGGCGAGCGGTAGGCGACGATGCGGCCGGTGTCGGGCAGGAACCCGTTCGCCGGGTCCTCGGTGGTGATGCGGGTCTGGATCGCGAAGCCGGAGACGCGGATGTCTTCCTGGCGGATGCCCATGCCCTCGAGGGTCTCGCCGGCGGCGATGCGCAGCTGCGAGCTCACGAGGTCGACGCCGGTGACCTCCTCGGTCACGGTGTGCTCGACCTGGATGCGCGGGTTCATCTCGATGAACACGTGCTGGCCGGCGCGCTCGCCCTCGGTGGCGAGCAGGAACTCGACGGTGCCCGCGTTGACGTAGCCGAGGCTCTTGGCGAACTTGACCGCGTCCGCGCACAGCGCGTCGCGGATCGCCGGGTCGAGCGCGGGGGCCGGGGCGATCTCGACCACCTTCTGGTGGCGGCGCTGGAGCGAGCAGTCGCGCTCGAACAGGTGGACCACGTTTCCCTCGCCGTCGGCGAGGATCTGGACCTCGATGTGGCGCGGGCCGAGCACGGCCTGCTCCAGGAACACGGTGGGGTCGCCGAACGCGTTCTCGGCCTCGCGCATCGCGGCGGACAGCATCTCCACGAGGTCCTCGCGGCGCTCGACGCGACGCATGCCGCGCCCGCCGCCGCCGGCGACGGCCTTGACGAAGACGGGGTAGCCGATGCGGTCGGCCTCGCCCACGAGGAAGTCGACGTCGCGCGACGGCTCCGACGAGTCGAGGACCGGCACGCCCGCCTCGCGGGCGGCCTTGAGCGCCGCGACCTTGTCGCCGGCCTTGGCGAGCACCTCCGGCGGCGGACCCACGAACGTCACGCCCTCCTCGGCGCAGCGCTTCGCGAAGTCGACGTTCTCCGACAGGAAGCCGTAGCCCGGGTAGACGGCGTCCGCGCCGGCCTGCTTGGCCACGTCGAGGATCGCGTCGATGTCGAGGTAGGCCTTGACCGGGTGGCCCTTCTCACCGATCTGGTAGGACTCGTCCGCCTTGACGCGGTGCTCGGACATCCGGTCCTCGTAGGGGAACACGGCCACGGTGCCGGCGCCGTTCTCGACGGCGGCCCTGAAGGCACGGACGGCGATCTCTGCACGGTTGGCCACGAGGACTTTGGCGAACATCTGCTTCCCTTCGTCGTTGGGGGACATCCTGCCAGGTTTCGGGACGGCAGTCAGCCGCCGTCCACCTGGTGAGACGGGCCGTGTCGGGGCCCCGTGCGCACGCCACGGCGGCCGTCGCCTCGCGCGCCCGATCCGGGTCGGATCGCGGCCGGGAGACGCGGCGAAGGACGCCACCGGCGCGGCCCGCGTGGCAGCGCGCGGGGGCGGCCGCCCGCCCCGTGGGGACGGGATCGACGGCGTGGCGGGACGATGCGCGGGCACGACCGCGCATCGTGCCCCGGGAATGCGGGAGGGGCGGGCTCAGCCCGCCTGGCTGCGGCGCGCGCGGCGCTCCGCGAGCTCGTCGACGGCCGTGACCCGGGCCGGGTCGTCCGCGCGGTCGGCGGGCAGCGACGACAGCGAGCCCTCGAGCTCGCGCCACACCTTGCCCAGCGCGATGCCGAACACGCCCTGGCCGCCCTGGACCAGGTCGATGACCTCGTCGTCCGAGGTGCACTCGTAGACGGAGGCGCCGTCGGACATCAGCGTGATGCGGGACAGGTCCTCGACGCCGCGCTCGCGCAGGTGCTCGACCGCGGAGCGGATCTGCTGGAGGGACACGCCCGAGTCGAGCAGCCGCTTGACGACGCGCAGGACCAGGATGTCGCGGAAGCCGTAGAGGCGCTGCGTGCCCGAGCCGGTGGCCGAGCGGACCGTGGGCTCGACGAGGCCGGTGCGGGCCCAGTAGTCGAGCTGGCGGTAGGTGATGCCGGCGGCCTTGCACGCGGTGGGTCCGCGGTAGCCCGCGTTCTCGTCGAGCGGCGGGAGGCCGTCGTCGAAGAGGACCCCCTGATCGAGCCGGGGAGGCGTGCGGTGGCCGGGTCCGTCGGTCATCTGTCCTCCTAGGTTCAACCTTCACTCAAACGTTAGGGCTGCCGGGATGCCGGGTCAACGACCGCGCGCCCGTGTCGCGCGACCTTGCCCCTATCCTCCCACCTGGTGGCGCACGACGGCGGAGAACGCGGCGATCGCGGCCTCGCCGAACTCGCCCGCGGCGGCCTCGGCCTCTCCCCCGCCGCGACGGCGCAGCGGCGCGGCATGGGCCTCGGCGCGGTCCGCCTCGCGGCGGGCCGCGAGCACGAGCGTGCGCAACGACCGCACGTCGCCCCCGGCGTTGAGGTACGCGGCGGCCGCCACGACCACGGTGAGCACGCCCGGCTCGTAGCCGTCCGGCACGGACGCGCCCACGATGCCCGCGTCCTCGAGCTCGCGCAGCGTCTCGAGGCTCACTCCCCCGCGCTCCGCGACGGCGGCCGCGGTGAGGTAGTCGTCGGGCGCCTCGCCGATCTCGGTGAGCGTCACCGGCTCGTGGAGCAGGCCGGCGTCGAGGGCGTCGAGCTGCTCGCGGATGACCGTGAGCGGACGGTAGTGGTCGCGCTGCTGGCGCAGCACGAAGCGCAGGCGCTCGACGTCCGCCGGCGAGTACTGCCGGTAGCCCGACGACGTGCGCTCGGGCGTGACGAGCCCGTGCGAGTCGAGGAAGCGCAGCTTCGACGTCGTGAGCGTCGGGAACTGCGGCTGGACCAGCCCGAGCACGTCGCTCACCCGGAGCATCGGCTCGTGCGAGAGCGCGTGGGGCCAGGTGCCGACGAGCACCGGGGACGGCCCGTGGTCACGGGCCTCCGGTGCGTCGACGCTCGCGGGCGCCGCCTGGGGACGTGCGGCCTGCGCCATCCGTCAGGCCTGCGAGCCCGGGTGGAACGTCAGCCGGTACTTGCCGATCTGGACCTCGTCGCCCGCCTCGAGCCTGCGCTCCGAGACGTTCTCCCGGTTGACGTACGTGCCGTTGAGAGACCCCTGGTCGCGCACGTAGAACGCGTGCCCGTCGCGGACGAACTGCGCGTGCTCGCGGCTCACGGTGACGTCGTCGAGGAAGATGTCCGACTTCACCGACCGTCCCGCGGTGGTGACGTCGACGTCGAGCAGGAAGCGCGCGCCGAGGTTGGGACCGTGGTGGACGATGAGCAGCGCGTGGTCGGGACCGAGCGCCTCGACGGCGGCCTGGTCCTGCGCGCTCAGGCGGTGCGGGGCCGCCTCGTCCACGGGGGCTGCGGAGTCGAGCGACATGGTGCGCTCGACGGGGCTCTCGTCATATGTCATGACGCCTCCTTCAGCTCGACCGTTCGCTGCTCATCCTAGGCCCGACGGGCCCTCCGGCGACACCTCGCCACGCCCGGCGTGCAGCGCCATCCGCGCACGCAGATCCAGGACATAGCCCACCCCGGAGTACCAGTAGAAGACCGCGGCGACGGACGCGCCGGCGATCGCGACGCCGTGCAGGTAGCCCCAGTCGGGGAACGCCACGCTCACGAGGTACGCCATGGGCAGGAACAGGTACAGGAGCGCCGTCGCGAGCTTGCCGACGAACGTGACCTGGGGCGAGGCGACGTGGTGGCGGTGCGCGATGAGGAGCACCGTGCCGACCATGACGTCGCGCGCGAGCAGCACCGCGACGAGCCACCACGGGATGATGTCGCGGAACGCGAGCCCGAGCACGACGGCGACCGTGAGCAGCCGGTCCGCGGCGGGGTCGAGGAGGCGCCCGAGGCGGGTGACCTGGCCCCAGCGGCGCGCGAGGTAGCCGTCGAGGAAGTCGCTGATGCCGGCCGCGGCGAGCGCGATGATCGCCCACGTGTCGCGGTCGGCGCTCAGGAGCGCGCCAAACACCGCGATCAGCAGCAGGCGGACCCCGCTGATGGCGTTGGGGATCGTCCACACCGCGGTCGCGGGGACCGGATGGACATGCCCGTGACGGGGGTGCTCGACGGCTTCCACGCCGCACAGTCTAGAGGGATGTCAGGATTCGGGCTCCTGCTCCATGACCTTGTCCACGGTGGCGGCGGCGATGCGGGTGGCCTCGTCCTCGCTGGCGCCGCGCGCGAGCTCCTTGGCCTTGATCTGCTCGAACTTGTAGTGCCGCGTGTCGGTCACCTTGTCGTCGCTCATGATCCACCTCCGTCGCTGGTCCAGGGGACGTCTCCAGCCTAGAACGGGCCCGCGCCCGGCGCGAGGCGCGCGCGGCCTCCGTGACACGGGTGTGGGGCCCCTCTAGCATGGAGGCGTGACCACCCCCGCCCTCGAGCCGCGCGACTGGGCCCTCTGGCGCGCCCTCGCGCTCATGGGCCGGCGCCTCGTGGCGGGCCTCGAGCAGCGGCTCCAGGCCGCCGTGGGCATCTCGGTGCCGGACCTCGACATCCTCATGGCGCTCGACGCCGCCCCCGAGGGGCGGCTGCGCGCGGGCTCGCTCGGCGAGATGCTCGGCTGGGAGAAGTCGCGCATCTCGCACCACGTGTCGCGCATGGAGGCCCGCGGCCTCGTCGCCCGCGTCACGTGCGTGGAGGACCACCGCGGCACGTGGGTGGAGATGGACGATGCGGGCCGCGAGGCCCTCGCCGCGGCCCTGCCGGTCTTCGCGGCGCACCTCAGGAACGGGCTCGTGGACGTGGTGCCCGAGGACGAAGCCGAGGTGGTCGGGCGCGTCGCGCTGCGGGTCCTCGACGCCTCGCCGGCGACCAGCTGCCAGGCCGAGATCGACCGCCTCGGCGTCGAGCTCGGGCTGCGCGCGGCGGATGTCGCCGGCACCGCGTCCTGACGCCGTGCGCCTGCCGTCGCGCGCCCGCTGAGCCCGTACTGTTGAGCCATGCCCGACCCGACGCACCGCACCGCCGACGTCGTCGTCATCGGGGCCGGGCAGGCGGGCCTCGCCGTCGCGTACCACCTCGGCCGGCGCGGCCTCATGAGCGGGCGCGACGTGCTCGTGCTCGACCGCGGCCCCGGCCCGGGCGGTGCCTGGCAGCACCGGTGGCAGTCGCTCACGCTGGGCGGCACGCACCACCTGCACGACCTGCCGGGCATGGCGGAGACCGGCCTGTCGTTCTCGACCGCGCCCGGCGACCGTCCGGCGCGCGACGTCGTGTCCGAGTACTACGGCAGCTATGAGGAGCGGCACGGCATCGAGGTGCTGCGCCCCGTCACCGTGGCCCGCGTCGAGCGCGCCGGCGACCGCTACCGGGTGCTCGCGGCCACCGGCTCCGCGGTGACGTCTGTGGACGCGCGGGTGGTGGTCTCGGCGACCGGCACGTGGACGAGCCCGCGCGTGCCGTTCATGCCCGGGCGGGACCGCTTCGGCGGCCTGCAGGTCACGACGGCCACGTACACGGGCGCCGCCCCGTTCGCGGGCCTCCGCGTCGCCGTGGTCGGCGGCGGCACATCCGCGCTCACGTTCCTCGACGAGGTGGGCGACGTCGCCTCCGAGGTGCTGTGGTTCACCCGGCGCACCCCGACCTTCCACGACGAGGAGGTCGAGCTGTCCCCCGAGCGGGGCCGCGTCGCGGTCGCGATCCAGGACGAGGCGGCGCGGGCCGGACGCCCGCTGCCCTCGATCGTGTCCGTCACGGGGCTTCCCCGGTCGGCGCTCGTGCGCCGCCTCGAGGCCGCGGGCCGCCTCGAACGGCTGCCGATGTTCGCGGAGATGACCGGGACGGGCGTCATCACCCGCGACGACGTCGAGATCCCGCTGGACGCGGTGATCTGGGCCACCGGCTTCCGCCCGGAGATCGCGCACCTGCGCCCGCTGGGCGTGGTGAACGATGCGGGCGGCATCGTCGTCGAGGACGGCCGGGTGCCCGGGGAGCCGGGCCTGTTCCTCGCGGGCTACGGCCCCCAGGCGAGCACGATCTCGTCGAACCGTGCCGCGCGCCTCACCGCCAAGGCCATCGCCGAGGTGCTCGGGCGCTAGCGTCGCACCCGGTACCGCAGGTGCAGCACGCGCTCGCCCTGCACCGCCTCGTCGGGATCCTCGAGGAGGTGCGGCGCCTGCACCGCCCCGAAGAAGCGCCTGCCGGAGCCGAGCACGACGGGGACGACGTCCATGCGGACTTCGTCGACCAGCCCCGCGCCGAGCGCCTGGCCGCCGACGTCGCCGGCGGCGACCTCGACGATGCGGTCGCCCGCCAGCTCCCGCGCCCGCGTCACCGCCTCCTCGATCCCCTCGACGAAGTCGAACGGGGACCCGCGATCCCAGTCCGCGGGCGCGCCCCGGTGCGTCACGACGACGACATGGTCGACGCCGCTCGGCGGGGTGGCGCCGAAGCCGTCCGCGAGGTCGAAGGACCGGCGGCCGACGACGGTCGTGCCGATCCGGTCCCAGTAGGCCCGCGTGTAGTCGTGGGACGCCCGCGACACCTTCAGCACTCCGGCGTCGTCCAACGGCACGTCCCCGGAGACGAGCCAGTCGAACAGCGGTCCGGGCCGGTCGTGCTCGTCGGCGATGAAGCCGTCGACCGACACCGAGCCGTACATGACAACCGC
This sequence comes from Demequina rhizosphaerae, assembly GCF_000971255.1. GTDB lineage: Bacteria > Actinomycetota > Actinomycetes > Actinomycetales > Demequinaceae > Demequina > Demequina rhizosphaerae. The sequence continues at coordinate 324,433 of NZ_BBMC01000003.1, forward strand.
GCCCACGGTGCGCTCCCTCGCCTCGGGACGCCCTCAGGCTAGCCCCGCGCGGGCCGGAGGGGGCGCCCCTCTCGCCGTGCGCCCCCTCCGGTCCGCAGGACCGCTACAGGCCGGCCACCACCGCATCGGCCACGGGCCACGGCGTGCCGAACCGGTGCATCGTCACCGCGACCGCCTGCTCCCGGAGGAACGGCAGCAGCTCGACCTCGGGCGCGCCGGTGACCGGCGCGTCGTAGACGGCGAGGTCGATGCGCTGCGCGGGGGCGGCGCCGACGGCGCGCACGCGCGCCCCGTCGCCGGCGAGCCGCGCGACGAGCGCGTCCTCGGACTCGACGGTCACGGCGAGCCCGGCGTCCTCGAGCAGCGCGCGGAAGCGCGGCGTGAGCTCGACGGCGCTCGACAGGCCGCCCGTGCCGCCGGCGGTGAGCCGGGCCGCGCACACGCGCTGGAGCGCGGCCTTGTCGACGCCGTCCCAGCGGATCTCGGTGGCCGCGGGAGCGTGGCGCAGCGCGTTGCGCTCGGAGACGAGGCGGCTGCGGTCGACCGCGGCGCCGAAGGCCTGCGACCACGCGCGCGCGTCCGCCGCGGCGGCGGCTCGCACCCACGCGGGGGCGTCCTCGAGCAGCGGCATCCGCGCGGCGGTCGGCGGGGCGTCCACGTCGGCGCGCTCCCATCCGGTGAGCTGCACGAGGTAGGACGGGCCGCCCGCCTTCGCGGTCGGGCCCACGACGGACCGCTTCCAGCCGCCGAACGGCTGCCGCTGGACGATCGCTCCGGTGATGCCGCGGTTGACGTACACGTTGCCCGCCTCGACCGCGCCCAGCCACCGGGCGATCTCCGTCTCCTCGAGGGAGTGCAGGCCTGCGGTGAGGCCGTAGTCGACGCCGTTCTGCAGCGCGATCGCCTCGTCGAGGGTCGCGGCGGTCATGATGCCGAGCACCGGTCCGAAGCACTCGGTGAGGTGGAACCACGACCCGGGGGCGACGCCGGCGCGGACGCCGGGCGTCCACGAGCGGCCCTCGTCGTCCAGGCGGCGCGGCTCGACGAGCCACCTCTCCCCCGGCTCGAGCGTGGTGAGGGCGCGCAGCAGCTTGCCCCGCGCGGGCTCGATGACCGGGCCCATCTGCGTGGTCGCGTCGTCGGCGGCGCCGACCGTGAGCGAGCGGACCGCGTCCTCGAGCTGCGTGAGGAAGCGTCGCGAGGTCGCCACGGGGCCCACGAGGATGACGAGCGACGCCGCCGAGCACTTCTGGCCGGCGTGGCCGAACGCGGAGTGGACGACGTCGCGCACCGCGAGGTCGAGGTCCGCGCTCGGGGTCACGACGATCGCGTTCTTGCCGGAGGTCTCGGCGAAGAGGCGCAGGCCGGGGGCGACGCGGTGGAACAGGGCGCCGGTCTCGTAGGCGCCCGTGAGGATGACCTGGTCCACGTCCGGGTGGCCCAGGAGGGCGTCTCCGAGGCCCGCGTCGATGCCGTCGGCGGAGATGTCGACGAGGCGCAGCGCGTCGCGCGGGACGCCCGCCTGCCAGAGGATCTCCGCGAGCAGCGCGCCGCAACGGGCCGACTGCTCGGCCGGCTTCAGCACCACGGACGATGCGGCGGCCAGGGCCGCGAGCGTCGAGCCGGCGGGGATGGCCACCGGGAAGTTCCACGGCGGCGTGACGACCGTGACGTCGCGCGGCACGGGCCGCGCGCCCTCGAGCCGGTGCAGGTCGAGCGAGCGCTCCGCGTAGTAGTGCGCGAAGTCCACCGCCTCGGACACCTCGGGGTCGGACTGGTCGATGGTCTTGCCGGCCTCGGCCATCATCACGGCGACGAGGTCTCCGCGGCGCGCCTCGAGGGCGCGTCCGGCGGCGTGGAGGATCGCGGCGCGGTCCTCGGGGGTGAGCGCCTGCCACGAGGCCGCGCCCACCTTGGCCGCGGCGACCTCCGCGGCGACCTCCGCATCGTCCTCGACCCGCGCGGCCGCGAGGGTGTCGAGCCCGGCCCGCGTGGACGGCGCCGTGGCGCGGATCTCCCGCGCCCAGGCGCGGCTGGAGGCGAGCGACGGGTCGGTGTCGGCGGCGTTGGCGAAGCCCGTCGACGGGGCCGCGCCGCGGGCGGCGTCCCGGTGCGAGGCCGGGACCGCGTCCTCGGCGCGGGCGAGGGACGCGCGGAAGCGCGCCTCCTCGCGGGCGAACGTGGCGTCGTCCTCGAGGTCGTACAGCGCGGACATGAAGTTCTCGGGGCTCGCGACCTCCTCGAGGCGGCGGACCAGGTACGCCAGGGCGACGTCGAACTCGCCGGGGTGGACCACGGGCGTGTACAGACGCAGCGGGCCGGTGTCCTGCGCGACGGCGGCGGCGACGTGCTCGCCCATGCCGAGCAGCATCTCGAAGTCGAGGCCGTCGGTCACGCCGCGCTCGCGCGCGGTAAGCAGCGCGTGGGCGATGTCGAAGAGGTTGTGCCCCGCGACGCCGAGGCGCACGTGCGCGAGCCGCTCGGGGGTGAGCGCGAGGTCGAGGATGCGCTTGTAGTGGGCGTCGGACTCCTCCTTGGAGCCCCAGGTCGCGAGCGGCCACCCGTGCTGCTCGGCGTCCACGCGCTCCATCGAGAGGTTCGCGCCCTTGACCAGGCGCACCTTGATGGGCGCGCCGCCGCGCGCGACGCGGTCGCCGGCCCAGTCCTGAAGGCGGCGCATCGCGCCGAGCGAGTCGGGCAGGTAGGCCTGCAGGACGATGCCGGCGGTGAGGTCCTCGAGGCCGGGGCGCTCGAGCAGGCGGGTGAAGACGGCGACGGTGAGGTCGAGGTCGCGGAACTCCTCCATGTCGAGGTTCACGAACGCGCCGTCCTTGCGGGCGGCGAGCTCGTACAGGGGCGCGAGGCGCTCGACCACGGCGTCGACGGTCGCGTCGAACGCCCACGGCGAGTGCGGCGCGACCGCGGCGGACACCTTGAGGGACACGTAGTCGACGTCGGGCCGCTCGAGCAGCGCGAGCGTGCGCGCGAGGCGGCGGTCGGCCTCGGCGGCGCCGAGCACGGCCTCGCCGAGGAGGTTGAGGTTGAGGCGGCTCCCGCGGGCGCGCAGGCGCGCGAGCGCACGGCCCAGGCGGGCCTCGGTCGCGTCGACGATGAGGTGGCCGACCATCTCGCGCACCACGCGGCGGCACACGGCCACGACCAGCCCGGGCGCCACGTGGGAGGCGAGTGCGCCGGCGCGGAGCGCGACGCGCTGGTAGCCGGGCAGGAAGGCGTGGTCCCGGCGCACCATGCGTCGCAGGCTCGCGGCCGCGACGCCCGTGTCCTCGGGGCGGACGATGCCGTCGACGAAGTCCGTGAGGAACGGCAGGCCCTCCGGATCGCGGAGCATGCGCGCGAGCAGGCGCGCCGAGCCGTCGATCGGGTGGGACCGGGAGGCCTCGAGCCACGTCCGCACCTGCGCGACGGTGTCGTCGGCGGTGTGGGTGCGCTCGGGAGCCAGCGGGGACATGGTCATGGTGCTCCTTCTCTGAAGGCATCAGTGTCGGGCCGCCCAACCCCACAGCACCAGCGACCCAGTCTTACGAATATTCGTCAGTTCTGCTTATGCTTTCGGGGTGCTCGACCTCGTCCGTCTCGTCGCCCTCCGCGAGCTCGCGCTACGCGGCACGATCGCGGCGGCGGCGCACGCGCTGGGCTACACCGCGTCGGCCGTGTCGCAGCAGCTCGCGACCCTCGAGCGCGAGGCCGGGGTGCCGCTGACGATCCGCTCCGGGCGACGTGTGATCCTCACCCCGGCGGGCGAACGGCTCGTGGCCCGCACGCACGAGCTGCTCGACACCATGGAGCTCGCGGAGGCCGAGCTGAGCGCCGGCTCCGGCCGCGTCACCGGGACCGTGCGGCTCGCGGTGTTCCAGTCCGCGGCCCTCACCCTCGTCACCGGCGCGCTGCTGCGCCTCCGCGAGTCGCACCCCGGCGTCCGCGTCAAGGTGACGCAGACCGAGCCCGAGGAGGCGTTCGCCGACACGTGGGCGCGCGAGTACGACCTCGTCGTCGCCGAGGAGTACCCCCAGCACTCGGCTCCCCACTACCCCGGCGTCGTGCGGCGGCCGCTCGTGCGCGACGAGCTGCTCCTCGCGGTCGGCGGCGAGTGGGCCGGCGCCTCGTCGGTCGCGGACCTCGCCGACGCCGCGTGGGTGATGGAGCCCGCGGGCACGGCGACGCGCCACTTCGCGGAGCAGACCTGCCGCGTGGCGGGCTTCGAGCCGGACGTGCGCTTCGAGAGCTCGGACCTCCAGGCCCACGTCCAGCTGGTCCAGAAGGGCCTCGCGGTGGCCATCCTGCCCGGCCTCATGGTGTCCTACGCCGGCATCGACGCCCGCGTGCTGCCGCTCGAGGGCGGGCCCCGCCGCACGGTGTTCACCGCGATGCGCGCGACGTCGCGCCGCGATCCCGCGGTCGAGGCCGTGCGGGCCGCGCTCGAGGCCTCGGCGACCTAGCCCCCCGCGCCGACAGTCCGCACGGATCTCGCGGCGACACGCCGCGGATCCGAGCCGAGCGCGACCGTCAGGTCGGCGTGTCGGGACCGGCTCCGTGCCCGCTGTCGGGGGCGGCGGGGAGCGCGGGGAGGGCGCGGACCAGCAGGGTCGCGCCCGCGACCGCCGCCGGCATGGCCAGCACCGCGCCCAGCGGCAGCAGGAACACGAGGAAGACGGTGGCGCCGAACGCGATCACCCGGAGCCGGTACGGGCGCAGCGCCCGGATCCGGTCGCGGCGCGCGACGATGCCCCGCCGCGCCATCGGGTACGCCGTCAGCTCGATCGCGAGCAGACGGCCGCCGACGAGCGCGCCGAGCGAGAACGCCGTCGCCGAGCCGACGACCGGCAGCAGGCCGATCCCCAGGAGCAGCAGCGACACCCCGATCGAGATCGCCAGCGTCACGACGCCCTCGCCGAGCCCGCGCAGCAGCGCGGGCCACCACGGCTCGTCGTCGGGCGCGGCGCCGAGGTCCGCGTCGAGGCGGCGCGAGATCGCCTCGAAGAAGGGCTGGCCGATCGCGAGCGTGAGCGTCGCGAACAGCGCGACCGCGACGAGGGACGATGCGGCGAGCACGGCCACCGACGCCGTCACCGCGGCCACGGAGGCGACCCAGCCGTCGTCGGCCCCGAGCGCGCCGGCGATCGCCCGCCCCACCGCGCCGAGGTTGACGGCGAGCACGCCGAGCGCGACGCCGAACAGGACGGCGACCAGGAGGCCCGGCAGCACGCCGAGGCCGAGCAGGCGCGGCTCGCGCGCCCACGCGCGCAGCCCGGACACCGCGGTCCGCACCCCGACCGCGACCTCGCGCGCACGGGCGGGCACGGCGCGGGCGGGAGGCATGGCGCCGATGCTAACGGCGACACCCCGCGCGGGCTACAGTGACGCGCATCCGGCCTGCTCGACCCGCCGATCGTCCTCCGAGGAGCACCCATGCACGACCTCATCCTGCGCGGCGCGCGCCTCCGCGGCCACGACGGCCCGCTCGACGTCGCGATCGACGCGGGCGCCATCGCTGAGGTGGGCCAGGAGCTGGGCCGGGGACGGGAGGAGCTGACCCTCGACGGGCGGCTCGTCGTGCCCGGGCTGTGGGACGCCCACGTCCACTTCGGTCAGTGGGCGCGCACGCGGAGCCGGCTGGACGTCGCGGGGGCGCGGTCGGTGGCCGAGGCGTGCGCGGCGGTGCGGGGGGCGCGTCCCGACGGGCTGCTGGTCGGCTTCGGCTTCCGGTGGGCGACGTGGGCCGAGGCGCCGACCGCGGCGGCCCTCGACGCCGCCCGACCCGCGCCCACCGTGCTGCTGTCGGGCGACATGCACACCGCCTGGGTGAACACCGCCGCGGCGCTCGAGCTCGGCTGCCGGCCGGGCCTGCTGCGCGAGGACGAGGCCTTCGCCGCCGAGGTCGCCCTCGACGCCGCTCCCCTCCCCCGCTCCGCGGTCGCGGAGGCGGTGCGGGCCGCATCGTCGCGCGGCGTCGTCGGGATCGTCGACCTGGAGTTCGCCGACACCGTCGAGGAGTGGAGCGCGCGGATCGCCGCCGGGATCGACGGGCTGCGCGTCGAGGCCGGCTTCTACGGCGAACGCCTGGAGGCGCGCGTCGCCTCGCGGGCGCGCACCGGGCTCGCGGTGGACGGCACGCGCGGCCTGCTCCGGCACGGCCCCCTCAAGGTCATCGCGGACGGGTCCCTCAACACCCGCACCGCGCACTGCTGCGACCCCTACCCCGACGGCGGCGTCGGGATGCAGAACGTCGACGGTCCCGCCCTCGGCGAGCTCATGATGCGCGCCACCGGCGCCGGCATCGCGTGCGCGATCCACGCGATCGGCGATGCCGCGAACGCGATCGCGCTCGACGCGTTCGAGGCGACGCGCGCCCGGGGAAGCATCGAGCACGCCCAGCTCCTCGCGGACGCGGACGTCGCGCGATTCGCGCGCCTCGGCATCGTGGCGAGCGTGCAGCCCGAGCACGCGCTCGACGACCGCGACGTGGCGGACGAGCTGTGGGCGGGGCGCACCCGCCGCGCCTTCCCGCTGCGCGCGCTGCTCGACTCCGGGGCGCGCGTGGTGCTGGGCTCGGACGCGCCCGTCGCGCCGCTCGACCCGTGGATCGCGGTCGCGGCGGCGGTGCGGCGCACGCGCGGCGACCGGCCGGCGTGGCATGGCGAGCAGGCGCTCACGGTCGACGAGGCGATCGCCGCGAGCACCCGGTCGACGATCGCGCCGGGTCAGCGCGCCGACCTCGCGGTGCTCGACGCGGACCCGTGGACCGCCGACGGCGACGCCCTGCGGACCCTCCCCGTCGCGATGACCCTCGTGGGCGGACGGGCGACGCACGCAGCCCTCTAGGCGATCAGACGATCGCCTCCTCGAGCGTCGCGCTCTCCAGCGAGATGTCGACGCCCGCGAGGGCCTTGGAGACCGGGCAGTTGTCCTTGGCGTCCTCGGCGAAGCGCGAGAACTCCAGCTGGTCGATGCCCGAGACCTTCGCGTGCACGGTGAGCATGCTCGACAGCACGCCGACGCCGGCCTCGAACTTCACCTCGGCCTCGACCTTGACCCAGTGCGGCGGCGTGCCGTTCTGCTCGAGCGCGAAGGAGAGCGCCATCGAGAAGCACGAGGCATGCGCGGCGGCGAGCAGCTCCTCGGGTGTCACCGCGTTCTCGCGCCCCTCCGAGCGCGCCTGCCAGTCGACCTCGAACTCGCCGTTGCCCGACGCGAGCGTCGCCTTGCCCTGACCGGTCGTCAGCCCGCTGTACCAGTTCGCCGTCGCCCTGCTCGAGACCGTCATCACGTGCTCCTTCGCCCGGTGGGGGTCCGCCGGCGGTCGCCGTCGCACCCGGATCCACCCTCCACCTCCCACGTTAGGGCGCGGGGGCGTTCTTGCGCATGCCGACGCCGAGGCGCGCCGCGAGGCCGCGGCTCAGACCCCCACGCGGTCGCGCGTGGGAAGCGTGCACGCGTACTCGTTCCGCACGCGAGACGTGAGGGCCCAGCCGAGCAGCACGATCGCGCCGACGGCGAGATAGGGCTGGATCGGCTCGAAGAACTGGATGGCGCCCGTGTAGCCGAGCGCGAGCAGGACGAGCTTGTTGCACACGGGGCAGCCGACGGCGAAGAACGTGACGAACGCCCCCGCCATGCCGAGCTTGCCGTCGCGCTGCGCCTTGGCCTCCTCGGGTGTCGCGACGTAGGTCGCCGCGAGCAGGCCGGACAGCACCGCGGAGATCGCGAGGGCCCAGTACGACCACGCGGTGGGCGGGATCTCGCGGCCGAACACGGGGTTCGGGACCAGGTCGGTGGGGAGCGCGATGAAGAGGTACGTGGCGACGGCGGTGCCGAGCGCGACGAGCCACCGGCGCGCGGGCCAGCGGCGCAGCGAGATCAGGACGTCCATCCGGGAAGCATACCCCAGGGGGTATCAGCCGACGGGATGGTCGAGGAGCCGGCGCAGCGTCGTGATGACGCCCGCGTCCTCGTTGGAGGGCGCCCGGTAGCGGGCGCGCTCCGCGACGTCCGGGTGCGCGTTGGCCATCGCGAAGGACAGCTCCGACGCGTCCATCATCTCGAGGTCGTTGAGGTAGTCGCCGAAGACGACCGTCTGCCCCGGCGTGATCCCCAGCGCCTCCTGGAGACGGCGGACCGCCACGCCCTTGTCGACGCGGGCGCCCATGATGTCGATCCAGTGCCGGTCCGAGACCACCACCTTGAGCGCGCCGTCGAAGCGCGCGAGCACCGGCGCCGTGTCGTGCGCCGCGTCCCCGAAGTCGTAGACGGCGACCTTGAGGAACTCGTCCTCGACGGCCGCCAGGTCCTCGACGATCTCGAGCGCCGCGTAGTACGGCTGGGAACGGGACAGGAAGGCCTCGTCGGCGCGCTCGACGTACGCCGAGCGCTTGCCGCACAGGACCGCGCCCACGTCGTAGCCCGCCGCCGCGTGGTCCCTCACGGCCCGGACGATGTCGGGCACGGTCGCCGACGGGATCGGCGACGACGAGATCTCCGCGTCGCCGCGGCGCACGTACGCGCCGTTCTCCGCGATCACGACCAGCCCGTCGCCCAGCCGCGCGAACTGGCGGGCGAGCGTCGCGTGCTGACGCCCCGAGGCGGGGGCGAACAGGATGCCGCGCTCGTGCATGTGCTCGACGAGCGGCCACAGCGCGTCCGGGATCTGCTTGGCGGCGTCGAGCAGCGTGCCGTCCATGTCGCACACGACCAGCCTGATGTCGTGAGGTCCGTCCGGCACGTGGAACGCGTCGGGGTGGGTCATCGTCCCTCCTGGTCTGTCGGCGGCCTCCAGCCTAGCCGCGGACGAGGCGCGGTCGGCCCGGCCCGTCGTGGACGGTGCAATCGGGGCAAGGTGGTCATCGGGCCCTCCCAGGAACGCTAGATTCCTGCACCAGGGGCGGCGGCGCCCCGGGGATTCGGGGGAACCATGGCTGCACCGGTGATCGGCGCGACGTCCTATGTCGAGGAGTCGAGCATGGGCACGTGGCACGACATGCCCGCCGTGTGGCTGCCCGACGACTACATCGCCCCGCTGCGCGCCGCCGGCGCCGTGGTCGCGGTGCTGCCCGAGCAGGACCCCGCGCTCGCCGCCGATGCGCTCGCCCGCGTCGACGCGCTCTACCTCACGGGCGGCTACGACGTCGACCCCGCGGTCTACGGGGCGGACGCGCACGAGCGGTGCGACGCGCCGCGTGCGGGCCGCGACGCGTGGGAGATCGCGCTCGTGCGGGAGGCGACCGCGCAGGGCATGCCGATCCTCGGCGTGTGCCGCGGCGCGCAGGTCCTCAACGTCGCGCGGGGCGGCACGCTCCACCAGCACGTCCCGGACGTCGTCGGCCACGACGACTACCAGATGGGCGACGCGATCTTCCGCGACCTCGGCGTCAGCGTGCTGCCCGACACCCTGCTCGCGACGCTGCACCCGCTCGAGCGCGAGGTGCCCATGTACCACCACCAGGCGATCGACAGGCTGGGCGAGGGGCTCGTCGTGGCCGCACGCTCGGTGCACGGCCTGGTCGAGGCCATCGAGGACCCGGCGCAGGCGTTCTGCCTCGCGCTGCAGTGGCACCCCGAGCACGACGAGCTCACCGCCGTGTGGGACGGGTTCGTCGCCGCCGCCCGGGCGAGCGCGGCACGCTGAGGAGCCGGCCCGCGCCCCGTCAGAGCGCGAGCGCGATCCGCGCGGCCGCGTCGAACTGCGTCTCCCGCTCGTCCGCGGTCATGCTCTCACCCGTCACCAGGTGGTCGGAGACTGTGACGATCGCGAGGGTGCGGATCCGCTCCGCCGCGCCGACCGCGTAGAGCGCCGCGGCCTCCATCTCCACCGCGAGCGTGCCGTGCGCCGTCAGCGCCTCGGTCAGCGCCGGGCGCTCGAGGTAGAAGTGGTCCGAGGTGAACACCGCACCCGCGTGGACCGCGGCGTCCCCGCCGCGCCGTTCGGCCTCCTCGACCGCCGCGCGCGCGAGCGAGAAGTCCGCGAGGTGGCTGAACTGGACGCCCGGGATGCGGCTCGCCGTCATGGTGGAGTCCGTGTGGGCGCCGGTCGCGATGACGACGTCCCGCACCGCCACGTCCGTGCTCATGCCGCCGCACGTGCCGACGCGGACGATCTGCCGGACGCCGTACTCGCGCGCGAGCTCGGTCGCGTAGATCGTGATGGACGGCGCGCCCATGCCGGACGCCATCGCGGTGACGCGGCGTCCCTCCCACGTGCCCGTGAAGCCGAGGATGCCGCGCACGTCGGTGACGAGCTCGGCGTCCTCGAGGTAGTCGCGCGCGATGCGCTCGGCGCGACGCGGGTCGCCCGGCATGATGACGCGGTCGGCGATCTGGCCGCGCTCGGCGCGGATGTGGGGGGTAGCCATGCGGCCACCCTCTCACGCGCCTCGGCGGACGGCCGGCGGCGTCAGCCGGCCTGCTGCAGCGCGAGGAACTCGTCGACGTCGTCGTGGGTCGGGATCGAGTCCGCCGAGCCCGGTCGCTGGATCGCGAGGGCGGCCGCGGCGACCGCGCGCGCCGCGGCGGCCTCGACGCCCGCGCCCTGGGAGAGCCCGGCGGCGAGCGCCCCGCAGAACGTGTCGGTCACCGCGGAGGCATCGAGCGCGTGCGCGACGTACCGCGGCAGCGATCGCACGCCCGCGCCGTCGGCGAGCACGGAGCCCCGCAGCCCGCCGAACACGATCACCGCCGGCACCTTCGCGGCGAGCGCCGCCGCGAGCTCCTCGGGGCTCGCATCGTCCATCCCCGCGAGGGCGGCCGCCTCCTCCTCGTCGGCGACGAGCACGTCGACCAGGTGCAGCATGCCCGCGGCCGTGGCGCCGCGGGGTCCGGCGTTGAGGACCACCGTCGCGCCCTCGTCGCCCGCCAGCGCCGCGGCCTGCGCGGATCCGGTGACGGGGCTCTCCAGCTGGAGCAGCAGCACCGCGGTGTGGGTGACGACGTGGTCGGCGCGGTCGGACAGCACGTCGAGCGTCGCGTTCGCGCCGGGGAGCTCGATCACGGTGATGTCGCCGTCGTCGTCGACCGCGATGAGCGCCGCGCCCGTGGCCCGGCCCTCGACCTCGTCGACGCACGCCTCGACCCCCGCCTCGGCGAGGCAGCGCAACAGCATCGCGCCGTGGTCGTCCGTGCCCACCGCGCCCACGAAGGTGGTGCGCGCGCCCATGCGCGCCGCCGCGACGGCCTGGTTGAGGCCCTTGCCGCCGGGACCCATCTCGAGGTCGTGCGCGACCTTGACCTCGCCGCGCACCGGCGGCGCGTCGACGAGGACCCGCAGATCCGCGTTCGCGCTGCCGAAGACGGTCACTTCGCGGTGCACTGGGCCTCCTGTCGTGGGATCGCGCGCCGTTGCGCGCCCGTGGGAGCCGTCATCTGGACACTAGGCGCGCGGTCCGGCCCGCGCAACGGGACCCGGCGGCACGCGTCAGAGGTCGGCCTTCCAGTGGAAGCCGCCCTCGATGGCCTCGCGCATCGCCTGCATCGCGTTCGCGATCGTGGTCTGGTAGATCCGCGACTCGTCCGACTGCGCGGCCGTGGCCTTGGCCCGCGCGCTGTGCTCGTGGAACGCGAGGTACGCGACGATGCGCGCGCGCTCGATGTCGCGGCCCTCGTCGGCGCCGGCGGTGTGCTCGCTCATGCCACCGCATCGTACGCGCGGACGCGGCACGGGCGCGGGAGCCGCGATACTGGGCGCGTGGCACACCTGCGCTCCGTCCTCTCCCCCGTCCTGCCCGACGCGTCCTCGCCCGCCGTCGCCCTGCTGCTCCACGGCTTCGGCTCGCACGAGCGCGACCTGCCGGGCCTCGCGCGCTGGCTGCCGTCGGGACTGCCGTGGGCGTCCCTGCGCGCGCCCCTCGACATGGGCTACGGCGGCGCGGCCTGGTTCCCGCTGTCGCCCGACGGCGGCATGGAGCAGGCGGCGATCGAGGAGGCCACCGACGCCGTGTGGGCGTGGGTCGACGCCCACCTCGCCGACGACGCGCGCATCGTCCCGATGGGCTTCTCCCAGGGCGGCCTCATGGCGCTCCAGCTGCTGCGCACGCGCCCCGAGCGCGTGGTCGCGCCGGTGGTGCTCGCGGGCTTCGTGCCCGTCGACCCGCAGCCGGCCGACACCCTGCTCGCCGAGGCCCGTCCGGCCGTGTTCTGGGGTCGGGGCGACGCGGATCCCGTGGTCTGGCCCGACGCGGTGGCGCGCACGCGGGCCTTCCTCGCGGACCACGCGACGGCGGAGACCCACGTGTACCCCGGGCTGGGCCACTCGATCTGCGAGGAGGAGATGGACGACGTCCGGTCCTTCCTCGCGGCGCACCTCCCCGTTTGACGCGGGCCCTCCCCCGGGTTCGGATGGGGGGAGGCGGTCGCCCACCGCGGGGCGACGGGGAGGAGCCGGCATGTCACCGCACGCGCATGCCCCGGCGGACGAGTGGGCGGAGCACGTGGTCGGCTCCGCGATGGCGGCCATGGAGACGCTCGCGATCCATCTGGGCGACAGGCTCGGCTGGTATCGCGCCCTCGCGGACTCCGGGCCGCACACGGCCGCGTCCCTCGCGGCGGCCACCGGCACCAACGTCCGCTACGCGCGCGAATGGCTCGAGCATCAGGCGGCCGCCGGCATGGTCACCGCGGCCGAGGCCGACGGCGAGCGGACCTTCGCGCTGCCGCCCGGCGCCGCCGAGGCGCTCACCGACGGCAGCTCGCTCGCGTACGCCGCCCCGATCGCGCGCATGGTCGCCGCGGCGGCGACGCAGATGCCCGCCCTCCTCGAGGCCTACCGCGGCGGCGGCGGGGTGAGCTGGGCGGACCTCGGCGACGATGCGCGCTGGGCGCAGGCCGAGGTCAACCGCCCGTGGTTCGACACCATGCTCGCGCCGGCGCTCGCCTCCGTGCCGGAGCTCGACGGGATCCTGTCCCGCCCGGGCGCCCGCATCGCCGACGTCGCGTGCGGCGCGGGGTGGTCCGCCCTGGCCCTCGCGCGGGCCTATCCCGAGGCGCGCGTCACCGGCATCGACGTCGACGGGCCGTCGATCGTCCAGGCGCGGGCCAACGCCGCCGAGGCGGGCCTGTCCGACCGGGTCGAGTTCCTCGAGCAGGACGCCGGGAGCCTCGAGGGCCCGTACGACGCGGCCTTCGTGCTCGAGGCGCTGCACGACATGCCCCAGCCCGTCGAGGCGCTGGAGGCCATCCGCGGCGCCGTGCGCGAGGACGGCGCGGTCGTGGTGATGGACGAGGCCGTCGCCGAGCAGCCGGCGGAGCCGGGCGACGACGTCGAGCGGCTGATGTACGGCTACAGCATCCTCGTGTGCCTTCCCGACAGCATGTCCGCGACCCCGACCGCCGCGACCGGCACCGTGATGCGCCCGGCGGTGCTGCGGGGCTACGCCGCCGACGCGGGCTTCGCGGACGTCACGGTGCTGCCCATCGAGGACTTCGCCTTCTTCCGGTTCTACCGGCTCCATCACCCGGACTGATCGGCGGCGTCGAGCAGCGCGAGCAGCCAGCCCGCGCCGCGCACCTGGGCGTCGCTCGCGACGCGCTCGCGCAGCCCGCGATCCGACGTGACGACGGTCGCGTGCCACCCCTCCGCGGACAGCGCCCGGGCATGCGCGACCACCGCATCGTCCCCGCTGCCGGGGGCGTCGACCACCCGCACCGCCGGCCCGGACCGCGCGCCTCGCGCGGCCCCCTCGAGGACCGCGGTGACGCGCGGGTACCAGCGGTCGAGCGGGAGCCCGAGCGACCCGGCGTCGACGCCGGTCGAGGCGAGCCGCGCCAGCCGGTCGACGAGCCGCTGCGCCGCGCCCGCGCGGTCGTGCCACCACCCGTCGGGGACCGAGCCCACGACGTTGGCCGCGTCGACGACGAGCACGGGACGATGCGCGAGGGCCTCCCGCAGCACCGGCCACGAGGCGGCGAAGCCCGGGTGGAGGTCGCGCGCGGCCACCTCGTCCACGGGCACCCACGCGAGCTCGAGGCTCTCCTCGTCGCCGGCCACCGGCTCGAAGGCCGCCGTGACCTCGGCCACGACGGTCGTGTAGGTCCACACCTTCCGGTCGAGCACGTGCACGGCGGCAGGCCGGAGCCGATCGGCGGGCGCGCCCGCCTCCTCCGCGGCCTCCCGCAGCGCGGCCGCCAGCGGCGACTCGCCCTGGTGGCGCGCGCCCCCGGGGATGCCCCACGTGCCGCCGTGATGGCTCCACGCCGCGCGATGCTGGAGCAGGATGCCCCGGCCCGGATCGTGCGCGAGCAGCCCCGCGGCGCCGAAGGCGCCCCAGTAGCGCGTGCCGTCGGGCGCGACGGCCCAGCTGTCCCCCGGGTCGCGGTGCGCGGGCAGGCGGGGCGGACGCGTCACGCGGACTCCCCGCGGGCGCGGGCGGATGCGCGAGCCACGAGCTCGAGGTCGCGCGGATCGTCCAGGCGCGCGGTCGCGCGCCGCTCGGCGCGACGGGAGGCCTCGCGGAGCACCGCCGCGTCCTCCGGTGCCGCGATCCCCAGCAGCCCGCCGAGCACGCGCTGCACCCGCAGCCCCACCTCGACGAGGGCCGCGCCGTCGCGGGCGATGGGGCGGATGCCGTCCTCCACGAGGTCGGCGAGCGGGACGGACGGGACGTGGACGTACGGGTGCGCCGTGTCCGGGTCGGGCTCGGTGGTGAGCGCCGCGGTCAGCACCCGCTGGATGGCGTTGAGCGCCTCGATCGCGGTGCCCGGGTCGTTGGTGGACGGCGACAGGGCGCGGCTGCCGATCTCGCCGAGCGCGACGAGCCCCAGCCGCGGGTCCTGGTCGTACGTGCGGTGCCGCTCCACGAGGAACGCGCCGCGCACGGCGTCGGCGACGTCGTCGGCGCGCGGGCCCTCGACGCGCGCGAGCTCCTCGCCCCGCGCGACGGACGCGCCGGCGCGGACGCGCACGTGGACGCGGACCGCCGACGCGTCGGCGGCGGCGGACAGCGCCGCCATGTCGAGGTGGGTGACCACGCCCGGCTCGGCGGCGGTCACGGCCCACGCCTGCGGGGGGACCGCCACCGGCGCCGCTCCTCCCAGATGGGGGTGGAGGGCCGCGTCGGTCGCGGCGTCGCACGCGGCGCGCTCGACGCGGTCGAGCACGTCGGACATGCGGCCGAAGTCGACGAGGTGCTGGATCCAGCGCAGCAGCGTGAGCACGACGATCGCGATGACGACGAGCGTGCCGGCGTAGAGGACGATGCGCCCCTCCTCGCCGTAGTAGCCGGTCGACAGGGCGGCGATGCCCACGATCGAGTAGACGAAGGCGCCGAGGAACGTGGCGAGCGCGTGCTGCGAGGTCTGGTCCTGCACGAGCAGCTGGGTGGCGCGCGGCGTCGAGACCGAGGCGGCCGTGGCGTAGGCCGACACCATCACGGTGAGCGAGAACGTGGTGACCGCGAGCATCGACGTCGCGAGGATCTGCAGCAGCGTCCGCACCGCGCCCTGGCCGAGGTCCACGTCGAGCACCGCGGTGGGCCACGAGCCCGCCGCGCCCGCGAGGAGCGCGACCGCGACGGCGCCGCCGGCGAAGGCCGCGAGCCGGAACCACAGGCGCCGCGTGAGGCGCACGAAGGCCAGGCGCCACCCGCTCGCGTCCATGGCCGCTCCCTCCGTGCTCGCCTCCATCCTGCCTGCCCAGGGTCGCTTCCGCCTACGCACGCGCCGGTGCCAGAATGGACGGATGCCGACGCTCCACGACTTCTCCGCGACCACCCTCGAGGGCGACGAGCGCCCGCTCGCCGACTACGCGGGCCGGGTGGTCCTCGTCGTCAACACCGCGTCGCGGTGCGGCCTCACCCCGCAGTTCGAGGGGCTCGAGGCGCTTCACCGGGAGCTCCGCGACGAGGGCTTGGTGATCCTCGGCTTCCCGTGCAACCAGTTCGCGGGCCAGGAGCCCGGCCCGTCCGAGGAGATCGGCGAGTTCTGCGCGCGGAACTACGGCGTCTCGTTCCCGATGTTCGCGCGGATCGACGTCAACGGCCGCGACGCGCACCCGCTCTACCGGTGGCTCAAGGGCGAGACGCGCGGCCTCACGGGCGGTCGCATCAAGTGGAACTTCACCAAGTTCCTCGTCGGGGCCGACGGGCGGGTGATCCGCCGCTACGCGCCGACGACGGAGCCGTCCGCGATCGCCGCGGACGTGCGGGCGGCGCTGGCCGCCGCGTCGGCTCAGCCGAAGTAGCGGCCCGGGCGGTGGTTGATCGCCACCACGAGGTTGAGCAGGACGCCGCCGACGATCGAGCACACCAGGATCCACGGCTCGACGAGCGCCACGGACGCGCCGATGACGACGATGTCGAGCGCGAGCTGGACGTAGCCGGCGCGCCAGCCGCGGGTCTTCTGGAGGAACTGCGCGAGGATGCCGAAGCCGCCGGCGCTCGCCCCGTGGCGGAACAGCACGATCATGCCGGTGCCGACCGCGAGGCCCGCGAAGATCGCCGCGTACATGGGGTCGAGCGCCGACACGTCGATGAAGTGCGGGTGCAGGCCCACGCCGACCGAGATGAGGGCGACGGCGGACAGCGTCTTCAGGGTGAAGGCCCAGCCCATGCGGCGCACGGCGAGCCAGTAGAACGGCACGTTGACGAGGAAGTAGACGAGCCCGAGCTGCCAGCCCGACACGTAGCTCGTGAGGAACGCGACGCCCGCGAGGCCGCCGGTGACGCCGTCGATCGCGTTGAGCAGGTACATGCCCCACGACATGAGGAACGAGCCGATGAGCAGCGCGAGCACGTCCTCCCAGAGGGCGTGCTTCTTGATGTCGACGGGCGGCTCGATGACGGTCACGGGGGTCCTCCGGTGAAGCGCGGGCGTGCGGTCCGCCCCTGCGGGGGCGGTGCGGCGGCCGCGTCAGGAGCCGGGACGCGCCGCGACCCGGTCGTCGTCGGCCGCCAAGGAGGGTATCGCATCGTCCGCCGGGACCCGGGTGACCGCCCACCCGGCGACGGCGGCGAGGACGCCCGGCACGCACAGCGCGAGCCCCACCCAGGTGGGCGCGAGGTAGCCCCAGCCGGCGGCGATGACGGCGCCGCCGAGGAACGCGCCCAGGCTGTTGCCGAGGTTGAGCGCCGAGTGGTTGACGGCCGCCGCGATGGTCTGGCTGTCGCCGGCGACGTCCATGAGGCGGGTCTGGATGGCCGGGGAGATCGCGGCCGCCGAGGCGCCGACGAGGAAGAGCCCGAGCAGCAGGCCCGGCACGGTGCCGGACGCGAGCGCGAGGATCAGCAGCGAGCCGGCGAAGGCGCCGAAGAGGCGGAACACCGCGCGCATCGCGCCGTCGTCCGCCATGCGCCCGCCGACGACGTTGCCGGCCGTCATGCCGAGGCCGAGCACGACGAGCGCGAGGGGCACGAACGCCTCGCTCGTGCCGGTCACCTGGGTCGCGAGCGGCGACACGTAGGAGTACACGGCGAAGAAGCCGCCGAAGCCGAGCGCCCCGGTCGCGAGGGCGAACCAGACGGCGGGCCTGCCGAACGCGGACAGCTCGCGGCGCACGGTGGCATGCGGGTCGCCGGGCGCGCGCGGCACGAGCAGCGCGATCGCGGCGGTCGTGAGCGCGAAGATCGCGGCGACGCCGAGGTAGGCCACGCGCCAGCCCGCCTGCTGACCGATCCACGTGACGACCGGCACGCCGACGACGTTGGCGATGGTGAGGCCGGACAGCACGAAGGCGACGGCGCGGCCGCGCTTGCCGGGGCCCATGAGGTCCGCCGCTGCGAGGGCGGCGACGCCGAAGTACGCGCCGTGGGGCAGCCCCGCGAGGACGCGCGCCACGACCACCGTCTCGAAGGTCGGCGCGAGGGCCGACGCGACGGTGCCCAGCGTGAACGCGACGGCGAGGACGGTGAGGAGCGCCTTGCGCGGGAAGCGCGCGGCGACGGCGGCGATCGTGGGGGCGCCGATGACGACGCCGATCGCGTACGCGGAGATGACGATGCCCGCCTTCGCGATCGCGGCGTCCGGGTCCTGCGAGTAGAGGGTCGGCAGCAGGTCGCGCGCGATGTCGGGCAGCAGCCCCATCGCGACGAACTCCGTGGTGCCGATGCCGAAGCCGCCGAGGGCCAGGGCGAGCAAGGCCAGGCGCGTGCGCGCGGGGCTGAGCGTGGTCATGGGGCCCGATCTGTGACGAGGAGCTGGGAGTCGCTCGTCGTCGAGCGGGGCGGGGCGCTGAGGGGGGATGGCGCCCCGCCCGCTCAGTCAACCACGCGGGGGCCCGAGCGATTCCCGCCCGCTCCCCCGGCGGCGTGGGGTCTACGCGTCGAGCACGGGGGCGGTCAGCCAGTCGCGCGGGATCCCGAGGCCCTCCACCAGCGCGAGCGCGTGGGGCCGCAGCTCGCGGCACAGCGCGTCGATCTGGTCGCCGATGGCCTTCGAGCGGGCCGCGGTGACACGGTTGTGCTCGAGGAACCAGGCCCGGTCGCCCGCGATGCTCGACAGCGCGTACAGGCTGCACACGCGCTCGAGCACCTCGCGCGCCTCCCCGTCCTCGCACGCGTCCACGAGCGTGACGAGCGCCGCGAGCGTGACCCGCTCCATGTGGGCCCGCGCGACGAACTGCACGTGCGGGCCGAGCTTGTTGAACGCCTCGAACTGGTCGCCTCCGCTCTTGGCGGCGGCCCGCATGCGGCGCGCGAGCGACTCGAGCGCGTGGCGCTCGCGGTCCTCGAACATGAGCGCGTGCCAGCCGCGGTCGACGAGCGTCGTCTCCTCGGGGCGGCGGCGCGCGGTGCTCGCGAGCCGGTCGAGCATGAGGCCCGCGGCGGTGCGCTCCATCACCATCTCCCCGACCGCCTTGGTGGTCGCCTGCACCACGCCCGAGCGGTCGAGCGCGCTCCACGCGTGCTTGTAGTCGGTGAGCAGCGCCTTGGTGACGAGCTGCATGAGCACGGTGTTGTCACCCTCGAAGGTCGCGAAGATGTCGACGTCGCCGCGCAGCGCGGTGAGCTCGTTCTCGCTGAGGTAGCCGGCGCCGCCGCACGCCTCGCGCGCCTCCTGCACCGCGCGGTTGGCGAACCACGTCTGCATGGCCTTCATGCCGGCCGCGAAGGTCTCGAGCTCGCGCTGGTCGCGCTCGGTGCTCTCGTCCTCGCCCTGGACGTGCACGAGCGCGCCGATGAGCTCGTTCTGCGCCGCGCCGTAGGCGTACGCGCGGGCGACGAGCGGCAGCAGGCGCCGCTGGTGCACCACGTAGTCGAGCAGCAGCACGCCGTCGGGGCGGCCGGGCGCCGGGAACTGGCGGCGGCGCAGCGCGTGCCGGGTCGCGATCGACAGCGCGCGGCGCGCCGCCATCGCGCCGCCGCCGCCCACGCAGACGCGTCCCCGCACGAGCGTGCCGAGCATCGTGAAGAAGCGCCGGTTGGGGTCGGCGATGTCCGAGCGGTAGGCGCCGTCCTCGCCCACGCCGCCGTAGCGGTCGAGCAGCATGCGGCGCGGCACGCGCACGCGCTCGAAGCGGAGCGTGCCGTTGTCGATGCCCAGCAGCCCGCCCTTGTGGCCGTGGTCGCCGGTCGTCACGCCCGGGAGCGCGCGCCCGGCGTCGTCGCGGATCGGGACGAGGATGGTGTGGACGCCGTGCCGCTCCCCCGCGACCACGAGCTGGCCGAAGACCGCGGCCATGCGTCCGTCGCGCGCGGCGTTGCCGATGTACGCCTTGGTCGAGGCGTCCGTGGGCGAGTCCACCTCGAACTCGTCCGTGTCGGGCAGGTACGTGATCGTGGTCTCGAGGCTCGCGACGTCGGAGCCGTGGCCCAGCTCGGTCATCGCGAAGCACCCGAGCAGCTCCATCGACGTCACGCCCGGGAGGAAGGTGTCGTGGTGCCACGCGGTGCCGAGGTTCGCGATCGCGCCGCCGAAGAGCCCAAACTGCACGCCCGACTTGATGGTGACCGACAGGTCCGTCTGCGCGAGCGTCTCGAACGTGAGCACGGCCTCGAGCGGATCCGCATGCGCGCCGTGCCGCTCCGGGACCCCGGCCGACCCGAAGCCGGCCGCGTCGAGCGCCCGCAGCCGCGCGAGCGTCCAGTCGCGCGAGTCCTCGATGCCCAGCTCCACCGGCCGCAGCGCACCCTCGGCGGGATACGTCGCACGGTTGACGGCGCGCTCGGCCGCGTACGGACCGTCCAGCGCGGCGCGCAGGGACGCGCCCAGCGTGGTGAGGCGCTCGTCCGCGAGCGGGGCGGGGGTCTCGTCGGTCAACGTCATTGTTGCTCCTTCGATCGGTGGGTGGGGGTCAGGGGGCGATCGCGCCCTTGAAGCCGGGCGTGAAGAGTGCGGTGATGTGGGTGACCACCTCGGCGCGCGGGGGCCGCGGCTCGGTCAGCATCCACTGGTCGGCGGCGGCACGGATGAAGCCGACGAGGCCGTGGCCCCAGATCGTGGCGGACGAGGCGTCGAGCCCGGAGTCCTCGAGCCGCCCGGCGATCGCGGCGGAGACGTGGCGTCCCATGATCTCCGGCAGCGCGCCCGCCGGGTCGGAGTCGGGCGAGCCCTGCGCCGCCGGTGCCGCGAGCACGAAGCGGTAGATGTGCGGGTCGTGCTCGACGAGCCCGAGGTAGGCGTCCGCGAGGTCGCCGGCCATGCGGCCGAGGTCGGCGGGGTCGGTGAGCTCGAGCGCGGCGGTGAGGCCCGAGTGGATGTAGTCGTGCACGGCCTCGACGATCGCGCCGTACAGCCCCGCGCGGTCCCCGAAGTGGCGGTAGATGACCGTCTTCGAGGTGCCCGCCCGCGTCGCGATGTCCTCCATCGCCACGCCGGGCCCGTGCACGCGGATGGCGCGCAGGGCGTGGGAGACCAGCTCGCGGCGCCTGTCGACGCGATGCTGCTCCCAGCGGGTGTCCCTGCCATCGGTAACCATGACCCCACCATAACCAGTACTCGCGGTATCTGCTACCGTCGGTACCGGTTAGTCACCGAGACGCATCGGAGGAGCTATGCACCACAAGGTCGTGGTCGTCGGAGGGAATCGCATCCCGTTCGCCAAGGCGGGAGGACGGTACGCACGGGCGTCCAACCATGACATGCTCACCGCCGCCCTGGACGGGCTCGTCGCCCGCGCCGGGCTCGCGGGCGAGCGCATCGGGGAGGTCGCCGGCGGCGCGGTCCTCAAGCACCCGAACGACTTCAACCTCACCCGCGAGGCGGTGCTGAGCTCCGCGCTGGCTCCCGAGACGCCCGCCTGCGACCTGCAGCAGGCCTGCGCGACGGGCCTCGAGACCACCATGTACATCGCGAACAAGATCGCGCTCGGGCAGCTCTCCCACGGCATCGCCGCGGGCGTCGACTCGGCCTCCGACGCACCCATCGCCGTGAGCGACCCGCTCCGCCGCATCCTGCTGGAGGCCTCCCGCGCCCGCAGCGCCAAGGAGCGCCTCGCCGCCTTCGCGAAGATCCGCCCCGCGCACCTGGCGCCGGCCGCGCCCCGCGTCGCCGAGCCGCGCACCGGCCTGTCGATGGGCGACCACCAGGCGCTCACCACGACGCGCTGGGACATCGACCGCGCGTCGCAGGACGAGCTCGCCGCCGCCAGCCACCACCGACTCGCCGAGGCGTGGGAGCGGGGCTTCTTCGACGACCTCGTCACGCCGTACCTCGGCGTCACGCGCGACGCGGTCCTGCGCCCCGACACGAGCGTCGAGAAGCTCGGCGCCCTCAAGCCGGCCTTCGGCGGCCCCGACGGCACGATGACCGCGGGCAACTCCACGCCGCTGTCCGACGGCGCCGCCGCGGTGCTGCTCGCGAGCGAGGAGTGGGCCGCCGAGCACCACCTCACCCCGTGGGCGCGCATCGTGGATGCCGAGGTCGCCGCCGTCGACCACCCGGGCGGCGCGGACCTGCTGCTCGCGCCGGTGGGCGCGACGGGCCGCCTGCTCGCGCGCCAGGGCCTCACGGTCGACGACATCGACCTGTTCGAGATCCACGAGGCCTTCGCCTCGACGGTGCTCGCGACGCTCAAGGCGTGGCAGGACGAGGACTACTGCCGCTCGCTCGGCCTCGAGGGCCCGATCGGCACGATCGACCGCGCGCGGCTCAACGTCACCGGCTCGTCCCTCGCCGCCGGCCACCCGTTCGCCGCCACCGGCGCCCGCATCGTCCCCACGCTCGCCAAGCTCCTCCACGAGCGCGGGCCCGGCTCCCGCGGCCTCATCTCCGTGTGCGCCGCGGGCGGCCAGGGCGTCGTCGCGATCCTGGAGGCCGTGTGATGAGCATCGTCGAGAAGGCGTACTACTCCCCCGCCGGCCGCAAGGTCGCCGCCAAGGCCGGCCTCGCCGAGCCGCCGCGCCTGCGCCGGGGCCGGGCGTTCCCCCACGGGCCCATCGTCCTCGCGCCGCTAGGCGCGTCCACCCTCGTCGCGGACACCCTGGCCCTGCTGGGCCGGTCCCACGAGGCCCCGGTCGTCGACGCGGGCGGCGACGCCCCCGGCTACGGCGACCGCATCGGCGCGCTCGTGGTCGACGCGACCGACGTGCGCACCGTCGCCGAGCTCGAGGGCCTGCGCGCCGTGCTGCGCCCCGCGGTCCGCGGCATCGAGCGCTCCGGCCGCATCGTCGTGGTGGCGCGCCCGGGCACCGGCCGCGGCTGGGAGGCCGACGCGGTGGCCCGCGCACTCGACGGCATCAACCGCACCGTCGCGAAGGAGCTGCGCGGCGGCGCGACCGCGACCCTCCTCTACGCGCACGACGGCGTCGAGGCGGGCGACCTCGTCTCGACCCTCGGCTTCGTGCTCCAGGGCCGATCGGCCTTCGTCGACGGCCAGTCCTGGCACGTGCGCCCCGGCAGCGGAACGGTCGACCGCCTCGAGGACCGCCCGCTCGAGGGCCGGGTGTGCGTCGTCACCGGCGCGGCCCGCGGCATCGGCGCGGCGATCGCGCGCACCCTCGCCCGCGACGGCGCCACGATCGTCGCGGTCGACATCCCCGCCGCCGGCGAGCAGCTCGCGGCGGTCGCCAACGAGGTCGGCGGTACCGCGCTCCAGCTCGACATCACCGCGGACGATGCGGGCGCGAGGATCGCCGAGCACGTCGCCGCGCGCGGCACCCGCATCCACGCGATGGTGCACAACGCGGGCATCACGCGCGACAAGATGCTCGTCAACACCGACGCCGCGCGCTGGGGCTCGGTCCTCGACGTCAACCTCGCGGCCGAGATGCGCATCAACGCCGTCCTGCTCGATCCCGGCACCGCGGGCGGCATGGCCGACGACGGCCGCATCGTCGGCGTCGCGTCCACGTCGGGCCTCGCGGGCAACAAGGGCCAGACCAACTACGCGGCCTCGAAGGCCGGGGTCGCGGGCCTCGTCATCGCGATGGCCCCCGACCTCGCTGAGCGGGGCATCACCGCCAACGCGGTCGCGCCCGGCTTCATCGAGACCGAGATGACCCAGCGGATCCCGTTCGTCCAGCGCGAGATCTTCCGTCGCGTCAACAGCCTCAACCAGGGCGGGCAGCCCGTCGACGTCGCCGAGACCATCGGCTACCTCGTCGACCCGGCCTCGCAGGGCGTCACCGGCCAGGTCGTCCGCGTCTGCGGACAGAACATGGTGGGCGCCTGATGGGGCGCGACGTCGAGACGCTCGAGGCGCTGCCCGCGATGGGCGCGGCGTTCGCCCGCGCGCTCGTGCCCAGCCGCGCCACCGAGGCCCGCATCCCCGACCACGCGGTGCGGGTCGACGGCGTGGTCCAGGATCTCGACCGGCTCGCGGACTACTCCCGGGTGTGCGGCTACACGCTGCGCGACGCCGTGCCCGCGACGTGGATCCACGTCCTCACGTTCCCGCTGCACGTCGCGCTGCTGGGCGACCGGCGGTCGTCGGTGCGGCTCGTGGGCGCGGTGCACGCGACGAACACCATGACGATGCGCCGGGCCGTGGGCGTCGGCGAGCCCCTCGCGCTGCAGGTGCACGCGGAGAACCTGCGCCCGCACGCGCGGGGCGCGATGCTCGACCTCGTCGGGCGCGCCGAGGTCGACGGAGAGACCGTGTGGGAGGGTGTGAGCACGTACCTCGCGACCGGCATGACCGTGCCCGGCGAGTCCGCGCCGGTCGAGCGCGATCCGTGGGAGCCCGTCGAGCCCATCGCCCGGTGGCGCCTGCCCGCGGACCTCGGACGCAGCTACCGCCGCGTCTCCCAGGACCCCAACCTCATCCACACCAGCCGCGTGGCGGCGCGCGCCTTCGGATTCGCGCGGCCCATCATCCACGGCATGTGGACCCACGCGCGCGCCCTCGCGGCGGTCGAGGGCCGGCTGCCCGCCGCGCACCGCGCCGACGTGGCCTTCCTCAAGCCGATCCTGCTGCCCGGTACCGTGGGCCTTGCGGTATCCCCCAACGTTGAGGGCCTCCGCTTGGCGGTGACCACCAAGGACGGTGCGAAACCCCACGTATTGCTGGATGTCGGTCCCGCGCGTTGATTGGCGCGGGCGAGCGCCCAGGCACCACAATGCACCCCAGCCCTATCCGCCCATCGATGAGGATGACCCGCCCCATGCCATCTGAGATCCCCCCGGCCTACGACCCCGTCAACGGCGACGAGCGTCCCTGGTACCGCTACTACGGTCCCGGCGTGCCGCACGCGATCGAGCCCGCCCACGAGGCGTCGCTCGGCGAGATGGTCGCGGAGGCGGCCCGCAACCACGGCGACAAGGTCGCGTTCTCGAACCTCGGCGGCACGCTCTCGTTCCGCGACGTCGACCGGCTCGCGACGCGCTTCGCCGCGTTCCTCCAGCACGACCTCGGCCTGGTCAAGGGCGACCGCATCGTCATCCAGATGCCCAACCTGCTCCAGTACCCGGTGGCGCTCTACGGGGCGCTGCGCGCCGGCCTCATCGTCGTCAACGCGAACCCGCTGTACACGGCCCGCGAGATGGAGGGCGTGTTCCGTGACGCGGAGCCCCGGGCGATCGTCGTCCTCGCGAACTTCGCGGACAAGGTCGCGGAGATCCTGCCCGAGACGACCCTCGAGCACGTCATCGTCACCCAGGTGGGCGACCTCCTGGCCCAGCCGAAGCGCGCGATCACCAACTTCGTCGCCGCCAAGGTGAAGAAGATGGTCCCGGACTACGATCTGCCGCGGGCGATCCCCTTCACCAAGGCGCTCAAGGCGGGCGCGCACGAGCGCCTCGCGGACCCCGGCCTCACGCACGACGACGTCGCGTTCCTCCAGTACACGGGCGGCACCACCGGCGGCGGCGCCAAGGCCGCCGTGCTCACGCACGGCAACCTCCTGGCCAACCAGGACCAGTTCATGGCGCAGATCCGCAACACGCTCGGCGAGGAGCGCCAGTCGGTCATCATCGCCGCGCTGCCGCTCTACCACGTGTTCTCCCTCACGGTGAACTGCATCGGCTTCTTCCGCTTCGGCTCGCACAACGTGCTCATCACCAACCCGCGCGACCTGGGCGGCTTCGTCAAGACGCTCGGCGCGACGAAGCCCGACGGCCTCATCCTCGTGAGCACGCTCGCGGGCGCGCTGCTCGACGCCGAGGGCTTCGCCGACATCGACTTCGACCGCCTCAAGCTCACCGTCGGCGGCGGCATGGCGGTGCGCTCGTCCGTGTCCGACCGCTGGAAGTCCGTCACGGGCCACGACATCACCGAGGGCTACGGCCTCACCGAGGCGTCCCCGGTGGTGAGCGTCAACCCCACGCACGTGCCGCCGCGCATCGGCACCATCGGCGTGCCGCTGCCGTCCACCGACGTGCGCATCGTCGACGACGAGGCGAAGCCGCTGCCGCTCGGCGAGCGCGGCGAGCTCGCGGTCCGCGGCCCCCAGGTGATGCGGGGCTACTGGAAGAACGAGGCGGAGACCTCCCGCGTGCTCACCGAGGACGGCTGGCTCCTCACCGGCGACGTCGCGATCGAGGACGAGGACGGCTTCTTCCGCATCGTCGACCGCAAGAAGGAGATCATCGTCTGCGGCGGGTTCAACGTGTACCCCGGCGAGATCGAGGACGCCGCGATGCTCCACCCGGGCGTGGTCGAGGCCGGCGCGATCCCGATCCCGAACGAGCATTCGGGCGAGGTGCCCAAGCTCTTCGTGGTGCGCCGCGACGACGCGCTCGACGAGGCCACCCTCCGCGCCTTCCTCAAGGAGCGCCTCACCGGCTACAAGCGCCCGCGCGAGATCGAGTTCATCGACGTGCTGCCCAAGAACAACGTGGGCAAGGTGCTGCGCCGCGAGCTGCGCGAGCTCGAGGCGTCGCGTCACGAGGCGGCCGACGCCCGCTGAGACCCGCGTTCCGGCATCTCCCGGTCCGCCCGCGCCCCTCGGGGTGCGGGCGGACCTGCGTCTGGGGCGCGGCCGGAGGCCGTCGTGCCGGAAACGCGCCGACCGATGCGGGACGCACCGCGCGTCGCGCCCTCGGGGACGACGCGGCCCGACGCCCGCTGTGGGACCATCGTCGGCGTGACCCCGCGCCTCCCGTCCCTGCTCGCCGCGGCGGTTGACGAGGCGCGGGCCGAGCCTGCCGGGCGCGTCACCCAGGTCTACCCGGCCCTCGCCGCGGTGGATCCGGCGCTGCTCGCCGCCGCGGTCCACGCGGGGGACGCCGCGCCCGTGGCGGCGGGTCACGCGGACGCGCGCTTCATCCTCATGTCGGTCGCCAAGCCGTTCGTGCTCGCCGTCGCGGTCGACGCGGTGGGCGCGGCGCGGGTGCGCTCGCTCACCGGGATGCGGGCGACCGGCCTGCCGTTCAACGACCCGGCGGCGATCACCGCCGCCCCGGACGGGCGCACCAACCCCATGGTCAACCCGGGCGCGATCACCGTGTCGAGCCTCCTCGGCGACGGGGACGTGCGCGCGGGCGAGGCGGCCATCCGCGACGGGCTGTCGGCCTTCGCGGGACGGGCGCTCGCCGCCGACGCACCGATGGTGGACGCGATCCACGCGACCAACCAGCGCAACCGGCTCCTCGCCGGCCTGCTCGACGAGCGCGGCCTCCTCGGCTGCGACCTCGAGGACGCGCTGCGCCTCTACACGTACCAGTCATGCCTGGGGATCACCGTCGCCGACCTCGCCCGCATGGGCGCGGTGCTCGCCCACGGCGGTGTCGACCCGGTCGAGGGCACGCGAGTCGTCGGCGCCGAGGCGGCCGCCGTCGCGGTCGAGGCGATGGCGCTGGCCGGGATGTACGAGGCGACGGACGCGTGGATGGGCGCCGTGGGGCTGCCGACGAAGAGCGGCATCGCGGGCGGGCTCGTCGCGGTGGCCCCGGGCGTCGGCGCGATCACGGCCTACTCCCCCGGCCTCGACGCCGCGGGCAACCCGGTCCGCGCCCAGGCGGTCGCGCGGACGATGACGCCGGTGCTCGCGGCCCTCGGCTGACTCAGCCGAGCGACCCCGCCTCGCGCCCCAGCATCGCCTCGAGGGAGCGCAGCAGCAGCGGCGCGTGCTCGGCGCGATCGCGCCAGCCCGCCAGCGCATGCGCGTTGACCCCGTCGACCATGCCCAGGAGCACGCGTGCCACCGGCGCGGGGTCGTCGGCCCCCGCCTCGCGCAGCCGCTCCTCGAGCGTGCGCTGCCACGCGTCCATCTCGGCCCGCACCGCCGCGGCGAGCGCGGCGTTCGCGGGGGCCTGGGCCCAGGCCTGCACCCAGACCAGCGTCACCGCGTCGCGGCTGCCGTCGGTGAGGCTCCGCACGAGCGCGGCGACGCCGTCGATCGACGCGACCTCGGCTCGCTCCTCCCGCGAGATCCGCGTGAAGACCTCGGCCACGAGCGCGTCCATCCCGTCGACGTAGTGCGCCACCAGGCCCGACGCGACCCCGGCCCGCTCGCCCACCCGCCGCAGCGTGAGCGAGGCGAGACCCTCGGAGAGCGCGAGCTCGATCGCGGCCGCGAGGATCGCGGCCCGGCGCTCGGGGCCGGAGAGCCGCGGCGACGCGGCGGAGGTCGTTGACGGCATGGGGACGATTCTGTAGCGTCGCGCCCAGTTGATCAAGTGATCAAGTCGGCGCCCGCGGCGTCGCGGAAGTCGGGAGCGCACGTGTTCGACGTCGTCGAGGCCACCATCGCCGAGCTCCGCGCGGCCCTCGAGTCCGGCGAGGCGACCGCGGTCGGCCTGGTCCGCGCCTACGCCGCCCGCGCCGCGGCCTACGACGCCCCCGGGACGCCCACGTCCCTCAACGCGATCGTCGTGCCCAACCCCGACGCGCTCGCCGAGGCGGAGGCGTCCGACGCCCGCCGCGCCGCCGGCACCACCCGCGGGCCGCTGGACGGCATCCCCTACACCGCGAAGGACTCGTACCTCGTCCGCGGGCTCACGGCCGCGTCCGGCAGCCCCGCGTTCGCGGACCTCGTCGCCCAGCGGGACGCGTTCACCGTCGCGCGCCTGCGCGACGCCGGGGCGATCTGCCTGGGCCTCACCAACATGCCGCCCATGGCCAACGGCGGCATGCAGCGCGGCCTCTACGGCCGCGCGGAGAGCCCCTACAGCGCCGACCACCTCACGGCCCCGTTCGCGTCGGGCTCCTCCAACGGCTCCGGCACGGCCACGGCGGCGAGCCTGTGCGCCTTCGGGCTGGGCGAGGAGACGTGGTCCAGCGGCCGCGGCCCCGCCTCCCACAACGCGCTGTGCGCGTACACGCCGTCGCGGGGCGTCATCTCGGTGCGAGGCAACTGGCCGCTCGTGCCCACGATGGACGTCGTCGTGCCCCACACGCGCACCATGGCCGACCTGCTCGAGGTCCTCGACGTCGTCGTCGCGGACGATCCCGAGACCCGCGGCGACCTGTGGCGGGCGCAGCCGTGGGTCGAGCTCCCGCGCGCCTCCCAGATCCGCCCCGACAGCTACCCGGCCCTCGCCGCCGGCGCGTCCCTCGCCGGCGCCACCCTCGGCGTCCCCCGCATGTACGTCGACGCCGACCCCGAGGCGGGCACCGCATCGTCCCCCGGGATCGGCGGACCCACCGGCACGCGCATCGACACGCACCCCGACGTCATCGCCCTGTGGGAGCGGGCGCGCGCCGACCTCGAGGCGGCGGGCGCGACCGTCGTCGAGGTCGACCTTCCGATGGTGTCCCGCTACGAGGGCGACCGCCCCGGCGCGCCCACCATCAAGGACCGCCCGGAGCTGCCCGCGGGCTTCCTCGAGCGCGAGATCGTCGACCTGTCCGCGTGGGCATGGGAGGACTTCCTCGACGCCAACGGCGACCCGGCCCTGCACAGCCTCGCGGACGTCGACGGCGCGACGATCTTCCCCCACCCCGAGGGCGCGCTGCCCGACCGCTACGACGGCTTCGACGACGACATCGCCGACTATCCCGCGTGGGTGCGCGCGCACCCCGGCACCCGCCTCGAGGACATCCCGACCCTCGCGGAGGGTCTGGCGGGCCTCGAGGCGATCCGCCGCACCGACCTCGAGGACTGGATGGACGGGCTCGGCCTCGACGCGGTCGTCTTCCCGGCCGTCGCGGACGTCGGCCGCGCGGACATGGACGTCGACCCGGCCTCGGCCGACCACGGCTGGCGCAACGGCGTGTGGATCGCCAACGGCAACCTGGCGGTCCGCCACCTCGGCGTCCCGACGGTCACCGTGCCCATGGGGACGATGCGCTCGACGGGCATGCCCGTGGGTCTCACCCTCGCCGGACGCGCCTACGACGACGCCGCGCTGCTGCGCCTCGGCGCCGCCTACGAGGCGGCCGCTCCCCGACGCGTCGCGCCGCCGCGCACGCCCCGCCTGACCGAGACCGAGGAGTCCCGATGAACCGCAGCATGCCCGCCGAGTGGGAGCCGCATGCCCGCTCGTGGATGGCCTGGCCCAGCACCGGCTACACGCTGGGAGCCACCGAGGAGGAGGCCGACGAGGCACGACGCACGTGGGCCGCGGTCGCGAACGCGATCGTCGCGCGCGAGCCGCTGACGATGCTCGTCTCCCCCGAGGCGCGCGGCGCCGCCGACGCCCACCTCGACCCGCGCATCGAGATCCTCGAGGTGCCGCTCGACGACGCGTGGTTCCGGGATGCCGGCCCCACCTTCGTGGTGGAGGACGGCGCCCTCGCGGGCGTCGACTGGGTGTTCAACGGCTGGGGCGCGCAGGACTGGGCGGTGTGGGACAAGGACGCGCTGGCGGCACGGGCCGCGCTCGCGAGCGCCGGCGTCCCGCGCATCGGCTCGCCGATGGTCAACGAGGGCGGCGGTCTCCACACCGACGGCCGCGGCACCTTCCTCGTCACGGAGACCGTGCAGCTCGACCCGGGCCGCAACCCCGGGTGGACGCGTGCGCAGGTCGAGGAGGAGCTCGCGCGCACGGTCGGCGCGCGCACGGTGATCTGGCTCCCCCGCGGCCTCACGCGCGACTCCGAGCGCTTCGGCACGCGCGGCCACGTCGACATCGTCGCGTGCTTCACGCCCGGCGGGCAGGTGCTCGTGCACGAGCAGCGCGACCCGGCCCATCCCGACCACGCCGTGTCGGCGGAGGTCCGGGCCGTCCTCGCGGCGGCGACCGACGCGGACGGCGCGCCCCTCGACGTCGTCGCCCTGCCGGCGCCCGCGACGCTGCGCGACGACGAGGACTGGGTCGACTGGTCCTACGTCAACCACTACGTCCTCAACGGCGCCGTCATCGCGTGCGTCTTCGACGACCCGCACGACGCGGAGGCGCTCGAGGTGCTCGCGGCCGCCTACCCGGGACGGGAGATCGTGCCCGTGGACGCGCGCCCGATCTTCGACCGCGGCGGCGGCATCCACTGCATCACGCAGCAGCAGCCGGCGGTCTAGGGCAGGGTCCGCCTACGCTCAGGCGAGCCCCGCCCACGGCACGGCGCGCCCGGCGGCGAGCGACGCCTGCACGTCGAGCACGCGCTGGTTGCGGCTGCCGCGGAACGCGAGCGTGAGATCGCGGTCCGCCAGCTCGAACGGGCCGTCCACGAGCACGTCGACCTCGGCCAGCAGCGCCCGCTTGTCCTCGCTCTCCGACACGAGCTCCTCGAACGTGTAGCCGGTCCAGCACCACACGTCCTTGCCCGGCAGGTCCGCGCGCATGCGCCGCACCAGCGACAGGCAGGTGCCCGTGTTGAGGAAGGGCTCGCCACCCACGAGCGATACCCCCTGCACCGCGGGATGCGCGAGGTCGGACAGGATCCGCTCCTCCAGCTCGAGCGTGTACGGCTCGCCGCAGCGGAAGCTCCACGCGTCCTCGTTGAAGCAGCCCTCGCATTGGAAGAGGCATCCGCTCACGTACAGGCTGCACCGCACGCCCTCGCCGTCCACGAAGACGAACGGCTTGTAGTCCGCGACGAAGCCCTGGCTGACCCGCGAGGCCAGCCAGGACTCGCGCACGGGAGCGCGGTGCATCGTCAGTCCTCCTGCGTGCGCGCGAGCCGCTCGCAGGGGTCGAGCGCGGACAGCGGCACCCGCACGTCGTCGTCCATGTGCTTGACGCGCGAGGAGATCTCCTGGTGGCGTCCGTGGACCATCGGGCGCTGCTGGGGGTTGCCCAGGTAGCCGCACGTGCGCTTGACGACGTCGCACGTGCGAGGGTCGTCGTTGCCGCAGGCCGGGCACGCGAAGCCGCGCGCGGTCGGGTCGAAGTCGCCCGCGTAGCCGCATGCGTAGCAGCGGTCGATCGGGGTGTTGGTGCCGAGGTAGCCGACCCGGTCGTACGCGTAGTCCCACACCGCCTCGAGCGCCTTCGGGTTCTGCTGCAGCACCGGGTACTCGCAGTAGTGGATGAAGCCGCCGGACGTCAGCGGCGCGTACTCCGCCTCGAAGTCGAGCTTCTCGAACGGCGTGGGGTCCTTGCGCACGTCGTAGTGGAAGCTGTTGGTGTAGTAGTCCTTGTCGGTGATGTTCGTGACGGTGCCGAAGCGCTCCTTGTCGAGCCGGCAGAAGCGGTCCGTGAGGCTCTCCGACGGGGTCGAGTACACGCTGAAGTGATAGCCCGACGCGACCTTCCACTGCACCGCCCGGTCGCGCAGCGTGCGCAGCACGCGCACCGTGAGCTCCTTGGCCTCGGGGTTGGACTCCCACTCGCCGCCGTAGAACGCGGCCGCGACCTCGTAGAGGCCGATGTAGCCGAGCGACACGGTCGCGCGCCCGTCACGGAACAGCGTGTCGACCTCCTCGGCGGGCCCGAGCCGCTTCCCGAATGCGCCGTGGATGTAGAGGATCGGCGCATTGCCCGGCACCGCCTCCTTGCACCGGTCGATGCGGTAGGTGAGCGCGTCGTGCATCGTCTCGAGGCGCTCGTCGAGCAGGCGCCAGAACTCGGCCTGGTCGCCCTCCGCCTCGAGGGCGATGCGGGGCAGGTTGAGCGTGACGACGCCGAGGTTCATGCGGCCCTCGACCACGTCCTCGCCGGACTCGTCCTCCCAGCCCTGGAGGAACGAGCGGCATCCCATGGGGGCCTTGAAGGAGCCGGTGATCTCGACGATCTTGTCGTAGCTGAGCACGTCCGGGTACATGCGCTTGGTCGCGCACTCGACGGCCAGGGCCTTGATGTCGTAGTTGGGGTCGTCCTCCGCGAGGTTGAGCCCGCGCTTCACCGTGAAGAGCAGCTTGGGGAAGATCGCGGTGCGGCCCTCGCGGCCGAGGCCCCGGATCCGGATCTGCAGGATCGCCCGCTGGATCTCCCTCTCGTACCAGCCGGTGCCGAGACCGAAGCCGATCGAGGTGAACGGCGTCTGCCCGTTGGACGTGAACAGCGTGTTGATCTCGTACTCGAGCGACTGCATCGCGTCGTAGATGTCCTTGCGGGTCTTCTCCTGCACGTACTCCTCGCGACGCGCGGGATCGTCGATCCACTCGGCGGCGTCGGCCTCGTGCTTGGCGCGGTTGAGCGCGGCGTACGGCGCGAGCAGCTCGTCGATGCGGTTGACCGTGCAGCCCCCGTACTGGCTCGACGACACGTTCGCGATGATCTGCGAGATCTGCGCCGTGGCGGTCTGGATCGACCGGGGCGGCTCGACCTGCGCGTTGCCGATCCGGAAGCCGCTCGACAGCATCCTCTTGAAGTCGATGAGGCAGCAGTTCGTCATCGGCGCATACGGGTGGTAGTCGAGGTCGTGGTAGTGGATGTCGCCCTTCTGGTGGGCGTTCGCCACGTGCGCCGGCAGCATCCGCAGGCCGACCGCCTTGCCGACCATGCCGGCGGTGAGGTCGCGCTGGGTGTTGTAGACCTCGGCGTCCTTGTTCGCGTTCTCGTGGACCACGCTCGAGTCCTTGGTCATGAGGCGCGTGATCGAGTGGTTGAGGTCCATCGACTTCGAGCGCGAGAAGTCGCGGTCGACGCGGTAGTCGATGTACGCGCGGGCGACGTCGTACTCCCCCGCCTCGAGCAGCTCGTGCTCGACGACGCTCTGGATCTCGTAGATCTTGACGGTGCCGGTGAAGCGCGCGGTCAGCTCGGCGTCGATGCGGGCGACCAGGCCGTCGAGCGCGGCCTCCTGGGCGGGCGTGAGCGCGCCGTGCACGGCGGTGAAGGCCTTGGCGAGCGCCGCGGCGATGCGGCGGTCGTCGAAGATCAGCGTGCGGCCGTCGCGCTTCACCACCCGCAGGACGGGGCGGTCCTCGCCCTCTCCGGTGTGCGTGCGGTCCAGCTCGGTGATGCTCATGAGGGCTCCCCTTCGTGTCCTATGCTCCCGCCGGCGCCACCCACTACACAACATCTAGGGCTTCCGGCCGCACCTGAACACTAGATGTCGTGGTTTCGGGGTTCTGGGCCCTTGGTCCCACACTCGCGCCCCGAGGGACGATGCGGCGACCTGGCGTGCGGGGCGAGCGCGCGGATCCGCCGCAAGGAATCCCACGCCCGTCGGCGTGTCGTGCGGGACACGCGGAGGAATCGCGCGGAGGCCGCGCACCTTAGTGCCACCCGGGACCGACAGGTGACAGATCCGCCATCGTGAGACGGAGATCACACCGGCGGCCCTCCCGATGCCCCCCGGGAGATGTCTGCCCTGCATACGCGGTCGATCGGGGCCTTCCGGCGCATCGTGCCGCCGCCCGACGGGGCGCCGGTGCGGGAATCCTGCCCCGGCATCCCGGGATAGCGCAGTTATGGTCTTACGAGTCCTCGCACCACGAAGCGCCGCTGGCACGGCCGCGGCAGCTCGGCGCGATGAACAGTCCTTGACACCGACCATGGAGACACGTGCGCAAGTTTCACCTGCCCTTCCGATGGCAGACGGCGACCACGTTCGCCGTCTGCTGCTTTCTTGGCGGCGTCGCCGTCGCGCTCGGCGTGCACGAGCAGCGTGTGGGAAGCGCCGTCGAGGAGGCACGCGCGCAGGCACGGCTCCTCGACGCGGAGCGCGAGAAGCTCGAGCTGACGCTCGCCAAGGCGCGTGAGGTCTCCGAGGTCTCCGAGTCCGTCTCCGACGAGGACCTCGTCGCCTCGGCCGCCGCCGAGCTCGCGCAGGCGGCGACGTCCGCCGCGTACGCGGCCGAGCAGCACAACATCCTCGTGAGCGCGACCGCGGTGGTGCCGCCGGTGTGGGCCAACGCGCCCCTCGGCGTCGAGACCGCGCGCGGCCCCTTCGCCGCCACCCCGTCGCTGCAGGTCGACGTGGCCGCCGTCCTCGGCGAGGTCGAGGACGCCGTGGCCGCCGAGCCCGACGTCTCCGCGAGCGCGGAGCCCAGCGCCTCCGCCAGCGCCGAGGCCTCCGCCGAGCCCTCGGCCGACGCGTCCGACGAGGCCTCCGCCAGCGCGGAGCCCAGCGCCTCCGCCAGCGCGGAGCCCACCGCCGAGCCCTCCGCCGACGCGTCCTCGTCCGCCGAGCCGAGCGCCTCCGCCGAGACCGAGCCCACCGGCTCCACCGTCGAGGACGATGCCGAGACCCTGGCCGCCCTCATCGACGACACCGAGGTCGCGCAGGTCCTGCGCGGCGAGGTCGACGATCTCGAGACGGTCGCCGCCACCGTGACCCGCCTCGAGGCGGCTGCCGCCCAGCTCGACGCCGCGACCCGCCGCATCGAGGGCACCACCGCGGTCCTCGAGGCCGCGACCGCCGAGGCCGCGCTCGAGCGCGCGAACCTCACGCTGGAGGAGCGCCTGGAGGCCGTCAAGGCCATCGCCGACTCGGCGAAGGACATGATCGACGCCGTCGACGGCAACGTCGCGCGCAAGGCGACCATCACCGACCTCAGGGAGGCCCGCAGCGCACTGCTCGAGCTGCGCGAGGTCGACGTCGACCGCGACGATCACGACGCCGTCGAGGCCGTGATCTCCGACGTCGCGGACGCGACCGCTGACGTCGAGGCCGCGGAGGAGGCCCTCTACACCTCGCACCACCGGTGGGTGAAGCAGGAGAACAAGCGCCGCACCCAGGTCAACAAGAAGCGCATGGCGACCTACGAGCGCCAGGTCGACAAGGCCTACGCGAACAGCTGGTCCAAGTACGCCGACGCGGCCGCCAACCATCAGGACGGCTGGTCCGGCGCGCCGACGGGCATCAACTACAGCAACGGCCAGATCCCCGGATCCCAGCTGTGCTCGCTGTCCTTCGCCTCGGGCCACCAGCTCCACTGCGACGCCGCCGAGGCGCTCGAGCGGGCCGACGACGACTACTACGCGCAGACCGGCAACCACCTGTCGGTGAGCTCCTCGTACCGCTCGTACGGCGCGCAGGTCGCGACCAAGGCGTCGAAGGGCTACCTCGCCGCCACCCCGGGCACCTCGAACCACGGCTGGGGCATGGCCGCCGACTTCGCGCCGGCCTCGGCCACGTGGATGCGCAACAACGGTGAGAAGTACGGCTGGGTGCACCCGCTGTGGGCGCGCTCGGGCGGCTCCAAGCCCGAGTCCTGGCACCTCGAGTTCGTCGCGCCCGGGATCGCGGTCGACATGCCCGACAAGCCGACCCTCCTCAAGAAGGTCTCGAGCTCGCTCAAGGGCTAGGCGGGAACCGCTCGCACGGCAGCGCCGAGGCCGGCGTCGATCATGGCGCCGGTCGCGCTCATCACGGCGTCCGCGCCGGCGGCGCGGTACGCCCGGTAGTGCGTCGCCGTGAGCACGCCGCCGACGCCCACGATCGCGAAGCCGCGCCCGTCGCGCTCGCGCAGCCGCGCGAGCCTGGCGGTCATCTCGAGACCCGCCCACCGGATCGCGTCGCCGCACACGCCCGCGGTCTCCCGGCCCTCGCCGGGGAGCGCGGGCCGGCCCTCGCGGTCGACGAGCCGGGCGGGGAGCGTGTTGACGGCCGCGTAGCCGTCGACGATGCCCGCGGTGGCGTCGACGAGCCGGGCGAGGGACGCATCGTCCCCGAAGTAGGCGAGCTTGAGCAGCAGCGGCACGTCCCCGACGGCGTCCTTGACGGCGCCCGCGATGCGGGCGACCTGCGGCGCGTCGAAGCACAGCAGCGCGCCGGTGCCCTCGTTGGGGCAGCTGAGGTTCATCTCGAGCACGGGCGCGCCCGTCTCCGCGACGAGGCGCGCGGCGGCGACGTGGTCGGCGACGTAGGCGGTCTCGCGGTCCCCGGTCCCGGCGGGCGGGTGCGTGCCCTGGAACGAGCCCACGAGCAGCTGGCCGTCCCCTGCGGCGGCGATGGCGGCGGCCATGTCCGGCTGCCACGCGTCGGGGTCGCGCGAGGGGACGCCGAACGAGTTGGAGATGCTGGTCGCGTCGTCGAGGTCGGCATCCGCGAGCAGGGGTTCGGGCCGCCCCGCGGCCAGGTCGCCGTCGACGTGCACGGCCAGCGCGTTGGGGAACGGATGCGAGGGCCACGCCCGCGTCCGCACGGTCTTGTAGACGTTGACGTCGAAGCCGTGGCGGAAGGCCGCCGCCGCGAAGGCGGCGTTGACGAGGGGGCCCGCGGGGATGCCGAAGGGGCGCACCACCCGATGGCCGAGGAACGATGCGTCGGCCGGGGGCCCCGGGACGTCGCCCGCGTCCGACGCGAGCGGGCCGAAGGGGCCGTGCGCGTAGTTGTCCTCGTAGCTGCGGCGCGGATCGTAGAACCAGGTCATGGTGGCTCGAGGCTAGCGCCGGGCGGCGCCGCGCGACCGGGACCTCGGGCCACGGCGCGCGCCACGTGCGCGGCCGTGGTGTCCTGAGGTCGTGGCCCCGGAGCTCGACGTCGACTACCTGGTGGTCGGCGCGGGCGCGGCCGGCCTCGCGTTCACGGATGCGCTCGTCGATCACTCGGACGCGACCGTCGCGCTCGTCGACCGCCGCGACGTCCCCGGCGGTCACTGGCGAGACGCCTACCCGTTCGTGCGGCTGCACCAGGCCTCGCAGTTCTACGGGGTCGCGTCGACGGTGCTCGGAGGCGCCGTGCAGACCGACGGCCCGGAGGCCGGCCTGCACGAGCGCGCCACCAAGGAGCAGGTGCTCGCGTACTACGACGCGGTGCTCGCGCGCCTCGAGGGCACCGGCCGGGTGGCGTTCCACGGCGGCGTCGAGCACGCGGGCGCGGGCCGCCTCCTGGATGCCGGCGGCGCCCCGACGGCCGGCGTCCGGCCCGGCACCCGCCTCGTCGACGCGCGCTACCTGTCCCCCGTCATCCCGGCCCGCGGGGCGCCGCCGTTCGCGGTGGCACCCGGCGCGCGGGTGGTGACGGTCGGGCGCCTCGATGAGGCGCTCGACGCCGCGCGCCTCGTCATCGTGGGCTCCGGCAAGACCGCCACCGACGCGATCGTGCACGCCCTCGGGGCGGGCGTCCCGCCCGACAGGCTCACGTGGATCCGGCCCCGCGACCCGTGGATGCTCGACCGCGCGGTGGTGCAGCCCGACCCCGCGGTCTTCCTGGGCCTGGTGGCGGCGACCTGGGAGGCCGCCGCGGCGGCGAGCGACCTCGACGACCTGTTCCTGCGGCTCGAGGACGCCGGCGTGATGATGCGGATCGACCCCGCCGTCACGCCGACGATGGCCAAGACGCCTACGCTGGGGCGCTGGGAGCTCGACCTGCTGCGCTCGGTCGAGCATGTCGTGCGGCGCGGCCACGTGCGCGCCGTGAAGCCCGGACGGATCGTGCTGGACCGGGGCGACGTCCCGGTGCCGCCCGGCACCGTCGTCGTGCACTGCGCCGCGGACGGGCTGCCGCGGCCGCCCCGCGTGCCCGTGTGGGCCCCGGACGCGATCACGCTGCAGCCCATCCGGTCCGGCTTCCCGTGCTTCGGGGCGGCGCTCACGGGCTTCGTCGAAGCGACCCGCACCGGCACCGCCCGGAAGAACGCGCTGTGCCCACCCACGCAGTACGGGGACACGCTCGCCGACTGGGCCGAGATGACGGTGCGCGGCGCCCGGTCGTCCGCGGCCTTCCTGGGGGATCCCGACGTGCGCTCGTGGGCGGACACCGTCGCGCTCAACCCCGCCCGCATCCCGCCCGGTCTCTCCTCCCCCGCGCTCGACGACGCCCGCGCGCGGATCGCTCGGAGCGCGTCCGCCGGCACGGACCGGCTGGCGGCGCTCGCCGGGCTCGCGGCGTAGCGCGGCTCTTGGCAAACCCTGAGCCCGCTGCCAGGGAAAACGCGGAGCCGCCTTCGTAGCGTTCCCTCATGACCTCGACCGCCGCCGCCCGTCCCCACCGCCTGCGCCGCCGCATCGTCGCGTCCGCCGCCACCCTCCTGCTCGTGCTCGCCGCGATCGCGACCTGGGCGCTCGACCGGTACGTGATCGACCACGTCGAGGTCGAGAACGCGTCCGCGTACGAGGCGCAGGTGGCCGAGGAGCAGACGGGCACGGACCTCACGACGACGGCCACCGGCGCCTCCGAGACGGACGACGAGGCCGACCCGTCGATCACCGTCACCGAGCACACCTACGGGAGCGGCTCCGACGCGGCCACCTACTACGTCGCCGACGTCGTCCTGACCGACATCACGCAACTGCGGTCGGCCTTCGCGGACGACGCGTTCGGCGAGAACATCATCGAGGACCCGTCGGACATCGCCGCCGACGTGGGCGCCGCGCTCGCGATCAACGGCGACTACTACGGGTTCCGGACCACCGGCATCGAGATCCGCAACGGCGTGATCTACCGCGACGAGCCGGCCCGCGAGGGCGCCGTCATCTACGCGGACGGCACCATGGAGGTCTACGACGAGACCACGACGAGCGCGCAGGAGCTGCTCGACGCGGGCGCATGGCAGACGCTGTCCTTCGGCCCGGCCCTCGTGGACGACGGCGTCATCGTGGAGGGCATCGACGAGGTCGAGGTCGACACGAACTTCGGCAACCACTCGATCCAGGGCGACCAGCCGCGCACCGCGATCGGCATGATCGACGCGAACCACTACGTGCTCGTCGTCGTGGACGGCCGGTCGAGCACGAGCGCCGGCGTGACCCTCACGGAGCTCGCGCAGATCATGGCCGACCTCGGGGCCACCGAGGCGTACAACCTCGACGGCGGCGGCTCGTCGACGATGGTGAGCGATGGGACCGTCGTCAACGTGCCCGGCGGGCGCGGCGACGAGCGGGGCACGTCCGACATCCTGTGGGTCGGCTGACATGTGGATCCTCATCCCGGCGTACGAGCCCGACGCGCGCCTCGTCGCGCTGGTCAGGTCGCTGAGCGACATCCATCGTGTGCTCGTCGTGGACGACGGCTCCGGCCCGCGCTTCCGCGCGGTGTTCGCCGACGCCGCGGCCCAGGGGGCGACCGTGCTCCGGCACGACGCGAACCGCGGCAAGGCGGACGCCCTGCGGACCGGCTTCGCATGGCTGGTCGGGCACGCGCCGGGCGAGGCGGTCGTCTGCGCGGACAGCGACGGTCAGCACACGCCCGAGGACGTCGCGCGCGTCGCCTCCGCGCTCCGCGACCGCTCCGCCGCGCGCCTGGACGATGCGGTGGTCCTGGGCGCCCGCGAGTTCGCCGGGGACGTCCCGCTGCGCTCCCGGCTGGGGAACCGCGCCACCGCCGCGCTGCTCGCGACCGTCACCGGCCGGCGCCTCACCGATACCCAGACCGGGCTGCGCGGCTACCCGGCCGCGCTGCTGCCGTGGGCCCTCGCGGTGCGCGGCCGGCGCTTCGCCTACGAGCTCGAGCTGCTCCTCGACGCGAGCCGCCGCGGCATCCCGGTGGTCGAGGTCCCGATCCGCACGGTCTACCTCGACAGGAACGCCTCGTCGCACTTCCGGCCCGTGGTCGACTCCGTCCGCGTGCTGTGGCCGCTCGCGATGTTCGCCGCCTCGTCGCTCGCGGCGTTCGCTATCGACGCGATCGCGCTCCTCGCGCTGTCCGCGGCGACCGGCTCGCTCGCCGTCGCGGTGGTCGGCGCCCGGCTGCTGAGCGCCAGCACCAACTTCGCCGTCAACCGGAGGGCCGTGTTCCGCTCGCGCGGACCCGTGGCACGGCAGGCGCTGCGCTACGCCGCCCTCGCGGCGCTGCTGCTGTTCCTCAGCTACGCGTCCATCCGCACGCTCACGGAGCTCGGGGTGCCGCTGCTGCCCGCCAAGCTGGGCACGGATCTCGTGCTCTGGGCCCTCTCGTACGGCGTGCAGCGTGCGATCGTCTTCGCGCCGCCTGGCGCAACGGAATCGCGCCCTACGCCCGGAAATGCACAGGATTCACGCGCCATTACGCACGTATAGCGCCAGTCTCGTGCGCGGCGCGCGCCCTATCCTGACCCGGTGATCCCCAACCCCGGCCCCGAGGACATCCGTCCCGAGCGCATGCACGCCGTCTCCGCGGAGAGCCGCGCCATCGTCGAATCCGTCCTGGACTACTCTCGCAGGCGCGTGCTGTGGGAGGACATCCCGCTCGACGTGCCGGCCACCCCCGACGAGCTGGCGGCACAGGCGCCGGCCTCCATCACGGCCACCGGCATCGGCGCGGTGCGCGCCCTCGCGCTGTTCGGCGACGTGCTCGCCCCGACCTGCCTGTCGACGGACCACCCCGGCTACCTGGCCTTCATCCCCTCCGCCCCCAGCAAGGCCGCGTCGGCCTTCGACCTGGTGGTGTCCGCATCGTCCATCTACGCGGGCTCGTGGCTCGAGGGCGCGGGCGCGGTGCACGCCGAGAACGAGGTGCTGGCCTGGCTCGCCTCGGAGTTCGGGCTGCCGGAGACCGCCGGCGGCGTGTTCGTCCAGGGCGGCACCATCGGCAACCTGTCCGCGCTGGTGGCGGCCCGGGACGCCGCCCGTCGGCGCAACCGCGAGGCCGGCCGGCCCGACCCCGCCCGCTGGGCGGTGGTGTGCAGCGGAGAGTCGCACTCGTCGGTCGAGTCCGCGGCGGCGGTCATGGACGTGGACGTCGTGGGGATCCTGCCCGACGACGACGGCCGCCTGCACGGCCATGCGGTGGCGGAGGCCCTCGCGGAGCACGGGGACGCGATCTTCGCGGTCGTGGCGACGGCGGGCACGACCAACTTCGGCATCGTCGACGACATCGCGGGCATCGCCGCGGTGACGCGTCGCCACGACGTGTGGCTGCACATCGACGGCGCGTACGGGCTCGCGGGCATGCTCGTGCCGCGCATGCGCGCGGCGTACGCCGGCGTCGAGCACGCCGACTCGCTCATCGTCGACCCGCACAAGTGGCTCTTCGCGCCCTTCGACGCGTGCGCGCTGCTCTACCGCGACCCCCAGATCGCCCGGCGCGCGCACACGCAGCACGCGTCCTACCTCGACACGCTCACCGAGGCGCCCGAGACCAACCCGTCCGACCTGTCGGTCCAGCTGACGCGCCGCGCGCGCGGCCTGCCGCTGTGGTTCTCCCTCGCGACGTACGGCACCGACGAGTACCGCTCGGCGATCGCCCACGGCATCGACCTCGCCCGGCGCATCGCCGACGAGATCGAGCGGCGCGACGGCCTCGCGCTCGTGCGGCGACCGCAGCTGTCCGTCGTGGTGTTCCGCAAGGAGGGCTGGACGCGCGCCGACTACGACGCGTGGTGCGCGCGTCTGCTGGGCGACCAGCGCGCCTTCGTGGTCCCGAGCTCGCACCACGGCGAGCCCGTGCTGCGCTTCGCGATCGTCAACCCGCTCACCACGTTCGCGCTGCTGTGCGAGGTGCTCGACACCCTCGACCGACCTGGGGACTCCCACTGACAGATGGGGCGCGTGAGCACCGTGGGGCTCGGGGCGACGGCCGTCGCCGTCCCCCCGAGCCCCACGGTTCACATCCGTCCTTGGGAGTC
Source organism: Demequina rhizosphaerae (assembly GCF_000971255.1). Taxonomy (GTDB): domain Bacteria; phylum Actinomycetota; class Actinomycetes; order Actinomycetales; family Demequinaceae; genus Demequina; species Demequina rhizosphaerae. The sequence goes on from NZ_BBMC01000003.1 coordinate 366,441, forward strand.
TCCCCGGTCAGCCGTTGAGGAGCTTCGCCGCGCGGCGCGCACCCTCGCCCAGCGAGTCCAGCTTGGCCCACGCGATCTGCGGGTGGACGCGACCGCCGAGGCCGCAGTCGGTCGACGCCACGACGTTGTCCGGGCCGACGATCTCGGCGAAGCGGACGATGCGGTCCGCGACCAGGTCGGGGTGCTCGACGACGTTGGTGGCGTGGCTGACGACGCCCGGGAGCAGCTTCGTGCCGGCGGGCAGCTCGACGTCGCGCCACACCTTCCACTCGTGCTCGTGGCGCACGTTGCCCGCCTCGAACGAGATCGAGCCGGCGTTGATCTCCGCGACGAGGTCGACGATGTGGCGCAGCTCGAGGTCCGTCGTGTGCGGGCCGTGCCACGAGCCCCAGCACAGGTGGATGCGGACCTGGTCGCGGGGCAGGCCCTCGATCGCGTGGTTGATCGCGTCGATGCGCGTGCGCAGGAACGCGCGGTAGTCGTCGACGGATGGCTCGGGGTTGATCTGGTCCCAGCTCTCCGCGAGCGACGGGTCGTCGAGCTGGACGGTCAGGCCCGCGTCGACGATCGCCTTGTACTCCTCGCGCATGACGTCCGCCCACGCCCAGATGTGCTCCTCCTCGGACGGGAAGTAGGCGTTGCCGATGCGCGCGGCGCTGCCCGGCGCGAGCGACGTGATGAAGCCGGTCTCGAGGCCCGCGGCGTCGAGGCCGCCGCGCAGGTGCGCGATGTCGGCGGCGATCGCGTCCTGGCCGCGGTACGACAGCGGGCCGACGGCGATGGGCCAGAACGGCGGCTCGCCCATGAGCACGCCGGACGTCGGGTCGAAGTACGCCTCCTGGAAGGCGACCCAGTCGCGACGGTCGTTCATCGAGGTGAGGCGGACGTTGCCCGGCGAGGAACGCACCGGCTCCGGCATCGGCGCGTCCTTGGGCGGGAGCGCGAGGCCCGCGGTGCGCTGGAAGGAGTACGACCACCACGCGCCGAAGTCGTGGGACGCGGTCATGGCCTTGCCGTACTCGCCGTCGCCGACGATGGTGATGCCCGCGTCGACCTGACGCTGGACGAGGTCGCGGACCGCCTGGCCGGCGAGCTCCTTGTACTCGTCGGTCTGGACGAGCGTGAAGCCGTCCTCCGCGACCTCGAGGGCGGCGGTGGCCGCGACGAGCTCGGGCGAGCGCGGCAGCGATCCCGCGGTGGTGGTCTGGATGGTCAGCTCGGACATCGAGGCTCCTTGGCGCGCGCGCACGGCGCTCGCATCGAATCGGTGCGCGGGCACACGGCCCGCATGGCGTGCAGTGACGGCCCGCCCGCAATGCCCACCCGTGGTGGATCCGAGGCCTCGTTTGATGCGCGGCGGCGGGGCCATTGTGCCCGGTCGCGCCGCGTGTCGCCAATCGCCGCGCCCACGGTCAGGACCGGACCGGCGCCTCGTCGAGAAGGGCGGGGATCGCCTTCTCGATCGCGTCCGCGGCGGCCGTGAGGCTGAGCCGGAAGTGGGCGGGGCGGTCGAACAGCGTGCCGGGCATGATGAGGACGCCGCGCTCCGCGAGCCGGGCGGCCAGGCCCTCGGCGTCGCCGTCGGGCGCCTCGGCCCACAGGTAGAAGGTGCCCTCGGCCCGCGTGACGCGGAAGCCGGCCTCCGTGAGCGCGCCGTGGAGCCGGTCGCGGCGCCGCTGCAGCTCCGCCACGTCGATCGACACCGTCTCGAGGTCCGGCACCGCGTATTGCATGATCGCGTCGGGGAACCCCCATCCGATCGAGAGCTGCGCGGGCACGAACGCCTCGCGCAGGGCGGCGCGGACGTCGTCCGGCAGGAGCGGGCCGAGCGCCAGGTACCCCAGCCGCTGTCCCGGCGCCAGCAGCACCTTGCCGTAGCTGTAGTCGATGAGGGTCCACGGGTACACGGCGGCGGGGCTGGTGAACGGCACGCCGTCGAAGCGGATGCGCCGGTACGGCTCGTCGGAGAGGACCCAGATGCGCCGGCCGATCGCCGCCGACCTCTCCTCCAGCGCATCCGCGAGCCGCTCGAGCTGGTCGCGGGGGTAGACGCGCCCGGTGGGGTTCGCGGGCGAGTTCACGATGACGATGCGGGTGCGGGGGGTGACGGCGGCCGCGATGGCCTCGACGTCCAGGTCGAACGTGCCGGGCGCGAGCGGCACGGGGACCGGGACCAGCCCGCCGATGCGCAGCATCGGCGGGTAGCAGAACCAGCCGGGCACCGGGTAGATGACCTCGTCGCCCTCGTCGGCGACGAGGTGGAGCGCGAGGTCGATGGCGCCGAACGCGCCCTGCGTGAGCGCGATGTCCGCCGCCTCGAAGGGCAGGTCGAGCTCGGCGCGCAGGCCCGCCGCGATGGCGTCCTGCGCCGGCACCTCGTTGGTCTTGTACGCGAACCACGCCTCCGAGCGCGGCTCGACCTGCGCGCGGATCGCGCCGACGAGTCCCGGCAGCGGCATCTCGTGGGGGTTGCCGAAGGTGAGGTCGGCGATCCCCGGCTCGTCCGCGCGTGCTCCCACCCCCGCGAGGAAGCGGGTCACCGGGCCGATGTCGTCCTCCGCCGCGCGGGCGCGTGCCGACAGCTCCATGACGTCCCCCCTGCGTCCGGCGCGGCGCCGGACCCCCGTCCATCGTCACCGCGGAGGGGGCGCCCCGCAACCGGGACGCCCCCTCCGCGCGGCGTCACGCCGCGGCAGGCACGGGCTCGTGCAAGAAGCGCGCGTATGCGGGCAGCGTGAGGAACGTGGGGAACGCGTCCTCGAGGCAGACCTCGCGCAGCAGCGCGGCGGCGTCGTCGAGGCGGTCGTCCGGGGTGCGCGGCAGTCCGGCCTGCACCTCGTCGACGATGCGGCCGACGTACGACGGGGTGACGAGGATGCCCTCCGCGGTCGCCACCCTCAGATGGATCCACTGCCACAGCTGCGACCGGCTGATCTCCGCCGTCGCGACGTCCTCCATGAGGTTGTCGATCGCGGCGGCGCCGGTCCCCCGCAGCCAGCTCTCGAGGTAGCGCAGGCCCGCGGCCACGTTGGCCCGCACCCCCGCCGCCGTCACCTGGGCGCCGGCAATCCGCACGTCGAGCAGGTCCGCGGCGGTCACCCGCACGTCGTCGCGGAGGCGGTCCCGCTGGTCCGGGCGGTCGCCCAGCACCGTGTCGAACTCGGCGCGGGCGACGGCCACCAGCCCCGGGTGGGCGACCCAGCTGCCGTCGAAGCCCGCGCTGGCCTCGCGGCGCTTGTCGGCCGCGACCTGGGCGAGAGCGCGCTCCGTCGCCTCGGGGTCGCGACGGTTGGGGATGAAGGCGCTCATGCCGCCGATGGCCTGCGCGCCGCGCCGATGGCACGTCGACACGAGCAGCTCGGTGTACGCCCGCATGAACGGCACCGTCATCGTGACGGCCGACCGGTCCGGGAGGAGGTGGGCCTCTCCCCGCTCCCGGAAGCACTTGATCATCGAGAAGATGTAGTCCCACCGGCCCGCGTTGAGGCCGGCGCAGTGGTCCCGCAGCTCGTACAGCATCTCCTCCATCTCGAAGGCCGCCGGGAGCGTCTCGATGAGCATCGTGGCGCGGATCGTGCCGTGGTCGAGACCCAGGTGCTCCTCGGTGAAGGTGAAGACCTGGTCCCACAGCCTCGCCTCGAGGCGGCCCTCCATCTTGGGCAGGTAGAGGTACGGACCCGAGCCGGTCTCGATCAGCGCCCGCGCGTTGTGCAGCACGTAGAGCGCGAAGTCGACGAGGGAGGCCGACGTCGGGTGCCGGTGCCCGTGGGGGTCGACGTGGAGCAGGTGGCTCTCGACCAGGTGCCATCCGCGCGGCCGGAACACGATGGTCGGCGTCTCGTCGCCGAGCCGGTACTCCTTGCCCTCGGGGCTCGTGTAGGCGATCGTCCCGCGGATCGCGTCCGCGAGGTTGAGCTGCCCCTCGATCATGTTGGCCCACGTGGGCGTGTTCGCGTCCTCGTGGTCGGCGAGCCACACCCTCGCCCCGGAGTTCATCGCGTTGATGGTCATCTTCCGGTCGGTCGGCCCCGTGATCTCCACCCGCCGGTCCTCCAGCCCCGGGCCCGGGCCGGCGACCCGCCACGACGGGTCCTCGCGGATCGCGCGCGTCTCCGGCAGGAAGCCGGGATCCGCGCCGGCCGCGATCGCCTCCGCGCGCTCCTGGCGGGCGCGGAGCAGCTCCGCGCGGGAGCCGGCGAAGCGCCGATGGAGGCGGGCGAGGAACGCCAGCGCATCCTCCGTGAGGATCTCGTCGTACCGGTCCCCCATCGGGCCGGCGATCTCGATTCGCGTGTCGCACATGTCTCCTCCTAGAACTGCTCGGCCTCGGTCGAGCCCACGAGTGCGAGCGTCGAGGCGGTCGGGTTGAGGGCGGTCGAGATGCGGTCGAAGTACCCGGTGCCGACCTCGGCCTGATGCTTGGTGGCGGTGTAGCCGCGCGCCTCCGCCTCGAGCTCGGCCTCCTGCAGCCGCACGTAGGCGCTCATCTGGGTGGCGGCGTAGTCCTGCGCGAGCTCGAACATGCCGTGGTTGAGCGAGTGGAAGCCCGCGAGGGTGATGAACTGGAACGCGTAGCCCATGGCGGCCAGCTCGCGCTGGAACGATGCGATCTGCGCGTCGTCGAGGTGGCGCCGCCAGTTGAAGCTCGGCGAGCAGTTGTACGCGAGCCGCTGCTCGGGGTGCTCGGCGTGGATCGCCTCCGCGAAGCGGCGCGCGAGCTCGAGGTCGGGCGTCGAGGACTCGACCCAGAGCAGGTCCGCGTAGGGCGCGTAGGCCAGTCCGCGCGCGATCACCGGCTCGATCCCGCCGCGCACCTCGTAGAAGCCCTCGGCGGTGCGCTCCCCGGTGACGAACTCGCGGTCCCGCTCGTCGACGTCGGAGGTGAGCAGGGTGGCCGCGAGCGCGTCGGTGCGCGCGATGATCACGCTCGGGACGCCGGCGACGTCGGCCGCCAGGCGCGCCGCGTTGAGGGTGCGGACGTGCTGGGAGGTGGGCACGAGCACCTTCCCACCCATGTGCCCGCACTTCTTCTCGGACGCGAGCTGGTCCTCCCAGTGCACGCCCGCCGCGCCCGCGCCGATCATCGCCTGCATGAGCTCGTAGGCGTTGAGCGGGCCGCCGAATCCGGCCTCGGCGTCGGCGACGATCGGGGCCAGCCAGTCGCGCGAGGTGCCGCCGGTCTCGGCGTGCTCGATCTGCGCGGCGCGCAGCAGCGCGTTGTTGATGCGCCGCACCACTGCCGGCACCGAGTTGGCCGGGTAGAGGCTCTGGTCGGGGTACGTCTGCCCCGCGAGGTTCGCGTCGGCCGCGACCTGCCACCCGGACAGGTAGATCGCCTTGAGGCCGGCCCGCACCTGCTGCACGGCCTGGTTGCCGGTGAGCGCGCCGAGCGCGGCGACCCACTGCTCGGGGCGCGTGCGGTTGGTCTCGATCATGTCCCACAGCGCCTCGGCGCCTCGGCGCGCGAGGGTCGCGTCCTCGCGGACCGGTCCCCGCAGCCGCACGACGTCCTCGGCCGTGTAGTCGCGGCGGATGCCGGTCCAGCGCGGGTCCCAGGCCCACTCGGCCCCCAGCTCGGCGGCGGTCTGGTGCTGATCCCCGGGGCGGATCGTCATGTCCATGGTCGGCTCCTGTTCTCTCCACGTCGTCGTGGTAGTGAGACGACCGTAGGCAGCAGAATGGGGACGATGCGGCGGGGTTCCGGGCAGAACTTTGCAGGAAGTTCTGGCGATCGGAACGATCACGTGCCAGGATCGGCGCATGAGCCAGCCGCAGGGGGCGCTCGACGACGAGGTCGGCCCCACTCCCCTGACCATCGGCCGTCGCGTGCGCAGCCTCCGCCAGGCGCGCGGCTTGACCGTCGCCCAGCTCGGCGAGGCGATCGGCCGCGCCGCCTCGCAGATCTCCGTCATCGAGAACGGCCGCCGCGAGCTGCGCGTCTCCGAGCTGAGGACCCTGGCGACCGCGCTGGGCGCCACGCTGGACGACCTGCTGGACCCGGAGCCGCCGTCGCGGCGGGACGCGCTCGAGCTCGAGCTGCAGCGCGTCCAGGAGGGACCGCTCTTCGCGTCGCTCGACCTGCCGCGCCTCGCCGTGCGACGCTCGCTGCCGGATGAGGCGATCGAGACGGTGCTCGCCCTCCATGCGGAGCTCGTGCGGCTCCACGAGCGGCGCGCCTCGACCCCCGAGGAGGCCCGCCGCGCCAACACCGACCTGCGGGCGGCCCAGCGCGAGCGCGCCAACTACTACCCCGAGCTCGAGGCGACGGCGCGCGAGCTGCTCGGCGCGATCGGCCACGGGGGCGGCCCGCTGTCCCACTCCGCCGCATCGTCCCTCGCCCGCCACCTGGGGTTCTCCGTGCACTACGTGCACGACCTGCCGGTCACCACCCGCTCGGTGACGGACGGCCGCCACGGCCGCATCTACCTGCCCATCCGGCACGACGGCGGCGACCGCCGGGTCGTGCTCCTGCAGGCGCTCGCCACCTCGGTGCTCGGCCACGACGAGCCGGACGGCTACGCGGAGCTGCTGCGCCAGCGCGTGGAGGCCAACTACCTCGCGGCGGCGCTCATGATGCCCGAGGATTCCACCGTCGAGCTCCTCGTCGAGGCGAAGGCGGCGCGCGAGCTGTCGGTCGAGGACCTCCGCGACGCCTTCTCGGTGAGCTACGAGGCGGCCGCGCACCGCTTCACCAACCTCGCCACCCAGCACCTGGGACTGCCCGTGCACTTCCTCAAGGTGAGCGCTTCCGGGGTCCTGTCGAAGGCGTACGAAAACGACGACGTGAGGTTCCCGCAGGACGCGCTGGGCAACGTGCTCGGCCAGCGCGTGTGCCGCCAGTGGAGCGCGCGGCAGGTGTTCGAGCGGGACGACCGCTACGGGATCTACCACCAGTACACCGACAAGCCCAACGGCACGTACTGGTGCACGTCCGCGGTCCAGACCGACGCCGGCGGCGACTTCTCCGTCTCGGTCGGGACGCAGTACGCCCACTCGAAGTGGTTCCGGGGACGCGACACCACGACGCGCCGGTACTCGAGCTGCCCCGACCCGGGCTGCTGCCGCTACCCGGCGCCCGAGCTCGAGGACCGCTGGGACGAGGCCGCGCGCCCGTCCGCGCGCATCAACTCGTCCCTGCTCGCCGCGACGCCATCCGGCTCGGCGACGGGCATCGACCGCGTGGCGGTCTACGAGTTCCTCGAGCAGCACGCGCCCGAGGCATGACCTTGACCCCGACGCGGCGCGCCGCCATGTGTGAGCGAAGACACGCGCGAATGTCCTTCAAATCTGCGTAAAGACTTGGTAACGTCCGGTGGCGTGAGCAAGGACGCCACCATCCGCACCCTGCGCCTCATCGGCGCCTCCGTCATCCTGTCCGCCCTCGGCTTCCAGGCCTGGGCCGACCTCACGTACGGCACGTTCACGTGGGGCCAGCTCCCGGGCTACTTCACGCCGCTCGCGAACCTCGCGGGCATCGTGGCGCTGCTGGCCGCGGCGCGCGTGGGCAGGCCCGAGTCCCGCTGGGTCACCGTGCTGCGCGTCAACTCCGCCACCTACCTCGTGGTCGTCGGTGCGGTGTACTGGGCGCTGCTCGCGCCGTTCACCACGCCGTACTTCCCCTGGGCCAACGCGATCCTCCACGGCGGCTCGGGCGTCATCCTCGCGCTCGACTGGATCCTCATCGGCGGGCGCCGCCGGCTCCCGCTGAGCACGCTGTGGAGCGTGCTGAGCCTGCCCGCCATCTGGGTGTCCTACCTGCTCTTCCGCGCGTTCCTGGACGGCTGGGTGCCCTACCCGTTCCTCGATCCCGCGCGCGGGCTCGCCGCGATCCTCGCGACGCTGGGCGCGATCGCCGCGGTCGGGCTCGGGGTGTCGGGCATCCTCCGGGTGCTGGCCGTGCTCCGGCCGGCGACCTTCTGGCCCGCGGCCACGGGTGCGCGGGTCCCCGCGCGCGCGACGCAGCCGCCGCGCGACTGACCGGCGGCCTCAGGCCTCAGGACGATGCGGCGGCTCGGCGGGGAGCCGCGGCGGGCCGGGGGGACGGCGGCGCGAGCGCAGCGCGGTCACGGCGATCACGGTCGCACCCACGAGCGCTAGCCCGCCGAGCAGCATGGCCGCCGCCGCGCCGCCCTCGATCGTGACCTTGGGCGCGAACGTCCCGGAGATCGCGAAGCCGTCCCTCACCTTGGCCGTGGAGTCACGGCGCGCGTCGCTGCTCATGCCCGCCAATGTAGCCGGGCCCACCGCGGACCCGCCCCCTCCGCCGTCGCCCTGCGGACCCGTCCCCTCGGGGCTACGTTGATTCAGGGGGCACGCAGGGCCGAGGAGGGTGGCGATGGCATCCGAGCAGGACGACCGTGAGACGGGGGCCACGAGGCTCCGAGGCTTCACCAACGACTTCGACGACTTCGCCGAGCCGTGGTTCACCATGCCGCCGGACAGCATGCCGCCGGACACGGCCTATCAGATCGTCCACGACGAGGCGATGCTGGACGGCAACGCGCGCCTCAACCTCGCGACCTTCGTGGGCACGTGGATGGACGAGCACGCGAACCGGCTGTACAGCGAGACGTTCGACAAGAACATGATCGACAAGGACGAGTACCCCAAGACCGCGGAGATCGAGACCCGGTGCTGGCGCATCCTCGCGGACCTGTGGCACGCGCCGGAGCCCGAGCACGCGATCGGCACCTCGACGATCGGCTCCTCGGAGGCCGCGATGCTCGCGGGGCTCGCCCTCATGCGGCGCTGGCGCGCGCGGCGGCGGGAGGCGGGCCTGCCTACCGACCGGCCCAACCTCATCATGAGCGCCGCCGTCCAGGTGTGCTGGGAGAAGTTCTGCAACTACTGGGACGTCGAGGCGCGCCTCGTGCCCGTGTCGCTCGCGCACCCCACGCTCGACGGCCACGACCTCGCCTCGTACGTGGACGAGAACACCATCGGCGTGGTCGCGATCATGGGCGTGACGTACACGGGCGCGTACGAGCCCGTGCAGGAGATCGCGCGCGCGCTCGACCGCATCGAGGCCGACACGGGGCTCGACGTGCCCATCCACGTCGACGGCGCCTCCGGCGCCATGGTCGCGCCCTTCATCCAGCCGGACATCGTCTGGGACTTCCAGGTCGAGCGGGTCGTCTCGATCAACACGTCGGGCCACAAGTACGGCCTCGTCTACCCCGGCCTCGGCTGGGTCGTGTGGCGCACGCGCGGGCACCTGCCCGACGACATGATCTTCTCGGTCAGCTACCTCGGCGGCGACATGCCGACGCTGGCGCTCAACTTCTCGCGCCCCGGCGCCCAGGTGCTGCTCCAGTACTACCTGTTCCTCCGGCTCGGCCGCGAGGGGTACGCGGAGGTGCACGGGCACACGCGCGAGGTGGCGCTGTACGTGTCGCGCGAGATCGGGGAGATGGGGCCGTTCGAGCTCGTGAGCGACGGGAGCGACATCCCGGTCTTCGCGTGGCGGCTCAAGGAGGGCCACACCGACAACTGGAACCTCTACAACCTGTCGGACAAGTTGCGTGCGCGAGGGTGGCAGGTCCCCGCCTACCCCCTGCCCGAGGACATGCAGGACGTCACGGTCCAGCGCATCGTTGTGCGTCGCGGGCGCCGCGCGGCCGCGCGCGACTTCCTCGAGGACTTCCGGGCATGCGTCGAGTACCTGGACGGGCTCGACGGGCCGATCCCGACGGAGCGCCCCGGGACCGCCTTCCACCACTGACGGTCAGGCCCGGGCGACCGACGCGGTGGCCCCCGGCCGGACCAGCACCGCGGCCGCAAGGAAGCACAGCCCGCCGAGGACCGTGCCGAGGTTGGCCCAGAACAGGCTCACGAAGGTCGTGGTCTCCGGCACGACGTAGGCGCCGACCGCCGACACCCCGAAGGCGACGGAGCCGATCATGTTGAGCCACGCCGCCTGCGGCGTGCGTGCGCGCACGTGCCAGAGCTCGTGCCGACGCCGCGCCGCCGCCAGCGCGAGCGCGCCCGACACGAGGAACGCGAGCGACCCCCACGCGTTCGACCGCCAGCCCGTGCCCACGGCGTCCGGCGCCGCGACGGCGGCGAGCAGCGCGGCCAGCGTGCTCACGTTGAACAGCACCGTGCCGACGGACTGCACGGCGGCCGACCACCAGTCGAAGCGGTCCGCCGCGGTGGCGCCGCTCCGAGGCACGTGGCGACCGCTGAGGAGCAGCTGGATGGCGCCCGCGACGGTGAAGAGGACCGATCCCGTGAAGAACGTCACACCGGTGGCCACGGCGCCCACCGCATCGGCGTACCAGGGCAGCGCGCCGACGATGAAGCACAGGGAGCCCAGCGCGAACCCCACCGCCTCCGCCCGCAGGCGGATGTACCTGCGGGGAGACACCTCGTCGCGTGCGTCGGCGGCCATGCCTCGACTGTAGGGCGAGCGCCGCCGGAAGGGCCTGCCGACGAGCGCCCCGCCACCCCGCTCGAAGGCGCGCATCGGCCCCGGTTTCCATACCGCATCCGGCCGCCGAAGTTGCCTCCCGTGACCAATTTGTTATCTTCTTTCGAGACATTCCGAGGAGTACCGCTTGTTCTTCACCCGCCTGCCCTTCCCCCGCCGTGCCCAGCGCGCCGCCTCCGCCACCGTCGCGGGCGGCGCGCTCAGCATCGGATACGCCACCGCCGCGCTCGCCTCTCCCGCCGGCACGCCCGCCGACGCCGGCGACCTGTCGGCACAGGCGCAGGAGACCGCGCAGACGGCCGAGCTGACGGTCGCGCCGATCTCCGCGGACACCGAGGCCGCGTGGGGCGGCGCCGAGATCCCCGAGGTCGAGGTCACACCGCTGTGGGAGCAGCCCAAGCAGATCGCCAAGGCCCGCCGCCTCGCGTCGGACCCCGAGGTCGTCGCCACCGCGGCGGTGCACCTGCGCGCGGACGCGTCCGTCGACGCCGAGTCCCTCACCGTCGTGCCCGAGGGCTCCGAGCTCGGCACCGATGCCGACGCCGTGACCAAGGGGCGCTTCACCCGCGTCTACACGGAGGACGGCCTCACCGGCTTCATCGCCACCCGCCTGCTCGAGGACTACGTGGTCGAGGCCGAGACCACCGCGGCCACCACGTCCCCGTCCTCGTCGAGCTCCGCTTCGTCCTCGGCATCGTCGACCGCCGCCTCCTCCGCGACGTACTCGAGCATCGTCACCGCGGCGCTCGCGCAGGTCGGCTCCGCCTACGCCTTCGCCTCGGCGACGCCGGGCGCCTTCGACTGCTCGGGCCTCGTGTCCTGGGCGTACGCCCAGGTGGGCAAGAGCGTCCCGCACTCGTCGAGCGCGATCCGGGCCACCGGCACCGTGGTCTCCGCATCGGCCGCGCAGCCGGGCGACATCATCTGGTCCCCCGGCCACGTGTCGATCTACCTCGGCAACGGCCAGCAGGTCGAGGCGGTCGGCCCCGGCAGCGGCGTCCAGCAGACGAGCATCTGGCAGTCGAGCCCGGTCTTCCTGCGCTTCTGACGCGCGCCGCCGACCGGCACGCGCACCTCGGTCGGCGGTCCCGGCCGGGGCGCGGTACCGTCGCGCCATGAGCCACATCTCCGGTACCCAGATCACCCTCACCCACGGCGACCAGGTCGCCACCCTCGCCACCGTGGGCGCGGCGCTCCGCGCGTACACGGTCGGGGGCCGCGACGTCGTCGTGCCGTTCGGCGCGGACGAGATCGCGCCGGCCTTCCACGGCATGGTGCTCGCGCCCTGGCCCAACCGGATGCGCGACGGCCAGTACTCGTTCGGCGGCGAGGACCTCCAGGTCGCGCTCACCGAGCCCGGCCGCGGCACCGCGCTGCATGGCCTGGTGTGCTGGGAGGACTGGGTCGTCGCGTCGTCGTCCGAGTCGTCGGCCACGCTGAGCCTCGACCTCCCGGCGAGCCCGGGATACCCGTTCCAGCTCGCGCTCGAGACCACGTACGCGCTCTCCGACGACGGCCTCGCGATCACCACGGTGGCCCGCAACCGTGGCAACGCCCCCCTGCCCTACGGCGTGGGCTTCCACCCGTGGTTCGCCCCGGGCGGCACCGCGCTCGACGAGTGCACGCTTCAGCTCGACGCCGCGTCGCGCGTCACGGTCGACGAGCGCCTGCTCCCCGCCGAGGTCGTCCCGGTCGACGGCGACTTCGACCTGCGTGAGCCTCGCGCGCTCCCGGGCGTCGCCTTCGACGACGCGTGGGTGGACCCGATCCTCGACGCGGACGGCCGCTCGTGGGCCCGCCTGGGCTGGGCGGACGGGTCGACCGTCGAGATCTGGGCCGACTCCGAGGCGACCGCGTGGCAGATCTGCACCGGCGACGAGGTGCCGGGCGTGCGCCGCGCGGGCGTCGCCATCGAGCCCATGTCGTGCATCGCGGACGCGTTCCGCACCGGCGAGCGGCTCGTGACGATCGAGCCCGGCGGCACGCACACGCTCGCGTGGGGCATGCGCCTCAGCTGATCCCTCCCCGGTTCGACGACGCCCCCGCGAGCCTCGGCGCCCGGGGGCGTCGTCATGCCACCGTGCGCCGGCGCGTCACGCCCGCGACCACCAGCGCGGTGCCGACCGCCGCGACCACGACGAGCGCGGCGACGGCTCCGGCGCCGGGCCCGTAGCCGAGCGTCGCGCCGAGCAGGCGCCGCCCCGCGACGGTCGGGAGCAGCACGATCGACCCGGACAGCGCGGCCGGCACGGTCGACGACGTGCCCACGGCAAGCGTGACGACGCCGACCACCACCGCAAGGAGGCGTCCGAGGCCGCCGAGCGCGGCCGCGAGACCCACGTTCGCGATGCCGAAGACCGTCCCGATGCCGAGCGCGCCCGCGACGAAGGCGAGGCGCGCTCCTGCGCCGGCGTCGACGAAGCCCACGACGACGACGCCGACGACCGCGCCCTGCGCGAGCCCCACGAGCGCCGCGGACCGCACGGAGCCGCCCGCGATGGCCGCGGTCGACGCGGCGGTCATGAGGCGCCGCCGCGGCACCGCGCGGCGCGCCAGGGCCAGGACGATGCCGCCGACCCACAGGCCCGCGACCGCGAACAGCGGCACCGAGACCACCCCGTCCGGCGCGAGGGCCACGGCCGCGGACACCGGACGCGCGGCGACCGTGGACAGCGTCGCGATGTCCTTCGTGCTGTAGGTCGGGATCTGATCGGCGGCCTCCGCGAGCCCGTCGGAGAGCTGGGACGCGCCCTCGTCCACGGACTCGGCACCCGAGTCGACCGAGCCGGCGCCCTCGGCGACCGAGGCGCCGCCCGCGGCCGAGTCCGCTGCCCCCGATGCCACCTCCTCGCCCCCGGACGCGGAGCGGTCGACGCCGTCGACGAGTCCCGGCATGCCGGCGGCGAGCTCGGCGTTGCCCGCGGCCACCTGGTCCGCCCCGGCCGCGAGGGCGTCCACCTGCTGCTGGGCGGCCCGCAGCCGCCCCACGAGCGCGGTGCCGCGCGCGCACCCGGGCTGGCGCGGTCTCGCGCACAGGTCGTCGACGAACGCGGACACGTCGCCCACGCCCGCGCCGAGCGCCGCGGCCTCGGCGTCGAGCGCCGCGGCCACCTCCGCCGCACCCGCCGCAAGCCGCGCCGTCTCCCCCGGCAGCGCCTGGACGGACGTCGCGAGGCGGGCGAGGCCGGCGGCGAGGGCCGCGGCGCCCGCATCGAGCGAGTCGAGGCCCGCCGCGAGCTCGTCGGCGCCGTCCGCGAGCTCGCCCGCGCCGTCGGCCAGGGAGCCCGCCCCCGAGGCGAGCTGCGCGGCGCCGTCCGCCGCCTGCGCGACCGACGACTGGATCTGGTTGAAGCCGTCGTAGACGTTCGCGAGGTAGCGCGCCGTGAGCTGCTCGTTGAGGCTCGCGACGGCGGCCTCCACGACCACGTCCGTGAGCGCGGGATCGAGGAACGCGGTCGCCGGGGTCGTGGTCACATGGATCGTGGCCGCCACGGCGTCCTTCGCGGGTCCCGACAGCGAGGTGGCGTCGGCGGAGAAGGACGGCGGGATGCGGACGATGGCGGCGTAAGTGCCGGCGTCGAGGCCAGTCTTCGCGTCGGACTCGTTGGTCAGGATCCACGTGAAGTTCGGGCCGGACGGGGCCGGGCTCGCGGTCGCGTCCGGGCCAGGGTCGTCGGGCGCCCCCGTGCCGGCCTGCCCGCCGATGAGCCGGCCCGCGAACTCGCGGCCCAGCGGAACGAGCTGCCCGTCGACCTTCACCGGGTCGTCGGCGTTGACCACGGCGGCGGTGACCCGGTCGAGGTCCTCGGACGGCGCGGCGAGCGCCCACGCGAGCAGGCCGGCGACGGCGACCGGGACGAGGAGGACGCCGAGCAAGCTGCGCCATCCCCAGCGCTCGGCGCCGGCGGTGCCGTCGAACGGACGCGCGCTCACGCGGGCACCCCGGCGGGCGCACCGGCCGCCACGCGGCCGAGGTCGACGGAGTGGATCCGGAGGCCCGCCGGCAGGAGTCCGACGAGGTCCACCTCGTGCTCGCTCGCGAGGACCAGCGTGAGCGGCTCCCCCGTGCGTTCCTGCGCGGCCCGGCGCGTGGAGTCGAGGGCGCGCGCCAGCGCCTGCCGGGCGGCCGCGTCGGGCACCGTCGCCGCGCCGTCGACCGCGAGCACGACGGTGCGCGCGCCGGCCGCGGCCTCGCCCAGGATCTCGCCCGGATCGTCGGCGCCGGTGAGCAGGGCGTACCCCGACCGGCGGCGCAGGGATGCGGCGCGGACGGGCAGCACGAGCCCCGCGACCTTGGCCCGGCCGCTCGACACCGGCGTGCGTCCCGTCAGCGCGAGCAGCACGCGGGTGCGCTCGCCGGCGGATCCGCCCTCGACGACGAGCACCTCGCCCGGTGCGACCGTCGCGGTGAGGCCGCGCGCCTCCTCGGGGACGCCGTCGACCCGGGCCTCTCCGAGCGCGATCGCCGGGCGCGCCCCCGGCGCGGGCCAGTCCGCGAGCGCGTCCTCCGCGGCCAGCCCCGCGCCCTCGACGTCGAAGTGCGGCAGCACCCGGTCGAGGCCGCGCGGGAACCACCACGTGGCACGGCCGAAGAGCGCCAGCACGGCCGGGATCAGCGTCATCCGGACCAGGAACGCGTCGCACGCCACCCCGACGGCGAGGCCGAGGGCGATGGGCTGGATCGAGGCCTCGCCGCCTCGCACGAAGCCGCCGAAGACCGCGGTCATGATGATCGCGGCGGCGGTGACGACGCGCGCCGAGCCGACGAAGCCGTGGTGGATCGCGCGCCGGGGCTCGGGCCGCTCGAGGTAGGACTCCCGCATCCGGCTCACGAGGAAGACCTCGTAGTCCATCGCGAGGCCGAAGAGGACGCCCATCACGATGATGGGCATGAAGCTGATGATGGAGCCGACATGGGCGACCTGGAGGGGCCCGGTCAGGGCACCGTCGACGAAGACGAGCGAGGCCATGCCGAAGGCGAAGCCGATCGACAGCAGGTAGCCGAGCGCGGCGGTCACGGGCACGACGATCGAGCGGAACACCATCGCGAGCAGCACGAGCGACAGCCCGACCACGAGCAGCGCGAACGGCACCAGCGCGCCGCCGAGCTGGGACGAGATGTCGATGCCGACCGCGGTGTACCCGGTCACGGAGAGCTCGACGGCGTAGTCCTCGAGCCAGGTCGGCTCGAGCGCCCGGAGCGCGTGCACGAGCCGCTCGGTGCGCTCGGAGTCGGGAGCGCCCTCCGGGATCGCCTGGATGATCGCGGTGTCCCCGGTCTGGTTGGGCGTCGCGAGGGCGATCGAGGCGACGCCGGGGACGGCGGCGATCTCGTCCGCGAGGTCGTCGACGAGGGTGACGGGGTCGGTGCTCTGGATCACGGAGCCGGTGACGAGCAGCGGGCCGTTGAAGCCGGGGCCGAAGTGCTCGGCGACGAGGTCGTACGTGGTCCGGCCGGGCTCCCCCTGCGGCAGGGAGCCGGCATCGGGCAGCGCGAGGCGCAGGTCCAGCGCCGGCAGGGCCGCGGCGCCCAGCAATCCGACGACGAGGACGACCGTGACGGGCGGCCAGCGCGTCACGGCGCGGACCCATCTCCCGAACACCCCGCCCACCGGCTCCTCCGGCGGGGGCTGGGGCGGGGGTGCGGACGGCTCCTCCCCCGCGCCGCCCGCGTCCCCGTCGTCGTCCCGGCCATCCGCGGCGTCGGCGCGACCCTGGCCGGCGTCGCCCGCACGCACGTCCGCGACCGCCGCATCGTCCATCCCGTCCGCGCCGCGGCCGTCGCCGTCCGCGGGCGGCCCGTGCGCGGGCCGGAACCGCCTTCCGACCGCGCGCCAGCCGGCGAAGCCGAGCAGCGCCGGCGTGAGCGTGAGACCGATGAGCGCGGCGGCGGCCACCCCCGCCGCCGCGGCCACGCCCGTGACGGTGAGGAACGGGATGCCGGCGACGGACAGGCCCAGGAGCGCGATGATGACGGTGGTGGCGGCGAAGGCGACGGCGGAGCCCGCGGTCGCGATGGCGCGCGGCGCGGACTCCTCGGGCGCCATGCCGCGCTTGAGCTGGTCCTGATGCCGGCTGATGACGAACAGCGCGTAGTCGACGCCGACCGCGAGCCCCAGCATCACCGCCAGCAGCGGCGCGGTCGACGTGATGGTGACCCAGCGCGTGACGGCGAAGACGAGCGCGACGGCGATGCCGACGCCGAGCGTCGCGGTGACGAGCGGCATGCCCGCCGCGATGAGCGAGACGAAGGTGATCGCGAGGACCACGTAGGCGAGGCCGAGGCTCGTGACCTCGCTGGCGCCGATGCCGGGGTCCGTCTGGGAGAAGAGCTGGCCGCCGACCGCGACCTGCGAGCCGTCCGGGAGGGCCTTCTCCAGCTGGCGGCCCGCACGCTGGAGCGCCGCCTCGGTCGAGGGCAGCACCTGCGGGACCTGGACGGTGAGCTGGATGGGCACGAGCGCCGCCGATCCGTCGGGCGCGATGTTGCTGCTCGTGGTGCCGTCGTAGGGCGACGTGGCGCCGGCGACCTGGTCGATCTGCTGGATCTGGGCGACGGTGTCCTCGACGGCCGCGCGGAAGGCGTCGCCCGTGACCTTGCGGCCCTCGGGGGCGACCGCGATCAGCTGCGCGGACGTTCCGGAGAACTGCGGGAAGGTGCGGGCCAGGGCGTCGAGCGCGTCCTGCGACTCGGTGCCGGGGAACGTGTAGCTGTTGTTCGTGCCGGTGCCGACGCCGGCCGCGACCGCGCCGGCGAGGACGAGGACCGCGATCCAGCCCACGAGGACGAGACGGCGCGCGCGGTACGCCCAGCGACCCAGGGCGTAGAGCATCGCGGACATCGGCTCACCTCGCTCCGCTCGCACCGGCGGGGAGGCGCTCCAGTGTGAGGAATGGACACGAATGCTGCGCGTTCGTCAGGCTACGCCCGGGCCCGCGGCCCGGCAACGGGAGCCGCCCGGCGACTAGACCTCGGTGAGCGCGAGCCCGTCGATGGCGCGCTGCTCCCACTCGTCGAAGGGATCGTCGGCGACTGCGGCGCGCGCGAGGGGCGCCAGCCGCCGGAAGTCGTCCTCGGACTCGAAGATCGCGAGCCCGACCAGGCGGTCGGAGCCCGCGTCCGCGAGCGTGTGGATCTGCACGAGGCCCGCCTGGCCGCGGATCGCGGCGCCGTAGCGGTGCATCGAGTCGATGAGCGCCTCGCGGTGCTCGGGATGCGGGTGGTGGATCGACATGAGCACGAACATGAGCCCACCCTAGGCGCGCGGCCTCAGTCGCGCTCGACCCACCGGTCGATGGCCCACACCAGGGCGAATGCGAGGCCGGGCGCGACGCCGTCGAGGATGTCGATCGTGTACTTGTCGCGGACGGTCACCCACTTCTGGGTGATCTGCACCGCGACGGTGCCGTCCTCCTTCCGCAGCGTGTAGTCCTTCTCGATCACGTTGCCCTCGAGCAGCCACTCCTCGCCCGATGCGAGGGAGACCTCGATCTTGTCCTTGACGAACTTGAACGGCTGCGCGTGCAGGTGGGCGGCCTGGGTGCCGTCCGGGTCGGTGACGTCCATGCGCTTGGGGATGCCGAACATCCTCCCGGTGACCTCGAACAGCAGGGCGCCGTCGGGGCCCTGCACGTCGGCGCGCGGCCGCGGCCCCACCTTGCCGTCCACGAAGAAGAGCTGCTCCTCGGTGTCGGGCGCGAGGATCTGGAAGTCGCGGCCCATGCCGAACTTGCTCTTCATGAGGTAGCGCGAGTAACCCTCGGGCACGGGAGGCAGGGCCATCGGTCGCTCCAATCGCGTCGTTCCCGCCACCGTAGCGCGCGCCGGAGCGACGGACCAGGAGCGATGCTGCGACCGCCGGCCCTACTCCCGTCCCTCGTCGAGCGGGATGAGCATGGTGCGGAACTCGTCCGCGCCCGCATGGAGGTCCCAGATGCGGTCCGCGACCTCGTCGAGCGTGTACCGCAGCTTCGGGATCGCGCCCGGGATCACGAGCTGCACCACCCGGACGCCCTCGTCGGCCAGCGCATCGTGCAGCATCTCGCCGTACGCGCTCTCGGCGGGGAACGCGACGGACGTGCCCGCGAAGCCGTGCCGCGCCTGCACGGACGTGCCGCCGTTGATGAGGACGATGCTGCCCTCGCCGGCCGCGCGCATGGCCGGGAGCACGGCGCGGGCCGCGTGGATGAGACCGAGCGCGGAGAACCGGAGCGACTCGAGCGCGAGCTCCGGGGTGAGGTCGAGGACGGGCTTGAGGTAGTCGCGCGACGGGAGCGGGCTGTACTGGAGGGCCGCGATGGGGCCGAGCTCCGTGGCGGCCCTCGTCAGCGCGCGCTCGAGCGCGGCGCCGTCGCGCACGTCCGCGGCGTAGCCCCGCGCCGTCACGCCCTCGGTGCCCAGGTCCGCGGCGAGCGCGTCGAGCTTGTCCTGGTCGCGCGAGATCAGGGCGACGGAGAAGCCCTCCCGCGCGAACCTCCGGGCGACGGCGGCCCCGAGTCCGGGTCCTGCTCCGACGATGGCGAGCGTGGGCATGCGTGTCTCCTTCGACTGCGGGGGCTCGCCTCCGACCCTAGCGCCCGCCGGGCATGGCGAGGGCCCCTCGTCGCCGAGGGACCCGTGATGACGGCCGCTAGGCCGCCGCGCGGCCCTCGATGTGGGCCGCGATCCGGTCGAGGCGCGCCTGCACGCGCTTCTCCATGGACTTGCGCCCGAGGCGATAGCTGAGCGTCACCTCCGGCACGCTCACGTGCACGCCGAGGCGTGTGCCGCGGTTCTCCGGCTCGAACGTCCAGGTGAACGTGTCCGGCGGGAACTCGTGGTGAGGCCGGTGGTGGCCCCGCATCCACATCGTCGGCACGGCGTCGAAGACGATCCGCTCGTCGGGGACGACCTCCGTGAACGTGAACTCGACGTCCTCGTCGAACGGGAACGGCGCGTCGTACGTGAGCTCGGCGGTGGTGCCGACCCCCTCCTCCGTGACGTGGGCGTCGACGACCTCGATCGGGTCGCCGGCGTGCAGGTTGCGCGGGTCGCGGCAGTACTCGAAGACCCGGTGCACCGGTGCGTCGACGTGGACCGCCAGGTCGATGTAGGGCTGTGTCGCAGTCATCCTTCTCACCCCCTCTCGTGACCGAGACGGTGGTGGTGCGCCCACCTCTCCAGGGTACGTCCGCGGCACCGCGACCGCGGCGCTTCCGCTAGTGTCACGCTCACCCACGGAGCACTCGCGATGGAGCCACGGCACGCATGGAACAGCTCGACACGATCGTCATCGGCGCCGGCGTGGCCGGCCTCACCGTCGCCCGGCTGCTCGCCGACGCCGGACGGACCGTCGCGGTGCTCGAGGCGCGCGACCGTCTCGGCGGGCGCGTGTGGACCGACCGCTCCGACGGGCGCACCACCGACCTCGGCGCGTCCTGGATCCACGGCATCGACGGCTGCCCGGTCGCGGTCGCCGCCGCGGCGTTCGGAATGCCGACCGCCGAGTTCACCGTGGGCAGCTACCAGCCCGGCGGCCGCCCGATCGCGTACTTCGCCCCCGACGGCACCCGGCTCACGGACGATGCGGCGCGCGCCTTCGCGGATGACGTCCGCGCGGTCGACGCCACGCTCACGGAGGTCATCGCCGCGTCGGGAGCCTCCGATTCGTATCGCGAGGTCTCCGAGCGTGCGCTGGAAGCGCAGGGCTGGGACGACGAGCGCGTCGCGCGGGTGCGCGAGTTCCTCGAGCACCGCACCGAGGAGCAGTACGGGGCCTGGATCGAGGACCTCGCCGCGCACGGGCTCGACGACGATGCGGTCGAGGGCGACGAGGTCGTCTTCCCCGCCGGGTACGACCGGTTGCCGGCCGCGCTGGCGGAGGGGCTCGACGTCCGGCTCGGGCACGTCGTCACGCGCGTCCGATGGTCCCCGGACGGCGTGACCGTGACGACGGATCGCGACGAGCTGACGGCCGCGGCCGCGGTGCTCACCGTGCCGATCGGGGTCCTCAAGGCCGGCGCGCTCGCGATCGAGCCGCCGCTTCCGGAGCCCGTGGCCGGCGCGCTCGACCGGCTGGAGATGAACCGCTTCGAGAAGGTGGTGCTGCGCTTCCCGACGCGCTTCTGGGGCGACGACGTGTACGCGATCCGTCAGCAGGGCCCCGAGGGCCGCCGCTGGCACTCGTTCTACGACCTCACGCCGCTGCACGGGGAGCCCACGCTGCTCACGTTCGCGGCGGGGCCCACGGCTCGGGAGATCGCGGGGTGGGACGACGCGCGCGTCGCCGCGTCGGTCATGGAGCAGCTGCGTCGCCTGTACGGCACGCGGGCGGAGCAGCCGACCGCGGTCCACGTGACGGCGTGGCATGCGGACCCGTACGCCCGCGGCTCGTACGCCTACATGACCGTCGGCTCGGCCACGTCGGACCACGACGACCTGGCGACCCCGATCGGCGGGGTGCTCCACCTCGCGGGCGAGGCGACCTGGACCGACGACCCGGCGACCGTGCCGGCCGCGATGCTGTCCGGGCATCGCGCGGCCGAGCGGATCCTCGACCGCGAGGTGCCGATCGCGGGGCTGTGGGCGAGGGCCTGACGGATCTCCGCCCCTGTCACTCCGCCTCGTAGATCCAGCCCGCGTAGGCGAGCCGGCCGTTCGTGCCCGCGGCGATGTAGCGGTACTCGAGGCCCTCGTAGGCTCCCTCGCCCACGTAGGTCATCTCCGCGTCGTTGAACGGTCGCTCGCCTTCCGCCTGAGGGAGGACGCCGACCGCATCGACCACGCAGAGTGCCGTCCCACGCCACGACCCCTCGTCCGTCGTGAGGGTCGACTCACCCGTGCACAGCCCCGCGAGGTCGCCCTCTCCCGGTGCGAAGGTCGTCACGAACGTCATCGACTCGGTGCCCGTCACCCGTGGGTCGGAGGCCACGGGCACGCACTCGAACTCCTCGGTCACCACCTCGGTGCCGTCGTCCGCGACGCTGTTGCCCCGGCTCAGCACGGTGCACGTCGACGTGCTCATCACCACCTCGGCGCCCGTCGGGAACCCTGTCGGCGCCTCCGCATCGTCACCGCTGCACGCGCCCAGCAAACCCGCGCACGCCCCTGCCGTCAGCGCCGCCGCCGTGCGCACCACCCGACGCCGCGCCATGGCCGACGCCTCCTCCCCACACGCGAGCCCGCCGGGGCTCGTCGAGGACCGTCTGCGGCGCCAGGGACACCAGGCGGGGAGAAGGTGCGCCGCTCGAATCGTGCTTCCCCGCCCAGGCTCCGTCGGCGTCGGCGCGCTGTCAAACCGGGAGGAAAGGGCCCCGAGCTGCGGATCCACGACCCGGTGCGCGAGACCCGTCGCGACTACGATGGAAAGGAAGACATAGGCGCACGATGCCCCTCCGCCCGTGACCCGGACGCTTCCGGACCGGCACCGAGGGAGGAGCCGTCATGAGCGTCCGGATGTCGGGGGCCCGCTGGGCCGTGGTGCTTGCCGTGGCCGTGGGGACGCTGGGCGGGTGCTCGGCGAGCACGACCGGCGAGGGATCGGCCGGCGAGTCGACGGCGACCGTCTCGGCCGGCCCGACGGCCTTCTCAGCCGGCGACGAGGCCACGCAGTTCTGCGCGGACCTCTCCGACCAGGAGATCGCGGTGATCGACGGCTACGTGGAGGCATGGAACACCGGCGACGTCGACGCGCTCCTCGCGCTCATCACGGACCCCGGGCCGCAGGCGGCCTGCCAGTACGGGGCCGCGCTCGCCACCGGCGTCACGCTCCGCGCCGACTACGACGCCTGCGTGCTGCACCTGAGCGACGAGGTCACCGTGCTCGGCGGCGACGTCCTCGACCTCCGGGCCTTCGACATCGAGGCGCCGACAGACGACACCACCATCCTCTGGGCACCGGTGATCCCGCAGCTCGTCGTCGGCTCGTACGCGGGCGACGACGAGGCGGTGCTGGCCTTCTGGGACTGCTACGCGTGCGACTGGAACGAAGACCTGTACACCGCCACCCAGGTCGGGGTGATCGAGGACTACGTCGCGGCGTTCAACGCCCGCGACCTCGAGGCGATCATGGCGACCTTCTCCCCCGAGCCCGACATCGCCTGGCCGACCACCGAGCAGTTCCGCGCGCAGCACGAGGCGCTCCTGGGGAGCGGACTCACCCTGACCGTCGACCTCGACCACGGGACCTTCGCGCTCGCGACAGCCGACGGCCGCGCGCTCCCGCCGGGGGTGAACGGTCCGTGCCTGCTGACGTACGGCCCTTTCTTCACCTTCGGCGAGGGCTACGAGGGCGACACGCTCAAGGGCACGGACCTCGCGAACGAGGTGCTGATGATCGACGAGAGCAGGCACGTGCTGGACGAGGAGACGCGGGCGGCGCTCCAGGACGCCATGCCCGGCTGAGGCACCGGTTGCGCGGGGTCGCCGTGGCGACGAGGTCCGGGCCGCTCTCGCGGCCCGGACGGTGACGCGGCCTAGGCCATCGCCTCGATCTCGCGCTTGTACGTCGCGAGGGCGTCATCGATGTCGCGATCGCTGTGCGTGAAGACGGCGTCGAGCGCCTTCAACCAGCGCGCCGCGTCCCAGTCGAACGACAGCGTCGTGCCCTTGCCTTCGGGCTTCACCGCATACGTGAACACCGGACCGACCGACGAGTGGTCGACGATGCGCTCGCCCGGCACGTACTCCTCCCGGGTGAACACGGCACGCCGGTGCATGCCGACGCTCCGATACTCGACCGTGAAGGACTTCACCACGCCGTCCTCCGTCCTGGCGACCTCCACGAGCTCCGGACGGTTCGCCTCCGGCATGGCGGCGATGAGGTGCGCCGGGTCGGCGGCGTAGGCGAACACCTTCCCAGGGGGCGCGTCGACCCCGATGACGTGGTGGTGCTTGCTGGCGACCATGGTGGTCGTCTCCTCTCCGGGGCGGCGTGCCGCCGGATCGCATGGCGGCATCCGTGCACCGCCCCCTTCACCACACTTCTCCTACAGGTGCAGTCCGCAAGGGACGTTGGTCCCAGCGACGCGAGGCCCGGTGGCGATCGCACGCGGGACCGCTGCGCGCCCCGCGAGGCGCCTACTCCCGCGGCTCCGGCAGCGCACACACCATGCCCTCCGAGAAGCCCGCGGCGCCGAGGTCGAGGGCGACGCCGTAGCGCCCGCGCATGTTCTCGAGCGCGATCTGATGCGTGAGCTCGACGATCTGACGCTCGGAGAACCGCGCGCGCAGCGCGGTGAAGAGCGCGTCGGAGACGACCGCGGGCGTACGCGTCATGCCGACCGCGTAGTCGAGGACCAGGCGGTCGGTCGCGTCGAAGAGCTCGCTCGTCTCGTAGCGGGGAAGCGCGAGCATCTCGGCGTCCCTCAGCCCGAGCGTGCGGGAGATCTGGGAGCCGAGGTCGATGCAGTAGGGGCAGGCGACAAGGGTCGAGGCCTTCAAGGTGGCGAGCGCCATGTAGCGGGTGTCCATCGAGCCGCGTCGGGAGGAGGCCTGCTCGAGCCGCCCGTACGCCCGCAGGAGCCGCGGCGCGTGCGCGTAGACCTCCAGCGGCTCGGTCGCGCGCTCCGGGTTGGTGCCGGCGGCGGCCGCGAGACCGCGCCGTGTGAAGAACAGGAGCACGCGCGTCCCCGGACCGCCGCGTGCCTTGGACAGACGGCTCATGGCTCCCCACCCCCGACCTCAGGCTACGTCCGCCGTCCCCGCCTTGCGGGGGCCACCGGCCGGTGCTGGAATGGTCGGGACGCAGGGATGCCGGCGCACCGACCAGGGGGGACGGGACGCGCATGAGCTGCCACGAGCACGACTCGGATACGAGGGCGATGCCGCCTGCGTCGGTGACCCGTCTCCCCGATCCCACCGAGGAGGCGCAGCGCCCGCCGCGCATCGTCCCCTCGACAGCCGCGCCCGAAGCTCAGGTCACCCGTGACCGCATGCCGGCCTGGGCGCGGATCCCCGGAGACGAGGCCGGCGCACCACAGGAACGGTCCCCACGATGGCCATCGACACGACCCCCGCTTCACCCGCCCCCGCCTTCGACGAGGCGCGGCTGACCGAGCTCGGCGCGCTCTTCCGCGGCGCGCTCGTCGCCCCCGGCGACCCGAGCTACGACGACCTGCGGCGCCTCGAGAACGCCGCGATCGACCGGCACCCCGCTCTCATCGTCCGATGCACCGGCACCGCGGACGTCATGGACGGCGTGAGGCTCGCGCGCGACGAGGGCGCACCGCTCGCCGTCCGCGCAGGCGGTCACCACGTGGGCGGCCACGGCTCGGTCGACGACGGCATCGTGCTCGACCTGCGCGACATGAACGCGGTGCGGGTCGATCCGACGACCTCGATGGTGCACGTCCAGGGCGGCGCGACCTGGGGGCAGGTCGACCGCGAGGCCCAGGCCTTCGGGCTCGCGGTGCCCGGCGGCATCGTCTCGACGACCGGCGTGGGCGGCCTCACGCTCGGCGGCGGCGTCGGCTGGCTGGTGCGGAGGTGGGGGCTCAGCTGCGACAGCCTCGTCTCGGCCCGCGTCGTCCTCGCCTCCGGCGAGCTCGTCACCGCGAGCGAGGACGAGAACCCCGATCTGTTCTGGGCCATCCGCGGCGGCGGCGGGAACTTCGGCGTCGCCGTCGACCTGACGTTCGAGGCGCAACGGCTCGGCCCCGAGATCGCCATGGCGTTCTCCTTCCACCCCCTCGAGGCGGCGGCCGACGTGCTGCCGCGCTGGAGGGACCTCGCGCGCGACGCCGACGACGAGGTCACGTCCCGCGCGATGCTGTGGTCGATGGCGGACCGCGAGGACGTGCCGCCTCCCGTGCGCGGGCGCGACGTGCTCATCATCGGCGCGCTCTACGCGGGCGACCCGGCGACGGGCCGCCCGGTGGTCGACGCGTACCGCGGGCTCGGCGAGACGCTGCTCGACATGAGCGACCTCCTCACCGACTACCGGTTCGCCCAGTCCGCCTTCGACGGCGACGACACCCCGGTGCACTCGTACTGGAAGTCGCTCTACCTCGACGACCTCACCGACGAGGCTCTCGCCTTCATCATCGATCGTGCGATGGACCGTCCCGATCCCGGCGTGCTCGTCCACGTCCCCGCCATGGGTGGCGCGTGCGCGCGCGTGCAGGCCGACGCGACCGCCTTCGGCGACCGCAGCGCGCCGTTCATGCTCAGCTTCGACGGGATGACCGAGGACCCCGCCAAGCTGGACGAGGTCCGCGACTGGGTGCGCGCCTCCGCGGAGGCCGCGCGGCTGCTCGAGGGCGCCGGCGGCACCTACCTCAACTTCGTCGGCGACGATGCGGCGGACCGGCGGGTGGTCGACCAGCAGTTCGGCGGCAACCTGGCCCGGCTGCGGGAGGTCAAGAAGGCGTACGACCCGGGCAACCTCTTCCGGGTCAACAACAACATCCCGCCGGCCTGATCACGGCGCGCGAGCAGGCGCGGCCTCAGTCGTCCGGCGCCGCCGCGGCCGCGGGCACGACGAGCACGGGGATGCGCGCGAACTCGATCACATGGAGCGTGTGGGAGCCGATGCCGGCGATCACGTGGCCCGGGCGCTCCATGCGGCCCAGCACGATCATGGCCGCGTGGCACGCCTCGGCCTCGGCGAGGAGACGCGCCGCGATCCGCCCGCGCCGGAGCACCGGCTCGATCTCCACGCCCGCCTCGGCGGCGCGCCGCGCGACATGGTCGAGCGCCGCGGCGCACGCCCGCTCGTGCCCGCGCACGAGGGCGTCCTCGCCGGGCATGCCCCGCGCCGCTCCCTCGTGGTCGACCACGGCGACGGCGCGCAGCACCGCGCCGTCCCGACGCGCGTGTGCGATCGCGACGTCCGCGGCGGCGAACGATGCGGCCGAGTCGTTGATCCCCACGAGGATGGTGCC
This sequence comes from Demequina rhizosphaerae, assembly GCF_000971255.1. GTDB lineage: Bacteria > Actinomycetota > Actinomycetes > Actinomycetales > Demequinaceae > Demequina > Demequina rhizosphaerae. The sequence continues at coordinate 392,731 of NZ_BBMC01000003.1, forward strand.
GGTCATGACGCGGTCCTCTCCCGGTCCCCGCCCGGGGACCCGCCGCCGCGCGCGCCGGCCGCCCACCGCACCCGGAGGTTCTCCTCGCGCTCGAGCTCGTCGAGCGCCCGTTCGATCCGCGCCAGATCCTCCTCGAGGTCGGGGATCCAGCGGTGCTCGACCGCCCGGCGCCGCGTCCTGGTGGCCACCAGCTCGGCATGGACGGACGCGGCCGCTCGGCGCACGGCCGCGTAGGCGACCGCGGCCTCCACGGCCTCAGCCATCGCGCTCCCCGCGTGCGCGAGCGCTGAGCTGCCACCCGTGCGCGGGCGCCCGAGGACCTCGACCGCCGCGTGCGAGGGGAACTCGACGCCCATCACCTGGCCCGTCTCCACCCGCACGAGCGCGCCGGAGGGCGGGCCCGCCGCCGCGAGCGCGGGCCACCCGTCGATCGCCGCCGCCCGGTCCGCCCACGTGCGCGCCTCGGCCGCTGCGCGCTCCCACGCGACCTGGAGGTCGTCGGCACGCAGCAGCAGCCGCTCGTGCTCGGCCGCCACGATGCGCTGCTTGCGCTCGAGCAGCTCGACCCCGTGGCGGGCGATGAGGAGGAGGCGTTGCACGCGCAGGCGTGCCGCCCGACCGACGTCAGCCATGGTCGTCCTCCTCCCCCGACGGGAGGCGGCGCGCGACCTGCTCCGGCGACACCATCGTGAGCTCGTGGCGCGGCAGGGTCGCGAGCGCCCGCCACGCCCGATCGAGCGTGTCGTCGAGCGTGCGTGCCTCGTCGTCACGCTGGTCGAGCAGGTCGCGCTCGACGGCCTCGCGGTACGCAAGGTAGCTCCGGTCGGTCTCGCCGAGCGCGGAGGCGCCGACGAGCTCCGCGAGCGCGGCCGACTGCCGCGCGTGCGCGAGGGCCGCGAGGACCTGGGCGGCGACGTCGAGGTGGTCCTCGCGGGTGCGGCCGGGACCGGCGCCGTGGCGCATGAGGCGCGACAGCGAGCCCAGGGTGTCGACCGGCGGGTACACGCCGCGCGCGTCGATCTCGGGCGACAGCACGATCTGACCCTCGGTGATGTATCCCGTGAGGTCGGGCACCGGGTGCGTGACGTCGCCCGCGGGCATGGTGAGCACCGGCACGACCGTGACCGAGCCGGCGCGGCCGCGCACGCGGCCGCAGCGCTCGTAGAGGCTCGCGAGGTCGCTGTAGAGATAGCCCGGGTAGCCGCGCCGCGCCGGGATCTCGCGGCGCGCCGCGGACACCTCGCGCACCGCCTCGGCGTAGTTGGTCATGTCGGAGACCACCACGAGGACGTCCGCCCCCTCCTCGAAGGCCAGGTGCTCCGCGACCGTGAGCGCGAGCCGCGGGGTGAGGATCCGCTCGATCGCGGGATCGTCGGCGGCGTTGAGGAACAGCACCAGCTCGCCGGTCGCGGTGCGCCCCTCGAGCCGGTCGCGGACGTACGCGATGTCCGCGTGGGTCAGCCCGAGCGCGGCGAAGACCACCCGGAACTGCTCGCCCGCGCTCGTCGCCTGCGCCGCGATCTGGGTCGCCAGGCGCAGGTGAGGCAGGCCCGCGACCGAGAAGATCGGCAGCTTCTGGCCGCGCACGAGGGTGGTGAGCGCGTCGATCGCGGAGACCCCGGTGACCACGGGCTCGTGCGGCGGCTCGCGGTCCACGGGGTTGAGCGGCCAGCCGGCGACCGGGGCGGACCGGGCGCCCGTGACGGGCGGGCCGCCGTCGAGCGGCGCGCCCCGGCCGTTGCAGACCCGTCCCAGCCAGCCGGTGCCGACCTCGAGGTGCAGGGGCCGGCCGGCGAAGCGCACGTCGACCGCGCCGGGGGCGAGCCCCTCCGTCCCCTCGAAGACCTGGACCGTCGCCCGGTCCTCGTCGAGGTCGAGCACCAGGCCGTGGCGCGGACCGGCGGACGTCGCCACCTCGACCGCCTCGTCCCAGCCCACGCCCTCCACGCCGCCCACGACGAGCAGCGGGCCGCGGATCGCCCGGATGTCGCGGTGCGCGACGCGGGCCGCCGCGAGCACGGCGGGCGCCTCCGTGCCGGCGCGGCTGGGCGCGCGGCCGGTCATGTCAACGCTCCGAGCGTCGCGAGCATCCGGGCACGGATCGCGGCGATCGCGTCCGCGTCCTCCGGGCCGACGTCCTGGGCCGCACGGATCACCGGACCGAAGTCGACGCGCTCGATCGCCGTCGCCGTGACGCCCCGGTCGATGGCGGCGTGGCACGCCTCGACCACCGCGAGCACGAGGTCGAGGAGCGCGGCGCCCTTGGCGTCGGAGCAGGTGGCGTCGTTCGGGCTCAGCGCGTTCTGCGCGAGCACCGCCTCCCGCAGGAGCCGGCCGCCCAGCGCCACCATGCGCTCCCGGCCGGGCAGCGAGTTGACCCCGATCACCTCGGCGAGGGACGCGAGGCGGTCCGCCTCCGCGAGGATCTCGAGCGCGGTCGCGCGACGTGCCGCCCATTCGGCGTCGCCCTGGACCGTCTGCCAGCGCGCCAGCCCGTCGGCGTCCCGCGCGAACGAACCCGCCCAGTGCACCGCCGGATAGTGGCGGGCGTACGCGAGGTCCCGGTCGAGGGTCCACATCGCGCGGACGAAGCGCTGCGTGATGGTGGTCACCGGCTCCGACAGGTCGCCTCCCGGCGGGGAGACCGCGCCGATCACGGTCACCGACGCATCGTGCCCGCCGAGCGTGGTGACGCGGCCGGCACGCTCGTAGAAGGCCGCCAGCTCCGACGCGAGGTTCGCGGGGAACCCCTCCTCCGCCGGGAGGTCGCCGCGTCGGTTCGCGAACTCGCGGAGCGCCTCGGCCCAGCGCGAGGTCGAGTCGGCGATCACCACGGCGTCGTGGCCCATGTCGCGGTAGAACTCGGCGATCCCTATCCCGGTGTAGATGCTGAGCTCGCGTGCCATCATCGGCATGTTGGAGGTGTTCGCCACCACCACCGTGCGGTCGATGAGCCTGCCGCCGGTGCGCGCGTCGACGAGCCGCGCGAAGTCCTCGAGGACGTCCGCCATCTCGTTGCCGCGCTCTCCGCAGCCCACGTACACGATGACGTCCGCGTCGCACCACTTGGCGACCTGCTGGAGCAGCATCGTCTTGCCCGTCCCGAAGCCGCCCGTCACCGCGGCCGCGCCGCCGCGCGCCACGGGGAACAGCAGGTCGAGCACCCGCTGGCCGGTGTGCAGGGGCGCCGGGTCCGACAGGCGCGCGGCGAAGGGCCGCGGGCGCCGCATCGGCCACCGCTCCGACAGGTGCACCGCGCGGCCCCCGACCTCGGCGACGCGTGCCTCCGCGTCCACCTCGCCCTCGTCCGCGATCCACCCGACCACGCCGGAGACGCCGACCGGGACCACGACCCGGTGCTCCACCGCGCCGGCCCCCGGCACCGTGCCGAGCATCGCGCCCTCCCCCACCTCCGTGCCGGGCGCGACCGCCGGCACGAAGCGCCAGCGCGTGGCATCGCCGTCCCGCCCGGTCTCGGCGCGCGCGGGGCTCAGCCACAGCGGCGCGTCGGTGAGGGGACGCATGAGGCCGTCGAACGCCCGTCCGAGCAGTCCCGGCCCGAACAGCCCGGAGAGCGGCTCCCCGGTGCGGACGGCGGGATCGCCGACGCGCACGCCGCCGGTGTACTCGTACGCCTGCATCGTCGCGCGCGTCCCCTCGACGGCGACCACCTCGGCGCTGAGCGCGTCGGAGCCCACGCGCAGGATCTCCCCCATGCGCACGTCGGGCACCCCCTCGGCCTCGAGCAGGGGCCCGCTCACGCGCACCATGCGGCCCGCGCGGGACACCGCCGGGGCCGCGGCGCTCACTCCGTCCACAGGGGCGCCACCTCCTCCGACATCGCGGCGAGGGTCGCGGCGGCGAGGGCCGGGAGCCCGAGGTCGAGGGAGCGCCTCCCGGACGTGGCGAGGATGCCGCCGTCGGGGTGCTCCTCGAGGACGGCGTCCGGCCCGAGCACCTCGGCGGCGCGTCCCCGCAGCGCGTCCTGCAGGTCCGGGTAGGCGGGGTCGGCACGCAGCGCGGCGGCGCGGTCCTGCACGCGCCGCTCGAGCTCGCGCCGCACCGCCTCCCGTCCCTCCAGCTCGAGCTCGTGGGCTCGGCGTCGGGCGCGCGCGGACCTCCTCGCCGCGTCCTCGCGCGCGGCGGCGGTGCCCGCCTCGACCGCGTGGCGGGCGACGGCCTCCGCCTCGCGCTCCCCGTCGTCGAGGAGCGCGCGGGCCCGCCGCGACGCCTCGCCCTCGAGGTCCTCCGCGGCGGCTCGCGCGCGCGCCAGCACCGCGGCTCTCAGCGGTGCGAGCGAGGATTCGGCCTGCGGCGGGAGGGCGGTCATCGCGGCATCACCGCCGTCAGGGGGGCGTCCAGCGCATCGACCAGGTCCCCGAGCGTCGCGGCGGCCGCGGGCCCGAGGATGACGAGGGCGACGCCGGGCCCGAGGGCGCTCCAGGCGCCGCGCACCTCGTCCGGCGTGTCCGCGAGGCGCACCTCGGCGCCGGCAAGGGTGAGGGCGCCCACGTCGCGCCGGGCGCCGATCGCGACGACGGCGCCCGCTGCGGCGGGGCCCGGCCCGGTCATGCCTGTCCGATGAGGATGATCGCGATGATGAGGCCGTAGATCGCGATGCCCTCCGCCAGCCCGACCACGACCATCGCGCGGCCGAACATCTCGGGCCGCTCGCTCATCGCCGCGAGCGCCGCGGAGCCCGTGTAGGCGACGGCGATGGCGGCACCGATCGAGGAGCCGGCGACGGCGATGGCCGCCGCGATGAGCGCGGATCCCGAGGCGCCGCTCGCGGCGGCGTCCGTGGCCGCGGCAGCCGCGGGGGTCGCCTGCGTCGCGGCGCTCGCGGAGGTCTCGGTGAGCAGCACGAGCGCCGCCCCCATGAGCACCGCCACGTTGGCGGCGACGATGGCGTAGATGCCCGCCCGGTGTCGCCGTCGGAGCAGGACTGTCGCGAGGACCGCGACGATCACGAGGACGGGAAGCGCCCCGAGCCAGAGAGTCATGGGTGGTCCTTTCTGTGCGATGCGGGCACCGCGGCGTCGGCCGGCGCCTCATGTCCCGACAGGTCCGGGCGCCACGGGCGGAAGGGCCGCCCCTCGCCGACGAAGACCCGGGAGAACAGCTCGTAGTACTCGAGGCGGAGCGCCTGGATGCCGGCGATCAGCGCCTCGAGGCCGAAGGTGACGATGTTGCCGACGACGAAGACGAGGACCGCGGCCACCGCCCCCCATCCCGGCCCCCAGAGGGCGGTGGTGCCGGTCCAGATGACCGCGAGCAGCGCGGCGTGCGTGAGCCCGAAGGCCGCGAGCCGTGCGAAGGACACGACGTTCGAGGCGAGGCGGCTCACGCTGTCGAAGGACTCGATCCCCGCCTGCAGGATCCCCGACGGGCCACCGCCCGAGGTCGACAGCACGCCCACGAAGATCAGCACGAGCGCGACGAGCGCGAGCACCGCCCCGACCACCACGAGCGGCGTGACGGCCGCGACCAGGCCCCACGTGAGGAGGCCCAGGGCGAGGAACAGCCCGGATCCGGCCACGCCCGTGCGGGCGTACAGCGCGTAGCCCCAGCCGCCCTCGCGGACCCGGTTGACGGTGCCCGTGACGTACGAGCCCGCGAGCAGCACCGCGCCGATGGCGATCGCGGCGAGGAGCAGCGGGACCGGCTCGTCCATCGGGTTCAGCCACAGCACCGGCACGAGACCGGTGGGTCCGAAGGCCTCGCCGTAGAGGAGGCCGAAGACCATCGCCGCGAGGCCCGCCAGCGTGACGAAGCCCCAGGTGCGGCGGATGCGGCGCAGCGGGCGGATCGCGCCGGCGCGGATCAGGAGGCCCACGGCGACGAGCATCGCGCCGTGCCCGACGTCGCCGAACATCATGCCGAACATGAGGATGTACGCGACGAGGGCGGCGCGCGCGGGGTCGACGTCCGCGTACGGGACGGTGCCGTACGTGTCCACGAGTGTCCGCGACGTGTCGCCCGGCGCGTGACGGATGAGGGTGGGCGGCTCCTCGCCGACGGGCGTGCGGAGCGGCACCAGGGCCCCGCCCAGCTCGGCGAGCGACGCGGCCAACGCCGCGTGCTCGTGGCGCGGCATCCACCCGACCCAGCCGACGAGGGGGCCGTGCTCCACGCCCGCGTCGGCCGCCCGGCGCAGCTCGTCGCCCTCGCCCGCGGGCGCCCCCCGCAGGTCGAGCTCGACCGCGCCCGCCCGCGCGACGGCACGCAGGGCGCGCTCGCGGTCCTCGTCGAGCACGACGATCGCGACCCGCTCCATCGGCACCGGTCCGGCGCGTTCACGCGGCGGCATCGAGCACCTCCCTCGCTCCGCCGGCGGATCCGACGGCGGCGACCGCCGCCTGGATGCGCCACGCGTCCGCGGCGAGGAGGCCGATCCCCGCGACCACGACGTCCGGGCCCGGCCTGGCGGACCGCAGCAGCGAGGCCGCCTCGGTGTCGACGAGGCCGTGGTGGCGCGCCTCGGCTCTCCAGAGCCCACCCGCGTCGGTGACGCCGCCGAGCACGACCCGCGCGCCGCGGGGAAGGGAGTCCGCGAACGCCGAGAGATCGGCGGCCTGCTCCCACGCGCGTCCCAGCAGCGGTCGCACGCGCTCGCGGAGCGTGGGCCCCGGCCGCACGCGGTCGACGAAGGCGAGGCGCGCGACGGCCAGCGCGGCCTGCCGGGCGGCCCACCCGCGCGCCGCGGGAGCGACGCGGGCGTAGCGCTGGAGCCACGCGGCCGTGAGAAGGTCCGCCAGCTGGTCCGCCTCATCGTCCGGCACCGCGCCCCACGCGGAGCGCGCGAGCGTCGCCCGGAGCACGTCCGCGCTGGGGGCAAGCCGGAGCATGCTCCAGGACGTGTCGAGCGCACCGAGCTCGTAGGTCCGCTCGGAATGCGCGCCGGAGAGCTCGCGCACGCGCGCCAGGATGTTGTCGCGCTCGAACTCCGCCGCCGCCGCGCGCAGGATCCCCGTGCCGCCCGCGGGCGCCCAGCCGGCGAGCACGCGCAGCTGCCACAGGAGGGTCTCGCGGGTCGCCCGCTGGAGCCCGCCCGGCGTGGCGGCGTCGCGCACCCTCGCGCCGTAGCTCCACCGGGCCAGGAGGTCGCCGGCCTCGGCGAGCGAGCCGGCGCGCGCGAGGCGCGCGGCCCCCTCGGGACCGGCGCGGCCCGCGACGAGGGCGCGGACCCGCACCGCGGCGGCGACCCACGCGGCGCTCATGGCCGCCCCCGCAGGTCCTCGACGAGGCGCGCGACGACGGCGTCCGCCGCGTCGTCGATGCGCGGGGAGCGCTCGGTGGTGAGTGCGGCCGTGCGCTCGCGCGCGTCGCGCAGCGCCGCCTCGTCGCCCGACTCGGCCTCCGCGCGGACGGTCGCCGCCGCCTCGGCCTCGAGGCCGGGCGCCCCCGCGTGCGCCCGCGCGACCCGGGCCGCGGCGTCCCGGCGTGCCTCATCGAGGACGCGCTCCGCGCGGCTCCGCGCCTCCGCGCCTCGTCGTGCCGCGGTCGCGAGGTCCCCGTCGAGCGCGGCGAAGACAGGCGCCAGCTCCAGCGCGACGCCGGTACGGGCGGCGACGTGCTCGGCGGACTCCGCCGCTCCCCCCGGCGCGGTCACCGGGCGGAAGCGGTCGAGGATCTCCTGCCAGCGCATCTCTCTTCCTCGAGGCCGTGGCGACCCGGGCGGAGGGGCCGCCCCTCTCCCTCGAATCTACCCCCGGGGGTCCCCGCGGGCGACGGGTGGAAGCCCTCGTACGAGGCCGAAGGGACGGCTCGGATCGACCGGAGGCGGGCGTCCACGAGGGGGTGCCGCAACCGCGGGTGCCCCAGGTACGATCGTCCACGAGCGCACGCCCCGCCGCTCGGACGTCAGAGCACCCAGCGTCGTCGATCCCCGAGGCCCGGCACCCGCCGGACCGCCCGAAAGGTGATCCCCGTGAGCACTCGCCACCCGTTCGGCCGTCGAGCCGCGTGGCCCGTCATGCTCGGGGTCGGTGCCGCGGCGCTCGCGGTCACCGCCGCCGTCACGCGTGCCGACACCGCCGCGCCGAGCGCCCCCGCGACCTCACCCTCCGCCTCCGCGACGGCCTCCACCCCCGCGCCCACGCCTTCCGCGTCGCCCACCACCGAGGACGTGCTTGCCGGCGTCGAGCTCGACGCGCTCGAGGAGCGGGAGATCGGCGACCTCCGGGACTTCACGGCGTGGCTGGCGGAGAACGACGCCGAGGGCTTCGTGGGCGAGGTCGGCTGGCCGGCCGCGACCGACCCGGGCTGGGACGCCCTCGGCGAGCACTGGTACCTCCTCGCCGAGCAGGAGGGCCTGTGGACCACCGCGTGGGCGGCCGGCAGCCACTGGTCCGACGGCTATCCGCTCGTGACGTACGGCGACGGCGGCAGCGGCTCGCTCGACACCGCCAGCGGCCAGGCGCTCGTGATCGAGGAGCTGGAGGCGTCGCGCGGCACGGACGATGCGGGAGGCACCGGCGCCCGCCACGGCGTCAACCTCGCGGGGCTCGAGTTCGGCACGGAGGACGGCTTCACCAACACCCGTCCGGGCGTGCTCGGCACCGACTACTTCGCGGAGCCCCTGGCGTCGTACGCGTGGCTCGCATCGCGCGGCATCGACCTCGTGCGCCTCCCCGTGCGGTGGGAGCGCCTGCAGCCCGAGCAGGGCGGCGCCCTCGACGCGGCTCAGGTCGCAGCCGTCACGGCGCAGCTCGACGCCGCCGCGGACGCGGGCATCGACGTCGTCCTCGACCTCCACAACTACGGCGCGTACGTCACCGACGCCGGGCCGCTCCTGCTCGGATCTGACGCGCTGCCCGGAACGCGGATGACCGACGTCTGGCTCCGCATCGCCCGGACCTGGGGCGAGCATCCCGCGGTGCTCGGGTACGGCCTCATGAACGAGCCGCATGACCTGGGCGGCGGCGACGAGCGTGGCGCGGCCGCCGCCTGGGAGCAGCTGACGCAGGACACCGTCACCGCGCTGCGCGAGGCGGGCGACGCGCACCTCCTGCTCGTCGCCGGCTACGACTGGTCGAGCCTCGAGCGGTGGCGGACCACGCACCCGACGGGATGGATCGACGACACCGCCGGGAACTTCCGCTACGAGGCTCACCACTACTGGGACGCGTACGGCGAGGGCAAGTACGCGCTGCCGTACGCGGAGGAGCTGGCCGCGGCCGCAGGCTAGGAGGCCGCCGCGTCCAGCTCCGCGGCACCCTCGGCCCCCTCCCGCGCGACCCGCGTGGGCTCGGCGCGGAGCGCCTCCTCCATGAGGGCCGCGACGCGGAGTCCGTCGCGCACCGCATAGTTGGTGCCGCGGTCCTCGGGGAAGACCTGCGAGAAGTTCGCGAGGAAGTAGCCGGGCAGGGGCGTCTCCATCGCCGGGATGCGGGACTCGAAGGTGACGTCGACGATGTGCTGGGCGTTGCGGAAGCGGAACACGTGGGACTCGGTGACGAGGTCCCGGGAGAACTCCGGCAAGAGCTTCTCGAGGCCCGCGTACCAGCGCTCGCGCAGGACGTCCTCGTCCATCGTCATGACCTCGTCGTCGTTCTGCACGTAGTCGCCGATGTAGTAGATGTACCGCCCGCCGGTGTTCTCTGCGCCGATGAGCGAATCGAGGCTCAGGAACACGAGGAACGGCGCGTCGAGGTCGTGGATCTGGTGCCAGTACGTGTCGGTGATCGGCTCGCTGGTCGTGATCACCATGAGCGCGGCGCCCAGGTAGTCGATGTCGGTGAGCTGCTTCGAGTAGGCCGGCGTCATCGCCGGGTGGTCCTTGGCGGCGCGGGCGAGCGCGTTGCTCGGGATCGCGCCGAGGACCGCGTCGAAGCGGCGCTCCTCGCCGTCGATGACGAGCGCGGGCCTGCCGTCGGCCTCCGTGAAGGCCTGGATGGGGGTGCCGGGGCGGAGCACGGCGCCCCGTGCGGCGAGCTCCTCGAGCCACCGGTCGACCATGATGCGGAAGCCGCCCTCGAAGTAGCCGAGGCGCTCCGTCTGCTCGCCCTTGAGCTTCGACGTCTGCCGCACGTGGATGCGCGTCCACAGCCACGCCATCGTGACCTTGTCCCAGTACACGTCGAACTTGCCCATGAGCAGCGGCTTCCACACGATGTCCGTGGCCCGCTTGCCGTTGACCTTGCACAGCCAGTCGTACGCCGTCACGGTGGTGAGCGGCTGCCAGTTCTTCAGCGACAGCGTGCGCAGGCCCGTGAGTCCCGTGCGGACCCGGTCGACGAACGACAGGGGCTTGAACGAGAGCAGCTCGAGCGGCGTGGTGAAGCCGTACCGCCTGCCCTCGTGGAACGCCTTGATGGAGCTCGGGTAGAAGTCGAGCCGGTCGCGGATGCCGAGCTCCTCGGCCATCCCGATCATCCACTCGTCGGTCGTGTAGAGGAAGTGGTACGCGCGCTCGAGCGGGAAGCCGTCGGCGAGCTCGAAGCCGGCGACCAGGCCGCCGAACGTGGGCGCCGCCTCGTACACCTCCACGTGGTGGCCCGCCTTCGCGAGCTCGTACGCGGCCGTGAGGCCGGTGAAGCCGCCGCCGACGACGGCGACGCGCGCGGGCGTGATCTCGTTCATGCTGCGGTCCTTCCCTCAGGGGTGGCGAACGTGGTCTTCTTGTTGAGCGTGTACTGGAGCAGGACGACGACCGGCAGGGTCGCCCCCTTCGAGATGAGCGCGTCGACGTGCAGGCCGTCGACGAGCACCGCGATCATCAGCGTGCTCACGACGTAGCCCGCGCCCGAGACGAGGGTGAACGACAGGAAGCGGGCGACGATGCGGTCGGTCACCTTGAAGTTGAGGAGGCTGTTCGCCGCGAAGCTCACGATCATCGCCACGAACGTCGAGGTCGTGTTGGCGAGCACCGGGTGCATCCCGACGGCGACCGCGAGGAGCGCGTACAGGCCGACGTCGACCACGAGCGCTCCCCCGCCGATGACGACGTAGAGGAGGAAGCGCCGGTACCGCTCCGCGAGGGCGCGCAGGCGGCCGGGTGGCGCGGGAGCGGTGGTGACGGCATCCATGGGGGCCTCCTTGGCGTTTCTCTCAGGCGAGCGGGACGGTGAGGGTCGAGGGCAGGCCCCGCTGGAAGCGGTGCCATGCGTAGGTCCAGGAGAAGTCCGCGAGCGTGCCGTCCCACGTGCCCGTCTCGGGGTCGATCTCCGCGGCGATCTGCGTCAGGTACACCGCCTCCGGGTCGGCGCCGACGTCGCGGACCTGGGCGAGCATCCCGAGCGTCGACCATGCCGGGAGGCCGGGCGTGTCCGCGGCGTACGCGACGATGCGGGGCGCGAGGCCGTCGAGGAGGACGGTCGCGCGCTCCTCGCCGGCGAGCTCCTCGCGCAGCAGGACCGGCACGAGCCGCAGGGTGTCCTCGCCGAGCCTGTCGGCCCCCTTGCCCGTGAGCCGCGAGGCGCGCTCCAGCTCCCCGTCCTGCGTGAGGACCACCCAGTTCGGGAGGGTCCCCCTCTCGTCTAGCACACGGGCCAGGAACGCGTAGCCGTCGTCGATGAGCCGCTGCCAGTTGTGCTCGGGAAGCGCCTCGGCGAGCCGCCGGTAGAGCACGGGGTCGAAGTACGAGGGGTTGAGGAGCTGATCGTCGACCGAGCCGTCCGCGGACGAGTCGACCAGGCGCAGGCCGTCGAGCGTGAAGGTGCACCTCGACCACCAGTCGTCCGCGAGCTCGGACGCCTCGGTGGCGAGCCTCGGGGCGTCCCATGCCTCGGCGGCCTCGACGAGGAGCCCGATGAACCGCTGGTCCGCGGAGCAGACGGTGTCGGAGCTGGCGAGCTCCCCGTCGCCGAGCTCGTCGGTGATCCACTGCCACGAGGTCAGACCGTCGTTCTCGCGGTGGCGCAGGTGGTCGCTCGTCCACTGCCAGACGCCGCGGAAGGTCGCCTCGTCGTCCTGCGCGAGCGCCTGCTCCATGGCGAGCGCCTGGTCCAGCGACGTCGTCGTGCCCGTGTCGCCCTCGAGCACCTGGCCGTAGGACACGAGCCAGTCGTCGCGGAACCGCTCCCACGCGTCCTGGAGCACGATCTCGTTGCGGCTCTTGACCGCCCACACCTGGGCCCAGTCGCCGTTGGTCGAGATGCGCGCATCGAGGTCGATGAAGGACGACGAGCCCTCGGTGTACGAGGCCACCAGCTCGGAGTGCTCGAGCACCTCGGCCATCTTGGGCACCGTGCCCTGCTCGATCTGCTCGAGCACCTCGTGGGTGAGCACGAGGTACTCGATGTCGCGCCAGTCGTCGCCGTAGGTCTGGCGGAGCTCGGGGTCGTACTCCGCGTTGAAGAAGTACATCGTCCCCGTGTACGGGCCCTCCTGGGCGAGCTCGGGGTAGACGAAGTTGTCGGCGGCGATCACCGCGTCGGGCTCGATCTCGTCCTCGATCCACGCGACGGCCGCCTGCTGGTTGCTCGTCTCGTCCGTGACGAGGTGACGGTGGTCGGTGACCGTGACGTATCCGGCGACGATCCCCACCGCCGCCGTCGTCCCCAGCGCGGTCCGGAGGCCGCCCGGTGGCGCGAGATCCGTCACCTTGGCGACGAGCAGGCCGACCGCGAGCGCGAGGAACGGCAGCAGCGGTGCGACGTAGAGGTCGATGACGATGCCGCCTCGGGCGAGGAACAGCACGTACGAGAGCACGAGCACCACGACGGCGATCGTGCCGGCGTCCCGGAACCGCCTGAGCGTGAGCATGAGCAGGAGCGCGAGGGTCGCCGCCGCCCCGAGGACGATGGTGAAGGAGTCCTTGACGAGCCACGAGCCGACCGCCTGCTGGAAGCTCGACGCGGGGTCCCACGGCCACGCGAAGTCGCCGCGCCCGAGCTGGAGCCCGAAGGTGTCGACGAGGCTGACCCGTTCCGGCACGCCGTCGGCGTCGACCGGGGCGGGCAGGAGCTCCTCGTTGAGCATCGCGTAGACGAAGAACAGCAGCACGGTGCCGCCCGCGCTCGCGAGCCAGTGCAGCAGGGCGTGCTTGCGCTGGGCGCCCCTCGCGCCCGCCCAGAGCAGGACCAGGAAGCCGAGCCCGAAGAAGGCCGCGTTGAGCTTGGTGAGCACCGCGACGCCGAAGGCGATGCCGCTGCCGATCGTGGCGCCGAGCGTGAACGGCCTGCGCGCGATCAGCAGGATCGCCAGCAGCACCCATAGCACCATGAGGTTGTCGAGCAGCACGCGGCGCTGGAAGTAGATGCCGAGCGGCGACAGCGCGAACACGAGCGCCGCGACCATCCCGGCGGTGATCCGGCCCCCGGAGAGGCGCTTGCCGATGACGTAGACCAGGAGCGTGTTCGCGACGTGCACGAGCAGCATGAGCACGCGGCCGGCCTCGAGCATGCCGCCGAAGACGGCGCCGCCGCCGGTGATGCCGAGCCACCCGCCCACGAACATCCATCCGAGCGGCGCGTGGTCGTAGCGGTAGGTGTTGACGTCGAGCTGGCCCTCGGTGATGAACGCCCACCCGCGCGACAGGTACGTGGCCTCGTCGTTCTCGAAGTACGGGTAGCCGAGCATGTTCCAGGCATGCACGAGCGCGCTGGCCACGAGCACGGCCACGACGAGCAGGACCTCGACCCGCCGGGGCGTGCGCGGCTTGGCGTGCGCCCGGATCGGGCGCACCGCCAGGGCCGTCATGCGGCCTCCGAGGCCATGACGGGTGCGAGCACCGGACGGGCCTCCTGGGCGCCGATGCGGTGGCGGCCCGTGTGCACCGTCTTCTCCCAGCCGCGCCGGCCGGTGAGCTCCCGGTAGGTCGCGCGCACCGCGCTCACCATGAGCAGGCCCTGGTACGGCACGAAGCTCACGACGAGCGCGAGGTACCGGTAGGGCGAGATCCTGATTCCCTGGTCCTTGCCGAACTCGTAGAGCCCGAGCACGCTCGTGCACAGCATCACGACGGCGAGCATGAGCGGCACGAAGCTCAGCAGGCTCACGAGCACGGGCAGCTTCATCGTCATCCCGATGAGGATGAACAGCGGCGCGCACGCGATCACGACGGCCATGAAGCTGGGCGCGGTCAGCACCGAGCCGACGAGCACCTTCTGACGGAGGGTCGGCAGCCTCCACCAGTCGCCCTTGCGGAGGACCTGGAGGAAGCCCTGGTTCCAGCGCGTGCGCTGCTTGACGAACGCGCGGGTCGAGTGCGGCACCTCCTCGCGCGTCACGTGCTCCGCGTCGTACATGACGCCGAAGCTCTTGCCGGCGATGCTGAGCCGGATCCCCAGGTCGGCGTCCTCGGTGAGGCCGTGCTCGTCCCACCCGCCGACCTCGCGCAGGTCCTCCGCGCGAAAGAACACGGTGTTGCCGCCGAGCGGCACCGCCCCCTCCTTCGCGAAGTAGTGCATGCGCGACTTGAACCAGAAGAAGTACTCGAGCACGTTGTGCGCGCTGAACCAGTGGCTGTCGTGGTCCATCAGCTGGACGCCGCACTGGAGCACGTCGATCCGGCGGCGCTGGTAGAGGGTGTCGACGATCGAGAATATCTCGGGGCTCACGTCGTCCTCGGAGTCGAAGATCGTGACGAGGTCGTGCTTGGCGGCGGCGAGCCCGAGGTTCATCGCGCGGGACTTGCCCGGCGTGCCGTGGAACACGAGCACGGTCACGTTGGTGAGCCCGTGCTCCTCCGCGGCGCGCTCCGCCGCGGCGATCGTCGCCGTGTCGTCGGCGGTGCAGATCACCATGAGCTCCACGAGCCGCGTCGGGTAGCGAGCCTCGCCGAGCCGGCGCAGCGTCTCCCCGATCACGTCCTGCTCGTGGCGCGCCGGCAGCAGGACCGTGAAGCCGTGCCGGGGGCGCGCGTAGGTGGCAGGCTTGCCCGCCGCACGGATCCGATCCGGCGAGTCCCAGATGTAGAGCGTCTGGACGAGGCTCGCGACGGCCTGCACGAGGAGCACGACCGCGACGACCAGCACGAGGCCGGTGAGGATGTCATGCGGCACGGCGGAGCTCCGGTGCGTTCGCGAGGACCGGGGCGGGCGGGCTCGCCGTCCGACGCCGCCAGTCCCAGATGTAATGGCTGCTCACCCAGTAGTTCACGGTGACGGCGATCGCGATCCCGAGCGCCTGGGCGAAGAGGTAGAAGACGCCGAGGTTGGAGAACACCACGAAGGCGCCGAAGATGACGGTCTGGGTGAGCGCGCTCGCGCCCTCGAACTTCAGCAGGTTCACCAGCACCTGCCCCACCCCGAGCCCGCCCCCGGCGCGGCGGTAGCGCCGGAACGTGAAGGCGGTGTGCCAGCAGAAGTTCCACAGGATCGAGATCTGGATCGCGGCCGCGGACAGCAGCCAGATCCCGTCGTCGACCGGGTCCTGCGGCATGAAGATGTGCCGCAGGACCCACAGCGACCCGAGGTTGACGAGGGTCCCGGAGGCGCCCACGAGGAGGAACCGGACGAGCTGCTTGAACGGCGAGTCGTCGTTGAGCTGCAGCGCGATGCGGACGAACTCCACCACGTCCTTGACGCTCGCCTTGGAGACGCCGTGCGCGCGCGTGTGGAAGCTGATCGGCACCTCGGTGACCGCCCACCCGCCGCTGGAGAAGGCGTTGGCGAGGAAGATCTGGAAGCCGTACCCCCGGGCGCGGACGCGGCCGAAGTCGATCGAGTCGAGCACGTGGCGGCGCATCGCCCGGAAGTTCGTGGTGAGCTCCCGCAGGCCCGGGTCGATGCCGCCGACGCCGCGTGCGACGGACCCGGCGACCCTGGTGCGGACGATCTGGCTGAGAGGCCAGTCCCCCGGGATCAGCCCGCCCGGCGTGTAGCGCGAGCCGACCGCGACGTCCGCGCCGTCCTCGATCGCGGCGAGCAGCGGCAGGACGTCGAGGGGCGCGTGCGAGAAGTCGGCGTCCATCGTCATGACGACCTCGTACCCGAGCTCCAGCGCCTCCGCGAACGCGAGCTCGAGCGCCTTGCCCAGGCCCTGCTTGGTGCCGCGGGACAGGAGCAGCCGTCCGCGATAGCGGCCCGCCGCGAGCTCCTCGACGATCTCGCCGGTGCCGTCCGGCGAGCGGTCGTCCCGGACCAGCACGTGCAGGTCCCAGCCGGTGCGCTTGCGCGTCGGCAGGGAGAAGAGCTGCTCCAGCAGCGCGGCGATGTTGCCCGACTCGTTGTAGGTGGGGACGATCATCAGCGCCGTGCGCGGGGGCGCGATCGGCCGGGGGCCGCCGTCCGTAGGGATCGGGGAAGAAGCCATGCCCGTGGTCCTCCTGGTTCTGGGCGCAGGGCCCGTGGTCCTCACCACGGGCTCTTCCGCACAGGGGCACGGCCGAGCGTCAGCAGACCAGGCGGAATCCAGGATGGAGTCGACAGACGCGATGCTCCGATCCTGGCCCCCCCAGGCACCGTGGCAACGCTGACAAGCGACACGTTAGCCAGGGCATTTGCGCTTGTATAGGACGAAACGGATATTTAACCTATACGACACATAGGACGGGCCTACGGATGCCAGGGCGGCCCTCCCCGAGCGGGAATGCGAGCCGACCCCGCCGCGGTTGCCCCTGGAGCACCCGGCGTGGTGGCCGGGAGGACGGGAGGGACCGTGAGCGACAGCACAGGCGGCGAGGCCGACCCCGCGACGCTGAGCAGCCCGACCGGGACCGAGGCCGCGCTGCGCGCGCCGCGCTCGGACGACGGTACCGCCCCGCTGGTGCTGGTGCTGGGAGCCACGGGCTACATCGGCGGACGCCTCGTCCCCCGGCTCCTCGCGGGCGGGTACCGCGTGCGGGCGCTCACGCGCTCGGCCGACCGCATCGCCGCGCTGCCGTGGGCCGGCGACGTCGAGGTCGTCGAGGGCGACGCCTCGGATGCGTGCGCGATGGACCGCGCGATGAGCGGCGTCGACATCGTCTACTACCTCGTGCACTCCATGCACAGCGGGCGCGACTACGGCAGGCTCGACCGCGCCATCGCCCTCACCGCCGCGAAGGCCGCCGCCGCGCATCGTGTCCGGCGCATCGTCTACCTCAGCGGCCTCCACCCGGACGGGGTCGAGCTCTCCGCACACCTCGCGTCGCGCCAGGAGGTGGGCGACATCCTCATCGCGTCCGCCACGCCGACGCTGGTGATCCAGGCCGGGGTGGTGATCGGCTCCGGCTCCGCGTCCTTCGAGATGATCCGCCACCTCACCGAGGTGCTGCCGTACATGCCCGCGCCCAAGTGGGTGCGCAACACGATCCAGCCGATCGCCGTGCGCGACGTCCTCTACTACCTCCTCGCCGCGGCGCGCGTGGACGGCGACGTGCAGGGCACGTTCGACATCGGCGGGCCCGATGTCATGCGCTACTCGGAGATGATGAACGGCTACGCGGCCGTCGCGGGACTCCCCCGGCGCACCATCACCGCGCTGCCCGTCCTCACCCCCGGTCTCGCCTCGCACTGGGTCGGGCTGGTCACGCCGGTGCCGAACCGGATCGCGCGACCGCTCGTGGAGTCGCTGCTCCACTCGTGCGTGGTGAAGGACGATGCGATCGACCGCCTCATCCCCCCGCCCCCGGAGGGGCTCACGGGGTACAGCGACGCGGTCAGGCTGGCGCTGGGGCGCATCGAGATCGACCAGGTCGAGACCAGCTGGGTCGACGCGCGCGTGCCCGACGCCCCGAGCGACCCCATGCCGAGCGACCCCGACTGGGCCGGACGGACGGTCTTCAAGGACGCGCGCCGGAAGGCCACGTCGGCCGATCCGGACGCGGTGTGGGCCGTCATCTCCCAGGTCGGCGGGGCGACGGGCTGGTACTCGGCGTCGGTGCTGTGGGCGGCGCGCGGCCTCATCGACCGGCTCTCGGGCGGCGTGGGCCTGCGGCGCGGACGCCGCACGAGCGCCCAGGTGACGGTGGGCGACGCGATCGACGTGTGGCGCGTCGAGCACGTCGAGCCGGGCCGCCTGCTGCGGCTGCGTGCCGAGATGCGCGTGCCCGGCAGCGCGTGGCTCGAGCTGGGGGTCGAGCCGACGACGGAGGGCTCCGAGTACTGGCAGCGCGCCGTGTTCTTCCCCCGGGGGCTGACGGGACGGCTCTACTGGCTGTCGATGCTGCCGTTCCACGGGCTCATCTTCAGCGGCATGGTCAACCGCATCGTGGCCGAGGCGGAGGAGGACGAGGCGCCCGCGCTCGTGCCGGAGCCGCGACGGGACTGACCGCGCGCGCCCCGCTCAGTTGGCGACCGGCGAGTACGTGTCGTACTGCTCGATCACGGTGCGCACGCGCGCGAGGGCGTCGTCGTCGAGGCCGGCGTCCCCGGTCACCTCGTGGAGCGCGTCGAGCGCGAGGTTCCCGTACTTGTGGCCCGCGTCCTCGGGCACCGCGGTCGACAGGATGAGATCGACGACGCCCTGGAACGCGGTCACCGCCGGGATCCACACCATGTCGTCGCTCACCTGCGCCGAGCGCTGCTCCGGCAGCATCCACTCGGGCTCCGACCAGATCACGCTCGGACCGATCCACACGATGGGGTCGTTGCCGTGCTGCAGGTAGGCGACGCGGGTGTCGTCCCAGGCGCCGGGCAGCGCCTCGAGCCCGCCCCACTCGTCGGACCACCGCACGTGCGCGCCGTCGTCGAGCACCGGGAGCGCGTACGGGCTGCCCGCGTCGCGGCCGTCCTCGAGCTCGTTCCAGATCGGGGTGAAGGACGGGGTGCCGGCGAGGACCGCGCCCTGCGTCGACGCGAGGAGGTCGGCCGCGTCCTCGTATGCGGCGTGGATGCCGAAGCTGCCGAGGCTCAGCCCGTACACCACGAGCTCCGGACGGTCGCCCTCCGGCAGCTCGGTCCACCAGGCGGTCACCGCGTCCACCAGCGCCGTCGTGGCGTCCTGCGACGCATCCGGGGTGAGCAGCGCGGACACGGGGCTACCCGTCGCGGTGTACTGCACGGCCACGAGCGCGGAGTCGCCGGCGTGGAGGAGCTCGAAGCCGTCGATGGCCGCGGGATCCAGCCAGCCCGAACCGGTGGTGCCCGCGATCATCAGCACCGAGCGGTCCGCCGCGCCGGTGCGCTCGAGCTCGGCGACCGCCAGCGCGGCGTGATCCTCGTAGGAGCCGGGCGAATCCATTCCCACGTAGACCCGGATGGGCTCCTCCGCCGGCATGCCGGTGACAAGCTCGATCTCCGTGACGCTCGGACCGCCGGCGACGATCTTCACCCCGGCCTGGCCGAGGTCCTCCCACGCGACGAGGCTGTCCGGGCTGCCCGAGCGCAGCGGGCTCGTCGGCTGCGTGTAGTCGGGGTCGTACGCGCGGTTCTTCTGCGCCGAGGCGACGGTGAGCAGCCACGACAGCACCGACAGGCCGAGGGACAGGACGACGAGCATCGCGACGACGGTCGCGGCACCCGTGGCGAAACCGGCCACGCGGGGCCGGGAGGCTCGGCCGGGCATGCGCGGCCCGATCAGCCGCTGCAGGCGCCGGTAGCCGCCGGCGACGCCGCGACCGATCGCGAAGGCGAGCCACGCGCCAAGCGCGAAGAATAGGACGGCCACGAACCAGTCGAAGCCGTTCGTGGCGGGCATGCCGACGGCCTCCCGCACGGAGTTCTGCCAGCCGAGCGCGAAGGGCATGAGCGCCACGGCGCCGACGAAGCCGATGAGCACGACGACCCAGACGGGCGCGTCCGCGGCATCGGGGAGCCGGCCGCGCGACAGGCGCGCGACACCGCGCCACAGCAGGACGCCCACGCCGTAGCCGACGGCGAACGCCAGGCCGGAGACGAAGCCCTGACCCCACGCGGGCCGCGGCAGCAGCGACGGGGTGAGGGACAGCGCCAGCGCGACGAGCCCGACGGCCGCCCCCGCGACGTCCAGCCGGGATCCGATGCGCACGACCTTGACCATGTACCTCCCCCTTCGTCGCACTCACAGTAGCGGTGACGCCCTCCGGGAACGCGCCCGGCGGCGAGGCTGGCGTGTCACGATGGACGGAGGCTCACCGAGGGGGTCACGTGTCCGCCTACCCGAGCATCGAGGATCACGGGCTGATCGGCGATCTGCAGACCGCCGCGCTCGTCGCGACCGACGGCACCGTCGACTGGTTCTGCGCGCCGCGCTTCGACGCGCCGAGCATCTTCGCGTCGCTGCTCGACTCCGAGCGCGGCGGGCGCTGCCGCATCCGGCCCGCCGACGACGGCTACGTCACGCGCCAGCTCTACCTGCCCGACACCGCGATCCTCGTGACGCGCTTCATGAGCGACGACGGCGTGGGCGAGGTCGTCGACTTCATGCCCGTCGTCGGGTCCGAGCCGACCGACCGTCACCGCCTGGTGCGTCTCGTCCGCGTCGTGCGCGGCACGATGGCGTTCACAGGCGAGATCCAGCCGCGCTTCGACTACGGGCGCGCCGCGCACACGCTCGAGCAGGTGAGCGAGGAGGGCGCGGTCTTCCGTGCGGACGGACTGTCGCTCACGGTGCATCGCATCGGCGGCGTCGTCGTCCACGGCGGCCGCCGCGCGGGGGCCATGGAGGCGAGCGGCGACGGCCTCCGGGTCACGGGGACGCTGCGGGAGGGCGACGTCACCGGCGTCATCCTCGAGACGGGCGGCGGCGCCCCCGCGCGGGTCTCACCCGACGAGGTCGACGCGCTGCTGCGCGAGACGAGCCGCTACTGGCGCGAGTGGAACGGCCGCTCCACCTACCGGGGACGATGGCGCGAGATGGTCGCCCGATCCGCGATGACCCTCAAGCTCATGACCTACGCCCCGACCGGCGCGCTCATCGCCGCGCCGACGGCGGGGCTTCCCGAGCAGGTCGGCGGCGAGCGCAACTGGGACTACCGCTACACGTGGGTGCGGGACGCGTCCCTGTCGGTGCACGCACTGCTGGGACTCGGCTACACCGAGGAGGCGGCGGCGTTCGGCGTGTGGCTCATGGACCGCGTGCACGAGAGCGTCGGCGAGCGGTCCGGACCGCTCAAGATCATGTACCGCGTGGACGGCACGTGCGACCTCGTCGAGGAGAGCCTCGACCACCTCGAGGGGTACAAGGGATCCCGACCCGTGCGCATCGGCAACGGCGCATCGGACCAGATCCAGCTCGACATCTACGGCGAGGCCCTCGAGGCCATCTTCGCCGCGGCGGAGGCGGGGCTCGAGCTCGCCCACGCCGGGTGGGCGCAGCTCACCGCGCTGCTGAACTGGCTGTGCGAGCACTGGGATCAGGCCGAGGAGGGCATCTGGGAGACCCGCGGCGGCCCGCAGCGCTTCACGTACGGACGCGTGATGTGCTGGATCGCGCTCGACCGGGGCATCCGGCTCGCCCGTCGGCACGGCCGCCCGGCGCCCGTCGACGCGTGGACCGAGGCGCGGGACGGGATCTACCGCGAGGTCATGGAGCGAGGCTGGGACGGCGCCCGCGGGGCGTTCGTCCAGCACGACGGGACCGACGTGCTCGACGCGTCGCTGCTGCTCATGCCGATCCTGGGCTTCATCGCCCCGCTCGACCCGATGTGGCTGTCGACGCTACGCGCGATGCGCGAGGAGCTCGTCTCGGACAGCCTGGTGTACCGCTACAACCCGAGCGCCTCCCCCGACGGCCTGTCCGGCTCCGAGGGGACGTTCACGCTGTGCTCGTTCTTCTACGTCGACGCGCTCGCGCGGTCGGGGTTCCTCGAGGACGCGGAGCTGACGTTCGGCAAGATGCACACGTACGCGAACCACCTGGGCCTGTACGCCGAGGAGATCGGGCTCACGGGCGAGCAGCTCGGCAACTTCCCGCAGGCCTTCAGCCACCTCGCCCTCATCCGCGCCGCGATCGTGCTCGACCGGCACCTCGACGCGACGCAGGACCTCGTCGGCCCGACCGTCCGCGAGGCGATGCGACGGCTCGACGAGCCGGGCGACGGCACGGGTTCCTGGCGCGTGCCGGGCGGGGACGGCGACGCCTGATGCCACGCGAGGGACGTTCGACGCCTACGGTGGTCACATGACGCCCGAGGCCGACGAGACCGGCACCACCGACGCACCCACCCAGACCTTCGCCGACCTCGGCCTCGACGGACCGATCCTCAGGTCCCTCAAGGCCGTCGGCTACGAGACCCCGTCCGCCATCCAGGCGGAGACCATCCCGCTGCTGCTCAGCGGCCGCGACGTCGTGGGTCTCGCGCAGACCGGCACCGGCAAGACCGCCGCGTTCGCGCTGCCCATCCTCGCGCGTCTCGACAAGTCCCAGAAGGCGCCGCAGGCGCTCGTGCTCGCGCCCACGCGCGAGCTCGCGCTCCAGGTCTGCGAGGCCTTCGAGCGCTATGCGTCGGACCTCAAGGGCGTCCACGTGCTCCCCGTGTACGGCGGCCAGGGCTACGGCGTGCAGCTGTCCGCGCTGCGACGCGGCGTGCACGTGGTCGTGGGCACGCCCGGCCGCATCATGGACCACCTGGACAAGGGCACGCTCGACCTGTCGGAGCTGAAGTACCTCGTGCTCGACGAGGCCGACGAGATGCTCAAGATGGGGTTCGCGGAGGACGTCGAGACGATCCTCGCGTCCACGCCGGACGACAAGCAGGTCGCACTGTTCTCGGCGACCATGCCCGCGCAGATCCGTCGCCTCTCGCAGCGCTACCTCGACGATCCGGCGGAGATCACGGTCAAGCGCAAGACCACCACCTCGTCCACGATCACGCAGCGCTACCTCATCGTGTCCTACCAGCAGAAGATGGACGCCCTCACGCGCCTCCTCGAGGTCGAGAACTTCGAGGCGATGATCGTGTTCACTCGGACGAAGAACGACACCGAGTCCGTCGCCGAACGCCTGCGCGCCCGCGGTCTCGCCGCCGCGGCGATCAGCGGCGACGTCGCACAGGCCCAGCGCGAGCGCACCATCAAGCAGCTCAAGGACGGCAAGCTCGACATCCTGGTCGCGACCGATGTCGCGGCGCGCGGCCTCGACGTGGACCGGATCAGCCACGTGGTGAACTTCGACATCCCGATCGACACCGAGTCCTACGTCCACCGCGTGGGCCGCACGGGTCGCGCGGGGCGCACCGGCGACGCGATCAGCTTCATCACGCCTCGCGAGCGCCGCCTGCTCACCGCGATCGAGAAGGCCACCCGCCAGCCGCTCACCGAGATGCACTGGCCCTCCGCCGACGAGGTCAACGCCACGCGCCTCGCACGCTTCGACGACTCGATCACCGCCGCGCTCGAGCAGGCCGATCGCATCAGCCGCTTCCGCGACATCATCGCCCACTACGTCGAGCACCACGACGTCCCCGAAGCGGACGTCGCCGCGGCGCTCGCGGTGGTCGCGCAGGGCGAGACGCCGCTCCTGCTCGATCCCGCCGACGAGCCGAAGCGGCAGTCCTTCGCTCCCGACCGGCGCTCTCGTGACGATCGCGGCGACGATGCGCGCGGCGGCGGCCGTGACGACCGTCGCGGCGACCGGCGGTCCAGCGAGGGCTTCACCGCGTACCGCATCGAGGTGGGCAAGCGTCACAAGGTCGAGCCCCGGCAGATCGTCGGCGCGCTCGCGAACGAGGGCGGCTTCTCGCGGGGCGACTTCGGCAAGATCACGATCCTGCCCGAGTTCTCGCTCGTGGAGCTGCCGTCCACGCTGCCGCCGTCGGCACTCGAGCGGCTGCGCGGGACCCGCATCTCCGGAAGGCTGATCGAGATCAAGCCCGACAGCGGAGGCCGGTCCCGCGACGGCGGCTCGCGCGGCGGCCGCTACGGCGACCGCGACCGGGGCCGCCGGGACGACCGCGGGCCGCGCAAGCCGCGGCGGTACTAGTCCGCGGCGGCCCCCGACGCGTTCCGTGCCGCCGCTCGATCGCCGCCCCGCGCCGACAGGCCCTCGCTAGCATCGCGCCATGGGGGATCTGACCGTGTCGGAGGCGGTCGCGGCGACGCCGAGCACGCGCGACCGCTACGTCGACCTGCTGCGCGTGGGGTCGCTGCTCGGGGTGGTGCTGGGGCACTTCGGCATGGCCGCGGTGGTGCTCGACCACGGCACCGGGACGGTCGACATCGGCAACGTGCTCGAGGCGGCCGCGTGGACGCGCCCGCTCACGCTCGTGTTCCAGGTGATGCCGCTCTTCTTCGTCGTCGGCGGCTTCGCCCACGCGACCGCGTGGCGGTCGCTGCGGGCGCGCGGCGGCGGCTACGCAGACTTCGTGCAGGCGCGCATCGGCCGGCTGCTCATGCCCACCGCAGTGTTCGTCGGGGCGTGGATGGCGCTCGGAGCCGCGATCGAGCTCCTCTGGCCCAACTCGCCCGCCACGGCGCCGATGCTGCAGATCTCCGGACAGCTGCTGTGGTTCATCGGGATCTACCTCATTGCGGCGGGGCTCGCTCCGGCGCTGCTGTCCGCGCATGACCGCTGGGGACCGGGCGCGCTCGCGTGCCTCGCCGGCGCCGCGGTCGCGGTCGACGTGGTCCGGCTCGCGGCCGGGATCGACGGCGTGAGGTGGCTCAACTTCGCGTTCGTCTGGCTCGCCGTCCACCAGCTGGGCTTCTTCTATGCGGACGGCGTCGCGGATCGCCTCGGTTCCCGACGGCTCGGGGGGACGATGCTCGGGCTGGGCGCCGCCGCCCTGCTCGCCCTGACGACGTGGGGCCCCTACGGCTGGTCGATGGTGTCGTACGACGGCGAACCGCTGTCGAACCTCGCCCCGCCGACCGTCGCCCTCCTGGCCTTCGCGTGCGCCCAGGCGGGCCTCGCCCTGCTGCTCCGCGCACCGGCCCGGCGGCTGCTCGAGCGGCGCCGGGTATGGACGTTCGTGGTGGCCGGCGGCGCGGTCGCGATGACGGCGTTCCTGTGGCACTTCACGGCGCTCGTCGCGGTGCACGCCGCCCTGTGGGGGGCGGGCGTCGATCTCGCGGGCGACCCGACCGTCGCATCGTTCTGGTGGGCCAAGCTCGCGATGCTGCCCGCGTTCCTGGGGCTGGTCGCGATGCTCGTGGTCGCGTGGAGGCGCTTCGACCGGCCCCCACCCCGCGGCACGCTGGCGGGCCCGTCGTGGCGGAGGGCGACGATCGCGGCAGGTGCGGTCGTGTGCGCGATCGTGGGCACGCTGGGGTTCGCGGTGGTGGGCTTCCGGGGCGTGGTGAGCGGCTACGTGGGACACGTGGCGGTGCTTCCCATGAACGTGTGGGCGGCGGCCGCCCTCACCGCCGCGGCGATCGTGCTGTCGCGGCTCGCGGTGGCACACCTCTCACGGCGGCCGTGACGGGCCGCCCGCCGCGTCCCGCCGCCGTGTCTCAGAGGCGGTCGAGCAGCTCGCAGCCAGAGCCGGGGCAGGTGTCACCTGGTGCCTCTGCGCTGCAGCCGGCCGCGCACAGCGTTGCGGCGATCATGGCTCCCGCCGTCATCTCACGCATCGGCCACCCCCTGCCGGCGGCGCGTCCTCCTCCATGGTCGCCCCGCCGGACCGGCGCGGCACGGCGGGGCGAGACCCGGGGTGCGGGACTACGATCGAAGTGAAGAGCAGCGCGCACGATGCCCCTCCGAGGACGGCCCCGGACACTTCCGGTCAGGCACCGAGGGGGCAGGCCGCGCCTCCCTCCCCAGCGCTCCCCCAGGCGGCGCCGCGCCGCCGGGCCGGGGTGTCGCCGCGACGTGGCGGCGACGGAGAGGAGGCCGCGATGAGCGGCCGGATGAACACGCGCCTGGCGCTCACGATGCTGGCGGCCCTCGCGGTGACGCTCGCGGGATGCACGGCGGCCACCGAGACCGGCACGTCGGACGCGACGACCGGGACGGCGGCGACGACAGTTGAGAGCGTGCCCTGGGCGACGATGTCGAGCGACACCGGATGGCCATGCGCGACCGAGGACAACGCCGGTCGCACCGCCATCGACGAGTACGTCGAGGCCTGGAACCGGGGCGATGCCGACGCGCTCACGGGTATGCTCACGGGCACCTACGAGGGGCATATGGCCTGCAAGTACGAGGCCGCGCTGGCCACCGGGCTCACGCTCGACGCCGACTTCGACGCGTGCGAGCTGACCGCGACGGACTACGGCGACGTCGTCCGCACGTGGGACATGAACGTGTGGATGTTCGACCTGTCGACGTCGTACTACGGCGACGGCATCCTCTCGGGCGCCGAGATCCCGCGCGACCTCGTGGCCGCCTACCAGGGCGACGATGAGGACGCCCTCGCGTTCTGGGACTGCGACGGCTGCGACTGGACCGACGAGGCGTACACCGACGCGCAGGACGCGGTCATCGAGGCCTACGTCGCGGCCTTCGACGCGCACGACCTGGACGCGGTGATGGCGCTCTTCGCGACCGACCCGACATGGGCTCCGACCAGCGAGCAGACGCGAGCCACGCACGAGCTCCTGTTCACGACCGGGCTGACGCTGAGCGTCGACCTCGACGACGGCACGTACGCGCTCACGGACGCGGACGGCACCACGCTCAACCCCGGGCGCAGCGGTCCGTGCCTCCTGCAATGGGCGCCGGTCTTCATGTTCTCGGAGGACGGCGCCGGGGACCTGCTGGTCGACACGGGCCTGGGCCTGATCGTGGTGGAGCTCGACGACGCGCAGCACGTGCTCGACAACGCCACGCGGGAGGCGCTCGACGACGCCCTGGGGCTCTGAACGCCCCTCAGAGATCGGCGAGCAACTCACCCACCTGGGCGACCACCGCCCGCTGCGGCGGGGTGTCCTCCCAGATCTCGATGTGCTCGCCGCCCTCGACGACGACGACCTCGGCGTCGTAGCCCGCCTCCCGCAGCGCGGCCGCGAAATCCTCCGAGACGCTCAGCGGCACGTCGAACCAGGAGAAGTCCTCGGCGTCGCCGTGGAGCAGGCGCAGCACCAGGTCGGGATTGCCGCCGATCTGGGCGTAGGGATCCGCGGCGGCGTCTCCCGGCGGATCCAGGGGAGCGCGGTCGTTCGTGTAGTCGACGGTGGCGTGGTCGTAGGGTCCCTCGTAGCCGACGAACGCGTCCGGCAGGGCGTCGTCCCCCTCGGGGACCGCGCACTCGTCGAGATGCCCGCCTCCCCCCAGGGCGGCCGCGGCACCGATCGCGGCGCCGAGCGAGTGGCCGACGAAGACGACCCGCGACGTGTCGCCGCCGTGAGCCTCCGCGTCGTCGACCGCGACGCTGACCGCACACGCGAGGTTCTGCGCGCTCGCCTCGGCCGCGCCTCCACCGCTCGGCCACGCCACGTTGTAGGTGAGGGCGCCCTCGGCGGCGATGCCGGTCGCCCAGTCGCTCACGGCCGACCGGTGCTGCGACGTGCCGTGGGCGAGGATCACCACAGGCCAGGAACCGTCGAGTGTCGGAGCGATGACCGACATCTCACGCAGCACGGAGGCCGGCTCGGTGTAGGCGAGGGTGCGGGCCTCCGTCAGCTCGCAGCCCTCGGAGGGACACGTCGACCCGGCATCCTGCGCCGAGCAACCCGCGGCGCACACGACGGCGGCGATCATCGCCCCCGCGGACATCGGACGCATCGTCCACCTCCTACCGCCGGCGGACTCCCCCACCTCCATCCTTGCACCGGGGACCTCGGCTCGCCTGTCCGGCGGGACCTGGTGGGCGGTGGCATGCGTCCGACACGGACGCGCGTGAGCACTCCCTGAAGTACGCCGCTCCATCGGAACGCGCGCCATGCCGGAGCGGGGCGACTGGACGGTCCGACCGCGGCGAGCTCTCACCCGTCACGGGCCCGGTCGGCGCGCATCTTTTGACGGTCTGCCAGGGCGCCCGTACGTTGAAGAGAAATCCGCGCGACGCCGCGCCGTTCCAGCGAGGAGCGCCGCCATCCCCGACACCGGCCTGATCCTCATCATCGGAGACGATCCCGCCTGCGCCGCGGAGCTGCAGGAGGTGGTCGAGGCGGGCGGCTACGCGGTCACCACCGCGGCCGGCAGCGCCTTCGCGATCGACGCCGTCATGCGTGTCGCCCCCGACCTCGTCATGGTCGATCCGAGCATCTCGGGCGTCCACCCGTCCACGTTCATCCGGGACCTCAAGGCGAACCCCCGCACGCAGGACACCCCCGTCATCCTCATCGCCAACGCGGACGACCCCACCTCGCGCGCGCTCGGCCTCGAGGCGGGCGACGACCTGATCAGCCGACCCTTCGACCCCCGAGAGGTGCTCGCGCGGGTGGAGCGCCAGGTCACCGTGTCGAAGGTGCGCATGGCGCTGC
This sequence comes from Demequina rhizosphaerae, assembly GCF_000971255.1. Lineage (GTDB taxonomy): Bacteria > Actinomycetota > Actinomycetes > Actinomycetales > Demequinaceae > Demequina > Demequina rhizosphaerae. The sequence goes on from NZ_BBMC01000003.1 coordinate 420,822, forward strand.
GCGAGTCGGAGGCGAAGTTCAGGTCCGTGATGGAGTCGGCCATCGACGCGATCATCTCGGCGGACGCCCGCGGACGCATCCGGTCGTGGAACACGGCCGCGGCGGCGCTGTTCGGCTACACCGAGGACGAGGTGATCGGACGCCCGCTCGAGCTCATCATCCCGCCGACCTACCGGCAGCAGCACCGTACCGGCGTGGACCGCGTCTCGGGCGGCGGCGAGACCCATGTGATCGGCAAGACGGTCGAGCTCTCCGGGCTGCGGGCGAACGGCACCGAGTTCCCGGTGGAGCTGTCGCTCGCGACCTGGTTCCTCGACGACTCGCGCTACTACACCGGCATCATCCGCGACATCAGCGAGCGCAAGCAGGCCGAGGAGAAGTTCCGGTCCGTGACCGAGTCGGCGATCGACGCGATCATCTCCGCGGACCACTCGGGCGAGATCATCAGCTGGAACAAGGCCGCCACCAGGATCCTCGGCTACACGGAGGACGAGGTGGTCGGGCACCGCCTCGAGATGATCATCCCGCCACGCTTCCACGAGGCGCATCGCGCGGGCATGGCACGCTTCACGGCGACCGGCGAGGCGCATGTGATCGGCAAGACCGTCGAGCTCGCCGCGATCCACCGCTCGGGCGAGGAGCTGCCGATCGAGCTGTCGCTGTCGACCTGGACGGTGCGGGACACGCGCTACTACACGGGCATCATCCGCGACATCCGCGAACGCAAGCGCGCCGAGGACGCGCTGCGCACCAGCGAGGCCGAGCTGCGCGAGCGCACCGAGGAGCTCGGGCGAAAGAACGATGCGCTGGTCGAGACCCTGGCCCGGTTGAACGAGATGCAGGACCAGCTGGTGATCCAGGAGAAGATGGCCTCGCTGGGCAAGCTCAGCGCCGGGATGGCGCATGAGATCAACAATCCCGCGGCGTCCGCGCAGCGCGGAGCGGCCCAGCTCCGTTCGGCCTTCACGCGGCTCGACCAGATCCACCGGCGGCTGTGCGCCGTCGGCCTGACCGCTCCCCAGCACGCGGAGATCGATCGGCTCGACACGCTCATCGTCGACCGGGCGCTGCGTCCGGCGGAGCTCAACGCCGTCACGCGCAGCGATCGCGAGGAGCAGCTCGAGGAGTGGCTCGATGAGCTCGACGGCGAGGTGGCCGGCGACGTGGCCGCGTCCCTCGTCAGCCTCGGGTTCACCACCGAGGACCTGGAGCGCCTCCGCTCCCTCTTCGACGATGCGGCGATGCCGATCGTGGTGGAGTGGGTCGGCTTCACCTACACCATCCACTCCCTCTTCTCCGAGATCGCGGAGGGGACGAGCCGCATCGTCGAGCTGGTGAAGGCGCTGAAGACGTACACGTACATGGACCAGGCACCGGTGCGGGAGACCGACGTCCGCGAGGGCCTCGACAACACCCTGATCATCCTGCAGAACAAGCTCAAGAAGGGCGTGACCGTGGTGCGGGAGTACGAGGAGGACCTTCCCCGGATCCAGGCCTTCGCGAGCGAGCTCAACCAGGTGTGGACCAACATCGTCGACAACGCCGTCGACGCCATGGACGGCGAGGGACGGATCGTCGTACGAGCGTTCCACCGCGACCCGTGGGTGGTGGTGCAGATCGAGAACGACGGCCCCGTGATCCCCCGCGAGGTGAGGTCGCAGATCTTCGACCCGTTCTTCACCACGAAGGGCCCCGGCGAGGGAACCGGCCTGGGTCTCAACATCTCGAGGTCCATCGTCGTGCAGAAGCATCACGGCGAGATCGACGTCACCTCGCACCCGGGCCAGACCTGCTTCGAGGTCAGGCTCCCGGTCGACTACACGTCGCCGGAGCGCTAGGGGTCCACCATGGCCAAGCCGATCATCCTCGCCGTCGACGACGAGCCGCACGTCCTGAACGCCGTCGCGCGCGACCTCCAGGAGCGCTACCGCGGCGACTACCGCATCGTGAAGGCGCTGTCCGGGCAGGAGGCCCTCGAGGCGGTCCAGGAGTTCAAGCGGCGCGGCAACGCGGTCGCCCTGTTCGTGGTGGACCAGCGGATGCCGGGGATGAGCGGCGTGGAGCTGCTCACCGAGGCCATCACCTTCTACCCCGACGCGAAGCGGGTGCTGCTGACGGCGTACGCCGACACCAACGCCGCGATCGCCAGCATCAACGAGGTCGCCCTCGACTACTACCTGATGAAGCCGTGGGATCCTCCCGAGGAGCAGCTCTACCCCGTCCTCGACGACCTGCTGGATGGCTGGGCCGCGCACGTCCCGGTGCCCTACGACGGCATCAGGGTGGCGGGCACGCTGTGGTCGCCTCGCTCGCACGCGGTGAAGGAGTTCCTCGCGCGGGGACAGATCCCGTACCAGTGGCTCGACATCGAGAAGGACGACGAGGCGCGCGCCCTGGTCGAGGCGTCCACCGGGAACCGGAGCGTGGTCCCCGTGCTCTTCTTCCCCGACGGGACCCTGCTCGAGGACCCCGACCTCCACGTGCTGGCCGACAAGGTGGGGCTGCGGACGCCGGCGCTCAAGCCGTTCTACGACCTCATCGTCATCGGCGCCGGCCCCGCGGGCCTCGCGGCCGCGGTGTACGGAGCCTCCGAGGGACTGCGCACGGTGGTGGTCGAGCGGGAGGTCCCGGGAGGGCAGGCGGGGACGAGCGCACGCATCGAGAACTATCTGGGATTCCCCCAGGGCATCGGGGGTGCGGACCTCGCGAGGCGCGCCGCGACCCAGGCGAGGCGGCTCGGCGCGGAGCTGCTGGTCGCGCAAGAGGTCACCGGGGTGCGGCTGGAAGGGCCGTACCGCATCGTCACGCTCGACGACGGCAGCGAGCTTCGCTGTCATGCGCTGCTGATCGCGACCGGGGTCACCCTCCGGACCCTCGACGTCCCTGGGCTCGAACCGCTGCTCGGCGCATCGGTCTACTACGGCGCGGCCACGTCGGAGGCGTCGAACTACCGCGACCGCGACGTGCTCGTCGTCGGGGGCGCGAACTCCGCCGGGCAGGGCGCGCTGTTCCTGTCGAGATTCGCGCGCAGCGTCACCATCCTGGTGCGCAAGGACTCGCTCCGCCACAGCATGTCCCAGTACCTGATCGACCAGATCGAGCGCACGCCAAGCATCGCGGTGAGGCCGAGCACGGAGATCACCGCCGTCACCGGCGACGCGCGTCTCGAGACCGTGACCCTCGCGGACCGTGGGGCCGGCGAGAGCACGACAATGCCGGCCGACGCGATCTTCATCTTCGTGGGCGCGGTCGCCAGGTCGGATCTGGTCGCGGACCTCGTCGAGCTGGACTCCGCGGGCTTCGTCCTGACCGGACAGGACCTGGTCGCGGGCGGCAGGCGTCCGCGCGGCTGGCACCTGCAGCGCGACCCGCTGCTGATGGAGTCGAGCGTCCCGGGCATCTTCGCCGCGGGCGACGTGCGGCACGACGTGGTCAGGCGCGTCGCCTCCGCGGTGGGCCAGGGCTCGGTCGCGGTGAGCGCGGTGCACCGGTACCTCGAGACCGTATAGGAGGGTGCGCTCCCGGCGCGGCCGCCGGGGCCGGGCCGTGACCGCATCGGCGCTATCGTCGCGCGAGGATGTCCCGCCAGTCCTCCGGTACGCGACCCGCGGGCCCGGGCGCTGGCTGATCCTCCGGGTGGCTCGTGGGCTCGGTGAGCGGCGGTCCCTCGAGGAAGGTCTCGCCCGGGTAGTCCCAGCACCAGTCCTCCCCCGGCTCGTAGCTCTGGACCACGGGGTGGCCCGTCGCGGCGGCGTGCCGGCGGGCGTGGGTGCTCAGCGATCCGTCGCAGCACCCGACATGACCGCATCGGGCGCATCGCCGCAGGTGCCACCACCAGCCTCCGGTCTGCTCGCACTCGAGGCAACCGGGGCCGCTCGGCGGCACGGTGGTGTCGAAGGCATCATCTGCTCCGGACGGCATCGCATCCTCCTCATCGAGCGTCGACCACGGCAGCACACGTGGGCGTCCACCCCGCAGGCGCGGAGCCGGGCGGACCGCTCATGACGAGCGTAGCCAGTCACGTCCTTCCTGAGGCGGCGGGCTGACACGGCGGGACGGCGAGCATCGCGCCGGGTCTCGCTATCTGTCCCCCGCACCGCTGACGGCGGCTCGAACCCGAGGGTCCGAGCCGCCGCAGCAGTCCAGGGTGCGCGAACGCGCGTCAGTCGCAGAATCCGTCTGCGGCCAGGGCGCGCGCCAGCGCGTTCTTGCCCTGACCCTTGTCGTCGAAGGACTGGACCAGCGGGCCGACGTCGACCGCCTTGTGGATCTGGCCGAAGCAGGCGGCGTCGGCGGGCGCGGCGTTCGCGGTGCCGGCGAAGCCGGCCACGGCGAGAGCGGTGATGAATCCGGTGGCGATGATGCGCTTCATTGGGCTTCTCCTTCCATCGGCGGCCACCCGGTGCGACCGCTTCACCCTGTACTTCCGACGGAGGCGGCGTTCTGGATGCGGTCGCGGCAGATTTTCGCTCTGAGCGAACACCCGCGCGATGCCACGGACCCTCACCAGCAGTGCCGCGCCGCGCGGTCGTGCCGGGGGCTGCGAGGACCGCGAGACGGACCGCCGGGGCGCCGCGCCGCAGCAGGCATGCGACCATCGTCAGCAGGGCACGATGCGATGGACCGCCAGGAGGATCCACGTGGCAGCAGTGGGAACGGAGAGCTCTGAGCTCGTGGCGTCGCAGATCTCTCGCGCGCTCGAGGCTCTCGCGGGACGCCGCATCGCGGTCCTCACCGGCGCCGGCGTGTCGACCGACTCCGGCATCCCCGACTATCGCGGCGACGGTTCCCCTCGGCGCACGCCCATGACCTTCCAGGAGTTCACGGGCGACGAGGCGAAGCGGCGACGCTACTGGGTCGGCTCGCACCTGGGCTGGACGTCCTTCTCCTCCACGCGCCCGAACCGGGGGCATCGCGCCCTCGCCGCGCTCGAGGCCGCCGGCACGGTCACCGGCCTGGTCACTCAGAACGTGGACGGGCTCCACCTGCGGGCGGGCTCGCGCGAGGTGGTCGAGCTGCACGGCGACATGCGCGGCGTGACGTGCCTCGCGTGCGGCGCCCGCTTCCCTCGCGAACTGGTTGCCAGGCGGCTCGAGCGCGACAACCCGGCGCTCGCGCGCCCCGACGGCGTCACGCTGGGACCCGACGGGGACGTCACGCCGCAGTCGTGGGAGAACGTCACGGTCCCCGGCTGCACCGTGTGCGACGCGATCCTCAAGCCCGACGTGGTCTTCTTCGGGGAGCTCGTGCCCGCTGCGCGGACGCGCGCTGCCGAGAAGGTCGTCGACGGCGCCGATGCACTCCTGGTCGCGGGATCGTCGCTCGCCGTGAACTCGGGTCTCCGGCTCGTGTCGCGCGCTCGGCGTCGCGGATCGCCGATCGTGATCATCAATCGGGGCGCCACCAAGGGCGACGGCCGTGCCGACGTCAAGATCGACGCTGGCACCACCGAGACCCTCGAGGCCCTCGCGACCGCGTTGGCATAGCCCGGCAGCACCGATCCGGGTACGGCGAGGCGGCGCGACCGGTCGGTCACGCCGGCGGTGCCGCCGGTACCATCGACCGAGTGCCCGACACCCCCGCCCCCGCATCCCTGCCGCACGTCGTCGATCCCGCGGACCTCGAGGTCACCCTGCGGGTGCTGGCGTCGCTGAGCGACGTGGACGAGGACGATCCCGACTTCACCGCCGTGCGCAACGCGACCGCGAACATGATCAAGTCCGTCAAGCGCGCGCGTCGCCGCGAGCGCCGCAACGCCATCAACATCGCCGACTCCGCCATCGTCGCCGCGACCGCGACCGGTGCGGCGGATCGGATCGACGACGAGACGCGCGGGCTGACCCTCACCGCGCGCGCCGCCGCGCCGACGGTCGGCGACTACGTCAAGGCGCGCCCGTGCTACATCTGCAAGCAGAAGTACACGCAGGTCGACGCGTTCTACCACCAGCTGTGCCCCGCGTGTGCGGAGACAGGCCACGCCAAGCGCCACGCACGTGCGGACCTGCGCGGCCGTCGCGCGCTGCTCACCGGCGGTCGGGCCAAGATTGGCATGCACATCGCGCTGCGCCTCCTGCGCGACGGCGCGGACCTCACGCTCACCACCCGCTTCCCCCGTGACGCGGTGCGCCGCTTCGCGGCGATGCCCGATGCGCCCGAGTGGCTGTCGCGCCTCACCGTGGTCGGCATCGACCTCCGGGACCCGGCCCAGGTGGTCGCGCTCGCCGACTCGGTCGCGGCGCACGGACCGCTCGACATCCTCATCAACAACGCCGCTCAGACGGTGCGCCGCTCCCCTGGCGCCTACGCGCCGCTCGTGGACGCCGAGAACGCACCGCTCGAGCCGGGCCTCTGGCCGGAGGGCTCCGGCCCGAGCCTGCTGACGTTGGGTCGCACCCACGATGCGCACCCCGTGAGCATCGAGGCGTCCGCGACGGCTCACCCGCTCCTCGCCTCGGCGCATGCGGCGGAGACCGGCGCGCGCGAGGCGCAGCGGCTCACCGAGCTGGCGCTGGCTCCGGGGTCCTCGTCGCTGGAGCGGCTCGCGGACGGCACGGCCATCGACGCGGGCGGGCTGGTACCCGACACCCACGACACCAACTCGTGGGTGCAGGCGGTCGGCGAGGTCACCCCGCTCGAGCTGCTCGAGGTGCAGCTGTGCAACTCGACCGCGCCCTTCATCCTGATCAACCGCCTACGCCCATCCCTGGCCGCCGCAACCGCCGCATCGCCCACCGGCCGCTCCTACGTGGTGAACGTGTCCGCGATGGAGGGCGTGTTCGAGCGGGGCTACAAGGGCCCCGGCCATCCGCACACCAATATGGCCAAGGCGGCGCTCAACATGCTCACCCGCACCAGCGCCCGCGAGATGTTCGAATCCGACCGGATCCTGATGACCTCCGTGGACACCGGGTGGATCACCGACGAGCGTCCCCACCCCACCAAGGTGCGGCTCGCCGAGGAGGGCTTCCACGCGCCCCTGGACCTGGTCGACGGCGCCGCACGGGTCTACGACCCTCTGGTGCGCGGCGAGGCGGGCGAGGACCTCTTCGGGGTGTTCCTCAAGGACTACGCGCCGTCGAAGTGGTGAACGCATGATCCGCCTCCCCGCGCCGGGTCACAGGGTGGTCGTGCGCTACCTCCTGCCCACGGGCCAGGCGACCGATGCGCTGGGTGACCTCGTGCGCGTGACCGCCGATGAGGTGGTGGTGGAGACCAGGCGCGGCACCGTGCACATCGTCGGCGACACCATCATCGCGGCGAAGGAGGTGCCGCCGGCGCGAGCGGGATCGGGCGTGGTGAACGGATAGGTGACCGGCGGGGCTTGGGCCGCGAGTCTCACGGCGGGCCTCATGGTGGTCTCGAACTCGACGGGGGTCAACCCGCCGAGACGGTCCTGGGGCCGACGGTGATGGCAGGTCCGTTCGATCCAGGTCACGGCGGCGGTCGGGCGCATGCTCGATGCTGGCGAGAAGCGATGCGACGGCGAGCTCGACGAAAGGCTCGGCTCCGGCTGACAACATGCGGCGGCTCGTGCACGGCTACGCCGAGGCCTTCCCGACGGGTCGCGGACGCGGTGGGCTACGGGCCTCCGACGGGAGTGCTGCGGCCCCACGCGCCGGCGTATCAGGGCGGCTAGAGTGAAGAAGGGGAATGGTCCGAGACCCGGAGGTGAGGGCCATGCGCGATTCGGTTCCGCGCGCCCACGACGGTCGCGATCAGCGCCACCCCCGACGATCGGTCGGCTGCATCGCCGCTACGGCGATCCTTCTCGCTGGCTGCGGGTCGACGGAGTGCACCGAGCAGGGTGACTTCCCGACCGGCCGATTCGAGAACATCGACAACACAGGCCACGTGTTCGTCTTCGACGCCGAAGGGAACTACTACTACTTCGAGTCCGACTATGTCGAAGGGGACCCGGATGTGGCGGGTGTCTATGGGATCCGCGGCGATCTCTACACGGAGATGACTCACGACTACGCAGGATCGCCCCAGGTGCCCGCGACCTACAGATGGACGTTCGACGGCGAGCTGCTGACCTTCGAACTCGTCGGGGAGGACGTCATCGCCTCACGGAGGGACGTGGCGTACGACCAGCAGACGTACGAGCGAGTCGCCGACTGACCGTGTCCGAACCGCGACGCCGAGGCGGAGAGGGACGATGCGCGTCGACTGCGCCACCAGGGACTCCCCTGGTGACCCGCGGCTAGGCTTTCTTCGTGATTGTCCCCTCCTCGCGCATCGTCCCTCCTCGCGTCTCCGGCCCCCGGGCAGTCGCGGGTCTCTACGTTGAGCGTGATGTGACGCGGTGAGCGTGATCCTCGATGAGCTGCGGCGCTGGCCCGATGTCGAGGCGCCCGGCCTTGTCGCCGTCGACGCGGCAGATCGATTGATCCTGGACGAGTCCGCGGAGCTGCGCGGGTCTGCCCTGCCAGGCGACATCGTGGTGATCAACGACGCTTACGGCGCGCTCACCCTCGGGGCGGCGCATTCCGGTGCGAGCGGGATACGTACGCATATCGACGCCATCACCGGTGAGCGCGCGCTCGAAGCCAACGCCTCGCGCGTGGGAATCAGCGGCAACTTCCGTGCACTCCCCCTCGACACCGAACTGGTGCGCGGGGCGCGGGTCGTGCTGCTCCGCCTGCCCCGCACCCTCGACGCGCTGCGCGACATCGCGGGCCTCATCGCCGCGCACGCCGACCCCGGCGTGGCCGTGGTCGCGGGCGGGAAGCTCAAGCACATGTCGGTGTCGATGAACACGGTGCTGAGCGAGAGCTTCGGGCAGCTGGACATCAGCCATGCCCGGCAGAAATCACGCGTACTGATCGCCCGTGCGCCACGGGATGGCCGTGATCCCACTCCCGCCGCCGCGCGGGTCGAGGGTCTCGAGGTGCGAGCGTACGGCGGGGCCTTCGCGGGCGCGCGGCTCGACATCGGCACCCGCCTCCTGCTCGAGAACCTTCCCGACGCTCCGGTCGGCGGGACGCCGGACGATCCCCTCATCGATCTGGCCTGCGGCACAGGGATCATCGGCGCGTGGATGGCGACGCGCTATCCCGGCGCACATGTGTACTCGTGCGATCAGTCGTCCGTCGCCGTCGCGTCCGCACAAGCGACGATGCTCGCCAACGGCATCGAGGACCGCGTGACCGTGGTGCGGGACGACATGCTGGGCGCCAGGCCTCCCGCCAGCGCGTCTTTCATCGCGTTGAACCCGCCGTTCCACTCGGCCGCTGCCGTGACCGACCTCATCGCGCCGCGGATGTTCGCGGACGTGGCCAGGGTCCTGCGCCCCGGCGGTCAGCTGTGGTGCGTGTGGAACTCCGGGCTCAAGTATCGGCCGCTGCTCGAGCGCGCGATCGGCCCCACCGAGCAGGTCGCACGCAACGCCAAGTTCACCGTCACCGTCTCGACACGTCGCTGAGCGGTGCCCGACCGGTCGCTCCGGGATGGCGGCGACGGGAGCCCACGCGATCGCGCCGCGTGTATCCGGTGCCCCTCGCCTGGGCCACGGCTCGGACTCAGGTCTGATCGGACAGCAGCAGCACCCACGCCCGACCGGCGTCCAAGCGCGCGAACATGAACGCCGCCTCAGCGCCGTCGGGTCTGTGGATCGCCCAGCCCCCCTGGTGGAGCCACCGCCCGGCGTTGGCGGGAGCGGACTCGAGGAGGTCCGCGAGGGCGTGGTCGCCCGAGTCCCGGAGGATCTCGAGGGCGCTGAGCAGCGGGATCAGACGGGCGCAAGCCTCGATGACATCCTCGATCGCGTCCTCGTCCGCATGCATGTCGAAGCCCGCCACCAGCGAGTCGACCACGGCATCCGCCAGAGCCGGCCGGTCCGGATGCGAGCGCGCGACGGCGCCGTGGACATCGTCCGCGACCGTGGGGTCCTCCGCGTAGAGCTCGCGGAACTCCTCGATCTCGATCCAGAGCGGGTTGTCGTCGGGCTGGGCGGTGCTCACCCCACCACGGTAGACGCAGCTGCTGCGGGCGCGTCACCTCGAACGGCACGTGCCCCGTTCACCGGACCCGCGTGATCGACCGCACCACCGGCGGGATCATCGCCGAGCACGTCCTCGACGAGACCCGCGACTACCACCCCAAGAAACGACAAGAGGCCCTCCCCGAAGGGAAGGCCTCTGTCAACGATGCCCCGACACATCTGTAAACGATGTCCCGACACATCACGCCACGTCGGGCTGACAGGATTTGAACCTGCGACCCCTTGCAGGGACCGGGCTATTTCCGGTCCTTCACGGTCGTCTTGGAATCTCGCAGATTCCCTCGGATTATTCGGGAGCGTGGCGGCTCCCTCATTCCGACTGTACCCGGTCACTTCCGGTTGGTCCCGGTTGAATCTGATGGGTTCTCGATGGGTTCGCGCCCCCAAGTTGGACTCAACGACACGGCCACGACAAGCTCACGGACTCCACGCGAACCAAGACCTCGTCAGCCTTCGGGGTCTCCCCTGACAGCGTCCGGGGCAGCCATCAGAACGAGCGAACAGTCGTCATGGGTCCGCGGCACGATGACGTCCCGGAGCGTAGCCTCGAGCTGTACCTGCATCACATCGCTCGGCAGACTGCGACAAGCCTCGATGAGCTTGGAACACGCCGGCGCCAGCATCCCCGCGCGCTTCTGGTAGAGCGACGCCTCCGGCCCGTCGGACATGAGGATGAATCCTGAGATCGTTTGCGCTTTCGTCGCTAGTCGACCGCGGTAGATGCGAAGAGCGTCAGCGGCGTTGGTCGAAGTGACGAATGTTGTCTCATTCGTGTGCTCGCCATTGTCCGGTCGACCGAGAGGCCGCGCGATAGCAAGCCCACCGCGCAGGAGCGCTTGCACGCCCAGAACACCGTCACCCAAGTGCAGCGCGACGAAGCGCTCACCCTTGACCGCCACGAGCAGGAGCGTCGAGGCCAGCTCTTGAAATTCACACGCCAAGCGAGGATCAGAGTCATGCGGTGGCAGGCCCATTCGGTCACGGTCGCTTGCGGACACATCGAGACCGCCTGCCGCAAACTGCGCCAGCACCGACTGAAGCCGGTCAATCAACTCTACTCGGATCGTCTGAAGGTTATTGGTAGCCCTGAAGATGCGGTCGAATTGCTGCTCGATCAGTTGTGCGGCTGCGCCGAGCGCAACTTCAGCACCGTAGTGCGACCAACGTGCCGACCCCGCGCCATCCGCGAGTGCACCGACCGTGGTGCCACTTGGGAACGTCGACGCCAGCACCTGGTCCTGGCACGGAACACCACTCGCGGCGTGGGATCGCCCCTGATGTCGCGCCCAAGCGGAGCGCCACGAACTAGCAATGGCGGGATCACTCGCATCACGCGGCTCGCAACCGTCGCCCGAGCGCAGGCCAGCCCGGCCAGCTTCTAGAGTTTGAAGGTCGCCCACGACTGGATTCCCGCCGCGTCGAGTTCCACGCCGTCACCTGGAGTCGACTGAGACACTCGCGACACAGATGCGCTAAGCCACGAGAAGAACGCCTGGAAATTGAGGCCCTGGAGCTTAAAGGCTGGTCGACCGCCTGGAGTGAACTTATTCAGCGTCGACATATCAGCATCGTCACCGATGCCGATCGGGAACACTGCAAGCTTGCCAGCCCCGGCGAGGCTCTGCACTCGCGCGACCTGAGCCGCCAAGACTGCGGCCGAACCCCCGAACGGTGCGCCGTCCGTCATGAGAACGAGCCACGGCTGATAGTAGTCAATTCCGTTGTCCTTGTACTCCTGCTTTCGTCGTTCCAGGAGGTCAAGAGAGAGCTCCACAGCTTCACCCAGCGGCGTATTGCCCGCCGCCGTGAGCTTCGGAGCATGGGGCTGAGTCGAAACCGTCTGGAAGTCGGTCTCCTTCTGCACAGGACCGAACGTGACAATGCTGATCTCTGCCGAGTACCGAGCGATCTCATCGCTGCTAATCGCCTTGTAGAACGAGGCGACGCCGGCGTTGAGCTCCTTGATCCGAGCACCCCGCATCGAGGTTGAGCAGTCCAGGCAGAGAATGATGGGAACGCGCGCAGTGGGGTTGTCGACGAGATCGTCGAGTTCGATCAGGTTGGCGGCGACCATGGGAGAATCCTTTCTTGATGTTGAAGCGAGCTATCTGCCAGTGGATGCGATGGCCGAGATGATGGCAATTGCGGCGGCGATGCCGACGCCCCATCCAGCGATCGGCCCCCACGAGGCACCACTCTTCGTGGCGGGTGTCGACACCTTGGAACCAGCGCTCCGGGGCTGCGCCGATGCAGGCACCCGCGCGGAATAACAGTGGCGACAGAGACCGCCTCTCTCGTCATGCATCCACTTGGCGGCAATGTATCCGCACTTCTTGCAGCCGATGTTCTTCCAGCAGTCACTGCAGTACTCATCCTTGCGACCAGGTGAAGGCGTGAAGGATCGTCCGCAGTTCGAGTTCTTGCACCGAACGGCAGCCGTGTTCGTCGCTCGGTATCCCGTCCCGCCCAAAAACTGAGTCGTGCTCTGGCGCGAGCCCACCGACCTAGCGGGCCGTTTGAGGTGCTGGTCGCAAAAGATGTAGAGGTTCTGCTCGGTGGGAATGAAGGGTCGATCGCACCCCTCCGCCTTGCACTTCTTCATCTTTCGCCGTGTCGGGAAGATGTCCATCGCCATGGGATCGTTGCGCAGCATCTTGTCCGCGCTTCTCAGGTAGGCGGAAAACAGCGCGGTCCAATCGGCGGCGGAATAGCGGCGTGGCGGTGGGAAATGTTGCTGACCACGCTTGAACGTCTCAAAGAACGCGCGACGGACCTTGAATGTCGTGTGGTTCCAGATGAAGCCCCAACGCCCTGGGGGAAGGGTGTCGTCTCCGCCTTCGTAGGCAAAGGCGCCCGTCCGAATGTTCTCGACTGGGGTGCCGCCGCCCACAGCAGAGTATGGCGCCTTGCCCGGAAGCATGATCATGAAGAGCAGCGTGGCGATGGCGAAGTTCTCCATCTCCTGCGAGCGCAGGAAGGTCTTAAAGTCTTTGCCACTAACTTCGGGAGGCGTGAAATGAGCCGTTCCGACCGTACAGGGGTAGCCCTCGACTTGGTAGCTGTCGCAGTCAACGAAATACACCTCAGACGGAGACACCACGAGGATGTTCGCGGCGTTGATATCCCCCAGAATCACGTGCCGGTCGTTCAGGTAGCGGACCTTGTCGAGGATGGTGAGACAGAGTTGGATCGTGTCCTTGCGAGTCCAATGCGGAAACTTGGTGAGAAGGAGTTGAGGCACGAATACCGAGCGACTAAGTTCGACACCCTTTGCCTCGGGCATGAGATATCCAACGAACTCATTCGCCGTGTTGTAGAGGATGGCTTCAGGGAAGCAGATCCCCTCGTGGCGGATCGGTCGCGCGATCATGACCTTAAGCTTGTCGAGCCGATCACTTGTCAGCTTGTCGCGCTTGTAGATCTTTGCCACATAGCCATCGACACTGGTCCGAAAGACAGACCCCTCGCCCCCTTCGGCGAGTTTTGTCGTGAGGTCGACCTGCGCACGCTTGTCGCCGTCGTCAGCGACCACTCGCGCTCGGACGCGGTCACCCTTCGCCGCATGTTCGCCCGGCAGTTCGCCCTGCAGATTGAGAGGTCTTCCAGTTGGCGCCAGGCGTGTGGTGCGGGCAAACCGTTGCGTTTCGGGGATGGTCGTGCTCACCGCTCACCGCTCCTTGCTCGTTGCCACCAGGCCTTCGCCGCCGGTGCCCTGTCAGCCTCCCGAGACTCCGTCGTCGTGGGGATACTGCTTCGTGTACGGTCGTCGCTCCGTTGTGCAGGACGCTCATGGTTGCGTACCGCTTCGACGCGACCACTCCGCGCAACTCTGCAGACCTCCATCGTCTGCCCTCCGCGTGGATGAACGGACTCGAAGCTCACAACCTTCAGGAGGTCACGCGCGAGTGCCCGATCCTGTGTGACGAAGACGAGGTTGGCCTGCGTTCGGAACTTCAGAGCCACCGACAGAAGGACTGCATCGGCGAAGGGATCGTTCTGGTCACCGACAACCTCGACGGCTCCGCTCTTGAACAGTGGTGCTAGCTTCGCGAGCACGTACCGTGCGCGCTCCGCCAGTTCTGGATCGCGGCTCGAGTTCGAGTGCTTGACCAGCTCTTCGTGATTCCGTGCTGTCAGTACCAGACGGCCTCGCGCCGAAAGGCTCCTGAGCTCCACGTCCCAGAAGGCTTGCTCCTTGAGGTGGTCGAAGGTGATCGGGATGCCCCTACGCTCGTCGCCGTTCCAGCATGAGTCGAGAAGGCTCGAAGTGTCGACGAAGATCAGTGTGCTCCGCGACCTCACTGGCCGCCTCGCGGATTCGGTGCGACGTTCCAGCCCGCGATCTTGCTGCCCGCGACAGGTGCGCTCGCGGGCGCTTCCACAACGCGCTCGATGGGCGGCGCCGCAGGCTTCGGCTTCGGCTTCGGAGCCGGAGCCGAAACTGGGGCCTTGAGCCTCGGGGACGGCGCGGGTGCTTCTGCGGGCGGAGCCTTCACGCGCGCCGGAGACGCCACCGGCTGGGATGCCTCGTCGGGCTCACCGCTGAAATCACGGATCGCGGTCTTGATCTGATCGATCAGTTCCTTCTTCCTGCTGTCGATCGCGACGCCTGTGTCCTCGGCCAGGATGTAGTCGCGGTACTCGGCGATGAGGCTGCGAACCACCACGTGCTTGAAGTTCTCTTCGTCCTTGCGGTAGAGGAAGTCGTTGAAGAAGGAGATGCTGACCGACAGGTACTCGTGGAACCTGTCGTCATGCTGAAGGAGAGACGCGCGGATCGCGTCGTTTGCCTCGGTGGCGATCCGCGTCAGGTAGTCGTTGAGGCGTCCGAGTTGATGCTCGTAGTTGCCCACCACGCCCAGGACTTCGCGAATGTTCTCCTTGCCTTCCTTCGACGAGCCTGGAACTAGCTTGAACGACTCGCTCGGGTTGGCGAGCTCCTTGAGATGGCTGGAGATCTGGAGGAACACGTTATTGCGGAAGCTGAACGTGACGTCTTTCAGGAGCTCCAGAGCCGACTCTAGGTCTCCGTCTTGGATGGTGCCGGCGAACTCGAACGCGAGCCCGTCGATCGTGGAATTCGGGTCACCATCAGCTGACACATGAAGCTTCTGAGCGAGTCGCCCCGTGTTGTCGAGGAAGATGCGGATGATGTCGTTCTTGAACTGCGTGACCTGGTCGTCATAGAAAACGTCAAGCCCTGTGTACTTCGCGATGATCTCTCGGCGTACGCGTCGCGCTTCGTCGCGGTACCAGTTGTAGTAGTCCTTCTGGCCCCGGGCGGCTGACTCCCACTGGGCGCGGCCCATGAAGAATCCGTCCTGGATACAGTCCGCAGACTCTTGGTGGATGCGATCGACGTCCGCATCGAACGCCGCATACCAATCGCTGTGCTCGTCAGCCTCGTCGTCTAGCTTCTTCTCGAACGCGTTGTACTCATGAATGAGATCGCTGGCGATCCGGTCGATTTGCCGGAGAAGGATCCTCTCCGGGATCGGAATCAGGCGGAGCAGTTCCGTCAGCGTACGGTTCAACGCCTCGAGCGTTTCACGCACGTCCGCTTCATTGGCTGCACTGGCCAGAGCGTGAGCGAGCACCTCGTTGTCCATCTCGGGGAGGCGTGTGCTGATGCGGTCGAGAAGGTCACCGAACAGGGCGGCGACCGACGAGTCGTCGATGGCAGAGTACTCGAGCACCTCGATTCGATCCGAGCTCGCGCTGTTGATCTTGCGCTCGAAGTCGCCGCGGAGAGTGTCGACCGAATCGCCGAGGCCCTCGGTCACGTTGATGCCCGCGGTGATGAGGTCGCCACGTCGCTTGATCCCTGGCTGGATCCGTCGGAGATGGTCGATGTTGCTGGCGATGCCCTGCTTGGCATAGCCCTCGGCCTCGGTCGGGCGCATGATGGGGAAGATCTGGTCGACCCCGTCTTCGAGCCCGTGCAGGTGCATGGCTGCGACTGATGCGCCGATCTCACCTAGTCCAGGCAGGTCGACAAGGCCGATCTTCACGCCCTCAAGCCGAGGAAAACCGCAGAAGATCTTGACCGACTTGACCGCAATGTACGCGCGGTTGGACGGCTTGCCCGTCTCCTGCTCTGCAGCGAGTTCGTCCTTTGACGGGTACGCGACATAGCGCCGGAGCTCGTCGAGCCCAACTTGCCTGACGCCTCCCGTGAGGAGTGCGTCATAGGTGTCGATGCTTCGCTGCGCATCGAGAAGCCTGCTCAAGCTATCGGTGCTCGTCGAGTCGACGTTCGCGCCGAGCTTGTCGGGGAGCGTGACGGAGCGCAGGCCGGCCAGCGAGTCGATCGCGATGGGCATTTCAAGATGCCGGTTGACGAGCTGCAGCAAGGGGTGGATGTACTCGGCGATGAACGTGCTCGGGTCGCGGAACGCCACTTCAGCGCGCTCGTCAGCGCTGTTGAAGATCTCCGACCGGACCGCGGTTACAGGAAGTCCCTTTCCTGTCGGAATCTGCGTATCAGTCAGGCCCGAGAATTTCTGAAGTGTCGTCGACTTGCCGACACGTGCCTCCCCAGAGACCCCGATGTTCACGGTGTCTCGACTGAACCGAACACTGAGCGCGTTGAGTGTCTCAGCGCGGGCCTCAAATGACGAGAGGAGGTTGCCAAGATCGTCCAACGCACCGTCGATGCGCTGCAGCGCGGCCTGGTCCCGTTCCATTTCGCGGAGGTCGCGAAGGAGCGAAACGAGTCGCTCCACGTCGCTCCGGCGGTCCGCTGCCTCGTCAGCTTCGCGCTGCACCGTCGGCAGGAGTCTGCGTCGCGCGGTCAAGATGCCTTCGACCGTGGTCGCAAGCCCGCGCACTTTGTCTTCGTTGATCTCCAAGACGCCCCCAGCGTAGGAATTTGGGCCCAGTATGCCAGCGAGATCTGACAGAACCCGCGAGGTGCGGGAACGGCGTGTGAAATTCCACAGATCCTCACCCGCCGTGGTGCCGAAAGCCGTCTTGGGATCGGTTCCGCGCGGGGCAGCGGGCGGACAGAAACCCAGGTGACTTCATTGCTGCGCCCGATTCTGGGAGACTCTGCGCGTGACTGGGGGAACAAGGCTCGATGGACAAGATGCGCAAGTGGCCTCGAACGGGAAAGAGGTGGCCACGCGCCCTCGCTGGCGCCTAGGCATCGCTGCTGCCGTCGCGGTAGTACTGGTCGCAGTCGCGGGCTTCGTGCTGGTGGACGACCCGAACCGAGACTCCGATTCTGACGGCTTGGCCGACCGGGTCGAGGAGGCAGGCTGGCAGACCGTTGACGGCGTCACGTACGTCACCGATCCGCAGCTCGCAGATACCGACTACGACGGCCTGTCCGACGGCGAAGAAGCCGGCGTGATCGTCTCGGGTCGCGACGAAACGGTGACCTATGCGGGGCTGTCGGATCCCACAAACGCAGACACGGACAGTGACGGGCTCGACGATGGCGTCGAGACACGTGGATGGGCGACGGTACGTGGAGCCACGTTCCACACCGATCCGTCGAACCCAGACACAGACATGGACGGCCTCACCGACGGCGACGAAGCCGGAGCCGCGATCCCGAGCTTCGACGGAGGCATCCGCTACCAGGGCGTGTCCGACCCCTCCAACGTCGACTCCGACGGCGATGGCCTCGACGACGCGACAGAGACGCGCGGATGGACGAGTACCCGAGGTGCGATCTACGTCACTAACCCCATGGACCCGGATTCGGATGACGACGGCCTCACGGATCGGCAAGAGGCCGGCGAGGTCACCTACGTCATCCCAGAGGGGGTTCAATACGTCGCGTTCTCCAGCCCGCTCGTTGCTGACACCGACGACGACGGCCTGACCGATGCCGCGGAGGCCGACCTCTCACTCGACGCGTTTGCCGCGGACACCGACGGCGACGGGCTCGGCGACGAGGTCGAAGCTGACGTCCTGGGAACCGCACCTGACCTTGCCGATACCGACGGGGATGGCTTCAGCGACGGTTTCGAGGTCGCGAACATGGAAAGCCAGGGGCTCGATCCTCTGTGGCCCGATGTCAAGGTCCAGCCGGCGACGTACGCGAAGGACTTCGCCGAAGGTGCGCTCCTTGGGGAGTTTTCGCAGGGAGACTCGATCGCGTGGCTGGCTGGCAACGTCTCGTCCGGTGCGTCGAGCTTCATCCCCGGTGTGGGGTGGGTCATCGGCGGCGCTGCAGATCTCCGCGATGCCGTCGGGTCAGCGATCCACGCGGATTGGGTTGGCACAGGGTTCTCGCTGGTGGGGCTGGTCCCGGCTGCGGGCGACGCTGCCGCAGTTCCCGCCAAAGTCGCCAAGTTCGTTGCCCGGCATCCCGAACTCGCTGCAGCGGTGGGCGCCACGATCGTCGGTCTCAAGTGGCTCCCCGGCCCGACGAAAATCGCCGCTCTCAAGGAAGCGTCGCCCGTCGCATGGGCCACGCTCAGGGATGCGGGTTCCTCGGATGCAGCGCTGGTGAAGTTGTCGGAAGGCAGGGTTGGCATCGCGATCGTCTCCAACGCGATGAGCAGTACCGACCACGTCGCTGGTGTCAGCGCGCCGTTCTTCAAGTACTGGAACGAGGCGGAAGCCTTCCTCGACGACCTCTACGGCGGGACCAGCACAGGCACGACGACCCAGGCAGTGCTCTCAACGTCATCTTGTGCCCTGGTGTGTAATCCCTCGGTGAGGCGTATCGACGTTCTCGCGGACGGCGTGGCGCACGAGTCCAAAGTCGGATACGTGTACATGAGCCCTGGAATCAGGGCACAGATCGAGTCGGACGCGCACCTTGTTAACACTGGTGCGATCGAGTCGGCCCACTGGCACTTCTTCGCGAGCGCGGATTCAAAGACTATCGGTCCGTCCGAGTCGGTCGTGGAACTGCTCGAAGACTACGGAATCCCCTTCACCGTTCACGTGCCCGCCTGAAGTAGTCGGCCGTTCCGGGTTCAAGGGGCTGGTCCAGCGCGCGCCCCGCACACCGAAGCAATGAACCAGCGCCGCCAGCAGTGACGCGGTAGTCCCGGCCGTTTCTCGGAGCACACCAAGCAGTCATCGCCGCATTGGGCGTGCGACGCGGAGTCACACCCCGGGGCCACTGTCGGCCCCTACCCATAAGTTTGTCGCGTGAGCCGCTCCTACCGCCCAGCACGAACCCGACCGCGCCCGAAAGGGCCGTCCGCAATCGCTGCGAGCCCAAAGATTCAGATCGACCCCGCGGCCGTCACAGTCGCCCGCGCGCTGGTGCGTCCTGTGGTGCCGACCCGGTCGGTCGAGCCTCTGAGTGTCACCGCACATCTGGGCCCGACCAACTCCGGGAAGACCTATCACGCGATCGAACAACTCGCCCATGCCCGATACGGCGCATACGTCGCGCCCTTGCGCGCGCTCGCCGTCGAGGTCTACGAGCGTCTCACCGAACGCCTTGGCGCCGACGCAGTCGGCCTCATCACAGGCGAGCAGGTCAAGAACCCCGACGCGGACATCGTGTGCTGCACACCCGAATGCGCACCACGGCAGACCCACACCATGGTGATCGACGAGACTCACTGGCTGGTCGACGAGCAGCGAGGCTGGGCGTGGACCGAGCTGCTCGCTGCCGCCGAGGTCGAACACCTCGTCATTCTCGGCGCACCCGAGCTCGAGCCGCTGGTGCGTCAGGCTCTACCGTCTGCGACTGTGCATCACCACACTCGGCTCTCGACCGTCGAGTACGGCGGCCGTATCGGCGTCGCGAATCTCGAACCGGGAACCGTGGTCGTCGCGTTTTCCCGCGCGAGCGTCCTCGCGATGGCCCGCGAGATCGGCCATGCGACGGACCACGTGGTCGGCACCCTGTACGGCGCGATGCCGCCGTACGCGCGCATGCATACGATCGATGCGTTCGCCGCGGGAGATCTCGATGTGCTCGTCTGCACGGACGTGATCGGCCACGGCATCAATTTGCCCGTCCAGCATGTCGTGATGGCGCAGACCACCAAGCACGATGGCCGAGAGCTGCGGTCGCTGCACCTGTGGGAAGCGGCGCAGATCGTCGGCCGGGCTGGACGATTCGGGCTCTCCGAGATGGGTCGCGCCTACTCGCTCGCGGGCGGACGCTCGACGGCAAGTGCATCGCTTGTCGAACGCGCGGCGCTCGTCGCAGCCGGGAAGTCCAGCGCCGACCTGAAGGTGGTCCAAGGACAGGTCCGGCCCAAGCTCGGAGAACTCGGCGCGCCCGATGCAGCCTCGCTCGCCGCGCACCTGCGCGCGTGGGAGAGCGAGATGCGCGAACTGCTGGCCTCACACCCGTGGATGCGTCCCATGCCCGTCGAGCCGCTGGTCGCACGGTGCGAGGAGATCCGTGGGTACCTCGACCGCCTCACCGTGGAGCAGGCCTGGAAGCTCCTCGCGCTGCCGGTGAAGGACACCACCGCCGTGTTCGCACGTGCACTGGCCCGCGACGAAGCAGTCCGCACACCCGCCGACTACGCGGCCCCGATCGAAGACCTCGAGAGCGCCGAGCGGGCCTCGAAATGGGCCCGCGACCTCATGTCCTTCACCCGCGCCTTCGGTGACGGCCATGGCATCACCTACGCCGACGCCGCTGCCCTCGAGCACGCCGCGTCTGTCCGTCTCACCGACCTGCTGCCGGATCACATTCGCGAGCACACGATGGGCCGCTGCTCCGACTGCGGGCGCCCATGCCCTGCCCGACTCGATCAGTGCCGCAACTGTGAGGCGGACTCCTGGGAGCACTGGACCAGCGAGTCGACGGCCTAGTTGGGCGCGCCCGACGCCATCCACTCAGATGGAAGCCTCGAGCCGGGCACACACCTCGAAGCGCCGTCCGACCCACGCGTTGAAGTAGTCGTCGGTCCACCATGCAAGAGGCTCCCGCCTCCCCGCACCGAGGCCGCACACGACCCCAATCGCGGACTCACGACCCCAACAGCCGGTCGCCCGGCGAATCCTGGCAGGCCCGTCAACAGCCGTGCAGACAGAAGGTGTACCCCTGCGCGGAGGCCGCCGAAGGTGTCACTACTCCTCGGCGCGTCGTCGCAGACGGCGCCGTGCCACAGCGAGCGAGACGACGATGTCGATGGGTAAATGATGACCGGGTCATGTCACTCCATGCAAAAAGTCCTGGCAACCCGTGAGTTGCCAGGACTTTCCGCTTGCTACACGTCGGGCTGACAGGATTTGAACCTGCGACCCCTTGACCCCCAGTCAAGTGCGCTACCAAGCTGCGCCACAGCCCGTGACAGCCCGATAACTATATCGGAATCCGGCGGGTCCGCTGACCACTTCTCGGCCCGAGCACCCGGAATCCCGCCATGACTAAGTGATGAGACCTGCCGCTCCCGCGCATCGTCCGGCCTGGCAGCTGCAGGCCGGAGGTCAGCCCAGGTGCTCGACGAGCACGTCGAGGAACGCGCCGGGCCGCTCGAGGTGCGGCGAATGCCCGCAGCCGTCGAAGGCCACCTCGCGATACTCGCCGCCGTTCGCGACGTAGCGATCGAGCACCGCACGCATCTGCGCGATCATCGGCTGCGCGGGCGCCTCCTCGGCGCCGGGCCAGCCGGGGATCGCCCCCAGCGCGCCCAGGTGGTTGAGGTCGAACAGCGAGGCGTCGGAGACGATCGCGTCCTCGGTCCCGCGCACCCACAGGATCGGCGGCCGCGCCTCCGACTCGGCGATCGCGGACACGTCGAACCAGCACGGCGCCATCGTGTTGAGCACGCCGCGGCGCCCGGGGCCGAAGCCCGGCCAGCCCTCGGCCGGTGCCGCGTCGCCGGGGTAGTTGTCCTCGCCCGTGGCGGTCGTGAGCATCGACTCGACCCAGAGGTCCTCGAGGACGGCGGGCTCCGCCGCGGCCGCCACGTACGCGGTGCGGAACACCGAGCGGGGCGACACCGGCTGGTCCGCGGTGCGGTCCCCCGCGGCCAGGGCCGCCACGAACGCCGGGTTCGCGCCCCCGCCGCCGGTGCCGGCGCAGTCCTCCCGCAACAGACGCCCCTCCGCACCGGCCGTGCCGCCGAAGCCGTACGGCGACACGGGAGCCACCAGGGTGAGCCCCGCGACCAGCTCGGGACGGTCGAGCAGCAGCTGCATCGCGACGCCGCCGCCCATCGACCAGCCGACCACCTCGACGGGGCCGGTGCCGAGCTCGTCGAGCACCGAGGCGACGTCGTCGGAGAAGTCCCGCACCCCGCGGGTCGCGTCGACGGGCAGCGTCTCCGAGGCGCCGAAGCCACGCAGGTCGATGGCGAGCGCCCGCACGTCGGCCGGCAGGCCGAGCATCGTGGGCTGCCAGAACAGCGACGACGACACGTTGCCGTGCACGAACGCGACGGTCCGGCGCGGCGCGGCGGCCTCCCGCTCGAGCACGTGGGCGGCGAGCCGCGGCGTGCGCACGATGCGCGACGTCACCCCCTCCATCGGCGCGGTGCGCTCCTCCTGCGTGGCGGTCATGCGGTGCTCCTCTCCCCTGCCAGGGCGACGGCCACCGTGGGGGCGACGGCGTCGGCGCCCTCCGGGGACATCACCAGCGTGTAATGGTTGACCCCTTCGACCCGCACGTGCCGGATCGCCGGCAGGTCCGCGAGCATGCTCGCGAGCCGCGACTCCTCGTACAGGCCCGGCACCTCGTCGCGCAGGCCGCGCGGCGCGGTCATGAGCAGCGTCGGCGTGTCGAGCGCGGCGAGCGCCTCGCGCAGCGCCGATCCGGTGTTGAGGTCGATCGTGTCGTCGACCGTGGTCGCGTAGCTGGTGGCGGGCCGCAGCCCGCCGTTGTCCGGCACCAGGTCGTACGCGAAGTACGCCTCGAGCTCCCGCGTCCAGTGCCGCGCGAAGGCCGGGTGCTCGCGCCAGAAGTCCAGATAGGCGTCGACGTCCGCGAAGCGCATCGACAGCCGCGCGGCGGTAGGCCCGAGGATCGCGGCGACGGTGTCCTCCGCGGAGAGCCCCTCCGGCACGGCGAGCGGCAGCCCCCCGTCGAGCAGGACCAGGCTCGTCACCCGTTCCGGGGCACGATGCGCGAGCACCACCGCGACGAACGCGCCCATCGAGTGGCCCACGACGGGCACCGCGTCGAGCCCGAACGCGTCGAGGACGGCGACGAGGTCCCGCGCGTGCGCCTCCATGCCCGCCGGGCCGCGCACCGCGTGGCTGCCGCCGCGCCCGCGCAGGTCCGGCGCGATCAGCCGCATGCCCGGCAGCCGCCGCGCGAGGTGCGTGAAGGCGAGGTGCGAGCTGGTGACGCCGTGCACGAGCAGCGCCGTGCCGGAGACCTCCCCCGCCGGCTCCCACACGCCGACCGCGAGGTCGCCGCCGTCGACCGGCACCGTGATGCGCCGGTAGCCCGGGGTGCTCATCGCGCCGTCCAGCCGCCGTCGATCGTGTACGAGGCGCCAGTCGCCATGCCGGCGGCGTCCGACGTGAGCCAGCCGACGAGCGACGCCACCTCCTCCGGCTCGACGAGCCGCTTGACCGCCGTCTCGGTCAGCATCACCTTTTCGACGACCTCGTCCTCGGGGATGCCGTGCACCCGGGCCTGGTCGGCGATCTGCTTCTCGACCAGCGGAGTGCGCACGTACGCGGGGTTGATGCAGTTGCTCGTCACGCCGTGGGGACCGCCCTCGAGCGCCGTCACCTTGGACAGCCCCTCGAGCCCGTGCTTGGCGGACACGTACGCCGACTTGTACGCGGAGGCGCGCAGGCCGTGGACCGACGAGATGTTGACGATGCGCCCCCAGCCGCGTCCGTACATGTGCGGCAGCGACGCCCTGATGAGCAGGAACGGCGAGATCAGCATGATGTCGTGGAGCAGGCGGAACGCGTCGGGGTCGAACTCGTCGACCGGCGACACCCGCTGCAGGCCCGCGTTGTTGACGAGCACGTCGACGTCGAGCTCGAGCGCGTCGAGGTCGCGGGTGCGGGACAGGTCGACGTGCCACGCCTCGCCGCCGATCTCGGCGGCCGCCGCCTCCGCGGCCTCCGCGTTGATGTCCGCGACGACGACGCGCGCGCCGCGCCCGGCGAGCTCCCTCGCGCACGCGAGGCCGATGCCGCTCGCGCCGCCGGTCACCAGGGCCTTGCGCCCCTCGAGATCGGTCGTCATCACCCATCCTCCCCGGCGGTGAGCGCGTTGCGCACCACCCTCATCACGGACTCGAACACGTCGTCGGGCAGCCGCGGCGCGCCCTCCTCGGTGCGCTCCCACAGCAGGTAGCGCATCCCGATGAGCTCGCCGATGCCCATGAGCGTCCACGCGGTCACCTCGGGGTCGAGGCCCGCGTCGACGTCCCCGTCGGCCTGCGCCCGGCGCAGGCCGTCCTCGTACCCGGCGACGATGCGCTGGTAGTGCTCCCGCATCGTCCCCGGCGAGACGTACTCCGCCTCGCGCACCACGCGGTAGAGCGCGGGGTGCTCCGAGGTGAAGCGGAAGAAGCCCGCGAAGCCGGCCCGCTCGGCCTCCATGCGGGACGATGCGCCGGCCATCTCCTCGCTCATCGCGTGGCGGACCCGGCGGTTGAGGTCGAGGACGAGTGCCTCGAAGATCGCCTGCTTGGAGTCGAAGTAGAGGTAGAAGGTGCCGAGCCCGATGCCCGCGCGCTCGGTGATCTTGACGATCGACGCGTCGTGGTAGCCCTGGTCGGCGAAGACGTGCTCGGCGGCCTCGAGCAGGCGACCGCGCGTCTTCTCGCCGCGCTTGGTGAGCGGCTTGCCCGACGTCGACGTGGGCTCCTCGATCTCATCCACGCTCACGGGTCACCTCCTCCGCCATCCGCGCCGCGCGGTCCCTGAGGACGGCGCGCCGCACCTTCTGCGAGCCGGTGCGCGGCAGCTCGTCGACGAGCGCGATCCGCACGGGCACCTTGAAGCCCGCGAGGTGCGTGCGGGCGTGCGCGAGCAGCTCGTCCTCGGACACCAGCGCGTCGCTCCGCGGCTCGACGAACGCGACGCCCCGCTCGCCCCATACCGGGTCGGGGACGCCCACGACGGCGGCGGCCGCGACGAGCGGATGCCGCTCGAGGGCCCGCTCGACCTCCGCGGGCGCGACGTTCTCGCCACCCGAGATGTAGATGTCCTTGAGCCGGTCCACCACGCGGTAGACGCCGTCGGCGTCGCGGGCCGCGAGGTCGCCGGTCCGCAGCCAGCCGGAGTCGAACGCGCGGGCGGTCGCGTCGGGATCGCCGAGGTAGCCGGCGAACACGCTCGGGCCGCGCACCTGCAGCTCGCCGGTCGCCGGGCCGTCGAGGACGAGCCCGGTGTCGGGGTCGACGAGCCGCACCTCGACGTGCGGGTACGGCCGGCCCACCGCTCCGGGGCCCGCGGCGGGCTCGCCGGCCGGCAGGCACAGCACGTTGGGGCCGGCCTCGGTGAGGCCGTAGCCCGCGGTGAGCGCGACGCCCCGCGCGTCCCACGCGGCGAGCAGCTCGGGGTCCGCGGTCGCGCCGCCGACCACGGCGAGCCGCAGCGAGGACACGTCCGCGGCCTGCCAGCCCGGGTCGTCCGCGAGCAGCCGGTACTGCGTCGGCACGCCCATGGCGCACGTGACGCGGCGCTCCGCGATGAGGCGCAGCACGCGGGACGGCTGGAACGTGCTCTCGAGGACCACGGTCGCGCCGCGCCACCACGCGAGCAGCGGCTGCACGTTCCACGCCGCGACGTGGAACTGCGGCAGCATCGCGAGCACGACGTCGTCCTCGTGGACGGGCAGCGCCCCGGCCAGCGCGAGGTTGTTCCAGAAGCAGCCCTCGTGGGTGAGGATCGCGCCCTTGGGCTCGGCCTCCGAGCCGGACGTGTAGACGATGAGCAGCGCGTCGCCGTCGCGCACCGCGCGGGGCGCGGTGTCCCGGCCGGAGTCCGGCACGCGCGCCTCGAGGCCGGCGCTGCCGAGCGTCGCGACCGGCGGGGCCGCGCCGTCCCACGCCGCCGCGGTCATCGCCTCCGCGACCAGCGTCGAGTGCTCGTCGTCGACCGCGACGATCGCGGGCCGCGTCCGCACGAGCAGCGCCGCCAGCTCGGCCGCCGTGAGCCGCCACGACAGCGGCACGAACGCGACGCCCGCGAGGGCGCAGCCGAAGAACAGCACGACGTGGTCCGCGGAGCTCGCCGACACCGTCGCGATGCGGTCGCCGGGACCGTATCCCGCGTCCCGCAGCCGCGAGGCGAGCGCGCCCGCGCGGTCGGCGAGCGTGCGGTAGTCGACGGTGAGGCCGCGGTCGTCGATCGCGATGCGCTCGGGCGAGCGCGCGGCCCGGTCGACCAGCCAGCGTCCGACGGTGTGCGAGGCGGTCACGAGCGCGACTCCTGCCCCGCCGTCTCGAGCACCTGCTCGGCGCCCTCGATCCGCCCGGCCGGCGCATCGTCCGACATCTCCGGCTCCCCGTGCGCGCTGCCGGCGCGGCGCCGGCGCACCCACGAGTCGACCGTGCCGGCGATGCCGCCCGGCAGGAACATCACGACGAGGATGAACAGCGCGCCGAGGATGAACAGCGGCTCCGACAGCGGCACCCGCAGCACCGACGGCAGCGACTCGATCATGTCGGAGCCGGCGAGCACCGTGAGGCGCTGGTCGAGGATCGTGTAGACCACACCGCCCACGATCGCACCCCACCGGTAGCCCACGCCGCCCAGCACCACGATGACGAGCACCGTGATGGTGAGGTCCGCCGACACCGAGCGCGGCACGGTCCCCGACTGCAGCAGCATGTAGGCCACGCCGACGAGCGACGCGCACAGCGCGGCGATGACGAAGACGAGCAGCCGGGCGCGGGCGGGCTCGAGCCCCAGCACCTTGACGCGGAGCTCGTTCTCGCGGGTCGCGCGGGCCAGGTGGCCCAAGCGCGAGCGGTCGACCCACACCGCGACCAGGTAGACGACCACCAGCACGGCCAGCGTCGCCCAGTAGAGGTTGCGCGTGTTGACGACGCCGACCAGGAGGTCCGGCACGCCGTCGGTGTTGAGGCTGAGCCCCTCCTCGCCGCCGGTCACCGACGAGTTGCGGCGCACGAGCACCGAGCCGGCCTGCGCGAACGCGAGCGTCACCATCGCGAACGGGATGCCGGACACGCGCATCGACACCGCACCCGTGACGAAGGCGATGACGAGGCCGCCGACGAGGGCGACGATGACCCCGGGCCACAGCGGCACGCCGAGGTTCTCGAGGCCGATGCCGAGCCCGTACGCGCCGGCGCCGAAGTACAGCGCGTGGCCGAAGGACAGCATGCCCGCGGTGCCCAGCAGCATGTTGTAGCTGAGGGCCAGCGCCGCGAAGATCATCGCGAGCGACAGCAGCGCGAGCGTGCCCGGCTGGTACGTCGGCGTCGGGAGGACGCCCGGGACGGAGATGTTGAGCAGCGGCAGGCACGCCATGAGGATGACGAGACCCACGCCCACGACGAGCGGGACGGGGATGCGGCGCGCGGCCGCGACGGCGGCGGTCATGCGAACCTCCTTCCGAGCAGTCCGGACGGTCGCACGAGCAGCACGCCCGCGAGGGCCACGACGACGATGATGTCGCCCGTGCCGCCCATGTAGTAGTTGGCGAACTGCTGCAGCACGGCGACCATCACGGAAGCGATCGCGGCGCCGGGCAGCGAGCCGAGCCCGCCGATCACGGTGACGATGAACGCGAAGATCAGCAGCGTCGAGCCGAGGTGCGCCGACACGTAGCCGGTGTAGTGCGCCGCGAGCACGCCGCCCACGCCGGCGGCCGACCCGCCGATCGCGAAGACGAGCAGGAACGCGGTGCGGACGTCGATGCCGAGCGCCGTCACCATGGCGCGGTTCTCGACGCCGGCGCGGATGATCGTGCCGAAGCGCGTGTAGCGCAGGAACACGACGAGCGAGATGAGCAGCGCGGTGGCGGCCGCCATGAGCACCCAGTAGGTGTTGGGCACCTGCGCGCCGAGCACCCCGGTGGTCTCCCGCATCCACGCGGGTGCCTGGATGTAGATGGGGTCGGACCCCCAGATCCCCTCGTAGAGCGCGACCGCGGCGAACGCGAGGCCCACGGTGACCAGTACCTGCTCGATGTGCCGCTCGTACAGCGGCCGGATGAGCGCGAGCTCGGTGAGCGCCGCGACGCCGGCGCCGACGAGGCCGCCGACGAGGATCGACACCGCGAAGGCCCACCAGGAGGTCGAGTCGAGGCGGCGCGCCACCTCGAAGCCCATGAACGCGCCGAGCGTGAGGAACGCGCCGTGCGCGAAGTTGAGGACGTGCATGAGGCCGTAGATGAGGCTGAGGCCCGAGGCGACCAGGAAGTACAGCGCGCCGAGGCCGATGCCGGTGAGGAGGACGAGGACGAGCGTGCTCATCGGGTGCCTCCCGTCGCGGGGGCCACGCCGACGCCCAGGAGGCGGTGCGTGAGCTCCTCGTCGCCGAGGATGTCCGCCGCGCGTCCGGTGTGGACCACGCGGCCGCCGCTGATGACGATCGCGTCCGTCGCGAGGCGGCGGACCACGTCGAGGTTCTGCTCGACCAGCAGGATGGGCACGGTGGCGGACGCCTCCTCGAGCGCGTCGGCGACCTGGTCGACGATGAGGGGTGCGAGGCCCTTGGTCGGCTCGTCGACGAGGAGCAGCCGGTTGTCGTTGATGAGCGCGCGGGCGAGCGACACCATCTGCTGCTGCCCGCCGGACAGCGTGCCGGCCATCTGGCGGCGGCGCTGGACGAGGTCGGGGAACAGCGCGTCGACGAGCTCGCGGCGCGGCTTGCGCTGGCGCACGGCCAGCTGGAGGTTCTCCTCCACGGTGAGGCTGCCGAAGACCTCGCGGTCCTCCGGCACGTAGCCGACGCCCTGGCGGACGATGCGGTGGGTGCGCAGGCCGTCGATCCGCTCCCCCGCGAGGCGCACCTCGCCGGAGCGGTCGATGAGGCCCAGGATGGCGCGCAGCGTGGAGGTCTTGCCGACGCCGTTGCGGCCGAGGACCGCGGTGATGCCGGTGGACGGGACGGTGAAGGACACGTCCTCGACGACCTGCTGGCCGTTGATCGAGCCGTGGAGGCCCTCGACCTCGAGGATGGTGCTCATGCGGCGCTCCCCAGGTAGGCGGCCTGGACCCGGGGGTCGGCCATGATCCGTTCCGGCGTGTCGAAGGCGACGATGCGGCCCGCCACCAGGACGGCGACCCGCTCCACGAGGCCCATGAGGACCTCGAGGTGGTGCTCGACCATGAGGACCGTGCAGCCCTTGACCTGGTGGAGGTCGCGGATCCGCTCGACCAGGCCGGGGACGTCGCCGGAGCCGACGCCCGCCATGGGCTCGTCGAGGAGGACGAGCCGTGCGTCGGTCGCGAGCAGCACGGCGATCTCGAGCTTGCGCTTGTCGCCGTGGGAGATGTCCCCGGCCGGGACGTGCGCACGATGCTCGAGCCCCACCTGCGCGAGGGCGTCGCGTGCGGCGGCGGTCGCCGCATCGTCCCCGCGCGGGAAGCGCAGGAGCGAGTAGCTGCCGCCGCGGGAGGCCTGGGCGGCCACCCGGACGTTCTCGAGCACGCTCAGCCGGGGGAAGTTGCTCGAGGTCTGGAAGGTGCGACCGAGTCCCGCCCGCGCCCTCGCGGGGACGCTGGTCCCCGTGATGTCGCGGTCGTCCATCAGCACGCGGCCCGACGTGGGCGTCACCACCCCGGAGATCGCGTTGAAGAGCGTCGTCTTGCCGGCCCCGTTGGGGCCGATGACGCCGACGAGCGAGCCGGGCGGGATGTCGAGGTCGATGCCGTCGAGGATGGTGGCGCCGCCGATCTTGAGGCCGAGGCCCTCGATGCGGAGCGCGGACGGGACTGCGGTGCTCATGCGTCCGGTTACTCCGCCTCGGCCGGCGCCACGTCGGCCGCCGGGACGGTCGCGACGAGCTCGGGCGAGTAGGAGTCGCCGTCGGCGACGAGCTTCACCTGGTACATGTCCTGGAGGAGCGCGTGGTCGCCCTCACGGACGGTGACGGTGCCCTTCGGGCCCTCGAACGAGTACCCCTCGAGCGCTGCGATCATCGCGTCGACGTCGCCGGCGCCCTCGGCGATGGCCTGGACCACCATGAGGGCGGCGTTGAAGCCGTCGGGGCTGAACAGGTCGGCGGTGCCGCCCGCGGCCTCGATGTGCTCGACCATCGCCATGTTGACCTCGTTGTCGGCCGCGCCGGCGAAGTAGTGGTTGAGGAACTTGATCGACTCCGAGGCCTCGCCGTACGCGCCGTAGGTGGCGACGTCGCCCAGGCCGGTCACCACGGGCACCTCGTCGAGGACGCCCTGCTGGCTCATCGACTGCCACATCGCGCCCGAGGTGGCGCCCGCCCACGCGACGAACACGAGGTCCGGCTTCGCGTCGATGACCTGCTGCGCGAAGGTGGTGAACTCGGTGATGTCCTCAGCGACGAGGATCGACGAGACCTCGGCGCCCTGGCCGCCCAGGATGGCGTCGACGGCGGCGAAGTTGCCCTGGCCGAACGCGGTGTCCTGAGCGAACACGAGCACCTTCTTGCCGTCGACGTCGTCGAGGAACGATCCGGCGGTCGCGACGTCCTGCGAGCTCTGGCGGCCCGCGCGGAACGTGTACTCGTTGATGCCGGTGATGGCGTCGGCCGCGGCCGGGCCGGAGATGTAGAGGACCTTGTTCTGCGCGGCCTGCTCGGCGACCGCGAGGGCCACGCCCGAGGACACCGTGCCGGTGAGGATGTTCACCCCCGAGCCGATGAGCTCCTTGGCGGCGGTGACGGCCTTGTCGGCGTCGCCCGCGTCGTCGCGGTTCTCGACGACGATGGTGGTGTCGCCCACCATGTTGGTGCCGTCGGTCGCGTAGTCGAGGCCTGCCTCGAAGCCCGCGAGGAACTGCTCGCCGTAGCCGGCCAGCACTCCCGACTCGCTGGTGATGACGCCGACGGTGACCTCGGTCGCCTGGGACATCCCTGACGACGAGGAGGACGAGCTCGACGGCTCGGTGCCGGGAGACTCGGAGGTGGGAGCACAGGCTGCCAGGATGGTGGTCAACGCGGCTACGGCGCCGATAAGCGCCGCCTTCTCTTTACGCATGGGGACTGCCCTTTCGCCATTGAAAGTTGCGTACCTGAAAGGCGATTCAGGTTATGGCTCACGCTAGGGGTGTCGCGGTCCGGCGTCAAGGGGTGGCGTGTCTCGGAGTGTCGCGGCGTTCCCGTCGGGGCGCTCGACCGGCCGTCAGGCGGCGGGTTCCGGCGCCTCCCCGTGGACCCGCACCGTGTTCCGGCCGGCCGCCTTCGCCTCGTAGAGCGCGGCGTCCGCGCGCGCGATGAGCGCCTCGACCGTCACCCCGTCCTCGACGGCCGCGACGCCGTGGCTCGCGGTGGGTGCGCCCGGCCCGCCGGACTCGAGATCCGCGACGAAGCGCCGTGTCACGGCGTCGGCGCGGGCCGCGGCCTGCGCGGGCGTCGCGTCCACGAGCACCGCGACGAACTCGTCGCCGCCCAGGCGGCCGATGAGCTCGTCCGCGCGCAGCTCCCGGCGCCACGCGCGCGCGAAGCTCACGAGCGCCCGGTCGCCCTCGGCATGGCCGTGCGTGTCGTTGACGCGCTTGAAGAAGTCGAGGTCCGCGACGACGACCGCGTCGGGCCGTCCGTCCGGCCGCCGCGCGACCAGCCGCGCCGCGCGCGCGAGCAGCTCGCCACGGCCGAGGACGCCGGTGAGGTCGTCGGTGGTCGCACGCCGGCGCAGCTCGTCGCGATGCGCCGCGTCCGCGAGGTGCGTGACGGCGAGCGTCACGGCGGTCACCGTCGCGATGAGGATGAGGGTGGTGAGCCCCGTGCCGCCGAGCGCCCCGAAGAGGTCGCTGCCCGGCCCCTCGGTCACGTAGATCGCCCAGCGCAGCCCGTAGAAGGCCGCGTACAGGCTGCCCGCCGCCGCGAACGTGAGGATCGCGCCGCGCTCGGAGGGGCTCATGCGGGAGGCGCCCGGGGAACGGCCGAGGCGCAGCCGCCACGTCTCCCCCGCCGCGACGCCGACGGTCCCGCCCATCGCGGCGAGGTAGTACGCGCCGCCGGCCCACGTGTCGTGGCCGGGGTCCTCCGTGACGGCCGTGCCCAGCGCGCCAGCGAGCACGCCGGCGCTCAGCCACCACGGCAGCCCGCGTCCGCGCAGCGAGCGAGCCGCGCGGAGCACGAGAAGGCCGCCCAGCACGCCGGCGGTGTTCGCGAGCGGCACCGTGAACGCCTGGAAGGCGGAGCCGTTCGCGAGGTAGAGGACGGTGCTCGAGCCGTACGCGGCGAGCGCGCCCGCCCACCATGCCACCACGGGCGCGCGCGACGTGCGGCGCAGGACAAGCAGGGTGTGGACGGCGGCGAGGGCCACGACGACGGCGAGCGCGAGGCGCACGCTCGTCGGATCGATCACGGGGTCACCGTAGGGAACGCGGCGCGCCCGTGGGAAGGGGCGTGTGGGCGTTCTCACATCCGTACGGCGGCGCACCAGGAACGATGCGTCGGGGGCGGCGCCGCGGCACGGAACGTGGGGGCGAACCGCCTAATCTGGACACATGGCCCGCGTCCTCATCACCGCCTTCGAACCGATGCCCGGCGCCACCGCGGAGGCCTCCGCCGACGCCACCCGCATCCTCGCCGAGACGTGGCACGGCAGCGCCGAGATCGTCCACCGCGACCTCGTGCCGGCGTACAAGGAGGCGGCGCGCCGCCTGCGCGCGTCGGTGGCGAAGCACCTTCCCGACGCCGTCCTCGTGGTCGCGACGGCGCCCGGCGCCGACGCCGTCTCGGTCGAGCGTCTCGCGGTCAACCTCGACGACGCCGCGACGCCCGACGCGCACGGCGCCCAGCCGGTCGACGCCCCGGTGGTCGACGGCGCGGCCGCGGCGCTGTGGTCGACGCTGCCCGCCAAGGAGATCGTCGAGGCGCTCGACGCCCGCGGCCTGCCTGCGCGGCTGTCGCTCAACGCCGGCAGCGGCCTGGCCAACCACGTCTTCTACGTGATGCAGCGCGAGCTCGCCGAGTGGGGCGTGCCCAGCGGCCTGATCCAGATCCCCGCGACGCCCGAGATGGGCGCGGCGGGGCCGGCCCTCCCGGCCGAGGTGCTCGCCGAGGCGCTGCGCACCGTCGTCGACACCGTCATGGGCGAGCACTCCGAGCCCGAGATGGAGCCGGAGATCGAGGAGGAGGACGAGTCCGAGGCGACCCAGCCCTTCCTCATGCCGATCACCGCGCCGATCCCGGGCGACACCCCCGCGTACGGCCTCCCGGTCTCCGCGGAGGGCGAGGGCGAGCCCGTCGACGAGCCGCAGCCCGAGCCGGAAGCGGCCCCCGCGTGGTCGCCCACGTCGGGCGAGATGCCGGAGGTCGCGCAGGGCGCCGCCCCCGACGCGGGCGCGGATGCGGACGCGCCCGACGAGGCGGAGCCCGCCGAGGACGACGCTCCCGTGTACCGTCATCCCACCTGGGACGAGATCATCTCGGGGACCCGCACCGACTCCTGAACCGCCCCCGGAGGACTCATGGCCGACGGCCTCGCCACCAGCGTCACCCTGTCCCTGCCCGGCTGGCTCGTCGCGGACCTGCCCGGCCTGCCGGACGCGCTCGCGACCCCGGCCGAGCAGATGGCCCTCGTCCACCGGCTCGCCGACCGCAACTGGCGCGAGGGCGGCGGCGGCCCGTTTGCGGCGATCGTCGTCGACGGCGTCACCGGCGAGCTCGTGTCGGTGGGCGTCAACGTCGTGCTCGGCACCGGCATCAGCGCGGGCCACGCCGAGGTGATGGCCCTCGCGCTGGCGCAGGCGCGGCTGGGCACCTGGGATCTGGGCGCGGAGCGCGATCTCGCCCTCGTGGTCAACTGGCGGCCGTGCGTGCAGTGCTACGGCGCGACCCTGTGGTCCGGCGTGCGACGCCTCGTCGTCGCGGGCGAGGGCCCCGAGCTCGAGGAGCTCACCCGCTTCGACGAGGGCCCGGTCGTCGCCGACTGGGCCGAGCAGTTCGAGGCCCGCGGCATCGCCGTGACGCACGACGTCCTGAGGGACGAGGCGCTGGCCGTCTACCGGGCGTACGGCGAGTCCGCGTCGACCGTCTACAACGCCCGCGGCACCGGACCGGTCGAGCACCACCCGTGAGCGAGCCCGCGAACGCCGACGCCATCGCGCGCGCGACGGGCCGCGCGTGGCCGGCATGGGTCGCCGCGTTCGAGGCGGCGGGCGGGGACGCGCTCGACCACCGCGCGCTCGTGGCCGTCGCGAGGCGCGACCTGGGCCACGTCGACAACCCGGGCTGGTGGGCGCAGATGACGACGGTCGCGTACGAGCAGCACCTCGGCCGCCGTGCTCCCGGGCAGCGCCAGGACGGCAGTTACGAGGCCTCCGCGAGCCGCACCCACGGCGGCACTCTCGACGAGGCGATGGCCGCGTGGCGCGGGATCGCCGACGAGGAAGCCTGCATCGGCGGCATGCCCTTCGCGGACCCTCCCACGGAGACCGCGACCGACGCCTACCGCCGCTGGCGCGTCACACTCGCCGACGGCACCCGCGTGCGCGCGCAGGCGAGCCTGCGCTCCGGGCGTGCCGTCCTCACGCTCACGTGGTCCCGGCTGGGCTCCGAGGAGGACCGCGCGCGGGCGCGGGCGGCGCTCAAGGACCTCCTCGCGCGCCTCTGATCGGCCCGCCCCCGCCCCCTCTCGGTCCCGCCCCCGCCCCCGCTCCCTCGCGGCCGGGACACTGGGTACTCCCCTACGGCGTTTCGGCGCTCGTGCGGGACGCGGGGTACTCCTGGGCCGCCGGAGTACTGGGCGTCCCGGCCGACGGGGCGGTGGGGCTGGCGGAGGTCAGCGGGCGTCGATCTTGACGAGCAGCATGAGCACCAGGCCGAGCGCGACGACCGTGATGAGGCCCAGCACTCCCCAGATGGTCGCGCCGGTGAGCGCGATCGCGAGCGTCCACATGAGCGGCGCGAGGAACGAGACCGCGCGGCCCGTGGTGGCGTAGAGCCCGAAGATCTCGCCCTGCTTGCCCGGAGGGCACACGCGCGCCAGCAGCGAGCGCGATGCGGACTGCACCGGACCCACGAAGAGGCACAGGGTCAGCCCCGCGATCCAGAACACGATCGGCCCGACGTCGTGCAGGAAGGCGACCGCGAGCCCCGCGACCACCATGCCGGTGAGCGAGCCGATGATGAGGCGGCGCGGACCGATCCAGTCGTCGACCAGCCCCGCGAGCATCGTCGCGAGCCCGGCGACCAGGTTCGCGGCGATCCCGAACATGATGACCTGCGTCGCGTCGAAACCGTACGCGACCGAGGCGATCACGGCGCCGAACGCGAAGACGCCCGCGAGGCCGTCGCGGTAGACCGCGCTCGCGCCGAGGAACCACACCGTCGTGCGCGACTCGCGCCACAGCGCCACGAGGTCGCCCCACAGCCGCGTGTAGCTGCCCAGCATCGACACCGGCGGCCGTCCGGTCGCGGGAGCCTCCGGCACGAAGCGGAACACCGGCCACGCGAAGGCCGCCGCCCACAGCGCGCAGCCGACCGCGATGACGCGGTACGCCATGCCGTTGGACGTGTCCATGCCCCACCAGTCGGCGCCGTCGGCGACCACCACGATGACCAGCGCGACGATGCCGCCGACGTAGCCGAAGCCCCAGCCGAGGCCCGACACCCGCCCCACGTTGCGCGGGCTGCTCACCTGCGAGATCAGCGCGTTGTAGTTGACGCCGCCGATCTCGCCGAACACGCTGCCGAGCGCGATGAGCCCCACGCCGAGCGCGAAGAACGGCGGCGCGGCCTGGACGAAGAAGAGCCCCAGCATGCACAGCACCAGCAGGCCCGTGAAGAGCGCGAGCCAGGCCTTCCGCTTGCCCGAAGTGTCGGCGCGCTGGCCCAGCACGGGCGCGAGCACCGCGACGAGGATGCCGGCGACCGTCATGCCGGTGCCCAGACCGCCCGCGAGCTGGGACAGGCCGAGGTCGTACGCGGGGTGCCCCTCGCCGAGCGACGCGATCTCGGGATCGAGGAAGGACTCGGAGGTGAGGTAGAGCGCCACGAAGACGAACGTGACAATGACGGAGTTGAACGGCTGCGTCGCCCAGTCCCACAGCGCCCAGGCGACGACGCGGCCCCACCGCGTCGGCTGGGCCGCGTCGTCGGGGGCCGCCGCGTGCGAGGTCGCCTCGGAGGTCATGGCCCTAAGAGTGCCGTCCCCGGGTGAACGATGCGCGTCCAACACGCCAACGCTGGCTGAACGCCGGGCCCGTTGGTGGCACGATCGGGTTATGGACGACGCCGGGACCTGGGGCGACGATGTGCTCGCCGGGTTCGAGGCGCGCGCGCTGGGCCCCGCCACGCTGGTCCGGGCAACGCCGCCGATCGACTCCCCGCGGGGCGCGGTGCTGCACGTCCACGGCTACAACGACTACTTCTTCCAGACCCACCTGGCGGAGTTCTTCGCGGGGCTCGGGTTCGCGTTCTACGCCGTGGACCTGCGCCGCGCGGGCCGCTCGCTGCGGCCCGGGGACGTGCCGCACCTCATCGGCGACATCGGCGAGCTCGGCGACGACATCTCCGCCGCCGCGGAAGCGATCGCGGCAGAGCTGTCCGGCGTGCCCCTCGTGGTGCACGCGCACTCGACCGGCGGCCTCGCCGCCGCCATCTGGGCCGCGGACCGGCCGTTCCCCGTGCTCGCCGGGCTCATCCTCGACAGCCCGTTCTTCGCCCGGCCGGACAACCGGCGCGAGCGGGTGCTCCTTCACGCCGTCGGACCCGTCGCGCGGATGCGACCCGGCGCCGTCCTCGCGCACCACCCGTCGCGCTACGCCGCTCATCTCCTCTCCGAGCAGGGCGGCTCATGGGGGTTCGACCCCGACTGGAAGACCCCGCTCGGCATCCCCGCCCGGGCCGCGTGGCTGGCCGCCGTCCGCCGGGCGCAACGCAGGGTCGCGCGCGGCCTCGACATCCGCGTTCCGGTCCTGGTCGCGCGCGCTGGCTCGAGCGGCCCCGACACGCCCGACAACCCGCTCCTCGGCGTGCAGGACACGGCGGTCGACGTGGCGGCGATCGCGCGCCTCGCTCCCCGGCTCGGACCCGACGTCACCGAGGCCGTCATCACCGGCGGCATCCACGAGCTGTCGCTGTCCTCCCCCGTGCCCCGCGCCGCCTACCTCGCTTCCATCCGCTCCTGGCTCCCGAAGGCGATCCCATGACCCTCATGCGACCCGACCACCCGTACTTCGACGCCCCGTTCGCGGCGCTCGCGCATCGCGGCTTCTCCCTCGACGGCCTGGAGAACTCGATGACCGCGTTCCAGTCCGCGGTCGACCTGGGCTTCGCCTACGTCGAGACCGATGCGCACGGCACCGTCGACGGCGTCGCGGTCGCCCTTCACGACTCGTCGCTCGATCGCACGACCGACGCGGAGGGCGAGGTGTCCGAGCTGCCCTGGGCGCACGTCAAGGAGGCCCGGATCGGCGGCGTCGAACCGGTGCCCCTGCTCGAGGACGTGCTCGGCACGTGGCCCGAGCTGCGGGTGAACATCGACGTCAAAGCCGAGTCCGGCATCGTCCCGATCGCTGAGGCCATCGAGCGCACGGGCGCCCACGACCGTGTGTGCGTCGCCTCGTTCTCGGCGGAGCGACGCGAGGCGACCGTGCGGCGCCTCAGCCGTCCGGTCGCGACGAGCGCCGGCACGGGCGAGGCCGCGCGGTTCTTCCTGGGAGGGCTCCTGGGGCTGGGGACGCTGCGCTCGCTCGAGCACGTCCACGGACTGCAGATCCCCTGGCGCGTGGGCGTGGTCCCCGTGCTCACGGAGCGGCACGTGAGGCTCGCGCACGATGCGGGCCGCGTGGTCCACGTGTGGACGGTCAACAATCGCGCGGAGATGGAATCGCTGCTCGACGCCGGCGTCGACGGCATCGTCTCCGACCGGGCGGACCTGCTCCGCGAGGTGCTCGAGGCCCGCGGCCTATGGTGAGGAGATGAACAAGACCATCCCCACCGACGTGCCGGTCGAGGCCTTCGTCCAGGGCGTCGAGCCCGCGCGAAGGCGCGAGGAGGCCGAGCGCGTGGTCGCGCTGCTCACCGAGGTCACGGGCGTCGAGCCCGTGATGTGGGGCCCGTCCATCATCGGCTGGGGCGCGCTGCACTACCGCTACGCCACCGGGCGGGAGGGCGACATGCCCAAGGTCGGCTTCTCCCCGCGCAAGGCGCAGCTGACCTTCTACGGGCTCAAGGACACGCCGGAGGGCGAGGGGCTGCTGCCCCAGCTGGGCACCCACACGGTCGGGGCGGGATGCGTCTACGTCAAGCGCCTCGACGGGATCGATCTCGAGGTGCTCGCGGACCTCGCGGAGATCGCGTTCGCGCGGGGCGACTTCGACGCCACCGCCGGGTAGGGACCTGGCCGGGGGCGGGCCCCGACGCGGGGAAGGAGGGAGCGACCGATGAGCGATGACGACCAGCAGCCGCCGATCCGGCCGCTGCCGTTCGCCGCCGGCATGCTGCTCGGGTCGCTCATGGGCTTCCTCATCTGGATGGCGACCGACACCTTCGCGCTCTTCCCGGCGTTCATCGGCATCGGGTTCGTGCTGGGCCTGGTGTTCTCCCGGATGAGCGGCGGAGGGCCGCAGTAGCCGCCGGCCGGCAAGCCGGGTCTCTCAGGGGCCTCTGCTCGAACGCCGGCGAGCGATCGCTCGCACGCGGCGCCAGGCGCGCAGCTATGGAGCCGCCGCATCTCCCGGAAGCGCGCCACCCACCCCATCCGACTATTTCAGGATTTCCTAAAACAGTGCGGCGGGGGTGCGACGGTCGGCCGGACACGCCGGCTCTCGCGCGCGACGCGCCGCACGGCGACGCCCACGCACACCCGCGCACGGTGACGCCCACGCACACCCACGCACGGTGACGCCCACGCGCACCCACGCGCTCCGACATGAGGCCACGCCACCACCGCGGAGCCCGCCACCCAGTCCCGCCACCTATTTTGGGAATTCCTAAAACAACGGGATGGGAACCTTGCGGCTGTCGCGGCACGCCGGGGTCGCGCGCGACACGCGACCCGCGCGCCTCGCGCCCTACTTCTTGCGGCCCCGCTTCTCGCGCACGCGCACCGAGATCTGGATGGGCGTGCCCTCGAAGCCGAAGTTCTCGCGCAGGCGTCGCTCGATGAAGCGGCGGTACTGCGGGTCGAGGAAGCCGGAGGCGAAGATGACGAAGCGCGGCGGGCGGGTCGCCGCCTGCGTCGCGAACAGGATCTTGGGCTGCTTGCCGCCGCGCACCGGGTGCGGGTGCTCCGCGACGAGCTCGCCGAGGAACGAGTTGAGACGACCCGTGGAGATGCGCTGGTCCCAGCTCGACAGCGCGAGCTCGAGCGCCGGGAGCAGGCGGTTCGTGTGCCAGCCGGTCTTGGCCGACAGGTTCACGCGCGGCACCCACGTGTGCTGTACCATGTCCTGCTCGATCGAGCGCTCGAGCATGAAGCGCTCGTCCTCGCCCACGAGGTCCCACTTGTTGTAGACGAAGATCATCGCGCGGCCGGCGTCGACCACCTGCTGCACGACGCGCAGGTCCTGATCGGTGAGCGCCGCGGACGCGTCGAGCAGCACCAGCGCCACCTCGGCGCGCTCGATCGCGGTCTGCGTGCGCAGCGAGGCGTAGAAGTCCGCGCCCTTGGTCATGTGGACCCGGCGGCGGATGCCGGCGGTGTCGACCAGGGTCCACGGCCGGTCGCCGATCTCGACGATCTCGTCGACCGGGTCGCGCGTGGTGCCCGCGATCTCGTTGACGACGACGCGCTCCGCGCCGGCGAGCTTGTTGAGCAGCGACGACTTGCCGACGTTGGGGCGGCCGACGAGCGC
This sequence comes from Demequina rhizosphaerae, assembly GCF_000971255.1. GTDB lineage: Bacteria > Actinomycetota > Actinomycetes > Actinomycetales > Demequinaceae > Demequina > Demequina rhizosphaerae. The sequence goes on from NZ_BBMC01000003.1 coordinate 460,600, forward strand.
GATACGGCGCGGCGCGTGCTCGTCGATCTCGATCTGGTGCATCTCCTCGGGAAGCACCGCCATCGCGGCGTCGAGCAGGTCGCCCGTGCCGCGGCCGTGCAGCGCGGACACGGGGTACGGCTCGCCGAGACCCAGGTTCCACAGCGCGGCCGCCTCGAGCTCGCCCTGCGGGCCGTCGACCTTGTTGGCGGCCAGCACGACGGGCTTGTCGGCCTTGCGCAGGAGGCGCACCACCTGCTCGTCGGTCGCGGTGGCGCCGACCACCGCGTCGACGACGAAGACGATCGCGTCCGCCATGTCGATCGCGGCCTCGGCGGCCTGCGCGACGGACAGGTCGATGCCGGTGACGTTCTTCTCCCAGCCGCCGGTGTCGAGCAGCGTGAAGTCGCGGCCCGCCCACTCGGCGCGGTACGCGACGCGGTCGCGCGTGACGCCGGGGGTGTCCTCGACGACCGCGAGGCGCTTGCCGATGATGCGGTTGACGAGGGTCGACTTGCCGACGTTGGGGCGGCCGACGATCGCGAGGACGGGCAGCGCCTCCTCGGTCTCGGGCAGCGCCTCGCCGGTCAGCTCGGCCAGGTCCTCGGGGGTGAGGTCGTACTCGTCGAGGCCGGCGCGCAGCGCGGCCTCGCGGATCTCGTCGAGCGACTCGGGCGCGTCCGACTCGTGGGGCGCCGGAAGCGGCTGCTCGTCCGTCATGCGTGGTCCTTCTCTTCGCGCGTCTCGCGGCGCGGGTCGTCGAGCGGAAGCTCGAGGTCTGTCGTGTCAAGGGTACGTGTCACCTGGTCGCGCAGCGCCTCGGCGAGCCTCTCGGCCGCCCACGCCTGCTTCGCGCGGCCGCCGCGGACGTCCGCGGGCGGGGTGAGAACCATGGGCTCGCCGAACGCCACCAGCAGCCGCCGACCGGGCCGGGGCCACACGTTCACGGACTCGCCGGTGTGCCGCGAGCCGATGATCGCGGTCGGCACGACGGGCGCGCCGGACTGGATGGCGAGCCACGCGGCGCCGCCGTGGACGGCCTCCGCGGTGCCGCCGCCGCGCGTTCCCTCGGGGAACACGCCGATCACGTCGCCGCGGCGCAGCACGGCCAGGCCCTGCGCGAGGGCCTCGCGGCCGGACTCGCGCACGGTGATCTGCTGCGCGGCGTTGAGGATCGCGCCGAGCGGGCCGGACATCATGCCCTCGCGGATGAGGAAGTGCGAGCCGCGCGGGATGACGCCGTGCACGACCGGGCCGTCGATGAGGCCCACGTGGTTGCACACGACGATCGCGGCGCCCTCGGCCGGGACGTTGGCGCGGCCGCGCACCTCGGTGCGCCACAGCACACGCGCGAGGAACCGGCCCACCCAGCGGGACCAGCGCGGTCCCCAGCGGCTCGGGACGGGCGCGCTCACTCCCCCGCCTCGTCGGCGGCCTCGGCCGCGGGGGCGTCCGCCGCATCGTCCCCGCTCTCGCCGCGGGTCTCGGCGACCAGGTCGAGCACGGCCTGGACGGCCTCCTCGATCGTGAGGTCGCTGGTGTCGAGCGTGTGGACGCCGTCCGCCGCGGTGTGGAACGAGACGACGGTCGCGTCCTTCTTGTCGCGGCCGAGCACGGCCTCGCGGACGGTGGCGACGTCCGCGCCCTCGCCGGCACGGCGGGCGACGCGGATCTCCTCGTCGGCGGTCATGAGGATGCGCACGTCGGCCTCGGGCGCGATGATCGTGGTGATGTCGCGGCCCTCGGACACGATGCCGCGGCCCTCCGAGTAGCCGCCCTCGAGCTCCGACGCGATGACCTCGCGCTGCCAGTGGCCGAGCGCGGCGCGCGCCTCGAGGTTGGTCGCCACCTTGGAGACGGTGAGCGCGACGGCGTCGGAGCGGATGAGCGAGGACACGTCCTCGTCCTCGAGCAGCACGCGCGGGTTGCGCGGGTCGAGCACGAGGCCGACGTTCATGGTCTCCACCATGGCGGCGACGTCGGACTCGATGCCGAGGTCGACCCCCTCGCGCATGCACCACAGCGTGGCGACGCGGTAGGTGGCGCCCGTGTCGAAGTACGCGAGCTGGAGCCGGCGCGCGACCTCCTTGGCCACCGTCGACTTGCCGGTGCCCGCGGGCCCGTCGATCGCGATCGAGATTCCGGTCATGATGCAGCGATCTCCCAACCCTGCCGCTCGAGCGCCGCGACCAGGTCGGGCGCGCGCGAGGGCAGCACGTAGAGCGTCGTGAGTCCCACCGGCTGCCGCGGCGAGTGCTCGATGGCGATGTCCTCGACGTTGACGTCGACCTCGGCGGTGTGCGCGAGCAGGCGCAGGAGCTGGCCGGGGGTGTCGGGGACGATGACGGTGACCGGCGTCCAGTCGCGCGTGGCCCCGCCGTGCTTGCCGGGGATGCGCGCGGTCTCGAAGCGGCCGCGGTCGATGAGGTCGGTGAGGGCCTCGCCGATGTCGTCGGCCTCCCTCACCTCCTCGAGGTCGGTGATGATGTGGTCGAGCGTCTCGACCAGGTGCCCGCGGTTGAGGCGCGCGATGTCCGCCCACATGCCGGGCAGCGAGCCCGCGATGCGGGTGACGTCGCGCAGGCCCTGGCCCGCGAGGGCGACGTCGTCGGCGTCGAGGATGCCGAGCGCGGCCGCGACGGCCGATGCCGCGACCTGCGGCGCGTGCGAGACGCGGGCGACCGCCGCATCGTGCGCGTCCGCCTCCATCGTCACGACGTCGCACTGGAGCGCCTCGGGCACGCGCGCGACCAGCGCGATGGCGTCCTCGGTGGCTCCGTTGGGGCACAGCACCCACGGGCGCGCCTTGAACAGGTCGCCCTGCGCGCCCAGGCCGCCGGAGACCTCGCGGCCGGCCATCGGGTGCGAGCCGACGTAGCGGGACGATGCGCCGGTCGCGGTGGCCGCGGCGGCGATGGGGGCCTTGACGCTCGCGACGTCGGTGACGACGGCGTCCGGATAGCGGCCGAGCGCGGCCGCGACCACCGCGGCGGCGGCGGACGGCGGGACGGCGACGATGACGAGCTCGGGCTGCTCGGCGCCCGGCTCGCCACCGGCGCCGATCGAGCGCGCGAGGGCCTGCGCCTCGGCGTCGTTGTCCTCGATGGTGACGGTCCAGCCCTCGGCGGACAGGCCGATGCCGATGCTCGCGCCGATGAGTCCGGCGCCGATGACGTGCGTGCGGGGAGACATGCCGCTCCTACTGGGCCAGGTCGCGGCGCAGCTTGACCGCGTCGCGCAGGTACACATGGGCGACCTCGTCGCGGGGCCGGTCGAGGTACGCGTGCATCATCACGCGCACGACCAGCGGGAGCGCGCCCGGGACGGCCATCTCCTGCGCGCACATGAGCGGCACGGCGCCGAAGCCCATGGTGCGGGCGGCCGCGGCCGGGAAGTCGCTCACGATGTCCGGGGTGCACGTGAAGACCACCGAGATGAGGTCGTCGGTCGAGAGCGAGTTCTCCCGCATCATCGCGTCCACCAGCTCGGTCGTGCGGTCGTGCAGGTGCTCCTTCTCGTCGCGGTCCAGGGTGATGGCGCCACGGATCGCTCGGATCGTCATGGCGACCATCGTATCGGTCGCGGGGGTCCCTCCCGGGCCCCTGCCGGCTACATGCCGGCGGCGTCCATGAGGCGGCCGACGTCCACCGGGCCCAGCTGGCGGACCTCGCCGGGCGCGAGGGTGCCCAGACGGATCGGGCCGAACTGCGTGCGCACGAGCTCGAGGACGGGGTGGCCCATCTGGTCGAGCATGCGGCGCACGATGCGGTTGCGGCCCTCGTGGAGCTCGACCTGCACGAGCGACGAGTCCTGGGTGACGTCGAGGATGTGGCAGGCGGTCGCGCGCACGGGACCGTCGTCGAGCTCGATGCCCTCCTTGAGGTGCGTGCACAGGTGCTTGGAGACGCGGCCGCGCACCTTGGCGACGTAGACCTTGGACACGCCGTGCGTGGGGTGCGCGAGGCGGTTGGCCAGGTCGCCGTCGTTGGTGAGGAGGATGAGGCCCGTGGTCTCCGCGTCGAGGCGGCCCACGTGGAAGAGGCGCTCGTCGTACTGCTGCACGAACTGGTCGAGCGCGGGGCGGCCCTGCGGGTCGCTCATCGTGCTCACCACGCCGAAGGGCTTGTTGAGCACCACGGTGACGTGGCTCGCGTCGACGGCGATGCGCTCGCCGTCGACCTCGATCACGACTTCCTCGGGCACGACGCGCACGCCGAGCTGGTCGACCACCTCGCCGTCGACCTTGACGCGGCCGGCCTCGATGAGGTCCTCGCACTTGCGCCGCGAGCCGACGCCCGCGGACGCGAGCACCTTCTGCAGCCGGATGCCCTCGGGGCGGTGGATCTCGAGCTCGGCCATCAGCGGCCCTCCCCATCGATGTCGGCGAGGTCGGGAAGGTACGGCGCGAGCGGCGGCAGGTCGTCGAGCGTGGACAGGCCCATGCGCTCGAGGAACTCCGTCGACGTGCCGTAGAGGACGGCGCCCGCGCTCTCCCCCACCTCGGTCACGAGCCCGCGCGCGGCGAGCGTCTTCATGACGGAGTCGACGTTGACCCCGCGGATCTGCGACACCTGGCCGCGGGTCACGGGCTGGCGGTACGCGACGACCGCGAGGGTCTCGAGCGCCGCCTGCGACAGGCGGGCCGACTGGCCCTCGACGATGAAGCGGCCGACGACGTCCGCGAACAGCCGCGACGAGTAGACACGCCAGCCGCCGTCGACCTCGCGCAGCTCGAAGCCGCGCGGCGCCTCGGGGTCGGCGTACTCGTCGCGCAGGGACTCGAGCGCCGCGGTGACGTCCGCGACCGGGACCTCGACGGCGGCGGCGAGCTCCGCGGCGGGCACGGGCTCGTCGACGACCATGAGCACGGCCTCGAGCGCGCCACGCAGGGCTGCAGGGTTCACGGCCTCTCCTCACCGGGTGCGGCCGCGATCCCCGCGGCCTCGGAGGCGACGCCCATCGCATCGTCCTCGTCGAACTCCGCCGACACCTCGACGGCGGACTCGCCGCCGGTCCACCGGACCGTCAGCTCGCCGAGGGAGCGTACCTGATCGAAGGCCACCACGGCCTCGCGGAACAGCTCGAGCAGCGCGAGGAAGCGCGCCACCACGACTCCGGTGCTGCCGGCGTCCCGCACGAGCGACCGGAACGACACGGCACCCTCGCGCTGCAGCCGGTTGGTGATGACCGCGGCCTGCTCCCGCACGCTCACGGCGGGGTTGTGCAGGTGGGCGATGCTCACGGAGGGGGCCGCCTTGGGCTGGAGCGCGTGCGCGGCGAGCTGCGCGAGCATCTCCGGCGTCGCGGTCCACACGAGCTCGGGCAGCAGCATCGCGAACTGCGGCTCGAGCGGGACGTCGCGCGGCACACGGCGCGGCGCGGACAGCAGCTCCGCGAAGCCGGCCGCGGCCTGCTTGAACGCGCGGTACTGGAGGAGGCGGGCGAACAGCAGGTCGCGCGCCTCGAGCAGCTCGAGGTCCTCGACGTCGTCGACCTCGCCCTGCGGCAGCAGGCGCGCGGCCTTGAGGTCGAGCAGCGTCGCGGCGACCACGAGGAACTCCGAGGCCTGCGACAGGTCCCAGTCGTCCTCGTGCGACGCGATGGTCGCGAGGAAGTCGTCGGTGACCCGCGCGAGCGCGACCTCGGTGATCTCCAGCTGGTGCTTGGAGATGAGGCTGAGGAGCAGGTCGAAGGGCCCCTCGAAGTTGTCGAGGTGGACCTCGAACCCCTTCGAGGACTCGGTCGCGACCTCGGCGGTCACGCTAGGCGGCGACCCCGCGCGCCACGAGCTCGCACGCGAGCTGACGGTAGGCCTCGGCGCCGGCGTGCGACGGGGCGAACGTGGTGATGGGCTCCGCGGCGACGGTCGCGTCGGGGAACTTCACGGTGCGGTGGATCATCGTCTCGGTGACCTGGTCGCCGAACGCGTCGCGAACCCGCTCGACGACCTCCTGCGCGTGCAGCGTGCGGCCGTCGTACAGCGTCGGCACGATCGCGTCGATGGTGAGGCGCGTGTTGAGGCGGTCCTGCACCTTGCGGATGGTGTCGACGAGCAGCTTGACGCCGCGCATCGCGAAGTACTCGGCGGCCAGCGGGATGACGACGCCGTGCGCGGCGACGAGCGCGTTGACGGTGAGCAGGCCGAGCGACGGCTGGCAGTCGATGAGGATCGCGTCGTAGTCGTCGAGCACCGGGCGCAGCGCGCGGGCGAGCGCGCTCTCGCGGGCGACCTCGCCGACGAGCTGGACCTCGGCGGCCGACAGGTCGATGTTGGCGGGCAGCAGGTCGAGTCCCGGCACCTTGGTCTCGAGGATGACCTCGCGGGTGGAGACGCCGGTCTCCATGAGCAGGTTGTAGACCGTGCTCTCGAGCGCGTCGGCGTTGATCCCGAGCGCGGCCGAGGCGGCGCCCTGCGGGTCGAAGTCGATGAGGAGCACCTTGCGCCCGTACTCGGCGAGCGCGGCGGCGAGGTTGACCGACGTGGTGGTCTTGCCCACCCCGCCCTTCTGGTTGCACAGCGCGACGACGCGCGCGGGACCGTGGCTGGGAAGGGGTTCGGGTGCAGGGAAGTCGGTCACGCGCCAACCCTACCGCCTGGTTGCGGCCGTTCTCAGCGGGCGCGCGGGTGCGTCGCGGCGTACACCTCGCGCAGCGTGTCGCGCGTGACGAGCGTGTAGATCTGGGTGGTCGTGACCGAGGCGTGGCCCAGCAGCTCCTGGACGACGCGGACGTCGGCGCCGCCGTTGAGCAGGTGCGTCGCGAACGAGTGCCGCAGCGTGTGGGGCGACACGTCCTCGACCCCGGCGCGCTCGGCCGCGACGCGCAGGATGGCCCACGCGGACTGGCGCGACAGCCGCCCGCCGCGGGTGTTGAGGAACAGCGCGGGCGTGCCGCGGCCGGCCTGGGCGAGCGGCCCACGGGCGCGCACCAGGTACGCGTCGAGCGCGTCGACGGCGTAGCCTCCCACGGGGACGATGCGCTCCTTGCGGCCCTTGCCCCGCAGCAGGACGGTCTCCTCGCCGCGGTCGAGGACCACGTCGTCGACGTCGAGGCCGACCGCCTCCGAGATGCGGGCGCCGGTCGCGTAGACGAGCTCGAGCAGGGCGCGGTCGCGCAGCGGCGCCGGGCCGTCGCCGGTCCCGGCCTGCGCGAGGATCCGGTCCACCTCGTCGGTGCTGATGGCCTTGGGCAGGCGCTTGGGGATCGCGCGGGGCTTGACCTGCGCCGAGGGATCTCCGGCGGTCCACCCCTCGAGGACCGCGAAGCGATGCCACCCGCGCACCGCGACCACGGTGCGGGAGGCCGATGCGGGAGCCAGGGCGCGGCCGCCGTCCTCGCCGGTGCTGACGCCCTGGGCGAAGGCGGCGACGTCTTCGCGGGTGACGTCCTTGAGGTCCGCGAGGCCGCGCGCGGCCAGGAAGGTGGCGTAGCGGTCGAGGTCGCGACGGTACGCGGCGACGGTGTTCGGGCTCAGCCCGCGCTCCACGGCGACGTGCGCGAGGTACGCGTCACGCTGCCGTTCGAGCATCGTCAGCGGACCGACAGCACGTCGGTGAGGAAGGGGTCCACCATGACCGCGGCGAACACGATCGAGAGGTACGTGATCGAGTCGCGGAACAGCCGCATCTCGTGGAGCTTCGACTCCCCCGCGCGCGAGCGGCGGTACATGCGCACGCAGCCGGCGAGGAACCAGGCGCCCGCGGCGGCGGCGACGCCGACGTACACCCATGTCATGCCCGCGACCCAGGCGAGCGCGAGGGTGGTGGCGACCATCGCGGCCGCGTAGCCGATCATCTCGATCGCGACCGTGCGGGCCGGCGCGATCACGGGCAGCATCGGCACGCGCGCGTTCTCGTAGTCGCCGCGGAACTTCATCGACAGCGGCCAGTAGTGCGGCGGCGTCCAGAAGAAGATGATGAGGAACAGCAGGAACGGCGTCCACGCGAGCTCGTTGGTGACGGCCGCCCAACCGATGAGGACCGGCATGCAGCCCGCGATGCCGCCCCACACGATGTTCTGCGCGGTGCGGCGCTTGAGGATCATCGTGTAGCCGACGACGTAGCCGAGGATCGCGAGCACCGACAGCACCGCGGCGAGCGGCGAGCCCACGACGAGCCAGAACCACAGCGTCGAGACCACCGACAGCACCCACGCGAAGACGAGCGCGCCGCGCTCGGACACCGCGCCGGTCACGAGGGGTCGGCGACGGGTGCGCTTCATCACCGCGTCGATGTCGCGGTCGAGGTAGCTGTTGAAGACCTGGGCGCCGCCCGCGGACAGCGAGCCGCCGATGAGCGTGCCCGCCAGCAGCCCCAGCGAGGGCCAGCCGTCGGCGGCGAGGACCATGGTGGGGATGGTGGTGACGAGCAGCAGCTCGATGATGCGGGGCTTGGTCAGCGCGACGTACGCTCCGATGGTCGCCATCACCCGGCGGGGGGCCGCGACGGGCACGGCGGCATGAGCCTCGGGGGTGGCGATCGGCATGCGGACAAGTGTAACCGCGCGCACCGGGACCAGGGTCCGTGGTGGGCTCGTCCCGACGCGTGAGATGGCACCGCTCCCAGAAATGTGAACGTACTACAAAGCCGCCCGGCCCTTGTAGGCTGACCCCCGTACCCGATACCTGTCGAGGGAGACACCTGTGACCATCAACTGGACCGACGTCGACCGCCGGGCGGTCGACACCCTCCGCGTCCTCGCGGCCGACGCCGTCGAGAAGGTCGGCAACGGCCACCCCGGCACGGCCATCTCGCTGGCCCCCGCCGCCTACCTGCTCTTCCAGAACGTGATGAAGCACGACCCGGCGGACTCGCACTGGCTCGGGCGCGACCGCTTCGTGCTGTCCGCGGGCCACTCGTCGCTCACGCTCTACCTCCAGCTCTTCGCCTCGGGCTACCAGCTCTCGCTCGACGACCTCAAGTCGCTGCGCACCGAGGGCTCGCTCACCCCGGGCCACCCCGAGTACGGACACACCGACGGCGTCGAGATCACCACGGGCCCGCTGGGCACCGGCATCGCGTCCTCGGTCGGCATGGCGATGGCCTCGCGCCGCGAGCGCGGCCTCCTCGACCCCGACGCCGCCCCCGGCACCTCGCCGTTCGACCACCATATCTACGTGATCGCGGGCGACGGCTGCCTCCAGGAGGGCGTGGCGCACGAGGCCTCGGCGCTCGCTGGCACGCAGGAGCTCGGCAACCTCATCGTCATCTGGGACGACAACAAGATCTCGATCGAGCACGAGACCGACATCTCCTTCACCGAGGACGTGCTCGGCCGCTACGAGGCGTACGGCTGGCACACCCAGAAGGTCTCGTGGGTCACCGAGGACGGCTACCAGGAGGACCCGCAGGCCCTCTACGACGCCATCGAGGCGGCGAAGGCCGAGACCGGCAAGCCCTCGATCATCGCGCTCAGCACCATCATCGGCTGGCCGTCCCCCACCAAGCAGAACTCGGGCGGCGTGCACGGCTCGGCGCTCGGCGCCGCCGAGGTCGCGGGCCTCAAGGAGGTGCTCGGCTTCGACCCCGAGCAGTCCTTCGCGGTCGAGCCCGAGGTCCTCGCCCACATGCACCAGGTCAAGGACCGCGGCCAGGCCGCGCACTCGGAGTGGAACGCCGCGTTCTCCCGCTGGGAGGCGGAAAACCCCGAGCGCGCCGCGCTGCTCGAGCGCCTCGTCAAGCGCGAGCTGCCCGAGGGCTGGGACGATGCGCTCCCCACCTTCGAGGCCGGCACCAAGGTGGCGACCCGCGCCGCTTCGGGCAAGGTCCTCACGGCCCTCGCGCCGGTGCTGCCCGAGCTGTGGGGCGGCTCGGCCGACCTCGCGGGCTCGAACAACACCACGATGGCCGGCGAGCCGTCGTTCCTCCCGCCGCACCACTCGACCCACTCCTGGCCCAACGGCCAGTGGTACGGCCGCACGCTGCACTTCGGCATCCGTGAGTTCGGCATGGGCGCGATCCTCAACGGCATCACGCTGCACGGCCTCACCCGCGTGTACGGCGGCACCTTCCTGGTGTTCTCCGACTACATGCGCGCCTCGGTCCGCCTCGCGGCGCTCATGCAGATCCCGACCACCTTCGTGTGGACCCACGACTCGGTAGGCCTCGGCGAGGACGGCCCGACGCACCAGCCGATCGAGCACATCGCGACGCTCCGCGCGATCCCCGGCCTCGACGTGATCCGCCCCGCGGACGCGAACGAGACCGCGGCCGCCTGGAAGGCGATCCTGGAGACCACCGACCGTCCGTCGGCGATCATCCTGTCGCGCCAGAACCTGCCGGTCCTCGAGGGCACCTCGACGGAGGGAGTGCTCAAGGGCGCCTACGTCGTCGCGGGCGCCGACGAGGACGCCGACGTGCTCCTCATCGCCACGGGCTCCGAGGTGTCGGTGGCCGTCGAGGCGCGCGAGCTCCTGGCCGCCGAGGGCGTCAAGGCCCGCGTCATCTCGATGCCGTCGCGCGAGCGCTTCTCGCGTCAGGACGCCGAGTACCGCGAGTCGGTCCTCCCGGCGGGCATCAAGGCGCGCGTGTCGGTCGAGGCCGGCTCGGCGCTCGGCTGGCGCGACCTGGTCGGCGACGCCGGCCGCACGGTCGCGGTCGACCACTTCGGCGAGTCCGCCGACGGCGCGCTGCTGCTGAAGAAGTACGGCTTCAACGCGGAGAACGTGGCCGCCCAGGCACGCGAGAGCATCGCCGCCGCGGGCTGATCCGCACGATCCACGACGAGGGGCCCCGCCGACGGCGGGGCCCCTCGCTGCGTCTCCCCCGCCCCCGGCCGACCCGTCGCCCACTACCGCCGCTCGTCGCCCCGCCCTCATGCGGCCGCCCCGCCCTTATGCGGCAACTTCGAGAATTCTGGGAGGGAAGCGCACGTTCTTCTCCCGGGATCCTCCAAGTTGCCGCACCGCCGCACCGCCGCACCGCCGCACGGCCGCACCGCCGCACGGCCGCACCGCCGCACGGCCGCACCGCCGCACCGTCGCAGCGGTGACCGCCGACCGCCGCCCGTCTCACCTGGTGGCGCCGCCGCATCGTGCCCGCGCAATAGGATGACGGGAGCGTCCCTGTCCGACTTGACGTCCCCCCTGGAAGGTCGAAGAGTGAACAATCCCCTGCGCGATCCGCGTGATCGCCGCCTGCCCCGCATCGCCGGATCGTGCGGCCTCGTCATGTTCGGCGTGACCGGCGACCTCGCGCGCAAGAAGCTCATGCCGGCGGTGTACGACCTCGCGAACCGCGGCCTGCTGCCGCCGGCCTTCGCGCTCACCGGCTTCGCCCGCCGCGACTGGGACGAGCAGGACTTCGCGCAGGTCGTCCACGACTCGGTGAAGAAGTACGCGCGGACGCCGTTCCGCGAGGAGACGTGGCAGCAGCTCGCCGAGGGCATCCGCTTCGTCCAGGGCACGTTCGACGACCCGGAGGCCTTCCAGCGCCTGCGCGAGACCGTCGAGGAGCTCGACCGGGAGCGCGGCACGGGCGGCAACCACGCCTTCTACCTGTCGATCCCGCCGTCGGCGTTCCCGCAGGTGGTCACTCAGCTGCGCGAGTCGGGCCTGTCGGACCCGCACGAGGGCACGTGGCGCCGCGTCGTCATCGAGAAGCCGTTCGGCCACGACCTCGAGTCCGCGGAGGAGCTCGACGCGGTGGTGTCGGAGGTCTTCCCGCCCGACTCGGTGTTCCGCATCGACCACTACCTGGGCAAGGAGACGGTGCAGAACCTGCTCGCGCTGCGCTTCGCGAACCAGCTGTTCGAGCCGATCTGGAACTCGCAGTACATCGACCACGTGCAGATCACGATGGCCGAGGACATCGGCATCGGGTCGCGCGCGGGCTACTTCGACGGCATCGGCACCGCCCGCGACGTCATCCAGAACCACCTGCTCCAGCTCTTCGCGCTCACCGCGATGGAGGAGCCCGCGAGCTTCGAGGCCGACGACCTCCGCATGGAGAAGGAGAAGGTGCTCCGCTCGACCGTGCTGCCGGAGGACCTCGGCGAGGGCACGGCCCGCGGCCAGTACGCGGCCGGCTGGCGCGGCGGCGAGCAGGTGGGCGGATTCCTCGACGAGGACGGCATCTCCGCGGACTCGATCACCGAAACGTACGCCGCGATCCGCCTCGAGGTGCCCAACCGGCGCTGGGCGGGCACCCCGTTCTACCTCCGCGCCGGCAAGCGCCTGGGCCGCCGCGTCACCGAGATCGCCCTCGTGTTCAAGAAGGCGCCCTCGCCCCACTTCCAGGAGGTCAGCGGCGGCGACGCCGGCGCGAACGCCCTGGTCATCCGCGTCCAGCCCGACGAGGGTGTGACGCTGCGCTTCGGCTCCAAGGTGCCCGGCACCGCGATGGAGGTGCGCGACGTCACGATGGACTTCGCGTACGGCAACGCGTTCACCGAGAGCTCGCCGGAGGCCTACGAGCGCCTCATCCTCGACGTGCTGCTCGGCGACCCGCCGCTGTTCCCCCGCCAGGAGGAGGTCGCCCTCTCCTGGAAGATCCTCGACCCCATCACCGAGTACTGGTCCACCCAGGGTCAGCCCGAGCCTTACCGCAGCGGCACCTGGGGCCCGCCCAGCTCGGACGCGATGATGGCCCGCGACGGACGTGCCTGGAGGCGCCCATGATCATCGAGATCCCCGACACCACCACCGGCGAGATCAACAAGCGGCTCGTCGACTCGCGCAAGGAGGGCGGCGTCATCACGCTCGCCCGCGTGATGACCCTCGTCATCGACGCGACGGACGCGGACGCCGAGCAGGCCATCGCGACCGCCAACGTGGCGTCCCGCGAGCACCCGTGCCGCATCATCGTCATCGCGCCCGGCGCCTCCGACGAGGCCCGCCTGGACGCGGAGATCCGCGTGGGCGGCGACGCCGGCGCGTCCGAGGTCATCGTCCTGCGCCCGTCCGGCGCGCAGATCGGGCACGACGACACGCTCGTCACCCCGCTGCTGCTGCCCGACGCCCCCATCGTCGTGTGGTGGCCCGCCGCGGTCCCGGACGACATGGCGGAGTGCTCGCTCGGCCGGATGGCGCAGCGCCGCATCACCGACACCAAGGGCGAGGACGACCCCGTGGGCACGCTGCTGTCGCTCGCGCACTGCTACCGCCCCGGCGACACGGATCTCGCGTGGACGCGCCTCACCCGCTGGCGCGCGCTGCTCGCGGTCGCGCTCGAGCAGGTGCCGGACCCGCAGGTGACGCGCGCCCGCATCCACGGCGACTTCAACAGCCCGTCGATCCTGCTGCTGGGCGCGTGGCTCAAGCGCGCGCTGGACTGCGAGGTCGAGGCCGAGTACGACGACTCGGTCGCGGCGCTGCAGAGCATCGTGCTCGAGACGCCCTCCGGGCAGATCTCGATCAGCCGCCCGGACCGCTACAACGCCCGCATCACCCAGCCCGGCCAGCCGGACCACGTCATCGCGCTGCCGGCCCGCTCGCTCGAGGAGGCGCTCGCCGAGGAGCTGCGCCGCCTCGACTCCGACGAGGTCTACGGCGAGGCGCTGGCCTCGTTCACGGCCGAGACGGTGGTGCCGCTGTGACCGCCGTGTCCGACCACGCCACCCGGGTCGTCGTCCACCCGTCCGCCGAGGCCGTGGCCGACGCGACCGCCGCGCGCCTGCTCGTCACCCTCATCGACACGCTGTCGGTCCAGGACCGCGCGGACATCGTCCTCACGGGCGGCACGGTGGGCATCGCGACGCTCGCCTCCGCGGCGCGCTCCCCGCTCGCGTCCGCCGTCGATTGGACGAGCGTGCACGTGTGGTGGGGCGACGAGCGCTTCGTGCCCGCCGGCGACCCCGACCGCAACGAGGGCCAGGCGCAGGAGGCCCTGCTGGGGTCGCTCCCGCTGCCCGAGGAGAACATCCACCGGATGGGCGCGTCCTCGGACTTCGCCACCGCGGAGGAAGCGGCCTTCTCGTACGCCGAGGACGTCGCCGTCGAGGGCACGCCCGAGTGGGACGTCCTCATGCTCGGCATGGGTCCCGACGGCCACGTGGCCTCGCTCTTCCCGGGCCACCCCGGCTACGCGGAGCGCGGCGCGGAGGCGATCGCGGTGCACGACTCCCCCAAGCCTCCGCCCACGCGGGTCTCGCTCACGCTCGAGTCGATCCGCCGCGCACGCCGCGTGTGGGTGGTCGCCGCCGGCGCCGCGAAGGCGGACGTGGTGGCGCGGTCGCTGCACGGCGACCTCGAGCTTCCGGCGGCCGCGGTGCGCGGCACGGTCGAGACGCTGTGGCTGGTCGACGCGGAGGCCGTCGCGAAGGTCTAGCCGCTCGTCCCGCCTGACACTGGCAACGGAATCCAGTTCGACACGCCGACGGCCGGCCCCGAAACGGGGCCGGCCGTCGGCGTGTCGCGCTGAGATCCGTTCCTGGTGTCAGGTGCGGAGGTGGATCAGTGGCGCTTGCCCATGAGCAGGTCGCGGCCCTCGGGCTGCACGCCGTCGCGCTCGGGCAGGCGGCCGCGCACGGTCGTCACGATGTCCTCGATGTCGAACTCGGCGGGCTTGGCGTAGATCTCCTCGCCGTCGGCGCGGAAGGTGAAGACGCCCTTGCGGCCGGTCTTGAGCGTGACGCCGGCGATCGCGTTGCCGAACTCCTCGAGGAGGCGGGTCTGGGCGGCGGTCGCGCGCGGCAGGTAGCCGCAGGGCACGCAGTACTCGATCTCGATCTGCACGGTGGGTCCTTTCGTTCGTGCTGGGGCCAACGGTAGCGGCGCCTCGGAGATTCCTGCACCGCCGGCGGTACGTCCGGCGGTAGGGGTGGACGATGCGCGGGCCGGCCGCCGCGCGCGGGGACGACGAAGGGGCCGCCCTCCCCGCTGGGGGAAGGGCGGCCCCTTCGTCACGACCGTGTCAGTCGGCGACCGCGAGATCGCCGCGACGGACGCGGAGCGAGGTGAGCGCCTCGTCGAGGAGGGCGGCGCCCTCCTCGTCGCTGCGACGCTCCTTCACATACGCGAGGTGCGTCTTGTACGGCTCGTTGCGGATCGGCTCCGGAGGGTTGTCCGGGTCCAGACCGCCGGGAAGCCCGCAGCGCGGGCAGTCCCACTCGACCGGGATCTCCTGGTCGTCGCCGGTGGCGAAGCTCGGCGAGGTCACGTGACCTCGCGCACAGTAGTAGGAGACGACCTGACGCGGCGCGGATTCGCCCCGCTCGTCCTCTCCCATGGGCCCGGCGCCTACGCGCGAGCCTCGGATGGCGTTGCCCCCTGCCATGGGTACGACCTCCGTCGCCTTGCTAGAGGGAGAACCGGGACACGAGCCCGAGCAGCACGACCACGGCCACCCAGACGATCGCGGTGCCCCACGTGATGCGCGTGAGGTTGCGCTCGCCTACGGCGGACGACTGGACGCCGGACGCGATGCCGCCGCCGAACATGTCCGTGATGCCGCCGCCGCGACCGCGGTGGATGAGCACCAGCGCGATGATCAGCAGCGAGGTCACGACCAGCATGACCCACAGGATGGTCTCGAGGATGTCCACTGTTCTCCCAGATGATGGATTGCGCTCACAAGGATACGCGACGCACAGCACCGGCCCGGCCCCTCGAGGGGCCGGGCCGGTGGTGAGTCACATCGCGACGTTGTGCGACTTGAAGCGCGCGATCTTCGAGAACTCCTCGGGGTCGAGCGAGGCGCCGCCGACGAGGCCGCCGTCGACGTCCTCCTCCGCCATGAGCTGCGCGATCGACGAGGACTTCACCGAGCCGCCGTAGAGGACGCGGACGCCGTCCGCGAGCTCCTGGTCGTGCAGCTCCGCGAGACGCCCGCGGATGGCCGCGCAGACCTCCTGCGCGTCCGCCGGGGTCGCGACCTCGCCGGTGCCGATGGCCCACACGGGCTCGTAGGCGATGACGACGTCCTTGGCCTGCTCGGCCGGGAGGTCCTTGAGCGCGCCGTCGACCTGCGCGAGCGTGTAGGACACGTGCTCGCCGGCCTTGCGGATGTCGAGGCCCTCGCCGACGCAGACGATCGGCACGATGCCGTGCTCGAAGGCCGCCTTGGTCTTGGCCGCGACGACCTCGTCGGTCTCGCCGTGGTACTGGCGGCGCTCCGAGTGGCCGACGGCCACGAACGAGACGCCGAGCTTCGACAGCTGGGTGCCGGAGACCTCGCCGGTGTACGCGCCGGACGCGTGCTCGGAGATGTCCTGCGCGCCGTACTTGAGCTCGAGCTGGTCGGCGTCCACGAGCGTCTGCACGGAGCGCAGCGACGTGAACGACGGCAGCACGGCGACCTCGACCTCGGAGAAGTCGTGCTTGGCGTCGCGCAGCAGCCAGGCGAGCTTCTGGACGGTGTGCGTCGCCTCGAGGTGGTCGAGGTTGAGCTTCCAGTTGCCGGCGATCAGCGGGGTACGTGCCATGGGTCAGTCCTCCAGAACGGCGAGGCCCGGCAGGACCTTGCCCTCGAGCAGCTCGAGCGACGCGCCGCCGCCCGTGGAAATGTGGCCGAAGCCGGCCTCGTCGAAGCCGAGCAGGCGCACGGCGGCGGCGGAGTCGCCACCACCGACGACGGAGAAGCCGTCGGAGTCGATCATGGCCTGGGCGACCGCCTTGGTGCCGGCAGCGAAGGCCTCCATCTCGAACACGCCCATGGGGCCGTTCCAGACGATGGTCTTGGCGTCGGCGAGCTTGGACGCGAACAGCGCGGCCGAGTCGGGGCCGATGTCGAGGCCCATGCGGTCCGCGGGGATGGCGTCCGCGGCGACCACGAGCGCGTCGGCGTCGGCAGCGAACTTGTCGGCCGCGACGATGTCCGTCGGGAGCACGATCTCGACGCCGTTCTCCTCGGCCGTCGCGAGGTAGCCCTTGACGGTGTCGATCTGGTCCGCCTCGAGGAGCGAGGTGCCGACCTCGTAGCCCTTGGCCGCGAGGAAGGTGAAGACCATGCCGCCGCCGATGAGGAGGCGGTCCGCCTTGGTGAGGAGGTTCGCGATGACGCCGAGCTTGTCGGAGACCTTCGAGCCGCCGAGGACGACCGCGTAGGGGCGCGCCGGGTCGGTGACGGCCTTGCCCAGCGACACGACCTCCTTCTCGACGAGGGTGCCGGCCGCGGCGGGCAGCTTCTTCGCGATGTCGTAGACCGAGGCCTGCTTGCGGTGGACGACGCCGAAGCCGTCGGACACGAACACGTCGGCGAGCGCGGCGAGCTCCGCGGCGAGCGCCTCGCGCTCCTCGTCGACCTTGGAGGTCTCGCGGGCGTCGAAGCGGACGTTCTCGAGCATCGCGACCTGGCCCGGCTCGAGCGCGGCGACGACGGCCTTGGCCGAGTCGCCGACGAGGTCGTCGGCGAGGGTCACGGGGCGGCCGAGCAGCTCCGCGAGGCGGGCCGCGGCGGGCGCGAGCGAGTACTTGGCGTCGGGCTCGCCCTTGGGGCGGCCGAGGTGCGCGGTGACGATGACGGCGGCGCCGGCGTCGAGGAGCTTCTGGATCGTGGGCACGGAGGCGCGCACGCGGCCGTCGTCCGTGATCGTGGTGCCGTCGAGCGGGACGTTGAGGTCCGAGCGCACGAGCACCTTCTTGCCGGCGAGGTCGCCCAGCGAGTCGATGGTCTTCATGGAGGTTCCTGTCCTATCGGAGGTGGAAGGGAGAGCAGGGTGACGCGACGACGGCCGCACACGCCAGAGCGTGCACGGCCGTCGAAGCGATCACATCGAGAGTGCTTAGAGGCGCTCGCCGACGTAGTTCGTGAGCTTGGCGAGCGACGCCGAGTAGCCCCACTCGTTGTCGTACCACGACACGACCTTGACGGTGGAGCCGTTCACGCGGGTGAGCTTCGCGTCGAAGATCGACTGGTGCGGGTCGCCCACGATGTCCGCCGAGACGATGTCGTCCTCGGTGTAGTACAGCGTGCCGGCCATCTCGCCCTCGGCGGCAGCCTTGATCGCGGCGTTGACCTCCTCGACGGTGGTCTCACGCGAGGCCTCGAAGGTGAGGTCGGTGGCCGAGCCGGTGATGGTCGGGACGCGCATCGCGAAGCCGTCCAGCTTGCCCTTGAGCTCGGGGAGCACGAGGGCCACGGCCTTGGCGGCACCGGTGGTGGTCGGCACGATGTTCTGCGCGGCCGCACGGGCGCGGCGCAGGTCCTTGTGCGGGCCGTCCTGGAGGTTCTGGTCGCCGGTGTAGGCGTGGATCGTGGTCATGAGGCCACGCTCGATGCCGATGGCGTCGTTGAGGGCCTTCGCGAACGGCGCGAGGCAGTTCGTGGTGCACGACGCGTTCGAGATCACGTTGTGGGCGGCAGGGTCGTAGTCGGTGTGGTTGACACCGACGACGAAGGTGGCGTCCTCGTTCTTCGCCGGGGCGGAGATGATGACCTTCTTGGCGCCGGCGGCGATGTGCGCGGCGGCCTTGGTGGCGTCGGTGAAGAAGCCGGTCGACTCGATCACGATGTCGGCGCCGAGCTCGCCCCACGGGAGGGCGGCGGGGTCGCGCTCCGCCAGGGCCTTGATCGCCTTGCCGTCGACGTAGATGTTGTCGTCGTCGTAGGTGACCTCACCGGGGAACTTGCCCAGCACGGTGTCGTACTTGAGGAGGTGGGCGAGGGTCTTGTTGTCCGTGAGGTCGTTGACGCCAACCACCTCGAAGTCGAAGCCGAGCTCGCGCGCGGCGCGGAAGAAGTTACGTCCGATGCGGCCGAAGCCGTTGATACCGACCTTGATGGTCACAGTGTGTCTCCTCCGTGCGTCGCCGGGGCGACGCGGTTGTGGATGTGGTGTGGTGCGCACGCCCACGTGCGCCGGACGCCGCTGCTGGAGCGGGCCACTGATTGAGAGCCTACTACTTACCCGTTGAGCCGCCAGCCGGACAGAAGTCCCAGGTGAGGGCCCCGCGACGGCCCTAGTCGTCCTCGAGCAGCTCCTGGCTGATGCCCGCCTCGGTGTCGGGGATGCCGAGCTCCTCGGCACGCTTGTCGGCGGTCGCGAGGAGGCGTCGGATGCGGCCCGCGACGGCGTCCTTCGTGAGCGGCGGGTCGGCCAGCTTGCCCAGCTCCTCGAGCGATGCCTCGCGGTTGGCGAGGCGCAGCTCGCCCGCCTCGCGCAGGTGCTCGGGGAGGTCCTCGCCGAGGATCTCGAAGGCCCGCGCGACGCGCGCGCCGGCGGCGACGGCGGCCCGCGCGGAGCGGCGCAGGTTGGCGTCGTCGAAGTTCGCCAGGCGGTTCGCGGTGCCGCGCACCTCGCGGCGCGTGCGCTTCTCCTCCCAGGCGAGCACGGAGTCGTGCGCGCCCAGGCGCGCGAGCAGCGCCGAGATCGCGTCGCCGTCGCGGATCACCACGCGGTCGACGCCGCGCACCTCACGCGACTTGGCGCCGATGCCGAGGCGGCGGGCCGCGCCGACGAGCGCGAGGGCGGCCTCGGGGCCGGGCGACGTCACCTCGAGCGCGGACGAGCGGCCGGGCTCGGTGAGCGAGCCGTGCGCGAGGAACGCACCGCGCCACGCGGCCACGGTGTCCTCGAGCGCCCCGCCCACGACGTGCGGTGGCAGGCCGCGCACGGGGCGGCCGCGGTGGTCGAGCAGGCCGGTCTGGCGCGCGAGCGCCTCGCCCTCCTTGACCACCCGCACCACGTAGCGGTTGCCCTTCTTGAGGGCGCCCCCGGAGACCACGATGATCTCCGAGCCGAGCCCGTACGTCTCGTGGATGAACGTCCGCAGACGACGCGCCGCGGCGGCGGTGTCGAGCTCCGCCTCGATGACGATGCGCCCGGAGACGATGTGGAGACCCCCCGCGAAGCGGAGGGTCGCCGCGATCTCCGCCTTGCGTGCGGACACCTTCTCGACCGGGACGCGCGCGAGCTCGTCCTTCACCTGTGCCGTCAAAGCCATGGCGACAATCCTGCCATCAGTCAGCGCGCGAGCGCGCCGCCGCTGCGCACCCAGCTCACGAGGGACTGGTACTGAGCCCGCAGCAGGGCCGGATCGTGCCGGTCCAGCGTGCCCAGCTCGCGCATCGGCGCCACCACGTAGCGCGCGCCCCAGGACTCGACCGCGGCCCGCAGCACCGCATCGTCCTCCGACGCGTCGACGAGAACGGCAGCCGGGACGAAGCCCGGCGCGGCGTCGCGCAGCGCGGCGAGGTCGTCGATCCGGTCGGTGCCGGCCGTCTCCTCGTCCTCGTGCGCGATGTTGAGGGTGAGGATGGTGCGCGGACCCGCGTCGACGAGCGCGGCGGCCACGCGCGGCACGAGGAAGTGCGTGAGCACCGACGTGTACCAGCTGCCGGGGCCGAGGATGATCGCGTCCGCCTCGGCGATCGCCTCGAGCGTCGCGGCGGGCACCGCGGGGTCGACGGGGTCGATCGCGAGGCACCGCATGCGGCCCGGCGCGGTCGCGACCGCGACCTGCCCGACGGCCCTCTCGACGCGGCCGCCGACGGCGAAGTCCGCGCTCACCGTGATGGGCTCGGTCGAGACCGGCAGCACCCGACCCTCGCACCGCAGCAGCCGCGCGACCCAGTCCAGCCCCTCGACGATGCCGCCCGTGCGGTCCCACAGGCCCGCGATGAGCAGGTTGCCGACGGCGTGGCCGTCGAGCGGACCGCCGGTCGCGAAGCGCCACTGGAGGACGTCGCGCCACGTGTGGCCCCACTCGGTGTCCTCGCACAGCGCGGACAGCGCCATCCGGAGGTCGCCCGGCGGCGGCACCGGCATCTCGGCGCGGATCCGGCCCGAGGACCCGCCGTCGTCCGCGACGGTCACGACCGCGGTGATCGTCTCGCACACGCCGCGCAGCGCCGTGAGCGACGCGTAGAGCCCGTGGCCGCCGCCCAGGGCGACGACGTGCGGCCCGGTCACCGCGGCTCCCGATCGCGATGCGTGACGCGCACGTGGTACCCGCGGTCGCCGAGCACGCGGCCCAGCTCCTCGGCGATCGCGACGGAACGATGCTTGCCGCCCGTGCAGCCGACGCCGATGGTGACGGAGTGCTTGTCGTGGGCGCGGTAGCGGTCGAGCACCCCCGCGATGACGTCCGCGTAGCCGTCGACGAAGTCGCGGGCGCCGTCCGAGGCGAGCACGTAGTCGCGCACGGGCGCGTCGAGGCCGGTGAGGGGCCGCAGCTCGGGCTCCCAGTGCGGGTTCTGGAGGAAGCGGACGTCCGCGACGAAGTCGGCGTCGTGCGGGGAGCCGTTCTTGAAGCCGAAGGACTGGACGTTGACCTGGAGCGGGCGCTCGGTCTCCCCCGCCACCTCGGTCATGACGTCGCGCAGCTGGTGCACGTTCAGCCGGCTCGTGTCGACCACCTCGGTGGACCGCTCGCGGACCTCGGTGAGCGCGGCCCGCTCGCGCGCGATCCCCTCGAGGATCGTGCCGTCGCCCTGGAGCGGGTGCGGGCGGCGGGCCTCCTCGAAGCGGTGCACGAGCGCCGCGTCGGAGGCGTCGAGGAACACGAGGCGGACGATGATGCCGCGCTCCTCGAGGTCGTCGAGCACCGCGATGACGTCCTGGAAGAAGTCGCCGCCGCGCACGTCGACGACCGCCGCGAGGCGGTGGTGGCGGCCGCGGCCGACCATCTCCACGAGGCCGGCGAGCAGCTGCGGCGGCAGGTTGTCGACGACGTACCAGCCCAGGTCCGCCAGCGCGGCGGCGGCCTTGGTGCGGCCGGCGCCCGACATGCCCGTGAGGACCATGACCTCGGCGTCGACGCCGGTCATGTCCAGCGCGGGGCGCGGGATGCCGGAGGGGAAGGTGACCGGGGGGACCTCGTCCATCATGCGTCCAGCATGCCAGCCTCGCCCCGCAGGGCCTGGTAGACAGTCCGGGCGGTGCCCGCGCCCACCCCGGGCACGAGCGCGATCTGCTCGATCGACGCCTCCTTGAGGCGCGCGAGCGAGCCGAAGTGCGTGAGCAGCGCCTTCGCGCGGCCCGGACCGACGCCGGGGACCTCGTCGAGCTGCGACACCTTCATCGCCTTGGTGCGCTTGGCACGGTGGTGCTTGATCGCGAAGCGGTGCGCCTCGTCGCGGACGCGCTGCAGCAGGTACAGCGCCTCCGAGCCGCGCGGCAGGATGACGGGGAACTCGTCGCCCGGCACCCACACCTCCTCGAGCCGCTTGGCGAGGCCGACGACCGCGATCTCCGGCACGCCGACCTCGTCGAGCGTCCTCCGGGCGGCGTTCACCTGCGGCAGGCCACCGTCGACGACCACCAGCTGGGGCGGGTACGCGAACCGCGCGGTCTCGCGCTCCTCCGGCGGCAGCTGCGACTCCTCGAGGTAGCGCCGGAAGCGCCGGGACAGCACCTCGCGCATCGCCTCCGTGTCATCGACGGCGTCCGCGATCGAGAACTGCCGGTACTCGGGCTTGCGCGCGATCGCGTCCTCGAACACCACCATCGAGCCGACCTGGTTGGTGCCCTGCGTGTGGGAGATGTCGTAGCACTCGATGCGCAGCGGCGCCTCGTCCAGCCCGATCGCCTCCTGGAGCTCCTGCAGCGCGGCCGAGCGCGTGGTGAGGTCCGAGGCCCGCTTGAGGCGGTGCTGCTCGAGCACCTGCTTCGCGTTGCCCGCGCCGGTGGAGGCGAGCTCGGCCTTCTTCCCGCGCGCCGGCACGCGCATCGACACCTTGGCTCCGCGCAGCCCGCTCAGCCACGCGGTGAGGACCGTGGAGTCGTCGGGCAGGTGCGGCACCAGCACCTCGGGCGGGATCTCCTCGGCGTCGGCGGCGCCGTAGGCCTCCTCGAGGAGGCGCACCACCATCCCCGCCGGGCCCAGCGGCTCGGGCTTGTCGACCACCCAGCCGCGCTCGCCCGCGATGCGGCCGTCGCGGACGTGGAAGACGTGGGCCGCGGCCTCCAGCTCGTCGTCCTCGAGCGAGAAGATGTCCGCGTCCACGCCGGCGTCGAGCACGATCGCGTTGCGCGCCATCACCGAGTCGAGCGCGCGCAGCCGGTCGCGGGCGCGCGCCGCCGCCTCGAAGTCCTCCCGCTCGGCCGCGGCCTGCATCGTCCCGGTGAGGTCGCGCACGAGGGACTTGGCGTCGCCCGCGAGCACCTGGCATGCGCGCTCCGCGAGGGCCTTGTGGTCCTCGGGCGAGATGCGGCCCACGCACGGCGCCGAGCACTTGTCGATGTAGCCGAGCAGGCACGGCCTGCCCTGCCGCTCGGCCTTCCGGAACACGCCGGGGGCGCAGGTCCGCACCGGGAGCGCGGTCAGCAGCGTGTCGACGGTCTCGCGGATCGCCCACGCCTTCGCGTACGGCCCGAAGTACCGGACGCCCTTCTTGCGCTCGCCGCGCATCACCTGGATCCGGGGGAACCTCTCGTTCATGGTGACCGCGAGGTACGGGTACGACTTGTCGTCGCGGAACACCACGTTGAAGCGCGGGTCGTACTGCTTGATCCACGTGTGCTCGAGGATGAGCGCCTCGACCTCGTTCCGCACCACCGTCCATTCGACGGACGATGCGGTGGTCACCATGGCGCGCGTGCGCGGGTGGAGCTGCGCGGGGTCCTGGAAGTAGTTCGCCAGCCGCGCGCGCAGGCTCTTCGCCTTGCCCACGTAGACCACGCGCCCGTGCGGGTCCCGGAACCGGTACACGCCCGGCTGGGTCGGGATCGTGCCCGGCGCGGGGCGGTACGAGGCGGGGTCGGTCACGTCGCCAGCCTAGGGATCAGGCGGGCGCCGGCGCGCCGAGGATCTCCGCGAGGAACGCGCCCGTGTGGGAGCCCTCCGCCCGCGCGACGTCCTCGGGGGTGCCCTCCGCGATCACCATGCCGCCGCCGGAGCCGCCCTCGGGACCCATGTCGATGAGCCAGTCCGAGGACTTGATGACGTCGAGGTTGTGCTCGATGACGATGACCGTGTTGCCCTTCTCCACCAGGCCCTGGAGCACGCCGAGCAGCTTGCGGACGTCCTCGAAATGCAGGCCCGTCGTGGGCTCGTCGAGGACGTACATGGTGCGGCCGGTCGAGCGGCGCTGGAGCTCGGAGGCGAGCTTGACGCGCTGCGCCTCGCCGCCCGACAGCGTGGGCGCCGGCTGGCCGAGGCGGACGTAGCCGAGGCCCACGTCGACGAGGGTGGTGAGGTGGCGCGCGATGGACGGGATCGCCTCGAAGAAGTGCGAGGCCTCCTCGATCGGCATGTCGAGCACGTCGGCCACGTTCTTGCCCTTGAAGTGCACCTCGAGGGTCTCGCGGTTGTACCGCGCGCCCTTGCAGACCTCGCACGGGACGTACACGTCGGGAAGGAAGTTCATCTCGATCTTGAGCGTGCCGTCGCCCGCGCACGCCTCGCATCGTCCGCCCTTGACGTTGAACGAGAAGCGACCGGGGCCGTAGCCGCGGACCTTCGCCTCCTGCGTCTCGGCGAAGAGCTTGCGCACCTTGTCCCACACGCCCGTGTACGTCGCGGGGTTGGAGCGCGGCGTGCGGCCGATGGGGCCCTGGTCGACGTGGACGATCTTGTCGAGCTGGTCCGTGCCCGTGATGCGGGTGTGGCGCCCGGCGACCTGGCGCGCGCCGTTGAGGGTGTTGGCGAGGCTCGTGTAGAGGATCGAGTTCACCAGCGTCGACTTGCCCGAGCCGGACACGCCCGTGACCGAGGTGAGCACGCCGAGCGGGAAGCTCACGTCGATGCCGCGGAGGTTGTGCTCGCGGGCGCCGACGACCGTGACCTCGCGCGTGGGGTCGATGGGACGGCGCGTCTCCGGCAGCGCGATCGAACGGCGGCCCGCGACGTACGCGCCGGTGACGGAGCGCTCGTTGGCAAGCAGGTCCTCGTACGTGCCGGAGTGGACGACCTCTCCCCCGTGCTCGCCGGCGCCGGGGCCGATGTCGACCACCCAGTCGGCGGTGCGGATGGTGTCCTCGTCGTGCTCGACGACGATGAGAGTGTTGCCCAGGTCGCGCAGGCGCGTGAGGGTGTCGATGAGGCGGCGGTTGTCGCGCTGGTGGAGGCCGATGCTGGGCTCGTCGAGCACGTAGAGCACGCCGACGAGGCCCGAGCCGATCTGCGTGGCGAGGCGGATGCGCTGCGCCTCGCCGCCCGACAGGGTGCCGGCCGCGCGGGCCAGGGTGAGATAGTCGAGGCCCACGTCGAGCAGGAAGCCCAGGCGGGCGTCGATCTCCTTGAGGACCTGGACCGCGATGTGGCGGCCGCGCTCGTCGAGCTCGGCGGTGATGAGGAAGTCGCGCGCCTCGGCGATGGACAGCTCGCAGACCTCGGCGATCGACCGGCCGCCGATGGTGACGGACAGCACCTCGGGCTTGAGGCGCGCGCCGCGGCAGACGGGGCACGGGACCTCGCGCATGTACGACTCGTACTTCTCGCGCGACCACTCGGACTCGGTCTGCTCGTGCAGGCGCTCGATCCAGGTGATCACGCCCTCGAAGCCGGTGGTGTACTGACGCTCGCGGCCGTAGCGGTTCTTGAAGCGGACGTGCACCTGGTAGTCCTTGCCCGTGAGGATCGCGGTGCGCGCCTCCTTGGGCAGGTCCTTCCACGGGGTGTCCATGTCGAAGCCGAGGTCGTCGGCGAGGGCCGTGAGGGTGCGGTTGAAGTAGTCGGAGCTGGTGGCCGCCCAGGGCGCGACGGCGCCGCCGTTGAGCGACAGCTCGCGGTCCGGGACCACGAGGTCCGGGTCGACCTCGAGACGGATGCCGATGCCGGTGCACTCGGGACACGCGCCGTAGGGCGCGTTGAAGGAGAAGGTGCGGGGCTCCATCTCCTCGAGCGTGAGGACGTGGTCGTTGGGGCACGCGCGCTTCTCGGAGTAGCGGCGCGGCTCGACGTCGCCGTCGACCGGGTCGATGATGACGAGGCCGTCGGCGATGCGCAGCGCGGTCTCCACCGAGTCGGTGAGGCGCTGGCGGACGCCGTCGCGGGCGACCAGGCGGTCGACCACGACCTCGATGTCGTGCTTGAGCTTCTTCTCGAGCTGCGGCGGCTCGGTCAGCTGGACGGTCTCGCCGTCGACGCGGGCACGGGCGAAGCCCTGCTGCTGGAGGTCCTCGAAGAGGTCCTGGTACTCGCCCTTGCGGCCGCGGACCACGGGCGCGAGCACCTGATACCGGGTGCCCTCGGGCAGCGCGAGCACGGAGTCGACGATCTGCTGCGGGGTCTGCGCCTGGATCTGCTCGCCGCAGACCGGGCAGTGCGGCGTGCCGACGCGCGCGTAGAGCAGGCGCAGGTAGTCGTAGACCTCGGTGATGGTGCCCACCGTCGAGCGCGGGTTGCGGTTGGTCGACTTCTGGTCGATCGACACCGCCGGGCTGAGGCCCTCGATGAAGTCGACGTCGGGCTTGTCCATCTGGCCCAGGAACTGGCGGGCGTACGCGCTCAGCGACTCGACGTAGCGCCGCTGCCCCTCGGCGAAGATCGTGTCGAAGGCCAGCGAGGACTTGCCGGAGCCGGACAGGCCGGAGAAGACGATGAGGGCGTCGCGGGGAAGGTCGAGGTCGACACCCTTGAGGTTGTGCTCACGCGCACCGCGGACGAGGAGACGGTCGTTCACCCGGCCATGCTACGCGGAAACCGCTTCGAACACACGTTCGATCCGGCGTGTCGCGGGTCGGCCCCCGCGCCGCGTCACCCTCGGAGGTGCTCCGTGCTCGAGGGTCGCGCGATCGGGCACCGCGCACCTCCCCCGGCGCTGCCGCGGCCGTGCCGAGGCGTGGGTCGGGCAAGATTGGCCGCATGAGCCTCTTCGCGATCCACTACGTCTACGACGACCGCGCCGCCGAGCGCGACGAGATGCGCCCCGTCCACCGCGCCTGGATGCTCGGCCTGGCCGAGCGCGGCATCGCCAAGGTGTTCGGCCGCTACGAGGACGAGGGCGAGCCGGGCGCGCTGCTGGTATTCGAGGCGGAGTCCGCGGAGGCCGTCGAGGGCTTCCTGGCCGCCGACCCGTACCAGGAGGCCGGCCTGGTCGTGTCCCACTCGATCCGGGCCTGGCCGGCGGGCGGCCCCTGGACCGCCTGAGCCGCCGAGGGGTCAGTCGTCCTCGGGCGACTCGAGCGGCTCGGCGTGGACGGCGTGCTGCGAACGGCGGTCGTGCCCGCCCTTGGTGACGCGCACGCTGGCGAGGGCCGCGATGCCGATGACGCCGATGATGACCAGCAGCGACTGGCCCGAGGACGGGACCCAGACGTCGAAGGGCTGGCCGTCGTTGAGGAACGGCAGCGAGTTCGCGTGCAGCGCCTCGAGCACGAGCTTGACGCCGATGAAGCCCAGCACGACCGACAGCCCGTACGACAGGTAGACGAGGCGCGCGAGCAGCCCGTCGACGAGGAAGAACAGCTGGCGCAGGCCGAGCAGCGCGAAGGCGTTGGCCGTGAACACGATGTACGGGTCCTGCGTGAGCCCGAAGATCGCGGGGATCGAGTCGAGCGCGAACAGCACGTCCGTGCCGCCGATCGCCAGGACGACGAGCAGCAGCGGCGTGATCGCCCGGCGCCCCGCCTCGCGCACGACGAAACGGCCGTTGCGGAAGCCGTCCGTCACGGGCATGATGCGGCGCGCGGTGCGGACGAGCAGGTTCTCCTTGTACTCGACGTCGCCCTCCTCGGCGCCGCCCTCGCGCGCGATCACGATCGCCGTGTAGAGCAGGAAGGCGCCGAAGAGGTAGAAGGTCCAGCTGAAGGTGGACAGCGCGGCCGCGCCGGCCGCGATGAAGAGGCCGCGCAGGACCAGCGCGATCGCGATGCCGATGAGCAGCACGCGCTGCCGGAGCTTGGGCGGCACGGCGAACCGCGACAGGATCACCAGGAAGACGAAGAGGTTGTCGATCGACAGCGACTTCTCGGTGATGAAGCCGGCGATGAACTCGGTGCCCTTGTCGGGCGAGTTCCACCACCACATCGACGCGCCGAAGAGGAACGCGAGCGCGATGTAGAAGACCGACCACCACGCCGACTCCCGGAACGAGGGCACGTGCGGCTTCGCCACCACGACCACGAAGTCGAACACGAACAGTCCGACGATGCCGGCGATGGTGATCGCCCAGACGAGCCCAGATTCCACCGGTCCATCCTAGGGGCGCGCGGGTGGAGGGCCGAGCGGCCGCGGGCCATGCGGGCGGGCGGCCGAGCACCGCCGGCCCCCTCGAGCCCGCGTCAGCCGGCGTCGATCATCTGGCGGAGCTCCTTCTTGAGCTCGCCGATCTCGTCGCGCAGGCGCGCCGCGATCTCGAACTGCAGGTCCGCGGCGGCGGCGCGCATCTGGTCGGAGAGGTCCTCGATGAGCTGCGACAGCTCCTCGGCGGGGCGCTGCGCGAGCAGCGTCTTCTTGCCGTCGCCGCCCGGCGTGGGCGCCCGCTTGGCCTGCTCGAGCGCCTCCGCGGTGTCCGCCTCCTCGCGCGCGAGCATCTCGGTGATATCGCCGATGCGCTTGCGCAGCGGCTGCGGGTCGATGCCGTTCTCCTCGTTGAACGCGACCTGGAGCTCGCGGCGACGGTTGGTCTCGTCGATCGCCGACGCCATCGAGTCCGTGATCGTGTCCGCGTACATGTGGACCTCGCCGGAGACGTTGCGCGCGGCACGCCCGATGGTCTGGATGAGCGACGTCCCCGACCGCAGGAAGCCCTCCTTGTCCGCGTCGAGGATCGACACGAGCGACACCTCGGGAAGGTCGAGCCCCTCGCGCAGGAGGTTGATGCCGACCAGCACGTCGTAGCGGCCCATCCGCAGCTCGCGCAGCAGCTCGACGCGGCGCAGCGTGTCGACGTCCGAGTGCAGGTACTCGACGCGGACGCCGCGATCCCCCAGGTACTCGGTGAGGTCCTCGGCCATCTTCTTGGTGAGCGTCGTGACGAGCACGCGCTCGTCCTTCTCGACGCGCTCCCGGATGCACTCGAGCAGGTCGTCGATCTGGCCCTCGGTGGGCTTGACGACGACCTTGGGGTCGACGAGCCCGGTGGGACGGATGATCTGCTCGACCACGCCGTCGGAGCGCTCGAGCTCGTACTTGCCCGGCGTCGCGGACAGGTAGACGGTCTGGCCGATGCGCTCCTGGAACTCGGGCCACTTGAGCGGCCGGTTGTCCAGCGCGGACGGCAGCCGGAAGCCGTGCTCGACCAGCGTGCGCTTGCGCGACGTGTCGCCCTCGTACATCGCGCCGATCTGCGGGACCGTCACGTGCGACTCGTCGATGACGAGCAGGAAGTCGTCCGGGAAGTAGTCGAGCAGCGTGTGCGGCGGCGTGCCGGCCTCGCGCTGCTCGATGTGCCGCGAGTAGTTCTCGATGCCCGAGCACGTCCCGACGGAGCGCATCATCTCGAGGTCGAACGTGGTGCGCATCTTCAGCCGCTGCGCCTCGAGCAGCTTGTTCTGCCGCTCGAGCTCCTGCAGCCGTTCCCCCAGCTCGAGCTCGATGGTCGAGATCGCGCGGTTCATGCGCTCCTCGCTCGCGACGTAGTGCGACGCCGGGAAGATGTGCACCTGCTGGCGCCGCTCGACCACCTCGCCCGTGAGCGGGTGGAGCGTGTAGAGCGCCTCGACCTCGTCGCCGAACATCTCGATGCGGATCGCGAGCTCCTCGTACACCGGGATGATCTCCACGGTGTCGCCCCGCACGCGGAACGTGCCGCGCGTGAACGCGAGGTCGTTGCGCGAGTACTGCATCTGCACGAACTCGCGCAGCAGCGCGTCCCGGTCGAGCACGTCGCCGATCCCCAGGGTGACCATGCCCTGGATGTACTCCTCCGGCGTCCCGAGCCCGTAGATGCACGACACCGACGACACGACCACCACGTCGCGCCTGGTGAGCAGCGAGTTGGTGGCCGAGTAGCGGAGCCGCTCGACCTCCTCGTTGATCGATGAGTCCTTCTCGATGAAGGTGTCCGTCTGCGGCACGTACGCCTCGGGCTGGTAGTAGTCGTAGTACGACACGAAGTACTCGACCGCGTTGTTCGGCAGCAGGTCGCGGAACTCGTTCGCCAGCTGCGCCGCCAGCGTCTTGTTGTGCGCCATCACCAGCGTGGGCCGCTGGAGCCGCTCGACCAGCCACGCCGTCGTCGCGGACTTTCCGGTACCCGTCGCACCGAGCAGCACGACGTCCCGCTCCCCCTCCTGGATGCGCCGCGCGAGCTCGTCGATGGCCTTCGGCTGGTCGCCGGACGGCTGATACTCGGAGATCACCTGGAACGGTGCCTCGCTGCGGCGGAGATCGGGGCTGCTCATGCGACTACGGTACGCCGGGGCTCCGACAGCAGGATGCGCCGGACGCCCGGGAGGGGACGATGCGGCGCACGCCCGGGAGGGGACGATGCGGCGCACGCCCCGGCGCGACAGCCGCGCGCGGTCAGCGCGGGACGTTGAGGTCCCAGAACGCGTCGACCTGACGGTCGAGCGCCGCGACGTCGCCGGACCCGTCGAGCACGACGTCCGCGATCGCGGCGCGCTCCTCGTCGGTGGCCTGCGCGCGGATCCTCGCCAGCGCATCGTGCTCCGTCATGCCGCGCGTCGCGACCATGCGGCTCACCCGCACCTGCTCGGGCGCCTCCACCGTCACGACGAGGTCGAAGTCCGGTCCCTGCCCGCTCTCGAGCAGCAGCGGGATGTCGTGGACGATCACCTTGACGCCGTCGCGCCGCGCCTGGCGGTCCGCGGCGGCGCCCATCGCGATGACGTAGGGGTGGACGATCGCGTTGAGGCGCTCGCGCGCGCTCTCGTCGTGGAAGACGATCGCGGCGAGCGCGCGGCGGTCGAGCGCATCGTCCCGGATCACGCGGTCGCCGAACTCGGAGACGATGTCGACGAGCGCGGCCGAGCCCGGCTCGACGGCCCGCCGCGCGAGCGCGTCGTGGTCGATGACCCGGGCGCCGCGCGCGCTGAAGCGCGCCGAGGCGGTGGACTTGCCCGAGGCGATCCCGCCGGTGAGGCCGATACGAAGCACAGCGGCAGTCAAGCACGCCCGTCCGACAGCCGCCAATCCAGGGCGGATACGACGAAGGCCGCCACCCCCGCAGGGGTGACGGCCTTCGTACGGGACAGGCTTAGTTGCCGGTCAGCTTCTCGCGGAGAGCGGCGAGGCGCTCGTCCGAGGCAAGCGTGCCCTGGTCGCCCTGCTCGTCGTGCGACGAGTACGAGGTCGGACCGTCGGCCTTGCGGCCGGCACCCTTGCGCGGAGCGGCGGCGGCCGGAGCGGCAGCCTCGGCCTCGGCGGCCTGGGCGTCCTGCTTGGCGACGAACGCCTTGTGGGCCTCCCAGCGCTCGTGCGCCTTGGCGTACTCGGCCTCCCAGGCCTCGCGCTCGGACTCGAAGCCCTCGCGCCACTCCTGGGTCTCCGGGTCGAAGCCCTCGGGGTACTTGTAGTTGCCCTGGGCGTCGTACTCGGCGGTCATGCCGTAGAGCGCGGGGTCGAAGTCCTCGCCCTGCGGGTCCACGCCCTCGTTCGCCTGCTTGATGGAGAGCGAGATGCGGCGACGCTCGAGGTCGATGTCGATGATCTTGACGAAGACGTCCTCGTCGGCCGACACGACCTGCTCGGGCAGCTCGACGTGGCGGGTCGCCAGCTCCGAGATGTGCACGAGGCCCTCGATGCCCTCGTAGACGCGGACGAACGCGCCGAACGGGACGAGCTTGGTGACCTTGCCCGGGACGATCTGGCCGATCGCGTGGGTGCGGGCGTAGACCGCCCACGGGTCCTCCTGGGTCGCCTTGAGCGACAGCGAGACACGCTCGCGGTCCATCTCGACGGTGAGGACCTCGACCTCGACCTCCTGGCCGACCGAGACGACCTCGGACGGGTGGTCGATGTGCTTCCACGACAGCTCGGAGACGTGCACGAGGCCGTCCACGCCGCCGAGGTCGACGAACGCACCGAAGTTGACGATCGACGAGACGACACCCTTGCGGACCTGGCCCGGCGCGAGCGCGGTGAGGAACGACGAGCGGACCTCGGACTGCGTCTGCTCGAGGAAGGCACGGCGCGACAGGACCACGTTGTTGCGGTTCTTGTCGAGCTCGATGATCTTCGCCTCGATCGACTGGCCGATGTACGGCGCGAGGTCGCGGACGCGACGCATCTCGACGAGCGACGCGGGGAGGAAGCCACGGAGGCCGATGTCGACGATGAGGCCGCCCTTGACGACCTCGATGACGGTACCGGAGACGACGCCGTCCTCGTCCTTGATCTTCTCGATCGAGCCCCACGCGCGCTCGTACTGCGCACGCTTCTTCGAGAGGATCAGGCGACCCTCCTTGTCCTCCTTGGTGAGGACGAGCGCCTCGACGGTGTCGCCGACGTTGACGACCTCATCCGGGTTGGCGTCGTGGCGGATGGAGAGCTCGCGCGAGGGGATGACACCCTCGGTCTTGTAGCCGATGTCGAGGAGGACCTCGTCACGGTCGACCTTCACGATGGTGCCCTCGACAAGGTCACCGTCGTCGAAGTTCTTGATGGTCGCGTCAACGGCGGCGAGGAAGTCCTCCTCGGTACCGATGTCGTTGACTGCGATGCTGGACTCGGGGGTGGAAACGGACATTAAGGAATTGCTCCGGTGGACAGGGAATCGTATGGATAGGGTCGGCCGGGCACGAGGACGCACCAGACCAACGGATATCCTACCGCGTTCTGCCCGTGAGGGCCACCGCGGCGATCCCGCCGCCGGAAGGACGATGCGCCTGGTCGCCGGCGCATCGTCCCCGGCGGGCGACGGGGGGGTCAGAGCCCGCGCGCCGCCGTGAGCAGCTCGTCCGGCACCCACTTGGTCTTGCCCATCATCGTCTCGAAGGGCTCGAGCACGATGTGGTTGCCCTGGAGCGCGGTGAACTTGTCGCTCTCGCCGTTGACGATGCCGTCGATCGCGGCGACGCCCATGCGGGTGCCGAGCAGGCGGTCGGACGCGGTGGGGACGCCGCCGCGCTGCACGTAGCCGAGCACGGTGAGGCGCGTGGTGAAGCCCGTGGCGGCCTCGATCGCCTTGGTGACCTCGTGGCCGATCGAGCCGGCGATCGGGTTGCCCTTCTCGTCGAGCGTCTGCTTGCCGGTCCAGTTGGACCCCTCGGCGGGGATCGCGCCCTCGGCGACCGCGACGATGGAGAAGTTCTTGTAGCGGTGACGGTGCTTGATGCGCTTGGCGATCACGTCGATGTCGAACGGCTCCTCGGGCGCGAGGATGATGTCCGCGCCGCCCGCGATGCCCGCGGTCACCGAGATCCAGCCGCTGTGGCGGCCCATGAGCTCGACGACCATGACGCGGTTGTGCGACTCGGCCGTGGAGTGGAGGCGGTCGATCGCCTCGGTCGCGATGGACACTGCGGTGTCGAAGCCGATCGCGGCGTCCGTGCCGACCACGTCGTTGTCGATGGTCTTGGGGATGCCGATGACCGGCACGCCCAGCGCCTTCGACACCTTGCCGGCCGCCTTGAGCGTGCCGTCGCCGCCGATGCAGATGAAGCCGTCGAGCTTCTCGTTCTCGAAGGTCTCCTGGACCGCCTCCATGCCGCCCTGCACCTTGTGCGGGTGGCACCGGGCGGTGCCGAGCATCGTGCCGCCGTGAACGAGGATGCCCGAGACGTCGTCGCGGGTCAGGGGCCGGGCGTCGCCATCGATGACGCCCTGCCAGCCGTTGTTGAACCCGACGATCGAGCAGCCGAGCTCCGAGGTACCTCGTTTGACGACGGCGCGGATCGCCGCGTTGAGACCGGGGCAGTCGCCGCCGCCCGTGAGTAGACCGATTCGCATGGCACCAACCCTAGTGTCCGGCGGTGCGCCAGTCACCGCCCGTTCCGACGTTGACATCGAGAGGGACGCTGAGGTCGCCTGCGGCGCGCATCTCCTCCCTGAGAATGGTCTCGACCGCCGCGCGCTCACCGGGGGCTGTCTCGACCACGAGCTCATCATGCACCTGAAGTACCTGCCGGGATGCCAGACCTTCGTCCTTGAGCCGCGCCTCGACGCCCAGCATCGCGCGCTTGATGAGGTCCGCCGCCGAGCCCTGGATGGGCGCGTTGAGCGCGACCCGCTCCGCGATGTCGCGGCGCTGCCGGTTGGTCGACGTGAGGTCGGGCACGTAGCGGCGGCGACCGAAGATCGTCTCCGTGTAGCCGTCCTTGCGCGCCTGCTCGACCACCGCGTGGAGGTAGTCGCGCACGCCGCCGAAGCGCGAGAAGTAGTCGTCCATGAGCGCCTGCGCCGCGCCGACCGGCAGCCCCAGCTGGCGTGCGAGGCCGAACGAGGACAGTCCGTACGCGAGCCCGTAGGACATCGCCTTGACCTGCGAGCGCATCTCGGGGGTGACGCCCTCCGGCTCGACGCCGAACACGCGCGAGCCGACGAAGCGGTGGAGGTCCTCCCCCGCCGCGAACGCCTCGATGAGCCCGGAGTCGCCGGACAGGTGCGCCATGATGCGCATCTCGATCTGCGAGTAGTCCGCCGTCACGAGCGTCTCGAAGCCGTCGCCCACGACGAAGGCCTCGCGGATCCGGTGCCCCTCGGGCGTGCGGATCGGGATGTTCTGCAGGTTGGGGTCCTTGGAGCTGAGGCGCCCGGTGGCCGCGACCACCTGCGAGAAGGTCGTGTGGATGCGGCCGTCCGGCTGCACCGCCTGCGCGAGCGTCTCGATGATCTGCGACAGCTTGGACGCGTCGCGGTGCGCCAGCAGGGCCGTGAGGAACGGGTGCGGCGACTTCTCGTTGAGGTCGTGCAGGGACGATGCGTCGGTCGAGTAGCCGGTCTTGATCTTCTTGGTCTTGGGCATGCCCAGGCGGTCGAACAGCACCTCCTGGAGCTGCTTGGGCGAGCCGAGGTTGACGCGGTCGCCGCCGATCGCGGCGTACGCCTCCTCCGCGGCGCGGTCGGCGCGGCCGCGGGCCTCGTCGGACAGCGCGCCGAGCTTCTCGCGGTCGACCGCCATGCCCGCGTGCTCCATGCGCGCGAGCACCGTGACGAGCGGGATCTCCAGGTCGGCGTACAGGTCGGCCATGCCGCGCTCCTCGACCATGGGGTCGAGCACCGCGGCGAGGGCGCGCACGTGCGCGGCCCGCTCGCCGGCACCCTCGGCGGCCGAGCCACCGAGGCCGAGGTCGAGCTCGCCCGACGCCGCGGCCGAGTCGAGCGTGAGTCCCAGGTGGCGCTGGAGGATCTGGTCGAGCTCGAAGCCGCGCTGGTCGGGGTTGACGAGGAAGGCCGCGATCTGGGTGTCGCCGGCGATGCCGGCGAGGTCCCAGCCGCGCGCCTGGAGCGCGTGCCACGCGTCCTTCGCGGCGTGCAGCACCTTGGGCACGGACGCGTCCGCGAGCCAGGCCGCCAGCGCCTTCTCGTCGTCCGGCCCGAGCGCGGTGAGGTCGATGCCCCACGCGACGTCGGCGGCGTCCGCGACGCCCAGGGCCCACGCGTCGGCGTCGGCCCCGCCGCGGCCGTCGACGTGCACCGCGACGGGTCCGGTCATCGCCGTGACGGCCTCGACGGCGCCCTCGGTGCGGACGACCACGGCGGCCGTCTCGACGGCGGCCTCCCCCGCATCGTCCCCCGCGGCGAACGGCAGCAGCCGGTCGCGCAGCGTGCGGAACTGGAGCGCGTCGCACACCTGGTGGATGGCGTCGGCGTCGCCGCCGCCGTACTCGAGGTCCTCGACCGGCACATCGACCTCGAGGTCGGTGAGCAGGTGGTTGAGCTCGCGGTTGAGGCGCACCTGGTCGACATGGTCGCGCAGCGACTGCCCGGCCTTGCCGGGGACGTCCTCGGCGCTGTCGAGGATGCCCGTGAGCCCGCCGTACGTGCCGATCCACTTCGCGGCGGTCTTGGGGCCCACGCCGGGCACGCCCGGCAGGTTGTCGCTGGTCTCGCCGACGAGCGCCGCCATGTCCGGGTACTGCTCGGGGCGCACGCCGTACTTCTCCTGCACCGCGTCCGGGGTGAAGCGCACGAGGTCCGAGACGCCCTTGCGCGGGTAGAGCAGGGTGACGTCGTCGTTGACGAGCTGGATGGTGTCGCGATCTCCCGACACGACGAGGACGCGCAGCCCGGCCTCGCGGCCCAGGCGCGCGTACGTCGCGAGCAGGTCGTCGGCCTCGTAGCGGGGCTTGTCGACCGCGGCGACGCCGAGCGCGCCGAGCACCTCGCGGATGAGCGGCACCTGCGGCTCGAACTCCGGCGGCGTCTCGTCGCGGGTGCCCTTGTAGGACGGCAGGCGCTCGGTGCGGAACGTGCCGCCCGGCAGGTCGAACGCGACCGCGAGGTGCGTGGGCTCGTGGTCCTTCATCAGCGTCGCGAGCATCGTGGTGAAGCCGTAGACCGCGTTGGTCGGCACGCCGGTGCTCGTCGCGAAGTTCTCGACCGGGAGACCGAAGAAGGCCCGGAAGGCCATCGAGAGGCCGTCGACGAGCAGGAGTGTTCCCTTGGTGGATTCGCTCACAGGTGCCAACCTATCTTCCATGTCAGACGCCGAGGTCTCCCTGCCGCCGCTGCCCGAGGACGGGCTCATCGCCCGGATGGGCATCTCCATCATGACCGTCACCCCCGACAGCGCGACGGGGACGATGCCCGTCGAGGGCAACACGCAACCCTATGGCCTGCTGCACGGCGGAGCGTCCGCCGTGCTGGCCGAGAGCCTCGCCTCCCTCGCGGCCGCCGCGCACGCCGGACCCGACGGGATCGCGGTGGGCGTCGACCTCAACATGACGCACGTGCGCGGGGCGCGCCACGGCATCGTCACCGGCGTCGCCACCGCCATCCACCGGGGCCGCACCGTCGCGGCGTACTCCATCGAGATCACGGACGAATCGGGCGCGACCGTGTCCGTGGGACGGCTGACCTGCGCGATTCGGCCGCGCCATGCCACATGAACGAAACATCCCTCGGGTAGGTTCGGCGGCAACCTTGACCTTGGAGGGGGTTCCGTGTTGGCCACTCTTGACCGACGAGCGCTGCTGAGGGCAGCGCTCGTCTTCCTGATCGCGGCGGT
The DNA here is from genome assembly GCF_000971255.1 of Demequina rhizosphaerae. Lineage (GTDB taxonomy): Bacteria > Actinomycetota > Actinomycetes > Actinomycetales > Demequinaceae > Demequina > Demequina rhizosphaerae. The sequence goes on from NZ_BBMC01000003.1 coordinate 497,412, forward strand.
AGGCATCACCGCGATCCTTTCGATGGGAGGCGCGGCGGAAGCCGCGACCGCCGAGACGGAGGCCGTGACGACCACGGCCACCTCCGGCGGCACCAACCTCCTCGTCCAGAACCTGTTCAACGGCATCGTCTTCGGCCTGCTGCTCGCGCTCGCCTCGGTGGGCCTGTCGCTCATCTACGGCACCACCGGCCTGAGCAACTTCGCGCACGGCGAGATGGTGACCTTCGGCGCGATGATCACATACTTCCTCGCCACCCCGCAGGAGGTCTCGTTCCCGCTGCTGCCGTTCTCCTTCTCGGTGAACTGGCCGTTCTGGCTCGCCGCGCCCGTCGGCATCGCGATCGCGACGTTCTTCGGCTGGGTGCAGGACAAGATCATCTGGAGCCAGCTGCGCCGCCGTCGCGTCGCGATGGTCCAGCAGATGATCGTGTCCATCGGCCTCTCGCTCGCGCTCGTCAACTTCATCCAGTGGTGGATGGGCGGCCGCCCGGTGCGCCTCGTCACCTCGATCGACCCGCGCAAGCAGTACGGCCCGATCTCGGTCGGCAACGTCACGCTCATCTCGATGGCCATCGCGATCATCGCGATCATCGGTGTGGCGTTCTTCCTGCAGCGCACCCGCCTGGGCCGCGCGACCCGCGCCGTGTCGGACAACCCGGCCCTCGCGTCGGCCTCCGGCATCAAGGTCAACTCGATCATCCGCATCGTCTGGATGATGGCCGCCGGCCTCGCCGCGCTCGGCGGCATCCTGCTCGCGCTGTACCAGCAGGGCATCGGCTTCGACGACGGCACCAAGCTGCTCATGATGATGTTCGCCGCGGTGACGCTGGGCGGCCTCGGCCACCCGTACGGCGCGCTCGTCGGCTCGCTCATCATCGGCGTCGTCGCGGAGGTGTCGACCGTGTGGCTGCCGCCGGACCTCAAGTTCGCCACCGCGCTCGGCATTCTCATCATCGTGCTGCTGGTGCGCCCGCAGGGCATCCTCGGCAAGGCGGAAAGGGTCGGCTGACATGGACATCATCTTCGACGTGCTCCGCACGGCCATCGCGCCGTCGACCGCCGCCTTCGCGCTCGCCGCGATCGGCCTCAACTTCCACTTCGGCCTCACCGGCCTGCTCAACATGGGCCAGGCGGGCTTCATGCTCCTGGGCATGTACGGCTTCGCCATCTCCATCCAGCAGGGCTGGCCGATCTGGATCGCCGTCATCGTGGGCCTCATCGCCGCCGCGATCTTCGCGGTGCTGCTCGGCTGGCCGACGCTGAAGCTGCGCGGCGACTATCTCGCCATCGTGACGATCGCCGCCGCGGAGATGGTCCGCTTCCTCGGCCGCTCGCAGAGCCTCAAGGACCTCACGGGCGCCTCGAGCGGCATCCGCGGCTCGGACTACAAGGCCCCGTTCGAGGAGCTGTCGCCGTTCCCCGACAGCATCGTCACGCTCGGCCCGTTCTCGATGCACGGCTCCCGGTCGTCGTCGTGGTGGCTCACCACCGTCACCTGGGTGCTCGTGCTCCTGTGCGCCGGCCTGTTCTGGCGCCTCGCGAACTCCCCGTGGGGCCGCGTGCTCAAGGGCATCCGTGAGGACGAGGACGCCGTGCGCTCGCTCGGCAAGAACGTCTACTCGTACAAGATGCAGGCGCTCATCATCGGTGGTGTCATCGGTGCGCTGGGCGGCATCACGTGGGCGCTCGGCAACTCGGTGCAGCCCGACTCGATGGGCCGCCCCACCACGTTCTGGCTGTGGACGCTGCTGCTGCTCGGCGGTGCCGCGACCGTGTTCGGACCGCTGCTCGGATCGATCCTCTTCTGGTCCTCGTTGACCCTGGTGAAGAGCCTCGCGTCCGCGTTCATCCCGTCCGACGTGCTCGCACCCACCGAGCTCGAGCCGTTCTCGCTGGTGCTCGTCGGCGTGACGCTCATGCTGCTGGTGGTGTTCCGCCCCCAGGGTGTCCTGGGCAACAAGAAGGAGCTGGCGTTCTGATGGCCGACACCGCATTCGCCTCTGTCCCCCACGAGGCGGGCTCGAAGAAGCCCGACCCGATCCTCATCGCCGACGGCGTCACGCGCCGCTTCGGCGGCCTCACCGCGGTGAACGTGGACCACTTCGAGGTCCAGCGCAACACCATCACGGCGCTCATCGGCCCCAACGGCGCTGGCAAGTCCACGTTCTTCAACCTGCTCACGGGCTTCGACTCGGCGCAGGAGGGCGAGGGCCAGTTCAACGGCAGGCCGCTGCGGGGCATGGCGCCGGCGAAGGTGGCCCGTGCGGGCATGGTGCGCACGTTCCAGCTGACCAAGGCGCTCAGCCGCATGACGGTCATCGAGAACATGCGCCTGGGCGCGCAGGAGCAGCCGGGCGAGAACCTGCTGCGCGCGTTCGCGCCGCCGCTGTGGAAGGCCCGCGAGCGGGAGATCACGGAGCAGGCCCACGACCTGCTCCACCGCTTCAAGCTCTACGAGAAGCGGGACGACTACGCCGGCTCGCTCTCGGGCGGCCAGCGCAAGCTCCTCGAGATGGCGCGCGCGCTCATGTCGAAGCCGACCATGGTGATGCTCGACGAGCCGATGGCAGGTGTGAACCCCGCGCTCACCGAGTCGCTCCTCGACCACATCGTCGAGCTCAAGGAGGACGGCATGACCGTCCTGTTCGTCGAGCACGACATGCACATGGTGCGACGGATCTCCGACTGGGTGGTGGTGATGGCCGAGGGCAAGATCATCGCCGAGGGCCCGGCCGGCACCGTGATGTCGAACCCGGCGGTGCAGGACGCCTACCTCGGCGCCCACCACGACACCGACCTGTCCGAGCTGTCCGAGCTGTCCCTGGAGGATGACGCATGACCGACAAGCCCGTGATCCTCGACGCGGACAACCTCATCGCCGGCTACCTGCCGGGCATCAACATCCTCAACGGATGCTCGATGGAGGTGAAGGAGGGCGAGCTCATCGGCATCATCGGCCCCAACGGTGCCGGCAAGTCGACCTTCCTCAAGGCGCTGTTCGGCCTCGTGCCGGTGCGCGACGGCTCGGTGACGCTCGGCGGTGAGGACATCACCAACCTGCGCGCCGACGAGCTCGTCAAGCGCGGCGTCGGCTTCGTCCCGCAGACGAACAACGTGTTCCCGTCGCTCACCATCGAGGAGAACCTCGAGATGGGTGCGTACCAGGCCAGCAAGAACTTCAAGAAGCAGCTGAAGAAGATCGGCGACCTGTTCCCGGTGCTCATCGAGCGCAAGAACCAGCGGGCCGGCTCGCTGTCCGGCGGTGAGCGCCAGATGGTCGCCATGGCCCGTGCGCTCATGATGGACCCGCACGTGCTGCTGCTCGACGAGCCCAGCGCCGGCCTCTCCCCCGCGCGTCAGGACGAGACGTTCGTCCGCACCCGGGAGATCAACAAGACCGGTGTCACGGTGATCATGGTCGAGCAGAACGCCCGCCGCTGCCTGCAGATCTGCGACCGCGGCTACGTCCTCGACCAGGGCACGTCCGCCTACACCGCGACCGGCCAGGAGCTGCTCAAGGACCCCAAGGTCATCGAGCTCTACCTGGGCACGCTCGGCGCGTAGCGCCCGTCCCGGTCTCTGAAGGCCCGGTCCCGCCTCGGCGGGGCCGGGCCTTTCGCTTGCGCGGAGTCCCCCGCTCTCCGGTCTGCGGTGCCTGCTCGCCGCCCCGCCGCTCGCCGCAACCGGCGTACGAGACCCCGCTGGATCGCATCGTCCCTGGGCAAGTTGCACATGCCCGATGCGGTACGCCGGTTCGCGCGCGGCGGGGCGGGGCGGGACGGGGTGGCGTGAGGTGGGGCGGGACGATGCGTCGGTCCCGTCTCCCCTGCGCCGGGCGGCCCGCTCGCATGACGGAGCGATGAGCGGACGGTCCGACCCACGAGCCGGTACCGCCCTGACCGTAGGACCCTTCGCCGGGTGATCCGACGGACAAGCCGGCGAAGGCCGGGTCTCCCCTGCGTCGGGCGGTCTCCCCTGCACTGGGCGGCCCGCTCGTATGACGGAGCGATGAGCGGACGGTCCGACCCACGAGCCGGTGCCGACCTCCCCGTAGGACCCTTGGCCGGGTGATCCGACGGACGTGCCGGCGTCGGTTGCGGCGCCATCGCGACGCGCGTCGCGGCCCACATCGCGTTCCGCGCCCCAGCGTTCACATCCAGTTGGCCGAGCCGCCCCCGGACAGACGGAAGGGCCCCCGGCCGAAGCCGGGGGCCCTCCGAGTGTCGCGAGGCTGGATCAGCCCTGCGGCACCTCGCCGTAGACCGAGGTCAGCAGCGAGTAGGTGTTGTCGTCGCCGTACTCGTAGACGCCGATGTAGGCGGACGAGGGGTCGTTGGCCGAGTTGAACGGGCCGGCACCGGAGATCGTCTGGTAGTTGATCTCCTCGCCGTCCTCGAGCAGCGCGACGCAGTCGGCGAAGCCGGTGCACTCCGTGCCGCCCTCGGCGCCCGAGACCGCCGCGAGGTTGTCCGCGATGGTCTGGCCGTCGACCGCACCGCCGCGCACGGCCGCGAGGGCCGAGAGCATGACGGCGTCGTAGGACTCGGCGCCGTACGCGTACTCGTCGAGCGAGCCGCCGTCGGCGACGGAGTCGAGCATCGAGCGGAAGTCGCTCTCCGGGCTCGCGCCGGGCAGGGTGCCCTTGGCGCCGGTGAGGGCGCCCGCCTCGAGCTCGTCCGAGTAGTCGGCCAGGTTGCCGTCCACGAGGTACAGCTTCGACGTGTCGAAGCCGGCCGCGACGAGCTCGGGGATGATGAGCGCCGTCTGGTCGAACGCGATGAGCGCGATCGCCTCGGGGTTGGTGGCGAGGATCGCCTGGACGTCGGAGGCGAAGCTCGAGGCCGACGGGTCGAACTCCTGACCCGACGAGCCGTAGGTGAGCGAGCCGCCGGCGGCCTCGACGGTCTCCTGGACGACGTCGCGCAGCGAGGTGCCGTAGTCGTCGTTGAAGACGAGGACACCGATGTTCGAGTAGCCGTCCTCGAGGATGAGGTTGCCGAGCGCGTTGCCCTGGACGGTGTCCGGCGGAGCGGTACGGAAGTACAGCGGCGAGTAGCCGGAGAGGCTGGTCGCGGTGTTCGCCGGCGAGATCTGCACGACGCCCGCGTTGGTGATGTCGTCCACCGCGTTGAGCGTGACCGAGGACGAGGCCGCACCGACGACGACGGAGACGCCGCCGCTGAGAAGCTTGGTGACCGAGTCCGAGGTGATGTTCGGGTTGTCGGTGTCCGAGGAGTCCTCGTGCTGGACGGTGACGTCCGAGCCGAGCACACCGCCGGCCTCGTTGATCTCCTTGATCGCGAGGTCCACACCGGCGATCTCCGGCGGGCCGAGGAACGCGAGCGAACCGGTGATCGGCAGCAGCGAACCAACCTTCAGACCCTCGCCCGAGCCACCGTCGGCGCTCGAGCTCGAACCGCTGTCGCTCGCCTCAGACGAGCACGCGGCGAGGGAAATGGTCGCGACGGCGGCGACGGCCGCGCCACGGGCGATGGAGTTCCATCGTGCCATGTTTCTTCCTCCCACTAGGTGAGACGATCTCACCTTGGTTAGTGCGCGGCGAGGGGAGTTCCTCGTCGCGGTAACCGTCACGGTAGCGGGAGCCTGTTACGCGATTGCGTCGTGTCCATCACGATTTTGTGACCGAACTGAGCACGGCAGAGCGGTTTGCTCTACTTTCCGCCCATCTGCTCGATGACCGCCTCAGCCACTTCTCGCATGGTGAGACGACGGTCCATCGAGGTCTTCTGGATCCACCGGAAGGACTCGGGCTCGTTGAGCTTCATCTTCTCCATGAGGAGGCCCTTGGCGCGCTCGACCTTCTTGCGGGTCTCCATGCGCTCGTTGATGTCGGCGATCTCCGACTCGAGGGCCCGGATCTCCACGTAACGGGACGCGGCGATCTCCACGGCGGGCAGCAGATCGCCCGGGGTGAAGGGCTTCACCACGTACGCCATGGCACCCGCGTCGCGCGCGCGCTCGACGAGCTCGGTCTGCGAGAACGCGGTGAGGAGCACGACCGGGGCGATGCGCTCCTTGGCGATCTGCTCCGCGGCCGTGATGCCGTCCATCACGGGCATCTTCACGTCCATGACGACCACGTCGGGCTTGTGCTCGCGCGCGAGGGCGACGCCCTCCTCGCCGTTCGCGCCCTCGCCGACGACGTCGTAGCCGCCCTCGCGGAGGGTCTCGACGATGTCCATGCGGATGAGCGCCTCGTCCTCCGCGACGACGGCGCGGCGCGCACGCTTGGGGGCCTGGGTCTCCTGCTCCGCCTGGGGAGCGTCCTTCGCATCAGTCACAGGCGCTAGCCTAGTGCCCTCGCCCCGGTAGCCCAACTGGCAGAGGCACGCGGCTCAAACCCGCGGTGTTGTGGGTTCGAATCCCACCCGGGGTACGCATCGGTCCTAGGACCGAGGTCGCAGATGCGGCCGTCCCAGCGCCGGCCCCCATGCCCCGCCCGCGCGAGCGCGACCGTGCGGGACCTCCGGCGACGCCTCTCGCGCCCGGCCGTGGGATGCTCGTCTCGAGACGTGAGGAGCGCCCCCATGACGCATGCCACCACCCTGCACATCGCGCTGGTTGCGCACGACAACAAGAAGGCCGAGCTGCTCGAGTGGGCCTCCTTCAACAAGGGCAGCCTCGCCCACCACCAGCTCTACGCGACCGGCACCACGGGCACGATGCTCGAGTTCGAGCTCGGCTTCCGGGTGCACCGCTTCCTCTCGGGCCCGGTGGGCGGCGATCAGCAGATCGGCGCACGGATCGCCGAGGGCGCGATCGACATGCTCATCTTCTTCTGGGACCCACTCGAGCCGCAGCCGCACGACCCCGACGTCAAGGCGCTGCTGCGCCTGGGCGCGCTGTGGAACATCCCCATCGCGTCGAACGTCGCGACCGCCGACTTCCTCATCTCCTCGCCGCTGTTCGCGCGCGGCTACGAGCGCAAGGTGCCCGACCTCGGCCCCCGCGACTGGGAGTCGATGCGGGGCGGGCCCGATGCCCAGGAGGGCGCGGCCGACGAGCTGACGGCCGAGTAGCCGCGCGGGCGCCCCGAGGCGCCCGTGGAGCCTGTCGGAAGCCGGCCCGGCTGACGGTCGGGCTGACGTTCCGGCTGACAGTCGACGGTCGGTAGGCGGCCGGTCCGGAGAGCAGGTCCTGCGAGCAGGCCGGCCCATGGCCGAGCGCGCCATCGCAGAGGCCCGCGTCGCGCAGATCTTGCGACGAACATGACAGTTCGTGCCATAAGTCACGTGTGCGCCATTGCGCGTCTTCCAGGGTCGATAGCGTCCGAGCACCGGACGGCAATGCAGCCGGCCGGCGTCCCGCGATCTACGCGGGACCCCTGCGATCTCAACGAGGAGACTCCCTCATGACAGCCCTGTGGACCAGAACCGCAGCAGTCACCGCGGCGGCGCTCGCCGCCACCGCCTGCGGCGCCGCCGCAACGGCCGCCGTCGACACCGACGGCGCCACCGCCATCGACGCGACCCTCATCACCCAGGTGGCGCCCGACGGCCTCAAGGTCGCCGCCGTCGCGATCGAGTACGACCGCGAGCTGAAGTTCGGCCAGTCGGGCCTCGACGCCGCGGCCTTCGACGTCGACGTGGACCTCGGCGAGGGCGGCATCGCGCCGCTCGTCGGCGAGCGCACCGTCACCGCGGCGTACACGAGCGCCACGCCCGAGATCACCGGCGAGCAGCGCGCCGGCCGGTACGTCATCCTCGAGCTCGACCAGACCGAGGCCACGGCCACGGCGTCCTACGTCGACTGGTCGACCACGATCACCCACTACTACGACCTCTCCGGCGGCTACACGGTCGCGCAGGTCGGCGACATCGGCAAGCGCAACCACATCGTCGCGGCGCAGCCCGACAACGTCGTGACGAGCTCCGACGTCGACAACCTCCTCATCGACGACTACGCCGTGGGCAGCCTCGCCACGACCGCGGGTCCGGTGCTCGACTACCGCTACTTCACCCCGGAGGGCACGGCCGAGAAGGACGGCTACCCGCTCGTCGTGTCGCTGCACGGCTTCGGCGAGAGCGGCTCGAACAACTTCAGCCAGCTGGCGGGCAACCAGATCTCGACGGTCTTCGCCTCCGACGAGCGCCAGAAGGCCGACCCTGCCTACGTCCTGTCGCCCCAGGCCGACCCGTTCGACGCCACCAAGGGCGCCTGGTGGGCCCCGCAGATGCAGGCGGCCGTGATCGAGCTGGTCGAGGACTTCGTCGCGTCGCACCCCGACGTCGACACCTCGCGCATCTACCTGACCGGCCTGTCGATGGGCTCGTACGGGTCGTGGGCGATCCTGCAGGAGCACAGCGACCTCTTCGCCGGCGCCGTGGTGGTGTGCGGCGGCGGTGTCCAGGACGTCGAGGCGGCCGCGGCCGAGCTCGCCGACTTCCCGATCTGGGCCGTCCACTCCGAGGACGACTTCGTGGTCGACTACTACGCGGACGGCTCCGACTTCCGCGTGTTCGAGGCGCTCGAGTCCGCCGGCACGCCGGTCGTGTGGTCGGAGTGGTCGGGCCTGCTGCCCGACGCCGAGCAGGAGGTCCTCGCGAAGGCGGCCGCCAAGGAGGCGAAGCACGCCGGCAGCGAGCACATCTTCACCACCATCGAGGCGGGCACCACGCCGGTCTTCAGCCACCTGTCGTGGATCCCGACGTACTCGAGCGACGTCATCCTCGACTGGCTGTTCGCGCAGGACGCGGACCGCTAACCCCGCCCCGGAGCGCTCGACCCTGACGCGGAGGCCCCGCCGGTGCACGCCGGCGGGGCCTTCGCGCGTCACCGGCGGGCCGACGGAGCGCGGGCCGCTCAGCCCTCGAGGACCGGCGGGTCCGCCAGCAGGTCGTCGGTCGACCCGTCGAGGCCCGCGTGGCGCCACCACAGCCCCGCGCGGTGCGACAGCAGGTCCACCGTGAGCTGCGCCTCGTCCTCCCCCGCCCGCCAGCTCATGGTGAGCACGCCGTCCTCGAGCGCGAACGCGAACTCGCCGTCGAACACGGGCAGCTCCGACCGGAACGTGCACAGCGCCATGAGCGCGCGCACCACGGGACGCTCGAGCTCCCGGCCCACCTCCCCCGGCGCGTAGCGATGCCGGTTGATGTCGCGGCCCACGCCGCTCTCGCGCAGCAGGTCGACGTCGTTGCGGCCCGCCAGCGCGCCCACGTAGTAGACCTGCGGGATCCCCGGGGTGAAGAACTGCACCGCCCGCGCCGCCAGGTACGCGTGATCGTCGGCTCCCATCGCGTCGTAGAAGGTGCAGTTGACCTGGTAGAGGTCCAGGTTGGAGGCCGCGGCGCCCGTGGCGAGGCGCGACGTGCCGCCGGACGATGCGTGGATCCGCTCGACGAGCGCGTCGAGCTCCGCGGGCGGCAGCAGCCCGGGCGCGTCGGGCGCGGTCTGGTCCGCGCCGACGTCGATCACCCCGATGCCGTCGTGCGTGTCGAGCACCGTGACGGCGTTGCCGGGCCGGATCTCGAGCCACCGGGCGAGCGGCTCGCCGTCGCCCGTCGCGAGGGCGTGGAGGACGAGAGGCGGCAGCGCGAAGTCGTACACGCGGTCGACGGCCGCGCCGATCTCCACCTGGCGCCGGTAATACGAGTGCACCTCGACCAGCACCTCGAGCCCGCGCTCGCGCGCGCTCGACGTGAACTGCTCGATGAACGTGAAGGTGTCGGGCGTCATGAAGCAGGTCTCGCCCGGCGTCTTGATCGCGTAGCCCACCGCGTCGAGACGGACGAGCGTCGCCCCGGCTCCCGCGATCGCGTCGAGGATCGCGTCGAGGTAGGCGCGGGCCCCGGGATGCGCGACGTCGAGGTCGATCTGCTGCGGCGTGAAGGTCGTCCACACCAGCCGCTTGTCCCCCGCCACGGTGTACGGCGTGAACGGCAGCCCGGGGCGCGGCCGGTAGATGCGCGCGAGCTCGTCCTCGGTCGCGCCGTAGGGGAACACCGTGGCCATGGTGAGGAACATGCCCGCGTACGGGGACGCGTCGCCCCTCTCCTGCCAGTCGCGGAAGGCCGCCGAGTCCGCGGACACATGGTTGACGATGACGTCGACCATGAGGTCGCGGCCCGACCCGACCGCGCCGACGTCGTCCCACGTCCCCAGCCGCGGGTCGACGGCGGTGTGGTCGACGGGGTCGAAGCCCGCATCGGCCCCGTCGTACGGCGTGAAGAAGGGCAGGACGTGCACGCCGGTGAACGCCGCGGACCACGGCGGCGAGCCGAGCAGCCGCGCGAGCCCGGGCAGGTTCCCCGCGAGCCTGTCGGCGTAGGTGATGAGCTGGACCCCGTTGCGGGCCATGGCGCGCCTCCTCGCCCGGCGCATCGTCGCGCCTGCTCCCACCTTAGGTCGGGACGATGCGCGCCCGCCCGGGGAAGGCGAAGGGCCCCGCCGGCCGAAGCCGACGGGGCCCTGAGAGGCGGGTGCCGCTAGCCGCGGACCTGACCCACCTTGTGCACGAAGATCGAGTTCGTGGTGCCGGGCACGCCCACCGGGGTGCCGGACACGACGACCACGTAGTCGCCGTCCACCGCGCGGCCCGAGGTCTTGAGGTAGCCGTCGACGAGGTTGACCATCTCGTCGGTCGACTCGACCTTCTCGACCAGCTCCGCCTGGATGCCCCAGGACAGCGCGAGGCGCTTCTGGGTGTCCGCCGACGGCGTGAAGGCGATCATCGGGGTCGACGGACGCAGGCGCGACATGCGCAGCGCCGAGTCGCCCGACTGGGTGAACGTCACGATGTACTTGATGTCGAGGTTCTCGGCGATCTCGGCGGCCGCGTGCGTGACGGCGCCACCGCGGGTGTGCGGCGTCGACAGGTACGGCGCGATGCGCGAGTAGCCCTTCTCCTCGGTGTTCTTGACGATGCGGGCCATCGTCTCGACCGTGACGATCGGGTAGTCGCCGACCGACGTCTCGCCCGAGAGCATGACCGCGTCGGTGCCGTCGAGGATCGCGTTGGCGCAGTCGGAGGTCTCCGCACGCGTCGGGACCGGCGAGTGCGTCATCGACTCGAGGACCTGGGTGGCGACGATGACGGGCTTGGCCTGCGAGCGGCACAGCTCGATGGCACGCTTCTGGACGAGCGGCACCTCCTCGAGCGGGAGCTCGACGCCGAGGTCGCCGCGGGCGACCATGACGCCGTCGAACGCGTCGACGATCTCGGCGAGGTTGTCGACCGCCTGCGGCTTCTCGACCTTGGCGATGACGGGGACCGTGCGGCCCTCCTCGGCCATGATCGCGGCGACGTCTTCGTAGTCCTTCGCGTTGCGCACGAAGGACAGCGCGATGAAGTCCGCGCCGAGCTTGAGGCCCCAGCGGAGGTCAGCCTCGTCCTTGTCCGACATCGCGGGCACCGAGACGGCGACGCCGGGCAGGTTGATGCCCTTGTTGTTGGACACGGGGCCCGGCACGACGACCTTGGTGACGACGTCGGTCTCGGTCACGTCGGTGACCTCGAGGCGCACCTTGCCGTCGTCGATGAGGAGCGTGTCGCCGACGCGGCAGTCGCCCGGCAGGCCCTTGAAGGTGGTGCCGCAGATGTCCTTGGTGCCCTCGACGTCACGCGTGGTGATCGTGAAGACGTCGTCGACGGCCAGGTCGTGCGGGCCGTCGGCGAACTTCTCGAGGCGGATCTTGGGGCCCTGCAGGTCGACGAGCACGGCGACGTTGCGACCCGACTCCTCGGCGGCCTGGCGGATGTTGCGGTACACCTGCTCGTGCTCCTCGGCGGAGCCGTGGCTGCGGTTGATGCGGGCGACGTCCATGCCCGCGCCCACAAGCTTGCGCATCTGCTCAATCGGCGCGGTGGCCGGTCCGATAGTGCAGACGATCTTCGCGTTTCGCATGTTCTCCAACCTCGGTTCAGGCGCGCAGCGCCGACGTGTGCGCCGTCACCGGCGCCGGGAGCTCGGTGCTCCCTGTCAAGTATTCATCCATCGCGGCCGCGGCCGCGCGTCCTTCGGCGATCGCCCAGACCACGAGCGACGCGCCACGGCCGGCATCGCCGGCCACGAACACGCCGTCCTGGGTGGTCGCGAAGTTGTCCGCACGCTCGATCTGAGCGCGCGACGTCAACGCTACCTGGGACTGTGCCTGGAGGTTCGTGACCTCCGGCCCAGTGAATCCCATAGCGATGAGGACAAGGTCCGCCGGGATCTCCCGCTCGGTCCCCGGGGTCGGGGTGCGGGAGCCGTCGGCGTTGTACTGCGTGACCGCCACCTTGAGCGATCGCACATGTCCGTTCTCGTCGCCCACGAACTCGACGGTCGACGCGAGGTACTCGCGCGCGCCGCCCTCCTCGTGGCTCGAGGAGACCTCGAACACACGGGGGTCGGTGGGCCACGGCTGGTTGTCGGGGCGGTCGACCGGCGGCTTCTTGCCGATCGCGAGCGTGGTGACGCTCGCGGCTCCCTGACGCAGGGCGGTGCCGATGCAGTCCGAGCCGGTGTCGCCGCCGCCGATGACGATGACGTGCTTGCCGTCCGCGTGGATCTGGTCCTCGACCTCGTCCCCGGCGACCGCCTGGTTGCCCTGGTGGAGGTACGGCATCGCGAAGTGGATGCCGTCGAGGTCGCGGCCCGGGATCGGCAGGTCGCGCTCGACCGGCGCGCCGGTCGCGATGAGCACCGCGTCGTAGCGGGCGCGGAGGTCGTCCCACGTCATGTCCGTGCCGATCGCGATGCCGGTGCGGAATCGCGTCCCCTCGCGCTCCATCTGCGCGACGCGGCGGTCGATGACGTGCTTCTCCATCTTGAAGTCCGGCACGCCGTAGCGCAGCAGGCCGCCGATGCGGTCGTCCTTCTCGTACACCGCGACGGTGTGGCCGGTGCGCGTCAGCTGCTGCGCGGCGGCGAGGCCCGCCGGACCCGAGCCGACGACCGCCACCGTCTTGCCGGTGTGGCGCTGCGCGATGTGCGGCGTGACGTTGCCCTCCTCGAACGCGTGCTCGATGATCTCGACCTCGACGTTCTTGATGGTGACGGCGGGCTGGTTGATGCCCAGCACGCAGGACGTCTCGCACGGCGCCGGGCAGATGCGGCCCGTGAACTCCGGGAAGTTGTTCGTCGCGTGCAGGCGCTCGATGGCGTCGGGGTACTGGCCGCGCCACACGAGGTCGTTCCACTCGGGGATGAGGTTGCCGAGCGGGCAGCCCTGGTGGCAGAACGGGATGCCGCAGTCCATGCAGCGGCCGGCCTGGCGCTTGAGGACCACCTCGTCGCGCCCGAGCTCGTCCTTCACCTCGGACCAGTCGCGCAGGCGGACCGGCACCGGCCGGTAGGCCGGGACCTCCCGCTCCCGGACCTTCAGGAATCCACGGGGGTCAGCCACCGGTCACCTCCAGGAACTCGGCCCAGGCACCCGGCGCGGAGAGGTCCCCGCCCTTCGCCTCGAGCTCGTTGAGCGCGTCGCGGACGCGTGCGTACTGTGCGGGGAGGACGCGCGTGAAGCGCGCCACGGTCGAGGGCCAGTCGGACAGCAGCTCGCGCGCCACGGGCGACCGGGTCTCGGCCTCGAAGCGCTCGACGAGCGTGCGGACGATGACCGCGTCCTCCTCGTCGAGCGGGCTCAGCGTGAGCTCGCCCGAGGCGAGGGCCTGCGCGTTGACGCGCTCGGGACGCAGGTCGAGCACGTAGGCCGTGCCGCCGGACATGCCGGCGCCGAGGTTGCGGCCGGTGCGGCCGAGGATGACCGCGGTGCCGCCCGTCATGTACTCGAGGCCGTGGTCGCCCACGCCCGAGACGACGGCTGTGACGCCGGAGTTGCGGACCAGGAAGCGCTCGCCCACCTGGCCGCGCAGCAGGATCTCGCCGCCGGTCGCGCCGTAGCCGACCACGTTGCCCGCGATGACGTCGCTGGTCTCGTCGAGCATCGACTCGCGTGCCGGGCGGACGATGACGCGGCCGCCGGACAGGCCCTTGCCGACGTAGTCGTTGGCGTCGCCCTCGAGGCGCAGCGTGATGCCGCGCGGGACGAAGGCGCCGAACGACTGGCCCGCGCTGCCGCGGAACGTCACGTCGATGGTGTCGTCGGGCAGGCCCGCGCCCCGGTACCGGCGCGTGACCTCGTAGCCGAGCATCGTGCCGACGGTGCGGTTGATGTTGCGCACCTCGCGCTCGATGGCAACGGCCTCACCGCGCTCGAGCGCGGGCTTGGCGGCCGCGATGAGGTCGTTGTCGAGCGCCTCGTCCAGGCCGTGGTCCTGCGTCGTGGAGTTCATGAGCGCCGCGCCCTCCTGGGGACGGGCGAGCACCGGGGCGAGGTCGAGACCCTGCGCCTTCCAGTGGTCGATCGCGGCGCGCGTCTCGAGCACCTCGACGTGGCCCACGGCCTCGGCGATGGTGCGGAAGCCCAGCGACGCGAGGTGCTCGCGCACCTGCTCCGCGATGAACTCGAAGAACGTCTCGACGAACTCGGGCTTGCCGGAGAAGCGCGCGCGCAGCTCGGGGTTCTGGGTCGCGACGCCCACCGGGCACGTGTCGAGGTGGCACACGCGCATCATCACGCAGCCCTCGACCACGAGCGGCGCGGTCGCGAAGCCGAACTCCTCGGCGCCGAGCAGCGCCGCGATGACGACGTCGCGTCCCGTCTTCATCTGGCCGTCGACCTGGACCACGATGCGGTCGCGCAGGTCGTTGAGCACGAGCGTCTGCTGGGTGTCGGCGAGACCGATCTCCCACGGGGCGCCCGCGTGCTTGAGCGAGTTGAGCGGGCTCGCGCCGGTGCCGCCGTCGTGGCCCGAGATGAGCACCACGTCGGACTTGCACTTGGCGACGCCCGCGGCGATCGTGCCGACGCCGACCTCGGCCACCAGCTTGACGTGGACGCGCGCCTTGGGGTTGGCGTTCTTCGCGTCGTGGATGAGCTGCTTGAGGTCCTCGATCGAGTAGATGTCGTGGTGCGGCGGCGGGGAGATGAGGCCCACGCCCGGCGTCGAGTGACGCGTCTCGCCGATCCACGGGTACACCTTGTTGCCGGGCAGCTGCCCGCCCTCGCCGGGCTTGGCGCCCTGCGCGAGCTTGATCTGGATGTCGTCGGCGTTGACCAGGTACTCGGACGTCACGCCGAAGCGGCCCGACGCGATCTGCTTGATCGCGCTGCGCCGCTCGGGGTCGTAGAGGCGGTCGACGGACTCGCCGCCCTCGCCGGTGTTGGAGCGGCCGCCCAGGCGGTTCATCGCGACCGCGAGGGTCTCGTGCGCCTCCTGCGAGATCGAGCCGTACGACATCGCGCCGGTGTTGAAGCGCTTGACGATCTCGCTGACGGGCTCGACCTCGTCGAGCGGGATGGGCTGGCGGTCCGAGTCGAACGCGAGGAGGCCGCGCAGCGTCATGAGGCGCTTCGCCTGGTCGTCCACCCGGTCCGTGTACTCGCGGAACACGTCGTAGCGGCGGGTGCGGGTCGCGTGCTGGAGCTTGAAGACCGTCTCCGGGTCGAACAGGTGCTCCTCGCCGTCGCGGCGCCACTGGTACTCGCCGCCGGTGCGCAGGCGCTGGTGGGGCGGCAGCTCGCCGGAGGCCGGGTAGGCGTCCGCGTGGCGTGCCTCGACCTCGGCCGCGACGACGTCGAGGCCGACGCCGTCGATCTGGCTGGGCGTGCCGTTGAAGTGGAGGTCGACGAGCTCGCGCGACAGGCCGATGGCCTCGAAGACCTGGGCGCCGCGGTACGACGCCATGGTCGAGATGCCCATCTTCGACATGATCTTGAGGACGCCCTTGCCGAGCGCCTTGATGAGGTTGTGCGTCGCCTCCTGGGGCGCCACGTCGCCGAGGTAGCCGCGCTTGGCGAGGTCCTCGACGGTCTCCATCGCGAGGTACGGGTTGACGCAGCCGGCGCCGTAGCCGATGAGCAGCGCGACGTGGTGGACCTCGCGGACGTCGCCGGCCTCGACCACCATCGACAGCTGCGTGCGGCGGTGGGTGCGCACGAGGTAGTGGTGCACCGCCGAGGTGAGCAGCAGCGACGGGATGGGCGCGAGGTCCGGGTTGGCGTCGCGGTCCGACAGCACGAGGAAGGACACGCCGTCCTCGAGCGCCTCGTCCACCTCGCGGAAGATCTCGCGGAGGCGGTGGTCGAGCGCCTCGGCGCCGCCCTTGACCGGGTAGAGGCCGCGGATCTTGCGCGAGGAGAACACGCCGCGGCGCTTGGGGTCGCGGTCGATGTGGAGGATCTTGGCGAGCTCGTCGTTGTCGATCACCGGGAAGTCGATGATGATCTTGCGCGCGTGCTCGGGCGTCGCCTCGAGCAGGTTCGGCTCGGGGCCGAGCGCGCCGCCGGTGGCGGTGACGATCTCCTCGCGGATCGAGTCGAGCGGCGGGTTCGTCACCTGCGCGAACATCTGCACGAAGTAGTCGAACAGCAGGCGCGGGCGCTTCGACAGCACCGCGATGGGGGTGTCGGAGCCCATCGCGCCGATCGGCTCGATGCCCGTCTTGCCCATGGGGGCGAGGAGGATCTTGAGCTCCTCCTCCGTGTAGCCGAACGCCCGCTGGCGGCGCTGGACCGAGCGCGCGGAGTGCGAGATGTGCTCGCGGTCCGGCACCTCGGACAGGCGGATCGCGTTGTCGGACACCCACTGCTCGTAGGGGTGCTCGGAGGCGAGCGTGCTCTTGATCTCCTCGTCCTCGACGATGCGGCCCTCGCCGGTGTCGACGAGGAACATGCGGCCGGGCTGGAGGCGACCCTTGCGGATCACCTTGGCGGGGTCGATGTCGAGCAGGCCGGCCTCCGAGCCGCACACGACGAGGCCGTCGTCCGTGACCCAGTAGCGGCCGGGACGCAGGCCGTTGCGGTCCAGCGTGGCGCCGATGACGGTGCCGTCGGTGAAGTGCAGCGCGGCGGGTCCGTCCCACGGCTCCATGAGGCCCGAGTGGTACTCGTAGAACGCGCGGCGCGCCGGGTCCATCGCCTCGTTGTTCTGCCACGCCTCGGGGATCATCATGAGCAGCGCGTGGTGGATGGGGCGACCGCCGAGGTGCAGCAGCTCGAGCACCTCGTCGAACGATGCGGTGTCCGACGCGCTCGGCGTGCACACCGGCATGAGCGGCGCCATGTCGCCGAGCAGCTCGGAGCGCAGCATGCCCTCGCGCGCGGCCATCCAGTTGCGGTTGCCACGGACGGTGTTGATCTCGCCGTTGTGGGCGATTCCGCGCAGCGGCTGCGCGAGCGGCCACGACGGGAACGTGTTGGTCGAGAAGCGCGAGTGCACGAGCGCGAGCTCCGACGCGAACAGCGGGTGCGTGACGTCGGGGAAGACCTGCTCGAGCTGGTAGGTCGTGAGCATGCCCTTGTAGGTGAGGGTGCGCGACGACAGCGACGCGAAGAAGGGGCCGCCGTCGCCCTCGGCGCGCTTGCGCACGCGGTAGGCCTTGCGGTCGAGCTCGATCCCGGCGAGCCCGTCGCGGGACAGGAAGACCTGGCGGAAGGTCGGCATGGCGCCGCGGGCGCTCGGGCCCAGCGGCTCGGGGTGGACCGGCACGTCGCGCCAGCCGAGGACGGTGACGCCCTCGTCCTCGGCCGCGCGCTCGAAGGCGGCGACCTCGGCGGCCTCGGCGCCCGGGGTGAGGAACGCGATGCCGACGGCGTACTCCCCCGCCGCGGGCAGCTCGAACCCGGCGACCTCGCGCAGGAACGCGTCCGGCACCTGGGTGAGGATGCCCGCGCCGTCGCCGGTCTCCGTCTCGGCGCCGACGGCGCCGCGGTGCTCGAGGTTCTTCAAGGCCGTCAGGCCCGCATCGACGATGTCCCTGCCTGCCGTGCCACGGAGGGTCGCGACGAAGGCGACGCCGCAGGCGTCGTGCTCGTACGCGGGGTCGTAGAGGCCCGCCGCGGGCTGGGGAGCGCCAAGATGCGCGACCATCACACCGTCCTTAAGCGTCCCCGGGAGTACGGGGACATTCGTAGATTTCGGGGCGCCGTCGACCCGGTGTTGACACGGGCGTTCAGCCTACCGCGAAGGGCGGCAGGCACGGAATCCCGTCTCTCAGGCCCCGGCGGGGCCGTCGCCGTGGGTGTCGGCGACGTCGGGCGAGTCCTTCTCGCCCTGCGCGGTCGTGTCCTCGGGGTGGGAGGCGCGAGCCGCGAGCTGCGACCGATCCGGTCGCTCGGCAGCCTTGCGCTGCCTCCATCCTAGGGCCGTGAAGGCGGCCACCGATCCGGCCAGCACGAGGATCGACACCCACTCGTTGATGCGCAGGCCCAGGATGTGCACCGCATCGTCGATGCGGACGTGCTCGATCCAGAGCCGGCCCGACACGTAGACCATCACGTACAGCCAGAACACGCGGCCGCCGTAGAGCTTGAGGCGCCGGTCCAGGTAGATGATGAGCGCGGCGCCCGCGAGGTTCCACACCATCTCGTAGAGGAACGTCGGGTGGAACGTCGCGAACTGCTCGTAGCCCTCGGGCCGGAACGCCGGCTCGATCTCCAGCGCCCACGGCAGGTCCGTGGGCCGGCCGAAGAGCTCCTGGTTGAAGTAGTTGCCCATGCGGCCGATCGCCTGCGCGATGAGCACCGCGGGGGCGGCGGAGTCCGCGAATGCGCTGAAGCTCACGCCGGCGCGGCGCGCGCCGATCCAGGCGCCGAGCGCGCCGAGCGCGACGGCGCCCCAGATGCCGAGGCCGCCGTTCCAGATCTTGAGCGCGTCCCACGGGTTGCCGTCGGGCCCCCAGTACGGGGCGGGCGTGGTGATGACGTGGTAGATGCGCCCGCCGATGATGCCGAACGGGATCGCCCAGAAGGCGATGTCGCCGACGACCTCGGCGTCGCCGCCGCGCTCGACCCAGCGGCGCGTGGTGAGCCACAGGGCCACGAAGATCCCGAGCAGGATCCACAGGGCGTACGCGTGGATGGTGAGCGGGCCGAGGGAGAACGAGCTCCACTCGATGGGCGGGCTGGGGATCGACGTGGTCATCGCGCGCTCCTCACGCCGTCGGCGAGCTCGGCGACCTTGGCGCGCAGGCTCTCGAGGTCGCCCTCGTCGCCGAGCGCACGGACGAAGGCCGTGCCGACGATCACGCCGTCGGCGAACCCGGCGATCTCGGCGGCCTGCGCGCCCGTGGACACGCCGACGCCGATGCAGACGCGCTCGGCGCCCGCGGCACGCGCCTCGGACACCACGCGTTGCGCGGCGTCGCCGAGCGACGCCCGCTCGCCCGTCACGCCCATGAGCGGCGTGGCGTAGACGAAGCCGCGGGACGCGTCGCACGTGAGCTTCATCCGCTCACGCGTGGTCGACGGCGCGACCAGGAAGATCGTGTCGACGTCCTCGGCGCGCGCCGCCTCGACCCACTCGGGCGCGGCGTCGGGCGTGAGGTCCGGGGTGATGACCCCGGCTCCCCCGGCGGCGACCAGGTCCTTCGCGAAGCACGACCAGCCGCGCTGCAGCATGACGTTGGCGTAGCTCATCACCACGGGCACCGCGCCCGCCTCGGCGACGGCCCGGACGGCGGTGAACGCATCGTCCACCTTGACCCCGCCCTCGAGCGCCTTGGCGGCGGCGTGCTGGATCATCGGGCCGTCGAGCACGGGGTCCGAGTAGGGCGGGCCGATCTCGACGACGTCGCAGCCCGCCTCGACGAGCACGCGCATCGCGGCGAGCGACGTGTCGACGTCAGGGTAGCCGACGGGCAGGTAGCCGACCAGGGCGGCGCGACCCTCGGCCCTGCATGCGTCGAGCCGATCGGTCAGTGCGCTCACGCGTCCCCCTCCGGAAGCATGTCGAACCATCGCGCGGCCTGCTCGACGTCCTTGTCGCCGCGCCCGGACAGGGTCACGAGCAGCGTGGCGCCGGGACCGAGCTCGCGGCCCAGGCGGATCGCTCCGGCCAGCGCGTGGGCGGACTCGATCGCGGGCAGGATGCCCTCCGTGCGGGTGAGCAGGCGGAACGCGTCCATCGCCTCGCTGTCGGTGACCGGCCAGTACTCGGCCCGGCCGATGCTCGACAGCCAGGTGTGCTCGGGGCCGACGCCCGGGTAGTCGAGCCCCGCGGAGATCGAGTGCGACGGCTGGGTCTGGCCGTCCTCGTCCTGGAGGATGTACGACATCGAGCCGTGGAGGATGCCCGGGCGCCCGCCGGTGAGGGTCGCCGCGTGGCGGCCGGTGTCGACGCCGTCGCCGGCGGCCTCGCAGCCGATGAGGCGCACGCCCTCGTCGTCGAGGAACGCGTCGAACGAGCCGATCGCGTTGGAGCCGCCCCCCACGCACGCGAGCACCGCGTCCGGGAGGCCGCCGAGCGCGAGCATCTGCTCGCGGGCCTCGACGGAGATGACGCGCTGGAAGTCGCGGACCATGGCCGGGAACGGGTGCGGTCCCGCGGCGGTGCCGAAGACGTAGTTCGTGGTCTCGACGTTGGTGACCCAGTCGCGGAACGCCTCGTTGATGGCGTCGCGCAGGGTGCGGGTGCCCGTGGCGACCGGGATCACCTCGGCGCCGAGGAGCCGCATGCGGGCGACGTTGAGCGCCTGGCGCTCGGTGTCCTCCTCGCCCATGTAGATCACGCACTCGAGGTCCATGAGCGCCGCCGCGGTCGCGGTCGCGACGCCGTGCTGGCCGGCGCCGGTCTCGGCGATCACGCGGGTCTTGCCGAGGCGCTTGGTCAGCAGCGCCTGGCCGAGCACGTTGTTGATCTTGTGCGAGCCCGTGTGGTTGAGGTCCTCGCGCTTGAGGAAGATGCGCGCGCCGCCGGCGTGGGCCGCGAAGCGCGGGATCTCGGTGAGGATCGAGGGGCGCCCGGTGTAGTCGCGGGCGAGACGGTCGAGCTCGCCGGTGAACTCCGGGTCGATGCGGGCCTTCTCGTACGCGTCGGTGAGCTCGTCGAGCGCCGCCATGAGCGCCTCGGGGACGAAGCGGCCGCCGAACTCGCCGAAGTACGGCCCGGGGGCCGCCTGGAGGGAGTCCGTCACGGGCGCACCGACCGCAGCGCGGGGTGGGCGCCGGCGGCGACCATCTGAGCCACGGTCGCGCGCGGGTCGCGGTCCTTGACCAGGGCCTCGCCCACGAGCACCGCATCCGCCCCGAGCCGCGCGTACTCGACCACGTCGTGGCTGTCGCGGATGCCGGACTCGGCGATCTTGAGGATGCCGTCGGGGATGGTGGGCGCGAGCTTCGCGAAGGTGTTGCGGTCGACCTCGAGCGTGCGGAGGTTGCGGGCGTTGACGCCGATGACGGTCGCGCCCGCATCGGCCGCGCGCGTCACCTCCTCGGCGTCGTGCACCTCGACGAGGGCCGTCATGCCGAGCGAGTGGACCCGCTCGATGAGGCTCTCGAGCGCGAGCTGCTCGAGCGCCGCGACGATGAGGAGGACGACGTCCGCGCCGTGCGCGCGCGCCTCCCACACCTGGTACGGCGTGACGATGAAGTCCTTGCGCAGGATCGGGACGTCGACCTTGGCGCGCACCGCGTCCAGGTCCGACAGCGATCCGTTGAAGCGGCGCTGCTCGGTGAGGACGGAGATGACGGAGGCGCCGCCCGCGGCGTACTCGGTGGCGAGCAGCGCGGGGTCGGTGATGTCGGCGAGCGCGCCCTTCGACGGGCTCGAGCGCTTCACCTCCGCGATGATGCCGACCTCGTCACGCGCGAGGATCGCGCGTGCGTCGAGCGCCTCGGGCAACCGCGCGGCGCGCTCCTTGAGCGCGTCCATCGACGTCAGCTCCTTGCGCACCTCGAGGTCCTCCAGGACCCCGGAGACGATGCTGTCCAGAACGCTCGTGCTGCTCCCACCCATGACGCCCACTCTACCGCCGCAAAGATCGGCTCAAGGACGCGCCAAATTCCGGCACAGAGTGCCTAGGAGAGCGGCTGGCCGTGGCCGAGCGCGCGCAGCGCGGCACCCGCCGCGAGCGACACGACGGCGACGCCGATGCCCACGAAGGTGACCGCGTGGACGGGGATCGCGATGCCGAGCGACACGAGGATCGCGGCGAGCACGAGGCCGACGTTGGTGACCCAGCCCGCGGTGGTGCGGCCGTGGTTGTGCGGGGCGACGTCGGGAAGGTCCTGCGGCTCCAGGTGCACGCTCGACATGGTTACTCCTCGGGGACTCGTGGAATTCGGCGTCAGTCTAGCGAAGCCGGGGGCTGCGTCAGGCGCGACGCCGTGCTGATCGCGCGGATGAGCGCGGCGGCCTTGTGCTTGGTCTCGGCGTCCTCGTTCGCGGGCACGGAGTCCGCGACGATGCCGGCGCCGGCCTGCACGTGCGCGGTGCCGTCCTCGATGAGCGCGGTGCGGATCGCGATGGCCATGTCCATGTTGCCGGCGAAGTCGAGGTAGCCGACCGCGCCGCCGTAGAAGGCGCGTCGCGTGGGCTCGATCTCGTCGATGAGGGCGATCGCGCGCGGCTTGGGCGCGCCGGACAGCGTGCCCGCCGGGAAGACCGCCGTGAACGCGTCGAGCGCGCCGTGGGGCGCCTCGAGGCTGCCGACGACGGTCGAGCAGATGTGCATGATGTGCGAGTACCGGTTGACCGTCATGAACTCGACCACCTCGACGGAGGTCGGCTCGCACACCTTGACGAGGTCGTTGCGCGCGAGGTCCACGAGCATGATGTGCTCCGCGACCTCCTTGGGATCCGCGAGCAGCTCCTCCTGCAGCGCCTTGTCCTCCCCCGGCGTCGCGCCGCGCGGGCGCGAGCCCGCGATGGGGAACGTCGACACGCGCCCGTCCTTGACGGTGCACAGCGATTCGGGGCTCGCGCCGACGACCGCGAACTCGCGGCCCCGGTCGTCCTCGAGCTGGAAGTAGTACATGTACGGGCTCGGGTTGAGGGTGCGCAGGACGCGGTACACCTCGAGCGGAGTCGCCTCGCAGGGCACGTCGAAGCGCTGCGAGGGCACCATCTGGAAGACCTCGCCGTCGCGGATCGCCTCCTTGGCGAACGCGACCGCCTTCTCGTACTCCCCCGGCGCGCTGCGCTGGGCGACCACGGGGTCGTCCCCGTCGCCGAGCACGGACACCGGGCCCGGGGTCGCCGCCTCGAGCTCGCGCTGCATGCGGTCGAGACGCGCGACGGCGTCCTCGTACGCGCGGTCGATGCCGCTCTCCTGCGCGTCCGCGTTGACGGCGTTGGCGATGAGCCACACCGAGCCGTCGCGGTGGTCGATCGCGGCGATGTCCGTCGCGAGGAGGAGCAGCACGTCGGGCACGTCCAGCTCGCGCGGCGCCTTCATCGGCAGCGTGGGCTCCCACTGGCGGATGATGTCCCAGCCGAGCACGCCGACCATGCCGCCCGTGAGCGGCGGGAGGCCCTCGATCGCCTCGGAGCGCATCTCCTCGAGCACGTGCGCGATGACCTCGAGGGGCGCCCCGTCGGCGAGGCCCACGGGCACGTCGCCCGACCACCGCGCATCGTCCCCGTCGACGGTGAGCATCGCGCGCGAGCGGACGCCCACGAAGGAGAAGCGTGCGCGCGAGCCGTCAGGCTCGGCGGACTCGAGGATGAAGGTGCCCGGACGCTCCTGCGCAAGCGCGCGGTAGACGGCGACCGGGGTGAGCGAGTCCGCGAGGACGCGGCGGACCACGGGGACGACGCGGTGGGACGCGCCCAGCTCGACGAAGCCCTCGAGCGTCGGCCAGGTCTGGCCCCACTCGACGCGCACGGCGGTCACGGGGTCTCCCCCGCGAGCCCGTCCACGGCGCCCAGGTCTCCGCCGGCCTCGAAGCACGTGCGGGTGCCCGTGTGGCACGCGGGACCCCGCTGATCGACCTCGAGCAGCAGCGCGTCGCCGTCGCAGTCGAGGCTCGCGCGGACCACGCGCTGGACGTTGCCGGAGGTGTCGCCCTTGCGCCACAGCTCCTGACGCGAGCGGCTCCAGTAGACGGCGCGGCCCGTGGTGAGGGTCTCGTGGAGGGCGTCGTCGTTCATCCACGCCACCATGAGCACCTCGCGGGTGTCGTGCTGCTGCACCACGGCGCAGACGAGTCCGGCGGGATCGCGCTTGAGGCGCGCGGCGATGTCAGCGTCGAGCGGCATGCCGCCCATCCTTCCACGCCGCCACTCCGACGGTGCGCACGGTTGCACCGGCGACACGCCGGTGCGGAGGGACGATGCGCGGCGTACGCGCGGCGTGTCGCCGCGAGATCCGTGCGGACTGTCCGGCGGGGTGCGCGGTCAGAGGCGGGCGCCGCGCTCCATGACGAAGCGCCACGGCTCCGACAGCCGCACGTGGATGTCGATGCCGACGTCCGAGCCGAACAGCCGCGCGAGCGCCTGGCACGCGGCGGCGTCGGAGGCGGCGGCGCACAGGATCGGCAGCCCGTCGAGGCCGCGCTCGGCGCACACGCGCCGGACGGTGTCGTAGGCCTCGCGCCACGCGGGGTGCCAGTCGCCGACGAGGAAGTCGGTGTCGGCCAGGATGTCGAACACCTCGGTCAGCCCGATGCGGCGCGCCTTCGACAGCTCCACGAGCTCCCGCACCGTGAGCGTCTCGAGCCGCGCCAGGTGCGACGCGTACGCCTCGTGGCGCAGGCCGCGCACGCTCGCCGCCAAGGACTCCGTCACCGCCGCTCCCTTTCAGGTCTCGCCGCCCGTCGGGTCGGCTCCGCGCCTATGAAACCACCCTGCGCCCCGCGCGACGAGCGACACGACGCGTGAGCATCCGCACACGCCGACGCGAACCGGGCAAGGCCGACGATTCGCCCGCCCGCGAGGGTCGAGCGTCCCGCAGGCAGGGACGATGCGCGGGCTCAGTCGCGCGTCTGCGCCACCCAGGCCGCGTGCAGCCCCGCGTAGATCCCGCCGGCCTTGACGAGCTCGTCGTGGTGGCCGACCTCGACCAGCTCGCCCTGCTCCATCACGCCCACGATGTCGGCGCGCTCGGCGGTCGACAGGCGGTGCGCGATGACCACCGCGGTGCGGCCCTGCATGAGCGACTCGAGGGCGCGCGAGATGCGCACCTCGGTCGCGGGGTCCACGGCAGAGGTGGCCTCGTCGAGGATGAGCAGGTCGGGGTCGCGCAGGTAGGCCCGCGCGATCGACACGAGCTGGCGCTCGCCCGCCGACAGCAGCTCGCCCCGGGGACCCACGTGCGAGTCGAGGCCGTGCGGCAGGGTGTTCACCCAGCCGTCGAGCCCGAGCGACTCGAAGGCGGCGTGCGCACGCCGCGAGAGGTCGTCGGGGCTGGCGTCGGGCAGCGCGTACGCGAGGTTGGACAGGATGCTGCCGTCGAAGAGGAAGCCCTCCTGCGGCACCACCGCGACCGAGCGGCGCAGGGATCCCATGGGCACCTCGCGCAGGTCGACGCCGCCGACGCGGACGGCGCCCTCGGTCGGGTCGAAGAAGCGCGACATGAGGCGCGCGAGCGACGTCTTGCCGGAGCCGGTCTGGCCGACGAGCGCGAGGCGCTTGCCCGCGGGCAGGTCGAGGTCGACGCCCTTGAGCACCTCCGGACCGCCCGGGTACGTGAGCCGGACGCCGTCGACGTGGAGGTCGCCGCGCCCGTGCGGGATGGCGGTGCCGTCCTCGGCCGGGTCCGCGACCGTGACCTCCTGGTCGACGAGCTCGACGACGCGGCGCCAGCCCACGACGGCTCGCTGCATCTCCGCGAGCATCTCGATGATCCACATGAGCGGGCCCGAGAACATGTAGACGAGGAACGCGAAGGCCACGACCGTGCCGACCGTGATGTCGCCGCGCAGCGCGAGGTGCGTGCCGCCGATGAGCGCGATGCCGGTCGCGAGCGACTGGCCGAGCACCGTCGACGAGAAGTTGAGGGACGCGAGCAGCGACGCGCGCTTCTCCGCGCGCTGGATGTCGTCGATCTCCTTGCCCAACTGGTCGCGCATGCGCTGCTGCACGCCGTACGCGCGGATGGTGGAGATGCCGACGAGCTGCTCCGACGTGAGGCCGAGCAGGTCGGCCATCTTCGAGCGCACGACGTCGAACGCCGCGCGCACGCGCGGCTGGATCCACAGCAGCGACATCACCATCGGGATGAAGGCGAGCAGCACCAGGAAGGACAGCTGCCACGAGTACGCGAGCATCACGACGAACACGACCGCGGACTCCATCGCGGCGATCATCATCGCCGCGCCGGTCCACTGCATGAGGTCGCGCATCGTCTCGACGTCGCCGGTCACGCGCGAGACGTAGCGGCCGCGCTGCTCCTCGTTCTGCGTGAGCATGGACAGCTCGTGCACCTTGCCGAAGGCCGTGATGCGCAAGGTCGCGAGACCTGCCTCGGCGGCGGTCACCATGCGCACCCGCACGCGCCACGCGACGAAGGCCGACATCACGAGCACGGCGGCGCCCGCCGCGGCGTACTGCACGACGACGCCGATGTCGACGCCGCCCGGCGCGAGCAGACCCAGGTCGGTGACGCGCTGGGTGAGGAAGGGGGTCGCGGCGCGGCCCGTCGCCGCGAGGGCGGCCAGGCCGAGGGTGACGCCGAGGCCCTTGCGGAACTCGGGGCTCAGCTGGAGGCCGCGCCGGAACAGCCGGCGCATCGTCATCTGCCCGCTCATCCCACGTACCCCGCCTGCTCCTCGGCCCGCCGACGCGAGTCCTCCTCGTACGCGAGCACCAGCTCGCGGTAGCCCGCGTCGCGCGCGAGCAGGTCGCCGTGCGTGCCGGCGTCGACCACGCGGCCGCGCTCGACGTGCACGATGTGGTCGGCGAGCATGATCGACGCGAGGCGGTAGGCGATGACGAGCACGGTGGGCCCGTCCTCGCCCGCGAGGCCCGTGAGGATCTCGCGCTCGACGCGCGGGTCGACCGCGCTGGTCGCGTCGTCGAGGACCAGCACGCGGGGCCGGCGCACGAGCGCGCGCGCCAGGGCGAGGCGCTGACGCTGTCCGCCGGACAGGTTCATGCCGCGCTCGGCGAGCACGGCGTCGAGGCCCGTGCGGTCGTCGCGGGCCAGCCGCTCCACGACGTCGACGACGTTGGCGCGGCGCAGCGCGTCCCACACCTGCTCGTCGGAGTGGTCCTCCCCGAGGGTGACGTTGTCCCGCACCGTGCCCGCGAAGACGAACGCGGTCTGCGGCACGAGGGCGACGTGCGAGCCCAGGCGCGCGATGGCCTCGAGGTCGGTGCCGTCGAGGGTGACGGCGCCCTCCGCGGGCCGGGCGAGGCGCGCGGCGGCGAGGGCGACGGTCGACTTGCCGGAGCCGGTGGAGCCGACGAGGGCGGTGACCGTGCCGGGGCGCAGCTCGAGCGAGATCTCCTCGAGGATGACCGACAGCTCGCCGTCGCCGTCGTCTGCCGCGATCGAGGCGCGGTCGAACCGCACCTCGCCCGCGCCGTCCCGGGCGATCTCGAGGTGGCCGGGCTCGTCGACCTCGGTGGCGGCCTGCGCGATGGTGCCGATGCGGCGGAACGCGACGAGCGCCTGCGGCATCTGGCCGAGGACCCAGCCGAGGCCGCGGATCGGGACCGCCATGAGGGTGACCAGGTAGATCGCGGAGACGACGTCGCCGACGGAGACGGCGCCGGCGGCGGCGCGCACCGAGCCGACGATCATGAGGGACACGGCGCCGAGCGGCACGATGACGTCCATCATCGGCTCGAACCACGCGGAGGTGTGGCCCACGCGGGTGTCGGCGTCGCGCAGGTCGCGCGCGACCTTCGCGAAGCGCGCGGTCTCGCGGTCCTCCGCGCCGAGCGCCTTGACGACGGTGCCGCCCTCGAAGCTCTCGTGGGCGATGGTCGACACGTCGGCGCGCAGGCTCTGCCCGAGGTCCCAGCGCGGCGTGATGACCTTCTCGTAGACCACGTTGATGGCGAAGATGATCGGCACGACCGCGAGGCCCGTGACGGCGAGCCACGGGTCCATGCGCCACATCGTCACGCCTGCGGCGATCATCATGACGAACGAGCCGACGGTGAAGGCGAACGGGTGCAGGGGCGACGTCGCGGTCTCCGAGTCGGAGGACATCGCGGACAGCATGCGGCCCGAGGGGTTGGACCGGTGCCAGCCGAGCGGCAGGGACGCGAGCGCGTCGGCGACGACGCGGCGGTGGCGCGCGCCCACGCCGGCGACGGCGAAGCCCTGGACCGTGCGGCGGATGCCCACGAGGATCGCGTTGGCGACGCCGATGAGGAGGAACGCGGCGCCCGCGATCCAGATCGCCGTCGACGGGTCCTGCGTCACGCTGCCCCAGTAGCCCTGGATGGGCTCGCCGGCGACGCCGGGGATGACGACCTCGTCGGTGATGTCGCCCAGCAGCGTGCCGAAGAGCACGGTGAGGAGGCTGAAGGTCGCGGCCGCGGCGACGGCGATGCCGAACTGCCACGGCTGCTCGCGCACCGCGTGGGCGAGGAGCTGGACGGCCTTCCGCGAGAAGCGGCCGGAGACCTCGTAGCGGCGCGCCTGGTCGCGCGACGTCATCGGACCTCGATCCCGGCTGCGCGCATCGCGTCCTTGACCTCCTGGAGGGAGAGCGTGCCGAAGTGGAAGACGGAGGCCGCGAGCACGGCGTCGGCGCCCGCCTGGGCGGCCTCGACGAAGTGCTCGACGGTGCCGGCGCCGCCCGAGGCGATGAGAGGCACGTCGACGACCTTGCGCACGGCGGCGATCATGTCGAGGTCGAAGCCGTCGGTGGTGCCGTCGGCGTCCATCGAGTTGAGCAGGATCTCGCCCGCGCCCAGCTCGGCCCCGCGGCGCGCCCACTCGACCGCGTCGATGCCGGTCCCCTGGCGTCCGCCGTGGGTGGTGACCTCGAAGCCCGAGGGCGTGACGGTGCCGTCCTGGCAGCGGCGCGCGTCGACGGACAGCACGAGCACCTGGTTGCCGAAGCGGCGCGCGATGTCGGAGATGAGCTCGGGGCGCGCGATCGCGGCGGTGTTGACGCCCACCTTGTCGGCGCCGGCGCGCAGCAGCGTGTCGACGTCCTCGGGTGAGCGCACGCCGCCGCCCACGGTGAGCGGCACGAAGACCTGCTCGGCGGTGCGGCGGACCACGTCGTACGTGGTCTCGCGGTTGCCGGAGGACGCGGTGACGTCGAGGAAGGTCACCTCGTCGGCGCCCGCGGCGCCGTACGCGGCCGCGAGCTCGACGGGGTCGCCAGCGTCGCGGAGGTTCTCGAAGTTGACGCCCTTGACGACGCGGCCGGCGTCGACGTCGAGGCACGGGATGAGTCGGACTGCCACACCCATCAGGCACTTCCCTCCGGATTCCACACGTCGAGGATGTCCACGACGAAGACGAGCGTGCCCGTGGACGCGTAGCCGTAGCTCGCGGGCACCACGAGCAGGACCTGGGAGCCGGCGGTCTGGTCGAGCAGGCCCTCGTCGAGCCCGCGGACCACCTGGCCCGAGCCGATCTGGAGCTCGAACGGCGCGGTCTCGACGGGCCACGACGAGTCGAGGACGTCGCCCTTCTTCCACTTGCCGTCCTCGTCCTTGCCGGCGGACCAGTACCACGCGGTGTAGTTGACGGTGAGGTACGAGCCGTCCTTCACCTGCGGCCCCGAGCCCTGGATCAGGGTCGCGATCTGCAGGTCGCTCGGGCCCGGGCCCTTGGGGATGGTGACGGAGGGCTCGCCGGTCGCGGAGCGCGTGACGACGGGCAGGTCGGGGCCCGGGTCGACCTCGGTGCCGACCGCGTGGTCGGGCAGGACGTCGATCACCATCGCGATCGGCGGCTCCGCCTCGGACTCGAAGGACGGCGGCGCGACGACGAGCAGGCGCGCGCCCACGCGCACGTCGAGGAGGCGCTCGTAGAGCTCCTCGCCCACGACCTCGGGCGCGAGCAGGAACGACCGCGGCAGCCCGTCGTACGTGTTGATGAGGGTGGTGCCGTCGTCGAGCGAGGCGCCGTAGATGTCGAGCAGCAGCGGCTGCCCGTCCGCGAGGTACTCGCCCTCGCCGTCCCACACGACCCTCGACTGCTCCTCGGTGTAGTCGAGCCCGGGCGTGAACTCGAGCGAGGGCGCGAGCGTGTCCGAGCCGCCGATGACGATGTCGGAGATGTCGCCCGACGGCGACGCGCTGGGGTCGACATCCGACGACGTGGCGCTGCAGGCCCCGAGCACCAGGGGCACGAGGGCGAGCGCGAGCACGGCGAGACGACGCATGAGGGAGTATTCCTTTCGGGACCGTACGAGTCTACGGCCGGTCAGGCGGGGTTCAACGCCTCGAGGAGCGCGTCGACGCGCGCGTCCTCGGTGCGGAAGGGGTCCTTGAGCAGGACCGTCGTGCCCGACGATCCGGCGATCTTGAGGTGGACCCAGTCGACGGTGAAGTCGCGGCCCGACTCGAGGGCGCGCGTGACGAACGCGCCGCGCAGGCGCGCGCGGGTGGTCTGCGGCGCGACGGTCATCGCGCGCTCGATGTCGGCGTCGGAGACGATGCGCCGGGCGAGCCCCTGCTCCTGGAGCCGGTTGAAGAGGCCGCGCTCGGGCGACACGTCGTGGAACGCGAGCTCGAGGCGGGCGAGCCGCGCGTCGTCGAGGTCGCAGCCCAGCTTCTCGCGGTAGCGCATCACCAGGCGGTGCTTGATGGCCCAGTCGAGCTCGGTCTCGACGCCGGAGAAGTCCTGCGTGCGGACCGCGTCGACGCCGCGCTGCCACAGGTCGAGGATCCGGTCGACCTCGTCGGTGCGCGCGATGACGCCCCCGAGGTGCCGGCGCACGAGGTCGATGTACTCCTGCTGCACCTCGACCGCGGTGAGGCGGCGGCCGTCGACGAGCTCGACCGTGGCCCGGCCCGTGAGGTCGTGCGCGACGTCGCGGATGGCCTGCATCTCGCGCGCGAGCGTGAGTTCCGGCAGCACCACGCGCGCCTCCATGAGGCGCAGGATGAGGTCGGTGGCGCCCACCTTGAGCAGGGCGGTCGGCTCAGCCATCGTCGAGTCGCCGACGATGACGTGCATGCGCCGGTAGAGCTCGGCGTTGGCGTGCGGCTCGTCGCGCGTGTTGATCATGGGGCGCGAGCGGGTGGTGGCGGAGCTGAGGCCCTCCCACATGTGGTCCGCCCGCGGCGAGAAGCTGTAGTGCGCGCCCGACGGCGTGCGCGTGATGGTGCCCGCGCCGGCGACGATCTGCCGGGTCACGAGGAACGGCAGCAGCGCGGACGCGAAGGCCTTGAAGTCCGCGCGGCGGCGCACGAGGTAGTTCTCGTGGCAGCCGTAGCTGTTGCCCGCGGAGTCGGTGTTGTTCTTGTAGAGGTGGATGGTGCCCTCGACGCCCGCGGCGCGCAGCCGCTCCTCTCCCCCGGCGACGAGGCCGTGGACGATGCGCTCGCCGGCCTTGTCGTACGCGATGAGGTCGGTGAGGGTGTCGCACTCGGCGGTCGCGTACTCGGGGTGCGCGCCCACGTCGATGTAGAGGCGCGACGCGTTCGGCAGGAAGACGTTGGACGAGCGGCCCCACTGCACGACCGAGTGGAAGAGGTGGCCGGCCACCTCCTCGGGCGTGACCGGGCGCGCGGCGCCGGAGTCGAGGTGGAGGCCGAACTCGGTCTCGAGCCCGAAGATGCGGCGGGCGGGGTCGACGTCGAGCGGCGGCGGGATGTCGGTGGAGAGCATGGTGCGGCGCCCGCGGGAGGCTACTGGCCGCCCTTCTGGACGAACGACCGGACGAACTGCTCCGCGTTGACCTGCAGCGAGCCGTCGATCTCCGCGAGGAGGTCGTCGAGCGCGTCCGTCGAGGCGGTCGCGGCGGCCGGGGCGGGCGCCTCCGGCTCGGGGGCGTCGTCCTCGTAGGGCTGTCCTTGCGCGTTGAGCTGGGCCATGCCGCGAGTCTATCCGTCCATGAGCGCGTCGAGGAGGGGGTGGCGCGCCGCGCCGGGCTCGTCGAGGTGGACCACCTCGAGGTGGCCGTGGTCGGTCTCGCGGTCGAGCACGACGGTCGACCAGCCGGCGGCGTCGACGAGGTCGGGCCGCGCCGCGACGATGCCGCCGCGCAGGCGCGCCCGCGTGTCCTGCGGCGCGCGGGTGGTCGCGGCCGCGACGTCCTCGTCGGACGCGATGCGCTCGACCTGGCCCGCGTCGGCGAGGCGCGTCGCCCAGCCGTCCCCGAGGCGGCTCCACTGGAGGTCCATGGCGGCGAGCCGCGCATCGTCCCACGGCAGGCCCGAGGGGTGGGTCTCGCTCGCGTGGCGCGCGCGCAGCCTGCCGAGGAGCTGGAGCTTGGCGACCCACTCGACCTCGCGCGCGGCGGAGAACAGGTCGGAGCCGAGCCGCTCGAGCACGCCCTCCCAGCGGGCGAGGACGGCGGCGTCGCCGGCGTCGGTGGCGTAGGCGCGGCAGATCTCGAGCAGCGCGCGCTGGATCTCGAGCGCGGTGGCGGTCTCGCCGCTCGCGAGCTCGAGGCGGGCGCGCAGCCCGAGGTCGCGCGACACGGTCTGGACGTCCTCGACGGGTGTGGCGAGCTCGAGCGCGTCGAGGCGCTCGTCGTCGGCCTCGATCGCGGACAGGACGAGCGACGTGGTGCCGATCTTGAGGAGCGTGGCGACGTCGAAGAGGTTGGCGTCGCCGATGATGACGTGGAGGCGGCGGTAGCGGTCGCGCGCGGCGTGGGGCTCGTCGCGCGTGTTGACGATGGGCCGGCGCAGCGTGGTCTCGAGGCCGATCTCGGCCTCCATGTAGTCCGCGCGCTGGGACATCTGGAAGCCGGGCTCCTCGCCGAACTGGCCGAGGCCGACGCGGCCGGCGCCCGTGTAGACCTGGCGCGTGACGAGGTGCGGGGTGAGCCGTCGCGCGAGGTCGTCGAACGCCACCGCGCGGTCGACGAGGAAGTTCTCGTGCGTGCCGTAGCTCGCGCCCTTGCCGTCGACGTTGTTCTTGTAGAGCTCGACCCGGGAGCCCTCGTCCTCGGCGTAGCGCGCGGCCGCCGCGAGCGCGATGGCGTCGCCCGCGCGGTCCCAGACCACCGCATCGTGCGCGCCGGTGACCTCGGGCCCGCTGTACTCGGGGTGCGCGTGGTCGACGTAGAAGCGCGCGCCGTTGGCGAGCACCGCGTTGAGGTGCGCGGGGTCCTCCCACGAGCCGCGGCGGCGGCGCAGCGTGACCCGGCCCTCGGCGGCGTCGAACTCGGCGGCGTCCGTGAGGAGGTCCTCCGAGGCGCCGAGGCGCGAGCGGCGGAAGCCGCGCTGGTCCTGGAGCGGGTCCTCGCCGCCGTAGTCCCAGCGGCTCGTCGCCTCGCCCGCCCACGCCCGGCACGCCGTCACGAGGCGCGACGACATGAGGATGGGGTTGGCGCGCGGCTCGTCCGGGTCGACGATGCCGTACTCGGTCTCGATCCCCGCGACCCTCACGTCACTCCCCCGCGAGGGTGCCCGCGGCGACGGAGCGCGCCTCGGCGAGCTCCTGGTCCGCCGCGACCTCGAGGTGCGCGCGCGTGAGTCCCTTGGCGTGGCCCGCGACGACGCCCTTGATGGCGGCGGTCTTCGCGCGGTCGACGACGTTGCGCACGACCGCGCCGGACACGTGCCGCGACGCGTCGCCGTGCGCGAAGATCCGGGACACGCCCGCGTCGATGAGGCCGCGCGCCGTGGCGTCGCGGTCGCCGCCGTGCGCGTCGAGCTCCGCCTGCGCGAGCGGCAGCTCGGCGGTGAGGTACTTGCCGAAGATGTCGGCCGTGGCCTCGGGGCTGGGGCGCGAGATCTCGATCTTCACGTCGAGGCGGCCGGGGCGCAGGATCGCGGGGTCGATCATGTCCTCGCGGTTGGAGGCGCCGATGACGATGACGTTGCCCAGCGCCTCGACGCCGTCGAGCTCGGTGAGGAGCTGCGGCACGATCGTGGTCTCCATGTCGGAGCTCACGCCGGAGCCGCGGGCGCGGAACAGCGCGTCCATCTCGTCGAAGAACACGACGACCGGGGCGCCCGAGTGGGCCTTGGCGCGGGCACGCTCGAAGATCGTGCGGATGTAGCGCTCGGTCTCGCCCACGTACTTGTTGAGCAGCTCCGGGCCCTTGACGGACAGGAAGTACGAGCGGTCCGCGCCCACCGCGTCGGCGAGCGAGTGCGCGACCGCCTTCGCGATGAGGGTCTTGCCGCAGCCGGGAGGGCCGTAGAGCAGCAGGCCGCGCGGCGGGCGCAGCGCGTGCTCGCGGTAGAGCTCGGGGTGGACGAGCGGCAGCTCGATCGCGTCGCGGATGCGCTCGATCTGCGGGGTGAGGCCGCCGATCGACGAGTAGTCGATGTCGGGCACCTCCTCGAGCAGCAGCGCCTCGACGCCGGTGCGCTCGACCTTCTCCGAGGCGAAGCCGGTGCGCGGGTCGATGATGACGGTGTCGCCCTCGTGGACGCGGCGCGGGGCGTCGCCGCCGACGAGGGTGACGACGCGCTCGTCCTCGCCGCGCGACACCACGAGCAGGCGGTCCTCGTCGACGACCTCGCGGACGATGGCCGCCTGGCCGGTCCGGTCCGGCTTGGCGACGTCGACGACGACGCTCATCGCGTTGAGGAGCACCTCGTCTCCGGGCGCGAGGTCCGCCTCGAGGGTCGGCAGCACGGCGACGCGCAGGCGCCGGCCGCTCGCGACGACGTCGGCGTTGCGGCCGGACCACTCGACGAACGTGGCGAAGGTCTGCGGGGGCTGGGACGCCTCCGCGAGCTTCTCGCGCATCTCCCCGATCTGGTCGCGCGCGAGCGTGAGCAGGCGCTGGAGCTCGGCGTTCTGGCGCTCGAGGCGCGCGATGACGTCCTGGGCCTCGGCGACCATCAGTCCTCCCCGGCCGCGGCGTCGCGGGCGCTCTCGGCGTCGCGGCGCACCTTGCGGATCTTCTTGTCGCTCACGGAGCGCTCGCCGAGGTCCTCGGGCGTCCACTCCTCCTCGTGGGGGTACGCGCCCTTGGCGGGGCGGCGCGTGCGGCGCGGCGGCTCGACGCCGGGCGCCATCCGGCGCGCGGTGAGCAGGAAGCCCGTGTGGCCGATCATGCGGTGGTCCGGGCGCACCGCGAGGCCCTCGAGATGCCACGTGCGGACCATCGACTCCCACGCGCGCGGCTCGGTGAAGCCGCCGTGCTCGCGCAGGTCCTCCGCGAGGCGCGACAGCTGGGTGGTGGTGGCGACGTACGCGAGGAAGACGCCGCCCGGGGCCAGCGCATCGGCCGCGGCCTCGATGTTCTCCCACGGCGCGAGCATGTCGAGGACGATGCGGTCGACCGTGCCCGGCTCGAAGACGTCGGCGACGCGGTCGGCGAAGTCGCCGATCTCGAGGCTCCAGGCGGGGTGCGGGCCGCCGAAGTGCGACTCGACGTTGGCGCGGGCGATGTCCGCGAAGTCCTCGCGGCGCTCGATGCTGACGAGCCGGCCGCCGTCGCCGACGGCGCGCAGCAGCGACATCGTGAGCGCGCCCGAGCCGACGCCGGCCTCGACCACGCGGGCGCCCGGGTAGATGTCCGCCATCTGCACGATCTGGCCGCTGTCCTTGGGGTAGACGACCGCGGCGCCGCGCGGCATCGACAGCACGAAGTCGCTGAGGAGCGGGCGTAGCACGAGGTAGTCGAAGCCGGCGGTGTTGGTGACGACGGTGCCCTCGGGCTGCCCGATGACGTCGTCGTGGTGGAACATGCCGCGGTGCGTGTGGAACTGCTTGCCGGGCGTGAGGACGATGGTGTGGTGGCGGCCCTTGGCGTCGGTCAGCTGGACGCGGTCGCCCGCGCGGAGCGGGCCCCGGCGCTCGGACGCGCCGACGGGCTCGGAGGTCTGGGTCATGCGGCCAGTCTAGGGCGCGGCGGGGGCGCCGAGTCCGGGGCCACCGGGGGTCCGACAGGACCCTTCCGCGCGGGTGCGCGGCGCATCGTCCCTCGTCAGCTGAGCGCCTCGCGGATCTCCTCGAGCTTGGCCACCCCGACGGGCAGCCCGTGCTCGTCGGTGACGACGAGGACGTCGGTGCGGCCGAACCACGGCACCACGGCCTCGACCAGCGACTCGCCGGTCGCGGCGGCCGGGATGGACGCGCCGCGCACCACCGGCATCGTCACCGACATGAGCGTGGTCGTGTCGCGCGCCTCCGCGGGCACCGCCTCGGTGAGCGCGACCGGGAAGTGCCCGGCGGCCTGGCCGTCGGCGGTGAGCACGACGACCTCGCGCGCGCCGGCGGTCGCGGCGACCTGACGGGCCTGCGCGACCGTGGCGTCGAACGGCACGCCGACCGCGGGGGCGGCGAGCGACAGCGCGGTGACCTTCTCGCGGCGCCCGAGCACGGTGGCGGCACGGAGCTCGGCGGACGCGGCCGGCCACATCACCGAGAAGAGGAACATCGCCCAGATGGCGGCGACGATGTCGACCGAGCCGCCGGTGAGCAGCGGCACGGCGACCGCGAGCACGACGACGGCGATCGCGACGATGCGGCCGCCGTTGGCCGCCCAGCGGTGGCCCTTCCAGCGGTCGCCCGAGACGCCCCACACGATCGCGTTGACGACGCGGCCGCCGTCGAGCGGCGAGCCGGGCAGCGCGTTGAAGCCGGCGAGGATGAGGTTGAGCAGGCCCGCGTAGGACAGGATCCGGCCGGTCATGCCGTCGAACGCGCCGGCGGCCGCCATCGCGCCGGCGCCGACGACCGCGTTGGTGATCGGCCCGGCCGCGGCGATGACCCCGATCTCGAGCGGGCGCGGGTCCGAGCTGCGGAACTGCGTGTGGCCGCCGAAGAAGGTGAGCACGATCTCCTGGACCTCGCGGCCGAAGGCGCGCGCCGCCGCGGTGTGGGCGACCTCGTGGAGGAAGACCGAGACGAAGAGCAGGATCGCGACAGCGAGCCCGATCGAGAAGCCCTGGCGGCTGAAGCCGTCCTCGCCCGTGCCGTAGAAGGCGGCGAGGATGAGCGCCATCACGATCGTCGAGGGCATGAGGACGACGCGCGCGCCGAGCACGCGGCCGAGCGTGATGCCGCGGGGCTTGCGGGCGCGGGGCGGGGGCTGGCTCATGGGGACCACGGTAGTGGGCGGCGGGGACGGTCCCGGCGCGCGGCGCCGCCCGTCGCTCCGTGCCCGGTGCGATGTCGGACGGTGCCCCTAGGGTGGTCGCATGCCTCGACCGCCCGCCCTCTCGCCGTCCCGCGCCGGAGACTTCCAGCAGTGCCCGCTGCTGTTCCGCTACCGGACCGTGGACCGCCTGCCGGAGCCGCCGTCGGCCGCCGCGACGCTCGGCACCCTCGTGCACGCGGTGCTCGAGAAGCTGTACGACCTGCCGGCGCGCGAGCGCACCGTCGAGGCGGCGCAGGCGCGGCTGGAGCCGCAGTGGCGCGCGATGGTGAAGAAGGACCCCGAGCTAGCCGGGCTGCACGAGGACGAGGCCGCCGAGTCCGCGTGGCTCGCGGACGGCCGGACGCGCCTCGCCACGTACTTCGACCTCGAGAACCCGCAGCGCCTCGAGCCCGCCGCGCGCGAGGAGTTCGTCGAGCTCCAGCTCGAGGACGGGCCGCTGCTGCGCGGCATCGTCGACCGCATCGACATCGCGCCGGACGGCTCGATCCGCATCGTCGACTACAAGACCGGCAAGACGCCCGACCCGCGCTACGGCGCCAAGAAGGAGCGCTTCCAGATGCGCTTCTACGCGCTCGTGATCGAGCGGATCCGCCAGCGCCGGCCCGCGCTGCTCCAGCTGCTGTTCCTCAAGGACGGCGGCCGGCTCGAGATCCGCCCGACCGGCGACGACATCGCGCAGATCGAGCACGAGATCCGCGAGATCTGGAACGAGATCACCGCCGCCGCGCACGAGGGCCGCTTCCGCACCCGCAAGACCGCGCTGTGCGGCTGGTGCAGCTTCCAGGACCGCTGCCCCGAGTTCGGCGGCGCGGAGCTGCCGCTCGACCCGGACGCCGTCGAGCGCGCCCTGGGCGTGCGCCCCCTGACGGCCTGAACCCTCCCGCCGGCCGCCCCCGCCGGCCGCCGCCGGAAATGGGTAGGTGGTGGTCGGTTCCCGGCGATCGGCGCGCGCCATGGGTGGGTGGTGGTCGCTCGGGCCTCAGGCGTCCTCGCGCAGGCCCTGGTCGGGCTGGAGGTAGATCCGGAACCGCGCGGTGTGCAGACCGAACAGCGTGGAGACCGCCGCCCGCCGCAGGCGATCGGGGCCGCGGCCCTCGTCCTCCGGGCCCGCGTCCTCGTCGTCACCGGCTCCGAGCGCGAGTGGCATCGTCGTCGCGACCGCGCCAGCGGCGGCCAGCGTCTCGAGCCACAGCAGCGTCGCCGGGAACGTGCGCAGCCGGCGCGGCGCACCCCGCGCGATGAGGACCCCGTCGCGCACCAGCAGCCCAGCGCACACGGCGACGACGACGCGTGCCCCGCCGACGCCGAAGCGTCGAATCGCCTCCTCGGTGAGGCGGGGGCCAGCGGCGCTGAGCGCGAGGAGCAGGCGGCCCGTGCCGGCGTTCATGGGGCACCTCCGATCACGCCGTGGGCGTGCCCCGACCCGCGAGGCGGCCCTACGACCATCCTGCCTCGCGCGCGGCGTCACGGCCGGGTGAGCCGACGATCGACCACCACGTACCCATGCGGCGCAGGAACCGCCCGAACGCGACCACCATCCACCACTTCGCGGAGGGGCGAGGGGCTACGTGTCCGCCCCGAGCTCGTCGACGACCTCTCCCCCGAGGATCCGGCCCAGCGCGTCCACGTCGAGGCCCGCGAGGGACCTGACCCGGCTCAGCCCCGGCCGCGGCTCGATCGGGACCAGCCGTCGCACCCCGATGGTCGCCGCGCCGGACGCGTGCGCCGAGCCCACGCCCGCCGGCGAGTCCTCGATCGCCACGCAGTCGGCGATGTCGACGCCGAGCCGCGCTGCAGCCGTGAGGTACGGCTCGGGGTGCGGCTTGCCGTGCGTGACCTGGTCGCCGGTCACGACCACCGCGAAGGCGTCGGGCGCACGGGACACGAAGGCCTCGGCGAGCATCGTGTAGGACATCGTCACGAGCGCGCACGGGATGCCCGCGGTGACCACCGCGTCCAGCAGGGACCGCGCATCGTCCATCCACGGGGTGCGCTGGCGCACCTGCGCGGTGACGCGGCCGAGGAGGTACGTGATGACCTCTTCGGGGTCGAGCGCGACGCCGCGGTCGATCATGATCTGCGCGGACACGGACAGCGGGTTGCCCACGAGCTGCAGGCCGTCCTCATGCGTCCAGCCGACGCCGAACTTCCTCGCCAGCTCGGTCTCGGCCGCGATCCAGTAGGGCTCGGAATCGATCAGCGTGCCGTCCATGTCCCACAGCACGGCGGCCGGGAGAGTCGCCTTCTCATTCATATGGCGTGAGTCTAGGCTGGCGCAATGACAGCCGAGAGCGACCCCGCAGCCCTGGCCGCCGACCAGTCCGTGATGATCGCGGCCTTCGAGGGATGGAACGACGCGGGCTCCGCGGCGTCCTCGGCCCTCGACCACCTGGCGCGCATGTGGAACGCCCGCGAGTACGCGGCTCTCGACCCCGAGGACTACCACGACTTCCAGGTGAGCCGCCCGAGCATCCAGACGCTCGCGGGCGGCGAGCGGGTCATCTCCTGGCCGGGCACCGTGGTGTCCACCGCGAACGGTCCGTGGGTGGGCGACCGCGACATCGCGCTCGTGCGCGGCATCGAGCCGTCGATGCGGTGGCGCCGCTTCTGCCGCGAGATCCTCGACTGCGCGGAGGACCTCGACGTCAAGACGCTCATCACGTGCGGCGCGCTGCTCGTCGACGCCCCGCACACGCGTCCGCTGCCGACCTTCGTGACGAGCGAGGACGCGCGCGCCCGCGAGGCGTTCGACCTCGAGCGCTCCGACTACGAGGGCCCCACCGGCGTCCTCGGCGTGCTCGGCCACGAGGCCGCGCTGCGCGGCATCACCGTGATCTCCATCTGGGTGGGGGTGCCGCACTACATCGCGCACCCGCCGAGCCCCAAGGCGACCGTCTCGATCCTGTCGCAGCTCGAGCGCTTCCTGGGCGAGCCGATCGACCTCGGCGACATGCCCGAGGAGGTCGAGGCGTGGCAGCACGGCGCGGACGAGCTCGCCGAGGAGGACGAGGAGATCTCGGCCCATGTCGAGCAGCTCGAGTCCGTCATGGACGAGACCGCGCTGCCCGAGGCCTCGGGAGACGCGATCGCCGCCGAGTTCGAGAAGTTCCTCCGCCGCCGCGACCTCGGCAACGGCAAGGCCTAAACGCTCCCGCTCCGGCGCGCTCGTCGGCCGGGACGCTCACCCGCACCGCGGGGCGCCCGCGCGCCCGCGGACCATGCGGGGGCGAGCCGCGGCGGGTCAGGTCGCGGTGATCGCGCCCGCCGCGAGCAGGCCGATGATCGCGCCCGAGGCGCCGATCCGGTAGAGCACGAACGGCGTGT
Organism: Demequina rhizosphaerae; assembly: GCF_000971255.1. Lineage (GTDB taxonomy): Bacteria > Actinomycetota > Actinomycetes > Actinomycetales > Demequinaceae > Demequina > Demequina rhizosphaerae. Next base: position 537,618 of record NZ_BBMC01000003.1, read on the forward strand.
AGCTGTGGTGCGAGATGAGGCGCAGGAACCACACGATGACCGCGTAGCCGACGCCGAACGACACGACGGTCGCGATCGCGGTGTTGAGGAAGCTCGGCGAGCCCGCCTCGCCGAGCGTGTCCCACTCGGTGATGAGCTCGAAGAAGCCCGAGCCGAACACCGCGGGGATCGCGAGCAGGAACGAGACGCGGGCCGCGGCCTCGCGCGTCATGCCGAGGAAGAGTCCCATCGTGATGGTGCCGCCCGAGCGCGAGACGCCCGGGATCAGCGCCATCGCCTGCGCGAAGCCCAGCAGGATCGCGTCCTTGAGGGTGATGTCGTCGAGGTTGCGACGCTTCTCCCCCATCCGGTCCGCGATCCACAGCACGACCGCGAAGCCGGCGAGCACGAAGGCCGTGATGTAGAGGTTGCGCAGGCTGGTCTCGATGACGTCCTTGAACAGGACGCCGAGGATCACGATGGGGAACGAGCCGAGGATGACCCACCAGCCCATGCGGGCGTCGGGGTCGGCGGCGCCGATGGTGCGCGCCTTCCAGCCCCCCGCCTCCTTGTCGAGCAGGGCGCGGAACCACGCGGCGACGATGCGCGTGATGTCCTTCCAGAAGTACAGGAGGACGGCCGCCTCGGTGCCGAGCTGGATGATCGCGGTGAACGCGGCGCCCGGGTCCTCGCCGTGCGGGAGCAGCGCGCCGATGACGCGGATGTGCGCGCTCGAGGAGATCGGCAGGAACTCCGTGAGTCCCTGCACCAGCCCGAGGATGACCGCTTCCCACCAACCCATGGCGGCAACACTAGTGCCCGCGCGTCGCGCGTCGACCACGCCCCGGACCTTCGGTAGCGTCACCCCCATGCAGCGCGCACGGATCGGCACCACGGGACTCGAGGTGTCGCGTCTGGCGCTCGGCACGATGACCTGGAGCCGTGACACCGACGCCGAGGAGGCGGGCGGCCAGCTCGACGCCTTCCTCGACGCGGGGGGCACGCTGCTCGACACCGCCGCGTCGTACGCGGACGGCGGCTCGGAGGATCTGATCGGCGCCATGCTCGGGAGTTCCGTCTCCCGCACCGACGTGCAGATCTGCACCAAGGCCGGCATCCGCCGCACCCAGCACGGCGGCATGGTCGACGCCTCGCGCGACACGATGCTCGACACGCTCGACGCGTCCCTGCGCCGGCTCGGCACCGACCACGTCGATGTCTGGCTCGTCCACCAGTACGACGCCGGCACGCCGCTCGACGAGACGCTGCACGCGCTCGAGATCGCGGTCAACAGCGGCCGCGCGCGCTACGTGGGCGTCTCGAACTACCCCGGCTGGGCGACCGCGCGGATCGCGACGCTCGCGGACCGCCGCCCCACCCTCGCCGCGACGCAGGTGGAGTACTCGCTGCTCCAGCGCGGGATCGAGCGCGAGGTGGTGCCCGCCGCATCGTCCCTGGGTCTGGGCGTCATGGCCTGGTCGCCGCTGGGGCGCGGCGTGCTCACCGGCAAGTACCGCACGTCGATCCCCGCCGACTCGCGGGCCGCGTCCGAGCACCTCGCGGGCTTCGTCGAGCCGTACCTCGACGACCGGGCGGGCAGCATCGTCGAGGCCCTCGCCATCGCGTCGGAGGGCCTGGGCGTGACGCCGCAGGAGACGGCGCTCGCGTGGGTGCTCGCGCGGCCGTTCGTCGCGACCGCGGTGGTGGGCGCGAGGACCGCGGAGCAGCTGCTGCCCTCGCTGGACGCGGCCACGCTCAAGCTGCCGCCCGCGATCGCCGACGCGCTCGACGAGGTCTCCGCCATCGAGCTGGGATACCCGGAGCGCCGATGATCACGGCGCGCACGGGCCTCGCGGAGCGGGGGACGTGCGCGCGCGGCGCGGGTGCGGACCCGGGCGAGGCTCAGCGCAGCTGGAAGTCGTCCAGGTCGTCGTCGAGGACGTCCTCGTCCTCCTCGGCGTGGGGATCGAGGCCGTCGTCGTCCTCGTCCTCATCGTCGTCATCCTCGGCGTCCGGCTCCTCCAGCTCGACGTCGTCGAGCAGCATCGGCAGGGTCTCCCCGTACTCGACGTCGAGGACGGCCTCGTACCGGTCGAACGCGTCGGCGAGCTTGTCGTACGCATCGTCGACCGCGACGTCGGAGTCGCCACGACGGGCCAGCACGGCGGCGAGGTGCTCCTCGTACGCCGCGATCAACAGCCTCAGCGCCTCGTGCGCCTGGGAATCCATGGCTATGACGTTACCCGCGGAACAGGTTGAATGGGAGGCGAGATGAACCACGACGCGCGCAGGACCACGCACATCATCACCCCTCGGCGCAGGGCCGCCCCGGCGGACTCCCGCTTCGACTGGAGGGTGGTGGACATCCCCCGGGAGGTGACCCGGGCGGAGACGCGCGCGCTCCTGACGGAGCAGGCCGAGTACGGCCGGTGGGAGCTCATCCGCTCGCAGACCTTCCTCGGCGGCGCGCGCCGCGTGTGGCTGCGTCGGCGCGTCATGAACGTGCGCCGCACGGACGACGCCGCGTAGGTCCCGCCCGCGCGGCGCCGGCTCGGGCGCCGCTAGCCGTCGTCCTGCTCGGGCAGGCCCGCGATGTAGTCCGCGACCAGGTTGAGGTTGGCCTTCTCGAGCGCCCACGGCTCGTCGCCCAGCTGGCCCCGAAGCGGGTCCGCGGTCACCACGATCACCAGGTCGAGCTCGGGCAGCACCGCGATCTGCTGGCCGCCGTGGCCCCACGCGAGCCGGTACGTGTGCGGACCGGCGTCGATGATCCACCACTGGTAGCCGTAGGCCGTGCGGTCGAAGTTGTCGCCCACCTTGTAGTACCAGGCGCTCTCCGTGTACGGCGTCCAGGACTGCTCGATCCAGGACTCCGGCACCACCTGCGCGCCGTCGACCCGGCCGCCGTCGAGGTACATCTGGCCGAACCGCGCCATCTCGCGGGCGGTCACGAACAGCTCGGTGTACCCGAGGCGGTAGCCCTCCCAGTCCTGGGTCCAGTCGCTCGGGGCGGTCGCGAGCGGGTCGAACAGCCGCTCCTGCGCGAAGTCGAGCAGGTCCTCGTCGGCGCACGCGCGGGCGACCGCGATCGCGAGGAAGTGCGACGACAGGTTCGAGTAGTCCCAGCCCGAGCCCGGATCGCGTGCCAGCGGCACGTCGACCACGTTGGACGGCGCGAAGCCGTGGAACAGCAGCTCGACCCCCTCGGCGGACGCCTCGAGCCACGGATAGCCGGCGCGCATCTGCAGCAGCTGCCCGATGGTGATCTGCTCCTTGCGCGGGTCGGTGACGCGGCCGGCGAGCTCGGGGAAGTAGGTCATCATCGGCTCGTCGAGGCCCGCGATGCACCCCTCCTCGATCGCGATGCCCACGAGCGCGCCCGTGTAGCTCTTGGTCACGGACTGCACGTTCTGCGACAGCTCCGCGTCCGTGCCGTTGAAGTAGTCCTGCGCCACCACGGAGCCGTTCCTGATGACGGTGAGGCTGTGGATGCTCTCGAGGGTGCCGGCACGCCAGTAGAGCTCCGCGACCCCGTAGGGGTCGAGGCCCTGCTCCTCCGGCGGCGAGGCGTCGAAGCCCTCGAAGGCCTCCGGCGCGTAGTCCACCGCGGCGAGGTCCTCGGCTGAGGGCCCGCCGCCCGCGCATGCGCTGCAGGCCAGGACCGCGGCCGCGCCGGCCGCCGCCAGCACGGGGCGCACATCATGCGCTCCCCGCCGGAGCCTCGCGCGCATCGGGAACCACCTCGCCGGACCTCGGGCGCCTTCTCCCCTCGTCCAGCGTAGGCACGCGGGCGCCGGGGCGCGCCGCGGGGACGATGCGGCGGTCGCCTCAGCAGTCGGCGAGGAAGCGCACCATCACCTCGGTGCCGAACTCCAGCGAGTCGATCGGGACGCGCTCGTCGATGCCGTGGAACAGGCCCGGGAAGTCCAGCTCGGGCGGCAGCTTGAGCGGCGCGAAGCCGTAGCCGGCGATGCCGAGCGACGCGAGGTGCTTGTTGTCGGTGCCGCCCATCATCGTGTACGGCAGCACGATCGCGTCGGGGTCGTCGTGCGTCACCGCCTCGATCGCCTTGTGCACGAGCGGCACGTCGAACGGCAGCTCGATCGACGTCTCGGTGATGTACTGCTCGACCTTGACGTGCGTGCCCGCGAGCTCCTCGATCTTGCGCAGCACCTGCTCCTGCTGGCGGTGGAGGAAGCGCGAGTCGACGAAGCCGCCCGCCGTGTCCGGGATGACGTTGACCTTGTAGCCGGCGTCCAGCATCGTCGGGTTGGACGTGTTCCGCAGCGACGCCTCGACCATGCGCCCGACCGCGCCCAGACCGGCGACCAGCGAGTCGATCGTGGCCCGGTCGTCCGCGTACTCGACGCCGAGCAGGTCCGCGGTGCCGCGCAGCAGGTGCTCGGACGTAGGCGAGATCTCCATCGGCCACTCGTACGCGCCGATGCGGGCCATCGCGCCGCCGAGGTGGGCGACCGCGTTGTCGTGGTGCACCAGCGAGCCGTGCCCCTGCACGCCGGAGGCGACGAGGCGCAGCCACTGCATGCCCTTCTCCCCCGTCTGGAAGAGGTAGACGCGCTTGCCGGCGACCTGGATGGAGAAGCCGCCGACCTCGGACACGGCCTCGGTAGCACCCCGGAAGTCGTCGGGGTGGTTCTCGACCATCCACTTCGCGCCGCGGTGGCCGCCGTGCTCCTCGTCCGCGAAGAACGCGATGACGATGTCGCGGGCGGGCTTGACGCCGTCGCGGATCATGCGGCCGATCGCCGCGAGGTACATCGCGTCGACGCCCTTCATGTCGACCGCGCCGCGGCCCCAGATCATGCCGTCCTTGACCTCGGCCCCGAACGGGTCGGCCGTCCAGTCCTCCGGGAACGCGGGCACGACGTCCAGGTGGCCGTGCAGCACGAGCGGCGGGCGCGTGCGGTCGGCGCCCTCCCACAGCGCGGTGAGCGACGCACGTCCGGGCTCGGACTCGCGGATCACGGGCTCGAGGCCCAGGTCCGCGAGGAACGATGCGACGTACTCGGCCGCGGCGCGCTCGCCGGGGCCCTCCGCGTCGCCGTAGTTCGAGGTGTCGATGCGCATGAGGTCACGCGCGAGGCGGACGACGTCGGACTCGGTCATGCGGCCAGGCTAGCGGCCGCCGACCGCGGTCTCACATGACGCGCCAGCCGTTGACGACGACGATCCCCAGCACCACCAGCCCGGCCGCCGCGAGCAGGTAGGTGAGCCAGCGGAAGCCGGCCTTCTGCGCCGCGATCACCATGCATGCGACGGCTCCCGGGATGAGGGCGAGCCCGTACCGACCGGTGACGTTCGGGAAGTACTGCGGCACCGCGGTGTTGAGGTACGCCTGGATCTGCACGACCGTCGGGTAGAGGATCGTGCCCGCCATCACCATCCAGCCGAGCGAGCGGCGGGCGGGCTCCTTCGCGCACGCGACGATGACCCCGAAGATCGCGCCGATCACGAGGAAGTTGAGCAGCCGCGTCCACGAGATCATGAGCGCGACGTTGAGCGGCTCCTGCAGGTAGTAGTCGGAGGCCAGGTTGAGGCCGCTGAAGGCGGTCTCGAGCCACTCCGAGCCCGGCAGGCCGAGCACGTCGCGCGTGTTGAGGCCCACGAGCGGGTTCTGCCAGTTCGGGTCGCCGCGCGTGCCCTGCCACGCCTGCCAGATCACGTACGGCACGAGGATCGCGCCCGCCATGCCGCCGACGATCGCGGCGTCACGGCCGCGCGGACGCGAGCGGCGCCAGTCTCGCAGCATGCGGAACGCGAGCAGCGCGCCGAGCGCGATGAACGGGATCGCCGCGATGGTCTTGGTCATGCCGGCGACGCCCGCCAGCAGCGCCGGCAGCCTCCAGTCGACGTCGTCGTCGACGAAGATCCGGGCCGCGATCCACACGGCGGAGGCGCCGATGAGGACGGTCGCGGCGTCGGGGTTGACGGTGGTGACGGCGTGCAGCACGCGCGGGAACGCGGGCAGCAGGAGCGGCGCGATGATCGCCGCCGCCGGGTCGATCCGCCATCGCCGCAGCGCGACGAACATGACGAACATGCCCAGGCCCAGCCACAGCACGCCGAGCAGGCGCGCGGCGGTGAGGAAGTCGACCCCGGGCACGAGCGCCTCGACGGCGCGAGCGGGCAGCCCGACCGCGAGGTAGTACAGCGGCGGGTGCGAGAAGTTGTACTGCTGCCCCTCGTACGGGAACTCCCACGCGTCGGCGTCCTCGCCGCAGTCGGGCAGCTCGTAGCGTTCCTGCCCCACGCACGCCCACGTGTCGCGGATCTCGGGCGAGATGATCGACCCCGCGTAAGGGATCTCGAAGTGCGCGGCGCGCCACGCGTAGTCCGCGTGGGTCGGCTCGTCGATGCGGGACATCGCGGTGCCGGGTCCGAGGACGACGGGGACGACGATGGCGGCGGCGACGGCCAGGTAGAGGGCGAGCACGCCGAGCCGCGAGCGACGGGAGTCGCGGAACGATGCGGCCCACCCCTCGGCGAGGCCCAGCCACTCGGAGGGCAGAGGCGCTCTCCGCGATGTCGTGGCTGCCACCTGCTCTCCTTGTCCGTACGACGGGGACGGCGCCGGCCTCCGGCGCGTTGCTCGCATCGTATCGGCGCGGGTGTCCGGAATGCGCGCATCGGCTCGCGGCGTCGCGGGGAGAACGCAGAAGGCCCCGACCTTGCGGTCGGGGCCTTCCCTTGGTGGGTGGTTCGGACAATCCTGGTACCTGGGGTGACACCCAGGGTCGGATGTCCGTTTCCCACGACGTGCGACGCGATTTCCCACGGTTCGACCGCCGCACGGCGATCTACCAGGAACGCGACGTCTTCGACGCGGCGGGCGACCTCGGCGCCAGCAACCGCCGTGACCATCGGTCCGATCGGTCAGCGCAGCCGGTGGCGGAACCTCAGGCAGGTCGAGCCCGCCACCCCGAGTGCGTACGGCGGCCGGGTAACCAGCGCCTGCCCGGCGGGCTAGGGATGCACACCCGCTGCAGACCGAGGCTGCCGACCGCACCGACCTCGAACCATCCCGCCGGCACCAGCCGGACAGGAAGACTGAGCGGAACGAAAGTCAGGCCGGTTCAGTTGCCGTCAACCAACACTGGGCCAGACCCAATGGGGTCCCCACCGATCAACCTGCTGGAGCGCCTCGCCGCCATGGACTTCGCCCACCACCTCGCCACGGTCCGCAAACAACGCGGCCTCACCCAGCAGGCCCTCGCCGACACCGTCGGCGTCCACGTCACCCAACTGCGCCGCTACGAAGCCGGCACCAACCAACCCACCCTCGACGTCCTACGCGCCCTCGCCATCGCCCTCGCCGTCAGCGCCGACGAACTCGTCTTCAACGAAGACGAACGCGGCCCCCAAGACGACAGCCCGCGACTCCACCTCGCCGCACTCGACCAACTCGACCCCGACGAACGCAACAGCATCCGCGCCCTCATCGAAGGCGCCCTCCTACGCCACCAAGCACGCCGACTCGCCCAAACCAGCTGACGGCTACTTCCGACGACGCTTCAGCAACGCCGTCGCTTCCTTCCCAAGAACCGGGTCGTTGCGAAGCGCCTCGATGACCTGGCGCCCACGATCGCCGCCCAGGCTGAGGATCGGTCGGATGAAGTAGATCCGCGACTGCCCGCGCTCCGCGACAGACAGAAACCCGATCAGATCGTCGACCTGAGCCTTGGTCGCACACGCCGCCAGCGCGACGGCAGCACCGTCCTCCTCGCCCGGGCCCCCGGCGCAAAGCCAACGCGTCTTGAGCCGCTCCCAGAAGGCAACAGACGGTTTGACTGCGAGTGCTCGGCCGAGGCTTTCCATCACCCGCTCGGGAAGGCCGTCCCGTTCCAGATGCTCCATCAGAATCGGCAGCGCTGCTGGGTAAGGATCCGAGGTGTTCACCAGGTCCCAGACCGAGTTGACCTCGACGCCCGCCGCACGCAGGTCAGCAACAATCGGCTGCTCGGCTTCGCGGAGCACTTGGGCTCGCGCTTGACGCTCGGCCTCTGCCGCCTGAACCTTGCGCTGGTACTCCGGATCGTTCTGTAGCTCTGCCATCAGATCGGCGGCACTGATCCCCGACCGCTTGCTCCGGCCCGTCATGGGATATACCTTAAGCCGATGTCACCGTTGCGAATCGCCGCCTCGAGTGGCCCCGACAACGTGGTCGGGTTCGCGCCACCACGGACGTAAAGATCGAAGCGCAAGCCGTTCTGCTGGGCGTACGCCAAGCTGTCTTTCAACTGCTGCGTGTACGCCTGGTACTTGACGTTCTTGACCTCCGAGACCGCGACGTCGTTGAGACCATCGAAGATCCTCGTGCGGCCGCCGATCTGAGCCGTCGCCTTCGGCCCAATGTCGAACGCACCTCGGACCGCGTTCTCGCCAGCCTGTCCGAGACGGACAGAAGCAGCTCCACCGTTTGCGGCAACCTGTGCCGTTTCCCGGGCGGCGACCCTTGTCACGACCCGTTCGCCGACGGCGATGAGCGTCTTCGCACCGAGCGCTTCGAGCCCTCCTGGGATCATGCCTGCTATTCCGAGGGAGCTGCCGAAGTGGCTCCAGCCCCGCTGAGACTCATAGTCGCCCACGATCGGCTGTGGGTCTTCGGGGAACATGAACGCGTTGTACGCGCCATTGACGATGACCTGCCCCGATGATTTGGTCCACGTCGACTGCGAGTGGATCGTGATTCCGGGGGCCTCGAGGGCGATCTGGACTGGTCCAGTCAGCGTGTTGGTAGTCACCCTCATCCACCCCCTCTCACGTCACACGGGCTGCCGTGACACGGGTGTCGTAGCTGCCTGCTCGGCACAGTAGCGCGCGAACGCCGCCGGGGTCCGCATCTGCAAACCCGAATGGGGTCGCTCGGTGTTGTAATGCCGCACCCACTGCCCGATCAGGACGCGGGCCTCCGTCAGCGAGTGCAGCACCTCTCGATGCAGCAGCTCGTCCCTCATCGACCCGTTGAAGCGCTCGATGAAGCCGTTCTGCTGCGGGCTGGCCTTGGCGACCTGCACCGGCCTCACCCCCAGCTCACGCAGCCATCCCAGCAGCGATGTGGCGATGAACTCCCGTCCGTTGTCCGACCGGATCACTTCGGGTCGACCATGCTCGGCGAAGACCCGCTCCAGGACGCGTCGCACCCCGGCCGCGCCGATCGAATAGTCGACGTCGTAGCCGACACAGACCCTCGTGTACTCGTCGACGATGTTGAGGACCCGCAGCGCCACCCCACGCTCGGTACGCACGGACATGAAGTCGTACGACCACACATGCCCCGCCCGCAGCGCTGGCAACGCCCACAAGGCATGCTCATCCGAACCCAACGCCTTCTGACCAGCACCTTTACGCCGCGAGGGCACCTGCAACCCCTCCGCCCGCCACAACCGCTCGACCCGTTTGACGTTGACCTGCCAGCCATCCGCGACCAGCCCCGCATGGACCCGCCGATACCCCCACCGCGGATGAGCGTCGGCGATCACGCGCATCGCGGCCACCAGGCGCGCCTCGAAGTCCGACGCCACCGGCACGTACCGCTGGCTCGAGCGATGCTGCCCCACCACCAAGCAGGCACGCCGCTCCGACACCTTGAAACGGCGCACCAGCCGCGCCACGGCAGCCCGGCGGCGAGCCGGGCTCACCAATTTCCCCGGGTCAAGTCCTTCAACATGCTGATGTCCAGAGCCTGCTCCGCCACGATGCGCTTCAAACGGGCATTCTCGGCCT
>NZ_BBMC01000002.1 GCF_000971255.1 Demequina rhizosphaerae
AGATCGTCTCGTGGCTCACGCGCATGCTCTCGTCGCTGGGATACTCGTCGATCAGAGCGTGACAGATCTGCTCCGGCGACCACTTCAGGCGCAGCTTCTCCACCACGAAGTCCCGCAACGGGCCAGGATGCGCGAGCTTCGACTCCTTGGGCCGGGTCCGGCTGGCCGCCCATGAGCGCTGCGCCGCATGAGGACGGTACAAGCGGTCGGTGCTGCGGTTGTCGATCTCGCGTTTGATGGTCGACGCCGGCCGACCCAGCTCCCGCCCGATCGCCCGCAGCGACCAGCCCTGGCGCTTCAGGTCCGCGATCGTCTCCCGGTCGACGATGGTCAGGAACCGAGGATCCAGCACCGCCTCAACAGCAGCCACGGACAGCTGGGGCGTAGCGGACGTGTAGGTCGTCATACCCGTCTTGTAGTCGATGAAGCGGCCATCGGGATAAAGGCGCGTGCCATTGGACTTCACGACGCCTCGGTCCCACTCCTCGGCGGTGCGCTCATGCGCGCCAACCCGGGCGGCAGCGACGCTGCGCCGCACCCCGGCAGCACGCAGCCGCTCATACTCGGCCCGTCCCGGATGGGGGCCCGTGCCCGGCGTTCCACGACCGCGCACACCTGCCTTCCGTGCCCATCCATACGCCGTGTTCCGGCTCACGCCAACAGCACGAGCAGCCGCCGTGATATTGCCCTCGTGCAATTCCAGCACGTCAAAGAACTGGACTCTCAACTCCTCAAACGACACGATCCCCGCAACTCCCTGAAGTCAGGGTGTTGCGGGGATCGTTAGAACCGACCATCGCTCCTCCCCGCCCTTCGCTCTGGCTTCTGCGGTGCTACACGACGGCCGGCTCGCGGCGCTCGCCGTCGCGGTCCGTGCCGGTCTCGCCGTCCCGCTCCTCGAGGTACGCGCCCTCGAGGTCGAGCGACTCCGGGACAGCGTCGCGCTCGAGCGTGGTGCGCAGCGGCACCTCCTTGACGAACATCAGCAGCACGAGCGCCAGCAGCGCGAGCGGCACGATGTAGAGGAACACCGGGGTGAGCGCGTCGTTGTACGAGCCCACGATGATGTCCTGCGCCTGCTGCGGCAGCTCGGTGACCGCCTCGGGGGTGAGCGAGTTCGCGTCGCCCAGCGAGGCCGCGCCGCCGGGCACGCGCTCGGAGAGCAGCTCGATGAGGTTGTTGGTGAAGATCGAGCCGACCACCGCGGCGCCGAGCGAGGCGCCGATCTGGCGGAAGTAGTTGTTCGCGGCGGTGGCCGTGCCGACCATCGACAGGGGGAACGTGTTCTGCACGATGAGCACGAGCACCTGCATCTGGAGGCCGAGGCCCATGCCGAAGATCGCGAGGTACGTGCAGGTCACCCAGATGGGCTGGGTCGCGCTCATGGTCGACAGCAGGAACATCGCCACCGCGATGATGACGGCGCCGACGAGCGGGTAGACCTTGTAGCGGCCGGTGCGCGACACCGTGCGGCCCACGATGATCGAGGTGGGCAGCATCGCGCCCATCATCGGGATCATGAGCAGGCCCGCGGTGGTCGCGTCGACCTGCGCCACCATCTGCAGGTAGGTGGGCATGTAGGCGAGCGTGCCGAACATCGCGATGCCCATGAGCAGGCCGGCCGCGGTGGTGAGGTTGAAGTTGCGGTGCTTGAACATCTCGAGCGGCATGATCGGCTCGGCGGCGCGGCGCTCGACCAGCACGAACGCGACGCCCGCGAGCACGGTCAGCACGACGAGGCCGAGGATGACGGGCGAGGTCCACTCGTACTGGCCGCCGCCCCACGAGGTGAAGAGCACGAGCGAGGCCGACGCGATCGCGATGAGGGCCATGCCCGCGACGTCGAGGCGGGGCTTCTGACGGTCGCGCGGGGCGGGGTGGAGGAAGATCGCGACGGACGCCATCGCGATGAGGCCGAGCGGCACGTTGATCCACATGCACCACTGCCAGCCGATCGACTCGGTGAACCAGCCGCCCAGCAGGGGGCCGACGACCGAGGCGAGCGCGAACACGCCGCCCATGAGGCCCATGTACTTGCCGCGCTCGCGCGCGGGGACGATGTCCGCGATGACGGCCTGCGACAGGATCATGAGCCCGCCGCCGCCGAGGCCCTGGATGGCGCGGCCGACGATGAGCTCGGTCATGCCGCCCGACAGCGCACCCACGACGGAGCCGACCATGAACAGGCCGATCGCGATCATGAACAGCGACTTGCGGCCGATGAGGTCGCCGAGCTTGCCGTAGACCGGCATCATGATCGTCGCCGCGAGGATGTACGCGGTGGTGACCCACAGCATGTGGTCGACGCCGTCGAGCTCGCCGACGATGGTCGGCAGCGCGGTCGAGAAGATGGTCTGGTCGAGGGCCGACAGCAGCATGGCCGTCATGAGCCCCACGAAGACCAGCAGGATGCCCCTGCGGTCCGTGGCGGGCGCCTCAGCAGCGCGCGCCGATGTGGTGGTGGTCATGGTCTCTCTTTCGAACGGGGACGGACGCGGGTCGCGCGTCAGGGGGTGACGATGCGCCGGATGCGCGCGATCGCCGCGTGGATGTAGGTCTCGACCTCCGCCTCGTCGCCGCTCTGCTCGATCCAGAGCCGGCTGATGACGGGGAAGGCGCCCATCGCGACGCTCATGACGAGCTGCGCCTCGTCGGACGCCTCGGTCTCGGGCATGTCGGGGAACTGGTCCGCGAGGCGGCGGCGCACGAGCGCGGCCGTGGCCTGGCGCTTGTCGGCCATCCGCGTCACCTGCAGCGCCTGGAGGCTGGGCTCCTTGGTGTAGAGCTCGCGGCGCATCGCGAACACGTCGCGGTCGGGCTCGGTGGCGAAGAAGCCGCGGGCGATGAGCAGCATGAGGTCCTCGACGATCGACCCGCGCGCCTGCACGAACTCCTCGATGAGCACCTCGTCGGGCGCCGAGGGGGCGGGACCGATGAGGGCCCCCTCCTTGGTGCCGAAGTAGTTGAAGTAGGTCCGCGGCGAGATGTCGCTCGCCTCGCAGATCATGTCCACCGTCACGTCGTCGACGCCGTACTCGAGGGCCAGCGCGAGCGCGGCGCGCTCGACGCGGCGGGTGCGGCGCAGGCGGTTGCGCTCGCGGAGTCCGAGGACGGGGGTGGCGGTGGGCATGGCTCAATTCTTGCAGTTACTGCACTTTTGCGTCAAGTGCAGATTTGCGCGGACTGCACGCATGGCGGGCTCCCCCGTCTGTGTGGGCCCGCGCCGCCCCTCCCCCGAACCGGCGTACGAGCCCGGGCACGCGCGCATCGTCCCCGGTGCACGGCCGGACGATGCGCCACGAACGCCGGTTGCGTGAGGCGGGCAGGGGCCGGCGGCCCGGAACGCACGAGGCCCCCGGGATCTCCCCGGGGACCTCGTGGACGGGTGCGGCCTAGCGGCCGCGCAGCTGACGGATGTCGGGGAGGTCGTCGTCGCGGGCGAGCTCCTCGATGTTGACGTCCTTGAACGTCACGACGCGCACGTTCTTCACGAGGCGCGCGCTGCGGTAGACGTCCCAGACCCAGGCGTCGGTCATGGTCACCTCGAAGTAGATGTCCCCGCCTGACGCCTTGACCTGGAGGTCCACCTTGTTGCACAGGTAGAACCGACGCTCCGTCTCCACGACGTACTGGAACAGTCCCACCACGTCGCGGTACTCGCGGTAGAGCGCGAGCTCGGCTTCGGTCTCGTAGTTCTCGAGGTCTTCGTGGCTCACCGTTCAATGATGGCCGCAAACCCCCCGGCTTGGCGAATGCCGCGCCGCGTCACGAGGCGCGGAAGGGCAGCTTCCAGGAGACACGGTGGAGCGGGGACGGGCCGTGGGCCCGGAGCGCCTCGAGGTGGGACGCGGCGCCGTAGCCCTTGTTGGAGTCCCAGCCGTACTCGGGGTGGTCCTCGTGGGCCGCGGCCATGAGGGCGTCGCGCTCGACCTTGGCGAGCACCGAGGCCGCCGCGATGGACGCGCACGCGCGGTCGCCCTTGACGATCATCGTCACGGGCGGCGCGTCCCACTCGTCCGCGTGGTCGGAGAAGAGGTCGGCCGGCGGCGGCGTGAGCCAGTCGTGGGTGCCGTCCAGCAGCACCGCGTCGACGGCCACGGGGATCGCGTCGAGGGCGCGGCCGGCGGCGAGCCGGAGCGCGGCGACGATGCCGACCTCGTCGATCTCGGCGGCGGTGGCGTGGCCCACCGCGCGACCCACGCCGAAGGACGCGAGCGGCTCGACCAGCGCCTCGCGCCGCGCCGCGCTCAGCAGCTTGGAGTCGGTGAGGCCCTCGGGCCAGGCGTCGCAGCGGGTGACGACGGCGACGCCGACGCTGACGGGGCCCGCAAGGGCGCCTCGGCCGACCTCGTCGATGCCGGCGACGGCGTCGAAGCCGGCGTCCCACAGCGCGGCCTCGTGGATCAGCGAGACCGTCACGTCACTCCTGGATGGCCTCGGCCTGGGCGCCGAAGGGGTTGCCGACGCCGCCGAAGCGGTCGAACGGCCACACGACGGCGAAGGTGGTGCCCACGACGTTGTCGACGGGCACGGTGCCGCCGCCCGGGTCGCCCATGTGGGCGCGGGAGTCGGCGGAGTCGTCGCGGTTGTCGCCCATGACCCACAGGTAGCCGGAGGGGACCTCGACGCGGAAGGTGGTGCCGCACGGGCGCGAGCCCTCGGCGGTGTAGTCCTCGTCGAGCGCCTCGCCGTTGACCGTCACCTGGCCGTCGGGGTCGGTGCACTCGACGATGTCGCCGGGCAGGCCGATGACGCGCTTGACGAGGTGCTCGCCGGCGTCCTCCGGCAGCAGGCCCGTCCAGGTGAGGACGTCCTTGACGACGAGCGTGAGGCCGCTGTCGTCGTCGGCGGAGTGCCCGAGCCAGTTCGCCGGGTCCTTGAAGACCACGACGTCGCCGCGACGCAGCGGCAGCGGGTCGGGGCGCCACTTGGTGACGAGGATGCGATCGCCCTCGACGAGCGTGGGCTCCATCGAGGGCGAGGGGATGTAGAAGGACTGGAAGAAGAAGGTCTTGATGACCAGCGAGAGCAGCAGCGCGCTCACGATGACGAGGACGAGCTCCTTCGCCCAGCCCCATGCACGACGGCCGGCGGACGGTTTCCCGCCCGCCGGCACGTCAGCGCTGGTCGCGATGGTCAGCTCTCGCGCTTCTCGCGGATGCGCGCCGCCTTGCCGCGCAGACCGCGCAGGTAGTACAGCTTCGCGCGACGCACGTCGCCGCGGCGGTCCAGCTCGATCTTCTCGATCGTGGGGGCGTGCACCGGGAAGGTGCGCTCGACGCCCACGCCGAACGAGATCTTGCGGACGGTGAAGGTCTCGCCGACGCCCTGGCCCTGGCGCGCGATGACGACGCCCTGGAAGACCTGGATACGCGAGCGGGTGCCCTCGATGACCTTGACGTGGACCTTCACGGTGTCACCGGCGCGGAACGCCGGGACGTCGTCGCGGAGCTGGTCCGCAACCACATGGTCAAGCTTCTGCATGACTTTCTCTCCTCGCACATGCCACAGGTCACGCACGGTATCCGCCTGATGGCGATCGGTGTGTTCAGCTGCGTCGCGGATGCCGCCGGACCCCCTGTGGCAGGTCTCGGCGCCGCGCGCACCGAGGAACTATTCTGCCACACCGTGCCCGGACGATGCGAGGGCTAGGCGGCAGCGGCGCGTCACCAGGCGCCGGGCTCCTCCGGCGGGAGCAGGTCCGGCCGGCGCTCGCGCGTGCGCGCGACCTGCTGCTCGTGGCGCCACTCGGCCACGCGCGCGTGGTGTCCGCTGAGCAGCACGTCCGGGACGTCGAGCCCGCGCCACGACTGCGGGCGCGTGTACGACGGGTACTCGAGCAGCCCGTCGGAGTGCGACTCCTCGACGATCGACTGCGCGTTGCCCATGAACCCCGGGATGAGGCGCGTGACGGCCTCGATCATCGCGTAGGCCGCGACCTCTCCCCCGTTGAGCACGTAGTCCCCGAGGCTCACCTCGAGCACGCGGTAGCCGGCCTCGGCGTAGTGCTGGGCGACGCGCGCGTCGATGCCCTCGTAGCGCCCGCACGCGAACACGAGCTGCGAGGCGGTCGACAGGTCCTGCGCGAGCGCCTGCGTGAACGGCACGCCGGCGGGGCTCGGCACGACGAGCACGCCCGTGGGCCGCAACACGTCGTCGAGCGCCTTGCCCCACACGTCCGGCTTCATCACCATGCCGGCGCCGCCGCCGAACGGCGCATCGTCCACCGTGCGGTGCACGTCCGGGGTGCCGTCGGACTTGAAGGCCGCGTAGTCGCGGAGATCGTGGACGTGCGTCTCGACGAGCTCGGCCTGGCGGGCCTTGCCCAGCAGGGACACGTCGAGCACCTGGAAGAACTCCGGGAAGATCGTGACGACGTCGATGCGCATCCTCATGACGACGTCTCCCCCGTGACCTCGGGCTGCTCGCCGGCGAGCAGGCCGTAGGGCGGCGTGAGCACGACGAGGCCGCCGTCGACGTCGACCTCGGGCACGAACTCCTCGACGAACGGGATCATCGCGCGGTGACCGCCGGGCTGCTTGACCACGAGCAGGTCCTGCGCGGGCATCGTCACGAGGTCGACGACCTCGCCGATCGCGTCGCCGTCGGGCGTGACGGCGGCCAGGCCGACGAGCTGGTGGACGAACCACGCGTCGTCCTCGTCGGACTCGGCGCCGTCGATCGTGAGCTCGATGCCGCGCGCGGCCTCGGCGGCGTCGCGGCCGCGGATCTCCTCGAACTGCACGTACCAGCGTCCGGCCTGGACGCGCACGCGGTCGACGGTGAGCGGGCCGGCGGACGCGGGCTCCGTGTCGAACACCTCGCCCGGCACGAGGCGGTCCTCGGGGATGTCGGTGCGCAGCTCGACCGACACCTCCCCCTTGAGCCCGTGGGCGCGGCCGATGCGGGCGACGGTCAATCTCATGACACCAGGGTACTTTCCGCCGCCGCGGCGCCCGCGCGCGCTAGCGTGGTCCCGACATCCACCTGGGGAGAGGCAATGGCCGCAGCCACGGGGCGCCCGCCCGGCGTCACCTTCGTCGTGATCCTCACGTGGGTCGCGGCCATCGGCGACCTGGTCACGGGCGCCGCGCTCGTGTGGCTGAGCCTCAACATGGGCGGCGTCGACATCGCGCTCACCGCGAGCGAGCTGCGCGCGTACGCGTTCGTGCTGCTCGCCGTCGGCCTCCTCACGTCCGCCTTCGCCCTCGGCGTCGCGGCCGGCTCCCAGGTGTCGCGCGTGATCGTCATGATCATCATGGCGGCGCGCCTCGCGGGCGGCATCTACGCCTACAGCGTGCTCGGCGAGCTGGTGAAGTGGCAGGCACTGGGCCAGGTGGTCGGCTCGCTGCTGATCATCCTCGCGCTGTCCACGCCTCGCGCGTTCGCGTATTTCCGAGCATCCTGAGAGGGAGCGCCGCGCGCGCCCGGACCGAGGAGGCTCCCATGGCCAGCGAACGTCGTCCCGTCTCCGTCACGCTGGTCTCGGCGCTCACGTGGCTCGCGGCCGCGCTCGACATCCTCGCCGGCGCCGCGATGATCTGGTTCTACTACAACCCGGACGACCTCAGCTCGAGCATCGACGCGGACAACCTGCTCTGGTACGGGATGACCACGCTGGTGGTCGGCGTGTTCACCGCGGCGGTCGCGGCGGGCCTCGCGATGGGCTCGCAGGGCGCCCGCGTGCTCGTCATCCTCGTGATGGTGCTGCGCATCGCCGGCGCCGCGTACGGCCTCGGCCGGGTGGGCGGCGAGGTCGCGTGGCAGGCCGCGCTCCAGATCGTGCTGGCCCTCGTGATCATCGGCCTGCTCTCGACGCGACGCGCCTCGACCTGGTTCCGCGGCACGCGGGTCTGAGCCCGCGCGTCGTCCCTCGGCACGAGCCGGCCCCGGACGCGAGAAGGCCCCCTTCCCGGAGGAAGGGGGCCTTCTGTGCGTCGAGCCTGAGGCTAGGCGACGTCCACGATGTTGACGCGGACGTCGTCACGCGCGATGGCCTCGACGACCGTGCGGATCGCCGTCGCGGTGCGACCGCGGCGACCGATGACCCGCGGAAGGTCGTCGGGGTGCACCACCACGTTGAGGGTGGTGCCGCGACGCCCGGAGCGCTCGGTCACGCGGACGTCGTCCGGGTTGCGGACGATGCTGCGGACCAGGAACTCGAGAGCGTCGACGACCATCGTCAGTTCTCCTCGGCGGGGGCCTCGGCGGCCTCGTCGGCGACCTCGGCCTCGGCGGCGGCGGTCTCCTCGGCCTTGGCGGCCTCCTTGGCGGCGGCGGCGTCGGCCTTGGCCTTCTCCGCGGCGTCGGCCTGGGCCTTGATGGCGTCGGCGGCGTCGGTCTTGGCGGCGGCACCCTTGACGGTGCTCACGCCCTTCTCACCCTTGAAGGTGGCCCAGTCGCCGGTGAGCTTGAGCAGCGCGGTGACCTGCTCCGAGGGCTGCGCGCCCACGGAGAGCCAGTACTGCGCGCGCTCCGAGTCGATCTCGATGACCGAGGGCTCCTCGGTGGGGTGGTACTTGCCGATCTCCTCGATCGCACGGCCGTCGCGCTTGGTGCGCGAGTCCATGACGACGACGCGGTAGAACGGGGCGCGCTTCTTGCCGAAGCGCTTGAGGCGGATCTTCACAGCCATGGCTGTCTCCTTCTGAATTCGGTGTGAGCCGGATCTCCACCCCCGGGGAATCACGGGAGCCTCGACCTGGCAAGACGAATCGGCGTGCACGGGTAGAGGGCCGTGCGCGCCAGCGCCCCATTGTGCCAGATGGGACGATGCGCGACCAACCTCGCGCCCCGCTCACCTCACGCTGGGCCACCCGGGCGACGTCTGCGCATCGTACGTGCCGTCGAATCGGCCGCCCGCGATGAGCAGCACCTCGAGGCCGCGCTCGAGCGCAGCGGCGACGACGCGCGGCCCTGCCCCGGCGATCGCGGTCGCCCACGCGTCGCACTCGGTGAGGTCGCGACCCGCCACGGACACCTGCATGTAGTGACGCGCGGTCTCCCCCGTGACGGGGTCCCAGATGTGGTCGACCACCTGCGCGCCGCCCGAGGTCGCGAGCGCGGTGAACGCGCCGCCGAGCTCGACGACGTCGACCACCGGGGTGCCGGTCGGGTCGCCGGAGACGCGGGGGTCCGCGATGCCGATCCGCCGCGGCCGGTTCCCCGCCACGAGCACGTCGCCCGAGGCGCCGACCATCCAGTCGGCGGCGCGGGCCGCGCGCAGGTGGCGGCTCGCGCGCGCGACCGCCCAGCCCTTGACGAGGCCGGTGGGGTCGAGCACGCCGTCCTTGCGGCGCGCGTCGAAGCCGCCGCCGGTCTGCTCGCGGTACCACTCGCAGGCCTCGAGGACCTCGCGCAGCTCGTGCGGCGCCTCGTCGAGCGTGAGGTCGCCGCGCAGGTAGCCGCTGAGGTACGAGTGCTCCTTCCACAGCGAGAACACCTCGTCGGCCCACACGAGGCCGGCGTGGAACTGCGCGAGCGCGCCGTCGACCTCGAGCGGGTCGGCGTCGTCGAGCTCGACGACGAACGGCATCGCCATCGCGTGCACCGTGGTGCGGAACGTCTCCGTCACAGTCCTGCCTCTTCGAACGCGCCCCGCAGCGACTCCGTGAACGCGGGCGAGGTGTACGACGCGCCGCTCACGGCCTCGACGTCCCACGTCTGCGCCGCGAGGACCTTCTCGCGCAGCTCCGGGATCGCGCGCGCGTTGATCTGCACGGACTGCGCGTCCTGCGTGCCCGCCGCGATCGCCTGCACGTCCGTCACCTCGCCGCCGGTCACCGTGATGCGCGCCTGGAAGTCCCCGCGGGCGTTGGAGACGACCGGGCCGTCGACCGTGGACGATGCGGGCTCGGGGTCGGCCTGCTCGGTGGCGGTGGCCGTCGGCGCGGGGTCCGCGGTGGTCGCGACGGGCTCGGGGGTCGCGATCGCGCAGTCGTCGTCCTCGGCGAAGTCCTTGTCGTCGTCCTCGTCGTCGCCGCTGTCGTCCGGCTCGCATGTGACCGACGGGGTGGGCTGCGGGACCGGGCTCTCGGAGGCCGTGGGGGACGCGGACGGCTCGGCGGTCGTCGGCGACGCGTCGGGGCTCGCCGGCGCGACGAGGTCGAGGGTCGGCAGCTCCTTGGGCGAGGCCGCCCAGCCCGCGCCGACGATCGCGGCGCACCCGCCGGCGACCATCACGGCACGGGACGCGCGCATCGCCTAGCCCGCCGCCTGGTCGAGCGCGCCCTCGACCGACTCGAGGAAGCCCGGCGACGTGTACGAGGCGCCGGACACGGCCTCGACGTCGGCGCTCTGCGCCGCGATCACCTTCTCCGCGAGCTCGGGGATCGCGGTCGCGTTGATCTGGAGCGACTGGGGGTCCTGCGTGCCCGCCTCGATCGCGGCGACCTGCGTGATCGCGCCGTCCTCGACGGTGACCTGCGCCTGGAAGCCGCCCTTCTCGTTCTCGACACGCGGGCCGTCGTACGTGCCGTCGACGTACGTGGCGGCGGCCGCGGCGTCGCCGGCGGGCTCCGCCTCAGCGTCCGTGCCGCAGCCCGTCAGCACCGTGGTCGCGGCGCCCGCGAACGCCAGCGCGCCCACCGTCCTGGTCATCGTCCTCATGCGCTCTCCCTCACCATCCGAACCTCTCGCGGTGGACCGCCGCCGCGGGCACGCCGGCCGCGCGCGCGTCGAGCTCCACCGTCTCGGCCCACGCCACGGGGCCGCACACGTACACGTCGCGGGACGCGACGTCGGGCACCAGCGCGCCCAGGCTCTCCCCCGCCGCCGTGCCCCAGCCGCCCCCGCGCGGACCGGCCACGACCACGACCTCGGCGCCGCGCTCGGCGGCGAGCGCCTCGACCTCGTCGATGAGGGGCGCCTCCTCGCGCGAGCGGACCCGGAGCACGACGGTGCACGGCTCGTGCGCCTCCTCGAGGAGCGCCCGGATGGGCGTGACGCCGATGCCGGAGGCCACGAGCACCGACCCTGGTGCGGTGCGCTCGACGTCGGTGAAGATGCCGAGCGGGCCCTCCGCGAGGACCCGCGTGCCGGGCGCGAGCCCGCGCAGCGCGGCCGAGGCGTCGCCCGAGGGCTTGACCGTGATCCGCAGCGAGTCGGGGCGTGGCGCGCGCGACAGCGACCACGGGTGCGCCTGCGTCCAGCGCTCGCGGTCGAGGAAGCGCCACAGCAGGAACTGCCCGGGACGCGCGCCCAGCCGGTCGAGGCTGCGGCCGCTCATGACGACGCTGGTCGAGCCGTCGGGCTGCGGCTCGACCGACGCGACGCGGAGGTCGTGGCGCGCGAGCAGCACGAGGGGGCGGACGAGGCGGAAGGCGAGGAACGAGCCGACGGCGAGGGTCCACAGCGCGAGCCAGAACCACCAGGCCGCGCCGCCGTCGCGGAAGGTCGAGCCCTCGAGGAACTGGTGCGGCACGACCGCCGCGATCGCGAGGTACACGAGCAGGTGGACGGCGTGCCAGCGCTCGTAGCGCCACCGGGACCGCACCGCGACGAGGGACGTCGCGACGACGATGGCGAAGAGCCCGAGCCCGACCTGCGCGGCCACCATGAACCACCCGAGGTCCCACAGCGCGACCGCCTCGGTGAGGATCGAGCGGCCGTCGTAACGCGCGCTCATCACGAGGATGAGGCCCACGTGGACGAGCATGAGGATGAACGCGACCTTCCCCAGCCGCGTGTGGGTCGCGGCGGCGCGGTCGTGGCCGAGCGCGCGCTCGACGTAGGGGGCGCGCGAGATCAGGGTGATCTGGGCGAGCACGAGCACCGCGGCGACGATGCCGGCGACGCGGCCGAGCCCGTAGAGGTGGTCGAGGGGCTCGGTGGTGAGCAGCCCGCCCGAGGCGACGAAGAGGGCGACGCCGACGGCGGCGACCAGGTAGACGGAGGCCTCGAGCCCGTCCCGCCACAGGCCTCGGCGGGCGGTGCGCCGCGCGTAGGCCTCGAGGGTGCTCACGGGACCTCCGGGGGCTCGGGGACGGGCTGGTCCGTGCAACGCGCGCGGGCGGCCTGACGTTCCTGCGCGCGCACGTGCATCGTACTTGCTACCAGGCGAACTCCTCCGCGTGCCGGCGCTCGTCGGGCACCCCGGCGGCCGCCGCATCGTCCAGCACGGCGTCGACCCACGGCTGGGGGCCGCATGCGTAGACGTCCGCGCCGGCGATCGACGGCACGAGCTGCGCGAGCCGCGTGGGGAAGGCGGCGGGCGCCCAGCCGTCGCCGCGGCGGCCGACGAGGACGTGCAGGGCGGCGCCGCGCGCGGCGGCGAGCTCGCGGAACTCGTCGAGGTGAGGGATCTCCGCCTCGGAGTGCGCGCGCACGATGACGGTGCAGCCGCCCGGCCTGATGTCCGCCGCCTCGAGCAGCGCCAGGACGGGCGTGATGCCGACGCCGGCGCCGGCGAGGACGAGGTGGTCGCCCGAGCGGGACTCGTCGGTGAAGATGCCGAGCGGACCCTCGACCATGACGCGGGTGCCGGGCTTGAGCGTCCGCAGCGCGGACGAGCCGTCGCCGAGGGGCTTGACCGTGATGCGCATCCAGCCGTCGCGCACCGTGCGGGACAGCGAGTACGGGTGCGCCTGGCCCCACATGCCCGCCTGGAGGAAGCGGAAGAGGAGGAACTGGCCGCCCCGGGCGCCGAGCTTGCGGAGCCGGCGGCCGTGCATCGCGATGACCGTCGACCCGTCGGGCAGGGTGCCGACCGCGGCCACGCGGATGTCGTGGCGCAGGAAGCGGGCCAGGGGGCGCACGACGCGGTACGCGAGGAGCCCGCCGACCGCGACGGTCCACAGCACCACCCAGTACCACCAGGCGACGCCCATGCTCATGAAGCTCTCGCCGTCGGTGAGCTGGTGCGGGATGGACAGCCCGACGGCGACGTAGCTGAAGACGTGGACGGCGTGCCAGTTCTCGTACCGCCAGCGGCTGCGCACGATCGCGTACGAGGTGATGACCACGGCGCAGAGGACGACGAAGCCGACGCTCGCCATGAACATGGGCCCGCCCCAGCCCACGACGAAGTCCCAGGTCTGCGCGAGGAGGCCGGTCTGGGTGGGCATCGCGTAGCCGGCGACGAGCAGCACGATGTGGGCGATGATGACGAGGAAGCCGATGCGGCCCAGCTGCGAGTGGACGCGCGCGGCACGGTCGTGGCCGATCGCCTGCTCGACGAGCGGGATCCGGGCGATGAGGATGAGCTGGGCCATGATCATGGTCGACGCTGCGATGCCGGCGATGCGGCCGAGCGTGATGAGCAGGCCGGCGACGCTGGTGACGTCGACGCTGCCCGAGGCGAGCATGAACGAGACCCCGCCGACGCCCGCGAGCCAGGCCGCGGCCTCGAGCGTGTCCTTGCGGCGGCTGCGTCCGGCGGCGCGCTCCCGCCGGTCGCGCACGGTCGGGTCGACGTAGCGGTGCGGCGCCGGCGCGCGGCGGGCGGGGGTCCGGGGCGCGACGGCGGTCATGCGATCCCCGCAACCTGCATCGCGCTGTACACGGCCTCCTCGACGGCGTCGGACGTGAAGCTCGCGCCGGACACGTAGCCCACGTTGACGTCCTGGGCCTCGAGGATCGCCTGCTCGAGCACGGGGATGGCGTAGTCGTTGATCTGCTGCGAGTGGTGGTCGGCCTCGCCGGACTGGAGCCACTCGATCGCGGTCATCTGGCCGTTCTCGACGGTGATCTCCGCCTGGAAGACGCCGTAGCGGCTGCTGATCGCCTCGCCGTCGTAGACGGTGGCGCCGCTCGAGTCGGTCGTGCCGGAGTCCGTGGTGCCGGAGTCCGTGGTGCCGGAGTCGGTGCTGCCGGAATCGGTCGTGCCGGTGTCCGGCGTGGCGGTCGAGGTGTCGGTCGAGGTCGACGAGTCGGCGCCGCCGCTCGTGCCCGAGCCCGAGTCCGCGGTGCCGGTGGACGTGTCGGTCGAGACGTCGGTCTGCGCCTCGGCGACGGTCTGGGTCGACGCATCGTCCGGCCAGAGGAAGCCGGTGCCCATGACGGCGCCGGTCGACAGGAGCGTGGCGGAGATGCCGGTGACGAGGATGCCCGATGAACGCTTCATACCCCCAATATCAGCGGCGGTACCTGAGAGCCCTCAAAGGTCGACCTGGGAGTTCGCTGGGAGCAGGGGCTTCACACCAGCGCGCCGCGCAGCACCACGTGGCGCGGCGAGCACAGCGCGGAGATGCTGTCGCGCGGGTCCTCGGCGTACACGACGAGGTCCGCGGGGGCGCCCTCCTCGAGGCTGGGCGCGCCGAGGAACTCCCGCGCGCGCCACGACGCCATCGCGACCACCTCGGCGTCCGGGATGCCCGCGGCGACCATGAGCGCCGCCTCGGCAGGGAGCGCGCCGTGGCCGATCGTGCCGCCCGCGTCCGTGCCGACGAGCAGCTGCACCCCGGCCTCGTGCAGCGCCAGCGCGTGAGCGAAGCGCCGCTCGTGCATGGGCCGCATGCGGGCCGAGTACGCGGGGAAGCGGGACTCGCCCTGGGCGGCGTAGCCCTCGAAGTTCGCGACCTGGAGGAGGGTCGGCACCACGGGGATGCCGCGGCGGGCGGCCTCGTCCATGTGGTCGGCGGTCATGCCGGTGCCGTGCTCGATGCAGTCGATGCCCGCGTCGAGGAGCCCGTCCATCGTCTCGGTGGCGAAGGTGTGCGCGGTGACGCGGGCGCCGGCCTCGTGGGCCGCGGCCACGCCCTCGGCGAGCACGTCGTCGGGCCACAGCGGCGTGAGGTCGCCCACCTCGCGGTCGATCCAGTCCGCGATGATCTTCACCCAGCCGTCGCCCTTGCGGGCCTCCTCCGCCATCGCGGCGGGCAGCTCGGCGACGTCGATCTCGCGCGCGTAGTAGCGCAGGTAGCGCATGGGACGGGCGATGAAGCGGCCCGCGCGGATGAGCCGCGGCGCCGTGGTGACGCCGTCGAGGAAGCGCGTGTCCGTGGGCGAGCCGGCGTCGCGGATGAGCAGCGTCCCGGCGTCGCGGTCGACGAGGGCCTGCTTGAGCGCGAGGTCGGGGTCGACCGCTCCCCCGCTGTCGAGCCCGACGTGGCAGTGCACGTCGACGAGGCCCGGCACGACCACGCCGTCCACCTCGTGCCGCGCCGCCACCGTGGGCGGCTCGTACGTGATCCGTCCCTCCACCACCCAGGCCTCGTCGCGTACGTCGTCGTCTCCGACGATCACGGGCCCGGTGAGGTGGAGCGCCATGTCAGCGTCCCAGGTACTTCGAGAGGTCCGCGTTGAGCGCGTCCCGGTCGACGTCCTGTGGCGCCTGCTGCCCGAGCCCGAAGGCCGAGCCCTGCGACGCCGCCGGGGCGGATGCCGCCCTGGTGCGCGCTTCGGCCTCCTGCTGGGCCCTCTTCGCCGGGTTGCCCGACTTGCCCTTGACCTTGCGCTGGGGCGCCTGCTTGCCCTTCGACTTCTTCCCGCCCGGAAGGCCGCCGAACGCGCCCGGGGCGCCGCCGGCGCCTGGCATCTGCGGCATGCTGCCGCCGCGGGACATCGCGCGCATCATCTGCTGCGCCTGCTCGAAGCGCTTGACGAGCGAGTTGACGTCCGAGACCTGCATGCCCGAGCCCTTGGCGATGCGCGCGCGGCGCGAGCCGTTGAGGACCTTGGGGTTGTCGCGCTCGAGCGGCGTCATCGACTGGATGATCGCCTCGGTGCGGACGAGCTCGCGCTCGTCGAAGTTCTCGATCTGGTCGCGGATCTGCCCCATGCCGGGAAGCATGGTGAGCATCTTCTTCATCGAGCCCATGTTCTTGAGCTGCTGCATCTGGCTGAGGAAGTCCGCGAGCGTGAAGTCCTCGCCCTTGGTGACCTTCTCGGCCATCCGCTCGGCCTCGGCCTGGTCGAACGTGCGCTCGGCCTGCTCGATCAGCGTGAGGATGTCGCCCATGTCGAGGATGCGCGACGCCATGCGGTCGGGGTGGAACACCTCGAAGTCGTCGAGCTTCTCGCCCGTCGACGCGAACATGATGGGGCGGCCCGTGACCTCCGCGACCGACAGCGCGGCACCGCCGCGCGCGTCGCCGTCGAGCTTGGTCAGCACGACGCCGGTGAAGTCGACGCCCTCCTGGAACGCGGTCGCGGTGGCGACGGCGTCCTGACCGATCATCGCGTCGATGACGAAGAGGACCTCGTCGGGCTCGGTCGCCTTGCGGATGTCCGCGGCCTGGCGCATGAGCTCCTGGTCGATGCCCAGGCGGCCGGCGGTGTCGATGATGACGACGCTGTGCTGGCGCTGCTCGGCCTCCTTGAGGCCCTTCTTCGCGACCTTGACGGGGTTGCCGCGGGGGCGCTCGTCCTCGCGCGTCACGCCCGCCTCGGGGGCGAACACCGGCACGCCGGCACGCTCGCCGACGACCTTGAGCTGGGTGACGGCGTTGGGGCGCTGGAGGTCCGCGGCGACGAGCAGCGGCGTGTGGCCCTGCTGCTTGAGGTGGTGCGCGAGCTTGCCGGCGAGGGTGGTCTTTCCGGCGCCCTGGAGGCCGGCGAGCATGATGACCGTCGGGCCGGTCTTGGAGAAGCGCATCGCGCGGGTCTCGCCGCCGAGGATGCCGATGAGCTCCTCGTTGACGATCTTGACGACCTGCTGGCCCGGGTTGAGCGCGCCCGAGACCTCGGCGCCGAGAGCGCGCTCGCGGATGTTGGACGTGAAGGTCCGGACGACGGGGACGGCGACGTCCGCGTCGAGGAGAGCGCGACGGATCTCGCGGATGGTGCCGTCGATGTCCGCCTCGGAGAGGCGGCCCTTGCCCCGCAGGTTGCGGAACGTCTCTGTCAGGCGATCGGAGAGGTTGGCGAACACGGATATCCCTTCACAACGTGCCCACCAGACTACCGGGTAGGACCGCCGCCTCCGGAGCCCAGGGCCGCGCGGGCGCGGTCGGTCAGCGTGTCGACCAGCTGCGCGCGCCACGCGGTCCACACCTTCGGGCCGGCCGCCTTCGAGTCGGCCTCGGTGAGGGTGCGGAGGATCTCGAGCAGGTCGGCACGATGCTCGACGGCGTCGAGCAGCGCCGCGACCGTGGCCGGGTCCTCCGGGTCCTTCGTGGTGGCGAGCACGGACAGCGTGAGGTGCTCGCGGACGAGCAGCTCGAGGTCGTGCGCGGTGCCCTCGGACAGGCCGATGCGCGCCGCCATCGCGGGGATGAGCGCGGCGCCGTCCTTCGAGTGGTCGGTGGCGCCCGCACGCTTGCCGATGTCGTGCACGAGCGCGGCGAGGTGGAGCAGGTCGGAACGGTGCGCGCCGCGCCGGTGCTTCGCGGCGATGGTGACGGTCTCGAGCATGTGGCGGTCGACCGTGTAGAGGTGGATGGGACTGCGCTGCGGGCGGTTGCGGACGCCGGCCCACTCGGGGATCCAGCGGACCGTGAGGCCGTGCAGATCCATGGCCTCCCACACGGCGACGAGGTGCGCGCTGCCGCGCAGCAGGTCCCGCAGGTACGTGCGGGCCTCCTTGGGCCACGGCTCGGGCAGGTCCGGGCAGCGCTGGAGGGAGTCCAGCAGGGTGGGCGTGAACGTGAGACCCGTGGTCGCGGCGCTGGCGGCGGCGCGCAGCGGGAGCAGCGCATCGTCCTCGGCGACGTACCCGGGGGCGAGCGCGAGCTCGCCGTCGACGTCGATGAGGCCCTCGGCCACCTTGACGTGGCGGGGCGCGGCCGCGCGGCGGCGCGCGAGGAAGGCGCGCGAGCCGACGCCGGAGCGCTCGAGCGCGCGGCGGGCGCCGCGCTCGGTGGTGTCGAGCGCGAACGCGACGGTGCGGCCGGCCTCGCCGATCGCGGCGAGCAGCTCGTCCGGGTCGTCGAAGCCGAGGCGCTCCGCGACCTCGGGCGCGACGTGGCGGCCGAGCACGTTGACGTTGCGGCCGGTCTCCATCTGGAGCGCGTCGCGCACGTCGAGCAGCAGCTCGCCGGCCGCGTCGACCGCGCCGTGCGGGCGGTCGGTGAGCCAGGTCGCGGACAGCGCGGTGAGGCTGACGTAGTCGCGCAGGCCGCCGCGGGCCTCCTTGAGGTGCGGCTCGATGAGGTAGGCCAGCTCGCCGTGGCGCTCCGCGCGGGCGCGGGAGGCGGCGAGCAGGTCGGGCAGGCGCTTGCGCGCGGCGGCGCGCCAGTCCTGGTAGATGTGCGTCCGGGCCTGCAGCAGGAGCTGCTCGTCGCCCGCGACGAGGTGGAGGTCGAGCAGGCCGGCGGCGGCCGCGAGGTCCTTCGAGGCGACCTGGCGGCACTCCGTCAGGGTGCGCATCGAGTGGTCGAGCTCGAGGCCCGCGTCCCAGATCGGGTACCACAGGCGCTGCGCGAGGTCCGCGACGGCGTCCTTCTTCAGGGTCGAGCCGTCGTGCAGGATCACGAGGTCGAGGTCCGACGCGGGGCCCGCGTCGCCGCGGCCCACCGAGCCGACGGCGCCGAAGGCGACGCCCTCGCGCAGACCATCGGAATGGTCGTCCCAGTGCTCCTTGAGGTGCGCGAACACGAAGTCCGCCATCGCCTGGCGTCGCTGGCGGCCGGGCAGCCCGGACGCGGCCAGCTCCTCGGCGCGCTCTCTCCTCAGACGCTTGAGGTCCCGCACCCCACGGGGGTGCGGGACCTCAGCGCGGGAGCCTTCACGGCTCTCCATATGTCTGGCGGTCTCCCTGCTTAGAGGGCGTCCGCGCCGTGCTCGCCGGTGCGGACACGGGCCACGTCGTCGACGGGGACGACCCAGACCTTGCCGTCACCGATCTTGCCGGTCTGCGCGGCCGAGACGATGGCCTCGGTCACGGTCGCGGCGTCGGCGTCGTCCACGAGGACCTCGAGACGCGTCTTGGGAACCAGGTCGACGGTGTACTCCGCACCGCGGTAGACCTCGGTGTGTCCCTTCTGGCGGCCGTAGCCGGCGGCCTCGGAGACGGTGACTCCCTTGACGCCCGCCGCCTCGAGGGCCGCACGGACCTCGTCGACGCGGTGGGGCTGGATGATTGCGGTCACGAGCTTCATGGTTTACACAGCCTCCTCGTAAGCGGTCTCGCCGTGCTCGGCGAGGTCGATGCCCTGCACCTCGACATCCTCGCTCACGCGAAGACCGATCGTGTACTTGATGGCCAGACCGATGAGCAGCGTCATGATGGCCGAGTAGACGATCGTGATCGCCGCGGCAGCAGCCTGGACGCCGAGCAGGGTCACGCCACCACCGTAGAACAGACCGGCGTCACCGTTGATGGTGCCCGAGGCGACGAGGCCGATGGCCAGGGTGCCCCAGAGGCCCGAGACGAGGTGGACGCCCACGACGTCGAGCGAGTCGTCGTAGCCGAACTTGTACTTGAGGCCGACCGCGAGGGCCGAGAGGACACCGGCGAAGAAGCCGATGACGATGGCGCCCCAGGTGTCGACCGACGCGCACGACGGGGTGATGGCGACGAGACCGGCGACCACACCGGAGGCGGCGCCGAGCGAGGTGGCCTTGCCGTCGCGGATCTTCTCCGTGAGCAGCCAGCCGAGCATCGCGATGGCGGTCGCGGTGGTGGTGTTGACCCACGCGAGGGCCGCGTAGCCGTCGGCGGCGAACGCCGAACCGGCGTTGAAGCCGAACCAGCCGAACCACAGGAGGGCCGCGCCGAGCATGACGAACGGCAGGTTGTGGGGCTTGAAGGGCTCCTTGCCGAAGCCCTTGCGGATGCCGAGCAGGAGAGCAAGCACGAGGCCGGCCACACCGGCGTTGATGTGGACGACGGTACCGCCGGCGAAGTCGTACGGGCCGGGCAGGTCCGCGAAGAGCGGGCCGCCGCCGCCGAGGAGGGCGTCGAAGCCCTCACCGTTGGTGCCGGTGCCCCAGACCCAGTGCGACACGGGGCCGTACACGAGGACGACCCAGATGAAGGCGAACGTCAGCCAGGCGGAGAACTTCATGCGGTCCGCGACCGAGCCGGAGATCAGCGCGACGGTGATGATGGCGAAGGTGGCGCCGAAGCCCGCCGAGATCAGCGAGATCGGGTCCTCCGCGTAGTTGTTGACGACGTCGATCATGCCGAAGTTCGAGAACGGCTCGCCGAACAGGTTGTTCACCGTCGGGCCGGCCGAGATCGAGTAGCCGAACAGCACCCACGCGAGCATGCCCACCGCGAGGGAGCCGAAGCTCATCATCATCATGTTCAGGACGGACTTGCTGCGCGACATGCCGCCGTAGAAGAACGCCAGGGCAGGCGTCATCAGCAGCACCAGCGAAGCCGACACGAGGAGCCAGCCGAGGGCCCCCACTCCGTCGGCGTATGCCATTGCGTCTTCCATTGGTTTGTCTCTCCTTTTCGCTAGCCATCCGGCTAGTCACCCAAGAGACTTCCGCAACGTTGTTAAACCTGGACGACCCCCATGTTTCCGAACGGTTACATCGGCCGGGCGCACGTAAAAGGTGCGTTGCGCAAACGGACAAGCCGGGTGCCAGGGGTGTCGGGGCGCCCCCGCGCGGGTCCGCGGCGCGCTACTCCCCCAGCAGCGAGTCGACGAAGCCGGCGGGGTCGAAGGGCGCGAGGTCGTCCGCGCCCTCCCCGAGGCCGACGAACTTCACGGGCACGCCGAGCTCGCCCTGGACGGCGAGCACGATGCCGCCCTTGGCGGTGCCGTCGAGCTTGGTGAGGACGATGCCGGTGAGCGGGGCGACCTGGCCGAACACGCGCGCCTGGGTGAGGCCGTTCTGCCCGGTGGTCGCGTCGAGCACGAGCAGCACCTCCTTGGGCGGGCTCACCTTCGATACGACGCGGACGATCTTGCCGAGCTCGTCCATGAGGCCCTGCTTGTTCTGCAGGCGCCCGGCGGTGTCGACGAGCAGCACCTCGGCGGCGTCGGTGCGCGCGCGGTCGGCGGCCTCGTACGCGACGGAGGCCGGGTCCGCGCCGTCGACGTGCGCGCGCACGACGGGCACGCCCACGCGGGCGCCCCACGTCTCGAGCTGGTCCGCGGCGGCGGCACGGAACGTGTCCGCCGCGCCGAGCACGACGGTGCGGTCCTCGGCGACCAGGACGCGGGCGAGCTTGCCGACCGTGGTGGTCTTGCCCACGCCGTTGACGCCCACGACGATCG
Source organism: Demequina rhizosphaerae (assembly GCF_000971255.1). GTDB lineage: Bacteria > Actinomycetota > Actinomycetes > Actinomycetales > Demequinaceae > Demequina > Demequina rhizosphaerae. The sequence goes on from NZ_BBMC01000002.1 coordinate 21,054, forward strand.
CGCTGTGCAGCTCGCCGTCGCCCGGCGCTCCGAGCGCGAGCGAGCGGTCGAGGGCCGGGTCGACGACGTCGAGGAGCGCGGCGCGCAGCAGCGCGCGCGGGTCGCCGTCGGGCTCCGCCTTGAGGCGCGCCTTGAGGTCGGCGAGGAGCTCGTCGGTCGCGGCGGCGCCGACGTCCGCCATGAGGAGGGTCTCCTCGAGCTCGTCCCAGTCGTCCTGCGACAGCGCGCCGCGGCGGAAGATCGCGAGCAGCGACTGCCCGAACGTGGTGCCGACGCGTCGACGCAGGCGGCCGAAGCGATGGTCGACCGCCTCGGGCGTCTCGACCGCCTCGACGGTCTCCTCGGGGGCCTCCGCCTCCTCGACGGTCGGCGCGGCGGTGGCCGCCGCATCGTCCCGACGCGGGGGCGCCTCGCGCGGCGGCGCCTGCCGGTTCCTGCCGATGAGGGCGGCGCCCACGCCGCCGATCACCACGAGGCCGGCGACGATGGTCACCAGGAGGTCGCTGTCACCAGGGATCCATGAGATGTCCACGGGCACAGTCTGTCAGGTCGACCGGCGGGACGTCGCCGGGCCTGCGGGAGTCGTCAGGCGCGGTGGCGTGCGGGCTGGTGCGGGGCGCGCATCGTGACGATCGGGAGGGACGTGGTCTCGCGGCCCAGCTCGCCCACGACGTCGAGGGTCGACTCGGGGCGCTCGATCTCGTCGAACAGGTGCTCGCGGACCGGGCGGCGCTCCTCGGCGCCCAGCAGGATCCGCACGACGCGGCGGCCGCGCCCCTCGCTCGCGAAGGCGGCCACGAACACGATGGCGGCGATGAGCCCGCCCACCACCAGCGTCTGCACCATGTAGCTGAACATGCGTCGCTCCCCACGCCTCGGGCCCGTCGGCCGTCGGCCTTCCTGGCCGGCATCGCGCACCGGACAAGTGATGACAAAAAGGGGCACCAGGCCCCGCGAGGAGAACGTGCCGGGCGCGGTGGTGTTCCCGATCCGCCGCCGATGGGCGGTCTGCCAGGGCCGTCAGGCGGCGTCGTCGTCGCGCAGGCGCTGGCTGATGACGGTGGTGACGCCGTCGCCGCGCATCGTCACGCCGTAGAGCGCGTCCGCGATCTCCATGGTGCGCTTCTGGTGCGTGATGACGATGAGCTGGGAGTCCTCCTGCAGCTCGCGGAAGATCTCGAGCAGGCGGCCCAGGTTGACGTCGTCCAGGGCGGCCTCGACCTCGTCCATGACGTAGAAGGGGCTGGGGCGGGCCTTGAAGATCGACACGAGCAGCGCGACCGCGGTGAGCGAGCGCTCGCCGCCGGACAGCAGCGACAGGCGCTTGACCTTCTTGCCCGCGGGACGCGCCTCGACCTCGATGCCGGTGGTGAGCATGTTGGCCGGGTCGGTGAGCACGAGCTTGCCCTCGCCGCCCGGGAACAGGCGCGGGAAGACGCGGTCGAACTGCGCGGCGGTGTCCGCGAAGGCCTCCGCGAAGATCACCTCGACCCGCTCGTCGATCTCCTTGACGATGGTGAGGAGGTCCTCGCGCGAGCGCTTGATGTCCGCGAGCTGGTCGGTGAGGAACTTGTGGCGCTCCTCGAGCGCGGCGAACTCCTCGAGCGCGAGCGGGTTGACTCGGCCCAGCTGGTTCATCGCGCGCTCGGCCTGGCGCAGGCGCTTCTCCTGCTGCTCGCGGACGTAGGGCGTGGTGGCGGGCTCGGCGTCCTCGCCCTCCCCGTCCTCGGCGCCGGCCACGTCCGCCGCCTCCGCGCCCCACACGGGGACGCCCAGGTGCGGGCCGAGCTCCTCGACCAGCCGGTCGGGGTCCATGCCGAGCTCGTCGACCGCGCGCTGGCGCAGCTGCTCGAGGCGCACGTTCTGCTCGGCGCGGGCGACCTCGTCGCGGTGGGCGTCGTCGGTGAGGCGCGCATGCTCGGTGGACAGCTCGTCGACGCTGCGGCGCACCTCGGCGAGCTTGCCGGTGCGCTCGGAGCGCTCGGCCTCGACGGCGGCACGCTTGTCGTCGGCGTGCTGGACGGAGACGTCGATGAGCGCGATGGCGTCCTGGCTGCCGGCGATGACCTCGCGCGCGGCCTGGGCCTGGCGCTCGCGCCGGGCCGCGGCGGCCTCGGCACGGGCGCGCGCCTCGCGCTCGGCGACGGCGGCACGCTCGAGGCTCTCGGCGCGGGCGGCGAGGGCGCGGGCGCGCTCCTCGGAGGTGCGCAGGGCGAGGCGCGCCTCGGTCTCCTTGGCGCGGGCCGTGCGGGCGTTCGCCTCGTCCTCGTCGCGGCGCTCCTGCGCCTCGCGGGTGTCGGCCTCGAACTGCTCGGGCTCGGCCTGCGCGGCGGCGAGGCGCTCGGTGAGGCTCGCGAGCTCGTCCTCGTCGGCCTTCATGCGGCCGTGGGCCTGGTCGAGCTGGTCGGTGAAGCGCTCGGCCTCGGCCTTCGCGGCGCGGGCCTGCGCGCCCAGCTGACCGAGCTGCTCCGCGACGGCGGCCATGCGCGCGTCGGCCTCGTTGAGGCGCGCGAGCGTGCGCTCGTGGAGGCCGCGGGCCTCGGCCTCGGTGTCCTCGGAGGCGCGCAGCAGCTCCTCGGTGCGCTCGACCTGCGCGGCGGCGACGTCGCGCTTCTCGCGCGCGTCGTCGAAGGCGGCCTGGACGTGGATGACGCTCGGCGCGTCCCCGGCGCCGCCCGAGGCGGTGCGGCCGCCGAGCACGTCGCCGCGGCGGGTGACGGCGGTGACCTCGCGATGTGCGGCGACGAGGGCGCGGGCGGCCGCGAGGTCGTCGACGACGGCGACGCCCGCGACGAGCGAGCGGACCGTCGCGACGAGCGCGGCCGGGCCGTCGACGAGGTCGGTCGCCCAGCGGGCGCAGGCGGGAAGGTCGACGGCGGGGTTGTCGGCGGCCGCGTCCGGGTCCGCCACGAGGAAGCGGGCCCGGCCGGCGTCCTCGTCGCGCAGCCAGCGGATGGCGTCGACCGCGTCCTCGACGGAGTCGACCGCGAGGGCGTCCGCGAGCGGGCCGAGCGCGGCCGCCAGGGCGTCCTCCGCATCGTCCCTCACCTCGACGAGCGAGGCGACGGTGCCGGTGATGGCGCGCAGGCCGCTCGCGAGGAGCGCGCCGGCGCCGTCCTTGCGGACCAGCGACAGCTCGAGCGCCTCGCCGCGCGCGGCCCACGAGTCGCGCTCGCGCATCGCGGTGTGGAGGGCGTCCTTGAGCTCGGAGACCGCGGCCTTGGCGCGCTCCCACGCCTCGGTGGCGGACTCGTGCTGGACGTCGAGGTCCTCCTCCCCTGCGTCGACCGTGGCGACGGAGGTCTCCACGTGCTGGAACTCGGCGTTGGCGTCGTGGGCGCGCTTCTCGGCGGAGGCGAGCTGCTCCTGGAGGCGGCCGATCTCCGCCTCGCCCGACTCGACGCGCGAGCGCTTGGCGGCCACCTGGCCGGCGAGGCGCGCGACGCCCTCGCGGCGGTCCGCGACCGAGCGCAGCAGGTTCGCGTGGTGGCGGTCCGACTGGAACGCGCTCTCCTCGGCGTCCTTGCGTGCCTCGATCGCGGCCTCGAGGTCGGCGGCGGCGGCCTCGACCTCGGCCTCGAGCTCCTGGCGGGCCGCACGGGCGCGCTCGACCTGCTCGTCGAGGTCGACGAGGTCCGTGGGCGGCGCCTCGCTCTGGGTGCTGCCGAGCATGCGCAGGCGCTCCTCGGCGAGCGTGTGGAGGTTGCGCAGGCGTTCGCGGATGGCGCTGAGGCGGTAGAACGTGTCGTTCGCGCGGGTGAGCGCGGGGGCGGCTTCGGCGCTCTGGCGCTCGAGGTCGGCGAGCAGCGCGCGGGCGTCGGCGAGGGCCTTCTCGACGGTGTCGCGGCGCTCGAGCAGCGCGGTCTCGTCGGCCTTGTCCTTGGACATCGACTCGGTGAGCGTGGCGATGTCGTCAGCGAGCAGGCGCGAGCGGGCGTCGCGGACGTCGACCTGGATGCGCTGGGCCTGGCGCGCGACCTCGGCCTGCTTGCCCAGCGGGCCGAGCTGGCGGCGGATCTCGCCGGTGAGGTCCTGGACGCGCGTGAGGTTGGCCTGCATCGAGTCGAGCTTGCGCAGCGCCTTGTCCTTGCGGCGGCGGTGCTTGAGGATGCCGGCGGCCTCCTCGATGAAGTGGCGGCGGTCCTCGGGGGTGGCGCGCAGCACGGCGTCGAGCTGGCCCTGGCCCACGATGACGTGCATCTCGCGGCCGAGGCCGGAGTCCGACAGCAGCTCCTGGACGTCGAGCAGGCGGCACGCGGATCCGTTGATCGCGTACTCCGAGCCGCCGCTGCGGAACAGCGTGCGGCTGATCGTCACCTCGGTGTAGTCGATCGGCAGCGCGCCGTCGGTGTTGTCGATGGTGAGCGAGACCTCGGCGCGGCCGAGCGGCGCGCGGCCCGAGGTGCCGGCGAAGATGACGTCCGCCATCTGGCCGCCGCGCAGCGTCTTGGCGCCCTGCTCGCCCATGACCCACGCGAGCGCGTCGACAACGTTGGACTTGCCCGACCCGTTCGGGCCGACGACGCACGTGACGCCCGGCTCGAACTCGAGGGTCGTCGCCGACGCGAAGGACTTGAAGCCTCGCAGCGTCAGCGTCTTGAGATGCATGGGTGCGAGTGTAGGGGACGCGCGGGCGTGCTCAGGTGAGGCGCGAGCGGACACGCCCAGACGGGCATTCTGCCTGGTGGAAGGCCCGCCTACCTGGGCTTACAGGCCGGGGAACCAGATCCCGATCTCGCGCTCGGAGGACTCGGGCGAGTCCGAGCCGTGCACGATGTTGTGGATCACCGGCAGGTCCCACTGGCGCGCGAGGTCGCCGCGGATCGAGCCCGGGGCGGCCGTGGTCGGGTCCGTGGGGCCCGCCATGACGCGGAAGCCCTCGATGACGCGCTCGCCCTCGGCGACCACCGCGAGCACCGGGCCGGACAGCATGAACTCGACCAGCGGGTCGTAGAAGGGCTTGCCCACGTGCTCCGCGTAGTGCTCGGCGAGCAGCTCGGGGGTGGCCTGCCGCAGCTCGACGGCGACGAGCGTGTAGCCCTTCGCCTCGACCCGCCGGAGGACCTCCCCCGACAGGCCGCGCTTCACTCCGTCGGGCTTGACCAGGATGAGGGTGCGTTCCGTCATGGTGGGGAGCCTAGCGGGGGCCTCGCCGCGGCTGTCCAGGGCTCGCGTCACCTCCGGGGCGGAAAGGGCGGATCACCGGGCCCTGCCGGGTCCGGCGGGGCCGGGACCTCGCCGTGACAGGATGGACCCGTGATCACGATCGACGACTTCGACACGTATCCGGACTTCCCCATCGAGGGGATCCTCTTCTACGACATCGCGCCGATCCTGGCGAGCCCCGAGCGCTTCCGCGAGGCCTGCATCCAGCTGATGCCCCCGAGCGGCGCGCCCGTCGACATCGTCGCCGGCGTGGACGCGCGCGGCTTCATCTTCGCACCGGTCGTCGCGCAGACCCTCGACGTCGGCATGGCGATGGTCCGCAAGAAGGGCAAGATGCCCGGCGTCGACCTGCTCGAGTCCTCCGCGGAGATCGAGTACGGCGCGCGCGACCTCGCCGTCAGCGCCGGCTCGGTCGAGGGCCGCCACGTGCTCGTCATCGACGACGTCCTCGCCACCGGCGGCACCGCCCGCGCAGTCGCGGAGATGCTCGAGCGCGGCGGCGCGGCGTCGGTGCGCTTCAGCTTCCTCATCGAGATCGGCGAGCTGCCGGGCCGCGACGCGCTCGAGGGCTACGACGTCACGTCGGTCGTCACCGTCTGACGGGACGATGCGCGGCGCGCGGCCCGCTCAGGCGTTGCGGTAGCCGGTGGACCAGCGCACCGCGAGCAGCACGAGCGGCACCAACACGAGGCTTGCGAACGACACCTCGAAGGCCACGAAGCCCTGGCTGATGTCCATCGGCAGCGGGTCGAGCGAGCGCAGGTAGCCCGCGTGCACCGCGATGCCGGTGACGAGCACCGCGCCCGACAGCACGATGACGCCCACGAGGAACCACGGGGGCAGCTGGCGCGTCTCCGGGTGCGCGCGCAGGAAGCGCGACCACCGCGTGAGCATGTAGAACACCGAGACGTTGACCAGCACGAGGCCGGTGAACAGCAGCGCGTAGACGGCCGTCGACGGCCGACCCAGCCCCGCGAAGGCGTACAGCGACGCGTGCTCGAGCTGCCAGAAGACGAGGGTGAGGCCCAGCACGCCGAGCGCGAGGGCGCCGCCCATGCGCCAGAGGAAACCGCTCACGCCGGCTCTCCCCCGGCGGCGTCCTCGCCCACGGCCCCGTCCGCGGTCTCCGCGGCCTCCTCCGCCGCGGCGCGCTCGGCGCGCTCGCGGTCGATGCGCGACCCGAGCCGGAGCCCGATGATCCAGGTGACGAGGAACGTGCCGCCGATGATGGCGATGGTGGGCTCGATGAACCCGCCGAGCAGCATCGGCACCTGCAGCGCCCAGCCCAGCCAGCGCCCCCAGCGCTTGCGCTGCTGGCCCACGGCGTAGCCGAGCAGGACGACGAGGCCGAGCCCGCCGCCCCAGAGCAGCCCGCCCGGGATGTCGATCTCGCCGGCCCGGTCGAGGCCCCACAGCACGAGCACCGCGAAGAACGCGGCGAGCGACTGCAGCGCCAGGACGGCCTGGCAGAACGTCAGCGTCGCGGGACGCTGAGGACGTGCGCTCATCGGGCCTGCCCCTGGCCCTTGCGACGGTCCGCGCCGGTGAGGATGCGGGTCTCCGCGACGAGCGTGATCGACCCGACGACGAGCACGCCGGCGCCGAGGTCGTCGTCGCGCTCGGCGCGCTGGACGGCCGCGTCGATCGCGTCCGGGACGGTGCCGGTCGCGGTGACGCGGTCCTCGCCGAAGACGGCGATCGCGATCCTCTCGAGGTCCTCGACCGGGATGGCGCGCGGCGACGGCGACGCGGTCACGACGACGTGCGCGAGCGCGGGCTCGAGCGCCGCGAGGATGCCCTCGGCGTCCTTGTCCGCGAGCACGCCGACGACGCCGACGAGGGTCTCGAACGCAAACGACTCGTCGAGCGCGTCGACCATGGCGTCGATGCCGTGCGGGTTGTGCGCGGCGTCGACGAGGATGAGCGGCGAGGTGCGGACGGCCTCGAGGCGGCCGGGCGAGCTCACCTGCGCGAAGCCGGCCTCGACGGCCTCGCCCGACAGCGACACCGGCTCGCCTCCCGCGGCGAGCAGCAGCTCGACCGCGGCGAGCGCGAGCAGCGCGTTGTGGGCCTGGTGGGCGCCGTAGAGCGGCACGAAGATGTCGGCGTACGTGGCCGCGGGGGTGCGCAGCGTGACGAGCTGGCCGCCCACGCCGGGCTGGCGCTCCATCACCTCGAGGGCCTCGCCCTCCCAGTAGGCGCGCGCGCCGCGCTCGGCGATCGCGGACTCGAGGACCGGCACCACGCTGGCGGACTGCTCGGCGATCACGACCGCCGCGCCGTCCTTGATGATCCCGGACTTCTCCGCGGCGATGTCGACGAGCGACTCGCCCAGCCACTGCTGGTGGTCGAGCCCGACGGGCGTGACGACGGACACCTCGCCGTCGACGACGTTGGTGGCGTCCCACACGCCGCCCATGCCGACCTCGACGACGGCGACGTCGACGGGCGCATCGGCGAAGGCCGCGAGGGCCAGCACGGTGAGGACCTCGAAGAAGCTCATCCGCGGGCCGCCGGCCTCGACGGAGCGCGCGTCGACCATGTGGATGATCGGCGCGACGTCGAGCCACAGGCGCACGAAGTCCTCGCGCTCGATGGGCTCGCCGTCGATCTGGATGCGCTCGCGCACGCTCGTGAGGTGCGGCGACGTGAACAGCCCGGTGCGCAGGCCGTGCTCGCGGACGAGCGACTCCGCCATCCGTGCGGTCGACGTCTTGCCGTTGGTGCCGGTGAGGTGGATCACCTTGTAGGCCTGCTGCGGGCTCCCGAGGAGGTCGCACGCGTCGCGGACGCGGTCGATGGTGGGCTCGAAGTCGTGCTCGGGGTTGCGGGAGACGATGTGCGCGTAGATCTCGCGCTCGGCCTCCTCGAGGCTGAGGCCGCCGAGGTCAAGGTCGGTCATGGTCCAAGTGTGTCACGGCACGCACGAGCCGCCGCCGCATCGTCCTCGCGATGCGGCGGCGTCCGGACGCTACGCGGGGATGGTGCCGGGCTCGTCCGAGTCCTCGACCGGGGCGGTGCCGGCGGGCGTCGCCTCGACGGGCACGTCGGCGGCGTCGGCCGCGTCGACGACGGTGCGCGCGTCGACGGTGACCGGCATGTGCGTCGCCTGGAGGTGGCGGCGCGCCTCGGCGACGAGGGTGATCGAGCCCGCGATGAGCACGCCGCCCTCCCCCTCGGCCTCCGCGGCGAGCGTGGTCGCCATCTGCACGGCGTCCGGCACCGACGGCGCCACGCGCACGCGGTCCTCGCCGAAGATGGCGCGGGCGCGCTCGGCGAGCGCCTCCGCGTCGGCGGCGCGGTGCGAGCGGGTCTGGGTGATGATCACCTCGTCGATGAGGCCGGCGAGACCGGTGAGGATGCCCTCGGAGTCCTTGTCGGCGAGCACCGCGACCACGCCGACGAGGCGGTCGAAGTCGAAGGTCTCGCGCAGCGTGTCGGCGAGCGCGGCGATGCCGTGCGGGTTGTGGGCGGCGTCGACGATGACGGTCGGCTCGGCGGACACGACCTCCATGCGGCCGGGCGAGGTGGCGCCCGCGAAGCCGCGGGCGACCGCGGGCAGGCTGAGCGAGCGCGGCACGCCGTCGCCGAGGAACGCCTCGCACGCGGCGAGCGCGATGAGCGCGTTCTGCGCCTGGAACTCGCCGTGCAGCGGCACGAACACGTCGACGTAGTTGCGCGCCGCGGTGTGCATCGTGACGACCTGGCCGCCGGGGACGATGCGTCGGTCGGACACCGACATGTGCGCGCCCTCCCAGAAGATCGAGGCCTGGCGCTGCGCCGCCGCGGCGACGATGACCTGCGCGGCCTCGTCCTTCTGGAGCGCGCTCACGACGGTCGCGCCGGGCTTGATGATGCCGGACTTCTCGTGCGCGACGCCGGGCAGCCCGCCCTTGAAGTACTTGTCGTGGTCGCGCGCCATCGGAGTGAGGACCGCGACGCGGCCGTCGGCGACGTTGGTGGCGTCGCGCAGGCCGCCGATGCCGACCTCGAGGACCAGCGCGTCGACGCCCGCGTCCGCGTAGGCGGCGAAGCCGAGGACGGTGAGCACCTCGAAGAAGCTCATGCGCGGGCCGCCGCGCTGGATCGACGCCTGGTCGACCGCGTGGATCGCGGGCGCGACGTGCTGCCAGAGTCGCACCAGCGCGTCCTGCGGCAGCGGCGCGCCGTCGATCATGATGCGCTCGCGCAGCGTGGTGAGGTGCGGCGACGTGAACAGGCCGGTGCGGAGGCCGTGCGCGCGCAGCAGCGACTCGAGCATGCGGCTCGTGGAGGTCTTCCCGTTGGTGCCCGTCACATGGATGATGTCGAGCGAGCGATGCGGATCGCCGAGCAGCGACAGCGCCTGCGTGACGCGCAGCAGCTTGGCCTCGTGGTCGGCCTCGGGGGTGCGGGCGAAGATGTGCGCGTCGATCTCGCGCTCGGCCTCGGAGAGGCTCAGTTCGGGGAAGACATCCGTTGTCACGAGGGTCAATTGTGCGGCACGTTCCGGGGTGCTCCTGACACGTTCACCAAGCCTTCACCCGGCACCCGGTGACAGCCTTTTCTACCAGGCATATCGCCACTATTTCGGACGCGTTTCGGGACGATGCGCGACACGCCCGGACGCGACACGCCGCGCGGCGCGTCGGAGGGGTCGATGGAAGGGTGCAGCGCCGCCCGCCGGGAGGCCGTCGAGGGTCCCCCGGGAGGCGCCGTTCTCGCCCCGGCCCTCCGCCTGGGAGCGGGCACGGCGCGCCGCATCGTCCCCCGCCGCCGGCCCGACGAACCGGACCAAACGCACATCCTCGCCTCTAGCAGGCAACACGCAGATTCGGGACGGTGTGAGATTTCCCCGTGACACGCATCGTCGGGTGAAGTATTTTGACCCGACGGTTGTCGCACATGCTGAGGGGGATTGCGTGACCGAGTCGATGGAGCCTGCCCACGACCTGCCGGTCGCGGGCTGGTACGTGGACCCGCTCGATGCGGGGGTGCTGCGCTACTGGGACGGCGCCGCCTGGACCGCGCACGCGCGGCCGGTGGAGGACGAGCCCGAGCCCGAGCGCGCCCAGAAGCACCGCCTCGGCCTCGCCGCGGTCCTCGGCATCATCGCATCCACCGCCCTCCTCGGCATCGCCCTCGTCACCATCGCCGCGCTCGCCCAGAAGGAGGCGATGGAGGCGGACGAGGCGGCGGACCCGGTCGTCGTCGAGACCACCAGCGCCCAGCCCGCCGCCGAGCCCGCCGCACCGAGCGGGAAGACGCTCGCCAAGCGGGCGCGGTCGGACCTCGAGGAGCTGGGCGTCACCATCGTCACGGCCTTCGCGGAGCACCCCGACGCGCGCGTGGACGTCGCGGAGATCGACGGGGAGTACGTGGTCCTCGCCGAGGGCGCCGAGTACGCGCGGATCGAGGTCGCGGACGGCGTGCAGCTGGGCGACTACGTCGCCGGCGATGCCGACACCTTCTGCGTGTGGGTGACCACCCCGGCGAACGGCAGGATCCTGCACTGGTCGCCGCTCGACGTCGCGGACGAGGACGGGCGCGTCGACCGCTCGGGCGGCTGCGCGGACGTCGTCGGCTGACGCCGGCGCCTACTCCCCCGACGCGTCGAACAGCGGCGTCGACAGGTAGCGGTCGCCCCGGTCGCACGCGATGAACACCACGGTCGAGCCGGGCTCCTCGGCCGCGATCTCCAGCGCGATCGCCGCCGCCCCGCCCGAGCTCATGCCGACGAGCAGGCCCTCGCGCCGCGCGAGCGCCCGCGTGGTCTCGACGGCGCGCTCCTGCGTGACGGTGCGGACCTCGGCGATGTGGGTGGGGTCGAAGACGCGTGGCAGGTACTCCGGCGGCCAGGCTCGGATGCCCGGGATCGCGGCGCCGGGCGCCGGCTGGATGCCGACCACCCGCACGTGCGGCGCGATCCCGTGGAGGCCGCGCGACAGGCCGGTGACCGTGCCGGTGGTGCCCATCGACGACACGACGTGGGTGACCGTGCCCCGGGTCTGCTCCCAGATCTCGGGGCCGGTGGCGAGCTCGTGGGCGCGCGGGTTGGCGGGGTTGGCGAACTGGTCGAGGCGGACGGCGCCCGTGTCGCGGGAGATCTGCTCGGCGACGTCGCGGGCGAGCTCCATGCCGCCCTCCTTGTCGGTCTCGACGACCTCGGCGCCGTAGGCCGTCATCGACAGCGACCGCTCGCGCGACGAGCCGGCGGGCATGACGAGGATCATCCGGTAGCCCTTGACGGCGGCTGCCGCGGCGAGCGCGATGCCGGTGTTGCCGCTGGTCGCCTCGACCAGGGTCGCACCAGGGGCGATGAGCCCGTCCTGCTCGGCGGCGGCGATCATCGAGAACGCCGGGCGGTCCTTGACCGAGCCGGCGGGGTTGTCGCCCTCGAGCTTGGCGAGGACCATCCCGCCGCCCTCGGCCGGGAGGCGTTGGAGGCGCACCACGGGCGTGCGCCCCACGAGGTCGGCGATGGTCGGCGGCGCGTACGGGGTCACCATGCGCCCATCATGCCCGTGACCTCGCGCTTTCGTCCTCTACCCGCGCTACGGTGGCCGAGGAGGTGTCCATGCCCGCCCTTGTCGTCTGTGCCGCTCCCGTCGCGGGGATGCCCGGCTGCCGCGCCGAGCTCGTCGATCCCGAGACCCCCATCGCGACCGCCACCGACGCGGGCCTCACCCGCGGCGACGGCGTGTTCGAGACCGTCGGCGTCCACCAGGGACGGATGCACGACCTGGAGCCGCACCTCGAGCGGCTGGCGCAGTCCGCGTCGATGCTCGACCTGCCCGCGCCCGACCTCGGGGCGATGCGCGACGCGATCGCGCTCGCCGTGCGCACGCTGCTCGAGGGGCTGCCGACAGTCCCGCCGACCGCGCTCGCCAAGGTGGTCTACACGCGTGGCCCCGAGCACGGCCCGCACGCGGGACGCCCGACGGGCTTCGTGTACGCGGACGTGTTCCCCGACGTCACGCGGGAGCGCACCGAGGGCGTCGCGGTCATCACGCTCTCGCGCGGCTACCCGCACGCGATCGGCGCGAAGGCGCCGTGGCTGCTCGCGGGGGCCAAGACGCTGTCCTACGCGGTCAACATGGCCGCCGAGCGGCACGCGAAGTCGCACGGCCTCCAGGACGTCATCCTCACCACCACCGACGGCTACGTGCTGGAGGCGCCGCGCGCGAGCGTGCTCGTGCGGGTCGGCGACGAGGTGGTGACGCCGGCGGCCGAGGGAGGGCTGCTCCACGGCACGGCGCAGCGCGCGGCCTTCGCGTCCTTCACGGCGCGCGGGCTCGCGTGCACGTACCGCGACGTCACGGTCGACGAGCTCGAGGCGGCGGAGCACGTGTGGCTCACCGACTCGGTGCAGCTACTGCGGCCGGTCAACGAGATCGACGGCCGCGCGCTCGTCGTGGACCGCGCGCTCACGGACGGCGTCAACGCGGACCTGCTCGCCCACGGCTGACCCACCCCGATGACCCCTCCACGCGGGTGAGGCACTGCTCCACACGAAGTCCCCGATGTGAACGGGCACACGGTCGGGATCGGGCGCGCGCGGGGCGCCTCGCGTGGAGAGATCCCCGGGTCGCTACTCCCCCGTCGCGACCGGGCGGCCCTGGTGGGCCCAGGCCGACCACGAGCCCGGGTACAGGGTCGCCTGGATGCCGGCGATCTCGAGCGCGGCGATCTGGTGGGCGGCGGTGACGCCGGAGCCGCAGTAGACGGCCACCTCGGCGCCCGGCGAGACGCCGAGCCCCGCGAAGCGCGCCTCGAGCTCCGAGGCGGACAGGAACGTGCCCGAGGCGTGGGCGTTCTCGGTCGTCGGCGCGTTGACGGCGCCCGGGATGTGGCCCGCGACGGGGTCCATCGGCTCGACCTCGCCACGGAACCGCTCGCCCGCCCGGGCGTCCAGCAGGACGCCGTGCGCGGGCCAGGCCGCCGCATCGTCCGCCTCGACGACGGGCATGAGTCCCCAGCCGAGCGTCACGGTGCCGGGCGCGGGCGCGACCGCGCCGGTCTCGACCGGCAGCCCGGCGAGCACCCACGCGGCGTAGCCGCCGTCGAGGATACGCACGTCGACGCCGGCGTGCCGCAGCAACCACCACGCGCGGGCGGCGCCGAAGGACGGTCCGCCGTCGTAGACCACCACGGCGTCGCCGTCGTGCAGGCCCCATCGCCGCGCGGCCGCCTGGAACGCCTCGGGGGTCGGCAGCGGGTGGCGGCCCGCGCGCGGGTCGCCGATGTCCGCCAGCTCCGTGTCGAGGTCGACGTAGACAGCGCCGGGGAGGTGCCCCTCGGCGTGCTCGGCCTCGCCGTTGGGCTGCGCGAGCGCCCAGCGCACGTCGAGCAGGCGCGGCGGGGCGGACGATGCGAGGGCCGAGGCGAGCTCGGCGGGCGAGATGAGCACGGTCATGGGTTCCTCCTCGGCCCCTGACAGTAGCAACGGACCTGGTCCCGGGTCGCCGGCGTGTCGGCCGCGGATGCGGCCGACACGCCGGGAGGTCGGGACCCGATCCGTGCGGAGTGTCGAGCGGTCAGGCCTTGGCGACCTCGACCGCCTGCGCGCCCTCCGCCACCTTGACCTCGACCGCGAGCACCTCGCCCGCGATGAGGTCCTGGTGCGTCGCGACCGCGGCCACGCGCTCGGCGGGCACGGTGAGCGACAGCACGATGCGGTCGGAGACGTTGAGGCCGGCGTTCTTGCGCTCGTCCTGGATCGCGCGGATGAGGTCGCGGGCGAAGCCCTCGGCCTCGAGCTCGGGCGTGATCGCGGTGTGGAGCAGCACGAAGCCGCCTCCGGGCAGCACGGCCGCCACGGAGTCCGAGTCCTCGCCGCCGCCGATGACGGTCGCGAGCTCGTACTCCCCCTCGACCAGCGCGATGCCGCCCGACACGACCTGGCCCGACGCGTCGGACCAGTCGCCGGTCTTCGAGCCCTTGATCGCGGCCTGCACGTCCTTGCCGATGCGCGGGCCGGCCGCGCGGGCGTTGACGGTGAGGCGACGCTCGACCGGGTTGGCCGCCGTGAACTCCTCCACCGTGACCAGCGACACCGCCTTGACGTTGAGCTCGGACGCGATGAGCGCGGCGTACGCGTCCAGCGCGGCCGGGTCCTCGACCGCGACCTCGAGCGAGGTGAGCGGCTGGCGGACGCGGATCTGCTCCTTCTTGCGCAGCGCGTGCGCCGAGGACACGACCTCGCGGACCTGGTCCATGACGGCGCCGAGCGAGTCGTCCGCCCAGGCCGCGGGCGCGACCGGGTAGTCGGTGAGGTGCACCGAGCGCTCGTTGGTGAGGCCGCGGTAGATCTCCTCGGTCGCGAGCGGCAGCAGCGGGGCGGCCAGGCGCGTGAGCGTGACGAGCACCGTGTAGAGCGTGTCGAACGCGTCCTGGTCCTCGTCCCAGAAGCGGTCGCGCTGCGTGCGGACGTACCAGTTGGTCAGCAGGTCCATGAACTGGCGCAGGGACTCGGACGCGCCGGGCACGTCGAAGGCCTCCATCTGCGCCGTGACCTCGGCGACCAGGTCGGCCGTCTTGGCGAGCACGTACCGGTCCATCACCGGCAGCGACGCGACCCGCGCATCGTCCACCTGCGATCCCAGCACCCCGGCACCACCGTTGGCGGCGCCCGCGTAGAGCGTGAAGAAGTAGTACGTCGACCACATCGGCAGCAGCACCTGGCGGACGCCCTCGCGGATGCCCTCCTCGGTGACGATGAGGTTGCCGCCGCGCAGGATGGGCGAGGACATGAGGAACCAGCGCATCGCGTCGGAGCCGTCGCGGTGGAACACCTCGTTGACGTCCGGGTAGTTGCGCAGCGACTTCGACATCTTGCGGCCGTCCGAGCCCAGCACGATGCCGTGGCTCACGCACGTCTTGAACGCCGGGCGGTCGAACAGCGCCGTCGCGAGGACGTGCATGACGTAGAACCAGCCGCGGGTCTGGCCGATGTACTCGACGATGAAGTCCGACGGGTTGTGCGTGTCGAACCACTCGCGGTTGTCGAACGGGTAGTGCACCTGCGCGAACGGCATCGAGCCGGAGTCGAACCACACGTCGAACACGTCGCTGATGCGGCGCATCGTCGCCTTGCCCGACGGGTCGTCCGGGTTCGGGCGGGTGAGGTCGTCGATCCAGGGACGATGCAGGTTGGGCTCGCCCTTGTCGTCCAGCGGGAGGCGGCCGAAGTCGCGCTCGAGCTCCTCGAGCGAGCCGTAGACGTCGGTGCGCGGGAAGGCCGGGTCGTCCGAGACCCACACCGGGATCGGGGTGCCGAAGTAGCGGTTGCGCGAGATCGACCAGTCGCGGGCGCCCTCGAGCCACTTGCCGAACTGGCCGTGCTTGATGTGCTCGGGGACCCAGGTGATGTCCTCGTTGAGCTCGACCATGCGGTCGCGGAACTCGGTCACGCGCACGAACCACGAGCCCACCGCGCGGTAGATCAGGGGGTTCCGGCAGCGCCAGCAGTGCGGGTAGCTGTGGTCGTAGGTCTCGTGACGCAGGACGATGCCCGCCTCCTTGAGGTCCGTGATCACCTGCGGGTTCGCGTCGAAGACCTGCTGGCCCTCGTACTGCGGGTACTCAGCGGTGAAGCGGCCCTTGGAGTCGATGGGCATGACCGGCTCGATGCCGGCCTCCTGGCACACGAGCATGTCGTCCTCACCGAAGGCCGGAGCCAGGTGGACGACGCCGGTGCCGTCCTCGGTCGACACGTAGTCGGCGGGCAGCACCTGGTGGACGTTGTCGCGGTCCGCGTACGTGGCGAAGGGGGCCTGGTAGCGGCGGCCGGCGAGGTCGCGACCCAGCACGGTGCCGACGATCTGCGCGTGCTCGGGCGCGGGCACCTCGCCCTCGGGGGCGAGCGCGCCGAGCTCGCGGGCGTACGCGCCCAGGCGCGCCTTCGCGAGGACGATGCGGCTGCCGGCGAAGGCGCTGCCGGAGCCGGGCTCGACGACCGCATACTCGATGTCCGGGCCGACGGCGGCGGCGAGGTTGCTCGGCAGCGTCCACGGCGTGGTGGTCCACACGATCAGCGACTCGCCGGTGGTGTGGCCCGAGTCGTCGAGCAGCGGGAACAGCACCGTCAGGGCCGGGTCCTGGCGCATCGCGTAGACGTCGTCGTCCATGCGGAGCTCGTGGTTGGACAGCGGGGTCTCGTCGCGCCAGCAGTACGGCAGCACGCGGTAGCCCTCGTAGGCGAGGCCCTTGTCGTAGAGCTCCTTGAACGCCCAGATGACGGACTCCATGAAGGTCACGTCGAGGGTCTTGTAGTCGTTCTCGAAGTCCACCCAGCGGGCCTGGCGGGTGACGTACTGCTCCCACTCCTTGGTGTACTTCAGCACCGACTGCTGGCACGCGTCGTTGAACGCCGCGATGCCCATCTCCTCGATCTGGGACTTGTCGGTGATGCCGAGGATGCGCTCGGCCTCGAGCTCGGCGGGCAGGCCGTGCGTGTCCCAGCCGAAGCGGCGCTCGACGCGCTTGCCGCGCATCGTCTCGAACCGGGGCACCACGTCCTTGGCGTAGCCGGTGAGGAGGTGGCCGTAGTGCGGCAGGCCGTTCGCGAAGGGCGGGCCGTCGTAGAAGACGAACTCGTTGTTGCCGTCCTCCGTGCGCGCGGGGCGGTTGTCGATGGACGCCTGGAAGGTCTTGTCGGCCTCCCAGTACGCGAGCACGTCCGTCTCGATCGACGGGAAGTGCGGCGACGGGGGCACCTCGACATGCGCGTCCTGGTCGGAGCTGCGGTGAAGGGGATAGCGCGCGGCGGTCATGCGGTCCTCTGCGGTGGTGGTCCTGGCGTTCTTCTCGACTGCGAGGACGCCTCGCCCCGAGGGACGATGCGCGGTACCACCCCGCTTGCCTCCCACCGGGGTGGAGGGCCGCTCGTTGTCGCTGTGACGGGCTGCCCGTGCGGTTCTACTGGGGCCGAGGCCCGTTCTTCCGCAAGCTCGCCGGTGATGGCCGGGTCGACGCTGCTGCATAGAAGTGTACCGGGGCGTTCCCCGGACGGTCACCCCGCGGCGGCGGTGAACCAGGCGGCGATGATCGGCGCGGCGAGGTCCTCGGCTCCGGGCTCGGCCACGACGGCGACCGCCTCGTCCCCGTCGAGGTGGACCCAGGCGACCCAGGCGCCGTCGGCCGCTCCTCCGGTGACGTCCACCCGGACGCCGTCGCCGGGCACGGCCCCGATCCCGAGGTCCCTCGCCTCGACCTCGATGCCCGCCTGGGCTCCCTGCTCCCGGCATCCGGCCGCCGCGCGATCGATCGCCTCGAGATAGGCACGCCCGTCCTCCGCCGACGCGAAGCCACGCGCCGTCACGCCGCCGACCGCGGCACCCTCCACGCCCACGGCGCCCACGGCGACCGGCTCGCCACCGAGCCACGGCAGACCCTCGAGGCGGGCGAGCTCGTCGAGCGTCGCGCACGCGGGGGCCACGTCGGGTGCGATCCCCCAGGTCTCGATCAGGCCGGCCGCCGAGCCGTCGGCCTGCAGGTCGGCCGGAGGCTGCCAATCGCGGGCCCTCCGCTCGATCTCCAGGTTCGACGACGGGTTCGAGACGGCATCGTCGCCGTGCGGCAGCACGAACCCGTACGCGCCCAGCGCGACCACGCCCACCGCGGCCACACCGCCCGCGGCCTGCGCGATCCGTCGGTGCCTGCGCCGCGGACCGATCGCACGCTCGTACAGCGAGGTCTCGTCGCCCCGGTGCTGGTCCGCGAAGCGGCGGGACTCCTTGTCGAGCGAGTCGAGGAGCATCCCCGTGAGCTTGTCGGTCATCGCGCACCTCTTCTCGGGATCACGGCGGTCACCCGGTCCTCCTCCGGATCGGCGAAGCCCAGGTCGCCGAGCGTCTCGCGCATGTGCGCGATCGCGTCGTGGAGATAGCGCTTGACCGCGCCCTCCGACACACCCAGCTGTGCCGCGGTCTCGGCCGTGGTGAGCTGCTCGACGTGCCTCAGCACCACGCACGCGCGTTGGCGTGCGGGGAGCTCGCGCAACGCCAGCACCACCGCATCGTGTTCGCCGGCATGCTCGTCGGCGGGCGCCGCGTCCCGTTCGACCAGCAGGTGCTGCTTCGCTCGCGCGGTCGCCTGCGCGCTCTTGCGGTTGAGGAACTGGGTGAGGATGGTGCGCCGCACGTAGGCCTCCGCCCGGTTGACGTCATCGAGGCGACGGGCCCGCGAGAAGGTGCGGATGATCGCGTCGTGGACCAGGTCCTCCGCGGTCGGGCGGTCGCCGGCGAGCAGGTAGGCGTAGCCGACGAGGCGGCTCCGCCGCTCGCGGACGAGCGTGTCGAGCACGCCGTGCCACGTCCTCATCGCGCTCCACCGCCCCGCCGTCGGCTGTGCTGGTCCATGGTCGGTCGCCGCCCCGCGTTCCTCAGCCCGCGTCCATGTGCTCGACGAAGTCGCCGATGATCTGTGCGATCACCGCCTGCTCGTCGTCGAGGCCGACCGAGTCGATCATGATCGCGTAGGGCCCGTCGACATGGACGTAGTGGTTCCAGGGTCCGCGCTCCCCCACCTGGTCGACCTCGCCCGCCGCGTCGTAGAGGGTCGATGTGCCGCCGGCGAAGGTCACCCGCACCGTCGTGCCGTCGACGCCGTCGAGCTGCTCCTCGGCGACCTCCGCCACCTCGTGCTCGGTCGATGTCGATCCGTCCTCCCAGGTGGTCTCCCAGGAGTAAGTGGTGCAGTCGGCGTCGAGCAGCGCCGGGTACAGCGTGGCCGCGAGCTCCTCGTCCGCGAACGCGCGCGTGAGGATCCACACGACGTGCTCCGGCTCGTCCGCCGGCGGCTCGCCGCCGGGGAAGAAGGGTCCCACGGGGTTCACGATGTCGCCGGCGGCGTCGGTCCGATCCCTGTCCGTCGAGAGGGCGGTCGCCTGGTGGAAGGCCGTGCACGCGGCCGGGTCGTACACGTCGGAGCCGGCTCCCGTGAAGTTCTCGATGGAGTCGACCGGCGAGAGCTCGCCCGCGGGCACGGCGTAGCCGTCGATCTCGACCATGCCGTCGAAGGTCGCGAGGTGCCGCTTGAGCTCGGGATCGTCGATCAGCGCAGCCTCGGTCTCCACGCTCGCCGCGGCCTCCGCCGCGGTGGGGGACGCGTCGACGGCGCCCGACGAGTCGCAGCCTGCGAGCACCGGAACAGCGACGGCGCAGGCGCCGACGGTGACGGCGCGGACCATGGTGGCCGCGCGGGCGGTGCGGATGGATCGGTTCATGATGGTGTCTCCCCCGGCGACCCCCCGGCCGCCTCCACTTCCAGAACAGGCGACCGCGCGCCTCGGTTGTGCGGAAGCACGACGATCACGTACGGGGGGCGGGCGCATGGCTGCTACGCGCCGTTCATGTGATCGAGGTAGTCGGCGATGATCTGCGCGACGACGGCCTCCTCGTCGTCGATCGTCGCCGTCTCGACCATGATCACGAAGGGCCCGTCGACGTGGACGTACTCGCTCCACGAATCCCTGAAGTCCCCCTCCTCGATCCTCCCGTCCTCGTCGACGCCGTAGGCCCGCCCGCTCCCGTACACAACCCGGACCGTGGGCTCCTCGAGGCCGTCGAGCTGGGCCACGACGACGTCGTCCACCGTCTGCTCCAGCACCCGGTCGTGGAAGCCCAGGTGCTGGGTCATCGTGTAGGAGGTGCAGTCGGCCTCGAGCAGCGTCGTGTACAGGGACGCCGCGAGCGCCTCGTCCCCGAAGACGCGGGTCACGAGCCCGATGCTCGGGTCGAAGGGCGGTTCGGCGGGCATGACGCCCCCGGGGACGAAGAACCCCGGATAGCGGACCAGGTCGTTCGCCGCGTCGCGAAGGTCCTCGTCCGTGCCGAGCCCGACAGCCTGCTCGAGGGCGTTGCACCTGGCGGGCTCGACCACGGCGATGGCGGAGCCGAAGGCCTCGGACGCCGTCTCCGTGGGTTCGTCGCCGCTGTCGGGGCGCGCGAACCCCTCGATCTCCGGGTCGAAGCCGGCGAGCCGCTGCTGCAGCTCCCGGTCGTCCGCCGGACCCGCCGCGGCCGAGCCCGTCGCGGACACGGGCGACGCGACGGCGGGCGACGATTCCTCGGTCCCGCCCGCCGAGGACGAGTCGCAGGCGGCGAGCAGCGGGACCATGCCCACCACCGCCGCGACGACGAGGCGGGCACCGCCGCCCGCACTCCCTGCTCGAACCGACCGCTTCATGATGGTGTCTCCCCCGGCGGCCCCGCGGCCGCCTCACCACGTCAACAGGACAGCACGCCGCGGGGTTGTGCGCGACCCGGGCGGCCGGTCACCTCGCCCCGAGCGCCCGCCCGACCGCCTCGCGCAGCTCGCCCGCGGACGGCCTCCGCAGCACCGCACCCACGTGGCGGTCGGGCCGCACCACCGCGACGTCGCCCGCGTACAGCCGGGCGCCGAGCGGCAGCGACTCGACCCGCACCACGACCAGGCCCGCCGGCACCTCCGGCGGGTCGCACGCGACCGCGAGCAGCGCGGCGCGTCCCCCCAGCGCCGCGGCCAGCCGGCGCCCGTCCGGCAGCACGACGTCGGGCACACGTCGCCCTACCGGACCCGACCGCTGACCGCCGCCCAGCCGCGCCGCGGAGGACGACCGGTACTCGAGGTCCCGCATCGACAGCCTCCGGGTGAGCCGCCGCCGGAACCATGGCAGCCGCAGGCCGGTGCGCATCGCGAGGAAGCCGGGCCGGCGCAGCCGCGGGGGCGTCCCGAACTCGAGCAGCGAGTTGAGTCGCGCACGCCGCGCGACCACGTCCGCGACCTTCTCGCGCTCACGGGCGTAGCCGTCGAGCATCGCGTCGGCGGCGGCCCGGTCGCCCGCGGCCTCGGCGCGCAGCGCGGCGGCGGCCCGTCGGTCGCGGTGGCCGCCGGGCTGGTGAGCGCCTCGAGCGAGGCGAGCACCCGCCAGCGGCCGGGCGCGAAGCGCAGGCCCGCGAGCAGGCCCGGGCGCTCGGCGACGAGGCGCACGGGCGGCAGGTCGCCGTCGTCCGGGACGTCGACGTCGAACACCAGGAGGTCGGCGTCGAGGATCCGGCCGCGGTGGCGCGCCCCCTGGGACTCGCGCACGATCGAGCGCGACCCGTCCGCGCCGACCGCGTGGGGCGCGCGCAGCGTCGTCCAGTCGCCGTCGGGCGACGCGACCGCGACGGCGACCGCCGCATCGTCCTGCCGCACCTCGGTGACCTCGCCGTGGACCACCCGCACGAGCGGCGACTCCACGACCGCCTCGCGCAGCAGCGCCTCGGTCGCGGACTGCGGGATGACGAGCAGGCCCGGCATCGCGCTCTCGGCCGCGAGCGCCGAGAAGTCGACGGTGAAGATCGGCTCGCCGGTCTCCACCGCGACCGGCGCGACCGCGTCGCGCGGGTCGCCGGCCGCGAGGATGCGCTCCGCGAGACCCCACGCCTCGAGGGTCTCGAGTGTCCTCCCCCACACGCCGAACGCCTTCGAGCCGGCGGTCGGCTCGGCGTGCCGCTCGACGAGCACGCACGGCACGCCATGGTGGGCCAGCCCGAGCGCCGTCGCCATGCCCACCGGCCCGGCTCCGACCACGATCACGTCCGCGTCTGTGCTCGTCACGCGTGGCGCACCTCCCGTCTGCGGCATGAAACACACCCGCCCATGCGTTTATTCAGCCATGCGCACGGCCGCCGCGACGGGACCGCTGGAGGTTCTCGACGTCCTGTGGGACTGCGCGCTGCCCTCAGGGGAGCGGATTCCGGTGCGGAGGGACGATGCGCGGGGCCTGCTCGCGGAACGCGGCCAGCACCGCGGGGCGCGGCTCGTCGACGCGCTCCCCGCACGGGAGGACGGCACGCTCGACCAGGACGCCGTCGACCAGACGCTCCTCGCGGTCCACCTCGAGCTCGCGCGGCTGAGCGAGTTCGTGCACGTGCCGCAGGCGATGGCGCACTCCCTCGCGCCGATCATCGCGCGGCTGCGCGACCGCGCCGGCGGCACCATCCGCGTGGTCGACGTCGGCTGCGGGCTGGGGTTCGACACGCGCGTGGTCGCGGCCAGCGGCGCGCTCGGCGCCGACGTCGAGTTCGTCGGGCTCGACCTCAACGCCCTCCTGGTCGACGCGGCGGACCGGCTCGCGCGGGCGGAGTCGATCGACGTGCGCTTCCTCCACGGCGACGCGCTCGACCCCTGCCTGGCGATCGAGGACCCCGACCGCACGCTGATGATCTCCTCGGGCCTGCTCCACCACCTGGGGCGGGACGCCCTGCCCGCGTTCTTCGCGCGCCACGCGGAGCTGGGCGTCGCGGGCTTCGCGCACTTCGACCCGTCGCCGGGCTTCTGGACGGACGTGGGCGCGTGGACGCTGCACCGCACCCGCATGCGCGAGCCGATCTCGCGTCACGACGGCGCCGTGTCGATGCGCCGCGCGCTGCCCTCGCGCGACCTGCTCGCCGTCGCGCGCGAGGGCGCCGGCGACGCGTTCGACCTCGCGTGCGACGAGGTGCCGCGGCTGTACCCGCAGCCCGACAGGATCGTCCGGCCGGTCGTGGGGCACCCGCGATGAGCGGCCTGGTGGACACAGTGCAGGCGTGGCCGATCTGGGGCATCGGCGGGCCGGCGTGGGCGGCGCTCGCGGCGCTTCTCGTCGTGGTGCTCCAGCACGGCGGCACGGCCGGGATCCACGCCGCGATGGGCCGCGACGGGATGATCGACCACCGCCGGGCGGAGGCCGTCGGGGCACTGCGCGGCACGGTCGCGCTGGCGGCGCTCATGGGACCGGTGTTCGCAGCCTGGACGGTCGACGCGCTGTCCTCACCCGAACGCATGGACGCGTACGTGCGCGCGAACGAGGTCCTCATCGCGATCTACGGCCCGGTGACCGTGGTCGCCCTCCTCAGCTTCGTGCTCGCCCGCACGATGCCGTGGCAGGTGCGCTCGAACCTCAACTCCGCGGTGCTCGGCACGCTCGAGCTGCTGCGCCCGTGGATCGCCGCCGCGGGCGTGGCCGCCGCCGCAGCGGCGACCCGCGACCCGGGTGTCGCGGCGCTGGGCGCGGCCGCGGTGGTCACGGGCCTGCTCGTCGGGCCGCTGACCCGCCGCTGGTGGTACGCGCGTCCCGTGCGCCTCGCGGACCTGGGCGTCGCGCCGGAGGCGGGTCGTCCCTAGGCTCGACCGCATGAGGCTGACGCCGCCCGACGCGCTCACGCTCGCCCGCGTCCCGCTCGGCCTCGCGCTCGCCCTGCTGCCGCCGCGTCGTGCGCGCACGCTCGCCCTCGTGGCCGCGGGCACGCTGTCGGACGCGCTCGACGGGCCGTGGGCGCGGTCCCGGGGCGAGTCCTCGGAGAGGGGCGCGCGGCTCGACTCGGTCGCGGACGGCGTGCTCGTGGCCGGCGCCGCGGTGGCCTTCGCGCGCGGGGTGGCGCTCCCGCGCGCCGGCTGGGCGGTGGTCGCCGGCATCACCGCGGTCCGCGCGGTCACGCTCGGCGTCACGCGTGCGCGCTTCGGGGTGTGGTCGATCGCGCACACCCGGCTCAACAAGGTCTCGGGCGGTGTGCTCGCGGCGGGGGCCGGCGCCGCGCTCGTCCGCGGGCGTGCTCCGCTGCCGCTGGTGCTCGCGGTCGCGGCGCCTGCGGCGGCGGCCGCCGTGGAGGAGCTCGCGCTCGTGCTCACGGCCGACGGCTACGACCGCGACGTTCGGGGGCTGCTCGTCCGGTGACCGGGGCCGGCCCGCGGCCCCCGGCGCCGCCTCACCGCCGGGCGTCGGTCACCCACGCGCGGATGATCGCAGCGCCGAGGTCGGGGGCGGCCGGGTCCGCCACGACCGCGACGGCCTCGGAGCCCCGCACGTGGACCCACAGTCGCCACGTCTCGGAGGTCCCCCGCACGCCGATCGACACGAACACCGCCTCACCCGCGACCGCGTCGAGCGCGAAGCGTGAGACGGTCGCCACCGTGCCCCACTCGGCCAGCGCCTCGTCGCACCGCTCGGCGATGCGCGCGAGCTCGCCCAGGTAGCGCTCGGCGACCTCGACGTTCTCGAAGCCGCGCACATGCACGTCGTTCGCCGCGCCGTCCGGCTGGACGAACGCGCCGACGTGGACGCCGGTCGACCATCCCGAGCCTCCCTCGAGGCGCCCGAACGTCTCGAGCGCCGGGCACGCGCTCGACGCGGTCGCGACGTCGCCGATCGCCGCCGTCAGCGGGGCCGCCGTCGCGCCCGGGTCGATCGCCAGCCCCCGGACGGTCCACCCGCGCTCGCCGGGGCGCGCGCCCGGATCGGGGCTCACCGACGCCGAGGGACCGGCCGAGGCCGCCACCGGCGCCTCGTCCTCGGACGCGCCGGGGGCGAGGAAGCCGATCCCCAGCAGGCCCGCGCCCACCGCGGCGGCGACGGCGGGCAGGAGCAGCCGCGCCCGACGGCGCGGCGCGATCGCCCGGAGGTACAGCCCTACCTCGTCGCCCCGATGCTCGGCCTCGAAGGACCTCCGCTCCTCCTCGGCCGCCTCGTCCAGCGCCGCGTGCAGCTCCTCGCTCATGGCCTCCCACCCCTCCCGCGCGCCGTCCGGCGCCGCGCGTGCTCCCGAAGCCACAACAGGGTGGGATCGCAAGAGGTTGGGGCGCCTCACCCCTTGACACCCGCATCGTCCGCGCAAATACTAAACCGTATGGTTTACCAACTGGCCGAGCGGGCGCCGGAGGACGAGCGCCTCGACCGGGTCTTCGGAGCCCTCGCCCATCCCGCGCGCCGCGCGGTCCTGCGGGTGGCCGCCACGAGCCCGGCGCCGATCACGATGTCGGAGCTCGCCGACCGCACCCGGATGTCGCCGCAGCTGCTCAACAAGCACGCCGCGGCGCTCGAGCAGGCGGGCCTCATGACCCGCGTGGCACGCGGCCGCGAGCGCCGCGTCACCGTCGACGCCGCCGCCTTGGACGAGGCCCTCGACTGGATGAACCGCGCGCGAGCCTTCTGGGGCGGCGCGCTCGACAGCCTCGACGCGTACGTCGAGGAGCTGGACAGGGAGCAGACATGACCATCGCCGACACCGGCCTCGCCCTCACGCTCGAGCGCGACTACCGCATCGCGCCCGAGCGCATGTGGGAGCTGTGGACCACCGCGGAGCACCTCGCCGCCTGGCTCAAGCCGTCCCTCGACCGGTACAAGCCGTCGACCTGCGAGGCGGACGCGCGGGTGGGCGGGACGTACCGCCTCACCATCCCGGGCGTCACCGCCGACGAGCCCGACATGACCGCGTACGGCACCTACCTCGAGCTCGACCCGCCGCGCACGCTGCGGTTCACGTGGGGCTGG
Source organism: Demequina rhizosphaerae (assembly GCF_000971255.1). Classification (GTDB taxonomy): domain Bacteria; phylum Actinomycetota; class Actinomycetes; order Actinomycetales; family Demequinaceae; genus Demequina; species Demequina rhizosphaerae. Next base: position 46,474 of record NZ_BBMC01000002.1, read on the forward strand.
GAGGACATGGCGCCGGACACGACCGAGGTGATCATCGAGATCGCCCCGACCGACGAGGGCTGCCACCTCACCCTCACCCACGTGCGCCTGTGGGACGAGGACCAGCGCGCTCGCCACGCCGAGGGCTGGACGGGGACGCTCGAGAGCCTCGCGGCGCTGTACGGGTAGGCCCGCTCCGCGCGCGCGGCGCATCGTCCCGGCGCACACTGGTGGGACACCCGGCGATGCCGCCGGGACGAGGGAGGGGACATGCCCAAGTACGTCTTCATCTACCACGCACCCCCGATGCCGGCCGATGCGTCTCCGCCCGAGCCCGAGGAGGTCCAGCAGATGATGGACGCCTGGTACGGCTGGGCGACCAGCGTCGGCGAGAACCTCATCGACCTCGGCACGCCGCTGTCAGGCGGCATCCGCGTCGACCCCGACGGCGTCTCCGCGTCGACCAAGGAGGTCGCGGGCTACTCGATCGTCCAGGCGGACAGCATGGACACCGCCGTCGAGCTCGCGCAGTCCCACCCGCACCTCAACATGCCGGGCGGGTGCTCCATCGAGGTCCACGAGGCGGAGCCGCTGCCGGGCAGCTGAACCTCAGAGCTCGCGCACAGATCCTGCAGAGGCGGGCCCGGGTGCTTCCACCCGGGCCCGCCGCGTGCTGTCATGAAGGTCGGGAAGGATCCCGCCCGTCGTGCCGTTGCACGATGCGGCGGGACCGAGATCCCGCCGGGCGGCGTCGCCCTCGCACGCCGCCCCTCCCTCACGGACGCGGCGTCTGACCCTGCACGCGACCGACACGGGAGCCCCACCGTGACCGACCCCCTCACCCGTACCCTCGAGCTGGACCCGCTCGGGCCGCTCCTCGACCGCGAGGAGCCGCCCGCCCCGGTCCGCGACCATCACCACGAGCCCGAGCCGACCACCCTCACCATCCCGGTGGTGGGCGGCGGCGAGGCCGTGGTCGTCGACGAGCCCGAGCCCGGCTACCGCAGCACCGCGGCGCTCACCCTGTCGCCGCGTCGCGCGGGCCTCGCGCTCAGCGCGCTCGCACTCGGCGCGTTCGCGACCGGCGCCAACGAGGCGTCGATCGTCGCGCTGAGCGCCGACATCGCGCGCGGCCTCGGCGTGCCCGTCTCCCAGGTGGGCCTGCTCGCGACCGCGTTCGCCCTCACCGTCGTGATCGCGGCGATCCCCCTCACCGTGGTGACGCAGCGCCTGAGCAAGCGGGTCGCGCTGTCCGGCACGTTCGCCGTGTGGACCGCCGGCGTGGTGCTCGCCGCGAGCGCTGCCGCGCTCCCCCAGCTCGCCGCGGGCCGCATCGTCTCCGCGGCGGCGCACGCGCTGTTCTGGGCGATCGTCGCCCCCACCGCCGCGAGCCTGTTCGCGCCGCACCTGAGAGCCCGGTCCGTCACGCGGATCATGGTGGGCGCCGCGGCCGCGGGCGTGGTCGGCACGCCGCTCATCACCGTCGCGGGCGGCTCGCTCGGGTGGCAGGCGCCGTACTGGGGCTTCGCCGCGCTCGGCGTCCTCCTCGCGGTCGCGCTCGCGCTGCTGCTGCCCGGCGCCGCCCCGCCGCGTCCCGAGCACCAGGCCGAGCCGCACGCACGCGGCGACCTCCCCTCGCTGAAGGCGTTCGTCCGGGTGCTTGCCGTGACGTTCATCGCGAGCGTCGCGATGACGACCACCTGGACGTACATCGTGCCGTTCTACACGGACGTCGCCGACGTCGGGTCGCGGACCGTGCCCATCCTCTTCGCGCTCGGCGGGACGGTCGCGGTGGGCACCACCCTCGCCGTCACGCCGTACCTCGCGACGCACGCCGTGCCGACCGTCGCCTTCGGGCTGGCGGTGCTCTCCGGGGCCTGGACGCTGCTCGGGACCGGCATCGGCTGGGCCGCGGTGGTGGGCCAGGTCGCGCAGGCCGCCGGCTGGGCGGTGCTGCTCGCCGCCCTGCTCAACTGGGCGATGCGCCACACGCCGTGGCGCACGGAGGTGGGCGCGTCGACCTACACGGTCGCGATGAACTCGGGCGCGGCCGTGGGCCCGCTCGTCGGCGCCGTGCTGGTCGAGCAGTACGGCCTGCGCGCACTGCCGGTGGTCTCGCTCGGGCTGACGCTGCTCGCGGCGGGCGTGACCGCCGGCGTCGATCGGACGATGCTGCGGCGCCTGAGCGTGCCCCGCCGGGTGCGCCTCGCGCTCGAGGCGCGCGACGCCATGCGGGCGCGCCGCCGGGAGTGGCAGCGGCGCACCGGGGCGGCCGTGGGCGAGGCGCTCGGCTCCGCGGGCCAGGGCGCCGCGCGGGCCGCGGACCAGGGTGCGCGCCGCGCGGGCTCGGCCCTCCGCTCCCACGTGCGGGACTGGGCCGAGATCAGCTGAGCCCCGACCTGCGGGCGCGCGCGACCGGGCGCACACTGGAGGCGAGCGGCGCCGCTCCGCGCGCCCGACGCCGCGCGTCCCCGGAAGGCGCGCAGGAGTGATCATGCTCAAGGACAGCGTTGCGACCGCGTGCTTCTCGACGGACGACATCGCGAAGACCAAGGAGTTCTACAACGGGACGCTGGGCGTCCCGATCCTCATGGACCAGGACGATGCGGTGGCGTTCCAGTTCGCGAACGGCACCGCCGCCTTCATCTACCTCAAGGAGGACCACGTCCCGGCGGCCCACACGGTGCTCATCCTCACGGGCGCCGACGTGGAGGCCGAGGTCGCGGACCTCAAGTCCCGCGGCGTCGTGTTCGCTGACCTGCCGTACACGGACGACGACGGCATCACCCGCGAGGAGGGCATGCCCAAGACCGCATGGTTCCAGGACCCGTCCGGCAACTGGGTCGCCGTCGGCGAGAACTTCGCCTGAGCGGCGCGGCGACGGGAGACCACCGTGATCAGCGACAGCAAGGCGTTCTCGAGCTTCTCGACGGACGACATCGACGCCGCGGAGAAGTTCTACGCCGGCACGCTCGGGATCGACGTCCAGCGTCAGGGCGACGAGGGCATGGGCGAGATGCTGTGGGCCACGCTGCCCGGCGGGCGCCTGCTCATCTACTGGAAGGCGGACCACGAGCCGGCCTCGCACACCGTCCTCAACTTCGCGGTCGACGACTTCGAGTCGACGGTCGAGGAGCTCAAGGGCAAGGGCATCGCGTTCGAGAGGCTCGAGTGGACCGACGACGACGGCATCGCCCGCGACCCCGAGGGCCGCATGCCGGCCACCGCCTGGTTCAAGGACCCGACCGGCAACTGGATCTGCCTGCTGGAGGCCGATGGGCTCGAATGAGCATGCCTCGCACGCCCCGGTCCGCCGGTAGCGTGGAGGCATGTCCGACCTGACGGCGCTCGCCGACGAGTACTACACCTACGCGCACGGGCTCAGCCCGCTCGACCTCATGTGGGAGGGGCGGCTCGAGCACCTCGCGGAGTGGAACGACGTGTCCGTCGAGGGCCGCGCCGCCGCGCACGAGCGGCTCATGGAGTTCGCCCGGGACGCCGCCGCGATCGACGTGGGCGACGACCTCCAGGCGCTCGCGCTGCGCGACACGATCGCCACGCACGCACGGTCGGCCGCGCTCCACCTCGCGTGGGAGCCCGAGCTGCTCCACCTCAACCCGACGATGGGCGCGTGGGAGACGATCCTGTCGTTCGTCGACGCGTTCCCGCTCGCCACGGCCGCGCACGGCGAGGACTACCTCACCAAGCTGCGCCGCCTCCCCCGTTTCCTCGACGACCTGCTCGACGTCGCCGAGGACGCCGCCGCGGAGGGCCGCGTCGCGCTCGAGCGCCACCTGCTCGACACGGCGCGCTCCGCGGAGTCGTACCTGCGGTCCGCGCACGCCGGCGACGACCGCATGCTCGCCCAGGCCCCGCCGACCGCGATGGACGATGCGGCGCAGGCCGAGTGGGTCCGCGAGCGCGACCGCGTGGTCGAGGCGGTCGTGCACGAGGGCGTCGCGCGCTTCGCCGACCGGCTGCGCAGGCTCGCGGACGGCGGCGCGCCCGACGAGCGGCCCGGCCTCGTCCACCTCCCCGGCGGCGCGGCCGTGTACCGCGACCGCATGTGGTCGCACCTCCAGCTCGACCTCACCCCGGAGCAGGTCCACGAGCTGGGCCTCGCCCGGGTCGCGCGGCTCGAGGACGAGTACCGCGAGATGGCCGGTCCGCTGCTGGGGACCGACGACATCACCGAGATCTACGCGCGCCTGCGCGACGACGACGCGCTGCGGTACACGACCGCCGAGGACATCGTCCGCGACGCCGAGGCCGCGCTCGCCCGTGCCGAGGAGGCCGCGCCCGCATGGTTCGCGGTCATGCCCCGCGCGCGCTGCACCGGCCACGCGACGGACTTCGGCGCAATGGCCTACTACTCGGCGCCCGTGCCGTCGAGCGGCAAGGAGGGCGCCTTCTACTTCAAGACCTCCGACCCGCACGCGTGGGCCACCTACGAGTTCGAGGCGATCGCGTACCACGAGGCGATCCCGGGCCACCACCTCCAGCTCGCGCTCCATGCCGAGAACGAGGACCTCCATGTCGTCCAGCGCGAGATGTTCAGCACCGCGTACGCCGAGGGCTGGGGCCTGTACACCGAGCGGCTCGCCGACGAGATGGGCCTCTACACGTCCGACCTGTCGCGCGTGGGCATGCTCAGCGCGGACTCGCTGCGCGCGTGCCGGCTCGTGGTCGACACCGGCATCCACGCGCTGGGCTGGAGCCGCGAGCAGGCGATCGAGTACTGCCTCGCCCACTCCCCGCTCGACCGCCACCACATCGAGCAGGAGGTCGACCGGTACATCGGCCTGCCGGGCCAGGCGCTCGCGTACATGATCGGCCGGCTCGAGATCCTCGCGATCCGCGAGGAGGCACAGCGTCGCCCGGGCTTCGACATCCGGGAGTTCCACTCGGCGGTGCTCGGCTACGGCGGGGTGCCGCTCACCACGCTGCGGCGCATCGTCCTCGGCTGAGACGGGACGGCCCCCGCCCTCAGCCCCGAACGCGCGCCGCCTCGGACCTCCGCGGCCCACCCGTCGCGCCGCGTCCTCGCGCCCCTCCCCCGTGCGCGCTCCCAGGCGGGCGCGCAGTGCCGTATCGACTACCCCCCGGGGTAGGCATATGGTTTGCGACCTGTCAACTTTTACAACGTTACGAGGCATGCCTAACCTGGAGCAGTCATGTCGTTCCGCCCTCGCATCATCGCGCTCGCCTGCGCGCTTCCGCTGACCCTCGCCGCGTGCTCGTCGGCGTCCGACAGCGCACCCACCCAGAGCGCCGAGCGCATCGTCTCCGGCACCACCCCCACCACCGAGATCGCGCCCACCGCGCCCACCGAGATCGGCGGCGCCGCGACCGCGTCCGTGACCTCGCAGGAGGTCGTGGCGACAGGGCTGGACTCGCCGTGGTCGATCGCGCCGATGGCCGACGGCTCGCTGCTCGTGTCCGAGCGCGACAGCGCCCTCATCAAGCGGGTCCGCGCCGGCATCGCGACGAGCCTCAACGGCCCCGGCGCGGAGGCGCTGCGCCGCGTCGTGGACAACACCGGTGAGGGCGGCCTGCTCGGCATCGCCGTGCTGCCCGGCGACACCACCTACCTGTACGCGTACATCACGCGCGCCGACGACAACGCGGTCCTCCGCATGGAGCTCAACGGCGACCTGCTGAGCCAGCCCACCGCGATCGTCGAGGGCATCCCGTCGGCGAAGAACCACGACGGCGGCCGCATCGCCTTCGGCCCCGACGGATTCCTCTACATCGCGACCGGCGACGCCGGCCAGGCGAACAAGGCGGCCGACACCGGATCGACCGCCGGCAAGATCCTCCGCGTCGTCGCCAAGGGCGGCAAGAAGGACGGCAGGGCCGCGCCCGGCAACCCGTGGGGCAACCGCGTGTGGTCGACGGGCCACCGCAACGTCGAGGGCCTCGCCTTCGTCGCCGACGGCCGCCTCTACGCGAGCGAGCTCGGCCAGGACGCGTGGGACGAGCTCAACCTCATCACCGCGGGAAGCGACTACGGCTGGCCGTCGACCGAGGGCACCGACGGGCTTCCCGCCGACGGCATCACCGCGCCCATCGAGACCTGGGCGCCGGACGATGCGTCGCCGTCGGGCCTCGCGGCGACCCACGAGGCGCTCTACATGGCCTCGCTCAAGGGCGAGCGCCTGTGGCGCATCCCGCTCACCGCGGACGGCACGGGCGAGCCCGAGGTGATCCTCGACGGCGTCGGCCGCATCCGCGACGTGGCGGTCGCGCTCGACGGCAGCCTCTACGTGGCGACGTCGAACACCGACGGCCGCGGCAGCGCGCGCCAGGGCGACGACCGCATCCTGCGCCTCACCGTCGGCTGAGCCTGCTCAGATGGGCTCCGGCAGGAGCCCGGTGAAGTCGAGCGTGCCGTCCGCCGCGCGCGGGACCGGCGTCGCGGAGACGATGGCCTCGCGCGGGATCGGGCCGTACAGGTGCGGGAACGCGTCGCCGGCCTCCGGCACGTCCTCGAACTGGACGCGCGCGGTCACCTTCGCGGGGTCGATGCGCAGCAGCACCACGTCCTGGTCGCGGTAGAAGGCCTCGGCGACTCCCGCGACCTGCCGCGCGAGGCTGAGGTGGATGAAGCCCTCCTCCTCGAGCGTGCGACCGAGCGTCGAGACCGTGTAGGGCTCGGTCGCGTCCGCGTCCCACTCCGAGGCGGTCGCGAGGTGGTAGAGGTGCGGGATCTCGAGCATGCTCCCAGCGTGGCACGGGCGCGGCTGTGGTGCCGGGTGGCGCGCGGCTCGGGCTCCCGCGTCGGCCGCCCTCCCCGCCCCGTGTCGCCGCGCCGCACCGTCCCCTCCACCCGCCTGTCCGACCCCCGGCCGGCGTGTCGGCCGCCGCCGTCGTCACCCGCCGGGCCATCCCCCGCTGGCGGGCCGGCCGCCGACCTCGTTACCCGCCCACGCGATCGCCGGCCGGCGTGTCGGCCGCCGTCCACTTCACCCGCCCGGCGTGTCCGCAAGCGCGACGTGTTCCCGTACGGCTGTTTTAGGAATTCCTAAAACAACCCGCCGCAGCGCCGATCCACCCCGCGATCGGGGGTCGGCGACCTATCCGAGCGGGCCTTCGACCAGCACAGCGCGCGGGTGCAGCACGGCGAGCGTGATGCCGGGCGAGGTCGTCGCGATGGTGGTGTCGAAGGCGCTCCAGGTGCCGTCCGCGACGCGATACTCCCCCGCCCAGGTGGTCGTGAGCGTGACGGTCGCGGAGTCGAGGGCGCGGCCGTAGGCGTGCGTGACGGTCGCATCGGGGTAGGGAGCGCCGGGGTCGGAGGTGGTGGTCTGCTCGCCGTCGCCCCACGCCCAGGTGAAGGTGGAGGGAGTGGCGCGGATGTCGACGTCGGCGCCGAGCAGGACAGCCGAGTGGTGGCGGAGGCCGTCGTCGGCCATGGCGATGGTCGGCACGGTCGCGTAGACGACGCCGGTCGCGGGCTGCAGGGAGGCCTCGGAGGGGTCGGGGCGGAGCTCGGTCCACTCGCGCTCGATGAGGGCGAAGAGGTCGGCCTCGGACGGGCACGAGTACCAGGCGACGACGGCCCAAGAGGTCCACGTGCCGTCGGCAAGCTGCTCGCGCATCCACAGCGGCGCGATCGGATTCATGCCGCCGGGGCAGGCGGGGATCATGCCGGCGGCGAGGGGCGAGCAGGTCTCAGTCTCGGCAGTCATCGGGGTGCCACCCGCGCACGCAGGCGAACGCAGGTACTCCCTCGGGGTCGCGGAGACGCCCGAAGCACCGGGACCGCCCCCGCGAGCATCACTTCGCGCGCCCTCTAATGAGTACTCGCCGCGCTCAGGATCGGCGTCCGGGTCGAAGTCGATTCCGGGGTCCACAGCCACGGCCAACGTTGCCAGCACGAGTGCCGCGCTCAGCATCATGCCGCCGACTCCTCACCGACCACTTCGGCAACGGTCCACTGGCCGTCTTCGATAGCCAGAAACACGCCGTACTGGTAGTCGCGAGAACGAGCGGTCTGTGTCTCAGCGCCGTCGCCTTCGGCGACATAGCCTGCCGAGATCGACGCGGTCAGCAACACCGACGCCTCGGTATCGCTGGTCAACGCCGCCTGCGTTTGTCCTGTGTCAACCGTGATCTCGCCTCCGCGCGCCGTCCAACCCTCGTCGCGCACCCGCTCCGCGTTCGCGAGCGCATCCGCGCAGTACTCGCAGCCGTCCGCCGACAGCGCCTCCCAGATGCGGGTGTCGCCCGTATGGAACATGGGCGCGTACTGCTCGAGGAAGAACGTCGCCGTCATCATCGCGCCGTACACGTCCGCGCGCTCCGCGCCCTCCGGCATCATCGCTAGCAGCTCGTCATCGCTGAGGGCCGTCGCGGACGGGCTCGGCGTCGTGGAAGGGGTCGCCACCGCCGAGGCGATCGCGGTCGGCGACTCGGTGGCGATCGGCTCCGGCTCCCCCGTGCACGCCGCGAGGCCGACGCACGCGCCCGCGAGCATCGTCGCCGCGACCGCGCGGCGCGCCACCCGCCCCCCTGGGATGAACCGCATGAAACGAAGGTAACGGACGAAACCCCCTGGCAGAAGGGGTCGGCGTCGAGTTGGGGATGGCGAACGACTGTTTTAGGAATTCCTAAAACAGTCCGAACAGACCATGGCGCCCCGCGCGACACACCGGCCGCCCGCGCATCGTCCCTACCGGATCCGCCGCTTCCCCACCCCGGGCACGAACTTGCCCGTCCGCGCCGCGTAGTCCTCGTAGCCGGGGTACGCCCGCACGAGGTAGCCCTCCTCGACGCGCGTCTTGATGTCGAAGAACACCAGCAGCACCACCGCGGACACCAGCGTCCACAGCCTCCCCGACCCGATCGCCATCCCGAACGCGATCACCAGGATCCCCGCGTACATCGGGTGCCGCACGTACGAGTAGATCCCGCCGGCGGCGAGGCCGGCACCGTTGGGCGTCGGCATCGGCGTGAGCGCCCGCCCCAGGTCCTTCCCCGACCAGAACATCCCCAGGAGCCCGAGCAGCACCAGCGTGCTCCCCAGCCACATCGAGCCCTCCACACCGGGCCCATCAAGGAGCGCCGTCACGCCGACTGCCAGGAAGATCACCCCCTGCAGACCCACGAGGACGAGGCCCAGCATGCGGGTGCGTGGAGGTGTCGGCATCGGGCCAGGCTACCCGGCCCGCTTGCGGGCGACGCGAGGCTCGCGCGCCTCGGCCGCGTCCGACGTGCCGGGCTGATGCGCGTCGATCCACGCGTCGACGGTCTCCCACCACTCGTAGAGCCACGTCTCGCGCGCCTCACGACCCTCCGGCACGGTCTCCGGCTCGGCGGTCCAGCCCTTGATGACGATGCGCTTGTCGACGGGCAGCTCGCGCCACACGTCGGAGACCGTCGAGAGCCGCTCGAGCCCGGTGTGACCGACCACGACCACGCGCGCGTCGGGCCGCGCGTCCATCGCGGCGAGCACCCCGCCCGGGTGCGGCGGCATGACGTGAGGCATGGCCTCGGCGCGCTCGGCGAGCTCGCCGTGCCCCTGCTCGCGCAGCGCGGCGATCCGACGCTCGCGGCGCTTGGGCGTCGCGTTGGCGCCCTCGGGGAAGATCAGGAGCGCGCCGTCGTCGCCCATCTCGCGGGCGAGCGCCGCGATCGCCTCCGTACCGCCCGGCGCCCCGACCGCGCGGTGACGGCGGGGCGTGATGAACTGCGACGGGATGCGGTGGAGCAGGATGTCGATGGCCGGATCCCACTGGAGGGTGTCCTTGAGCACGATCGCGGGCGCCCGGCCGAACCGGTTGAGCAGCGCGTCAACGAGGATGAACGAGTCGCCCGGGCCCGCGTGACGGCACACGACGATGAGCGGACTCCCGGGCGCGATCTCGTCGAGGTTCGCGTCCTCGAGGTCGATCTCCAGGCGCAGCGTCCACTTGCCCTGCGTGAACAGGGCGGTGAGCATCGTCCGCGCGAGCGCGAGGTGGTTCCGCTGGGATGCCTCGGAGTCGAGGCGCGTGCCGAAGCCGTGCCAGACCCACAGCGCCGCGAGCGCGACCACGCAGGCCGCATCCCACAGCAGGTAGAAGCCCGCCAGCCAGACCACGCGCGTGAGCCGCAGGCGGCCCGGCAGCGCGAAGCTCACCGCCGCGGCGACCGCGACGAGCAGCCACACCGACACCGGCAGCCACAGGAACGCGACCGCGACGAGCAGCGGCGCGAGCACGAGCCGGCGCACCCAGCGCGGCGGCAGCCGCCACCAGCGCGCGCGGCGCCGGGAGGTGGGCGAGCCCGCCGCGGGGGACGATGCGGCGGTCACACGCCCTCCCGAACCCCGGCGAGGTACGCGGCGGTCGCATCGCGCGCGGCCTCGATGCGCGCGTGGGTCCGGTCGAGCCGCCGGTACGCGCCGAGCCGCTCGTCGCCCGGCTGACGCCCGCCGTACGGCAGGACGTGGAGCTCGACATGCGGCGGGACGGCGGCGCGCTCGCGCTGGAAGCGGTGGCGGCGGGAGATCTCGAAGGCGATGCGCGCGACGTCGGACGGCGTGCGCGGCGGGTGCAGCGGCTCCTCGATGCGCCCCACCTGGAGGACGTAGATGGTCGTAGCGCCGCGTGCGACCGCCTCCCCCACGGGGATCGAGTTGACGATGCCGCCGTCGACGAAGTGCTCGCCGTCGATCACGGTGGGCGGCAGCGCCGCCGGCACGGACGCGGACGCCATGACGGCGTCGACCACCGGGCCGGAGTCGAACCAGTGCTCGGACGCCCGCTCGATCGACGCGGCGCACACCGCGAGCGGCACCGCGAGGTCCTCGAACTGCGTGTCGTGCCCGATCACCTCCTCGATGAGGCCGCGCAGCGCGTCCGGGTCGTTGAGGTGGGTGCGGTGCTTCGCGAGCCGACGCGCCTGCCGGTACCAGGACTCGCCGTAGATGTCCCCCGCGGTCGGCGACGCCCACGTGTGCTCGAGCCGCGCGACCACGTCGAGGTGCGGGTCCTGCGCGACGGCCGCGCCGTTGATCGCCCCGATCGACGTGCCCACGACCAACTGCGGGACGATGCCCGCCTGGAGCAGCGCGCGCAGCATCCCCACCTCGGTGGCGCCTCGGACGCCGCCGCCTCCCAGGACGAATGCCACGGTCATGTGGCCAGGGTAGGCGGCTGCTAGCGTCGGTGCGGTGGCAGCGCGCCCCATCCCGACGCATCGTCGCTCCGAACCCGGGTCATGATCACGCTCATCATCGTCGGACTGGTCTCCGGAATCATCACCGCGATCAGCCCCTGCGTCCTGCCCGTGCTTCCCGCGATCCTCACCAGCGCGATCCAGGACGGCGCGAGCAGTCGACGCCGCCCGCTCGTCGTGGTCGCGGGGCTGGTCACCAGCTTCGCGGTGTTCACGCTCATCGGCGGCATCCTGCTCGCCAGCCTGGGCCTGCCCGACGACCTGCTGCGGTGGATCGGCATCGTGGTACTGGCGATCGTCGGCATCGGCCTCATGATCCCCAAGGTGGGCGAGCTGCTGCAGCGGCCGTTCGAGCGGATCCGCCCGATCCAGATGGACCGCAACGGCAACGGCTTCGTCATGGGGCTCGCGCTCGGCCTCGTGTTCGTGCCGTGCGCCGGCCCGATCCTCGCGTCGATCACCGTGCTCGCCGCGACGAACGGCGTGAGCTGGGGCCTCGTCGCGCTCACGCTCGCGTTCTCCGCCGGCATCGCGATCCCGCTGCTGGTGTTCGGCTTCGCGGGGCAGGCGATCTTCGGCCGCATCAAGGCGGTCCGCGAGCGCCTCCAGCTCATCCGGTCAATCTCCGGTGCGGTGCTGCTCGCGACGGCGCTCGTCATCGCGACCAACGTCGCCGAGCCGCTCCAGCGCGCGGTGCCGGGCTGGCTCGCGAGCGTGCAGAACACGATCGAGGACAACAACACCGTCCGCGACGAGCTCGACACCCTGGCCGGCCGCGAGGACGCGGACACCTCGCTCAGCGGCGACCAGCTGACCTTCGACCAGTGCGCCGACGACGGCGGCACGCTCCACAACTGCGGCCCCGCGCGCGACCTGCCGGGCATCGAGGCGTGGCTCAACACCGACGGCGGCGAGGCGCTCGACCTCGAGGAGCTCCAGGGTCAGGTGGTGCTCATCGACTTCTGGACGTACTCGTGCATCAACTGCCAGCGCACGTTCCCCTACCTGACCGCGTGGGACGACCGCTACCGCGACGACGGCCTCACCATCATCGGCGTCCACACCCCCGAGTTCGCGTTCGAGAAGGTGGTCGACAACGTCGCCGACGCCGCGGACCGCTACGGGATCCAGTACCCCATCGCGATCGACAACGAGTACACGACGTGGCGCGAGTGGGACCAGCGGTTCTGGCCGGCGCACTACCTCATCGACCAGAACGGCATGGTCCGCCAGGTCCACTACGGCGAGGGCGCGTACGAGGAGACCGAGACGCTCATCCAGCAGCTCCTCGACACTCCCCCGCAGGACACCGTGGTCGCGGACCCCGGCAACCACACGGTGGGCCGCAGCCCGGAGACGTACCTGGGCTACGGGCGCGGCTACGCGAAGGCCAACGGCGACTACCCGCGCGACGAGGCGTACGACTTCGGCACCGGCTCGGCCCCCGCGACGGACGAGGTCTCGCTGTCGGGCACGTGGACGGTGGGCGACGAGCACATCGCCGCGGGCGCCGATGCGTCGCTCGAGATGCGCTTCTACGCCGCCGACGTGCACCTCGTGCTCGCGGGCGAGGGCACCGTCACGGTGACGCTCGAGAACGACGAGTCGTACCGCGAGGTGGTGGAGGTGAGCGGCACGCCCGACCTGTACGACCTGTACACGGGCGACGCGACCACGGACACGATCCACCTCGACTTCACCGAGGGCGTCGAGGCGTACGCGTTCACCTTCGGGTGAGCCGCGCTCGCATCGGTGATGCGCTTCGCACGCGCGCCCGGCGCCTGCTGGTGGCGGTGGGCGCCCCCGCCGCCCGGCGCGCTCGCGTCAACTTTGAGATCCGCGGGAGGAGAATCCCGGCTTTCCACCCGCGGATCCCCAAGTTCGTGAATGAGGAGCGGCGGCGCGGCGGGGGCGAAGCTGCAGGAAGGATTCGGGAGCCCGGCGCCACCCATCCGCCGCGGCACCCGCACCGAACAGCAACCGTCGGGCACGACATCCCCAAGAAGCCCGGCACAGGGAGGAATCATGTACCGAATGCGCACGCTCGCCGTTCCGGGTCTCATCCTGCTGGCCGGCACCGCCCTCGCCGCCTGCGGCGACACGGAGCCCTCCTCGAGCAGCTCGGACGACACGATGATGGAGGAGACCATGGAGTCGACCCCCATGGAGTCCGAGTCGATGATGTCCGACGACGAGATGATGGAGGATGACTCCACCATGGAGTCCGACGACTCGATGGAGAGCGAGGACTCGATGATGGACGAGTCGCACGACGACTCCACCATGGAGGGCGACGACGAGATGATGGAGGACGAGGGCTGACGCCTTCGGACCGGACGATGCGGAGGACCAGGTGAGCGCGGACAGGGGCGAGCGGCGGCTGCGGGCGGTGCCCGCGGACCACGCCGACGCGACCCCCGACGCGCCCGCGGACGCCCGCGCCGACGCGGACGCGCTCGCCGACCTCCTCGTGCGGACCGGCCGGGGCGACCAGGCCGCCTTCGAGCGCGTCTACGACGCCCTGGCCGGCACGGTCCACGGGCTGGCCCTCCGCATCGTCCGGGACCCGCAGCTCGCCGAGGACGTGGCGCAGGAGGCGCTCGTCGAGGTGTGGCGCGCCGCGGCCCGCTACCGCCCCGACCACGGCTCGGCGCGCGCGTGGGTCCTCACCATCACCCACCGTCGCGCGGTGGACCGGGTCCGCTCCGAGCAGTCGCACGCGGACCGCCTCATGAACCACGGACCGCGCCACGCGGTCGGCGCCGCCGACCAGGTCGAGAAGCCCGAGGACGTCGTCGACGCGATGGACGCGCAGTGGCGCGCCGCGCGCGTCCGCAAGGGCCTCGAGGCCCTCACCCCGCTCCAGCGCGAGGCGCTCGAGCTCACGTACTACAAGGGCTACACGAACCGGCAGCTGGCCGAGTCGCTCGGGATCCCGCTGGGCACCGCGAAGGCCCGCATCCGCGACGCGATGATCCGGCTGCGCGACCACTGGGAGGTGGCGCGATGAACGAGAACGTGCACTCCCTCATCGGCGCGTACGCCGTGGACGCGGTCACGCCCGACGAGCGCGCCGACTTCGAGGCGCACCTCGACGCGTGCGAGGACTGCACCGCGGAGCTCGCGGGCCTGCGCGAGACCGCGGCGACGCTCGGCGAGGCCGAGGCGGCGCCCGCGCCCGCCGGCCTGCGCGCGAGCGTCCTCGAGGAGATCGGCCGCACCGCGCAGCTACCGCCCCTCACGGCGGACGATGCGCCGGCCGCGCGGGATGCTGAGGGTCCCGTGCCGCTCGGGATCGGGCGGGACGGCCAGGACGCTCAGGAGCGCCACGCGCGCCAGCGTCGCGGGTGGCCCCGACTCGCGGTCGCCGCGGCGGTCGCGTCGGTGCTCGCGGTCGGCGGGCTCGTCGGCTCGACGCTCATGGCCGACCGCGACGACCAGCTCGCGCTCGAGAAGGACGTGATGATGGTGACGAGCGCGCCGGACGCCAAGTCGATGGACCTCGGGCTCGGCACCGCGCACCTCGTCGTGAGCGAGAAGATGTCGTCCGTCGTGGCGATGGGCGACGACTGCCCGCACCCCAAGGAAGGCATGGCGTACCAGCTGTGGCTGGTGATGGACGACGGCTCCAAGGAGGCCGGCCCGACGTTCATGCCGGACTCGGACGGGACCTTCATGACGATGGTCCACATGGACATGGACGGCGTCGCGGCGATCGCGGTGACCGAGGAGCCGATGGGCGGCTCCGCCGAGCCGACCTCGACCGAGGTCGCGGTGGTGGGGCTGTAGACCCGACCGGCTCAGTCGTCGCCGTCGGGATGCTCGGCGCGCAGCTGCAGCGAGATCTGCTCGGCGTCGAGGATCCGCATCGCGTCGCCGAGCGCCTCCGAGCCGTACGTGCCCATCCCGCGCACCTCGAGGATGCGCTCGCGCTGCGCCTCGATGATCGCGAGCCGCAGCTCGAGGAACTGCACGCCGTGCCCGACGGTCTCGTCGTCCTCCGCGCGCGCGTGGCTCACCGCGCGGCGCACCGCGTCGATCACCCCGGGGGCGAAGGCGGCGCCGTCACGGGCGCGCAGCTCGTCGTCGGCGAGGATCGTGTCGGCCACGCCCGACAGGAGGTCCCGCAGCTCCTCGCGCTCGCGCTCATCGTGCACGGACTCCCCCGCGATCCCGAGGCGCTTCGTCACCCACGGCAGGGTCGAGCCCTGCATCATGAGCGAGCCGACGGCCACGACGAACGCGATGAGCACGAGCGTCGAGCGCAGCGGCGTGTCCGCGGGCAGCGACTGCGCCGCCGCGACGGTGATCGCGCCGCGCATGCCGGCCCACACGAGCACGCCGCCCTCGCGCCACCCGAGCGGGCGGTTCTCGAGGTAGTCGGCGTACGCCGAGTGCTGCTCGACGCGGCGCGCCGCCGCCTCCCGATGGGCGGGATCGGGATGCGACTCGGCCTGCTGGCCGAGTCCCTCGACACGCTCGTGCCGCGCCCTGACGCGGCGCGCGCGCCGCGCGGCCGCCATCACCACGGGGGCGATGTAGGCGATGCGGATGGCCAGCACGAGCGCCAGCGCCGCGAGGCCGATCCCGACCGCGCTCCACACCGAGCCGTGCGTCTCCTCGACGTCGGTGACGAGCGTGGTGACCTCGAGGCCGAGCAGCAGGAACACCACGCCCTCGAGCAGCAGCTCGGCGGTGCGCCAGTTGGTGCGTTCGGAGATGCGGTCCGCGGGACGCAGGTACTTGGGCGCCCGGTAGCCCGCGACGAGCCCCGCCACCACGGCGGCGACCAGGCCCGAGGCCCCGAGCAGCTCCGCGGGCACCGCCGCGGCGAACGGCGCGACGAACGAGATGGCGGTGCTGTTGGCGGCGCCCGGCACAAGGCGGCGGAGGCGCACGCTCAGCTCGCCCATCACCAGCCCCACCGCGACGGCGATGACGACCGCGCTCGCGAAGTCCCACGTCGCCTCGCCGAACGTCATGCTCGCGCCCGCCGCCGCGACGGCGGTGCGCAGCGTCACGAGGGCGGTGGCGTCGTTGAACATCGACTCGGCCTCGAGCACCGTGACGATGCGCGGCGAGACCCCCATCTTGCGGATGATCTGGACCGCGACCGCGTCCGTGGGGCTCACCACCGCGCCCAGCGCCGCGCCCAGCGCGAAGCCGATCCCCGGGATCACCTGCATGAAGAACAGGCCCATGAGGCCCGCGCTCACGAGGACCAGCACGATCGACAGGCCGCTGATGGAGCGGAAGTCGCGCCGGAACTCCGTCGCGGGCAGCGCCACCGCGGCCGAGTACAGCAGCGGCGGGATGATGCCCAGCAGGATGAACTCGGACTCGACCTCGATCTCGGGCACCCCGGGGACGAAGCTCACGCCCACGCCGAGCAGCACCAGGAGCAGCGGGGCCGCCACGCCCACGCGCGGCGCGATCGAGTGCACCGCGACGATCGCGATGACCGCCACCACGCCGATGAGAAGCACCTCGTCCATGCACGACCTCCCTGGAACCGCGCCGGGTCTCGTGACCCCAGCCAACCACCTCGGCGCCGCCGTGGGCGAGCGGCGCGACCGGCTCGGGTCGCGCGGAGGGGCGCGTGGCGAGACACTGAGTCATGGCCGAGATCCTCCTTTTCCACCACGCACTAGGGCTCACCGAAGGGCTCCTTGCCTTCGCCGAGCGCCTGCGCGCGGACGGCCACACGGTCCACTGCCCCGACTGCTACGCGGGCCGCACCTTCACCGACACCGACGAGGGCGTCTCGTTCGCCCAGGGCATCGGGCACGATGCGCTCCAGGAGGCCGCGCACAGCGCGGCCCGTCGTCACCGCGGCGCGGACGTGGTGATCGGCTACTCGCTGGGAGCCATGCAGGCGCAGCTGCTCGCGCAGGACCGCCGCCGCTTCCGCGCGTGCCTGCTGGTGGCGGGCGCGCTGCCGCCGGCCGCGCTAGGCGGGGTGTGGCGCCACGAGGTCGCGCTCCAGATCCACGTGGCCGACCCTGACGAGTGGGTGGTGCCGCAGGAGATCGACGCGCTGCTCTACCACGCCCCCCACGCGCGCATCTTCCGCTACGCCGGCAAGGGCCACCTGTTCATGGACCACTCGACGCTCGAGTACGACGCGGACGCCGCCGACCGGTTCGAGGAGCGCGCGAGCGCGTGGCTCGCGGAGCTCGACGAGCACCAGCGCTCCCGCCAGATGGCCTGAGGCGGCCGAGAGGTCGGAGGCGCCTGAGGCGCCCGAGCGGACCGACCGGCCACCGGCGCGTCAGGCGCTGCGGAGCCGCCGCCTGATCCGGTCGAGCGCGGCCTCGATGGCCGCCTCCCGCTCCTCGCGGGTCCACAGGCGCAGCGGCTCGGCGTCGGGCTCCCAGGTGCCGTCCGCATCGTCCCGTCGCGGCGGCCACGGCATCCACCGCCGGCCGTGACGCTCGCGCTGGCTCTGCTTGAGCGCGTCGAC
The DNA here is from genome assembly GCF_000971255.1 of Demequina rhizosphaerae. Lineage (GTDB taxonomy): Bacteria > Actinomycetota > Actinomycetes > Actinomycetales > Demequinaceae > Demequina > Demequina rhizosphaerae. The sequence continues at coordinate 64,079 of NZ_BBMC01000002.1, forward strand.
GCGCTCCTTGTCGGCGACGTGCCGGGGCTCGCGGCTGTAGCTCGCGCCGCCGAGGTCGCCCATGGTGATCTCGATGCCGTCGGTCCACGAGTAGCGCTCCTGGAAGCGGCCCTCGACCACGGAGAAGACGAGCCGCTCGAGCAGCTCGGCGCTGTCCTCGAGGGACTCGTCGCACGCGTCGCAGCCGCACGCGGGCGCGCGGGCCTCGCCGGCGGCACCCATCGCGACGACGATGCTGGGGAACGTGGTCTCCGCGATGACGAGCGGCGCGCAGCCGTCGTGGCGCGGCAGCAGCGTGGCGGCGCGGGCGATGCGGACCTGGCCCTGCTCGGCGCTGCGGACGGTGTCCGGGGCGTCCTCGGGCAGGCCCTCGGTGTAGCGCACGTCGACGTCGTAGGTGCGCTCGAGGTGCTCGACGAGCGCGTTGGCGACGTCCGCGAGCGGCGCGAAGCGCTCGGGGTGGCGGGTCAGCGAGTAGGTGCGCTTGGGAGGCCCGTCGGCTCCCCAGCGGTGGCCGTACGGGATCGCGTTGCCTTCGGGGTCGGTGAAGACCAGCTCCGGCAGCTCGGGCCTCTCGTACACGTGCGCCAGAGTACCGGTCCGGTCAACCACGGGGTGCGAGCGGCTCCGTGACGTCGGCGATCCGGGCGTCGAGCACCTCGACGAGCTGCTGGGTGTCGAGCGTCGCGGCCACGCCGTGCGCACCGCCGCCGATCGACACGGGCCCCTCGCGCGACACGATGAGCGCGTCCGCGATCACGGGCCACGGCCGCCCCGTCGCCGGGTCGGGGGTCGCGCCGAACGGGGTGATGGTGCCGCGCTCGTAGCCCGTGACGTCGCGCGCGACGTCCTTGTCGGGCATCGACAGGCGGCTCACGCCCAGGAGCGCGCGCAGCTTGGGCCAGCTGATCTCGCGGTCGCCGGGCACGAGCACCAGGAGGTACTCCCCCTCGGCGCGCCGCACCACGAGCGTCTTGAGGATCTGGCGCGGCTCGAGGCCGCGCGCCTCGGCGGCCTCCTCGAGCGAGCGGACGGGGCCGTGGACGGTGACGTCGAAGTCGATGCCGGTGTCCGCGAGCGCGCGGATCGCCGGGGTGTCGGGGGTGCTCATGCGGGAGGAACGCGGCGGGGGCGGCTTCTAGTCCCCGAGGTACCGGGTGCCGGTCGCGTCGGGCCCCTGGTCGGACACGAACGCGAGGCGCGCGAGGCCGCGCACGGCGGCGATGAACCACTCGGCGATCATCTCGTCGGCCTCGCCCTCGACGCCGGAGAACGCGACCACCATGCCGTGCCGCACCACGCCGCCGGGGTACAGGATGTCGCCCGCCGTGTAGAGGTGCGGCTGGTCCATGCGCACCCGCGACGTGTCGAGCCCGGTGCGCTCGGCGACCTTGGCCTTCGCGACGGCGTACCCGTAGGTCTTGTCCTCGGTGTCGCCGATGCTGCCGGCCCAGAGGATCGTGCCGGGCCGCGCGGGGTCCATGACGACGAGGTCGCCGACCGCGCCGCGGATCGCTCTCGTCTCCGCCGCCTTCTCGATGGCGGGCGTGACGAGAGCCCACGCCTTGGCGCACAGCTCGGTGGTGAGTCCGGTGAACATCGCTGGTCCTTCCCTCGCGTGGCTCCACGCTAGCGCCGAGGCGCGCGCGGCGGGCGAGGGCTCAGCGCGCGAACCGCTGCTCGTAGGACAGCTGCGCGGGGGCGTTCCACTGGAGGCCCGCGGGGACCTCGGGGTGCGGCGCGAAGTAGCCGTCGCGGAACTCGGTGCCGCCCATCACGGGGCCAGTACCCACCGCGAAAGCAGGGATGACGTCGCCCACGTACCAGTCGGTGAAGACGTCGATGCCCTTGTGGAAGATGCCGAACGTCACGACCCAGTAGACGCCGTAGACGAGCGCCGCGCCGAGCAGGAGCTGGATGACCACGTCGATCCACGCGATGCCGGTCGACCCCACCGCGCGGGGCGCGGCGACGGTCTGCGCGCGACCACCGCGGGCGGGCCAGCGGACCCGGAAATCCCCGGTGCGGCGCGGTCCCCAGGACCCGACCGAAATGTGTGGAACTGTCATGGTTTACCCCCAAATCCATAGGACCGCGGATGTGCACTTGTCGCAACCTGAAGCGGGTGACGAATATTCCAATCTCAGGTAAAGACGGATCCAACGGCCGAAGCGTTGTGCCAAGACCGGTTAATTTCGGGTGACGGGGCGGCGACGCCCCGGTTTCGCGTCGGGCGCCGGTCACGGCATGATTCAGGGAGGACGATGCGCCGGCCGGGCGCACACCGAGCGGAGGGGGCCGCACGTGACCGACAAGGACGACGAGACGCCCGTCATCCCGCTGCGCGAGGCGCCGGGCGAGCGCGCCGCGTGGGGACGATCGCCCCTGGTGATCGCCGCATGGATGCTCGTCGAGTGGCTGCTCGTCACCAATGCGATCCAGCCGTCGTCGCGGATCCGCGTCGCGGCGCTGCGCGCGTTCGGCGCGACCATCGGCGACGGCGTGATCTTCCGTCAGCGCACCCGCGTGAAGTTCCCGTGGAACCTCGAGGTGGGCGACGACTGCTGGATCGGCGAGGGCGTGTGGTTCCACAACCAGGACCGCGTGGTCATAGGTCACGATGTCGTGATCTCCCAGGAGACCTTCATCACCACGGGCAGCCACGCGCACCGCCGCAACATGGCCCTCATCACTCGGCCCGTGGTCATCGAGCCGGGCGCGTGGGTGACCTCGCGCTGCATCGTGACCGGCGGCGTCACGCTCGGGCGCTCGTGCCTGGTCTCCCCCGGCGCCGTCGTGATGAAGGACGTCCCCGCGGGACGCATCGTCGCCGGCAACCCGGGACAGGACGCGGGCGCACGCTTCCAGCCGCAGCCCAAGCGCGGCTGACCTCCTCCCTCCCGGCGGCCCGCGCGGGCCGCCCCTGTCAGGCCGCCAGGGCGACCCTCCCCATGCCGGCCGCCGAGGCGACGTGCGCGGCCTCGCCCAGCGTGCGGGCCGGGCGCTCCAGCCACACGGTGTCCGAGGCGTAGTACGTCAGCTCGGTCGACGCGGACAGCGGCAGCGCCGCGACCACGGCCGGCACCCCGGCCCCCAGGAGGCGCAGCACGGGCCGCACGAACTCGTGATCGCCCGATGCGATCACCACCGAGTCGAAGCGCGCGGCGACGAGGTCCACGTCCTCGAGGCACGCGCACAGCGCGAGGTCGGCGCCGGACTCCCCCGCCCGGGTCACCACGCGGGCGCCCGGCGCGAGGTCCGCGGCCGTGAACACCCAGTCGGGGCCCACCCCGACCACGAGCTGGTCGCGGCCGGCCGCATAGCCGACCGCGTCGAGCGCGGAGCTCAGCGCGAGCGCCCAGCAGGCGTCCGAGGCCAGCTCCGGCGCGCAGCCCAGCAGGTTCTCGAGATCGACGACGACGAGCCTGCGGCCCCCGTCACGGTGCGTCCCCTTCATGGTGTCCCCCCAGCGGATCGGTGTGGGAACCACGTTATGGAGGGGGTCCGACAGTCAGCCCTCGGCGTCCTCGTCGAGCCAGTCGAGCGAGCGCGCCACGGCCTTCTTCCAGTTGCGGTAGAGCCGGTCGGCCTCGGCGCGCGGCATGGTCGGATGCCAGCGGCGGTCCTCGTGCCAGTTGTCGCGCAGCTCGTCGAGGTCCGACCAGTACCCGACCGCGAGGCCGGCGGCGTAGGCCGCGCCGAGCGCGGTCGTCTCGACCACCTCGGGCCGGATGACGTCCGCGCCGAGGATGTCCGCCAGGAACTGCATGAGCAGCTCGTTCGAGGTCATGCCGCCGTCGACGTTGAGCGCGCGCAGGGGCACGCCCGCGTCCGCCTCGCCCGCCTCGACGACGTCGCGGGTCTGGTACGCGGTGGCCTCGAGGACCGCCCGCGCGAGATGCGCCTTGGTGACGTACTGCGTGAGGCCGAGGACCGCGCCGCGCGCGTCGGGCCGCCAGTAGGGGGCGAACAGGCCCGAGAAGGCGGGCACGAAGTACGCCCCGCCGTTGTCGGGCACGCTCGCCGCGAGCGCCTCGATCTCGCGCGCCTCGCGGATGGTCCCGAAGTTGTCCCGCAGCCACTGCACGAGAGCGCCGGTGATCGCGATCGAGCCCTCGAGCGCATAGTGCGGCGGATCGTCGCCGAGCCGGTACGCGACCGTGGTGATGAGCCCGTGATCGCTCATGATCGCCTCGAGGCCGGTGTTGACGAGGAGGAAAGTGCCCGTGCCGTACGTGCCCTTGGTCTCGCCCTCGTGGAAGGCGGCCTGGCCGAAGGTCGCGGCCTGCTGGTCGCCCAGGATGCCCGCGATCGGCACCTCGCGCAGCAGCGAGCGCCCGCCCACGTGGCCGTACACCTCGGAGGAGCTCCGGATCTCGGGCAGCAGCGCCCGCGGGATCCCGAACGCGTCCAGGAGGTCGTCGGACCAGTCGAGCGTCTCGAGGTCCATGAGCAGCGTGCGCGAGGCGTTGGTGACGTCGGTGACGTGGATGCCGCCGTCGACGCCGCCGGTGAGGTTCCACACGAGCCAGGAGTCCGGCGTGCCGAACGCCAGCTCGCCCGCCTCGGCGGCGTCGCGCGCGCCGGGGACGTGGTCGAGGATCCACGCGATCTTGGTCGCGCTGAAGTACGTCGCGAGCGGCAGGCCCGTCGTCGCCCGGAAGCGGTCGACGCCGCCCTCGTCCGCGAGCGCGTCCACGTGGGGCTGCGTCCGGGTGTCCTGCCACACGATCGCCGGATACACCGGCTCACCGGTGGCGCGGTCCCAGATCATCACGGTCTCGCGCTGGTTGGTGATGCCGAGCGCCTCGACATCGAGCCGGGTGACGTCCGCCTTCGCGAGCGCCTGGCCGATCACGAGGCGGGTGTTCTCCCAGATCTCCTGCGGGTCGTGCTCGACCCAGCCGGCCCGCGGCAGGTGCTGGCGGTGCTCGAGCTGCGCCTGCGAGACGATCCGTCCTCCGTGGTCGAACACGATCGCGCGCGTCGACGTGGTCCCCTGGTCGATCGCCATCACATACGACATGCGCCTCACGCTAGCCCAGCACCCGGGCGATTACCTGCGCAGTGGGTAGGCGTTGGTCGCTTCCGCGCGATCCTCGCGCGTCATGGGTACGTGGTGGTCGTTCCAGCGGTTGCCATCCCCGCGGGCGCGTCTCAGACTCGATCGGGGAAGGGAGCACCATGGCGCACGGAGACATCACGCACATCGACATCCCGGTCGGCGACCTCGAGGCCGCGAAGGGCTTCTACGGGGCGCTGTTCGGCTGGCAGATCTCGGCCCCGCCCGGGTTCGAGGACTACCCCATGTGGACGGCCCCGAACCAGGTGAGCGGCGGCGGGCTCGCGCCGCGCTCGGAGGGCTTCGAGCAGCCGCGGTCGTACGTCGAGGTCGACTCGATCGACGACACGCTCGCGCTCGCCACCGAGCACGGCGCGACCGTGCTCATGCCGAAGTCCGAGATCAGCGACACCAGCTGGTGGGCCGTCTTCGCGGACCCCGACGGCAACGCGATCGGGCTCTACGAGGGCGTCACGGACGTCGGCGAGGCCTGAGCGACCCGGGCCGCCTCGCGCGCGGCCTGGATGCGCTCGACCTCGTCCGCGCGGCGCCGCCGGCTCCAGCCGAGCTCGCGGCCCACGATCTTGGCGATCTCCTCGAGCAGCGACGGCGTGACCTCGCCGCGGAACGTCAGCTGCGTGCGGCGCTCGACCACGTCCGTGAGCCGCACGACGTGCTCGGCTCGCGCGATCCACGCGATCTCGGCGCGCGTGTACGCGGGCGCGTGCCGCAGGTGCCGCCCCTCGTCCCAGCGGGACCGGCCGCGCCGCTCGATCGCCGCGACCTCCTCCGCGCGCGTGCCGTAGCGGTCGAGCAGGACCCCGGCCCGCGCATCGTCCCCGGGCAGATGCACCGCGATCCAGTCGCCGCGGTCGTCGGGCCGCGGGTAGTCGCGGCCGCCGCCGATCGCCACGCCGGCGGTCGAGACGCGGCGCTCCCGGCCGAGCAGCCCGAGCACCTCGTCGGCGATCCGCTCCCCCAGCGCGCGATGCGTGGTCCACTTGCCGCCGACCACGCTCACCAACGGCACGTCGCCGCCGGGCAGCGTGGACCGCTCGAGCCGGTAGTCGCGCGGGATGCGGCCCGGGTCCTCGTCGCTGGCGCGCGGCAGCGGCCGGATCCCCGCGAAGCGATGCACGATCTGGTCGCGCGTCACCGGGATGCCCGGGAACACCCGCGCCGCGAGCTCGAGGAAATAGCCGACCTCGTCCTCGGTGCACACGGCGGGCTCGCGCGGGTCGGCGGGCAGGTCCGTCGTGCCGAGGATGACGCGCCCGTGCTGGGGGTGGATGAGGACGATGCGGCCGTCGTCGTTCTCGAAGAAGATCTCCCGGCCGCGGCACGCGGCGTGCAGCGCGGGGTTGTCGACCACGATGTGGCTGCCCTTGGTGCCGCCCATGAACGCCGTGTCCTCGCCGAGCGTCGCGTTGGTGAGGTCCGTCCACGGCCCCGACGCGTTCACCACCACCCGCGCCGCGATCCGCGCGGTCTCACCCGTGACGACGTCGCGCACGTCGACCGCGGTGGACGATGCGCCGGTCGCCTCGACGTACGTGGCGAGCCGGGCGCCGTCGTGGGCGGCGAGGCCGTCGAGCGCCATCTCGAGGGCGAGCCGCTCGGGCGCGCGCACGGCGGCGTCGTAGTACGTGGCGGTGCAGCGGATCGTGGGGTCGAGGTCGGGCAGGTCCTCGAGGGACTGCACGCGGCCGGCGAAGCTGTGGCGGGGCACGCCCGTGCCGTCGGCGGCGCGGCCGGCGTGCGAGTACTCGTCGTAGAGCGTGAGGCCCGCCTTGATGAGCATCGCCCCTCGGGGCGCGCGCCGGGCGGGGCCGCGGCCGCCGAGGAAGCGCAGCGGAGCGGTCGCGAGGCCCGACCAGATCGTGTGGATCGGGACGGTGGTCGGCAGCGGCATGACGTGATGCGGGGCGTTCGCGAGGAGCGCGTTGCGCTCCGCGACGGCCTCCTTGACCAGCCGGAACTCGCCGTTCTCGAGGTAGCGCAGGCCGCCGTGGATCATGCGGCTGCTCGCGGCGCTGGTCGCGGCCGCGACGTCGCCGCGGTCGATCAGCGTGACGTCGACGCCCTGCAGCGCGAGGTCGCGGAACGCGGCGACGCCGTTGATGCCGGCACCGATGATGAGCACGTCCGCGGTGGGGTGATCGCGCAGGTCGACCCAGGCCGGGCGCTCGTCCCGACCCCCGGGGCTGCGGCGCGGGGCCATGTCGCCATGGTGCGCAGGTGTCAACCAACTGCGCAATAGGTGACCCGTCCCCGACCGCCGCGAGCCCCCTCGCCGCACCCGCTCCGGCGAGTTCAGCGACGCTTCGAGCGGCGGTCCCGCTGGTCATGGTGGGCGCGCACCGCACCCACGGCCCACAGCGGCAGGATGACGCCGAGCGCGATGGCGAACTGAGGCAGGCCCGCGCCCACGTGCGGGAGGTCGCGGAACAGCCACACGAACCAGCCGACGACGGCGATCGCGAGCACCGCGAAGCCGTTCACCGCGGCCATCGATCTGTGTTGCTTGTCCATCTCGCGCGCCCCCGCTCCCTGTTCTCTCCACCGTCGAGCCTTCCCGGAGGGCTGCGGCCCCTCAAGCCACCAGTTGTGGGGGCAGCCCTGCGTTTGCCGCGCATCGTCGTTCGCGTGACCATGGAAGGCAGGGTCCCCACTCCGAGCTCACAGGAAGCGGATCATGACTGCCATCAAGGAAGCTGCCGACGCCTTCCTCGCGCACAAGCGCATCGCCGTCACGGGGGTGTCGCGCACGCCTGGATCGCACGGCTCGAACGTCGTCTACCAGCGGCTTCGCGAACGCGGCTACGAGGCCTTCGCGATCAACCCGAACGCCGAGACCCTCGAGGGCGGGCCCGCGTACCCCAATCTTGCGGCGGTGCCCGGCGGCGTCGAGGCCGTCGTCATCGGCACCCGCCCCGAGCGCGCCCTCGACACGATGAAGGAGGCCGAGTCGCTCGGCATCACCGACGTGTGGATGCACCGCGGCCCCGGCCAGGGCAGCGTGGACGATGCGGCGGCCGCGTGGGGCCGCGAGCACGGCATGTCGGTCATCGACGGCGGCTGTCCATGCATGTTCGGGCCGACCGCCGACGGCGGCCACAAGTTCATGTGCTCGTTCATGAAGCTCACCGGCAACGTCCCCCGCCAGGTATGAGCAGCCTCGTCGAGCAGGGGCGCTGGCGCGCGATCGACGTCGGCGGGGCGCAGCTCGACGTCTGGGAGACGGGCCCGCAGACCGACAAGCCCCCGGTCGTCCTCATCGGCACCGCGCTCACCGCGGACGAGCTGCTGCCCGTCGCCCGCATCCTCGCCGCCGACCTCGGCCGCGGGATCCTGTCCTACCGGCGCCGCGGATACGGCACGGCCGGCTCGGTCGCGGGCGCCGGCTCGATGCGCCTCGACGCGGGCGACCTCGTCGCGCTGCTCGACGAGCTGGAGATTCCCCGGGCCGTGCTGGTCGGCGTGTCGTACTCGGGCGCGGTCGCGCTGCAGGCCGCCGCGGACCACCCCGACCGGGTCGAGCGCGTGGTCGCGATCGAGCCGCCCCCGGTCCAGTCGGCGTCCGCGAACGCGTTCCGCGTCGCGAACACGCGCCTGGTGTCGGAGTACGAGCACCTCGGCGCCGCGCGCGCCGCGGACAGGTTCCTGTCCCGCCTCATGGACCCGCACTGGCGGCTCGACGTCGAGCGGCTGCTCCCCGGCGCGGTCGCGCAGGTCGAGGCGGACGCCGAGACGTTCTTCGCGGCGGACATCCCCGCGCTGCTCTCGTGGGACTTCGGCGAGGCGGACGCCGAGCGCGTCACCGCGCCGGTGCTGCTGGTGAGCGGCACGGCGAGCGCGCACTGGTTCGAGGAGGAGATCGAGGCGATACGCGCGTGGTTCCCGCATGTCTCCCACGTGTCCCTCGCGAACGCCGACCACTCGATGGCGCTCACCCACCCGACGGAGGTCGCGACCGCGATCGCGGGGTTCATTCGGGACGTCGCGGACTGAATCGGACGCATCGACCTGCCTGCTATCCCCACAAGTGGGGGCAGGCGCGTGTCGGCCCCCGTCACTAGGGTCGAGCCATGCAGGCACTCAAGGACGACATCCACCTCGACCTCGGCGACGAGGACGCGTGGATGTGGATTTGGTTCGTCGGATGGACCGTCGCGGCCGGAGCGATCGCGGGCAGCGTCTTCACGGACCAGTGGGGCGGGTTCGGCTGGGAGGCGGCCGTCGTGGGCGCGGTGCTCGGCGCGCTGTCGACGATCCCGCTCATGGTGCTCTTCCGGACGATGCGGGCGCTGGTCGCGAACACGGCCGCGCCGGCCGCGGCGCCGGGGACCGCGGGGACCGTCGCCGACGACGCCGGCGCGGAGCGCACCGCCCTCTAGACCGCATCGTCCTGCCGCGCCCGCGGCCGTACTCCCTTCCGCCTATTTCAGGATTTCCTAAAATAGCGAGGAGCGAGAGCGGTGGCCCGGGCCCACTGCGCCCACCCCAGCCACCGCGCCCACCGCGCCCACCGCTGTCGGCCCCCACCGATACCCTCGCGGCATGCGCCTGCTCCACACGTCCGACTGGCACATCGGCCGCACCTTCCACGGGCACTCGACCGACGAGCACCTCGCGACCGTGCTCGCGGCGATCGCGGACGCGGTGCGCACGCACCGCATCGACGCGGTCGTGGTCGCCGGGGACGTGTTCGACAGCTCGACCCCCAAGGCCGACGCCTTCACCATGCTCAACCGCGCCCTGCGCGACATCCGCGAGGCCGGCGCCCAGGTGCTCCTCACCTCGGGCAACCACGACGGCCCCGCGCGCCTGGGCCACATGGCCGACTTTGCCGCGTTCGGCGGCGTGCACCTCCGCACGCGCCTGCAGGACCTCGCCAGCCCCGTCACGCTCGCCGACGCGCTCGGCGACGTCCTCTTCTACGGCATCCCGTACGTCCACCCCGAGTTCCTGCGCGCGGCCTTCCCCGGCTTCGACGGCAGCACCCACCAGGACGCGCTCGCCTTCGCCATGGGCCTGATCAGGGACGATGCGGCGGCCCGGGCGGGCGCGGACGGCACGCCGCGGTACGTGGTCGCCTCGCACTGCTTCGCCTCGGGCGTCTCGGACACGACCGAGGAGTCGGGCCGGGCCGAGGAGCGGGACATCAGCCGCGGCGGCCTCAACATCGTGGGTCTCGACACGTTCGACGGGCCGGACTACGTGGCGCTGGGCCACATCCACTCGCACGCGACCCTCGCGCCGCGCATCCGCTACTCGGGCGCGCCGCTGCGGTTCAGCTTCGGCGAGATCTCGGGCACCAAGGGCGCGTGGATCGTGGAGCTCGGCGAGCCGGGGACGGAGCCGGCCGTCGAGTGGCTCGACCTGCCCACCCCGCGCGCCGCGGTCCGCCTCACGGGCACTCTCGAGTCGCTGCTCGCGCCCGGTGCGCACCCCGACGCCGAGGACGCCTGGGTCGACGTCGTCCTCACCGACGACCAGCTCCCGCGCGACGCCATGCGCGCGCTGCAGACTCGCTTCCCGCACGCGGTGACGCTCACGCATCGTCCCGCCACGCGTCACGACCACGGCGAGGCAACCTACGCCGAGCGGGTCGAGGGCAGGAGCGACCTCGAGATCGTCGACGAGTTCCTCGGCTACGTGCGCAACGGCGCCGCACTCTCGGAGGCCGAGAAGGGCCTGGTGGCGGACGCCTTGGGCACGCTCGAGGCGAGGGAGGCGACCCGATGAGGATCCTCCGGCTCGAGCTCGAGGGCTTCGGCCCGTACCTGGACCGCCAGGAGATCGACTTCACCGCCTTCGAGACCGAGGGCCTGTTCGCCATCACCGGCAAGACCGGCGCGGGCAAGTCGACCATCCTCGACGCGATCTGCTTCGCGCTCTACGACAAGGTGCCGCGCTACGAGAAGGCCGAGCCCGTCCTGCGCAGCCACTTCTGCGGCGAGGACGACGCGACGTCGGTGACGCTCGACTACGAGCTCGGCACCCTGCAGTACCGGGTGTGGCGCTCCCCCGCGTACGAGCGCGCGAAGAAGCGCGGCACGGGCACGACGACGAAGGGCGCGGAGGCGAAGCTGTACGCGCGCCGCGGCGCCGACTGGGAGATCCTCGCCGCCATGCCGCGCGAGGTCGCCGAGCACGTGGCCGCCACGGTCCCGCTCACCGGCGAGCAGTTCCTCCAGGTGATCCTGCTGGCCCAGGGCCGGTTCGCCGAGTTCCTCAAGGCCGACACGGCCGAGCGGCGCACGGTGCTGCGATCGCTGTTCGGCACGCGCCGGTTCGAGGACCTCGAGCAGCACATCCGCGAGATCGCGAAGACCAAGCAGGCGGCCGTGGACGCGGCGGACGCGCAGCTCGCGGGGCTCGTCGAGCGCGCCGCGGCGCTGACGGGCGTGGACGCGCCGCCCGTCGCCGAGCGGGACGCGTTCTGGGACGCGACCGGCTCCGCGCTCGCCGAGGCCGTCACCCTCGCCACCGCCGCGCGCGCCGAGGCGTCCGCGGTCGCCGACGCGGCCGCCGCGACCCTCAACGAGGCGCGCGAGGTCGAGCGTGCCCGCGAGCGGCTGAGCCGCGCGCGGGCGACCGTGTCGGACCTCGAGTCGCGCCGCGACGAGCAGTCCGCGCGCGAGGCGCGGGTGGCCTCCGCGCGCCGGGCGGTCCCGGTGATGGGGCCGATGCGCGAGGCCGAGCGGGCGTCGCGCGCGGCGACCGAAGCGACCGAGGCGCTCGCCCGGGCGCGCGAGGTCGCGGCCGCCGATGCGGTCGCGAGGCTCGCGTGGCCGGCAGGCGGGCTCGAGACGGCCGGCGAGGACGCGCTGCGCGAGCGCGAGTCGGAGCTCGCGGGCGAGATCGGCGCGCTGTCGGGCGCGCTCGCCGCCGAGCGGTCGCTCCCCGGACTCGAGACCGCCCACACCCGCGCGACCGAGGACGCGTCGAAGGCGGCCGGCGCCGTCGCCGAGACCCGTGAGGCGCTGGACGCGCTGCCCGCGCGCGAGACCGAGCTGCGCGCGTCGCTCGAGGCGGCCGGCACGACGGCGGCGCGGGTCGACGACCTCGCGGGCGCGGTCGAGCGCGCGCAGGCGTCGGTCGATGCGCACGCGACCGTGGGGCGCCTGAGGTCAGGCCTCGACACCGCGCGCGCGGCGGAGGCCACGGCAGCCGAGTCGCACGCGGCCGCCGCCTCCGCTCATGCCGCGCTCGTGCAGCGACGGCTCCGCTCGCAGGCCGCGCACCTCGCGGCCGAGCTCGAGGACGGCACGCCCTGCCCCGTGTGCGGCGCGATCGACCATCCCTCCCCCGCCCAACCGTCCGACGACCACGTCACCGACGAGGCCGTGGACGCCGCCTACGAGTCGCTCCAGGCCGCCGATCGCGTCCTCGCCGGAGCACGCGACGGCCGCGCCGAGGCCGACCGCACCCTCACCGCCGCGCGGGAGAAGGCCGGCGAGGGCGACGCCGAGTCGGCGGCCTCGACCCTCGAGGCGGCCCGGACCGAGCACGCCGCCGCGCTGGCCGCCGCGTCCGAGCGCGACCGGCTCGCCCGCGAGCTCGAGGCGCTTGCCAGCCGCGAGGCGACGCTCACCACGCGTCTGGAGGAGCACACCCGCGCCGTCGCTGTGGCGCAGGACGCCGTCACGCGCGCCGCCACCGAGCTCGCCTCCGCGCGGGAGCTCGCCGCGCATCGTCCCGAGGGCTACGCCACCGTGGCCGCGTACGCCGACGCGCTCACCGCCGCGAAGTCGCTCCTCGCCCAATTGACCGCCGCCACCGCCGCGGCCGACGACGCCACCGCCGCCCACGCCAACGCGACGGCGGCGCTCGACGAGGCGCTCGCGTCGTCCGGCCTCGCGAGCCTCGACGAGGTCCGCGAGGCCTCCCTCGACGCCGCCGAGCTCGCCCGCCTCGAGGCGGATGCCGAGTCCCACCGCAGCGGCCTGGCGGCGGCCCGCGCGGTAGTCGCGGAGCTGGCGGAGCGGGAGCTGCCCGATCAGGTCGCGGACCTCGACGCGCTCGCCGCCGCTGCTGCGGAGGCCGCGACCGCGCGCGATACCGCGATCGAGGCGGCCACCTCGGCGGCGAGCCGCGCGAACGACCTGGCGAACCTGTCGCGGCAGTACGCCGACCTCGGCGAGTCGACCGCGGGCGCGCGCGCCGAACGGGACGCGGTCGCGACGCTCGCGGACGCGCTCGAGGGCAAGGCGCCGAACGAGCGGCGGCTGCGGCTGGAGTCGTTCGTGCTGGCGTCGAAGCTCGAGCGGATCGTGGCGGCGGCGAACACCCGCCTGCGGACGATGTCGAGCGGGCAGTACCAGCTCGAGCACGACGACTCGGCGCAGTACCGCGGCAAGGAGACCGGCCTCGCGCTGCGGATCGCGGACGCCCACACCGGGCAGGCGCGCTCGACGCGGTCGCTCAGCGGCGGCGAGACATTCCTCGCGTCGCTGTCGCTCGCGCTCGGCCTTGCGGAGACGGTCACGGCGGAGGCGGGCGGCATCGAGCTGTCGACGCTGTTCATCGACGAGGGCTTCGGCTCGCTCGACGGCGACACGCTCGAGGTGGCGATGTCGACGCTCAACGACCTGCGCGACTCGGGCCGCACCGTGGGCCTGATCTCGCACGTCGAGGCGATGCACGACGCGATTCCTGCAAGACTCGAGGTGACGAAGGCGTCGGACGGGTCGAGCCGCGTCGCCGTGAAGGCGGGCGAGGTCGACTAGCGGTCACTGACGCAACCGCGAAGCCCCCAACAGGAGCACGTTGTGGTAGTCGGCGATCGCATCCCACTCAGTATCGGTTGGTTCGTCGTCGGGTTCGATGGTCTCGAGGATCAGAACGACGCCTGGCCCGTAGGAGACGACGCTCAGGATTCCGTAAACGTCGTTCTCGCCGAATCCGGTCTGATACTTCATCTGCACGACCGTCGCGTCTCCGAACCAGTCGCTCCAATCGTCTCGCGTCTGCACGGTTCCGAACGTGTCGAAGGCCGAGCCGAAGAGGTCATCGAAGATGTCGATGTACCCGCTCTTCACGTCCACCTGTGTCGCACGGCGCTCTGTCGCTCGATTCACCAGGCCCGACTCCGGGATCCGCGCGTAGTCGTCCGCGTACAGGTTGAGGAGCCCGTCCCCGTCGAACCAGTCTCCGGAAGCGGAGAAGCCAGGGGGAAGTCGCACGCTGAACGCCTCACCGACTGCGAGATCGAGGTCCGCGCTCGACGTGTACGCATCGCAAAACGTCGCGTCCGACGTGAGATACCCCGTGTTGAAGGCGATCGCGCGATCGGCGCCCGAGCCTGACACGTCGGTGTCGAAGAAGTCCTCGGTCCCGTCGAACCGCCCTAACTTGACCTGGCCGACGAACGCAGACACCTCGTCGCTCGTCCACAGGTACGACTCCCCGGTCGCATCCGCGGCCTCGCGCACATAGAGGCCAGCCCGGCAGTCTGCGCGCCATTCCTCCGCGAGCCGATCTGACGCCGGGTCCGCATACACGTTGACGTCCGAGACGTAGTGCGCGTACTCGTGCGCCATGGTCCAACCGACCCCGACGGTCGACTGAGAGGCCTCTGCCAGGGACGCTAACGCGGAGGTATCGAGGTACACCACGCGGGTCCCTCCGCAGTAGCTGGTGGCGCCGTGATCAAGCGTCGTGTCGCAGCCAACTGCAGCATCGGGACGATCCTGTGCGTCCGCCCACGTCAACTCGGCCGGCACGTCGTACACGCCCAGGAAGTAGGCGTCGAGACCTGGCTCAAGACTGCGGCCGAGAGCGCAAACGGAGTCGGCGCCCCACGTGTCGGAGTCGCCGATCAGGCACTCCGCTGCGTCGGTGTCGTCGCCTGATGCGCACGCCGCAAGCACCCATACGGTCGCGACCAGAACCCCAAGACCAGCCCCCCGGTTCATGAGGCCGATGCTAGGCGATTGCCTGCTAGAAGTGCGACAAAACACGCCAAAATGGGCACTTCCTCCGCCGCCTTCTGGAACAGCTCCTCGACGCGGCCATCCGTCCCGAAACCTGCCAGACTCGAGGTGAGGGTCAACGGTGACGACGCATGGGCAGGCATCTCTACAGCGACGAGTCGAAGGTCGACGGGTTCCGCTTCGCGGGTGCCGTCGTGGACGAGGACGACCTGCGCCGCCTCCGCCGCGAGGTGCTGCAGTGGCGGGTCGGCCACGCGCGGCGCTGGCACACGTCGAAGGAGAAGCCCGAGGCTCGCAAGCATGCGCTGCGGCGGCTCGTGCGGCTCCGGGACCACGTCGACATCGTCATCGTCGAGCACGCCAAGACGCACCCCGAGTACGTGGCGCGCGAGGCGTGCGTGGACGCGCTCGCGCGGTGGGCGTCGGACCACGGGGTGACGCACTGGACGCTCGAGCAGGACGCCCCGGTCGAGTACCGCGACCGCCAGACCATCGCGATGCTCATGCACACCGGCGAGATCCATCGGATGACGTACCGCCACGAGGCCGGCGCCGCGGAGCCCCTGCTGTGGATCGCCGACTTCGCCGCCTGGCTGTGGACCAAGGGCGGGTCGTACCGGGAGGCGCTGGAGCCCCTGGTGGTGCACCACGAGGTGGTGCGCGAGCCGACGAGGCGGGCGGCATGATCCGCTGGAGCGGGGCCGGGGCCGGGGCCGGGTCCGGGTCCGGTGCCGCGACCGGGGCCGCATCCCGGGCCTTGTCCGGTGCCGGCGCCTGGACCGAAAAGTGCCCGGACAGCGCGAAACCCGGCTGACCAACCATCCGGGAGGCTGCCGGGTTCACTGCTCGGAGCTACTGCCCTTCGCTACCTCTATTATCTCATCCCCGCGAGGCCCGGGCAATGGAGGTGGAGCAGGGACGATGCGCGCGTCGCGGGGCTGTGCGGAAGCGGCGCAGCGATGCGGGCGTGGCGGAGCGATGCGGGCGTGGCGGCGCGGCGCGCGCTACTTGCTCCGCAGTGTTTTAGGAATTCCTGAAATAGCCCGTCCGGGGTGGCGTGCGCCGCGGCGTGTCGGCCGAGAAAGACGTGCCCCCATCCCACTGTTTTAGGAATTCCTAAAACAGCGGGATGCGGGTGCGTCTCCCCGGGGGACACGCCGCGCGCGGAAGCGGACGCGACAACACGCGGCGCCACGCGGGGCCGCGCGCAGGACCGGGCGCGGCAGAGGACGCGGCTCCACGCGGGGCCGGCCCGCGACCCCCGGCCCCGGCCCCGGCCCTACCCCAGCGCCTCGAGGTCGCCGTCGATCACGGGCACATGGCGGTGGCCGACGCCCATGGTGTCGGCGTGCGCGAGCGCGCGGGCGCGATGCCCGGCCCACGCGAGCCCGACCGCCACGATCGCCGCCGTCGCCGCCGCCTCGAGGACCGCCCACGCGAGATGGTGCGGGATCGACACGCTCCACGCGCGCGCCGCCAGCTGCGACGGCGCACCCATCGCGTAGACGCCCCACAGCACCAGGGACGATGCGGCGACGCTCACCCACGCAGCCACGCCCGCGGCGAGCACGATCCACCGGTCGCCCGGCGCCTCGCGCCGCCAGCGCGCGACCGCGAGCAGCACGGCGCGGTAGACGGCCCAGCCGACGAGGACGCCCGCCACGGCCATGATGAGCACGTTCGCCCCGAGCGCGGCCCTGCCGCCGTCGCCGAGGACCAGCGCCTCGAAGGCGAGCACCCCGGTCATGGTGAGCACGCCCAGCCATGGACCGAGCGCGACGGCGAGCAGCGTCCCGCCGATGACGTGGGCGGTCAGCGTGCCGCCCATGCCCAGCGGCACGTCGAGCAGGTGCGCGACGAGGACGGCGCCGGCGCCGGCCGCGGCCAGCCCCCAACGCTTCTCGCCCTTGCGCAGCTGGACGCCCGCGTACGTGACGGCCCCGACCGCGGCGGTGCCGGTCACCACCAGCGTCACCGGGTCGAGGACCCCGTTCTGGATGTGCATGACAGTCCCCTTTCAGGCGGACGCGGCGCTCATGAGAGGACCACCGCGGGTGCGGGAATGGCGCAGCGGTTGACCGCCGCAAGCTCGGTGAGCGTGGCCGCGCGCACGCGGTCGCGGCGGGTGGTGTCGAGTCGGTCGCACACCCAGTCCCAGTGCAGCGACACCCAGTCCCCCGCATCGAAGGCCCGCGCGAGGGACTGCCCCTCGCGGCGGAAGCGCGCCTTCTCGGTGGTGACGGGACCCAGCCGCAGGAACCTGCCGTCCCACGCGAGGTGGCGCCCCTCCACCACGGCGGTGTCGCCTGCCACCGACACCACCCGTCCCCAGCGGATCCGGCACCTGTCGAGCACCTCGAGCGGCGCCTCGACCTGCCCGCCCCTCATGAGGCCCACCCAGGGATAGACGCCGAAGACATGGAAGCTGTGGTGAGGGGTGCCGCCCGTCGCGACGCCCTCGACCATCCGCTCGAACTCCTGGCGCGACAGCCGGGACCGGAAGCGGCTCTCGAGCGAGTTGGCGAAGGCCGTGCCGCCGCATCGTGCCACCGCCGACCCGCCCAGCCAGTACGCCTCGACCACCTCGCGGTCGAGCGGCGACCGCCCCAGGCACTCGCCGATGAGCTCGAGGTACGGCCACGCACCCTCGAAGCCGCGCGCGACCTCCTCGAGCGCCCGGCCGGACGCGCCCGCGTCGACGCGCTCGAGCAGCTCGCCGGCACGGTCGGGCCCGCAGTAGCCGAGATCGTTGGGCGGGAAGGCGTAGCGGCCGAAGAGCACCGCACCGTCGGCGGGCAACGGTGGACGAGGCGACAGCCGGGCGCTCATGTGGAGGCGCGCCTGCGCGCGGGAAGGAGGAACACGAGCCCGCCCGCGGCCAGCATGAGCAGCCACGGGAGCTCGAGCGCACCCGCGCCCGCGAGCGCCGCGGTGACGACCGCGCCGAGGACGAGCACCGCGGTGACGTCGACGGCCTGCGCACGGGCGAGCGCCTGGTGCCAGGTGAGCACGTAGCCGGCGAGCAGGGCACCGGTGACGGCGACCCACGCCCACTGGTCGGCGGTGCTCGGGATCACGTTCCCGAGGCTTGAGGTCGCGCCAGACCAGGCGAGCAGCGCGACCGAACCGCCGACCATGCGCGTGATCGAGAGCGTCCACGGGGTCATCCCCCGCAGCAGACGCTTCGACACGACCACCTCGACGGCCCATATGAGCGTGGCCGCCGCGACGAGCATCGTCCCCCGGTCCGCGACCAGGCCCACGTCACCCGCGAGGCCCCACTGCGCGAGGACCAGCAGCCCGATCGCGCCCAGGTGCCACCAGGACAGCCGCTCCTTGAGAGCGACGACGGCGAGCAGCGCGACCCACACGACGAGGGTCTTGTGGACGAAGGCGGCCTGCGTCGACGCGGTCGACGCGAGGCCCTGGAAGAACAGCACGAACGGCACCGCGCCGCCGAAGACCGCGACGAAGGCGAGCCCCCACCACTGACGTGCCCGCGCGGGGCGGGTGAGCCGCGCCCCGGCGGGCCGGGCCGCGAGGAACGCGGCGAGGATCAGCATCGCCGCCATCGCGTTCTTCGCGGTCGTGTAGGCGGTCGCGTCCCCGTACGCGGCCACTCCGTGGGAGTTCACGAACACGGCGACGCCCGAGATCAGGGCCGTCGCGCCCGCGAGCGCCACGCCCTTGGTGCGGGTGGAGATCATGTCGTCGCCTCCGGTTCGGAATCGCGGATGCGCAGCGCCTCGAGCGCCTCCTTCTCCGAGATCCGCTCGAGCGCGAACCCGGATTGGACCACCACCCAGTCGCCGGGCGTGATGTCGTCGTCCGACACCGTCATCTCGAGGACCAGCTGGCGCTGGCCGTGATCCTCGACCACGGCGCGACCGTCGTGGTGCACCTCGATGACCTTGGCGATGGTTCCTAGGCACATGACTGCACTTCCTCTCTCAATGCGATGAGCTCGGCGGCGGCCGTGGCGACCGCGGCGTCGATGTTCGCCTCGACCTCCGGGGACATCGGGCCGAAGTCGAAGCTCTTCGCCTCGACCCCGACGACCGTCACATGCGTGGGCAGCGTGCCCAGGGTGCGCGCGAGCTCGACGGCGCCGGCCAGCCCGAAGGCGTGGCTGCCGCCGCGGCCCGCCGCGGTGAAGGCGTGGGTCGGGAGCGGCTCGCCCGCGTCGCCGACCTCGCGGATGTGGAGCCGGCCCGGCGGGTTGCCGGACGCGACCGCGTCGATGACGAGCGCCGCATCGTGCCCCGCCCACAGCTGGACAAGCTGCGTGGGGTCCTCGCGCGTGACGACGTCGACGTCGTCCATTGCGAGCGCGCCCAGGCGCTCGGCGACGGCGGCGCCGACCGCATCGTCCCCCCGGTCGGGGCTGCCGAGCCCGACCACCAGCACGCGTCCGCCGGTCATGACCGCTTCACCCGCAGGTCGAGGAAGTGGGTGGCGCACGAGATGCAGGGGTCGTAGTTGCGGATGGCCTCCTCGCAGCGGTGGGTGAGCATGTGGTCGTCGAGGTCGATCCACTGCTCGGCGGCCTTGCGCAGGTCGGCCTCGATGGACGCCTGGTTCTGGGAGGTCGGCGGGACGATCTGCGCGTCCTCGATGACGCCGTCCGCGTCGATGCGGTACCGGTGCCAGATGAGGCCGCGCGGCGCCTCGGACGCACCGATGCCCTCGCCCGCGACCGGCGCGACCGGCACCGACGGCGCGTGCCCGTCGCGCCACGCGTCGACGATGCGCAACGCCTCCTCGAAGGCGTACGCGAGCTCGACGGTGCGCACGATGATCGACTTGAACGGGTTGCGGCAGGTCTCCCCCAGGCCGGCCTTGAGGGCGGCCTCCTGCGTCGTGGGGCTCAGCTGGTCGAAGTTGAGGCTGTAGCGCGCGAGCGGGCCCACGAAGTAGGGCTTGCCGTCGAACGATGCGTGGAGGGCGTTGGAGTGGGCGACGTGGAACTCCTTGACGTGGTCGGCGATCTCGGTGACCGGGAACCGCGCGCCGCTCGTCGCGACCACCTCGGTGCCGCGCTCGAGCGGGTACCAGTCGGGGTGGCGCAGCGCGACGTAGTTGTAGTCCTGCTCCATGTCCGGGAAGTCGAAGGTCGCGACCAGGGCGACGGCGGCCAGCGCATCGTCCCTCCCCTGCTCGAGGGCGGGGCGGAGGCGCTGCAGCTCGGCGACCGTGGGCATGCGGTAGAAGCCGCCCACCTTGACGTTGACGGGGTGGATCGCTCGGCCGCCGACGGCGGTCATGAGGTCGTTGCCCGCCTTCTTGAGGCGCAGCGCCATCTGGACCACCTCGGCGTGGTCCTTGGCCATCTCGAGCACGGACTCGTAGCCCAGGAAGTCGGGAGCGTGCAGCATGAAGATGTGGAGCGCGTGGGACTCGATCCACTCGCCGCAGTAGAGCAGGCGGCGCATCAGCTGGATCTCCGGCGTGGTGGCGACGCCGCAGATGGTCTCCATCGCCTCGGTGGACGCGGACTGGTACGCGACCGGGCAGATGCCGCAGATACGTGCGGTGATGTCCGGCGGCTCGGTGAACTTGCGGCCGCGCAGGAAGCCCTCGTAGAAGCGCGGCGGCTCGAAGATGTTGAGCTGGACGGACTCGACGTGGCCGTCCTTGAACTCGATGTGCATGCCGCCCTCGCCCTCGACGCGCGCGAGCATGCCGACCTGCATCACCTGGCCGCCGTCCTTGAGCTGGTGGGTCATGACGGGCCTCCGGTGGACGATGCGGCGGCCGCCTGGTCGCTCGCGGCGGCGAACTCGGGGGAGCCGGCGTTGAAGGTGCGGTAGACGCGGACGATATCGGCGTTGGACATGCCGAGCTCCGCGAGCTGGCGGGTCATGGCCTCGGTGTTCGCGGAGTCCTGCGGGCCGAAGCAGCCGTAGCAGCCGCGCCCATAGGACGGGCAGAGCGCGCCGCAGCCGGCCTGCGTGACGGGCCCGAGGCAGGGCGTGCCGGTGGCGACGGGGACGCAGACGTTGCCCTTGAGCTTGCACTCGACGCACACCGAGTAGGTGGGGATGCGGGGCTTGCGGCCGTTGAGGAACGCGGCGAGCACCTCGACCAGCTGGGTCTTGTCGACCGGGCAGCCGCGCAGCTCGTAGTCGACGTCGATGTGGCTCGCGATCGGGGTGGAGGTGTCGAGCGTGGAGAGGTACTCGGGGTGGGCGTAGACGATCGAGCGGAACTCGTCGACGTCCGCCCAGTTGCGCAGGGCCTGGATGCCGCCGGCGGTCGCGCACGCGCCGATGGTCACGACCGTGCCGGACTGCGCGCGGATCTCGTGGATGCGCTTGACGTCCTCGGGGGTGGTGATGCTGCCCTCCACGAGCGAGAGGTCGTAGGGGCCCTCGACGATCGCGCGGGTGGCCTCGGGGAAGTACGCGATGTGGATGGACTCGGCGATCTGGAGGAGCTCGTCTTCGCAGTTGAGGATGCTCAGCTGGCAGCCGTCGCAGGACGCGAACTTCCACACCGCGAGCTTGGGGCGGGCGTCGGGCGGGGCGGGTGCGGCGGCGGCGGCGGCGGCCGCATCGTGCTGGTGCTCGTGCGTGTGGGCGTGCTCGACCATGTCAGCACCCCCTCGTTCGAGCGGGCCGTGCGAGGAATCGGATGTCGTCCATGACACGCCTCCTCTAGCGACGCTAGGCCGCTATCCGGAGCGTGAAAGGGACCTTGGTCCGGGTGGGGCCTGCTACCCGGCCGGTTCCTGGGCAGGCACCGTGTCGACGATCTCGTTGGCGACGCCGTAGGGCACGTGGACGCCCATGATGAAGTCGGTGGCGTCCTCGAGGTGGCTGGCCTGGTCGTCGAAGAAGATGTGCGGGCGCATCACCTCGAGCACCTGGGACTTCGCGACGCCGCCGAGGAAGAACGCGTCGTTGACCTCGACGCCCCAATCGCGCAGCGAGCGCACGGCGCGCTCGTGGGCCGGGGCGGCACGGGCGGTCACGAGGGCGATGCGGAGCCGCTCCTCGTAGGCGGGGTCGGAGTCCTTGCGGGCACGTTCGAGCGCCTGGATGCGGTTGAGGTCCTTGAGCAGGGGCTGCAGCAGGCCCGGACGCAGCGCGTGCTCGCGGCGGTCGACCTCGTGGTCGCGGAAGGCGTCCATGCCGGCGGTCTTGAAGATGCGCTCGGAGCCGTCGTCCGCGAGGACGCCGTCGAAGTCGAAGGCGATGCGCAGGCCGGGATCCGACGCGTCGTACGCGGCCGCCGACGGGAGGACGTGACCCGCGGGGAAGCCCGCGGCGATCGCATCGTCCACGTCCTCACGGTTGCCCGACAGGAAGAGGGACATCTCGAGCGCGCCGATGTACGCGTACGGCGCCTGGCCCTGCGTGAAGACGGCGCGCGTCATGGTGAGGCCGTGCGCCTCGATGGAGCGCATCACCCGCAGGCCGGTGCTGGGGTCGTTCTGCGACAGGACGATGATCTCGACCAGGGGGTCGTCGGCGCGCAGGTCGTTGAGCGCGAGGAGGCGCTGGACGAACGGGAAGGCGGCGCCGGGCTCGAGCGTCTCGTCGATGCGCTCGTCCTGGTAGTGCCGGTACGCGGTCTCGCCGTGCTCGCGGAAGTAGGCGTCGGACTCGGCGAGGTCGAACAGCGCGGACGAGGCCACGCCCACGACCAGCCGGTTGTCGAGTGCGTACCGCATGCGCAGCGGGTCTCCTTCGCGTCGGGGGCAGGGGTTCGACCCTATCCGCCGGGGCGGACAGCGGTCACTCCCCTGTCTCGCCGCCGCTAGAGCTCGCGGACGTTCATGAGCGGCTCGAGGCGTGCGAAGTCGAGGACCGGCCCGTCGACGCAGACGAACAGCTCGCGCAGCTGGCAGTGCCCGCACAGCCCCACGCCGCACTTCATGCTCCGCTCCATGGAAAGGCGGATCTTGGGCTTGGGGACGCCGCGGGCGTTGAGGGCGGTCGCCGCGGACCGCATCATCACCTCGGGTCCGCACACGAAGGCGAAGGCGTTGCGGGGGTCGAAGCCGGCCCGCGCCACCAGCTCCGTCACGAAGCCGACCTTGCCCTTGTAGCCGTAGGGCGCGTTGTCGACGGTCATCTGGAGGTTGACGCCGTCGAGGTCGGCCCAGCGGTGCATCTCGTGGCCGTAGAGGATGTCGTCGGGGGTCCTGGAGCCGTACAGCAGCAGGACCTTGCCGTAGGCATCTCGGTTGCGGAGGACGTCGAGGATCGCGGGGCGCAGCGGGGCCAGGCCGATGCCGCCGGTGACGAAGACGACGTCGTGGCCCACCGCATCGTCCACGTCCCATGACGTGCCGAAGGGGCCGCGGACGCCGATCTCGGTGCCGGGCGCGGCCTCGACGAGGGCGCGGGTGACCGCGCCGACGTTGCGGATCGTGTGCTCGAGCGGCGCGGGGCTGGCCGGGTCGCCGGAGATGGAGATGGGCACCTCGCCGACGCCGAAGGCGTGGAGCATGGTGAACTGGCCGGCCCCGAAGGTGAGCGGCTCGGTGCCGTCGGCGGGGTCGAGCAGGAGCGTGAAGGTGTCGCGGGTGTCCTGGCGCACGTGGGTGATGACGTAGCGGCGCGGGACCATGGGGTCGGCGGGCTGCGGGCCGGGCGACGATGCGCGGGTTGCGGTGGTGGTCATGAGACGCCTCCTCTAGCGACGCTAGGCCGTTGTGAGGCGCGCGCGAGGGACCTTGGTCCGGGACGGCGGCCGTGCACCATCTGGCGCAGTGGTTCCAGCGGGGTATGCGTGGGCTCAGATCGCGTAGCCGAGCTCGTCGGCGATCGCGGACAGCAGCCGCACGGCGGTGGGGTCGTCGGCACGATGGATGAGGGTCGCCCTCCGTCCCACCTTGGCGGCGCCCGCGGCGAAGAGAACCACGTTGACACCGCTGCGCGCGGACGGGACGAGCAGCCCCTCCACGGCCGGGTCGACGGTGAGAACGCTGCTCGCGAGCCGCCGACATGACGCCCGCGGGCCACCGACCACACCCGCGTCAAGCCTGGTGCGGATGAGGAACCTCCCCTGCGCGGTGAGGTCGAGCAGCCTCAGCGGCTCCGGCATGAAGGACACGATGACGGGGTCGTCGCTGTGCACGTCGATGCGCCGCGTCGCGTGCCAGGCCTCCGCGACGGCGCCGACGAGGTCGCTGGCCGCGTAGAGCACGGCGCGTGCGGGCTGATCCCGCGGCGGCGGCACCTGGGGGTCCCACCGCATCGTCCGCAACGGCCCGTAGGTGCGGGGCTCCCACCACGGGCGTACACGGTCGCCCGAGGTGCGGACGATGCGCCAGAGCGGCCCCTCCCACGCCGTGAAGTCGGTCGGGCGGAGCGAAAGGTCGGGGGTCGGCCGCCCGTTCACCACAGACGCAGGCCGTCGGCCAGCTCGGCCACGGGCGCCGGGTCCCGCCCGGCCGTCAACCACCGCATGGGCGTCTCACCGTCGAGGTCCTCGTCCGGCGTCGCCATGAACGCCTCGACCGTGCGCAGGTCGACACCGTCGAGATGGGTGGCCACCTGCCCCCAGCCCGGGAGCTGGCCCGCGTGGGTGAACTGCCACGCAGGCAGGCGCAGGCGGCCGCGCGTGTCGCGCATCGCGAGGAGCTCACCGCGCTCGTGGCGGCGGGTGATGGTCGACACGGACACGCCCACACGGGCCGCTGCCTCTTGCGCGGAGAGCGCGCCCGCGAGCGCAGCACTCGCTGCCAGAGCGTCGGCGAGTGTCGCCTGGGTCGCGATCGCGGGCGCGTTGTGCGCGGCCCGGACCCGTTCCTGCGCGTTCGCCGGCAAGCCGGAACCCGCGAGCATGACGTCGAGGTCGGAGTCCGCGATCGCCGAGTAGACCACGCCGCGCCGCACGGCCGCGTCGACCGAGGCCTGGATCTCTTCGACCGTGATCGCGCCGGCCTCGACCTCCTCGGCGAGCGGGAGCGGCAGCTCGATGAAGTGGGTCATGACTTCACGCTACGTCCGTGCGCATCATGACGCAATGCTTTGCGCCACGATGCATCTGGCCGCGGCAACGCAACGTACGGCTCGTCTGGACGCGGCACGGTCACGCGCCGATGCCCCTCTCTCATGCGTCCGGCGGATCGACCAGCAACGGGCGCGTGAGGGGTGGGAGCAGCCGCGGATCACGCACAGCGATGCGGGACATGTACTCCAGCACGTCGGCGTGCCGGCCGACGCGGATGGTCGCGAGGATGCGCGGGTCCTCGACCGCCAGCACCTGCAGGCGAGCCAGCGTGTCCGGATCGCTCACGCCGTGACGCTGCCAGGCGGGGTCCTCGGCCGCCCAGTAGCCGGTGTCCTCCTCCGGCGCGCTCGCGCGTGGCGCGGGCGCGACGTCGACGTCGTCGTCGATCTGCCTGATGCGCCCCACCGTATCGAGCCTCTCCACGATCTCCCATCCGTCCGGCCAGTCGCGCTGCAGCAGGTCCCGCGCGAGGTGGGGAGGGACGGCATCGGCCCAGACCTGGACATATCCGTCGGCTGGCCGGTTCACGGCGAATCCCGCGCCGTCCAACTCCTGCAGGACCGGCCTGACGGTCGCCTCGGTGCCTTCAGGATGGGTCAGCCCGAGCAGCACGCCGGGCATGAGGGCCGAGATCTCCACCACGTGAAGGCTGGAGTCGGCGCCGAGCTCGCACCGGACCAGGTCGCCCACCACGAGGGGTGTGCCCATGAGGAAGTTCTCGAGGCGGTAGGTGCCGCCGCCCTCGCCCGCGTCCACCGCCGTCGCCCATGGCCACTCCCCCGCCATGCCCACCTCGGGCTTGTACGCGAGGTGGATCGTGACGTGATCACCGCTTCGCATGTGCACCTCCTCGAACTCTCGCACCGTAACAACGGCCACCGACACCGAGCCGGTTGTCCACAGGGCTGGGTTCGTTGGACTGATCCCGCAGATCGGCGGCATCTGAGACGGGGAGCGCGGCGAGCGCACCCCACCGCCACGCTTGCCCCGTGCCAACCTGCCGCCGAGCAGGCACCATAGGCACAGGGGACCTCGGCCGACGGCGGTCGAGGGCTGCGGCACGTGTGGTGGGAGGCGGCACATGGCGCGGAGTGGGAGCGAGCGCGTGTGTGCGCATGCGACGCGGGCCCGGTGCGCCTCATGACGACGATCGAGACGCCTGTGGTCCGCAGCGCGCTCGAGCGCATGCAGCGCACCACCTACTTCGCGACCGGCCTGGCAGCCGCGCTGTTCGCGGTGCTCTTCGCGGGCGGCGCCAACGGGTTCCTCGTCCAGATGGACCAGCTGCGCGCCCCTTTCGGCGCGTTCACCGTGCTCGTGGGCGTCCTGATCCCGGCGAGCCTCGCGGTGCTCGCCTTCGCGGCGAGCATCCGGGTGCTCCGCTGGATGGTGACGGTCGCCGCTGCCGGCTTCGTGCTCTCGCAGCTGCTGTGGGTGCCGATGATGACCGTCGACGTCCTCGACGACGGCGCCGCGCCCTGGCTGCAGGGCTTCGGCGCGCTGCACGCCACCCTGCTCGCGGTCGCGTGGCGCCGGCGCTGGGTGTGGGCGTACCCGGTGGCGCAGGGGCCGCTCGTCGCGGTGGTCGAGTACCTCGCGGCCGGAGGCGACCTCGAGCAGTCGCTGCTCGACGGGATGGGCGCCCTGGTGACCTCGCTCATCCTCACCGGGGCGGGGGCCGCCGTGGTGGCCGCGGCGGCCAAGCAGGACAGGGAGGCGGCGCGCGCCCGCGCCGAGGCGGCGCGCGAGGCGTCGCAGCGCACCGGCGAGCGCGAGCAGGCGCGGATCAACGCCCTCGTGCACGACGAGATCATGTCCGTCCTGATCGCCGGCGTGCGCTCCCCCACGCCCGCGGCGGTGCCCGAGCGGGCCCGGCGCGCGCTCGGCTCGATCGACGCGATCCGGCAGGCGCGGTCCGGCGAGACGGAGTACCCGCCCGAGCAGCTGGTCGCGGCGCTCCGCGCCACGGCCAACGACATCGGCGAGGACATCCTCGTGAGCGCGACCGTCACCACCGCGGAGAAGATCCCCGCCTCCGTGGTGACGGCCCTGGCGGAGGCGACAGGCGAGGCGCTGCGCAACAGCGTGATCCACGCGGGCGACCCGGGCAAGGCCGTGAAGCGCACGGTGACCGTCGCCGTCGCCGACGGGGAGGTCCGCGTCACCGTGCGCGACGACGGCCGCGGCTTCGCCCCGCGCTCGGTCTCGTCGCGCCGGCTCGGGCTGCAGGTGAGCATCCGCGGCCGCATGGAGGCGCTGGCCGGCGGCGGCTCGCGCATCGCCTCGACGCCCGGTCAGGGCACGACGGTCGAGCTGTGGTGGCGCCCGGAGGCGACACGATGAGCGCGGCGGCTCCGGCGCCGGTGCGCGGCGGCACCGATATCAGCCGGCTCCTCGGGCTGGGGACGCGCGGCGCGCAGCTGATCCTCGCCGTCTACATCGCCTCGAACATCGCGTTCGTGGCGAGCACCGCCGACGTGCTCGACCACGTGTGGGCGTCGTACGCCGCGGTGGCCCTCGTCACGGCCGGCGGCGTCGTCGTGACGCGCCCGCACCCGGATCCCTTCCCGCTCGGCCTGACGTTCGCGGTGCTCGGCATCGTGGTGGCGTCGACCGCGCTGGTGCTCTACGCGCTTCCCGACACCGGCACGCTCGGCCGGGCCACCTGGTACCTGGGCGCGAACACGTGGCTCCTGTGGTTCCTCATCCTCCGGCGTCGCGCGCGCCTCGCCTGGGCGGGCGGTCTCGTCATGGTCGCGGAGACGATGGCGTGGGCCGAGCTCTCCGGCCGCGGCGCCCTCGACGGCCTCAACCTCGCGAGCCCGCAGGTCCTCCTGCTCGTCATCGCGACGCTCTTCGGCGGCGCGCTGCGGCGCTCGACGTGGCGCATCAACGCGCTCGCGCGACGGTCGGTGGACGCGGCGGCGGCCGCGGGCGCGGTCGAGGCGGCGCGGCGCATCCAGGATCAGCGCGCCGACGAGCTCGCCGAGGTGGTCGTGCCTGCGCTCACGCTCCTCGCCTCGGGGACCCCGCTGGACGATGCGCAGCGCGAGGAGATCGTGCGCGTCGAGGCGCAGCTGCGCGACTCGGTGCGGGGGCACGGGCTGGCGCTGCCGCCGATCGTCGCGGCGGCGACGCGGGCCAGGTCGCGCGGGGTCAACGTGACGCTGCTGGACGACCTTGGCGCGCCGCTGTCGTCGGCGGAGAACGCCGCCGTCGTCCGCGCGGTCGAGAAGGCGCTCGACGCGGCCGCGGACGGCAGCGTGACCGTGCGGCTGCTCCCCTCCGGGCGCGAGGACATGCTGACGATCGTGTCGCTGGGCGGCGACGAGGTCAGGCGGGTGGCGGTGCCCAGCGGGGCTGGTTCGTAGGCGCGAGGCTGCGCGGAGGGGTGCTGTCGGACCGTCGTCCTAGCCTCCGACTATGGCCCACGAGATCCAGCTCATCAGCGACGGCATCGGCCTCGCAGTCATCGGCGACCCGGCGGCGGTCGACGCCTTCCTCACCTCCCAGAATCTGCCCTCGCGCGAGCTCGACGGTCGGCAGCTCAGTCGCTTGGAAGGGCGTACATCGACCAAACCCCAGGCCACCGCGGACGTTGCGGAGACCAGCGGCCGCTGGGTCAAGCTCACCCAGGTGCCGGCGCGGGTGATCGACAGGTACGGACTGCGCGCCAACGGCACGTCGGAGGAGCCGACCGGAGCGCTCGCCGGTGTGATGGCCCAGATCGCGCTGAAGCAGGCGATGGACGAGATCAACGAGTACCTCGTCGGGACCGGCACCCAGATCGACGACGTCCTTCGGGCGCAGCCCGACACCGCGGTCGCCGGGATGATCCGCGCCCAGGGAGTCATCGAGGAGGCGCTGACACACCGCGCGGGCGCCGGCGGCATCCCCAAGGCCACGCTGTCCACGGCGCAGGGCACGTCGCTCGTCATCGCCTACACGCAGGCATACGCCCTGCGTCAGCTCCGGGCGCTTGCGGACACGTTCGAGGATGCGGGGACGTCGGACGACCGCGCCGCCGCGGCGGAACAGGCGGCGAGCGAGGCGCAGGAGTGGCTGGCTGTGATCGCCCGCTCGTTCCGGCTCCAAGACTCGCTCCAGGTGCTCGAGCTCGACAGGGTGCTCGACGCGGCCACCGATGAGCTCGACGACCACCTCGAGCACCTCCGGTTCGCGCGCGGCGAGCGGCTGGAGGTGTTGTCGCAGGCCGGCACGCGGCTGGTCGAGCGGATCGACGCGGCCATCGCCGCGACTCGTGACGAGGACCTGCCCGACTCCGCACCGTCGCGCACGGTCATCGAGTCGAGGGACCTCATCGTCGTCGCCGTGCGCGACTTCGAGGACGGGCTGGGCATCGAGAGTGGCCGCGAGTCGCTCGACGCGCATCGGTGACGGGATATCGCGCCCGCGGCGCGCACCGAAGGTGACCGGCGCATCGTCCCGCGTCTAGGTGGATGATGCGGCGGTCGCCATCCGGCCGAGCGCCGCGGCCTCCTCGGTGATGTCGATGCCGACGGGGCACCAGGCGATGCAGCGGCCGCAGCCGACGCAACCGAGCATCCCGAACTGGTCCTCCCAGCTGGAGAGCTTGTGGGTGATCCATTGGCGGTAGCGGGCCTTGACGTCGCCGCGGAGGGGGCCGCCGTGGATGTAGCTGAAGTTCTCGGAGAAGCAGGAGTCCCACACGCGGTGGCGCTCGGCATTGTCGCCGGCGAGGTCGCTGGTGTCCTGGATGGTGGTGCAGAAGCAGGTGGGGCAAACCAAGGTGCAGTTGGTGCAGGCGAGGCAGCGGGAGGCGACGTCGTCCCAGCGGGGACTCTCGGCCGAAGCGCGGAGGACGTCGTGGATGGTGTCGGTATTGATGCTTCTGGTCTGGCGTGCGGCGGCTGCGTCGGTGACCGCGATCGCCTCCTGCTGTGCTTCTTGGCCCCCGGGGGTGGTCGCGATGGCGTCGGCGACCTCCCTGCCGGCTTCGGTTCCGACCTCGAGGACGAAGCGGTGCTCTGGCTCCATGACCTCGGTGAGGAGGAGGTCGTAGGCGGGCGCTTGTGCTTCGGGGTTGGTCGCGGCTGGCCGAGGGCCGGTGCCCATGGAGGCGCAGAAGCAGGTGGCGGCGGGCTCACCGCAGGCGACGGCGACGGTGAAGGTGCCGTCGCGTCGGGCGATGTAGTGGGCGTCGTGGAAGGGCCGGTCGGCGAGGACGGCGTCGTGGATCTGGACCGCGCGGAGGTCACAGCTGCGGACGCCCAGGAGGGCTATCGGCGCAGCGTCCGGGGTGTCGCGCTCGACGGTGAAGTGACCCTCCTCGCGGCGGCCGCGCCAGACGACCTCCTCGGCCGGGAAGAACACCGGCTTGGTGGACTGGGCCGGGTCGGCGAAGCCGAAGTAGGCATCGTCGTCGCGCTCGGTGAGCCGGTAGGCACCCGGTTCCTGGGTGTCGCCGACGCCCCGCGGCAGGTCGGCGGCCGCGTGGATGTCGCCGGTGACGATCGCGTCGCCCCGGACGGTCGGCCCGACGACGCGGTAGCCGCGCCGGCGCAACTCTGAGATCAGGGCGTCGAGGCCCTGCGGCTTGAGGATTCGGATGTCGTCCATGACACGCCTCCTCTTGCGACAGTAGGCGTGTTCTTCGGCGAGGCTAGGGACCTAGGTCCGGGCAGC
The DNA here is from genome assembly GCF_000971255.1 of Demequina rhizosphaerae. Classification (GTDB taxonomy): domain Bacteria; phylum Actinomycetota; class Actinomycetes; order Actinomycetales; family Demequinaceae; genus Demequina; species Demequina rhizosphaerae. Next base: position 94,715 of record NZ_BBMC01000002.1, read on the forward strand.
GCGCGGTGTCGCGATCGTGCGCGGGCGGGAACACGCACCGCTGCTAGCCTCGACTCATGCCCATCGACAACGACGATGTCGACCTCTTCTTCGCCACCGGTGCGAAGTCGAGCAACAGCGGCGTGAATGCGCGACGAGAACGGGTGATCTACGAGCTCGTCGACGCCAGGCTGCAAGGGCGAGGCACGGCAGGCGTGACCGGCGATCGTGCGTCGCTGCTCGAGAGTGCACTCTGGGTCGCCCTGGAATCCCTGCCCGAGAACTTCCCCGACGTTGCAGATGCAACCTTGACTCGTATCTCCGCGCGCGGCGGCCTCGCGCACCGCCACGACTTCGAGCTCTATTACGAGTCGAGCGGGCTCACCACCTCGATTCCGCTCGAGTTCAAGGTGGGTCGCTCGCTCAGCGCGTATCCGCAGTTCCTCCAGGTCCCGGCGCGCCAACGGGGCGTGGTGACCTCCTCAGGGTTTCCGAGCTACGCCGAGTACGTCCACCACGAGTTCGGGAGCGAGCTGAGCGACATCGCAGGGGCTCCGCTGCCCAGCCTCGACGAATACTTGCGCGACGTCGGCAAGTTCACGCCCCCGCCCGGGTCGGCCTTCTTCGTCACGTTGAAGGAGGCTGCGAAGGACCGCGAGCGGGACAGCGCCGACCGGCTCTTCGATGTCTTCCACCGATCTGCAGACGGGTACCTCTCACGCGTCGAGGAGAGCCTCGAATCCGCCATCGCTTGGGAGAACCTGGCGGTCGACTTCTCCGCTCAGAGCAGCAAGGCATTCCTCATGTGGGACACGGACGCGTCGAGCTTTGCGCTCGAGCGCATCGCGCCCGAGACGCTCGAGCTCGCCGGCTCCGGCCGCGCCGAGATTTCACGCCGGACTTTCCTGCGGACGGGACTCCTGCTCAACACCGCATCCGGAGGTCAGGTGTCGCTCCGCCTGGTGTGGCGCAATCGTGCTGCGGTGCAGAACCCGGCGTGGCAGATCAAGCGCGTCAGCTGACGGGTGGCGGCAGCACCGACCGGTCCGGGGACGGAGCCCACCGATCGCGGTCACCTCATGGAGAACGCGCTCACACCAGCTTGATCTGCCAGGCCGGCCCCAGGATGCCGTTGCCGTTCTTCCAGCGCAGCAGCGCGTGAAGCGCGCGCCCGTTGGTCGTCGGGAGGATCAGTGTGTGATTGAGCGTGCTTCCTCGGGGAGCCGAGGCTGAAGCGCTGCGCGTCAGCACGAGCGGCGACGCCGAGAGCCGCTGCCACGCAAAAGTCTGGGTGTTCGCGTCCCAGAGCAGGAAGGCCTTCGTCGACTGGTAGGTGAGTCGGGTCTGAAGCGACTCCCAATCGATAGCCGTGTCGGCGCATGCACCCACGTCGTTGAGGTAATCGTGCGCGCTCGCACGGTAGGCGTTTGTCGCCAAGAGCCTGAACTCGGCGTCAGCCTTGTACAGGCCCTTCAGCTCTGCGAGCACGCTTCCCGGAGCGGCCGACGTCTTGTAGACGTTCGCGTCGTAGGCGCCGCGAGCCGGCATGGCCATGCCAGCGGCCTGAACGATCGCGGGCAGCCCCTGAGGATGATTGAAGTGCGCGTCGGAGTAGGTGCCGAACCCAGGGGCAGTGAATTTCCCCGGGTGCGCGTAGACCTGCAGGAACTGCGGCTGGCTCTGGATGGTGCCGCCGTTCTTCAGCTCGACGGCCAGCGTGTGGGAAGTCCCGCCGCGGGCGTAGATGAACTCGAAATCGTGGCTGTTGCCTCGTCCCCCGAGCCGGACCACGTTCGTGATGGCGCGGTTGTTCACCGGCCCCTGCGGCGCGGGGATCTGCAGAAGCGCGTTCTGCAACGCGGTCTCGACGATGCCCCAGGCGTTCGTAAGATGCCCACGCGGCGCACGCGGGGCTCCGATGCAGATCTCCTCTGCCAGCTGCAAGACCACCGCCTCACGGTCGTCGTTGGCATTCCCATTCGCGGTACGGGAAGCGGTGGAGAAGAAGGCATTGATCGCCTGCGGCGCGGGGGGCGCGGAGGCGACCGCGCTGGACGTCGGCGTGATGGACAATTGATTCTCCCTCAGTCGGTGTGCTGCACATCCCTCGTGTGCCGCTCGAACGTCAGAACAAGGTCTGGACGTCACCTTCGGCTGCCGGCTCCGACATCCCGCCGGGGCGTTCGATGTCGAGCGGAAGCCAGTGCGTGAGCTCAGTGGCCGAGAGTTGTGTGTTGCCCGTGAGGTTACGGACCCGCTCTGACATCAACGGAGATCGGAGCGCCGCGAGCACGTCCGAGATCGAGACTCGCGGCGTCACACCGGGACGGGATCGGATGACGTTGACGTGGTTCTCGCCGACGAACTTCATGCCTTCGGGTACCAGCGCACAGCGCAGGCTCCCTGCGCCGACGGAGCCGACGATGCGGTTGACGATGATCGCGGGCCCCTCGATCGGGGTGACTCCCTCAATGTATTGCGGCCGCTTCGGGTGGTCGTCGTTGATCAGGACGTCCGGCTCGGCACCTATGTTGCTGGCCCACATCAGCGGCACGGTGGATGCCGAGGCCTCTCGCCGCAGGCGCTCGCGATGATTGTTCCAGACCACGGTTCCGGTGACGGCCTCGTAACCCAGCGCCCACAGCGAGGACCGGCCCTCATACAGCCCCTCGAAGTGGGCGGCATTGTCCGTGAGGATGACCCGGTGGCGGGGGCTCCCGGAGAGGGCGCCGAGGTCGGCGGTGAAGCGCGTCGACTTGCCCCCCTTCTTGAGCACGATGAGCTGAACGCTCGTCTGCGCATCCGCGAACACACGACTCCCGTCGAGCACCTCGAGATGCTCGACCGACGCGTGTTCGCGGATGTATTCGCGAAGGCGCGAGAAGTAGGCGCCGTTGTTCATCGACGGCGGGACCACATAGGCGACGTGCCCGCCGTCGCGCACCGACTCGAGCGCCACGGCGAAGAACAGCGCGAAGATGTTCGGCCGGCCCGAGATCACCGAGGCGTACTTGCGCTTGGTGGAGGAATCGATACCACGGATCTCGAAATACGGCGGATTCCCGATCACCACATCGAACGGGGTATCCGGCCGGTTCAACAATCCGTCCTGTTGGATGAGCGTCGCGTCCGGCACGACCTCGCGCGCAACTGATAGCGCCTGCGGGTCGATATCCCAGCCCTCAAGGTAGAGTCCGCTCGCCCGGCGCTCAGCGGACAGCAGGAACTCTCCCGTTCCGACACCAGGATCGAGCACCCGGTCGCCGTCGGCCAGCGGCACAGAGTCGAGGAGCCTCTCCCGGACGGAGCGGGGTGTGAGGTACTGCCCGAGTGCCTTGCGTTCACCGATATCGCGCACCTTCAGGTACTCCTCAGACGCGGGCGAGTACGCCCTCTCGTCCACGAGGTCTACCGCTCCGATCGCATCTCCGAGTGACATTCGCACAGAGTAGCGCAGCGGTCCGACAGGGAGCCGTCGGCCTCGCGGTGTCGTCATAGCCTCATATGGGATCCAAGCGCCCAGACGACGGCCTGGGCGATGTCCGACCCGCTCGCCCGATGCGCTGCGAACAAGTCGCGCGATGCGGTCGCCAGGTGGACACGCCCGTGAAGGTCGAACAAGCCCACGACCTCGAGATCGCGCATCAGCAACCACGCGTGCGCAGGCGCCTTGTTGTACAGGGCGTCGTGGGCCGCATCGATAGCCCATTGCTCGCGAAGCTGTGGGATCGACGGCCAACCGCGCACAGGCGACAGCCACGCTCCTCCGTGGACCACGGACGGGTCTTCGGGCCGCTCGCCCCGCACGGTCCACGAATGCCGCGAATTCACCATCGTGCCGAGGACGTATGCGATCGCACGGTAACCGATAGTCTCGCGCGTCGTCGGCGGGAATCGGCCGGGGCCGCCGATGCCATGCTCAGCCTCGACGGCCTTCAGGACAGCGTGCGGGCTCGCAACCTCGAGGAGCTCTGTGGGTGTGACAGCGAAGTCATCGTGCCCGAGAATCCTGATCCCCGACACGCGTGAGAACCCGATCCGCAGCTCGCTCACGTCGGGCCACGAGACCACCTCGATGAAGGTGCCGAGCTCGTCATGCGCGAGCTCGCGGATCCGCAGGCGGGAGTGGCGCCGGCACAGCTCCGACGCCACCCACCACAGTTGCGCGTCGACGAACCGGTCGGCCGCACGGAACACCGTGGTGCCGCTCATGACCTCACCTCCGCGAGGTACGCACGGAAGGCGCGGTTCGGGTCGGCCGCGGGCAGCGCCGCCGCGACCTCCGCGAGCGCCCGCCCCGGCTCGACACCGAGGTGCCGCGCCGCGTAGAGAGCGGCCACCGTAGGCGTTCGCGAATGCGCGGCGACGCAATGGAGGTACACGTGCTTGCCTTCGGCGCGCAGCGCGGCCACCGTGTCGGCCGCCTCCTCGAGCACGAATCCCAGGTGCTCGTTCGCACCCGGCGCAGCATCGTCGATGAGCCACACCTCCGCGACGTCCGCCCGGCCGATACGCGCCGGAACCTCGAGGGCACCGAGCCGGCACAGCGACACGACCGCATCGATGTCCGCGGGCAGATGCGCGAGGTGGTGGACGCCTCCCATCAGCACACCATCGTCGTGCGGGTGGACCGCGAAGGCGTCGCGCTCGGGCCAGCCCGAATAGTCGACCCGGTCCCCCACGAGCCACCCTCGCGAGTCGGGCACACCGCCGCGGACGGCGAGCACCGCGAGCCGCGTCAGGTCCCCCGCCCGCAGCCCGGGGTGCCCGTGGAGCAGTCGCTGCCAGCCGACCGGGATGGCGGAGACGCCGACCAGGGCACCCGCGAGCGCGCCGGCGATCGCGGCGACGGTGTCCGTGTCGTTGTGGATCCGGATCGCCTCCTCGATGGTCCGGCGGAACGCGGCGGGCGTGTGCGTCGCGGGATCGTCGAGGACGATGCCGCCCGCGCGGATCGCGGCGTACGCGGCCTGGACGGCATGGACGACCCAGCCGTTGTGCTGGAACAGGTCGGGGTCGGCACCGTCGGCCGTTGCGAGCAACGCACCCCACCGCTCGCGGCGTGCCGCCGGGAGCGCGGCCAGCGCGTCGTCCAGGCGCACCCTCCCGTCGCGCACGGCGAGGTGGACGAGCACGCTCCACAGGGCGGCGCCGTCGCGGGCGTCGTCCTCGAAGTGCGTCAACCCGGCGATGGCGTCGGCGGCCTCGGCGACGCGAGCGGCGCCGTGCGCCTCGCCCAGGTACGCGAGCCCGACCGGAGCCGTCCGCATGACCGAGCCGTTGCCGCCACTGCGGCCGGCCACCTCGTGGACCCGACGCGCCGACGCAGCGGCAGCCACCGCATCGTCCCCCCGCATGCCGGAGAACACCTGGGACGTCTGGACGCCGACGTCCTTGGCGCCGCGCGCCCACGCGCTCCAGTCGCGGACGATGCGATCCTGCGCCTCTGCGCCGGCGAGGTCCAGCCCGGCTGCGGCGGCACGGAGGATGGGGACCGCCATGGAGGTGTCGTCGGTCCACTCGCCCGGTGACCAGGTGTGGCTGCCGGTCATGTCGGCGGTGGTGCCCGAGAGGGTGAGGTGCGGGCGAGCGGGCCCGAACTCGTACGGCGCGCCGATCGCGTCGCCGACGGCGGAGCCCACGATGGCGCCGGCGGCGCGGTGGGCGATGGAGCTGGTGATCGTCGTCATGGTGGTCCCCCTCGGTTACCTTTGGCGCAATTCTGCGTCAATTGACAAGTTAGCGCAACAATGCGACATTTATTTCTGTGACCAGCTACCGCGACTCCTCCGGCAGGGCCCTCACCGACTACCCGCGCCCGTCCGTCGCCGTCGACACCGCGGTGCTCACCGTGGTCGACGGCGCGCTGTGCGTGGTGCTCGTCGCGGACGGCCGCGACGGCGCCAACGGGACGATGCGCCTGCCGGGCACCTTCCTCCACGCCGGCGAGGTCCTGGCGGACGCGGTGCGGCGCTCGCTCGCGGACAAGGCGGGCGTATCAGGGCTCACGCCGGTGCAGTTGCACGTGTTCGACGCGCTCGACCGCGACTCCCGCGGGTGGGTGCTCTCGGTGGCGCACCTGGTGGCGGTGCCCGCTCCGCTGCTGGGCTCGGCCGCGCTGGTGCCGGTCGCGGAGGTCGGTCCGCTGGCGTACGACCACGCCTCGATCCTCAAGCTCGCCGTCGCGCGGCTGCGCGCGGACTACGCGGAGCACCCCGACCCGTGGGGGATGCTCGGCGGCCGGCCGTTCACGCTGCTCGAACTCGAGCGCCTGCATCGGGCCGTGGACCCTGAGCGGCCGGGCGGCAAGGACACCTTCCGCCGGCTCATGGAGCCGCAACTCGTCGACACGGGCACGGTCGGCCGCGGCACGGTCGGCAAGCCGGCACGACTCTTCACCCACCGCGACGCCAAGGAGGCGCGATGACCGACAAGAAGATTCTCTACATCGACCTGGACAACACGTTGGTCGACTTCTCGGCGCGGCTCGAGGGGATCTACCCCGACGTGCTCGCGCAGTACGTCGATGCGAACGGCCAGCCCAACTACGACGAGATCCCCGGAGTGTTCGCGCTGATGCCGCCGATGCCGGGCGCGATAGAGGCGTTCAAGGAGTTGGCAGAGCTCTTCGACGTCTACATCCTCTCGACGGCGCCGTGGGAGAACCCGTCCGCATGGCAGCACAAGATCGAGTGGGTGCATCTGCACCTGGGACGCGGCCCCGAGTCACCCGCCTACAAGCGGCTCATCCTCAGCCACCACAAGAACCTCAATGAGGGCGACTTCCTGATCGACGATCGCCGCGACCACAACGGTGCCGGCGACTTCGTCGGCGAGCTGATCTGGTTCGGTCAGGGCGAGTTCGAGACCTGGTCACAGGTGGTCGACTACCTGCGCCCGCTGGCGAACACGCCTCGAGCGCTCCGGTCCGGAGACACGTCGCGCCGGTACTTCGACGTCAGCGCCGCTCTCATGCGCCTCACGTCGCGCAGCAGCGAGCTCGACACCGTTCCGCCCGGCGCGGACCACCGCAGGACCGCGCCGCAACCGCCCGAGGGAGCCGGCGCATCGTCCGACGACGCGTTCGCGAATGCCATGGACGCGCTCGAGGCATCCGAGGCCTACCCCATGCTGTCGCCCGAGCACCGCGCTGCGGCGCAGCGTGCACTGCAGGAGTTCAAGCGGGCCGCAGCGGAGTCGGGGACGACGCTCGAGGGGAGCGAGCACGCGGCCGTCGCCGACCGCCTGGCCGCATACCTCGCGGTCGACTGGAGCCAGATCGACGTGGTCGAGGTGCGTTACCGCGATGGCTCCACCGAGGTGGTCGACCTCCGCGGCGACCAGAGAGGCACCGACCGTCTCTACGGCGTCATGGCGTTCCGGGTCATCGAGGCGCGCGACGGCGAGGACGGTGAAACCGAGTGATCGTCCTCCACGTCCCTCACGCCTCCCGCACGATCCCGTCCGACGTGCGTACCGGCATCGTCCTGTCGGACGCCGACCTCACGCACGAGCTCGAGATGATGACCGACTCCCTCACCGACGTCATCGCGTCGCGTGCCGCCGAGGCTGCGGGCCTCGAGGTGCAGGTGGTCGCCGCGCCGGTGTCGCGCCTGGTGGTCGATGTCGAGCGCTTCACCGACGGCTCGGAGCCCATGGAGACAGTCGGCATGGGCCCCGTCTACACGCGCACCCACGACCAGCGCACGCTGCGCGACGCCGTGGACCCGACGCTGCTCGACCGCTACTTCCACCCGCACGCCCAGGCTGTCGAGGACGCCGTGACCGAGGCGCTCGAAACCCACGGCCGCGCGGTGGTGATCGACGTGCACTCGTACCCCACGCGTCGTCTCCCCTACGAGATGGCGGCGGACGATGCGCCGCGCCCGGAGGTCTGCCTGGGCACCGATGCGGCGCACACTCCGCCGTGGCTGCTCGACGCGGCGAGCTCCGCATTCGGCGGCTTCGAGATCGGTCTCGACTCGCCGTTCGCCGGCACGTACGTGCCGCTGTCGCGGTACGGGGACGATGCGCGGGTCTCCTCGATCATGATCGAGATCCGGCGCGACCGGTACATGGACGAGGTGGCAATGACGGCGCACGATGGGATGGATGCCGTGATCGGGGCGCTCGCCGACCTGTACCGGCGCGCCGCCACGCCAGGCCCCTTCGGGCTGGTGGACCGCGCCCGCGAGCTCGCGATCGAGGCGCACGCCGGCCAGGTCGACAAGGCCGGGCTGACCTACTGGACGCACCCGGCGCGCGTCGCGGGCCACGTGCGCCGCCTCTACCCGGACGCGCCGGCGGCGGCAGTCGCCGCCGCCTGGCTGCACGACGTGGTTGAAGACACTGACTGGACGGTGGACGGCCTGCTCGCGGCGGGCTTCCCCCGCGAGGTGGTCGAGGCGGTCGTCGCGCTCAGCCGGACAGACGAAGTCGAACCGGATGTCTACTACGCGAGGATCCGCGAACTCGGCGGCATCGCGCTGATGGTCAAGCACGCGGACATCGCGGACAACACCGACGAGGCACGGCTGGCGAAGCTCGACCCCGAGCTGGCGAGCCGTCTGCGCGAGAAGTACGCGCATGCGCGGGACGTCCTGGGCCTCCCTGCCGCATAGGCAGCAACCCGTGCCGCGCATCGTCCCCCAGCGACGATGCGCGGCACGGGCCGTTCTCACGCGGCGCCAGAGCTCGGCGAGCCGCTCGCGGACGCGCCGCCCGACGCCGGCGGCTCCTGCACCTCGCCGCCCTGGGCGCGGCCCGTGAAGCCGCGCGACTTGCGCATGCGGTCCGAGGACAGCCGGCGTGACGTCGCCTCGGCACCCCGCGTGGTCAGGCTGTCCATCGACTCCGCGAACCACGCGGCCTCGTCGGCGAGCATGTCGCTTTTGGGCGCCGAGGACAGCGTCGCCGACATCGACCCGATGACGGACGCGGCGCCCGCGATGTCGCCCGCCCGCAGGTACCCCTCTGCCTCGCGCTTCGACCTCTGCGCGCTGAGCAGCAGCTTCTCCTGCTCGACGCGCGGGTCCGGCACGCGGCCGCGCGCGACGTCCGCGGGCACCACGTTGACCGACACCGGCACGGTGACCGTGTGCTGGTCGAGCGTCGCCAGCTCGACGTACGAGATCGCGAGGTCCGCCACCTGCGCGAGGCCGAGCGCGGGCATCCCCGGCACGTCGAACGCGACGGTGACGCGCCTCGTCTCCCCCGCGTAGAGGTCGCCGAGCTCGACCAGGATCCCGCCCTCGACCGCCTGCTGCGGCAGGCCGTCGTTGAGGACGGTGACGCCGGAGACGTCCTCGGACGGGGTGACGAGCAGGCTCGCCGCCTGGACGGTCTTGGACAGCAGCCCGTCGATCTCGCCCGCGACCGCGACGGCCGCGGCCTCGGCGTGCTCGGCGAACGCGTGGTTGCCGAGCCCGGCGCCGGCCATCTCGGTGAGGATGACCTCGTCGTAGCCGAGCCCGATGCCGATGGTCGACGTCGAGATCGCCTGCTTCGACGCCTTGCCCGCCACCGAGGCGAGCTTGACCGGGTCGGTGATGCCGGTATTCGCGTGACCGTCCGACAGCAGGATGATGGTCGCGCCGGCCTCCGTGCAGACCCGGCGGGCCTCCTGGAGGCCGCGCAGGTAGCCCGAGCTGAGGTCGGTCATGCCGCCCGGCTCGACGGTCGCGATGTCGTGGCGGATCCGGGCGCGACCCAGGTCGCCGACAAGGCCCGCCGGCACGACCACCTGGGCCTGCGAGTCGAAGGTGACGAGCCCGAAGCGGTCGTCGTCGGACAGCCGGTCGACCAGGGACAGCAGCGCCTCCTTGGCGTGGTCGAGGCGGTCGCCGGCCATGGAGCCGGAGCGGTCGAGGACCACGATCGCGGTGTGGGCGGGTCGGAGCTCTGCGCTGTTGTTGTCGGCGTCCGGCGCGGCGGGCGCCTCGAGCTCGAGCATGACGGTGACGGTGTCGTCGGCCTCGAGCGCGGCGACGTCCACGTCGAGGATGGCGTTGATGTGCATGATCTCTTCCTTGTCTTCTTGGTTCTTCAGGTGGGTGGGCGGTCAGGCGGCGACGGGGTCGCCGGAGGACGGGGTGGACGATGCGTCGGTGGCCTCGAGGCCGAGCGCGGCCGCCGCATCGTTCATCAGCCAGTCGACGAAGCGGTCGTTGACGAGTGCGACCTCGGCGCGGCGCTCGCGGATGCGGCGGATGGCCTCCTCGGGCGTCCAGCCGTCGAGCATGAGGACAATCGCCATGACGAGGCCCGAGCGATTGAGACCCGCCTGGCAGCGGACGAGGACGCGGTCGCCGGAGGTCCAGCGCTCGTGGGCCCAGCGGGCGACTCGGATCACCCGGTGGATGTCCTCGCCGTGGAGCGCCGAGTCCGGGAAGCCGAAGCGGAGCTCCTCGACGCCCCACTCGGCGGGCGGCGCCCACGCGAACAGGGTGGCGACGGCGTCGTAGCCCTCGGTGTCGGGGTCGCAGCCGGCGGCGGGGCCGCGGCTCCCCCACGGCGAGCTGTCCCAGCGCTCGTCCGCGGTGCCGCCCTGGAACAGGCGGGGCAGGACCTGGGTGTGGAGCTCGGTGGGCTCCTGGTCGGCGGACACCCAGCGCGGTGCGTACATCTCGTTCATTGCGGTTCCCCTCGGTCGGGAGGGCCGGACCCGGCGGGTTCCTGTTGCCCTCTGACCTGATGACGGGAAATCGGGCGAGGTGTTAACAACGAGTCTTGAACGCTCCCTGCGGACGCCTGTCGACGGCACGATGCACGGCACGCAGCAGTCCGGCTTCGGTGCCGATGTCGGTGGCCGGGTCTACGTTGTTCGCATGATCGACAGCGACCAGCTCGAGCGGCTCCGCGGGATCGCGCTGCGCACCGCCAGAGGCATCCTGAACGACGCACAGCGCGCGGACGACGTCGCGCAAGACGTGATGGTGCGACTGCTCGAGGAGGGCCTCGATGACCTCGCCAACCCCGATGGCTATGTCGCTCGGATGGCGAAGTTCGCGTCCATCGATCAGCTGCGCGCACGCAAGAAGGAGTGGGTCGCGGTCGAGGAGGACCTCGAGTGGATCGAGGGGATCGCGGATGCACAGCCCGGACCCTCGTCGGTCGCCGCTCGCCCTGAGTTCTTCCGGCTGCTGCTCGCGCCGCTGTCCGAGAAGCAGCGCTTCGTCTTCCTCGCCGCCCTCGACGGGGTGCCGAATGCGGAGATCGCGGAACGCTTCGGCTACGCCGACGCCCGCTCGGCTGCTGTGACGCTGACCCGTATTCGTCAGTTGATCCGTGCACCCTTCGAGCAGGACGAGCTCAAGGACCTCTTCGTCGCCGGCGCGATGCCGGCAGGACTGCACGCGGCTGCCGCGCGTGCCACCATCGACCTTGAGGTACCCGAGCCCGTCTCGCCCGGGCTCAGCGCCCGTGCATCGTCACTCGCCAGCGAGATTCGAGAGGCGCTCGCGGCATCCGCTCCGAATCGCTGAACCTGCGACCCGCGCGAACGCCGGTCAGTTGCGGTTGTAGCCGAACCTACGTGTCATCAGCGTCATCTTGAAATGGTTCTCTGCCTCGTCGACCACGTCTGGGGTGGTGTTCGATCCGAAGACCCGGAGGAGACTCCAAGTGAAATGGCCAGCGTGCTCGGGATCGGTCTCCAAAGCGTCTCGCAACGCCACGTTGCCGCCGTGCCCGGTGTCCGCGTACGCGCGCCATCGCCCAAGGATGCGCTCGCTACCGTCTGCCTTGCCGACGTACAGCTGCCCCGACTTTGAGTCGGCGATCAGGTAGATGCCCTGCACCGCGCCGAGTGCGGTGCGCCATGAGGCATAGCGCGACTCGTTGACGACCTCCTGGAGTTGCGCATAGGTCAACGCCACGCGGTCGAACCCGGGGAATGCGACGGCCTCCGGATCTGAGATCTCCACCACTGCGAATTCGGCAGCGCGCGCACCTCGCTTGGCCCAGTTGATGGTGTCCGCCGACCACTCAAGGACGAGGCGCCCTGCCAACGAGACAAGCAGGTCCGACGCCACAAGGTCGTAGTGGCGATGTGTCTCGGTGCGCTCCGCACCGACTTCACCGCGATTCTCGAATGCGCCGTAGAACCGCGACCGGCGTTGTCCATCCGCGACAAAGACCAGCCACCAGCGTGCAGGGTGTCTTGGGAACTTGGCGCCCTTGACCAACTGGCGTCGTGTGTACGCGAGCACCTTTGCAGGGGTGAGGTCGCTGTGGGACGCGAGTCCCTCTTCTTTGAAGGTGTGTCGAATGACCAAAACGTCCTCGAGATCGAGGCCTGTGGCGCCGAGGATTGCGCCGAGCCCCAAGGACCCATGCCAGCCTGAGTCGTGGATGTCGTCAGCCATGCCGACACCCTAGGCGACCGGCGCTACTGCGCACGCCTGCGTGATCGCGTCCGCTCCCGTGCCGCCACATCGTCCTCGGTCATCACCGCATAGACACGCACGTCCTCGTCAGCCGGGAAGTACGCACGCCGGCGCTTCTCGAGCGCCAACACGTACCACCACGGCGGCGTCATGTCCCGCTTGCGCCGGTTGTGGTCTTTGCAGAGTGCCTGACCGTTGCTCACCACCGTCGGGCCGCCCTTGGAGTGAGGGAACACGTGGTCGGCCTCGGCGGCCACGGCCGGACAGCGGCCCCACCCGAAGAGGAGCCCACCCTCGCATCGTCCACCTGCGCGCTCAAGCACCGTCGCCCGGGCGCCGTACTTGAAACCGCGCCACGGGTCGCGCCTGCGCGTCGACGGACCCCGCCCCGGCATGGGGAACGAGGTGACGGTCGAGACGATCGCGAGCGGGATGAGCCACGGGAGCAGGGGTCGCAGCGCGCCGAAGAGGCCACTGAGCAACGGCCCGACCAGATCGACCTCGCCGGTCATCCCACTACTCCGAGCCACAGCCCGTCCCGCGCCCGCGTCGCACCTACGAACAGCTCGCGCCGCTCGAGCTCCCATCGCTCCCGCTCGGCACCATCCACCGGAGGTTCCCCGAGCCCGATCTGCGCCTCCTTGAGGTACGGCATCAGCACCTGCTTGAACTCGAGGCCCTTCGCGCGCTTGATCGTCCCCACCTTCACCGCGTCCACCGCGGAGCCGTCGTAGGACTCGAGCTCGACCACCGGGCACCCGACGGCCTTGAGCGCGTCCCGCGCCTGCCGCGCCGCCCACGTGGAGACACAGAGCACGGCGACATCGCCCAACCCGGTCCCGATCGCGGTCACGGCCTCCCGCACCCGCGATACCAGGAGCCGGTCGTGCTCGCGGCGGCTCGCACATCGTGCCACCTCAGGGACCGGACCGTGCCGCGGCACGTCCGCCGGGCGCTCGCCGCGCGCCACCTCGCCCTCGATGTCGGCGTACTCGCTGCCGGCGATCACGTCGTGCGCGAAGCTCAGAATCTCCGAGGTGTTGCGGTAGTTGACGTCCATGACCACGCCACGACCGACCACCGAGATGCCAGCCTCGGCCAAGGTGTAGCCGCCCGGATAGATCGACTGCTGCCCGTCGCCGATGAGCGTGAGCCCGTCCGGCACATCGCCCACGAGCGAGTGAAGCATCCGCACCATCGCGCACGAGAGGTCCTGTGCCTCGTCGATCACGACGGCGACGTAGGGCTCGTCGAGAGGCTTGCGCTTGAGCTCGGCCTCCGCGAGCAGGATCACGTCGGCGAAGTCGTGGATCCGCGAAGCCCGTAGGCGGTTGTCGTAGTCCCGGTACAGCGACCACACCGCCTCACGCTGTCCTAGCGACAGCCGGTGCGTGCGCCCGGTGCGCGGCAGATCCGCGTACTCGTGGAACTGCGTGATGCCGCGCCCCTTGAGGATGTGGTCGATCTCGTCCTTCCAGTACCGATGCGTCAGCCCATTGGTGCGGAGCGGACTGTCCTTCGGCACCGCGGCCCACGCCTCGTTGAACAGCCCGTCGGCGAGCCTGCCGTCGACGCGGCATGCGACTCCGCGGTCGGCAAGAAGGTCGAGCGCGAACCGATGCACGCCGGTGAAGTGGACGCGGTCGACCACGTCGGGCGCCATGCGACCGAGAGACTGCCGCATCACCGCGGGAAGCGTGCGCACGAAGGTGGCGAACAGGATCCGCCCCGATCGGGTGCGCGCAAGATACGCGGCACGATGCAGACCCACCACGGTCTTGCCCGTGCCGGCGGCACCGCGGATGCGGCTGGGCCCGCTGAAGCTGCGCCGGACCAGCTTCGCCTGGTTGGGGTGGAGGAAGCTCATCCACTCCTCGATGGGCTGCGCGAGGATGCCCTCGAGCAGCGCAGATTCGACGGCGGACTCCGAGATGAGCTCCTCCGGCTCGGGGGACGATGCGGCTGGCACGACCGGCGCGGGCAGTGTCGGGGCCGGCGCGGGCAGTGTCGGGGCCGGCTCGGGCGCGGCGTTGACCTGCGGCAGCAGCGACAGGGAGCGACCGAGCACGACGTCGACCTGCGACTCCGTGAGCCTGTTCCCGCGAGCGGCGATGTAGCGGAGGATGTCCTTCTCCCCCACCACATCGACGGGGCCGACCTTCTCTCCGATCCCACCGTGGCCGGCGAGCACGGCGACGGCGTGCACCTCCCCGGGTGCGAGGCCGACCTCCGCGAGGTCGCCCTCGATGGTGTCGGCGAGGTCGGCGAGGGCCATCAGATCCTCGGTGACGTCCTCGTCGCCGCGGTGGATGCGCCCGGAACGCATCGACACGTCCTTCCACGCCTTGGTGTCGACGATGAAGACGCCCTGCGGGCCGATCGCGACGAGGTCGACCTGCGCTCGCCTGCTTCCCGGCCACTTGCGTTCGGCGAGGAAGTGCACGCCGACGGCGGCGAGCGGCGCCAGCACCTGCATCGTGCGCTTCTCCGTGACCGCGGCAATGCCGTACTTGGCGGCGTTGGCACGGGCCTCCGCGGCGGCCGCGGAGTACTGCTCGGCGAGCGCGGCCTGGCGCATCGCCTCGGCCTCGGCGGACTGACCTGCTGTCATGAGCGAACCCCCTGGCAGGAGGCTAGCGCCTGGGTGCCGAAACCAGTCGGTGTCCCGTCCGTGTCCCGAACGCGGCAGAGCTCGCCGCAATCTCGAACCCGTCCAGCGCATCGCCAAGGGAGAGCGAGGTCGTCGGAGTCACGGCGACAAGACTCGCGCGCCAAGGCGGCCGTACCGCAGTCGCGTCACCGCGTGACGGAATGAACCACTCGTTCCCGCGCGTTGACGCACCCCGGCACCCGGCGCGGCGCACCGCACCACGGCGACGCCCACGCACCCCACCTCCCACAAGGAAGGCCCACCATGAAGGCATTGATCCACCCCGAGTTCGGCAACCCCGCCCAGGTCCTCACCGTCGAGGAGATCCCCACCCCCCAGCCCGGCCGGGGCGAGGTCCGCGTGCGCCTCACCCTGTCCCCCATCCACAACCACGACCTGCTCACCGTGAGCGGCGACTACGGCTTCACGCCCGAGCTCCCCGCGCCCGCCGGCACCGAGGCCGTCGGCGTGGTCGACGCGCTCGGCGAGGGCGTCACGCACCTCGAGGTCGGCCAGCGTGTGGCGGTTGGCGGCGTGTTCGGCGTGTGGGCCGAGCAGTTCGTCGCCAACGCCGCCGCCCTCATCCCAATGCCCGACTCCATCCCGGACGAGGCCGCCGCGCAGCTGATCGCGATGCCGTTCTCCGCGATCAGCCTCCTGGACTCGCTCGACCTCGCCGCGGGCGACTGGATGATTCAGAACGCCGCGAACGGCGCCGTCGGCCGCCTCGTCGCGCAGCTCGCCGGCGCCCGCGGCATCAACGTGGTCGGCCTGGTCCGCCGCGAGGCCGGCATCGCCGAGCTCGCCGCCCAGGGCATCGAGCGCATCGTCGCCACCGACACCGACGGCTGGCAGGAGCGCGTCGCGGCGCTCACCGGCGGCGCGCCGCTCAAGGTCGGCATCGACTCGGTCGGCGGCCAGGCCAGCGGCGACGTCCTGTCGCAGCTCGCCGAGAACGGCACGCTCGTGATCTTCGGCGCGATGGCCTCGCCGACCATGGAGATCGGCTCGGGCGACGTCATCTTCAAGCAGGCCACCATCCGCGGCTTCTGGGGCTCCAAGGTCAGCGCCGCCATGTCGGACGCGGACCGGGGCCGCCTCATGGGTGAGCTTCTCGCCCGCCTGTCCGACGGCACCATCACCCTGCCCGTCGAGGCGACCGTCGCGTTCGCCGACATCGCCGACGCGGTCCGCGCCCACTACACGCCCGGCCGCGCCGGGAAGGTCATGCTCAAGCCCTGACAATCGCGGGACGATGCGGCGGCCGGGTTCACGCCCGGCCGCCGCGTCCTCAGCGCCACCCGCGAGGATTCTCCGCCATCTCCGCATCGCGCCTCTCGAGCTCCGCCGCGAGCGCGGCCGCGACCTCCGGGTGGCGATCGATCACGTCGTAGGACTCGCTCGGGTCGGCCTCGAGGTCGAACAGCCAGGGCCCCTGCTGGGTCACCGACACGTCGGACGAGCCGCTCGCGACATCCACGTAGGGCTGCTGCGTGTAGTACTTGTAGCGGCCGTCGCTCACCGCGAGGAGCCGTTCCCCCGCGTAGAAGTAGTAGTGCTCCCCCGCCCGCTCGGAGACTCCGGCGAGCAGCGGCGCCATGCTCACCCCGTCGAGCGTGCGATCGACGGGCGCGGCGATGTCGAGCCAGTCCATGAGCGTGGGCAGGATGTCCGTGCCCATCGCCATCGTGTCGAGCGTCCGCCCGCCGTCGAGACCGTCGGGCCAGTGCACGAGGAACGGCACCAGCATCCCGCCCTCGTACACCTCGCCCTTGCGTCCGCGGTGGTCGCCGGCGTCGCCCTGGTACCAGGGGCCGTTGTCGCTGGTCACCATGATGATGGTGCTGTCGAGCTGGCCCGTCGCCGCGAGCGCGTCGACGATGCGGCCGATGCCGTCGTCGAGACCCTCCACGACGTCGCCATAGAGGCCCGCGTCCGATCGCCCCTCGTTCTCCTCCGCGGCGAACAGCGGCTCGTGCGGGAAGTTGTGGGCGAAGTAGAGGAAGAACGGGTCGTCGCCGTCCGCGGCGTCGCCGATGAAGGCGACCGCCTCGTCCGTGTAGAGCGCGTCCAGCCCGGTCTGGTCGACGGTCTCGAGGACGACCTCGTCGTCGCGGTAGATCTGGAACGGGCTCATGTCGTTGGAGTACAGCGAGCCCAGGAAGGTGTCGAAGCCGAAGTCGTTCGGCAGCGACCCCGCGGTGTCGCCCAGGTGCCACTTGCCGATCATCCCGGTCGCGTAGCCGGCCGCCTCGAGCACCTCGGGCATGGTGATCTCGTCCTGGCTCAGCCCGGAGACGCCCGCGGCCTCGTTGATCGCGGCGTACGGGCTGTCGCTCGGGAACAGCACGTCCGGGACGCCCGCGCGCGGCGCGAGACGCCCCGTGAGCAGCGCGGCCCGCGACGGCGTGCACACCGCGGACGGCGCATGGAAGTTGGTGAGGACGATGCCGTCCTCGGCGAGGGCGTCCAGGTGCGGCGTCGCGATGGGAGTGTCGGCCATGAACCCCAGGTCGCCGTGGCCGAGGTCGTCGTAGTAGACGAGCAAGATGTTCGGGGCGTCGCCCGCGACCGGCGACGCGCGCAGCCCGTCGAGGTACGCGTCCTTCGCGTACTCGTGATCGGTGGGGGTGGCCGATGCGTCGGTCGCGTCACCCTCGTCGCCGAGGTGGACGTACGCGAGCCCGCCGACGACCACGACGCCCGGCACCGCCAGCCCGAGGCCCATCCCGACCCGCGCGACGCGGCGGCTCGCGGCCGTGCTCGCGGCCTCGTCCGACGGCGCGGACGGCGGTGGTGACGACATCGATGTCAGGCCTTCCTGCCGCGTCGGCTCGGTGATGCGCCACAGTCTGGCCCCGCCGCATCGTCACGTCAAAGACGCGCCGCGCGCGGGAGCGCTAGCCGCGTGCCACAGACTCCGGCTCCTCGACGACCTCGCCGACCTCGGAGATCTCCCCGGTCACCGCATCGTCCCCCTCGCCCTCCCGGACGACGCGCGGGATGCCGTGCGTGAAGTGGCTCGCGCGCTCCTCGGCCTCGGCGCTGCCGGTGAAGAAGCCGGACTCCCCCGCGTGCTCGGCGGACGTCGCCGCTCCGCCGCGCTTGCGCGGCCCGGGCGCCGCCTGCTCGGACACGAGCACGCGCTGCGCGGGCGCCGCGTCGGGCATGACCGACTGGATCCACAGCACCATCGCCTCGCGCACGAAGCAGCGCAGGTCGTACAGCGTGGGCGCGTCCTTGGCGGTGACGAGGATGCGCACGCGCACGTAGCCGGCGGTCGCCTCGGTCACCTGCAGGACGTTGGCGCGGCCGTCGTAGAGCGGCGTCTCGGTGAGCACCTGCTCGAGGTGCTCGCGCATCCGCTGCGGGGAGACGCGCCAGTCGAGGTCGAACTCGACGGACCCGAGCAGCTCCGACCCCTGCCGGGTCCAGTTCTCGTAGGGCGTGGTGGTGAAGTAGGTGCAGGGCAGGACGAGGCGGCGGTCGTCCCACAGGTCGAGCACCACGTAGCTGAGCGTGATCTCGCCGACGCGACCCCACTCCCCCTGGGCGACGATGACGTCGTCGACCCGCAGCGCGTCGCTGAAGACGAGTTGGATGCCGGCGAACATGTTGCCCAGCACCGACTGCGCGGCGAGGCCCGCCACGATGGACGCGATGCCCGCCGAGGCCAGCACCGACGCCCCGACTGCGCGGACCGAGTCGAAGCTGAACAGCTCCGCGCCCACGGCGATCACCACGATGAGGGCGATCGCGAGCCGCTTGACGATGAGCGTCTGCGTCCGCAGCCGGCGCGCGAGCCGGTTGTCGGGCATGTCGATGCTGTTGTGCGCGAGCGCGAGGTCGGAGACGAACCGCACGAAGGCGATGAGCAGCCATGCGAGCATCGCGATGGCGGCGACGGTGAAGAAGCGGCCGACGATCGGCATCCACTCCGTGTTGCGCAGCGCGGCGTGCACGCCGACCCACAGGCCGAGCACGAGCACCAGCGCCCAGAACGGGCTGCGCGTCTTCGTCTGGAGGTCGCGCGCCCACGGGTAGCGGCGGGCGACGAGCCGCATGATGACCTCGACCGCGAGCGCGAAGAGCAGCGCGGCCCCCACGCTGATCGCGACGGCGACCCCGAATCCGAACCAGTCCTCGAGCATGTCTCCTCCTGGGTGGAACCTGATGTTCGACCGTACGGGAGGCGTGTTTCATCGACGTGAACCCCGGGTGAGGGATCGCTGAGGGTGGGCGTGCGGGGGGACGATGCGGGGGTTGGGCTGGCGGCGCGCGGCCGGGTTGGCGGCGCGCGGGCCGGGTTGGCGGCGCGGCCGCCGCCGCTGCCGGTGCCGCTGCCTGGCGCCCCGCAACGTCACGCGAGCCGGTCACGCTCCTCGATGATCGCCGCCCGGCGTGCCGAGACGAGCAGGTCGGCGGAGTCCAGAGGTGGGCCCGGCCGTGTCCTTTCGCCCGACCGCGCCGCCTCCACCGCGCCGACCGCCCGCGACACCACCGCGGCACGGTCCGGCGCGGCTCCGGTCGCGCCGAACCACCCGGCGAGCACCTTGAGGTTGGCGCCCTTGCGGTAGCTCGCGATCGTGCCGTTCGCCTCGCAGACCACCTGGGCGACGCCCAGCGCACCCCGGAGCACCTGCGTGGGACGCCGGAACATGCCGGGGTCGCCCAGCGCCGCCGCCGCGAGGCAACGCCGCATCGCGGTCCGATGCTCGACATCGAGGTGCTCGTCCGCGACCTCGTCGAGCAGCACCAGGTGCTCGCCCACGCGCGTGCGGATGTCCTCCGCGATCCCGTCCCACACGAAGCCCTCGTCGGGGAGCGGCTCCGCGTCGAGGGCGGCGAGCGAGTCGGGCCCGCCGACCGAGGCCGCGAGTCGCTCGCGCGCCAGGTCCCGTGGGTCGCGCGGGGCGGCGACGCGGGGCGACGGGTCGCTGTAACCGCGGCCGATCCGCTCGAGCTCGCGGGCCCGCTCCGCCGCGGCCTCGCGGATCACGCGGGCCACCTCGAGAGTCGTGACGGGATCGACGCCCTCGCGGCGGTGCACGAAGCGAACGAACGCCGAGAGCACCGACGGCATTGCCTCCGCCGCGCCGCAATCCTTGGCCACGCCGGGCGCCCACACACGCACGAGGTGGCCCACCGCCGGGGCGTCCCACCGCATCGGCCCGCCGAGGCTGACCACCTCCGCGAAGGCGAGGATGAGGTCGAGCGCGCACCCGGCGCACTTGCCAGCGTTGTACGGGCGGTCGCCGGACTCGAGGAACTCCGTCCGCAGCGCCTCCGACGCGTCGGAGAGCGCCCCGTAGACGCGCTCCCCCGGGCGGGACACCGCCTCGTCCCAGGCCCCGCCCCAGCCCGCATCCCAGCCCTCATCCCGGTCCGCATCCCAGCCCTCGGACCACCGCTGCTCATCGCGCATGCCCCGACGCTAGTCAGCCAGCACGCCGCTCGGTCGTTCTCCACAGGACGGAACCCGCGCATCGTCCCCGGGTACCCGGGAGGCGATGTCCACAGACCCCGCCGCCACGCAATTATCCACATCTACCAGGGATGATGTTCGAAGCCAGTGTCAGACCCTCGTGATGAACTTGTTCCATGGACGTCACGACCGCCGCGCTCGACCGGGCAGCCGCTCGTGTGCGTGCGCTCGACGGCGCCGAGACCAGGGAGCTTCACGGCGAGGGCCTCCACGACGCGATCGTCGCCGCGTGCGGGGTGCTGTCGGAGGCGCGCCGCCTGGCGGCCCCGATTGCCGCCGCCGTGGCGCGCGACGCGGGCGGACAGGGATTGCGCGGAGGGATCACGCGGCAGGCGGGGCACCGCAGCCCGGAGTACTTCATCGCGAGCCTGCTCGGCGGCACGGTGGCGGAGGCGCGCACCCTCATCGGCGCGGGCCTCGCGATGGACCCTGACGAGCCCGAGGACCCCGACGACCCGGACGACCCCGACGAGGGCGGCGCCGGCGAGGGTGGAGGCGGCGAGGACGATCCGGATTCGCCCAACCCCGATCCGAAGCCCGCGAGGCCCAAGCCGCGCCCGCCGGTTCCGGGATCGCTCGCCGAGGCGCTCGGCAACGGCACCATCGCGGTCGATGCCGCCGCGCTCGTCCGCGCCACCTTGGCCGAGCTTCTCGACGTGGTGGACCGTGCCACCCTATGGGAGATCGAGAAGCGGCTCGTGGCGAAGGCCGCCCGGCTGTCGCTGTACGACCTGCGCAAGGCCTGCTGGCGCGAGCGCGCCACCGCCGATCCCGCGGGATGGCGCGAGCGCGAGAAGCGGATCCGCGCACGGCGTACCCTCACGTTGGGCGAGGACGCCGAGGGGATGGTGACGCTCACCGCGCGGCTCGACCCCCTGTCCGCCGCTCCCCTGCGCGCGTGGCTCGACGCGCAGACCGCCGAGGCCTTCCGCTCCGCGCGCGACGCCGGCGTCACCGAGCAGCGCAGCGCCGCCCAGATCCGCGTCGACGCCCTGGCCGCGCTCGCCTCCCACGGGCTCGACTGCGAGTCCCCGGCGTCCGGCGTGAAGACCACGCTCATGGTGACGATCGACCGTGACGCGCTGACCGGCGAGCTCGGCCTCGCTTCGTGCGATGGGATCGGCGTGCCCGTCACTCCCGCGACCGCGCGCCAGCTTGCCGTCGACGCCGAGATCCTGCCCGCCGTGTGCGGCGGCGAGTCCGAGGTGCTGGACCTGGGACGCGCGCGACGCCTCTTCACCCGCGCCCAGCGCCGCGCCCTCTCCCTGCGCGACGGAGGCTGCGCCTGGTGCAGCGCCCCGATCTCGTGGACGGAGACGCACCACATCGCTCACTGGGGGCGGGACGACGGCTGCACCGACCTGTGCAACGGCGTCCTCCTGTGTCGCAGCTGCCACCTCCGCCTCCACGACACCGGCTGGGAGGTCGAGATCCACGGCGGCGTCGTGTGGTTCCGGCCGCCCGCGTCCGTGGACCCTCAACGCGTGGCGATCCTGGGCGGACGGCGGCGTACGGCCCCCGAGGAGATGCCCGCACCGCCGCCCCTGCCCACCTCACCGAGCACGCGGACGTGCAGCGGGAACCACGTGCGGACATGAACGGCGTGAGAGGGGGACGATGCGCGGAGGCCGGGCGGTTCACAGCTGGCGCGCCCTCGCCGGGCGGCACCTCTGCGAGCACGGCACGCACGGGACGCCCGGGGAACGAGTCCGTTGCCAGGCCTCATGGGTCTCGCTAGGGTCGTCGGAAATCCGCACGCACGACTATTGGGGGTGCCTTCGTGCGGCATCTGCTTGCCATCACGGCCTTGGGCCTGAGCGCCGCACTCGGCGCCGCCATCCCGAGCGGCACGATCGACGACTACATCACCGCGGAGATGCCCTCCTCCGGCGCGCCCGGTGTCGCCTACGCCGTGGTGACCGACGGTGAGGTGACGGAGGTGGGCGCCCGCGGTGTGACCCGCGCCGGATCGGACACGGCGGTCACCCCGGACACGCCGTTCGTCATCGGCTCGATCTCCAAGAGCTTCACCGCGCTGGCCGTCATGCAGCTCGTCGAAGCCGGCCAGGTGGACCTCGACGCCCCCGCCGGAGACTACGTCGACGCCCTCGCCGACACCCCTGCCGGCGCCCCGACCGTGCGCAAGCTGCTGAGCCACACCAGCGGCTTCTCGACGGTGCAGGGCAACACCACGCGCGCGAGCTCCACGGGCGCCGCCGACGACCTCGCGAACGCCGTCGCCGCGCTCGCCGACGAGGCACCGGAATACCCGCCGGGCACCACCTGGGAGTACTCGAACACCAACTATCAGATCCTCGGCCGGCTGATCGAGGAGGTCGCGGGCACCGAGTTCCAGGCCTACGTGACCGCGCACATCCTCGACCCCGTCGGGATGGACGACAGCTTCGTGGCGGACGGCGAGGTCCACCCCGAGATCGCCACCGGGCACACGCCGTGGTTCTGGACCAAGCGACCGCTGGCCGAGAGCCCCACCGACCGCGTCACCGCACCGCAGGGCGGCATCGTCGCCTCCGCCAACGACGTGGCGCTCTACCTCGCGATGGTGATGAACGGCGAGGACGACGTCCTGAGCGCCGAGGGCAAGGCCGAGATGATGCGTCCGGCCAGCGCCGTCTCGCCGTTCTACGGCCTCGGCTGGTACGTCGACACGTCGGACGGCACCGTCGGGCACACCGGCTCCACGCCGGGCATCGAGACGCAGGCCACCATGGTGCCCGCTCAGGACGATGCGGTGGTGGTCCTGGTCAACGGCGGCAGCGGGGTGGGCTTCGGGGAGACCACGCAGCTGCGCTACGGGATCACGGCGATCGCGCTGGGCCTCGACTACGACGGCGAAGGCTCGCGCTGGGCCCAGAAGGCGCTCTTCGTGGGACTGACGCTCGCGCCGTTCGTATACCTCGCGAGCATGGCCTGGGCGTGGGCCAAGCGCGACGCGGTCCGCGCGAAGACGCGCGCCGGCGTCTCCGGCCTGTTCAGCCTGTGGTTCCCGCTGCTCACCACCGGCGTCGCGGCATGGGTGCTGCTGACCCTGGTCCCGAACCTGATGGGCGCCCCGCCGTCGACGGTGCGGGTCTTCCAGCCGGACATGGCGCTGGCGATGACCGCGACGGCCGTGGGCGGCGTCGTGTGGGCGGCATTCAGGCTCGCGATCGCCTACACCGGCAAGGCCGCCGTCAGTCCTCGATGACGTCCTCGCCGCGCGCCGCGAGCGCTGCCAGTCCGTCCCGCATCGCCTGGACCTGCGCGGCCGAGTGGCCCTCCCAGTCCGTCAGCTCGCCCACCACCTGCACCGCGGACAACGTCCGGTACGACCGCGTCGGGTTGCCGGGGAAGCGCTTGTCGGTGACGTTCGGGTCGTCCTCGAAGTCGCCCCGCGGCTCGACCACGTAGATGCGCCCGCGCCCCTCGCCGGCGGCGAGCTCGGCGCCCCACGTCGCGGCGTCGAGGGTCTGAGTGAAGTACACGTGCCGCAGCGGTGCGCCCGGTCGGAAGTTGGACTCGAACCCGGGCTCGAGCACGTCACCGGCCGCGAGCGCGGCCTTCGTGCCGTGCAGGAACGTGGACCCGTCGCCGTAGACCTCGAACGGCACCGGCGCATCCGCCATCGTCACCCTCCCCGATTCGAACCGTCGAAAGCGCGAGACCTACTCGTCGCACCCGCACGAGCCGGAAGGCGTCCGCGCCTGCCAGCACACCTCGCACACGCCGTAGCTCTTCTCCTCGGCGCCGGTCGCGGGCGTGATCTTCTTCTGCACGCCCGGGCTCATGCTGCGGCGCGTCACCGGGAAGTCGACGGCCCAGTTGACCATGCCGTTGCCGTGGGTCTTGTCGCGCACCCGGTCGGGCAGGTCAGAGGCCGCGATCGCCTCGCGCCGCGAGCCGAACCACTCCGTCGACCGCTTGCCGATGTGGAGCGGGTGAAGCCCGTCCTCGCGCATCGCCTTGATGTAGCTGGACTTGACCTCGCAGCCGATCACCCCTGCTCTGAGGGCGATCTGGCGCACCAGCGGCCGGGATTCTTCTGCGATCTTGAGCTGCTCCATGGCAGCCTCGAGCGGGATGAGGGGGACAGTGTTCACCCCTGAGGATCTCACGCCCACCCCGCCTTCCGCAGGGCCGGAGGGCCTACTCGAGATCCCCGAGGTCGATCGACAGGTCCACCTCGGCCGGCGCCGACAGCCCCGGCGGCGGCGCCGGCCGCGCCGGCCGCGCGACCACGTGCGGCACCTCCTCGACCAGCCGCTCGGGCAGCGTGTTGAGGAAGTACGCGTCCTCGAGGACATCCATGCCGGCCGACCCCATCCACGCCCGCACCGGCGTGTGCGACACGGTCCGCGTCACCACCAGCCGGTCCCGCGCACGCGTCAGCGCGACGTAGAGGACGCGCCGCTCCTCCTCGACCTCGTCGAGGTCCCCGAGCGCTCGCGCCGAGGGGTACGACCCCGCCGACGCCCCCGCGACGAACGCCCAGTCCCGCTCGAGCCCCTTCGCCGAGTGCACCGTCGACACGATGACGTGGTCCTGCTGCGACTCCGGCTCCATCTCCGACGTGAACACCGGCGACAGGATGTACTCCTCGAGGAACTCGAGGATCGACCGCCGCGACGCCGCCAGCCGCTCGACGTGCACGAGGTCGCGGGCGCGGGCCTCCCAGTTCTCGTTGCGGTACTTGTGCGCGAGCACCGGCTGCAGCATCGCCGCGGCCCGGCCCACCGCATCGTCCACCCGCGTGGCCGCCTCCTCGATCGCGTCGAGCCCCGCCGCCAGCCATGCCGGCATGCCCGCGAGGGCCGATGCGCGCGCCTCCCGGGCGGACGCCCCGCCCGAGCGCGCCGACAGGAACGAGTCGAACGCGCGCGCCGCCGTCACGTCCCCCACGCGCGGTACGAGGGTGAGCAGCCGCATCCAGGCGACCTCGTCGTCGGGGTTCGCGACCACGCGCAGCGCCGACAGCACGTCGCGGACGTGGGCGCTTTCCAGGAGCTTCACTCCCCCGAAGAACACGTACGGGATGTCGTTCTCGACCAGCCGCGCCTCGATCGCGCGCCCCGAGTAGTTGGTGCGCACCAGCACGAGGTGGGTCGCCCACGGCAGCTCGTCGCGGCGCGCGCGCAGCATCTCCGCGCAGATGAAGCCGGCCTCGTCCTGCGGCGTCTCGAACGAGTGCAGCTCGGGCTTTGCGCCCTTGCCCCGGACCGCGCGCAGCTTCTTGTCGTACCCGAGCGGCGACTCCGCGAGCAGCCAGTTCGACAGGTCGAGGATCTCCTGCGTGGACCGGTAGTTGTCCTCGAGCTTGAGCACCCGCGCGCCGGGCACGCGGTCGCGGAACGAGTGGATCGACGCGAAGTCGGCGCCGCGGAAGCCGTAGATCGACTGCGCGTCGTCGCCGACGCAGTAGAACCGCGTGTGCGGCACGAGCGGGTCGATGATCTGCCACTGCAGCGGGTTGGTGTCCTGCATCTCGTCCACGAGGATCTCGTCGTAGTGCGAGCCCACCCACTCCGCCACCGCGTCGTCCGCGAGCCGCGCGGCGAAGACCCGCAGGATGTCGTCGTAGGTGAGGTAGCGCCGCTCCTGCTTGCGCTGCTCGTAGGCGCGCACGGCGGCGCCGATGGCCTTGGCGTCGATGGCGTCGTCGGGGAACTTGACCCGGATCGCGTCCGCGAGGGTGCGGCGCGTGTTGTGCGCGAAGGACAGCACGTCGACGATCTGCGCCGCCTTGAGCCCCTCGACCCGCTTGCCGCGCCCGAGCACGCCGCGCATCACCTGCTGCTGGTCCTCCTGGTCGAGCACGCTCCAGCCCTCGTAGCCGAACACGTCGGGAGCGCCCCGCACCTCGCGCATGGCCCACCCGTGGAAGGTCACGGCGGCGACGCCCTGGGTGGACGATGCGGTGGCGGCGTCCCCCTGGACGCGGGAGCGGATCTCGGCGGCGGCGCGGCGGGTGAAGGTGATCGCGAGGATGCGGTCCGGGGGCGTGCCGTTGCGGATGAGGTGGCGGATGCGGGCGACGATCGTGGTGGTCTTGCCCGTGCCGGCGCCCGCGAGGACGAGGTTGTGGCGCGCCTCGGTCAGCACGGCCTCGCGCTGGGCGGGGTTGAGGTGCGCGAGCGCGCCGTCGTCCACCTGCTCAGCCATGCGCACGAGTCTAGGTGCGGGGTGCGACAGGCCGGACGATGCGCGGCGACGGCAGCGCGCCGGCTCTCCACAGCACCGCCTCCGATTTGATAGCAATTGCTATAGTCGACGTCATGTCCGAGAGCCTGCGTGACGTCGCCGTGCGCTGCGACGCGATGGTCGAGGAGGCGCGCCGCGAGCTCGTCGCTGCCGTCCGGCGCGCCTACGCAGCAGGCATGACCCAGGCCGCGATCGCCGGCGAGATCGGCCGCAGCCAGCCCGAGGTCAACCGGCTCCTGCGCTTCCACGGCACCACGCCTCATGCGCGTCGGCTGCGCGCACAGTCCACGCGGGTGCGCGAGGAGGTGAGCGCCGTCGGCGGCCGCAACGTCCGCGTCTTCGGCTCGACCGCCGCGGGCACCGACGGCCCGGGCTCGGACGTGGACCTTCTGTTCGAGATGCGCGAGCCCCTGAGCCTCATGGAGCTCTCCGCCGTGGAGCAACGGCTGACGGCACTGCTCGGGATGAGGGTCGACCTCGTGCCCGAGTCCTCGCTGCGCGACGACCTCCGGGTCCGGATCCTCGCCGAGGCGATCCCGCTGTGACAAGGACCGAGGCCGAGCGCCTCCGCGACGCGCGCCGCCACCTCGCGACCGCGCTCGAGTACGGGCAGCACGCCCCGCTCGAGCAGGTGCATCTCGACGCGATCTGCATGCGGATCGCCGCCGGCATCGAGGCGCTCAACGGCCTGTCCCCCGGGTCGCGCCACGCACTGTTCGGAGCCTCATGAGCTGCGATGTAGGGCATGTGGAACCGCATCGCACACACCTATGCACGCGTCGAACGGGAGGTCGTGGTCGCCACGCTTCGCGATGACATCCCGCCGCTTGTCGCCACCCTCGACCGCACACTCGAAGGTCCGCGGAAGCCGTAGCGCCCCGGCAAGGCCGGCCCCGTCCGCCACCAGCGCGCATGACAACGTTTTTCGGCGCTCTTTGCCCAGACTTGGGAATAGCTGCCATGACACCCGGGTTGGAGACATCGCCGCGGCCCGAGCGCCGAGGCCGGAAGCGTCCTCGGCACCCCGAGGGCCGGAACCTACGGAGCTGACACCCACGATGATCGCCGCCGCCGCGCAGCCGCACCTGAGCCTCGACAACTACGCCGACCTCCTCGCGCTCGGCGGCATCGTCCGCGACACCGCCGTCTGCTCCGCCTGCGGCCCCGACAGCGCCCCGCTGCGCCCGGAGGCCCTCTGGCTCGCGCACGACGCCCATGGCGAGGAGTTCAGCGGCGCCTCCCTCCTGTGCGTCCGCCACGCCGCCGACTGGGCCGAGAACGGCCACATCGCCCTCGCCGCCTGAGGGCGCGCCCGGCACCCCGCGCCCACACCCCGCTCGCGTCGACCTATTTCAGGAATTCCTAAAACAGCCCGCAGCGACCACCGCGCCCGCGCCGACACACCCGGCACACCCGTCACCCCCGACAAGCCGCGCTCCCACGCCTCCAGGTGAACATCTGCTCACCGCTCTTCCCGACACGCCGGACGCCGACCTACCCTGACCCCAGAGGCCCATCCCCCCTCAGGGCCCCGCAGGAAAGCAGAGCGTCCATGACCGACGTCCGCGACCTCATCGACTACGACAGTCCCCACAACTACGCGGAGCTCCTCACGCGCGCCGGCACCGTCCGCGACGCCGCGCACTGCACGCTCTGCGGCCTCGAGTCCGAGCCCCTGCCGCCGCAGAGGCTCTCGCTCATCAAGTACCGCCAGGCCGGCAGCGACAAGGGCTCCAGCCGGCTCTACTGCGACCTCCACCTCGCCGAGTGGCGGGACGATGCGCGCGCCGCCAGGCGCCCCGGCCGCCGGGCCGCGGAGCCGCCCGCGCACCAGATCTGCCCCACGTGCTTCATGCAGATGCCCCTCACCGGCGGCTGCGCGAACTGCGAGTGACGGGACCAGCGACCCGATCCAGGGACCAAGGCCCCACCGCCGGTCCCCGCGTGCCGGTATCGTGTTCTGCGCCCACGACGACAATGACGTACAGAACTGGGATTCCTGCATGATCCACGCCCCCGAGCGCCAGAACCTGAGCCTCGACAACTACGCCGACCTCCTCGCCCTCGCCGGCATCGTCCGCGCGACCGGCACGTGCAACGCCTGCGGCCCCGAGTCGCTGCCCTATCGCACCGACTCGCTGTGGCTCGTCCACGACCAGTCCGGGGAGGACACCAGCGGCCTCACGCTGCTCTGCGCGCACCACGCCTCCGACTGGGTCCACACGGACCACCTGACGTCCACCGGTTGATGCATCCACGAGCCGGGACGTTGGCCCCGCGCGACCCCGCGATCGCCCTGCCTACGGTGGAACTGCCCCTACCAGGAACGATGCGCACCCGGGAGTCGCCCATGACCGACACCCTCGAGAACCGGACCCACCTGAGCCTCGACAACTACGCGGACGTGCTGGCGCTCGCCGACATCGTCCGCGCGACCGGACGATGCGTCGCGTGCGGCGCAGACAGCGCCGCCGTCCGCACGGATGCGCTGTGGATCGTCCACGACCGCACGGTCGCGGACCTCGGCTCGGTGGCGATCCTGTGCGCGCGCCACGCCGCCGAATGGGCGCGCGGCGGACACGTCGTCGCCGGCGCGGCCGGGGACCTGCAGGGGCGCTAGGGCACCTGCGCGAGAACTAGAAGAGCGCCGCGCCGGCCTCGCGCTCGGGCGCGCCCGCGGCCTGCACCGGGCCGACCTTCTCGAGGTAGCAGCGGCCGCACAGCGACTCGTAGTCGGCCTGCTGGCCGTCGATCGCAACCTGCTCGCCGTGGCTGACGAACACGCCGCCGACCACGCGGCCGTTGAAGATCGCCTTCGAGCCGCATCGGCAGATGGTCTTGAGCTCCTCGATCGAGTGCGCGATCTCGAGCAGGCGCAGCGAGCCGGGGAACGAGCGCGTCATGAAGTCGCCGCGCAACCCGTAGCAGAGCACCGGGATCCCGTGCCGGACCGCGATGACGAACGCCTCGTCCACCTGCGCGGGCGTGAGGAACTGGGCCTCGTCGACGAAGATCGCGTCGATCGCGTCGAGGTCGCGGTGCGCGCGCAGGGCCTCGAGCATCGAGTCCTCGGAGTCGAGCAGCACGTCGACGGCGCGCTCGACGCCGATGCGCGAGGACACCGCCTCGCCGGCCTTGGTGTCGACGCCCGGCTTCACGATGACGGGGTGCTGCGCGCGCTCCTCGTAGTTGTAGGCCGCGGTGAGCAGCAGCGCCGTCTTGGACGAGTTCATCGCCCCGTATCGGAAGTACAGCTTCGCCACGTCGGCCCCTTCTCTGCGCGTGTGCGAGAAACCTTAGCGGCGCGGCGGCGTGCCGCGGGACGATGCGCGGCTACCCGGGCGCAACCGTGGACCAGTCGACGGGCGGCAGGCTGTCCCCCACGGCCGGCGCGTACGCGCGGCGCAGCGCGGCGCGCGAGCCGCGCGCCCCCACGAAGGGCGCGAGCGGGTCGCCGCAGATGCGGAAGTCGGCGAGCTCCTCCCACGCCGGGTCGAGGGCCTCGGCGAGGGTGGCCGCGCCCCCGAGGATCCGGCCGGCGATCGCGAGCCCGAGCGCGCGGTCGTCGTCGCGCGCGACCATGCCGATGGCCCCGAGCGCGCTCGCCGCGACGCCGCGCTCGACCAGCTCCTCGCAGATCCCGTGCCGCGAGCCGCGCCGCTGCGCGCCCGAGCAGGACAGCGAGATCGCGGCGCCGACGGGCTCGGCCTCGGGGTCCTCGAGCTGCCACGCCTCGACACCGCCGTAGCCGGCCCACCCCACGGGCGTGCCGAGCCCCGTGTAGAGCACCACGCCCGGCCCCGCCGCGAGCGCAACCAGCAGCTCGCGGCGGCGCAGGCGCCCCGTGGGAAGGTCGCGGAACGGGACGTCCCCGTCGTGAAGCAGCGCCGCGAGCTCCTCGGCGCGCTCGCGCACGTGCGACTCGCGGCTCGACAGCAGCGCGATCGGCCCCGCGCCGAGCCGCGTGCCCGGCGCGACCCGCGCCTGGGCGACCGCCGCCGCCCGCATGGCCCGCGCATCGTCCGGCATCACGCCCACCGGGACGGGCCGCCCGCCCCGCTCGATGAAGGGCCCGTCGACCACGTCTGCGATGGGGCGGTCGGCGGGCGCGAGGATGATCGCTGCGGTGGCGCGCTTGTCGGGCAGCCGCGCGGCGAGGTGGACGACGCGCGGACCCACCTCGACCGCCTCGACCCTGCGGACCGCGGCGTGGGCGGCGATCAGGGGCGCGGCCTGCTCGAGCGCCGCCGCGGTCCCGAGGACCAGCAGCCGGTCACGCGTGGACGACATCGGCGTAGGGCTGCCACGCGGTGGTGTCGAGCGCGGGCACCTCGCCGAACTTCCGGCGCCAGTAGTGCATGACGATCTGCGCCTGCTGCTCGCGGTTGAACTGCGAGAGGTCGCCGGCCGCGGCGTTGAGGTCGTCCTCGCCGCCCGCGCCGAACGTCTCGCCGGCCGCGTCGCCCGTGTAGCCGTAGTTGTATCCCTCGCCCACGAGCTGCGCCTCGAGCGCCTCGATCATGTAGATGGGCCCGGTGACGACGCCCTGCCACACGTGCGTGAGCTCGTGGATGAGGGTGTCGGGCGTGAGCACGTTCCAGGACGCGAAGTTGATGAGCTTCATCGTGGTGAAGGGTCGCTCGCCGTTGGCCCACTGGATGAGGTCGACGGGCAGCGACAGCACCGCGAGCCGCACCTCGTCGAGCGGGATCGACGTGCCGAAGACGTCCTCCGCCATGTCCCGCTCGGGCTGCGTGAGCGGCCGGTACTCGCCGGGGAACCACTCGAGGATGAGCGTGAAGGCGAGCGCGACGGCGGCGAGGCCCGCGAGCGCCGCGGCCTCGAGCACCTCGAGCGCGGTGCGGCCCAGCTGGCGGAACGTGTCGACGAGCTTGCGGGCCAGGTCCTCCGTGGGCTGCACGATCGCGACCTCGAAGAGCTCCTTCATGGTGCGGCCCAGCTGGTCGAGCGCCTCGACCAGGTTGGAGAAGGCGTCGCCGGGGTTGGCGAGCGTCGCGAGCAGCAGGTCCGCGAGGATCGCGCCGCCGTCGAGCAGCGCCCGCACCGTCTCGACCACCACCTCGATGGACCGCTTGACGGCCCACGCGAGCAGGTCGAGCGCCGTCGCGCCGGCCGCGAGCATGCCCTTGACCGCGGCGGCGATCGCGGGGATGCCGCTGTGCTCGACCCACGCGAGCACGCCGTCGATCGTGTGGCCGGCCTTGACGAGCGCCTCGGCGATGAACTCCAGGGCCTCCGCGCCCGCGGACACCGCCCACTCGATGACGTCCGCGATCACCATCCCCTGCGCCTCGATCGCGGCGACCACGTCCTTGAGGACCGCGATGCCCTTGGCGAAGGCCCAGTCGAGCACCTCGCCGATCCTGCGGCCCAGCGACTGCAGCATCTCGACGGCGGTGCGCCACGCGAGGTCGGCGATGTCCTCGGCCTGGGTGAGCAGCCAGTCGAGCGCGGCGCCGATCGGGCCCGTGGCCGCGAACACCGCCTTGAGCACGCGCCGGAAGACGAGGTAGCCCTGCTGGAGGGCGTTGGTGAGCAGCGACGCGACCGCGGTCCCTGCCTTGATCGCGGCGTCGACCAGCCTGCGCGCGAGGTCCCAGCCGGTGGCCATCGTCGCGAGGGCGAAGTCGGCGACGGTCTTGCCGAGCTCGAACGCCGCCTTGACGGCGTTCACGAGCGCCTTGCCCACGAGGTTGACGAGGTCCCGCGCGACCTCGAGGAGCGTACGCCCCAGCTCGAAGGCCGCGGCGACGATCTTGCGCACGGCCGCGAAGCCCGCGGCGGCCACCCCGGCGATGAGGTCGCCCAGGATGCGCCCGACGTCGAGCATCCCGGCGACGACCTCGCGGACCACGTCGACGGCGGCCTGCGCGAGGTAGCCCGCGAGCTCGACGAGCGTGCCCGCGATGCGGCCGATCGAGCGTGCGACCGCCCGCACGAACTGGACGCCGCGCTGCGCGACGTCCTGCACGATGCCCGACAGCGTGGTGCCCAGGTCGCGCGCGGTGCGCACGATCGTGTCGAGCAGGTTCGCCGGCTGGGCGACGGCCGCGACGAGGATCTCCCCGATCGCGCGGCCCACCGCGACGAGCGCCCGCACCACGCTCACCAGCAGCGCGCTGCCGAACGCGAACGCCTGCTGGAGCACCGTGCCGATCGCCTGGCCGATCGCGAGCAGCGCCTGCGTGATCCTGCCGATCACGTCGAGCGCCTTGCCGACGAGCCAGCCCATGACGGCGGCGACGGTCTGCCCGATCGCGAGGATCGCGCTCATCACCTGGTTGAGGGCGTCGGCGGCGAACGATGCGGCGGCCCCCAGGACGTCGCCGATCGCCTTGCCGACGTCGAGGATGCCGCGCACGATCTTGCGCAGGATGTCCGTGCCCGCCTCGACCGCGCCGAGCACGAGGTCGCCGAGCGTCGCGCCCGCCTGGAGCGCCGAGCGGACGAGGTCCGCGACCTTGCTCGCGGCCCAGTCCGCGATCGACGACAGCACCTCGCCCAGCGCCTGGATGCCGTCCCCGATGGCGTCGACGATGGAGTCCACCACGCCGCCGATCGCGTCGACGACGTCGCCGACCCACCCGAACGGGTTGAAGTCGTGCTCCGCCTCGGTGGGCGGCAGCGCGATGCCGCGCGCCCGCAGCTCGGCCCCCGCCTCGGCCAGCCAGTCCGCTACGGCGGCGAGCGCCGCATCGTCCCGCGTCCCGGCCGGCATGAGGAAGTCGCGCATCACCACCGCGGCGGGCGCCCGTTCGAGCAGCGCGACGCCCGTGACGACGGCGCGTGCGGCCTCCGGGTCGCGGTTCGCGGCGAGCACCGCGAGCCGGTCGGGCGCCTTCGCCCGCGCGACCTCGTCGAAGAGCTGCCGCGCCTGGTCGCGGGTGTCGATCGACGCGACGAAGGCGCGCGAGAAGCGGGCGGCGGCGCCCACGTCGGTCGCGGCGAGCCGCGCGAAGGTCGGGCCGAACTCGCTGGCCGCCGCTCGCTTCGCCCTCAGCGCGGAGGCGGCGGCGTCGACGTCGTTGAGCGGGATGGACGTGAGCGTCGCGATGCGGCTCTCGGTGATCGGGGTGTCAGGCATGGCTGCGTTACCTTCCTGCCGAGGCTCACGGGTGAAGGACGCCCAGGTGGGGCAGGAAGTCCGTGATCCGATCGACGGTGCCCACGACGACGAGCGGGTCGTCGGGCTCGATGAAGACCACCACGGAGCCGTCCGTGAGCGTCTTCGCGGACAGCAGCGCGATCGGCTCGCCGCCGTTGGTGTCGGGGATCTCGATGAGGCCCGCGCGCTTGTACAGCAGCGTGTCGAGGCGGGGATGGAGCTGGCGCTCGAGCGGCGGCGAGGCCGTGAGGCCACTCATGCTCGCGACGCTCCACCCGGCGAGGTACACCACCACCGAGCGCAGGTCCGGGGCGTACGCGGTCTCGACGTGCAGCTCGAGCGGCACGTCGACGGGCACGTCGACGCTGGTGCCGAGCAGCCCGCCGATGCTCTGCGTCGCCCGCACCGTGGCGCGCAGCCGGTGGGCCCGGTTGTGCACGCTCGCGCCGTCGTACGAGTACCCGGTGACCCCCGTGAACACGGCGCCGCCGTAGGTCGCGCCGTTCATCCCCGCGAGCGCGGGCTTGAGCAGCGTCTCGAAGGCCGCGACCACCTCCGCGGGCGTGCGGCGCATCGACCGCCCGTCGTCGGCGCTGGCCCACGGCTGCAGCGGCCGCGCGGCGGTCGCGCCGCGCTTCCAGAACACGACACCGTTCTCGAAGTCGCCGAAGCGGTTGGGGCTCGACGTCGGCGCCGGGCTGGACGGGCTGCGCGCCGCGATGAGGTCCGGGTCGATGTGGAGGATGGAGCCCACGCCGGGCCGCAGCCCGCCCACCGCCTCCCCCACCCGCGAGGCGGCGGACGATGCGACGATCGCCTCGGTCGCGGCGGCGCGGGCGGACGATGCGGCGCGGGAGACGGTCGCCCCGGACAGGGCGGTGCGGGCGGCGCGGCGCGTGGCTGCGCCGCGGGCGGGGCTCGCGGCCGCCTCGTCCGGCACCACGACGACGTCGCCGACCGGCAGGTTCGACACCGCGGGCGAGAAGCCCGACAGCACCGCCTCCGCGGGCAGCTTGATGACGTCGGGCGGGAGGCCGAGCTTCTTCTTGAGCTCGGGGAAGCGGTGTCCGATGCGCCGGTCGGGGATGAGCTCGTCGGTGATGGGGTAGCCGAGCGCGGCGTTGCGCTCGTAGCCCGCGGAGGCCCAGTACGCGGAGATGAGCCCGTGCACCTCGTGAGCGCCGGTCGCGGACGTCCAGTAGATGGAACCCGCCTGGAAGTGGTTGAAGCGGCCGCGGCCGTCGGGGGTGGCGGTCTCGTCGGTGGTCGGGTAGCCGAGCACGCTTCCGGACCCGCCGAGCGCGCGATAGTGGATCCCGATCGCCCCGTGCACCTCGAAGGCGCCCGCGTCCGAGCCCAGCACCGTCGCCTGGTCGCCCGGCAGCACGACCGTGGTGCGGTCGCCGATGTCGGACAGCCGCCCCACCAGCTCCCCCACCTCGAGCGCGGCGGTGTCGACCGCGGAGAAGGCCAGGCGCGAGGAGCCGGCGCTCGACGCGGCGAGGCTGGTCGCGGCCGCCGATGCGAGGGTGCCGGACGCCTCGCTCGCGACGGGGCTGATGCTCACGGTCGCGGCGCCTGCGCTGGCGGCTGCCGCCACGGTGCCGGCGCCGAGCGTGCCGAGCGCGCCCCCGCGGACGCCGCCGGACCCGAGGACGGTCGCGGTGACCGTGCTGTCGAGCCGGTCGAAGCCGCTCACGAGCCCGCCGATCCCCACCGGGTACCAGTGGATGGCGCCGCCCTGGAAGGTGTTGTACGCCCCCTTGCGCGCATCGTCGCTGCCGACCTTCTGGTCGCTCGTCGGGTACCCGAGGACGCTGCGCTCCCACCCGAGCGCCGCCCACTTGGCGCGGATCGGGCCGTGCACCTCGTGCGCCCCCGCGGCGGGATGCCAGAAGATCGAGCCGTGGCGGAAGTGCCGGTAGTAGCCGAAGCCGTCGGGGCACGCGGAGACGGCGCCGGACGTCGCGCCGAGGACGCCTCCCCCGCCCCCGAGGTCCGCGTACTTCGCGGCGATGAGCGCCGTGGCGCGGCCGAGCGGGTCCGTCGCGACGAGGATCGCGTCGACGAGCCCGGGCGCGAGCCCGACGACGTCCGCGCGGTCGAAGGCGTCCTTCACCACGAGGTCGACGTCCGCGCGCGAGGCGCCGGCGGAGTCGGGCAGGCGGTCGAGGATGTCGGGGACGGCGGCGAGGCCGCGGCTGAGGACGTCGGCGACGCTGAACTGCGAATCGATCGGCATGATTCCCCCTGAGGCTCTCTTTGCCGATAGCGCTCAGCGGTCTCGCAGCGGGCAGCCGGGGAACCGCCTCACTCAGGCTCGCACCGGGGTGGGGGCGTGTCAAAAGATGGGCCGCGCCGGGCGGGCCCGCTGCGCGGCAGGGGAAGGGTGGGTGCGCGACGCTCCCGCTATTCATGCAGGAACGTGCGCCCCCGCCTCAAGATGCATCAATAGCGGGAGCGTGCCGCAACCACACCCGTCACACCCTCCTACCAGGGCCGTCGCGCGGGTGGTCACGAGCGGTCGAAATCGGTGGCATCCTCGTATGGCTCACCGCGAGCAGTCGGCAGCGTCGCCGACGAGTTGAAGGAGCCCGCATGTCGCTCAACCGGACCGAGATCGCCCGTACCGGTCTCGAGCTCACCGCCAACCTCGAGCGGTCGGGCATCACCCGCGAGGACGTCGCCCGCGACCTCGGCTTCAGCACGCGCCGCCTCACCGAGACGCTCCGCGTCGGCCCCGCCTCGGACCCCGCCGACGTGTGGCTGCTGCGCGACTACCTCGACCGTGAGATCCGCGAGCGCGGCGAGATGCCCCACCCGTGGACGGTACTCACCGACCACGCCCGCGAGTCCGCCACCCGCTGGTTCGCGCTCCGCACCCCGCCGGAGCGCCGCGCGTCCTGACGGCCGCGCCCGGAAGCCTGAACTCCCGCACCCGGAGAGCCCGCGGCCCCTACCCCTCGGCGCGCCCGAACCGCTGCTGCGCGTTCTGCCGCGAGGTCCCCAGCGCCGCGCCGATCGCTGTCCAGGACTCCCCCGCCTCGCGCGCCTCCGCCACGACCGTCACGAGCCGCTCGTGCGCCTCGTCCACGCCCGCGGACGCGTCCGCGATCGCCCTCACATGCGCCGCGTGCCGCGCGCTCATCGTCGCGGGCGCCGCACCCTCCGTGCCGGTGGCGTCGGTGGTCGTGTGATCGCTCGGCGGTCGCATCGTCCCTCCTCGGGTCGCGGGGGCGGACCTCCACCATGCGCCCGCCCCCGCCGCATCGTCAACGGCGGCTTGACGGACGCGCCCGCCCGTCCCGACCTAACCTGAACGCATGGCCGACTCCCCGGCACCCGGCGCATCGTCCCCCCAGCCGACCCCCACCGCCACGACCACCCAGGTCACGGTGCTGTGGATCGCGATCCTCGGCAGCTTCGTCGCGTTCCTCGACGGCAGCATCGTCACGGTCGCGCTGCCCGCGATCGCGCGCGACCTGGGCGGCGGCATCGCGCTCCAGCAGTGGGTGACGGACGCGTACCTCATCACGCTCGGCGCGCTCATCCTCGTCGCTGGCTCCCTGTCCGACACGTTCGGACGGCTGAGGGTGCTCACGGTCGGGCTGATCGGCTTCGGCGCGATGTCGCTGGTCATTGCGCTCGCCCCGACGGGCGGGGTCCTCATCGGCGCGCGCCTGCTCCAGGGCGTCGCCGGTGCGCTCCTCGTCCCGTCGAGCCTCGCGCTCATCATGTCGACGTTCCGCGGGCCCGCGCAGGCGAAGGCGATCGGCACGTGGACCGGCGCGACCACCGGCGCGTTCGTCGCGGGGCCGCTGCTGGGCGGGCTCCTCACCGACTACGCGTCCTGGCGCTGGGCCTTCGGCATCAACGTGATCCCCATCGCGGTCACGCTCGTGCTGCTCGCCCGGGTCAAGGCCGCCGGCATGCGCGACGTGCGCCGCCCGGACGCGACCGTCGACTACCTGGGCGCGGTGCTGTGCGCGGTCGGGCTCGGCGCGCTCGTCTTCGCGCTGGTCGAGGAGCCGAACCTCGGCTGGGACCACCCCGCGATCCTCGGCGCGGCGGTCGGAGGCGTGCTCGCGCTCGCCGTGTTCCTGTGGCGCGAGTCCCGCGCCGCCGACCCGATGCTGCCGCTCGGCCTCTTCAAGGCGCGGAACTTCGCCTGGGGCAACCTCACCACGTGGTTCGCGTACGGCGCGCTCGCGCTCAACGGCTTCATCGTGAGCGTGTACCTCCAGCAGGGCGCGGGGCTCTCGGCGACCGCGGCGGGCCTGTCCGAGCTGCCGATCACCGTGCTCATGATCGTCTTCAGCTCGCGCGTGGGCGCGCTCGGCGGGAGGTATGGCCCGCGCCTCTTCATGACGGTCGGGCCGCTCGTCATGGGAGTCGGCTCGTTCATGCTCGTCGCGATCTCCGAGGACTTCTCCTATTGGACGCAGGCGCTGCCCGGCATCGTCGTGTTCGGCATCGGGCTGACCCTCATGGTCGCCCCGCTCACGTCCGCGATCCTCGGTGCGATCGAGACGTCCCGGTCCGGCATCGCGAGCGCGATCAACAACGCGATCGCGCGCATCGCGGGCCTGGTCGCGGTGGCGATGGTCGGCACGATCGTGGGCGGCGAGCTCGACCTCGACGGCTTCCACCGCGCGACCATCGTCACCGGCGTCTTCATGGTGGTCGCCGGCGCGATCTCGTGGGCCGGCATCAGGAACGATGCGGTCGCGCGGGACGATTCTGTCGCGCGGGACGATGCGGCGGGCGCCTGAGCGACCGCGTCGCGGGCACCGCTACAGGTCGATGATCGCGCGCTCGACGAGGTACTGACGGTTCATCACTACCGCCTGGATGGTCGCGAGCGAGACGCACGACATCGCGACGACGGGGACGGCCCCGGGCGCCGCCGCCGGCAGGATGAGCCCCCACGTCAGCGAGATCGCGAGCCAGATGCCGCCCGAGACGTAGTACTTGGGCCTGGCGGTCTTGATGCCCGCCCACAGGTAGCCCACCCACGGCAGCACGCCGAACGTCAGCAGCGGCGGCAGGATCCACCACGAGGTCTTCCAGCGCCACGCGCGGCGCTCGAGCCGGCGCAGCGCGTGCGGCGGCAGCGGCGTCCCGTCGGGACGCGTCCACTCGGCGGTCACGCGGTCTCCCTGAGGTCGTAGGTCCAGACGTTGAGGGTCATCGGCACGCCGCGGTACTCGTCGTCGAGCGTGCCGCGGTGCGTGAAGCCGACCGTCCGGCACAGCGCGTTCGACGCCGCGTTGTCGACGTTGGGGCAGGCCATGAGGGTCGGCAGCGGCCCGTGTGCGCGGGCGTCCTCGATGACGAGCCGCACGCCCGCGGTCGCGGCTCCCTGCCGCTGGAACTCGGGCAGCACCATCCAGCCGGTCTCGAGGCACGGCTCGCCGTCCCACTCGGACTCCCACCAGCCGATCGAGCCGACCGCGACCGGCGCATCGTCCCTCCGGATGGTGAACATGTGCGGCCGCCCGCTGTCCCAGCCGCGCACGTACTGCTCGTGGCGGCGCGCGATGCGGGCGTCGCTCTCGGGCCCGGCGAGGTGCTCCATCATCTCGGGGACGTTGGCGGCGACGAGCACCGGCAGGTCCGCGTCGGTCCACCGGCGCAGGCGGTAGCCCATCAGAGGCCCTTCTCCTCGTCCGTGAGGAGACCGGCCCAGCCCTCGAACTCGCCGCCGTGCTTGTCCGCGACCCGCTGGCACACGTCGATGGTCTCGCGCAGGAAGTCGGGCACGAGCGGCGTGCGGTACGCGCGGACGAACAGCATCCAGTCGGGGATGTCGTGGCTGGGCTCGACGACCTCGTGCGTGACGCGCATCGCGCGGAGCTCGTCGGCGGCGGCGCGCAGGCCCGGCTCCGAGGTGAAGGCGAGGAAGAACTCGGACTCCCGCGGGGCGGTGAGGACGGCGCCGCGCGACTCGAGCGCGGCGAGCTGGTCCTGATCCTCGTTCCAGAGGTCGTACGGCTCGACGCGCTTGCGGCCCCCGAAGACCTTCGACAGGAATCCCATGGGACCACGCTAGCCGCGCGCGGTCCCGCCTCCCGACCGCGCGGGTCTCACGAGCCGGCCGGGCCCCGCATGATCTCCTCGAAGCCGAGCTTCTCGTACAGCGCGAGCGCGCCCTCGTTGTCCGCGTCGCACGTGAGCGCGAGGTCGGGCTCGCCCACGGCCTTGAGCGCGCGGGCGCTCGCCGCCAGCAGCCCGGAGGCGACGCCCTTGCGGCGGTGGTCGGGCAGCGTGAGGCAGTCGAGGACGTACGGGCAGTCGGGCGCGTCGTCCTTGAGCGTGAGCCGGTGCACCACGGTGACCGCGCCCGCGATGTAGCCGTCCTCGGTCACGGCGACCGGGGACGCGACGGGCATGAACTCGCCCGCCTCGTTCTTGAACATGCCCTGGGTGAGCTCGACCACGCGGTCCCAGTCGGTGAAGGAGCCGCGGCGCGGGTAGCACTCCCACACCGCGGCCGCGAGCCACGGGATGTCCTCGGGCACCATTGCGCGGACGTGCGACCATGGAGTGGCGGCCTCGAGGATCGCGCCCACCGGCGCGCGCATGACGATCCGGTCGTAGGACTGCTCCGTCGCGTTCTCGGCCATAATGCCGACCGTAGCAAAGTCCCTCTTGACACATACCCCCAGGGGTATGCATAATGGACATCGAGCGGCCGGAGACCCTCCCCCTGAACCGGCCGCATCACCACGTCACCTCGAGAAGGAGAACACCTATGTGCTCGCGTATCACCTGCAACCAGTGCGGTAAGGCCACCTGGACCGGCTGCGGTCAGCACATCGAGCAGGCGCTCGCCGGCGTCGCCCAGGACCAGCGCTGCTCGTGCGACCAGAGCTCGAGCAACGGCTCGTTCGGCTCGATCTTCGGTTCGATCTTCTCGCGCTAAGCGCGCGAGGGGAGCGCGGTCTGCCCGCGCTCCATCCGGGGAGAGGCCCCCGTCGCCCACGAGGCGACGGGGGCCTTCGCCTTTCCCCGGGACGATGCGCGGGTGGAGCGAGGATCAGGGCGTTCCCCGATACCGCCGGCGGGCGGCGCGGCCTACGCTCGAAGGAGTCCCCCACCAGGACCCCACGGAGAACGAGATGAGCACCGCACCCACGCCCCTTCCGCCGAAGGACACGGCGATCACGTACATCCTGTGGTTCTTCCTCGGCCTGTTCGGGGTCCACCACTTCTACATGGGCAAGATCGGCCGCGGCGTCCTGTGGCTGCTTACCGGTGGTCTGTTCTTCATCGGCTGGGTCGTCGACCTCTTCACGATCCCCTCGCAGGTGCGCACCGTGAACGCGCGCCGCGCGGTCGGGATGCGCTGACCCGCTCCCGACCAACACCCGGCGGCCTCACAGCGGGCTCTCAGCAGCCGTTGGTGGGATGAGGGTCATGAACACCACCGCCACCACCACCACGGTCGCGGACGTCCTGGCCGGCCTCACCCGCGCCGAGGACGCCGCGTTCGCCATCGCGATCGACGCCGCGCTCGACGTCGAGGCCTTCGCCACCTACCTCGCCTTCCAGGAGATCGTCGACAACTACGAGGCGCCCGGGGCCCCCGCGGGCCACGCCTACGTCTGCTACGACGCGGCGACGAGCCGCCTCGCGGTGGTCGACTGGGCGCTCGACGTCGCGGTCGGCACGCGCAGCGGCCTGGGCGACGCCGCCGGCGCCCGCCTCCTCGCCGAGCGCTTCCTCGCGCACCCCGACTACGCCGCCCTCGTCGACGCCGAGCTCGAGCGCCTGTGCGCCGCGCTCGTCGACTCGGGCCTCGCGGACGCCTCCGCCGCCGAGTGGGCGCGCGTCCTGCGCGAGCACACGCCGTCGCTCGCGGTTGCGCCGAGTCTGTAGCGACGGCCGGCGTGGCCCCGGCCCGGCGTGACCCGGCCCCGCACCCCCCAGCGCGCGCCGGCCACCGACCCGAGGCCCAGCGCCGGAACCCGTTCGCTTTCGCGTATTTCAGGAATTCCTAAAACAGGGTCTCGGAGACGGGGCCGCAGGCGTCCGCGAGCGGGCCGGCGAGCGGGGCAGCATGCTCGGTGACGGGCCCCTGGGCGGCATGTCTTAGGAATTCCTGAAATAGCCGGGAGCGAGTGCAGTCTCCGGCGCGGCTCGCGCGGCACGACCCACCCGGCCCGCCCACGAACCGCCCCCCACCTTGAGCCTGCCCCACGCATCGGCCCTCCGACCCTCCCTGCTAGGTTCGAATCACCCTGCAGGAAGGCACGACCCCTCCATGAGCGAGAGCTTCGCACCGGCCATCACGATGCCCGAGTACGGCGTCCACTCGGAGGTCGGACGCCTCCAGAAGGTCCTCGTCTGCTCCCCCGGCCTGGCGCACCACCGCCTCACCCCGTCGAACTGCCAGGACCTGCTGTTCGACGACGTCATGTGGGTGGAGAACGCCGAGCGCGACCACGCCGAATTCGTCCAGCTGATGAAGGACCGCGACATCCAGGTCATGGAGCTGCACACGCTGCTCGCCGAGACCCTTGCGATCCCCCACGCCCGCGCATGGCTGCTCGACCGCAAGGTCACCCCCGACGAGGTGGGCCTGGGCCTCGCCACCGACATCCGCCACTTCCTCGACGAGCTCCCGTCGGACGAGCTCGCGAACCACATCATCGGCGGCCTCTCGACGCTCGACCTGCCGCGCGACTTCTCCCCGCCCGGGATCCAGCTGGTGCGCGAGGAGTCCGGCATGCGCGACTACCTCCTGCCGCCGCTGCCCAACACCCTCTTCACGCGCGACACCACCTCGTGGGTCTACGGCGGCGTCACGCTCAACCCGCTGTACTGGTCCGCGCGCCACGCGGAGACGCTCGTGATGAAGGCCGTGTACGGGTTCCACCCCGACTTCGGCGACGCCGTCAACGTGTGGTGGGGCGACCCGGAGTTCGACCACGGCCTCGCGACGCTCGAGGGTGGTGACGTCATGCCGATCGGCAACGGCACGGTGGTGGTCGGCATGTCCGAGCGCTCGAGCCGCCAGGCCATCACCCAGCTCGCGATGGAGCTGTTCCTCGCCGAGGGCGCCGAGCAGGTCATCGTCGCGAAGCTCCCCCGCCTACGCTCGGCGATGCACCTCGACACCGTCTTCACGCTGGCGGACCGCGACCTCTGCACGGTGTTCCCCGGGATCATCGACGAGATCGAGACCTTCACCATCCGCGAGGCCCCCGCGCCCACCATGCTCGACGTGCGCCGCGAGGACCGGCCGTTCGTCGAGGTGGTCGCGGACGCGCTCGGGGTCGAGATGCGGGTCATCGCGACCGGCGGCGACCGCTACGCGTCGGAGCGCCAGCAGTGGGACTCAGGCAACAACCTGCTCGCGCTCGAGCCCGGTGTGGTGGTCGCGTACGACCGCAACACCCAGACCAACGACGAGCTCCGGGCCGCCGGCGTCGAGGTCATCGAGATCGTCGGCGCGGAGCTGGGACGCGGCCGCGGCGGCGCCCACTGCATGACCCAGCCGCTGCTGCGCGACGCCTGAACGAGGGGGTGACCCGAGGCCGGCCACGTCGTCGGGGCCCCCTCGGGAAGAAGGTGCGGACACGCCATTGTGTCCGCACCTCTTGACGCTAGCGCCGTAAAACGTTGCAGAACCCGCCGTTACGGAATAGTTATCAATGGGAACGGTCACAATTCGACTCTGAGTGTCAATCGGGCCCTCCGGACGACGATGCGCGGCGTTCGCGGCATCCCGGGCTACAGTCGCGAGGGTGAGGGGGTGACGCGCATGACCGGTTCCGCGACGGACGTCCCCGAGACCGCCGAGCAGCCTCGACGGCAGCCCGCGCAGCGCGTGGGCCCGCACGGCCGCATCCTCATCCTCCGCACGCTGCGCGACCGCCGACGCCGCGCATCGTCCTCCCAGCCGCCGCGGCTGCTCGAGCCCACCTTCTCCGGCGTGGGCCTGGTCGCGGGCGCGCTGTTCGTCGCGGGCTCGCTCGAGCCGTCGCTGCTTCCGCGCATCCCGGTCGTGCAGGGCATCGCGACGGGCGTGTCGTTCATGGTCGGCTACGGGCTCGGCGCCGGCGCGCATGCCGTGTGGAACTACCTCGAGGTGCCCAACCTCCGCGGGCGCGCGCGGACCATCGTGGGGTGGACCGTCCTCGGCCTCATCGGGCTGAGCCTGTCGCTGGCGGTGTGGCGGTGGGTCGGGTGGCAGAACGGCATCCGCCGCACCTTCGGCATGGAGGAGCTCGACCCGACCGCGTGGCCCATCGTCATCGGCATCGCGCTCGTGATCGCCGCGGCGCTGCTCGTGGCCGCGCGGGCGCTGCGGAAGGTGTTCCGGTGGGCCGACCAGCTGCTCCTGCGCTTCCTCCCCCACCGGCTCGCCGTCACGCTCGCGACCGCGGGGATGGTGCTGCTGCTGTGGCTGCTCGTGTCGGGCGTGCTCGTGCAGGGCTTCTTCGTCGTGGCGAACTGGGCGTTCTCCGCGCGCGACCTCAACGACGACCGGGTCGGCACCACCGAGGTGACGTCCGCGCTGCGGTCCGGGGGCGAGGGTTCGTACGTCGAGTGGGAGGACCTGGGCCGCCAGGGCCGCGCGTTCGTGTCGGGCGGACCCACCGTGGACGAGCTCGACTCGTGGTCCGGCGGCGGCGCGGTCGAGCCGGTCCGCGTGTTCGTGGGGCTGCGCTCGGCCGACACGCTCGAGGACCGCGCGCAGCTGCTGCTCGACGAGCTCATCCGGACCGGCGCGTTCGACCGGGACGTGCTCGTCCTCACCACCACGACCGGCACGGGCTTCATCGACGCCAACGCCGCGGACGCGATCGAGTTCCTCTACGACGGGGACACCGCGATCGCGGGCCTGCAGTACTCGTACCTGCCCAGCTGGATCTCGCTGCTCGCGGACCAGGAGCTCGTGAACGAGGCCTCGCAGGCGACCTTCAAGCTGGTGCACGACTACTGGATGGAGCTTCCACCCGACGCGCGCCCGGAGATGTACCTCTACGGGCTGTCGCTCGGCTCCGCGGGCGTCGAG
Source organism: Demequina rhizosphaerae (assembly GCF_000971255.1). Taxonomy (GTDB): domain Bacteria; phylum Actinomycetota; class Actinomycetes; order Actinomycetales; family Demequinaceae; genus Demequina; species Demequina rhizosphaerae. The sequence continues at coordinate 139,565 of NZ_BBMC01000002.1, forward strand.
TCGATCCTCAGCTCGATCGACATCCTCAACGAGCCCATCGACGGGGCGCTCATGACGGGGCCGACCTTCCTCAACCTCATGCACAACGAGCTCGAGCGCTCGCGCGACGCGGGCTCGCCGGCCTGGCTGCCCGTGGTGAGCGAGGGCCGGACGGTGCGGTTCACGGGCGAGGCGGACGCCCTCGGCGACCCGGAGGCCGCGTGGGGCGACACCCGCGTGGTGTACCTCCAGCACGGCTCGGACCCGGTGGTGTTCTTCTCCCCCGTCACCTTCTATCGCGAGCCCGAGTGGCTCCAGGGCGACCGGCGCGCGCCCGACGTCTCGCCGGAGATGCGCTGGTTCCCCATCATCACGGGCTGGCAGACGATGCTCGACATGCCCGCCGCGGGCTCGGTGCCCGAGGGCTTCGGGCACATGTACACGGCGAAGGCGAACCTCCAGGCGTGGGTCGGCGTGACAGAGCCGGAGGGCTGGACGCGCGCCGACACCGAGGCGCTCGGCGACTTCCTCAACGAGCGCCGCCAGGAGCAGCTCACGCTGCTCGAGCAGCTCGGCCGGTAGAGGGTCGGGCGGCGCGCCGCCTCGCCTGCGCGACCTCGCCTGGACAGGCGCCCGCGCCCCCGCCGCGCGCGCACGCACGCGAACGCCCCGCGCGCCGAGGGGGACGTGGCGCGCGGGGCGTGACGGTGAGACGAACGATCAGCGCGAGATGCCGAAGCCGCCGGTCCAACCGATCTTCTCCGACACCGCGAGCGTGAGCTGCGCGAAGCCGATCGCCTCGAGCTCGTGGGCGCGCGCCAGCGAGCCGGCGTCGATCGCCTCGAGGCCGCCCGCCTCGACCGCGGCCACGAGGGCCGCCTTGGCCTCGGCCGAGTCGCCGGCGACGAGCACGGTGGTGGTGAGCTCGCCGACCTTCTTGGCGCCCAGGGTCGCCGCGAAGTTCGTGTTGAAGGCCTTGACCACGTGGGCGGCGGGGATGCGCGCCTGGATCTCGGCGGCGGCGGACGAGCCTGCCGGCACGACGAGCGAGTCGAAGGTCTCGAAGTTGAGGGGGTTGGTGATGTCGACCACGACCTTGCCGGCGAAGGCGTCGCCGTAGGCCTCGAGGATCGAGTCCACCGCCGGGAACGGCACCGCGAGGACCACGACGTCGCCGTCGAGGGGGGCGGTGCCCACCTGCTCCTTGGCCACGTAGGTGACGGAGCTGCCGCCGTCGGCGAGCACGCCGCCGATCGCGTTGGCCATGTTGCCGGTGCCGATGATGGTGAAGGTCGTCATGTCGATTCCTGTTCCGGGCCGCCTCGGCGCCCCATTGGTTGTACCTACAACAACTGACCATAGACCCTCTTGGTTGTAGATGCAACCTTTGGGTAGGATGGTACCCATGACGACCACCGACACCGCCCTGCGCCACCGCGAGCGTGTCGCGGTCGCGCGCCTGCACGCACTGCTCGAGCTGCTCCCGACCGCCCTGGACAAGCGCCTCGCCGACGCCCACCTCACGGCCTTCGAGTTCACCCTCCTCGAGGCGCTGCGCGAGGCCGACGGCGACCGCCTGCGCCTGAGCGCCCTCGCGTCGCGCACCAATGCGACACTCCCCCGCCTCTCGCGCGTGGTGACCGGCCTCGAGCGCAAGGGCCTGGTGACGCGCACGCCCTGCCCGGAGGACGGGCGCGCCTTCAACGCTGTCCTCACGGACGCGGGACGCGAGGCGTTCGAGGCGACGCGGCCGCTGCACGCCGACGCGGTGCGCGAGATGGTCCTCGACGGCATGACCGAGGACGAGGTCGACACGCTGGCCGACCTCGCCCTCAAGATCCTCGGCCGGCTCGACCCCGACCGCCGCCTCGCGGTGACGGCGAGCCTCGGCGACGCCGCGTGCGCGGCCGACCCGGCGGCCGCGGAGTGCGCGGCCGACCCGGCCGTCGCGGAGTGCGACGCGGACCCGCTGCCGGCGGACGACTGCCCAGCCGACCCCGCGCAGGCCTAGCCGCCCGGGGCGCCCGCGCCGACGCCCGAGGCGCCCGCACACGCGCCCACGCCCACGCCGCGGGGGCCGATGCGCCGTGCCGGCGACCACGCCGCGGGCCGAGCGCGATCACCGCCGCCGCGGGCCGATGCGCGGCTCAGTGGTGCTTCTGCGCGAGCCTCCACATCGTCCACGAGGTCCCGATGAACCTCGCGAGCTGCGCGAACACGTTCCTCCGACGCCTCAGCTCACCCTCGGTGGGCAGCGGCGCGTGCGAGATCTGCTCGTTGGTGGTGTCCATCAGAGCCCTCCGATCATTCCGGGATCCACGTCCACCCGGGACGGGCCTTCGCCTTGTAGATGAACAGGGTGTGGAGCATGCGCTTCACCCAGTGGCCCGACAGTCCGATCTCGCCCTTCGTCGCCTTGAGGTCGCGGCCGGTCTCGGGGTACTTCTCCCAGTCCGGCACCACGGGGCTCATGGTCATCGCGGCGGCCGTGCCGGAGCGGAAGCCGTGGCCCGCGGAGGCGACGCACGCGGCGGCCATCTCCGACATCGACGCCGAGTGCGTGGGGGCCGGGGCGCCCTTGAGGATCATGTCGGCGATCGACTTCGCGACCACCTTGCCCATGGTCCCCGACGGCATGCCGGTGCGCGGCGGCGACGGTGCGACCGCGACCCCGTCCGGGGTGGCGCGCGGCTTCGAGATCTGGTGCGGCGGCGCGAACGCGATGCCCACCGCGAACACGTTCCGGTAGGTCGGGTTCTGGTACGTCCGCGGCCAGTCCTTCGCGGTCCACTCCTCGTACGGCTTGGGCGTGTAGTCCGCATCGACCTTGAGGAAGCCCGACGGCGCGAACACCGTCGAGGTGATGTCCTCGCCCTCCCTGTCGAACGCCTTCCAGTCGTTGCCCTTGAACGGCGGCAGCAGCATCGCGAAGTCGAACTCGAGGTCGTTGTGCGACCCGTCGAGCTGGTCGTAGTGGATGACCCCGGGCTCGATCGAGGTGACGGCCGCGCCGGTGATGGCGCGCACGCCGCGCTCCCGGAACAGCGACTGCGTCCACAGCTCCGACGAGGTGCGGTAGCCGTTCTGCTCGAACTGCATGCCGCCGACGCCGAAGTCGCCGAGCTCGTTCTCGTTGGTGAGGTAGACGATCTCCGCGTTCTGGCGCACGCCCGCCTCGCGCAGCTCGTGCTCGACGTTGAACGTGTACTCGAACGCCGCGCCCTCGCACGTGCACGTGCCGTGCCCGACGCCGATCACCACGGTCTGCTTCTGGGTCCGCAGACGCGTCTTGAGCTCGGCGAGCCTGCCGGCCGCCTCGGTCGCATGGTCGGGCGTGCACACCGACAGCGTGTTGCCCGCGTCCGGTCCGAGGCCCGGCGTCGCGCCGAAGTTGAGCTTGGGACCCGTCGCGTTGATGACGTAGTCGTAGCGGATCTTCTCGTGCTCGCCGTCGCGGCCGGCTGAGGTGTGCTCGACCTCGACCGCGGGCCGCGCATCGTCCGCGTCGCCCTCGGGCCACAGCGCGAAGGCCTTGCCCTGCACGAAGGTGATGCCCTGCTTCTTGTAGATGGGTCCGAGCTCGAAGACCACGTCGTCGTGCCCCATCTTCCCCACGCCGACCCAGATGTTCGACGGGATCCAGTTGTACGTGGGCTTGGGGTTCACCACGACGATCTCGTGCTCCTGCGGCAGGAGCTTCCTCAGGTACAGCGCTGCGGTGTGCCCCGAAACCCCGGCACCCAGGACGACCACACGGGCCATGACCGATCACCTTCCTCGCTGATACGGACCGGCCGTCACCGTTGGCGGCCTACCTTTCAGGCTTATACCCCCGAGGGTATCCCTCGCAAGGGACGAAGGTCCCCGAATACGCGCGTTCCGGCGCGTCGCGACAGGCCGCCGAGAAACCCGCCCGGACAGCAGAACGCGCCGCCGGCCTCGGCCGGCGGCGCGTCCGCGACATCCGTGGCGGAGGCTCAGCCCTTCTTCTTCTCCGCCGCCTCCTTGAGCAGGAACATCGGCAGCAGCCAGGTGCACAGCGCGGTGATGAGCCAGACGAGCACGGTCGCGGCGATCCATGTCCCGACGCCGTCGATCGTGAGGCTGTCGACCATGAGCGAGGTGATGAGCAGCGCGACGAACGTCGACACCAGCCCCACGCCGCCCAGGAACGCGTTCGCGTACTTGGTGGCCATCTTGAAGATCAGCGGCGACAGGATCCACTGCGCGACGGTGAAGATCACCGACGCGGTGACGAGCGCGAGGAAGTCGATCTGGAAGCCCTCGAGCACCAGCGACGTGATCCACAGGCCGAGGGCCGCGGAACCGAGGAAGATCAGCGTGTTGATCAGGAATCTCACCATGAGCCCGACGCTACTACTCGAATGTCCGTTTCGCGCGGTAATCAGGCATGACGCGCGTATGGCGCGTCGGGACGATGCGCGGGCCCGGCGCTACTCGGCGGCGGGCTTGTCGACGGCCTTGCCCTGGTCGCCCTTGTCGCCGATGCGGTCGAAGAGCCCGGGCAGCACCCACACGCCGATCGCGGTGATGAGCCACACCAGCAGCGTGCCGCCGGCCCACGCGCCGAAGGTGTGGATGACCAGCCCCTCGGTGAGGGTCGCGGTGATGAGCAGCGCGACGAACGTGGAGATGATGCCCACGCCGCCCACGACCGCCCGCGCGCGCTTCTCGATCTGGCGCTCGATGATGGGCGACAGGAGGCTCTGCGCGAGCGCGAAGATCACCGTCGCGGTGATGAGCCCGCTGATCTTGAGCTCGAAGTCGTCGCCGAGAAGGAGCGACGTCAGCGCGAGCGCCGCCACCGCGGAGGCGAGGAACACGGCCGCCTTGAGCAGGAATCTCTCCATGGCCCGACGCTACCGCGCCGCCGGGACGATGCGCGAGAGGCTCCCGGCGCATCGTCCGGGCGGAAGGTGCCTGGAAAGACGACGAGGGCGCCTCCGAAGAGGCGCCCTCGTGGTGCTGTCGACCAAGTCTTCCGGCCACCAGGGACTTGCGGCCGGCGTCAAAGACGAATCAGGTCTAGGACCTTGTGCCTAGACAGTAGCGCATCGGGGGCCTCCCGCGCGTCGGATCGCATAGGATCGCTCGACCCGAACCGGACATCTGTCCGCAAACTTCGCCGGATAGTGTCGGGGCATGCTGCATCACGCTCCCCTCATCACGACGATCGCGGTGGGCCTGGTGGCGGCCTTCATCCTCGGGTTCCTCGCGCAGAAGGCGCGGCTGTCCCCCATCGTCGGCTACCTCGCCGCCGGCCTCCTCATCGGCCCGTACACCCCCGGGTACGTGGGCGACGTGGACCTCGCGACGCAGCTGAGCGAGATCGGCGTGATCCTGCTGATGTTCGGCGTCGGGCTGCACTTCTCCTTCAAGGAGCTGCTCGCGGTGCGCCGCGTCGCGCTGCCGGGCGCGATCGCGCAGATGACGGTGGCGACGGCGCTGGGCACGGGGCTGGGCTTCGTGCTCGGCTGGGGCACGGCCGGGTCGCTGCTGTTCGGCCTCGCGCTGTCCGTCGCGTCGACCGTGGTGATGCTGCGCGCGCTCGAGGAGCGCCAGATGCTCGACACGCGCGCCGGGCACATCGCGGTCGGCTGGCTCATCGTCGAGGACCTCGCGATGGTGATCGCGCTCGTCGTGGTGCCGGTGCTCGCGGGCGGCGCGGACGTCACCGGCGCCGAGCTCGCCGGGGAGCTGGCCCTCACCGTCGCGCGCGTCGCCGGCTTCGTCGCGCTCATGTGGTTCGTGGGCCGGCGGGTCATCCCGTGGACGCTCGCCCGCGTCGCGGACACCGGCTCGCGCGAGCTCTTCACGCTCGGCGTGCTCGCGATCGGGCTGGGCGTCGCGGTGGGCGCGGCGTGGCTGTTCGAGGTGTCGTTCGCGCTCGGCGCGTTCTTCGCGGGCATGATCCTGCGGGAGTCCGACCTGTCCCACCGCGCCGCCGAGGACTCCCTGCCGCTGCGCGACGCGTTCGCGGTGCTGTTCTTCGTCGCGGTCGGCATGCTGGTCGACCCGAGCATCGTCTGGCGGCAGCCGGTCGCGCTGCTCGCGACGGTCGCGATCATCGTCGGCGGCAAGCTCGTGGTCGCGTACGCGCTCGTGCGGGCGCTCAAGTACTCGCGGTCGATGGCGCTGGTCGTGGGCGCCTCGCTCGCGCAGATCGGCGAGTTCTCCTTCATCCTCGTCACCCTCGGCGCCGACCTCGAGGTGCTCCACCAGGACGCGCAGGACCTCGTGCTCGCCGGCGCGATCGTGTCGATCATCCTCAACCCGCTGCTGTTCGCGTGGGTCGCGCGCGTCTACGCGCGCCGGGAGGGCGTCGCGGTGGACGATGCGGAGGGCCCGGTGGAGTCGCACGCCACCGGCCACGTGGTCGTGGTGGGCTACGGCCGGGTCGGCGGGCGCGTCGCCGAGGGCCTGTGGGGCGCGGAGATCCCCGTCGTGGTGATCGACGACGACGAGACCCGGGTCGAGCGCATCCGCGCCGCGGGCCACGAGGCGATCCTGGGCAACGCCGCGCGCGCCAAGGTGCTGCACGCCGCCGGCATCGAGGCGGCGCGTGCGGTGCTCGTCGGCGTGCCCGACCCGCTCAACGCGGGCGCGATCGTCGCGAAGGCCCGCGAGCTCGCGCCGGACGCCGACATCGTCGCGCGCGGCCACGGCAAGCGCGACGTCGCGTACCTCCAGGCGCAGGGCGCGAGCCGCGTGCTCGTGGGCGTGCACGAGATCGCCGACCTCATGGTCGAGCGCGCCGGCGGCCCGCCGAACGAGCCCGAGGCGACGTAGCCTGACCGTATGAGCGACGACGCCCCGCGGCTCGACATCCTCGTGCGGATGCTCACGCACGCCTTCGACCTCGCCTTCGACGAGGCGCTCGCCGACCGGTCCAGCACGCGCGCCGAGTTCGTCATGCTGAGCCGGCTCGCGGACTCGCACGACCCGGTCACCTGGGAGGTGCTCGAGGGGTCGATGCCGGTCGGCTACGGACCGGGTCTGCTCACCGAGACGTGGAACGCGCTCGCCGTGGCGGGGTGGGCCGACGAGGTCGACGGGCTGCGCGTCGCGACCCAGGGCGGCCGCGAGGCGCTCGACGAGCTGCACGCCGCCATCGACGGCATCGCGACCGAGGCGACCGCCGGGATCGCGGCGCACGATGTCGAGGTCGCCGCGGAGGTGCTGCGGCACATGCTCGACAACCTGGACGACTGAGCCTCAGTCCATCCCGCGCATCACGCGGTTCCACGCGTTCGTGAGGGCCACGACCTCGACGATCGCGCCGATCTGCTTGCCGTTGAACCACGCCCCCGCCTGCTCGCGGGCCTCCTGCTCGAGCGCGCGCGGCGCGTCGGTGAGCACCTCGGCGAGGCGCAGCGCGGCGGCCTCCCCGTCCGTCACGAGGCCGGGCCGGATCTGGCGGGCGGGACGCGCGAGCGCGCTGATGAGGTCGGGACGGGTGCCCGCCTTCGCGAGGGACTCGGAGTGCAGGCGGATCGAGTGGTGGCAGCCGTTGAGGTGCGACACCCGCAGGCGGATCATGTCGCGCAGGCGCGGCTCGAGGGCGTCGCCGACGTCGCCGTCCAGCCTCTCGAGCGCCTTGAGGAAGCCGGCGCCGACCCTCGCCTCCATGCGCGGAACGGTACCCGCGCATCGTCCACCGGTACGGGAGGCGTGCCGCCCGCCCGCCAGGTGCCGCGCATCGTCCCTGCTCCCGATTCCCGCGCACCGTCCCCGCTCTGGAAGAATGGCGCGCATGACTTCGCGCATCCCTGACAAGGCCACCGTCGACGGGCTTGAGGACCGCTGGAACGAGGCCTGGGAGGCCTCCGGAACCTACCGCTTCGACGAGTCGAAGACCCGCGAGCAGGTGTACTCGATCGACACCCCGCCGCCGACCGTGTCGGGCTCCCTCCACGTCGGCCACGTCTTCAGCTACACGCACACGGACGTGGTTGCCCGCTTCCAGCGCATGCGCGGCCGCGAGGTGTTCTACCCGATGGGGTGGGACGACAACGGCCTGCCCACCGAGCGCCGCGTGCAGAACTACTACGGCGTGCGCTGCGACCCGACCCTGCCCTACGTCGACGGCTACGAGCCCCCGCACCAGGGCGGCGAGGGCAAGTCGATCAAGGCCGCGGACCAGCAGCCGATCTCGCGCAAGAACTTCGTCGAGCTGTGCGAGCGCCTCACCGCCGAGGACGAGAAGCAGTTCGAGGCGCTGTGGCGTCACCTGGGCCTGTCGGTCGACTGGTCGCGCACCTACCAGACCATCTCCCCCTCGTCGCAGGCGGTCGCCCAGCAGGCGTTCCTGCGCGGGCTGTCGCGCGGCGAGTGCTACCAGGCCGAGGCGCCGACCCTGTGGGACGTGACGTTCCGCACCGCGGTCGCGCAGGCCGAGCTCGAGGACCGCGAGCGTCCCGGCGCGTACCACCGCCTGGCCTTCGAGCCGGCGGCGGACATGGAGGAGGCGACCGGCTCGTACGAGTCCATCTGGATCGAGACGACCCGCCCCGAGCTGCTTCCTGCGTGCGTCGCGCTGGTCGCGCATCCGGACGACGAGCGCTACCAGCCGCTCTTCGGCAAGCACGTGCGGACGCCGCTGTTCGGCGTCGAGGTGCCCGTCGTCGCGCACCACCTCGCCAACCCCGAGAAGGGGTCCGGCATCGCGATGATCTGCACCTTCGGCGACATCACCGACGTCACCTGGTGGCGCGAGCTGCGCCTGCCGACGCGCCCGGTCATCGGCTGGGACGGCCGCGTGCTGGCCGAGGCGCCGCACGGGATCGAGTCGCCCGAGGGTCTCGCCGCGTTCGGCGAGCTCGCCGGCATGACCGTGTTCTCCGCCCAGAAGCGCATCGTCGAGATGCTGCAGGAGGCGGGCGTGATGGACGGCGACGCGCGCGCCATCTCGCACCCCGTGAAGTTCTTCGAGAAGGGCGACAAGCCGCTCGAGATCGTCACCACGCGCCAGTGGTACATCCGCAATGGCGGCACCGATGCCGGTCTCAACGCGGAGCTGGTCGCGCGCGGGTCCGAGCTCGACTTCGAGCCCGACTTCATGCGCGTGCGCTACGAGAACTGGGTCAAGGGCCTGACGGGCGACTGGCTGATCTCGCGTCAGCGCTTCTTCGGCGTGCCGATCCCAGTCTGGTACCCCGTGCTCGCGGACGGCTCGCCCGATTTCGACCACCCGCTGGTGCCTGATGAGGCGTCGCTGCCGGTCGACCCGTCGGTGGACGTGCCTGTCGGGTTCTCCGCCGACCAGAGGGACGTGCCCGGGGGCTTCACCGGCGAGAAGGACATCATGGACACGTGGGCGACCTCGTCGCTCACCCCGCAGATCGTGTGCGGGTGGCGCGACAACCCCGCGCTGTTCGCGGCCACGTTCCCCATGGACCTGCGCCCGCAGGGCCAGGACATCATCCGCACGTGGCTGTTCTCCACCGTGGTGCGCGCGCACCAGGAGCACGGCACGCTGCCGTGGAAGCACGCGGCGATCTCCGGCTGGATCCTCGACCCCGACCGCAAGAAGATGTCGAAGTCGAAGGGCAACGTCGTCACGCCGATGGGCCTGCTCGAGCAGCACGGCTCGGACGCGGTGCGTTACTGGGCCGCTGCGGCGCGCCTGGGCACGGACGCGGCCTTCGACGAGGGTCAGATGAAGATCGGCCGCCGCCTCGCGATGAAGGTGCTCAACGCCTCGAAGTTCGTGCTGGGCGCGACGGGCATCTCGACCGCGGCCGGTGCGTCGTTGGAGCAGGGCATCGCTGCGGCCGACGCGGTCGCCGCGGGCTCGGTCACCGAGCCGCTCGACCGGGCGATGCTGTCCGCGCTGGCCGACGTCGTCGACGCCTCCACCAAGGCGCTCGAGGGCTACGACCACACCCGTGCGCTCGAGGTCGCGGAGACGCTCTTCTGGACGTTCTGCGACGACTACCTCGAGCTCGTCAAGGCGCGCGCCTACGACGGCGCCGCCCCGGGTGAGGCGATCGACCCGTACGCGCCGTGCTCGGAGGGCGCCGCATCGGCCCGCACCACGCTGACGCTCGCGCTCGGCACGTTCTTGCGCCTGTTCGCGCCGGTGCTGCCGTTCGCGACCGAGGAGGTGTGGAGCTGGTACCAGCCCGGTTCGGTGCACCGCGCCGAGTGGCCGACCTCCGCCCCGCTGCGTACTGCAGCCGGCGAGGCGTCCTCGGGCGCGCCGCTGCTGGCCGCGGCCGGCGAGGCGCTGTCCGTGCTCCGCAAGGTCAAGTCCGAGGCGAAGGTCTCGCAGCGCACGCCGCTGACGTCCGTGGACCTGCTGGTGCCGGCCGCGAAGGCGGGCTTCGTGCGGGCCACGAAGGCGGACCTGCTGTCGGCGGGCCGCGTCGAGGCGATGCAGATCGTCGACACCGAGGCCGCGCTCGAGCCCAACGTCGACGGCCTGGGCTCGGAGGACGGCTCGCCGGACGAGATCGCGGACCCGACGGTGATGCGCACGGAGAACGCGGTCCTCGGCGAGGCCTGACCCCCGCCCTCCCCCCACCCGTCGCCCCCGTCCACCGCGCTGCGGGGAACTCAGCGACGGTTCTGGAAGGTTTGCGACTCCTACGGGGAACTGGGCGACGCCTCGGCCCGCTCAGCCCTCGAGCAACGCCACCGCGAGGGAGCGCTCGACCCAGCCCGCGTACGCGTCGATCGACCATCCCTCGACCTCGACGAGCTGGGCGTAGGTCTGCGGATGCCCGATGCTCCAGATGATCGCGGCGACGTCCTCGCGCGGCAGCTCCCGGGCGCCGGGGCGCTCGCGGAGCTGATCGGCGGCACGGCCGTAGTTCGCGAGCCGCTGGGAGGCTCGACGCCGCTCCAGCTCAGCGATCGAATCGTCGTGCGCGGCGGCTTCGCGGATGAGCCGGATCACGGGCGCGACGCGCGGCTGGGACTCCGCGAACCACGTTGCGAGCACTGCCACCATCTCGCGAGCCGTGGAGGTCGCTCCTGCCCTCTCCGCCATGAACTCGGGTACGCGCCGCGGCGCCCCCGGACCCGCGGCGACGGCGTCCAGCACGGCATCGAGGACCTCACGCTTGCTTCCGACCGCGTTGTAGACGGTCTGCACGGCCACGTCCGCCGCTCGCGCGATGTCGCTGATCGACGTCCGGCCGTACCCCTTCTGCACCATGAGCCGATGCGCCGCCTCGACGATGCGCGAGCGCGTGGCCTCGGCGTGCCGGCGATGAGCACGGGATCCGCGAGAGGTCTTGACGTCATCCACGAAACTAGAATAGCGTTCTAGTAAATGGAACATGGTTCCATCAAGCGCGTGTCCGGAGGTGCGCGATGGACGATCAGCACGATGTCGTGGTCATCGGAGGCGGCCAGGCGGGACTCGCCGCCGCGTACCACCTCAGCCGGGCGGGAGTCGACCACGTCGTGCTCGACGCGGGCGCCTCCCCCGGCGACCAGTGGCGCAGACGCTGGGACTCGCTCCGCCTGTTCACGCCCGTCCAGCACTCGACCATGCCGGGCCTTCCCTGGGAGAAGCCGCGCGGGTACTTCCCGACGAAGGACGAGGTCGCGGACTACCTGGCACGCTACCGGGAGGTGCACGGGATCGCCTTGCGGCACGGCGCGAGGGTGACCCGGCTCTCGCGCGACGCGGGCGGCTTCGCGCTCGAGACGTCGACCGGGGCCCTGGCGGCGCGCTCGGTGGTGGTGGCGACCGGCGCGACCTCGCTCCCGCACGTGCCGGACGTCGGCGCCGGACTCGACCCGAGCATCACCCAGTTGCACTCCGACAGCTACCGCTCCCCTGCTGACGTGCCCGGGCGGCGCGTCCTGGTCGTGGGTTTCGGGACGTCGGGCGCCGAGCTCGCGGTCGACCTCGCACGGGCCGGCCGCCAGGTGACCATCGCGGGTCGCCCCACACCCCACCCGCCCGACGCGCTGCTCGCCGTCGCGGGCGGTGCATGGTGGGTCATGATCACGAAGGTGCTGAATCGTCGCACACCCCTCGGCCGCAGGGTCGCGCCGCGGGCGCTGGCGCACGGCGCACCGCTGATCCGCATCTCCGCGCGTGACGTCGCGGCCGCGGGCGTCCGCCGGGCGGGCAGGATCGACGGCGTCGACAGGGGCCTCCCCGTCGCCGATGGCGCGCCGCTCGACGTCGATGCCGTGCTGTGGTGCACCGGCTACCGCGGGAACCTGTCGTGGATCGACATCCCCGCACTCGAGCGCGACGCACACGGATTCCCGGTGGCGCCCTTCGGCCTCGTGCCCGAGGTGCCGGGGCTCGGCTTCGTCGGCATGCCGTTCCAGACTCGGTTGGCCTCTCCGCTGCTAGGCGGCGTGGGCGAGGACGCGGCCAACGTGGTGGCGGCGCTCGCTCCCGCGCGCGCTCTCGTGCCAGGGGCGGGCTGACGGCTCCTCAAGCTGCTCGCCAGCAGCTCGAGACCGGCGGTCGCTCACCGCGCGCTGCGCGCCTCGAGCACTCCCCGCACCAGTGCCCGGCACCACTCGGGTCGCTCGGTGATGTCGCGATAGGTCAGCCGCACGGTCTGGATGCCGACCCGCGCCAGGTTGGCATCGCGCCGCAGATCGCGTTGCCGGCTCAGCGGGTCGGTGTGGAAGGCGGCACCGTCGAGCTCGATAGCGGTCATCGTGGCGGGGTCGTACATGTCGAGGCGGTACGTCTCCCCCGCAGCACGCACGAGGTGCTGGCGGAGCAGACGGGCGAACTCCTTGGTATTGAAGACGTTCCGCAGGCCCTTCTCCTCGAGGTAGCTCTCGGCTCCACGTGCCGCGGAGTCGATACGCCGGGTGAGCTCCTTGCGGGCGAGACACCTCGGCACCCGCTCGAGCGCCTCCTGCAGCCCGCGCGGGGTGGTGAAGCCGGTGCTGACGGCGCGGTGGACAGCGGTCGCCCGACGGTCGCGCGGCAGCATTCCGTAGCCGAAGATCACCGCGAGGTCGGGGCCCACGACGGTCGCCCGTCCGAGCCGCATGGTGGGTGGCGAATACGTGAGCCGGCGGAGCCGGATCCAGGACGGCGGGTAGGGCCGCTCCGCGTGCGGGAGGGTGATCTCGATTTGGGCGGGCGGATCGGTGACGAAGCCCCACAGGAACATCGCGGCGACTCCCGACAGCGCGGCGTTCGGTCCCGCCCACAGCAGAGCCGCATCGACCCTCGCGGTGAAGGAGTCGGCATGCACGGCGCCGACGTAGACGTTCGGGAGGAGTCGCACCGCCTCGCCTCGTGCCACCGCGGTCCGCGCCTTGCGCTCGGAGGACAGCCCTACGAGCTCCTCGAAGGTGAAGGCCCGGGGATACCGCCGCAGCGTCTCGGCGAGGGAGCCGGTGGCGTCGGCGGTCGGGAGCGACCTGAGGTGAGTCATGGCTCCGTTGTAGGCGGGGCCGCGCGCGCGGCGGGCGCTTCACGGCGCGCTCGGGACGGCGGAGGGCACCACCGCGGGCTGGGGACATCGGTGCGCCTGGACGCGGCGAGCGTCGCTCAGTTCCCCGTAGGAGTCGGAAACCTCTGAAAAGCGTCGCTGAGTTCCCCGCAGCGCGGTGGGGATGGTGCCGCGGTGGGGGTGGGAAGGCGGGGGCCTAGGCCGCGCCTTGCTCCTCCAGCGGGCCCTCGAAGGCCGGGCGGGCGCGGTCGAGGACCGTCTCGCGGGTGACGATGACGCGTGCGATGTCGTCGCGGCCCGGGACCTCGAACATGGTCTCCTGGAGGACCTCCTCCATGATCGCCCGGAGGCCGCGGGCACCGGTGCCGCGCTCGAGCGCCTGCTCGGCGATCGCGCGCACCGCGTCGTCGTCGAACTCGAGCTCCACGTTGTCGAGCTCGAACATGCGCTGGTACTGCTTCACCAGCGCGTTCTTGGGCTGCGTGAGGATGTTGACCATCGCGTCGACGTCGAGCGGGTTGACGGTCGCGATGACCGGCATGCGGCCGATGAACTCGGGGATGAGGCCGAACTTGTGCAGGTCCGCCGGCGTGACCTCCGAGAAGAGGTCGGAGTTGTCCGCCTCCTTGAGGGTCGAGCCGAAGCCGATGCCCTTGCGGCCCACGCGCGAGCTGATGATCTCCTCGAGGCCGGCGAACGCGCCGCCGAGGATGAACAGCACGTTGGTGGTGTCGATCTGGATGAACTCCTGGTGCGGGTGCTTGCGCCCGCCCTGCGGCGGCACCGAGGCCACGGAGCCCTCGAGGATCTTCAGCAGCGCCTGCTGCACGCCCTCGCCGGACACATCGCGCGTGATCGACGGGTTCTCGGCCTTGCGGGCGACCTTGTCGATCTCGTCGATGTAGATGATGCCGCGCTGGGCCTTGTCGACGTCGTAGTCGGCGGCCTGCAGCAGCTTGAGGAGGATGTTCTCGACGTCCTCGCCCACGTAGCCGGCCTCGGTGAGGGCCGTGGCGTCCGCGATCGCGAAGGGCACGTTGAGCATCTTCGCGAGGGTCTGGGCCAGGTACGTCTTGCCGGTTCCGGTGGGGCCGATGAAGAGGACGTTGGACTTGGCGATGTCCACCTGGTCCTCGTCGCCCTTGAGCCGGGTCTCGCCCGCGCGCACGCGCTTGTAGTGGTTGTACACCGCGACCGACAGGGCGCGCTTGGCGCTGTCCTGGCCCACGATGTACTGCCCCAGGAAGTCGAAGATCTCGCGGGGCTTGGGCAGCTCGGTGAGCTCGGCCTCGACCTGCTCCGCGAACTCCTCCTCGATGATCTCGTTGCACAGCTCGATGCACTCGTCGCAGATGTACACGCCCCCGCCCGCGATGAGCTTGCGCACCTGCTTCTGCGTCTTTCCGCAGAACGAGCACTTGAGCAGGTCGCCGCTGTCGGCGGGTCGGTTCATCCGGAGGCTCCTCTCACGAACGCTGTCGTGCCTCTCCAGGCTACCTAGGTGCTCCGACAAGCGGGAGACGGCGCGCCGGACCCGTGCGGCCCGATCCACGCTAGCAGGCACGACAAGGGAACATCCGGATGAATCGTGACCTTCCCGACATCGCCCCGAAACGCGGCGGGGCCGGCGACGGGCGGGCGGTGGGCGACGGCGACCGGGGAAGCGCCGGACGCGGCGGGCGACGGCGACCGGGGAAGCGCCGGAGGTGGCGGGCTGCGGCCACCGCGGGAGCGCCGGAGGCGACCGGCGAGGCGGGCGAGGCCCAGCCCCGCGACGGGACTGGACGGGACGATGCTCGTCCCGCGACGGCACGAGGCGCGCCCCGGGAACGCACGAGGGGCGCCGCCGCGGATCGCTCCGCGCGCGGCGCCCCTCGTGGACGGCCGGCAGATCCCTACGAGTGGATGATCTGCGTGCCCTTGCGGGACTCGAGCACCTGGTCGACCAGGCCGTACTCCTTGGCCTGCTCGGCCGAGAGGAACGTGTCGCGCTCGATGTCCTCGCGCACCTTCTCCGCGGTCTGACCCGAGTGGAAGGCGAGCGTGTTCTCGAGCCACTCGCGCATGCGGAGCATCTCCTCCGCGTAGATCTCGATGTCCGAGGCCTGCGCACGGGCGCCGCCCTCGATGCGCGGCTGGTGGATCATCACGCGGGCGTTGGGCAGCGCGAGGCGCTTGCCCGGGGTGCCCGCGGCGAGCAGCACCGCCGCCGCCGAGGCCGCCTGGCCGAGGCACACCGTCTGGATCTCCGGCTTGATGTACTGCATCGTGTCGTAGATCGCGGTGAGCGCGGTCTGCGAGCCACCGGGCGAGTTGATGTACAGGGTGATGAGGCGGTCCGGGTCCTGCGACTCGAGGACCAGGAGCTGCGCCATCACGTCGTCGGCGGACGCGTCGTCGATCTGCACGCCGAGGAAGATGATGCGGTCCTCGAACAGCTTCGCGTACGGGTCCTGGCGCTTGAAGCCGTAGGCCGTGCGCTCCTCGAACTGGGGAAGGATGTAGCGCGACGAGGGGGCGTCCGCCGCCCCGCCGCCGAACGTGCCGGCCGTGCGACCGGCCGCCTGGAACGCGCGCTGGATCTCGCTCACGCCTTGCCTCCCTGGGACTTGTCGCCGGCCTCGGCCGCGTGCTTGATGACCTTGTCGACGAAGCCGTACTCGAGGGCCTCGTCCGCGGTGAACCAGCGGTCGCGGTCGGCGTCCTTGGTGATCTGCTCGATCGTCTTGCCGGTCTGCGCGGCGGTGAGGTCGGCGAGCACCTTCTTCATGTGCATGATGAGCTCCGCGTTGATGCGGATGTCGGTCGCGGTGCCGTAGATGCCGCCCGAGGGCTGGTGCATCATCACGCGGGCGTGGGGCGTCGCGAAGCGCTTGCCCGGCGCGCCGGACGAGAGCAGGAACTGGCCCATCGAGGCCGCCATGCCCATCGCGACCGTCGCGACGTCGGGCTTGATGTACTGCATCGTGTCGTAGATCGCCATGCCCGCGGTGATCGAGCCGCCGGGGCTGTTGATGTACAGGTAGATGTCCTGGTCCGGGTCCTCGGCCGCGAGCAGCATCATCTGGGCGCAGATGGCGTTCGCGTTGTCGTCGCGCACCTCGTCGCCCAGCCAGATGATGCGCTCCCGCAGCAGCCGGTTGAAGATCGAGTCGTTGAGCCCCATGCTGGGCCCATCGCCTCGCGCCGTGATGTCGTTCACGTGTCTCCTCCTGTCGAGCGTCCTGGTCGACAGTAACGCGCGCGACCGACGCCGCGATGCCGTTTCCCCCCTGGTTTCGCTACGGGGTGAACGGCTACGGTCGTGTCGGGCGCGAGGGACGCCCGCGATGAGGGGACACGCATGACGACCAACGACGACGCGTACCTGCAGGCCCAGGGCGAGGGGACGATGCGCCCGGTCGAGCCGAGCGCTCCGGTCCAGGAGAGCTGGGACCCGGAGCCCGTCTCGGAGATGACGGTGGCGCCTCCCGCGCCCGTCTCGACCTCCGACTACGCCGCGATGCAGACGCCTCCCGCCCCCGCCCCGAACACGGCCTACGGGGCCGCCGAGAGCTACGCCGCGCCGGGCGGCTACGCGGCCCCCGGCTACGCGGCCCCGGGCGGCGCGACCCCGGGCTACGCGGCCCCCGGGCAGCCCGCCTACGGCTACGCGCCGCGCCCCACGAAGACGTGGATGAACGTCACGTCGCTGGTGTGCGCGCTGCTCGTGCCGGTGGTCGGCTCGCTGCTCGCGGTGATCTTCGGCCACCTGGGGGTCGCGGCGTCCAAGCGCGGCGACGCCGAGTACAAGGGCATCGGCATCGCCGGCCTCGTCCTCGGCTACCTGGGCCTGATCGCGGGCATCGTGTACCTCGTCGCCGCGATCGCGCTCGTGGCGAGCAGCTCGACCGTCACGGTCCAGTAGCCGACCCAGGAGCGACACCCCGAGGAGGGATCAGGGCCGTATCGGGCGCGCGGACGATGCGGCGGCCCCGTCGCGCTCGCTAGCGTCGAGGGAGAGGCCGCCGCCGGGGCGGCGAGGAGGACGCCATGAGCAACGCACCGCAGGACCCGTACGGCCCCACGCCCGACCAGGGCGCCCCGCAGCAGCCCCAGCCGCAGCAGCCGCAGTACGCGCAGCAGCCGCCGGCCTACGCGCAGCCCGCCGCTCCCGCGCCCCAGCCGCCGTACGGCGGCTACGCGCCCGCATCGTCCCGCGAGAAGAACTGGATGGGCCTCACCTCGCTCATCCTGTCCCTCGTGGGCCTCTTCACGTGGTTCACGGCGATCGCGGGCATCGTCTTCGGCCACCTCAGCCTGAGCGCCGCCAAGCGCGGCGAGGCCGACAACCGGGGCACCGGTCTCGCGGGCCTCATCATCGGCTACGTCGTCACGGTGCTCGGCATCGTCGCGATGATCGTGTTCTTCGTCGTCATCGGCTGGGTGGTGAGCGAGTGCGGCGGCGACAACCCCGCCGACTGGTGCACGGACCCGAACGCGTAGGAATACCAGGCCCTCGCCGCGCCCGCGGGGCCGCGCGCGGCTAGCCTGAGGAGAGGTCCCGCACACGCGACCCGAGGAGGGACGATGTCCACGCCCGACGAGAACGAGAAGCCCCCGGAGCCCACCCCGGCGGAGCCGACCGCCTACGAGCCCGCGCCGTCGACCGAGCCGACGCCCGCCGCCCCCGAGCCGCCGGCGCAGCCCGCCGCCGCATCGTCCCCGACTGCGTCCCCGCCGTACCAGCAGCCGGCTCCCCCGTACCAGCAGCAGCCTCAGCAGCCGGCGCCGCCGTACCAGCAGCCCCAGCCGACGTACGCTCAGCCCGGGGCCGCGCAGGCGGGCTACCCGCAGCAGCAGCCCCCGCCGCAGCGCCCGCCGGGCCAGTCCGGCGCGAAGACGTGGATGAACATCACGTCGTTCGTCACGAGCATCCTGGGCCTGGGCCTGGTCGGCGTGATCTTCGGCCACCTGGGCGTGTCCGCGTCGAACAAGGGCGAGGCGGACCTCAAGGGGCTCGGCATCGCGGGCCTCATCCTGGGCTACGTGCAGATCGTCATCGGCATCATCGTGGTCATCGCGGTGATCGTCGGCGTCGCGAGCTGCGCCTCGGACCCCGAGTGCGTCGACTGGTGGACGAACATCCAGAACGAGCTCGACAACGCGATGGCGATCTGACCCGCCCGCCCCCGGACACGGCACGAGGCCCCGGCCACCTCACGGTGACCGGGGCCTCGTCGTGTCTGCGAGCGGGTCGCGGAGGGTTACTCGGCGGCGGCGTCCTCGGCGGCGGCCTCCTCGGCCTTCTCGTCCTCGATCGAGCCGATGACCTCGGAGAGGTCCACCGCGGCGCCCGCGGTGTCGACCACGGTGGCGCGGCGCAGCGCGAAGGCGGTGGCCTTCGAGCGGGCGACCTCGGCGACCATGGCGGGGATCTGGCCGGCCTGCTCCACCTGCTGGATGAAGGTGCCCGGGTCCATGCCGTACTGGCGCGACGAGTTGATGAGGTAGTCGAGGAGCTCGGGCTGCTCGACGTCGATGTCCAGGTCGTCCGCGAGCTGGTCGAGGAGGATCTGGGTGCGGAGGGCCTTGGTGGCCTCCTCGGTGACCTCGGCGCGGTGCTCGTCGTCCTCGAGGCGGTTCTCGTTCTCGAGGTGGTTGTGGACCTCGGTCTCGATGACCTTCTTGGGGAGCTCGAACTCGGTGGCCTCGGTCAGCTTCTCGAGAAGCTTCTCGCGGGCCTCCATGGCCTGGTTGTTGGTCTTGATGCGCGCGGCCTGCGACTGCAGGTCCTCGCGGAGCTCGGCGATGGTGTCGAACTCGGAGGCGAGCTGGGCGAAGTCGTCGTCCGCCTCGGGGAGCTCGCGGGTCTTGACGGCGGTCACCGTGACGGTGATCTGCGCGGTCTCGCCGGCGTGGTCGCCGGCGGCGAGGGGGCCCTCGAAGGTGGTCTGCTCGTCGGCGGACAGGCCGGTGATGGCCTCGTCGATGCCCTCGAGCATGTTGCCGGCGCCCACCTGGTAGGAGGTGCCCTGCACGGTGTCGATGGTCTCGTCGCCGATGACGGCGGTGAGGTCGATGGTGACGAAGTCGCCCTCGGCGGCGGGGCGGTCGACGCCCACGAGGGTGCCGAAGCGCTCGCGGAGCGCGTCCAGGCGCTCGTTGACGTCCTCGTCGGAGACGGCGATCGGCTCGACCTCGATGGTGAGGTCGGTGGCGGCGGGGAGGGTCACCTCGGGGCGCACCTCGACGACCGCGGTGAACTCGAGGCCCTCGTCACCCTCGACGATGCCGGGGACCTTGGTGACCTCGACCTCGGGCTGGCCGAAGGGGCGGATGCCGGTCTCGCGGACGGCCTCCGAGTACCACTTGGGGAGGCCGTCGTTGACGGCGTGCTCGATGATCGCACCCTTGCCGACGCGCTGCTCGAGGACCTTCGCGGGGACCTTGCCCTTGCGGAAGCCGGGGATCTGGACCTGCTTGCCCACGTGCTCGTAGGCGTGCTGCATGCTGTCGGCGAGGTCCGCCTCGGTGAGGTTGACCGTGAGCTTGACGGTCGTGGCGTCGATCTTCTCGAGGGCGCTGGTCACTACGTACTCCTGGCGTCGGTTTGTGGGGCCCGGGGGGCTCCGTCGGCTCCCGCTGTTCGGGCAACCCTGCAATCGTACGCGCCGCACGCGCACAGGCCAATTCGTGGGACATACCTCGCGATGCGGAAGACATACCGGACGATGCGGAGAGCCGGGCCCCGGAGCTCTTGACGGCCGCGCCCGGGGGGCGTGGGATGGCGCCATGGACGATGAGCGTCAGGCCGCCCTCTCGGAGCTGGTCACCGCGGTGCACCGCATGATCCGGGTCACCGTGTCCGCCCACGGCGACCGCACCGCATCGTCAACCCGCCAGCTCCTCGCCACGCTGCACTCCGAGGGCGCGATGTCGATGCGCGACCTCTCGGCCGCCCTGCGGATCGCGGCGCCGGCACTCGCGCACAGCGTGGCGATGCTCGAGGACCGCGGCCTGCTCACGCGCCACCTCGACGCCGGCGGCAGCGGCGCCGACATGGTGGCGCTCACGGACGCGGGCAGCGACGAGGCGGAAGCCTGGCACGCGCAGCTGTCCGCGATGATCCTGCCGGGGCTCGCGCACCTCACCGACGAGGACTGGGCGGTGGTCGCCGGGGCGGCCGCCCGCATCGCGTCCTTCGACGGCGACGCGCTCGAGACGCAGCCGCCCGAGCCACGCGGGCCGCGCCCCGTCTGAGCGCGCCCCGCGAGCCGGCTAGAGGAACTGCGCGGGGTCGAACTCGGAGATCGGGATGATCCGCACGCGCGGCAGCGTCTCGTTGAACGCGTGCACGTCGTACTCGAGGTCGAAGAACTCGAGGCCCTGCTCCTGGAGCTCGATGAAGCCGCTGTTGCGGAACTCGACGAAGCCCGCGAGGCCCACGCGCCGGCCGTCGAGGAGGTCCTCGACCTGATCGACGAAATCGCCGTCGTTGCTCACCAGCACCACGTCGGCGTCGCGCTCGCGCAGCGCCTCCATGGTGCGCTGGATCGCGATGTCGACGACCTTCTCCCCCGCCGAGCCCGACAGCGGCACCGGCCGGAAGCCGATCGCGAGCAGCGCCTGCACGAACGTCATCGGCAGCTCGTTGTTGGCCGCGAGGAAGAACAGGCCCTGGGCCGGCTGACCCCACCGCTCCTCGGTGTGGCGCAGCACGCGCTCCCAGCGCGGACGCTCCTCGGGCCGCGGCCGGCGCCCCAGGATCGACGTGCCGAGCGTGGCGTCGATGTTCTCGCCGTCGACCAGGACGTACGTGACCCGCTTGTCTCTACCCATGCCGCGAGCCTACGCGGGCTTAGCCTGACCGCATGAGCGATCCGCGCATCGTCCCTGCCAACCAGGCCTCCCGCGACGACCTCGACACGGTGATGCGGGAGGGCGGCGACGCGCGCTCGTGCCGCTGCCAGTGGTTCAAGCTCGCGCGGTCCGAGTGGCAGTCCACGGGCCGCGAGGCGCGGGCCGATGCGCTGGCCGAGCAGGCCGCGTGCGGCCGCCCCGACGCGACGTCGACGTCCGGGCTGGTCGCGTACGTCGACGACGAGCCGGCCGGCTGGGTCGCCGTCGAGCCGCGTGTCGCCTATCCGCGCCTGCGGACCGCGCGCATCCCGTGGGCCGGCCGCGACGAGGACCGGGACGATGCGGGGGTGTGGGCGATCACGTGCTTCGTGGTGCGCACGGGCTTCCGCGGGCGGGGGCTCGCGAAGGCGCTCGCCGTCGCGGCCGTCGCGCATGCCCGCGAGCGCGGCGCGACGGCGGTCGAGGGCTACCCGCGCGTGGAGGGCGGGACGGCGTCGGACCTGTTCGTCGGGTCGGCGTCGGTGTTCGCGGCCGCCGGGATGGCGGAGGTGTCGCGACCGACCCCGGGCCGCGCGGTCATGCGCGTGGAGCTGTGATGCTCGCCGCGGCGATGGTGCTGGCGGGGCTCGCGGCGCTCGTGCATGTGGCCATCTTCTGGCTCGAGTCGGTCGCGTGGATGCGGCCGGAGACGCGGCGGGTGTTCGGGATCGCGTCGGAGGACGATGCGCGGGTCACCCGGACGCTCGCGTACAACCAGGGCTTCTACAACCTGTTCCTCGCGGTGGTCGCGGGGACGGGCATCGTGCTGCTCGCGGCCGGGTCGACCGCGGCGGGCGCGGCGCTGGTCTACGCGGGCTGCGGGTCGATGGCCGCGGCCGCGCTCGTGCTGGTGTCGGGGTCGCGGGCGTACGCGCGGGCGGCCGCGTTCCAGGGCGTGCTGCCGCTGCTCGCCATCGTCGCGCTCACCGTCGCGGTGGCGTGACGGTCACCGCGCCTCGACGGGAAGGCCGGACTGGCGGTACTCGAGGGTCTGCACCGTCCAGAAGATCGCGAACAGCCCCAGGACCGCCGCCTCGATCCAGAACACGAGCGGGGTGGTGTCGGCGGAGCCGCGGCGCAGCTCGACGACCCCTATGACGGCGCCCAGCGCCAGCACGACCGCGAGCGCCCAGGCGATCGTCCGGTAGACCGGGGCGGCGCGCAGCGGCCTGCGCGCGAAGCTGAACGTGTGGCCGGTGTCGCGCGCGTTGAGGAAAGCGACGGCGATCATCGCGGCGATCGCGGAGATCGCGGCGGCGTAGTGGCCGAGGTCGAGGATCCACCCGCGCACGCCCTCGCCCCACCAGCCCCAGAAGCCGGGCACGAACAGCACCCACAAGGCGGTCGCGGCGGCGAGGCCCCAGCGGTCGAAGCGGTCGCCCCAGCGGCGCGCCCGCAGCGTGAAGAAGGCGAAGACCAGCCCGGCGAGGCCCACGATGGCGAGGCTCGTCACCGTGACGTCGACGAGGTCGAGGTAGCGCGCCGGGACGCAGGCCTCGCGGCGCGGGCATGCGGCGCCCTCGTCCCCCTTGAGGGGCGTGGGGATGGCGGCGACGATCGGCAGGAGCAGGCCGGCGATGTCGAGAAGCGCGTTCTCGGGCCCGGGACGGCCGCGGATCGCGATCGCGAGGATCCCGGCGGCGACGAGCGTGGCCACGAAGATGCTCTGCACCGGCGAGTAGAAGTACGCGCTCATCGAGCTGCGCAGGTCGCCGCCGTCGTGGACGATCTGCACACCCAGGCCGACGAACAGCAGGAGCACCATGGCCGCCACGGCCACGCGCATGTAGAGGTAGGTGCGGACGATCCCCTGGGACAGGCCGTCGTCCGGTGCCGTCGCGTCGGTCCCCATCGAGCCCCCTCGATCCCGCCTGCACGGTCGTCCTCCATTCAAGCACCGTGGGTGGGTGCGGCGTCGGGGCGCGGACCTCGCGGGGCCCGCCCCGCGCTCGGGGCGGCCGCGGGTCAGCGGGCGATCGCGCGCACCTTGGGGCCGGACATCGGCAGCCCCGCGAGGGGTGCCAGCAGGCATACGTCGAGCACGCCGACGGCCATGAAGACCGCGGCGGGCGCGAGCAGCCACAGCCAGGCGCCGCCGAGGGCGACCCCGGCGATGCCGAGCGCGATGCCCGCGAGCGACCGGGTCCACCGGCCGGCGGGCGAGCTCATGAAGCGAACGAAGGACATGGGGACCTCCTCTCCCCTCGAGGCTATACCCGGGAGGGTATGCGCGGGAGGGGTCGCGCTCAGGCCTCGGCCTGCTTGGCCTCGAGACGCTCCTTCGACGCGGCGCGCCACACCTTGACGCCCGCGTCCGCGTTGAGCAGCGCGATGCCCACCCCCACGACGATGTCCGGCCAGCCGGAGACCCACGCCAGCGCGATCGCGGCGGAGGCGATGATCGCGACGTTCGCGAGCGCGTCGTTGCGGGCCGACAGCCACGCGGCGCGCGCGAGCGACCCGCCCGTGTGGCGGTGCCGCACCAGGATCGCGGCGGCGGCGAGGTTGGCGAGGAGCGCGCCGAAGGCCGTCACGGTGAGGGGGATCGTCTCCGGTCGCGTGGGATCGAGGATCTTCACGACCGCGGTGACGAGCGTGACGATCGCGGGCACGAGGATGACGATCGCGAGCGCATGCCCCACGCGCGAGCGCCGGTGCAGCGGCCACGCGGCCGCGAAGAAGATCAGCAGGTTGAGGATGCCGTCCTCGAGGAAGTCGATCGAGTCCGCGACGAGCGCGACGGAGCCGATGAGCTGCGACACCGTGAACTCGACGACGGCATAGCCGAGGTTGATGAGGGCGACGGCGAGGACGGCACGGCGGAGCGGATCGAGGCGGGTCACGCGACCATGGTGCCAGGCGGGGTGGCGACGGCGATCAGCGCGGCGCGGGCTCCGGCGCCCCCCGCACGAGAAGCCACAGCGACAGTCCCGCCTCGGCGAGGAAGCTGATGGCGAACGCGGGGTAGCTGAGCTCGGGCCGGTCGGGCACGAGCAGCGCCTGCAGGAACCAGAACGCGACGGCGACGGCGTCGAGCAGCACGAGGTAGGCCAGCGCGCGCGGCACGAGCCGGGAACGGAGCAGCAGCACGCCGAGCGGCACGAGCCACGTGCTGAAGAAGAGCTGGGCGGCCACCACCCCGTTGCCGTGCAGCTCGATCGCGACGAGGGCCGCGCCGGCGGGCGCATCCGCGACGACGCCCACGGTGAGCACGACCAGGCTCGCCGCATAGACCGCGACGCCGACAGCGTTGAGCACCAGGAACAGCTGTGCGAGATTCCT
This sequence comes from Demequina rhizosphaerae, assembly GCF_000971255.1. GTDB lineage: Bacteria > Actinomycetota > Actinomycetes > Actinomycetales > Demequinaceae > Demequina > Demequina rhizosphaerae. The sequence continues at coordinate 164,119 of NZ_BBMC01000002.1, forward strand.
GCCGAAGGGCCGCAGCAGCACCTGGAGTGCCCACGCGGCGAGCAGGAACAGCAACTGCGACACCAGCGCGAAGACCAGCCCCACCCGGAAGCGCATCTCCGCGGTGGCGATGAGGTCGGCGAGCGCGTCCTCGTTGCTCAGGCCGATGCGGCCGATCTGGTCCGCGAGGAACGACGCGAGGATGAAGGAGAGGTAGAGCGCCCCGGCGGTCCGGGCGATCGCGGACCTGCGCTGCTGAGCCTCGGACGAGACCGCCATCACGACCCCCTCGGGCGGCGAGCTTCGACCCCTCCAGTCAAGCACTCCGCGCGCCCGCGCGTCGGGTCGGAGTCGGGTCACCCGCCGGGCGTGCACCCGGGAGGCGCGGAGTTGCCGCTGATGAGGAAGTCGTCGCACTGCAGGTAGTACGGGTGGAGCCAGCCGAGCAGCAGGCTGAGGCCCGCCACCGCCACGACGATCAGCGCGGCACCGAGCCGGCCGCGCAGCGGAACGGCATCCACCAGGTCATGACGGACGGTGGTCAGCAGGACCCACAGCATCGCGGGGAGGCCGACGACCGTCACGACGGCACCGAAGACCCTGAGGACGGCGCTCACCGCGCTCTCCCCCGGCGGCGTCACCAGCTCCCCCACCACCCACAGGCTCGGCAGCGCGAGGCTCGCCAGCAGCGGCCACGACGGCCGCGGCCCGCCCTGCTTCAGCAGAAGCACGAGCAGCGCAGCCGTCGCTGCGGCCCAGAGCATCAGGATCTGCTCGAAGAAGACACGCCCCCACGCACCCACGGTGAACGCCGGCCACCAGACGACGGTCGCGGTCGCGACCACGAACGCCCCCACGGTGCGACGCGCGCGCAACGCCGCATCGTCCGACCCCGGCGCATCCTCCGTCGCCATGGCGCCCCTCTCGAGTCGCGCTCCCCTCAGTGAAGCACCGCCGCCGCGCGAGCGCTCCCAGAGGGTAGTTGACACGTCAACTCTCTCGCCCTACATTTACTTCAACCTACAAGCATTCAAAGGAAACCCCCATGGACACCGTCTTCCTCATCGCGCGCATCCTGCTCGCGGTCATCTTCCTGCTCTCCGCCGTCGGGCACGTCGTGAACGCGAACGCCATGGCGCAGTACGCCGACTACAAGGGCGCCCCGGGCGGCAAGGCCGGCGTCATCGCGTCCGGCATCGCCATGGGCGTCGGCGGCCTCATGATCCTGCTCGGCGTGTACGGCGAGATCGGCGCGCTGCTCATCGCCGCCACGCTCATCCCGATCACCTTCTTCATGCACGCGTTCTGGAAGGAGTCCGACCCCCAGGCGCGTCAGACCGAGCAGATCTCGTTCAACAAGAACCTGGGCCTCATCGGCGGCGCGCTGGCGCTGTTCCTGCTCTTCGCGAGCCAGGGCGCGGCCGCGGGGCTCACCATCACCGAGCCGCTCATCACCATCGCCTGAGCGGCACCGGCGATGCGGAAGGGGCGGGCCGATCGGCCCGCCCCTTCGCGCTTGCGGGCGGGTCGCTCGCCACGTGCCGCGGTGGTCGGGGTGACAGGATTCGAACCTGCGACCCTCTGCTCCCAAAGCAGATGCGCTACCAAGCTGCGCTACACCCCGTTCGCGCCGCTGCGGGCGCGTGTCCCTCGCTCCGGCGAGGCTCCGCTACTCTAGTACGCGCCGAGCGCGCGTCAGCGCCGGTCGGCTTCGCGGGTGTAGCTCAATGGTAGAGCCTCAGTCTTCCAAACTGATTACGCGGGTTCGATTCCCGTCACCCGCTCTCTCGCGCAAGGCCCGTTCCGTCAGGAGCGGGCCTTCGTCGTTCCGCGGCGGCAGCGCCGTCCGGGCCGCGCTTCCTGGGAGGTGCCGAGCGCCCGATTTCCGCTGTTCTGAGCAGTCAGCACCTCGCAGCGCGGCGAGGTGCGCGGCGAACGAAGCGGCGCGAGGCCTACAGCGCCGCCCAGGCCTCCCGCCGCACCATCACCCGCTCGAGCGCCTCCAAGAACCGCGCCACCGCGGCCTCGTCGATCGTGAGCGGCGGCTTGATCTTGAGCACGTTCTTGTGGTCCCCGGTCGGCTGCACGATGACGCCCTCCTCGAGCAGCGCCTCGCAGATCTCGCGGGCGCCGGCCGGGTCCGGCTCGTCCGGCCCGCCGCGCACCACCTCGACGCCCAGGTACAGCCCCATCCCATGGACGGCACCCAGCGCGGGGAAGCGCGCGCACAGGTCGAGCAGCCCGCCCCGCAGCCGCTCCCCCATCACCCGGGCGTTCTCCTGCAGCCCGTCCTCATCGAGCACCCGCAGGACCGTCGACCCCACCACGGAGCTCACCGGGCTGCCGCCCGCCGACGAGAAGAACGACCCCTCGACGGCGAAGCGCTCCGCGATCTCGCGTGTCGTGACGACCGCGCCGAGCGGGTGCCCGTTCCCCATCGCCTTCGCGACCGCGATCACGTCGGGGACGACGCCCTGCTGCTCGAAGCCCCAGAAGTGCGCGCCGAGCCGGCCGTAGCTCACCTGCACCTCGTCCGACACGACGAGGCCTCCGCGCGCCCGCACCGCCTCGGCGAGCCCATGCAGGTAGCCGTCGGGCAGCACGATGCCTCCGCCGTTGCCGAAGATCGGCTCCGCGACGAGGCCCGCCAGGGCGACGCCCTCATCGTCCAGCGCCGCGAGCCGCGCGAGCGCGTCCTCGAGGTACCGCCCCGCCTCGGCACCCCGGTGGCGCCCGCGGTAGGTGTTGGGGGCGTCGAGCAGGCGGACCCATTCCGGGCGCGACTCGAGCGCGCCCGGGTTGTCGCCGAGCGAGGTCGAGATCGCGTCGGCCCCCACGGTCCAGCCGTGGTATGCCTCGGTGAGCGCGAGGATGTCGCTCCGGCCGGTGGCCGCGCGCGCGATGCGGATCGCGAGGTCGACCGCCTCGGAGCCGCTGTTGACCAGCAGCACGGCGTCGAGACCCTCGGGCGCGCGCGCCGCGAGCTCCTCCGAGTACGCCACGACCGCCTCGTAGTGGAAGCGCGAGTTGGTGTTGAGGAGCCTCAGCTGACGGGCGACTGCCTCCGCGACACGCGGCTCGCCGTGGCCGAGGATCGCCACGTTGTTGACCATGTCGAGGTAGCCACGACCGGTCGTGTCGAGCAGGTGGTGGCGCCAGCCGCGCTCGACGCGCGGCGGAACCTCGTAGTAGTGCTCCTGCACCGCGGCGAAGACCGCGTCGCGAGCGGCCAGCAGCGCCTCGGGCGAACGGGACGATGCGAGGTTCGCGGGGACGCGGCCCAGCAGCGGGGCGGGATCCGGGCAGAGCGCCTCCCAGGCCTCGTCGTGGCCAGGAGCCGTCCGCGCGGGCGGAGCGAGCTCCGGCAGCACCGACTGCCACAGCAGCACCACGGCCACGCCGTCGCCGCCCGCCGCGGCGTGCGCGAGGGTCTCGCCCGCGACGACGCGCGTGCCGGCGGCCGCCGCCGGGTCGATGCCGCGCAGGTGGACGGCGGGTCCGTAGTCGACGCGCACCGTGAGCGCGTCGCCGTCGACGGCGGTCACGACGCCGCCGTTGGGGCTGACCACGACGGTGCCCGGCGCGACGGCGATCGCTCGCCCCGCGAGACGCGAGCGCGGCGTGCCCGCATGCCCGGCCTCAGGCAGGAGGAGATGCTCGCCGTAGCGCGTGAGCGCGCCCGCGCCGTCGCCGCGCGCGTGCGCCAGCGCTGCACGGAGCGCGTCGGGCGCGAGCCACGCGCCGCCGTCGTAGACGGGCGAGGTCACCGCCAGGTCGACCTCGGGCGCGTCGGCGAGCCCCGCGATCATGGGCGTGTAGGTCCGCGAGGCGGGCTCGGGGATCCGGCCCAGCGCGTGCCGCACGAGCAGCTCGGCCTCCTCGAACCCGAGCGACAGCGCGCGCTCGAGCATGCGGTCCTCGAGCGGGCGCCGCACGCGCGCGTAGTCGTTCGACGGGTCCTCGGCCACGACCCGCTCGCCCGCGGTCGCGAGCACGACGGCGCGTGCGACCACCAGCGGCCACACCGCGGCGATCTCCTCCGGCGTCAGAGCGACCACCGCGTCGAACGCCGCGATCGCGTCGAGAGCATCGCGCAGCGCCGGGCCGTCGTGCTGCAGCAGCCCGCAGGCCGCCACGGCGGCCTCGGCCACCAGCCACCCCCGCCCCAGGTCGCCGAAGTCGATGACGCCCGCGATGGCGCCGTCCGCGCCCAGCACCACGTTGTCGGCGGTGAGGTCGCCGTGGATCGGCTGGACCCGCAGCGAGTCACGCACGTGCAGGATCCGGCGCTCCGCCTCCGCGAGCACCCGCGGGAGCTGCTCACGGCGCGCGCCGCGCAGCACCGGCATCGCTTCCGCGACCACGCGACGCGCCTCGCGCAGGTCCCAGTCGCCCCCGTCGGCGAGCCCCGGGTGGTCGAAGCCGGCGAGCGCCGCCGCCACGGATCCCGCCCGCGCGCCGAGCGCGGCGGGCAACCCCGAGGGAAGGCGTGCGCCGCCTGCAGGCTCGCCCTCGAGGAAGTCGAGGACGCGGGCATGGGTCCCGTCGCCCAGGGGCACGATGCGCGCGGCGCCGAGGGAGGCATGGGCGCGCGGGACCGCGACGCCCGCCGCGGCGAGGTGCGCGAGCGCCGCGTCCTGGGCCTCGAGCTCCGTGCGCGCGATGCCGGCGTGCGAGACCTTGAGGAGGCGGCGCGAGCCGTCACCGAGGATGAGGAGGACGTTGCGGTCCTCGTTGCTCCCGAGGGACCGGGCATCGGCGATGTCGAGGCCCCACCCCCGCGCGGCGAGCGCGCGCAGGGCGGCCAGGTCGTGGTCGGCGCTCATGATGAGCGCATCGTCGCACGCCTGCCTGCGGGCCGCCCGCGACGCGCTCGACGCCGCGCGCGGCCCGCATCGTCCCTACGCGGAGGCCTCGGAGAGGGCCGCGATCTCGTCGGCGGTCAGCTCGAGCGTCATGGCCGCGAGCAGCGGCTCGAGCTGCTCGAGCGTGCGGGCCGAGGCGATCGGCGCCGCCACGGTCGGCTGGTCGCGCAGCCAGGCGAGCGCAACCGCCGCGACGGGCACGTCGTTGGCCTCGGCCGCGGCGTCGAGCGCGGCGAGCACCCGGCGGCCGCGGTCGTCGAGGTACTCGCCGGCCTGGGCCGCCCGCTGGCTGTCGACGGTCGCGCCGTCGCGGTACTTGCCGGTGAGGAAGCCCTTCGCGAGCGCCCAGTACGGCAGCACGCCGAGGCCGTGGCGCTCGGCGGCGGCGCGCAGCTCGCCCTCGAACCCGCGCTCCATGAGGTTGTAGTGCGGCTGCAGCGCGACGGGCCGGTGGAGGCCTTCGCGCTCGGCGATCGCGAACCACTCGTCGATCCGGTTGGCGCTGTAGTTGGAGATGCCGATCTCGCGCACGAGGCCCTGGTCGACCAGCCGCGAGAACTCCGCGGCGGTCTCCTCGAGCGGAGTCGCGGCGTCGTCGAAGTGCGCGTAGTAGAGGTCGATGCGGTCGGTCTGGAGCCGCGCGAGGCTCGCGCGGGCGGCCGCGGCGATGTTCTCGGCGGACAGGCCCGGGTACTCCGGGTGCTGGCTCACCTTGGTCGCGACGACGACGTCGTCGCGACGTCCGCGGCTCGCGAGCCACTCGCCGATGACGGTCTCGGACTCGCCTCCGCGGTTGCCCTCGGCCCAGGCCGAGTAGACGTCCGCAGTGTCGATCATGGTGCCGCCACCCCCGACGAAGGCGTCGAGGATCGCGTACGAGGCGTCGCGGCCGGCGGTCCAGCCGAAGACGTTCCCGCCGAGCGCCAACGAGGCGCGGGACAGGTCGAGGGTTCCGAGGGCGGTGGCGGTGATCTCTGCTGTCATGCAGATGTCAACGATCGACGGCGCCCACGATTCCCGGACCGAGGGCCTAGAAGAGCCCGAGGATCACGCCGGCGACCGCGAGCGCCACCGTGTCGTGAGCCGTGTCGATGACGGTCACCGCCGGGCTGCGCACCGCGAAGCCGTTGTGGATCGCGTGCGCGCCGCCGCGGAACACGAAGCCGACGAGCGCGCCCAGCAGCAGGCCGCCCGACCAGTCGTCGACGCCGAGCCCGTTCATCAGCATCGCGAGCAGGATGACGCCCAGGATGTTGAACAGGATGGTGCCGCCGAACGCCGCGCCCATGTTGGCGTCCTTCATGAGGTCGTCGGTGACCCCGGCCCGGTCCCGCCACACCTTCCAGAAGCCCGCCGGCGAGTACCACCACCAGCCGATCGCGAAGCTGACGACGAACGCCACGAGCACCGCGACCCAGTCGATCCCGTCGAACGTGAACCAGTCCATGACCCCTCCCCCGGGTCCGCGGGCCGCGGCGGCGGCCCGTCATCGTGAGCGTAGCCCCGAGTCGCCGGCCCCGCCCCTCCTGCGGCAACCGGCAAACGAGACCGTGCTCGCGCGCATCGTCCCTGGTGTCGGTCGACGAGGTCGGCGGGATACGCCGGTTGCGTGCGTCGCGCGGCGGGCCGGGTGGGCCCGATGCGCCGGTTGCGTGCGCCGCGCGGCGGGCCGCTCAGCCGGGGTCGGGGTCGGTGCCCTCGGCGGTGGCCGCGATGTGCTCGAGGTCCTGAGCGAGCGCCTTCTGCGTGGCCTTCATGCCGGCCTTGCCGAAGAGGAACCAGCCGATGCGCTGCGCCGGGCCGGGATCCGGGGTCTCGGCGGAGAAGTCGCACACGAGCCGTGTGCCGCCGTCGACCTCCTCGAGCGAGTAGACGGTCCGGTACTGCGTGCCGCGGGACTCCGCGTGGATCGCGGTCGAGCGCGGGGCGTCGACCTCGACGACCTCCATCTCCTCGGTCTCCTCGCGTCCCCACATCTTGCGCGTCTCGCGCCACCGCACGCCGACGTCGTACCCCTCGCCCTCGAGCCGCTCGAGGCTCACGATCGCGGGGATCACCTCCACCGCGTAGTCGAGGTCCGTGATGACGTCCCAGACCCGTTCGACCGCCGCGGCGATCTCCCTCTCGGCGCGCACGCTGTGCCCCACCATGACCCGTCCCCTCTGCCGGTTGCGCTCAGGCTAACCCTCTCGAACCCCTCCGACGCTCAGGAGAAGTGCCTGATGAGGTCGCCGATGTCGGCCTTGAGGCGGACGGTGCCGCCGAGCGAGAAGAAGGTCGAGATCGCCCTGCGCATCGCGCGCTCCGCGATCGACGGGTTCGCCTGATAGACGTGGAAGACACGGCGCACGAGCGTGCCGTCCTCGGACTCCTGCAGGAACGTGGTCGACGTGAACTCGCCGTCGGGACCCACCCGCTCCTGGACAAGGCGATGATAGGGATCCGTCGCGACGGTGGTGAGCCGCACCACCACGGGCTCGCTGCCGGCGTCCTTCTCGGTGAACTGCATGACGTGGCCGACCTCGCCGGGGATCCCCTCCTCCGTCGCCGCCTGGCTCACCATGGTGAACACTTCGACGCGCAGCTCCGGGTCGGTGAGCGCATGCCAGACGTCCTTCGCGGACGCAGGCACGAGCCCCTCCCTCTCGACCGACACATCCAGCGGCCCGGGCATGACGCCTCCTCCTCCGCGGGCGCTCGGGGCGCGCCCCTCCTCCCACCGTAATAGCAGGAACGGCGCGTCGCCCGGAGGGTTGCCACCGCCGCGGGCGCGGCGCTAGCCTGACCTCGAAGCCCACGAAAGGTCCGGGAGATGAGCATCGAGCGCCGTGCGGTCGCCGCACCCGCCTCTGCCCTCCCCGCGTGCGCTCTCGATGACACCTGTGGCCGTTGCTGCGGCTGCTGCTGTCTGTAGAGCGCTGGAAGCGCCTCGCCCGGCCACCGGCCGAGCCTCGCCCGCACCCAGCGCTCGCCCCGGGCATCGTTCTCGATGCTCCAGCGTTGTGCACCCCGGAACACCTACCTCTCAAGGGAAAAGAGGAATCAAGCCCATGGCACGCATCTACGAGGACGTCACCGCCCTCATCGGCAACACCCCCCTCGTCAAGATCAACCAGCTGACCGAGGGAGTCGACGCGACGGTGCTCGGCAAGCTCGAGTTCTACAACCCCGCGAACTCCGTCAAGGACCGCCTGGGCGTCGCCATCGTCGACGCCGCCGAGGCGGACGGCTCGCTCCAGCCCGGCGGCACGATCATCGAGGCGACGTCGGGCAACACCGGCATCGCGCTCGCCATGGTCGGCGCGGCGCGCGGCTACAACGTGGTCCTCACGATGCCCGAGACGATGTCGAAGGAGCGCCGCGCGCTGCTGCGGGCCTTCGGCGCGGAGCTCGTCCTCACCCCAGGCCCCGAGGGCATGCGCGGTGCGGTCGAGGCCGCCAACAAGATCGCCGAGGAGCGTCCCGGCTCGATCCTCGCCCGCCAGTTCGCGAACGAGGCCAACCCCGCGATCCACCGCCGCACCACCGCGGAGGAGATCTGGAACGACACCGACGGCGAGGTCGACATCGTCATCGCCGGCATCGGCACCGGCGGCACCATCACCGGCGTCGGCGAGGTGCTCAAGGAGCGCAAGCCGTCCGTCCAGATCATCGGCGTCGAGCCGGCCGAGTCGCCCATCCTCAACGGCGGCCAGCCCGGCCCGCACAAGATCCAGGGCATCGGCGCGAACTTCGTGCCCGAGATCCTCAACACCGAGATCTACGACGAGATCTTCGACGTCGACGCCGAGACCGCGGTCGCGACGGCCCGCGCGGCGGCCCGCAAGGAGGGCCTCCTCGTGGGCATCTCCTCGGGCGCGGCGATCCACGCCGCCATCGAGGTCGCGAAGCGCCCCGAGAACGCCGGCAAGACCATCGTCGCGATCATCCCGTCGTTCGGCGAGCGCTACCTGTCCTCGGTCCTCTACTCGGACCTCATGGACTAGTCGCGCCCTCCACGCATCACCCCAGCAGTCCCCACCCGGAGGTACCCAGATGGCAGCCGAGATCGGAGCGTTCGCCCGAGCGCTCGAGGACGTCCGCACCGCGAAGCGGCGCGACCCCGCCGCACCCGCGTGGTGGGTGATCGTGGGCTCCTACCAGGGAGTCCATGCCGTCTGGTACCACCGGGTGGCGCACTGGCTGTGGAAGCGCGGCATGCGTTCGTACGCGCGCCTCGTCTCGCAGATGGCCCGGCGGGCCACCGGCATCGAGATCCACCCCGGCGCGCAGCTGGGGCGGCGCGTGTTCATCGACCACGGCATGGGCGTGGTCATCGGCGAGACGGCGGTCGTGGGCGACGACGTCCTGATGTTCAACGGCATCAACCTGGGCGGCACCACGATGAGTCCCGGCAAGCGCCACCCCACCATCGGCGACCGGGTCGTCATCGGGGCCGGCGCCAAGGTCCTCGGCCCGCTGCGGGTGGGGCCCGACGCGCGCATCGGCGCCAACGCCGTGGTGGTCAAGGACGTGCCGGACGGCGCGACCGCGGTGGGCATCCCCGCCGTCATCCGCAACCACCCCGGACCCACGGAGGCCTCGACCGCCGCATCGGCCGTGGACTCGGGCGACTCGCACCGCCACCCCGACCCGGACGCGCCGCCGGAGCCGGTGCGCGAGCCGGCGATGTACTACATCTGAGCGGTCCCGGAGAGGCCCCTCGCCCGTGGGCGAGGGGCCTCTCCGCGTCCCTAGACTGGAGTCATCCCACCTCGAAGGAGACCAGTCGATGAAGACCTTCACCCTGCCCGGAACCGAGATCACGGCACCCGCCGTCGTGCTCGGCCTCATGCGCATCGTCGAGAAGTCCGACGAGGAGGTCCGCACCCTCGTGCAGACCGCCCTCGACGCGGGCATCGACTTCGTCGACCACGCGGACCTCTACGGCCCGCCGTACCACGGGTGCGAGCGCCGCTTCGCGGAGGCCCTCCAGCTCACGCCGTCGCAGCGCGAGGCGCTGACGATCCAGACCAAGTGCGGCATCCGCCAGCCCGGCCCGTACTTCGACTTCTCGTACGAGCACATCATCGAGTCCGTCAACGGCTCGCTCGAGGCGCTCGGCACCGACTACCTCGACATCCTGCTGCTGCACCGCCCCGACGCGCTGGTCGAGCCCGACGAGGTCGCCCGCGCCTTCGACGAGCTGCACGCGGCCGGCAAGGTGCGCCACTTCGGCGTCTCCAACCACACGCCGGGCCAGATCGAGCTGCTCAAGCGCAGCGTGCGCCAGCCGCTGGTCGCCAACCAGATCCAGCTGTCCGTCACGCACGCACCGTCGATCGCGAGCGGCATCGCCATGAACATGGGCGACCTCGACCAGTCGATCGACCGCGACAACGGCGTCGTCGACTACTGCCGCCTCAACGACATCACTCTCCAGGCGTGGTCGCCCTTCCAGTCGCGCTTCTTCAACGGCCCGTTCCTGGGCAACCCCCACTACGAGGAGCTCAACGCCGTCATCGACCGTCTCGCGTGGAAGTACGAGGTGCCCGCCGAGGCGATCGCCGTCGCGTGGCTCACCCGCCACCCCGCGCAGATGCAGGTGGTGCTCGGCACCACGACGCCGTCGCGCGTCGAGGCCGCGGCCAAGGGCGCGGACGTGCACCTCGCGCGCTCCGAGTGGTACGAGATGTTCCGCGCCGCCGGGCACACCGTGCCCTGACCTGCGAGCCGCCGGTCCAGACGACAACGGCCCACCCGTTTCGCGGGAGGCGGTCGGGCGCGGACGGACGCATGGGGAAGGCCCCCTCACCCCGGTCGGGGCGAGGGGGCCTTCGCGTGGTGCGGGGAGGCGTACGGGGACCTCCCCGGGGACGATGCGCGGGTTACGCGGACATCGAGCGCAGCATCCACGCGGCCTGCTCGTGCGCCGCGAGGCGCGCGTTGAACAGGTCCGCGGTGGCGCCGTCGCCGGCGTCCTCCGCCACCTCGACGAGCGGGCGCACGAGGCGCGCGAGCGTCTCGTGGTCGCGGGCGAGGTTGTCGACCATCGTCATCGCGTCCGTGGTGCGCTCGTTGTCCTTGATCGAGGCGTGCTCGAGGAACTCGGCGAACGAGCCCGGCGCGCCGGAGCCGAGGGCGCGCATGCGCTCGGCGAGCACGTCGGTGGCCTCCCACAGCTCCTGGTACTGCTCCTCGAAGAGCATGTGCAGCGAGCGGAAGTGCGGGCCGGTGACGTTCCAGTGGTAGCCGTGCGTCTTCACGTAGAGCGTGAACGTGTCGGACAGGACCTGCGCGAGCCCCGCGTTGATCGCCTTGAGGTCCTCCGCCTTGATACCGATCTTCGGGGTCGACTCGGTGGTCTTCACGGGCGTGGTGGCAGCCATGCGTCCTCCTCTTGTTGCGGTCCGCGGCGCCGCAGGATCACGACGCCGTCCTCTGTCGCCAACCCGCACCGGGGCCGCGGCATTCCCGGCCCCGCCAGCGCCCGCATCGCCACCCGTGACCTCCGCACCTGCCGGAATGAGACCTCACCCTGATACGTTCCGGGGGCATGGAGCACATGCGTCTCGACCACCACCGCAAGGCCGATGCCGAGCACTGCCCCGCCCCCGTCCTCGGCGACGCGCCGGGCGACGACGAGCTCGCCCTGGCGCTCGCGCGCACCAAGCGCGTCGCCGTCGTCGGCTGCTCCCCCAACCCCTCGCGGACGAGCTACCAGATCGCGGTGTGGCTCATGGAGAACACCCCGTACGAGCTGTACCTGGTCAACCCCGCCGCGGTCGGCGAGGAGATCCGCGGCCACGGCTTCTACGGCTCGCTCGCCGAGCTGCCGGTGGCCGTCGACCTCGTCGACGTCTTCCGCCGGGCCGAGTTCACCCCGGCGATCGCGGCCGCGTCGGTGGAGGTCCACGCGAAGGCGCTGTGGCTCCAGCTGGGCATCACCCACCCGGACGCGATGGCCACGGCGCGCGGCGCAGGCATGGTGGCGGTCCAGAACCGCTGCATCAAGGTCGAGTACCGCCGCCTCGCGGACCGGATCGACTCCTTCCGCACGCTCTGACGCGCGAGCGAGACGGCGCGACACGCCGCGCGACTCGCCGGGCGCGCGCCGAGGCGCCGCGGCCGCCCGGTGCCACCATGACGATATGTCCGTCACGCCCGGGTATCGCCTGATCTCTCTCGACCGCGCCCGTGCGCAGGAGATGGTCGACGTCAACGCATGGGCCTTCGTGAGCGAGCCCGAACCCGCGGACGTCCCCGAGTGGGTCGCGATGCTGCCGTTCGGGCGCATCAGGGCGATGGAGGTCGAGGACCCCACGCGCGGCGACGTCGGCTCGCTGGCGGGCGTCGCGGGCGCCTACACGTTCCGCATGCGCGTGCCGGGCGGCGACCTGGTCCCCGTCGCGGGCCTCACGTGGGTGAGCGTCCACACCGCGCATCGGCGCCGCGGCCTGCTGCGCGCCATGATGGCCGATCACCTCAGCGACGCGCGCCGCCGCGGCGAGGTCGCATCCGCGCTCTACGCGGCCGAGACCGAGATCTACCCCCGCTTCGGCTACGGGATGGCCGCGCGTCAACTCAGCGTCAAGGTCCCCCGCCACGCGACGCTTCGCGAGGTCGCCGGCGCGGACGAGCTCACCGTGCGGATCGAGACCCTCGACCGCGAACGCCACGGGCGCGTGCTCACCCTGGTCCAGCGCCGCCTCGCGCGCCCGGGCACCATGACGCTCGACGACCCGGTGGCGCTCGCCGCCCGCTTCGGCGACCCGGGCGCGAAGCGTCGAGGCAGCGAGCGGATGCGCATCGTCGTGATCGAGGAGCCCGGAGGCGCCCCGGCCGGCTACGCGATCTTCCGCCGCTCCGGCGCGTGGTCCGAGGACGGGCTCCCCGAGGGCAAGGTCGACGTGTTCCAGGCCGCGGCCGCGACGCCCGCCGCCGCGCACCGGCTGTGGAGCGTGCTGCTCGACATCGACCTCACCGCCACGGTCGAGGCCGGCCCCCTCGCCGCGGACGACCCGCTCATGTGGATGCTCGCGGACATGCGCGCCGCCCGCCCGCGCCTGCGCGACAACATCTGGCTGCGCATCGTCGACGTGCCCGCGGCGCTCACCGCGCGCGAGTACCTCTGCCCTGTCGACGCGGTCATCGAGGTGACGGACCCGCTGTTCCCCGACAACACCGGGCCCTGGCGCGTGACGTCGCGCGAGGGCACGGGCCACGTCGAGGCCGCGCCCGGGGAGGAGCCCGATCTCGTGCTGGCGGTGCAGGAGCTGAGCGCGGCCTACCTGGGCGGGGTGAGCCTCGAGTCGCTCGCCGCCGCGGGCCTTGTCGAGGAGCGCACGCCGGGTGCGCTGCACGCCCTCGCGGCGGCCTTCGAGTCGACGTCGGCGCCGGTCTGCAACCTGTTCTTCTGATACTCGCGCGGGCGCGCTCCTACCCTCTGCCAGGTCGCATTCCCCCGCGTGAGCAAGCCCACAGGATTGGGCGAGCGCGGCGCATCGTGACACCGTGGAGGCATGAAGAAGGCAGAGGGATACCGGCCCGTCTCCGTCGAGGAGGCGCGGCTCGACGAGTTCTTCGACGTCGTCCAGTGGGCGTTCGTCGGCGAGTGGCTGCGGGAGGACCGGCAGGACTATGTGGACGCGCTCCCGGTGGAGCGCGCGCGGGCGATCGAGGTGACCGATGCGCGGCGCGGCCGTGTGGGCGAGGTCGCCGCGGTGCACGCGAGCTTCGGCACCGAGATGGTGGTGCCGGGCGGGCGCAAGGTGCCCACCGCCGGCCTGTCGTGGCTGGGCGTGCACCCCGCGCATCGTCGCCGCGGGCTCATGACGCGCATGATCCACGACCACTTCGAGCGCTCGCTCGCCCGTGGGGAGGCCGTGTCCGTCCTGTACGCGATGGAGGCGCCCATCTATGCGCGCTTCGGCTACGGCATGGGCTCGCAGACCGTGAAGGCGGAGATCCCGCGCGGAGCGAAGATGTGGCCCGTCGAGGGCGCCGACGACCTCACGGTGCGGCTCGAGCGCGCGTCCTTCGACGCGCACGACGAGCTGGTCTCGGGGCTGCAGGCGCGGCTCGACCGTCCCGGCACGGTGATCAACGCGGTCGGCTCGGGACGCAACGCGCGCTTCACCGACCCGGTGGGCAACCGCCGCGGCATGGAGAAGTGGCGCCTCGCGATCGTCGAGGACGCCGGCGACCCCGTCGCGTACGCGTTCTTCCGCCGGCACGCGCGCTCCTCCGTGGGCATCCACGACGGCGTGTGCCAGGTGCGCGAGCACGGGTCGATGAGCCCGGCCGCGTCGCAGCGCCTGTGGCAGACCCTCACGGACTTCGACCTCGTCGAGACGACGATGACAGAGAACCTCGCGACCGACGACCCGCTGCTCCACCAGCTGCGCGATCCCCGTGGGGTGCGCTCGAAGGTCATCGACAACCTGTGGGTGCGCCTGCTCGATGTGCCCGTCGCGCTCGAGGCGCGCGAGTACTTCCACGACTGCGACGTCGCGGTCGAGCTCACGGACAAGCACGTGCCCGGCAACGCCGGCACGTGGCGCATCCGCATCGCCGGCGGCGAGGCGAGCGTCACGCGGACGGACGATGCGCCGGACCTGTCGATGGACATCCGCCACCTCTCCCAGTGCTACCTGGGCGGCACGTCGCTCGAGGCGCTGGTCCGGGCCGGCCTCGTGCGCGAGCACACGCCGGGCCAGGCCCGCGAGCTCGCCATCGCGATGCTGTCCCCGGTCGCGCCGCTGGCCAACTGGGACTTCTGAGGGCCGCGCCGGCGCAGCGCAATCTGACGCCGGCTCACGCGCACCGTGGCGGGTGCGCCGAGAAGCACGAAGCGCTCGTGCTCCCCAGGCCGAGGAGCGCGAGCGCTTCGTCGTGCGTGCGAGGGGCGCGCGTCAGCGCTGCGCCTCGAAGTCCTTCATGAGGTCGATGCGGCGCTGGTGGCGCTCGTCGCCGGAGAAGGGCTCCGCGATGAACGCGTCGGCGATCGCGGTGGCGTCCTCGAGCGAGTGCATGCGGGCGCCGATCGAGCCGATCTGGGCGTCGTTGTGCTGGCGCGCGAGCTTCGCGGTCTCGACGGACCAGATGAGCGCGGCGCGGATGCCGGTGACGCGGTTGGCGGCCAACTGCTCGCCGTTGCCCGAGCCGCCGATGACGATGCCCAGGTCGGCGCCGTCGCTCGCGGCCACGGCCTCGGCGGCGGCGATGCACATGGGCGGGTAGTCGTCGAGCGCGTCGTACTCGTACGCGCCGTGGTCGACCACCTCGTGGCCGGCCTCGGTGAGGTGGGAGGCGAGGTGCTGCTTGAGCTCGAAGCCCGCGTGGTCCGCGGCGATGTGGATGCGCATGGCGCCCATTCTGCCAGCGCTCGCGACGTCGACTGCCAATGGCCAAGGTGTCGACTGCCAATGACAAAGGTGAAGGACGATGCGCGAGGGACGGATGGGGATCGCCGTGCGCGTCCCTCGGGTCCCACCGGTCACTTCTGTCATTGGGAATCATCCGGGGCGCGGGCTCGCCGTGAGCGAAACGGCCCGGCCCCGCGCATCGTCCACCCCTAGGGTGAGAGGCATGACGCTCCACTCCGGCATCGACCAGTCCGAGTTCTCCCCGACCGTCCGCGCGCAGGACGACTTCTTCCGGTACGTCTCCGGGCCGTGGGAGGCGACGCACGAGATCCCGGGCGACCGCTCCGCGGACGGCTCGTTCTACACGCTGCGCGACGAGGCGGAGAAGCAGGTCCGCGTCATCATCGAGGAGGCGTCGCGCGAGAGCCAGATCGGCGCGCTGTACGCGTCGTTCATGGACGTCGACCGCGTCAACGCGCTCGGCGTCACCCCCCTCGAGCCCGACCTCGCGAAGGTCGACGCCGCCACCACCCACGAGGAGCTCGCCCGCGCGATGGGCGAGCTGCAGCGCGACGGCGTCTCCGGCGCGGTCGGCTACTACGTGTTCGCGGACCGCCTCGACCCCGACCGCAACGTCGTCTACCTGGGCCAGTCCGGCATCGGCCTGCCCGACGAGGCGTACTACCGCGACGAGGCGCACGCCGCCGCTCTCGAGAAGTACGTCGCCCACGTCGACCGCATGGCGGGCCTCACGGGCCTCGCGTTCGACTCGTCCACCGTGGTGGGCCTCGAGACCGCGATCGCGCGCGAGCACTGGGACGTGGTGAAGACCCGCGAGGCGGAGCTCACGCACAACCCCACCACGCTCGACGGCCTCGGCACCGACGCCCCAGGCTTCACGTGGGACGCCTGGTCCGAGGCGATCCGCATGCCGGAGACCGCGCACGGGCTGCTCGTGGTCGGCGAGCCGTCGTACTTCACCGCGTTCGCGAAGATCTGGGCCGAGACCGACCTCGACACCTGGAAGGCGTACCTGCGCTGGCGCATCGTCAACTCGCGCGCCGCGTACCTCACCGAGGAGCTCTCCAAGGCGAACTTCGACTTCTACGGCACCGTGCTGTCGGGCGCGACCGAGCAGCGCGAGCGCTGGAAGCGCGCCGTCAGCCTGGTCGAGGGCGTCGCGGGCGAGCTCGTGGGCCAGGAGTACGTGTCGCGGCACTTCCCGCCGGCCTACAAGGAGCAGATGGACGCGCTCGTCGCGAACCTCATCGAGGCGTACCGCGTGTCGATCGAGGACCTCGACTGGATGACGCCGGCCACCAAGGACAAGGCGCTCGAGAAGCTGCGCCAGTTCACGCCCAAGATCGGCTACCCGGACAAGTGGCGCGACTACACGGGCCTCGAGGTCTCCCCCGACGACCTCGTGGGCAACGTGCGCGCCGCGAGCGCGTTCGAGGAGGACTGGGAGTGGGGCAAGATCGGCAAGCCGGTCGACCGCTCCGAGTGGCTCATGACCCCGCAGACGGTCAACGCGTACTACCTGCCGGTCGCGAACGAGATCGTGTTCCCGGCCGCGATCCTGCAGCCGCCGTTCTTCCACCCCGACGCGGACGACGCGGTCAACTACGGCGGCATCGGCTCGGTCATCGGCCACGAGATCGGCCACGGCTTCGACGACCAGGGCTCGAAGTACTCGGGCACCGGCGCGCTCGAGGACTGGTGGACCGAGGACGACCGCAGCGCGTTCATGGAGCGCGCCAAGACGCTCATCGAGCAGTACAACGGCTACTCGCCGAAGCAGCTCGAGGGCTCGCACCACGTCAACGGCGCGCTCACCGTGGGCGAGAACATCGGCGACCTCGCGGGCGTCGAGATCTCCCTCAAGGCCTACGAGATCGCGCTCGGCCACCCCATCGCGGAGGCGCCCGAGGTCGACGGCCTCACCGCGGTCCAGCGCTTCTTCATCGGCTACGCGCTCACCGAGCGCATGAAGGTCCGCTCCGAGGCGCTCGTCACGCGCCTCGCGACGGACCCGCACTCCCCCAGCGAGTTCCGCGTCAACGGCATCGTCCGCAACATGGACGCCTGGTACGAGGCGTTCGGCGTCGGCTCCGAGGACGAGCTGTGGCTCGCGCCCGAGGAGCGCGTCTCCATCTGGTGACCCTCTCGCCGCCGGGGCCCCAGCCCGCGTGTCGGACCGATCGCGGATCGGTCCGGCACGCGGGCTGTTCCGTGCTCGCGGGTCGGGTCGGTCGCCGATCCGTCCGACACTGGGGACGGAGGTGGTGACGGTGGGAGGGACGATGCGGCGGTCGCCGGCCGTGGCGCTCGCCGGGATGCTGGGTCTGGCGGGCATGCTCGCCGGGTGCGCGGACGGCGGCGGCACCGCCGAGCCGGCATCGTCCGCGCCGTCCGCCGTCGCCGAGGCGACCGCACCCGCGGGCACCCTCCCCGATCCGTGCGAACTGCTGTCGGCCGCGGACATCGAGGCCGCGTCCGGCGTCGCGTTCGGCGAGGGCATGCTCGTCGAGGACGTCGCCGCCGAGGACCGGGCGTCGTGCGTGTGGAACGCCGTCGACAGCCCGCTCCCCATCGTCCAGGTGCTCGTGGTCGCGGGCGCCGATCTGGCGGCCTCGCAGCGGGAGTCCGCAGAGGAGTGGATGGGCGAGTCCGCCGACGTCGACGTGGCGGGCGCCACCGACGCGTACGAGGTCGGCCAGGGCACGATCCTGGGCATGCAGGTGGGCGACCTCTTCGTCGAGGTGTCGTTCATGTCCGCCGACGAGGGCGACCTCACCGACACGACGGTCGCGATCGCGGAGCTGGCGATCGCGAGCATGTAGGCGCGCGAGCGCGGGCAGCCGGATCAGCTCAGCGCGACATCGCGCCGCGCGAAGCGGGCGATCCCCGCCCACGCCAGCCCGACGCCGACGATCGTCATGACCACCAGCGGCGTCCAGTCCATCGACTCGGCGGGCAGCGTCGGGGTGGCGGAGAACGGCAGGACGGCCAGCGCCCAGTCGGGCAGGTTCAGGGCGTCGCCGATGACCATGACCATCCACAGCGCGCCGACGGCTCCCCACGACAGCGCGATCGCAAGGCGCGGCAGGTACCCGAACAGCGCGACGGCGAGGCCGGCGACCACGGTGACGGCCGGCCAGTACGCCAGCGCGGCACCCATCAGCCGCATCGTCTGAGAGGAGTCGTCGATCGTCGCGCCGTAGCCGAGCCCGAGCAGCGCACCCCCGACGGCGAGCAGCACGAGCGAACCGACCGCAGGGATCACCAACCGCATCAGGGCCCAGCGCGTCCGGGAGAGGGCGCCCGCGAGCTGCGCCTCGACGATCCCGCTCGCCTCGTCGGCGCGCAGCTGCGTGGCGGACTGCACCGCGAAGACCGCGGTGAGGAGCGCGATCATCCCGGCGAGCAGGCCCAGCAGCTCGTCGATGCCCGCGCCCTGGAGGATCGCGGCCATGCTGTCCCCCGCGTCGTCCAGGAGATCGGTCATCTCCTCGGCGACGGAGCCGAACAGCATCGCGCTGAGCACGATCGCGATCGACCAGCCGATCAGCGGTCCCCGCTGGAGCCGCAGCGCGAGCCCGAGCGGCGACGCGTACCGGGCCGGCGCGTCGGACCGCCCGGCGCGGTCGGGCAGCAGCCCGGCGCCGTGGTCGCGCCGCTCCTCGATCAGCCATGCCGCGGCGAGCAGCACGGCGGTCAGCAGCACCATCAGCCCGAACGGCCACCAGCGGTTCGCGCCCCACGGCGCCATCTCCTGACCCCAGCCGAAGGGCGAGGCCCATGTGAGCGCGCCGTCGCCGAGGTCGCCGATCATGCGCAGCACGTAGAAGCCGACGACCACGATCGAGCCGAGCGCGTTCGCGCCCCGCGATGTCGAGGCGAGCTGCCCGACCAGGGCCCCCACCCCGAGGGCGACGAGCCCGACGCCGGCCAGCGAGGCGCCGAGCACCCACGAGCCCGTGGTCCCCGCATCGTCCGGGTCCAGGCCCAGCGCGATCGAGGCGACCGCCACCGCCAGCCCGATCGCGAGCGACAGCGTCGCGAGCACGGTCCAGGCCGCGACGGCCCGCGCATGGTTGCCGAGCATCCTGGAGCGCAGCAGCTCGGTGCGGCCCAGCTCCTCGTCGGCGCGACCGTTGCGGGTGACGAGGAAGACGATGCCGAGCGCGAGCGCGACCGCGCACGTCATCCAGATCTTGGTCCACACCGCGCCGCCGAGGGTGTCGGGTGCCGCCGCGAGACCGGTGAGCGCCTTGATTCCCGGGTTGTCGGAGATCGCCGCGAAGTCGTCGAGCGACTCCTGCGTCGTGAAGACGTCCCCGAAGTAGCGCGCGATGTAGGCGAACAGGCCGACGACGACCAGGAACCACACGCCCAGCCGCACCCGGTTGCGGCGCACCATGAAGCCGATGCTCGCGCGCAGGCCCGCCAGCCCGTCGGCCGGGGGACGATGCCTCGACGCGCCCGGCGCCCGACGATCCGGGTGGTCGGGGCGACGCGGCTGCTCGGGACGCGCGGCGGCGTCCACCCGGGTGCTCATCGCGCGCCTCCGTGGTGGACGGCGGCGAGCTCGTCGTCGTAGTGGCGCAGGAACAGGTCCTCGAGCGAGGGCGGGCTCGCGACGAGGGAGCGGGGCTTCAGGCGGGCGACCTCGGCGAGGACGGCGGGCAGCGCATCGTCGTCCACGGCGAAGGACGTGTGGCCGTCCTCCGTGGAGAGGTCGTGGACCCCCGGCAGCGCGGCGAGCGCGTCGGCTCCCGAGTCGAGCACGGTCGTCACCTGCGTGCGGGTGAGGTGCCGCAGGTCCGCGAGCGTCCCGGACTCGACGGTCTCGCCCTCGCGGATGATGACCACCCGGTCGGCGAGCGTCTCCACCTCCGTGAAGATGTGGCTGGACAGGAGCACGGACCGGCCCTCGGCCTTGACCTCCCGGATCGACTCCTGGAACGCGGCCTCCATGATCGGGTCCAGGCCGCTGGTGGGCTCGTCGAGCAGCAGCAGCGGGGCCCGAGAGGCGAGCGCGGCGACGAGCGCGACCTTCTGCCGGTTGCCCTTCGAGTACGCGCGGGCCTTCTTGGTCGGGTCCAGGTCGAACCGCTCCAGCATCGTCCGCTTGCGCTCCGGCTCCAGCGGTCCCGACAGCCTGCACAGGATGTCGATCGTCTCCCCGCCGGTGAGGTTCGGCCACAGCGTCACATCGCCGGGGACGTATGCGAGGTCGCGGTGGAGGCGCACCGCGTCGGTCCACGGGTCGCCGCCCAGCAGGCTGGCCGTCCCGGCGTCGGAGCGCAGCAGCCCCAGCAGCACCCGGATCGTCGTCGTCTTGCCCGAGCCGTTCGGCCCCAGGAAGCCCGTCACCTGCCCGACGGGCGCCGCGAGATCGAGCCCTCGCAGCGCATGGACCCGTCCGAAGCTCTTGTGAAGGCCCTGGATCTCGACTGCCATCTCAGCGGTCATGGGTGGTTCCTCCTTCTGGGGACTCCGCATGGGTGAGGTACTGCTCGAGCAGGGTGTCGTCGGTGAGCAGCCCCTCGGTGTACAGCTCGAGCGTGGGAAGGATCTGGTCCTGCCCCGCGGCCTGGAGCGAGGCGACGAACTCGTCCGGGGTCGCGCCGGGCATGGTGATGAACTGGACGAGCATCGCGCCGGTGGCCTGGTAGGCGAGGTAGCGCAGGCGGGCCTCCTCGTCGCGCGACGGGCGGACCATGCCCGCGGTCACCGCCCGCGCCATCACACCGCGGGCGTTGTCGATGAGCCGCTCCAGGAAGTCGTGCGCGGCGGGCCCGCCCGCGTGCACCGCGCGCAGCATGTAGACCAGCACCTCGGCGTTCGCCCCCGGCGAGGCGAGGAGGTGCCCGATGCTGCCCGCCGGCTGGTCGATCGCGTCGTTCTTCACCTCGGAGTAGCGGCGCAGCACCTCGTCGTCGCACTCCGCCCGCAGCCCGGCCTTGGATCCGAAGTGGTGGGTGATGAGACCGGGCGAGACGTCGGCCTTCTGCGCGATCCTGCGGACCGAGGCGTCGAAGCCCTCGTCCGCGAAGCACCGGATCGCGACGTCGCGGATGCGGGCCCGCGCCGTGAGGTCCGCGTCCTCACGCGCTGCCGAATGCGCGACTATACGCATGTACAACATGCTAGACACGCGACCAGTCGCGGTCAACGGACGTGGATCGTCACCGCGCGAGGTAGACGCGCGCCTCCCACGGGCCCAGCGGGATCTCGCCCGCGCCGGCCGGATACGGAGTCGCATCCGCGCCGAGGTTGTGCAGGATCAGCGCGCCGTGGGCCACGTCGACCATGGCCACGGCATCCGCGCCCGACAGGTTCACCGCGACCGTCATGACCGTGCCGTCGAGCGCGCGCCGGTACGCGAACACCTGCGGGTCCTCGGGCAGCAGCATCTCGAAGCTGCCGTGGGCCACCACGTCCTCGGAATGCCGCAGCGCGATGAGCGCCCTGTAGAACGACGCGACCGAGTCCGGGTCGTCGCGCTGCGCCTCGGCGTTGAGCCACGTGTGGTTGCGCGTCACCGGCAGCCACGGCGTGCCGGCGGTGAAGCCCGCGTGCGCGGACGCGTCCCACTGCACCGGGGTGCGCGCGTTGTCGCGGCTCTGGGCCGCGAGCCCGTCCATGATCCGCTCGATCGGCACGTCCATCTCGCGCAGCTCGTCGTACGCGCCCAGCGACTCGATGTCGTGGTACTCGTCGATCGACGTGAAGCCGGCGTTCGTCATGCCGATCTCCTCGCCCTGGTAGATGTACGGCGTGCCGCGCATGAGGTGCAGCACCGCGGCGAGGGCCTTGGCGGACGCGGCCCAGTGGTCGCGGTCGTCGCCGAAGCGCGACACGACGCGGGGCTGGTCGTGGTTGTCCCAGTACAGCGAGTTCCACCCGCGCTCCGCGAGCGCCGCCTGCCAGCGCCCGAGGATCGACTTGAGGCGCACGAGGTCGAGCGGCTGGGGGTCGAACTTGCCGAGCGGGCCGTGGTCCACGTCGACGTGCTCGAACTGGAACACCATGTCGACCTCGCGGCGCGCGGCGTCGGTGAAGAGCACCGCGTCGTCCACCGTGACCCCGGGCATCTCGCCCACGGTGAGGAAGCGCCCCTCCCGCCCCTCGAACACCTCGCGGTGCATCTCGTGGAGGAACTCGTGGTTGCGCGGGCCGCACGCGTACAGCGGGAAGCCGTTGCCGAGCCCGCCAGGCAACGGCTCGCCGTCGCGCAGCGGCAGGGTCTTCGAGATGAGGTTGATGACGTCCATCCGGAAGCCGTCGACGCCGCGGTCGAGCCACCAGTTCATCATCGCGTAGACGGCGTGGCGGACCTCGGGGTTCTCCCAGTTGAGGTCCGGCTGCTTCTGGTGGAACAGGTGGAGGTAGTACTCCCCCGACTCCTCGTCGAAGGCCCACGACGGGCCCGAGAAGAAGGCGCGCCAGTTGGTCGGCTCGGCGCCCGTGCCGCCGGGCTCGAAGCCCTCGCGCGGCGGCCGCCACCAGTACCAGTCGCGCTTGGGGCTGCGCTTCGACGAGCGCGACTCGAGGAACCACGGGTGCTCGTCCGACGTGTGGTTGACCACGAGGTCCATGACGATCTTCATGCCGCGCGCGTGCGCCGCCGTGAGCAGCGCGTCGAAGTCCTCGAGGTCGCCGAACGTCGGGTCGATGGCCTGGTAGTCGGAGATGTCGTAGCCGTTGTCGGCCTGCGGCGACGCGTAGATGGGCGACAGCCAGATGACGTCGACGCCCAGCCACTCGAGGTGGTCGAGCCGCGACCGGATCCCCTGCAGATCGCCGATGCCGTCGCCGTCCGAGTCCTGGAAGCTCCGCGGGTACACCTGGTACACCACCGCGGACTTCCACCAGTCGTCGCTCACGGCCTCTCCTCTCGCCTCGTCGCCTCACCCACCCTAGTCGGACTGGCGCGCCGCGAGCCGGGCGTAGAGGCCGTCCGCCGCGACCAGCGCGGCGTGCGTGCCGGACTCGACGATGCGGCCGCGCTCGACGACGTGGATGACGTCCGCGTCGCGGATGGTGGAGAGACGATGCGCGACCACGAGGGTGGTGCGGCCCTCCGCCGCGCGGTCGAGGGCGGCCTGGACCACGTGCTCCGAGACCGTGTCGAGGGCGCTCGTCGCCTCGTCGAGCAGCAGCACGGGCGGGTCCTTGAGCAGCACGCGCGCGATCGCGACGCGCTGCTTCTCGCCGCCGGAGAGCCGGTAGCCGCGCTCCCCCACGATCGTGTCGTAGCCGTCCTCGAAGCCCAGGATCGCGTCGTGGATGTCGGCGCGCCGGCACGCGTCCTCGAGCTCGGCATCCGTCGCGTCGGGACGCGCGTAGCGGAGGTTCTCGGCGATGCTCGCGTGGAAGAGGTACGTCTCCTGGCTCACCACGCCCACGTGGTCGACCACGGACTCGTGGCGCAGCCGTCGCACGTCCTCGCCGGCGAAGCGCACCTCGCCGGCGGTCGCCTCGTGCAGGCGCGCGGCGAGGTAGACGATCGTGGTCTTGCCCGCGCCGGAGGGGCCGACGAAGGCGTGCGTGGTGCCCGGCTCGACGCGGAAGGACACCCCGTCCAGGGTGGGCGGCGCATCGTCCCGTGCCCCGGGATAGCGGAAGACGACGTCGCGGAACTCGACGGCGCCCAGGGGTCCCGGGGCGTCCTCGACCGCGACCGCGTCGTCGGCGTCGCGGATCGCGGGCTCGAGGTCGAGGTACTCGAAGATGCGCGCGAAGAGGGCGCGCGAGGTCTGCACCTCGAGCGCGACCCGCATGAGCGCCATGAGCGGGAACAGCAGGCGCGCCTGGACGGCCGTGAACGCGACGATGGTGCCCGCCGTGAGGGCGGTCGAGCCGCGGCTCATGAGCACGCCGGCCGCGAGGTAGATGACCGCCGGGACCGAGGACATCATCACCGACACGAGCCCGAAGAACCACTGGCCGGTCATCGCCTGCTGGACCTGGAGGCGGATCTGGGTGGCGTTCTCCTTGCGGAAGCGGTCGGTCTCGAGGCGCTGCCGGTTGTAGACCTTCGACAGCATGATGCCGCTGACGGACAGCGTCTCCTGGGTGATCGCAGTGAGCTCGGACAGCGACTCCTGCGTGCGGGCCGCGATGCGCGCGCGGATCCGTCCCACGCGCCGCTGCACCACCACGAGCGCGGGCATGAGGATCACCGCGAGCACCGTGAGGCGCCAGTCGAGCAGCACCATCGCGACGAGGCTCGCGGCGACGGTGACGGTGTTGCCGACGATGCTCGACACGAACGTGGTGAGCACGCCCGAGACGCCGCCGACGTCGTTCTGGAGGCGCGACTGGATCACGCCGGTCTTGGTGCGCGTGAAGAACGCGAGCTCCATCGACTGGAGGCGCGCGAACAGCCGCTCGCGCAGGTCGCCGGTGACGCGGTTGCCCACCGAGGACGTGAGGTACGTCTGCCAGATCTGCAGGCCCGCGGCGACGAGGTAGATGGCGATCATGATGCCGACGAGCTCCGCGAGCAGCCCGAGACGCAGGCCTCCGCTCGACGGGAACAGCGCGTCGTCGAAGATGCGCTCGACGATGAGCGGCGGGATCACGGTCGCGCCCGCGGCCGCGACCACGAGGATCGCGGTGGTGAGCAGCGCACCGCGGTAGGGCCGGAACAGCGCGACGACGCGCGGCCACAGGTCGGGGATGTCCGGGGCCTCCGCGTTGAGGGCGCGCTGCGCCTCCTCGTCGCGGCTGGCGATGCCGCGACCCGGCATGCCGCCCATGGCGGCGCGGCGGCTCCCGGCGGGAGCGGGATGGCTCATGTCGACAGCCTAGGTCCCCTGGCAGACGGCGAAGTGTAGGGCTTTGGTGACAATTGCGCGTTCCGAGATGTTTTACCCCTAACGTGGCGTTCCGGACCCACCCCGGGGTCCGACGTGAGGAAGGAACGCAATGACCCGCAGGATCCTTACCCTGGGCACCGTCGCCGCCGCCACCCTGGCAGCAGCGGTCGCCACCCCCGCGGCCGCCGTGACCGACGGCGACTTCGACGGGAACGGCCACCCCAACGTCGGGATGATCGTCTTCTACGCGCCCGACGGCGCCGGCGACGTCCACCGCTACCGGTGCAGCGCGACCCTCGTCTCCGAGACCGTCCTCCTCACCGCCGCGCACTGCACGGACGGCACCGTGGGCGACACGATCGTGAGCTTCGACCCGGTCATCGCCGAGGAGCCGCCGAGCGGCCTGCCCGAGGCCGACCCCGCGACCGGCTACGTCGGCGACCAGGTCGACGAGCAGGGACGCACGTGGGAGGCCGGCACCGCCCACACGGCGCCGGGCTACTCCGACTTCACCGACCTCAAGAACTGGAACGACTACGGCGTCGTCGTGCTCGACGACCCCATCACCGACATCGAGCCCGCGACGGTCGCGCCCACCGGCTACCTCGACACGTTCAAGCAGCCCGCGCTCAACAAGACGATCTTCACGACCGTCGGCTACGGCACCGAGGTCCGCAAGGCCGAGAGCGGCCCGCAGAAGCCCACGCCGATGTCGTACCCGATCATCCGCCGCGTCGCGCAGGAGCCCGGCCAGAAGCTCACGCCGCAGATCCTGCAGGTCAACGGCAACGGCAAGGACAACCGCGGCACCGGCGGCACGTGCTTCGGCGACTCGGGCGGCCCGACCTTCAAGGACGGCTACCTGGTCGCGGTGACCAGCTACGGCTACACGTCCAACTGCCGCTACCTCGACGGCCTCCAGCGCGTCGACATCGACGAGGCGGCCGCCTTCCTCGCCGACTTCGGGGTCGAGCCCGCCACGCTCGGCTGACCCGCGCATCGTCCGGCGGCCGTCCCCACGCCGGGGGCGGCCGCCGGCCCGTGCCACACTGGCGGCATGCCCGCCGCCCTCCCGTCGATCGCCTTCTTCGAGCCCCGCATCCCCGAGAACACGGGCAACGCGATCCGCCTGTCCGCCGTCACGGGCGCGCCGCTGCGCCTGGTCGAGCCGCTCGGCTTCGAGCTCGAGGACTCGAAGCTCCGCCGCGCCGGGCTGGACTACCACGACCTTGCGAACGTCACCGTGCACCCCGACCTCGACGCGATGCTCGACGCGCTGCCGGAGGCGCGCGTCTTCGCGTTCACCGCGCGGGCCGGCACCACCTACACCGACGTCGCGTACGAGCCGGGCGACATCCTGCTGTTCGGGCCCGAGCCCACGGGGCTGCCGCAGGAGGTCATGGACCACCCACGGGTGACGTCGCTCGTGAGGATCCCGATGCTGGCGAGCCGCCGCTCGCTCAACCTCGCGAACTGCGCGTCGATCGTCATCTACGAGGCCGCGCGCCAGCTCGGCTTCGGCGACATGGAGTGAGCCGGGGCTAGATCCCCAGCTCGCGCAGCTCGGTGACCTCGGGCTCGCCGGCGGCGCGCGCGAAGGCCTCCATGCCCGCCCGCACCGCCTCCTGGTCCTCCGGCGAGGCGGACTCGAGCACGTCTCGCAGCAGCGCGCGGCGCGTCTCCGTCACGGTCGCCACGAGCTCTGCGCCCGCCTCGGAGAGGTCGACGTGCACCTCGCGCCGGTTGTCGGGCGCCTCGCCGCGCGTGATCCAGCCGCCGGCCCGGAGGCGCTCGACCGTGCGGGTGAGCGTCGACGGGTGGATGCCGATGCGGTCCGCGAGGTCGCCCATGCGCTGCGGTCCAGCCGTGGACAGCACGACGAGGACGCGGAACTGGGGCACGGTCACCTCGGCGAGCGCCGGGGCGAGCGAGCGGGCGACGATGCCGAGCAGGGCACGGGAGGCGACGAGGGTCGCGGCGGTGGCGTCGGTGGGCACGCCTCCACCGTAGCGCCCGCGCATCCGCACCTCTGCTAGGGTCCAAAGGTTGCTTCCGTACAACCGTGAGGATGTCCCGTTGTCCGCGCATGCCGCCACCCGGGCCGAGCGCCCGTGGTCGTTCGCCCGCCTCCGCCGCTCCGAGAACACGGTGCTCATCGCCCTCGCACTCGTCGTAGGCATCCTCGGCGGCTTCGGCGCGATCGCCTTCCGCTGGCTCGTCGAGACCGCCACCTGGATCTTCACCGGGCACGCGGACTACGCCGGCACCACCGGCCACCCCGCCCACCCGTGGCTGCCGTGGCTCGGCGGCTTCTTCGTCGTGCTCGCCCCGGTCGTCGGCGGGCTCATCTACGGCCCGCTCGTGCAGCGGTTCGCGCGCGAGGCGCGCGGCCACGGCGTGCCCGAGGTCATGTACGCGATCCACCGCCGCGGGGGACGCATCCCCGCCCGGGTCGCGTTCGTCAAGGCCCTCGCCTCAGCCGTCACCATCGGCTCGGGCGGCTCCGTGGGACGCGAGGGGCCGATCGTGCAGATCGGCTCCGCGCTGGGCTCGTCGCTCGCGCGCGCGGCCCGCCTCGACGAGAACGGCGTGCGCATGCTCGTGGCCTGCGGCGCCGCGGGCGGCATCGCGGCCACCTTCAACGCGCCGATCGCGGGCGTGTTCTTCGCCTTCGAGCTGCTGCTCGGCACGCTCGCGGCGCGCTCGTTCGGCGCGATCGTCATCTCCGCCGTCACCGCATCGGTCATCGGTCGCGTGTTCCTCGGCGACGAGCCGTTCCTGGTCCTGCCCGAGTTCCACGTGGGCCACCTGGGCGAGTACGGGCTGTACGTGATCCTGGGCGTGCTGGCCGCGCTCGTGGGCGTGACGTTCACGCGGGTGCTCTACAAGATCGAGGACCTCTGCGACGCGGTGTGGCGCGGCCCCGAGTGGGCGCGCCCCGCGGTCGGCGGCCTCCTGCTCGGCCTGCTGCTGCTCGCGCTGCCCCAGATGTACGGCGTCGGCTACCCGGTGCTCGAGGGCGCCGTGATGGGCCGGTACGCGATCGGCTTTCTCGTCATCCTTCTCGTCGGCAAGATCATCGCCACCTCGCTCACCATCGGCATCGGCGGCTCGGGCGGCGTGTTCGCGCCGTCACTGTTCCTGGGCGCGATGCTCGGCGCGGCCTTCGGACAGGGCGCCGATGCGCTGCTGCCCGGTCTCGACCTCGACCCGGGCGCGTACGCCGTGGTCGGCATGGCCGCGGTGTTCGCCGGAGCCTCCCGCGCGCCCATCACCGCGGTGCTCATCCTCTTCGAGCTCAGCGGCGAGTACACGATCATCCTGCCGCTCATGCTCGCCGTCGCCGTGTCGACGCTGCTGTCCGGCGCGCTGTCGCACGACTCGATCTACACGCTCAAGCTGCGCCGCCGCGGCATCGACATCTCGCGGCGCGCCGACACCCGGGCCCTCCACGGCTCGACCGTCGGCGAGCTCATGACCGCCGCTCCCCCGACGCTGCGCCGCGGACTTCCCGCGGCGGACGCCGTCGGCGCGCTCGTGGCCGCGCGCCGGCACACGCTGCCGGTCGTCGACCGCGACGGCCGGTACCTCGGCGTCGTCACCTCGTCCGCTGCGGCCGGCGCGGTGACGTCGGACGACGACGCGGCCGAGGTCATCGTCGGCCAGCTGCTCGAGAGACGCGCGGGCGTCGCGCCCACGGACGCGGTCGAGGACGTGCTCGAGGGGCTGCTCGACGAGGAGGGCGCGGACGGCCTCGCGGTCGTCGAGGGCGGCGCGCTCGTCGGGTGGCTGCAGCAGGACGCGGTGCTGCGCCGGCTCGCCTCCGCGTCCGTGTGACATGGCCCGGCGTCGTCCGCACCGGCCCGCGCGGTTGCTAACCTCTTCGTGATCGAAGGGACCCCCGCATGACGCTTCGCCTCCTGCCCGCCTGGACCGCCGCCGCCGTCGGCGCCGCGGTGGTGCTCGCCGGCTGCACGCCGCTGGCCTCGGACGCCGAGCCCAGCGCGGACGCGTCGTCGCTGGCGGACCCGAGCCTCTCGGCCGTCGCCGTCGCGCCCGCCGGAACCCCGGACCCGTGCGACATGATCACGCTCAAGAAGCTCAACGGCATCGTCGACGTGAAGATGGCCGACGGCGAGTTCAACTCGAGCCTGTCGTACGAGGGCCGCAACATCTGCGAGTGGCGCCCCAAGAACGAGGAGCGCTCCGAGCCGCGCGTCCAGGTGGAGATCAACTGGGAGTACCCGGACCCCGAGGCGCACCAGGCGATCGCCGAGGGCGTGTTCGGCAGGACCGTGAAGCCGGGCGGCAAGATCAAGAACGCCGACTACGCGTACGCGCTGCCGGGCCGCCGCACCATCGGCATGGGCGTGGGCGACTACTTCGTCAAGGTCTCGTTCATCCAGCCGAACCGCAAGGGCGCACCGGACATCACCCTCAAGCTGGCGCGCGCGGTCTCGTCCACGCTCGCCGAGGAGATCGGCGCGGCCTGACCGCTCGCCGCATCGTCCCCGCGGACGCTACGGCGTCGGCGCCTTCGCGTCGTACTCGCGCCACGCCCGCTGCGCGCGGGTGAGGATCGCGATGAGCGCGATGATGGCGACGCCGCCGAGCAGCGGCGGGAACCACAGCGCGACCGCGGTCGCGAGGATGCCCGCATAGAGGTCGCCGAGGCGGGGCCCGCCCGTCACGACGACGATGAAGACGCCCTGGAGGCGACCGCGCATCTCGTCGGGCGCGGCGGTGATGATCATGGTCTGGCGGAAGATCGCGCTCACCTCGTCCGAGGCGCCCATGCCGGCCATGCACAGCGCGAGCACGATGAGGGTCGCCCAGTGGACGCCGCCCCAGCCCTCCGCGGGCTCGTGACCGGTGGCGCCGAGCAGAAGCGTGGTGAGGCCGAACAGCGCCGCGAACAGGCCGAAGAGCTGGATCGCTCGCGAGATCGCGACGCCGTGGCGGTGCACGCGGGCCACGGGCCCGGAGAACAGGCTCGTGAGCATCGTGCCGATCGCGCCCGCGGCGGTGAGCGCGCCCACGGTCAGCGAGCCGCCGCCGACCACCGTCGCACCGAGCGCAGGGAAGAGCACGTACGGCCTGCCGAACGTCATCGCGATGATGTCGACGAGGAAGCTCATGCGGATGTTCGGCGCGTGCCGGAGGAACGTCAGCCCCTCCTTGAGCACGGGCCAGCCGGCCTCGACCCGCTCGCCCAGCCGCGGCAGCGACGGCAGCATCCACACCCCGAGGAAGCCCGCGGTGAAGAGCACCGCGTCGATGGTGAAGGTCCACGGCAGGCCCACGCTCGCCGCGAGCACGCCCGCGAGCGCCGGGCCGATGGTGAGCATCGCGCCGAACGAGATGCCGTTGAGCGCGGTGGCGCGGCTGATCATCTCGGGCGGCAGGATGCGGCCGACCACGGAGCCGCGGGTCGCGTTCGAGACGGTCGACGCGACCGCGCTGAGCGTCGTGACGACGAAGAACGGCCACACCGCGGCGTGCGTGCCGTCCGCCTGCAGGTGCTGGTCCCAGAAGGACAGGACCGCGAGCGCGATGGTCGACGCCCATGCCACGAGCGACGAGGAGATGAGCACCTTCCGGCGGTCGAAGACGTCCGCGATCATGCCGCCCCACAGGCCGGCCACGATCATCGGCAGCAGCGCGATACCGCCCACGAGGCCGACCATGAACGTCGACTCGGTGATCTCGTAGATCTGCAGGCCCACCGCGACCTGCGTCATGAACGCGCCGATCCCGGAGATCGCGCCGCCGATCCACAGCCGCGCGAACGCGGGGCTCGCCTTGAGCGGCGCGATGTCGACCAGGTGGCGGGACAGCCCGCGGCGGGACGATGCGGGGGTGGCGGTCTCGGGCGCGGCGCCGGCGGGGTCCTGGGTCACCGCAGGATTCTAGGGCCGGGCCCCGACGGCGTCAGTCCAGGCCCTTCTTGAGGAAGCGGGCGGTCGGCTCGTAGCCGAGGCCCTTGTAGAAGTCGACCGCGCGCGAGGTCGCGACGCAGATGTGGGCGGCGCCCCAGCCCGACGCGATGTGCTCGGCCTCCGCCATGAGCGCGGCGCCGATCCCCTCGGCGCGGCGGTCGGGGATCACGTAGAGCTCCTCGACGACCGCGACGACTCCGCCGGCGAAGAGCGTGGGCAGCCGGTGGACGGCGACGTAGCCGACCGGCTCGCCGTCGTGCTCGGCGACGAGCACCCCTACGCCGAACTGGCCGACGAGCGCCGCGAGCGCGCCCGCGACGCCGTCGGGCTCGGGCGGGGCCGACAGCGCGAGGTCCGCCGCGAAGCCCGCGAGGACGGCGGCGTCCCTGAAGGTCGCCGCCCGGATGCTGAGAGCCGCATCGGCCATGCTCCGACGCTAACCGACACGCGCACCGTGCACCGGATGCGCCACCGCACGCGCACGTGACATCGTCATGACACAATCGCGCCATGCCAGGTACCAACCTCACGCGCGCCGAGGCCGAGGCCCGCGCCGCAATCGTCGCGGTCGACAGCTACACCGTCGACCTCGACCTGACCACGTCGGACACCACCTTCCGTTCGACCTCCACCGTGCGTTTCACCGCCACCCCGGGTGAGAGCACCTTCATCGACCTGATCGCCCCGGCGGTCGCGAGCATCACCCTCAACGGCGAGGAGCTCGACCCTGCGACCCACTTCGCGGACTCGCGGATCTCGCTGCCCTCGCTGGCGGCCGAGAACGAGCTCACCGTGGTCGCCGACTGCGCGTACATGAACACCGGCGAAGGCCTGCACCGCTTCGTCGACCCCGAGGACGGCGAGGTGTACCTGTACTCGCAGTTCGAGGTCGCCGACACGCGCCGTGTCTACGCGGTCTTCGAGCAGCCCGACCTCAAGGCGTCGTTCACCTTCGCGGTGACCGCGCCCGAGCACTGGCACGTGCTGTCGAACTCGCCGTCGACCAAGGAGGCGGCCGAGGGCTCGATCGAGATCGCCGGCACCGCGCGCGGCGTCGCGCGCTGGAGCTTCTCCCCCACGACGCGGATCCCCTGCTACGTCACCGCGATCGTCGCCGGCCCGTACCACGAGGTGCCGGGCACCGTGGAGTCGCGCAAGGGCACGCTGAGCGCGAACGTGTACTGCCGCAAGGGCCTCGCGCCGTACCTCGACGCGGACGTCATCCTCGACGACACCCAGAAGGGCTTCGCGTTCTACGAGGAGAAGTTCGAGACGGACTACCCGTTCGAGAAGTACGACCAGATCTTCGTCCCCGAGTTCAACGCGGGCGCGATGGAGAACGCGGGCTGCGTGACGTTCCTCGAGGACTACGTCTTCCGCTCCAAGACCGCGCAGGCGCGCGTCGAGCGCCGCACCGTCACGGTGCTGCACGAGCTCGCGCACATGTGGTTCGGCGACCTCGTCACCATGCGGTGGTGGAACGACCTGTGGCTCAACGAGTCGTTCGCGGAGTTCGCGTCGACGCTCGCCACGGCGGAGGTCACCAAGTACTCGAACGCGTGGGTGACCTTCAACGCGCTCGAGAAGTCGTGGGCGTACCGCCAGGACCAGCTGCCGTCGACGCACCCGATCATGGCCGACATCAAGGACCTCGAGGACGTCGAGGTGAACTTCGACGGCATCACCTACGCCAAGGGCGCGTCCGTGCTGCGCCAGCTGGTCGCGTGGGTGGGCCAGGACGAGTTCTTCACCGGCGTCGCCGAGTACATGCGCAAGCACCACCATGCCAACGCGACGCTGAACGACCTCCTCGTCGAGCTCGAGAAGGCGTCCGGCCGCGACCTCGCCGGCTGGTCCGACGTGTGGCTGCAGAAGGCCGGCGTCACCACGCTGCGCCCCGTGGTCGAGACGGACGATGCGGGGGTCATCACCTCGTTCGCCGTCCGCCAGGAGGTCCCGGCCGAGTGGCCGACCCAGCGCCCGCATCGTCTCGCGATCGGCGGCTACGACGTCGTGGTCAACGAGGTCGGCGACGAGGTCCTCGAGCGCGTCCTTCACGTCGAGACCGACATCGACGGCGAGCTCTCGCACATCGACGAGCTCGTCGGCAAGCAGCGTCCCGCGCTCATCCTCGTCAACGACGGCGACCTCGCGTATGCGAAGGTGCGCCTCGACGAGGCCTCGCTCGAGGCCGCGGTCGAGCACGTGTCCAAGTTCACCGACCCGCTGGCACGCTCCATGGTGCTCGCGGCGGCGTGGGACATGACGCGCGACTCGGAGATGCCGGCGCGCCAGTACGTCGACCTCGTGCTCAAGAACATCGGCGACGAGTCCGAGTCGACCACCGTGCTGGTGCTGCTGCGCCAGCTCGCGACGACGATCTCGCTGTACGTGCACCCGTCGCACACCGACGCGGTGCAGGCCGCGACCGCGCGCGAGATCTGGCGGCTCATGGTGGCCGCCGAGCCTGGCTCGGACAGCCAGCTCCAGTTCGTCAAGGCCTTCGCGTCGCTCGCGTGCGTCGACTCGATGTTCGACACGGTGCAGGCGCTCATCGACGGCAAGATCCAGATCGACGGCCTCACCATCGACACGGACCTGGCCTGGGACCTCCTCATCGCGCTGGTGTCCGGCGGCCGCGCGGGCGAGGTCGCGATCGAGCTCCAGCTGACGAAGGACGCGACCGCGTCGGGCGAGCGCCGTGCCGCGCACGCCCGCGCCGCGATCGCGACGCCCGAGGCCAAGCGGACGGCCTTCGACGCGCTCATCAACGCGGAGAAGGACCTGCCCAACGCGCTCCAGTACGAGACCATCGCGGGCTTCAACCACGTCCACGACCTCGACCTGCTGGTGCCGTTCGTCGACGAGTACTTCGGCGCGCTGCGCCGCATCTACTCGACCAAGACGAACGAGATCGCCGCGAACCTCATCGAGGGCCTGTACCCGGTCGAGCTCGCGGGCCGCGTCCCCGACCTGCAGGACAAGGCCTTCGCGTGGCTCGAGGCGAACCCGGACGCGCACGACGCGCTCAAGCGCCTGGTGAGCGAGGGCAAGGACGGCGTGCGCCGGGCGCTCAAGGCGCAGGCGGCGGACCTGGCCTACGAGGGCTGACCGCCTCACCTTCGCCCACCCCTCCCACCCCTTCGGCCCCTCCCGCCCCTTCGGGTGGAATGGGTAGATGACGGTCGATTCTCGGAGGTTCCTGCGCCTCAGGGGTGGACCAGTGTCGGTGTGAGACCGGCATGACGACGACGGCCGTCGCGGAGCGATCCGCGGCGGCCGTCGTCGCATGTCCCCCGCGGGACGACAACCATCCACCCATGGCGCGCGGGGATCCCGCCAGGGCGACCACCGTCTACCCATGCGCGGGGCCGGCCGGCGCTCGGCTCCCCGCCGCGAGGAGAGGGCCGGGACCCCTGCGGTGGGTACATAAGGGCATCCCCTGCCAGACTTGACCCATGCCAGGTCTGAACCTCACCAAGCAGGAGGCCGCCGAGCGCTTCGCGATCGTGCAGCGTGCCCGCTACTCCGTCTCGCTCGACTTCACCCCCGCGGGCGACACCTTCCGCTCCGACACCACGATCGAGTTCGCCGCCACCCCGGGCGCGACCACGTTCATCGAGGCGGTCGCCCCGCGCGTCGACCTCATCGAGCTCAACGGCGAGGCGCTCGACCCGGCGCTGCACCGCGACGGCCGCATCGAGCTCGCGGACCTGGCCGAGCACAACACGGTCCGCATCGCGGGCGACTTCGGCTACCGCAACGACGGCCAGGGCATCCACCGCTTCGTCGACCCGGCCGACGGCGAGGTCTACCTCTACAGCCAGTTCGCCGCGAACGACACCCGCGCGGCCTTCGCGTGCTTCGACCAGCCCGACATCAAGGGCGAGTTCGCCTTCTCCGTCGTCGTGCCCGACCACTGGATGGTCATCTCCAACTCGCCCACCCCCGAGCCGGCCTACGAGGACGGCGTCACCACCGTCGGGGGCGCCGAGCACGGGCTCGCCCGCTGGACCTTCGGCCCCACGGTGCCGATCCCCTCGTACGTCGCGGCGATCGTCGCGGGCCCGTACGCGTACCACGAGGGCGTGCTCCACAGCGCGAAGGGCGACATCCCGGCCCGCATCTACGGCCGCCCGTCGCTCGAGCAGCACTTCGACGGCGACCGGGTCCTCGAGGACACCCAGGCCGGCCTCGAGCTGTACGAGCGCGTGTTCCGCACCGAGTACCCGTACGAGAAGTACGACCAGGTCTACGTGCCGCAGTACAACCTGGGCGCGATGGAGAACGTCGGCTGCGTCACGATCTCCGAGGACCGCCTGCTGTTCCGCGGCCGCCCCACCGCCGCCGAGCTCGAGTTCCGCACCGTCGTGGTGCTGCACGAGCTCGCGCACATGTGGTTCGGCAACCTCGTCACCATGAAGTGGTGGGACGACCTGTGGCTCAACGAGTCGTTCGCCGAGTTCGTCGGCACGTGGGCCGCGGCCGAGGTCTCCGAGTGGAAGGACGCGTGGGTGACCTTCGCGGCCAACCGCAAGTCCGTCGCCTACGTCCAGGACCAGCTGCCGACCACGCACGCGATCGTCACCGAGGTGCCGGACACCGAGGCCACCGTCTCGGCCTTCGACATGATCACGTACGCCAAGGGCGCGTCCGCGCTGCGCCAGCTCGCGCAGTACGTCGGCGAGGACGCGTTCTTCGGCGGCGTCGCCACGTACCTGCAGCGCTACCACCACGGCAACGCGACCCTGGCGGAGTTCCTCGCCGAGGTCGAGGAGGCCGCCGGCCGCCCGCTCGACGAGTGGGCGCGCGTCTGGCTCGAGACCCCCGGCGTCACCACGCTGCGCGCGGTGCTCGCGACGGACGACGCCGGCACGCTCACCCGCCTCGCGGTCGACGAGGACGTCCCGGCGGAGCACCCGGTGCCCCGCCCGCACGGCGTCGAGATCGCCGGCTATCGGCTCCGCGACGGCAGGCTCGACCGCGACTGGGCCGTGACGGCCACGGTGGGCGGCGACCTCGTCGAGGTCCCCGAGGCGGTCGGCCACCCGCGCCCGGACCTGCTGCTCGTCAACGACCGCGACCTCACGTACGCCAAGCTCCACCTCGACGACGTGTCGCTCGCGACCCTCGAGGCGCACATCGACGCGATCGCGGACCCCATGGTGCAGGCGACCGTGCTCGACGCGCTGTGGCACATGACGCGCGACGGGTCGCTGCCCGCGCAGCGCTACATCGACGCGGTGCTCACGCTGCTGCCGCACGTGGGCAACTCCGCGACCGCCGAGTCGCATGTGGCCCTCATGGTGGTGGCGCTGCGCCGCTACCTCGCGCCCGAGCTCGTCGCCGAGGTCACCGAGGCCGCCGCCGAGCGGCTGTGGACCGCGCTCGCGGCCGCCGAGCACGGCTCGGACATCCAGCTCCAGCTGCTCAAGGGCTACGCGCAGCTCGCGTCGACCACGGAGCAGGCGCTGCGCCTGCGCGCGCTCGTCGAGGACGCCGCGGAGATCCCCGGCGTCGAGATCGACTCCGACCTCACGTGGGACCTGCTCGGCGGGCTCGCGGCCGCCGGCGGCATCGACCTCGAGGAGGTCGACCACTACGCATCGCTCGACGTCTCGGCGGCGGGCCAGCGCCGCGCCGCCGGCGTGCGCGCCTCGGTCGCGACCGTCGAGGCGAAGCAGGCGGCGTGGGACGCCCTGGTGCGTCCCGCGGACGGCCCGGCGATCAACGCGGTCCAGTTCGAGCTGGCCGCCGGCCTCGCGCGCGCCGTCGACCCCGCGCTGCTCGCGCCGCTCCTCGACGACCTGCTGGGCTCGCTGCGCACCTACTACGACGCGAACGCCGGCTTCGTGGGCGCGCGGGTCGCGCGCGCCGCGCTGCCGGTCCAGCTCGTGGGCCGCGTCGACGGCCTCGCCGACCGTCTCGAGCACTGGCTCGCGGACCACGGCGACGCCCCGAGCGTGCTGCGCAAGACCGTGGTCGAGGCGCTCGACCACGTGCGCCGCGCGCAGGTCGCGCAGACCGTGTCCCGGATGGCGATCCCCGCCTGAGGTGCGCCGGGACGATGCGGCGCTCGCCGCATCGTCCCGCGCCACCCGGGGCGTCCGGCGCGTGGGGAGGTTCTATCCGCGCGCGTGCTTGATCGCGCGGAAGAGCCGCCGCACGCGCGGGTGCTCGAACAGGTCGTCGAGCAGGACCGGGACGCCGTTGCCGTCGGTGACGGGGACGCACCAGTTGGGGTACTCGGTGTCCGTGCCGGGCATGTTCTGCGCGCGGCGCTCGCCGACCGCGTCGGTGACGGCGACGCCGGTGAGCAGCGCGGGGCTCTCGAGGACCCAGCGGTGCAGGCCCGCGATGAGGTCCTCCTCGTTGTAGTCCCCGAGGATCCAGCCGCGCTCGAGCATGATGTCGATGAAGGCCTGCCGCT
Source organism: Demequina rhizosphaerae (assembly GCF_000971255.1). Taxonomy (GTDB): domain Bacteria; phylum Actinomycetota; class Actinomycetes; order Actinomycetales; family Demequinaceae; genus Demequina; species Demequina rhizosphaerae. The sequence goes on from NZ_BBMC01000002.1 coordinate 201,511, forward strand.
CGCGCTCGGCCTCCGCCTGCGCGTCCTCGATGCTGCCGCCGCCGAGCATGCCGAGCTCCGCGCGCAGGCGCACGTGCTCGCCGGCCAGGTACGCGCCGGTGGGCGGGAGGTCGTGCGTGGTGACGGCCGCGAGGGTGTCCGCGCGGTAGTGCTCGGGCAGGCGCGGCGCGCCATCGTCGTGACGCTCGAACCACGTGATGGACGTGCCGAGGATGCCGCGCTCGTGCAGGTACTCGCGCACCCACGGCTCGACGGTACCGAGGTCCTCGCCGATGACGATCGCCCCGGCGCGCTCCGCCTCGAGCGCGATGATGCCGATGAGCGCCTCGTGGTCGACGTACACGTAGACGCCGTCGACGGGGATGTGGCCCTCGGGCACCCACCACTGCCGGAACATGCCGAGCACGTGGTCGATGCGCAGCGCGCCCGCGTTGCGGATCGCGGCGCGGACCATGTCGCGGAACGGCAGGTACGCGGCGGCCTCGAGCGCGCGCGGCTGCCACGGAGGGATCGACCAGTTCTGGCCGAGCGCGTTGTAGAAGTCCGGCGGCGCGCCCATGCTCTGGCCCTGCGCGAGCACGCGCTGGTACGACCACGCGTCCGCGCCCTCGGGGTGGACTCCCACCGCGAGGTCGATCATCACGCCGATGCTCATGCCGGCGCGCGTCGCGGTCGCCTGCGCGTTCGCGAGCTGCTCCTCGCAGATCCACTGCAGCCACGCGTAGTACAGGACGCGGTCCGCGTGCTCGTCGCGCCAGCGCGCGACCGCGGGCGAGGCGGGCGAGTCGAACTCGTCGGGCCACGGCAGCCCCTTGTGGGCCTCGGCGATCGCGCACCACGTGGCGAAGTCCTCGAGCGCCGCGCCCTCACGCAGGCAGAACGCCTCGAACAGCGCCTCGCGGCCGGCGGAGCGCGGCGCGAGGAACACCTCCTCGAGCGCGGCCGACTTGAGGCGCCAGATCGCGTTGCGGTCGAGCAGCTCGTCGGTGTCGTTGGTGCGCTGCGGGCGCTCCGCCTCCCACGCGAGAAGCGCCCGCTGCTGCGACGGCAGGTACGCGACCTCGGGGATGTCCTCGACGCGGATGTACAGCGGCGACATGTAGCGCTTGGACGTGGGCAGGTACGGCGAGTTCGCGATCGGCGCCACCGGCTCGGTCGCGTGGAGCGGGTTGATGAGCACGAAGTCCGCGTCGCCGCGCGACTTGCCCAGGGCGCAGAGGTCCGCGAGGTCGGCGAGGTCGCCGATGCCCCACGAGCGCTTCGAGCGCAGCGAGTACAGCTGGACCGTCAGACCCCAGGGACGATGCGCGCGCACGTCGTCGCGCATCGTCACCCGCGCGGGGGTGACGACGACGTAGCCGCGGCCGCGGCGTCCCTTGGTCTCCGCCTCGACGACGTGCCAGCCGAGCGGCAGGTCGCCGGGGATCTCGAAGGTCGCGCGCCCGAGCGTCTGCACGCCCACCTTGCGCGGCGGCACCCAGCGGTCGAGCTGCGCGAGGTCGCGCGACTCGCCCGACTCGAGGCGCACGCTCGCGGCGGCGGGGTCGCCGTCGACGACGTGGACGGGGATCTCCCGCACCTCGCCGGCGCGCACCACCGTGATGGGGGGCACGAGCCTGGACCATTCCTGGTCCTCGAGGTCCTCGAGCGCGCGTTCGCACGCGCGGTCCGACGAGGCGTCGAGCCCCATCGAGGTGAGGGCGGCACGGATCGCCGCGGCGGAGCACTGGACCTGGGTTCCGTCGATCGCGTAGTACTCGACGGAGACGCCGCATGCGCGCGCGAGCGCGACGAGCGGCTCCGACGGGGCCTCACGCTCGACCTCGGGCGCATCGATCACGTGTCAATCCTGCCAGATGCGAGGGTGTATAGGGGAGGCGGCGCGCGCTCGCTACTCTGTTGGGGTGCTGATCCTTCCCGCCGAGTCGTCCCCCTCCCCCTCCCCCACGCTCGAAGGCCCCGCCAGCGACGTGCAGAACCTGTGGGAGGACCTCACCAGCGACACCTCGGGCCAGTTCATCGGGCTCGGTATCGCGATCCTGCTGCTCGTCATCGTGTGGTTCGTGGGCCGCGCGGTGATCCGCGGCATCGTCGTGGGCATCGAGAAGGGCACCCCGCTCGACGGCCGCGCCCGCCGCGCGATGCGCAAGGCGAAGATCAAGGTCGCCGAGCCCGACACCATGGAGCTGCGCCTCGAGGGCGAGCGGCGCCGCCAGCGCGCCAACACCATCGGCAGGGTCCTCAACTCGACCCTCGCGGTCGTGCTCGTCACCGTCGGCGTCACCACCGTGCTGTCGATGGTCGGCGTGCCCGTGGGCCCGCTCATGGCCTCCGCCGGTGTCGTCGGCGTCGCGCTCGGCTTCGGCGCGCAGTCGCTGGTCAAGGACGTCCTCAGCGGCGTGTTCATGCTGCTCGAGGACCAGTACGGCGTGGGCGACGTGGTGAACCTGGGCGAGGCCACCGGCTCCGTCGAGGAGGTCGGGCTGCGGTGCACGCGGCTGCGGTCGCTCGACGGCACCGTCTGGTACGTGCCCAACGGCGAGATCACGCGCGTGGGCAACATGACCCGCATGTGGTCGCGCGCGCTCGTCGAGGTGCGCTTCGCGTACGACACCGACATCGAGGCCGCCCGCGAGGCGATGATCGACGCGGTCAAGGCGGCCCAGGCCGGCCACGAGAAGGTCGCCTCGTCGATCCTGGGCGAGCCCGAGGTCGCCGGCATCGAGTCGCTCGAGTACAACGCGGTGATGCTGCGCCTGCTCGTCCAGACCAACCCGGCGACCCAGTGGGACGTCCAGCGCGAGGTGCGCCACGAGATGCGGCGCATCTTCGCCGAGCGCGGCATCGAGCTCGCGGTGCCCGGCGAGGCCATGGTGGTCGACTCGCAGGGCCCCAAGCGCCTGCTCCACGACTCCGCCCGCCCGAAGAGCGACGAGCAGCCCGTCGACCAGGACGGCCGCCGCCTCCCGCCGCCCAACGACGCGGACGACGAGTGAGCACGCCGGGCATGAGCGTGGGCGCCGGGCCCGCGCAGGAGCAGGGCCGGTCGTTCTTCGAGGAGGTCGGGGGCCACGCGACGTTCGACGCGATCGTGCGCGCCTTCTACGAGGGCGTCGCCGCCGACCCCGTCCTGCGTCCCATGTACCCCGAGGACGACATGGAGGGCGCGGTCGCGCGGCTCACGCTGTTCCTCGAGCAGTACTGGGGCGGCCCCACCACCTATTCGGAGACCCGCGGCCATCCGCGCCTGCGCATGCGGCACATGCCGTTCAAGGTCAACCCGGACGCGCGCGACCGCTGGATCGCGCACATGCGGGAGGCGGTGGCGCGCCAGAACCTCGCGCCGCTGCACGCCGTCACCCTGATGGACTACCTCGAGCGCGCCGCGCACTCGATGGTCAACACGTTCGAGCCGACCGAGGAGAGCTGATGCCCGCGACCGAGGATGTGTGGGCGGACTCCGCCGTCGCCGCCGGGATGAAGGTGCTCGACCTGCGCCGCTTCGGCGACACGAGCTTCGAGGGCGACTCGCTGCCGATGCCCGGCGGGCGTGTGTTCGGCGGCCAGGTGCTCGCGCAGGCGCTGCTCGCCGCGGGCGCGACGGTGCCCGACGACCGCTTCGCGCACTCGCTGCACGGCTACTTCCTGCGTGCCGGCGACGCGGCGCATCCCATCCAGTTCGAGGTGGAGGTGCTCCGCGACGGGCGCTCGTTCTCCGCGCGGCGCACGCACGCGCTGCAGAACGGCCGCCCGATCCTGTCGATGATCGCGTCGTTCCAGGTCGAGCAGGAGGGCCCCGAGCACGCGGTGACGATGCCCGAGGTGCCCGGCCCCGACACGGTCCGGTCCGGCATCGAGGTGCTCGCGCCGTTCCAGGGCCACCCGTCCGCGGACTTCTGGCTCACCGAGGCGCCGTTCGACGTGCGCCACGTCGAGGGCTCGCTGTTCCTGGGCCCGGACAAGCGCCCCAAGCAGTACCAGACGGCGTGGATGAGGCTGCGCGGGCCCATCGAGGGCTCCGACCTCATGCACCGCGCGCTGCTCGCCTTCGGCTCCGACCAGGTGATGCTCGAGCCGCTGCTGCGCCGCCACGGCGCCTCGTGGGTGACGCCGGACATCTCGTTCGCGAGCCTCGACCACGCGATGTGGTGGCACCGCCCGGCCCGCGCCGACGAGTGGCTGCTCTTCGTCCAGGACTCCCCGACCGCGCAGGGCGGGCGCGGCCTCACCGGCACGTGGATCTTCTCGGAGGACGGCAGGCTCGTCGCCTCGGCCGCCCAGGAGGGCATGATCCGGCTCCCCTGACAAAGGGTCTACCAGGGATTTCGCCCACCCCTCGCCACGATGCTTGATGGTGACACGATTATTTCGATTCTGTAACGAAGCGCGATCTGGTTGGACACCGGCGGGGGCCGGGTTGTTACGGTCGCAGAGCCGTTCCGACTGGCAAGAGCCCGTCATGCGAACGTCAATGACCAGCCAAAGGCCTCCTGGCGCGCCCCTCCCCGGATGACGCGCCGGAGCGCTAGTAGCGGCGCCCCCGGGCGCCGCCAGGCGGGCCCGTGATTGCCGTCCGACGGCTGCGAGTCCTCTCGCTAGCCGAGGCCCTTGCGCACCTGAGAACCCCCAGGAGCTAGGACCGAATGAACGACGACACGATCGCCCTGCGCGCCGACGGCCTGTACAAGGTCTTCGGGCGCCACGCCGACGAGGCGGTGATCCAGCTGCACCGCGGCACGCCCCGCGACGAGCTCGGAGCCGGCACGACGGCCGCCGTGATCGACGCCTCCTTCGAGGTCCGTCGCGGCGAGATCTTCGTGGTGATGGGCCTGTCCGGCTCGGGCAAGTCGACCCTGATCCGCATGCTCAACGGGCTGCACGACGCGACAGCCGGCACGGTCGAGGTCGCCGGCGAGCGCATCACGGACATCCCCGCGAAGCGCCTCCGCGAGATCCGCAGGAAGCGCATCTCGATGGTCTTCCAGCACTTCGCGCTGCTGCCCCACCGCACCGTGATCGACAACGTGGCCTACGGGCTCGAGATCCAGGGCGTGCCGCTCGAGGAGCGCGTCGCCCGCGCCCGCAAGGTCACCGAGATCGTCGGCCTCAAGGGCTGGGAGGAGAAGCACCCCTCCGAGCTCTCGGGCGGCATGCAGCAGCGCGTGGGCCTGGCCCGCGCCCTCGCCGCCGACACCGACGTGCTCCTCATGGACGAGGCGTTCTCCGCCCTCGACCCGCTGATCCGCCGCGAGATGCAGGACCAGCTGCTCGAGCTCCAGGCCGAGCTGGGCAAGACCATCATCTTCATCACGCACGACCTCAACGAGGCCATGTACATCGGCGACCGCATCGCGGTCATGCGTGACGGCCGCATCGTCCAGATCGGCTCGCCCGAGGACATCCTCACCAACCCCGCCAACGACTACGTCGAGCAGTTCGTCCAGGACGTCGACCGCGCCAAGGTGCTCACGGCCGAGTCCGTGATGCGCAAGCCGCGCGCGGTCGTGCACGTCGGCGCGGGCCCCCGCGCCGCGCTCACCACGATGCGCGACGAGCAGCTTGCCGGTGCGTACGTGGTCAACAAGGACCGGACGATCGTCGGCTGGGTCAGCGACCGCGACGTGTTCGACCTCGTCCGCAGGGGCGAGAAGGACCTCGCCTCGGTGATCCGGGCGGACCACGGGGCGGTCGCCACCGACACGGCGCTGGCCGACCTGTTCATCCCGTCGCTCGAGGCGGCGCTGCCCCTCGGCGTGATCGACCACCGCGACCGCCTCGTCGGCGTCATCCCCCGCGTCACGCTGCTCGCGGCGCTGGGCGGCGAGCCCGAGGCCGCCGCCACCGCGACCCCCCGTCCCGACCCGCTGCCCGCCGAGGTGGTCGACGAGGTCCTGGAGGCCGCCGTCGGAGCGGGCGCCGGCAACCCGAAGGAGGCCATCTGATGGAGTTCCGCATCCCCGTCGGCACGTGGATCGACGCGTTCTTCGAGTGGCTCGAGGACACCTTCTCGTGGCTCTTCGAGGCCCTCCGCCAGCTCTTCATCTGGATGTTCGACGCCGTCGACTGGATCTTCGCCACGCCCCCGGCCCTCGTCGTCGTCGCGGTCGTCGCGCTCGGCGCGCTGCTCGCCCGCGGCTGGAAGTTCGCGCTCGGCGCGATCGCCGGCCTGCTCTTCATCATGAGCGTCAACCAGTGGGACAACGCGATCGACTCGCTCGCGCTGGTCCTCGTGGCGGCGTTCCTCGCCGTCGTCATCTCCATCCCGCTCGGCATCTGGGCCGCGCGCAACGACACGGTGTCCAAGATCCTCAAGCCGGTCATGGACTTCCTGCAGACCCTGCCCGCGTTCGTCTACCTCGTGCCCGCGCTCGGCCTGTTCCGCATCGGCGTGGCCCCCGGCATCATCGCGACGCTCATCTTCGCGATGGCGCCCGGCGTGCGCCTCACCGAGCTGGGCATCCGCGGCGTGGACAAGGAGGTCGTCGAGGCCGGTCAGGCGTTCGGCGCGCACCCGCGCCGCATCCTGCGCCAGATCCAGATCCCGCTCGCGATGCCGTCGATCATGGCCGGCATCAACCAGATCATCATGCTGTCGCTGTCGATGGTGGTCATCGCCGGCCTCGTCGGCGCGGGCGGCCTGGGCGGCGACGTCGCGCAGGCGATCTCCGCGCTCAACGTCAGCCTCGGCTTCGAGGCGGGCCTGTCCGTCGTGGTGCTCGCGATCCTGCTCGACCGCTTCACCGCGTCCTTCGGGAAGGGCCTCGGCCTGTACTCGAGGTGGCGCCGGTCGTACGTCGCGAAGAAGGAGGCGGACCAGCAGGCCCGCTTCGACGCCGAGGAGGAGATCGCCCGCGGCGGTCGCCGACCGGTCGCGACCGTCTGACCCGATCCGCGCATCGTCCACCCGGACGCTGCTTCGCGCCGTCCGCCCGGACGGCGCCAGAGACCTCGCGGCTTCTGAGGGAGCCGCGCGCACCCCGCCCTGCCGGAAAGGGCGGCCGGTGCTCACTGCGAGGGGAGACACCCCTCGCTGGGAAAGGAAACATCATCATGAAGCTTCGCGCCTTCGCGCCCTTCGCCATGGCCGCCGCCGGCGGTCTCGTGCTCGCCGGCTGCTCGTCCTCGGACGCCGACTCCGACACCGCCGCCTCGGGTGAGGCCGCCGGTGGCGACCTCACCCTCGCCGTGTTCAACGGCTGGGACGAGTCGCTCGCGACCTCGCTCCTGTGGGAGAACATCCTCGAGGGCAAGGGCTACAACGTCGAGCTCGAGTACGCCGACCCGGCCGTCGTCTTCCAGGGCGTCGCGGACGGCGACTACGACGTCGTGACCGACGTCTGGCTGCCCCTCACCCACGCCTCGTACATCGAGGAGTTCGGTGACGACATGGAGGAGCTCGGCGCCTGGTTCGACTCCGCCGCCCTCACCGTCGCGGTCAACGCCGACGCCCCGATCGACTCGCTCGCGGACCTCGCGGACAACGCCGACGAGTTCGGCGGCCGCATCGTCGGCATCGAGCCCGGCGCCGGCCTCACCGCCACCGTCCAGGACGCGGTCATCCCGACCTACGGCCTCGAGGACATGGAGTTCCTCACCTCGTCGACCCCGGCGATGCTCTCGGAGCTCGACACCGCCACCTCGAACGGCGAGAACATCATCGTCACGCTGTGGGAGCCGCACTGGGCCTACGGCGCGTACGACCTCAAGAACCTCGAGGACCCCGAGGGCACGCTCGGCGAGGCCGAGAGCATCGTGACCTACGGCCGCACCGGCCTGGGCGAGGACTTCCCCGAGGTCGCCGAGTGGATGGGCGCGTTCACCATGGACGCCGACCACCTCTACGACCTCGAGAACCAGCTCAACGGCGCGGACACGGCCGACTACGCGGACATCGTGTCCGAGTGGGTCGCCGCGAACCAGGAGTGGGTCGACTCGCTCACCGCGTAAGGCTCAGCACCGATCGGAAGCGCCGGTCGCCCCTCCGGGGGCGGCCGGCGCTTCTGCGTCCCGTCCCGGTGGCGCGGTCCCCGTCCCGGTGGCGCGGTCCCGGTCCTGCGGCCGCCGCACCATCCACGTCCACGTGTGTCAGCGTGGGCTGAAATGGCAGTTGCGAGCGGCCGGGCTCCCGTTCAGCACCACGCTCGACGCACCGCTGTTTCACGTCACGATGACATGTGCGAAGGGGATGCATGCCGCCACCCACCGGAACGCGTCGCCACACGCCCCCGACCGTTCAGCGCTTGCGGAAGCGCACCGGCTCGTCGAGGTGCGGGCTCCAGGCCTCGCGCTCGGCGTCGGTGAGGCGGCGCGGCCGCTGCGTCGCGGAGTCGACGAGCACCAGCGTGGTCGCCGCCTTCGCGTAGAGCACCGGCGCGTCCTCGCCCTGCGGCGACCACACCTCGTAGCAGATCTCGATGCTCGCGCCGCCGAGCCGGCCGATCCACAGGCGCACGTCGAGCGGGCGGCGCAGGTACGGGATCGGCTCGAGGTACTCGATCTGCTGGGCGGCGATGAGCGTGATGGTCTCGGCGTCCGGCCCGCCCGCGATGAGCGCGGTGTGCGGGACCTCGTGCTCCTCCGCGGCGGAGCGGTCCGCCCAGAAGACGCGGATGCGCGCCTCCTCGAGCAGGCGGAGCATCTCCGCGTTGTTGACGTGGCCGTAGGCGTCGAGGTCCGACCACCGCAGCGTGATCGGGACGTGGATGCGGGTCATGCAGGCCACGCTAGCGCCGCGCGACCATCAGATACCCATGAGGCGCACGGATCTGGCGGAACCGACCACCGTCTACCCATTCGGCTTGCGGGCGGCGCCGGGCGGGCGCGGGGGCCGGGCGTGCGCGGGGGCCGGGCGGGCGCGGGGGCCGGGCGGGGCGGCGCCGGGCGGGGCGGCCAGATCCCGCGATACCTGCGCGGACACGGCTCTCCGGCGTAGCGTGGCCGGATGGAGTTCTTCGAGCCGCAGGTGATCCTGTTCGTCGAGGACTGCGAGCGCGCCGCCGGCTTCTACGCGCGGCTCGGCTTCGTCGAGACCTTCCGCAGCGACGACGAGGCGCCGATCAAGGTCGAGATGGCGCTCGGCGGCTTCATGCTCGGCCTCGCGCATCCCGAGCCCGCCGCGCAGAGCCACGGCCTCGAGCCCGTCACCGAGGGCGACCGCGTGTGCCTCACCCTGTGGACCGACGACGTCGAGAGCGCCTTCGACAGGGCGGTCGAGGCCGGCGGGCGCGCGCGCCGCGAGCCGCACCGCTTCCGCGACGTGCTGCAGGTCGCGTTCGTCAACGACCTCGACGGCCACCCGATCCAGCTGGTCGAACGCGTCGGCTGACACGGCGACGCCCCTCGCCTGTCACCAGACGAGGAGCGTCGACGATCGACCCAGGAGAGCCGGGGAGCTCTCGGAACCGACCGCCATCCACCCGCTCCCCGGGGCGCGGGGCGCCACCGGAGGCGCCGGAGACGGACGGCCGGGCTGAGGTCAGTCGCGGGTGAGCTTGCGGTAGGTCACGCGGTGCGGACGGGCCGCCTCGGCGCCCAGGCGCTCGACCTTGTTGGCCTCGTAGGACTCGAAGTTGCCCTCGAACCAGAACCACTTGGCCGGGTCCTCCTCGGTGCCCTCGTACGCGAGGATGTGCGTCGCGACGCGGTCGAGGAACCAGCGGTCGTGCGAGACCACCACGGCGCAGCCGGGGAACTCGAGCAGCGCGTTCTCCAGCGAGCCGAGGGTCTCGACGTCGAGGTCGTTGGTCGGCTCGTCGAGGAGCAGCACGTTGCCGCCCTCCTTGAGCGTCAGCGCGAGGTTGAGGCGGTTGCGCTCACCGCCGGACAGCACGCCGGCGGCCTTCTGCTGATCCGGGCCCTTGAAGCCGAACGCGCTCACATAGGCGCGCGACGGCATCTCGACCTTGCCGACGTTGATGTAGTCGAGGCCGTCGGACACGACCTCCCACAGCGACTTCTGGGGGTCGATGCCGCCGCGGCTCTGGTCGACGTAGGAGACCTGCACGGTCTCGCCGACCTTGAGCTCGCCGTCGTCGAGCGGCTCGAGGCCCACGATGGTCTTGAACAGCGTGGTCTTGCCGACGCCGTTGGGGCCGATGACGCCGACGATGCCGTTGCGCGGCAGCGAGAACGACAGGCCGTCGATGAGGACGCGGTCGCCGAAGCCCTTCTTGAGGTTCTTCGCCTCGATCACGGTCGAGCCCAGGCGCGGGCCCGGCGGGATCTGGATCTCCTCGAAGTCGAGCTTCCTGGTGCGCTCGGCCTCGGCCGCCATCTCCTCGTAGCGGGCCAGACGGGCCTTGGACTTGGTCTGGCGGCCCTTGGCGTTGGACCGCACCCACTCGAGCTCCTCCTTGAGGCGCTTGGCGAGCTTGGCGTCCTTCTTGCCCTGGACCTGGAGGCGCTCCTGCTTCTTCTCGAGGTAGGTCGAGTAGTTGCCCTCGTACGGGTAGAGGCGGCCGCGGTCGACCTCGCAGATCCACTCCGCGACGTGGTCGAGGAAGTAGCGGTCGTGGGTGACGGCGAGCACGGCGCCGGGGTACTTGGCGAGGTGCTGCTCGAGCCACAGCACGGACTCGGCGTCGAGGTGGTTGGTGGGCTCGTCGAGCAGCAGCAGGTCGGGCTTCTCGAGGAGCAGCTTGCACAGCGCGACGCGGCGGCGCTCACCGCCGGAGAGCACCGTGACGTCGGCGTCCGGCGGCGGGCAGCGCAGCGCGTCCATCGCCTGCTCGAGCTGCGCGTCGAGGTCCCACGCGTTCGCGTGGTCGAGCTCCTCCTGGAGCGTGCCCATCTCGGTGAGCAGCTTGTCGTAGTCCGCGTCGGGGTCCGCCATCTCCTCGGAGATCGCGTTGAAGCGCTCGAGCTTGGCGTAGATCTCGCCCACGCCCTCGCGCACGTTGCCGATGACGTCCTTCTCCTCGTTCAGCGGCGGCTCCTGCAGGAGGATGCCGACGCTGTAGCCGGGGGTGAGGCGGGCCTCGCCGTTGGAGGGCTGCTCGATGCCCGCCATGATCTTGAGGATCGTCGACTTTCCTGCGCCGTTGGGGCCCACCACGCCGATCTTCGCGCCCGGGTAGAAGGCCATCGTCACGTCGTCGAGGATGACCTTGTCGCCGTGCGCCTTGCGCGCCTTCTGCATGGTGTAGATGAACTCTGCCACTGCTGCTCCGTCGGTTGTCCTGAACGGGCGCGCGGGCGCCCGGATGCCGTCCCATAGCCTACGCGAGGACGATGCGCCGGCGAGGTCGGGCGGCCCGCGCCGCCGCTCAGGGCACAGGCTCGGGCTCGTCCTCCCGGTCGAGCGCGTCGAGCCCGTCGGCCTCGACGCCCGGCGGCTCGGTCTCGAACGACGAGGCGTCCACCGCATCGTCCCCGGCCGCGCCCTCCTTCGAGGCCGCGATCGCGCTCGCCGCGGGGCTCATGTCCTCCTCGCTCAGCGACGCGTCCCCGGTGGCGCGCCGGAAGGTCGCGACGCCCCGCATGCAATCCGGCCCGACGGCGGTCGCGTCGATGAGGTGGTCGACGCGCGGGCCGTCCTTCGCCTCCCACGTGCTCGTGCGCAGGCGCCCCGTCACGACGACGGGCATGCCGGTCCTGATCGAGTCGCTGACGGTGATCGCGGCGCCGCGGAACACGCGCACGGTGAACCACTCGGTGACGCCGTCGACCCACGTGCCCTTGTCGCGGTCGAAGTAGCGCGGCGTCGACGCGACGCGGAACGACGCGATCGCGAGGTCGCCCTGCCCCTTGAACAGGCGGACGTCGGTGGCGGCCCACCCCGCCACGGTGATGGTCAGCTCGTTCATGCTCCCCTCCCTGGTGCCGCACGGTGCGGCTGGGTCCAGGGTGCGAGCGCGGCTCGGGACGATGCGCGGGCGGGCGCGGATCCGGGGAGGCCCGGCGGGTGGCGGGGCGCCGGGGACATCGGCCCTGGCCGGGCGCGGCCGGTGCCGCGAGAGACGCGAGAGCCGCAGGAGGCCGGAGGGCGGAGCCTCAGCCCTCGTGGCGGTGGCGGTCGTGCCGCTCGTGGTGGTCCTCGTGGACCGGCGCCCAGATGTCGGCGGGGAGCGCGTGCTCCTCCTCCTCGACCTCGCCCGCCTCCGCGTGCAGGATCTCGGGCTCGACGACCGGCTCCTCGGGCTCCCCCGCGCCGGCCGGGGCCGAGGCCCGCGCGATCACGGTGAGCTCGTCGAGGTTGCGGTACGCCTGGTGGATCAGCTGCGTGGGTCGCACGATGCCGGGCTCGATCGCGGCGTGCACGGCGTCGCGGCCGAGCTGGAGCATCTCCTTCTCCATCGCGCTCGCGCGCGAGCGCCGCCGGCCGAACGACGCGTGCCGCGCCTCGGGCCACGCGACGTCGGACAGCGCCGCGTCGATGAGCGCGGTGAGCTCCCCGGCGGGCGCGACGGCCTCGCCGATGACGATCCGCCACTGCACGGGCAGCCCCTCGGAGGCCGCGTCGATCCAGTCCAGCCGCTCGCGGTCGACCACCTCGAGGCGCATCGTCTCCTGCGTGGGCACGGATGACGACCGGCCCGCGACCACGGCCGCGGCCGCCTCGGCCCGCGCGTCGACGCCGGCGGCGGCGGCGAGCGCCGCGACCAGCTCGGACACGTCGGGCAGCACCGGCTCGGCGTCGCGCGCGAGCGCCCGCTCGAGCGTGCGGCCGGCGGCGACGAGGTCCGCGGCGACGGCGTCGGCGGCCACCGAGCGCGCCTGCACGGCGCCCTCGAGCTCCGCGCGGAGCACGTCGACGCCCTGGCCCGTGCGGGCGCTCACCGGCATCACGGGCACGGAATGCATGCCGTCGAGCGCGAGCAGGCGCTGGAGGTCGCGCGCGACCTCCCACCCCTCCTCGGTGGTGAGCCGGTCGACGTGGTTGAGCACCATGAGCGACGGCTGGCCGGTCACGGAGGTCTGCTTGAGGTAGCCCTCGTGGATCGCGTTGTCGGCGTACTTCTGGGGGTCGACGACCCACAGCAGCAGGTCGACCTGGGGCACGATGCGGTCGACGACCTCGCGGTTGTGCGGGTTGACCGAGTCGTGGTCCGGCAGGTCGAGCAGCACGAGGCCAGCGAGCGCGGGGTCCGGCGTGGTGCCCATGGCGTCGAAGCGGCGCAGGCGGCGGTCGGGCGCGACGCCCAGCCAGTCGAGCAGCGCGTCGGCGCGCTCCGGGCCCCACACGGAGGCGCTGACGTCGGAGGTGGTGGGACGCGCGACGCCCGGCACCGCGAAGTCGACGCCGACGAGGGCGTTGAACAGCGTCGACTTGCCGGAGCCGGTGCCGCCCGCGAGCGCCACGACGGTCCAGTCGATGCCCAGGTGGAGCCGCTCGTCGCAGCGGTCGACGGCGGCGTGCAGCTCGTCGCGGATCGCGACCGGGATCGCCTCGCGCGCCCAGTCGAGGGACGAGCGCAGGCGGTCGACGCGCTCGCGCAGCACGGTGGTCTCGTCGTGCGCGGGGACGTCCTCGAAGCTCACGCTCACAGCAGCCCCCTCAGCTCTGCGCGCCGCAGGCGGATCTTCGCGGACGAGTCGGGCATGAGCGACGGGATGTCGGTGGGCCGCATCATGTCGAGGGACTCCCGGTTGACGCAGTGGCGCCGCGCCCCGTCGAGCTCCTCGCGCGCCTCGTCCACCGCGGCGCCGACGGCTTGCGGCGAGGTGAGGATCATGAGCACCGTGCGGGCCTCCTCGATGCCGAGCGCGGCGCTCGCCAGGGCGGTCGTGAGCCCGGGCTCGCCGATCACCTGGATGCCGTGCTCGACACCGGGCAGCGCGAGCACGATCTCCTGGCAGCGGTGCACCCAGCGCCGCGACGCGTCCGCGGCCTGGCGCTCGCGCGCCTGGCGCGCATCGCGCGGGTCGCGCCGCTCCGCGAGCCACGGCCCCACGCCGGTCTCGGCGCGCCGCAGCGCGTCCTCCATCGCCTCGGCGACGGACGATGCGGCGAAGACCAGGCGCGACTCGACGGCCTCGAGCAGGTCGCGGTAGATCGCGTGCAGCACCTCGTCGCGCTGCTCGCGGGCGTGGCCGCGGCGCACCCACACGCTGTTGCGGAGCTTGAAGAGGGCGCCGCCGTCGGACGTCGCCTGCTGCCAGCGCGCGGTGAGCGCGCCGGTGGGGATGCTCTCCCACCAGCGCTCGCCGCCCTCGTGCGAGACCTGAGCGGCGGCGCGGCGCACCTCCCCGCGAACGTCCTTGGCGGCGGCGGACTGGTCGTCCATCGCCTCGGCGAGGGTCTCGAGCCACTCCTTGAGCGACTCGGCCGCGCCGTGCAGCGTGCGCTCGACGATGGTGGTGGCGGAGGCGGCGGCGACGGAGTCGAGCCAGCGGCCGAGCCCGCCGACGACGTCGCGCGGCACGATCGACTGGCGGTTGGGCGCCTCGGGGATGACGAAGAGCGGCAGGGTCTCGAGGTGCTCCTCGGCGAGCCGGTCGACCAGCTCGCGGCGCACCTGGGCCGCCACGTCGACGGTGACGCGGTTGAGCACCACCGCGATCGACGCGCCGCGGTCCGCTCCGGCGCGCAGCGCCTCCCACGGCACCGCGTCGCCGTAGCGCGCGGCCGTGGTGACGAAGATCCACAGGTCAGCGGCCTCGAGCATCGTGTGCGCGATCTCGCGGTTCTCGCCGCTGATCGAGTCGAGGTCGGGCGAGTCGACGAGCGCGAGCCCGCGCGGCACCGCCTCGGTCGCGATGACCTTGGCGCGCTTGGCCACGTCCGACAGCACCGAGGTGTCGAGCGGGTGGTGGAACAGGTGCGGCACGCGGGTGGTGGGGCGCAGCACGCCCGACGGCGTGAGGTCCTCGCCTACCAGCGCGTTCACCACGGTCGACTTGCCGGCGCCCGTGGATCCGGCGACGACCACGATCGCGGGCGACGCCTCCTCGCGCACGCGCGGGATGAGGTGGTGGTCGAGCTGGTCGAGCATCCGCTGGATGGTCGCGCGGGCGTCCTCGACGCCGGCGACGGGGAGCGGCAGCTGGACACCCGCCACGACGCGGCGGGTGTCGACCAGGGCGTCCAAGAGGTTGCCGGGATACGACCACGTCTTGATGGGTCGCATGCTCATGCGACGACGCACCCGTTCCGCAACATGCGACAAGGGTAGCGCGGAGGTCACTTACCAGGCGGCACGGGCGCGCGTCGCCCCGCTCACCCGCCCCGGTACTGCTGCACGGCCCATCCGTTGCCGTCGAGGTCGGAGAAGTAGAGGAACGTGCCGCCGTCCCGCGGGGACATCACCACGGGCGTTCCCGGGTCGAAGCCGCGCGCCAGCAGCGCGTCGCGCGCCGCCTCGATGTCGTCCACGACCAGCTGGAGGCCCTTCAGGGAGCCCGGCGGCGACTGCGGCATCCCCGTCCCGATGACGATCGAGCACGCGGATCCGGGCGGGGTCAGCTGCACGAAGCGCGTCCCGGGCGCGGGCGTGACGTCGTGGTCGAGCACGAAGCCCAGCCTGTCCACGTAGAAGTCGCGCGCACGGTCGACGTCGGCGACCGGCACGAGCACCACCTCGAGCTTCCAGTCCATCGCGGCCCCCTCGCGTGACTCCCTCGACGGTATCCCGGGGCGCGGGCCGTGCCAAGGGACGATGCGCGGGTGGCGCGGGCCGGCGCCGGTAACCTAGGTGCGCGGCTCCGGCCGCCCGCCCCCGTAGCTCAGTGGATAGAGCATCGGACTTCTAATCCGCAGGTCGCTGGTTCGAATCCAGCCGGGGGCGCCCGCTCAGGCCCCGCCCTCCGCGAGCCGCGCGATCTCGAGCATCATCCGCCGGCTCATCACGAACACGATCGCCTCGAGCGGGAAGCGGCCGAAACCGAGCCGGGCTCGCCAGTCGGACGTGTGGTCGTACCGGCCGCGGGTGAGCAGCCGGCTCCCGCCGCCGGCGTCGGCCCGGACGACGAACTGCCACGTCACCGCTCCCCCGCTCTCCTCCGCGGCGAGGTCCGCCGGCGCGCCGGCGAGCACGAGCGCGTGCGGCGGGTCGACGACGGCGACCCGCATCGGCGGCGCGTCCGGGTGCAGGCGGATCTCCTGACCGACCGCGGGGTGCTGGTGCTCCGGCAGCACCTCGGTGGTGTTGACGATGCGGCAGCCGATGAGGTTCTCGAGCGTCTGGTACGAGTAGAACCCGCCGCGGCCCTGCCCGATCTGCGCGATCCACGGCCACACCGCCTCGGGCGGCGCCGCGACGCCCACCCCGAGCGTGTACGACCACTTCGGCTCGGGCACGAGCGCGTCGCCCGGCAGTTCGTCGGTCGCCTCGGTGCCGACCGTGCCCCAGCGGAGGCGCCCGTCGCCGACGAGCGGCGTCGCGGCGAGGTGCAGCGCGATGAGGCCGGCGCCCTCGAGCGCCGGCACGACGCCGACGCCCGGGGGCCGCGACCCGCGACGCGGTCCGGCTCCCATGGCGACCTCCTCGACCCCCTCCCTCCATGATGCGGCCGCCACGCCCGGGCCACACGCGGACGCGCGACGCGCGAATCCGGGACCATCACCGTGCACAGGTCCCAGATCAGGACCGATGCCGTCCACTAGCCTGCGAGGAGGCAATCACGAGCTCGACCCGCAGCCCGTGTCGGCGGCAGTCCTTCCGTGGGTCGACCGAGACAAGCGCGTCACGGCCCCCGCCGGGATGCGCGGGACGGATGGACGATGCGCATAGGAGTCCCCGCGGAGACGCGAGAGGGCGAGAGGCTGGTCGCGGCGAGCCCGGCGTCGGTGGCCCAGCTCATCAAGCTGGGCTACGAGGTCGAGGTCGAGAAGGGCGCGGGCACGTCCGCGAGCTTCCTCGACGAGCAGTACGCGGCCTCCGGAGCCGCGCTCGTCGACGCCGAGACCGCGTGGGGCGCGGACATCGTCACGTGCGTCAACGCCCCCACCCAGGAGCAGGTGTGGCGCCTGCGCGAGAACACGACCGTCGTGTCGATGATGTCGCCGCAGTCCAACCCCGAGCTGCTCGCGGCCCTCAACGAGCGCGACGCGACCGCCCTCGCCCTCGACGCCGTCCCCCGCATCTCCCGCGCGCAGGCCATCGACGTCCTCTCGACGCTGTCGAACGTCGCCGGCTACCGCGCCGTGATCGAGGCCGCGGAGACCTACGGCGGCATGTTCACCGGCCAGGTGACCGCGGCCGGCAAGACCGCCCCCGCCACCGTGTTCGTCATCGGCGCCGGCGTCGCCGGCCTCGCCGCGATCGGCGCGGCGAGCTCGCTCGGAGCCCAGGTGCGCGCGTTCGACGTGCGCCCCGAGGTGGCCGAGCAGATCGAGTCGATGGGCGGCACGTTCGTGCACGCCGCCGACGCGCAGCAGGAGATCAGCGCCGACGGCTACGCCAAGCCGCTCACCGAGGAGCAGCAGGCCGCGGCGATGCGCGTGTACGCCGCCGAGGCCGCGCGCGCCGACGTCGTCATCACCACCGCCCTCGTGCGCGGCACGGCCCCCACGACGATCACGGCGCACGTGGTCGCGGGCATGCGCCCCGGCTCGGTCATCGTCGACCTCGCCGCCTCGGGCGGCGGCAACTGCGAGCTCACCGTGCCGGGCGAGACCATCGTCACCGACAACGGCGTGACGATCGTGGGCTACACGGACCTCACGAGCCGCATGCCGCGCCACACGTCGACCCTGTTCGGCACCAACATCGTCCACCTCATGGAGCTCCTCACCCCGGAGAAGGACGGGGTGATGGTGCTCGACCTCGAGGACCCGGTCCAGCGCGGCATGACCGTCGCGCACGCCGGCGAGATCATGTGGCCGCCGCCGCCGGTGTCCGTGTCCGCGGCGCCCGCCGCGTCCGCCGCGCAGGGACCCAGCGAGGAGGAGCTCGCCGAGAAGGCGCGTGCCGAGGCCGCCGCCGCGGAGCGCAAGGCCCGCCGCCGGAACTGGCTGTACGGCGCCGGCGCGGTGGGCGCGCTCGTGCTGCTGTCGTTCGCGGACTCCGCGACGGTGCAGCACCTCACGGTGTTCGCCCTCGCGGTCATCGTGGGCTTCTACGTGATCTCGAACGTCAAGCACTCGCTGCACACGCCGCTGATGTCCCAGACGAACGCCATCTCCGGCATCATCCTCGTCGGCGCGCTGCTGCAGATCGGCTCGGAGGACGCGGTGGTGTCGACGCTCGCGTTCGTCGCCGCGGCCGTGGCCAGCATCAACATCTTCGGTGGCTTCCTGGTGACCTACAGGATGCTCGGCATGTTCCGGAAGGACGCGTGATGACCCTCACCTCGCTCGCCCAGGCGACCTACGTGGTCGCGGCCGTGCTCTTCGTCCTGTCCCTCGCGGGCCTGGCCAAGGAGGAGACGGCGCGCCGCGGCAACATCCTCGGCATGGTCGGCATGGGCCTCGCGCTCGCCGCCACCGTGGTCCTCGCGCTCGACCAGTCCGAGCGTCCCGTGCTCGTCACGGCCCTGCTCATCGCGATGGTCTTCGCGATCGGCGCCGCGATCGGCACGTGGCGCGCCCGCACCGTCGAGATGACGCAGATGCCCGAGCTCATCGCGATGCTCCACAGCTTCGTCGGCGCCGCCGCGGTGCTGGTCGGCTTCAACTCGCACCTCACCGAGGAGGCGGACCCGGTCCACCAGATCGAGGTCTTCCTCGGCGTCCTCATCGGCGCGGTCACGCTCACCGGCTCGATCGTCGCGTTCCTCAAGCTGTCCGCGCGCATGAAGTCGCGCCCGCTCACGCTGCCCGGCCGCAACTGGCTCAACCTCGCCGCGCTCGTCGCGAGCGCGGGCCTCCTCGCCTGGTACCTCGCCACCGACAGCATCGTGCCGCTGCTCCTCATGACCGCGATCGCGCTGCTGCTGGGCTTCCACCTGGTCGCCGCGATCGGCGGCGGCGACATGCCGGTCGTGGTGTCGATGCTCAACTCGTACTCCGGCTGGGCGGCCGCCGCGGCGGGCCTCATGCTGAGCAACGACCTGCTCATCGTCACCGGCGCGCTCGTCGGCTCGTCCGGTGCGATCCTCTCGTACCTCATGTGCAAGGCGATGAACCGCGCGTTCCTGTCGGTCATCCTCGGCGGCTTCGGAGCCGAGGGCGGCACCACGACCTCCGAGGGACCGCAGGGCGAGCACCGCGAGGTCAAGGCCCCCGAGGTCGCCTCGCTCCTCGCCGGAGCCAAGTCCGTCGTCATCGTCCCCGGCTACGGCATGGCCGTCGCGAAGGCGCAGTACCCGGTCGCGGACCTCGTCTCGATGCTGCGCCACCAGGGCGTCGAGGTCCGCTTCGGCGTGCACCCGGTCGCCGGCCGCCTGCCCGGCCACATGAACGTGCTGCTCGCCGAGGCGAAGGTGCCGTACGACATCGTGCTCGAGATGGACGAGATCAACGAGGACTTCCCGGACACCGACGTGGTCCTCGTCATCGGCGCCAACGACGTGGTCAACCCCTCCGCGCTCGAGGACCCGGGCTCGCCGCTCGCCGGCATGCCGGTGCTCGAGGTGTGGAAGGCGGAGCAGTGCATCGTCTTCAAGCGCTCGATGGCCACCGGCTACGCGGGCGTCCAGAACCCGCTGTTCTTCCGCGACAACTCGGCGATGCTCTTCGGCGACGCCAAGACGCAGGTCGAGGCGATCCTCACGGAGCTGCGCTCGCGCGACGGCGCCGCGGTCTAGCTCCGGCAGGGCGAGGGCCCGGATCCCGTACGACGGGATCCGGGCCCTCGCGCGTGTTCAGGCCGCGACGGTCTCGCGGGGGGACGATGCGGCGGGCGCCTCGGCCGGCAGGCGCAGCCCGCGCACGAGCAGGGTGATCGCGAGGCTGATCTCCCACACGAAGATCGGGACGGCCGCGAGCGAACGGGCGGTGGTGATCTCGCCCTGGAGCCCGAACATCACGGTGAGGTTGGACGCCGTCACGAGCACGGCGCCCGCGATGCCGACCGCCGGGATCCAGCGCGGCACCGCGCGCAGGCGCCACAGCACCGACGCGAGCACCACGGTGTGGACGCCGACCACGAGGCCCGCGCCCACGAGGAACGTGCCCGAGTAGAGCTCGCGCAGCGCGAGGCCCGCGGCGCCGGCCGCCTCCCCCGCGTCGCGCAGCGCGACCAGGGCGACCACGGCGGTCGCGCCGATGAGGATGACGCCCGCCTCGAGCCCGCGCAGCGCCACGTAGGACAGCGCGCCCACCCGGGCGTGCCGTCGCAGCAACGGGAACAGGAAGAGCCCCGTGCCGAGCGCGGCGACGGCGAGCGCGACGTCGAGCAGCGCGCCGACGAGCTGCGGCGTGCCCGAGCCGGTGCCGGCGAGCCACGCGTCGTCCGTGACCATCGGGCCGTAGAGGACGACGGCGCCGACGGACGTGACGTGGGTGACGAGGTACAGGGCGCCGGCGAGGGCGGCGAGGCGGCGATCGGTGTGCATGGGACTCCCCTTCGAAGCTGCGGTGAACGCGAGGTGTACGGCGTACACCTTCGACGCGTTCACAGTAAGGTGTATGACGTACACCGTCAAGAGGTCACGACGAGGAGATCCCATGCCCGAGCCCGAGCACCCCGGCGGCCGGCGGCCGCGCCTCACCCGCGAGCGCGTGCTCGACGAGGCGGTGGCGCTCGCCGACGAGGCCGGGCTCGACGGGCTGAGCATGCGCACGCTCGCGGACCGGCTGGGCGTCGTGCCGATGGCGCTGTACAAGCACGTCCGCGACAAGGAGGCGCTGCTCGACGGCATGGTCGAGACGGTGCTGGCCGAGGTCCCTCCCCCGCCGGAGGAGCCCGGCGCCGCGTGGAAGGCCGCCGCCCGCGCCCGCGTGCTCGACACGCGCCGCGCCCTGCAGCGCCACCCGTGGGCGTGGCGCGCGCTCGAGACCCGACCCGCCCCCACGCCGGCCATGCTCGACCACATGGAGGCGATGCTGCGGATCCTGCGCAGCGGCGGCGTCTCTCCGCAGCTCACGCACCACGCGATGCACGCGCTCGGCAGCCGCATCTGGGGCTTCACGCAGGAGGTCGGCGCGTCGGGGCCGCCTCCCACGGACCCCGACGAGATCGCCGCCGCGATGGCGGCGATGGCGGCGCGGTGGCCCGCGGTGCTCGAGTCCGCGATGAGCGCGGGCCACGACCCCGACACGACGGTGGGCGCCGGATGCGACGACGACTTCGAGTTCGCGTTCGCGCTCGACCTCATCCTCGACGGCACGGAGCGGCTCGATGAGCGCGGCTGGACCCCCTGGGGAGGCGTCTCCGCAGGTGCGGGGGGCTAGGCTGGCCCCTGTGACCACCGATCCGCGGTTCGCACGGAGCGCCGACTCGCTCGCCGACGCGATCCTCGCGCTCGCCGCCGAGCGCCCGATCGAGCGGGTGACCGTGACCGAGGTGGCGCGCCTCGCCGGCGTGACCCGCGCGACCTTCTACAACCACGCGACCTCCCCCGCCGCGCTGCTGGCCCAGGTGCTCGAGCGCGAGCTCGACGCGATCCGCGGCGACTTCCTCGGCCGGGTCGAGGACGGAGCCGCGGACGTCGAGCAGATCTGGCGCGCCTCGGAGCTCACGCTCGTCGACCACGTGCTCGCGCACCAGGCGGTGTACCGCCAGGGCCTCACCGCGGCCGACGACCCGCGCGGATCCGTGCTCGCCACGCTGCTCGCCAACCACGTCGAGGTCAGCCTCGGCGCCCTCGCCCGCACCCACGGCACGCCGGAGAGCGGCCCCGAGGCGACCCGCGTCGCCATGGCCGCGGCCTTCGTCGGCCAGGGCACCGCGGGCGCGCTGCGCGCGTGGCTCAACACGCCCGCCCCCCACGACCCCGCCGAGGCGGTCGACGCGCTGCTGTCGCTCATCCCGCCGCTGTGGTTCGCGGTCGCGCGCGCCTGAGCACCGCACTCGCCCTACCGCACCCCGTGCAGGAATCCCCCGGGACCTCCGGGTGTTCTCGCTCCCACCGGCACCCGCGATGATGGGACCGGTCACCCCCGTCGAAGGAAGCGCATGACGTCTGCACTGTTCTCACCCCTGCCCCTCCGCGCCGTCGAGGCGCGCAACCGCCTGTGGGTGAGCCCGCTGTGCCAGTACTCGTGCGAGGCGCGGGACGGCATGCCCGACGACTGGCACCTCGTCCACCTCGGCTCTTTCGCCCGCGGCGGCGCGGGCCTCGTCATGACCGAGGCGACCGCCGTGTCGCCCGAGGGCCGCATCTCCCCGTGGGACACCGGCATCTGGGACGACGCGCAGCGCGACGCGTGGGCGCGCATCGTCCGCTTCATCCACGGCCAGGGCGCGCTCGCCGCCGTCCAGCTCGCGCACGCGGGCCGCAAGGCCTCGAGCTACCGCGAGTGGAGCGGCGAGGGCACGGTCCCGGCGAGCGAGGGCGGCTGGACCACGGTGGCCCCGTCCGCGATCGCCTTCGGCGCGTACGAGGCGCCGGTCGCCCTCGACGAGGACGGCATCGCCGCGGTCGTCGACGCGTTCGGCGACGCCGCGCGCCGCTCGCTCGAGGCCGGCTTCGACGTGCTCGAGGTGCACGCCGCGCACGGCTACCTCCTCCACCAGTTCCTGTCGCCGCTGTCCAACACGCGCGAGGACCGCTGGGGCGGCCCCCTCGTCGGCCGGGCGCGCCTGCTGCTGCACGTGGTGCGCCGCGTGCGCGAGGTCGCCGGCCCCGACGTGCCCGTCTTCGTGCGCGTGTCCGCGACCGACTGGCGCGAGCCCGAGGGCTGGACGCTCGACGACACCGTCACCGTCTCCCGGTGGCTGCGCGAGGCGGGCGCGGACCTCGTCGACACCTCCACCGGCGGCCTCGTGCCGGACGCCCGCATCCCCGTGGCGCCCGGCTACCAGGTGCCGCACGCGACCGCGATCCGCGAGCGCTCCGGCATCGCCGCCACCGCGGTGGGCCAGATCGTCGACGCGCGCCAGGCCGAGGCGATCGTCGCATCGGGCCAGGCGGACGCGGTGTTCGTGGGCCGCGAGTTCATGCGCGACCCGCACCTGCCGCTGCGCGCCGCGCACGAGCTGGGCGCGGAGATCGACTACTGGCCGGCGCAGTACCGCCGCGCGGCGTTCAGGAGCCGCCCCGCGCTCGCCGCCGCGGAGTCCTGAGCCGCTACGCGCCGTCGACCGCGCGCGTGGACCCGCGCACGATCAGCTGCGTAGGGATCGGCGTGTCCGACGTGTCGGCGGCGTGCTCCTCGAGCGCGACGAGCACCTTCTGCATGACGAGCCGCCCGAGCGCCTCGAAGTCCTGGCGCACCGTGGTGAGCGGCGGGTAGAGGTAGCCGGCCTCGGGGATGTCGTCGAAGCCCACGACGCTCACGTGCTCGGGCACCCGGAGCCCACGCCCGCGCAGCGCCGACAGCAGGCCGATCGACATCTGGTCGTTCGCGACGAAGATCGCCTGCCCGGGCTCGACGTCGAGCTCGACGCCCAGCCGGTAGCCGCTCGCGGCCGTCCAGTCGCCCACGACGGGCTCGACGACCTCGAGGCGGCGGGCCGCGAGCTCGTCGCGCCAGCCGCGCTCGCGCTCGGCGGCGTCCGGCGCGTCGACCGGACCCGCGATGTGGAGGATCCTCGTGTGGCCCAGCTCCGCGAGGTGCCGCACGGCGGTGCGGGCGCCGCGGTACTGGTCGATCGAGACGATGCGCGGGTCGCGGTGGGGCGTCGAGGCGGCCGCGACCACGGGGATGCCGAGGTCGAGGCCGCGCACGACCTCGAGCGCGGCCATCTGCGCGACGACCACGACGATCGCGTCGACGCGCTGGCGCAGCAGCCCCTCGATGCCCGCGCGCACCACGGCCGCGTCGTTCTCCGGCGCGCTGACCGCGTCGACGCTGTACCGCGCCTCGCGCGCGGCGAGGTTGACGTGCATCGCGATCGCCGCGGGGCCGTGGTCGGTCACCGACGGCGTCAGCAGGCCGATGGTGCGCGTGCGCCGGGTGACGAGGGCGCGCGCGGCCGGCGACGGGCTGTAGTGCAGCTGCGCGATCGCCTTCTCCACGCGCTCCTTGGTCGCGGGGCGCACGTTCGGCATGCCGTTGAGCACGCGCGACACCGTCTGGTGGGACACGCCCGCGAGCCGCGCGACGTCGAAGATGTTCGCGGCTTTCGCGCCCTTGTCCTCCGGCATGCCTACTCGCCGTCCTCGTCGGGCTGCGCGACGAGCGCGAGCAGGGCGTCCGCGGACAGGGCCCCGGCGGGCGCGGTGCGAACGATGCGGCCGTCGCGGACCACGGCGACGCGGTCGCCCACCCGCAGCACCTCCTCGAGCTCGGCGGAGATGAAGATCACCGACATGCCGTTGTCCGCGAGCTCGCCCACGAGGTTCTGGATCTCGACCTTCGCGCCGACGTCGATGCCGCGCGTGGGCTCGTCGAGCACGAGCACCCGGGGCGACAGCGCCAGCAGCCGCGCGAGCAGCACCTTCTGCTGGTTGCCTCCGGAGAGCGTTCCGGCGGGCCGGTCGAGGTCGGCGGGGCGGATGTCGAGCGCCTCGACCCAGCTCGCGGCCAGCTCGCGGCGGCGGGCGACGGGCAGTTGCCGCAGCACGCCGCGCTCGGCCTGGAGCGCGAGCGTGATGTTGTCGAGCACGCTGAGCTCCGCGACGATGCCGTCGCGGCGGCGGTCCTCGGACGAGTAGACGACGCCGAGGGACATCGCGCGGCGCGGCGAGTCGAGGTGGACCCCGGCGCCCTCGATACGGATGATGCCCGCGTGCGGCCGGTTCACGCCGGTGAGGGCGCGCGCGAGCGAGGTGCGCCCGGAGCCGAGCAGGCCCGCGACGCCGAGCACCTCGCCCTCGCCGAGGTCCACGTCGGCGTCGGCGATGCCGTGCGCGGCCGTCACCCCGCGCGCCTCGAGCACGACGGCCGCCTCGGGCGCCGCATCGTCCGTGTGCTCGCGCTCCTTGAGGTCGGCCATGTCGCGGCCGAGCATCTTCTGGACGAGGTCGATGCGGAGCAGCTCGGTGGTGAGGTACTCCCCCACGAACGCGCCGTCGCGCAGCACGGTGACGCGGTCGCAGATCTCGTAGACCTGGTCGAGGAAGTGGGACACGAAGAGGATCGCGACGCCGCGCGACCTGAGGTCGCGGATGACGCGGAACAGCTCGGCGACCTCGTCGAGGTCGAGGCTCGACGTCGGCTCGTCGAGGACGAGGATCCGCACGTCGGTGGAGATCGCGCGGGCGATCGCGACGAGCTGCTGGACCGCGACGGAGTGCTGGCCGAGCATCGACGCGGGGTCGATGTCGAGGCCCAGGTCGAGCAGGATCTCCCGCGCCCGGGCCTGCATGAGGCGCACGCTGATGACGCCGGCGCGGCGGGGCTCGCGCCCGAGGCAGATGTTCTCCGCCACCGACAGGTTGGGCAGCACCTCGATCTCCTGGTACACGGTGCTGATGCCGACGGCCTGGGCCTCGTGCGGGCTCGCGAAGGCGACGTGGTCGCCCTCGAGCCGCAGCTCTCCCGCGTCGAGCGGCAGCGCGCCCGTGATGGCCTTGATCAGGGTCGACTTGCCGGCGCCGTTCTCCCCCATGAGCGAGTGCACCTCGCCGGGGAACAGCCGGAAGTCGACGCGGTCCAGCGCGGCATCGGCACCGAAGCGCACCGTCGCGCCGGTGAGCTCCAGCAACGGCCGCACCTCGTCCACCGCCCCATTATCAGGGCAGGGACGAGGTGCAACGGTCGACGCGGCTGGCAGACCGCTAACGTCGACCCTCCGACCGGGCCACGATGGCCCTCTGCACCACGATGAAGAGCAGCAGCAGCGCGCCCACGATGATCTGCATCCAGGACTGCTCCGCGCCCATGAACGAGATGATCGTCTTGATCGTGCCGTACACGAACACGCCGATCATCGAGCCGATCACGTAGCCGCGCCCGCCCGTGAGGATCGTGCCGCCGATGACGACCGCGGCGATCGCATCGAGCTCCGTGCCGATGCCGTTGCGCGGGTAGCCGGCGCCCGAGTACGCGGTGAGCACGAGCCCCGCGAGGCCGCCGCAGAGGCCGCTGATGACGTACACGCCCACCTTCGCGCGCGCCACCTTGAGGCCCATGAGGCGCGCGGACTGCTCGCTGCCGCCGATCGCGTAGACCGTGCGCCCGAAGCGGGTGAGGTGCAGCACGAACGCGGCGATCGCGACCGTGCCGAGCGCGATGAGACCGGTCGGGGTGATGTACCAGTCGCCGAGGCGGATGCGCGTCGACTGGAGCCACAGCAGCGAGCTCTCCTCCACCTTGATCGAGGACAGGCTGACCACGTACGCGAGCCCGCGCCCGAGGAACAGGCCCGCGAGCGACGCGATGAACGGCTGCACGTCGAAGTACTGGACGAGGATGCCGATCATGAGGCCGATCGCGGCGCCGCCGAGGAGCATCGCGGGCACCGCGACGACGGCGGGCACGCCGTCCGCGAGCAGCTTCGCGCCGAGGATGCCCGAGAACGCCATGACCGAGCCGACCGAGAGGTCGATGCCGCCCGTGAGGATCACGAACGTCATGCCGACCGCGAGGACGAGCAGGTAGGCGTTGTCGAGCAGCAGCGCGGAGATGTTGCGCGGCGTGATGAAGTCGCCGCGCAGGAAGATCTCCGCCCCGACGAACAGCAGCAGCAGGATGCCCACGGCCGCGAACGTCGGCATCATGCCGCCGTGACGGCTGAGGAACGTCTGGAGGAACGAGGGACCGGAGGCACGCTCCTGGATCCGGGTCGCCATCGCGGTCATCGCGTCACCTCGGCCTTCTGCTTGTCCTCGACCGGCGGCTCGACCGCCGCCGCCTTGGGCTGCCTCGACCGGGACATCCTCCCGATCGCGTTCCTGATCCGCGGCGACTGCACCACCACCACGACCACCACGACGATCGCGAAGAACACCGGGCTCTGCGCGGACGGGACGCCGAGGAAGAGGATGGTCGAGTCGAGCGTCTGGATGATGAGCACGCCGATGACCGTGCCCGCGATCGAGAACTTGCCGCCGTTGAGCGACGTGCCACCCAGCACGACCGCGAGGATCGCGTAGAGCTCGATGAACACGCCGGCGGCGTTCGCGTCGGCGGCGCGGATGTTCGACGCGTAGAGGATGCCCGCGAGGCCCGCGAGCGTGCCGCTGACGATGTACGCGCCCCAGATGATGCCGCGCGAGCGCACGCCCGCGAGGCGGCTCGCCTCGGGGTTGATGCCGACCGCCTCGGTGAGCACGCCCAGCGCGGTGCGGCGCTCGACGAGCCCGATCACGGTGATCGCGGCGACCGAGATGAAGAACGCGAACGGCAGCACGAACAGGTACCCGGTGGCGATGAACGAGAACGGCTCCGAGTTGACCGTGGTGATGAACCCGCCGGTGATGAGCAGCGCGACGCCTCGCCCGGCGAGCATGAGCACGAGCGTCGCGATGATCGGTTGTATCCCGAGCACCGACACCAGGAAGCCGTTCCACACGCCCAGCACGAGCGAGACGAGCAGCGCCGCGACCACCGCGATCAGCACCACGCCGAGGTTGCCCGCGTCGCCGGAGTTGTCGATGATCGTGAGCGCGACGGCGCCCGAGACGGCCATGATCGCGCCGACCGAGAGGTCGATGCCGCGCGTCGCGATGACGATCGTCATGCCGAGCGCGACGAGCATGAGCGGCGCGCTGTCGCGCAGGATCGTGATGATCGCGCCGAAGAGCTCGCCGTCGCGCACCCTGAACTTGATGAAGTTGGGGCGGGCGATCGAGTTGACCGCGATGAGCGTCAGCAGCGCCACGACCGGCCAGAACAGCCGGTGCCTCCAGATGGACCTCATGCCGCGCTCCCTTCGCCGGCGTTGGCGATGTAGTCGATGAGCCCGTCGAGATCGACCTGGGTGGAGTCGAGCTCGCCGATCTTCCTGCGGTCGCGCATCACCGCGACGCGCTGCGCCAATCGAAGCACCTCCTCCAGCTCGGAGGAGATGAAGATGACGGAGAGTCCCTGAGACGACAGCTCGGAGACCTTCTTCTGGATGTCGGCCTTGGCGCCGACGTCGATGCCGCGCGTGGGCTCGTCGAGGATCAGCAGCTGGGGCGCGGTGGCGAGCCAGCGGGCGAGCAGCACCTTCTGCTGGTTGCCGCCGGACAGGTTGCCGACGAGCGCCTGAGGGTTGGCCGGGCGGACGCCCAGCGCCTCGATGTACTCCGCGACGACGGCGTCCTGGTCCTTCTTGGGGACCTTGCGCACCCAGCCCTGCCGCGCCTGCATGCCGAGCACGATGTTCTCCGCGACGGTGAGGTCCGCGACCACGCCCTCCGCGCGCCGGTTCTCCGACGAGAAGGAGATCCGCTGGTCGATCGCATGGCGCGGCGAGTGCACCTTCGCATGCGCGCCCTGGACCTCGACCTGACCCGCGTCGGGGCGGTCCGCGCCGTACAGCAGGCGCACCAGCTCGGTGCGGCCGGACCCGAGCAGCCCGGCGATGCCGACGACCTCGCCCTCGTAGACCTCGAGGTCCGCGGGCTCGAGGACGCCGCGCTTGCCGAGGCCCTCGGCCCGCACGACCGGGGTGCCCGAGCGGTCGATCGCGCGGTGCGAGGACTTCTCCAGCGTGGCGAGGTCCTCGAGCTCGCGACCGATCATCTTGGTCACCAGCGCGTCGCGCGGCAGCTCCTCGATGAGGTGCTCGCCCACGAGCGTGCCGTTGCGCAGCACCGTGATGCGGTCCGAGATCTCGTAGACCTGGTCGAGGAAGTGGGACACGAAGAGGATCGCGACGCCCTTGGACCGCAGGTCGCGGATCACCTCGAAGAGCTGCTCGACCTCGCCGCGGTCCAGGCTGGACGTCGGCTCGTCGAGGATGAGCACCTTGGCCTCGAGGACCATCGCCCGGATGATCGCGACCAGCTGCTGGATCGCGATGGAGTGGCTCGACAGCATCGAGCGCGGGTCGATGGCGAGGCCGAGGCTCTCCATGTGCCGCGCCGCCTCCTTCTGGGTGGCGCGCCAGTCGATCCCGCCGCCGCGGCGGGGCTCGTGGCCGAGCATGACGTTCTCGCCGACCGTGAGGTTGGCGCAGAGGTTGACCTCCTGGTACACCGTCGAGATGCCGGCCTCCTGGGCGTCGGCCGCGGTGTGGAAGGTGCGCCGCTCCCCGGCCACCGCGATGGTGCCGGAGTCGATCGCGTAGACGCCCGTGAGCGCCTTGATGAGGGTGGACTTGCCGGCGCCGTTCTCCCCCATGAGGGAGTGGACCTCGCCGGGCCGGAGGGTGAAGTCGACGTTGTCGAGGGCGAGCACGCCGGGGAAGCGGATGGTGATTCCGCGCATCTCGACGATCGGGGGGACCTCGGTGTCCGCAGGCATGGTGGGCAGCTTTCTGGCTCGGGTTGTCGCGGGGGCCCGTCCGGGGAGCCGGCTGGCGCCGGCCCCCCGAACGGTGTCCCTGCCCTGCAAGGTCGTGATCGCTGGGATCAGTACTTGCGGTCCGGCAGCGCCTCCTCGGCCGCCGCCTGGTCGAACGCGAGGTCCTCGACGTACTGCACGGCCTCCACGTCCTCGCCGTTGACCACGCCGGTCACGGCCGCGGCGACGAGGTCGCCGAGCAGCGGGTTGCACTCGACGATGTAGTTGATCTTGCCGTCGACGAGGGCCTGCATGCCGTCGTGGACCGCGTCGATCGAGATGATCTTGATGTCCTCGCCCGGCACCGCGCCGGCCGCCTCGATCGCCTCGATGGCGCCGAGCGCCATGTCGTCGTTGTGCGCGTAGACGAGGTCGATGCCGTCGACGCCGTAGTTCTGGATGAAGCCCTCCATCACGGACTTGCCGCCGTCACGCGTGAAGTCGCCGGTCTGCGAGTCGATCTTGGTGATCATCGTGCCCTCGATCGCCGAGTCGAAGCCCGTCGCGCGGTCGTTGGCGGGCGCGGAGCCCGTGGTGCCCTCGAGCACGACCATGTTGGTCTCGGTGTCGCCGAACTCCGCCGCGGCCCACTCGCCCGCGGTGACGCCCTCCTGCTCGAAGTCGAGGCCGATCCAGGCCGCGTAGAGGTCCTCCGACGCGGAGACCGTGCGGTCCTCGAGGATCACGGGGATCCCGGCGTCCGACGCCTCCTGGAGGACGTCGTCCCAGCCGTCCTCGACGATCGGCGCGATCACGATCGCGTCGACGCCCTGGTTGATGAACGAGCGCACCGCCGCGATCTGCGCGGCCGTGTCGTTGTCCGCGGCGTTGAAGACGAGCTCGAAGCCGTTCTCCGAGGAGAACGCGGTCTTCATGGACTCGGTGTTCGCGGAGCGCCAGCCGGACTCCGAGCCGGTCTGCGCGAAGCCGACCGTGATGACGTCGCCGCCACCGCCGCCGTCCGCTGCGTCGCTCGACCCGGCATCCGAGTCGGACGAGCACGCGGTGAGCGCCATGGCTGCGGCGCCCGCGATCGCGATGGTGGAAAGAAAACGCTTCTTCATTCTCAGAACCTCCCTGTTCTGGTCCGGCGTCCTTGCCGGTTCTCGAGCGCGTTGCCCCCGGAGCCCCGCGAAGGACCCCGTGCTTTGGATATTAGCGCTCACAATGTGAACCCTCACAAGTGCGCAACGGTCACGTTTCTGTAACAGCGGCACGCTGATGGTCGCGCTCTCAGGCCGGGACGCGCCCCGCCGGATGTGAATGCTCACTCTGCCGGGGTGAACGCGACGGGCCCGCGCATCGTCGCCTGGAGGGACGATGCGCGGGCCCGGTGGAGGCGAGCGGCTCAGCCGCGCGCGGGCGCCCGCCGCAGCACGAGCCAGCCGACGGCCGCGAACGCGAGGCTCACGGGCAGCGTCCACGCCATCACCACCGCGAGCGGGTTCGCGGTGAAGAAGTCCACCGTGGCACCCCAGCCCGCGTCGAGCAGCCACCACACGAGCGCGACGACCGCGAGCGCGAGGGCGCCGAAGTACAGGTAGAGGCCGTTGGCCCGCCACCGCACGAACAGCGCGCCGACGAGGCAGCCCATCGTGGTGAAGAGCAGGTAGAGCGCGACGTAGTGGAACGCGACCACCGCGAACGGCTCGTCGTAGAGGTACGCGGGTGCGTAGAAGGAGCCGTTCATGCCCCAGCCGTCGGTGGCGCGCTCGAGCAGCGCGAGCAGCCCGAGCCCGACGCCGTAGACCACGGCCATCATCGCGAAGAACGCGACGGTGCCGAGGTAGTAGTCGCGCCGCGTCGAGGAGAAGCCGAGCGCGAAGCGGAAGCCCGCGTTCATCGCCTGGATCGCGATGATCATCATGTAGATGACCAGCCAGCTCACTCCCCCGGCGTAGCGGAACGCGTCCTCCTCGATCCCCGGCCCGGCGTAGTGGCTGATGATCGCCCAGATCGACCACGTGAGCGCGTGGATCGAGACGAGCACGATCCACGGCAGGATCACGGACGGCCACGGGTTCGCGACGTGCAGGCGCACGACGTTCCACACGCGGCGCCCGGCGGGCACGAGGGCCTCGGGACGGACGGGGGCGGCGACGGCGGCCATCACGCCACCTCCTCACGGTGGGATGCGCCGCCGGTGCGGCGCACGATGAGCTGCTGGAGCGAGACCGGCGTCACCTCGAGGCCGGACGATGCGGCGCGCGCCTTGTCGTCGGCGCCGAGGCCGGCGACGGTCGCCGACGCGATCCCGCCGATGTGCTCGCGGGCGAGCACGTCGCGACCCGCGACGAAGGCCTCGACGTCGGCGGCGCGGCCGACCAGCGTCGAGGCGGAGCCGCGCAGCTCCTCGGTGTCCGCGTCGATCTCGATGCGACCCTCGTGGATGACGAGGACGTGGTCGAGGAGGTCGGCGGCCTCGTCGATGAGGTGGGTCGACAGGAGGATGGTGCGCGGGTGCGCGGCGTAGTCCTCGAGCAGCCGGTCGTAGAAGATGTGGCGCGCGACCGCGTCGAGGCCCGCGTAGGGCTCGTCGAGGAGCGTGAGCTCCGCGCGGGACGCGATCCCGACGATCGCGCCGATCGCCGAGCGCTGCCCGCGCGACATCTTCTTCACCATGCGGTTCACCGGCACCCCGAAGTCCTCGACGAGGCGCTCGGCGAGCGCCGCGTCGAAGTGCGGGAAGAAGTGCGGGGCCATCGCGAGCACGTGGCGGCCGCGGTACGCGTCCGGGTAGCTCTGCGACTCCTTGATGAAGCACACGCGGGTGAGCGCGCGGGCGTTCTCGACCGGGTCCTCGCCGAGCACGCGGACCGTCCCGGCGCTCGCGAAGTCCTGGCCCGTGACGAGGTTCATCAGCGTGGTCTTGCCCGCGCCGTTGCGGCCGAGCAGGCCGCAGACGGACCCCTCCTCGACCGCGAAGCTGACGTCGTCGACGGCGTGCACGTCGCCGAACCGGCGGCTGAGGCCCTGGGCCTCGATGATGGCTGTCACTCCCCCGCCTCCTTCCTGATCATGTCCGCGAGCTGCGCGGGCGTGAGCCCGAGCGTCGCGGCCCTCGCGACGAGCGGTCGGACGTGCTCGTCGCGGAACGTCTCGCGGCGCGCGGCGAGCAGCCGCGCCCGCGCCCCCTCGGATACGAACATCCCGATCCCCCGCCTCTTGTAGAGGGTGCCGTCGTCGACCAGGCGGTTGACGCCCTTGAGGGCGGTCGCCGGGTTGATCCGGTGGAAGGCCGCGAGCTCGTTGATCGACGGCACCTGCGACTCCTCCGGCAGCGAGCCGTCGAGGATCCGCGCCTCGAGCTGCTCCGCGATCTGCTGGAAGATCGGCCGGCCGTCGTCCACGCGCCCTCCCGGTTGTCTGGTTAGTTACTTCACTAACTAACCAATCATGCACGCGGTGCGCTGTCAAGCCCTCGGTCGGCGCCCGTCGGTAAGGTGAAGGCCATGACCGACACCCCCCTGGTCTGGATCGACTGCGAGATGACCGGACTCGACGTGGGCGCGGACGCGCTCGTCGAGGTCGCCTGCCTCGTGACGGACTCCGACCTCAACATCCTCGGCGACGGCGTGTCCGTCGTGATCAAGCCGTCCGACGAGGCGCTCGCCGGCATGAGCGACTTCGTGCGCAACATGCACGTCGAGTCGGGCCTGCTGCCCGAGCTCGAGCACGGCACCACGATGGAGGACGCGCAGGAGCAGGTGCTCGCGTACATCCGCGCGCACGTGCCGGTGGCGGGCAAGTCGCCCCTCGCCGGCAACACCGTCGGCATGGACCGGATGTTCCTCGACCGCGACATGCCGCAGGTGATCGAGCACCTCCACTACCGCGTCGTCGACGTCAGCTCGCTCAAGGAGCTCGTGCGCCGCTGGTACCCGCGCGTGTTCTTCCAGGCCCCGGCGAAGACCGGCGGCCACCGCGCGCTCGGCGACATCCGCGACTCCATCACCGAGCTCCGGTACTACCGCGAGACCATCCTCGTGCCGCTCCCCGGGCCCGACTCGGACGACGCGAAGGCCGCCGCGCAGCGCGTGACGCCGGACGCGTCAACCGCCGCTCCGTAGACCCGGTATACTCTTCCGTGGCCCTCTTCGCGAGGGCCGATGGTGGCTATAGCTCAGCTGGTAGAGCACCGCGTTGTGGTCGCGGGGGCCGCGGGTTCAAGTCCCGTTAGCCACCCCATCACGAAGCCCCCGGCGTCCTGGACGCCGGGGGCTTCGACGTTCCCGCGCGGTCTATCCTTGCGGGGGCGCCGCCGAGCGGCGCAATCTGAGGAGGTCCCATGTTCGCAGCCCTGACCGGCGCCGGCCTGTCCGCCGCCGCGGGACTCAACGCGTTCATCCCGCTCGTCATGGTCGGGCTGTTCGCGCGCTTCACCGACTTCATCGTGCTGCCGGACCAGCTCGACTGGCTCCAGTCGTGGCCCGCGATCATCATCGGCCTCCTGCTGCTCGCCGCCGAGCTCGTCCTCGACAAGATCCCCGGCGTCGACCACATCAACGACCTCCTCCAGTCGCTCGTGCGCCCGCTCGTCGGCGGCGTCATCTTCGCGGCCACCGCCGCGGCCCAGGTGATCGACCAGAGCAACTTCTGGCAGGAGAACCCGCTCGTCGCGGGCATCGTCGGCGCGATCATCTCCGCCGGCGTCCACACCGCGAAGTCCGCGTCGCGCCCGTCGGTCAACGCCGCGACGGCCGGCACCGGCGCGCCGGTCGCGTCGTTCGCGGAGGACGCGACCGCGGTCGCGCTCAGCCTCATCGCGATCTTCGTGCCGATCCTCGTCGTGGTCGTCCTCATCGCGATGGGCGCGGTCTTCTACCGGGTCGTCACCACCGGCCGCCGCCGCCGGCGCCGCCGCGCACTGCTCGAGGCCGAGGAGCGCGCCGAACGCGAGGAACGCGCGGCCGCCGGCATCAAGACGCCGTGGTGGCGCGGCCGCTGGCGCTGACCCCTCCCCCGCCGCCGCATCGTCCCGCCGGACGATGCGCGCGCTCAGGCCGCTGGCGCCTCGCCGAAGTCCGCGAGGAAGTCCGCGACGAAGTCGTTCGCCGGGCTCCCGGTGACCTCCTCGGGCGTGCCGAGCTGCTCGAGCACCCCGCCGCGTGACAGCACCGCGATGCGGTCCGCGAGCAGCACCGCCTCGCGCATGTCGTGCGTCACCATGACGACCGTGAGGTCCAGCTCGCGCTGCAGCGCCTGGAACTCCCGCTGGAGGCGGCGGCGGCCCTGCGGGTCGACCGCGCCGAACGGCTCGTCCATGAGCATCACCGGCGGCCGCGCCGCGAGCGCGCGGGCCACGCCGACGCGCTGACGCTCGCCACCCGACAGCTCGTGCGGGTAGCGCGGGCCGTACGTGTCCGCCTGGAGCCCCACGAGGTCGAGGAGCTCGGCCACCCGCGCGGCGGTGCGGGCCTTGTCCCACTTGAGCAGCGCCGGCACGGTCGCAACGTTCTGCGCGACGGTGCGGTGCGGGAACAGCCCGACGTGCTGGATGACGTAGCCGATGCCGCGGCGCAGCTCGACGGGGTCCTGGCCCATCACGTCCGTGCCGCCCACGAGGATGCGGCCGGAGCTGGGCTCGACGAGCCGGTTGATCATGCGCAGCGTCGTCGACTTGCCGCAGCCCGAGGGGCCCACGAGGGCGAGCACCTCCCCGGCGCGCGCCTCGAGGTCGAGGGAGTCGACCGCGACGGTGCCGTCGGGGTAGACCTTGCGCACGGCCTCGAGCACGATCCCGCTGGTGTCCATCGGTCCACCGTAGCGCGGGCCCCGCCCGGGTCCAGGGACGACGTGTACCGTCGAGGGGTGGACAATCCCTGGCTGTCGCTCGACTACCTGCGTCGCAGCGGCGACGAGGTCTGGGAGCAGTTCGTCATCCACACCACGCTCACGCTCGAGGCGATCCTCATCGCGGCGGCGATCGCGCTGCCCCTGGCGGTGCTCGTGCGCCGCTCCCCGCGGCTGTCCGGCCCCATCCTCGGCGTCACCGGCGTGCTCTACACGGTGCCGTCGTTCGCGCTGTTCGCGCTCCTCGCGCCGTTCACGGGGATCGGCCGCACCACGGTCCTCATCGGCCTCGTCGCGTACGCGCTGCTCGTGCTCGTGCGCAACACGGTCGTGGGGCTGCAGGGCGTCGACCCGGACATCGTCGACGCGGCACGCGGGCTGGGCTACACGCGCATGCGCATGCTCCTCACCGTCGAGCTGCCCAACGCGCTGCCCAGCATCATCGCGGGCCTGCGGATCGCCACGGTGTCCACGGTCGCCCTCGTGACGGTGGGCGTCGTCGTCGGCTACGGCGGGCTCGGCCAGCTGATGTTCCGCGGCATGCAGTCCAACTACCGCGCGCAGATCGCGACCAGCTCGCTGCTGTGCCTCGCGCTCGCGCTCGCGCTCGACCTCGCGCTCGTGCTGCTGGGGTGGTGGGCGATGCCGTGGACGCGGGGCACCCGGCGGCGGTCGCGCCGGGCGCGCGGCGCGGCCCGCACCGCGGAGGCCGCCGCATGAGCACCGTCGGCGACGCGTGGACCTACCTCACCACCCCGGAGAGCTGGGTGGGGGCCAACGGGATCTTCGGCACCAACTTCGACGGGTCGCTGCGCTTCCAGCAGGACTCGATCATCGCGCTGACGATCGAGCACATCTACATGTCGTTCGCGGCTGTCGGGATCGCCGCGGCGCTCGCGCTGCCGCTCGGGCTGTGGCTGGGGCACGTGCGGCGCGGCGGCGGCGTCACCACGGTGGTCTCCAACGTGTCGCGCGCGATGCCCACGCTCGCGCTGCTCACGCTGTTCGCGGCGTCCGCGATCGGCTTCGGGAACCGCGCCGTCATCATCGCGGCGGCGATCTTCGCGTTCCCGCCCATCCTCACCAACACGTTCACCGGGATGTCGGGCGTCGACGCCGACGTCCGCGAGGCGGCCTTCGGCCAGGGCATGACGCGGCTGCAGGTCGCGCTCAAGGTGGAGCTGCCGCTCGCGCTGCCGCTCATCGCGGCGGGGCTGCGCACCTCGGCCACGCAGACGGTCGCCACCGTGCCGCTCGCCGCGCTCGTCGCGGGCGGCGGCCTCGGCGTCATCATCAACTCCGGGCTCGCCACCCAGCGCTACGGCCAGGTGCTCGCCGGCGGCATCCTCGTGGCCGCGGTGTGCCTCGGCATCGACTGGCTGCTGGGCCGCGCGCAGCGCTCCGTCACCCCCGCCCCGCTGCGCCGCGTCGCGGTCGCCGCGGCCTGACCCGCGCATCGTCCACCCATCCGCCCGCGCGCATGCGCCGAACGGTGAATACCCTGGAAACCGGGCCGCGCGGGAACAACGCGTCCGGATGGAAGGTTGCGGCCTAGGACTGCCCTACCCGAGGAGTGACATGCGAACGAGAAACCCACTGATCGTCGCGGCCGCCGCCGGCACGCTGCTGCTGGCCGGATGCGCGTCGGGCGGCTCGGAGACCGAGTCGTCGGGCTCCGCGTCCGAGGGCGGCGCCATGGCGCAGGAGTGCCAGCCCGTCCCGGGCGACGCGCTCACCGTGCTCGCCGACGACCTCATGCTGCAGAACGCCGACAACGTCATCCCCGCCGTCAACGCCGACGCCGCGACCCCCGAGCTGCTCGCGGGCCTCGACGCGGTCTCCGCGGTGCTCACCACGGACGACCTCATCCAGCTCAACAAGGCGGTCGACATCGACCGCCAGACGTCCCAGGAGGCGGCGACGCAGTACGTCGCCGACAACGGCATCGAGGCGCCCGAGCAGGGGTCCGGCAGCATCGTGATCGGCGCCGCGAACTTCTCGGAGAACATCACCGTGGCCGAGATCTACTCCGCCGTGCTGGCCTCCGCGGGCTTCGACACCGAGGTGCGCACCATCGGCAGCCGCGAGACCTACCTGCCGGCGCTCGAGAAGGGCGACATCCAGGTGGTGCCGGAGTACGCGGCGACCGTGACGGAGTTCCTCAACCTCGACCAGAACGGCGCGGACGCCGAGGCGGTCGCCTCGGGCGACGTCGACGCGACCGTGTCGGCGCTCGAGCCGCTCGCCGAGACGGCGGGCCTCGTGTTCGGCGAGCCCTCGGCGGCGCAGGACCAGAACGCGTTCGCGGTGACGCAGGACTTCGCCGACCAGTACGGCGTCACGTCGCTCACCGAGCTCGCGGAGACCTGCGGCACGATCTCGCTCGGCGGTCCGCCGGAGTGCCCGGAGCGGCCGTTCTGCCAGATCGGCCTCGAGGAGGAGTACGGGCTCGAGGTCTCGCAGTTCGACTCGCTCGACGCGGGCGGCCCGCTCACCAAGAACGCCCTGCGTCAGGGCCAGGTCATGGTCGGCCTCGTGTTCAGCTCGGACGGCGAGCTGGGCTGAGCCCGCCCCCACCCACGACGAAGGCCCGGCCCCCTCGGGGGACCGGGCCTTCGTCTGAGGGTCGTCAGGCCGCGGCGCGCAGCTGGTGCACGGCGGGTCGCACGAAGTACTCGGCCGCCTGGCGGCGCGTGGCGTCCGCGGGCGACATGCCCGCGTCGACCCAGCGGATCCAGTCGACGATGCGCTCGGCGGAGCCGCGCAGGTCGAAGGCGTGCTGCCAGCCGAGCATCTCCGACGCCTTGGAGCCGTCGAGCCAGAGGAGCTTGTCCTCCGGGAAGGCGCAGGCCTCGCATGCGGGGCTGATGAGCGACGGCTCGCCCCACGCGCGGGCCAGCTCGAACACCATCTCGCCGGCGGTGAAGCCGGAGCTCGGCGGCGCGAAGTTGAGCGCGTCGACGGTGCGCTCCTCGGCCGCGATCAGGCGGGTGCCGGCGAGGACGAAGCCCGCCACCACGTCGAGGACGTGCTGGAACGGGCGGACCGCGAGCGGGTCACGGACGGCGAACACGCGCTCGTCCTCGAAGGCGCGGATGCAGTTCGGCACGAGCCGGTCGGCGTCGTCGCCGCCGCCGATCACGTTGCCGAGCCGCACCGACGTGGCGCGGTACGGGGCGCCGTCGAGGCGCGTGAGGTCGGTGAACTCGCGGAACAGGATCTCCGCGATGGTCTTGGAGGCCGAGTACGGGCTGCAGCCACCCAGCGGGCTGTCCTCGGTGAGCTTGCTGTCGCCCGGCTTCATCGGCACGTAGCACTTGTCCGACGTCACGTGGACGAGCGCCGGGATCATGCCGAGGCGGGCGGCCTCGAGCACGTTGAGCGAGCCGCGCAGGTTCACGTCGAACGTGAGGTGCGGGTCCTCGAAGCCGCGACACAGGAGCGCCTGCGCCGCCAGGTGGTAGACGAGGTCCGGGCGGTGCTCGTCGATGACCGAGAAGAGCTTCTCGCGGTCACGCACGTCCGCCTCGTACTGCCGGGTGCAGACGTCTCCCAGCCACTCGGCGCGAGCGGCCGAGGAGGGATCGTCGTTGATCGAGTATCCGATCACGTTGGCGCCGAGATGCTCGAGCACCGTAGTGAGCCACGCGCCGATGAAGCCGCTGTGGCCCGTGACCAGCACGGTCTTGCCGGCGAAATCCGGCATGCCCTCAGCCCGCTCAGCCATGTCCATCACGTTCCCCCCGTATTGTGATCCCCCCTGGACGGTTCGCGACGTCGTTCCCCCAGCCCCTCGGCAGGGGAGGACGATGTCCTCACCCGGTGGGTTCGAGGGGCTCCGCCCGACCGATCGGTCCGGCTTTGTCCCTTTTGCCCACGTTCTTACTTTTAGCGCACGGATGGGCGATTCGCCAGTGCTGATTGCGGCGGTTTGTGCGATTCGCACGGTTCTTGCGCGGCGATTCGGAGCGTGGAACCGGGCGTTAGCGGCGGGTTCGCCGCACGAACGGTGCGCGACACGGACGTTGTGAGAGATGCGGAATTCCCGGTCCGCGCGGGCCGGGTCGGCGGGGCGGACGGCGGCGTCGGCGGCCTCGGCGGCGGCGTCGGCGGCCTCGGCGGCGGCGTCGGCGGTCCCGTCAGCCGGCGGGGCGCTCCCCCTCGACCGGCACCATGGGCCGGTTCTCATAGAAGGTCTGCAGCACCACGGTCGTGCGCGTGGTGACGTTGACGGCCTGCCTGATGTCGCGGATCAACGCCTCGAGATCGGGCGGCGTGCCGACGCGCACGAAGAGCATGTAGCTGGCGTCGCCGGCGATCGAGTGGCACGCCTCGACCGCGTCGAGGTGCTCGACGAGGCGGGGGACGTCGTCGACCTGCGCGGGGTCGAGCGGGGTGATCTCGATGAACGCGGAGAGCGGCCTGCCCACCGCCTCCGGGCTGACGAGCGCCATGTACCCGGCGATGACGCCGCTCGCCTCGAGCCGGCGCAGGCGGGCCTGGACGGCGGACGTCGACAGCCCCACCTGCGAGGCGAGCTGCGCGAGAGTGGCGCGGGCATCGCGCGACACCTCCGCCACGAGACGCGCGTCGACCGGATCCTGCATGACAGGGACGCTACCGCATGCGTGCCGCGATCCGTGCGGACGTCGCCGCCCGGAACCGGCAGAATCCTTGACCCGCGCATCGTCCGGTGAAAGACTTCCTGTTCTACGCATCGTGCGCAGGAAATGTTCCACTCAGCGTCGAGGGAGGTCCCCATGTCCCTGTCCGCCGGCACCGCGCAGCCCGTCATCGGCGAGCCCGAGGTCGTCGAGGACGTGCGCCACGTGGAGACGAGCGCCGCCTGGCTCCGGCTGAAGGAGGCCGCGACGGCCCTGCAGACGCTGCAGATCAAGAACGGCTCCGTGCCGGAGGCCTCCGACCACGCCGCCGCGCGGGCGCACGTCGACGCGATCGTGAGCTCCATCCGCGCGCTCGCGCCGCTGTTCCCGCACGACTCCGCGTACCTCGAGGCGCTCCCCCGCGACTTCGCCCGCTGGGTCGACGGGGGCTTCGGCGTGCCCGACTTCCTCGACTCCCTGGTCGCGTTCCAGCCGCAGCGTCATCGCGTCGACGGCACGCGCCACCTGGTGGTGTTCCCGATGTACACGCAGAACGGCTCGTCGAGCCGTCACGTCGAGGCGCTCCTGGCGGAGGCGATCTGGCCCGAATTCGTCGCCGCGCTCGAGGCCGCGGACTACGGCAACGCGCTGTTCGTCTCGCTGCGCCTCATCGACTTCACGCCCGGCTACGACACGAACTCGGCGGTGCTGTTCCCCGAGACGGTCGCGATGCGCGAGATCCCGCAGTTCACCTGGGGCGCGATCTTCCAGGACCGCGAGGCCGCGCGCTACCGTCGCGTCGTGGCGGCCGCCGCCGACATCACCAAGCTGGAGCTGCCCGCCGACGCCGCCGAGATGCTCGAGGACCAGGGGCTGGCCGAGCGCACCTTCGTCATGTGGGACCTCATCCACGACCGGACCCACATGCGCGGCGACCTGCCGTTCGACCCGTTCATGATCAAGCAGCGGATGCCGTTCTTCCTCTACACGCTCGAGGAGCTGCGGTGCGACCTCACGGCCTTCCGCGAGTCCGTCGGGATCCAGCGGCGGCTCGACGCCCGCACCGCCGCGGGCGAGGAGCTGTCCGAGGTCGAGCTGGTCACCCGCAGGCACGCGCGGCTCGTCCAGTACGCGGTGCTGTTCGACCGCATCTTCCGGTTCCCGATCACCGGCTCGCGGGTGCGCAACTACGACGGCCTCGGCGGGCAGCTGCTGTTCGCGTGGCTGCACCGCAAGCACGTCCTGGAGTGGCGGGACGTCGAGCTGAGCGTCGACTGGGACCGGGTCGCCGATGCGGTGATCGAGCTGAGCGACGCGATCAACGAGCTCTACTGGGAGTCGATCGACCGGCCGAAGACGGCGCACTGGCTGAAGGCGTACGCGCTCGTCTCGAGCGTCGTCACCCCCAACCCGGCATCGGTGTGGGCCGAGGGCCTGCCGCGCGAGGTGCTGGCGGGCCCCCCGAAGGGGTACACGGACCTCGTCATGGACGACGAGTTCCCGCTGTCGATGTTCTTCGAGGCGCTCGACAAGAAGATGAGGGGCGTCATCGAGTCGACGGCCGGCATCCGGTCGACGGCCGCGTGACCGCGGGAGGCGTCGCGGGGCGGACGGTGCTGGTCGCGGGGGCGACCAGCGCCGTCGGCCACGCCGCGGTGCGCGCGCTCACGGCCGCGGGCGCACGGGTGATCGCGGCGGGACGTTCCGCCGAGCGGCTGGGCCCGCTGGCCGCGCTCGGGGCCCGGACCGAGGTGGTCGACCTCGCCGACGAGGCTGCCGTCGAGTCGCTCGCCCGGCGGCTTCATGCCGACGGGGTCGCGGTCGACGGCGTGCTGCACCTGGTCGGCGGATGGCGCGGCGGGGGCGGGCTGGCGGGGCAGACCGAGGCGGACCACCGGTTCCTCGAGACGTCGTTCACGGCGCTGCGGCTCGTGTCGCGGGCGTTCTTCGACGACCTCGCCCGCTCCCCCGCGGGACGGCTCGCGATCGTCTCGTCGACGGCGGTGGAGCGGCCGCTCGCGGGCGGGGCGAGCTACGCGGCGGTCAAGGCGGCGAGCGAGGCCTGGGTCCGGGCGGTGGCGCACGGCTTCGAGAAGCACGCCCGCGACGCGGGCTCGGCGCCGAGGGCGGCGGCGGTCGTGTTCCGCGTGAAGACCCTCGCGGGGCTCGAGGAGGCCGTGGCGGACGCGTTCACCGGGCTGTGGGACGTGGGGGCCGAGGTCGACGGCTCGATCGTCGAGATCCGCGCCGAC
The DNA here is from genome assembly GCF_000971255.1 of Demequina rhizosphaerae. Lineage (GTDB taxonomy): Bacteria > Actinomycetota > Actinomycetes > Actinomycetales > Demequinaceae > Demequina > Demequina rhizosphaerae. The sequence continues at coordinate 243,462 of NZ_BBMC01000002.1, forward strand.
CAGGGGTGAGACGGCCCGGGAGGCGGTCCGTGGACCGCGCTCGATGCCCCCGATCGGCCCCGGAGAACGCGAAAGGCCCGGTCCTCATGGACCGGGCCTTCGCACTCCGTACGCCCCCAGGGACTCGAACCCTGAACCCGCTGATTAAGAGTCAGCTGCTCTGCCAATTGAGCTAGAGGCGCATCGCGCGCTATCGCGGCGCGAGAGACAACAATACAGGACTCTCCACGCAATGTGAAATCGGCACCCAGGGGCGACCGGGTGTCCGAGGCCCCCGTTACCGTGGACCCATGAGCGACACCCGTCTGAGCGTGGGCGACACCGCCCCGGAGTTCACCGCCCCCACCGACACCGGCACCTTCCGCCTCGCCGACCTGCGCGGCAAGAAGGTGATCCTCTACTTCTACCCCGCCGCGATGACGCCCGGCTGCACCACGGAGGCGTGCGACTTCCGCGACTCGCTCGACGCGCTGAACGCCGCCGGCTACGAGGTCGTCGGCGTCTCCAAGGACTCCCCGGCCAAGCTCGCCACGTTCCGCGAGAAGGAGGGCCTCACCTTCACGCTCGTGTCGGACGAGGACCTCGCGATCCAGAACCTGTACGCCGCGTGGGGCATCAAGAAGCTCTACGGCAAGGAGGTCGAGGGATCGATCCGCTCGACCGTCGTGGTGGACGAGGACGGCAAGGTCGCGCTCGCGCAGTACAACGTCAAGGCGACGGGCCACGTCGCGAAGCTGCGCCGCGATCTCAAGCTGGACTGACCGCGTCCCGCAGGCCACCCCACCCGGCCTGCCCCTGCGCGCACCCCGCACGACGCCATCACGGGGAGCCGTGCGACGGTTTCCGGAGGTTCGCGGCTCCCCAGGGGAACCGGGCGACGTCCGGCGCCCGTATCCTTGACCGCGCGCGCGAGTGGCGGAATTGGCAGACGCGCTGGATTTAGGTTCCAGTGCCTTCGGGCGTGGGGGTTCAAGTCCCCCCTCGCGCACCTCGACCCCGCATCGGCCCGGCCGGTGCGGGGTCTTCCGCATCCGCGCTGGTCGCCGCCACAATGGCGCCGTGACCCACGACCTCCTCACGCTCGCCGCGGCGGGCTTCGTCGCGGGTCTCGCGGTCGCGATGCCGCTGGGCGCGGTGGGGCTGCTCATCCTGCGCGAGTCGATGGTGCAGGGCCTGCGCTCGGGCCTCGCCGCGGCCGCCGGCGTCGCCTCCGTCGACCTCGTGTACTGCGCGGTGGCGGTGGGCGTGGGCGCGTACTTCGTGGACGCCCTCCAGCCGTGGATGACGACCATCGGGGTCGTCTCCGGCGTCGTCATCATCGGCGTGGGCGCGGTGCTGCTGCGCGGCGCGCTGCGTCCGGTGGTCGTGGACGCGGGCGAGCCCGTGACGGGCAGGCCGTGGCGCATCTACGCGCGCTTCGTCGGGCTCACCGCCCTCAACCCCGCCACCGTCGTCTACTTCCTCGCGCTCGCCGCGGTCGTCACCACCGTCACGACCGCCGCCTACGGACCCGCGGTCTTCGTGGTCGCGGCAGGTCTCGCGTCGCTGCTGTGGCAGGCGGGCCTGGCGATCGTCGGTGCCGTGATCGGCGCGCGGGTGTCGCCGCGCATCGTGCGGGCGCTCGGCATCGTCGCCGCGGGCGCGGTCATCGCGCTCGGCATCGCGGCGATCGTGGCTGCCGTCTCGACCTGACCCGGGTCCGACCGGCACACCGCGACGGCGCCGCGACCGCGCCGGCGTACGGATCCGGCCTCGCGCGCATCGTCCCTGCTCGCTCGGGCCCATCCGGGCCCGATACGCCGGCTGCGGCGGGAGACCGCCCACCCCCGGACACGACGAAGGCCCGGCCCTCCCGAGGGAGAACCGGGCCCGCGTGCGTGAAGGCTTAGTGCTGCGAGGCCTCGTGCTCGGCGATCTTCGTGCGGACCTCGTCCATGTCGAGGCCCTCGACCGCGTCGACGAGCTGCTGCAGGGCCGGGCCGGGCAGCGCGCCGGCCTGGTTGAAGACCATGATGCCGTCGCGGAAGGCCATCAGGGTCGGGATCGCGGTGACGCCGTACTTGATGCCGAGCTCCTGCTGAGCCTCGGTGTCGACCTTGGCGTGCACGATCTCCGGCTTGGCCTCCGACGACTGCTCGAAGATGGGCGCGAAGCGCTTGCAGGGGCCGCACCAGTCCGCCCAGAAGTCGACGAGGACGATGCCGTCCTTGCTCACGGTCTCATCGAAGGTCTCGGTGGTCAGGTCGATCGTTGCCATGGGTTCCTCTCTTCGGCGTATACCCCGGGGGGTATCCTACCATTCCCCTCAGTGCGGTGTTTCGATATCCAGGTTGTCACGTCTCGGCGCGGTTGTGGGACCACGCGCGGCCAGGAGGTAGAAAAGACTCATGACCGACATGGCCGAGCTACCCGACGAGCCGACCGGATGGCTCTCCGACCGAGAGCTGCACCACGTCCGTGCACAGCTCCCGATGCTGTACGTGAACGTGATCCCCGTCCGGATTAATCCCATGGGAGAGATCACCGAGGTAGGACTGCTGTTGCGTGCCTACGACGGCGTGATCTCCCGCGCCATCGTGGCGGGCCGCGTGCTCTACCACGAGCGCCTCCGCGACGCGATCGTGCGCAACCTCGAGAAGGACCTGGGACTCGGCGCGATGCCGCAGGTGCCCGTGTCGCCGGTGCCCGTCGCGGTCGCCGAGTACTTCCCCACCAAGGGCGTCACGCCGTTCCACGACTCGCGCCAGCACGCGACCGCGCTCGTCTACGTGGTCCCCGTCGAGGGCCACTGCGAGCCGCAGCAGGACGCGCTCGACCTCACGTGGCTGTCGCCCGAGGAGGCGGCGAGCGACGACGTCGCTGGCGAGATGGCCGGCGGCCAGCACGTGCTGCTGCGCCAGGCGCTCGCGCACTGCGGCGCGCTCAGCTGAGGGCCTCCCCCAGCTCCTCCCACCACGCGAGCCGGGTCGCGCGCCCGTCGTAGGACGCGCGGCCCTGGTTGCGGCCGCTGGGGCTGGGCAGCACGAACACCCGCGCGCCCGCGAAGGTCCAGTCCTGCGCGCCCAGGCCCGGGCGCGGGAGCCCTAGCCACCGCGCGGCCTGCGTGCCCGCCTCCTTCGAGGTGAAGGCGATCCAGGCGGGACGATGCGCGTCCACCCTCGCGGCGAGCGCGGGCAAGTCGTACGGCAGGCCGCGATCGTGGCTCTGCGCCATGGTCTTCACCAGGTCGGTGAGGCCGATCCCGAACTCGGTGACCCGCGCATCGTCCTGCGCTGTGAGCGCCACGGGGACGATGCGCGCCCGGGTCAGGTACTCCCAGAACCGGTTGCCGGGGCCGGCGTAGTAGTGGCCGCGCGCCGCCGACGCGAGGCCGGGCGCGGTGCCGCAGAACACGGCCCGCAGGCCGGGCGCCAGGTGGTCGGGCAGCACGGGAGTACCCGATGTCCCGGGGGAGGCGGCGGACCGCTGAGTGGAGTGCTCAGCGTCCCGGCCGCCCGCGGCGGGCATGTCAGGCCCCGAGCACCGCCGCCACGTGCGGCGCGAGCTCGCGGAACGCGCGGCCGCGGTGCGAGATCTCGTTCTTGCGGGCGGGGTCCAGCTCCGCGTTGGTGACGGACTCGCCCTCGGCGACGAAGATCGGGTCGTAGCCGAAGCCCGCCTCGCCCGCGGGCTCGCGCGTGAGGCGGCCGGGCATGCGCCCGATCACCACGAGCTCGCCGCCGTCCGGGGTGACGAGCGCGGCGGCGCACACGAAGGCCGCGCCGCGGTGCTCGTCGGGGATGTCGGCCATCTGCGCAAGCAGGAGCTCGAGGTTCTCGCGGTCCGCGCCGTGACGGCCGGACCACAGCGCCGAGAAGATGCCGGGCGCGCCGCCCATGACGTCGACGGCGATGCCGGAGTCGTCGGCGATCGCGGGCAGGCCGGTCGCCCTCGCGAGCGCGTGGGCCTTGATGAGCGCGTTCTGCTCGAACGTCACCCCGTCCTCGACGGGCGACGGCGCGCCGAGCTCGCCGGCGGAGGCCACGTCCTCGCGCGCCAGGCCGGGGACCGCCGGGGCGAGGATGCCCCAGATCTCCCCGACCTTGTGCGCGTTGTGGGTCGCGATCGCGAGGCGTGCCACGGTCAGTCCTGCGCCGGCTCGAGCGCGAGCGCCTGCAGCACCGCGAGGTCCGCGTTGCCCTGGGTCGCGAGCGCGAGCAGCGCGTCGAGCTCGTCCTTGGAGAACGGCGCGCCCTCGGCGGTGCCCTGCACCTCGACGAAGCCGCCCTCGCCCGTCATCACGACGTTCATGTCGGTCTCCGCGCGCACGTCCTCGACGTACGGCAGGTCGAGCATCGGGGTGCCGTCGATGATGCCGACGGACACGGCGGAGACGGAGCCCGTGAGCGGTCGCGCGCCGGGCTTGATCGCGCCGTGCTTGCGGCCCCACTCGATGGCGTCCGCGAGCGCCACGTACGCGCCGGTGATCGCGGCGGTGCGGGTGCCGCCGTCGGCGTCGAGCACGTCGCAGTCGAGCACGATGGTGTTCTCGCCGAGCGCCTTGACGTCGATGATCGCGCGCAGCGAGCGGCCGATGAGGCGGCTGATCTCGTGCGTGCGGCCGCCGATCTTGCCGCGGACGGACTCGCGGTCGTTGCGCGTGTTGGTGGCGCGCGGGAGCATCGCGTACTCGGCGGTGACCCAGCCCTCGCCGGAGCCCTTCTTCCAGCGCGGCACGCCCTCGGTGAAGGACGCCGAGCACAGCACGCGCGTCCCGCCGAACGTGACGAGGCACGAGCCCTCGGCGTTGCGCTGGAAGCCCCGCTCGAAGGAGATGGGGCGGAGCTGGTCGGGGGTGCGGCCGTCGGCGCGAGTCACAGTCATGGGGACGAGCCTATCCGCGCACGCCGGGCGTCTCTCCACGCGGGCGAGGCACTCCCCCACCGGCGCGCGGGCGTGTCGGCGGCGAGTCGCGTCCGCGCAACCCGGAACGCGGGGCCACGGACGGGCCTGCGTGGAGAGGTCCCCGGGGAGCCGCTAAAGGACCACGGTGCGGCCCGGGACCGCGAGCGAGACCGGTGCCCCGTACGCGACCGCCGCGAGCTCGAGCGTGGGCGCAGGGTCCACCCACGACGCCACGTGCGTCACCACGAGCTCGCCCACCCCGGCGTCGCGCGCGAGCGTGCCCGCCTGCGTGCCGTTCATGTGCACGCCCTCGGGGTTGACGCGCGAGTGCGCCCAGCCGGCCTCCGCCAGCAGCACGTCGCAGTCGCGCGCGAGCGCGAGCACCTCGTCGCAGCGGTCGGTGTCGCCCGTGAAGACGAGCACCGCCTCGTCGTTCGCCGCGGACGGGCCGGCCACGCGGACCGCGTTCGCCGGGACGGGATGCCAGGCGCGCGCGAAGGTGAGCGTGAACGGGCCGACCTCGACCGCATCGTCCGCCTCGACGGGCATGAACGCGAAGGGCTCGAGGTCCGTGCGGTCGCCGCCGCCGGCGATCTCGAGGATGCGGTCATCGAGGCCGGCCGGGCCGTACAGCGGCAGCGGCGGCAGCCCCGCGTCCTTGGCGGGGCCGTAGCGGCGCAGGACCGACAGCGCGGCGAGGTCGGCGCAGTGGTCGGGGTGGCCGTGGGAGACGACGACGGCGTCGACGCGCGCGGGGTCGCAATGGCGCTGGAGCGGGCCGATCGCGCCCGAGCCGAGGTCGAGGACGATGCGCCACGTGCGGCCGTCGGCGTCCTCCGCCTCGACGAGGTAGCAGGAGGCGGGCGACTCGGGCCCGGCGGTGGAGCCGGCCGAGCCGACGACGGTGAGCCTCATGAGGCCGCTCCTACGGTGGGAAGGGGTTCGACCTGCGTCACAACGGGGCCGAGGAAGCGCTGCGCGAGGGCCTCGAAGCGGTCGCGCGGGCCGGTGGCGTAGAACCGGTGGGTGGGCGGCGCGGACGCCGAGGTCTCGAGCCCGTTGGCGGCGAGCACGCGGTACACGTCGAGCGCGGTCTCGGACGCCGAGTCCACGAGGGTGACGTCGGGGCCCATGACGTAGCCGATCGCGCCTGCGAGCAGCGGGTAGTGCGTGCAGCCGAGGATGAGCGTGTCGACGCCGGCCTCCTGGAGGGGCTCGAGGTACTCGTGGGCGACGCGCAGGACCTCGGGGCCGGAGGTCTCCCCCGCCTCGACGAGCTCGACGAAGCGCGGGCACGCCTGGCTGGTCACCTGGATGTCCGGCGCGGCGGCAAGGGCGTCCTCGTACGCGCCGGACGTCACGGTCGCGCGCGTGCCGATGACGCCCACGTGGCGCGTGCGCGACAGCGAGGCGGCGCGGCGGGCGGCCGGGATGATGACCTCGACGACCGGGACGCCGCGCTCCTTGGAGAAGCGCTCGCGCGCGTCGCGCAGGACCGCGGCGGAGGCGGTGTTGCACGCGATGACCAGGGTCTTGACCCCGTCCGCGACGAGCGCGTCCATGATGTCGAGCGCGTGGCGCCGGACGTCCGCGATGGGCAGCGGCCCGTAGGGGCCGTGGGCGGTGTCGCCCACGTAGTGCACGGACTCGTGCGGCATGGTGTCCATGATCGCGCGGGCGACGGTGAGGCCGCCCACGCCCGAGTCGAACACGCCGATCGGCGCGTCGTTCATCGACTTCCTCCTAGCGTGAGCGACACCAGGGACTCCTGGAGCCACGTGAGCGCGTCGTAGACCATGCCGAGCCACAGCCGCTCGGGGTCGATCCCCACCTCGGCGGGCGACGCCTGCTCGAGCGCCGCACTCGCGCGCGCGATCTCCTCGTGGAGCGTCTCGGCGTCCTCGTCGCGCTCGAGGCCGAGCCGGGATGCGAGGACGAGGCGGACGTCGGTGAGGGCGGCCGCGGTGGCCATGACGTCCTCGGCGGGCACCACCCACTCGCCGCCGTCGGCGCTCAACTCGTCCCAGATGCGGCGCAGCCGCGCGAGCTTGGACGCGCGCAGGTCGTCCTGGGTGAGGCGGCGGAACTCCTCGGCGACCTCGCGGTCCTCGGGCGCGGCGTTGGGCAGCAGGCGCAGCAGCGCCGGGTCGTCGGGCTCCGCCGGGGAGTCCGCGAGCGCGTCCAGGAAGGCGAGCGCCTCGGCGAGGTCCTCGCGATGCGGCAGACCCGAATGGCGCTCGGCGCCGAAGTCCTCGCCGCCGAGCAGCAGGCCGACGTCCGCGACGATGCGGGCGATCACGAGCCGCTCGTCCTCGTCGAGGGCGGCGACGGCGGCGCCGTCCCGCTCCGCGAATCCCCTCACCTGGCGCTCCGCTCGAGCGTGGCCCAGAGCCCGTAGGAGTGCATCGCCTGCACGTGCACCTCCATCTGCTCGCGGCTGCCCGCGCTCAGGATCGAGCGGCCGTTCTCGTGGACCTCGCGCATCCGCGCCTCGGCCTCGTGGCGGGGCAGGTGGAAGTACTCCTGGAACACCCGCGTGACGTAGCTCATGAGGTTGACGGGATCGTTCCACACGATCGTCACCCAGGGATCACGCGCACGCGTGCCCACGCCCGCCTGCGCGTCGAGCTGCTCCCGGGTCCCCATGGCTCAAGGGTAAGGCCGGGACCGGCCGGAACGGCGTTACTCGCCGTCGTCGTCCGAGCCGAACGCGGCGTCGAGGATCTCCTTGCACGCCGGGCACACCGGGAAGCGGTTCGGGTCGCGCCCGGGGACCCACACCTTGCCGCACAGCGCGATGACGGGCTCGCCCGACATCGCCGACTCGAGGATCTTCTCCTTCTTGACGTAGTGCGCGAAGCGCTCGGCGTCGCCGGGCTCCACCAGCTCCTTGGTGTCGGTCCGCTCGATCGTCGCGGTGCCGCCCTGGGGCTGCGTCATCGGCTCAAGGGTCTCGCTCATGCGGACCATGGTACGCGCGCCGCCCGCGCCCGGACATGCCCCCGGGGACGATGCGGCGGGTGGCTCAGGCGACGGCGGCGAGCAGGCGTCCCGACCGGCGGTCGTAGAGCGCGCCCGCGAGGCGCAGCGCGCCGATGTAGCCGCCGATGCCGGACACGAGGCCCGCCGCGCACGCGAGCCACCCCCATGCCGGCGCGAGAGTGAGCGAGAGCACGAACGGGATCACCACGAACGGCACGAGCCCCATCGCGACGAGCGAGGAGGCCAGCTGCGCGGCGAGGCCCGCGCCCACCGCCCCGACCTCGGCACCGAACGGGCTGGCGCCCGGCGCGGGCGCGCGGTACGGGAGCAGCACCGCGCTCACCGCCGCGACGGCGAGGCTGAGGCCGAGCACGCCGACGCACGCACCGAGCAGCCCCGGCGCGTCCTGCCAGCGGCCCGTCCACAGCACGGTGCCGGCGGCGGCGGCGAGCACCACCGGCAGCGCCCACCCGGCGGCCGCCGCGAGGCGCCCGCCCATGACCTCGCGGCCGAGCCGCCCGGACACCACGTCGAGCCACAGCCCCGTCGAGTCGAAGGCGACGTCGTTGTGCCGCCCCCACCCGATGGTCGCGGCGAGCATGAGCGGCACCACGTAGGCCCAGCGGCGGTCGAGGTCGAACACCGGCATGACGAGCGCGAAGAAGAAGGCCGGCAGCAGCAGCACGCCCGCGAGCGAGGCCAGGTAGCGCGGGTCCGACGTCCACGCCCGCGCGAGCCTCGCGTGGACCGCGGCCGAGGCCGGGTCGCGCGGCGTCGCGAGCGTGCGGGTCGGGTCGAGCACGCGGTCGTGGTGACGCCGGGCCCCGCCGCCGCGCCCGAGCGGGGCGACCAGGCTGCGCGCGACGTTCTGCTGCCACACGGCGAGCAGCGCGAGCGCCCAGCCCGCCTGGACCGCGAGCCGCCAGGCGGCGCCGAGCCAGTCGCCGTCGGCCGCCGCGCGCGGCGCCGCGGCCCCGGCCCCAAGCGGCGAGTCCGCGAGGCGGCTCAGCAGGATCTCGACGTCCTCGCCCACCACGGCCGTGAGCCCGTCGCGGAAGAGCACGAGCGCGACCGGCGCGATCGCGGCGAGCCCCACGACCATCGCGGTCGCGGTCGCGAGCTTGGCGCGGCGCGAGGACAGCAGGCGGGCGGCCCAGGCCGCGCTCACGCGCGCGCCCATCACCATCGACGCGAGCATGAGCGCGAGGCCCACGAGCGCGACGAGCAGCACGCCGGCGCCCTCGCCGCGCCACGACAGCCCGAGGATCGCGAGCAGCAGCGCGAAGAAGAGCGCGGGCAGCGTGAGGAAGGCCGCGACGACGAGGCCCGGCATGATCGTGCGGGCGGGGATCCCGAGCGAGCGGAAGCGCGCCGGCTCGAGGGTGTCGTCGAGGCCGGACACCACGAGCGGCACCGTCGCCCAGCCCAGCGAGAGGACCGCGGTGAGCGCGACCAGCGCATCGGCCCGCAGGCCGGCGTCCTGGCCCGCGAGCGCCGCCTGCGCGATGAGCACGGTGGGCAGCATCGCGAGCGCCCACAGCAGCCCGAGCCCCAGCACGACGGCGCGCCACCAGTCGCGCCGCAGCAGGTGGCGCGTGGTGCGCAGGCGGATGCCTACGACTGTCGCAACCACGTGAGCTCCCGCTGGTCGCGGACGTCCCCGACGAGCGCGACGAAGCGCTCCTCGAGGTCCCCTCCCCCGCGCACGTCGCCCAGCGGGCCGGCGTCGAGCACGCGGCCGGCGCCGACGACGGCGACGTGGTCGCACAGCCGCTCGACGAGCGCCATGACGTGCGAGGACATCACCACGGTGCCGCCGGACTCGACGAAGGCCGCGAGGATGCGCCGGATCGCGCCCGCGGAGACCGGGTCGACGGCCTCGAAGGGCTCGTCGAGCACGAGCACGCGGGGCGCGTGGACGAGCGCGCACGCGAGCCCGACCTTCTTGGTCATGCCCGCCGAGTAGTCCATGACGAGCACCGAGCCGGCGTCCTCGAGGTCGAGCGCGGCCAGCAGGTCGTCGCGGCGGGCGCGCACGGTGTCGCGGTCGAGACCGCGCAGGCGGCCGGCGTACGAGATGAGCTCGGCGCCCGTGAGCCGGTCGAACGTGTGGAGCCCGTCGGGCAGCACGCCGAGCAGCGGCTTGGCCGCCTCGGGCGCGGACCACAGGTCGACGCCCAGCACCGCGACCGAGCCCGCGTCGGGCTCGAGCAGCCCGGTCGCCATCGACAGGGTGGTGGTCTTGCCGGCGCCGTTGGGCCCCACGACGCCGTAGAAGGACCCCGCCGGGATGTCGAGGTCGACGCGGTCGACCGCCAGCGTGGAGCCGAAGCGCTTGGTGAGCCCTCGCAGGGCCAGCGCGGGGACGGTGGTCACCCCGTCAGCGTATCGCCGTGCTTCCAGGCGCGTTGCCTGAGCGGTGACGCGGCGGCGGCGGCAGGGGCGGGAATGCCGGCCGATGCAATATAGTTAACGCTACAACCAAAGTGGCCACGAACGACGCGAGGAGAGCGCATGAGCCCGTCACAGCAGGACCGGATCGCGGCGGACACCCGGATGGGACCCGTCGAGCTGCGGGTCGACGACCTGGGCACGATGCTCGCGTACTACCGGGACGTCCTCGCGCTCGAGCAGATCCGCGTCGACGGCGACCGGCACGTGCTGGGCCGCGGCGGCGTCGCGACCGTGGTCCTCACCCCCACCCGCGGCCTGCCGCGCTTCGACCGCCGCGGCGCGGGCCTGTTCCACACCGCTGTGCTGTTCGACTCGCGCGAGGGCCTCGCCGCCGCGGTGCTGCGCGTCGCCCAGGCCGCGCCCGGCTCGTACACCGGCGCCGCCGACCACCTCGTGAGCGAGGCGTTCTACTTCGACGACCCCGAGGGCAACGGCGTCGAGCTCTACTTCGACCGCCCGCGCACCGCGTGGGCGCGCGACGCCGCCGGGCGCCCCCTCATGGGCACCGAGCACCTCGACGTCAACGGCTTCCTCCGCACGCACCTCACCGAGGAGGAGGCGAAGGCGCCGGCCGTCGCCGCGAGCGTGGGCCACGTCCACCTCCAGGTGGGCGACATCCCTACCGCCAAGGACTTCTACGTGGGCACGCTCGGCTTCGACGAGGTGCTCGACATGGGCTCGGCGCTCTTCGTGTCGGCCGGCGGGTACCACCACCACGTCGGGCTCAACACGTGGAACTCGCGCGGTGCGGGCCCGCGCGCCGCCTCGCTCGGGCTCGGGACCATGGACATCGTGCTGCCGACGGCGGACGACCTGGGCGCGCTCCGCGAGCGCCTCGCCCACCGCGGCACGCCGGTCGAGGACGACGGCCGGACGGTCGCCGTGCGGGACCCGTGGGGCTCCGAGATCCGCATGACCGTCGGCGGCTGACACGCGCCGCAGACATCGTCATCCCTGCTTGACCGTCGATCGGGCGCGCCCCCGTGACACCTAACCTACGGTCGCGTAGGGTGGCGGCATCGACGGCACGGTCGCCCGTGCTCGACTCGGCTGAGAAGTCCCCGCACGAGCCCTGGAGACCCATGACAGACGCGCCGCGCCTGCCCGCATCGTTCCCCCTCAACCGCATGACCTCGTCGTTCGCCGAGCTGTCCGCGACCATCCGCGACACCGGGCTCATGCGCCGCGCATACGGCTTCTACGCCGGCTTCGGGGCCGCGCTCGCGCTCGCGCTCGGCGGCCTCGTCACGGGCTTCGTGCTGCTCGGCGACTCGTGGTTCCAGCTGCTCATCGCGGCCGGCCTCGGCATCGTGCTCACGCAGGTCGCGTTCCTCGGGCACGAGGCGTCGCACCGGACCGTGCTCGCGTCCGGCCCCGCGAACGACCGCCTCGGCCGGTTCCTCTCCACGCTCGTGGTGGGCATCAGCCACCAGTGGTGGATGACCAAGCACACGCGCCACCACGGCAACCCCAACCGCGTCGGCAAGGACCCCGACATCGAGCGCGACACCATCTCCTTCCTCGAGGACGATGCGGCGCGCGCCCGCGGTCCGCTGCGCTGGATCACGCGGCGCCAGGGCTGGCTGTTCTTCCCGCTGCTCACGCTCGAGGGGCTCAACCTCCACTACCGCTCGATCGCGTCGCTCATCACGGGCGGCACGCGCCGCCAGCGGTGGACGGAGCTGCCCGCGATCGCGCTGCACTTCGGGCTCTACCTCGTGCCGGTCTTCCTGGTCCTGCCGCTCGGCATGGCGTTCGCGTTCGTGGGCGTGCAGATGGCGGTGTTCGGCGTGTACATGGGCGCCTCGTTCGCGCCCAACCACAAGGGCATGGCGATCGTCGGCCGCGACGAGCGCCTGGACTTCCTGTCGAAGCAGGTCCTCACCAGCCGCAACATCCGCGGCGGGTGGGCGATGTCGATCCTCATGGGCGGGCTCAACTTCCAGATCGAGCACCACCTGTTCCCGTCGATGGCGCGGCCGCACCTGGGCCGCGCGCGGGAGATCGTGCGCGAGCACTGCGCGACGCTCGGGATCCCCTACACGGAGACCACGCTGCTCGAGTCCTACGGGATCGTGATCGCGTACCTCAACCGCGTGGGGCTCGCGGCGCGCGACCCGTTCGACTGCCCCGAGCGCGTCGCGATGGGGCGCTGACCGGGAGCGGTCAGCGGCTGGACGCGGAGGCGAAGTCGGCCTCCGCGTTGGCGACCACGGGCTCGGGCTCCTCGACGAGGGCCTCGGCGCCCGCCGCATCGGCCCGGGAGAACCTGCCGGCGACGTAGGCGTACGCGAAGCCGATGACGATCGCGCCGCCCACGAGGTTGCCCAGGCCCACGAAGGTCATGTTGGTGGCGAAGTCGCCCCACGTCACGTCGCCGCCGCTCAGCAGGCCGATCGCGAACGTGGTCATGTTCGCCACGACGTGCTCGAAGCCGGAGGCGATGAAGGCGAGCACGCCCCAGAAGATGATGACGGCCTTGGCGACCTCGTTCTTGAGGCGCGCGGCGGCCCAGATCGCGACGCAGACGAGGACGTTGCACATGACGCCGCGCCAGAACAGCTCGGCGGGCGTGTGCGCGATCTTGCCGGCGAGCGTGTCGACGGCGAACTCCCCCGCCGGCCCGTGCCCGAGGATGCCGGTCTGGATGATCACCCAGGCGAACGCGAAGGCGCCGAGCATGTTGGCGAAGAAGATCCCCAGCAGCACCCCGCCGGCGCGGAGCCACGAGATGGTGCGCCGCACGGCGCCGAGCGGGAGGATCATCATCGCGCTCGTCGCGAGCTCCGAGCCCGCGAAGACGACGATGGTGAGCGCCGCGGCGAAGACGCTGCCCGCGACGAGCTTCTCGAACGGGTTGCCGTCGACGTGCAGCGGGCCCGCGGCCGACCACATGAGGACGTCTCCGATGCCGATCCACATGCCGGCGAGCATCGCGGACACCACGAGCCGCAGCGGGGTGCGCGACAGCGTCGCCTTGGCGTGCGCGGCCTTCGCGTGGACGTCGACGGTTTCGGGGAGAGTCAGCACGCGTCCACGGTAAGCGCGGCATCGGCGTCGGAGCAGGTACGGAGGTCCCGGCGCGCGCCTATCCGGCGGTGAGCACCAGCATGCCGGTGTAGGCGATCCACGCCGTCAGCAGCACGCCGCCCTCGAGGCGGCTGATGCGGCCGTGGTCGCCGGGGCGGTACGCCATGAGCAGCAGCGCGCCGGTCATCGCGAGCATGACCGGCAGGTCGCGGGTGACGGCCTCCTGGTCGACCGCCATGGGCGCGATGAGGGCCGCGAGGCCGACGACGGCGAGCGTGTTGAAGATGTTCGAGCCGATGACGTTGCCGAGCACGAGCTCGGTCTCCCGCCGTCGGGCGGCCGCGACCGCGGCGGCGAGCTCGGGTGCCGAGGTTCCGATCGCGACGATGGTGAGGCCGATGACGAGGTCGGACCAGCCGAGGCGCTCCGCGATCCCGACGGCGCCCCACACGAGCACGCGCGACGCGGCGAGGAGCAGGACGATGCCGCCGATGGTCCACCCCCACGCGGCGCGGCGCGTCATGCCGGCGCGCTCCTCGCGTGCCTCCCGCTCCTCGACCTCGATGGCGAGCTCCTCCTCCGGCTCGCCCGGGCGGCGGCGCGCGGCGCCGATCGACCACGCGAGCTGCGCCCCCAGCACGAGCAGGAGCACCACGGCGTCGAGGCGCGAGATGCTCCCGTCGAGCATCGTCAGCCCCAGCACGAGCGAGACGCCGAGGAGCATCGGCAGCTCGCGGCTGAGGACGCCGCGATGCACGATCACCGGGATGATGAGCGCCGTCGTGCCGAGGATGAGCCCGATGTTGGCGATGTTCGAGCCCATGGCGTTGCCGAGCGCGATCTCGGGGTTGCCGCCGGCCGCGGCGAAGGCCGAGACGGCGAGCTCGGGGGCGGAGGTGCCGAAGCCGACGACGAGCATGCCGACGAGCAGCGGCGCCATGCCGAGGTGGATCGCGACCGCGGAGGCGCCGGCGACGAAGCGGTCCGCGCTCCAGGCGAGTGCGGCGAGACCCAGGAGGGTCGCGAGGATCGCCGCCGTCATGGTCCGAGCCTAGTGAGGGCCGGCGGCCCCGATGCCGGCGCCGCGCGTCAGAGCCATCCCTTGCGGACCGCGGCGACCCCCAGCTGGAGCCGCGTCTCCACGTCGGCGCGGTCCATGAGCTCGCGCACGCGCCGCTGGACGGTCCGCAGCGACACCCCGGTCCGGCTCGCGATCGAGCCGTCGGTGAGCCCCAGCTCGAGCAGCGCGAGGACCTCGCGTTCGTGGAGTGCAACTTCCTCGTGCGCAACCCGACGGTGGCCGACGTGCCGACGCCGCAGACGAAGTACAAGGGCGTGACGCTGGACCAGGTCCTCGCGACCTTCGCCGGCTGACGCATCACCTCACGGAGGGGGTCGGGGCTCACGCCCCGGCCCCCTTCGGCGTTCGTCACCCCGTCGCGCAAGGCACCCCTCAAACCTGCTGTCACCCCTGCTAAAGTGCCCACATGCACCCGAGAGCAGCGCGGCGCGCAGCGGTTGCCGTGGCGGTCCTCGCGCTCGCCGGGTGCGCCGTCGCCGACCAGGGGGCCGCGACTCCGCACCTCCCGGACGGCGTGACCGCCTCCGAGTCCGCGGTGATCGAGGGGCCGCTCGTGTCGGAGGAGTCCTGGGGGCACCAGTGCTTCTCGGTCGCGACGGAGGATGGACCGGCAGCGCTCATCGCGGGCCACCTCGCATCGTCATGGCCCAACGGCAACCATCTGATGGGCCCCGCTCCCGACGGGCCCATCGCGATCGCTCGCGACGAGCACGTCGAGCTCGCCGGGGAGTGGGTCTCGGGCGAGGACTACGACGAGATGCGCGGCCGCTGCCCCGACAAGGACGAGTACTTCGCGATCGCCAGGGTCGTCTCGATCGACGGCGAGCCGGTCGAGGACGGGTAGCCCGGGCGCGCGAAAGCCCCCGGCGCCGCGAGGGCGTCGAGGGCTTTCGCCAACCGTGGAGATGCCGGGAATCGAACCCGGGTCCGCATGTCCAAACCGAAGTCTTCTCCGGGCGCAGCCTGAAGAAGGTTTTCTCGGCCCCTCACCCACCATCAGGCAGGTGGTGAGCGGGCCCAGTCATCTAAGAGTCCCGCAGCCCCCGGTGACGAAGGGCTGAAGCAAGTTCCCTAGTCGACGCCAGGATCCGGGTCGGGAACACCCCCGGGCTGACGGACTTCATGGCGCTCGCTTAGGCAGCGAGGGCGAAGTCGGTGCGCTTGGAATCGGCACCTATTGGTTTGCAGGGGTCGTTAACGAGATAACCCTGCGTTCTCGGCCCGCTTCCCTTCGGAAGTAAACACACGTCGAAACCGATCATCCCCTGTGCAGTTATGACACCAGTCTACCGGGACGACCGACACCGCCCAAGACCCGGGCGGCGGGCACCCTAGAGCTCCAGCCGCACCGCGGTCTCGAGCGCGACCTCGATGGACGCATGCCAGCCGTCCTTGAGCGCGGCGTTCTTCTCCGAGTACAGGCTCGCGCCCGCGACCAGGTTCGACGAGCACGCGCAGATCATGCCCGCCCGCAGGCCCCGCAGCCGTGCGACCACGTACATCGCGGAGCTCTCCATCTCCACGTTGAGGATCCCCATCCGCGACAGCTCGGCGATCCACTCCGGACCCTCGGCGTAGAACGCGTCGTCGGTCGCGTTGATCCCGGAGAACAGACCGCGACCGGTGCCCTCCACCAGCTCCTCGGCCACCTCGCGGAGCGACGATGCGATGGTGAGGTCGGGCACCGCGGGGAAGCCCGGGTGCACATACGCGGCCGTCGTGCCGTCGTTGCGCAGCGATCCCTCCGACACGAGCAGGTCGCCGGGCTCGATCCCGGGCTGCAGCGCCGCGCTCGAGCCCACCCGGATGAAGGACGTGACGCCCACCCGCGCGAGCTCCTCGACCGCGATGGCGGTCGACGGGCAGCCCATGCCGGTGGAGGTCGCGGTGATGAGCCGGCCCTTGTAGTACCCGGTCATGGTGCGGTGCTCGCGGCGGTGGGCGACCTCGGTGACGTCGGTGAGGTGCTCGGCGATCATGGGCACGCGGAACGGGTCGCCCGGCAGGAGGGCGACGGTGCCGACCTCCCCCGGCGCGAGGCCCACGTGGTACTGGCGGGCATCGATCCCCGCGGTGGACTTGTCGACGATGGTGGGCTCGGACATGAGCGGTCTCCGGCGCAGGACCCGAGGAGCGGGGCCCGCCCCTAGCGGAGGGCCTGCGTGCGGCCGATGCTAGCCCGCGGGTGTTTCGGGGGCGTTGCCCGCGCGCACCGAGGGGAAGCCGGCGACGATGCGCCAGATCCAGGTCGCCGCATCGTCCGCCCGCGGGCGGTCGGCCATGGTGAGCCACTCCCCGATGACGCCGAGCACGAGTCCCGTGATGCCGGCGGCGACCACGTCGACCGGGACGGAGCGCGGCACGATCGGCTCGGCCGCCGGCGCGAGGTCGCGGATCGCGTCGCGCGCGTTGGCCCGCAGCCGGGACAGCACCGCGCCGTAGCCGGGCTCGGTGAAGACGCGCGCGTAGAGGTCGGCGTTCTGCTCGATGTGGCGGAGGAAGACCACGAGGGCCTCCGGCGGCTCGTCGGAGCCGAACTCGATGGACTCGAGGCTCGCGCCGGCCTCCTCCGCGAAGAGGTCGAGCGCATCCGCGAGCAGCGTCTCCTTGTCGGAGTAGTGCTGGTAGAACGTGCTCCGGTTGACGCCGGCACGCGCCGCGATGTCGCTCACCGACACCTCGTCGACGCCGCGCTCGCGCGCGAGCGCGAAGAGCGCCTCCTGCAGGCGTCTCCGGGTCTTGACGATGCGTGCGTCCACGCGGCGATTGTGGCACCTCGGCACCCGGTTCACCAAGCGATAACCAACATCTGTCGTACAACTCGCCGAATTGTCCTACACTGGCCGAAGGCCCAGCCGTCCGTCCCGGAGCACCCGCCCGCGCGACCGTCGGCCGGCCCCGGCATCGTCGCCAGTCCCCCTCCTGGACCCCATGAGAAAGGCTCCCCTGTGGCCCACCTCCTCTACCGCATCGGCCGCGCGTCGGCCATGCGGCCGATCGTCGCGATCATCGCGTGGCTCCTCGCCCTCGGTGTCGCCGGCGGCGGCTTCGTCGCGTTCGGCGGAACCCTGACCGACAGCTTCTCCATCCCCGGGCTCGAGACCGAGAAGGTCACCGACCAGCTCAAGGAGGAGATCCCCGAGCTCGCGGGCGGCTCCGCCCGCGCGGTCTTCCAGACCGAGGACGGCTCGGAGTTCACCGCCGAGCAGATCCAGGGCGTCAAGGACGCGCTGGCCGCCGCCGAGGAGGTCGGCTCCGTCACCGGCTTCGTCGACCCGTTCGACACCCAGCAGCAGCTCGAGGAGCAGACGGCGCAGCTCGAGGCCGCGCCGCAGCAGATCGAGGACGGTCGCGCGCAGATCGCTGCCGGCCAGGAGCAGCTCGACGCGGGTCAGGCGCAGCTCGACGCCGCCCGCGAGCAGCTCGAGGCGAACCAGGCGCAGCTCGACGCCGCCATCGAGGCGGCCAAGCAGGACGCCACGTACCTGCTCGCGCAGCAGGAGTTCATCGACCAGCAGGCGCAGCTCGACGCGGCGTCGGCCCAGCTGGACGAGCAGCAGCAGCAGATCGACGCGCAGCAGACCCAGCTCGACGAGGGCCTCGTGGAGCTCGAGGAGCAGGCCGCGCAGCTCGAGCTCGGCGCGCAGCTCGCGGACGCGACGTCGGACATCCGCAGCGTCTCCGAGGACGGCACCACCGCGCTCGGCATCATCCAGTTCGACGCGAGCGTCTACGAGGTCGTGCAGGAGGACAAGGACGAGGTCATCGCGCTCGTGAGCGCGGCCGTCCCCGCCGGCGTCACCGTGAACTTCTCCGCCGACATCGCCACGAGCGTCGAGGGCGTCCTGGGCGTCGGCGAGGTCGTCGGCGTGCTGCTCGCGTTCGTCGTCCTCATGGTGATGATGCGCGCGATCTGGCCGGCCCTCATGCCGATCATCACCTCGGTGCTCGGCGTCGGCGTCGGCGTCGCCACCGCGCTGGCGTTCTCGGGCGTGGTCGAGATGTCCTCGGTCACCCCGATCCTCGGCGTCATGCTCGCGCTCGCCGTGGGCATCGACTACTCGCTGTTCATCGTCAACCGCCACCGCGAGCAGTACAAGCGCGGCATGCAGCTGCACGAGTCGATCGGCCTCGCCAACGGCACGTCCGGCAACGCGGTCGTCTTCGCCGGCTCGACCGTCATCGTGGCGCTGCTCGCGCTCAACATCACGGGCATCCCGTTCCTCGGCATCATGGGCACCGTCGGCGCGTTCTGCGTCGGCATCGCGGTGCTCGTGGCGGTGACCCTCACCCCGGCCGTCCTCGGCCTCATCGGCCACCGCGTGCTCGGGAAGAAGGCACGCGCCACGATCGGCGCGCCCGAGCACGCCGAGGCCCCGGTCGAGCCGATGCGCACCGGCCGCGCGCTGCTGCGCCTCACCGCCGCCGTGGTCGGCCTGCTCATCCTCGCGATCCCCGCGATGTCGATGCGCCTGGGCCTGCCGGACGGCACCCAGGAGCCCACCGACTCGACCCAGTACATCGCGTACAAGACTGTCGACGAGAAGTTCGGCGAGGGCGTCAACGGCACGCTCCTCGTCACCGCGGACCTGCCCGAGGCGGTCGTGGACGAGGACCTCCTCGCTGCCCAGGTCGACATCGCCAACGAGCTCATGGCCAACGACGACGTCTCCGCGGTCGCGCCGGCGGGCTCGTCGGAGGACAACGGCTTCCTCGCCTTCCAGGTGATCCCGAACGAGGGCCCGTCGAGCGAGTCGACCGTCGCGCTGGTCGAGGACCTGCGCGCGCTGTCCCCGCTCGAGGACGGCACCGTCATCGGCGTCGCGGGCGAGGCCAGCGGCAACATCGACGTCTCGCGGAAGCTCGACGAGGCGCTGCCGCTCTACCTCGCGATCGTGGTGGGTCTGTCGATCATCATCCTGATCGTGGTGTTCCGCTCGCTGCTGGTGCCGCTCATCGCGACGCTCGGCTTCGTCCTGTCGCTGTTCGCGGCGTTCGGCGCCGTCACCGCGGTGTTCCAGTGGGGCTGGCTCGGCTCGCTCTTCGGCGTCCACGACCCGGGCCCGGTGCTGAGCTTCCTGCCCATCCTCTTCACGGGCATCCTGTTCGGCCTCGCGATGGACTACCAGCTGTTCCTCACGACCGGCATGCGGGAGGCGTACGTGCACGGCATGGACGCCCGCCGCTCGGTGGTCTCGGGCCTTCGTCACGGCCGCGCGGTCGTGACGGCCGCCGCGATCATCATGATCTCGGTCTTCGGCGGCTTCGTGTTCTCGCACATCGCGATGATCCGCCCGATGGGCTTCGGCCTCGCGATGGGAGTCCTCTTCGACGCCTTCGTGGTCCGCATGGTCATCGTGCCGGCGATCATGCACCTGGTCGGCGAGAAGGCCTGGTGGCTGCCCGGATGGCTCGACCGGATCCTCCCGAACGTCGACGTCGAGGGCGCGGCGCTCGAGCGCGAGCACCCCGTGCCTCACGCCGAGGAGACCGCGGGCTCCGTGGACGACGCGGACGACGCGGAGGCCGCCAGGGCCTGACGCCCGCCGCACGATCGAGGCCCGCATCCCCTCCGGGGGGTGCGGGCCTCGCTCGTTCCAGGGATTGCCGATGACGCTGGTGCGGCATGTAGACGGATGACCCGCGCTTGACGGCCACATCCGTCACGCCGGCTCACCTGCGTCACATCCGTCATCGGGAGTCTCGGCGACGGGTCACCAGCCTCCGCCGCCACCGCCTCCTCCGCCGCCGCCGGAGAAGCCGCCCCCGCCGCCGAAGCCCGAGCCGCCGGACGAGCCCGGGGTCGGGGCGCTCATGGCCGCGCCCGCGAGGGACGCGAACTCGTCCATGCGGTGGCCGAATCCGGCGGCGTGCATCCAGAACATGCCGTAGGCGGCGCCGCGGTACCAGGTCGGCTCCGCGAGCCGCACGCCCTGGGCCGCGAGCTCCTCGAACTTCCTGGCCCACTGCTCCGTCACCCCGAACGCGATCGCGTACGGGAGATAGCGGCTGAAGATGTCCTGCCCCTCCTCGAAGCGCAGCTGGTTCGCCTCCGCCTTGTCGAGGTAGAGCTCGAAGCCGCGGGTCTGCGCGAGGACGCGGGAGCCCTCCGCGGTGCGCGCGGGCGCGACCGCGGTGGTGGCGAGCACCACCAGCCCGAGCACCACGATCGCGAGCGGGATCAGCGCCACCGACGTGCCGAGCATCACGGCGGCGAGGGTCGCGAAGCCGCCGCCGACCAGCAGCGCGATGCCGCCGCCGGCCCACGCACCACGGGCGTGGGAGGGGTTGCCGCGGAACCAGCCGTGGTTCGTGACGTTGCGGTAGAGCTGCTTCTGCACGGCCGCCATGTCGGCGTGGAAGGTGGTCTTGAGCTCGCTCAGCGTGACGCTGTCGCGGCCCTCGAAGACCGCGTCGAAGAGCATCTGCTCGTACGGGTAGAAGCCCGCGTCGGCCTCGCGCTGCTTGACGAAGCGGTAGTCCTTCTCCCCCGCCTCCTCGACCACGAGGTAGCCGCGCACCGCGAGGTCGACGATCGTCGCGGTGACGTCGCGGGTGTCCGCCTTCTCGTCGATGAGCGTCCCGAGCTGTCCTGGCCGCAGGCCGTCCGGCGGCGCGAAGGCCACCGCCACGGGCGCGCGCTTGTCGCGGCGCCGCACCGCGGCCTCCTCCCCCGAGGACGGGCCGACGCCGGGCGTGAAGTCCGCGTACTCGACGTCGGCCCCCGCACCGCGGATGCGCCGCACGAGGAGCGCGAGCCCGCCGAGCAGGAGCGCGAGGAAGGCGCCCACGGTCCAACCGTTGAGGCGGAACGCGTGCGCGAGGTCGTTGCTCTCGGTGACGATGATCTCGGAGCTCGTGGCACCCGGCGGGTAGAGGACGTCCACGGTGAACGGCTCGCCGGGCTCGAGGGACGACTGGGTGAAGACGGCCTCGGCGCCGTCGACCGTCGCCCGGTCGCACGCGGCGTCGGCGCCGGACGGTCCCGCGAAGCACTGCGCCTCGACGACGTCGGCGGGGCCGGTGACGGTCACGGTCGCGTCGCGCACCGGGGTCTCCCACGCGTCGCCGATCGCGTTCCAGTAGAACTCGACGCCCGTGATGCCGCTGTCCGTCTCCCCGGGCAGCGTCTCGTTCATCACGTGGTGGACCGTGTACTCGAGCACGTAGGTCTGCACGCCGTCGACGTCGCCGATGCTCTCGTCGCCCACGCGGACCACGAGCCAGTCGTCGCCCTCGTCGAGGTACACGTTCGCCGGGGCGCCGCTCGGCGACGAGGCGCTCACGTCGGTGATGTCATAGACGCGGTCGAAGGAGTCGTCGTAGCCCTGGCGGATCGGCAGCGTCCAGTACGGCCCGTGGCCGGGGTCGTTCCCGAAGTTGAAGTCGATCTCGACGCTCACGCGCGCCGAGCCGTCCTCCTGGAGGTCGTACGTCGCGTCCCAGCGCTCGACGCTGCGGCCGTCGTCGGACGCCGCGGCATGCGCGGCCGCGGGCGTGAGCGCCGCTACCAGGGTGATCAGCAGGGACAGGACGATGCGGACCATGGCCCCATCATGCCCGCTCGCCGGGGTCCGGGGTGCGCCCCGCGCCCGCGCGACGCGC
Source organism: Demequina rhizosphaerae (assembly GCF_000971255.1). Lineage (GTDB taxonomy): Bacteria > Actinomycetota > Actinomycetes > Actinomycetales > Demequinaceae > Demequina > Demequina rhizosphaerae. The sequence continues at coordinate 265,498 of NZ_BBMC01000002.1, forward strand.
GCATCGTCCCCGCGTCAGCGGTTGATGTTGCGCTGGACGCCCAGCGACCGCTCGGCCTCGCGCCGGTCCTGCTTCTCGCGCAGCGCCTGCCGCTTGTCGTGCTGCTTCTTGCCTCGCGCGACGCCGATCTCGAGCTTCGCGCGGCCGTCGAGGAAGTACAGGCGCAGGGGCACGATCGTGTAGCCCTTCTCGCGCGTGCGCTGCAGGAGGTCGTCGATCTCGTGCCCGTGCAGCAGGAGCTTGCGCTTGCGGCGCGGAGCGTGGTTGGTCCACGTGCCCTGCGAGTACTCGGGGATGTGGATGTTCTCCGCCCAGGCCTCGCCGCCGTCGATGTAGATGTAGCCGTCGCCGATGACCGCGCGGCCCTGGCGCAGCGACTTCACCTCGGTACCGGTGAGCACGATGCCGGCCTCGAGCACGTCGTCGATGAAGAAGTCGTGACGCGCGGCGCGGTTGGTCGCGACCACCTTGATGCCCTTCTCGGCCATCGCTCACCTCCTCGCGCGTGTCCGGCCCTGCGCCCGGTCCCGGGCGCGACGCACCAGTCTAGCGGCCCCGTCTACCCCACCAGGGTCATGGGGTCGACGGTGTTGCCGTTGACGTAGACCTCGAAGTGGAGGTGGCAGGCCGCGGACGTGCCGGTGTTGCCCGCGTAGCCGACGAGCTGGCCCTTGGTGACGTACTGGCCGGAGCCGACCGCGAAGCTCGTGAGGTGGTTGTAGCTGCTCATGAGCGACTTGCCGCCCACGTAGCCGTGGTCGATGAGCACCGAGTTGCCCAGGCCGAGGCGGTAGGTCGCCCACTGCACGCGTCCCTCGCGGGCGGCGTAGATGGGCGTGCCGCAGTAGGCGCGCATGTCCGTGCCGGCGTGGAGGCGCCAGTAGTGGAGGATCGGGTGGAAGCGCATGCCGTAGCTCGAGGTGATGTAGTGGCTGGGCGCGGGCCACCCGAGGGCGCCCTTGACCAGCCCGCTCGAGGATCCCGAGCTCGAGCCGCTCGAGCCGGAGCTCGACCCGGAGCCGCCGTTGTTCTTGGCGGCCTCCTCGGCGGCCTTGCGCGCCGCCTCCGCGGCGGCCTTGCGCTTGGCCTCCTCCTCGGCGAGCTTCTTCTTGACGAGGCTCTTGATCTCGTCGCGGACGGCCTCCTGCTTCGCCGCGATCTGGCGCTGCCGCTTGAGCTCCTCCTTCTTCTGCGCCTCGAGCTCGGCCTTGATGGCCTTCTGCTTCTTCACGAGGGCGTCGAGGGCGGCCTTCTTCTCCGCGGCCTTGGCGCGCAGCTTCTTGGTCTTGACGACGAGCGCGTCGGCCTCGGCCTTGAGCTCCACGATGTACTCGCGGACGGCCTCCTGGCGCGCGCCCCGGTTGCGGTTGACCGCCGCGATCTCCTCGACGTCGGCCAGCGCGTTCGTCTGCACGCGGGACGCGTTGTGCTCCTCGGCGAACTTGTCGACGAACTCCTGGGAGGTGCTCGCGCCGAAGACCAGGCTGAGCGCCTCGTCGTCGCCGACCCCCTGGTACTGCGCGCGGGCGAGCGCGGCCACGATGTCCTCGAGCTCGTCGATGCGTGCCTCGTCCGCGAGGATCTGCTCGGTGATGGCCGCGTCCTGCGCCTCGGCGGCGGCGAGCTTGTCGGCCACGAGCTTCTGCTGGACGATCGCCTGCGCGACTGCCTCCTTGGCCTCGTCGAGCGCGGCCTGCGCGGCCGGCAGCTTGGCCTCGGTCTCGCGCAGGCGACGCGCCGCCTTGACGATCGCGGCGCTCGTGTCCTCGAGGGCGGCCTCGAGGTCGTCGAGCTGCTCCTCGTAGGTGTCCTGCTTGTCCTTGGCCCGCTCGATGTCGTCGTCGTAGCTCGACGCCGTCTGGAACCCGCCGACCGCATCGGCGCCCGACACGAGGGTGCCGGTGACGAGCGCGACGAGGAACACCGCGGCGGCGGCGATGAGCGACGGGTGGAGGCGGGCCATCATGCGCGCGTGTACCTCCCGAGCGTCACGACGGAGGCGATCGCGGCGAGGCCGACGGCGATGACGAGCAGCCACGGCGCGACGGACCAGACGTCCTGCGTGCCGATGTACTGGACCCACGTCACGGAGCTGCGCAGCCAGTCGTCGATCATGTAGCGCACGCCGAAGAACAGGCCCGCGACGGCCAGCAGCGCGCCGCCGGTCGCGGCGACCGCGCCCTCGAGCATGAACGGCATCTGGATGAGCGAGCGCGACGAGCCCACCATGCGCATGATCTGCGTCTCGCGGCGACGGCTGAGCGCGCTCAGCCTGATGGTCGTGGTGATGAGCAGCATCGCGGCGAGCAGCATGACGGCCGCGAGGGCCGCCGCCACCACGGTCGCGGCGTTGAGGAAGCGGAACAGCTCGGAGAAGATCTCGCGCTGGTCGCGCACGACGTCGACGCCGGGCAGGCCCTCGGTCGCGTCGGCGACCACCTGGTACTGCTCGGGATCCGCGAGCTTGACGCGGAAGCTGGGCTGCATCTGGTCCGCGGTGAGCGAGGACCAGATGCCGTCCTCGTCGTTGGCGACGAACTTGTCGTAGGCCTGCTCGCGGGACTCGTAGTAGACCTCCTGGACGAGGTCCTTGAGCGCCCCGTCCTCGAGCACGGCCCGGATCGCGTCCTCCTGGGCCACGGTGACGGCGCCCTCGGCGCACTGCTCGTTGCGGGAGCTCTCGGGGCACAGGAAGATCGAGATCTCGACCTTGCCGTACCAGTCGTCCTTGAGCTGGTCGATCTGCATCTGCGTGAGCGCGGCGGCGCCCACGAACATGAGCGACACGAACGTCACCAGCACGACGGACAGCGCCATCGTGCTGTTGCGCCGGAGGCCGTTGACGACCTCCCCGAGGATGAACCGGAGCCTCACACGCGCTCCAGCCCGTAGACGCCGCGGTCCTGGTCGCGGACCAGCTGGCCGCCGCGCAGCTCGATGACGCGCTTGCGCATCTGGTCGACGATCTCGTCGTCGTGCGTGGCCATGAGCACGGTGGTGCCGGTGCGGTTGATGCGGTCGAGCAGGCGCATGATGCCCACCGAGGTGCCGGGGTCGAGGTTTCCGGTCGGCTCGTCGCACAGCAGGATCGGCGGGTGGTTGACGAACGCGCGCGCGATCGCGACGCGCTGCTGCTCGCCGCCCGACAGCTCGTGCGGGAAGCGCTTCTCCTTGCCCGACAGCCCGACGAGCTCGAGCATCTCGGGCACGGTCGACTGGATGTGGTGGCGGCTCTTGCCGATCACCTGGAGCGCGAACGCGACGTTCTGGTAGACGGTCTTGTTCGGCAGCAGGCGGAAGTCCTGGAACACCGCGCCGATCTCGCGGCGCAGGTGCGGCACGCGCCACGCGGAGAGCTTGTTGAGGTGGCGGCCCGCCACGTACACGTCGCCCCCGGTGGGGCGCTCCTCGCGCAGGATGAGCTTGAGGAACGTCGACTTGCCGGAGCCGGACGAGCCCACGAGGAACACGAAGTCGCCGCGCTCGATCTCCACGGAGACGGAGTCGAGCGCGGGACGGGCGCCCCGCTTGTAGACCTTGGTGGCGTTGTCGAGTCGAATCATGAGTTGCGCGGGCGCGAGGGGTAGGACCCGCACCACGTCAGCATCGTAGGAACGCGCTCCCAGGCCTCCCGGGAGGCGCGCCGCTCCGGGCGTGTCCTGTACGTCACACGCCAAAGATACGCAAAGCGCCAACTATCCCGCGCACCGTCCCGCGCCCAGCCACGTCTACCCCTCCACGCAGGTGAGGCGCTCCCCCACACGCACACCCCGATGTGAACGGGAACATGCCTGGAAAGGTGGCCGATGCGGCGCGCCCGCGTGGAGAGGTCCCCGGGGTCACTCCTCGTTCTGGGAGGAGCGGCGCCAGCGGATGCCGGCGTCGATGAAGCCGTCGAGGTCGCCGTCGAAGACGATCTGCGGGTTGCCGACCTCGTAGCCGGTGCGCAGGTCCTTGACGAGCTGCTGGCCGTAGAGGAAGTACGAGCGCATCTGGTCGCCCCAGCTCGCCTTGATGTCGCCGGCCAGCTCCTTCTTCTGGGCGGCCTCCTCCTCCTTCTTGAGGAGCAGCAGGCGCGACTGGAGGACGCGCATGGCGGCGGCGCGGTTCTGGATCTGCGACTTCTCGTCCTGCATCGACACGACGATGCCGGTCGGGAGGTGGGTGAGGCGCACCGCGGAGTCGGTGGTGTTGACCGACTGGCCGCCGGGGCCGGACGAGCGGAACACGTCGACCTTGATCTCGGACTCGGGGACCTCGATGTGGTCGGTCGACTCGATCTGCGGGATCACCTCGACCGCGGCGAACGACGTCTGGCGCTTGTCGGCCGAGCCGAACGGGCTGATGCGCGCGAGGCGGTGCGTGCCGGCCTCGACGGACAGCGTGCCGAACGCGTACGGCGCGTTGAGCTCGAAGGTCGCGGACTTGATGCCGGCGCCCTCCGCGTACGAGGTGTCGAGCACCTTGGTCTGGTAGCCGTGGCGCTCGGCCCAGCGCAGGTACATGCGCAGCAGCATCTCGGCGAAGTCGGTGGCGTCGTCGCCGCCCGCGCCCGAGCGGATGGTGACGACCGCGTTGCGCTCGTCCCACTCCCCCGTCATGAGGGTGCGGATCTCGAGCGCGGCGAGGTCCTTCTTGATGCCCTCGAGGTCGGCCTCGGCCTCGGCGAGGGTGTCCCCGTCCTCGCCCTCGGTGCCGAGCTCGACGAGCACCTCGAGGTCGTCGATGCGCGAGCCCATGCGCGCGACGCGCTCGAGCTCGGCGTTCGCCTGGCTCAGCTGGCTGGTGACGGCCTGCGCGTTCTCCTGGTCGTCCCAGAGGTCGGGCGCGGCCGCCTGCTCCTCGAGCTCGGCGATGCGCGCCTTGAGCTTGGTCGGGTCGGTCACCGCCTCGATCTGGGAGAAGGTCGAGCGGAGCTCCTGGATCTCGGTCGCGAAGTCGGTGGCCACGAGCGTCAAGTCTAGTGGCGCGCGTGCGGGACCTCGCCCGCTGGCGTCTCAGCCGCCGGTGACGGACTCGACGGCGTCCTTGACGTCGTCGATCTTCTGCTTCGCGTCGTCGACCTTCTCCTTGGCGTCCTCGACGCCCTGCTGGATCTCGTCGGCGCGCTCCTCGGCCTGCTCCTTGAGGTCGTTCGCCTTCTCGATCGCGTCGTTGACGCCCGCGGTGGCGTCCTCGATCGCCTCGCGGGGGTCCGCGTCGCCGCAGCCCGACAGCAGGGCCGCGAGCGCGGCGGCGGTGACGGCGGTGCGGACGATGCGCGGGTTCATGGCGACCATCATGGCAAAGCCGCGCGGGTGGTCCGGCCAGGCGGCGCATCGTACCCCGCCGCGCCGACTTCGGGGATTCCGGGTGGAAAGCCGCTCCATTCCGCCCGGAATCCTCGAAGTTGCGCACTTGGCGGCGGGCAGGCGGCGGGCGGGCGGCGGACAGGGGGCGGCGGGAAAGGGGCGGGCAAGGGGCGGGTAGGCAGCGGGCAGGCGGCGGGGCCGTGGGGGCCCGGGAGACGGCACAGGGCCCCGGCACCAGATCGGTGCCGGGGCCCTGAGGGAGGGACTTCCGGGGCGATCAGCCCCAGGAGCCAGCTTGGGTCAGGCCTTCTTCGCAGCGGCCTTCTTCGCGGGGGCCTTCTTGGCGTCCGCGACGATGGCCTCGGCCTTGCGGTTCGCCTTCACCTCGTCCCAGGTGATGCCGTAGTACGCGGCCTCCATCATCACCTTCATGTCCTCGAGGATGGGAAGGCGCGGGTTGGCGGGGGCGCACTGGTCCGCGTAGGCGTTCATCGCGAGGGTGTCGAGCGAGGCCATGAACTCCGCCTCGTCCACACCGAGCTCCTTGAACGAGCGCTCGACGCCGCACGCCGTGCGCAAATCCTCGACGGCCTTCGCGTAGGACTCGACGCCCTCCTCGGGGGTCGAGGCCGGGAGACCGAGGTGCTTCGCGATCTCCTGGTAGCGCTCCGGCGCGACGTAGGACTCGGCCTTGGGCCACGAGGCCGGCTTGGTCGGGACCTTGCCGTTGTAGCGGATCACGTGGGGCAGGTACACCGAGTTGGTGCGGCCGTGCGCGATGTGGAAGGTGGAGCCGGTCACGTGCGACATGGCGTGCACCAGGCCCAGGAAGGCGTTGGCGAAGGCCATGCCCGCGATGGTCGCGGCGTTGTGCATCTTCTCGCGGGCCTTGACCGCCTGGCCGCCCTCCTGCACCGACTGGGGCAGGTACTCGAAGACCATCTTGATGGCCTGCAGGCAGAGGCCGTCGGTGTAGTCGTTCGCGTAGACCGAGACGAAGGCCTCGGTGGCGTGGGTCAGGGCGTCGAGACCGGAGTCCGCGGCGACGCGCGACGGGAGGTTCGCGGTGAGGACCGGGTCCACGATCGCGACGGTCGGCGTGAGCGCGTAGTCGGCGAGCGGGTACTTGCGGCCGCTCTCCGGGTCGGAGATCACGGCGAACGGCGTCACCTCGGAGCCGGTGCCCGACGTGGTCGGGATGCAGACCAGCTTGGCGAGCTCGCCCAGCTTCGGGAACTGGAAGGCGCGCTTGCGGACGTCGAAGAACTTCTCCTTGAGGTCCGCGAAGTCGATCTGCGGGTGCTCGTAGAGCAGCCACATGACCTTCGCGGCGTCCATCGGCGAGCCGCCGCCGACCGCGATGATCGTGTCGGGCTTGAAGGCGCGGAGGGTCTCGGCGCCCTTGCGGACGGTCGCGACGCTCGGCTCGGGCTCGACGTTGTCGATGATCTGCACGGAGACCGGGTTCTCGCGACGGTTGAGGACGTCGAGGACCTTGTCGACGATGCCGATGCGGGTCATGGTCGCGTCGGTGACGATGGTGACGCGGTTGACGCCGTTCATGTCGTGCAGGTACTGGATCGCGTTCGGCTCGAAGTAGGTCTTCGCCGGCACCTTGAACCACTGCATGTTGTTGTTCCTCCGGCCGATGCGCTTGACGTTGATCAGGTTCACCGCGGTGACGTTGTTCGACACCGAGTTGTGGCCGTAGGAGCCGCAGCCGAGGGTGAGCGAGGGCATGAAGGCGTTGTAGATGTCGCCGATGCCGCCGTGGCTCGAGGGCGAGTTCACGATGACGCGGATCGCCTTGACGCGCTTGCCGAAGTCCTTGATGAGGGCGTCGTCGGTCGCGTGGATCGCGGCCGAGTGGCCGAGGCCGTGGAACTCGACCATGCGCTCGGCGTAGTCGAGGCCCTGCTCGGTGGAGTCGGCCTTGAGGACGGCGAGGACCGGGCACAGCTTCTCGCGGGTGAGCGGCTCGCTCTCGCCGACGGTCGAGACCTCGGCGAGGATGATCGAGGTCTCCTCCGGGACGGAGAAGCCGGCCTGCTCGGCGATCCACTGCGGCGACTTGCCCACCACGTTGGGGTTGAGCTTCGCACCGGCGCAGTTCTGGCCCGACGCGGTGACGCCGAAGATGAACTCCTCGAGCATCTCCTTCTCGGCCGGGGTGACCTTGTAGGCGTGGAGGCGGTCGAAGAGCGACAGCGCCTTGTCGTAGATCTCGGCGTCGAGGATGACGGCCTGCTCCGAGGCGCACACCATGCCGTTGTCGAAGGCCTTCGAGATGACGAGGTCGTTGATCGAGCGCTCGAGCACGGCCGACTTGTGCACGTAGGCGGGGACGTTGCCCGCGCCGACGCCGAGGGCCGGCTTGCCGCAGCTGTACGCCGCCTTCACCATGGCGTTGCCGCCGGTGGCGAGGATGAGCGCGACGCCGTCGTGGTTCATCAGCAGGTTGGTGGCCTCGAGCGACGGGGTCTCGACCCACTGGATGCAGTTCTCGGGGGCGCCGGCAGCGATGGCCGCGTCGCGCACGATCTTGGCGGCGGCGACGGACGACTTCTGCGCGCTCGGGTGGAACGCGAAGATGATCGGGTTGCGGGTCTTGAGCGCGATGAGCGACTTGAAGATCGCGGTCGAGGTCGGGTTGGTCACGGGGGTCACGCCGGCGACGACGCCGACGGGCTCCGCGATCTCGGTGATGCCCTTGATCGGGTCCTCGTGGATGATGCCGACGGTCTTCATCGGCGCCATCGAGTGGGTGACGTGCTCGCAAGCGAAGATGTTCTTGACGGCCTTGTCCTCGAACACGCCGCGGCCGGTCTCCTGGACCGCGAGGACGGCGAGCTCGCCGTGCTGGTTCAGGGCGGCCACGGAGGCCTTCTTCACCAGGAGGTTGACGTCGTCCTGCGTGAACACGGCGTAGGCGTCGAGCGCCTCCTGCGCGTTCGCGACGAGCTGGTCGATAGAGGCGGCCACGTCGGTGGCCTGCGCCTTCTCCGGGACGATGGTGGTCATCTTGATCTGGCTCCTATGACTTGGGTGCCGGCCCCCTCCGGGCCTCGATCCCCATGACCATCACGGTAGGCGTCGCGGTCCCGGATCTCGCGGGGCAGAGGTCCCGGGGACTATGGGCCCACTACCAGGCATTTTATACCCTGCGGGGTATGGCGACCAGGGGTTTTCGGCCGCTTCGCGGGGGACGATGCGGCGGTTCCGACGCCCGGGAAATGCCACCGGGAACGCTTGCCGGGCGCCCGCAGGCGCGCTCCGCGCGGGCTCGCGACACGCGTGGACGACACGCCGATGCCGCACCCCGCGCGCCGTGCCCGAAAGTCCGGGACCATAGGCCCCGGCGGGACCCCCGTCGCCCGGTGCCAGACTGTGGGCATACGCCAGGGGGTATCCGTCGCCACCGAGGAGGCAGCCATGACCGCGCAGAACGCCGACGCATCGTCCACCGCCGCATCGTCCGCTCCCGCGCCCCCCGCGCGCAGCCTTGCCCACCTGCCGGTGGGCGTCTTCGCCATCGTCATGGGCATCGGCGGCACCGCCGTCGCGTGGTTCCGCGCGGGCGAGGCCTTCGATTTCGCGCTGCCGGTCGACGACGCGCTCGCGTGGATCGGGCTCGCCGTGCTCGCGGCCGCGATCGTGGCGTACGGCGCGAAGGTCGTGCGCCACCCGAAGGCCGCGCTCGCGGAGTGGGGGCACCCGGTCAAGGCGGCGTTCGTCGCGACGATCGCGGTGTCGATGATGGTGCTCGCGATCGCGTTCCTGCCGATCTCCGAGGCGGTGTCGGCCGCGCTGTGGTGGCCGGGCGCGGTGCTGCAGTTCGTCATCACGGTGCTGGTGATGCGCACGTGGATCGCGGACGCGCGCGTCCAGTCCGTGCACGTCCACCCGGCGTGGTTCATCCCGGTCGTGGGCAACCTCGTGGCGCCGCTCGCCGGGGTCGCGCACGCGCCCGCGGAGATCACCTGGTACTTCTACGGCGTCGGCGCGGTGTTCTGGCTGGGCCTGCTGCCCGTGGTCCTCAACCGCCTCTTCGTCGAGGGCGTGATGCCGTGGCGCCTCGCCCCCACCCTGGCGATCCTGGTCGCGCCGCCGGCGGTGGCGTCGCTGTCGTGGGTGCGCCTGGGCGGCTCGTGGGACGACCCGCTGGCGATGATGCTGCTCGGCGTCGTGATCTTCCAGCTCGCGCTGCTCGCGGCGCAGTCGGCCTACCTGCGCAAGGTGCCCTTCGCGGTGAGCGCGTGGGCCTACACGTTCCCCCTCGCCGCGTCCGCGTCGGCGCTGCTCGCGGCGTACGAGAGCGGCGCGACGGACTTCGCGGCCTGGGTGGGCGTCGCGGCGCTCGCGGCGGCGACGCTGCTCGTGCTCGGGCTGGGGTGGCGCACCGCGGTCGCGGTCGCGCGCGGCGAGCTGCTGGCAGCCGAGGGCTGAGACGCGAAGCGCCCGCGACGCGGACGTCGCGGGCGCTGTCCGTCGGCTGCAGCGGCGGGAGCCGCCGCGAGCGCGCGGCGCGGTGGGTCAGCCGGTGACGACGTCGCCCGTCCAGGCGCCGATGCCGCCCTCGAGGCCCACGGTGTGCTCGACGCCGGCGCCGGTCATGAGGTCGATCGCGGTGCGCGAGCGGTTGCCCGAGCGGCAGTAGACGGCGTAGTCGGCCTCGGGGTCGAGCGCCGCGACCTGCGACTCGAAGTCGGCGCCCGAGACGTCGATGTTGACGGCGCCCGGCAGGTGGCCCTCGGCGTACTCGGCGGGGGTGCGGACGTCGACGATGGTGACGCCGTCCTCCGCGGCGGCGACCGCGAAGGAGGCGGCGGACACGTGCGAGCCGTCGAAGGCCACGGTCTCGGCGACCTCGGCGGCGGGGGCGTCCTCGCCAGTCGAGCAGGCGGAGATCGCGGGGACGAGGGCGAGAAGGGCGCCGGCGAAGGCGCCGCGGACGATGCGTCGGTTCATGGCGGACACTATACCCCAGGGGGTATCCCTGATCGAAGTACGGAGGCGCCCGGACGCCACGACGCCCGGCGCGCGCCCGAGGAGAGACGTCTCGGGGGCGCGCCGGGCGTGGCGGGTCAGATGACGCGGATGAGCTTCTTGTTGACGAACTCGTCCGCCGCGAGCAGGCCCATCTCGCGCGAGGTGCCGGAGCGCTTCACGCCGCCGAAGGGCAGCTCGGGGCTGTCCGCGAGCACGCAGTTGACGTAGACCATGCCGGCCTCGATGGCGTCGGCGACGCGCTCGGCCTGGTCCGGGTCGGTCGTGTAGACGTACGAGCCGAGGCCGTACGCGGTGTCATTGGCCAGCGCGATCGCCTCCTCCTCGCTCGTCACCTTGTAGACGGCGGCCGCGGGGCCGAAGAGCTCCTCGCGGTACACGTCCATGTCGGAGGTGACGCCGGTGAGCACCGTCGGGTAGTAGAAGGCGCCGTCGCGCTTGCCCCCCACGTGCAGGTGCGCGCCCTGCTCGACGGCCTTGTCGACCTGCGCCTCGAGGCGCTCCGCCGCGGCGAGCGAGGACAGCGGGCCCAGGACGGTGTCCTCGGCGAACGGGTCGCCCACGGTGCACGCGGTCATCGCGGTGGTGAACTTCTCGAGGAACTCGTCGTACAGCGAGTCGATGACGATGAAGCGCTTGGGGGCGTTGCAGGACTGGCCCGTGTTGTCCATGCGGGCCTCGACCGCGCCCTCGACCACGGCGTCCATGTCGTCCGTCGACAGCACGATGAACGGGTCCGAGCCACCGAGCTCGAGCGCCACCTTCTTGAGGTGGAAGCCGGCGAGCGAGGCGACGGCGGAGCCGGCTCGCTCGGAGCCGGTGACGGAGACGCCCGCGATGCGGCGGTCCGCGATCATGTCCGCGGCCTGCTCGTTCGACGCGTACGCGTTGACGTAGACGCCCTCGGGGAAGCCGGCGTCGCGGTAGATCTGCTCGATCGCGGCGGCCGACTCGGGGCACTGCGGCGCGTGCTTGAGGACGATGGTGTTGCCCACCACGATGTTCGGCGCGGCGAAGCGTGCCACCTGGTAGTAGGGGAAGTTCCACGGCATGATGCCGAGCAGCGCGCCCAGCGGGCTGCGGCGGATCACCGCGGTGCCCTCGCCGAGGATGTCGATCGGGGTGTCGCCCGTGACCTTCTCCGCGTTGTCCGCGTAGAACTCGGTGATGTCGGCGGCGAAGTCGACCTCGCCCAGGGCCGCCTCGAGCGGCTTGCCCATCTCGCGGACGATGATCGCGGCGAGCTCGTCGCGGCGCTCGCGGTGCAGCTCGGCGACGCGGCGGACGAGCGCGGCACGCTCCTCGACCGTCGAGGACCGCGACCACCCCCGGTAGGCGCCGTCGGCCAGGGCGAGGGCGTCCTGGACCTCGGCGTCGGTCATGGTCGGGTAGTCCGCCAGGCGCTCGCCCGTGGCCGGATTCACTACTGCGTAGCCGCTCATGTCTCTCCTTCGGTGGGGTGGGTGGGAACGCCGCGCTCAGTCGTGCGGGATCAGCGTGTACTTGGTCGACAGGTACTCGTGGATGCCCTCGGCACCGCCCTCGCGGCCGATGCCGGACTGCTTGACGCCGCCGAACGGCGCCGCAGCGTTGGAGACCACGCCGGCGTTGAGCCCCATCATCCCGGTGTCGAGCCGGTCGATGAGGCGGTGGCCGCGGGCGAGGTCACGGGTGTAGGCGTACGAGACGAGCCCGTACTCGGTCGAGTTCGCGAGGGCGATGGCCTCGTCCTCGGTCTCGAAGGTGGCGATCGCGAGCACGGGGCCGAAGATCTCCGTGCGGAGGATCTCGGAGCCGGGCGCGACGCCGGTGACGACCGTGGGCTCGACGAACGTTCCCGGGCCGTCGACGGCCCTGCCGCCGGTGGCGACGGAGGCGCCCCGCGCCACCGCATCGTCCACGAGCGAGAGCGAGGTCTCGACGGCACGGTCGTCGATGAGCGGGCCGATCGCCACGCCGTCCTCGGTGCCGCGGCCCACCTTCATGGCCGCGACGCGGTCGGTGACGCGGCGCGCGAACTCGTCGGCGACGGACGCGTGGACGATGAAGCGGTTGGCCGCGGTGCAGGCCTGGCCGATGTTGCGGAACTTCGCCATGAGCGCGCCCTCGACGGCCTTGTCCAGGTCCGCGTCCTCGAACACGAGGAAGGGCGCGTTGCCGCCGAGCTCCATCGACACCCGCAGCACGCCGTCGGCGGCCTGCTTCATGAGCGCGCGGCCCACCTCGGTCGAGCCGGTGAAGGACAGCTTGCGCAGGCGCGGGTCCGCGAGGATCGGGGCGGTGACGCCGCGCGACGAGGTGGTCGTGATGACGTTGACCACGCCGGCAGGCACGCCCGCCTCCTCGAGCACGCTCGCGAGCAGCAGCGTGGTGAGCGGGGTGAGGGCCGCGGGCTTGACGACGACCGTGCAGCCGGCCGCGAGCGCGGGCGCGATCTTGCGGGTCGCCATGGCGAGCGGGAAGTTCCACGGGGTGATGAGGTAGCTCGGCCCCACGGGGCGCTGCGAGACCACCATGCGGCCCGTGCCCTCGGGGTTGTCGCCGTAGCGGCCGGTGATGCGCACGGCCTCCTCGGAGAACCAGCGCAGGAACTCGTTGCCGTACGCGACCTCGCCGCGCGCCTCCGCGAGCGGCTTGCCCATCTCGAGCGTCATGAGCAGCGCGAAGTCCTCGGTGCGCTCGCGCACCAGGTCGAACGCGCGGCGGAGGATGTCGGAGCGCTTGCGCGGCGCCGTCGCGGCCCACGCGTCCTGCGCGGCGACGGCCGCGTCCAGGGCGCGCTGCGCATCGTCCGGCGTCGCGTCGGCGATGCTCGCGAGCACGTCGCCCGTCGACGGGTCGTGGACGTCGAAGGTGGCGCCGGACGATGCGGCGGTCCACTCTCCCCCGATGTACAGGGCGGACGGGACGGAGTCGAGCAGCGCGCGCTCGGCGGCGGCGGTCATGCGGCCACCTCCGCGGCGAGCGCGGCCGCGACGACGTCGAGGCCCTCGTGCAGGAGGTCGTCGCCAATGCTGAGCGGCGGCAGGAAGCGGAGCACGTTGCCGTACGTGCCGCACGTGAGGACGACGACGCCCTCGGCGATGCAGCGCTTGGCGACCGCGCCGGCGAGCGCGGGCGCGGGCGCCTTCGTCGCGGGGTCGACGAGCTCGATCGCGACCATCGCGCCCAGGCCGCGGACGTCGCCCACGCGCGGGTCCTCGGACTGGAGTGCGCGCAGGCGGCCCAGGAGGATCTCACCGAGCTCGGCGGCGCGCTCGACGAGGCCGTCGTTCTCGAACACGTCGATGCTCGCGAGCGCCGCGGCGCAGGCGATCGGGTTGCCGCCATACGTGCCGCCGAGGCCGCCCACGTGCGCGGCGTCCATGATCTCGGCGCGGCCCGTGACGGCCGCGAGCGGGAGGCCGCCCGCGATGCCCTTGGCCGTGGTGACCATGTCCGGGACGATGCCGAAGTGCTCGGACGCGAACATCGCGCCGGTGCGGGCGAAGCCGGACTGCACCTCGTCCGCGATGAGCACGACGCCGTGGGCGGTGCACCACTCAGCGATCGCCGGCAGGAAGCCCTCGGCGGGGACGATGAAGCCGCCCTCGCCCTGGATCGGCTCGATGATGACGGCCGCGAGGTTGTCCGCGCCCACCTGCTTCTCGATGACCGAGAGCGCCTTGGCGGCGGCCTCGGCGCCGGTGAGGCCGTCGCGGAACGGGTACGACATCGGCGCGCGGTAGACCTCGGAGGCGAAGGGCCCGAAGCCGCTCTTGTACGGCATCGACTTCGCGGTGAGCGCCATCGTGAGGTTGGTGCGGCCGTGGTACGCGTGGTCGAACGCCACGACGGCCTGGCGGCCGGTCGCCTTGCGCGCGATCTTCACGGCGTTCTCGACGGCCTCGGCGCCCGAGTTGAACAGCGCCGACTTCTTGAGGTGGTCGCCCGGCGTGAGGCGGTTGAGAGCCTCCGCGACGGCCACGTAGCCCTCGTAGGGCGACACCATGAAGCACGTGTGGGTGAACGATGCGGCCTGGCGCTGGACGGCCTCGACCACCTTGGGGTGCGCGTTGCCCACGCTGGTGACGGCGATGCCGGAGCCGAGGTCGATGAGCGAGTTGCCGTCGGCGTCCACGACGACGCCGCCGCCCGCGGCGACCGCGGCGATCGGCGCGGTGTGGCCCACGCCGGCAGCCACGGCGGCGGCCTTGCGCTCGAGCAGCTCCTGCGAGCGCGGTCCGGGGATCGCGGTGACGAGGCGACGCTCCTGGGCCAGGCTGGGCCCTCCGGTGGGGGCGGCGGCGCCTGCCGCCGCGGGCACGCCGTCGGCGGCGGTGTCGAGGGTGGTCATGGGCCGACGCTAGGCCCGGCCGCGGCGGCCCGGCACTCGCCGTCGCGTACAACCTCTTGCGGAGCACTGTCCACGGTGGCAGGCTCCCGTCATGGCCTCTCCCACCATCCGGGCGCTGCTCGCACGCCCCGAGCTGAAGCTCCGGCTCGCGACCCCCGAGGACGCCGTCGCGCCCGGCGCGCTCGACGCCACCGTGCGGTGGGTGCACAGCTCCGACCTCGCCGATCCCACGCCCTTCCTCGCGGGCGGCATGGTGCTGCTCACCACGGGCACGCAGTTCCGCGACGCGGGCGACGACCCGAAGCCGTACGCGGCGTACGTGCGCCGGCTCGCGCGCTCGGGGATGCTCGGGCTCGGCTTCGGCACCGAGGTGGCGCGCGAGGGCGTGCCCGAGCCGCTGCTCGAGGCCTGCCTCGCGGCGCACCTGCCGCTGTGGGAGGTGCCGTACGACACCCCGTTCATCGCGCTCGCCCGGGCCAACGCGGAGGCGCTCGCCGCGGTCGCGTACGAGCGCCGCACGTGGGCGCTCGAGGCGCAGCGCGCGGTCGCGGTCGCGGCGCTGCGGCCCGACGGGCTGCGGCCCATGCTCGCGGAGCTGTCGCGCCGGCTGGGGACGTGGGTGGGGCTGGTCGACGCCGCCTCGCTGCTGCACGAGCACCCCGGCGGCGGCATCGACGCCGCGACCGTCGCGGCGCTCCAGCGGCACGCCGGCGACCTGCTCGTGCGCGGCGTGCAGGCGACCGCCGGCGTGACGGTCGACGACCGCGCCTTCCATCTCCAGACGCTCGGCCAGCGCGGGCGGCTGCGCGCCGTGCTGGCGATCGAGGCCGAGGAGCTCGACGAGCAGCATCGCGCGGTCGTGACCACGGTGGTCGCGATGGCCGCGCTCGCGCTCGAGCAGCGCCAGGACCTCGAGCAGGCGCGCGACGCGCTCGCCGCCGGCGTGCTCGCGGCGCTCGTGCGCGGGGACGTGGCCTTCGCCGGGGACGTCGCGCGGGCGTCGGGCGCGCCGCTGCCCTCCTCCCCCGTCGTCGTGGCGGTGGCGGACGAGCGGCTGGCCGCGGTCGGGGGCGTCGGCCGCTGGCTCGACACGCGCGGCGTGCCGCTGCTGCGCGCGCAGCAGGGCGGCGACCTCGCCATGGTGCTCGAGGAGGCGGACGCGCCGCTGATCGACGAGCTCGTGCTGCGCCACGGCGGCGCCGCCGGCGTCTCCGAGCCCGTCGCGCTCGACTCCGTCGCGGGCGGGCTCGCTCAGGCGCGCACCGCACGCGAGCGGCGCACGGCCCCGGTCACGCGCTTCGCGGACCTGCCCGGCGCCGGGGTGCTGTCGCTGCTCGACGCCCCCGAGGCGCGGACCGTGGCGCGGGCGGCGCTCGAGCCGCTCGCGCGGCACGACGCCGAGCACGGCACCGAACTCGTCGCGACCGTGGCGGCGTGGTTCGTCGCGGACTGCGCGCACGATGCGGCGGCGCGGGCGCTGGGCGTGCACCGGCACACGGTGCGGGCGCGGCTCGCGGCCGCGCAGGAGCTGCTGGGCCAGGACCTCGCCACCGTGGCGGGGCGCGCCCAGGTGTGGGCGGCGCTGCGCGCGGCGGGGCTGCTCGCCTGAGGCGCCCGCCACACATCGTCCCGTCCGACGCCGGCCGCGTCCTGCGAGGTGCTCAGCGCTCGAAGACGACCGGATCGGGCGCTGAGCACCTCGCAGCGTGCACGGGGCGCCACCGACGGGGCGCTCACGCGATGAGGGCGTCGACCTCGCTCAGCGCCTGGTCGATCACCGCGAGGCCGCGGCGCAGCTCCTCCTCGGTGATGACGAGCGGGGGCGCGACGTGCGTGCGGTTGAAGTGCACGAAGGGCCACACGCCGGAGTCCTTGCAGGCCTTCGCGAACACGCCCATGGGGGCGGCGTCCGGGCCCGACGCGTTGAACGGCACGAGCGGCTCGCGCGTCTCCTTGTCGCGCACGAGCTCGATCGCCCAGAACAGGCCGGTGCCGCGCACCTCGCCCACGCACGGGTGGGACTCGACCCAGCCCTCGAGGATCGGGCGCACCACGCGCTCGCCGAGATCCTTGACCCGCTCGAGGATCCCGTCGCGGCGGAACACCTCGAACGTCGCGACGCCCGGGGCGCACGCGAGCGGGTGGCCCGAGTACGTGAGCCCGCCGGGGAAGGCACGCTCGTCGAAGGCCGCCGCGATCTGCCGCGAGATGACGACCCCGCCCAGCGGCACGTAGCCCGAGTTGACGCCCTTGGCGAAGGTGACGAGGTCCGGCGTGACGCCGTGCGCCTGGAACGCGAACCACTCGCCGGTGCGGCCGAAGCCCACCATGACCTCGTCCGCGATGTAGAGGATGCCGTGGCGGTCGCACAGCTCGCGCACGCCGGCGAGGTAGCCCGGGGGCGGCACGAGCACGCCGTTGGTGCCCACGACGGTCTCGATGACGATCGCGCCGATGGTCGAGGCGCCCTCGAGCACGATGGTCTGCTCGAGGTGCTCGAGCGCGCGGCGGGTCTCCTCCGCCTCGGTCTCGGCGTGGAAGGCCGAGCGATAGAGGTAGGGCCCGAAGAAGTGGACCACGGAGCCGTCGGCGGGCTCGTTGGGCCAGCGGCGCGGGTCGCCCGTGAGCGAGATCGCGGTGCTGGTGTTGCCGTGGTAGCTGCGGTACATCGCGAGCACCTTGCGCTTGCCCGTGACGAGCCGCGCGAGGCGCACCGCGTTCTCGATCGCGTCCGCGCCGCCGTTGGTGAAGAACACGTGGGAGAAGCTCTCCCCCGCGACGTCGGTGATGAGGCGCGCGAGCTCGCCGCGCACGTCGTTGGCGAAGGACGGCTGGATCGTGGCGAGGCTGCGGGCCTGCTTCTCGATGGCCTCGACCAGGTCCGGGTGCTGGTGGCCGAGGTTGAGGTTCACCAGCTGCGAGCCGAAGTCGAGGTAGCGGTTGCCCGCGTAGTCCCAGAACTCGGAGCCCGCGCCGCCGGCGACCGGCAGCGGGTCGATGAGCCCCTGCGCGCTCCACGAGTGGAAGACGTGCGCGCGGTCGTCGGCGCGCACGCGCGCCTCGGCGCCGGTCATCGCGTCGTTGTCGATGGTCATGGCTCTCCTCTCGGTGCTGCTGCTCAGTGGTTGCTCGGGAAGCCGAGGTCGATCTGCGACTCGCTGGCGTCGGGCCAGCGGGTGGTGACCACCTTGGACCGCGTGTAGAAGTGGATGGACTCGGGGCCGTAGATGTGCGAGTCGCCGAACAGCGAGCTCTTCCAGCCGCCGAACGAGTACGCGCCGATCGGCACCGGCAGCGGCACGTTGACGCCCACCATGCCGACCTCGATGTCCATCTCGAACGCGCGGGCGGTGCCGCCGTCGCGGGTGAAGATCGCGGTGCCGTTGGCGAACGCGTTGGCGTTGACCAGCGCGACCGCATCGTCGTACGAGGACGCCCGCACCACGGACAGCACGGGGCCGAAGATCTCGTCCTCGTACACCTTCATACCAGGCTTGACGTGGTCGACGAGGCTCGTGCCGACGAAGAACCCGTCGCCCTCGAACTCCTGCGTGGTGCCGTCGACCACGACGGTCGCGCCCTCGGCCTCGGCGCCGGTGACGTACGAGGCGACCCGGTCGCGGTGCTCGCGCGTGATGAGCGGGCCCATCTCCGAGGCGGGATCCGTGCCGTCGCCGATGGTGAGCGTCGCCATGCGCTCGGCGACCTTGGCGACGAGCGCGTCGGCGGTCTCCTCGCCCACCGGCACGAGGACGGAGATCGCCATGCAGCGCTCGCCCGCGGAGCCGTACGCAGCCGAGACGGCGGCGTCGGCCGCGGCGTCGAGGTCCGCGTCGGGCATGACGATCATGTGGTTCTTCGCGCCGCCGAGCGCCTGGACGCGCTTGCCGTTCGCGGTGCCGCGCTCGTAGATGGCGCGGGCCACCGGGGTCGAGCCGACGAAGGACACGGCGCGCACGTCGGGCGAGTCGAGGATGGTGTCGACCGCGACCTTGTCGCCGTGGACCACGTTGAGGACGCCCGCGGGCAGGCCGGCCTCCTCGAACAGGGACGCGAGGAACAGCGAGGCGGACGGGTCCTTCTCGCTGGGCTTGAGCACCACGGTGTTGCCGCACGCGATCGCGGACGCGGCCATCCACAGCGGCACCATCACCGGGAAGTTGAACGGGGTGATGCAGCCGACGACGCCCACCGGCTGCTTGGTCGAGTGCACGTCGACGCCGCGCGCGACCTGCTCGGAGTGCTCGCCCTTGAGGTGGTGGACCAGGCCGGCGGCGAACTCGACGTTCTCGATGCCGCGGCTGATCTCGCCCTTCGCGTCCGACAGCACCTTGCCGTGCTCGCGCGTGATGATCGCGGCGAGCTCGTCCTGGCGCTCGACCAGCAGGTGGCGCAGGCGGAAGAACACGTCCGCGCGCCTCACCAGGCCGGTCGCGCGCCAGCCCGGCAGGGCGGCCTTCGCGGCGGCGATCGCGCCCTCGGTCTCGGTGGCCGAGGCGTAGGCGACCTCGCCCACGACCTCGCCCGTGGCGGGGTTCCAGACCTGGCCGGTGCGCTCTCCCGCGCCGGCCTCGGCGCCGGCGACGTGGTGACGGATCAGGCTCACGGCTCTCCTCTCGACACGCGTCGGACACTCTGCCCGACGCGGGGGTGGTGCGATGAGGTTCAGATTCACACATACGATGTGCCGATGGACCCCTCCGAACGTCGCGATCTGGCCGCCAGCCCGACACATCGTCCGGCCGGCGCCGCGCTCGCCGCGCTGCCCACCGTGGCGGAGCTCCTCGAGGAGCCCGCGTTCCGCGCGGGCCTGCCCGAGGTCGTCGTCGGCGGGCCGGCGCTCGAGGCGCCCGTGCGCTGGGTCCACACCTCGGAGCGCGCCGACATCGCGCGCATGCTCGAGGGCAGCGAGCTGCTGCTCTCCATGGGCACGGCCTGGCCCGGGGACGATGCGGCGCTCACCCTCTTCGTCGAGAGCCTCGCTGAGGCGGGGATCGCCGCGCTCGCCCTCGAGCTCGGCACGCGCTACGCGGCCCCGCCGCCCGCGGTGGTCGACGCGGCCCGCCGCCACGGGCTCGCGCTCGTCCTGCTCCACCGCGAGACGCGCTTCGTGGCCCTCACCGAGGCCGGCCACCACCGCATCATCGCGGGCCAGATGGCCGCGCTGCGCGCGCGCGACGAGGTGCGCGAGGTGTTCACGTCGCTCGCGCTGCGCGGCGCGCCCGCCGACCACGTGGTGCGCGAGCTCGCGCGGGCGCTCGGCGCGCCGGTGGTGCTCGAGAGCCTCGCGCACGAGGCGCTCATCGCGGAGATCCCGACCGGCGCGGAGCTGGCGGTGCTCGGCGACTGGGAGCGGCGCTCGCGCGCGGCGCACCGCGAGCCGCGCGACGACGAGGGCTGGCTCGTGGTCCCCGTGGACGCGCGCGGCAAGCGCTGGGGCTCGCTGGTCGCGCTGCCCGGGCCCGCGCACCCCGCGGGGCGCGCGAACGTGCTCGGCCAGGGCGCGATCGCGCTCGCGCTCGGCCGCCTGTCGGACGGCGGCCGCGACGAGTGGGCGACGCTCGCGCGGCGCCACGTGCTCGACCCGCTGCTCGCGGGACGGTTCGCGACCCGCGAGGCGATGGCCGCGCGGCTCGAGGCCGCCGGCGTGCCCGTGGCGGACCGGCTGCTCTACGGGATCGCGCTGCGCGGCGGCGAGCCGTCGCCGACGGAGATCGAGGCCTGGGCGCTCGGGATCGGCGGACGCGCGCGGGCGCTCGCCACGACCGGCCGGACCGGCGGCCCGCTCACCGTCGTGCTGCTGTCGATGCCCGCGCATCGTCCCCTCGACGACGCCGCCACCGCCGCGCTCCAGCGCGCGCTGCGCGACTCCGCGCGCGTGGCCGTCACGGTCGGCCACGAGGCGCACGAGGTCGACGCCGCCACGCTGTCGCTGCACGAGGCGATCGACAACGCGGGCGAGGCCGCCGCGGGCACCGTGCTGTGGGTCGACCGCCGCCCGCTCGCGCGGCTGCTCAGCGGCCTGCGCGACGACCACCGCCTGCTCGACCACGGCGAGCGCGTGCTCTCCCCCATCGTCGAGCACGACCAGCGCACCGGCGGCGACCTCCAGCGCGTGCTGCGGGCGGCTCTCGGCCATCCGGGCAACCGCACCGCGGCGGCGCGCGCGGCGCACCTGTCGCGGTCGGTGTTCTACCAGCGGCTCGAGCTCATCGAGGGGCTGCTGGGCGTGGACCTCGAGGACGGCGAGACGCAGACCGCGCTGCACATCGCGCTGCTGTCGCGGCCCGGCGCGCGGGACTGACGCGCCGCGGGACTACCCCGCGACGTAGACCTTCCGGATCGTCTCCGTGACGGTCCAGCGGGTGCTCATGCCCTCGGTCAGCCACACGAGCGAGCCGGGGCCGATCTCCGCGGTCGGCAGCGCCGGGTCGAGGTACTCGACGGTCGCGCGGCCCGACAGCACGACGAACACCTCGTCGGCCTCGATGTCCGTCGCGACGCCGGGGGTCATCTCCCACACGCCGACCTCGACCTCGCCGACCTCGGCGAGCGCCGCCGCGCCGGCGACCGGGGCGCCGTCCTCGACCATGTCGGCCGGCACGGCCTCGGTCTCGAGCGGGAGCGTGTGCAGGTCGACGGGGAGCCCGGGCTGGAGGTTCATGAGTCGAACCCTAGGCCCAGACGGTCGAGCGTGCGCAGCAGCAGGTTCCGGCGCCCCTCGCGGTGGTCGGCGCGGTCGAGCGACCAGCGCGTCGCGTTGATGCCGAGGCTCGCGAGCGGCTCGGGCGGGAACGGCAGCGGACGCTCGCGCACCATCCGCAGCCGCGTGCGCTCCGTCTCCTCGCCGGACAGCAGGTCGAGCATGACGTTGGCGCCGAAGCGCGTCGCGCCGACCCCGAGCCCCGTGAAGCCGAGCGAGTAGGCGACGTCGCCGTCGCGTGCGGCGCCGAAGAACGCGCAGAAGCGGGTGCTCGTGTCGATCGCGCCGGCCCAGCGGTGGGTGACGGTCGTGCCCTCGAGCTGCGGGAAGGTGGTGAGCAGGTGGCTCGCCAGCTTCTCGTAGGACTCGCGACGGTCCTGGTACGCGCCCTTGACCTTGCCGCCCGCGTGGTAGATCGCGTCGTAGCCGCCGAACAGCAGGCGGTCGTCCGCGGTGAGCCGGTAGTAGTGGAACTGGTTGCCCAGGTCCGCGACGCCCTGGCGGCCCTCCCAGCCGAGGTCCGCGAGCTCGGTGGCGGTGAGCGGCTCGGTCATGAGCGAGTAGTCGTAGACCGGGACGGTCATGAGGCGGTTGCGCTTGAGCAGCGACGGGAACACGTTGGTCGCGAGCGCGACCTTGCCGCCACGGACCACGCCGTCGCGCGTGCGCACCACCGGCCCGTCCTCGAGCGCGACCACCGCGGACTGCTCGAAGATCTGGACGCCCAGCTCCTCGGCGACGCGGGCGAGCTCGCGCGCGAGCTTGGCGGGGTGGACGAGCGCGGTGTCGTCGGGGCTGAGCTGGCCCGCGAGGTACGTCGGCGAGTTGACCAGCGCGCGGGTCGCGTCGGCGTCGAGGAAGCCGTCCTCGCCCTCGAGCCACTCCACCTGGTGCGGCTCGACCGCGACCGCGAGCGCGCCCGTGCGCTGGAAGTCGACGTCCATGCCGTAGCGCGCGACGGTGGCCTCGATCTCGTCGAGGTTCTCCATCCCCAGCCGGTCGAGCTCGTCGATCTCCTCGGGCCAGCGCGACGCGCCGTTCTCGCGGCCGTGCGTGAGGCTCGCCTCGCAGAAGCCGCCGTTGCGGCCCGAGGCCGCCCACCCGATCCGGCGTCCCTCGAGCAGGATCACCGAGCGCTCGGGGTCGCGCTCCTTGGCCATCACCGCGGTCCACAGCCCGCTGTAGCCGCCGCCGACGATCACCAGGTCCGCCCGGTGGCTGCCCGTGAGCGCCGGGCGCTCGGGGCCGGGCGCATCGTCCGTCCAGAAGGGGCTGAGGGAGGAGCCCTCGAGCATGGCGGCGATGGACGATGCGGCGGCGGGCTGTCGCTCGAAGACCGTGGTGGCCACGGGTATCACTCCTGACGGTGGTGTGCTTGAGCGGCATCGAACCCCAGGTGCGGCGGGGTGCGCAAGGGCCTTGGTCCCGGTCGCGGCGCGTTCGGACAGGGCGGCCGTCGGCGCGAAGGCGCGCGACGCATCGTCCGGCCGCCGTCATGGAGTTGGCACGCGGCCTGGGCTATCGTCGGTGGTGCACTCCCCGGGTGTGCGACCGCCAGCGCCAGGCCGGCGGCCGGTCGCCAACCTCACCTCATGAAGATGCCCGTCGCCAGGCCGGTCGGGTGGAGGAGTCATGCCCGTCACTCTCGACCGCGCCCGGATCGCCCAGCTGATCGAGGAGCAGACCGCGCTGCTGAACGAGCGCACCACCAAGTCCAAGGCCATGTACGGCCACGCCTCGGAGCACCTCTCCGGCGGCGTCGCGTCCAGCTACCAGGGCCGCGACCCGTGGCCCATCTACATCGAGTCGGGCGCGGGCGACCGCATCACGGACGTCGACGGCAACGAGTACTACGACTTCCACAACGGCTTCGGCTCGATGGTCCAGGGGCACGCGCACCCCGCGATCGGCGAGGCGCTAGCGAAGCGCTACCCGCTCGGCACGCACTTCGCCGCGGCCACCGAGGACGTCATCGACGTCGCCGACGAGCTCGCCCGCCGGTGGGGCCTGCCCAAGTGGCGCTTCACCAACTCGGGCTCCGAGTCGACCATGGACGCGATCCGCATCGCGCGTGCCTACACCGGCCGCGACACGGTGATGAAGATCTTCGGCTCGTACCACGGCCACCACGACACGGTCATGGTGTCGATCGGCGTCGAGTACGACAAGATCGGCGACCGCGAGAACTACGCGTCGCTGGCCTACGGCGCGGGCATCCCGCAGGCGACCGTCGACATGACCGTCGCGGTGCCGTTCAACGACGCGGGGGCCATGGAGCGCCGCATCGAGCGTCTCGCGGAGGAGGGCCGCCTCCCCGCGTGCGTGATCATGGAGGCCGCCATGATGAACCTCGGCGTCGTGCTGCCGGAGCCCGGCTACCTGGAGGCCGTGCGCGAGATCACCGCGAAGCACGGCATCGTGCTGATCTTCGACGAGGTCAAGACCGGCCTCGCGATCGCCCCGGGCGGCGCGACGGAGAAGTTCGGCGTGACGCCGGACCTGGTGACGCTGGCGAAGGTGCTGGGCGGCGGCCTGCCGTCGGGCGCGATCGGCGGCTCCGAGGAGGTCATGTCGGTCGTCGAGAGCGGCAAGGTCTACCAGGTTGGCACCTACAACGGGAACCCGCTGTCGATGGCCGCCGCGAAGGCGTCGCTGCTCGAGGTGCTCACGCCCGAGTCCTACGTGCGGCTCGGCGAGCTCAACGACCGCATCGTCGCCGGCTGCCAGGCCGTCATCGAGAAGTACGACCTGCCCGGCTACGCCGTGGGCATCGGCTCGAAGGGCTGCGTGACGTTCTCGACCGAGAAGATCACGGACTACGAGGGCTTCAAGAACGCGCAGGACGCCGAGCTGTGCGACCTCGCGTGGCTGTGGAACATGAACCACGGCATCTTCATGACGCCGGGCCGCGAGGAGGAGTGGACGCTCTCCGTCGTCCACTCCGACGCCGCGATCGACGCGTACGTCGACACGTTCGACAAGCTCGCGGCGGCGCTGACCGCGTAGCCGCTGCGCTGTGACGACGAAGGCCGGGGCCCCGCGGGGACCCGGCCTTCGTCGCCTTACATCACATTGATGCCGCGCATCGCAAACTGCTCCTTGACGCGCTCGACGAGCGCGGCGTCCGGCGGCTGCGTGTCCTCGAGCAGGTACGGCTCCCCGGACAGCTCCCACTTCTCGCGGCCGAGCTGGTGGAACGGCAGCACCTCGAGGCGCTCCACGCCGTCCAGGGTGGCGACGAAGTCGGCGATCGCGTCGACGTTGTCCACGCCGTCGGTGAGCCCCGGGACCAGCACGAAGCGGATCCACATCTTCTTGCCCAGGCCGGACAGCCGGCGCGCGAAGTCGAGCGTGGGCTGCAGCGGACGGCCGGTGACGCGCTTGTACACGTCCGGCAGCCCCGCCTTGATGTCGAGGAGCACGAGGTCGACGTAGTTGAGGTCGTCGTCGGTGAGGCGCGCCCCCAGCAGCCCCGCGGTGTCGAGCGCCGTCGAGATGTCGAGGTCCTTGCAGCGGCGGAAGATGTTCATCACGAACTTCGCCTGCAGCAGCGGCTCGCCGCCGGAGATGGTGAGCCCTCCCCCCGTGACCTTCATGATCCGCGCGTAGCGGGTGACGCGCTCCATCACCTCGTCGACGGTGTGGCGGACGCCGTCGCGCATGCGCCACGTGTCGGGGTTCTGGCAGTACTGGCAGCGCATCCCGCAGCCCGACAGGAACAGGGTCATGCGCGTGCCGGGGCCGTCCGCGCCGGTGACGAGGTCCCACGAGTGGACCGAGCCCGTCTGGAAGTCGCGGATCTCCTCGGACGCGGCCATCTCCCGGTCGGCCACCTCCATGGGCGGCGACGCGAGCAGCGGGACGGGTACGGGATTGTCAGGCATGACGGGGACCTCCTGCCTCCGATACTAGAAGCGGCGCCCCGCCCCGGTGACCGGGACGGGGCGCCGCTGGTGTCTGTCTGCGGAGACGGGCTACAGCCCGGCGTGGAACGTGCGGGAGAGCACGTCGAGCTGCTGCTCGCGGGTCAGACGGACGAAGTTCACGGCGTAGCCGGACACGCGGATGGTGAGCTGCGGGTACTTCTCCGGGTTCTCCATCGCGTCCTCGAGGACGTCGCGGTTGAGGACGTTGATGTTGACGTGGAAGCCCTGCGACACGTTGTACGCGTCGAGGATGCCCACGAGGTTCTTCACCTGGTCCTCACGGGTGCGACCGAGGCCCGAGGGCACGATCGACGTGGTCAGCGAGATGCCGTCCTGCGCCTCCGCGTAGGGCAGCTTCGCGACGGAGAGGGCCGAGGCCATCACGCCGTGCACGTCGCGGCCGTTCATCGGGTTGGCGCCCGGCGCGAAGGGCTCGCCCGAGCGGCGGCCGTCCGGGGTGTTGCCGGTGTGCTTGCCGTAGACGACGTTCGAGGTGATCGTCAGGACCGACTGGGTGTGCACCGCGTTGCGGTACGTCGGCTGCTGGCGGACCTTCTCCATGAATCGGCCCACGAGGTCCACGGCGATGTCGTCGACGCGGTCGTCGTCGTTGCCGTAGCAGGGGAACTCGCCCTCGACCTCGTAGTCGACCGCAAGGCCGGACTCGTCGCGCACGGGGCGGACCGTGGCGTACTTGATGGCCGACAGCGAGTCCGCCGCGACCGACAGGCCGGCGATGCCGCAGGCCAGGGTGCGGAGGATGGTGCGGTCGTGCAGCGCCATCTCGATGCGCTCGTAGGCGTACTTGTCGTGCATGTAGTGGATGCAGTTGAGCGCGTCCACGTAGGTCTCGGCGAGCCAGTCGAGCAGCTTGTCGTAGGCCTCCATGACCGAGTCGAAGTCGAGGACCTCGTCGGTGAGCGGGGCGGACACCGGCGCGACCTGCTTGCCGGAGATCTCGTCGCGGCCGCCGTTGATCGCGTACAGCAGCGACTTGGCGAGGTTGACGCGGGCGCCGAAGAACTGCATCTGCTTGCCGACCTCCATGGCGGAGACGCAGCAGGCGATCGCGGAGTCGTCACCGCACACGGGGCGGATGAGCTCGTCCGACTCGTACTGGATGGCCGAGGTGTCGATCGAGACCTTCGCGCAGAAGTCCTTGAAGCCCTGCGGGAGCTTGTCGGACCAGAACACCGTCAGGTTCGGCTCGGGGGCCGGGCCGAGGTTGTACAGCGTCTGCAGGTAGCGGAACGAGGTGCGGGTCACCAGCGGGCGACCGTCCTGGCCGATGCCGCCGATGGTCTCGGTGACCCACGTCGGGTCGCCGGAGAACAGGGCGTCGTACTCGGGGGTGCGGAGGAAGCGGACGATGCGCAGCTTGATGACGAAGTCGTCGATGATCTCCTGCGCGGTCTCCTCGGTGAGGGTGCCCTCGGCGATGTCGCGCTCGATGAAGACGTCGATGAAGGTCGAGGTGCGGCCCAGCGACATGGCGGCGCCGTTCTGCTCCTTGACCGCGGCCAGGTAGCCGAAGTACAGCCACTGGACGGCCTCGCGAGCGTTGGCGGCGGGCTTCGAGATGTCGAAGCCGTACGAGGCCGCCATCTGCTTGAGCTCCTTGAGCGCCTTGATCTGCTCGGAGTTCTCCTCGCGGTCGCGGATGATGTCCTCGGTCGAGCGCTCCATGTCGAGCTCCATGCGCTCGAGCTTCTTGCCCTCGATCAGGGCGTCGACGCCGTACAGCGCGACGCGACGGTAGTCGCCGATGATGCGGCCGCGGCCGTAGGCGTCGGGCAGGCCGGTGACGATGTGCGAGGAGCGGGCCGCGCGGACGTTCGGCGGGTACGCGTCGAAGACGCCGTCGTTGTGGGTCTTGCGGTACTTGGAGAAGATCTCCTCGAGCTCGGGCTTGACCGGGTAGCCGTAGGTCTCGAGCTCCTTGACCACCATGCGCCAGCCGCCGAACGGCATGATCGCGCGCTTGAGCGGGGCGTCGGTCTGGAGGCCGACGATGATCTCGTTGTCCTCGTCGATGTAGCCCGGGCCGTGCGCCGTGATCAGCGCGGGGGTCTCCCAGTCGACGTCGTAGACGCCCTTCTCGCGCTCCTCGGGGAACATCGCCGAGAGCTTGTCCCAGACGCCCGTGGTGCGCGCGGTGGGGCCGGCGAGGAACGAGTCGTCACCCTCGTACGGGGTGTAGTTGGCCTGGATGAAGTCGCGGACGTTGACCGCGTCGCACCAGTCGCCGGTGGTGAAGCCACGCCACGCGTGGGCGCGGGGGTCGCCCGCGTCGTCCTGGATCGTGGTGTTGTCGACGGCTTCAGTGGTCATGGCCTAGTACTCCCTCTCCCTGTTGGAAGGCCCTTGTGGGGCCGATGCGTGGGGCTCGCTCCTGCCGGGATGGCGGTGTGTGGCGCCTCGTGGTTCACGTTACGGGCGGGGGCATTAGTTCGCATGGGACCAAGTTCCCGCGGACCTTCTACCCCGCTACGGGGCCGCGCGTGCGGATGATGTCGCGCTCAGATCCACGGTACCCGGCAACCACGTCGCGCCGAAGAGGACGGGCGTCCGCAGCGCCAGCGTCACCTCCGCGGTGGTGCCGTCGGGGGACGATGCGGCGACCAGCGCCGCGCCGGCGAGGCCCTCGCGTCGGGCCGACTCGGCGAGCTGCGCGCGGGCCTCGGCCTCGACTGCGACCGGGTCGAGGCGGACGACGCCACCGCGGTAGTAGGCGTCGAGGTCGATCGCGTCGGCGGCCGCGAGCGCGACCTCGTCCGCCGCGTGCGCGAGGCGGGACCGCTGGAGCTGCACGTGCGTGACGGCGGCGACGGTGACGATCGCGGCGAGCAGCACCGCCGCGAGCCCGATGGTGAGGACGGTGACCGAGCCCTCGTCCCCCGCCGGCCGCCTCACGGCGCGTACCCGTCGACCGGGCTCGACGCGGTCGACTCGAGAGTGACGCGAGCGGGCAGCGCCGCTCGCAGGAGCGCGGGCACGCCCGGCAGGGGCACGTCGACCGCGACGCTCGCCGTCACCGTCGTGCCCGCGGCGAGGCAGGCGCCCTCGCAGCCGAGCTCGACGCGTGCGCCCGACGCGAGCCCGAAGTCCTCCACCGCGATCGCGACCGCGGCGTCGGCGGTCGCGCGGGCGGACGTCAGCGCCGCCTCCGCGTCGGCGCCGGCGTCGAGCGCGTCGAGCCCCGCGACGACGGCGCCGCGGGCGGCCGAGTACGCCGCGGCCTCGGCCGCGTAGGCGCCCGCCTGCACCCGCGACACGGCGACGACGAGGTAGACGATCGGCAGCAGCAGCACGAGGGTGAGCGCCACGAGCTCGACCGTCGCGGCGCCGCGGTCCGCGGAGAGGTCACGACGCATCGGCACCCTCCAGCAGCGCGCGCCCGCTCGCCTCGATCTCCCCGGTCGCCCACAGCATCGCCGGCGCGGCGCCGCTCAGCGTGACGCGCACCGCCGCCCGCCCGCCGACGTCCTCGCGCGCGACCGCCACCTCCGCGCCCAGTCCGAGCGCCGCCTCGGCGCAGCCGGCCGCCCGGGCCGCTCCCGCATCGTCCCCCTGGCGCGCGACCGCGGCCACGCGCGCGCCCTCGGCGGCGCACGCGGTGAGCGTGCTGCGGACGTGCGCCGCGAGCGCGAGCTGGAGCACACCGAGCGCCACCGCGACGACGAGCACCCCGACGAGCACGAGCTCGACGACCGCGGAGCCCTCGTCAGCCGCCCGTGACGGAGTCAAGGGCGGTGAGGAACATGTCGCCGAGCGCGGGCCCGGCGAGCGCCCAGATCGTGGCGACGAGCCCGGCCGTCATCAAGGTGATGAGCACCCAGCCCGGCACGTCGCCGCGGTCGTCCCGCAGCCCTTCCTTCCATCCCTCCATGGGATCCCCCTTCTCCTAGATCCCGAGCCGCAAGGCGACCAGCCCGGGATACAGAGCGAACAGCACGGTGACCGGCAGGATGAGCAGCACCACCGGCACGAGCATCGCGATCTCGCGCTTGCCACCCTCCTCGAGCAGCGCCTGGCGCGAGCGGTCGCGGACGTCGGTCGCCTGCGCGTGGAGCACCTCCGCGAGGGGCGTGCCGCGCTCGAGCGCCGTGACGATGGCGTCGCAGAACGCGGTGACCCCGCCGTCGCCCACCCGCGCGGCCAGGCGGTCGAGCGAGGCGCCCACGCTGCGTCCCGCCCGGATCTCCGCGAGCGCGGTGCGCAGCTCGTCGCCGAGGGGTCCGGGCGACAGCGCCGCGACCCGGTCGAGCGCTGCCGGCACGGACTCGCCCGCGACCACCGCGAGGGCGAGCATCTCGGCGGCCGCGGGCAGCTCCGCCCGGACCCGGGCGGCACGGGCGGCGGCCCGGCGAGCGAGCAGCGCGTCGGGCGCGAGCGCCCCCAGGACCGCGGCGCACGCGGCGATCACCAGCGCGACCCCGGGGCCGGTGCCCCGCGCCGTGCCGAGCAGCAGCCCGAGCGCCAGGCCGCCGGCGAGCCCGGCCGCCCCGGCCGCGAGCGAGTGGGCCCGGTGGCGCGCGACCGTCGTGGCGGAGCCCGCGCGGGCGAGGCGGCGCTCGAGCTCGTCGGTGGGCGCGCCCCAGCGGGCGGCGAGCCGTACGACGTCGTCCGCGACGGGAGCGACGATGCGCGCGAGCGGCGACCGGGCCGGGGGCGCGGCCCCGGAGCCGCGCAAGCGCGGCGCCAGCCGGCGCTCGAGCGAGAACCGGCGCGCGTGCGCCCACGACCACACGAGGCCGAGCCCCGCGGCGAGGCAGACGCACAGCACGGCGGTCATCGCAGCACCCTCTCCTCGCTCGGCAGCCGCCCGAGCGTCTGCATGAGCCGGTACGCGCCGAGGCACGCGGCGGCGCCGCCGAGCAGCACGGCGACGCCCGCGGCGGTGTCGAAGGCCGCGAGCCCGCCGGGACGCGTCGCGAGCAGCGCGAGCAGCAGCCACGGCGCCGCGACGGCGAGGCGGGCCGCGTTGACGGTCCAGGACTGGCGGGCCTCGAGCTCGCCCCGGACCCGCGCATCGTCCCGCAGGAAGCGCGCGAGCGAGCGCAGCACCGCGCCGACCTCGGTGCCGCCCACATCGCGGGCGAGGCGCACGGCCTCGACGATGCGGTCGGCGACCGGGTCGGCGAGGCGCCGCTTCAGCGCGTCGAGCGAGGGCCCGAAGGCGCCCGACGCGCGGTAGTCCTCGGCGAAGGACGCGAACGCGGGGCGCAGCGGCGCGGGGCCGCGGTCGCCGAGCGCCGCGAGCGCCTCCGGCAGCGCGAGTCCCGCGCGGATGCCGGAGGCGAGCGTGTCCACCGCCTCGGGCCACGCCTCGCGCAGGAGCGTCCTGCGGCGGCGCGCCCGTGCGGTGACGGTCGCGACGGGGGCGTACGCGGCCGCGCACGCCACGATCCCCGCGACCGCGAGAGAGCCCGTGAGGGACCACGCGAGCACGAGCGAGACGAGCCCCAGACCGGCCGCGGACGCCCCGAACACGCCCGCCGTCACGCCGTGGACACCCGCCTGGACCAGCCGGTCCTCGAAGGCCGCGACGCGCGAGCGCCGGGCCTGAGCGCGCGGCGGGGTCTCCCACCACGCGAGCCACACGAGCAGCAGACCCGTCCCCAGCACCAGACCGAGCACGGCGTCCACGTCAGGCCGCCAGGATCTCGGCGAGCGGCACGCCGCGGCCCGCGAAGCGCTCGGCGTGCGGAGGGAAGCCCGTGCCGCGGACGAGCACGCCGTCGCGGGTCGCGAAGATCTCGGACAGCTCGAAGACGCCGGACTCGACGCGGCCGGAGACGCCCACGATCTCCCGCACGCGCCGCGCCCCGTCGGCCTCGAGCCCGACGTGCACGACGAGGTCGACCGCGGACGCGACCGCCGGCACGACGAAGCGGTCGGACACGTTGTCGCCCGCGAGCAGCGGCAGCGTGCACATCTTCGCGAGCGCGTCGCGGGCCGAGTTCGCGTGGATCGTGCACAGCCCGGGCAGGCCTGCGTTGAGCGCGATGAGGAGGTCGAGCGCCTCGGCCTCGCGCACCTCCCCCACGACGATGCGGTCGGGCCGCATGCGCAGCGCCTCCTTGACGAGGCGGCGCAGCGTGATCTCGCCGGTGCCCTCGAGGGACGGCTGGCGGCACTGCAGGGCGACCACGTCCCGCAGCGGCAGGGCGAGCTCGAAGACCTCCTCGCACGTGATCACGCGCTCGCGCGCCGGGATCGCGCCCGCGAGCGCGCCGAGGGTGGTGGTCTTGCCGGCCTGCGTCCCGCCCGACACGAGGACCGTGAGCCCCGCGCGCACCGCGGCGGCGAGGAAGCGGGCGGCGGCCGGCGTGAGCGTGCCGAGCGCGACAAGGTCGTCGACGTCGTGCGCGCGGGCGATGTACTTGCGGATGTTGACCGCCCAGTGGCGCCGCGTCACGTCCGGGATCGCGACGTGGAGGCGCTCCCCGCCCGGCAGCGCGGCGTCGACGAACGGCGAGCTCAGGTCGAGCCGGCGGCCGGCGACCGCGAGCATCCGCTCGACCAGCCGTCGCACGTCGTCCGCGGTCAGGAGGATGCTGGTGAGCTCGCTCGTCCCGCCGCGCGCGACGTAGACCTCGTGGGGCGCGTTGACCCAGATCTCCTCGACTGTCGGGTCGTCGAGCAGCGGCTGCAGCGGACCGAGGCCGGCGACCGCGTCCGTGACCGCCCGCACGAGCGCGTCGCGGTCCGGCACCGGCGCACGACCGTCGAGCAGCTCGCGCTCGTCCCACGCGTCGATGGCGGCGCCCACGAGCGACTCGACCGCGCGCGCATCCCGCGCCGGGTCCACGCCCGTGTCGCGGATGCGGGCGCGCACGTCGTCCTCGATGTGCGCGCGCACGTCGCCCCCCATGGCTCCCCCCATGGCGGCGACGCTAGCGTGAAACGGACAAAAAGGACAAGGGCCTGTGGACAAGAAAAGCGCTGGCAGGACCGCGGATGGACGATGCGCCGGGGGCCGACGTGCCTACCCTGGTCTCATGTGCGGCCGCTACGCCAACTTCCTCACCGAGCAGGAGCTCGTCGACGCCTTCGAGATCGCCGTGATCGCGGACGACGCGCGCCTCGCCCCGCGCTACAACATCGGCCCGATGCAGGACACGTCGATCGTGGTGGCGCGCAAGGAGGAGGGCCGCTCGCTCGAGCTCGCGAAGTGGGGCCTCGTGCCGTCGTGGGCGAAGGACCCCGCGATCGGCTCGCGCATGTTCAACGCGCGCTCCGAGACCGTCGCGGAGAAGCCGTCCTTCCGCTCCGCCTTCGCCAAGCGGCGCTGCCTAGTCCCGGCCTCGGGCTACTTCGAGTGGACCACCGTCGACGGCGTGAAGACCCCCTACTTCATCCACACCGAGGACGGCTCGCCGCTCGCCTTCGCGGGCCTGTTCGAGTTCTGGCGCGAGAAGGCGCTCGGGGACGATGCGCCGTGGCTGGCGACGTGCTCGATCGTCACCACCGCGTCGCGCGGGGACATGCAGGAGATCCACGACCGCCAGCCGGTCATGCTCCTCAAGGACGAGGCCGACACGTGGCTCGACCACGAGTCGAGCAAGGACGACCTGTTCGCCGCGATCGCGTCGCCCGAGCCGGCGCTCGTGTGGCACGAGGTGGACCGGGCGGTCGGCAACATCCGCAACCAGGGCGAGGAGCTCGTCGCTCCCCTCTAGCACCGCTGTGCGGGGTCCCATCGGCGCGACCTTAGAATTGGGCGTCAGCAGAGCGACCAGGGAGCGCAGTGATCAGGATCGGGATCGTCGAGGACGACGCCGCGTACCGCGACACGCTCATGCAGCACCTCGCCCGCTACGCGGAGGAGCACGCGCTCGAGCTCGACGTCCGCGACTTCCCGGACGGCAAGGCCGCCGTCCAGGACTACCGCCCGCAGTACGACATCCTGTTCCTCGACGTCGAGATGCCGGGCATGGACGGCTTCGAGGCCGCGCACCGGATCCGCGAGGTCGACTCCGACGTCATCATCATCTTCGTCACCAACATGGGCCAGTTCGCCATCCGCGGCTACGAGGTCGACGCGCTCAGCTACCTGCTCAAGCCCGTGCCGTACTTCGCCTTCGCCCAGGAGCTCACGCGCTCGCTCGCGCGCCTGCGCAAGCGCGAGACGCGCAGCGTGGTCATCACCGTCAACAACGCCGTGGTGCGGCTCGACCCCGCGGACATCGTCTACGTCGAGTCCGTCAAGCACCGCATCACGGTGCACGGCCTCGACCGCGAGTACACGTTCTCGGGCACCCTCAAGGCGCTCGAGGACGAGCTCGCGGACCAGGGCTTCTTCCGCTCCAACAACTGCTACCTCGTCAACCTCCGTCACGTGCGCAAGGTGGAGCAGGGCGTGAGCGTCATGGTCGGCGGCGATGCCCTCCAGGTGAGCCGCCCCCGCAAGAAGGCCTTCCTCGAGGCGCTCGCCGCGCACATGGACGGTCAGCGCGCGTGATCGAGGACGCCCTCCAGGACATCCCCCGTGCGGTGACCGCGATCGCGGAATGGGGCGCGTGCGTCCTCTACATCTCGCTCGTGCCGCGGCGCATCTCGGGCCTCGCGCTCGGCGTCACCCTCGCCGCGGGCCTCGTCGTCATCATGGGCGTCCAGGAACTCGCGGGCACGCTGCCGCTGGGCCTGTGGTCGCTCGGCATGGTCCTCGCGGCCGTCTCGATGTGGGGGCTCATCCGCGCGTGCGCCGAGGTCGACGGCAAGAGCGCGGCGGACCTGCTCGCCCGCGCGTTCGTGCTCGCGGAGCTGGTCGCGTCCCTCGCGTGGCAGCTCGACCAGCACTTCTTCGGCGGGTACACGTGGACGCTCGCGCGCTTCGCGCTCATCGCCGCGGTCCCCGCGGCCGTGTTCACGGCTGTGTGGTTCGCGGAGCGCCGCAACTTCCCGCCCGGGCTGCGCATCGCGGTCGACGGGCGCATCCTCGCGTCGACCCTGTCGATCGCGGTCGTGACCTTCCTGCTCTCCAACCTCAGCTTCGTCAGCGCGGACACGCCCTTCAGCGGTCGCGACGGACGCGAGATCTTCTACATCCGCACGCTCGTCGACCTCGCCGGCTTCATCGCGCTGTACGCGATGCGCAGCCAGCGCCTCCAGCTCCAGCGCGCGGTCGAGGTGCAGTCGATGAACTCGCTCCTGCACCACCAGCACCAGCAGTACCTGCGCTCGCGCCACGAGCGCGAGGCCGTCAACGCCCGGTACCACGACATGAAGCACTACATCGCGGCGATCCGCGACGAGTCCGACTCGTCGGTCCGCTCCG
Source organism: Demequina rhizosphaerae (assembly GCF_000971255.1). Taxonomy (GTDB): domain Bacteria; phylum Actinomycetota; class Actinomycetes; order Actinomycetales; family Demequinaceae; genus Demequina; species Demequina rhizosphaerae. The sequence continues at coordinate 300,044 of NZ_BBMC01000002.1, forward strand.
GGATGGTCGACCAGCTGGAGGCGTCGCTGCGCGGCTACGGCGCGACCGCGGTCGACACCGGCAACGGCGTGGTCGACACCGTGCTCGCCAGCAAGACCGCCGAGGCGGAGCTGCAGGGCATCACGGTGACGAGCGTGGTCGACGGCTCCGTGGTGGACTTCATGGAGGTCATGGACATCGTCACGGTGTTCGGCAACGCGCTCGACAACGCGATCGAGGCGACCGCGCGCGTGCCCGACCCCGACCGCCGGCTCGTGCGCGTCGCCGTCTACAGCCAGGGTCACTTCGCGATCCTGCGCTTCGAGAACTGGTTCGGCCGCGACCTGGTGCTGTACGACGGCCTCCCGGCGACCACCAAGGACGACGCCCAGCACCACGGCTACGGCCTCAAGAACATCCGCCAGGCGGCCGAGCGGTACGACGGCTCGATGACCGTCGAGACGACGGACGGCTGGTTCGTGCTCCGCATGCTCGTGCCGATCCCCAACTGAGGCGCGCCGCCGCGCGCCCACCGGCGCATCGTCCCCGCCCGGGTCAGGCCAGCTCGGGCGCGTTGTCCGCCATGGCGAGCGCGGACGCGATCGCCATGTGCATGTCGAGGTACTGGTACGTGCCCAGCCGACCGCCGAAGAGCACGCCCGCCTCGCGCTCGGCGAGGGCCCGGTACGCGTCGAGGCGCTCCCGGTCGGCGGGGGTGTTGATCGGGTAGTACGGCTCGTCGCCGGGCCCCGCGAAGCGCGAGCGCTCGTGCGCGAGCACGGTCCGGTCGGCCGGGTAGTCGCGCTCGGGATGGAAGTGCCGGAACTCGATGGTGCGCGTGTACGGGGTGTCCGCGTCGGCGTAGTTCATCACCGGGCAGCCCTGGTGGTCGCCCTCGTGGCGCACCTCCCAGTCGAAGTCGATGGTGCGCCAGCCGAGCGCTCCCTCGGCGTCCCCGAAGTAGCGGTCGAGCGGACCCGTGTAGACGACGGGCACGCGGCCCGCGGTCGACGCCTTCGACACGTCGGAGGCCGGGTCGAGGTAGTCCACCCCGAGCCGCACCTCGATGTTCGGGTGGTCCACCATGCGCTCGAACCACGCCGTGTAGCCGTCGACGGGCAGCCCCTCGAAGCGGTCGTTGAAGTAGCGGTTGTCGTACGTGTAGCGCACGGGCAGGCGGCTGATGATCGACGCGGGCAGGTCGCGCGGGTCGGTCTGCCACTGCTTGGCCGTGTAGTCGCGGATGAACGCCTCGTACAGCGGCCGGCCGATGAGCCGCACGCCCTTCTCGTCGAGGTTCGCCGGCTCGCGCTCCCCCAGCTCGGCCGCCTGCTCGGCGATGAGCGCGCGCGCCTCGGCGGGGCTCATCGCGGCGCGGAAGAACTGGTTGATCGTGCCCAGGTTGATGGGCATGGGGAACACCTCGCCGCGGTGCGTGGTGTAGACGCGGTGCACGTACGGCGTGAAGGCCGTGAAGCGGTTGACGTACTCCCAGACCCGCTCGTTCGACGTGTGGAAGAGGTGAGCGCCGTAGCGGTGCACCTCGATCCCGGTCGCGGGGTCCGGCGCCGAGTACGCGTTGCCGCCGATGTGGTCGCGACGGTCCACCACGAGCACGCGGCGCCCGCGCGCGGCCATGCGCTCCGCGACGGTGAGGCCGAACAGGCCGGCGCCGACGATGACGAGGTCGGTCATACGGGAATCGTAGGCCGGGCGAGGAGACCCCCGCGGCGCCTCAGTTGAGCGCGAGCGCCCACGAGGCGCCCCGGTACGCGGCCACGGTCGCCTTCCTGCCGGGCCTGCCGGGCAGGTGGACGATGCGGCCGAGCGCGCCGCGCTTGAGCCGGCGGTAGACGTCGGGGTCGTCGTAGCGCAGCTCGCGCCACAGCTCGACCTTGCGCGCGAAGTCCTCGTCCCTGCCCGACCGCAGCAGCATCGTCGAGGAGATCACGCACACCACCTGGAGGTGGTGGAGCAGGTACCGGTACAGCGCCGGCGGCACCTCGTAGGGGCTCACCTCGACGTCCATGAGCAGCCGGTTGACCTTGAGCTGCTGGTCGATGCGGCGGATCATCACCGCCTCGTTGACCGACTGGTCGGGACGGCCGATGTAGTACCGGTAGAGGTCCACGTCGAGGTAGTACATCGACTCGACGTGCAGCAGCGGCTGGTAGACGTACAGGTTGTCGACGTAGAAGGTGTGCTCCGGCAGGCGCAGCCCCGACTCGCGCAGCAGCTCGGTGCGGTACACGAGCGAGTGCATCATGAGGTACTGGCCGGTGCGGAAGCGGCCGACCTCGTCCCACCCGAACGTGCGGCCCTGCGGCAGCACGTTGCGGTACCGGACGGCCCGCTTGTAGCGCCGCCCGACCTTCTCGTAGACGAAGTTGCTCAGCACCAGGTCGATCGGGTCGCCGTCGGCGAGGAAGCCGCGCAGCGTGTCGAGCAGCGCCCGGAGGGCGTCGGCGTCGACCCAGTCGTCCGCGTCCACCACCTTGAGGTAGCGGCCGCGGGCGACGTCGATCCCCACGTTGATGGTCGAGCCGTGCCCGCCGTTGGCCTTGTGGATCGCGCGCACGACGCCGGGGTGGTCCGCCTCGTAGCGGTCCGCGAGGGCGGCGGTGCCGTCGGTCGAGCCGTCGTCCACGATGAGGATCTCGACGTCGCTGGCGCCCACGAGGAGCGAGTCGACGCAGCGCTCGAGCCAGCCCTCAGCGTTGTAGGCGGGCACGACCACCGTCAGGGTGGGGTGCATCGCGGCTCCTTATCCGTCCCGGCTGTCGTCGCGCGCCGGCTCGGCGCCCGCGCGCTCGGAGACCGTCGCTGCCACCGGCGCGGTGCCGGGCTCGCCGTCAGAGGAGGACACGATACCCGAATTGTCCTCAGATGCCGTAATTGCCTCGTCCTCGGGGACGCGCTTGAAGATGATCTTGAAGATCGGGAAGAACACCCAGAACGAGATCGCCGAGTTGATGATCATCGTGAGGACGTCGGCCATGGTCTCGCCGGTGGAGCCCCAGCCGAGGGTGTCGATGAAGAAGTCGTACACGGGGGCCTTGTAGAAGCCCTGCGCGGCGGCGGCGATGAACGTGATCGCGACGTACGCGATGAAGTACCACATGGCGGCGCGCCACGCCGAGGTGTTCGACTTGAAGGTGACGTTGCGCTGCAGGAAGAAGTTGATGATCTGCGCGATCGCCAGCGTGATCTGCACCGAGAGGAAGTAGGCGAGGCCGCCGCCGCCCTCGGGCAGCGCGCCGGCCGCGTAGTCGAACATGTAGTACTGCGAGCCGTCCACGTTCGACCCGACCGGCAGCACCTGGAAGTCGACGTTGATGAGGTTGGTCGTGTCGAGCCACGCGCGCAGCAGCGGCATGAGCGCGAGCTGGAGCGCGGTCACCGCGTTCGAGAACACGAAGAACATGAGGAACTGGGCGGTGCCGGGGCGGCGCTCCTCGAAGCGGCGCCACATGCGGACGATCGGTGCGAACATCGTTGGTCTCTCCAGGTGCAGGGGGGTCAGGCGCTGACGCGCTCGGGGGTGGCGGCGGAGGCGGCGGCGAGCTGGGCCTCGAGCTCGCGGCTCGCGCGCCTGTTGCGCCCGAAGCCCGAGATCAGGCCGCCGAGGCCGCGCAGGTGCCTGCCGTTGACGAGGGTGACGATCGAGCCGACCATCTCCTGGCTCACGGCGCCGTTGGTCATCTTGCCGATCGCGCGGAACGGCATGTTGTAGAGGAAGTACAGGTTGAGGTCGGGCTTGCCCTTGCGCTCGGCGCGGGCGATGAGCGACCGGAGCACGGACGCCGCGAGGCGCGCGAGCGGGCTGGGCGCCTGGTGCATGGCGAGCAGCGGGTCGTTGGGCCCGAGCGCGCGGCGCTCGGTCGTGACCGCGGGGATCGGGTGGCCGAGCAGCTGCGCGAACTCCGCGTCGGACACCTGGGCGACCTGGCCCGAGTAGTACGCCGGCAGCTCCGCGACGCCGTCCATCGTGGCGGTCTCCCCCGCCACCTCCACGGTGCCCTCGCCGCGGATGTCCTCGACGGAGGCGCCGACCCCGACCCAGTACCGGCCGGCCTCGACGGCCCACGCGCCGCGGCTCGCGCTGTAGTGGCGGAACGTGTACTCGTCGAACGGCACGGTGACCGTGACGCTGGCGCCCGGCTCGAGCGCGACCTTGCGGAAACCCTTGAGCTCGCGCACGGGGCGGTGCACGCCGGTCGACGAGCGGCCCACGTAGACCTGCGCGACCTCGGCGCCGGCGACGGCGCCCGTGTTCGTCACCGTGAACGTGATGCCGGCGTCGTCCACCGCGACGTCCGAGTACTCGAACGTCGTGTAGCTGAGGCCGTAGCCGAACGGGAAGAGCGAGGGCGCGTGCGCGGTGAGGTAGTAGCGATAGCCGACGTACAGGCCCTCGCGGTACTCGGCCGTCTCGGCGCGGCCCGGGTAGTACGCGTGGCTGGGGTTGTCCTCGAGGTGGAGCGGGTACGTCTCGGCGAGGCGGCCCGACGGGTTCACCTCGCCCGTGAGGACGGCGACCGTCGCCTCGGCGCCCGCCTGGCCGCCGAGGTAGCCGTGCAGGACCGCGCGGGCGTCGTCGATCCAGGGCATCTCCACCACGGATCCGGCGGACAGCACCACGACGATGCGGTCGGTCGCCTGACGGAGGCGGTTGAGCAGCACCACCTGGTTGTGCGGCAGCTCGAGGTGGGTGCGGTCGTTGCCCTCGGACTCGCTCGTCTCGTCGAGGCCCAGGTACAGCAGCACCACGTCGGCGTCGCGCGCCGCCGCGACGGCCTCGGTCGCGAGCGCCTCGTCCTCGCCGCCGGTGCGGCGGAAGCCCTGCGCGTAGGTCACGAGGTCGAGCGACGATGCGGTGATCGCCTCGACCGCGGACGAGAGGCGCGTCGGGTTGACGAGCGACGAGCCGGCGCCCTGGTAGCGGGGCGTCTCCGCGAAGTCGCCGATGACGGCGATGCGGGTGCCCGAGGCGAGCGGGAGGAGGTCGTCGTCGTTCTTGAGCAGCACGTGGCTCGCCTCGGCGACCCGGCGCGCGAGCGCGTGGTGCGCCTCGACGTCGACGGCGCGGGCGAGCGAGGGGTCGATCCGCTCGACGAGCACTCGGATCTCCGCGACGCGGACGTCGAGCTGCTCCTCGGTGAGGTCCCCGGCGGCGACCGCGTCGAGCAGCTGGCGCGCCGAGTCGAGGCCGGGCGACGGCATCTCGAGGGTGCCGCCCGCCTTGACCGCCTGGACGGCGTCGTTCGAGCCGCCCCAGTCGGAGACGACGGCCCCGTCGAAGCCCCACTCGTCGCGCAGGATGTCCTGCAGGAGGTGGGTGCTCTCGTGGGCGTACTCGCCGTTGACCTTGTTGTACGAGGACATGATGGCCTTCGGCGCGGCCTCGCGCACCACCATCTCGAACGCGGTGAGGTAGATCTCGCGGAGCGTGCGCTCGTCGACCACGGAGTCGCTCGCCATGCGGCGGTGCTCCTGGCTGTTGGCGGCGAAGTGCTTGGGGCACGCGGACACGCCCTGCGACTGGATGCCGCGCACGTAGGCGCCGGCGAGCTTGCCCGACAGGTACGGGTCCTCGGAGAAGTACTCGAAGTTGCGGCCGCACAGCGGCGAGCGCTTGATGTTGAGGCCGGGGCCGAGCACGACGTCGACGTCGAGGGCGGCCGCCTCCGCGCCGAGGGCCTCGCCCACCTGCATCGCGAGGTCGAGGTCCCACGAGTTGGCCACGGTCGCCGCGGTCGGGAAGCACGTCGCCTTGGCGGACGCGTTGATCCCGAGGTGGTCGCCCGAGCCCAGCTGCTTGCGGATGCCGTGCGGGCCGTCCGACAGGTTGAGGGCGCGGATGCCGGCACGCTCGATGGCGCGGGTCTCCCAGACGCTGGCGCCGCTGAGCAGCGCGGCCTTCTCGAGGAGGCTGAGCTCGTCGGTCATCGTGTCGCTTCCTTTCTGGTCCGCTCGCGGCTGCCGTACCCCGGCGACGTTGTCCGGGGGCCGAGCGATGTCGGGAGCGTTCGTGGGCCGGATATCTGCGCTGTCGCCGTTGACGACGGTCCGGGCTCCACGGAGAGTTCGGTGAGTCAATTAAGCCCGAGCGGCAAGGGCCCCGGTGACCGCGATGCACAACCTGCTCAACCGGTCGCACGTTCTGTCGCCGCCCGTGCCGCCTGCCTGGCAGATGCCCGATTCGTACCGGTACGCGGGGTGCGCTCCTACGCGCGCCGACGGGGCGGCGGGCCTGCGCGTGGCAGGTCCGCCGCCCCGTCGTGGAGCGTCGCCGGATCAGGCGTTGACGAGCACGTCCGAGTCGACCTTCTCGGACGTCGAGGCACGGTGACGGCGCACGCGGCGCACCACCATGAACACGCCGCCCAGGACCAGGAGGCCCACCGCGACCGTCGAGACGATCTGGATGTAGACCCACGTGGGCGGGGTGTAGGCCACCGTCGCGCCCGGCGCGAGGCCGTCCATCGCGTTGGAGTTCGCGACCGTGTACAGGATGTTGTGGGTCGCGTTGCGGATGTCGGTCACGGCCTTGGCGGACGTCGTGTCGCCGAAGGACTTCGACGGCTGGAACGTCAGCGTGAGGTCGGTGCCCGCCGAGATCCCCTGGTTGGGGTTCATGTACGGGTACAGGTTGAAGTCCGAGATCACGAAGCCCTCGAAGCCCCACTCGGTGCGCAGCACGTCGGTGAGGAGCGCCTCCGAGCCGCCGGCCCAGGTGGAGCCGATGCGGTTGAAGGAGCTCATCACGCCGCCGAGGCCGATGGTGGCCTGCGCCGTGGTGCCCTCGTCGTCGGCGATGTAGGTCACGTCCATCGAGACGTCCTTGACGGCCATCTCGAAGGGCTTGAGGTAGACCTCGCGGATCGCCTGCTCGGTCGCCCAGGTGGCCACGCCGTTGTTGACGCGGTTGGTCTCCTGCTCGTTGAGCGCGAAGTGCTTGACCGTGACGTACACGCCCTTGGTCGCGACACCGTTGGCCACCGAGGTCGCCATCGCGCCGGACAGGAGCGGGTCCTCCGAGTAGTACTCGAAGTTGCGGCCCGCGAACGGCGAGCGGTGCATGTTCATCGCCGGCGCGTACCAGCCGTTGATGCCCTTCTGCAGCGCCTCGTTGCCGAGCATCGTGCCCATGGCGTTGCCGAGCTCGACGTCCCACGTCTGGGCGATGAGCACCTCGGACGGGTAGGCGACGCCGTTGATCGACGAGTTGATGAAGGACGAGAAGCCGGCCGGGCCGTCGGGCTCGAGCGTCTGGGGCTTGCCGATCGAGCCGATGGGCGCGGTCTGGTACGCGCCGTTGAGCAGCACGTCGGTCATCTCGCCCACGGTCAGCGAGTCGAGCAGCTCGTCCCACTGCGGGTCGTCCTTGGCGAGGCCTCGCAGGTCGATGAGCGCGAGGTCCGAGTCGGCGCCGGTCGTGGGCTTGTCGCCCTCGAAGCCGGCGGCCGCGGCGTCGTAGTCCCACGCCTCGAAGCCCTCGACGATCGCGTCGGAGGCGACCATCTGCTCGGCGGTGGGGGCCGTCGGGAAGGTGCCAGCGAAGTCCGCACGCGAGAAGACCGGGATCTTGCCGGCCTCGCCCGTGGTGGTGAAGTTCGCGGAGACGTCGTCGAACTGGTTGGTCACCGCGGCCGCGTCGGACGCACGGTGGTCGTCGCCGGCGTAGACCACGTCGGAGTCCACCGTGTAGACGAAGGGTTCGGTGCCCTCGGCCACGGTGTGCGAGTCGGTCTGCACGGTGATCTCGTAGTCGCCGGCCTCGAGCACGTACGCGGCGTTCTCGAGGTAGTCGTAGGACGCCATGTCCTCGACCGCGAGCTCGATGGTGACGGACTCCGAGGCACCCGGCTCGATCACGCCGGTCTTGGCGAAGCCGCCCAGAACCACCTCGGACTTCTCGATGCCGCCCGCGGTGTAGGGGGCGGAGTAGTACAGCTCCACCACGTCGCGGCCCGCGACGTCGCCGGTGTTGGTGACGTCGACCGTCACCGCGATGGTGCCGTCGACGGCGCCCGCCTCGGTGCCGGCGACCTCCCACGCGAAGTCGGTGTAGCTGAGGCCGTAGCCGAACGGGTACACCACCGCGTCGTCGTAGTCGATGAAGCCCTCGGCGGCCGCGGTCTCGTAGTACCGGTAGCCGAAGTAGATGCCCTCGGCGTGGTTGACGAACGGCGCGTCGGACGTGACGGTCGCGTTCGAGGTCGCGGACTCGGTCGCGGAGACCGGGTAGGACGCCTCGATGTTGTCGTAGACGAAGCTGCCGAAGTTGTTCCAGGTCGGGTCGGCGGTGAAGTCCGCGGCCCACGTGTCGACCGTGCGGCCCGACGGGTTGACGTCACCGGCGAGGATCGAGCCGAGGGCGTTGAAGCCGGTCGCGCCGGGCGAGCCGGCGAGGAGGATCGCGTCGATCTCGGGGTCGTCCTGCAGGGAGCCGAGCTCCATCGTGGTGGAGGCGTTGACCACGACCACGACCTTGTCGAAGCTGTCCTTGGCGAGGGCGATCGTCGCCTTCTCGTCCTGGTTGAGCTCGAGCTGGTGCTCGCCCTCCTGGGCGCGCGGGTCCACGTTCTCGGGGTTCGCGATGTCGAGCATGTCCTGCGCGAGGTCGCCGCCCTCGCCGCCCGGACGGCCGATCACGACGATCGCGGCGTCGTCGTAGTCGCCGAAGGTCGCCGACTGGGCCTCGTAGCCGTCGATCTGCATCTCGCCGATCGTGTAGGTCGAGGACATCGGCAGGTCCATCTCGATGTGGCCGCGCTTGTTCTCCTCGGCGTAAGCCGAGATCGCGTCGTAGACCGGCGCGTTGATCGAGAAGCCGGCGTTCTCGAGGCCCGCGCGCACGTCGACCGCGGAGTTGGTGTCGACCGAGCCGGAGCCCGAGCCGCCGAACACCGGGTCGGCGGCCGCGCGGCCCAGGAGGGTCACGGCCGAGCCCGAGCCCAGCGGCAGCGCGCCGTCCTCGTTCTTCGCCAGGACGATGCCGCCCGCGGCGATGTCCTCGACGAGGTCCTTGGCGGCGGCGTCGACCTCGTCCATGTCGGCGAAGTCGGACTCGTAGTACGAGGTGTCCCAATCCGCGGACTCGTCGGAGTTCGTGAACGTGTAGGTGCCCGAGCCGAGCTGCGATGCGACCCAGCCGCCCGCGATGACGAGCGCCATGTTCGCGACGATGGTCAGCGCGGTCACGAGCGCGAGCACGGGTAGCCAGATGGACAGGTACTTCTTGTTGGACATCCGCTTCCTTGCGGGTGCGGCGTCCTTGCGCGGACGGGCGTTCACTGCGTGTCTCCTTCAGAAATGTGGATCGGTCGGACGTCGGACGCGTTCTCCGTCGTCCGTGCCAGCACGTGCGAGCGGCGCTTCGCGCCGTCGCTCGCCACCACCGCTGGCGTGGGGCGTCGAGCCTGCGCGGGGACGATGCGCCCGCCCGGTCGCGAGATCGGACCGGGCGGGCGCCCCGCCGGAGGCGGGACGTCTCGCGAGGCTCTCTGCCGAGTTACTCGGTGACCTCGGTGATGGTGCCGTCCTGGTCGATCTGCCAGGTCTGGCCGGTGGCGGCCGAGTCCGCCTCGATGACGAACTTGTCGCCGTCGACGTTCACGGTGCCGGTCACGCGCGACGCGGCGTCGGTCGCGACGAACGGCATCACCATGAGGCCGTACTTGACGGTCGGCGCGTCGACGTCGCTGGCCAGCATGACCTGGGCCCACTCGTCGTCGGCGAGCGCGTCGAGGACGGCCTGGCGCGCGGTCTCGAGGTCGGTCGCGACGTCGACGGTCGACTGCTCCTCGGCGGCGACCTCGGACGAGGACCCCGTGTCGCTCGAGCACGCGGTCAGACCGAAGGTGCCGGTGGCGGCGATGAGGAATGCGAGGCCGGTGGCCTTCACCTTCTTGTTCAGCATGTCTGTTCCTTACTCATGTGTCTGTCGAGCCGCGGCGTTCTCCCGCGGTCGGGTCGCCCACCGTACCCGGATCGAGCGGGTGCTCTGCCGGACCTTCGGGGGCCGGGATGTGGCCGACGGCGTGCCGCCGGCCACATCCCTGGGGTGGTGCTGCTTAGGAGATGACTCCCGAGTAGTTGAGGCCGAAGCCGTAGTCGTACGCGTTGCCGTTGGCGTCGGTGTAGGGCGTCATGTCCTTCGCGACGTCCTCGAACTGCGCCTCGACGGTGTCCATGTCGGCCGGGAACTGGATCGGCAGACGGCCCGAGGGCTCGTACTGACCCATCGCGACGTCGAACAGCGCCTGGTCCGAGGTGCCGAAGCTGACGAGGATCGCGTCCGAGTCCGCCTCGAACTCGGCCGGGATGGTCGGGTTGATCGCCTTGAGGGCGGTGATCACCGGGATGTCCTTGCCGCTCTTCTCGACGGCCTTGACCGCACGCTCGAAGGCGTCGAGGTCGGCCTCGTTCGTGATGAACGCGGTGTTGCCGAAGTAGGAGCGGTTCTCCACGGTGCCGTCCTCGAGGATGTTGCCACCGATCGAGGTCTTGCGGACGTTGTCGCCGTCCGCGACGTACTCGCGGTACTGCAGCGACAGCGGGGTCCACGTCCGGGTGCCGTCCTCCGCGACCGTGAGGCCCGCGTTGGTGAAGGTGCCACCCGAGTTCGGGCTGTCCATGCCGACGATGACGAGGTCGACGTCGGAGAGGTCCGGAGCGGTGTACTTGACGACCTGGCCCTCGTCGTCGAGCTCGACCTCGTCGGTGACGACGGCGCCGAAGAGCTCGGCGGCGACGTCGAGGTCCATGGTCGGGCCCTGCGAGTACGCCGCCGGGCCGAACGCGCTGGCGATGCCGATGTCGTACGACTGCGGGATGTAGACGGTCTTGTCCGACCAGTCCGTGCCCTCGGCGACGACGCCGTCGTTCTTCAGCATGACGACCGAGGCGAGCTGCGCCTCGTAGCCGGCCGTGACCTTGTCGTCCGAGGCGAGGACCGCCGAGGACGCCTCGGGGTCGAGGAACGAGTCCTCGTAGAGGCCGGTCTGGAACATCATGTTGAGGATGCGGGTGCCCGACAGCTGGAAGCGGGTCTCCGCGTCCATGTCGAGCTCGCCGGCCTCGAACATCTCCTGCCAGAGCTCGGCGCCCTCGAGGATGAAGGTCGCGTCGTTGACGCCGCCGAACATGTCGTGGCCGGTGCCGAGCACCTCGACGTAGCGCTCGGCGGGGGTCAGGTCCTCCGCGCCCCACGCCATGCCGAAGAAGACACCCTCGTCGTTGGCGCCGCTCATGACGCCCCAGTCGGTGACGACGACGCCCTCGTACGAGAGGTCGGCGCGCAGGATCTCCATGCGGCCCGTGTCGTACGCGGTGCCGGTGCGGTCCTCGAACAGCGGGTCGCCGTTCTCGTCGAGCGCGATCGAGTACGCGGTCATGACGGCCGCCGAGTCGAGCGCCGCGGAGAACACGGAGACGTGCTCCTCGAGGTTGTCACCCGGGTACACGCCGTACTTGCCGGACTCGGTGTGCGCCTCGCGGCCGCCCTCGCCCGGACCGTCGCCGGCCCAGTGCTTGATCATCGCGTTGACGGACTCGGAGCCCCACGCGGCCTCGCCGTCGGAGCCCTGGAAGCCGTCGACGTACGCCGCCGTCAGCTCGCCCGACTGCGCGGAGTCCTCGCCGAAGGTGCCGCCGACGCGGCTCCAGCGGGGCTCGGTCGCGAGGTCGACCTGCGGGCTGAGCGCGGTGGTGATGCCCAGCGCGCGGTACTCGGCCGAGGCCATCTCGCCGAAGTTCTTGGTGTGCTCGGCGTCGAAGGTGGCCGCGAGGCCCAGGTTCGACGGCCAGCGCGAGATGTCCGCGCCGTCCGCGTTGTAGCCGCCGGAGCCGGCGGTCGAGCGCGGGTCCGAGGCGAAGTTGACGGGGACGTACGGGGTGTCCTCGGTGGCGAGCGACTCGGCGAACGCCTGCATCTCGTTGACCCACGGCACGGTGGTGGCCGCGTCCGAGCCGGCGGCGTTGAGCACCGCGCGGAGGTTCGAGTCGGACAGGTACTCCTTCTGCGCGTCGGTGAGGCCGTCCGCGGGGGAGCGCTCGTGCGAGCTGAAGAGCATGAGGCCGGCGATCTGCTCGATCGACATCTGCGAGGCGAGGTCCTGCGCGCGCTCGGTCGAGTCGACGCGCCAGTCCTCCCACGTGTCGAGCTCGCCGTTGCCGTTCATGTCCTTGAACGCGACCGTAGCGCCGTCGACCGTCTCCTCGAGCAGCGTCACGCCGCTCTCGGCGCCGTAGCTGAGGTCGGGGGCGTCGCCCGGGTTGTCCACGACGACGAAGGTCGTCGTGCCGTCGGTCACCTCGCTGGTCGCGTACGCGGACGCGTCACCGGACACGTCCGGGCTGGCGTCGTTGGTGGTGGAGCCGGTGCATCCGGCCAGCGTGGCGGCAAGGCCCACACCCGCGAAGGCGAGCGCTCCCCTGCCACGGAGCGACCGCATCGCGGTCCCTCCCACCGTCTTCGTTGACTTCATCGCTGTCTCCTCATCAGTGTGCTGATCGCGCGCATCGATGCCGGCCCCGAGGAACTTCGTTGTTCGAACTTCGTCGTCTTCGGGGGTCGCCGGGCACGTGCGTGCTGAACGAGAGTCAATCAGCGGGCGTCGGGGCCCCTGGCCGGTCCGCACAACCTGTCGCCCCAGGCGCACAACCTGCGCCCCCGAGGGGGCGTCGTGACCGTTCCGTTATCGATTCACGACGTCGTCGGACCAGGCGTGACGCCTGGTCTCAGCCGCGGCGGACGCGGACGTCGCCCGCCATCACCACGCGCTCGTCGCCCGAGACGGTGCGCACCACGAGCGCGCCCGCCTCCGTGAGCGCGACGGCGCGGCCCGCGACGGGCGGGCCCCCGGGCACGTCGACGGCGACGTCCCAGCCCAGCGTCGCGGTGACCTGCTCGACGGCCGCGCGCGGGTGGTCGCCGCCCGCGTCCCACAGCGCCACGGCGCCGGCGAGCTCGGCCGCGAGCGCCCGCAGCAGCGTCACGCGGTCGAGCGAGGTCGCGCCCAGCGACGCGAGCGAGGCCGCGTGCGGCACCGGCAGCTCGGCCGACGCCTGCGAGACGTTGATGCCGATGCCGGCGACGATCGCGTCCTGCCCCGGCACGGTCTCGCACAGGACGCCGACGGCCTTGCGCCACCGTCCCCAGCCGGGGATCTCGCGCGCGCCGGCCTCGACCACCACGTCGTTGGGCCACTTGAGCCACGCGCCGACGCCCACGCGGCGCAGCGCGCGCACGGTCGCCAGGCCCACGACGAGCGGCGCCCAGCCGTAGTCCTCGCGCGCGACGTGCTGCGGACGGAGCAGGAACGATGCGGTGAGCGCGGCCCCCTGCGGCGTCACCCAGGCGCGGCCCGCGCGGCCGCGGCCCGCGGTCTGGTGGTCCGCGACGATCGCCGACAGGTGAGGCCACGCGTCCGGCTCGGCCCCCGCCACGGACAGCAGGCGGGTGTTGGTCGAGGGCGACGACGGCACCACGACCAGACGCGACAGGGTGCCGGGCACGAGGTCCGCGAGCGCGGCCTCGGTGAGCGGGCGGCGCGATCGGGCGACGTCGTCGGCTCCTGGCGTGGTCACCGGGCTAGGCTATCGGGCAGTCATGACCCCAAGGAGAACCGTGTCACCCATGAGGCCGACGAAGTCCACCGCGTCCGCGCTGGACGACCTGCGCAAGAAGGTCGACGCCGCCGTCACCGCCCCCGAGGCGACCGCGCAGGAGAAGCAGCACGCGCGCGGCAAGAAGACCGCCCGCGAGCGCATCGACCAGCTGCTGGACGAGGGGTCCTTCACCGAGCTCGACCGCCTCGCGCGGCACCGCTCCCGCAACTTCGGCCTCGACCGCAACCGCCCCTACGGCGACGGCGTGGTCACCGGCTACGGCACCATCGACGGCCGCCAGGTCGCCGTCTACTCCCAGGACTTCACGGTCTTCGGCGGGTCGCTCGGCGAGGTGCACGGCCAGAAGATCGCCAAGATCCAGGACTTCGCGCTGCGCACGGGCGTGCCGCTCATCGGCATCTCCGACGGCGGCGGCGCGCGCATCCAGGAGGGCGTCGCGGCGCTCACCCAGTTCGCGGAGATCTTCCGCCGCAACGTCGCGGCCTCGGGCGTGATCCCGCAGATCTCGATCATCCTCGGCCCGTCCGCGGGCGGCGCGGTCTACTCCCCCGCCCTCACCGACTTCATCGTGATGGCCGACGGCACCTCGCAGATGTTCATCACCGGCCCGGACGTCATCAAGTCCGTCACCGGCGAGAACGTCACGTTCGAGGAGCTCGGCGGCGGCCAGGCGCACAACGTGAAGTCCGGCGTCGCGCACTACCTCGCGCAGGACGAGGACGACGCGATCGAGTACGTCCAGCACCTGCTCCAGTTCCTGCCGCAGAACAACCTCACGGACACGCCCGCGTGGGAGGCGGAGGCGGACCTCGAGGTCACGGACGAGGACCTCGCGCTCGACACGCTGGTCCCCGACAGCGACAACCAGCCGTACGACATGACGACCCTCATCGAGGCGATCGTCGACGAGGGCGAGTTCCTCGAGGTGCAGCCGCTGTTCGCGCCCAACGTCGTGGTCGGCTTCGGCCACGTCGAGGGCCACTCGGTCGGCATCGTCGCGAACCAGCCCATGCAGATGGCCGGCACGCTCGACATCAACGCGTCGGAGAAGGCCGCCCGCTTCGTGCGCACGTGCGACTCCTTCAACATCCCGATCATCACGCTCGTCGACGTGCCCGGCTTCCTGCCGGGCGTGAGCCAGGAGCACCAGGGCATCATCCGCCGCGGCGCCAAGCTCATCTACGCGTACGCCGAGGCGACCGTCCCGCTCGTCACCGTGATCACGCGCAAGGCCTACGGCGGCGCGTACATCGTCATGGCCTCCAAGCAGCTCGGCGCGGACGTCAACCTCGCGTGGCCCACGGCGCAGATCGCGGTCATGGGCGCCGGCGGCGCCGTCAACATCCTCCACCGCCGCACGCTCGCCGACGTCGAGTCGAAGGGCGGCGACGTCGAGGCCGAGCGCCAGGCGCTCGTCGAGGACTACGAGGACCGCATCGTCAACCCGTACGACGCGGCCGACCGCGGCTACGTCGACGCGGTGATCGAGCCGTCCGAGACCCGTGCCGAGATCGTCAAGGCGCTGCGGGCGCTGCGCACCAAGCGCGCCGCCCTGCCGCCCAAGAAGCACGGGAACATCCCGCTGTGACCGAGGACGCGCTCGGCGCGGCGGCCGGCCTCAAGGTGGTGCGCGGCACCCCCGACGAGGCCGAGCTCGCCGCGCTCGTCGCCGCGGCGGCCGCGATGGCCTCCGCGGCGGGGGACGATGCGGAGGAGCCCGGCAGCCCGCGCTCGGCCTGGATGGACCGGTCGCGCACGCTGCGCGGCTACCGCGGCCCGCTCCCCCTCGCGCGCGGCGACGCGGCCTGGCGCCACTCGCTGCGATGAGGCGTCTCCTCCCGCTCGCCCTCGCGGGCCTCGCGGCTCCGCAGGCCTACGCCCGCGCATCGTCCCTGCACGACCGCCACCCGGCCGATTCCGACGCGTTCCGACCGGCCGATGCGGCGCTCGTGCTCGGCGCGCGCGTGTGGCCGGACGGCCGCCCGTCGCGCTTCCTGCGCCAGCGCGTCGAGGCGGGCGCGGCGCTCTACCACCGCGGGCTCGTGCCGCTGCTCGTGCTCACCGGCGCCGCGCACAACCGCGAGGGCCTCGACGAGACCGAGGCGATGGAGCGCACCGCCCTCGAGCTCGGGGTGCCGGCCGATGCGCTGGTCCGCGACGGCTCGGGCCACGACACCCGCGCGTCGGCCCGCAACGCGCGCGACCGGCTGGGGCTCGGCAGCGTCGTCGTGTGCACCCAGGAGTTCCATGTGCCGCGCGCGATGTGGCTGTGCCGCAGCGTCGGGCTCGACACCCAGGGCGCCTACCCGCCGGTGCTCGCCCGCCAGCACACCGCGATCGGGTACGTGCGCGAGCTGCCCGCCACGTGGAAGGCCGCGCTCGAGATCGCGCGGGACGCGATCGCGCCGCACGACGCCCCGCGCTGACGTCCACCCCTCGCGCGCGCGGCCGGCGCGCGCGACCATGGAGCCATGAGCTCGCAGTGGTCGATCGCGTCGGAGGACTCGTTCCTGTCGATCGCGAGCCGCGGCTCGACCTTCTCGATCCTGTCCGTGGGCAGCGTCGCGTCGATCGGCTCGATCGGGTCCGCGTTCTCCGCGTTCAGCATCGCCAGCACCGCGTCGATCGGCTCTGCGATGTCCTTCGCGTCGCGCGGGTCCGTCATGGCGTCGCGCGCGGCGGGCGACGTCATGGGCCGGCACCGGCCGGGGCCGCCCGGGCGGTGGGTGCTCGCTCAGGCGGCGCTCATCGGCGGGCTCGCCGCGCTGGCGGTCGCCGGCGCGCGCCGGACCCGCACCCGCGCATAACAGGCAATTAGGCAAGGCTCGCCTCACCGAATTACCATCGTTGCGTGCTGCTCGACTCCCTCTCCACCGGCGCCGTGGTCCGTGTGCGCGCCATCAGCGCCGAGGCGCCCATCGCGCTGCGCCTGCGGGAGATGGGCCTGAGGCCGGGCACCCGCATCCGCATCGCCGGCCGCGCCGCCTCGGGCGCTCGCGTCGTGGCGATCTCCGGCGCCCGCATCGCGGTCGACCGCCAGACCTCGGGGCTCATCGAGGTCGAGCCCGCATGACCGCCACCACCCGCACCGCCTCGGTCCTGCTCGTCGGCAACCCGAACGTGGGCAAGTCGACGCTGTTCAACCACCTCACGGGCGCGCGCCAGCGCGTGGTCAACGCGCCGGGCACCACGATCGGCCTCGCCGAGGGCACGTGGCGCGCCGGCGACGTCGACGTCACGCTCATCGACCTGCCCGGGACGTACTCCCTCATCGCGCGTTCGCCCGACGAGCAGGTGGCCGCCGACGCGGTCGCCGACACGGAGCACGACCTCGCGGTGGTCGTGCTCGACGCGACCGCGCTCAGCCGCTCGCTCTACGTCCTGGGCCAGGTGGCCCGCGCGGGCCGTCCCGTGGTCGCCGCGCTCACGATGACCGACCTCGCCGAGGCACGCGGGCTGCGTCCCGACCACGACGCGCTCGCGCAGTCGCTCGGCGTGCCCGTCGTCGAGGTCAACGGCCGCACCGGCGCAGCCGCGGCGATGCTCGCCGGCACCGTCGAGGAGGCGCTTCTCACCCGCCCGCGGGTGTCCGGCATCGTGCCGCGCCCGCCGGACCGCGAGCTCGGCGACGAGCTCGCGCACGCGCAGCAGATCTTCGACTGGATCGAGGCCGTCACCGACGCGGCCCTGTCGCCCGAGGAGCCGCGCGAGACGTTCTCCGACCGCATCGACCGGGTGCTGCTCAACCCGTGGGCGGGAGTGCCGGTCTTCCTCGCCGTCATCTGGGCGGTGTTCCAGCTCACGACCGCCGTGGCCGCGCCGCTCATGGACGGCGCGGCGGCCCTCGTCGACGGCCCGGTCACGGGCGCCGCGACGTGGGTCCTCGAGGCCGTGCACGCGCCGGCGTGGCTCGAGTCCTTCGCGATCGGCGGGATCATCGCCGGCGTGGGCGCGGTCGTGTCCTTCATCCCGCTCATGGCGATCATGTTCGCGTCGGTGACGATCCTCGAGTCCAGCGGCTACCTCGCGCGCGTCGCCGTGGTCGCCGACCGCGCGATGCGCGCGGTCGGCCTCGACGGGCGCGCGATGCTCCCGCTGATCGTGGGCTTCGGCTGCAACGTGCCCGCGCTGTCCGCGACCGCGGTCCTGCCCCACGCGCGGCAGAGGCTGCTCACCGGGCTCATGGTGCCGCTCACCACCTGCACCGCGCGCCTCACCGTGTACCTGCTCCTCGCGCAGACGTTCTTCCCGGGCAACGCCGGCACGGTGGTGTTCGGGATGTACCTCGTGTCGATCGCGCTCGTCGTGCTCTTCGGGCTCGCCGCCCGGCGCACCGCGCTGCGCGACGTGCGGCCCGAGCCGCTCATCATCGCGCTGCCCGACTACCAGTGGCCCCACCTGCGCACGCTGGGCCTGGGCGTGTGGACCCGCGTCGTGTCGTTCGTCCGCAAGGCCGGCTCCGTCATCATGGTCGCCGTCGCCGTGCTGTGGGTGCTCCAGGCCATCCCGGTGCGCGGCGGCCACGACCTCGCCGACGTCCCCGTGCAGGACTCGGTGTACGGCGCCACCGCGACGGCGATCGCGCCCGCGCTGGCGCCGATGGGCCTCGACGACTGGCACATCGCGGCGTCCCTGGTCTCGGGCGTCGCGGCCAAGGAGGTCACGGTGGGCGCGCTCGCGCAGTCGTACGCGCTCGAGGACCCGGGCTCGGGCTCGACCGAGACCCTCGGCGCCCAGGTGCGCGCCACGGTCGAGGAGACCTCGGGCGGCGCGGCGGGGGCCGCGGGCCTCGCGTTCATGATCTTCGTGCTGGCCTACCTGCCGTGCCTCGCGACGCTCGCGGAGCAGCGCCGGCTCTACGGGTGGCGATGGACCGCGGGGGCCGCCGGCGCGCAGCTCGTCATGGCGTACGTGCTCGCGACCGCGGTGTTCCAGGTGGGGAGGCTGCTGTGACCGGCGTCTTCGGCGCGGTGATGGAGCGTCTCGCGGCGGGCGACAGCCCGCGCGCGGCGGCCCGCGCGCTGGGCATCCCGCTCGACCTCGCCGAGACCGTCGCCGCCGAGGGCGAGCGCTTCGGCCTCGTCATCCGCGCGGGTGCGGCCTGCGGCACGTGCGTGCCCGGCGACTCCCCGGCGTGCGCCGGCTGCCCGATCGCGCGCTGAGGGGGCTCAGACCTCGGCGCGCGCCGTGTCGAGCCCCGCGAGCATGGCGTCGAGCAGCTCCCGGGCCTGCCTGAGCTGCGCGTCGTCGAGCGCCTCGAGCTGGCGGCGCCGCTGCGCCCGCGCGTCTCCCACCACCTCGCCCGCGAGCTCGCGGCCCGTGGCGGTGAGGGTGAGCCGACGGATGCGGCGGTCGACCGGATCCTCGTGGCGCTCGAACAGACCGCGCTGCACCATGCGCTGCACGATGCCGGTCGCGACGGACGGATGCACGCCCACCGCGTCCGCGAGGTCCGTGGTGGTGCAGCCGTCCTCGGCGTACAGGATCACCAGCGCGCGGAACTGATGGAGCGTGAGGCCCAGGCTGGCCACCGTCTCCGCCGTGCGCGGCACCGATCTCCGGAGGAAGACGACCATCGCGTCGGTCGCCGCCTCCAACAGCTCTTCGCGCTCGCCCATCATGTCCCCCCATCCGGCAAATGTTCACGCAATCCTCACTATAGCCACGTTATTCAGGCGATTTGCCGCGCCCGTCCGCGCGTGGCGGGCGCTCGGCGACCCCGCATCGGCGCCCGTGCGCGCTCCCCGCTAGGCTCGCCGCATGCCGGTCCCCCTCGTCCTCGCCTCGCAGTCGCCCGCCCGCCTCTCGACGCTCCGCTCGGCGGGCGTCGAGCCGCGCGTCATCGTGAGCGAGGTCGACGAGGACGCCGCCCTCGAGGCGGCCCGCATCGAGCACGAGGCGGCAGGCTGGGGTCCGCTCGAGCCGGACGATGCGGTGCTCGTCCTCGCGCGCGCCAAGGCCGTGACGGTGGCCGGGCTCCACGAGACCGAGGCCATCGTGCTGGGCTGCGACTCGATGCTCGAGCTGGACGGCCAGATCCTGGGCAAGCCGGCCGATGCCGCGGACGCGGTCGTCCGCTGGCGCGCGATGCGCGGCCGCACCGGTGTCCTCCACACCGGCCACTGGCTGGTGGACGACCGCGAGGCCGGCACGGGCGGGACGCTCGGCGCGACCTCCTCGACGGTCGTGCGCTTCGCGCACCTCAGCGACGCCGAGATCGACGCGTACGTCGCCACCGGCGAGCCGCTGCGCGTCGCCGGCGCGTTCACCGTGGACGGCCTCGGCGGCCCGTACGTCGAGGCGATCGAGGGCGACTACCACGGCGTCGTCGGCGTGAGCCTGCCGCTGCTGCGCGGCCTGCTCGGCGAGCTCGACGTCGCCTTCCACGAGCTCCGGGGCTGAGCCGCATCCGGCGAACCCCCTGACATGCGCCCGCATCGGGGCTAACGTCGAGGGATGGGCGCGGGGGTGGGCCCGGGCCGGACCCGGGTGCGCGCAGGGGAGGCGTGGCGCCGGCTGACGGCGGCACGCTGGCGGGTCGCGCGCGACACGCTCGACGGCAACCGCGCCGCGGCCGGCGTGATGCTCGCGCTCAACGTGCTCCTGGGACTGCTGCCCGCGGTGTTCATCATCGCGATGTCCGTGCTGGTCGGGCGCGTGCCGGCGGCGATCGAGACGGGGCTCGGGACGGCCGCGTGGGATGCGCTCGGCGCCGCCTTCGCGGTCGCAGGCGCCGCCCTGCTGACGATGCAGGCGCTCTCCCCGGTCGAGCAGGCGCTGTTCTCCGTGGTGAGGCAGAGCGTCGACGCGACGATGCGCGATCGCCTGATGGAGCGGACGCTCGCCGCGTCGGGCATGGCGGCCATGGAGGACCAGCGCGTGCTCGACGCGCTCGCGCGGGCGACGTCCGACCTCGACAAGGAGGACGAGGGCCCGGGCGCCGGAGCGGCCGCGTCGATCGCGGTGGTGCGCAACTGGACCGCGCTGCTGTCGATGGCGACGCTCGCCGGCGTGGCAGCCGGCTGGTGGGCGGGCGCGGGCGTGGCCCTCGTCGCCGGCGCGCTGCGCTGGCGGCAGCGACGCCAGATGCGGGTCGCGGAGGCCGCGTTCACGGCCGCCGCGCGCGACCTGCGCAGCTGGGAGTACTTCCGGGACCTCTCCACGGGGGCGGCGGTCGCCAAGGAGACGCGCGTGTTCGGGCTCACCTCGTGGCTGGCCGACCGCACGAGCGCGTTCTACGCCGCCTACACGGTCCCCCTGCAGCGCATCTACGAGGACACGCAGCGGCGCGAGGCGTTCGCGGCGCTGGCCTCCGGCATCGCGATCCTCGGCACGGTCGCGGCCGTCGTCGGCGCGCAGGCCGCCGCGGGCGCGCTCAGCCTGACCGCGTTCGCGCTGTTCCTCCAGGCCACCGCGGCCGCCATCCCGCTCGGCGACTTCTGGGGCCGCCCGGACATCGGCTCCCAGTCGGGCCTGCGGCACCACCGGGCGATCACCGATCTCGACGACGCCCTCGCCGCGCACCGGGCACCCGCCGCAACGGAGCCCACGACGGCGCTCGCGCCCGACGCGCCCTCGCGCTCGCTCGACCTGGTGGGCCTCCGCTTCCGCTACCCGGGGTCCGCGGAGCTGGTCCTCGACGGCCTCGACCTCACCCTGCAGGCCGGACGGACCACGGCGATCGTCGGCGTCAACGGGGCGGGCAAGACCACCCTCGTCAAGCTCCTCGGACGACTCTACGAGCCCACGGCCGGCCGCATCGAGGTCGACGGGGTCGACGTCTCGACCGTGGACGTCGCGGCGTGGCGCCGGCACCTGTCCGTCGTGTTCCAGGACTTCCTGCGCTACGAGCTGACCATGCGCGAGAACATCGCTGCCGGCTTCCCGGAGGCGCCGGTGGACGATGCGGTGGTCGCGCAGGTGGCGCACGAGGCGGGCGTCCTCGACGCCCTGCGGGAGCGCGGGCTCGGCCTCGACACGCCGCTCGCGCGCTCCTACACCGGCGGGACCGACCTCTCGGGCGGGCAGTGGCAGCGGATCGCGATCGCCCGGTCGCTGTACGCGCTGCACCACGGCGCCCGGGTGCTCATCCTCGACGAGCCGACGTCCGCCCTCGACGTGAGGGCCGAGGCCCGGTTCTTCGACCGGTTCGTCGACCTCACGCGCGGCGCGACCACCGTGCTGATCTCCCATCGCTTCTCCTCGGTGCGGCGCGCCGACGACATCGTCGTGCTGGACCGCGGGCGCGTCCGGGAGCGCGGCTCGCACGGGACGCTCGTGGCGGCCGGCGGGGAGTACGCCCGGCTCTTCGGCCTGCAGGCCGCGCGCTTCCGCGCCGGGCTCGACGCCGAGGGCGCGCCACGGCCGACGGAGGGGGACCGATGAGGGAGCTCGTGACCGGCATTGCGCGGCTCGCGGCCGTCGCGTACCGCGCGCGCCCCGGGCGGCTCGTGCTGGTCATCACCCTCGCCATCGTCCGCGCGATCTCGGGACCGGGCGCCGCGATCGCCGCGGGTGCGGCGACCGACGCCGCCGTCGCGGGCGACGGGACGCGCGCCGCCTGGGCGGGGGCCCTGCTCGTCGCCTCCGGGGTCACCTATGCGGTGCTCGGCCAGATCAACTTCCTCATGGGGCTCGACCTGTCGCGGAGCGTCTTCGAGCGGCTGCAGCACGGCGTCATCGAGGTGACGAACGGCTCGGACGGGATCGCGCACCACGAGCGCCCCGACTACGCGGATCGGCTGCGCGTGCTCACCACCGACCTGGAGTTCTTCCAGTACTTCGCCATGGAGCACGTGTTCTCCTCGGTGCGGGTCGTCGTCGGCGGCGCCGTGGCGCTCGCCGCGCTGACGGCCGTGTCGCCGTGGCTGCTGCTGCTTCCCCTCGCAGGGGCGCTGCCCGTGTGGGCGGGCCGGCGTGCCGAGAGCGTCATGGGGCGCGCCCGCGAGCGGGCCGCGCAGGACGCCAGGCGCGCCACCCACCTGCTCGGCCTCGCCACGGCCCCCGGACCGGCGAAGGAGATCCGCCTCACCCGGATGGGGGCGCGGATCCGCGAGCTCCACGCGAGCTCGTACCGCCGCGCGAGCTCCACCGTGGTGCGCGGCGAGCTCGCCTCGGGCACGCTGCAGGGCCTGGCGCTGCTGCTCTTCGGCGCCGCGTTCATCGGCTCGGCCCTGTTCGTGGTGCGCAGCGCGGTCGCGGGCGACGCGAGCGTCGGCGACGTGGTCCTAGTCATCACCCTGGCCTCGCAGATCGTGGCGCAGCTCGCGGAGGCGCAGTTCCTCGCGAACTCGCTGCAGCGGATCGCCGCCTTCATGGAGCGGCTCGAGTGGGCGCGCTCGCTCGTCGCCTCCCGTCCGATCGAAGCACCGCTGGCGGCGCCGGAGTCGCTCGCCGACGGCATCAGGTTCACCGACGTGCGGTTCGCCTACCCCGGGACGGACGCGCCGGTGCTCGACGGCGTCGACCTCCACCTGCCCGCCGGCGGCGTGGTCGCGATCGTCGGCGAGAACGGCGCGGGCAAGAGCACGCTCGTCAAGCTCCTGTGCCGTTTCTACGAGCCCACGCACGGCGCGGTGCGGGTCGACGGGACGGATCTCGCGCGCATCCCGGTCCCCGAGTGGCGCTCGCGGCTCACCGCCGGGTTCCAGGACTTCTGCCGCCTCGAGACGACCGCACGCCACACGGTGGGGCTCGGGGATCTCGACCGCCGCGACGACGACGACGCCGTGCTCGCGGCGCTCGAGCGCGCCGAGTCGACGGTGATCCTCGATCGCCTGCCCGACGGCCTCGACACCCACGTGGGCAAGTCCTACACCGAGGGCACCGAGCTGTCGGGAGGCCAGTGGCAGAAGCTCGCGCTCGGGCGGGCGATGATGCGCGACGCCCCGCTCGTCATGCTGCTCGACGAGCCCACCTCCGCCCTCGACGCCGAGGCCGAGCACCGGCTCTTCGAGCGCTACGCGGCCTCGGCCTCACGGGTGGCCGCGCGCACGGGCGCCATCACCGTGCTCGTGTCCCATCGCTTCTCCACCGTGCGGATGGCGGACCTCATCCTCGTCGTCGACGGGGGACGGATCCGCGAGGCCGGCTCGCACGAGGAGCTCATGCGCGTGCCCGGCGGGCTCTACGCCGAGCTGTTCGCGCTGCAGGCCTCCCAGTACTCCTGAGAGCGCGCACCCACCCGCCCGTTTGTAGAGGCGACACAACCTACGACCCCGTAGCCGCGCATCGTCCCGCGTTTCCTTGTCGACACCCCACAAACGGCGGGGGGCGCGCTTAGAGCCGCGCACAGACTTAGGTCCCGGGACCCCGACGCGCCGGGGGGTGCCCGGAACCCCGCGCTACGGTTTCGGGGTGACTGCCTTCTCCTCCGTGCTCATCGCGAACCGTGGCGAGATCGCCGTCCGCATCATCCGCGCCTGCGCGGACGCGGGCCTGCGATCCGTGGCGGTGTACGCGGACCCGGACCGCGACGCCCCGCACGTGTCCCTCGCCGACGAGGCGTACGCGCTCGGCGGCGCCACCGCTCGCGAGACGTACCTCGACATCGCGAAGATCGTCGACGCCGCGCGCCGCTCGGGCGCCGAGGCGGTCCACCCCGGCTACGGCTTCCTGGCCGAGAACTCCGACTTCGCCCGCGCGGTCATCGACGCGGGCCTCACGTGGATCGGCCCCTCCCCCGAGGCGATCGACGGCCTGGGCGACAAGGTGAGCGCGCGCCACATCGCGCAGCGCGCCGGCGCCCCGCTCGTGCCGGGCACCCCGGACCCGGTCGAGACGGCCGACGAGGTCGTCGCGTTCGCGCGGGAGCACGGCCTCCCCGTCGCGATCAAGGCCGCCTTCGGCGGCGGCGGCCGCGGCCTCAAGGTCGCCCGCACGCTCGAGGAGATCCCCGAGCTGTTCGACTCCGCCACCCGCGAGGCCGTCGCGGCCTTCGGGCGCGGCGAGTGCTTCGTCGAACGCTTCCTCGACAAGCCGCGCCACGTCGAGACCCAGTGCATCGCCGACGCGTTCGGCAACGTCCGCGTGGTCTCCACGCGCGACTGCTCGCTCCAGCGCCGCCACCAGAAGCTCGTCGAGGAGGCCCCCGCGCCGTACCTCACGGACGAGCAGAACGCGCGCCTCGTCGAGGCCTCCGAGGCGATCCTCAAGGAGGCCGGCTACCAGGGCGCGGGCACGTGCGAGTTCCTCGTGGGCTCGGACGGCACCATCAGCTTCCTCGAGGTCAACACGCGCCTCCAGGTCGAGCACCCCGTGACCGAGGAGGTCACGGGCGTCGACCTCGTCCTCGAGCAGTTCCGCATCGCGGCGGGCGGCTCGATCGAGCACCTCCACCCGGAGACCCGCGGCCACTCGATCGAGTTCCGCATCAACGGCGAGGACCCGGCGCAGAACTTCATGCCGGCGCCGGGTCGCCTCACCACGCTGCGCTTCCCGTCCGGGCCCGGCGTCCGCGTCGACGCGGGCGTCGCCGAGGGCGACACCGTGTCCGGCAACTTCGACTCGATGATCGCCAAGGTCATCGTCACCGGCGCGACCCGCGACCAGGCGATCGCGCGTGCCCGGCGCGCGCTCGCCGAGATGACCGTCGAGGGCATCCCGACCGTCCTGCCGTTCCACCGCGCGGTGCTCGACGCCCCCGAGTTCACCGCGATCGACGGCTTCTCCGTCTACACGACGTGGATCGAGTCCGAGTTCGCCGACACCATCGCCGGCTTCGCGCCGTCCTCGCCCGCGGCGGACGATGCGGAGGCGGCGACCACCGAGCGCGTCATCGTCGAGGTCGGCGGCAAGCGCCTCGAGGTGGTCCTGCCCGCGTCGCTCGCCCAGGCGGGCCGCGCGAACGCCCGCAAGGCCGGGCGGCGGCCGATGCGCCGGTCCGGCAACGGCGCCGCGCGCGCCGGAGGCAGCGGCACCACGCTCGCCTCGCCCATGCAGGGCACGATCGTCAAGGTCGCCGTCGAGGAGGGCGCGGCCGTCGCCGAGGGCGACCTCGTCGTCGTGCTCGAGGCGATGAAGATGGAGCAGCCCCTCACCGCGCACCGCGCGGGCGTCGTGCGCTCGCTCGCCGCGGGCGTGGGCGTGGGCGTCTCCGCGGGCACCGTCATCTGCGACATCGTCGACGTCGAGGTCACGGCCGAGGGCTGACCCGCCCCACCCCGGCGCCTTTCGACCCGCCCGCCGGACCCGCGCATCGTCCACCTGCCAGGGACTTCGCTGCGCCCGACGCGAATTACGCAACAGGCACGTTCTCTATATTTGACACGGCTCGCGGGGTGCCAATACGCTCACGTCAGCACGGGTAAGGCCTGCCTTACCGTCCCCGACCGGAAGGCTCCGCCATGCTCGCGAACTACCTCATCGGCCTGCGTGAGGGCCTCGAGGCCGCGCTCGTCGTGAGCATCCTCGTCGCGTACCTCGTCCGCACCGAGCGGCGCGGGCTGCTGCGCCAGGTGTGGTTCGGCGTCGGCATCGCCGCGGGCATCTCGATCGGCGTCGGCGCGATCCTCACGCTCGGCCCCCAGGGCCTGAGCTTCGAGGCGCAGGAGGCGATAGGCGGAGGCCTCTCGATCGTCGCCGTGGGCCTCATCACCTGGATGATCTTCTGGATGGGCAAGACCGCCCGCCACCTCAAGGGCCACCTCGAGAACGCGCTCGAGAACGCGATCGCCGTCGGCAAGGGCGCCGTCGTCGCGATGGCGCTGCTCGCCGTGGGCCGCGAGGGCCTCGAGACCGCGCTGTTCCTGTGGGCCGGCATCACGTCGGCCGGCTCGACCTGGGTGCCGATCGTCGGCGCATCGCTCGGCATCGCCACCGCGATCGGCCTCGGCTTCCTCATGTACAAGGGCGCCGTCAGGGTCAACCTCCGCGTGTTCTTCCAGTGGACCGGCGTGTTCCTCATCCTCGTCGCGGGCGGCGTGCTCGCGTACGGCGTCCACGACCTCCAGGAGGCGGGCATCCTGCCGGGCCTCCACACCCTCGCGTTCGACATCTCGGGCGCCGTGCCGGCCGGCTCGATCCACGGCACGCTCCTCAAGGGCATCTTCAACATCTCGCCGCAGACGACGGTCCTCGAGGCCGTCGCGTGGGTCGCCTACGTGGTGCCCGTCATGTGGCTCTTCGTGCGCATGGCGTTCCGCTCCGGACCGCCGCGCCCCCAGCCCGCGCCGGCCGCCTCGCGCGACCTCGCCGCCGCCGGCGCCTGACACCCGTCCCACTCCCCGATCACCACGACAGGTAAGGAAACCCATGCCTCGCCCTGCCCTCGCACGCCCGCTCGCCGCGTCCGGCGCCGTCCTCGCGGCCCTCGCGCTGAGCGCGTGCGTCCCCAACGCGTCCGCCGACGACGAGACCATCGCCGTCGACTCGACCGCCGACGCGTGCGACGTCGCGACCACGGAGGCGCCGTCCGGCACCGTCGTGTTCGACGTGACCAACTCCGGCGACGACGTCACCGAGTTCTACCTGCTGGCCTCGGACGGCCTGCGCATCATCTCCGAGATCGAGAACGTGGGCCCGGGCATCACCCGCCAGCTCGTCGTGCAGGTCCCCGCGGGCGACTACATCACCGCGTGCAAGCCCGGCATGACCGGCGACGGCATCCAGGCCGCCTTCACCGTCACCGACTCGGGCGACGACGTGTTCTCCGGCGACAACGCCGAGCGCCTCGCCGCCGCCGGCGAGCAGTACCTCCTCTACGTCCGCGACCAGATCCAGACCCTCGAGGACAAGACCGCCGCGTTCCTCGCCGCCTACACCGCGGGCGACGACGACGAGGCCCGTGCCCTCTACGCCGACGCGCGCGTCCACTGGGAGCGCATCGAGCCCGTCGCCGAGTCCTTCGGCGACCTCGACCCGATGATGGACGCCCGCGAGGCGGACCTCGCCGAGGGCGAGGAGTGGACCGGCTGGCACCGCATCGAGAAGAACCTGTGGCCGCCGGCCGAGGGCTACGACCTCACCGACGCCGAGAAGCAGGAGCTCGCCGACAAGCTCGCCGCCGACACCGCCGAGCTCGCCTCGCGCGTCGCCGCCGAGGACTTCACCATCGACGCCTTCCAGGTCGGCAACGGCGCGAAGGAGCTGCTCGACGAGGTCGCCGCCGGCAAGATCACCGGCGAGGAGGAGATCTGGTCGCACACCGACCTGTGGGACTTCCAGGCCAACGTCGACGGCGCCGCGGTCGCGTTCGGCGTCCTCCGCGACGTCACGCTCGAGTCCGACCCCGACCTGGTCGAGGAGCTCGACTCGCGCTTCGCCGAGCTCAACGAGCTGCTCGCGCAGTACGGCTCGATCGAGGACGGCTTCGTGCTCTACACCGACCTCACCGAGGACCAGATCGTCGAGCTCGCGCGCTCGGTCGACGCCCTCGGCGAGCCGCTCTCGCGCCTCACGGCCGCGGCGGTCCTCTAGGGTTCCCCGCATGACCGAGCAGGACCGCACGGACGCCCCCGCCCCCTCCACCGAGGAGGGCGGGGGCGCTCCCGCGCGCGCGGACGATGCGCCGGGCGCCGGCGACGAGCAGCGCTCGGGCGTCTCGCGCCGCGCGGTGCTGGGCACGGCCGGCGCCGTCGCGGGAGCCGCGGCCCTCACCGCCGGCGGCTTCGCCGCCGGTCGCGCGACCGCCTCGAACCTCCAGCACAACGCGTACGACTTCTTCGGCGCCCACCAGAGCGGCATCGTCACGCCGCAGCAGGACCGCCTCCACTTCGCGGCCTTCGACATCACCACCGACTCCAAGGCGCGCGTGGTCTCGCTGCTGCGCCGCTGGTCCGAGGCCGCCGCGCGCCTCATGACCGGCTCGGAGCTCGGCTCGGGCGCCGCGGGCGGCGCGTACGCCGCCCCGCCGGACGACACGGGCGAGGCGCTCGGCCTGCCCGCCTCCGGCCTCACCATCACCTTCGGCTTCGGCCCCGGGCTGTTCGACGACCGCTTCGGCCTCGCGGACAGGCGCCCCGCGCAGCTCATCGACCTGCCCCGGTTCTCGGGCGACACGCTCGACGAGCAGTTCACCGGCGGCGACCTGTGCATCCAGGCCTGCGCCGACGACCCGCAGGTCGCCGTCCACGCGATCCGCAACCTCTCGCGCCTGGCCTTCGGCGACGCCGCGATC
The DNA here is from genome assembly GCF_000971255.1 of Demequina rhizosphaerae. GTDB lineage: Bacteria > Actinomycetota > Actinomycetes > Actinomycetales > Demequinaceae > Demequina > Demequina rhizosphaerae. The sequence goes on from NZ_BBMC01000002.1 coordinate 328,776, forward strand.
CGCTGGTCGCAGCTGGGCTTCGGGCGCACGTCCTCGACCACGCGCGCGCAGCAGACGCCCCGCAACTTCATGGGCTTCAAGGACGGCACCGCCAACCTGCGCGCGGAGGACACCGACCTCGTCGACCGCTGGGTGTGGGCCGACGCCGCCGACGGGCAGGCCTGGATGGCCGGCGGCTCGTACCTCGTCGCTCGCCGCATCCGCATCCTCGCGGAGATCTGGGACCGGACGTCGCTCCAGCAGCAGGAGCAGGACGTGGGCCGCACCAAGGGCTCCGGCGCCCCCCTGTCCGGCGGCTCGGAGTTCACCGAGCCCGACTTCACCGTGACCGGCCGCGACGGGGAGCCGCTGATCCGGCCCACCTCGCACGTGGCGCTCGCGCACCCGTCGGCCCACGGCGGCGCGATGATGATGCGCCGCGGCTACAACTTCACCGACGGCGCGGACGCGCTGGGCCGCCTCGACGCGGGCCTGTTCTTCCTTGCGTACGTGCGCGACCCCGCGACCCAGTTCGTGCCCGTCCAGAACGCGCTGTCGAGCTCGGACGTCATGACGATCGAGTACCTCCGCACCACCGGCTCCGCGCTGTTCGCCGTCCCGCCGGGCCTGCCGGCGGGCTCGGTGCTCGGCTCGGACGGCGCCTACGTGGGCCAGGAGCTGTTCGCCTGACCGATCAGCCCTTGCGGGGGTCCTCCATGCGGTGGAGGCGGCGCGCCGCCTCCGCGATCGTGCCCGTCAGCGACGGGTAGACGGTGAAGGCGTCCGCGACATCGTCGACGGTGAGGTGGTGCGCGACGGCCACGGACAGCGGGAAGATGTGCTCTCCCGCGCGCGGCGCGACGATGACCGCCCCGAACACCTGGCCGGTGACCGTGTGGCCGAAGACCTTGACGAAGCCCTCGTCGATGCCGAGCATCTTCGCCCGCGGGTTGCGCACGAGGTCCAGCCTCGACACCTCGTAGAACAGGCCGCGCTCCTTGAGCTCGGCCTCGCTCGCGCCCACGGACGCGATCTCCGGGACCGTGAAGACGTTGGAGGCGACGAGGCCCAGGTCGAGCGGCGTGACCGCGTCGCCCAGCGCGTGCGCCATCGCGATGCGCCCCTGCGTCGCGGCGACGGAGGCGAGCGGCAGCACGCCGGTGCAGTCGCCCGCCGCGTAGACGCCGCGCGCGGTGGTGCGGCTCACACGGTCGACGCGGATGAGGCCGCGGTCGTCGAGCTCGACGCCGGCCTCCTCGAGCCCGATGCCCTCGGTGTTGGGCACCGAGCCGACCGCCATGAGGGCGTGCGAGCCGTCGAGCACGGTGCCGTCCTCGAGCGTGACGCGGACGCCGTCGCCCGTGCACTCGACGGAGGCGGCGCGCCCGCCCACGAGGTGCATGCCGCGGTCGCGGAACACCTGCGTGAGGTGCGCCGACGCGTCGGGGTCCTCGCGCGCGAGCACGCGGTCCTTCGACGCGACGAGCGTGACCTCGGAGCCGAGCAGCCGGTACGCGCCCGCGAACTCCGCGCCGGTGACGCCCGAGCCCACCACGATGAGGTGCGCGGGCAGCTCGTCGAGGTCGTACAGCTGGGTCCACGTGAGGATGCGCTCGCCGTCGGGCTCGCAGCCGGGCACCACGCGCGGCCGCGCGCCCACGGCGAGCAGCACCGCGTCGGCCTCGAGGCGATCGTCGCCCGCCACCACGGCGTGCGGCCCGTCGAGGCGGGCCTCGCCCGTGAGGACGCGGACGCCGTTGCGCTCGAGCCGGGCGCCGATGTCGCCGGACTGCTTCCGCACGAGCGCCTTGACGCGCGCGTTGACCTGCGCCATGTCGACGGTGAGGTCGCTCGCGATCTCGTCGCCGTCGTGGCGACGGATGCCGAGCTCGGACGCGCGCCCGGCGATGGTGAGCCACTCCGCTGTGGCGATGACGGTCTTCGAGGGGACGACGTCGGTGAGGACGGCATTGCCGCCGAGGCCGTGACGCTCGACGAGCGTCACCTCCGCCCCGGCCTTGACGGCCACCAGGGCCGCCTCGTAGCCGCCCGGACCGCCGCCGACGATGACGACGCGAGGGGACATGGCCCCATTCAACCGCACGCGGGCCGATGCGCCGGTCGCGACGCATCGTCCCCGGTCACGGGCGGCTTGGGACGCCGCGCATCGTCCCCGCTCCCGCCCTGCCCGCGGCGGGCGCGCGGGCTAGGCTCGACGCATGACTTCTGCCACCCAGTTCGCCGCGGAGGCCGCGGCCACCCTCGCCGCCGCGACCGGCGTCGACCACCACGACATCGCCCTCGTCCTCGGCTCCGGCTGGGGCGGCGCGGCCGACCTCATCGGCGAGGAGGTCGCGCGGATCGACGCCACCGACGTGCCCGGCTTCGACGCGCACGTCGTGCCCGGCCACCATCCCGTGTTCCGCTCGCTCGTGACCCCGAACGGCAAGCGGGTGCTCGTGCTGGGCGCGCGCCAGCACTTCTACCAGGTGCGCGACGCGGCCAAGGTCGCGCACGCGATCCGCATGTCCGCCGCCGCGGGCTGCACGCAGCTGGTGCTGACGAACGGCTGCGGCTCGACCCGTCCCGACGTGGGCCCGGGCTCGGTGGTGCTGCTCGAGGACCACATCAACTTCACGGGCGCGACCCCGCTCGAGGGCGCGACGTTCGTCGACATGAGCCAGGTGTACTCGCCGCGGCTGCGGGACATCGCGCGCGGCATCGACGGCGAGCTCGTCGACGGCATCTACATCCAGTTCACGGGCCCCCAGTACGAGACGCCCGCGGAGGTGCGGATGGCCGCGACGCTCGGCGCGAACCTCGTGGGCATGTCGACCGTGCTCGAGGCGATCGCGGCGCGCGAGGCCGGCATGGAGATCCTCGGCCTGTCGCTCGTCACCAACCTCGCCGCCGGCATCGGCGGCGACACGCTCGACCACCAGGAGGTGCTCGACGCGGGCCGCGAGGCGGGGCCCCGCATCTCCGCGCTGCTCGCCGCCATCGTGAGGGAGATGTGATGGAGGAGCTGCTGGCCCGGGCCGAGGCCTGGATCGAGGACGACCCGGACGACGTCACCCGCGAGGAGCTCACGCGCGTGCTCGAGGCCGCGGTGGGCGGCGACGCGGAGGCGCTCGAGGACCTCGAGGACCGCTTCGCGGGCTTCCTCGAGTTCGGCACCGCGGGCCTGCGCGGACGCATCGGTGCGGGCCCCAACCGCATGAACCGCGCGGTCGTCATCCGCGCGGCGGCGGGGCTCGCGAAGTACCTCACCGACGCGCTCGCGGAGCTCGGCGTGGACGGGCCCGCGCGGGTCGCGATCGGCTACGACGCGCGCCACGGCTCGCACGACTTCGCGATCGACACGGCCGCCGTGATGACCGCGGCCGGCCACGAGGCGCTGCTGCTGCCCCGCACCCTGCCCACGCCGGTGCTCGCCTTCGCCACCCGCCTCCTCGACGCCGATGCGGGCGTCATGGTGACCGCGTCGCACAACCCGCCGCAGGACAACGGCTACAAGGTCTACCTGGGCGGACGCGTCGTCACCGACGAGGGCCAGGGCGCGCAGATCGTGCCGCCCTACGACGCGGAGATCGCCGCGCGCATCGCCGCGGTCCCTGCCGTCGCCGCGGTGCCGCGCTCGTCCGAGGGCTGGCGCGTGCTGGGCGAGGGCGTGGTCGACGACTACGTCGACCAGGTCGCCGCCCTCGGGGGCGACGTCGAGCCGGTCGCCGCGCGCCGGGCCGCCACCCGCATCGTCCTCACCCCGCTGCACGGCGTGGGCGGCGAGACCGTCGAGCGCGTGCTGCGCGCCGCCGGCTTCACCGACGTGCACACGGTGGCCGAGCAGGCCGAGCCGGACCCCGACTTCCCCACCGTCGACTTCCCCAACCCCGAGGAGAAGGGCGCGATCGACCTCGCGCTGGCGCTGGCGGGGTCCGTGGGCGCCGACGTCGTCATCGCCAACGACCCCGACGCGGACCGCTGCGCGGTCGCCACGATGGTCGACGGCGCGTGGACGATGCTCCACGGCGACGTGGTCGGCTCGCTGCTGGGCGAGCGGATCGCCTCGCGCACGGCGGCCGGCTCGCACGTCCTCGCCAACTCGATCGTGTCCTCGCAGCAGCTGGGCGCGATCGCGGAGGCGCACGGGCTGGGCCACGCCAACACGCTCACCGGCTTCAAGTGGATCGGCCGGACGCCGCGCATGGTGTTCGGCTACGAGGAGGCGCTCGGCTACTGCGTCGCGCCGGACCTGGTCCGCGACAAGGACGGCGTCTCCGCGGCGCTGCTCATGGCCGACTTCGTGTCCGAGCTCAAGGCCGCCGGACGCACGCTCGCCGACGCGATCGACGACCTCGCGCGCGCCTACGGCGTCTACCTGACGTCGCAGGTCTCGGCGCGGTACGCGGACCTCGCGGAGATCCCGGCGACGATGTCGCGGCTCATGTCCGCCCCGCCGGCCACGCTCGCCGGCTCGCCCGTCGTGGCGACCGACGACATGTCGGAGGGCTTCCGCGGGCTGCCGGGTACCACGGGCTTGCACCTCGCGGCGGAGTCGGGCGCGCGCGTGATCGTGCGCCCCTCCGGCACCGAGCCGAAGGTCAAGGCGTACCTCGAGGTGATCGTGCCCGTCGAGGGCGACGACGTCGCGGGGGCCAAGGCCGCCGCCGCCACCACGATGGAGCTGCTCCGCGCGGACGTCACGGCGGCGCTGGGAATCTAGGGCCGCGCACCGGCGAGGCCGCGCCGCGGCGTCGGGGGCGAGCGCGGTGGGTCAGTAGGACCCGGTCGCCTCCGCGCCGTCGAGCACGGCCGCCGTGCCGGACAGGCCGAGGCGGGTCGCGCCGGCCTCGATCATGGCCACGGCCGCGTCCCAGGTCCGGATGCCTCCGGAGGCCTTGACGCCGAGGCGCCCGCCCACCGTCTCGGCCATGAGCTTTACGGCCTCGACGGACGCGCCGCCCGCGGGGTGGAATCCGGTCGAGGTCTTGACGAAGTCGGCGCCCGCGGCCTCGGACGCCCGGCACGCGCCCACGATCGCCTCGTCGGTCAGCGCGGCGGACTCGATGATGACCTTGAGGATCTTCCCGTCCGGCACGGCGGCGCGCACGGCCGCGACGTCCGCCTGCACGGCGTCGAAGTCGCCCGCGAGCGCGGCGGCGATGTCGATCACCATGTCGACCTCGTCGGCGCCCTGCTCGATCGACAGCGCGGCCTCGGCGGCCTTGATGGACGACTGGTGCTTGCCCGACGGGAAGCCGCACACGGTCGCGACGGCGAGCCCCTCGGGGGTGGTCACGGGCAGCATCGACGGCGACACGCACACGGAGAACACGCCGAGATCGGCGCCCTCCGCGATGAGCGCCTCGACGTCCGCGGGGGTGGCCTCGGGCTTGAGGAGGGTGTGGTCGACGTAGCGGGCCAGCTCGGCACGGGTGAGAGTCATGGGACCAGCCTAGGACGCGCGCGGGTTTGCCACCCGCCGGGGGGCGTGAGACCCTCGGGCCAGAGCCCGATCCGCGGCTCCCGGACGAGGGTGACGTACCCGGCCTTGCGACAAGACGTCACACGGGAGCACGCCATGTCATGGATCATCCTCGTCCTGTCCGGGATCCTCGAGGCCGTCTGGGCGACCGCGCTCGGCCGCAGCGAGGGCTTCACCCGCCTCGGGCCCACCGTCGTCTTCGGGGTCGCGCTCGCCGCGAGCATGGGCGGCCTCGCGTACGCGATGCGGGGCCTGCCTGTCGGCACGGCCTACGCGGTGTGGGTCGGCATCGGCGCCGCGCTGACGGTCGGCTACGCGATGGCCACGGGCGCCGAGAGCGCAAGCCTGTTGCGCATCGTCCTCATCCTCGGCATCGTCGGCTGCGTCGTGGGCCTCAAGCTCGCGCACTGAGGCCCACGACGGCCGGCGTCACAGGTCGATGCCGTAGCCCTCGATCACGAGCTCGGCGAGGTCCGCCTTCTCGTCGTAGGGCAGGAACGCACCCCACGCGGCGGCGAGGGTCGCCTCGAACAGGTCCTCCTTGGTCCAGCCCACCTCGGCCAGCGCCGCGAACTCCGACGACATCGTCACGCCCGACACCAGGCGGTTGTCGGTGTTGACGGTGACCGCGAAGCCCAGGTTCCGCAGCTCGTGCATGGGGTGGTCCGCGATGGACGATGCGGCGGCCGTCTGGACGTTCGAGGTCGGGCAGCACTCGAGCGGGATCTGCATGTCGAGCGCGTGCTGCGCGATGACGCCGAGGACGAGCTCCTCGCCGCCGAAGCCGTCGATGTCCTCGTGGATGCGCACGCCATGGCCGACGCGGCGGGCCGAGCCCAGGCCGATGGCCTCGCCCACCGAGGCGGCGCCGTCGGCCTCGCCCGCGTGGATGGTGACGGGCATGTGGTGCTCGCGCAGCAGCTGGAAGGCCTCGCGGTGGTTCGCGGCCGGGAAGCCGAGCTCCGGGCCCGCGATGTCGAAGCCCACGCAGCACGTTCCACGGTTGTCGAGCGCGAGCTGCGCGATCTCGAGCGAGCGGTCGAGGTGGCGCATCGCGTCGAGGATCGCGGTCGCGCGGATCGCGAAGCCCGCCTCGAGCGCGGCGGAGACGCCCTCCTCGATGCCGGCCTGGACGGCCTCGACGACCTCCTGGAGCGACAGCCCGCCGGAGACGTGCTGCTCGGGCGCGTAGCGCAGCTCGGCGTAGATGACGCCGTCCGCGGCGAGGTCGAGCACGGCCTCGCGCGCGACGCGGGTGAGGTTGGCGGCGGTCTGCATGACCGCGGTGGTGTGGGCGAAGGCCTCGAGATAGCGCACCAGGTCGCCGGAGTTCGCGTTCGTCGCGAAGATCTCCGCGAGCTCGGCCGGGTCGGTCGACGGCAGCTCGTGCCCGATCTCGCCGGCGAGCTCGATGAGCGTCGCGGGACGGAGGCCACCGTCGAGGTGGTCGTGGAGCACGACCTTGGGCAGGGCGAGGATGTCCTCGGTGCTGAGAGTCATGAGGCCAGGCTAGCCGCGCGATGCGGGCCGCGCGTCACGAGCGCCGCGGCACCGGCAGCACCAGCCACGCGGCGCGCGACCAGTGCCCGAGGGCGGGCAGCCGGCCCGCGTCGGGCCGCAGGTCGGCGTCGGCGAGGGGCAGCACCGCGCCCGCGCTCGGCTCGTAGACGCGGAAGCCGTCGCCGGTGTCCGCGACGAGCAGCACGACGTGCCGCGGGATCACGGAGTCGAGCCCGAGCGACGAGTCGCCCGCCGTGAACATCGGCACCGGGATGCCGTCGCCGAGCGCGCGCCGCGCGTGCGCGAGCAGCGGTGCGAGCGCCTCCGGCGACGAGTCGTCGACCAGCGAGCCGCGGAAGAGCAGGCCCGCGAAGCGCGTCGAGTCGTCGACCTTCCACGGGGGTGTCCCGAGCGAGCGCGGCCACGCGACGGGCCCGACCGCCGAGGCGGTCGTCTGCGCGTGGATGACCCGCTGCAGCGCGTGCCAGCGCTCCTCGATCGTGAGGGTCTCGAAGCCCTCGGCCTCGGCGTGGAGCGCCTCGGACGGCTCGTACCCGGCCAGCGCGCGGCCGGTCGCGATCCACAGCGCGACGAACGGGTCGCCGACCATGAGCATGACGGCCATCGTCGCGGCGCCGCACGTCGTCTGGTCCACCTGGCGCGCGCGGACGCCGCCCCACTCGAGCGCGCCGGTCGACTCGCCCTGCGGATGGGCGACGATGCGCCGCGTCTCCTCCCCCAGCCCGTCCCACGCGGCGGCGAGCGCCGCGACGGCGGGGATGGGCGCCCCGGAGGCGACCGCGCGGTGCAGGACCGGCGCATCGTCCGCCATCTGGTCGCGTGAAACCTCGAGCGCCTTGGCGTCGGCGGCGGAGGCGCGGTCGACGGCGCGCTGGAAGGCGCGCTCGAACAGCCCCTCGAGGGCGGCGACGTCCTCGGGCGGGCGCCGCTCGGACAGCCCGAGCAGGCCCGCCGCGCGGGCCGCCACGGCGGTGAGCGTCCAGGCCATCTAGCGGGTGTGCGCGCCGACGGCGTCGAGGATGATGCTGCGCTCGACCGACCCGCCCGGGGTGATGTCGAGCGTGCCGTCGCCGCCGCAGGCCTCGGCCAGCGCGGCCAGGCCGCGGGGCATGCGGTCCTCGGTCTCCGTGTGGAGGGTCATGACGACGTCCCCGGCGCGCACCTCGTCGCCGACGACCTTGTGCAGGTACACGCCCGCGGACGCCTGCACGGGGTCCTCCTTGCGCGCGCGGCCGGCGCCCAGGCGCCACGCCGCGACGCCGACGCCCATGGCGTCCATGCGGGTGATGACGCCGTCGCGGTCGGCGCGCACCTCCTCGACGTGCGGCGCGTCCGGCATCGGCGCGTCCGGGTCGCCGCCCTGCGCGGCGATCATGCGCCGCCACGCGTCCATCGCGCGGCCGTCCTTGAGCGCATCGGCCGGGTCGACGTCGGTGACGCCCGCGCCGGCGAGCATCTCGCGCGCGAGGGCGAGCGTGAGCTCGACGACGTCGTCGGGGCCGCCGCCCGCGAGCACGTCGACGGACTCGGTGACCTCGAGGCCGTTGCCGATGCCGCGGCCCAGCGGGGTCGACATGTCCGTGAGCAGCGCGGAGGTCACCACGCCCGCGTCGGTGCCCAGGTCGACCATGGTGCGCGCGAGCTCGAGCGCCTGGTCGAGGTCCTTCATGAACGCGCCGGTGCCGACCTTGACGTCGAGCACGAGCACGCCCGTGCCCTCGGCGATCTTCTTGCTCATGATGGACGAGGCGATGAGCGGGATGGCCTCGACCGTCCCGGTGACGTCGCGCAGCGCGTAGAGCTTCTTGTCCGCGGGGGCGAGGCCCGAGCCGGCCGCGCAGATGACCGCGCCGACGTCCTCGAGCTGCGCCAGCATCTCCTCGTTCGAGAGCGCGGCGCGCCAGCCGGGGATCGACTCGAGCTTGTCGAGGGTGCCGCCCGTGTGGCCGAGGCCGCGCCCGGACAGTTGCGGCACCGCGACGCCGCACGCCGCGACGAGCGGGGCGAGCGGCAGCGTGATCTTGTCGCCCACGCCGCCGGTGGAGTGCTTGTCCGCGGTGGGGCGGGACAGCGACGAGAAGTCGAGCCGCTCCCCCGTGTCGATCATCGCCTGGGTCCAGCGCGCGATCTCGGCGCGGCTCATGCCGCGCTGGAGGATCGCCATCGCGAGCGAGCTCATCTGCTCGTCCGCGACCGCGCCGCGCGTGTAGGCGTCGACCACCCAGTCGATCTGGTCGTCGGTCAGGGTGCCGCCGTCCCGCTTGACGCGGATGACGTCGACGGCGTCGTGGCGCTCGGCCATCAGCCCTCCTCGAGGTGCTGGGGCCCGAAGGCCCACGGAAGAAGATCGTCCAGGGTGAGGGTGCCCTCGGGCCCGTCGATGAGCAGGGCGGGGCCGCCGAACTCGTACAGCAGCTGCCGGCAGCGGCCGCACGGCTGGAGCGGCGCGCCCGCCGCGTCGACGCACGCGAACGCGACGAGGCGCCTGCCCAGGGCGTCCGTGTGCAGCTTCGACACGAGCGCGCACTCGGCGCACAGCGTGAGCCCGTAGCTGGCGTTCTCGACGTTGGCGCCGGTCACCACCTGCCCGGTGTCGGTGAGCGCCGCGGCGCCCACCCGGTACTTCGAGTAGGGCACGTAGGCCCGCTCGCTCGCCTCGCGCGCCTTGGCGCGGAGGAGCTCCCAGTCGACGTCGGTCATCGTCCTACTTCTTGTAGGGGATGCCCTCGGAGGCCGGCGGGCGGGCGTGACCCACGAGGCCGGCGACGGCGAAGATGGTCGCGAGGTACGGGGTCATGGCGAGGAACTGCGACGGGATCGGGGAGCCGATCGCGCCCAGCTGCACGCGCAGCGCGTCCGCGAAGCCGAAGAGCAGCGCCGCGGCGAGCGCGCCGCGCGGGCTCCACCGGCCGAGGATCATCGCGGCCAGCGCGATATAGCCCTTGCCGGCCGTCATCTCCTTGCCGAACGCGAGGCCCGACGCGACCGTGAAGAACGCGCCGCCGAGGCCGGCGACCGCGCCGCCCAGCACAGTGTTGCGGATGCGGGTGCGGTTGACCTGGATGCCCACGGTGTCCGCGGCCTTGGGGTGCTCGCCGACGGCGCGCACGCGCAGGCCCCAGCGGGACTTGAAGAGCATGATCTGCAGCACCGCGACGGCGACGTACAGGATGTAGACCAGCAGGTTCTGGTTGAAGAGCACCGGGCCGAGGACCGGGATCTTCGACAGCAGCGGGATCGGCAGCTTCTCGAGGCCGATCGGCTGGTTGAGCGACGGGTCGTCGCTCATCAGCGTGCTGAAGAAGAAGCCGGTGAGGCCGACGACAAGCATGTTGAGCACCACGCCGACGACGATCTGGTTGACCCAGTACTTGGTGGCGAAGATCGCCAGCAGCAGGCCGACCAGGGCGCCCGCGACGGGCGCCGCGATGAGGCCCGCGTACGCGTTGCCGGCCATCGAGCCGATGAGCGCCGCGAGGAAGGCGCCGGCGAGCAGCTGGCCCTCGATCGCGATGTTGATGATGCCGGAGCGCTCGCAGAGCGTGCCGGCGAGGGCGCCGAAGACGAGCGGCACGGCGAGGAAAAGCGAGCTGGTGAGCAGGCCGGTCAGCTGGATGCTGGTGGCCTCGCGGCCGGCGCCCGCCCACGTGAGCAGCGCGCCCATGATCGCCATGCCGTAGACGATGGGCAGCCAGATCCCGACCTTGCGACGCTGGTTCGCGCGGTACGCGACCCAGCCGGCGAGCGCGAGGCCGACGAGCGACAGCAGGATCGCCGCGAGCTCCGACGGCACCGTGAGGCTCGGCAGCTGGATGAAGTCCGTCTTGCGCGCGATCACGAACCTCGTGGTCGAGCCGGCCGGCGTGCCGAAGCCGAAGAAGATCAGCGACAGCAGCGCGATCACGCCGAGGGCGATCGCGGCGCCCCACTTCTTGGGCGGGATGGGGGCACCCGACACCGGGGCGGCGGGGGCGTCGGCGACGGTCGCGGTCATGCCGCCACCTCCTTCTCGTGGGCGGGGGCGGGCAACCGGAACATTGCGCGGACCAGGGGCGGCGCCGCGATGAACAGCACGATGAGCGCCTGGATCACGACGACGATGTCGACCGGGAGGCCGGCGTTGACCTGGAGCGACGGGCCGGAGGCCTGGAGGCCGCCGAACAGGATCGCGGCGAGCACGATGCCGAGCGGCCGGGAGCGGCCGAGCAGCGCGACCGTGATCGCGTCGAAGCCGAGCGTTCCCGCGACCGCATCCGTGAGGAACTTCTGGGTGCCGAGCACCGGAGCGGAGCCCGCGAGGCCCGCGAGACCACCGGCGATCACCATCGTGATGATCGTCGCGGTGCCGATGTTCATGCCCGCCGTGCGCGCCGCGCTCGGGTTGGCGCCCACGGCGCGCAGGCGGAAGCCGAGGGTCGAGCGCTCCATCAGCCACCACGCGCCCCACGCGCACGCGAGCGCGAGAAGGAAGCCGAGGTGCAGGTTGAACTGCACCCCGAGGATCTTCGGGTACTGCGCCGTCTCGGCGACGAAAGGCGAGATGGGGTTGTCGCTGCCCTCGCGCTGGAAGGCATCGAGCGACAGCAGCCATGCCACGAGGTACAGCGCGACGTAGTTGAGCATGATCGTGACGATCACCTCGTGCGCGCCGCGCTTGGCCTTGAGGATGCCGGGGATGAAGCCCCACAGGGCGCCGCCGACCGCGCAGCCGATCACGGCGAGCAGCAGGTGGAGGCCGGCGGGGAGGCTGAACGCGAAGCCGATGTAGGCCCCGAAGGTGGCGCCCATGAGCAGCTGGCCCTGGGCACCGATGTTGAACAGGCCCGCGCGGAAGCCGATGCCGAGGCCGAGACCCGCGAAGATCAGGGGCGTCGCCATGGTGAGCGTCTGGGTGAGCGGCTTGATGACGCCCGCGAAGGACGAGGCCTCGAGGTTGAGGACGGCGCCGTTGAACATCGAGGAGTACGCGGATCCGAGGGCGTCGCCGATCGCGGAGAAGGTGTCGCCCGGACGCGAGAAGAAGTACGCGGCGGACTCGCGGACCGCCTCGTCCGCGAAGATGATGAGCACGCCGCCGATGATCATCGACGCGACGATCGCCATGAAGACGACCATGGACGAGCTCTCGACGATCTCCCTCAGCGCGCGGCGCCAGCGGTCCTCCGGCGGGGCACCCTCGTCGGGCCGGTCCTCGGTGGTCTGGCTGTCGGCGCTCACGCCGCCTCCTCCTCGTCGTGGGCGCCGGCCATCATGAGGCCGAGCGTGTCGCGGTCGGTGTCCGGCGGCACGATGCCGACGATCCGGCCGTGGTACATGACCGCGATGCGGTCGGCGAGCGCGACCACCTCGTCGAGCTCGGCGCTCACGATGATGACGGCGGCGCCGGAGTCGCGCTCGGCGACGATGCGCTTGTGGACGAACTCGATCGACCCGACGTCCAGGCCGCGGGTCGGGTTCGAGGCGATGAGCAGCTTGAGCGGGCGGGACAGCTCGCGCGCGAGCACCACCTTCTGCTGGTTGCCGCCCGACAGCGAGCCGGTGGTCTGGTCGATGCCGGTCGCGCGGACGTCGAACTGCTCGACGTGCTTGCGCGCCTCGTCGGCGATCACCTTGGGCTGCAGGGCACCGCCCTTGGCGTAGGGGGCCTTGTCGTGCACGTCGAGGATGAGGTTGTTCGCGATCGTCATGCTCGCGACGATGCCGTCCTCGGTGCGGTCCTCCGGGACGAAGCCGATGCCGGAGTGCAGCACCTCCTTGATCGTGCGGCCGGTGATGACCTCGCCGTCGAGCGTGGCGTTGCCCGCGTCGGTCGGCACCACGCCGAGGAGCGCCTCCGTGAGCTCGGTCTGGCCGTTGCCCTGGACGCCGGCGATCGCGAGGATCTCGCCCGCCTTGACCTCGAAGGAGACGTCGTCGAGCTGGACGATGCCCGCGGCGTCGACCACGGTGAGGCCGTCGACCTCGAGCATCGTCTCGCCGGGCTTCGCGGGCTCCTTGTCCACGCGCATCGTGACGGCGCGGCCGACCATGAGCGAGGCGAGCTCCTCCTGCGAGGCCGTCGGCTCGGCGGTGCCCACGACCTTGCCGCGACGGATCACGGTGATCGTGTCGGCGACGGCCTGCACCTCGCGGAGCTTGTGGGTGATGAGCACGACGGCCGTGCCGGCGTCGCGGAGGTCCTTGACGATGCCGAGCAGCTCGTCGGTCTCCTGGGGCGTGAGCACGGCGGTGGGCTCGTCCAGGATCAGCAGCGACGCGTCGCGCGACAGCGCCTTGATGATCTCGACCCGCTGCTGCGCGCCCACCGGGAGGTCCTCGATGACGGCGTCGGGGTCGACGTTGAAGTTGAAGCGCTCGGAGATCTCGCGGACCTTCGCGCGGGCCGCCTCGACGTCGAGGAGCTTCGCGGGTCCGCGCACGTCCTCGTGGCCGAGCATCACGTTCTCGGCGACGGTGAACGGGTGCACGAGCATGAAGTGCTGGTGCACCATGCCGATGCCGGCCGCCATGGCATCGCCCGGGCCGTCGAAGACGACCGGCTCGTCGTCGAGCAGCACCTCGCCCTCGTCGGCGTCGTACAGGCCGAACAGCACGTTCATGAGCGTCGACTTGCCGGCGCCGTTCTCGCCCAGGAGGGCGTGGACGGTTCCGGGCTCGACCACGAGGTCGATCCGGTCGTTCGCGGTGAAGTCTCCGAAGCGCTTGGTGATACCGCGGAGCTCGAGTTTCACAGGGGTCCTCCCACGTCTTTGCCCGGACTCAACCGAGCCTACTAGCGGAGACGGCAAGGGGCGCGCCACAGGCCAGGCCCGTGGCGCGCCCCCGCGCTGGTGGTTCTTTAGGAGAGGTCGACCGAGATCGAGCCGTCGATGATGCCGGCCTTGATCGTGTCGAGCTCGGTGAGGACCGCGTCGGACACGGTGCCCTCGGCGAAGTCCGCGACGCCCACGCCCTCGTTCTCGAGCGTGCCGACGTAGGGCTCGGTCGAGAAGCCCGCGTCGATGGTCTCGGAGATCGTGTCGAAGACCGAGTTGCCGATGTTCTTCAGCACCGAGGTGAAGATGATGTCGGCGTAGTCGGTGGTGAGGGTCCAGTCGGAGTCCACACCGATCAGCCACGCGTCACCGGCGGACTCGACAGCGGCCGCGGCGCCGAGGCCCACGGGGCCCGCGACGGGCATGACGATGTCGGCGCCCTGGTCCAGGAACGTCTCGGTGACGTTCTTGCCCTTGGCCTGGTCGGAGAAGTCACCGGTGAACTGGCCGTCGGTGCCGTCCCAGCCGAGGACCTTGACGTCGGCCGAGTTGGTGTCGTTGTAGTAGTTCGCGCCGGCGAGGTAGCCGTCCATGAAGATGGTGACCGACGGGATGTTCATGCCGCCGAAGGTCGAGATGGTGCCGCCGGTCACGCTGGACGCGGCGTAGCCCGCGAGGAACGAGGCCTCGTCGGTCTCGAAGGTGATCGGCTTGATGTTCGGGGCGTCGATCTCGCCGTCGAAGTCGTTGTCCGCGAGGTCGTCGATGATCGCGAAGTGGACGTCCGGGTTCGCGAGCGCCGCGTCCACGGTCGCCTGCGAGAGCAGGAAGCCGACGGTGATGATGAGGTCGCAGCCGGCGGCGACCTGGGCCTCGATGTTCGGGCCGAAGTCGGCCTCGGTGGAGGACTCGGCCGAGGCGATCTCGATGCCGAGCTCCGACTCCGCGCGGGTCAGGCCCTCGTAGCCGGACTGGTTGAACGACTGGTCGTCGAAGCCGCCCGAGTCGGAGACCATGCAGGCCTTGAAGTCGACGGTCTCGGCGGGGGCGCCGGTGTCGGCGGTGGCCGACGAGGAGGTCTCCTCCTCGGGGGCGGACGCACAGGCGGCCAGGGCGAGCGCCGAGATCGCGGCGACCGCACCCACACGGATGGTGTTCTTCATCAGGTGTCTTCCCTTAGCTGTCATGCCCGGCTGCCACCGGGCGGGAGTAGTACGGGGTCATCGTACGGGCGTCTATGTTACGAACGGTCGCCTGCACGTTGCGCCTTCGCAACGATTCCGTGATGTTTCAGGACTCGGCGAGCGCCGCGGCGGCGTCCTTCACGCGCTGCGCGGCGGATCGCACGGTCACGAGGATGGCCTCGTCGGACTCGACCACCACCGCATCGTCCACGCCCACGACGACGACCGGCTTGGTGCCGCCCACGACGAGGGGGCCGCGCGCGGCGACGGTCGCGACCGGGAGGTCGCGGCCGATGGCCACGGTGCCGTCCTCGGCGCCCGAGAGCTCGGCGAGCGAGTCGAAGTCGCCGACGTCGTGCCACTCGAACGCGCCGGGGACCACGGCGACGCCGCCGGCCGCGGCGACGGGCTCCGCGATCGCGTGGTCGATCGCGATCTTGGTGAGCGTGGGCCACACGCGGGCGAGGACCTCGGCGCGCTCGGGCCCGTCCCACGCCTCGGCGATCTCGCGGACGCCCGCGGCGAGGGTCGGCTGCAGGCGGTCGAGGTGGCCGAGCAGCACGTCGGTGCGCATCACGAACATGCCCGCGTTCCAGGCGTAGCCGCCGCGCGCGAGCATGCCTGCGGCAGTCTCGGCGTCGGGCTTCTCGGTGAAGGCGGCGACCTCGCGGGCCTCGCCCGACAGCGGGGCGCCCATCTCGATGTAGCCGAAGGCGGTGGACGGCTCGGTCGGCTCGATGCCGATGACGACGACCTTGCCGTCGCGGGCGACGCGGGCCGCCTCGCGCACGGTGGCGCGGAACGCGTCGCCGTCGGGGATGAGGTGGTCCGCCGCGAACGAGGCCATCACGGCCGCTCCCCAGCGCTTCTCGATGAGCGCGGCCGCGAGCGCGATGGCGGCCATCGAGTCGCGCGGGCTGGGCTCGGTGACGAGGTTGGCGGCCGGCACGTCGGGCACCTGGGCGGCGACCGCATCGGCGTGCCGCTCGCCCGTCACGATCATCACGCGCTCCGACAGGGGGCTCACGCGCGCGACCGTCTCCTGGATGAGCGTCGCTCCGGTGCCGAGCAGGTCGAGCAGGAACTTGGGCCGGTGGGGCTGCGACAGCGGCCACAGGCGGGACCCCACTCCGCCCGCGGGGATCACGGTGATCAGATCGTCTACGAGATCGGACACGATTCGCGCGTTGGTGTTCTCAGCCCTCATGGCGACCACACTAGGATGGCCGTCAAGCCCGGAGAAGTGCTGTGAGGAGACCCGTGTCACCGACGACGTTGTACCGAGGCCACGAGGGCATGTGGATGTGGGTGGTCCACCGTGTCACCGGCGTGGCCATCTTCTTCTTCCTGCTCGTCCACGTCCTGGACACCTCGCTCGTGCGGGTGTCCCCCGAGGCGTACAACGAGGTCATCGGGAGCTACAAGACGCCGCTGTACGGGCTCGTCGAGGCCGGCCTCGTCGCCGCGATCCTGCTGCACGCCTTCAACGGCATCCGCATCATCGCCGTCGACCGGTCGACGTGGGCCCTGCGCCACCAGCGCCAGCTCGTGTGGGCCGTGTGGATCGCGTTCGCGGTGCTCATGGTGCCGTTCCTGTGGCGCCACCTCGGCCACGTCTTCGGAGGTGCGTGATGACCGCGCAGTCCCCCACGCGCCCGCCGCGCGTCCCGTCCGGCCGCACCCGCCACAACGCCGAGAAGTGGTCGTGGGTGTTCATGCGCGTCACCGGCCCGGTGCTG
The DNA here is from genome assembly GCF_000971255.1 of Demequina rhizosphaerae. Taxonomy (GTDB): domain Bacteria; phylum Actinomycetota; class Actinomycetes; order Actinomycetales; family Demequinaceae; genus Demequina; species Demequina rhizosphaerae. The sequence continues at coordinate 345,439 of NZ_BBMC01000002.1, forward strand.
CTCGTCCTCATCCTCACCCACCTCTTCATCAACCTCATGACGGGCGACGGCATCAGCCAGATCGACTTCGCCTTCGTGGCCGGCAAGTGGGCGTCGCCGCTGTGGCAGGTCTGGGACCTCGTCATGCTCGTGCTCGCGCTGCTGCACGGCGGCAACGGCATGCGCCTGCTCGTCAACGACTACGCGCAGCGCCCGTGGCTGCGGAAGGTGCTCCACGGGGCGCTCGGCGTCGCGGTGATCGGCATCATCGTGCTCGGCTCGCTCGTGATCTTCACCTTCGACGCGTGCCCGGTCGACGCCGACCCGTCCCTGCTCCCCAGCTTCTGTGAGGATGTCCGATGACCCACCACGAGTACGACGTCGTCATCGTCGGCGCCGGCGGCGCCGGCATGCGCGCGGCCCTCGAGAGCTCGCAGCGCGCGCGAACCGCCGTCCTCACGAAGCTCTACCCGACCCGCTCCCACACCGGCGCGGCGCAGGGCGGCATGGCCGCGGCGCTCGCCAACGTCGAGGACGACAGCGCCGAGTGGCACGTCTTCGACACCATCAAGGGCGGCGACTACCTGGTCGACCAGGACGCGGCGGAGATCCTCTGCCACGAGGCGATCGACGCGGTGCTCGACCTCGAGAAGATGGGCCTGCCCTTCAACCGCACGCCCGACGGCAAGGTGGACCAGCGCCGCTTCGGTGGCCACACGCGCAACCACGGCGAGGCCGCGGTGCGTCGCGCCTGCTACTCCGCGGACCGCACGGGCCACATGATCCTGCAGACGCTGTACCAGCAGTGCATCAAGCAGGAGGTCGAGTTCTTCAACGAGTACTACGTGCTCGACCTCATCCTCGACCAGGACCCGCAGGCCGCGGCGCCGGGCGAGGAGGTCGCGGTCGCGGGCGTGGTCGCGCTCGAGCTGTCGACCGGCGACATCCACACGTTCCGCGCCAAGTCGGTCGTGTTCGCGACCGGCGGCGCCGGCAAGGTCTTCAAGACCACCTCGAACGCGCACACCCTCACGGGCGACGGCATGGGCATCGCCCTCAACGCCGGCCTCCCGCTCGAGGACATGGAGTTCTTCCAGTTCCACCCGACGGGCCTCGCGGGCCTGGGCATCCTGCTGTCCGAGGCCGCGCGCGGCGAGGGCGGCATCCTGCGCAACTCCGAAGGCGAGCGCTTCATGGAGCGCTACGCGCCCACCATCAAGGACCTCGCGCCCCGCGACATGGTCGCCCGCGCGATGGCCAACGAGGTGCGCGAGGGCCGCGGCGCGGGTCCCCACAAGGACTACGTGCTGCTCGACCTCACCCACCTCGAGCCGGCCCACATCGACGAGAAGCTGCCGGACATCACCGAGTTCGCGCGCACCTACCTGGGCGTCGAGCCCTACACCGAGCCGGTGCCCGTCTACCCCACGGCGCACTACGCGATGGGCGGCATCCCCACCACCGTCCGCGGCGAGGTGCTGCGCAACAACACGGACACCGTCAAGGGCCTCTACGCCGCCGGCGAGTGCGCGTGCGTGTCCGTGCACGGCGCCAACCGCCTGGGCACCAACTCGCTGCTCGACATCAACGTGTTCGGCCGCCGCGCCGGCATCGCGGCCGCCGAGTACGCGGCCGGCCTCGACGAGGCGCCCGTCCTGCGGGACGATGCGGCGGCCCGGGTCGAGGCCGTCGTCACCCGCCTCCTCGCGACGGTGGGCGGCACCGGCACGGAGCGCGTGGCCGACGTCCGCAAGGCCCTCCAGGAGACGATGGACCGCAACGTCCAGGTGTTCCGCGACGCGACCTCGCTCGAGGAGGCCCAGCGCGTGGTCGCCGAGCTCAAGGAGCGGTTCAAGGACGTCGCGATCCACGACCGCGGACGGCGCTTCAACACCGACCTCCTCGAGGCCGTCGAGCTGGGCTTCCTGCTCGAGATCGCCGAGGTGGTGGTCGCGGGGGCGCTCGCACGCGAGGAGTCGCGCGGCGGCCACTACCGCGAGGACTTCCCCACGCGCGACGATGAGAACTTCATGCACCACACGATGGCGTACGCGACCGAGGACGGCGTGCGGCTCGACACCAAGCCCGTGGTGGTGACCAAGTACCAGCCGATGGAGAGGAAGTACTGACATGACGGCGACCGCCGAGTCCCCCGCTGTCGGCGAGGTCAAGGCCATGCAGGTCACGCTGCGCATCCTCCGCACCAACCCGGAGGGCACGGCCGATCACAAGCCGGGCGAGTCGTACTGGCAGGAGTTCCAGGTCGAGGCGCACGCGACCGACCGCGTGCTCGACGCGCTCCACAAGATCAAGTGGGAGCAGGACGGCTCGCTCGCGTTCCGCCGCTCGTGCGCGCACGGCGTGTGCGGCTCCGACGCGATGCGCATCAACGCGCGCAACCGCCTCGCGTGCAAGACGCTGCTCAAGGACCTCAACCCGGCGAAGCCGATCATCGTCGAGCCCATCAAGGGCCTGCCGGTCGAGAAGGACCTCATCGTCGACATGGAGCCGTTCTTCGCGTCGTACCGCGAGATCATGCCGTTCCTCGTCACCACCGGGAACGCCCCCGCCCGCGAGCGCCTCCAGTCCCCCGAGGACCGCCAGCGCTTCGACGACACGACCAAGTGCATCCTGTGCGCCGCCTGCACCACCAGCTGCCCGGTGTTCTGGACCGACGGCCAGTACTTCGGCCCGCAGGCGATCGTGGGCGCCCACCGCTTCATCTTCGACTCGCGCGACGAGGGCCAGTGGGACCGCCTCGAGATCCTCAACGACAAGGCCGGCGTGTGGAAGTGCCGCACGGCGTTCAACTGCACCGAGGCCTGCCCGCGCGGCATCGAGGTGACCAAGGCGATCTCCGAGGTCAAGAAGGTGCTCACCACCGGCGAGATCTAGGGGCTCCTCGCCCCGCCCCCGCCTGCCCTCACGCAACCGGCGTACCGGACCGACCTCGACCTCCGGCACCAGGCACGATGCGCGCGAGCCCGGCGGCGTACGCCGGTTGCGTCCGGGAGGAGCACGGGAGGACGCTCAGTCCTCGGCGGCCTCCGGGTTGCGCACCATGGCGCGGGCCGTCGACACCGGAGTGCCCAGCCGGCGGCGCCCCGAGACCACCACCGTCGCCGGCTCGAGGCTCTCGGTGTGGATCTGGCCCTCGTGATGCTCGCGGTGATGCGCGCCGAGCCACGCGGCGCACATGAGGATGATCCGGTTGACGTAGTCGACGAACACCATGAGCGTGATGATCGCCGCGAACGGCGCGAGCACGGGGCTGTCGACCGCACCCTGCACTACCAGGGACACTCCTAGCCGCAGCACCCCGATCGCGAGCGCGGCGAGCAGGATGACCCAGAACACGCGCCACGACATGCGCGCGCCGCCGAGCAGCAGGAGCACCAGCGCGACGTACAGCATGTCCGCGACCACGCCCGCGAAGTAGCCGATCAGGCGGATCTCCCAGGCAGGCACCTCGAGCCCGACCGCATCGGCGATGGTGCGCGCGGCGCTCGATGCGACCACCTGGATGGTCACGCCGACCAGCGCGATGAGCAGCAGCGCGAACAGCGCCGCGAAGTCCCGCACCTTGCCGAGCACCGGCGACGCGACCTCGGAGCCGAGCATCGTACGCGTCGAGGTGCGCAGCCCCCGGATGAAGCGCGTCGCGCTGTTGATGAGGATGAGGAAAGAGACCACACCGATGATCCCCGCGACCGAGGTGGCGCTCCCCGACCCGAGGTCGTCGGGCTGGATGATGCCGTTCTGACCGTCCTCGGCGATCAGCCCGGGCACGGCCTCCGCGAGATAGTCCACCAGCGACGAGCGCAGCTCCTCGTTCCCTGCGAGGAACACGGTCGCCAGGGTGGTGGCCACCACCAGTCCCGCGGCGACCGAGGCCAACGTGAAGTAGGCGATGCCCGACGCGAGCACGCTGCCGTTCTGGACGGAGAAGCGCTTGGCTCCCCTGCCCCAGGACGAGCCGTCCCACCATTCCTTGAGCCGCTTGCCGCGCGTCACCGCCTCGTTGGCCTTGGCCTTGAGGTCGGCGTCGGTCGACATGGGGCTCCTTCCCTGGTCAGAGGGTCAGCGGTGCATCGGAGGCAGCAGTCCCAGTCTGTCGTAAATGCGGTCGAGCGTCGCCTGGGCGATCGCCGAGGCCTTGGCGGCGCCGTCGGCGAGCACCGCGTCCAGCTTGTCGGGCGACTCGATCCAGTCCATCGCGGCATCGTGGAACGGCGTGAGGTAGTCGACGACCACCTCGGCGAGGTCGACCTTGAGGTGGCCGTACATCTTCCCCTGGTACTCCGCGACCAGCGTCTCGACCGACCTGCCCGTGAGCGCCGAGTAGATGGTGAGGAGGTTCGACACGCCCGCCTTCGCCTCGCGGTCGAAGGCGATGACGGTGTCGGAGTCCGTGGTCGCCGACCTGATGTTCTTCGCGACCTTCTTCGGGTCGTCGAGCATCTCGATGATGCCCTTGGGGTTGCCCGTCGACTTCGACATCTTCTTCGTGGGGTCGACGAGGTCGTAGATCTTCGCCGTCTCCTTGACGATGTGCGGCTCCGGCACCACGACCGTGCCCTCGCCCATGCGCGTGTTGAGGCGCTCGGCGAGGTTGCGGGACAGCTCGAGGTGCTGGCGCTGGTCCTCGCCCACCGGCACGACGTCCGTGTCGTACAGCAGGATGTCCGCGGCCATGAGGATCGGATACGTGAACAGGCCCACGTTCGCGCCGGACTCGCCCGTCTTCTGGGCCTTGTCCTTGAACTGGGTCATGCGCGACGCCTCGCCCATGCCCGTGAACGTCGACAGCACCCACGCGAGCTCCGCGTGCTGCGGCACGTGCGACTGCACGAAGCACAGCGACCGCTCGGGGTCGACGCCGGCCGCGAGGTACTGGGCCGCGGTGCGGCGCGTGCGCGCCCGCAGCAGCGCGGGGTCCGGGCCCGTGGTGAGCGCGTGGAGGTCGACGACGGAGTAGATCGCGTCGTGCGTGTCCTGGAGCTTCACCCACTCGACGAGCGCGCCCAGGTAGTTGCCGAGGTGCAGGGAGTCGGAGGTGGGCTGCATGCCCGAGAACACACGAGTCATGCGGCCATTCTTCCAAACAACCGGGAGTGCCCCGGACGCCCGGCGGCGGGACGATGCGTCAGGTGGCCTCGGTGTCGAACGGCGCCTGGCCGGGGGGCGCCTCGGTGACGCGGCGAGCCGACGCCGCCGAGGGCGGCGTCGGCTCGTTGAGCGCGTCGCGGACGATGCGACGGGGGTCGTACTGGCGCGGGTCGAGCTGCTGCCAGTCGACCTCGTCCCCGACCTCGCTCTTCAGGGTGGCCTTGCCCTCCTGGAGCATGTCGCGTCCGCGCACGACGAGGTTCCGCAGCTGCTTCGCGTACTCCGGCATCCTCTCGGGGCCGATCACCACGACGGCGACCAGCACGAGGATGAGGAGCTCCCCGCCGTTGATGTCGAACATGGACCCTATTCTGACGGGTCCGGGAAGAGCTGGCCGCCACCGCCGCCCTGACCGCCCTGGTCCTCCTCGCCGCTGTCCTGGTAGGTGACGTCGGTGTTGGGCACGAGCGTGACCGAGATGTCCTGCGTGTCCCCGTCGCGATCGACGGTGAGCACCACCGTGTCGTCGGAGGCCTTGGCGCGGATCGCGACGATCAGCTCCTCGCTGCGGGTGATGACGCGGCCGTCGATCGCGGTGATGACGTCGCCGGGCTCGATGCCGGCCTCGGCGGCGGGACCGCCGGCCGCGACGGCGTTGGTCGTGTCGGCGACCTTGACGCCCTCGCCGGTGTACGTCGAGTCGAGCATGACGCCGACGACGGGGTAGGTCGCCTCGCCGGTCGCGATGATCTCCTCGGCAGTGCGGCGCGCCTGGTTCGACGTGATCGCGAAGCCCAGGCCCACCGAGCCCGCCTCGGAGGACGACGTGCCGAGCGACGCGATGGCCGAGTTGATGCCGATGACCTCGCCGGCGGAGTTGATGAGCGGGCCGCCCGAGTTGCCGGGGTTGATCGCCGCGTCCGTCTGGATCGCGTCGATGAACGCGGTCGAGGACGTGTCGCCCGCGGTCACCGGGCGGTGCAGCGCGGAGACGATGCCCGTGGTCACCGTGGACTCGAGGCCCAGCGGCGAGCCGACGGCGATGACGTCGTCCCCGACGACGAGCTCGTCGGAGTCGCCCAGCACGAGCGGCGTGAGGCCGTCCTTGTCGATCTTCACGACCGCGAGGTCGTAGTCGGCGGTCGCGCCGACGACGGCGCCGTCGTACTCGGTGCCGTCGCTCATCACGACGGTGACGGTGTCGTTGTCCGAGCCCTCGACCACGCGGTTGTTGGTGAGCAGGTAGCCGTCCTCGCGAATGACGAAGCCGGAGCCCTCGGCGGCCTCCTGGCCGTTCTGGATGTTCTCGATCGACACCACGGACGGCATCACCGCGGACGCGATGGCCGCGACGGTGTTCTCGTCGGTGCGCGCGATCGTCGACGAGCTGCTCGTCGGCAGCGTCGAGCCGGTGGTGGACGAGGACGTCGACGCGGCCGCGGTGTCGTCGCCGGTGAGGGAGTCGTAGGCCCACGCACCGCCGAGGCCGCCGCCGAGGCCGAGCACGAGCGCGCCGGCGGCGATCGCCGCGACGGTCGAGCGGCGCAGGCGGCCGGGCTGGGGCGCGGCGGCCGCGACCGGGACGTCGGCCGGCGGCTCCGCGGGGGGCATGAACTCCTGGGTTTCGCCGGCGGCAGGCTGCGGCGAGATCGCCGGGGGCAGCTCGACGGTGTCGTTCGTGGCCGGCGCGGACTCGTGGACGCGGACGGTGGAGACCTCGGTGTCGGTGGCAGTCGTCTCGCCGTGCGAGCCGGACTCGTCGCGCGGAGGCGCGAAGGGGTTGTCGTTCATGAGGGTTCTCTTCCCTGGGGGCTAGTGGCCGGTGAGCGCGTCGACGAAGACGCCCAGGCCGGTCATGACTTGGTCGACGGGCCCGGGCTCGTCGTCCTGCGGGAACGCGGCCGCGACCTCCTCGAGCGTGTCGAGGGCGCAGCTGCACGAGAGCGCGACGACGACTCCGCCCGCCTGCCAGGCGAGACGGCTCGGGGAGGTGGAGACCACATAGGCGTCGAGGCCTCCCGCCTCGACCCGCGGCAGCGCGGCCACGCGGTCGTAGCGGAGGCGGCCCTGCTGCTCCAGCACGAGCACGGGCTCGGCGTCGGTGAGCAGGGTGTAGACGAGGACGCGGGAGCCGCTGGCGGCCTCGCGCACCGTCCCCTCGACAGGGATGAATCCAGTCGACTGCCAATCCGGCTGGATCCAGTCGCCGGACAGCCCACCCTCGCGGAGCGTGGAGGAGTCCATCCGGACGATGCTCTGCCCGGCGGTGTCCGCCTGGGCCGAGAGGCCTGGGTCGACGTCCTCGGGGGCGCCGGCGACGTACGCGGCGCCGATGACGGCGACAAGGATCAGGGTGAGGGACAGCGTGAGCACCGCGGGGCGCCGGTCGCGCCCGCGCGCGGCGCGCGCCCGCTGACGGGTCTCCTGCTGCGCGATCTCGGCCATGCGGTCGCGGTCGAGGAGCTGCTCGGTGAAGCGCAGGTCGATGCCGGCCTCGGAGGAATGCAGGGCCTCGCGCGCGGCACGCAGCTCGCGCCAGCGCGCGTCGCACTCGGCGCACCCCTCGAGATGGGCCATCGCCTCGGCGGCCGCCTCCGACGAGAGGCGGTGGTCGAGCAGATCGTGGATCCGATCCCCGAGGTGGCGTCCCGTCACGTGCCACCTCGCACGGGCGCACGATGCGCGAGGGACTCGCGGAGACGGGCGCGCGCACGCGACAGGCGGGACCGGACGGTGCCCATCTTGATGCCGAGCGTGACCGCGATCTCCTCGTACGAGAGGCCCTCGATGTCGCTCAGCACCACGGCGGCGCGGTACTCGGGAGGCAGGTCGGCGAGCGCGGCGATGATGTCGTCGCCCAGGTTCGACATGTCGAACGCGTCCTCGGGCTGACCCGAGCGCTCGTGACGGTCGAAGCTGTCGGACGTCGCGACCGCCGCGTCGTCGTCGGCCATGAAGTCGAAGCGGATGCGCTTCTTGCGGCGCATGCGGTCGAGGAAGAGGTTGGTGGTGATGCGGTGGAGCCAGCCCTCGAACGTGCCCGGCTTGTACTGCGACAGCGAGTTGAACACGCGCACGAAGACGTCCTGCGTGAGGTCCTCGGCGTCGTGCTGGTTGCCGGTGAGGTGGTACGCGAGGCGGTACACGCGAGCGGAGTGGTTGGCGACGATGCTCTCCCACGTGAGCTCGGGCGCCTCGGCAGGGACGACCTCGGTGGCAGGGACGGCGGTCTCCGTCATCGTGCTCCCTCCTCGATCACATCCGGTTCAACGGGCTCCGATGCCCTCATGTTCCCACGCGAGTCTGAGAGTTCGCTGGGACGTCCCGATAGGCTGACCCCCGTGAGGGAGGCGCGATGAGCATCGAGGCAGCGAACTGGGCGTACGCGGAGGACTTCGTCGAGGAGGACCGCGTCATCCTGGAGGCGCGCGACGTCGCCGACCAGCTCGGCTGCGTGCCGGTGCTGCCGGGCGCCGCGCGTGCGATCGAGGTGCTCGCGCGGGCGATGCGCGCCACGTCCGCCGTCGAGATCGGCACCGGCGCCGGGGTCTCGCTCACGTATCTCCTGCGCGGCATGGCGCCCGCGGGCGTCGTCACCACGATCGACATGGAGCCCGAGCACCACAAGGCCGCGCGACGCACCGTCGCGGCGGCGGGCTTCGCTCCCGAGCGGGCGCGCATGATCACGGGCCGCGCGCTCGACGTGCTGCCGCGCCTCACGGACGGCGGCTACGACATCGTCCTCATCGACGCGCAGAAGACCGAGTACCCCGCGTACCTCGAGCATGCGCTGCGGCTGCTGCGCTCGGGCGGGCTGCTGCTCCTCGACAACGCGCTGTGGCACGGCCGCGTGCCGGACCCGGCGCAGCGCGACAAGGACACCACGGCGGTGCGGGAGACCCTCAAGGCGGTGCGCGAGGACGAGAGCCTCACGCTCGCGCTGCTGACCGGCGGCGACGGGCTGCTGGCCGCCGTCAAGGCCTGAAGCCGCGCATCGTCCTCGCGGGACGATGCGCGGGGCGGGGGCTACTGGAGCGCCGAGTGGAGCGCGTCGCCGAGCTCCTTGACCTCGTCCGCGCTGATCTCGACCACGAGACGACCGCCGCCCTCGAGCGGGACACGCATGACGTAGCTGCGACCCTCCTTCACGACCTCCATGGGGCCGTCACCGGTGCGGGGCTTCATTGCAGCCATCGTGTGGATCTCCTCGGGTGGATCGAACGCCGCCCTCCGCGGCGTTGCCCCTGATTCTACTGCGCGCGCGGGAGCGTTCCCAAATCCCTCCGATCCGGGGGACAAGGCGTCACGCGGAGCCGTCCTCCCCGCGGTGACGCGCGGTCGCGAGCCTCACGGCGGTGGCCGGGTCGTCCGTGACGTGGATGAGGTCGAGGTCGTGGGGCGAGATCTTCCCGTCGGCGGCGACCGTGTCGCGCAGCCACCCGAGCAGCGGCCCCCAGTACGCCTCCCCGAACAGCACGATCGGGAAGCGGCGCACGGTGCGGGTCTGCACCAGCGTGAGGCACTCGAACAGCTCGTCGAGCGTGCCGAAGCCGCCCGGGAGAGCGATGAAGCCCTGCGCGTACTTGACGAACATCGTCTTGCGGACGAAGAAGTAGCGGAAGTTGATGCCGAGGTTGATGTGCTCGTTCATCGACTGCTCGAACGGCAGCTCGATGCCGAGCCCGACCGACGTGCCTCCCGCCTCGACGGCGCCGAGGTTGGCGGCCTCCATGCAGCCCGGGCCGCCGCCCGTGATGACCGCGTAGCCGGCCTCGACCAGGAGGCGCCCCACCTCGACGCCCGCCTCGTACTCGGGGGACCCGGGAGCCGAGCGCGCGGACCCGTAGACCGTGATCGCGGGGCCGAGCTCCGCGAGCGCGCCGAAGCCCTCGACGAACTCGGACTGGATGCGGAGCACGCGCCACGGGTCGCCGTGCAGCCAGTCGGCGCGGTGCTGCTCGTCGAGCAGCCGCTCGCCTGTGGAGGTCGTGGGGACGTTGCGGCCGCGCAGCACCACGGGGCCCTTGCGGTACTCCTTCATGGTCCCTCCTCAGGACGTGAGCCACGCCTCCAGGCCGGCGCGGCAGTGGCGGATGTCGGCCACGGGGCAGCGCTCGTCGTCGGCGTGCGCGAGCTCGGGGTCGCCCGGGCCGTAGTTGACCGCGGGGATGCCGAGCTCGCCGAAGCGCGCGACGTCCGTCCAGCCCTGCTTCGCGCGCGGCGCGGCCACGCCCGTCGCGGCGACCGAGGCGGCGAACGATGCGGCGAGCGGGGCGTCGAGGCCGGGCCGGGCGGCGCCGGACAGGTCGGTGTAGACGAGGTCGTAGTCGTCGAGCCCGGCCGACGCGACGAGCCCCTCGAGGCGCGCCTGGGCGTCCTCGAGGCTCCACGAGGGCGCGAAGCGGTAGTTCACGGTGACGACGCAGGAGTCGGGGATGACGTTGCCCGCGACGCCGCCGGAGATGCCCACCGCGTTGATCCCCTCGCGGTAGTCGAGCCCGTCGACGGTGATCGTCTCCGCGTCGTACGCCGCGAGCGCGGCGAGCAGCGGGGCCGCGCGGTGCACCGCGTTGACGCCCTTCCAGGCCCGCGCGCTGTGCGCGGCGCGGCCGTGGATGCGGACCTCGGCGCGCATCGTCCCGTTGCACCCGCCCTCGATGACGCCCTGCGTGGGCTCGCACAGCACCGCGAAGTCGCCCGCGACCAGGTCGGGACGCTCGCGCGCGACGCGGCCCAGGCCGTTGCGGTCCGCCTCGACCTCCTCCTGGTCGTAGAACACCCAGGTGACGTCGCGCGTGGGCGCGTCGAGGGCGGCGGCGAGCGACAGCTGCACCGCGACGCCGGCCTTCATGTCGACCGAGCCGCGCCCCACGAGGTCGCCCTCGGGCGACCACTCCCCCGGCACGTTGCCCTTGATCGGCACGGTGTCGAGGTGCCCGGCGATGACGACCCGCTCGTCGCAACCGAGGTGCGTGCGCGCGACGATCGCGTTGCCGAGGCGGATCACCTCGAGGTGCGCGAGCGGGACGAGGGCGGCCTCCACGGCGTCCGCGATGCGGTCCTCGTTGCCGCTCACCGAGGGGATGTCCACCAGGGCCTTGGCGAGCTCTTCGACGGGGGCCGCGAGGTCGAGGTGCGTCATGGGGCCACCCTATCCACGTACCCTTGGAGCCATGACTCGACCCGCCTTCGGCTTCGGCCTCGCGACCATCGACAACAACGGCACCGTGCTCGACACGTGGTACCCGGCGCCCGCGCTCGGCGAGCCCAAGGCGCGCGACGCGGCCTCCGCGCAGCTCAAGGCCGCGGAGCGCACGGACGACCTGCGCGACGTCGAGATCCGCGTCGTGAAGACCGTGATCGACCTCGACGAGGCGCCCGCCTCCGTCGAGGACGCGTACCTGCGCCTCCACCTGCTCAGCCACCGCATCGTGCAGCCGCACGGCCTCAACCTCGAGGGCCTCTTCGGCGTCCTCACCAACGCGGTGTGGACCTCGGACGGCCCGTGCGCGATCGAGGGCTTCGAGCAGGTGCGCCTGCGCTACCGCGCGTTCGGCAAGCACCTCACCGTGCACGGCATCGACAAGTTCCCGCGCATGGTCGACTACGTGGTCCCCTCCGGCGTGCGCATCGCCGACGCGGACCGCGTGCGCCTGGGCGCGCACCTCGCCGAGGGCACGACCGTCATGCACGAGGGCTTCTGCAACTTCAACGCCGGCACGCTCGGCCACTCGATGGTCGAGGGCCGCATCTCCGCGGGCGTGGTCGTCGGCGACGGCTCGGACGTGGGCGGCGGCGCCTCGATCATGGGCACGCTGTCCGGAGGCGGCAAGCACATCATCTCGATCGGCGAGCGCTCGCTGCTCGGCGCGAACTCGGGCCTCGGCATCCCGCTCGGCGACGACTGCATCGTCGAGGCGGGCCTCTACGTCACCGCCGGCTCCAAGGTGCTGCTCGTCGGCCAGACGGACGACGACGGCAACCCCGTCGTCGTGAAGGCGCGCGAGCTCGCGGGCCAGGACGGCATCCTGTTCCGCCGCAACTCCCAGTCGGGCGCGCTCGAGGCGGTGCAGCGCCAGGGCAAGGGCATCGAGCTCAACGCCGCGCTGCACGCCAACTGACGTGAGCCGGCGGCGCACCGTCGCCGCCGTCACGGTGCTCGTCGTCGCCGGCGGCGCCGCGGTCTACGGCTCGTACCTCTTCAGCGAGCGGAACGCGCCGACCACGGCGTCGGGACGATGCACGGCGAGCCTGGGGGACGGCGCGTCGACCCTCACGGCCGAGCAGGCGGGCAACGCCGCGCTCATCGCCGCGGCCTCGGCGCGCCTCGGCCTGCCGGCGCGCGGCGCGACCATCGGCATCGCCACCGCGATGCAGGAGTCGTCGCTCGTCAACATCGACTACGGCGACCGGGACTCGATCGGCCTGTTCCAGCAGCGCCCGTCGCAGGGCTGGGGCACGGTCGCGGAGATCATGGACCCCTACTACTCGACCGACACGTTCTACCGGGCCCTGGTGAAGGTCGACGGCTGGCAGGACATGGCGGTCACGGTCGCGGCGCAGACCGTGCAGCGGTCGGCGTTCCCGGACGCGTACGCGAACCGCGAGGCGGCGGCCCGGCTCTGGGCGTCGGCGCTGCGGGGGCACTCGGGCAGCCTCGCGGTCGACTGCGACGTCGAGGCGGGCCCGGGGACGACCGCGGCGGCCCTCGTCCGCCGGCTCGACGCGGACTTCGGCGACGGCGCGTACGAGGTGCGCCGGCTCGCCGCCACGGAGGACGCGATCTGGCTCGACGTCATGCCCGCCGGCGGCGACGAGTCCCAGCGGGACGCGGTCGCGGCGTGGCTGGTCGCGGTCGCGGGCGCGGAGTCCGTCGAGGCCGTCGTCAACGGCGCCGCGGGGTGGGAGCGCGGCGTGGGCGCGAGCAAGGTCCGGGCGCCGGCCGACGTGGTCGGCGTCGCCGTGCAACTGCTGCCGCGCGCGGAGGCCTAGGGAGCCTGCGGGCCCTCGCCCTGTCCCTTGAGCTTGCGGTACTCGCGCTCGACGCGGTCCTCGCTCACCTTGCCGGCGCCGGGCAGGAACGCCGCCGCCGCGGTGAATGCGAGCGCGATGCCCATGCCGAGCATCGGCCAGGCGGGCCAGAAGTAGCCGCCGCCGTTCATCCACCAGATCAGGGTGAACATGCTCCACAGCACCACGCACACGACCAGGAACCAGTAGAAGCCGTTGCGCGCCTCGACGCGTCGCTTGGCCTCGCGCCGCAGCGCGTCGTCGTCCATCGTCATCTCGTGCCCCCTGTCGTCGTCCGATGAGGGCGGGACGCCGGCGAGGACGACCCGGTCCTCACCCCCACGATAACGACGTCAGGCGTCGGTGCGCTGGTCGAGCGGCACGTAGTCGCGCGTGATCTCGCCCGTGTAGATCTGGCGCGGGCGGCCGATCTTGGTGCGCGGGTCGGCCAGCATCTCGCGGTAGTGCGCGATCCAGCCGGGCATGCGGCCGAGCGCGAACAGCGGCGTGAACATCGGCGTGGGGAAGCCCATCGCCGAATACAGCAGGCCCGTGTAGAAGTCGACGTTCGGGTACAGCTTGCGCTCGATGAAGTACTCGTCGGACAGCGCGATCTCCTCGAGGCGCTGCGCCATCTCGAACGTCTCGTCGCTGCCGCCGAGCTGCGTGAGGAGCTCGTCCGCGAGCTTCTTCACGACCGCGCCGCGCGGGTCGTACGACTTGTAGACGCGGTGGCCGAAGCCCATGAGGCGCGCGCCCTCGGCCTTGTCCTTGACCTTCGCGACGAACTGCTCGACCGAGTCGCCCGACTCCTTGATCTGGTCGAACATGCGCAGCGCGGCCTCGTTGGCACCGCCGTGGAGCGGTCCGGACAGCGCTCCCACGCCCGCCGCGACCGATGCGTAGATGTTCGCGTGCGAGGAGCCGACGATGCGCACGGTCGACGTCGAGCAGTTCTGCTCGTGGTCGGCGTGGAGGATGAGCAGCACGTCGACCGCGCGGCGGACCGCGGGATCGATGTCGATCTCGCCGGACTCGGGCGAGAACGCGATGCGCATGAACTCGTCGACGTAGTGGCCGCCGCGGCGGGGCTCGATGAGGTCGCCGCCGCCGGCACGGCGCTGGAGGTACGCGATCACGGTCGCGCTCTTCGCGAGCATGAGGACCGTCGCGAGCTCGATCTGCTCGGGGTCGCGGCCCACCGACTCGGGGTAGAACGTGCTGAGCGCGCTGATCGCACCCGAGAGCACGGCCATGGGGTGCGCGTCGCGGGGGAAGGCCCCGAGGAACGCCTTGATGCCCTCGTGCACGTGCATGTGGCGCGACACGCGGTTGTTGAGCGCGGTGAGCTGGTCCGTGGTGGGCAGCTCGCCGTGGATGAGGAGGTACGCGACCTCGAGGAACGTCGACTGCTCGGCGAGCTGCTCGATCGGGTAGCCCCGGTAGCGCAGGATGCCGTTGTCGCCGTCGATGTAGGTGATCGAGCTCTCGCAGGAGGCGGTGTTCATGAAGCCCGGGTCGACGGTGACGAGCCCGGTGTCGCGCATGAGCGTGGCGACGGACATGCCGTCGTTGCCGATGGTCGACCGCTCCAGGGGGAGCTCCCTGGTGGTGCCGTCGACCGTCAGCCTTGCGTCCGCCACTTGCGCCATGTTCTCCCCTTCGAAACCCATGTGCCGTCGCCCAACATTTGAGCGCCGGTTTACTCGCGTTTTGCGAGCCTACTAGATGCCGCAGAGACTCCGGAATCGCTCGCGGTGAGGGCGATGCGCACGTGTCGGCGTGCCGCCTCGCCGTAGAACGCGCCCGGAGCCGCCAGTATGCCCCGTTCTGCGAGGTAATCAAGGGTCAGCCAGCAATCCTCGTCGCGGGTGGCCCACAGGTAGAGGCCCGCCTCGGAGCGGTCGACACGGAATCCGGCCGATTGGACGGCCGGCAGCAGCGCGGCGCGTCGCGCGCGGTAGCGCTCCTTCTGCTCCGCCACGTGGGCGTCGTCGCGCAGCGCCGCGACCATCGCCGCCTGGACGGGGGCGGGCACGATGAGGCCCGCGTGCTTGCGCACCTCGAGCAGCGGCGCGATCACCGCGGGGTCGCCCGCGACGAACGCCGCCCGGTACCCGGCGAGGTTGGACTGCTTCGACAGCGAGTAGACGGCGAGCACGCCCTCGTGGGAGCCGCCGCACACCTGGGGGTCGAGGATCGACGGCACGGGCGCGCCGGTCCACGACAGCTCCGCGTAGCACTCGTCCGAGGCGACGAGCGCCCCGATCTCGCGCGCCGCGGCGACCACCTCCGCGAGGTGCGCGGCGTCCGCGACCGCCCCGGTGGGGTTCGACGGCGAGTTCACCCACACGAGCCGCACGGCGGGGTTGCCGCGCCACGCGTCGACGTCGTCCGCCGCGAGCGGGGTCGCGCCCGCGAGCCGCGCGCCCACGTCGTAGGTGGGGTACGCGGCGCGCGGGTGCACGACGACGTCGCCCTCCCCGAGCCCGAGGTACGCGGGCAGGGTCGCGACGAGCTCCTTCGAGCCCACGGTCGGCAGCACCGCCATGGGGTCCACGCCGGGCGCCCCGCGCCGGCGCGCGAACCAGTCCGCGACGGCCTCGCGCAGCGCGGCCGTGCCGTGCGTGGTCGGGTAGCCGGGCGCGTCGGCGGCGGCCGCGAGCGCGTCGCGGATCACCGCCGGCGTGGGGTCGACGGGCGTGCCGACGGACAGGTCGACCAGGCCGTCAGGGTGCGCCGCGGCCCGCGCCTTGTAGGGCGCGAGGGAGTCCCACGGGAAGTCGGGCAGCGAGCGAGGGCTGAGGCCCATGCCCGGTTCAGCCGTTCTGCGGGGCGAGCGACTTGATGAGGTCGTGGTCGTGCTCGATCAGACCCATCTTCGCGGCGCCCCCGGGCGACCCGATCTCCGAGAAGAACTCGACGTTGGCGTTGTAGTACTCCGCCCACTTGTCGGGCACGTCGTCCTCGTAGTAGATCGCCTCGACCGGGCAGACCGGCTCGCAGGCGCCGCAGTCGACGCACTCGTCGGGGTGGATGTAGAGCATGCGCTCACCCTCGTAGATGCAGTCGACGGGACACTCGTCGATGCACGCCTTGTCCTTGACGTCGACACACGGCAGGGCGATGACGTAGGTCACTGCGTCTCCTCAACCTCGGCTCTACGGGGGGTCGCGCTCATCATACCGCCGGGCAAGGGCGCCCCCGCCAGGTCCGCCGGGGGCCCGCGGGGGGCGCATCGTCCCCGCTAGTTCGTGCAGGTGACGCCGTTGTCGGGCTGGTAGGTCCAGGTGTACGACGACTCGTCGACGAGGTCGCCGTCGAGGTACACCTCGCGCCGGTTCGTGATGGTGAAGCCGGGGTTGCCCATGGGGGTATCGAGGCAGCTGGCGCGGTCGGACTCGACCTTCTTGGGCTGCACGAAGTTGGTCTTGTCCGACGCGTACGTCTTGACGTCGTAGTACGGCGTGGACCAGATGTCGACGTGGAGGCGGCCGCCGGTCACGTACGAGCTCATGACGAGCGCGTACGGGGTGTTGTTCTTGAACCGCAGGTCGAGCGAGCCGACGAAGATGGTCGCCTCGCGGCCGGCCGGATAGCGGGTGAACCACTTGGTGTGCGGGCGGTGCTCGACGTCCTCGAGGCCCGCGAAGTACGCGGCGTTGTAGACCGTGGTCGCCATCTGCGACAGCCCGCCGCCGATGCCGTTGGTGAGGTAGC
This sequence comes from Demequina rhizosphaerae, assembly GCF_000971255.1. Lineage (GTDB taxonomy): Bacteria > Actinomycetota > Actinomycetes > Actinomycetales > Demequinaceae > Demequina > Demequina rhizosphaerae. Next base: position 362,257 of record NZ_BBMC01000002.1, read on the forward strand.
CGTCGACGATGATGTGGGCCGCCTGGTAGCCGCCCGCCTCCGTGATGGGCGCGAGCGAGTCGAGCAGCGAGAACGTCTCGTCGGGCTTCACCACCACGCCCGTGACCTTCTCGGCGCCGCGCACGAGGTTCTGGGTGCGGACCGGCTCGTCGGTGAGCGGGGTGTCGAAGGACGCGACCTTCGTCTTGAAGTCCTTGACGCCGAGGTCGCCGCTCGTCACGGTCGCCTTGGTGTTCCGGTACGGCAGCTCGCCCGCGCGCTCGGCGCTCCCGGCGGCGGCGACGACCGCCTCGCCGAGGGCGTCGCCGTCGATCGCGCGGCCCGGCTGCGACTTCGTGGTCTTGAGCTGGTGGCTGCTGGTGAAGGAGAACGATGCGGACGTGGGGGCGCTCACGAGGCCCGGGTCGGCGGACTCGAGCTCGGCGGCCAGCGACGGGCCGTCGATCACGAGCGTGAGCTCGCCGTCGACGTCCTCGACCGAGCCGAAGCGGGTGAGCTGCTCCGCGGTGACGGTCGCGTCCCCGTTCTCGCCGGCCATGTCGACGTCGCCCGCGAGCACCTCGGAGTTGAGCTCCGACACGAAGGCGTCGGCGTCCTCGGTGGTGATGGCCGCGGCCTTGAGGTCCGTGACCACCGGGTAGGTGTCGACCGGCCACGCCTCGCCGAGGCCCTCCGCGGTCGCCTCCGCGTCGACCGCGACGCCGTCCACGGCCTCGACGGACCGCGCGCCGGTGCCGGTGATCTCGACGGCGGCGTCCTGGCCGTCGACCTCGAGCTCCTCGCGGGTGCCGTCGATCGCCTCCGCGAGCGTGTCCTGGTCGACGACGGTGACGAGCTCGACCTCGCGCTCCGCGCCGGTGAAGGAGCGGAGGATGTCGAACGGCGCGAGGCTGAAGCGCAGCAGCTGGTCGACGGTGGCGCCCGCACCGGCGAGGAGGCCGGAGTCCTTGGGCACGATCTCCGCCTCGGCGTCCTCGGTGGTGAGGACGACGGGGGCGTTGTTGAGGTCCTTGACGGTGGGCTGGAGCGCCTCGACAGCCTCGTCTCGCGTCATCCCGCCGAGGTCGACGCCCTGCACCGTGGTGCCGGCGGCGACCCGCCCGGATGCGTAGACCGCGGCGGCGAAGTAGCCGCCGACCAGCGCGATCAGCACGAACACGAACGCCCATCGTCCCCAGTGCACGCGACGCCTCTCCTCGGTCTCGGCGACCTCGTCGGTCGCGACGGCCTGCTCGGGCTCCGCGGCAGGCACCGCGGCCGGGACGGGCTCCATGACGGCGGTGGCCTCGGTGTCGGGCTCGGGCGCCGGCGCGTCGTCCGTCACGGGCGGCAGCACCGCGGTCGCCTCCGGGTCCGCCTCGGGCTCGGGCTCCTCCGGCGGCTCCGCGAGGAAGGCCGGGACCTGCTCGGTGGCGTCGTCGTCGGCGACCTCGGCCTCCGGTGCCTCGTCCTCGGGGGCCTCCGCCGCATCGTCCTCCGTGTCCGCGGGCGCGTCGTCGCCGTCGAGGTCTGCGTCGATCTCGGTCTGGGCCTCGTCGAGGTCGTCCTCCCGGTCCTCCGGCCGCTCGTCCCGCGGGTCGGTCACGACACAGCCGCCTTCGCGTCGCCGAGCACGCGGCGGGGCACGAGCGCGACGGCGCCGATCACCACCGCGCCGCCGTAGACCCACGTGAGGCTGACGGCGTCGTTGGGGATGAGCAGCGACCCGCCGGGGCCCTCCTGCGCGAGCATCACCGTGAGCACCGCCCACGCGGTGCCGAAGATGGCGAGGCCGGCGAAGCCGAGCCAGGCCCGCGAGAACACGCTCGCGGTGGCCACCATGACGAGGCACACGATCACCCCGGCCCACCCGTAGGCGCGGTGCGAACCCGCGCCCACGAGGGCCACGATCGCGCCGATGAGCGCGATGACGAGGGAGGACCAGACGATGCGAGCCATGCCTGCCATGGTAGGCGTCGCGTCAGGCGTTCTGGCGCTTCGCGCGCGACGCGGCGCGTGCCCTCTCGGTGCCGTCGAGGATGACCTTGCGGATGCGCACCTTCTCCGGCGTCACCTCGACGCACTCGTCCTCGCGCGCGAACTCGAGGGACTCCTCGAGGGTGAGGCGGCGCGGCGGGGCCAGGCGCTCGAGCTCCTCCGCCGTCGACGAGCGGATGTTGTTGAGCTTCTTCTCCTTGGTGATGTTGACGTCCATGTCCTCGTTGCGCGAGTTCTCGCCGATGACCATGCCCTCGTAGGTGTCCTCGGTGGGGCCCACGAAGAAGGTGCCGCGGTCCTGGAGCGCCATGAGCGCGTTCGACGTGACCGCGCCGGCGCGGTCCGCGACGAGCGAGCCGTTGGTGCGGTACTCGATGAGGCCGGTCCACGGCTCGTAGCCGTGCGCGATGGACGACGCGATGCCGGTGCCGCGCGTGTCGGTGAGGAACTGGCTGCGGAAGCCGATGAGGCCGCGCGCCGGGACGATGAACTCCATGCGGACCCAGCCGGTGCCGTGGTTCGACATCGACTCCATGCGGCCCTTGCGGGACGCGAGGAGCTGGGTGACGGCGCCGAGGTGCTCCTCGGGCACGTCGATGGTCATGTGCTCCATCGGCTCGTGGAGCTTGCCGTCGATCTCCTTGGTGACCACCTGCGGCTTGCCGACGGTGAGCTCGTAGCCCTCGCGGCGCATCTGCTCGACGAGGATCGCGAGCGCGAGCTCGCCGCGGCCCTGGACCTCCCACGAGTCGGGGCGCTCGGTGGGGAGCACGCGGATCGACACGTTGCCGATGAGCTCCTTGTCGAGGCGGTCCTTGACCTGGCGCGCGGTGACCTTCGCGCCCTTGACGCGGCCGGCGAGCGGGGACGTGTTGATGCCGATGGTCATCGAGATGGCCGGGTCGTCGACCGTGATGAGCGGCAGCGGGCGCGGGTCCTCGACGTCCGTGAGGGTCTCGCCGATGGTGATCTCCTCGATGCCGGCGACGGCGACGATGTCGCCCGCCTTGGCGGACTCGGCGGGCACGCGCTCGAGGCCCTTGGTCTCGAGCAGCTCGGTGATCTTCACGGGCTTGAGCGAGCCGTCCTTGCGAGCCCACGCGACCTGCTGGCCCTTGCGGATCTCGCCGTTGAAGACGCGCAGCAGCGCGAGGCGGCCGAGGAACGGCGACGCGTCGAGGTTGGTGACGTGCGCCTGGAGGGGGTGGCCCTCCTCGTACTCGGGGGCGGGGATGCGCTCCATGATGACCTTGAACAGCGGCTCGACGCTGTCGCCGTCGGGCAGGGTGCCGTCCGCGGGCTGCGTGAGCGACGCGATGCCGTTCTTCGCGGACGCGTAGACGACGGGCACCTCGAGGAGGGCGTCGACGTCGAGGTCCGGCACCTCGTCGTGGAGGTCGGACGCAAGGCCGAGCAGCAGGTCGTGGGTCTCGTCGACGACCTCGGAGATGCGCGAGTCCGGACGGTCGACCTTGTTGACGACGATGATGACGGGCAGGTGCGCCGCGAGCGCCTTGCGCATGACGAAGCGGGTCTGCGGCAGCGGGCCCTCGGAGGCGTCCACGAGCAGCACGACGCCGTCGACCATGGACAGGCCGCGCTCGACCTCGCCGCCGAAGTCGGCGTGGCCGGGGGTGTCGATGACGTTGATGGTCACGCCCTCGGGGCCGGCGGCCTCGCCGGTGTACCGGATCGCGGTGTTCTTCGCGAGGATCGTGATGCCCTTCTCGCGCTCGAGGTCGCCGGAGTCCATGGCGCGGTCCTCGACGTGGGCGTGGTCGCCGTAGGCGCCTCCCTGGACGAGCATCGCGTCGACGAGGGTGGTCTTGCCATGGTCGACGTGGGCGACGATGGCGACGTTGCGCAGATCGGAGCGCAGGGGCATGCGGGAACTCGTTTCCAATTGAAGGGGTGCTCGGTCCGACATGGACCGCCGGTTCATTCTACGGGGCGCGACGCGTCGATTCCCAATGACGCTTGCGACTGATGTGACGGCGCCCGGAAGGAAGGCGCCGCCGGCGCCGCCTCACCGGTGCACAGGAGTCACATCTGTCATTGGGAATCGTCCGCGTGGGCGTCGAGGAAGGCGTAGAGCTCCCGGTCGTCGATCCCGGGGTAGGTGCCGCGCGGCAGCGGGGAGAAGATGTGCGCGTGGACGCGGGCGCTCGCCCACGCCCGGCCCGCCCACCGGGAGGCCTCCTCCGCGTCGGGCCGGCGGCAGCAGCTGAGGTCGGGGCACCGCGACACCTCGTGGTTCTGGGTCTCGCGGCCGCGGAACCACTTCGAGTCCGAGTACGGGACGCCGATGGTGATCGAGAACTCCTCGGCCTCCGTCGCGCCGGTCTGCGTCGCCTCGAAGAACGTGCCGGCGGGCGTGTCCGTGTACTGGAAGTACTCCGTCGTGCGCGTCGAGCGGGCGAACGCGCGCCGCGCGCTCCAGTGGCGGCACACGATCTGCCCCTCGGTCGCGCCGGTCACGTCGACGGGCAGCGGCAGCCCGTCGTTCTCGTACGCGCGCACCACCGCGCCGTCGCCGGCCGCGCGCAGGAAGTGGAGGCGCATCCCGAGGTGCACGGTCGCGAGGTTGGAGAAGCGCAGCGCCGCGGCCTCGTGGGTGACGCCGAACGCGTCGCGGAAGTCCTCGATCGCGATGTCCCGCTCGCGCTTGGCGCGCTCGAGGAACGCGACGGCGGGCTCCTCGGGCATGAGGCACGCGGCCGCGTAGTAGGACGCGTCCTGGCGCTGACGGAGGAAGTCCGCGTAGCTCGTGGGCTCGCCGTGGCCGAGCCGGATGTGCGCCATGGCCTGCAGCGCGAGCGAGCGCAGGCCGTGCCCGCCGGGGATCGAGGCCGGCGGGATGTAGATGCGCCCGTTCTCGAGGTCGAGCACGCAGCGCGCGGAGTGCGGGAGGTCGTCGGCGTGGACGATCTTGAGCCCGAGCCGCGCGGCCATGAGGCTCACGGTCCGGTGGGTGAGCGCGCCGCCGGCGTGCCCGACGGCGGCGACGTCCTCGGTCGCGAGCGACTCGATCGCGGGCACGTGGTTGTCGAGCGACTGCATCCGCAGCCGCTGGCGCGTGTTGGCGCGGCGCGCCTCCTCGGGCGTGGCGATCGCCTGGCGCGCCCGCCGGTCCAGCTCGCGGTGGAGGCCCACGAGGGTGCGGAGCACGTCGTCGGGCATGCCGCGGGTCGGCCGCAGCTCGGGCAGGCCCAGCTCGCGGTACGCGGACCCCTCCTGCGCGTGCTCGAGCTCGATCTCGAGCGCGGCCCGCGGGCTGGGCGGCGCGGCGTCGAGGAGGTCCGCGACGGTCACGCCGAGCCGCTCGGCGAGCGAGGACAGGAGCGTGAGCCGCGGCTCGCGCCGCCCGTTCTCGATGAGCGACAGCTGGCTGGGCGCGACGTCGACGTCGCGGCCCAGCTGCTCGAGCGTGAGACCCGCCTCGGTGCGGAAGTGCCGCACGCGGCGGCCGAGCGTGGAGAGATCCGGCATGGAATTCACGCTACGTGAAGATTCGGCAAATTTCACGCCCCAAAGTGCGGCAGAAGGGCTTGCAGGGCCCGTAGCGTCGAAAGCACGCGGAGTAATTCACCAATCGACAGCCGCAAGGGAGCAGCCATGGCGATCATCGAGCAGCCGCTGCGCGACACGCGCACCTCGACCGGAGCGGGCCACCCGGAGGGGGCCGACCCGAGCATCGTCTCGTGGGTGGAGCGCCTCGCCCTCCACGCGACGCCGGACGAGGTCGTGTGGTGCGACGGCTCGAAGCCCGAGCGCGCACGGCTGATCCGCCAGATGGTCGACGCGGGCACCCTCGAGGAGCTCGACCCGGAGCTGCGCCCCGGCAGCTACCTCGCGCGCTCCGACCCCGACGACGTCGCCCGCGTCGAGTCCCGCACGTTCATCTGCTCCGTCAAGGAGGAGGACGCCGGCCCCACCAACCACTGGGTGCCGCCGGCGGCGATGCGCGAGACCCTCCACGGGCTGTTCCGCGGCGCCATGCGCGGCCGCACGATGTACGTGATGCCGTTCGCGATGGGCCCCGTCGGCGGCCCGCTCACCCGCTACGGCGTCCAGGTCACGGACTCGCCCTACGTCGTGGTGAGCATGGGCACGATGACCCGCATGGGCGCCGACGCGCTCGCGCAGATCGGCCCCGACACCGAGTGGGTGCGGTGCGCGCACACGGTCGGCGCGCCGCTCGCCCCCGGCCAGGCGGACGTGCCGTGGCCGTGCAACAAGACCAAGTACATCTCGCACTTCCCGGAGTCGCGCGAGGTGTGGTCGTACGGCTCGGCGTACGGCGGCAACGCGATCCTCGCGAAGAAGGCCTTCGCGCTGCGCATCGCGAGCGCGATCGGCCAGGACGAGGGCTGGCTCGCGGCGCACATGCTGCTGCTCAAGGTGACCAACCCGCGCGGCCGCGTCTTCCACGTCGCCGCCGCGTTCCCGAGCGCGTGCGGCAAGACGAACTTCGCGATGCTGCAGCCCACGATCCCCGGCTGGACGGTCGAGACGCTGGGCGACGACATCGCGTGGCTCGCCCCCGGACCCGACGGCCGCCTGCGCGCCATCAACCCCGAGGCCGGCTTCTTCGGCGTCGCTCCCGGCACCGGCCGCGGTACCAACCCGGTCGCGATGGACACGCTCACGCACGACGTGGTCTTCACCAACGTCGCCCGCACCGACGAGGGCGACGTGTGGTGGGAGGGCATGACGGACGAGACGCCCGCGCACCTCACCGACTGGCTCGGCCAGGACTGGACCCCCGCATCGTCCACCCCGGCCGCGCACCCGAACTCGCGCTTCACGGTCTCCGCCGCGCAGTGCCCGACGATCTCGGACGACTGGGACGACCCGGCCGGCGTCGTGGTCGACGCGGTGATCTTCGGCGGCCGCCGCGCCACCAACGTCCCGCTGGTCGCGCAGGCGCGCGACTGGGAGCACGGCATGCTCATGGGCGCGACGCTCGCGTCCGAGCGCACGGCCGCGGCCGAGGGCACGGTGGGCGAGCTGCGCCGCGACCCGTTCGCGATGCTGCCGTTCTGCGGCGTCCACATGGCCGACCACTGGAAGCACTGGCTCGAGGTGGGCGCGAAGGCGGACGCCGCGGGCGGCGCGCCGGCGGTCTTCCAGGTGAACTGGTTCCGCAAGGGCGCCGACGGCCGCTTCCTGTGGCCGGGCTTCGGCGAGAACATCCACGCGCTGGCCTGGATGCTCGACCGCATCGAGGGCCGCGCCGAGGGCGCCGAGAGCCCGTTCGGGCTCATCCCGGCGGAGGGCGAGATCGACCACGCCGCCGCGGGCGTGGACGATGCGACGTGGGCCGAGCTCTTCGGCCTCGACAAGGCGGCGCTCGCCGCGGAGGCCGACGACGCGCAGGCGTTCCTCGACTCGTACGGCGACAAGGTGCCGGAGCCGATCCGCGAGGGTCTGACCCGGATGCGCGCCGACATCGACGAGCTGTAGGACGGGGGGAGGGCCGAGGCCGGATGCTCATCAGACATCCGGCCTCGACTCGTGCACGGGCGCGTAGGAGGAGGCGCCGCGTGCAGGCCTGAGCGCTAGAGGGTCGCGCGCACGGGCTCGTCGGTCCCGTCCGCGCCCGTGGCCTCCGAGATCTCCGCGATCTCCGCGATCTCGGCGATGTCCGCGGCGACGTCGAGCAGGGCGCCCGGGTCCTCCGGGACCACGTCGGTGCCGGGGAGCGCGGGCTCGGGGACGACGGCCAGCGCGGGCTCGTCGGGCTCGCCCAGCTTGACGAGGATGACGCCCGCGAGCACGAGCACCGCTCCCCCGATCTGGACCGGGGCGGGCGCCTGGCCCACGAGCAGCCACGCGAACAGCGCGGCGGCAAGCACCTCGGTGAGGGCGACGAACGAGCCGAGGCGCGCGCCGAGGCGGCGGGTCGCGGCGATGCCGACCACGTAGGCGACCGCGGAGGTCACGATGCCGAGCAGCGCGACGGCGGCCCACCACGGCAGGGCGACCGGGACCAGGTGGACGGTCGCGGTGCTGAACGCCAGCGGCAGCACGCCCGTCGCGGCGGCGACGCCGAGGATCACGGCGGCGACCATGAGGCCGCCCCACGCGAGCGTCACGGGCGGCAGGCCCGTCGAGTTCGAGCTCGAGATGACGAAGTAGACGGACGCGCCGATCATCGCGCCGAGCGCCCAGCCGATGCCGACGATGCTCACGTGGCCGCCGCCGACGAGGTCGAGCAGCAGCACCATGCCCGACATCGCGACCACGGCGCCGAGCAGCGTGAGCCGGCCCGGCTTGTGGCCGCGGGTGGCCCACAGGTACCCGACGACGACGATCGGCGACATGTACTCGATGAGCAGCGCGACGCCCACGTCGAGGTGGCCGACCGCGAAGAAGTAGAAGAGCTGCGCGCCCGCGACCGCGAACGCGCCGTAGGCGACCACGGTGCCCGCGGCGCGCGCGAGCAGGCGCCAGCGTCCGCGCAGCGCGATGAGCGCCGGGACGGTGAGCACGACCGCGGCGATCGCGACGCGCACGAGCGTGGCCGCGCCCGCGGTCCAGCCCGCATCCATGAGGCCGCGGGCCAGGCTGCCGGAGAGTCCGAAGGAGGCGGCGGACGCCAGCGCGAGGACGAGGCCCTGCACGCGGTTCACGCGCGCGGCGTCATGAGTCAACGTGGTCATGGCTCATGACTCTAAGGTGCCGTTTGGTAATGTGTCAAAATGACGTTCGCCAATGACACCGCAGAGGCGCTCGAGTCGGGCGTCTTCCTGTCCAACTCCGAGCTCGAGCCCGACACCCTCACCACGTTCGACGAGCTCGTCGAGTTCTTCGACCGCTTCGGCTACACCGGCCGGCGCCCGGTCGCGGAGGACCTCGAGGCCGTCCGCGCGATCCGCGCGCCGCTGCGCCGGCTGTTCCTGTCGAGCAGGGACGATGCGGTGCCGCAGATCAACGCGATCCTCGCCGAGCAGGAGGCCGTCCCCCAGCTGGTGCGCCACGGCGACAGCGACTGGCACATCCACGCGACGTCGGAGGACCGCCCGCTGGACGAGCGCATCCTCGTGGAGACCGCGATGGCGATGACGGACGTGGTGCGCGACGACGAGATGCAGCGGTTCTCGCGCTGCGCGATGGAGGACTGCGAGGGGGTCGTGCTCGACCTCAGCCGCAACCGCTCCCGCAAGTACTGCACCGTGACGTGCACCAACCGGGCCGCGCAGGCGGCGTTCCGCGCGCGCCAGTCCGAGGACTGACGTCCGAGGGTCGTCCGCGGATGCCGTGGGACGATGGGGTCATGCAGACCTACCGCGCCCGCTCGTCCGCGCTCTGGGGATGGCTGGCCATCGCGATCGGCGTGGTCGTCGCCGTCGTCCACGTCGCGAACGTCGGCTTCGGGTACGCGCACGGCGGCCTGGGCCTCGGCGCGGCGCTCGCGCTGTTCGGCTGGGCGGCGTTCCTGCGCCCCCACGTCGCCGCGGGCGAGGGCCGCGTGGAGTTCCACAACGTCACGCAGGTCGCGACGGTGCCGTTCGCCCGGCTTTCCGACCTCGGCACCCGCTGGAGCCTCGAGGCGGTGGGCGACGACGGCCGCACGGTGGGCGCGTTCGCGGCGCCCGCGCCGGGAGCCGCCGCCTCGAAGAGGCACGAGCGCGCGGCTGAGGGCGGCTCGATCGACAAGGCCGAGTACGCGCGCGCCGGCGACGTTCCCGGCACGCCGTCGGGCGATGCCGCCGCACTCGTGCACGATGCGTGGGACGAGTGGCGGGCCGCGGGCGGCGAGGCCGGCGGCGAGGGCGCCTCGATCACCCGCACGCCGGACTGGATCGGCCTCGTGGCCGTCGTGGCGGGCACCGCCCTCGCGATCTGGGGCCTGCTCTTCTAGGTCCCCGGCCGGCCGTCAGCCGCGGTAGGCGGTCGCCTCGATCTCGATCCTCATCGCGGGGTCGATGAGCGCGCACTGCTGCATCGTCGCGGCGGGACGCACGTCGCCGAACCAGCGCCGCAGGACGGGCCAGCAGGCCTCGAAGTCGGCGGCGTCGGGCAGCAGGTAGCGCACGCGCACCACGTCGGCCATGGCGAACCCGCCCTCCTCGAGCGCACCCGCGATGGTGGCGAGCGCCGCGTCCGCCTGCTCGGCGACGTCGTCGCTGGCCGTGCTCGTGGTGCCGGACACGAAGGCCCAGTCGCCCTGGACCACCGCGCGCGAGTACGCGACGCGCTCCTCCCAGGGGCCGCCGGAGGAGATCAGCTGTCGGGTCATCCCGCGATGCTACGCGCACCAGGCGTAACGTCGTGACCGGGGGTGGGAGCCTTGGAACGCTGGAGCATGCGCACGCGGGTCGCCTGGTGGGTCGCCGTGGCCTGGGGGGCCCTGCTGCCCGTGCTCGCGCTCGTCCTGCCGGTCGGCACCGAGGCGACCCTGGGGGCCGACGGCGTCGAGACGATGCGCCGCGTCACGCTCGCGCAGATCGAGGGCGCCTCGGGCGTGCTCACGGTCGCCGTGCCGCTCGCGCTCGCCGTGCTCGTCGGCGCGGCGATGTCGTCCGAGGGGCGGTGGGGCCTGCCGACCGCGTGGACGCTCTTCGGGCTGCTCGCGGCGGCGAACCTCCTCGCGATGATGTCGGTCGGCGTCCTCGTGGTGCCGCTCACCGCCGCGCTGCTGGTCGCGCTCGTCGGCCGGACGAACGACGGACCCCGCGCCCGCGCATCGTCCGGCGGGGACGTCAGCCCGCGACCCTTGCCCTGAAGGCGTGGGTGACGTACGGCATGGCGGCCTCGCCGCCGTCGGCGAGGCCCGCGGTGCGCGCGATGAGCGCGTCGAGCGCGGTGTCGATGTCCCGCTTCAGCGCGTCGGGGCCGGTGATGTAGTTGCTGCGCGAGCGCACGAGCGCGTGCAGCGACGATGCGGTGAAGGGGCGGGTCCACGCGCTCTCGTAGGTCTCGAGCGGGCCGAACGGTGCCGCCACGCGCGGACCGCCGTCCACGAGGAGCAGCTCCGCGGTCGAGTGCCCGATCACCCTGCCGAGCGTGGCGACCCACGGGTCGCGCTCGTCGCGGATGTTCCACACCAGCCCGAGCACGCCGCCGGGGGTGAGCACGCGGGCGATCTCGGCGCTGGCCGCCTCGACGTCGACCCAGTGCCACGCCTGGCCGAGCACCACCGCGCCCACGCTCGCGTCGGGCAGCGGGATCTCCTCGGCCCGGCCGCGCAGCACCCGTGCGCGCGGGACGTGCGCCTCGAGGGTCGCGAGCATGACGGGGTCGGGGTCCACCGCGACGACGTCGCGACCGGCGTGGAGCACCGCCGCGGTCAGCTTGCCGGTGCCCGCGCCGAGGTCCAGGACGCGCCCCTCGACGCCCTCGAGCATCCAGGTCACCGCATCGTCCGGGTAGCCCGGACGACCGCGCGCGTAGTCGGCGGCGGCACGCCCGAAACTGGTCGACCGGTCGGTCACGGGACCACGCTACCGGCGGGCCTCACGTCCGCACCATGCGGATGGCGGGGATCGGGTGGCCGCTCACGGTGTGGGTGTCCTCCGCGCCGTCGGGGACGAAGCCATGCTTGGCGTAGAAGGCGATCGCCCGCGCGTTGTTGCGCCACACCCAGAGGTAGGCCGGTCCGTGACCCACCGCCTCCGCGAGGAGCCGCGCCGCCTCGCCCGTCCCGTGGTGGCGCGCGAGCACGTACAGCCCCTCGAGCTCGCGCGGGGCGGGCCCTCCCTCGTCCGGGCGGTCGCCGGCGCTGGCGAAGCCGACGACCTCTCCCCCGGCGACGGCGACGTGGATGGTCGAGCGCCCCTCGTCGAGGATCGCCTGCCAGCGGGCGGTGCGCGCGTCGAGGTCGAGGCCCGCGAGCACGTCCGCGGGCAGCACGGGGCCGTAGGTCTCGCGCCAGGACTGCAGGTGCACGTGGGCGATCGCCGGCGCATCGTCCACGGTCGCGCGGCGGACGAGCGTGGCGGTCATGGGCGCCACCCTAGCGAGGGCGCCCGGCTCGCGCGCGAGTCCTCGTCGGCTCCATGGCGGAAACGAGCCCGCGCGTGGCGCGAGGCGTCGGCTCAGGCCTTCTTCACCACGGAGGACTTGAGCTGCATGGCGCCGAACCCCGGCACCGTGCAGTCGATGTCGTGGTCGCCCACCCCGTCGACAAGCCGGATGCCGCGAACCTTCGTGCCCACCTTGATCGGCTGCGAGGACCCCTTGACCTTGAGGTCCTTGATCACGGTCACGGTGTCGCCATCCGCGAGGACGTTGCCCACCGCGTCCTTGACCACGCGCGGCGCGTAGGCGCCGGCGCCCGCCGCATCGTCCACCGCCTCGGCCGACCACTCGTGCCCGCACATCGGGCACACGAGCAGCGCGCCGTCCTCGTACGCGTACTCGCTGGCGCACTCCGGGCACGGGGGCAGTCCGTCGCTCATGTGTCGAGCGTAGGCTCCCGTGGCCGCCGCCGCGCGGCCGGCCGCGCGTGCGAGGGCTCCGCGTCCGTACGATGCTCTGCGTGCCCCTCGCCCCTCGCCACGCGGCCGCCTGATGCCGCGGTCGCCGCTGCCGCAGCGCCACGGCCTCGACGCGGCGTGGGTGCGCACGCCCGGCACCGGACCCGACGGCGCGGCGGGATGGGGGACGATGCGGGAGTTCCTCCTCGACCGTCTGCCCGCCGCCGCGGAGGTCGACCGGATGCTCGGCGCGGGCGAGTTCGTGGACCAGCGGGGACGCCCCTGGACGGGCGACGAGGCCTACCGGCCCCACACCTTCGTGTGGTTCCACCGCCCGCTCGCACCGGAGGTCGCGGTGCCCTTCCCGCTCGGAATCCTGGACCGGACCGACAACCTCGTGGTCGTCGACAAGCCTCACTTCCTGGCGACCATGCCGCGAGGCTCGCACGTCCGGGAGACGGCCCTCGTCAAGCTGCGGCTGGCGCTGGACCTGCCCGAGCTCGCCCCCGCGCATCGGCTGGACCGGCTCACCGCCGGCGTGCTGGTGTTCACGACGCACCGCGGCTGCCGCGGCGCGTACGCGGGGGTCTTCCAGTCGCGCCGGGTGGTGAAGACGTACGAGGCGCTGGCACCGTTCGACCCCGCGCTCGCGTTCCCCCGGCACCTGGTCGGCCGCATCGACAAGCCGCGCGGGAGCCTCCAGGCCGCCGTGGTGCCCGGCGAGCCGAACGCGGAGACGCTCGTCGAGCTGGTCGAGGTGCGCGGGAGCCACGCCCGCTACCGGCTCACCCCTGTCACGGGCAGGACGCACCAGCTGCGCGTGCAGATGGCCGACGCGGGGATGCCGCTGGTGGGCGACACCCTCTATCCGGACGTCCTGGACGTCGACCCCGCCGACTTCACCGCTCCCCTGCAGCTCGTCGCGCGACGGTTGCGTTTCACCGACCCGATCGACGACGTCGAGCGGGACTATGCGAGCGACCGCCCGCTGGCGTGGCCCGCCGATGTCAGACGTTGAACCTGAACTCGACCGCGTTCCGTAGCCGATCAACGTGTGCGAGCGCGAGGCTCATGCGACCTGGAGCGGCGTGATCGCGGCGATCTGCGCGGCCATCCGGTCCTCGGCAAGCTCGAGGTCGTAGTGCGCCTGGAGGTTGAGCCAGAACTGCGGATCGATACCGAAGTACCGGCCCAGTCGAAGCGCCGTGTCGGCGGTGATGGCGCGCTTGCCGTGAACGATCTCGTTGATGCGTCGCGGAGGCACGCCGATCGCCACCGCGAGCTTGTTCTGGGTGATCTCGAAGCCCTTGATGAAATCCTCCATCAGCACCTCGCCAGGGTGGATGGGAGCCCACTTCTCAGTGGTAGTCGACGAGTTCGACATCCTCCGCGCCTCCTTCTCTCCAGGTGAAACAGATCCTCCACCGGTCATTGACGCGGACACTGTGCTGGCCCGCGCGATCGCCCTTCAACAACTCGAGACGATTGCCAGGCGGAACCCGCAGCGAGTCGAGGAATCGAGCCGCGTGGATCTGGGCGAGCTTGCGGATGGCCGCCTTCTGCACGCGCGGATCGATCGACGGCACCTTCTCCCGCTGCAACAGACGCTCGGTGTTCTTGTCACCGAACGATCTGACCACACGAGCATCGTATAACGCTGAGCGTTAATAACGCTAGACGTTAAACCTGAACTCCACCGCGTTCCGTAGCCGAAGACCGTTGAGCAGGCGCGGCCCGCGACCCGACACGACCCTCGCGGGCGCTCGCCTGCTACATGGGTGGACGTTGGCAGAGTAACGGCTTGACACCGCGCCGACTGACTTTGCGCGAGTATGAGCCCATGGTTGAGGTGGTGTTGATGTGCGGCCCTGCGGGTTCGGGAAAGTCGGTGCATGCGCGCCGGCTGGCGGCACGGGGACACGTTCTTCTCTCCGTTGACGCTATGGCGTGGCAACTCGGACACCGCGAGCATCCGCTTGCGAAAGAAGCGCGCGCGGAAGTTCACACGAACCTACGGCAGCACCTGGCCTCCCACGTCAGGAGAGGCGAGTCGGTCGTGGTGGATTCTTCGTTCTGGTCACGAGCCTCGCGAGATGAGTACCGACTGTTCTTGGCGGCCTTCGGCATCGAACCCGTCGTTCACTACGTCGAGACGCCGCGCGAAGTGATGCTCGGTCGCCTGACGCGCCGAGGCAACAATGGGCCTGACGACATCTCGGTGTCCGAGCGCGTGGCCCGCGCCTTCATCGACCATTTCGAGATCCCTTCGGAAGACGAGGGCCCACTGGTACGCATCGCCGGGGAGTAGGCCCTCGGCACGGCCAACGGCGGCGCACTGACCCCGCCTTACGCGAAGACGAGGATCAGCGAAGAGTCACCGGACCCTCGCCGAACTTCTCAGCCCCGACGCGAGCTAGACATTGAACCTGAACTCGACCGCGTTCCGTAGCCGAATCACCTCTGCGCCTCGACCACGAGCGCACAGGCCTCGACGATCCGCCCGCCCGCCGCAATCGCTTCCCGAACATCGTCGCGGGTCGCCTCCGGGCGGGCATCCTCCGGATACTCGGTGCTGTTGCGGATCTGGCGCATCCAGTCGAACTCGGCGATCGCGTTCGCCGCGGCCGGCATCAGCGCGCCCGCGGCCAGGCCCGTGTTGCGGTGCGCGCCTCCCACTGGTCGCACGCGCAGCCCGTAGACGGCCAGTACCGCCACCAGCGCCTTGCGGGTCCCGTAATACGCAGCGGTGAACGCCATGGCCACGTCGTCGGTTCCAGCCAACGTCTCTGCCGTCACGAGGTGGCGTTGAGCCGTAGCGATCACCGCCCGCGCGTGGTCGAGATTCACTGCGACTCGTTCGAGCCGCCGGGAGGCGAGCATGCGCACGATCTCCTCAGGGAGCTCAGCCATGCGCACCGCCCCTCAGCAGATCGACCATGGGGCGGCCCTTCACCGTTGCGAGGAAAGGCGTCGGCTCAGCCGCCTCCCACTCCTCGCGCGCGACACGAGAAACGTTGACGTCCACACCGATCCGGGCGGAGGCCACAGAGGCCACATCGGCGAGAGCCCTCCGTGACGCCGTACCGACAACCAGAACATCGATGTCGCGCGGGAACTCCCCCGCCTCGCCCTCTCGCCGCGCAGCCCACGAGCCATACACGAACGCGGCCTCGACGCCATCGATGCCAGCGAGGAGTTCGCGCAGCACCGGCACAGGACCATATGTCGCGGCGATCAGGTCTCGCATGAGCGAGAAGAGCGGGTGCTCTGCATTCGCGCGAACCATCCGGTTGCGCCCGACGGTGCGGTCGCGAAGCACGCCGGCCTCGACGAGGCGGCCGATCTCCTTGTGCACCACGCCCGGCCCAGCGCCCGTCAGACGACCGAGCTCGGCGAGCGAGAACTCCTCGTCGGCACGACCGAGCGTCTCCGCGAGCAACGCACCGGAGACGTCCGACCTCACGAAAGGCGTGAGTACCGACGGAAGTGTCTTCACAAAACGTGACGATATCTTCTCGTTAAGAGAAGAGTCAAGGGCGGGTGTCAGACGTTGAAGCGGAACTCCACCGCGTTCCGTAGCCGAACAACCTCACCGCAGACTTCAGACCTCTGACGCCGGGCCACCCTCGACTTGCTGGCGCAGCGCCTCGGCCAGCGGTGGGAGATGGTTCTCCACCACATCCCGGATGACATCAAGGTCGACCCCGAAGTACTGGTGGACGAGGATGTTCCGGAAGCCGCGGATCTGGGGCCAGGCGATCTCGGGGTGCGCATCGATCACCTCAGGCGTCAGGTGGTTCGCCGCCTCGCCGATGATCTGGAGGTTCCGCTCGATCGCATCCTCGGCCATGTCGACGAAGTCGACAGCTCCCGCATCGAGGAGGGCGACGTAGCGACGGCACCGCTCGATCGCCTCGAGGATGTCCGCGATCCGTCGCTCGACGCTTTGCGTCACAGGGCGACCGAGTCCTCGACGGCCGTCTCCGAGACGGGCCTCTTGAGCAGCTGCTCCGGGAACACATCGATGTCGTCACGGCCGAACAGCGCCCGCACCTCCTCGAGGAGACCGGAGGCGCGCATGAAGACGTTGCCGTCCGCGGGGTCCATGTCCACGAGGATGTCGATGTCACTGCCCGCGTACGCCGTTCCACGCGCGACGGAGCCGAACAGTCGCGGACGGGTCGCTCCGTAGCGCGCCAGCAGCGCGTCGAACTCCTCGCGACGCGCGTCGATGAGCCCGCGCAGCGCGAGCGTCTCGGGCGTCACGTCGACCTCGGACATATGCCCAGGATAACGAGGCCCACCCAGACGGGCGAGGACGCTACTCCTGGCCGCCCGAGGTTGAACCGGAACTACACATTGAACCTGAACTCGACCACGTTCCGTAGCCGAACAACCTCTTGAGATGGAGACCCCTGTGGCACCGCCGCCTGGGTCCTAGGCCGTCCAATGGCAACCCTTGTGGGAAGATCCGAGCAGTTGCGCAGCACGCCTCGTGGCCAAGGTCTAGCTGATGATGCAGGATCTGTTCCGTGCCTCGCCTCGATAGCCGCATCCTTGACGTTGCTTCTCCGGTTTCGTGGACAGACTTGCGGTTGATCGGATCGGGAGTGCAGATCGTTCAGTTCCAGAGCGCGTTGACCAAGCGCGACTACCGCCGCCTCGCAGAAGCGCTGCGCCGGCACCCCGAAGTACGGCTCCGTGCGTACGGCTCGTACGACGGGTCGATCACCAACCTGGACTTCCTTGAGCACTTCCCCGAGCTTCGGCGGTTCAGCGCGGACGCGCTCTACCACTCGCTGACGAACATCGAAGGGCTCCGCTTCCTACCCGACGATGTCGAGTCGCTCACCATCGGCCAGACGAAGAAGCGGCTGTCCGTGGCCCCTTTGCATCGGTTCAAGAACCTCACGCACCTCTACCTCGAGGGTCAGACGAAGGACATCGATGTCATCAGTGAGCTTCAGACGTTGCAGAGCCTGACGCTCCGGTCCATCACCCTGCCCGGACTGTCGATGCTGCACCCGCTGCATAACCTTCGGGCGCTCGACCTCAAACTCGGCGGCACGAAGGACCTGTCCGAGCTTCCGAATGTGGGGAGGCTCGAGTACCTCGAACTGTGGATGGTGAAGGGCTTGTCCGACCTGTCGCCCGTCGCGGATCTGGCATCGCTCGACTATCTGTTCCTGCAGTCGCTACGGCAAGTCGACACGCTGCCGCCGATGAACAGACTCACCGCACTCACGCGGGTCTGGCTAGAGACCATGAAGGGCTTGACGGACCTGTCGCCTCTCCGCGACGCTCCACAGTTGCGCCAGTTGGCGCTCATCGAGATGCCACACCTCGCGCCCGACGCCGTGAAGCCCCTCATCGGCCACCCGACGCTCACAACGCTTCGAGCGGGACTCGGAAGCAAGCGGAAGAACGACGCCGTAGCTGAGCTGCTTCCACTCGCGTCTGACGGAGACTGGCGCGAGCCCGTGCGACTCTAACTAGCCCTGGTCACTTGCAGGGTGTGGCACGTCTCATGCTGACCTCAGCGCCGTGTCATGCGAAGTGAACGTTCAGCCGTGTGAGGTTGAACGGGAACTACACATTGAACCTGAACTCCACCACGTCGCCGTCCTGCATGACGTAGTCCTTGCCCTCCATGCGAACCTTGCCGCGCGCCTTGGCCTCGGACTGCGAGCCGGCGTCCATGAGGTCGTGGAAGTGGACCACCTCGGCCTTGATGAAGCCGCGCTCGAAGTCCGTGTGGATGACTCCGGCGGCCTGCGGCGCGGTCCAGCCCTTGTGGATGGTCCACGCACGGGCCTCCTTGGGGCCGGCGGTGAGGTACGTCTGCAGGCCGAGCGTGTCGAAGCCGATGCGCGCGAGCTGGTCCAGGCCGGACTCGTCCTGGCCGTTCGCCTCGAGCATCTCGCGGGCCTCCTCCTCGGAGAGGTCGACCAGCTCGGACTCGAACTTCGCGTCCATGAAGATCGCCTTCGCCGGCGCGACGCTCGACTCGAGCTGCGCGCGCAGGTCCTCGTTCGCGAGGCCGTCCTCGTCGAGGTTGAAGACGTAGATGAACGGCTTCGCGGTGAGGAGGTTGAGCTCCTTGAGGTCCGCGAGGTCGAGGCCCTCGATGGCCGCGTCGGCGCTCAGCGTCTTGCCGCCCTCGAGGATCTCCTTGGCGGCCTGCACGGCGGCGAGGAAGGACGGCGACGCCTTCTTGGCGCGCACCTCCTTCTCGAGGCGCGGGATGACCTTCTCGACGGTCTGCAGGTCCGCGAGGATCAGCTCGGTGGTGATGGTCTCGATGTCGGAGGCCGCGTCGACCTTGCCGTCGACGTGGATGACGTCGGGGTCCTCGAAGGCGCGGGTGACCTGGCAGATCGCGTCGGCCTCGCGGATGTTCGCGAGGAACGCGTTGCCCAGGCCCTCGCCCTCGGACGCACCCTTGACGATGCCCGCGATGTCGACGAACGACACGGTCGCGGGGACCTCGCGCTCGGAGCCGTACAGCTCGGCCAGCCGGCCGAGCCGCTCGTCCGGCAGCGGGACCACGCCGACGTTGGGCTCGATGGTCGCGAACGGGTAGTTCGCGGCGAGCACCTCGGCGCGGGTGAGGGCGTTGAACAGGGTCGACTTGCCGACGTTCGGGAGTCCGACGATTCCGATGGTGAGTGCCACGGGCGACCATTCTACCGGCGGGACGCCCCGGCGCCCGCCGGGACGATGCCCGGGCGCCCCGGGCGCGACGGGTGACCGCCGCATCGTCCCGGCCTACGCTGAGGCATGAGCTTCGACGAGCTGTTCAACCCGGGCCTCACGCACACGCGCGAGCAGAAGGACTGGGACAAGATCCGGCCCGCCACCGAGGTGGTGGGCGAGGCACCGCCGCGGGACGATGCGGTGGCGGGGCTTGAGATCCCCGCGCCGGACGAGCTGGAGCCGTTCGAGTAGGGCCGGGCCGCGACGCACGAAGGCCCCGGTCCTCCCTCGCGGGGAGAGCCGGGGCCTTGCGCTGTCGCTCGGGCTACGCGCCGAGCGGGATGTTCGCGCCGGGGATGGCGTCGAGCAGCTTCTGCGTGTACTCGGTCTGGGCGTTGGAGAAGATCTCCTCCACCTTGCCGTGCTCCACGATCTTGCCCCGCTCCATCACGGCCACGTCGTCCGCGACGACGCGCACGACCGCGAGGTCGTGGGTGATGAAGAGGTACGTGAGGCCGAGCTCCTCCTGCAGGTCCGCGAGGAGCTGCAGGATCTGGGCCTGGACCAGCACGTCGAGGGCGGAGACCGCCTCGTCGAGGATGACCACGTCGGGCTTGAGCGCGAGGGCGCGCGCGATCGCGATGCGCTGGCGCTGGCCGCCCGAGAGCTCGTTCGGGTAGCGCGACAGCACGGTGCGCGGGAGCGCCACCTCGTCGATGACCTCGTTGACGCGGTTCTCGCGCTCCTTGCGGTCACCGATCTTGTGGACGTCCAGCGGCTCCTGGATGATCGAGCCGATCGACCGCATCGGGTCGAGCGAGCCGTACGGGTCCTGGAACACCGGCTGCATGCGGCGGCGATGCGCGAGCATCTCCTCGCGGTTGAGCGCGGTCGCGTCCTTGCCGCCGATGAGGATCTCGCCCTCGGTGGCGGTCTCGAGGCCGAGCACCATCTTGGCGACGGTCGACTTGCCGGAGCCCGACTCGCCGACGAGCGCCATCGTGGTGCCGCGCGGCACCTGGAAGTTGACCTTGTCGACCGCGGTGAACGGCTCCGAGCGGAAGCTGCCGCGACGGATCGAGAAGACCTTCGTCAGGTCCTTGACCTCGATCGCCGGGGTGCCGGCGTGGTCCGCCTGCTCGACGACCTCGTGGCGGTGCGCCGAGGCGGCCGCCAGGTCGATCTCGTCGCCCTGCGGGGCCTCCACCGCGGACACCTTCGACGACTTCAGGCGCTGCGACGCGAGGCTCGGGGCCGCCGCGATGAGGCGCTTGGTGTACGGGTGCTGCGGGTTCTGGAGCAGGTCGAGGCTCGGACCGGCCTCCACGATCTTGCCCTGGTACATCACGATGACCTTGGACGCGCGCTCGGCGGCGAGGCCCAGGTCGTGCGTGATGAGGAGCAGCGCCGTGTTCTTCTCACGCGTGAGCGACTCGAGGTGGTCGAGGATCACGCGCTGCACGGTGACGTCGAGCGCCGAGGTGGGCTCGTCCGCGATGAGCAGCTTGGGGTCCGCGGCCAGGCCGATGCCGATGAGCACGCGCTGGCGCATGCCGCCGGAGAACTGGTGCGGGAACTGCTTCATGCGGCGCTCCGCGTCGGCCAGACCGGCCTCCTGGAGCACCTCGATGGCGCGCTTGTCCGCGTCCTTCTTGTTCTTGGCCATGTTGTTGGCCAGAACCGCCTCGCGGACCTGGAAGCCGACCGACCACACGGGGTTGAGGTTCGACATCGGGTCCTGCGGGACGTAGCCGATCTCGCGGCCGCGGATGCGGACGATCTCCTGCTTGCTCGCCTTGGTGAGGTCCTTGCCGCCGAAGACGACCTGGCCGCCGGTGATGCGCCCGTTGCTCGGGAGCAGGTCGATGATGCCGGTGGCGGTGGTCGACTTGCCGGAGCCGGACTCGCCGACGATCGCGACGGTCTCGCCCGGGAAGATGTCGAACGAGACGCCCTTCACCGCCTGGACGAAGCCGTTGCCGGTCTGGAAGCCGATCTCGAGGTCCTTGATGGAGACGAGGGGCTCAGCGGTATCGGTCACGGGGGTGGTCTCCTGGGTCATCCGCGGGCCCTCGCCTTCGGGTCGAGGGCGTCGCGCACGAGCTCGCCGAGGGTGATGAAGGCGAGGACGGTCACGGTGAGGAAGATCGACGGCCAGATGAGCGTCATCGGCGCCGTGCGGAGGCTGGTCTGCGCGGCGCTGATGTCGTTACCCCACGACATCACGGTCGTGGGCAGGCCCACGCCGAGGAAGCTCAGCGTCGCCTCCGCGACGATCGCGCCACCCAGCGACAGCGTCAGGTAGACGATGACGGGGGTGATCGAGTTCGGCAGCACGTGCGAGACGAGCGTGCTGAAGCGCGTGCGACCCGTGGCGATGGACGCCATGACGAAGTCGCCCGACTTCACGCGCAGGATCTCGGAGCGCAGGATGCGTGCGAGCGATGCCCACGCGAAGCCACCGATCGCGAACGCGAGGGTCCACACCGAGCGGTAGTCCGCGAGCACCGACATCACGACGACGGCCGCGAGGATGTAGGGGATCGAGAAGAAGATGTCGCCCAGGCGCGAGAGCACCGAGTCGACCCAGCCGCCGTAGAAGCCGGCGAGGGCGCCCATGATGACGCCGACGACGCCGGAGATGGCGGTCGCGAGCAGGCCGACCGCGAGCGAGGTGCGCGCGCCCCACACCACGCGGGCGTAGACGTCGCAGCCCTGGCGGGTGAAGCCCATCGGGTGGCCCTCGGTGGGGCCGCCGTTCGAGTTCGCCAGCTGGCAGTTGTCGGTGGGCGAGACGCTCGTGAACAGCGTGGGGAACAGCGCCATGAGGACGATGATCAGCACGGTGACGAGCGAGACGTAGAAGAGGGGCCGGCGACGCAGCGAACGCCACGCGTCGGACCACAGGTTCGACGGCTTCTCGTTGAGCTTGACCTTGTCGACCTCGGCCATCTCGTTCTCGTCGAACGGAGCGACGTAGTGCTCGGGCTTAGGCATAGCGGATCCTCGGGTCGAGAACGGCGTACAGGAGGTCGACCAGGATGTTGATGACCACGTAGGCGAGCACCATGACGGTCACGAAGCTGACGACCGTGGGGCCCTCGCCTCGGATGATCGCCTGGTACAGCGTGTTGCCGACGCCGGGAACGTTGAAGATGCCCTCGGTGACCGTCGCGCCGACCATCAGCACGCCGAAGTTGGCGGCGGAGTTGGTGACGACGGGGATGAGGGAGTTGCGCAGCACGTGCACCGGGATGACGCGGCGGCCCGGGAGGCCCTTCGCGTACGCGGTGCGCACGAAGTCGCGGCTGCGCGTGTCGATGACGGTGCCGCGCATGAGGCGCATCGACGTGGTGAAGAGGCTCAGCGCGAGCACCACGGCGGGCAGCCACATGTTCGAGATGCTCGTATCCGAGCCGACCGTCGGCGATGCCCAGCCCCACTTGATCGCGACGAAGTACTGCGCGAGGAAGCCGAGCACGAAGATCGGCACCGAGAGCATGACGAGGCCGATGACCAGGGTCACGTTGTCGAACAGCTTGCCCTTGCGCAGACCGGCGAAGAGGCCGAGGACCACAGCGAGCGAGAACTCGAGCGCGATGGCCATCGCGGCGAGCTTCAGCGTCACGGGGAACGTGCGGGCGAGGACCTCGCCGACGCTCTGACCCGAGAACGTGGTCCCGAGGTTCCCGCTGAAGAGGTCCTTCATGTAGAGGCCGTACTGCACGAGGAACGGCTGGTCCAGGTGGTACTGGGCCGCCAGCGCGTCGTACGTCGCCTGGTTCGGGGTCTTGTCACCGAACATCGCCAGGATGGGGTCGCCCGGCATGGCGAAGACCATGAAGTAGATGAGGAAGGTGGTGCCGATCACGACCGGGACCGCCTGGAGGAGGCGGCGGACCACATACATCAGCATGGGCGCGCTCCTCGGATGTGCTTCGTCTGGAACATATGGTGTCCGATTCTACTGTGCGTGCCGCATGCGTCCGCACCCAAGGGCGACGATAGCCCGCGCACGTCCTCCCCGTCCGGGGAGTGGACGTCGCGCGGGCGGCTATGCCTTGGCGGACGCACGATGGCCCGCCCCGCGCGATGCGGGGCGGGCCACCGAGGCGACTTACTTCTTGGTGATCTCGTAGAAGAGGGGCACCGAGTGCCAGTCGAACTGGACGTTGTCCACGGTCTCGGCGTAGCCGCCGGTCACGTTGGAGTACCAGAGCGGGATGGCCGGCAGGTCCACGAACAGGACCTCCTGGGCCTCCTGGAACTTGGCCGCGGCCTCGGCCGGGTCAAGGGAGGTGCGGCCCTCGTCGATCAGCGTGTCGAACGCCTCCGACGAGTAGTCGCCGTCGTTCGAGCCGGCGCCGGTGTAGTAGATCGGGCCGAGGAAGTTCTCGAGCGACGGGTAGTCCGCCTGCCAGCCGGTACGGAAGGCCGTGCCGATGGTGCGGTTGGTGATGTCGGTACGGAAGTCGGCGAAGGTCGCGTACGCGTTGCCGGTCGCCTCGATGCCGAGCGTGTTCTTGATCGAGTTGGTGACAGCCTCGACCCAGGTCTGGTGACCACCGTCGGAGTTGTAACCGATCTCGAAGGTGCCGTCCCACGCGGAGATCTCGTCGGCCTCGGCCCACAGCTTGGCGGCCTCCTCCGGGTTGTACTCGAGGACCTCGGCGCCGGCGAGCGAGTCCGACCAGCCGTCGATGACGGGCGAGGTGAAGTCCGAGGCGGGGGTGCGGGTGCCCTGGAAGATCACGTCGGTGATCTCCTCGCGGTTGATCGCCATCGAGATGGCGGCGCGACGGAGCTTGCCCTCCTCGCCCGAGAAGTGCTCGAGCTCCTGCGGGATGGTGAAGGACTGGAAGATCGCGGCGGGCTGGTTGACCGCGCGGTCGCCGAGGTCGCTCTCGTAGGAGGCCATGGCCGAGTCCGGGATGCCGTCGATCACGTCGACGTTGTTCGCGAGGAGGTCCGCGTAGGCGGCGTCCTGCGACGCGTAGAAGATGATCTGGAGGCCGTCGTTCTGGACCTCGCGCTCACCGGCGTACGAGTCGTTGATCGAGAGGTCGATCTGGACGTCGTGCTGCCAGTCGCCAGCGTCCGCGAGCGTGTAGATGCCGTTGCCGACGGGGGCGGCGCCGAAGGCGTCCGGGTCCTCGAAGAACGAGTCGGGCAGCGGGTAGAAGGCCGAGTAGCCCAGCGAGAGCGGGAACTCGGCGTTCGGCGCGGAGAGCGTGATGGTGAAGGTCAGGTCGTCGATGACCTCGAGGCCCGACATCTCCGGGACCGACTCGTCCCAGCTGAAGCCGTCGATCTGCTCGAAGAAGTACGAGTTGAGCGCGGTCTCCGAGTTGGCGAGGTCGGCGCCCCAGTTCCACGCGTCCACGAAGTTGTGGGCCTGGACGGGCGTGCCGTCGGTGAAGGTCCAGCCGTCCTTGAGCTTGACGGTGAAGGTCTGCGAGTCCTCGGTCTCGATCGACTCGGCGACCTCGTTGTGGGCAGCACCCGTGGCGTCGTAGTAGACCAGACCCGCGAAGAGCGCGTCGATGATCTTGCCGCCGCCGGTCTCGTTGGTCGCGACCGGGATGAGCGGGTTCTGCGGCTCGGAGCCGTTGGTCTTGATGATGGCGTCGCCGGTCGAGCCGCCGTCGGCCGCGGCCGACGTGTCGGTCTCGGAGCCGTTCGACGAGCAGCCGACGAGGACGAGCGCGGACGCCGAAGCGACCGCCGCAGCCCCGAGCACGGACTTGCTGATCTTCACTGTTCCTCCTACTGGTGCCCGCCGGACGACGGGCTTGGATAGGCGCCGGTCCGGGGTGTCGGAGCGACGACTGGGATGCACGCTGATGACGTGCAACCCCAGAAGGCTAAACAGCGCGGAGTTAACGGATTGTTTCCGAAGCCGTACCTTCTCCGTTTTGTGACCAAACAGTAATCACCCGTCTCACGATGTGGGACACGTGTGAGGTGCGTCACGCGGCCAAGGTCCCGAAACCGGGGGTTCCGCGGCGATGTCGGACCCCGGTGAGACCGTTGTGATCATGGTCACGTTTCTGCTCTCGGTCCTCTCTCTCGTCGTCGGCGCGGCCCTCGGCGCCCTCGTCGCCACCCGGCGGGCGCACGCCGCGGCGTCCCGGGACGCCGCCCGCCTGCGCGAGGAGCGCGACGCGTTGCGCCAGGAGTTCCGCGCGCTGAGCGGGGAGGCGCTGCGGGCGAGCCAGGCGCAGTTCCTCGACCTCGCGCACGAGCGCCTCAAGCGCTCCGAGCAGGAGGGCGGCGCGGCGCTGCTGCGCCGCGAGCAGGCGATCCGCGAGATGGTCGAGCCGCTCGCCCGCACGCTCGAGACGATGCGCGAGCAGACCACGCAGGCCGATCGCGCCCGGGCGGCGGGCCACGCCGCGCTGTCCG
The DNA here is from genome assembly GCF_000971255.1 of Demequina rhizosphaerae. Classification (GTDB taxonomy): domain Bacteria; phylum Actinomycetota; class Actinomycetes; order Actinomycetales; family Demequinaceae; genus Demequina; species Demequina rhizosphaerae. The sequence goes on from NZ_BBMC01000002.1 coordinate 387,759, forward strand.
AGCAGGTCCGCCACATGCTCGAGGCCTCCGAGCGGGTGGGCCGCAAGGCGGACGACTTCGTCAACACGCTGCGCCGCTCCGACGTGCGCGGCAACTGGGGCGAGGTGCAGCTGCGCCGCGTCGTCGAGCTCGCGGGCATGCTCCCCCATGTCGACTTCACCGAGCAGGACGTCGTCAAGGACGGCGAGGGCCGCAATCTGCGCCCCGACATGACCGTCCGCCTCGCGGGCGGGCGCACCATCGTCGTCGACTCCAAGGTCGCGCTGGTGGGCCTGCTCGAGGCCTTCGAGGCGGAGGACGATGCGGTGCGCGCCGAGCGCCTCCAGGCGCACGCGCGCCACGTGCGCCGCCACATCGACGACCTCAGCTCGAAGCGCTACTGGGACCAGTTCGCCTCGGCGCCCGAGTTCGTCGTGATGTTCGTGCCCTCGGAGGCCTTCTACCAGGCGGCGGTCGAGCAGGACTCGTCTCTCCAGGAGTACGCGTACGTCAAGGGCGTGGTCATCGCGACGCCCACCACGCTGGTCGCGATGCTGCGCACGGTCGCGCACGCGTGGAAGGAGGACGCCCTCGCGCGCGACGCGCAGCAGGTGCTCGCGCTCGGGAAGGAGCTGTACGAGCGGCTGTCGACCATGGCCGGCCACCTCTCCAAGGTCGGCCGGGCCATCGACCAGGCGGGCAAGGCCTACAACTCGACGGTCGCCTCGCTCGAGTCCCGCGTGCTCGTGAGCGCGCGGCGCTTCGGCGACATGCAGCACCTGTCGGCCGAGATGCCCGCCGTCGAGCAGGCGGAGACGGACATCAGGGTGCTCGCGGCGCCGGAGCTCGTCGACGCGGAGCTGCACGAGGCGGGCGTCGAGCAGCCCTAGCCCCCGTCAGCGGCGGCCAGGCGTCAGGCGCGCAGGGCGCGCTCGGCCTCCTTGACCTTGAGGTCGGCGCGGATCTCGCGCGGGAGCGAGAACATGAGGTCCTCGGTCGCCGTGCGGACCTCCTCGACCGTCTCGAAGCCGCGGCCGGCGAGGTCGTCGAGCACGTCGCGCACGAGGATCTCCGGCACGGACGCGCCCGAGGTCACGCCCACGGTGGAGACGCCGTCGAACCACTCGTCGCGGATCTCGGCGGCGCGGTCGACGCGATACGCCGTCGTGGCTCCCGCCTGCAGCGCGACCTCGACCAGGCGCACCGAGTTCGACGAGTTCGCGGACCCGACGACGACGACGAGGTCGCAGTCCGGGGCCAGCTTCTTCACCGCAACCTGGCGGTTCTGGGTGGCGTAGCAGATGTCGTCGCTCGGCGGGTCCTGCAGCGCGGGGAAGCGCTCGCGCAGGCGGCGCACCGTCTCCATCGTCTCGTCGACCGACAGCGTGGTCTGCGACAGCCACACGACGTTCTCGGGGTCGGGGACCTCGAGGCCGTCGACGTCGTCCGGGGAGTTCACGACGATCGTGTGCTCGGGCGCCTCGCCCGCGGTGCCCTCGACCTCCTCGTGGCCGGTGTGGCCGATGAGGAGGATGGTGCGCTCGTCGCGGGCGAAGCGGATCGCCTCCTTGTGCACCTTCGTGACGAGCGGGCAGGTCGCGTCGATCGTCAGCAGGTTGCGCTGGTCCGCGGCCTCGCGCACCGCCGGCGAGACGCCGTGGGCGGAGAAGACGACGCGCGCCCCCTCGGGAACCTCGTCCGTCTCGTCGACGAACACCGCGCCCCGGTCCGAGAGGGTCTCGACCACATACTTGTTGTGGACGATCTCCTTGCGCACGTAGATGGGCGCGCCGTGGAGCTCGAGGGCCTTCTCGACCGCGATGACCGCGCGGTCGACGCCCGCGCAGTAGCCTCGCGGCGCGGCCAGCAGGACGCGCTTGGTGGTGGTGTCGGGCATGGCCTCCATCCTACGTGGCAGGCTGGGCCGCGTGACCGAGACCCCTGCCTCCCACACGCTTCCCGCCACCGCCGGCGAGACGTCCGCCGAGCGCCCGTGGCCGGTCCGCCACCTCTCCCCCAAGATCGGCGACTTCGTGTCGCGGCTGCCCGCGGTGTGGGTCGAGGGCCAGGTGCTCAACGTCAAGCGGTGGCGCCACCTCGTCTTCCTCACGCTGCGCGACACCGACGAGAACATGTCGCTCAGCGCGACGCTCCCGGCGCGCGAGGCAGACGCGCTCGGCGTCGACCTCGTGGACGGCACGCGGGTCGTCATCCACGCGAAGCCCGAGTGGTGGACGCGGTCCGGCTCGCTGCAGATGGCCGGCCGCGAGGTGCGCCAGGTGGGCCTTGGCGACCTGCTCGCGCGGCTCGAGGCGCTCAGGGAGGCGCTCGCCCGCGAGGGCCTGTTCGATCTCGACCGCAAGCTGCCGCTGCCCTTCATCCCGCGGGTGGTCGGCCTCGTGTGCGCCACGCAGGGCGACGCCGAGCACGACGTCGTCGAGAACGCGACGCGACGCTGGCCGGGGGTCGCCTTCGCGATCCGCCGCGTCACGGTGCAGGGGCCGCGCGCGGTGCCCGAGACCACCGCCGCGATCCGCGTGCTCGACGAGGCACCCGAGGTGGACGTCATCGTGGTCGCGCGCGGCGGCGGCTCCTTCGAGGACCTGCTGCCGTTCAGCGACGAGGCGCTCGTGCGCGCCGCCGCGGCCTGCGAGACGCCGCTCGTCAGCGCGATCGGGCACGAGAAGGACTCCCCGCTGCTCGACCTCGTGGCCGACTACCGGGCCTCGACGCCCACCGACGCCGGCAAGCGCATCGTGCCCGACGCAGCCGCCGAGGCGCAGGGCATCGCGCGGTCGCGCCTGTCCATGGCCGCCGCGGTCGAGCGGGCGGTCGCGCGCGAGTCGGCCGGGCTCGCGGCTCTCCGCTCGCGTCCCGTGCTGGCACGCCCCGAGGCGATGCTCGCGCCCTATGCGGACGCGGTGGCGCGCCTGCGCGAGCGCAGCGGCGGCGCCGTGGCCGCGCGGATCGACCGCGCGGCGGCGGCGACCCGCGAGCTCACCGCATCGCTGCGCGCGCTCAGCCCGCTCAGCACCCTCGAGCGCGGCTTCGCCGTGGTGCGGGACGCCTCGGGCACGGTCGTGCGCGACGCCGCGGACGTGCATGCGGGCGACGTGCTGCGCGTGCGGCTCGCGCGCGGCGAGGTCGAGGCGGTCGCGCGCGGCTGACGCGCGGCCGGCTCAGCGCTTGTTGCCGAGCAGGACGTCGAGCGCGTCGGCGCGGGCCGAGGGGCTCGGCGCCGCGGGGCGCGGCGTGCGCTCGACGGGCGCGTCCACCGTGGCGAACGACGGCACCTCGTCCTCGCCCGCCGGCAGGACCGGGGCCGGGAGCGCCGACGGCGCCCACGTGCCGGCCTTGACGGCCGCGATGCGGGCGCGCGCGGCCTTCGCGTACTCCTTGTGCAGCTGGCGGCCGAGCCGCGCGATGAGCGCGTCGGGCACCGCCGGGTTGTCGATGAGCGCGTAGACGACGTCGACGTTGCGGTCCTTCGCGAGGTCCTCGCGCACCTCGATCGGGATGGACTCGCGGCGGTTGCGGGCGAGCCCGATGCGCACGTCGGCCGACCGGTCCTCGGCGAGCCGCAGCAGCGTCATGAGGGGCGTGCCGGCGTGCTCGGCCACCGCGGCCCGCACCTTGACCTCGGGCGAGCGCGCGAGCGTCTGGAGCTCGCCGTCGGTGATCCCGGCCCTGATGACCTTCTGCACGCTCTGGCGTGCGGTCTGCTGCGCGCTGCTGTCGCTGAACATGTCCACCTCATCGTGTCGTTCGAGTCGTGCCCTATGAGAGCGCCCTGGTACAGGGGTATGACGCAGTTCTCGGCAGATCGCCGCTCGGGCTTGAGCACGCGCGGGTACCGTAGCGGTCATGAGCGATGCAGCCGAGCCCGTCGACCGCCCCGTGGAGTCCCTGTCCTACGAGGAGGCGCGCGACGAGCTGATCGCCATCGTCGCCAAGCTCGAGACGGGCAGCGCGACCCTCGACCAGTCGCTCGGGCTGTGGGAGCGCGGCGAGGCCCTCGCCGCCCGCTGCCAGGCCCTGCTCGACGGCGCGTACGAGCGCATCGCCGAGGCGCGCGAGGACGATGCGGCGGACGCCGGCGTCGTCGGCGTGGTCGCCGAGGACGACGAGGACGAGCGATGAGCGATCACGTCCTCGTCATCGGCGAGGCGCTCGTCGACGTCGTGGTCGGGCCCGACGGCACCGAGGCGCACCCGGGCGGCTCGCCCGCGAACGTCGCGCTCGGGCTCGCCCGCCTGGGCCGCGACGTGGACCTCCTCACCCGCCTCGGCCTCGACCCCAACGGCGTCCTGGTCGCGGACCACCTCCAGGACGACGGCGTGCGGCTCGTGCCCGGCTCGGCGGGCGCCGGGCCCACCTCGGTCGCGACCGCGACGCTCGACGCCGGCGGCGCCGCGACGTACGAGTTCGACATCGTGTGGGAGCTCGCCGACGGCGTGCGCCTGCGCAACGCCCCGCTCGCGGTGCACACCGGCTCGATCGCGGCGGTGATGGCGCCCGGCGCCGCCCAGGTGCTCACGCTCGTGCGCGCGCTGCGCTTCAACTCCACGGTCACGTACGACCCCAACGTGCGCCCGTCGCTCATGGGATCGCCCGACGAGGCGCGGCCCGCGGTCGAGCGGATGGTGGGGCTCGCGGACGTGGTCAAGGCCTCGGACGAGGACCTGGCGTGGCTCCACCCCGGCCGCGAGGTCGACGACGTCGCGCGGGAGTGGGCCGGCATGGGCCCCGCGCTCGTGGTGGTGACGCGCGGCGGCGAGGGCGCGACCGCCTTCACGCACGACGGCCGCGAGATCCACGCCGAGGCGCCCGCGGTCGCCGTCGCGGACACGGTCGGCGCCGGGGACTCCTTCATGTCCGGCCTCATCGACGGGCTGTGGGGCGCGGGCCTGCTCGGCCGCGCGAACCGCGAGGCGCTGCGCGCGGTCTCGGACGAGGCGGTCGCGGCGATCCTGCGGCCGTGCACCCGGATCGCCGCGATCACGGTGTCGCGCCCCGGCGCGAACCCGCCCACCCGCGCGGAGCTCGACGCCGGCTGACCGGCGGGCGCGCATCGTCCCTGCGACGCCGTGCCACACTGGGCGCCATGACAACGGAGTTCCGCATCGAGCACGACACCATGGGCGAGGTCCGGGTCCCCGCCGACGCCCTCTACCGCGCGCAGACCCAGCGCGCCGTCGAGAACTTCCCGATCTCGGGCACCACGCTCGAGCGCCGGCACATCGAGGCGCTCGCCCGCGTGAAGAAGGCCGCGGCCCGCGCGAACGCGGAGCTCGGGGTGCTCGAGCAGGACGTCGCCGACGCGATCGTCGTGGCCGCCGACGCCGTCGCCTCCGGCGCGCACGACGCCCACTTCCCGGTCGACGTCTTCCAGACCGGCTCCGGCACGTCGTCGAACATGAACACCAACGAGGTCATCGCGACGCTGGCGACCCGCGGCCTGGGCCGCGACGTGCACCCCAACGACCACGTCAACGCGTCGCAGTCGTCGAACGACGTGTTCCCCACCTCGGTCCACGTGGCCGCGACCGCGTCGCTCGTGGGCGACCTCATCCCGGCGCTCGAGCACCTCGCGACCTCGCTCGAGGCCAAGGCCGAGGAGTTCGCGGACGTCTTCAAGTCGGGCCGCACGCACCTCATGGACGCGACGCCCGTCACGCTGGGCCAGGAGTTCTCGGGCTACGCCGCCGCAGTCCGCTACGGCGTCGAGCGCCTCATGGTCGCGCTGCCGCGCGTCGCCGAGGTGCCGCTGGGCGGCACCGCCGTCGGCACGGGCATCAACACGCCCGAGGGCTTCCCGCAGCGCGTCATCGCGCTGCTCGCCGAGGACACCGGCCTGCCCATCACCGAGGCCCGCAACCACTTCGAGGCGCAGTCGGCCCGCGACGGCCTGGTCGAGGTCTCCGGAGCGCTGCGCACCATCGCGGTGTCGCTCACCAAGCTCTGCAACGACCTCCGCTGGATGGGCTCGGGCCCCAACACCGGCCTGGGCGAGATCCAGCTGCCCGACCTGCAGCCGGGCTCGTCGATCATGCCGGGCAAGGTCAACCCCGTCGTCCCCGAGGCGGTGCTGATGGTGTGCGCCCGCGTCGTGGGGAACGATGCGACGGTCGCCTGGGCCGGCGCGTCCGGGGCCTTCGAGCTCAACGTGCAGATCCCGGTGATGGCGCTCGGCACGCTCGAGTCGACGCGCCTGCTCGCGAACTCGGTCCGCGTGCTCGCGGACCGCACCGTGGACGGCATCGTCGCCAACGTCGACCGCGCGCGGCGCCTCGCGGAGGCGTCGCCGTCGATCGTGACGCCGCTCAACCGCGTCATCGGCTACGAGAACGCCGCGAAGATCGCGAAGCACTCGGTCAAGGCCGGGCTCACGGTGCGCGAGGCGACCATCGACCTCGGCTTCGTCGAGCGCGGCGAGATCACCGAGGCGCAGCTCGACGAGCTGCTCGACGTGACGACGATGGTGGGCCGCCGCTAGCACCCGTGGGCATCGCCTAGAATCGTCGGGTTCACGATCGCACCGCCGCGGGACGGCGGGCGCGGGAACAGCGTGCTGCCGCCCCGGGTTCCCCTCCCTGGAGGTGTCCTCATGTCACGCACCCGTATCGCCATCCTCGGCGGAGGCTATGTCGGCCTCTACACCGCCCTCACGCTCATGCGGAAGGCCAAGGACAAGGTCGACATCACGGTGATCGACCAGCGCCCGTACATGACGTACGCGCCGTTCCTGCCCGAGGTGGGCGCCGCCTCGATCGCCCCGCGCAACGCCGTCGTGCCGCTGCGCCGCGAGCTCGAGGGCGCGCGCATCCTCCAGGGCAAGATCGGGTCGATCAACCACACCGACCGCAAGGTCGTCGCCACCACGGACCTCGGCGAGGAGCTCGAGGTCGAGTACGACGAGGTCGTCGTCGCGCTCGGCGCCGTCTCGCGCACCCTCCCGATCCCCGGCCTCGCCGACTTCGGCATCGGGTTCAAGTACGTCGAGGAGGCCATCGCGCTGCGCAACCGCGTCCTCGGCCGCATCGCGCGCGCCGCGACCACCGACGACGCCGAGCTCCGCCGCAAGCTGCTCACCTTCGTGTTCGTGGGCGGCGGCTTCGCGGGCGTCGAGGCGTTCTCCGAGACCGAGGACATGGCGAAGGCGTCGCTGCGCTACTACCCCGAGCTGTCGGCCGAGGACTTCAACTTCGTCATGGTCGAGGCCGCGCCGCGCATCCTCCCCGAGATGGGCCCCGAGATGGGCGCCTACACGGTCGCGGAGCTCGAGGAGCGCGGCATGCGCGTCCTGCTCGAGACGCGCCTCGAGAGCTGCGTCGACGGCCACGTCGAGCTGTCCAACGGCGAGACCTTCGAGGCCGACACCGTGGTGTGGACCGCGGGTGTCAAGCCCTCCCCCGTCATCCAGTCCTCGGACCTGCCGCTCGGCCCGCGCGGGCACGTCAACACCGCGGCGACCCTGCAGGTGATCGACGAGCACGGCATCCCGATCGGCGGCGCGTGGGCCGCGGGCGACTGCGCCCAGGTCCCCAACCTCGTCGAGGGCGAGGGCGACTGGTGCGCCCCGTCCGCGCAGCACGCGGTGCGCCAGGCCAAGCACCTGGGCGACAACATCGCGCGCCACCTCGACGGCATCCCGCTCGAGCAGTACAAGCACAAGCACCTCGGCGTGGTGGCCTCGCTCGGCCTCGGCAAGGGCGTGGCGACGACCATGGGCTTCAAGCTGCGCGGCTGGCCGGCGTGGGTGATGCACCGCACGTACCACCTGCTCGCGATCCCGACCTTCAACCGCAAGGCACGCGTGGCGCTCGACTGGACCGCCGCGATGTTCTTCCGCCGCGACCTCGTGTCGATGGGCCGCATCCAGGACCCGCGTCGCGCCTTCGAGGAGGCCGCGCGCGGCTAGCCTTCGCGCCGCGACAGACGACGACGGGCCCCGGGGAGATCCCCGGGGCCCGTCGCTCGTTCCCGCCGGTCGTCCCGGATCCGGCGGGCACGTCCTACGCCGCGGACACCTCGCGGCACAGCTCCTCGACCACGCACGCGGCCTGCGCGTCGCGCGCCGCGGCGTCGAGGGCGTCCGCGTCGAGCACATCCGACGTCACCTGGACCACGCTCACGTCGAGCAGCAGGTCCTCGCGCACGACGGCGTGGGCCTTGTCGGGCCAATCGGAGCGCTCGCGCAGGCACGCGGCGGTCTCCTGCGCGCTCAGGCGGGTCGCGAACAGGCGCGACTCCCCGCACGTGAGCATGCCGGCCTCGTAGATCCCGCCGACGAAGTCGACCGAGTCGACCTGCGGCTCGCATCCGTCGACCCACGCGGCCATGAGGCGGCGGAAGCCGTCGATGCACATCGACCCCGCCGGGTGCTCGCCGATGACGACCGCGGCGCCGTGGGACGTGCCGAGACGGACCTGCGTGTGGGGCGCGGCGGCGGCGATCGCCGCGACGTCGGTGAGGGCCTCGCGGGTGAGGGTCATGGGGCGTCTCCAGGTGGGGCTGGGGCGGTCCGCGACCGCCCGGTGGGTGCCACTGTAGGGGCACCCACGCCATTAACGCAACACGCCCGTTGCGTTATCCCTCGCGACGGTCCGCACGGATATCGGCGTGACACGCCGACGCCGCACCGCCCCACGGAGGGACGATGCGGCGTGTCGGTGCGAGATCCGTGCCCGCTGTCGGGACGCGGGGGTCAGCAGGAGGCGATGGTCGCCTTCGCGGCGCGGCCGAGGCAGCAGTCCGTGGGGCACACGTCCTGCCACGGGCCGAGGTCCGTGAGGGCCTCGCGCTCGCGCGGCGTCCCGCCGGGCGCGACGTGGCGCTCCTCGACGAGGTCGATGAGGCCCGCGACGTACTGCGGGTCGACGCCCACGGTCGGCACGCGCACCGGCACGATGCCGCGCTCCTCGCAGGACTCGACGGCCTCGTTGTCGAGGTCCCAGGCGACCTCCATGTGGTCGGACACGAAGCCGATGGGCGAGATGACGAGGCCCTTGACCGCATCGTCCAGCTTCTCGATGGCGTCGTTGATGTCCGGCTCGAGCCACGGGATCTCGGGCGAGCCCGAGCGCGACTGGAAGACGAGCGACCACGGCACGTCGGGGAACTCGTCCGCGACGCGGTCCATGACGAGCGCCGCGACCGCGCGCTGCTGCGCGACGTACCAGCCGCCGCCGGCGTACCACTCGTTCTCGCCGCCGGTGGGGACCTCCTCGCCCGAGGGCAGCGCCTCGCGCGGGCCCGACACGTCGGCCGCGGCCGTCGGGATCGAGTGCGTCGCGAACATCACGTGGGCGCCCTCGAGGAGGCCCTGCTCGCGGAGCGTCGCGAGGCCGCCGCGCACCGCGTCGACGTTGGGGTTCACGAAACCGGGGTGGTCGAAGTACTGGCGCACCTTGTCGAGCTCGAGCTCGCCCTCGAGGCCGGTCTCCGCCAGCGCGGTCGCGAGGTCCTCACGGTACGCGCGGCACCCCGAGTAGCTCGAGAACGAGGTCGTCACCAGCACGAGCACCTTGCGGTGGCCGTCGGCGTGCAGCTCCTTGAGCGCGTCCGCGAAGTACGGCGCCCAGAAGCGGTTGCCCCAGTAGACGGGCAGGCCCAGGCCGCGCTGCTCGATCTCGGCCTCGAGGGCCGCCTTGAGCTCGCGGTTCTGGTCGTTGATGGGGCTGATGCCGCCGAAGTGGCGGTAGTGGTGGGCGACCTCCTCGAGGCGCTCGTCGGGGATCCCGCGGCCGCGGGTGACGTTGCGCAGGTACGGGATGACGTCGTCCTGACCCTCGGGTCCGCCGAAGCCGGCGAGGAGGATCGCGTCGTAGGTGGTGGCCGGCACCGTGCGGGACGATGCGGCGAGCGGGGGAAGCGTCATGAGGCGAGGACCTCCACGGCCTCGGCGGTCGTCACGCGACGACCGGTGTAGAACGGAAGCTCCTCGCGCACGTGGCGCCGGGCCTCGGTGTAGCGCAGCTCGCGCATCATGTCGACGAGGTCGGTGACCTCGTCGGCCTCCATCGGGAGCAGCCACTCGTAGTCGCCGAGCGCGAAGGCCGCCACGGTGTTCGCGATGACGCCCTTGAACGCGGCGCCCTTGATGCCGTGGTCGCGGAGCATCTGCGAGCGCTCCTCCTCGGGCAGGAGGTACCACTCGTACGAGCGCACGAACGGGTAGACGGTGAGCCAGTCGCGCGGGCGCTCGCCGCGCAGGAAGCCCGGCACGTGACGCTTGTTGAACTCGGCGTCGCGGTGGACGCCGGCGGCGGACCACGTGAGCGTGGTCTCGGCGAGCAGCTCGGTCGCGCGCAGCTCGCGCAGCGCGAGCTGGAGGTCCTCGAGCACGGGGCCGTGCAGCCACAGCATCACGGTGCCGTCGGCGCGCAGGCCGGACACGTCGTAGAGGCCGCGCAGCGTGACGTCGTGGTCGGCCATCTCGGCCACCGCGGCGTCGAAGTGCTCCACGACCTCGGCGAGCTCCTCGTCGGGTGCGTGGAGCATGCCGTCGAGGACGGCGAACAGGGTGAAGCCTGAGGGGTTCTCGGTCATGCGCACCATCTTCCGATGGATTCGGCCCGCATGAGAAATCGCTAGGACCTAGGTCCCGGGCGTCTCGGCGCCCACGATCGCGGCCAGCCCGGACAGCCCGGCGGCCACGCCGACGAGCTCGAGCGCGGGCAACGGCCGCGTGTCGCGGACCCGGGCGGGCGAGGCGTCGGGCCACTCCACCAGGCGGGACGCGCGCACGCGCGAGTCGGGGAGGTCGACGCCGAGCAGCCGGATGGCGTCCGGCAGCGCGTGCGCGAGCAGGTCCTCGCCCGGCTCGCCGAGCGCGTACGAGAGCCTCACGACGTGCCTGCCCCCGGCCGCGTCGCGCAGCCACGGCCACTTCGCGGTCGCGTGCGTGAGCGCCTTCGCGCGCGTGACGCCGCCGATCGCGAGCACGCCGGTGCCGCGGGGGGCCGCGTCGAGCTCGGGGGCGTCGAGCACCAGCGTCGCGAGCGCGACGCGCCTCTCGGAGGGCGGCGTCGGCAGCTCCCGCACCAGACGATGCGCCACCGCCTGGGGCACCGCGAGCACCAGGGTGTCGACGACGAGGGTGCCGCCGCCGGCGCGCACGCGCCAGGACCCGTCGACCCGCTCCACCTCGTCCGCCGCGGTGCCGACCACGAGGCGCACGCCCGCCTCGCGCGCGGAGTCCGCGAGCGCCGCGGTGAGGCGCCACATGCCGCCGCGGATGCCCATGACCGCGGAGCCCGCGGGCGCGAGGCGGCGGCGCCGGCGCGCGAGCTCGAGAAGGCTGCCCGCGTCGCGCAGCTGCTGCGGCAGGCTCGGGTCGATCGCGGCGAGCGGGAGCTCGTCGAGCGGGCGCGAGTACACGCCCTGGAGCACGGGCGCGACGAGGAGGTCGGCGACCGGGTCGCCCAGCCGCGCGCGGACGAGGGACCCGACCGTCGCATCGTCCGGCACCTCGCCCAGCGCGCGCGAGCGCTCGAGCGCGGCGTCCGCCGCGGCGCCCCAGCCGATGACCCGCCGCACGTCGTGCAGCAGCGGCCGGGTGGGGATGCCGAGCCAGCCGGTGGAGGGCAGCGGGTACGCGCGGTCGGGGGCGACCACCCAGGCGGGCGCGCGCGTCGGGGCGACGATGTCGGCGCCGAGCCCCAGCGAGCGGGCGAGGCCCTCGACCGCGGGGGTGCGGGTCGCGAAGGACTCCGCACCGGCGTCGAGCGTGAGCCCGTCGACCTCGACCGGGCTGACCCGGCCGCCCCAGCCGTCGCCGGCCTCGAGCACCGTGACGACGGCGCCGCGGCGCGCGTGGCGGCGCGCGGCGAGCAGACCCGAGACCCCGCCGCCGACGACGAGGACGCGCTCAGCCACGCGTGTGGACGAGGTCGACGATGCGCTGGAGCTGGTCGGGGTCGGTCTCGGGCGGGACGCCGTGGCCGAGGTTGACGACGTGGCCGGGCGCCTCGGCGCCGCGGGCGAGCACGTCGAGGACGTGCGACTCGAGCACGTCCGTGGGGGCGCCCAGGCGTGCCGGGTCGATGTTGCCCTGGAGCGGGTACGCCCCGCCGAGCACGCGCGAGGCCTCGTCGAGCGGCAGCCGGTAGTCGACGCCCATGACCGTGGCGCCGGCGTCCGCCATGGGGCGCAGCAGGTGCGAGCCGTGCGCGGCGAAGTGGATGCGAGGCACCGGGAGGTCCTCGACCGCGGCGAGGGCCGCCGCGGATCCCGGCTGGCAGTGCGCCTCGTAGTCGGCGGCGGCGAGCGAGCCGGCCCACGAGTCGAACAGCTGCACCGCGGAGGCGCCCGCGAGCACCTGGGCGCGGAGGAAGAGGCCCGCCGCGCGCGAGGTCCACGCGGTGAGCGCGTCCCACACCTCGGGCGACTCGACCATGAGGCGGCGCGCGCCCAGGTGGTCGCGCGAGGGGCGGCCCTCCACCATGTAGGCCGCGAGCGTGAACGGCGCGCCCGCGAAGCCGATGAGCGGGGTGCCGCCGAGCCCCTCGACCGTGAGGCGGACCGCCTCGCGGATGGGCTCGAGGCCGAGGTCGAACGCGCCGCCGTCGCCGGCCTCGCCCAGCGCGGGCAGCGCCTCGACGTCCGCCATGGTGCGGATGGGGCGGTCGAACACGGGACCCACGCCGGCCGCGATCTCCACGTCCACGCCGGCCACCTTCATCGGCACGACGATGTCGGAGAAGAAGATGCCGGCGTCGACTCCGTAGCGGCGCACGGGCTGCAGAGTGATCTCGGCCGCGAGCGCGGGCGTGAGGCAGGACTCGAGCATCGTGGTGCCGCGGCGCGCCTCGAGGTACTCGGGCAGCGAGCGGCCCGCCTGGCGCATGAACCACACGGGACGATGCGACGGGCGCTCACCCCTCAGCGCGGCGAGGAGCGGGGCGTCGGCGACGCGGCCGTCGACGAGGGGATGGGTGTCGGGCAGGGAAGGCACGCCCTCAATTCTGCCCTCTCACGCGCGCGTGTCAGAATTGAGGGCGTGTCTCTGATGTCCCTTGTCGCCTCGCACCGCAATCGTGACCTCGCCGTGCTCGAGCAGCTCCAGGTCGGCGCCGACGCGCTGGCCGCCGAGCTGATCGCCGCCGGCGGCTCCGTGACGGGAGCCGTCGTGCTCCCCACGTGCAACCGCTTCGAGGTGTACGTCGAGACCGACGACCCGGCCGCGGCCCGCCGCGAGGTCGTCGACGCGATCGCGCGCGCGAGCTCGCTCGAGCCGTCCACCATCGAGGGCGCGATGTCGCCATACGAGGACGACGACGCGATCCATCACCTCCTGTCCGTCACCTCGGGCCTCGAGTCGATGGTCGTGGGCGAGCGCGAGATCAGCGGCCAGGTGCGCCGCGCCCACCTCGAGGCGCAGCGCCGGCACCAGCTCACGCCGCGCCTCGACCGCCTCTTCCAGTCCGCGCTGCGCACGTCGCGCGTGGTCGCCTCGTCCACCGGCCTGGGCACCTCCGGCCGCTCGGTCGTGTCGGTCGCGCTCGACCTCGCGGACGAGAGCGTCCGCTGGGACGGCGCGCGCGTGCTCATCATCGGCACCGGCGCGCTCGCCGAGACCGCGGTGGGCACGCTGCACGGCCGCGGCGCGAACGTCGACGCCGTCTTCTCGCCCTCGGGCCGCGCGCAGGAGTTCGCGCTGCGCCACGGGATCGACGCGGTCGAGCTCGACGGCCTCGAACTCGCGGTCCGCGAGGCGGACGTGGTGTTCGCATGCTCGGGCGGCGAGTCCGTGGTGCTCACGCCCGCGCTCGTCGCGTCGGCGCGCCACGGCCTCGAGGACCCGGTCACCCTCATCGACCTCGCGCTGCACCGCGACATCGCCCCGGGCGTCGGCGACCTCCGCGGCGTCACGGTCATCGGCCTCGACGACGTGGGCGCGCACGCTCCCGGCGAGTCCATCGGCGCGATCGACGCGGCCCGCTCGATCGTGGCCCACGCCGTCGCGCGCTTCGGCGACGGCGAGAACGCCCGCTCGCTCGACCCGGCCGTCGTCGCGCTCCGCGAGCATGTCTTCGGGCTGCTCGAGCGCGAGGTGGCCCGCATCCGCCCCGCCGCGGGCGCGCCGCAGGACGCGATCGACCGGGCGGACGACGTGGAGCAGGCGCTGCGCCGCTTCGCCAAGACGCTCCTCCACACCCCGACCGTGCGGGCGCGCGAGCACGCGCAGGCCGGCGAGGCCACGCAGTACCTCGAGGCCATCCGCGCGCTCTACGGCATCGATGTCGCGGTGCCCGACGACGCGTGCCCTGCGCCCGAGATCGACGCGGAGGCCGGTCCGCACGAGTGATCGCGGCGCGCATTTAGCGCACAGCCGCGTTTCCAAATACCCCTCGGATGGGCTAGGTTAGGCAGGCCTTACCCACGCGCCCCGACGCGCGGCCCACCGACCCCGAGGAGTGCGATGCGCAAGCGTGCCGTCGTCGCGGTCCTGTGCCTCGTCGCGCTCGTCGGGGCCGTCGCGCTGTCGCTCGCGGTCGGCGCGAAGCAGATCGACCTCGGCACCATCTGGAACTCCCTGGCGGCGTACGACCCCGAGGACCCGCTCCAGCGGATCGTCCGCGAGTCGCGCTGGTCGCGCACGCTCATCGGCATCCTCGCCGGCTCCGCGCTCGGCGTCGCGGGCGCACTCATGCAGTCGCTCACGCGCAACCCGTTCGCGGATCCCGGCCTGCTCGGCATCAACGCGGGCGCCTCGCTCGCCGTCGTGCTCGGGCTCACCACCGGCCTCGCGACGGGCTTCGCGACCCAGGTGCCGCTCGCGTTCGTGGGCGCGGGCCTCGCCGCGGTCCTCGTGTACGCGATCGGCGCGCGCGGCGCCGCGGCCGGCGCACCCGTGCGCCTCGCCCTCGCGGGCGTCGCGCTCACGGCGCTCATCAGCTCCGTCACCTACGCGGTCCTCATGGTCGACGACGCCACGCTCGACCAGTACCGGCTCTGGGTCGCTGGCTCCCTCACCGGCCGCCAGTCCGAGGACGTCACCGCGCTCGTGCCCCTCGTCGTGATCGCGATCGCGGCCGCGCTCGTCGCGTCGCGCCAGCTCGAGGCCGTCGCGCTCGGCGAGGACGCCGCACGCGCGCTCGGCGTCCGCATCGGCGCGATCCGCACCGTCATCATCGTCCTCGTCACGCTGCTCGCGGCCGCCGCCACCGCCGCGGCCGGCCCCATCGTGTTCGTCGGCCTCGCGGTGCCGCACCTCGCGCGCGCGCTCGTGGGTGCCTCGCTGCCGTGGCTCGTCGTGGTGAGCGCGCTCGGCGGCGCCGCTCTGGTGCTCGTGTGCGACGTGATCGGCCGCGTCATCGCGCCCCCGGGCGAGATCGGCGTCGGCATCACCACCGCCTTCATCGGCGGCCTCATCTTCGCGCTCATGTCGCGGCGCATGAAGGTGGTGGAGCTGTGAGGATCCTCCGCATCGGCCCGCTGGGCATCACCACGCACCGCCGCACCTTCGCCGTGGGCCTCGCCCTGCTCGCCGCGCTCGCCGCGCTGTTCGTGTTCGCGCTCATGCAGGGCCAGTCCGGCATCTCCGTGCTCGACTCGCTCAAGGCCGTCGTCGGCATCCCCGTGGGAGCCCCGGCGGACTTCATCGTCGGCCAGGTGCGCGCGCCGCGCGCCCTCACGGCGGTGCTCGTGGGCGCCATGCTCGGCGTCTCGGGCGCGGTGCTCCAGTCGCTCACCCGCAACCCGCTCGCGTCGCCCGACTTCATCGGCATCAGCATGGGCGCCGGCACGGGTGCGGTGCTCACGATCTGGCTCGTGAGCGCGACCTCGCTGTGGATCACGGCTGCCGGCGCGGTCGTCGGCGCGCTCACCACCGCGGCCCTCATCCTCGCGCTGTCGTGGCGCCGCGGCATCGTCCCGCTGCGCCTCATCCTCGCGGGCATCGGCATGGGCTTCGTCGTCCAGGCCATCACGCAGTACGCGCTCACCCGCATGGACGTGCACGACGCCGGCAACGCGCTCGGCTGGCTCGTCGGCTCGGTGACCGGGCGCACGTGGACGCACGTCACCGTCGCGGTCACGGTGCTCGCGGTCCTGCTGCCGGTGATCCTGTGGCACGCGCGGTCGTTGCGCACCCTCGAGATGGGGGACGATGCGGCGCGCGCGCTGGGCATCCCCGTGGGCGTCGCGCGCTCGGTGCTCGCGGTGTGCTCGGTGCTGCTCGCGGCGGGCGCCGTCGCCGTGACGGGACCCATCGGCTTCATCGCCCTCGTAGCGCCGGCGCTCGCGCTGCGCGCCACCCGCAGCGCCGGCGTCACGCTCCTGCCGTCCGCGCTCATGGGCGCGCTGCTGCTGCTCGCCGCGGACCAGCTGTCGCAGCTGATGCCCGCCACCCTTCAGTTCCCCGTCGGCGTCTTCACCGCCGCCGTGGGCGCGCCGTACCTGCTGTGGCTCGTGTGGCGCGCGTCCCGAGGAGGTCCGTCATGACCAGGCTCCAGACCCAGCATGCCGTCATCGGCTACGGCGGCACGCCCATCGTCCGCGGCGTCGACGTCGACATCCCGGACGGCAGGATCACGGCGATCGTCGGCCCCAACGGCTGCGGCAAGTCCACGCTCCTGCGCGCGCTCGTCCGCCTGCTCACCCCCACCTCGGGCACCGTCCTGCTCGACGGCGAGGACATCCACCGGGTCCCCACCCGCGAGGTCGCGCGACGGGTGGGCCTCCTCCCCCAGTCCCCCATCGCCCCCGCCGGCATCACCGTCAAGGAGCTCGTCGCGCGCGGCCGCACCCCGCACCAGAAGGTGCTGCGCCCGTGGAGCGCGGCGGACGAGACCGCGGTGATGTCCGCGCTGCACTCGACCGCGCTCACCGACATCCAGGACGCGGTGGTCGACGAGCTGTCCGGCGGCCAGCGCCAGCGCGCGTGGATCGCCATGACGCTCGCGCAGGACACGCCCCTGATGATCCTCGACGAGCCCACCACCTACCTCGACATCGCGCACCAGTACGACGTCATGGACCTCCTCCACCGGCTCAACACGCGCCAGGAGCGCACCATCGTCATGGTCGTCCACGACCTCCACCAGGCCGCGCGCTACGCGCACCACGTCATCGCGATGCGCGACGGCGAGGTCGCCGCGGCCGGCGCCCCGGGCGACGTCTTCACCGAGGAGCTCATCCGCGACGTCTTCTCCCTCGAGGCGCGGGTCCTCGCCGACCCCGTCACGGGCACCCCGATGGTGGTGCCCGCGCACGGACCCGGAGGCGCGCGATGACCGCGCCCCGCGCCGCCCACCCCAGCCGTCCCACCGGGCCGCACCGCGACGCGCGGTCGGCCGCCCCCCACGTTCATCCCCACGAAAGGACCAGCATGTTCACCACCACCACGAAGCGCCGCGCCGGCGCGATCGGCATGGCCGCGGCCGCGGCGCTCGCCCTCACCGCGTGCGCGTCGGGCACCTCCGAGGAGACCGAGGCGGACGCGTCCGCGACCCCCGCCGCCGAGGAGACCTCGACGGCCTTCCCGGTCACGCTCGACACCGCGATGGGCGAGGTCACCGTCGAGTCCGAGCCCCAGCGCGTCGTCACGCTCGGCTCGCACGAGCACGAGTACCTCTACGCGCTCGGCGTCGCCCCCGTCGCCGTGCCCGTGAGCTGGCAGGGCTACGACAACGGCACCGGCCCGTGGGCCGAGGAGGACCGCGTCGCGGCCGGCGCGGAGCCCGAGCTCTTCGAGCCCGGCACCACGACCTACGACGCCGAGCTCATCGCCTCGTTCGAGCCCGACCTCATCGTCGCCACCTACCCCAACCACACCATGACCCAGGAGGAGTACGACCTCCTCTCGGGCATCGCGCCCGTGGTGACCCGCCCGGCCACCGGCTCCGACGGCGTCGAGACCGTCGAGTGGGGCGTCACCCTCGCCGACGAGCTCACGCTCCTCGCCGAGGCCACCGGCACCACCGACGAGGCCGAGGCCATCATCGAGGAGATCGACGCGGCCTTCGCCGAGGTCCGCGACGCGCACCCCGAGTGGGACGGCAAGACCTCGCAGGTCGGCGGCTTCTACGAGGGCCAGGCCTTCGTCTACGCCGCGTCGGACACCCGCAACCAGTTCCTCGCGAACGTGGGCCTCGACGTCGCCTCGATCGAGGGCACCGACTCCGCGTGGATGCAGATCAGCGCCGAGCAGCTCGACGTGCTGACCGACCTCGACTCGATCGTGTGGCAGGTCGCGACCACGCCCGACGCGCGGGACGAGCTCCAGGCGCTGCCGCTGTACGACTCGCTGGGCCTCACCGACAAGGGCGGCAGCATCTGGCTGAGCGACCCGGTCCTCGAGGGCGCGTTCTTCGCCAACTCCCCCTCGTCGATCATGTACGCGATCGACGCCTTCGTGCCGATGCTCGAGCAGGCGCTCGACGGCGACCCGGCCACCGAGGTCGTGGAGTTCTCCTCCGAGGGCTGACCCCTCGCGCAGGCTCCGAGGCCCCGCTCACCGCGCAGGTGGGCGGGGCCTCGTCGCGTCCGCGCGCGGCGCGAGCCCGCGCATCGTCCACGCGAACACGCTCATCCACCCCAGTGCGAGCCACATCCCCAGCCGTTGGAGAAGCCCGTCCGCCTCCGGCAGCAGCCCGGCCGCGACCACGGGACCCGAGGCGAGGCTCGCGAGCCCGATCCCGAACGACCAGCCCGCCCACCGCCGACGCAGCCGCCCGTCCACCGCCGCGACCCGCGCCGTCACCATCGCCGCCGCGGGCAGGCCGATCGCGCCCGGCGCGCTGAACCAGCCGTGCAGCCGGCCCGTGACGGTCGTGTCCACGCATCCCGCGTCGCACGGCAGGAACCCGACCACCACCATCCCCGCCCCCGCCACCACGATCAGCGCGACCGCGACCGTCGCCGCCGCCCCGGCGAACGTCGCACGGTACGCCGCCGCGAACGCGAGGATCCCGAGCCCGAGCACGACGAAGCCGCCGAGGTTCATCGCCCAGCGCACGGGCGAGTCGACCGCGCCCAGCTCGCTCTGCGTGTCCCGGACCGGGTCGTAGCCGTCCCACGCGGCGCCGAGCGCGAGGGTCAGCGCGACGAACGCCACCGGCGCCGCGGCCGCGACCGCGGCGAGCCCGCGCCTCGCGCCCTCGTCCATCCTCCCAGTGTGTCCCGGACGCGACGATGC
Source organism: Demequina rhizosphaerae (assembly GCF_000971255.1). GTDB lineage: Bacteria > Actinomycetota > Actinomycetes > Actinomycetales > Demequinaceae > Demequina > Demequina rhizosphaerae. The sequence continues at coordinate 406,882 of NZ_BBMC01000002.1, forward strand.
CCGCCGCCGCGAGCGGGGGCGGGCATCGTCGCGGCGGCTGCTAGAGGTCGAGCCGCTCGAGCATGTCGGTGACGAGCGCCGCCACCGCCGAACGCTCGGAGCGCTCGAGCGTCACGTGAGCGAACAGCGGGTGGCCCTTGAGCGCCTCGATGACCGCCGCGATGCCGTCGTGACGTCCCACGCGCAGGTTGTCGCGCTGCGCGACGTCGTGCGTGAGGACCACGCGCGACTGCTGGCCGATGCGGGACAGCATCGTGAGGAGCACGTTGCGCTCGAGCGACTGCGCCTCGTCGACGATCACGAACGCGTCGTGCAGCGAGCGGCCGCGGATGTGCGTGAGCGGCAGCACCTCGAGCATGCCGCGCGCCATCACCTCCTCGAGCACCTCGCTGGAGACCATCGCGCCGAGCGTGTCGAACACGGCCTGCGCCCACGGGTTCATCTTCTCGGCCGCGTCGCCGGGCAGGTAGCCCAGGTCCTGGCCGCCCACCGCGTAGAGGGGTCGGAACACCATGATCTTCTTGTGCAGCCGGCGCTCCATCACCGCCTCGAGGCCCGCGCACAGGGCGAGGGCGCTCTTGCCGGTGCCGGCGCGGCCGCCCATCGACACGATGCCGACGGACTCGTCGAGCAGCAGGTCGATCGCGATGCGCTGCTCGGCCGAGCGGCCGTGCACCCCGAAGACCTCCTGGTCGCCGCGGACCAGCCGCACGGCGCCGTCCTCGGTCACGCGGCCGAGCGCGCTCCCCCGGGCTCCATGGATGACGAGGCCCGTGTGGACCGGCAGCGAGCTGAGGTCCTCGCCGCACAACGCGGGGTCCGGCGTGGACAGCGACTCGTGCTCCCACAGGGACGCCATCTGCTCGTCGGAGATCTGGATCTCCCGCATGCCGGTCCAGCCGGACTCGACCGCGAGCTCCGCGCGGTACTCCTCCGCCTCGATGCCCAGGGCCGAGGCCTTGACACGCATCGGCAGGTCCTTGGAGACGACCGTGACCGCGTGGCCCTCGGCCGCGAGGTTCGCCGCGACCGCGAGGATGCGGGTATCGTTGTCGCCCAGGCGGAAGCCCGACGGCAGCACCTCGGTGTCCGTGTGGTTGAGCTCGACCCGCAGGGTGCCGCCCGTGGCGTTGACCGCGACCGGCTCGTCCAGCTTGCCGTGGCTCACGCGGATCTCGTCGAGCATGCGCAGCGCCGAGCGCGCGAAGTAGCCCAGCTCCGGGTGATGCCGTTTCGCCTCGAGCTCCGTGATGACGACCACGGGCAGGACCACCGCGTGCTCCGCGAACCGCTTGAGCGCACGCGGATCGGAGAGGAGCACCGACGTGTCCAGCACGAACGTGCGGACTGCCGTCTCAGCGGCGGCGTCGGTCTCGGTGGCGGGGACGGTGCTAGGCGAGGTGGTCAACAGGGCTCCCAGCGTTAAGGCCGCAGGGCGCCTATCGCCCTGTCGGCGATTGGCTAACTTCGCATCCCGGCGATGCGTCGTCGTAGTGCTACCACGAGGCCGACGCTACGCCGATATCCGCCCCCGCTGGGAGACACGCCGCGAAGAGTTCACACAGATGTAACTTGCAACCCGCGCTCGGGCGTGTCCGATTCGTGAGGGCGCGCGCGATCTGCCTGCGAGGACGGCCCCCGCCCCTCCCGAGGACCGCTCCACGCGTCCGAGGCGCCCCTCCACACGGATCACGGCGTGTCGCGAGCGACACGCCGATGGGACACCCCGGCGAGCCGGACCGCGCACGGGCGTGCGTGGAGAGGCACCCGCCGCTCAGCGCCCGAGCCGGCGCTCGCGCTGCGAGAAGTCGCGCAGCGCGCGGAGGAAGTCGATGCGCCGGAAGTCGGGCCAGTAGGCCTCGCAGAAGTAGAACTCCGAGTGCGCGCTCTGCCACAGCAGGAAGCCGCCGAGCCGCTGCTCCCCGGACGTGCGGATGACGAGGTCGGGGTCCGGCTGGCCCTTGGTGTAGAGGTGCTCGGCGATGTGCTCCACCGAGAAGCTCTCCGCGACCTCCTCGAGCGAGTGGCCGGCGTCCACGCCCGCGCGCAGGAAGCTGCGCACGGCCTCGGCGATCTCGTGGCGGCCGCCGTAGCCGACCGCGACGTTGACGTGCAGCCCGGTCGCGTCGAGCGTGCGGTCGACGGCCGCGGAGATCCGCGCGGCGGTGTCGGGGGGCAGCAGCGACGCGTCGCCCACGTGCCGCAGGCGCCACCGGCCGTCGTCCGCGAGCCGCTCGATAGCGGTCGCGATGATCTCGAGCAGCGGCGCGAGCTCCTGCGGGTCGCGCAGCAGGTTGTCGGTCGACAGCATCCACAGCGTCACCACCTCGACGCCGGCGTCCTGCGACCACTCGAGCACCTCGGTGATCTTGTCGGCGCCGCGCTGGTGCCCGTGCGAGGCGGAGGCGCCCGTCTGACGCGCCCAGCGGCGGTTGCCGTCGAGGATCACGCCGATGTGCCGCGGCGGCTTCGCGGTCCGCTTGAGGGTGCGCGCCAGCTGCTTCTCGTACGTGCCGTACAGCAGCGAGCTGAGAGCCATCGACGTCCGTTCCTTCTTCCAGGCATGCGGTGCGTCAACCGTACTCCCGCCCCGTAACCTACGGTATCGTAGGTTCATGGCTGAGAACCTCCCCGTGCCTGGTAAGCCGCTCCTGCGCGGCTGGCTGCACCTCGGCGCCGCGCCGCTCGCGCTGGTCGCCGGCCTGATCCTCACCGCCATCGCGCCCACGCTCGCCGGACGCATCTCCTTCGCGATCTTCACGCTGACCGCGGTGATGCTGTTCGGGACCTCGGCGGTCTACCACCGCGGCGACTGGTCCGACACGACGCGAGGCGTGCTGCGCCGCATGGATCACGCGAACATCTTCCTCATCATCGCGGGCACGTACACGCCGCTCACGGTGCTGCTGCTCGAGCCGCCGACGAGCGTGTGGGTGCTCGCGGTCGTGTGGGGCGGCGCGCTCCTGGGCCTGCTCTTCCGCGTGATCTGGCTGGGCGCGCCGCGCTGGATGTACGTGCCCATCTACGTCGCGCTCGGCTGGGTCGCGATCGGCTTCATCGGGCCGTTCTACGAGGCCGGCGGTGCCGCCGTGGTGACGCTCGTCATCGTGGGCGGCCTCTGCTACACGGTGGGCGCGATCATCTACGGCACGAAGTGGCCCCGTGGATCCCAGAAGTACTTCGGGTTCCACGAGATCTTCCACGCGCTAACGATCGCCGGGTTCACCTGTCACTTCATCGCCGCCTCCATCGCGGCCTTCGCCGTCGCCTGACGATGCCTCGTCCGCCGCATCGTCCGGGGACGATGCGGCGGCCTGCGCCTCGCGCTCGGCCGCCTCGCGCGCGGCCTGGGCGCGCACCTTGCGCAGGTGCCGGCTGAGCGACAGGAAGAGCAGCACGCCGGCACCGACCAGCGCGAACGTGACGACGAAGGCAAGGAAGCCCGGGCCGCCGGTGAAGTCTGAAGCCATGTCCACCTCTCTGACCGGACTATCCTGCCTCATCATGAGCACCCCCGAGTCCGAGCAGGACGAGCACTCGTCCGGAGCGCTGCCGCGCCTCACCCCGCGCCAGTGGATCCTCGTCGCCGCGGGCCTCGCCGCGCTCGTGGGCGCGGTCGCCTGGTACGCGCTCGTCGCCGCGCACGAGCCGGTCCGGTGGAAGGACGTCGGCTTCTCCGTCGCCTCGGCCACCGAGGTGACCGTGACGTACGACGTCTACCTCTACGACGAGGTCGACGTCGACTGCGCGCTGCGCGCGCTCAACCCGCGTTTCACGGAGGTGGGCGTCGCGACCCAGCGGGTCGCCTACGCGGACGGCGCGCAGCAGCGCCTCACCACCGCGATCACCACCACCGAGGAGGCCACGACCGCGCAGGTCCAGTACTGCGTGCCGGTCGGCTGACCGTGTGACCCGCTCCACGGGACTTGGGCCCGTGGCAGGGCCCTTGGTATCGTGGCTCACCTTGTCATACGAGGAGGCGACCACCGTGACCGAGACCACCGGGACCTGGCTGACCCAGGAGGCGTACGACCGCCTGCAGGCGGAGTACGACGAGCTGGTGAACGTCAAGCGCGCCGAGATCGTCAAGGAGATCGACGAGCGTCGCCAGGAGGGCGACCTCAAGGAGAACGGCGGCTACCACGCGGCCCGCGACGAGCAGGCCAAGATGGAGGCCCGCATCGAGGAGCTCCGCCACAAGCTCGCGAACGCGCACGTCGGCGAGATCGCCTTCTCCGGCACCATCGACGCCGGCACCGTCGTGACCGCCGAGGTCATGGGCCGCGAGATGAAGTTCCTCGTGGGCTCCCGCGAGATCGCCGAGGGCACCGACCTCGACGTGTTCAGCGCGCAGTCGCCGCTCGGCGCCGCGCTCATCGGCCGCACGACCGGCGAGGAGACGTCGTACGTCGCCCCCAACGGCAAGGAGATCACCGTCAAGGTGCTCCACGCGGAGCCCTTCGGCGGCTAGACCCGCTCGAGCAGCACGACCGCCTCGTAGTGGGCGGTGTGCGGGAACATGTCGAGCAGCCGCCCGCGCACGGGCCTGAGCGTCGGCATCGCGGCGAGGTCGCGCGCGAGCGTGACGGCGTTGCAGCTGGAGTACACGACGGTCCCCACGCCCGAGGACTCGAGCCAGCCCGCGAGCTCCGGCCCGATCCCCCGCCGCGGCGGGTTGACGATGACGGCATCGGGCACGAGCTCCTGCTCGCGCGCCCACGCGGTCGCGTCCGCGGCGACGAAGAGCGCGTCGTCCGCCCCGGCCCGGCCGGCGCGCGCCAGCTCCTCGGCGCTGGTCCGCGCGCTCTCGACCGCCTGCTCGCTCGACTCGACGCCGACCACGGCGCGCCCGTGCGCGAGGCAGTGCAGCGCGAAGCCGCCCACGCCGCAGTAGAGGTCCCAGACCACCCCGGGCGCCGCATCGTCCACCCAGCCGGCCACCTGCGCGTAGAGCTCACGCGCGATCGCGGTGTTGGTCTGGAAGAAGCTCTGCGGGCGCAGGTGCAGCACCACGTCGCCCATCTCCATCGCGAGCGACCCGCGCTCGGTCAGCACGATCTCGCGCTCGCCCTCGAGCACCGCCTTGTGCTCGGGCAGCACGTTGACCGTGAGCACCGCGAGGGACGGCAGCTCCTCGAGGAGCCACGGGAGGTGCTTGCGGATGCGCGCGAGCGCCTCGGTCGAGCGCATGACGAGGCGCGCCATGAGCTCCCCGTTCGGCGCGAGCGTGACGATGACGTGCTTGAGCTCGCCGCGACGCGCGGGGACGTCGTACGGCTCGAGCCGCGCGACGTGGACGAACCGCGCCAGCACGGGGAACGATGCGGCGAGCGCCTCCGGGTACAGCGGGCAGTCGCGCAGGTCGACGCCGCGGCCCCGGGCGTCGAGGATGCCGATCGTCGGCTCGTCCATCGTGCCGCCGACGACCATCTTCGCCTTGGTGCGGAAGCCCTGCTCGGCGCTCAGCAGCGCGGGCTCCCAGACGATGCCGTCCGCGCGCGCGCCGATCGCCTCCCGGACGAGCCGCTCGAGCCCGTCCTGCTTGGTCGCGACCTGGGCGGCGTGCGGCACGGGGATGAGGGTGCACGACCGGCACGTGTCCGAGTCGTAGTAGGCGCACTGCACGCCTTGGAGTCTAGGCGGAGGGGTCGTCGGTGTGGTCGTCGTCGTGCGGGCGGCGGCGGATGCGGATCTCGCCGGTCTTCGCCATGAGCGTCTTGATCGCCTCGCGTGGATGCTCGGTGAGGATCTGCCCGGTGTCGGGCGGCTCCTCCTCGCTCATCTGGCTGTGGAGCGAGCGGGCGAAGGCGTAGAAGAAGGACACGATCGGGACCGCGATCACGGCGCCGACGAGGCCCAGGAGCAGCGTGCCGGTCGCGACCGAGAGCAGGATCACCAGCGGGTGCAGCGACGCCGCCTTGCCGAACAGCCACGGATAGAGGACGTTGCCCTCGATCTGCTGCACCGCGAGCACGATCGCGAGCATGATGAGCGCCTTGGTGGCCCCGCCGTCGACCAGCGCGACCGCGACCGCGATCGCGCCCGAGATGGTGGCGCCGAAGAGCGGGATGAAGGACAGCAGGAAGACGAAGATCGCGATGGGCAGCGCGAGCGGCAGCCCGAGGATCCACGCGCCGAGGCCGATGCCGACCGCGTCGATGAACGCGACGAACACGCTCGTCTCGGTGTAGCGCCGCAGCGTGAGCCACGCGCTCATGCCCGCGCGGTCCATGCGCTCGCCGCGGCGCGTGGGCTGGAGGTTGACGAACCACAGCCACAGCTTGCGGCCGTCCTTCATGAAGAAGAACAGCGAGAACAGCGCGACGATCGAGCCGGCGAACAGCGAGCCGATGGTGCCCGTGACGGAGAAGGCGCCGGTGGCGACGCCCCACGCGTTGTCCTGGACCGTCTGGGTGACGTTGTTGAGGCCATCGTCGATCTGCTGGCGCGACAGATGGATGGGGCCGTCGACCAGCCAGTCGAGGAACTGGTTGAAGCCCTTGACGGCGGCCTGCTGGAGGTCGTCGAATCCCGCCACGATCGAGGAGCCCGCCGCGACGGCGAGGCCGAGCACCACGGTGACGAGCGCGAGGATCGCGAGCGCGGCGCCCGCGGTGCGCGGCACGCCCCACTTCTCGAGCCGCCCCACCAGCTGCTCGAGGGGCGCGGCGATGAGCAGGGCGATGATGATCGGCAGCACCACCGAGGCGAGCGTGGTGAAGCCCGTGAAGAAGACGTAGATGACGATGCCGACCACGATGAGCCGCCACGACCACGCCGCCGACACCCGCAGCCACACGGGGACGTTCTCGGCGACGACGTCCGTGGGGCCGGCGTCGCGCTCGGAGGTGCCCTCAGGGGCCGAAGGAGGCATGACGCGAGCCTAGCGCGAGCATCGTCCCGTCCCGGGAGGCGGTCGCCCGGTCTACGATGGCGGGTCGCCCCGGCCGGAACAGAACCGGGGCGGGGCACGTTGGCCAACGGGGAAGGGAGCGCCGATGCTCGGACTCGACAAGACCACCATGATCACGCCCGACGAGGCCCTCAAGGGCCGCGACGCGGAGATGCAGATCGCCGACCGCCACGTGGTGCTCGGCACGCCGCTCAAGGGACCCTGGCCCGAGGGCCACGAGGTGCTGTACGTCGCCATGGGCTGCTTCTGGGGTGCGGAGCGCATCTTCTGGCAGACGCCCGGGGTGTACTCGACCGCGGTCGGCTACATGGGCGGCTGGACGCGCAACCCGAACTACCAGGAGACCTGCACGTCCCTCACGGGCCACACCGAGACCGTCCAGGTGGTCTTCGACCCGTCGCAGGTGACGGTCGAGGAGCTGCTCGCGGCGTTCTGGGAGAACCACGACCCGACCACGCCCAACCGTCAGGGCGGCGACATCGGCACGCAGTACCGCAGCGCGATCTTCGCGACCACGGACGCGCAGCTCGAGGCCGCACGCGCCTCGGTCGAGCGCTACCAGGCGCGGCTCACGGAGCAGGGCTTCGGCGCCATCACGACCCAGGTCGCGCGCGCGGCCGATGCGGGCGACGGCGCGTTCTACTACGCGGAGGACTACCACCAGGGCTACCTCCACAAGAACCCCGACGGGTACTGCAACCACGGCTTCTGCCAGGTCAGCTACGCGTAGCGCGACCCCGGACACGACGAAGGCCCCCTCCGAGGAGGGGGCCTTCGTGACGTCCGCTAGTCGCGGCTCGAGGCGAAGATCGCGATGAGGCGCAGGAACTCGATGTAGAGCCACACGAGGGTGACGATGAGGCCGAAGGCCGCGGTCCACTCGAGCGCCTTGGGCTGGCCGCTCTTGACGCCGTTCTCGATGAAGTCGAAGTCGCCGATGAGCGAGATGCACGCGAGCAGGATCGCGATCGCGCCGATCGCGAGGCCCAGCGGGAACGTGAAGCCGCCGATGGTGATCTCGTTGCTGTAGAGGCCGAAGCCCTGCGCGCTGTCGCTGAAGATCAGGTAGCCGATGTTGACCAGGCCGAACACGAGGTAGGACACCGCGCCGACCATGAAGATCTTCTGCAGCTTCTTCGTGTAGCGCACCTTGCCCGAGCGGAACAGCGCGAGGCACACGAGGAACGTGATCGCGGTCGCGACGAGCGCCTGGAGGCCCGCGCCGGGGACGTTGAAGCTCTGCTCGATGCCGACCGTGATCGCGCCGAGGAAGAAGCCCTCGGCGACGCCGTAGAGGCCGACGACGACCGGGTTGGCACCGGTGCGCTGGAAGGTCGCGACCATCGCGAGCACGAACGCGACGAGGCCCGCGCCGAGCGCCATCATGTAGGCGATCGCGGACTGGCCGGCGACGACGTACCCGACCGCGCCCGTGGCGATGACCAGGAGGCCCAGACCGGTGGTCTTGTTGATGACGCCCGAGTAGGACATCCGCTCCTCGACCACGTAGCCCGGGGTGCCGGCCGGCGCCTGGTACTGGCGCTCGAGGTCGGCTGCCGTCGGCTGCGCGAGCAGGGGGTCGGCCTTGAACTCCTTGGCGTTGCTGAACACCGGACTTGCCACGTTTCCTCCTTGGTGGGCGACCGCTCCAGTCTAAACGGCGGCCGGGCGGCCCCGACCAGAGGGGTCGCTCACCCAACGTCCCAGGCTTCTCCCGTGTTGCACGAACCCCCGGCGCGGCGCTCCGTCACCGCGGCGGGACGATGCGCGCGCCCGGTTCTGTTGTTTTCTGTTGCTTTGTTTTTGGTTCTGTGTTTTGATGTGGGAATCCGGCCTCCGGATCCAGACAAGGGAGTCACATGTACGCGACGGAGCGACAGCAGCGCATCCTGGCGGAGGCGCGCGCCGCGGGCCGTGTCGAGGTCGCCTCGCTCGCCGAGGCCCTCGCCGTCACCCCGGAGACCATCCGCCGCGACCTCACCGCCCTCGAGCAGCGCGGCTCCCTGCGCCGCGTGCACGGCGGCGCCATCCCCGTCGAGCGCCTCGAGGCCGAGCCCACGCTCGCCTCCCGCTCCGCGACCCGCATGGACGTCAAGCGCCGCATCGCCGAGCGCGTCCTCGAGGAGATCCCCGCGGGCGGCACGGTCCTGCTCGACGCGGGCTCCACGACCCAGGCGCTCGTCGACCTCCTCCCGGTGGACACGGACCTCACCGTCATCACCAACTCGATCCCGGCGGCGGCCTCGCTCGCCGGCCGCCCGGGCATCACGCTGTACATCCTGGGCGGCCGCGTCCGCGGCGTCACGGCCGCCGCGGTCGGCGAGTGGGCCGCCGCGGCCCTCGCGGGGGTCGTCGTCGACGTCGCCGTGATCGGCACCAACGGCATCTCGGCCGCCCGCGGCCTCACCACGCCCGACCAGGCGGAGGCCGAGGCCAAGCGCGCCATGGTCGCCGCCGCCCGCCGCGTCGTGGTCGCCACCGACTCCTCCAAGGCCGGCGACGACCACCTCCACCGCTTCGCCGACCTCGCCGAGGTCGACCTCGTGGTGACCGACATCGACCTCGCGGACGACGTGGCCGAGGAGCTGCGCGCCGCCGGACCCGAGGTGGTGACCGCATGATCGTCACGCTCACGCCCAACCCCAGCGTCGACCGCGCCATCACGGTGGACGCCCTCCTCCGCGGCGAGGTGCACCGCGCGTCCGACGTGCGCGTCGACGCCGGCGGCAAGGGCGTCAACGTCGCCCGCGCCGTCACCGCGCAGGGCGGCTCCGCGATCGCCGTCCTCCCTGTCGGCGGCCCCGAGGGCCGCCTGCTCGAGGAGCTGCTCGACGCCGCCGGCGTGCCGCGCCGCTCGGTGCCGATCGCCGGCGCCGCGCGCATGAACATCTCCGTGCTCGAGCCGGACGGCACCACGACCAAGCTCAACGAGCCCGGCCCCACGCTGGACGCCGAGGAGGTCGAGGCGCTCCTCGCCGAGACGACCGCGAGCGCGACGGACGCCGCGTGGATCGTCGGCTGCGGCAGCCTGCCCCCCGGCGCGCCCGAGGACCTCTACGCGCAGCTGGTCGCCCGCGCCCGCGCCGCCGGCGCCCGCGTCGCGATCGACAGCTCGGGCGCCCCGTTCGCCGCGGCGGTCGCGGCCTCCCCCGACCTCATCAAGCCCAACCACGAGGAGCTCGCCGAGCTCGTCGGCCACGACCTCCCCACCCTGGGCGATGTCCGCGCCGCCGCCACGGAGCTGGTCTCCGGCGGCATCGCCACCGTCGCCGTGAGCCTCGGCGGAGACGGAGCCCTGCTCGTCACCGCCGACGAGGCGCTGCACGCACGCGCCACCATCACCGCCGCCGTCTCCACCGTCGGAGCCGGCGACTGCATGCTGGCGGGCCTGCTCCACGGGCTCTCCCGCTCCCTGCCCGCCTCCGACTCCCTCGCCGAGGGGGTCGCCTGGGGCGCCGCGGCCGTCACCCTCCCCGGCAGCCGCGTCCCCTCCCGCGCGGATCTCCACGGCATCCCCGTGGACCTCTCGCACACCCCGCCCGCCGCACTGGCGCTGGGTCAGCGCTGACCCCGAAAGGAACACCCCATGTCACTGATCAATGAGCAGCAGGTCGTGCTCGAGCTGGGCGCGACCGACCGCCACGACGCCACGCGGGCGTTGGCGGAGACCCTGGTCGCGACCGGCCGCTGCACGGACCTCGAGGTGTTCCTCGGCGACGTGCGCAAGCGCGAGGAGACGATGGCGACCGGCCTGCCGGGCGGCATCGCGATCCCCCACGCGCGCAGCGCCGGCATCGCCGAGCCGACCCTCGCCTTCGGCCGCAGCGCCGACGGCATCGACTGGGGCGCCAAGGACGGCCCCGCGGACATCGTGTTCCTCATCGCCGCCCCGGAGGGCGCGTCCGAGGCGCACATGAAGGTGCTGCCCAAGCTCGCCAAGGCGCTGATGAAGAAGGAGTTCACCGGCGCGCTGCGCGCGGCCACCACCGAGGCCGAGGTCGTCGCGATCGTCGAGGCGGAGGTCGGCGACGTCGCCGTCGCACCCGCGCCGACGCCCGCCCCGGCCGCCGCCGCGGCTCCCGCGCCCGAGCCGGAGCCCGCGCCCGCCGCCGAGGCGCCCGCCGCATCGTCCGGCCTCACGCTCGTGGGCGTGACCTCGTGCCCGACCGGCATCGCCCACACCTACATGGCGGCCGAGGCGCTCGAGCGCGCCGCCAAGGAGGCGGGCCACACGATGGTGGTCGAGACGCAGGGCTCGGCCGGCGCCACCCCGCTCTCGGCCGAGCAGATCGCGGCCGCGGACGCGGTGATCTTCGCCCACGACGTCGAGGTGCGGAACGCCGAGCGCTTCGCGGGCAAGCCCATCGTCGACGTCGGCGTGAAGAAGGCGATCTCCGACGGCCCCGCGCTCGTGTCCCAGGCCGCCGCGAAGGCGTCCGAGTGGCGCACCAACCCCGACGCGGCCGTCGCCGCCGCCCCCGCCGCCGGATCGGCCGGCCTGTCCAGCAAGGTGGACAAGAAGGCCGGGATCGGCACCCAGATCCGCCAGTGGCTGATGACGGGCGTGAGCTACATGATCCCGTTCGTCGCGGCGGGCGGCATCCTCATCGCGCTGTCCTTCATGCTCGCGCAGATCGCGCTGGGCGAGAACGGCGCGATCGAGATCGTGAACTACAACCTCACGTCGGACGACGCCTACAACATCGCGCAGAACTTCGACGTCCTGTCGCTCACGAGCTGGGCGGCGCTGCTCTTCGTCATCGGAGGCGCGGCGTTCGGGTTCCTCGTGCCGATCCTGTCCGGCTTCATCGCCTTCGCGATCGCCGACCGGCCCGGACTGGTGCCCGGCATCGTCGGCGGCTCGATCGCCGCGACCATGGGCGCCGGCTTCCTCGGCGGCATCGTCACCGGCATCCTCGGCGGCCTCAGCGCCAAGTGGATCGCGAGCTGGAAGGTCCACAAGGGCGTCCGCGGCGTCATGCCCGTCGTCGTGATCCCGCTGCTGTCGAGCCTCATCACGATGGGCCTGTTCATCACGCTGCTCGGCAGCCCGATCAAGGCCCTGTCCGACGGCCTCAACGACTGGCTCACCAGCCTCCAGGGCGGCTCGGCCTTCGTGCTCGGCCTCGTGCTCGGCGCGATGATGGGCTTCGACCTCGGCGGGCCGGTCAACAAGGTCGCGTACTTCTTCGGCACCGCGGGTCTCGCGGCCGCCGGCACCGCGACCGACGCCCCGGCGCTCACGATCATGGCGGCCATCATGGCCGCGGGCATGGTCGCTCCGCTGGCCATGGCCCTCGCCACCACGCTGCGCCCTAAGCTCTTCTCGGAGCCCGAGCGCGAGAACGGCAAGGCCGCCTGGCTGCTGGGCGCCTCGTTCATCTCGGAGGGCGCGATCCCGTTCGCGGCCGCCGACCCGGTGCGCGTCATCGCGTCCTCGGTCGCCGGCTCGGCCCTCACCGGCGGCCTCGTCATGGTCTTCGGCGTCACGCTCCGCGCCCCGCACGGCGGCATCTGGGTGCTCCCCCTCATGGGCGGGTTCCTGTGGTTCCTCGTGGCGCTCGCGGCTGGCGTCGCGCTCATGACGAGCATCGTGCTCGTGCTGAAGTCGCGCGACAAGAAGCTCGAGACCGTCGACGCGGTCGCCACCGTCTGACCCCCTACCTCTGTACCGAAGGAGTACCGCAATGGCACAGCGCACCGTCACCATCGCATCGTCCGTGGGGCTGCACGCCCGCCCCGCCGCCCTCTTCGTCGAGGCGGCCCAGGGCACGGGCCTCGACGTCGAGATCGGCCGCACCGGCGAGGACGCGGTGGATGCCACGAGCATCCTCGGCGTCATGGCCCTCGGCGCGAAGCACGGCGAGGAGGTGGTCCTCACCGCCGACGGCGACGGTGCGGATGCCGCCCTCGAGTCCCTGGTCGCGCTCCTCTCCCGCGACCTGGACGCCGAGGAGGGCTGACATGTCCGGCGACACCCGTCACGGCGTGGGCGTCAGCCCCGGGACGGCGGTCGGGCCGGTGGTGCAGGTCGCACCGCCGGTCCGGCCCCCGGCCGACGAGCCGGCCCCGACGGACGCGGGCGCGGCCACCGACCAGGTGCTCGAGGCGCTCGCGGCGGTCGCCGCCGATCTCGACGCCCGGGCCGAGGCGGCCGACGCGCACGCCCAGCCCATCATCAAGGCCACCGCGATGATCGCCCGCGACAAGGGCCTCGCGAAGGCGGCCGGCAAGCTCGTCGGCGCGGGCGCCGGCCCCGCGCACGCGATCGCCGCGGCCGTCGAGGAGTACGCGGCGCAGTTCGAGGCGCTCGGCGGCTACTTCGCGGAGCGCGTCACCGACCTCAAGGACGTGGGCAACCGCGCCATCGCGGTGGTGCTCGGCGTCCCCGCGCCCGGTGTGCCCGCGCTGTCCGAGCCGTCGGTCATCGTGGCCGACGACCTCGCCCCCGCCGAGACCGCCGCGCTCGACCGCTCGCGCGTGGTCGCGATCGTCACGGCCGCCGGCGGCCGCACCTCGCACACCGCGATCCTCGCGGCGCAGATGGGCATCCCCGCGGTGGTCCAGGTGCAGGGCGCGACCCACATCCCCGCGGGCACCCGCGTCGCCGTCGACGGCGACGCTGGCGAGGTGACGCTCGACCCGGACATGGCCCTCATCGAGGCGCAGCGTGAGCGCCGCGAGCGCCGCGCGGCCGCGCTCGCCGGCGTCGCGGGCCCCGGCACCACGAGCGACGGCCACGCCGTCGCGCTGCTCGCCAACATCGGCGGGGTGGACGATGCGGTGGCCGCGGGCGCCCAGGACCTCGAGGGCGTCGGGCTGTTCCGCACGGAGTTCGTCTACCTGTCCGCGCACGCGATGCCGTCGGTCGAGGACCAGGCCGAGATCTACCGCCAGGTCCTCGCGCCCTTCCCGGGCCGGCGCGTGGTGGTGCGCACCCTCGACGCGGGCGCGGACAAGCCGCTGGCGTTCGCGGACCTGGGCGAGGAGGAGAACCCAGCGCTCGGGCGGCGCGGGCTGCGCCTGTGCCAGGCCAGGCCGGAGCTCATCGACTCGCAGCTCGAGGCGCTGGCCCTGGCCGCGCAGGACACCGGCGCGGACGTGCGCGTCATGGCGCCGATGGTCGCGACCGCCGAGGAGGCCGCGTGGTTCGCGTCCCGGGTGGCCGCCGCCGGGCTGCCGAAGTCGGGCGTGATGATCGAGGTGCCCGCCGCGGCCCTGCGGTCACGGCACGTGCTGGCCGAGGTGGACTTCGGCTCGCTCGGCACCAACGACCTCGCGCAGTACACGATGGCCACCGACCGCATGGCCGGGGAGCTGTCCGACCTGCTCGACCCGTGGCAGCCCGCGGTGCTCGACGTGGTCGCGGCCGCGTGCGACGGCGGGACGGCGACGGGCAAGCCGGTGGGTGTGTGCGGCGAGTCCGCGGGCGACCCGCTGCTCGCGCTCGTGCTCGCCGGGCTCGGGGTGTCGAGCCTGTCGATGGCGCCGTCCAAGGTGCCGGCGGTCAAGCTCGCGCTGTCGCTGCACACGATCGACGAGTGCCGCGCCCTCGCGGAGCTCGCCCGGGCCGCGCGCGGCGCGGTCGACGCGCGCGAGGCCGTCCGCGCCGCCGCCAGCGAGGAGCTCACCGCGATCCTCTAGCGGCCCCCGACCCTCCGCCCCGGCGCGACCTCCCCGCCGGGGCGGAGCCGCGTCCGGAGCGCGCCAGGACCCTCCGTCCCTGGCACGGCGTGCCGCCCGCCCGTACACTGGGAGCCGCTTCCCTGCTTCAACGGACCGAAGGAGGCCCGTCGTTGCACCGGACCCCCCCGCTTCTCGAGGACCTGTCCGTCGAGATCACCGCGCGTGACACGCCCGCGCTCGTCGCCCTCGCGGCCGACCTGCCCGCCGGCACCCGCGTGAGCGTCACGCACCTCGGCACCGAGGGCGCCGCCGAGCGCCGAGAGGCCGCCGCCGCGGCCGCCCGCGCCGAGCTCGTGCCGGTCCCCCACCTCGCCGCGCGCCGCTTCGCCTCGGAGTCGGAGCTGCGCGCCACGCTCGAGGGCCTGAGGGCGCACGAGGCGCACGAGCGGCTCTTCGTCGTGGGCGGGGACCCGCGCACGCCCGCGGGCCCGTACGCGTCCGCGCTCGACCTCATCCGGTCGGGCGTGCTGGCCGAGGCCGGCGTCGCCGAGGTGGGCCTCACCGGGTACCCCGAGGGCCACCCCGCGATCTCCGACGACGTGCTGTGGGCCGAGCTGGGCGCCAAGGCCGCGGCGCTGACCGAGCAGGGCCTCGCCGGCTCGCTCACCACCCAGTTCTCGTTCGACGTCGACGCGGTGGTCGCGTGGATCGAGCGCGTGCGCGCCCTCGGCATCACGCTGCCGATCCGCGTGGGCGTGCCCGGGCCCGCCGGCGTGCGCCGCCTCGTGGCCTTCGCGCGCCGCTGCGGCGTGGGCACGAGCGCGGGCATCGCGCGCAAGTACGGCTTCTCGCTCGCCTCGCTGGTCGGGACCGCCGGCCCCGACCGGTTCGTGGAGGAGCTCGGCTCGCGCCTGGACGAGCGCCACGGCGAGGTCCGGCTGCACCTCTTCACGTTCGGCACGCTCGATGCGACGATCGCCTGGGCGCGCGAGGCCCGCGCGGCCGCGGTGCCCGCCGAGCGTCCCTAGCCCCCCTAGGCGCCGGCCGCCTCGTCCATCGCCCGGATGAGGCGCGATCGCCCTGGGAGGTCCTCAGTGGCCGCATCGTTCGAGAACGGGCGCTGAGCACCTCGCAGCGCGCATGGCGCGGTGCGCGGTGCGCGGTGCGCGGGGCTCGGCTCAGCCCAGCGGCCGCGTGCGGATCGCGGTGTCGAGCGACGTGCCGTTGAGCTCGAGGTAGAGGTGGCCCTCGGTGACCGACACCGTGAGCGTGTTGCGCCGCGCCAGCCGCGCCGCCGCATCGTCCACGAAGCCGGGGTCGAAGCTGCGCAGCACGATCTCCTCGCGGCGGTGGATGCGCTTGCCCTCCCAGCGGGCCATCAGCTTGGCCGGGTCACGGTGCGTGTAGACGGCGGTGCGGTCGGCGAGGCGGCTGCCGTGGTGGAGCCGGTCGGCCTCGGGGGCGCCCACCTCGATCCACGCGGTGATGCGGCCCGTGAGGTCGCGCACGAGCACCGCGGGCTCGTCGGTCGTGGAGATGCCCTCGCCGAACGCGATCCCCTCCTCGTGCTCGAGGCAGTACGCGAGGACGCGCGTCATGAGGAACGCGTCGGTCTCGGAGGGGTGCCGCGCGGCGCGCAGCGACAGGTCCTCGTAGACGCCGCGGTCGACGTCCGCGAGGGTGATCTCGAAGGTGTGGATCGTCGCGCCGGCAGCCATGGCGCACCAGCGTAGAGGCTCCGGTGCCCCCGGCGGGGTTCGAACCCGCACTGGGCCGGGTTTAAGCCGGCTGCCTCTGCCAGTTGGGCTACGGGGGCTGCGGGACGATGCGGCGGCTCAGCCCCGCTCGGCCGCCGAGAAGGCGATGCCGTCGAGGATGTCGTGCTCGCTCGTCACGACGTGCGGTAACGCGCCGCCGGCCTCGACCACCGCGGAGCGCACGCGCGTCATCACGGTGCGCCACACGAGCGCGCCCGCGCCGATGACGTCGACGCGTCCCGGGTGCATGAAGCCCAGCGCGGAGCGCTCGGCGCGCGAGGACGCGAGCAGCTCGTCGCACGCGCGGATCGCGTCGTCGATGGGGACGACGGCGCCGTTGATGGCGTCGCGGTCGTACTCCGGCAGGCCCAGCGCGTGCGCCGTCGCGGTCGTGATGGTGCCGGCGAGGCCCACGAGGGTGCGGGTGCGCTCGACGGGCACGCCCGCGAAGGCCATGTCGATCGCGTCGTGCACGTCGGCCTCGGCCGCCGCGACCTGCTCCTCCGAGGGCGGGTCGCCCTCGAGGTGGCGCTCGGTCATGCGGACGCAGCCGACGTCCATCGAGTGCGCGGCGTCGGGGCGGGTGGTCCCGAGCACGACCTCGGTCGAGCCGCCGCCCAGGTCCACCACGAGGAAGGGTCCGTCGTGCGCCGCGTCGAGGGCGCCGGTCGCGCCGCGGAAGGACAGCGCGGCCTCCTCGGCGCCGGAGATCACCTCGGGCACCACGCCCAGGCGGTCCTGGATCCCGGAGAGGAACACCTCGCGGTTGCGGGCGTCGCGGGTCGCGGACGTCGCGACGAAGCGGATCGCCTCGACGCCGTGCTCGCGGCACTGCGCGGCGTAGTCGTCGGTCGCGGCGAACGTGCGCTCGAGCGCCTCCGCGGCGAACTCCCCCGTCCGGTCCACGCCCTGACCCAGGCGCACCACGGTCATGGTGCGGACCACGTCCGTGAGGGAGCCCGACTCGAGGTCGATGTCGGCGATGAGCAGGCGGATCGAGTTCGTCCCGCAGTCGATGGCGGCTACACGCATGGGGTCAGACTAGTCAGACGTCGACGGCGCACGTGCAGCGGTCCGGGCTGAACGAGTCCGCGATGAGCGCGAGCGCCTCGTCCCCGAGCGGGTTGACGCCCGGGCCGGCCGCGAGCGCGTGGCCCACGAGCACGTGGAGGCACTTCACGCGGTCGGGCATGCCGCCCGCGGAGATGCCGTGGATCTCGGGCACGTCGCCCAGCGCGTAGCGCTCCTCGAGGTAGCGCTCGTGGGCGGCGCGGTACGCCGCGGCCAGCTCCTCGTCCTCGCCCAGGCGCGCCTGCATCTCCTTCATCACGCCGTTGGCCTCGAGCGTCGACACGGCGGCGACCGCGTCGGGGTGCGTGAGGTAGTACTGCGTGGGGAACGGCGTGCCGTCGGGCAGGCGCGGCGAGGTGTGCACCACGGTCGGGTTGCCGCACACGCAGCGCGCGGCGATGGCGACGATGCCGCGGGGCTCGCGCCCGAGCTGGGCGGCCAGGACGGCGACGTCGCGCTCGGTGGCAGGGGTGTCGTTCACCCCGCGAGTCTAGTCGGCGGCGCCGGACGCCGCCGCGGTCTTGGCCTTCTTGCCGCCCACCTTGGCGTCGCCCGCGGTCTCCACGGAGTCCCACAGGCGGGTGTACCAGGTGCCGGACTCGTCGATCTCGGCCGGGTCCTCCGCGGCGGGCGAGCCCTCGGCCGCGCCCTCGACGGTCTCGGGGTCGATGACCCGGTACGGCGTCTCGCCCGGGAACACGTACGCGAGCCGCTCGCGCGCCTGCGCGACCACGAACGCCGGGTCGTCCCAGCGCTTCACCTCGGCCGTGAGGTCGTCGACGGACTCCTGGGCCGCGACGGCCTCGGCGCGCAGCGAGGCGAGCTCCTCCTGCTGGCGGAAGTACGCGCGCAGCGACGGCAGCACGACGGCGGCCGCGAGCACCACGACGCCGATGATGACGACGAGCCGCCACGACAGCGCGCTCACCCACGAGCCCCGCGCCTTGGCGGGCTCGATGCGGTTGCGCGGCGGCGTCTGGCGCCCGGGACCCGACGGACCGCCCGGGCGGCTCGCGGCCCGACCCTTGGGGATCCGCACGCCGCCGGTGGCGGCCGTGCCGCGCCGACGCGAGGCGGGACGCGGACGGGGCGTCGCCGTCGGGGCGGGCGTGGGGGTGGACGATGCGGGGGCCGGCTTCGCCGCGGCGCGCGAGGCGGCCGCGCGGGCGCGCACGGTGCCGGCGCCGGCTGCGGCGGACGAGGCGGCAGCGGTCGCGCCGGACCGCAGACGGACGAGCATCCGCCGGCCCGAGCGCGGCGCGGAGGTCGCGGCGACCGGCGGCGCGGCGGTGGTCGGGCGCGCGGCACCGGGCACGTTCGGGCGGCGCTCGCCGGTCGGACGCGCCGAGGACCGCGGCGCGGGCGCCGGGGTCCCCTCGCTCTCGGCCCAGGCGCGCGCGAAGGCGCCGGGCCTGCGAGGGCGCGTCGGATCGGTCACGCCGCCATTGTCCAGGGCGGAGACCCCCGTCCCGGACCGCGTGGGCAGCGAGTCGCGGGATTCGGCCTCCCCGCAGACGCGGAACGGGCGCGCCTCCCGAGGGAGACGCGCCCGTCCTAAGCCTGCGCTGCGGCTTACTTGTAGCTGCGCGGGAAGGCCGACTTGCCGGCGTACTTGGCGGCGTCGTCCAGCTCCTCCTCGATGCGGAGCAGCTGGTTGTACTTGTTGATGCGCTCGCCACGGGCGGGAGCACCGGTCTTGATCTGGCCGGAGTTGTACGCGACGGCCAGGTCGGCGATCGTGACGTCCTCGGTCTCGCCCGAACGGTGCGAGACCATCGCGGCGAAGCCGGCGCGCTGCGCCATCTCCACGGCGTCCGAGGTCTCGGACAGCGAGCCGATCTGGTTGAGCTTGACGAGGAGGGCGTTGGCCGCGGCCTCGTCGATGCCGCGCTTGAGGCGGACCGGGTTGGTGACGAACAGGTCGTCGCCGACGATCTGGGTCTTGTCGCCGACCTTCTCGACCAGGCCGCTCCAGGAGGCCCACTCGTCCTCGGACAGCGGGTCCTCGATGGAGACCAGCGGGTAGTCGTTGACGAGGCCCTCGTAGAAGGCGATCATCTCGTCGGGCGTCTTGACGCCGCCCTCCCACTGGTAGCCGCCGTCCTTGAAGAACTCGGTCGCGGCGACGTCGAGCGCGAGCGCGACGTCCTCACCGGGCTTGAAGCCGGCCTTCTCGATCGCGACGAGGATCAGGTCGAGCGCGTCGCGGTTCGACGGGAGGTTCGGCGCGAAGCCGCCCTCGTCGCCCAGACCGGTCGCCAGGCCACGCTCCTTGAGCACCGACTTGAGCGAGTGGTAGACCTCGGCACCGGTGCGGAGCGCCTCACGGAAGGTGGGGGCGCCGACCGGGGCGATCATGAACTCCTGGATGTCGACGTTCGAGTCCGCGTGCGAGCCGCCGTTGAGGATGTTCATCATCGGGACGGGCAGGACGTGGGCGTTCGGGCCGCCCACGTAGCGGAACAGGGCGATGTCGGCCGAGTCGGCCGCCGCCTTGGCGACCGCGAGGGACACGCCGAGGATCGCGTTCGCGCCCAGCTTGCCCTTGTTGTCGGTGCCGTCCAGGTCGATCATGATCTGGTCGATGATGCGCTGCTCGGTGGCGTCGAGGCCCACGATCTCGGGGGCGATCTCGTCGATGACCGCGTCCACGGCCTGCTCGACGCCCTTGCCCAGGTAACGGCCCTTGTCGCCGTCGCGGCGCTCGACAGCCTCGAACGCGCCGGTCGACGCGCCCGACGGGACGGCTGCACGCGCGAACGTGCCGTCCTCCAGGGCGACCTCGACCTCGACGGTGGGGTTGCCGCGCGAGTCAAGGATCTCGCGGGCGCCGACGGCCTCAATGCTGGCCATGATGCTCCTTCGCTTGGATGGATGAACCTCTTGGGAGTCTAACGATGCGCGCAGGTGCGCGCTCAGCGACGTTCGTCCTAGCCGGATGAACCTTCGGTGTCGTCGCGTCCGGCCTGCTCCGCGGCGCGGGCGGCCCGCTCGACGCGGCGGGTGGCCGCGCGCAGCTCGGTCTCGGCGTCGAGCCCCTCGACCCGCGCGCGCCTCACCAGGGCGAGCAGCGCGTCGCCCACGCCCTCGTCGCCCGCGGCGTCCGCCGCATCGTCCGCCAGCCCGGCGCGCTCGGCGCGGCCGAGGACCTTCTGGGCGCGGGCGAGGGCCCCGAGCGAGGCGGGGATGCCGTCCATCACGGACTCGCGACCGGAGGTCTCCGCCTTGATGCGGTCCCAGCGGCGCAGGTGCTCGTCCATGGTGCCCGCGTCCTCGTCGCCGAAGACGTGCGGGTGGCGGGCGATCAGCTTGTCGGCGCACGCATCCGCGACGTCGTCGAGGCCGAACGGCTCGTCCGGGTGCTCCTGAGCGACGCGCGCGTGGAAGACCACCTGGAGCAGCACGTCGCCGAGCTCCTCGCGCAGGTGGGCCCGGGAGCCGGACTCGATGGCCTCGACGAGCTCGTGGGCCTCCTCGAGGGCGTAGGGCGCGAGCGACTCGTGGGTCTGCTCGGCGTCCCAGGCGCATCCCCCGGGGGAGCGGAGGCGATCCATCACCTCCACCAGACGGTCGATCCCGTCGGTCATTCGCCGCCTTCGGTGACGGCCCAGTCGGCGCTCGTGGACTCGAAGCCGGAGACGTCGAGGAAGGCCGTGAAGGAGTAGTTGCCGAGCCCGGCGACCTCGGCGTTGCCGACCGCGGCCTGCGCGGAGGCGACGAGCGCGTCCGCGGACAGCGCGCCCAGGCGGGGCGAGATCGCGACGTCCTCGGGCAGCGAGTCGACCGCGTCGCGCAGGATCGTGCCGTTGGTGTCGGCGTAGGTCGCGACGTAGAGGGCGAGCACGTTCTCGGTGGACTCGACCACCGCGTCGCTCGGCTCCGGGTTCTCGACGCCGGCGAACTCGAGCCACGCCTCGGCGAACGTGCGCGCGACGCCCTCGTTGATGACCGCGTCGTTGCTCGCGGCGACCTCGAGGAGGCCCGGGCCCAGCAGGGTCGCGGTCGCGATCGCCCGGCGGCCCGGCATGATCGCGCCGTCGCTGTCGGCCTCCCACGCGGCGGCGACGGCGTCGAGGTCGGCCGTCGTGACCGTCTCCCCCTCGCTCTGGAGCGCGACGCCCGGGGCGGCGGGCTGGCCGGGGACGGCGCAGCCGGCGAGGAGAAGGGACGATGCGGCGAGGACGGCGAGGCGTCGGCGGAACGTCATGCCCGTCATCCTAATGTGGCTCAACCGAGCGCCGGCGCACGGGTCGCCTGGAGCACGGTCCGCACCCAGTCGAGGACCTCGAGCCCCTCGACGGGCTTGCCGCCGATGCGCGCGGTCATCGGCGCGGGCACGAGGACCTGCCGCACCGCGGGCTTGATGAGCGTGCCCGGGAACAGGCGCGTCATGCGCATCGCCGCGGAGTCCGGCAGCTCGAGCGGGCTGAAGCGGATGTACTTGCCCTGCGCGACCACGTCGTGGATGCCGACCGCCCTCAGCTCGAGGCGCAGGCGCGCGACCGCGAGCAGGTTCGTCACCGGCTCGGGCGGCGTGCCGTAGCGGTCGTCGAGCTCCTCCTCGATCGCGTCGAGCACGTCGTCCGCGTCCGCGTCGGCGATCTTGCGGTACGCCTCGAGGCGCAGCCGCTCGTGCTCGATGTAGGAGGTGGGGATGTGCGCGTCGATCGGCAGGTCGACGGTCATGGGCGCGCGCTCCTCGACCTCCTCGCCGCGGAATCCGGCGACCGCCTCGCCCACCATGCGGATGTAGAGGTCGAAGCCGACGCCCTCGATGTGGCCGGACTGCTCCGCGCCGAGCAGGTTGCCCGCGCCGCGGATCTCGAGATCCTTCATCGCGACGGCCATGCCCGAGCCGAGGTCGGTGTTGGCGGCGATCGTCTGGAGGCGGTCGTGCGCGGTCTCCGTGAGGGTGCGCTCCGGCGGGTAGAGGAAGTAGGCGTAGGCGCGCTCTCGTCCGCGGCCCACGCGCCCGCGCAGCTGGTGGAGCTGGGACAGGCCGAAGGTGTCGGCGCGCTCGACGATGAGGGTGTTGGCGTTCGAGATGTCGAGGCCGGTCTCGACGATCGTGGTGCACACGAGCACGTCGTACTTCTTGTCGTAGTAGTCGACGATGACCTGCTCGAGCTGCTTCTCGCTCATCTGGCCGTGCGCGACCGCGACGCGCGCCTCCGGCACGAGCTCGCTGATCTTGAGCGCCGCCCGGGTGATGGTCTTGACGGAGTTGTGGATGTAGAAGACCTGGCCGTCACGGAGCAGCTCGCGGCGGATCGCGGCGATCACCTGCGCGTCCTCGTGCGGGCCCACGTACGTGAGGATCGGGTGGCGCTCCTCGGGCGGGGTCGCGAGGGTCGACATCTCGCGGATGCCGGTGACGGCCATCTCGAGCGTGCGCGGGATCGGGGTCGCGGACATCGCGAGGACGTCGACGTCGGTGCGCAGGGCCTTGAGCGTCTCCTTGTGCTCGACGCCGAAGCGCTGCTCCTCGTCGATGATGATGAGCCCGAGGTTCTTGAAGCGGACCGAGCCGGTGATGAGGCGGTGCGTGCCGACCACGAGGTCGATCTCGCCCGAGCCCAGCTGGTCGATGACCTCCTTGGCCTCCTTGTCCGTCTGGAAGCGCGACAGCGCCGCGACCTTGACGGGGAACTGCGCGAAGCGCTCGGAGAACGTGTCGACGTGCTGCTTCACCAGCAGCGTGGTCGGGCACAGGATCGCGACCTGGCTGCCGTCCTGGATGGCCTTGAACGCGGCGCGCACCGCGATCTCGGTCTTGCCGAAGCCGACGTCGCCGCACACGAGGCGGTCCATCGGCACGGCCTTCTCCATGTCGGCCTTGACCTCGTCGATGGTGGAGAGCTGGTCGGGCGTCTCGACGTACGCGAAGGACTCCTCGAGCTCGCGCTGCCACGGGGTGTCCGGGCCGAACTCGCGGCCCTTCGTCGCCATGCGCGCGCTGTAGAGGCGGATGAGCTCCGCCGCGATCTCCTTGACCGCCTTGCGCGCCTTGCCCTTGGTCTTCGACCAGTCGGCGCCGCCCATCTTGTTGACGCTCGGCGCCTCGCCGCCCACGTACTTGGTGATGAGGTCGAGCTGGTCCGTGGGGACCGAGAGGCGGTCCGCGGGGCCGCCGCGCTTGGAGGCGGCATACTCGATCACCAGGTACTCGCGCTCGACGCCGCGCACGGTGCGCTTGGTGAGCTCGACGAAGCGGCCGACGCCGTGGGTCTCGTGCACCACGAAGTCGCCGGGGCGCAGCTGGAGCGGGTCCACCGCGGTGCGGCGGCGGCTCGGGACCTTGACCTTGGGGCCCGCGGCGGAGGCGGAGCGGCCGGTGAGGTCGCTCTCGTGCAGCACGAGCAGCCGCGCGTCGGGCACCTGGAAGCCGCGGGCGTCGACGCCCGCGAGGACGGCGACGACCCCGGGGTCCGCATCGTCCGCGTGCGCGGCGACGCGCGCCGGGATCGACCGCTCCCCGCACTGCTCGACGATGCGGTGCGCGCTGCCGGTGCCCGCCGCGGCGATGACGACGCGCCAGCCCTCGGCGAGGCGCGCGCGGACGAGGTCGAGCACCGCCGCGAGGCGGCCGCGGAAGTCCTCGATCTCGCCGATGCCGGGCACCTCGGCCGCCGCGGTGCCGAACGGGCCGATCGCGGTCCAGCCGAGCCCGCGCTCCGCCGCGGAGACGTCGACGTCCTCGAGCGACAGGAAGCCGCCCTGCGCCTCGATGGGCGAGTCCGCGCCGGCCGCGGCGCTCACCCATGCGGCCTGGAGGAACTCCTGCGCGGTGTGCTGGAGGTCCTCGGCGCGGCGGGCGAGCCGCTCGGGCTCGAGCGCGACGATGCGCGTGCCGGCCGGGAGCACGTCCGTCACCGGGGTGAGGCGCGTGAGGAGCACGGGGATGAGCGACTCCATTCCCTCGACCGCGTGGCCGTCGGCGATGCGCGCGAGCATGTCGCCGGCGGCGGGGATCTGCTCGGCGAGCGCCTGGGCGCGGGCGCGGACGTCCTCGGTGAGCAGCAGCTCGCGGCACGGCGGCGCCCACAGCCGGCCGACGGACTCGAGCGAGCGCTGGTCGGCGACGGAGAAGAAGCGCAGCGACTCGACCTCGTCGCCGAAGAACTCGACGCGGATCGGGTGCGGGTCGGTGGGCGGGAACACGTCGACGATGCCGCCGCGGACCGCGAACTCGCCGCGGCGCTCGACCATGTCGACGCGCGTGTAGGCGGCGGCCGCGAGCGCCTCGGTGAGGGCGGTGAGGTCGTGCTCGTCGCCCTTCCTGACGAGGACGGGCTGGAGGTCCGCGAGCCCGGGCACGAGGGGCTGGAGCATCGCGCGCAGCGGGGCGACCACGACGCGCGGGACGGGCAGGCCGGACTCCTCGCTCGCCTCGGCCGGGTGGACGAGGCGGCGCAGCGTCGCGAGGCGGCGGGCGACCGTGTCGGAGCGCGGGCTGAGCCGCTCGTGCGGGAGCGTCTCCCAGCTGGGGAACGTGGTGACCTCGGCCGGGTCGAGGTACGCGGTGAGCGCGCGGGCGAGCTGCTCGGCGTCGCCGCCGGTGGCGGCGATGGCGACGATCGGGGCGTCGTCGGTGAGCGCGGCGCGGGCGATGAGCGGCGCGGCGGCGGCGCCGGGCGCCTGGATCGCGGTGACGTGGCCCAGGCGTGCGTCGGCCCATTCTCCGAGCAGGGGTGCGAGCGGCTGAGCGGTCACGTGAGGCCTCCAGGGCATGACGAACGACCGGGAAATCCGGCGCAAGCATCATAGGCACGGGGTGCGACCTCCCATCATCGCGCGCGAAATGGGACATTCTGCCGATAAAGTACAGAGGTTGACATCGCCTCGAGGGGGAGCCATGAGCGCCGACCGTCACACGCGTGCAGTGCTGCCGATCCCGGACCGTCCCGCGCACGGTCTCACCACGTTCGATGCCAAGGATCCGGACACCGCCTATCCGCCCATCGCACCGCTCATGCCACCGGAGGGCGCACCCAACGTGCTGATCGTCCTCCTCGACGACGTCGGGTTCGGCGCCGCGAGCGCGTTCGGCGGGCCGTGCGAGACCCCGGTCGCGGAGCGGCTCGCCGCCGGTGGCCTCCGCTACAACCGGTTCCACACCACCGCGCTGTGCGCGCCGACCCGCCAAGCGCTGCTGACCGGGCGCAACCACCACTCGGTCGGCATGGGCAGCATCACCGAGACCGCGACGTCGGCGCCGGGCCAGAGCTCGCTGCGCCCCAACACCAAGGCGCCCCTCCCGATGACGCTCAAGCTGAACGGGTACTCGACCGCGCAGTTCGGCAAGTGTCACGAGGTGCCGGTCTGGCAGTCCTCGCCGATGGGCCCCTTCGACGCGTGGCCCTCCGGAGGCGGCGGGTTCGAGACCTTCTACGGCTTCATCGGCGGCGAGAACAACCAGTGGGACCCCGCGCTCTACAACGGCACGACGCCGGTCGATCCCCCGGCGACCGCCGAGGAGGGCTACCACCTCACCGAGGACCTCGCCGACCGGGCCATCGCCTGGATCCGCGCACAGAAGTCGCTCATGCCCGATCGCCCGTTCTTCGCGTACCTCGCGCCCGGTGCGACCCACGCGCCGCACCACGTGCCGCAGGAGTGGGCGGACCGGTACCGCGGGCGGTTCGCCGACGGCTGGGACGTGCAGCGCGAGCGCACGTTCGCGCGCCAGAAGGAGCTCGGGGTGGTGCCGGCGGACGCCCAGCTGACCCCGCGCCACGACGAGATCCCGGCCTGGGATGACATGCCGGAGGAGCTCAAGCCCGTGCTCGAGCGCGAGATGGAGGTGTACGCGGGATTCCTGGAGCACACAGACTTCCACGTGGGCCGCGTCGTCGACGCCATCGCCGACCTCGGCATCCTCGACGACACGCTGATCTACTACATCCTCGGCGACAACGGAGCCTCCGCGGAGGGCACCCTCAACGGCGCGTTCAACGAGATGGCGAACTTCAACGGCATGGCGGGACTCGAGACCCCGGAGTTCATGCGGTCGAAGATGGACGAGTTCGGCTCACCGAGCTCGTACAACCACTACGCGGTCGGGTGGGCGTGGGCGATGAACTCGCCGCTGCAGTGGACCAAGCAGGTCGCGTCGCACTGGGGCGGCACCCGCAACGGCGCGGTCGTGCACTGGCCCGCACGGATCCACGACAAGGGCGGCCTGCGGACCCAGTTCACGCACTGCATCGACATCGCACCGACGATCCTCGAGGTCGCCGGGCTGCCCGAGCCGACCTCGGTCAACGGCGTGCTGCAGTCGCCGATGGAGGGGACGAGCATGGTCTACACCTTCGACGGCCCCGACGCCGCCGAGAGGCACGACCTGCAGTACTTCGAGATGTTCGGCAACCGCGGGATCTACTTCAAGGGGTGGAGCGCAGTCACGAAGCACCGCACGCCGTGGGAGCTGGTGGGAGGGAACGTCCCCGAGCTCGACGACGACGTCTGGGAGCTCTACAACGGCTCCGCAGACTGGAGCCAGGCGAACAACCTCGCCTCCGAGCATCCCGACAAGCTCCGCCAGCTCCAGCGGCTCTGGCTGATCGAGGCGACCAAGTACAACGCGATCCCGATCGACGACCGGACGGGCGAGCGGCTCAACGCGGAGCTCGCGGGTCGGCCGACGCTCGTGCATGGCAGCTCGCAGCTGCTGTACGCCGGCATGGGCCGCCTCTCGGAGAACAGCGTCGTCAGCATCAAGAACAAGTCCTTCGCCGTCACCGCGGAGGTGGAGGTCCCCGAGGACGGCGCGGCCGGAGTGATCATCGCGCAGGGCGGCCGCTTCGGGGGCTGGACGCTCTATGCCCACGACGGCCGCGCGACGTTCGTCTACAACGTGCTGGGTATCCACCAC
The DNA here is from genome assembly GCF_000971255.1 of Demequina rhizosphaerae. GTDB lineage: Bacteria > Actinomycetota > Actinomycetes > Actinomycetales > Demequinaceae > Demequina > Demequina rhizosphaerae. The sequence continues at coordinate 434,123 of NZ_BBMC01000002.1, forward strand.
TTCACGACCGCCGCCGAGCCTCCGATCCCGTCGGGCAGGCATCAGGTGCGCATGGAGTTCGCCTACGACGGGGGTGGGCTCGGCAAGGGCGGCACGGTCACGCTCTACTACGACGGCGAGGCGGTGGGCTCGGGCCGTGTCGAGGCGACGCAGGCCATCATCTTCTCGGCCGACGAGACGACCGACGTCGGCTACGAGTCCGGGACCACGGTATCGCCCGACTACACGGCCGAGACCAGCCGGTTCCGGGGGAAGGTCGTGTGGGTGCAGATCGACCTCGGCACCGACGACCACGACCACTTCATCTCACCCGAGGAGCGCCTGCGGATCGCGGTCTCGCGGCAGTAGTCAGCCGGCGACGCTCCGCGCGCACCTGAAACCGAGGTGGGACATGCCGGCGTCCTCCGCCTGCGGGGATCGCGCCGCAGGCCGGAACCGCAGGCAGTAGTCGGGCGAGCACAGGTACGAGCCGCCCTTGATCACCCGCCGCAGCGGACCCGTCGGCCCAGGGCCGCCGGGTCCCGTCGCGAGCAGGTCGTGCCGCCCCTCCCTCTCGACGCCGCCACGCTCCGGAAGGATGTGGCGCGGCGCGTACGCGCTCGAGGTCCACTCCCAGACGTTGCCGATCATGTCGTACAGCCCGTAGCCGTTGGGCGGGTACGAGCCGACCGGCGCGGCATCGCCCACGCCGCGGTTGTCGTAGGGGAACCGGCCGATCCAGGTGTTGGCCTGCGGGACCCCGCCCGGGTACGGCTCGTCTCCCCACGCGAAGTCCGCGCCGTCGATCCCGCCGCGCGCGGCGTACTCGTGCTCCGCCTCGGTCGGCAGCCTCAGCCCCGCCCATGCCGCATAGGCCACTGCGTCCGCGTAGGCGACGTGCACCACCGGATGACTGGGCCGTCCCTCGACGGACGAGCCCGGCCCTCCCGGCTGTCTCCAGCACGCGCCGGGAACCCAGCGCCACCACTGCCGCCAGTCCCGGAGGTCGACCGGGCCCGCCGTCGGGGTGAAGACCATCGCGCCGGGCACGAGGTCGTCGGGGTCCGCTCCCGGGAACTCCGCGGGATCGAGCGCGCGCTCCGCCACGGTGACGTACGCGGTGTCGTCCACGAAGCGCGCGAACTGCCCGTTCGTCACCGCGTAGCGATCGATCCAGAACGCCTCGACCTCTCGGACGTGGGCGGGGCCCTCGTCGGGGTAGAAGCGGTCGCTGCCCATGCGGAATCGGGCCGCCTCGAGGCGCACCATGTCATGCGACGGATCACCGTGATGCTGCATCGTCACCCCCCGGACGCCCGGCGATGCCTCCATGGTGCCGCGAGAGACCGCGCCGGCACTCCTAGACTTTGCCCCATGATCGACCCCCGCGCGACCGCGGAGCGCATCCTCCGCCGCTTCGCCCGCGAGACCAACCTCCTCATCGCCGGACGGCCGGTGCGCGTGAGCGCCGAGGCCGAGGACGCCGACACCGCGATCGCCGTCGCCGGCATGGCCCGCGCGCTCGGCGCGATCCTCGTCGAGGACGACGCGACCGGCCCCGACGTGCTCGACATCGACGTCCGCGGGGACGATGCGGCGCTCGCCCTGGGCGGTCGCCCGCTGGGCTCGCGCGGCGACGCCGCCGGCCGCCTGGACTTCGCGCGCACCAAGATGCCCGTCTCGACGGCGCTCGCCGCCGAGCTCGCGGAGGCGGGCACCGTCCGCGGCCTGCGCATCGGCGTGTCGATGACGCTCGAGCCCAAGACCGCGAACCTCGCGCTGCTCCTCAAGGACGCCGGCGCGGAGGTCGCGGTCTACGCGCACCCCGACGAGACCGACCCCGAGGTCGCGGCGGCGCTGCGCGCGCGCGGCGTGCCGGTCGACGCGGACCCGGACCTGTCCGGCGAGGACGAGCGTGCCGCGGCCCTCGCGTGGCTCGAGCGCGGCTTCGACGTGGTGGTCGACGACGGCTCGCACCTCGTGCGCCTCGCCCACGAGGCCGCGCCGCACCTCGTCGAGCGGTGGATCGGCGTCACCGAGGAGACCACCTCGGGCCTCACGCCGCTACGCCTCATGGCGGCGCAGGACGCGCTCCGCACGCCGGTGGTCGCGGTCAACGACGCTGCCACCAAGACCGGCTTCGACAACCGCTACGGCACCGGGCAGAGCTGCGTGTTCGCGATCGCGGACCTCATCGAGCACGCCGACGCGACCGTGCGCGACCTCCCGGTGCTGGTCATCGGGTACGGCCCGGTGGGCGTGGGCGTCGCGGCGCACCTGCGCGCGCTCGGCGCGCACGTGGTCGTGGCGGAGATCGACCCGCTGCGCGCACTGCTCGCCGTCCACGACGGCTACGAGGTGGGACGCGCCGAGGACCTCGCGCAGGGCGCGCTCGTCATCTCCTGCACCGGGGTCGCCGACACGGTGACGCGTGAACTGCTCGCGCTCGGCACGATCGTCGCCGTCGCCGGCGGGGTCCCGGGCGAGGTGGACCTCGATGAAGCGTCGCTCGCGCCCGTGGTGGTGGCGGGGGCGCCGATCCCCCACCTCGACATCGACGCCGAGCGCGGCACGCTGATCCTCGACCGCGGCGGATGCATCAACGTGACCGCCGCGGAGGGCAACCCGATCGAGATCATGGACCTGTCCTTCGCGACCCAGCTCGCGGCGGTCCGCCACCTGGTCGAGACCCGCCCCGGCGTGGGCGTCCACCCGCTCGCCGACGAGGCCGTGGCCCACGTCGCGGAGGTCGCCGCGGCCTCCCGGGGCCTCGCGCTCGACCCCGCCGCCGCATCGTCCCCCGCGGACGCGGACTGGCGGTCGCGCCGCTACCGGGGGGCGCGATGACCGCCGTCACGCTGTATTCCGCCGCGCTGGTCGTGCCGGTGACCGCGCCGCCCATCGTGGACGGCGCCATCGCCGTCCGCGACGGCCGCATCCTCCACGTGGGCGAGCGCCGCTGGGTCGCGGGCTCGCTCGCCGAGCGCGGCCTCGACGCCCACCACGTGCACTGGCCCGGCGTCCTCATGCCGGGCCTCGTCAACGCGCACACGCACCTCCAGTACACGGGCATGGCCGAGGTGGGCCGAGGCAGCTACCAGGGCTTCCGCGACTGGGTCGCGGCCTTCAACCCGGTCTACGCGCGGCCCCACGACTGGGCGCTGGACTCCGCCGCGGGCGCGCGCCAGATGCTCGAGGCCGGCACCACCGCGGTCGCGGACATCGTCACCGACCTCGAGGCGATGCGCGCCCTCCACGACGCGGGTCTGCACGGCATCACGTACTGGGAGGTCATCGACTGGACCAACGAGGAGTGGGTCGAGCGGGGCCGCGCGCAGGTGGAGGCGGCGCTCGACGCGCTGCCGTCGCCGCCCGGCACCGGGCTGTCCCCGCACGCGCCCTACTCGCTCGAGATCGCGCCGCTGCTGGAGATCCCCGACATCGTCCGCGAGCGCGGCAGCCGCATCCACATCCACCTGGGCGAGTCCGCGATCGAGCGCGAGTTCGCGCACGCGTCGACCGAACCGTGGCAGCTGCGCGGGCTGGCCTCGCTCCACGAGCTGCGGCAGGCCGGGTACGGCACCTCCGCGACGGACTACGTCGACCACCTCGGTGTGCTCGGCCCGGACTGCCACATCGCGCACGGCGTCTACATGACGGAGAAGGACCGCGCGATCCTGCGCGCCCGCGGCACGTCCGTGGCGCTGTGCCCGCGCTCGAACGCGGTGATCGGCCTCGACGAGCCCCCGGTCGCGGCGTACCTCGAGGAGGGCAGCCCGATCGCGGTGGGCACGGACTCTCTGTCGAGCGCGCCCAGCCTCGACCTCATGGACGACGTCGCCGAGCTCCACCGCATCGCCCGCGCGCAGGGTTATGCGAAGGACGACCTCGCCGAGCGGCTGCTGTCGGCGGCCACCCTCGGCGGCGCGCACGCGATGGGCCTCGACGTCGGCCCCGAGCGGACCGGGTACCTCGCGGTGGGCGCCCGCGCCGACCTCGCGTTCTTCGACATCCCCGTCACCGACGTCGCCGAGACCGTCACGACCCTCGTCACGGCCGGCGCCGGGCGCGCCGCCGCGACCGTCGTGTCGGGCCAGGTCCGCGTCGCCCGCCCCTCGTTCACCGAGCACACCGGAGTCACCTCATGACCGACGCCCCCGCGACGCCCGCGACCGCGCGCCTGCTGGATCTCGAGCCGCACCCCGAGGGCGGCTGGTTCCGGCGCACCTACACGTCGTCGACGCCGGTCGAGACCCCCGGCGGCACGCGCCCCGCGGCCACGTGCATCCACTACCTCCTCACCCCGGGCGAGGAGAGCGCGTGGCACGTGGTCACGTCCGACGAGCTGTGGCTGTGGCACGGCCCGGGCACGCTCGAGCTGCGGCTCGGCGGCGAGGGCGAGGCGCCGGACGATGCGCCGGTCACCGTGACTCTCGGCCCGGACCGGGCCGCGGGCCAGGCCGCGCAGTGCCTCGTGCCCGCGGGCACATGGCAGGCGGCGTCGCTCGGCGGCGACGAGGAGGTCCTCGTCAGCTGCATGGTGTCGCCGGGCTTCTCGTTCGCCGACTGGCGGCTCGCGTAGGGGCGCTCCGCCGCGCCGCGCGACCCCGCGATACCCCTCGGACGACCGTCTCGCCTGGTGAGACGGGGTGCCGGGGGTGCGCCGCTACACTGTGGCCTCACGGCCATCGTCGGCCGTTCTCTGAACCCCCTCTTTCTTCTTCCAAGGAGCAACCATGACCAGCACACGTGTGCGCGCCGGCCTGATCGCGACGACCGCCCTCTCCGCGCTGATGATGGCGGGCTGCTCCTCCTCGGACACCGAGGCCGAGACCAGCGCCTCCGCGTCGACCTCCCCCGAGGCGAGCGAGACCGCGGTCGCGCTCGAGACCCTCACCGAGGGCAAGCTCACCATCGCGACCGGCGAGCCCGCCTACGAGCCGTGGGTCGTCAACGACGACCCGGAGTCGGGCGAGGGCTTCGAGGCCGCCGTCGCGTACGCGGTCGCCGAGCAGATGGGCTTCGCGGCCGAGGACGTCGTGTGGGTCCGCTCGAGCTTCGACTCGGCCATCGCGCCCGGTGCGAAGGACTGGGACATGAACATCCAGCAGTTCTCGATCACCGAGGAGCGCAAGAACGCGGTCGACTTCTCCTCGCCGTACTACACGACCACGCAGGCGGTCGTGACGGTGGAGGGTTCCGCCGCTGCGGACGCGACCTCGGTCGCGGACCTCGCGGACCTCACGGTCGGCGTGCCCTCCGGCACCACCTCGTACACCGTCGCCGCCGAGGTGCTGGGCGACCAGAACCTCGCGGTCTTCAACTCCTCCGAGGACACCGTCCTCGCGCTCAACTCGGGTCAGATCGATGCGTTCGTCATCGACCTTCCCTCGGCGTTCTACCTCGCGGCCGTCGAGCTCGACGGCGGCAAGATTCTCGGCCAGTTCGAGGACGCCACCGGCGGCGACGAGTTCGGCTTCGTCCTGCCCAAGGGCTCGGCGCTCACCGCGGCCGTGACCGAGGCCGTCGACGCGCTCACCGAGGACGGCACGCTCGCCGCGATCGAGACCGAGTGGCTGTCGGACGCGGTCGACGTCCCGGTCCTCAAGTAACCCGACGCCGAGATAGACGAGAGATGACGGACCGAGCGGCGGAGAGCGCGGCGGGCGCGGCGGAGGCCTGGGCTCCCAGCGAGCTCGAGCTGGAGCGCCGCCTCACCCGCAAGCGCGCCTCCCGCCGCTCGGTCCTCATCGCGCTGGTCTCGACGGTCGTCTTCGCGGCCGTCGCGGGCTGGCTCGTCCTCAGCTCGCCCGGCTGGGCGGACGTCCAGCAGGCGTTCTTCAACCCCGAGATCGCCAAGGACTCGTTCCCCAAGATCCTCGAGGGCCTCTGGCTCAACATCCGGGTGCTGTTCTTCGCGACCATCGCGGTCGCGGTGGTCGCCACCCTGCTCGCGGTGATGCGGTCGCTGCGCGGTCCCGTGTGGTTCCCGCTGCGCGCCCTCGCCACCGGCTACACGGACCTCTTCCGCGGCCTGCCGGTGCTCATCGTGCTCTACCTCGTGGGCTTCGGCATCCCCGCCCTCAACCCCGAGAACCGGATCTCCGTCGCGGTGCTCGGCACCGTCGGCATCACGCTGTGCTACTCGGCCTACGTCGCCGAGGTGCTGCGCGCCGGCATGGAGGCCGTGCACCCGTCGCAGCGCATCGCCGCCCGCTCGCTGGGCCTGTCGCACGCCAAGACGCTGCGCCTCGTGGTGATCCCGCAGGCGCTGCGCAAGGTGGTGCCGGCGCTCATGAACGACTTCGTGTCGATGCAGAAGGACGTGGGCCTCATCTCCGTCCTCGGCGCGGTCGACGCGGTGCGCGCCGCGCAGATCGCGACCGCGAGCACCTACAACTTCACCCCCTACGTGGTGGCCGGTCTGCTCTTCGTCGCGATGAGCTTCCCGATGATCCGCCTCACCGACCACGTCTCGGCCCGCATGGCCGCGCGCGAGCAGCAGGGAGGCACGGTGTGAGCGTCCTCGAGCTGCACGACGTCCACAAGCTCTTCGGCGACAACCACGTCCTCAAGGGAGTCGACCTCGCGGTCGACGAGCACGAGGTCGTCGTCGTCATCGGCGCCTCCGGCTCCGGCAAGTCGACCCTCATGAGGACCATCAACCTCATCGAGCGCGTCGACGACGGCCGGATCCTGCTGAACGGCGACGACATCACCGACCCCGACGTGGACGTTGACAAGGTGCGCGCCCGCATCGGCGTGGTCTTCCAGCACTTCAACCTGTTCCCGCACATGCGGGTGATCGACAACGTCACGCTCGCGGCCCGCAAGGTCCACGGCACCGCGGCGGACGTCGCGCGCGACCGCGCGGTGGGGCTGCTCGAGAAGTTCGGCCTCGGCGAGAAGGTCGAGGACTACCCCGACCGCCTGTCGGGCGGCCAGCAGCAGCGCGTCGCGATCGTCCGCGCGATCATGACCGAGCCCGAGCTGCTCCTGCTCGACGAGATCACCTCGGCCCTCGACCCCATGCTCGTCGGCGAGGTGCTCGACCTGGTCCGCGACCTCAAGGCGCAGGGCTCGACCATGCTCATGGCGACGCACGAGATGTCCTTCGCGCGCTCGGTCGCCGACCGCATCGTCTTCATGCACGGCGGCCGTCCCCTCGAGGTGGGCACGCCGGAGCAGATCTTCGGCGACCCGCAGCGTCCCGAGACGCGCGAGTTCCTCGCCCGCATCACGCACCGCTGAGCGACGGGTCTCACGCCGGTCCGGCGCGGCTTGCCGCGACCAGGTCGGCCTGATCGAACCTGATGCGTGCCTGATAGCCGGGTCGGGGTCGCTGGTCGGGGTCGATCGAGGCGGGCGGGATGAACTCGGGGCTGCCCTGGCGGAACCTGATGGCCCACCCGTCCCGATGGATCCAGTGGTGGCAGGTGACGCACAGCATGATGCCGTTGTCGAGGTCGGTCCTGCCGCCGTCGACCCAGTAGCGGATGTGGTGGACGTCGCAGTGGCTGGGCGGCGCGCCGCACCACGCGCAACCCCGGTCGCGCTGCGCGATCGCCCGCCGCTGAGCAGCCGTGAACAGGCGCTCCGCGTACCCGTGGTCGAGGACCTCGCCCCGTGTGCCCAGCACGGTGGGGATGAGTTCCGCGTCCGCGGCGTACCAGCGCAGCAGGCTGCCGGGCATCGGACGCCTGATCCCGTCGATCTCCCCGTAGCCGTGGCCGGTCTGGAGGTCGGCGAGCGAGATGCGGATGTTGACGGTGGTCTTGACGGCGTCGTGGGGCTGGCGGCACCCGTTCGCGTGCCGCCCGAGCCAGCCCAGCCCGTCCGCACGCATCTGACCCGGAGTCGGCGGATCCTCGCCGCCGTCCTCGCGTGCCTCACGGAACTGCTTCTTCATGTACCCGTCGAGCGCGGCCAACAGAGGTGCGGCGGTCAGCGGGTCGAGCATCGCGGTGAGGCGGACCATGCCGTTGGCCTCCTCGCGCACGCTCGCCAGCCGGGCGCGGTACAGCTCCTCGTACTGCTCCTCGCCTACCGGGGGCGGCGTCAGGCCCGCCTCGAGCTGCGCGACCAACGACCGGACGGTCTTGAGCGGCGAGATCACCGCCTTGTCGACGGCCATCTTCTCCACCCGTGTCAGGGACACCTGCCCCAACGGGGTGGCCCGCACCGCATCGTCCACCGGCAGGCCGTCCATGTCACGCGCGTCCGGATGCAGCATCAACACCTCACGCAGCAGCACGAACTTATCCGCGCTCAGCCGGCCCTCCCTCGCCTCATACGCGAGATGAGGCAGCACCGACGCACCACCCGGCGCATCGTCCGGGCCGCCGTACAAAGCGGTGCCCATGACGCGCAGCCGCTCGGCCTCGGCCACCGTGCCGCCGGTCTCGGACGCGATCAGCTGATCGACCCCCCGGAACCCCTGCCGGCTCGCGATCCCCGCACGCCCCGGACCGGACCGCACGGCGAGCCTGGCGGCCATCTGCGCGACCACCAGATCGGTCTCGCGCCGCCGACCGACCGCCTCCCGCATGAGCGCCACCGCGTCCCACTCAGGCAGCCCGCCTGAAGCCTCGACACGCGCGCGGAGCCCGTCGAGCGGATCGGCGACGGTCGTCTCGGCCATGTGACAAGTCCACCATCCAGGTCAGACAACGAACCCGACAAACCGGACAGTTGTCCACAGGCGGTGAGGGCCGGGACCAGGCGGGACGGGCTAGTCGATCTCCCCGTCCGCGTCGACCACCGCGGGAAGCGAGGCCGTCACGACCGAGCCGTCCGAGCGCATCGTGCCGTGGAACGCGGAGGCGTCGGGCGCACCCGGCAGGCGCGGCCCCTGACCGTCGAGCGGCACGGTGACGTCCTCGCCGCGCAGCACGCTCACCCGCTCGCCGCGCACCATCACGGTGAGGCCCTGCCCCTCCTCGACGGTGAAGGCGATCTCCTCGGGCCGCAGCGTCACGCACAGGCGTGTCCCGCGCTGCGTGAGGCGGAACCGCATCTCGGGCCACGCCTCGGGCAGGCGCGGATCGAAGGACAGCACGCCGCCGTAGTCGCGCATGCCGCCGAAGCCGTGCACGAGCGCCGACCACACGCCGCCGGCCGAGGCGACGTGGACGCCGTCGGCGGTGTTGGCGTGCAGGTTCGCGATGTCGACGAACAGCCCGTCCCAGAAGTAGCGCAGCGCGAGCTCGTGGTAGCCGACCTCGGCCGCCATGATCGACTGCACCACGCCCGACAGCGTCGAGTCGCCGGTGGTGATGGGGTCGTAGTAGTCGAAGTCGGCCTTCTTCTCCTCCGAGGAGAACTGGTCCCCCTGGAGGAACAGCGCGAGCACGACGTCCGCCTGCTTGAGCACCTGGAAGCGGTAGATCACCAGCGGGTGGAAGTGCAGGAGCAGCGGCCGCTGCTCGGGCGGCGTGTTCTCGAGGTCCCACAGCTCGCGCTCGTGGAACAGCGCGTCCTGCGGGTGGATGCCGAGGTCCTCGTCCCACAGGATCGCCATGGACTCCGCGGCGGACTCCCACTCGATCACCTCGGCGTCCTCGAGGCCCAGCCGCGCGACCATCTTGCGGTACTGGTCGGGCCACATCGAGGCGAGCTTGCGCACCGCCGCCGCCGCGGCGCGCAGGTTGAAGCGCGCCATGACGTTCGTGTAGAGGTTGTCGTTCACCACGGTCGTGTACTCGTCCGGGCCGGTGACGCCGTGGATGCGGAAGCTCGACCCGTCGCCCTTGATGTTGCGCCAGAAGCCCAGGTCCGCCCACATGCGCGCGGTCTGCACGAGGATGTCGATGCCCTCGCGCGCGAGGAACTCGTCGTCGCCGGTGGCCTTGACGTACTTGTCGATCGCGAAGGAGATGTCGGCGTCGATGTGGTACTGCGCGGTGCCGGCCGCGTAGTACGCGGAGGCCTCCTCGCCGTTGATGGTCCGCCACGGGAACAGGGCGCCGTGCTGCGCGAGCTCGCTGGCCCGTTCGATCGCCTTCGGCAGCATGCGGAAGCGGTAGCGCAGCGCGTTCCGCGCGATGCCGGGCGACGTGTAGACGAAGAAGGGCACCACGTAGATCTCGGTGTCCCAGAAGTAGTGGCCGCTGTAGCCGGACCCGGTCACGCCCTTCGCGGCCACGCCCTGGCCGTCGCCGCGCGCGGCCGCCTGTGCGAGCTGGAAGAGGTTCCAGCGGATCGCCTGCTGCACGCGGTCGTCGCCGTCGACCTCGACGTCCGAGCGCTTCCAGAAGTCCCCGAGCCACTCCTCCTGGTCCGCGAACTGCTTCTCGACGGTCTCGTTGCGCACGCGCGACAGCGTGCGGTGGCAGCGGTCGCCGAGCTCGCGCGCGGGCACCATCCGGGACGTGTGATACGTCACGACCTTGGTGAGGCTGAACGTGCGCCCCGGCTGCGCGTGGAAGCGGAACACCTGCTTCGCGTAGTCGGGCTGGATCTCGGTCTCGGCCTGCACCTCGCCGTCGAAGTCGTACGTGTGCTCCATCGCGACCGCGAGGGTCATCCCGGAGTTGACGCACTGGTAGCCGAGCATGAGGTGGTCGTCGTGCGCGCGGTGCAGCCGCGGCTCGAGGACGCGCTCGTTGAAGTTCTCCGACTTGCGGGGGTCGAAGCCCACGCCGCCGCCGGGCGAGGAGCGGTACTCGTCCGCGCCCGCCTGCCGGTTGAGCAGCTGCGACGACACCGCGATGGGCGCCTCCTTGTCGAGCAGCGTCACCTCGAACTGCATGATCGCGAGGTGGCGCTGCTGGAACGAGACCATGCGGCGCGAGCGCACGCGGACGCGGTTGCCGGCCGGAGTGCGCCACAGCAGGTCGCGCGTGAGCACTCCGGTGCGCATGTCGAGCGTGCGCGAGTACTCCGGCAGGTCCGCGACGGACAGCAGCAGCGGCTCGTCGTCGACGTACAGCCGGATGATCTTGGGGTCCGGCACGTTGACGATGGTCTGGCCGGTGCGCGCGAAGCCGTACGCCTCCTCGGCGTGCCGGATCCGCCACGTCTCGTGGAAGCCGTTGATGAAGGCGCCGTGCGCGTACGCGTCGTGGCCCTCCTCGATGTTGCCGCGGAGCCCCAGGTAGCCGTTGCCGAGGGAGAACAGCGTCTCCGTCGTGCCCATGTCCTCGGAGCCGAACTCGGTCTCGACCAGCCGCCACGGGTCCGCGGGGAACCTCAGCCGGTCGACATAGTCGGGCGCGGTCGTGTCGCCGAGCGCGCGCTGCGCCACCTTCATGCCTGCACCAGCTCCTTCAGGTCCTCGACGACGATGTCCGCGCCGCCCGCGAGCAGCTCGTCCGCGCCGGCGCCACGGTCGACGCCGACGACGAGGCCGAACGCGCCGGCCCTGCCCGCCTCGACGCCCGACATGGCGTCCTCGACGACGACGGCCTGCTCCTTGGGCACCCCGAGCAGCTCCGCCGCGTACAGGTACGTGTCGGGCGCGGGCTTGCCCGCGATGCCGTGGTCGGCGGCCACCTGGCCGCTCACGACGATCTCGAAGCGGTCGGCCAGCCCGGCCGCCTCGAGCACCGCGGGCGCGTTGCGCGAGCTCGACACGACCGCCATCGCGCAGCCGACGCTCTCGAGGTGCTCGATCAGCGCGACCGAGCCCGGGTACGGGGTCACGCCCTCGTCGCGCAGGATCGCGGCGAAGGCCTCGTTCTTGGTGTTGCCGACGCCGCAGATGGTCTCGGTGCCCGGCGCATCGTCCGGCGTGCCCTCGGGGAGGGTGACGCCGCGCGACGCGAGGCACGACCGCACGCCGTCGTAGCGCGGCTTGCCGTCGACGTACTGGAAGTAGTCGGCGTCCGTGTAGGCCGGGGTGATGCCGTGCGCCTCGAAGTAGTCCGTGAACATCCGCCGCCACGCGTCCATGTGCACGTCCGCGGTGGGCGTGAGCACGCCGTCCAGGTCGAAGAGTGCGGCGGCGAAGCTCGCGTCGGGCACCTGGGGCAGGTGCCAGGGGGCGGTGTCGGTCGTCACGGGGTCTCCCTCCAGCTCGGGGTTCGGTCGGATGCCTTGCACCCGGTCGAACGCGATCGCCCCGCTGGATGTTTCATGAGGGGCGACGGCCGCGTCCCCTCGATAGTAGCCACCCGCGATGTGCGGCTGTCGAGCGGGTGCCGTCGTGACCGGGGACGATGCGCGTCCGGGACTTTCCGTAGAGTGGAGAACGTGGACACGCAGGCCCTGGAGCCGATGCACGCCGAGGAGCTCGTCTCCGGCGCGGTGCTCGAGCAGCGCCACCTCGACGGCGGCATCCTCGGCGACCTCGAGGCGCACGCGGTCGAGCTGCTCGAGTGCATGTTCAGCGACTGCCAGGGCGGCGAGTGCCGGCTGCCCAACCTGCGCGTGACCGGCACCACGATGCTCGGCTCGTCGTTCGCGACCCTCGCCACGCCGGGGGCGAGCGTGTTCTCCGGCCGCGTCGAGGGCGTGCGCATCGGCGCGCTGCTCATGGACGGCGCCGACGTCTCCGTCCACAAGATCGTCGCGTCGCGGATCGACGTGCTGTCGCTGCGCGACGCGAAGGTGCGCCGGCTCGAGATCGTCGACTCGCAGATCGGGCTGCTCGACCTCACCGGCTCGCGCCTCAAGGAGGTGTCCGTCGTGGGCGGCTCGATCGAGGAGCTGGTGCCGTCGCGCGGCGACGTCGACGGCTTCGACGTGTCGCGCACGACGCTCGGCCGCGTGGTGGAGGCGGCCGGCCTGCGCGGCGTCACGCTCTCCGTGCAGCAGGCGATGGAGCTGGGGCCGGACCTCGCGCGCCACCTGGGCGCGCACCTCGTCGACTGACGGGCTCAGCCCTTCGTGTGGAACCTCATCTGCGCGGCCTCGACGCCGTGCTCGAGGATCGCCTCGACGGCGTCCGCCGCATCGTCCACGAGGAACGGCAGCTCCTTGCGCTCGGTCGCGGAGAACGGCTTGAGCACGAACGTGGCCGCCTCCATGCGACCCGGCGGGCGGCCGATGCCGACGCGCACCCGCACGTAGTCGGGCGTGCCGAGCGCCTTGGTGACGTCCTTGAGGCCGTTGTGGCCCGCGGAGCCGCCGCCGCGCTTGATCTTCACGGTGCCGAAGGGGATGTCGAGCTCGTCGTGGATGACGATCACGTCCGTCGGCGGGACGGAGTGGTACTTCGCGAGCGACGAGGTGGGACCGCCGGACACGTTCATGTACGACATCGGGCAGCCGATGACCACGGGCCCGCCCGCGAGCCGCACGGTCGCGTTGCGGGTGTGGGTCTTCTTGGAGACGGAGAGGGACGATGCGCCGCGGCGCGCCAGCTCGTCGATCACCATCTGACCGATGTTGTGGCGCGTCTCCGCGTACTCGGGACCCGGGTTCCCCAGGCCGATGACCAGGCTCGACACTCGCTCCTCCTCCGACTGCTCGTGAGACGACGACGCCCGGCCCGCCCACAGTCGGGCGAGCCGGGCGAGCATCGGTGTGAGACTACTCCGCGGCGGTCTCGGCGGCCTCGGCGGCGGGGGCCTCCTCGGCCTCCTCCTCGGCGCCGGCGCCACGCGGGACGGAGATGGTGACGACGGTGATGTCACCGTCGGTCACGAGCGAGGCGCCCTTGGGGAGCTCGACGTCCTTGGCGTGGATGACCGCGCCCTCCTCGAGGCCCTCGATCGAGACCTCGACGGACTCGGGGAGGTGGGTGGCCTCGGCCTCGAGCTGCAGCGTGGCGTGCTCGACGACGTGGATGGTGCCCGCGAAGGACTCGCCGGTGACGTGCACGGGGACGTCGACGGTGATCTTCTCGCCCTTCTTCACGAGGAGGAGGTCGACGTGCTCGATGATGCGGCGGACGGGCTCGATCTGGACGTCCTTGGCGATCGCGAGCTCCGACGAGCCGTCGAGCTCGATGGTGAGGAGGGCGTTCGAGTGCTTGAGCGCCATCATGGTCTCGTGGCCCGGGAGCAGCACGTGGACCGGGTCGGTGCCGTGGCCGTAGAGGACCGCGGGGATCTGGTGGGCGGCGCGGGCGCGGCGGGCGGCGCCCTTGCCGAACTCGGTGCGCGTGGTGGCGGCGAGCGTGAGCTGGTCGGACATGCGATTCTCCTCTTGCGTCAGATGGGGCCACGGCAAGGCAGGGCATCTCGCATCTGCCGCGTCGATCACGGAGAGCCCGAGGGCCTCCCTCGCCGAGGAACCGGACAACTATACCTGGCCGGGGGGACGATGCGCCAGCCGAGGAATGCGGCCGCGACGAGGATGGTTGTGCCCGGCATGACGTCGACATCGAGCAGTCCCCGCTCCGGCACGACAGGCGACATCTGGGAGAAGGCGGCCCGCACGGGCTACGCCGTCTCCGGAGTCCTCCACGTGGTCCTCGGCTTCCTGATCGTCAAGATCGGGCTGGGGGCGAACGCCGAGGCCGACCAGAGCCACGCGCTCGCGAGCCTCGGCCACAACCCGCTCGGCACGGTGCTGCTCGCCGCGGCGGCGATCGCGTTCCTCGCGCTCGCGCTGTGGCAGGCCGCCGATGCGCTGAGGTCCGACGAGGACGCGATGGACCGTCTCAAGGCGGCCGGCAAGGCAGTCCTTTACGCGGCGCTCGCCTTCACGTCCGCGTCGATCGCGATGGGGTCCTCCGCGGGCAACGGCGACCAGAAGGCGCAGGGCTTCGCCGGCACGCTCATGCAGGCGCCCGCCGGGCGCCTGCTCGTGGGGGCCGTCGGGCTCGGCATCATCGCCGGCGCCGGCTACCACGTGGTCAAGGGCGTGCGGAGGAAGTTCCTCGAGGACCTCCGCGCGCTGCCCGGGCACGAGCACCTGGGGAAGGGCGTGACCGGGCTCGGCATCGTGGGCTACACGGCCAAGGGCGTCGCCCTGCTCGTCGTGGGCATCCTCTTCGTCTCGGCGGCCCTCACCGCGAACCCGGACAAGGCCAAGGGCGTCGACGGCGCGGTCGAGTGGCTGCTCGGCGCGCCCGGCGGCCCGGTGGTCGTCGTGCTCGTCGGCCTCGGCTTCGCCGCGTACGGCCTGTACTCGTTCGCCCGCGCCCGCTACGCGAGGATGTGACGTGAGCCGCGGACCGGGCGCGACGCCGCCCGCACCTCGAGACCTGCCGCGTGCGCTCGCGCGCCGCG
Organism: Demequina rhizosphaerae; assembly: GCF_000971255.1. Lineage (GTDB taxonomy): Bacteria > Actinomycetota > Actinomycetes > Actinomycetales > Demequinaceae > Demequina > Demequina rhizosphaerae. Next base: position 449,221 of record NZ_BBMC01000002.1, read on the forward strand.
TGCTCCTGCCCACCGCGCTGCTGTGGGTCGCCGTCGTCGGCGTGGGGTTCGCGCTGGCGGAGGTCCCCGAGAACGGCCTCAACGAGCGGCTGGTCGAGCTGCGCGTCCCGGCGCTGGACTCCGTGACCGCCTTCGTGTCCGGCTCGGCCTCGACGATGGTGGTGATCTGCACCGCGATCGTGGTGTCCGCCCTCGTGTGGTGGACCTCCCGGCGATGGTGGCTCGCGATCGTGCCGCTCGTCGCGCTGGCGCTCGAGGCGGCCGTGTTCCTCACGAGCTCCCTCGTCGTCGGGCGCGAGCGCCCCGACGTCGACCAGCTCGACCACGCTCCCCCGACGTCGAGCTTCCCCAGCGGCCACACCGGCGCGGCCACGAGCGTGTACCTGTCGTTCGCGCTGCTCGCCACGCGCATCCGGAACGGCGTGCTGCGCGTCACGGTGATCGTCGCCTGCGCGGCCATGCCGGTCGCGGTCGCGCTCAGCCGCGTCTACCGCGGCATGCACCATCCCACCGACGTGCTCGCCGGCCTCGTGGTCGGCGGGACGTGCGCGCTGATCGCGTGGACGTGGATGCCCGAGCGGACGGGCGAGGCGGCGTCCGACGCGGCGTCCGACGCGCGCTCCGCGGAGGGGTCCGAGGCGACCTCCGCGCCGGCGGACGGCATCTCCGCCACCCGCTGACGCATCGTCCCCGCGCGCGTCACGGCTCAGGGAACCACCGCCGGACCGCGGTGGCGAAGCGGTCCTCGAACTGCGTGTCGTCGTGGCGTCCGCGCAGCCAGGCCACGAAGTCGCCGCCGGCCACCGCGTCGAGCTCGCGCCGGCAGCCCGCGGGGTCGGTGACCGCTCGGAGCAGCTGCTCCTCGGCCTGGGCCGCGTCCGCGTAGAGCAGCGGGTACCCGTCGGGCAGCAGCGCTCGCGCCCACGGGCGGTCGGGGAACACGCCCACCGCGCCCGCCACCATCGCCTCGACGTACTCGAGTCCGTAGGACTCGTCCCGCGCGGTCGCGAGGAAGGCCGTCGTGCGGGCGAGCCGGTAGTAGTAGTCCTCACGGGTCGCGGTGAGCGGACCCACCCAGGCCCAGTCCTTGCGCGACAGGCGGATCGCCTGCTCGGAGATGAGGTGCGACTCCTGCAGGCGCATCTCGACCCGGATGGGCGTCCGGCGCCGCACGCGCTCGACCACGTCGAGGAACAGCCGGGGCTGCTTGCGCTCCGACAGCCGGATCGCCGGGTAGAGCACCACGGGCACGGCCGGCTCCTCGCGCGGCTGCACGTGGTCGAGCCGGATCCCCAGGTTCGACCACTCGATCCTGGCCCGCTCCGCCAGCTGCGGCACGGTGAGCGCGAAGACGATCTCGCGGACCTCCGTCGCGGTGCGCTGCGAGTTCGCGAAGGTGGGGAACAGCGCGCACGACAGCGCGAGCGAGGCGCGCTCGACGGGACGCGTGAACTGCGAGGTGTTCCACCACACGAAGTTCATGATCCGCGGCTCCGCGCCGCTCGCGGCGAGCGTGCGCCACACCATCGGCGAGCTCACCACGTCCATGTTCACCACCACGGTCTCGCGGGGGTCGATCAGCTCGAGCGGGACCACGTCGAAGCCGTCCGCGCGCTGAGCGCGCGGGCCGACGAGCGCCGACCCGGGGAAGAGCCGCTGGAGGCGCCGCACCAGGGTCGCGCCCGCATCGTGCCCCGCGACGCGACCGTCCGCGACGGTGAGGCCGTCGTGGACGATCGCGACCGGGTGCATCAGCCGATCCGCTCCGCCGCGCGCGCGGGCGTCGGGGCCTCGGGCGCGGGCTCGAGGTCCGCCCCCTCGGGCTCGGCCTCGAGCGACGCCTTGATCCGCATGCCGTAGAAGGACCGATGGACGAAGAAGGCGGACACCACGAAGAAGCCGGCCGCGAGCGAGTAGACGAGCGCGTGGCTGCCCTGCTCGGCCATCCCGACGGCCAGCTCGACCGCGAGGAGCCCGAACAGCGTCGTGAACTTGATGACCGGGTTGAGCGCCACCGAGGACGTGTCCTTGTACGGGTCGCCGACCGTGTCGCCCACGATCGTCGCGTCGTGCAGCGCGGTGCCCTTCGCGTGGAGGTCGACCTCGACGATCTTCTTGGCGTTGTCCCACGCGCCGCCCGCGTTCGCCATGAAGATCGCCTGGTAGAGGCCGAACAGCGCGATCGAGATGAGGTAGCCGATGAAGAAGTACGGCTCGACGAAAGCGAAGGCCAGGGTCGCGAAGAACACCGCGAGGAAGATGTTGAGCATGCCCTGCTGCGCGTACTGCGTGCAGATCTCGACCACGCGGCGCGAGTCCTCGGTCGAGGCCTTGGTCTCCCCGTCGAGCCGGATGGTGTCCTTGATGTACTCGACCGCCCGGTAGGAGCCGGTGGTGACCGCCTGGATCGAGGCGCCGGTGAACCAGTAGATGGTCGCGCCGCCGGCGATGAGCCCCAGCAGGAACGGCGGGTGGATGAGCGAGAGGTTCTCGATGCCGGTGGTGAGGCCGTCGGTGAGCGCGATGATGATCGAGAAGATCATGGTCGTCGCCCCCACCACCGCCGTGCCGATGAGCACCGGCTTCGCCGTCGCCTTGAACGTGTTGCCCGCGCCGTCGTTCTCCTCCAGCATGCGCTTCGCGCTCTCCCAGCGCGGCGCGAAGCCGAAGTCCCGCTCCACCTCCTCGGAGATGCCCTCGAGCTCCTCGATGACGGACAGCTCGTAGACGCTCTGCGCGTTGTCGGTGACCGGGCCGTACGAGTCGACCGCGATGGTGACGGGGCCCATGCCCAGGAAGCCGAAGGCGACCAGGCCGAACGCGAAGACCGCGGGCGCGAGCATGACCTCGTCGAGCCCCATCCCGGAGATCAGGTACGCGGCACCCATGAGCGCGACGATCGCGATGCCCAGCCAGTAGCCGGAGAAGTTGCCCGCGACCAGGCCGGACAGGATGTTGAGCGACGGGCCGCCCTCGCGCGAGCTCTTCACCACCTCGCGCACGTGGCGGCTGCTGGTCGAGGTGAACACCTTGACCAGCTCCGGGATGAGCGCGCCCGCGAGCGTGCCGCAGCTGATGATGGTCGCGAGCTTCCACCACAGGCCGTCGCCGAGGTCGCCGATGAGCCACGCCGCGCTGAGGTACGTGGCGGCGATCGACACCGCCGAGGTGAGCCACACGAGCGAGGTGAGCGGGCTCTCGAAGTTCATGCGGTCGGCGTCGCGGTAGCGGCGCCGGGCCCACGCATCGTTCGCCACATAGGACAGCGCCGAGGCGATGAGCATGACCGCGCGGACCGCGAAGATCCACACCAGGAGCGTCGCCTGGAGGCCCGGGTCGTGGACCGCGAGCAGCAGGAACGTCACGAGCGCGACGCCGGTGACGCCGTACGTCTCGAAGCCGTCCGCGGAGGGGCCCACCGAGTCGCCGGCGTTGTCGCCGGTGCAGTCCGCGATGACGCCCGGGTTGCGCGCATCGTCCTCCTTGATCTTGAAGGCGATCTTCATGAGGTCCGAGCCGATGTCGGCGATCTTCGTGAAGATGCCGCCCGCGATGCGCAGCGCGGCGGCGCCGAGCGACTCGCCGATCGCGAAGCCGATGAAGCACGCGCCCGCGATGTCGCGCGGCAGGAACAGCAGGATCACCAGCATCATCAGCAGCTCGAGCGAGATGAGCACCATGCCGATGCTCATGCCCGCCTGGAGCGGGATGCGGTGGACCGGCAGCGGCCTGCCCTCGAGCGCCGCGAACGACGTCCGCGAGTTCGCGTACGTGTTGACGCGGATGCCGAACCAGGCCACCGAGTACGAGCCCGCCATGCCGATGAGGCTGAACGCGATCACCACCGCCACGCGTCCCCACGAGAACCCGACGAGGACGCCGTAGTAGAGGACGATGACCGCGGCGATGACCCCCCACAGCGCCAGCAGGAACTTGCCCTGCTGGATGAGGTACGCCTTCGAGGTCGCGTAGATGAGCTCGGACACCTCGCGCATCGAGCGGTGCACCGGGAGATCGCGGATCCGTCGCAGGACGGCGACGCCGAAGACGAGCCCGAGGACCGTCACCAGCAGGCCGACCATGAGGAGCGCGGTCCCCGAGAGGCCTCCGCCGACCGTGACGCCCGACAGGTCCGGCAGCTCGAGGCTCGCCTCCCCGCCATCGATGTGGCCGCCGCAGCCGGACAGCGCGAGCGCGCCGGCGCCGATGAGGCCAGCGCGCGCGACAGTGGACAGGTTCCGCCTTTGGAACATTCTTACCCCTGGAAGATGCCGGTCTGGGGACCTCCTGGCAGGCTAGGGCGACCCGGCCGTGACCGCGGGTGACCTTGGGCCTAGGCGGGGACGATGCGACGGGCGCCCGGGCTCGCGAGCGCCGGCCCGCCGCGGGGGCGTGTGAGTTCACGCACACCCGGGCGCGCGGAGGCGGGCGATGCGCGGGAGCGCTGGAAGACTCGCCCCCAACCGATCGGGGCGTGGCTCCGTTGTGGGGTCATGACTGGGGGTACAGGACGATGACGGTCACGTGGGAGCCGATGCTCCACGAGCTCGCGAGCCAGCGCATGGGCCGGCTGCTCGCGTTCGCCACCATGCTCGCCGGCCCCACGCTCGCGGACGACCTGGTGCAGGACGCCGTCGTCGCGGTGTTCTCCAAGAACCGCCGCTTCGACAACCTCGCGCAGGCCGAGCAGTACGTGCGCCGCGCGGTCGCGACCAAGTACATCGACTCGCTGCGCAAGGACAAGGCCGACCGCGAACGGATGCGCCGCTACGCCGCCGGAGAGATCCTGCCCGACCCCACCGACCGCATCGTCGCCTCCCACACCGTCGACGACGCCCTCGCGCAGCTCCCGCCCCGCGTCCGCGCGTGCGTCGTGCTGCGCCACCTCGAGGACCTGTCCGTGCGCGAGACCGCCCACACCCTGGGCCTGTCGGAAGGCGCCGTGAAGAGGTACGTCTCCGACGGCCTCAAAACCATGAACGCCTACCTCGGCACCGGCTACCGGGACGTCGAGACCGAGACCGCCACCATGACCGAGAGGAGCGCACGATGAACGAGCTGCGCGACATCCTCCACCAGCGTCACCACGACATGGCCGCGTCCCTGCGCCACGCCCCCGAGTTCGACGAGACCGCCGCCGTGCGCTCCGTCCGCTCTCACCGCCGCGGGCGCGCGATCGTGATGGGCTCCAGCTCCCTCGCCACGGTGACCGTGCTCGCCGCGGGCGCGTGGCTGCTGCTCGCGCCCGGCCAGCCCGACGTCGCGCCGGCGATCACGCCCTCACCGTCGGTGTCGGCGTCGCCGACGCCCGAGGCGTCCGCGTCGGCGACGCCATCGCCCGAGCCCGTCTCGTACGAGGGCCGCAACCCCGGCATGAGCGACGGCGAGGCCTACTACCGGGCCGAGCACCCGGCGACCGGCGAGGTCTGGCTGCCGGAGCCCGTCGAGGTCGAGGCGCCCGACGCGCTCTCCGAGTACGGCGCCGAGCGCTGGTGGCACGTCGGCGACCGCGACGATGCCGCGATCCTCGTGCCCACCGGCTTCTACCTGGAGCTCGCGATCGTCGAGGTCGCCTACGACGGCACCGTGACGGAGGTGGCCGCCCCGCTGCCGAGCGATCCCGCTCCGAGCGGCAGCACCCGGACGGGTCTCCCCGCATCGGAGGTCTACTACGACTCGATGGCGCTGCCGGCGACCTTCACCGGTCCCGACGGCCTCACCATGAACCCCAGGGAGAGCGGCCGGTTCGTCCTCACCTTCGACGGCGGGCTCGAGGGCCCCGGATACGAGCAGGTCGCCTCCGTCGGAGCCTCCGAGGTGGTCCGCAGCAGCTCGAGGTGGGACTGGTCCTACGAGTCGCACTTCGCCCAGTTCGACGACTACGACCCCGAGAGCCCCGACGTCGTCGCTGCGCGGGCGGTCGACTCGGTGGTGCTCGACCGCATCGAGAGCGTCAACTACTTCCTCGAGCACCCGTTCGGCTTCGGCGTCGAGATCTCGCTCGACCCGCTCGCCACCGACGGCCTGAGGAACGACGACCGCCACTACGTGGACCTCATGGATCTCGCATGCGGCGGCGTCTACGAGTACGGCGCCCTCGACACCCAGGCGGATCCGGCCGACTGGACCGAGGTCGGGGGCTCGAACGGCATCCCCTGGTACGCGCCCACGGTCGACAACGACCTCGCGCACGCGTTCTACGACTTCGCCGCCACCCACACGCTGGGATGGCTCGCGGATGCAGGGGTGCGCTCCTTCGAGGACTATCTCGAGCAGCGCATGATGCTCGGCACCCCGGCCGCGGACGGCTACGGATGGTGGGTGACGGTCCGCAGCGAAGGCTCGATCCGCCAGGGCTGCTGACACGCGAGAACGGGGCCCGCGCATCGTCCCGATGCGCGGGCCCCGTCCGCGTGAGGCGTGAAGCCGGGAGGGCTCAGACGCCGCCGTCGAACAGCGAGGTGACCGAGCCGTCGTCGAAGACCTCGCGGATGGCGCGCGCGATGAGCGGCGCGATCGACAGGATGGTGAGCTTGTCGAACTGCTTCTCCTCGGAGATGGGCAGCGTGTCCGTGATGATGACCTCGGAGACGCCCGACTTCGAGAGGCGGTCGACCGCGGGGCCCGAGAGCAGGCCGTGCGTCGACGCGACGATGACGTCCTTGGCGCCGTTCTCGAACAGCGCCTCGGCGGCCTGGACGATGGTGCCGCCGGTGTCGATCATGTCGTCGACGAGCACACAGGTGCGGCCCTGGACCTCACCGACGAGCTCGTGGACCTTGACCTGGTTGGGGACCGAGGGGTCGCGGCGCTTGTGGATGATCGCGAGCGGGCAGCCGAGGTGGTCGGACCACTGGTCGGCGAGGCGCACGCGGCCGGCGTCCGGCGACACGATGGTGAGGTTGCCCGGCGAGGTGCGGCTCTTGACGTAGTCCGCGAGCATCGGCATCGCCCACAGGTGGTCGACGGGGCCGTCGAAGAAGCCCTGGATCTGCGCGGTGTGGAGGTCGACCGACATGACGCGGTCCGCGCCGGCGGTCTTGAAGAGGTCCGCCATGAGGCGCGCCGAGATCGGCTCGCGGCCCTTGTGCTTCTTGTCCTGGCGCGCGTAGCCGTAGCTCGGGATCACGACGGTGATCCGCTTGGCCGAGGCGCGCTTCATCGCGTCGACCATGATGAGCTGCTCCATGATCGCCTCGTTGATGGGCGCCGCGTGCGACTGCAGGACGAACGCGTCCGCACCGCGCACGGACTCGCCGAAGCGCACGTACAGCTCGCCGTTGGCGAAGGTGTACGCGGTGGTCGGCAGGAGGTCGATCCCGAGGTTCTTCGCGACCGCCTCGGCGAGCTCCGGGTGCGCCCGGCCGCCCGCGAGGACGAGACGGCGCTCGCTCGGGTTCGAGATCACGGCATTCATGCTTCTCCCTTGTGGTCGGCGGCCGCGGCCGCTCGCTCCTCCTGTGCCCCCGACGATAGACCGCGGGAGTCGTCTGCGTCCTGTGCAGCACGTGCGGCGGCGGCCGACGGCGTGCCCGGGCGGCGCCGCTCGACCCACCCCTCGACCACCTGCTGCGAGACCGCGTTGAGCGCGAGGGCTCCCGCGGGCACGTCGTGACGGATGATCGCGCCGGCGCCCGTGTAGGCGCCGTCGCCGATCTCGACGGGCGCGATGAGCGTGTTGTCGGAGCCGATGCGCACGTGGTCGCCCACGCGCGAGCTCGACTTCGTCACGCCGTCGTAGTTGACGAAGATGGAACCCGCGCCCACGTTGGAGTGGTCGCCGACGGTGGCGTCCCCCACGTAGCTGAGGTGCGGCACCTTCGAGTGCGCCCCGATGGTGGCGTTCTTGGTCTCGACGAACGCGCCGATCTTGCCCTCGTCGCCCAGCACGGTGCCTGGGCGGAGGTAGGTGAACGGGCCGACGGTCGCGCCGGCGCCGATCGTCGCCAGCGAGCCGTGGACGCGGGTGACGGTCGCGCCCTCGCCCACCTCGACGTCGGTGAGCGTGGTGTCGGGGCCCACGGTCGCGCGGGCGGCGACGTGCGTCGCGCCGTGGAGCTGGGTGCCCGGCAGGAGCGTCGCGTCCGCCTCGAGCACGACGTCCGCGTCGATCCACGTGGTGGCCGGGTCGACGACGGTCACGCCCGCGCGCATCCAGCCGTCGACGATGCGGCGGTTGAGGGCCGCGCCCGCCGCGGCGAGCTGCACGCGGTCGTTGACGCCCTCGACGGCGGAGGCATCCGGCGCGACGAGCGCGCCCACGCGGCCGCCGGCCTCGCGGGCGAGGGCGAGCACGTCGGTGAGGTAGAGCTCGCCCTGCGCGTTGTCGGTGGTGAGGTGCGCGAGCGCGTCGCGCAGGCCGGCCGCGTCGAAGACGTAGATGCCGGCGTTGATCTCGCGGATCGCGCGGACCTCGGCGGGGGCGTCCTTGTGCTCGACGATGCGCAGCACGGCGCCGTCCGTGCCGCGGACGATGCGGCCGTAGCCGGTCGCGTCGGGCACCTCGGCGGTGAGCACGGTGACGGCGTTGCCCTGCTCCTCGTGCGCGGCCACGAGCGAGCCGAGCAGCGCGCCGTCGACGAGCGGCACGTCGCCGCTGGTGACGACGACCGAGCCCTGGACCTGGTTGTCGAGGACCGCCCGGTCCCCGATCGCGCCCGCGGCGACCGCGGCGGCCACCGTGGTGGCGTCGAGGGTCGACAGCCCGCAGCGCACCGCGCTGCCGGTGCCGGGGACCTCGTCCTGGTCGGCGATGAGCGCGTGCGGCGCGACGTCGCCGATGTGCGAGGCGACGGCCTCGCGCTCGTGGCGGACCACCACGACGGTGCGCCCGGGGTCGAGCTCGGCGGCGGCGGCGAGCGCGTGCGCGACGAGCGAGCGGCCCGCGATGCTGTGCAGCACCTTCGGGGTGGCGGACCTCATCCGGGTGCCCGCCCCTGCGGCCAGGATCATCACGGCTGCGGGTGGGGTCGGGGTCACCGGTTCTCCTCACACGTGGCTCACCCCCGTGACGGGGGCATGACGGCTGTACTCGCCAAGTCTAACGTTCGGTGAACGCCCTGATGTGCCCGCATCGTCCCGGGCCCCACGACGACTCGCAATGACACTTGTGACGCATGTGGACGCGCGTGACGGCCGGGACCGCCGCACGGGACGATGCGCGTCCCACCGGCCACATCCGTCATCGGGAATCGCCGGGGATGCGGCTCCGCCCAGAGGATTCGAACCTCTACCGCAGGGCTCCAAAGGCCCGCATGCTGCCGTTACACCAGGGCGGAACGGGGCGGCGGCCGCACGGCTCGCCGCACCCGGGCGTCAAGTCTGCCAGGATTCACGGCACACTTGAGCCTGTGACCATCGAACCCCGCCGCAGCCCGCGCTCCCGCATGACCGCGAGGGAGCGCCGCGAGCAGCTGCTCACGGTGGGCCGCGCGCTGTTCGCCGAGAAGGGCTTCGAGGGCACCTCCGTCGAGGAGATCGCGTCGCGCGCGGACGTCTCGAAGCCGGTCGTCTACGAGCACTTCGGCGGCAAGGAGGGCATGTACGCCGTCATCGTCGACCGCGAGGTCGAGGCGCTCCTGGGCGCCCTCACCGGCGCGCTCGCGCAGAAGGCGCACCCCCGGCAGCTGGTCGAGCGCGCGGCGCTCGCGCTGCTCGGCTACATCGAGGACTCCCCCGACGGCTTCCGCATCCTCGCCCGCGACTCGCCGGTCGCGCAGGCCTCCGGGACCTTCTCGTCGCTGCTCGGCGACGTCTCGGCTCAGGTCGAGGGCCTGCTCGGCGACCAGTTCCGCAAGCGCGGCCTCGATCCCGCGGTCGCGCCCGTGTACTCGCAGATGCTCGTCGGCATGGTCGCCCTCGCGGGCCAGCACTGGGCGGAGGTGCGCGAGCCGTCGAAGCAGGTGGTCGCGGCGCACCTCGTCAACCTCGCCTGGAACGGGCTGTCCTCGCTCGAGCGCCGCCCGGACCTGCCCTCCGCGTAGCCGCCCCGCGCATCGTCCCTGGGAATGCCCGGGCACCCGCGGGTGTCGTAGTGGGCGGACAGGACGCCCGCCGGGGCGTCCTGCGCGTCTCAGGGGAGGGATCGCCATGCTCAAGGGCTTCAAGGACTTCATCACGCGGGGCAACGTCATCGACCTCGCGGTCGGCATCATCATCGGCGCGGCCTTCACCGCGGTGGTCACCTCGCTGGTCGACAACGTCATCAACCCGCTCATCGCCGCGGTCTTCGGCAAGCCGGACCTGTCCGACGTGTGGGTGTGGACGCTCAGCAACGGCGGCACGCCGGCCGACACGGCGGACGATGCGGTGCTGAGCATCGGCGCGTTCCTCACCGCGATCATCAACTTCCTCATCATCGCGGCGGCGATCTACTTCGTCATCGTGATGCCGCTCAACAGGCTCGCCGAGCGCCGCAAGGCCGGCGAGCCCGCGCCCGACGAGCCCGTCTCCCCCACCGAGGTGCAGCTGCTCACCGAGATCCGCGACGCGCTCCGGGACAAGCCGACCGTCTGAGCGGCTCAGTCCTGCACGAGCAGCGTGCCGGACGCCGGCCCCGAGGCCGTGACGACGGCGTCGCAGGTCTTCGACGCCTTGAGGTGCGCCGCGATGGCGAGGGCGTGCTGGCGGGACCGCGCGAGCGCGGCGACCGTGGGGCCCGAGCCGGAGACGATGGCGCCGCAGGCCTCGGCCGCCTCGGCCGCGTCGAGCACGTCCTCGAGGCGCGGCATGAGCGCGAGCGCCGGCCCCTCGAGGTCGTTGAGCAGCGACTGCCCGAGCGCGACCGCGTCGCCCGCCATGAGGGCGCGCATGAGCGGGGGGTCGATGTCGAGGTCGGAGGGCGCCTGCTCGCGCGAGTCGATGCGGCGGTCGTACTCGGCGAAGACCTCGGGCGTGGACAGCCCCGACGCCTGGGTCGCGAGCACCCAGTGGAACTCGCCGTGCGACATCACGGGCGTGAGCTCGTCGCCCCGGCCCATGCCGACGGCGGTGTGGCCGTGGAGGCTGAACGGGACGTCGGCGCCCAGGCGGGCGGCGAGCTGCGCGAGCTCGCCGCGGGTCGCGCCGGTGTCCCACGCCTCGGCGCAGGCGACGAGCGCGGCCGCCGCGTCCGCGGAGCCGCCGGCCATCCCGCCGGCGACGGGGACGCCCTTGACGATGCGCAGGTCGACGCCGTCGGCGATGCCGAACGTGCGCGCGAGCAGCTCCGCGGCCTTCCACGCGAGGTTGGTGCGGTCGAGCGGGACGCCGGACGCGTCGATGGGCGAGCCGGCGGCGACGTCGACGGCGAGCGTGATCTCGCCGTCCGTGCGCGGCGTGGCCTCGACGATCTCCCACAGGTCGAGGGCCTGGAACACCGTGACGAGCGGGTGGTAGCCGTCAGCGCGGGGCGGGCCCACGGTGAGCTGAAGGTTCACCTTCGCGGGCGCCTTCGCGCGGACGGTGCGGGTCATGACCCCAGACTGCCAGAGGCGAGCGCCTCGGCGATGGCTGAGAAGTCCTCGATGGTGAGCTGCTCGCCGCGGGTCAGCGGCTCGATGCCCGCCTGGCGCAGCGCGGCCTCCGCGGCCGCCGCGGAGCCGGCGATGCCGGACAGCGCGCCGCGCAGGGCCTTGCGGCGCTGGGCGAACGCCGCGTCGACCACGGCGAACACCTCCTCGCGGGTCGCGGTGGTCGCGGGCGGCTCGCGCCGCTCCATGAGGACGAGGCGGCTGTCGACGCGCGGCACGGGCCAGAACACGGCGCGGCCGACGTCGCCGGCGCGGCGCACGGCGCAGTACCAGGCGGCCTTCGCGGACGGCACCCCGTAGGTGCGCGAGCCGGGCGGGGCCGCGAGCCGGTCCGCGACCTCGGCCTGGACCATGACGAGCACCCGCTCGAGGGTCGGGAAGATCTCGAGGAAGTGCAGGATCACCGGCACCGAGACGTTGTACGGCAGGTTCGCGACGAGCGCGCGGGGCGGCGACGGCAGGGAGTCGACCTTCAGCGCGTCCTGGTGGATGACGTCGAAGCGCGCGGCGTCGTCCGGCGCGCGCTCCGCGACGGTGCCGGGCAGCGCGGACGCGAGCACCGGGTCGATCTCGACCGCGGTGACGTCCGCGCCCGTCTCGAGCAGCGCGAGCGTGAGCGAGCCGAGGCCGGGCCCCACCTCGACGACGCGGTCGCCGGGTCCCACCCCCGAGAGGCGCGCGATACGGCGCACCGTCCCGGCGTCGACGACGAAGTTCTGGCCCCACTTCTTGTGGGGAGCGGTGTCGAGCGACTGCGCGAGGTGGCGGATGTCGGTGGGACCCAGGAGGTGCGCCACCGGCGTCAGTACCAGCCCACGGACTCGGAGTGGCCCCACGCGGAGCACGGGGTGCCGTAGCGGCCGCTGATGTAGCCGAGGCCCCACGTGATCTGGGTCGCGGGGTTGGTCGCCCAGTCGGCGCCTGCGGTCGCCATCTTCGAGCCGGGCAGGGCCTGCGGGATGCCGTGCGCGCCCGAGTACGGGTTGTGCGCGTTCGGGTTCCAGCCGGACTCGCGCTGCCAGAGCGCGTCGAGGCACGACCACTCGGAGCCGGTCCAGCCGTACATGCTCGCGGCCATCTGCTGGCCGAGGGCGCGGGCGGTACCGGGCGAGACGGACGAGGTCGCCGGGACGGACGTCGACGACGTCGCCTCCTCGACCTCCTCCTTGGTGCCGACCGAGATGACCTCGTCGGTGGGCTGCTCGACGGTGAGCTTGAGCGTCTCGACGCGCGAGACCTCCTCGCCGTCGACGTAGGTGACGTCGTACGTGATGACCTGCGAGCCGGGTTCGCCCTCGGTCACGACCTCCTCGGTGCCCTTCTCGAGGTCCGGGTCGTCCTGCTTGACGGAGCCGGGCTTGATCGCGACCTCCTTGGTCTCCGTCTTGACGACGGCACCGTCGGACTTGTGGGTCGCGATCTCGGGAAGGGCGGCCAGGTCGGCCTGGGTGGCGACGGGCGTGTCGTCGGTGAGGGCGGGCACGGCGGCGGCGGCGATCGAGCCGACGGCGAACGATGCGACGGCGACTCCGAGGCCGACCTGCGTCAGCACGCGGGTCCGCACGCCGCGCTCGACGCGGCGCTCACGGCGCCCGCCAGGCATCGGGTTGGAACGTCGATAGCTCACGTGGTCCTCTCGTCTCGCGACCGGTCGGCCGCGCTTCACTGACGCCTTTTGTCTCATATTGATAACGACGATGTCCAACTCGACTTGAGTCAAGGGGGTTGTGGGATTTACCACACGGCGCCGATTACCAGGGGCCATACAGCGTTTCGGAGGTCTGAGCGACGGTCTCGCACGCGACGGCCAGATCGACGTCGAGGACGCTCGCGACGGTCCGCATCGTCAACGGGACGAGGTACGGGGCGTTGGGCGCGCCGCGGTGCGGGTGCGGCGTGAGGAAGGGCGCGTCGGTCTCGACGAGCACCCGCGACAGCGGCGTCACCGCCAGCGCGGCGCGCAGGCCCTCGGCGTTCTTGAAGGTGACGGTGCCGGCGAACGACAGGTAGTAGCCGCGGTGCGCGCACAGGCGGGCCATCGCGGCGTCGCCCGAGTAGCAGTGGAAGACGGTCACCTCGGGTGCGCCGTCCCGCTCGAGCACGTCGAGCACGTCCGCGTGCGCGTCGCGGTCGTGGATCTGCAGCGGCAGGCCCAGCTCCTTGGCCAGCGCGATGTGGTCGCGGAAGGACCGGATCTGCGCGTCCCGCCCCTCCTCGGAGGTGCGGAAGTAGTCGAGCCCCGTCTCGCCGACGACCCGGATGCGGTCGCGGCGCGCGAGCGCGGCGATCTCCGCGAACGCGTCGTCGTACGACAGCCCGCTGTCGTGGGTGCCGGCCGCGTGCAGCGGCGCCTCGTTGGGATGGAGCGCGACGCCGCCGAGCATCGTCGGGTGGCGGTCCACCGCGTCCGCGGTCCAGCGGGCGGAGTCGACCTCGCACCCGATCTGGACCACGCGGTCGACGCCCACGGCGGCGGCGTCCGCGAGACGCCGCTCGACCGTCAGCTCGGGATCGCCCGCGGGGAACTCGAGGTGGCAGTGGTTGTCGACCACGGCGACCGGCAGCGCCTCCGGCGCGGGCGGCCAGGCTCCGGCGCGCATCGGCTACTCGTCCGCCATCCGCTCGAGCTCCGCCTCGACCATCTCGTCGTCGAGCTTCTGGAAGATCGGCGACGGGGCCGGGACGGCGGTGCCGGCGACCAGGTCCGTGCGCCCCCAGCCGGCCACGGACGCGTAGTCGCCCTGGATGACCGGGTAGTGGCGGTCCGCGAGGTCGAGGTCGGCGACCTCGTTCATCTGCGGCATGGGCGCGAGCACGCCGGTGCCGCCGAGGGCCTCGTGCACCTTCTGCGCGCTGTGCGGCAGGAACGGCGACATCATCGTGTTCGCGTCGGACACCAGCTGGGCCGCGACCGCGAGGACCGTGCGCATGCGCTCCGGGTTCTCGTTCTTGAGCTTCCACGGGGCGGTGTCCGCGAGGTACTTGTTCGCGTCGCCGATCACGCGCATCGTCTCGCTGATCGCGGCGCGCTGGCGCTGCGTGCGGATGTGGTCGCCCACGGTCGTGAACGCCGACTCGGAGGCCGCGAGCGCGGCGCGGTCGACGTCCGCCAGCTCGCCCAGCGCCGGGATCTCGCCCACGTTCTTGTGCAGCAGCGACGCCGTGCGGTTGACGAGGTTGCCCCAGCCGGCGACGAGCTCGTCGTTGTTGCGGCGCTTGAACTCGGCCCACGTGAAGTCCGCGTCCGAGGTCTCCGGGCCCGCGACGGCGATGAAGTAGCGCAGCGCGTCGGGCTGGTAGCGGGACAGCATGTCGCGCACGTAGATGACGTGGCCGCGCGACGAGGAGAACTTGGCGGACTCCATCGTGAGGAACTCGCTCGAGACCACCTCGGTGGGGAGCTGGAGGTCGCCGAACTCGCTGAGCGACCCGCCCCGCGCGCCGCGGCCGTTGGCGGCGATGAGCTCGCCGGGCCAGATCTGCGAGTGGAAGGTGATGTTGTCCTTGCCCATGAAGTAGTAGGACAGGGCCGCCGGGTCGTTCCACCACTGACGCCACGCGTCCGGGTCGCCCGAGCGGCGCGCCCACTCGATCGAGGCGCTCAGGTAGCCGATGACCGCGTCGAACCACACGTACAGGCGCTTGGCCGGGTTGTCCTCCCAGCCCTCGAGCGGCACCGGGATGCCCCAGTCGATGTCGCGCGTCATCGCGCGCGGGCGCACGTCGACGAGCAGGTTCTTGGAGAAGTTCATGACGTTGGGGCGCCAGCCCTGGCGCGAGCCGAGCCAGTCGGTGAGCGGCTGCACGAGCGCCGGCAGGTCGAGGAAGAAGTGCTCGGTCTCGACGAACTTGGGGGTCTCGCCGTTGATGCGGGACACCGGGTTCTTGAGGTCGATCGCGTCGAGCTGGTTGCCGCAGTTGTCGCACTGGTCGCCGCGCGCGCCGTCGTAGCCGCAGATGGGGCACGTGCCCTCGATGTAGCGGTCGGGCAGCGTGCGTCCGGTCGACGGGGAGATCGCGCCGCGGGTGGTCTCCGACAGCATGTAGCCGTTCGCGTGCACGGCCTTGAACATGGCCTGCGCGACGGCATAGTGGTTGCCGGTGGTGGTGCGGGTGAAGAGGTCGTAGGACAGGCCCAGCTGGGTGAGGTCCTCGACGATGACGCGGTTGTAGCGGTCCGCGAGCTCCTGCGGGCTCACGCCCTCGCCCTCGGCCTGGACGAGGATCGGCGTGCCGTGCTCGTCGGTGCCCGAGACCATCAGGACGTCGTTGCCGGCGAGGCGCATGTAGCGGCTGAAGACGTCCGAGGGGACGCCGAACCCGGCGACGTGACCGATGTGGCGGGGGCCGTTGGCGTACGGCCAGGCGACCGCGGACAGGATGCGTGACATGGCGTCCATCCTAGTGTTCGCGGAGGGGTCGTCCTCCTGGCGGGCGACGATGCGCGAACTGCGAGGATTCCGGGTGAGAACCGGGCGCTTCTCGCCTGCGGATCCCCAGGTAATCGATGCACGCGGGCAGGGCGCGGGCCGAGGTGCGGGGCGGGCCCTGCCCCCCTACCGATAGTCGGGCGCGGGATCGAGCGCGAAGTACTCCTCGAGGGTGGCGATGCCGCCCTCGTGCATCGCGGCGGCGACCTCGAGCCCCACGTAGCGCAGGTGCCACGGCTCGTAGATGTAGCCGGTCACCGCGTCCGAGCCCTCGGGATAGCGCACGATGAACCCGTGCTCCCACGCGTGCGCCGCCAGGTACTGGCCCGCCGCGGTGGTCGCGAAGCACGCCTGGAGCGTGCACACGCCGTTGCCCACGTCGGCGGCGAGACCGGTCTGGTGCTCGGAGTACCCGGGCCGCGCGGAGAAGCGGTCCGCGCCGGCCTGCCCCCGCGAGCGCGAGTAGCCCGTGTAGAGGGAGCTCTGGAGGTCGTACGCGCGGTAGCCGGTCGAGATGGAGAAGCCGGCGCCCTCCTCCACCGCCGCGTCGTGCAGCGCCGTCATGGCCGCCGCGGCCTCCGCGCGCATCGTCACCCCGCCGGGGATGCCCTCGACCGTGACGAGGTCCTCCGGCACGTAGTCCGCGGGGTCGAGCGGCCGCTGCTTGTTGACGACCACGGTGAGCGACGCGGGGTCGTCGACGTCGGGCGCCGTCACCTCGACCAGCGGCGTGCGCGCGGCCGCGGGCTCCGGGGAGGCGGTGATCGCCGCGAGGGACGATGCGGTGGGCGAGGGCGTCGGCGAGGAGGCGGCGACGGTCGCGGCGGCGGGCTCGGTGCCCGCCACGAGCGGCCACTCCTCGGGCGGCGGGACGAGCGCGCCCGCGCCGAGCCCGAGCCCGAAGCACGACGAGGCGACGACGGCGGCGGGGACGAGGCGGCGCCGGCGACGCGGCGACGCCGCGCTCACCCGGCGGCCCGCGCCGCCAGCACCGCGGCGTAGAGCTCGCGGCTGGGGACCCCCGCCGTCGCGGCGACGTCCGCCACCGCGGCCTTGGCCCGCTCCCCCGCGGCCACGCGGGCGAGCACCTCGTCGACCAGGGCGGGGACGCCGGGCGCCTCCGCCGCGCGACCCTCGACCGTCACGACGATCTCGCCGCGCGGCTCCTTCTCCCCGGCCCACGCGGCGAGCTCCGCGAGCGTGCCGCGACGGGTCTCCTCGTACGTCTTGGTGAGCTCGCGCGACACGGACGCGCGGCGGTCGCCGCCCCACGCCTCGGCCATGGCCGCGAGCGTCGCGGCGAGCCGGTGCGGCGCCTCGAAGAAGACGAGCGTGCGCTCCTCGGTGGCGAGCGACCCCAGGCGGGTCGCGCGCTCCCCCGGCTTGCGCGGCAGGAAGCCCTCGAACGCGAAGCGGTCGGTCGGCAGCCCCGACAGCGCGAGCGCCGCGAGCGCTGCCGACGGTCCCGGCAGCACGGTGACGTCGACGCCCGCGGCCGCGGCGGCCTCGACCACCCGGAAGCCGGGGTCGGACACCGCGGGCATGCCCGCGTCGGACACGACGACGACGGTGTCCCCGGCGCCGGCGCGCGCGACGAGCGCCGCCGCGGAGTCGCCCTCGTTGTGGTCGTGGTGCGCGACGGTCTCACCCTGGATCCGGATCCCGAGCCGACCCGCCAGGTCGCGCAGCCGGCGCGTGTCCTCGGCGGCGACCACGTCCGCGGTCGCGAGCGCCTCGCGCAGCCGATCGGACGCGTCGCCGACGTTCCCGATGGGCGTCGCGGCGAGCACGATCCGTCCAGTCATGTCCCCAGGGTCGCACACGCCGCGGCGCGGCCGGACCGGCACCGCGCGCGGCTAGGCTTCGCGTGTGAATCTCGCGACGCTGTGGCGCTGGCGCGCCGCCCTCATGGCCGTCGGCGTCGGCGTCCTGGCCGCGATCCTCCGCCTCGCGTCGCTGTCGGATCCCCACGCGCTCGTGTTCGACGAGGTCTTCTACGCGCGCGGCGGGTACTCGCTCACCGAGCTGGGCTACGAGGGCGACTGGACGGGCGACGACCAGGCCTTCGTGTCGGGCGACACGTCGGGGCTCACGACCGAGGGCGACTACGTCGTGCACCCCATGGTCGGGAAGCTGCTCATCGCGCTGGGCATCGAGATCTTCGGCAACGACCCGTTCGGCTGGCGCGTCGTCGGCGCGGTGCTCGGCGCGCTCACCGCGGTGCTCGTGGCGCTCGCCGCGCGACGCCTGTTCCGGTCGACGCTGTGGGGCGGCGTCGCGGGCGTGCTCGTCGCGGTCGACGGCGAGGCCATCGTGCTGTCGCGCACCGCGATCCTCGACGGCTACCTCGCGTTCTTCGTCGCGCTCGGCTTCTGGCTGCTGGTGGTCGACCGGGACCGGACGCGCGCGCGGCTCGAGGAACGGGTCGCGCACGCGCGGAGAGAGCTCGGCCTGGCGCCCGATGCGCCGCTGCCCGGGCTCGGCCCGCGCACCGGCATCCGCTGGTGGCGGCTCGCGGCGATCCTCGCCTTCGCGCTCGCCGGCTCGGTGAAGTGGTCCGGCTTCTACTTCGCGGCCGTGCTGCTCGTGCTGTCCGTGGTGTGGGACGTGCTCGCGCGCCGCGACGTGGGATGCGAGCGGTGGTTCGCCGGGGCCTTCGCGCGGGCGGTCCCCGCGGGGCTCGCGACGCTCGTCATCGTTCCGGTGGTCTACGTCGCGACGTGGGCGAACTGGTTCCTCACCGACGGCTCGTACGACCGGCATTGGGCGGAGGACCACCCCGGCGAGGGCCTCACGTGGCTGCCGGATGCGCTCAACTCGCTGGTCCACTACCACCTGCAGATGTGGGACTTCCACACGGGCCTCACCACCGAGCACAACTACATGTCCAACCCGTGGCTGTGGCTGGTGCAGTGGCGGCCCACGGCCTTCTACTTCGAGGACGTGCCGGACGTCGACTGTGGCGCCGAGCGGTGCGTGAGCGCGGTCCACGCGCTGGGCAACCCGCTGCTGTGGTGGCTCGCGACCGCCGCGCTCGTGTGGGCGCTGTGGCGGGTGATCCGCCGCGGCGACATCCTCGCGCTGTCGGTGTCCGCAGGCGTGCTCGCCGGCTGGGTGCCGTGGCTGCCGTACGCCTACCGCACGATCTTCACGTTCTACTCGGTCGCGTTCATGCCGTTCATGGTGCTCACGCTCGTGTGGGCGCTAAGGCGCATCGCGCAGCCGGACGAGCTCGAGGGCGGCTGGTCGCGCCGCGGCACCATCGCGGTCGGCTGCATCCTCGCCGCGATCCTGCTGGTCTCGGGGCTGTTCATGCCGCTGTGGGTGGGCACACCCATCCCGTTCCGCTACTGGCAGGCGCACATGTGGCTGCCCAGCTGGATCTGACGGGCCCGCTCAGCCGTCGCGGTGCTCGATGAGCCGCGACAGGATGATCGCGCTGCGGGTCTTGTCGACCTGCGGCGCGAGCCGCACGTGCTCGAGCGCCGCCTCGAGGTCCGTCATCGTCGAGGCGCGCAGCCGGACGATCGCGTCCGCCTGCCCCGTGACCGTGAAGGCCTCGACGACGTTGGGGATCGACTTGAGGATGCGCCGGAGCTCGTCGGGCGCGACCGTGCCCGTGCAGAACACCTCGACATAGGCCTCGGTGCCGGCTCCGTCGAGCTCGGGGTCGAGGCGCACATGGAATCCCTGGATGGCGCCGTCGGCCACCATCCGATCGACTCGACGCTTCACCGCCGACGGTGACAGGCCGATGCGCGCGCCCATCTCCGCATAGCTGGCGCGGCCGTCCACGCGCAGCTCCGCGATGATGCGTCGGTCCAGGTCGTCGAGCGACATGACTGCTCCCCCCTCGCAAGCAACCTGCATCCGAGCGACCATTCTCGCACGCAAGGGGCGCATTGTGCACAAAAGCCTCACCATTGCATCGTCAGCACGCGCGTATGGACGCCCCGCGGAGATTCCGTCACGCCGCGCCTCGGCGGCGGTAGCGTGAGATCAGCCGCCACGCGGAGGCGGGTCCGCGAGAGGAGCTCTCATGCAGGAGACCAGGAACATCGGCTTCGAGCTGGACGCGCGGGAGCTGACCGCGCGCGCGATCACGGCGGTGCGCGTGATGTTCGCCGTGCTGGGCATCGTCGCGCTCGGCGTCGGCATCGCGCTCATGGTGTGGCCCGGGCACACGCTCAGCGTGGGCGCGGTGCTGATCGGCATCTACTTCGCGGTCGCGGGCGTGGCCCGCATCGCGATGGGCATCCTCGGCTCGGCGCTGTCGGGCGGCCTGCGCGCCCTCGCGATCATCATGGGAGTGCTCATGCTCCTCGCGGGCGTCATCACGCTCCGGAATCTCGAGGCCTCCGCGGCGGTGCTGCTGCTCGTGGTCGCCATCACCATCGGCATCGGCTGGATCATCGACGGCATCATGGTGCTCGTCGAGTCCGGGAAGGCACGATCGCGCGGCTGGGCGATCACGTACGGCATCATCAGCATCATCGCCGGCGCGGTCGTGCTCGGCTCGCCCGCGATCACCGCCACCGTGCTCGTGTGGATCGCCGCGTTCGTCTTCGTCGTGCTCGGCATCGTCGGCCTCGTGCGCGCCTTCACGTTCGGCCGGCACACGGAGGCCGCGCTGTGAGCGCCGACGCCTCGTCGCCCGACACCGAGGAGCTCCCGGAGGACGTCGCGCGCGCGGCGGCCGTGCAGGCGGCGCAGCGCGCGGAGGAGCCCGCCCCGCTCTGGGTCGACGCGTTCGTCCGGCGCTCCCTCTGGCGCGCCGTGGGCGTGGTCCTCCTCGTCCTCGCGGCGATCTGGGTCGCGTTCCAGATGCGCCACCTCATCGGGATCCTGGTGTTCTCCCTGTTCATCGCCCTCGCGATGCTGCCGGGCGTCACGATGCTGCACCGCCGCTACGGGATGCGTCGCGGTGCGGCCGTGGGGCTGATGTACCTCGCCGCGGTGCTGCTC
This sequence comes from Demequina rhizosphaerae, assembly GCF_000971255.1. GTDB lineage: Bacteria > Actinomycetota > Actinomycetes > Actinomycetales > Demequinaceae > Demequina > Demequina rhizosphaerae. Next base: position 470,126 of record NZ_BBMC01000002.1, read on the forward strand.
GGCGTGTTCATGGTCGCGGTGCTCATCCCCGCGATCGCGCGCTTCGCCGACGCCGTCCACGACAACCTCCCCGGCTGGACGTCCGCCCTGAGCGAGTGGAGCCAGGACGTGCTGGGGCTCCCGATCGACACCACCGGGACGGACGACGCCCTCACCAGCTTCTCCGACCTCATGGCGACGTGGTCGGACGAGGTGCTCGGGATCGTGACCTCCGGCATCGGGCTGATCTTCGACCTCTTCACCGTCGCGATGTTCGCGTTCTACATCGCCGCCCAGTGGCCGCAGATCATGCGCGCGTTCATGTCACGCATGCCCCCGGCCCGCCAGCGCACGTTCGCGTGGATCGCGGACACGTCGATCGAGCAGACGGGCGGCTACTTCTACTCGCGCGTGCTCCTCATGGGCGTATGCGGCGGCCTCGCCTTCGTCGTGATGCTGCTCATCGGGCTGCCGCTCGTCTACGCGATCCCGCTCGCGCTGTTCATGGGCTTCGTGTCCGAGTTCATCCCGTTCATCGGCACCTACATCGGGGCGGCGCTGCCGATCATCATCGTGCTCGCGGTGCAGGGCCTCGTGCCGGCGCTCATCCTGCTCGCGTGGGTGCTCGTCTACCAGCAGGCCGAGAACTACTGGCTGAGCCCCCGCTTCTCGTCCCAGACGATGGAGCTCAACGGCGCGGTCGCGTTCGGCGGCGCCCTCGCGGGCGGCGCGATCGCCGGACCTCTGGGCGCCTTCATGGCGCTGCCCGTCGCGGCGCTCATCACCGCGATCGTCAAGAACTCGGGGCGGACCTACGACGTCATCACGATCGACGACGCGAGCCCCGCCGCCGAGCCGGTCCGCGCATCGTCCCCCGCGAAGGACGCGCCGGAGGGCTGACCCGGCCCCGAACGCGACGAAGGCCCCGGCGGATGCCGGGGCCTTCGTGCGTGACGCGAGGGTCAGCTCGCGGCGAGGATGTCCACGACGAACACGAGCGTCGAGTCCGCCGGGATGGTGTCGGACTCCTGGTCGCCGTACGCGAGGTCCGGCGGGATGACGAGGAGCACCTGGCTGCCGACCGTCTGGCCGGCGAGGCCGTCGACCCAGCCGTCGATGAGCGAGCCGGACGCGAGCGTGAACGAGGTCGCGGCGCCGCGGTCCCACGACGAGTCGAACTGGTCGCCCTTCCAGATCCAGCCGGTGTAGTGCACCGTGATCTGGTCGCCCTCCTGGACCTTCTCGCCGTCGCCCTCGATGAGCGGCTGGACGACGAGCTCCTCGGGCTTCTTGCCCGCGTCGGAGAAGTCGATGGACGGCATGCCGTCGTCGTCGAGAGTGACGGTCGGGAGGTCCTTCGCGGGCTCGACGGCCGTGCCCTCGGCGCGCGCGAGCGGGGTCACCGCGCTCGAGGCGGTGACGGCCATGACGACCGCGGCCCCGTCCTCGGAGGAGGTGTCGGGGTACACGTAGAGGAGGTCGGTGCCGACCTGCTGACCGAGGAGCGCGTCGTAGAGGTCCTCGACGACCTGGCCGTCGGCCATGGTGACGACCTCGGGCGTGCCCGCCTCGAAGGTCGAGTAGATCTGCGAGGCGTCCGTGCCGGAGTAGACGACGTAGTCGAGGGTGACGTTCTGGCCCTCCTCGATGACCTCGCCCTCACCGTCCGCGATGTGACGCGTGGCGATGTCGGTGACGGTCAGCGGGGTGTCGAAGGTCAGCTCCGGGACGCCGTCCTTGTCGTTCCACTCGATGGTCTCGAGCGCGGCGGCATCGGCGGCGGGGTCGACGGCGGTCTCGGTCGAGGCCGAGGCGGACGGCGACGCGTCCGACTCCGAGGCGGGGCTGCACGCGGCCAGGCCGAGCACGGCGATGGAGCCGAGCACGACGGCGCTCAGTGCGTTCTTCTTCATGGATCTCCTCACGGGGGTCGTCCGCATCGATCGCGGCGGCGCGCGGGACGCAGGGTCGACCCGGTAACCGATGGGCCCGCGCCACGGTTCCCGGACCGACCGCGTCCTGATGCGGCCGTGACCTCCCGCGCGGGGCACCCGACCAGGGTACTCGCCCATCCTGGGAGCTTGCTGTGACCCTCCCCGGCTCAGATCTCGCGGTGGACCACCTGCGCGGAGGTCTGCGCGGTCGCGAGCATGAGGATCTGGTCGATGTTGACGTGCTTGGGGCGCGAGGCGACCCAGCGGACCGCGTCCGCGATGTCCTCGGCGCTCATCGGGGTGACGCCCTCGTAGACCTTCGCGGCCTTCTCGGCGTCGCCGCCGAAGCGCACGAGCGAGAACTCGGTCTCGACCATGCCCGGGTCGATCTCGGACACGCGGACCGGCTGGCCCAGCAGCTCGATGCGGAGCACGCGCGTCATCGCCGCGACGGCGTGCTTGGCGGCGTTGTAGCCGCCGCCGCCCTTGTAGGGCTCGCGCGCCGCGATCGAGCCGATGTTGATGACCTGGCCGTCGCCCGACGCCACGAGCTTGGGCAGCAGCGCCTTGGTGACCCGCAGCGTGCCGAGCACGTTGACGTCGTACATCCACTGCCACTCGTCGGTGTCGCCCTCGGCGATCGACGAGGTGCCGAGCGCGCCGCCCGCGTTGTTGAGCAGCAGGTCGCACGACTCGATCGCGTCACAGAACGCGTCGACGGACTCCTGGTCCGTGACGTCGAGGCGGAGCGCGGTGCCGCCGATCTCCTCCGCGAGCGCCTCGAGGCGGTCCACGCGGCGCGCGCCGAGGATCACGTGCCAGCCGTCCGCGGCGAGGGCCCGCGCGCTCGCCGCGCCGATCCCGCTGCTCGCTCCGGTGACGACCGCCGTCCGCTGTGCCATTGCTGCTCTCCGTTCTCGTGTGGATGCCGGCCGGATCCCCGGCGGCCTGCGACCACTATGACTGGCCGGTCCCCGGGGAGCCAGGGCCAGTCGATGCCCGGCACCGGGTGCCACAGTGTTTCCCGGGCGTAACGTCTGGCCGCCCGGAAGGGCCCGTCGTGGACCTGGCCCGCGTGCGCGGGGGCCAGCAGGATCGGACCATGATCGCGAGGCACGGATGACGGCGGCGGCGTGGATCGCCGCGGGCATGGTCGTGGCGCTCGCGACGGTGGTGCAGTCCGCGACCGGGATGGGCTTCGGCATCGTCGCGGTGCCGCTGCTCGTGCTCGTCGCGCCCGAGCTGGGCATCGGCGCGGTGCTCGCGATCACCGTGGTCGTCATGCTGGTCGCCACATGGACGGAGCGGCGCTGGCTGCACCGCGGCGACCTCGTGCGCGCGTCCGTCGCCGCCGTGCCCGGCATCCTCGTCGGCACGCTCGTCGCGCACGTCACCCCCACCGCGGCGACCCAGGTGGTCGTGGGCGCGGTGGTCGTCGCCGCATCGGCCCTGTCCCTGCTCGCATGGCGCGCGCGCATGACCCCCGCGAGCGTGGCGCTCGCCGGCGGGCTCGGCGGCGCGCTCACGCCGATCGCCGCGCTCCCCGGGCCGCCGATGGCGGTGGTCTACCGGCCCGACGAGGTGAGGACGATGCGCGCGACCCTGTCCGCGTACTTCGCCGTCACCTCGGTGCTCTCGCTGGTGTCGCTATCCTTGTCGGCGGGCAGGGCCGGAGCGGGCCCGCTCGGACTCGATGCGCTGGCAGGGCTCGCGCTCGCTCCCGCCGTGATCGTCGGCGCGCTCGTGGCCGCTCCCCTGGTGAGCAGGATCCCCGCGAGCGCGGTGCGGACCGCGGCCCTGGTGCTGTCGCTCGTGTCCGGAGCGGTCCTGGCCGCGCGCGGGCTCGCCGCGTGAGGCCGGCCCAGGAGGGACGCATGACCAGCGAACGCGACATCGAGACCGACGAGGCCTTCGGCGACCGCGCGCGCCAGTACCTCGATCCCGACAGCCGCGAGCCCCTGTTCCAGCAGGTGCGCCGCTTCCTCGAGCAGTCGCTGCTCGAGGGGCGCTTCAAGCCGCACCGCCCGCTGCCCTCGTCGCGTCACCTCGCGGGCGTCCTCGGGGTGTCCCGCAACACCGTCTCGGCCGCCTACCAGGAGCTCACCGCGCTCGGCCTCATCGAGTCGCGCCCGCGCTCGGGCCTCTACCCCGCCGCCGAGCGCCTCGCGACGGCCCAGCCCGGCGCATCGTCCACGCCCCAGCCGGCCCGCGCTCCGCACCACCGCTCGGTGCCGACCGGCCAGGTCGACTGGCAGGCGCGCCTGCCGCGCCCGCTCGGCGAGGACCTCCAGCACGCGGCCGCCCACCCGGACTGGAACCGCTACCCCTTTCCGTTCCTGCCCGGACAGCCCGAGCTGTCATCGTTCCCGGCGCGCGCCTGGCTGCGCGCGCTCAACGACGCGCTCGCCGGCCCGCACATGGCGGCGAGCCTGCGCGACTCCGTCGACGCGGACGACGAGCTGCTCGTCAAGGCGATCTGCCGCGAGATCCTGCCGCCGCGCGGCATGTCCGTGAGCCCGTCCGAGGTCATCATCACCAACGGCGCGCAGCAGGCGCTGTCGCTGCTCGCGGACCTGCTCATCGAGCCGGGCAACACGGTGAGCGTGGAGAACCCCGGCTACGTCGACGCGTGGCACATCTTCCGCAACGCGGGCGCGACGCTGCACCCCGTCGAGGTCGACGCGTCGGGCGCGCGGGTGTCGAAGGCCGATGCGGCGCGCTCGGAGTTCGTCTACCTCACCCCGAGCCACCACCACCCGACCTCGGTCACCACGTCCTACTCGCGCCGCGCGGCGATCCTGCGCGCGGCCCAGTCCGAGGACGCGCTCATCATCGAGGACGACTTCGACTCCGAGGTGCGCTTCAAAGGCCGGCCGACGCCGTCGCTCAAGTCGCTCGACCGCACCGGCCGCGTCATCTACGTGGGCACATTCTCGAAGTTCGTGGCGCCGGGCCTGCGGCTGGGCTTCGTCGTGGCCGATGCGGCGCTCATCGCCGCGCTCCGGGAGCGCCGGCGCTACCTCACCAAGCACCCGTCGGGCCACCTGCAGCGCGCGCTCGGGCTCTTCATCGAGTCCGGCGAGTACCACCGCGCGCTGCGCCAGCACCGCCGCCACCTCGTCCGCAAGTGGGAGGTGCTCACCGAGGAGCTCGAGCGCCACCTGCCGTTCCCGCTGGGCCCGGTGCCCGCGGGCGGGCTGAGCGTGTGGGTGACCGGCCCCGAGGGCTTCGACGGCACGCGCGCCGCGGCGCTGGCGCGCGGCAAGGGCGTGCTGGTCGACGCCGGCGAGCGCTTCTACCTCGAGGGCGCCCGCAGGAACCACATCCGCGTGGGCTTCAACACGATCCCGCTGCAGGCGATCCCGCGCGGCGTCGAGCTGCTGGGCGAGGCGATCCGCGAGCAGCTCGCCGAGTAGCGCGGAGACCCCTCCACGCGGGTGGGGCACTCCCCCACCAGAAGACCCGATGTGAACGGGCGACATGCCCGGATCGGGTGCCCCGCGCATCGTCGCGCGTGGAGAGGTCCCCGGGAGACGGAAGGGAGGGGACGGTGCTGGGCCCGTCCCCTCCCGGTCTCGCGTCGGGCTACACCAGCGCCGGCAAGCGCACCCCCTCGTAGGCCGCGTCCGCGACCTCGAGCGCCTCGTCGAGGATCTCGAGGCCCTCGCGGGCCTCCTCGTCGGTGATGGTGCACGGCGGCACGATGTGGATCCGGTGGAACTGGTTGAACAGCAGCAGGCCCGCCTTCCGCGCCGCGGCGAGCACGCCGGTGACCGCCGGGGCCGCGCCGCCGTAGGGCGCGAGCGGCTCCTTCGTCTCCCGGTCCTTGACCAGGTCGAGCGCCCAGAAGACGCCGAGGCCGCGGACCTCGCCGATCGCCGGGTGGCGGTCCTGCATCGCGCGCAGCTCGGGGCCGAAGACCTCGGCCCCCACGCGGGCGGCGTTCTCCACCACCTGCTCCTCGTGCATCGCCTCGATGGTCGCGACGGCGGCCGCCGCGGCCAGCGGGTGGCCCGAGTAGGTGAGCCCGCCCGGGTACGCGCGCTCGTCGAACGTCGCCGCGATCTCGTCACGGATGATGACGCCGCCCATGGGCACGTAGCCGGAGTTCACGCCCTTGGCGAAGGTGATGAGGTCCGGCGTGATGCCGTAGTGGTCGATCGCGAACCAGGCGCCGGTGCGGCCGAAGCCGGCCATGACCTCGTCGCAGATCATGACGATGCCGAAGCGGTCGCACAGCTCTCGGACGCCCGCGAGGTAGCCCGGCGGCGGCGGCATGATGCCCGACGTGCCGGGCACCGTCTCGAGGACGATCGCGGCGATGGTGCCGGGGCCCTCGAACGTGATCATCTGCTCGAGGTGCTCGAGGGCGCGGTCGCACTCCTCCTGCTCGGTGGTCGCGTTGAACGGCGAGCGGTAGAGGAACGGCCCGAAGAAGTGGACCGTGCCGGCGGGCACGAACTCGTTCGGGAAGCGGCGCGGGTCGCCGGTCACCTGGATGGCCGTCGCGGTGGAGCCGTGGTAGCTCCGGTACTGCGACATCACCTTGGTGCGCCCGGTGTGCAGGCGCGCCATGCGGATCGCGTTCTCGATGGACTCCGCGCCGCCGTTGGTGAAGAACACCTTGTTCATGCCCTCGGGCGCGAGGTCGGTGATGAGCTGCGCGGCCTTGGAGCGCTTGTCGTTGGCGTGCGCCGGCGCGATGGTCGCGAGCGTCGCGGCCTGCTCCTGGATCGCCGCCACGACCTTCGGGTGCTGGTGGCCCACGTTCGTGTAGACCAGCTGCGACGAGAAGTCGAGGTACTTGTTGCCGTCGGCGTCCCACAGGTAGGAACCCTCGCCGCCGGTGATCACCATCGGGTCGAGCGCCTTCTGCGCGGACCACGAGTGGAAGACGTGCGCGCGGTCGAGCTCGTAGGCCTCGCGGCCCGCGGGGTCGTTCGGGATGGGCATCTCAGTCTCCTTCGGTGGTGCCGGGTCAGACGGTCGCGTGGACCGGGGACGGGAAGTGGACGCCGCCGACGACGGTGCCGAGGACGTTGATGTCGCGCAGCTCCTTGGCCTCCGCGACCTCGAACGGGTCGCGGTCGAGCACCGCGAAGTCCGCGAACTTGCCCGGCACGATCGAGCCGACGAGGTGGTCGAGCTTGAGCAGGTAGGCCGGGCCGATGGTGATGGCCTCGAGGGCCTCCTTGACCGAGATGCGCTCGGCGTCGCCCCACGAGCGGCCCGTCGGGGTGCGACGCTCGGCCGCGTACGACGCGGTCGCCAGCGGGTCCAGCGGCGTCACCGGGGTGTCGCAGTGGAGGGCGATCGTGACGCCCGAGTCCAGCGCGGTGCGGGCGGCGTTCATGCGCTGCACGCGGTCCGGGCCCACGGTGAGGTCGATGTGCTGGTCGCCCCAGTACCAGATGTGGTTGGAGAAGATGTTGGCGCCCATGCCCAGCTCGGCCATGCGCTTGTACTGCGCGCGGGTGGTGAGCTGCGAGTGGGTGACGGTGTGGCGGTGGTTCCAGCGCGGGGACTCCGCGAGAACCTCCTCGACGGCGTCGCAGAAGACCTCGGTCGCCTCGTCGCCGTTGCAGTGCACGTGGATGTTGAGGCCGGCCTTGTGGAAGGCGCTCACCTGCGCGCGGAAGGTCTCCGCGTCGGTGTTCCAGATGCCGTCGTCGTGGCCGCACACGTAGCCCGGGTCCTGCAGCTTCGCGGTGTGCTGCTGGATCGAGCCGTCGAGCATGAGCTTGACGGTGCCCAGGTGCAGCTTGTCGTTGCCCTTGCCCTGCACCGACTTGACCAGCGCGGCCATGCCCTCGGCCTCCTCGGCGGACTTGGTCATGCCGCCGAAGGTCGCGGGCACGAGGCGCAGCGAGAAGTCCTCGCGGCCGGTGACCTCGGCGAGCAGCTCGAGGCCGCCGGGGCGGACCGCGTCGAAGCTCGCGAGGTCGGTGGCGGTGGTGCAGCCGTGGTTGCGGGCGTCCGCGGCGAAGTCGTACATGCCCTTCTCGGAGGTCATGCCCTTGGAGAAGTCCATGCCGAGCGCGGCCATCACGGGCATCATCGCGCCCATCTCCTGCAGCTCGCCGGTGGGGAGGCCGTCCTCGCCCTTGACGACGCCCTCGATGTCGGTGTCCGCGCCGTAGCCGGCCTTGTCGAGCAGCACCGAGTTGGCGGTGGCGACGTGGCCGCTCGCGTGGATCACGTAGATGCCGCGGGTGCTGCTGACGGAGTCGAGCGCGTGGCGGTCGAGGGTCTCGCCCGGGTGGAAGAGCATGTCGAGCCCGCGCGCGTTGAGGACCTCGCCCTCCGGCAGCGCCGCGTCCCACGCCTTGAGCGCGTCGAGGACACCCTGCCACGACTGCGCGCCGGCGAGCGGCGTGCCGTCCGGGGTCATGCGCGGGAAGTAGCCCAGGTAGAACGGGCTGTCCATGCCCGCACCCATGTGCGAGTGCGCCTCGACGAAGCCCGGCGCGAGCACCTGGTCCGCGTAGCGGTCGTCGACCTCGGCGCCGGGATAGGTCGCGAGCAGCACCTCGGGGGTGCCGACGGCGAGGATCGTGGAGCCGCGCACGGCGACGGCGGTGCCGGTCGGGACGGCGTCGTCCAGGGTCCGGACGAGCTTCGCGGTGAGGATGGTGACGGTCTCGGTCATGATGATGCTCCTTGTTCAGACGGTGGTGGACGATGCGGGACGGAGGCCGAGGCGCAGCGCCTCCTGGCCCTCGCCGGGACGGTGGCAGGCGACGAGGTGGCCGCCGTGGGCGTCGGCCGCGACGTCGCTGTGGACCAGCGGCGGGGCCTCGGTCCGGCACTTCTCGGTGGCGAGCCAGCAGCGGCTCGCGAAGGCGCAGCCCGCGGCCCGCTGGGTGGGGCTGGGCGGGTCGCCCTGGAGGATGATCCGCTCGCGCTTGCCGGCATCGGGGTCGGGGACCGCCGACAGCAGCGCCGCCGTGTAGGGGTGCAGCGGGTCCGCGAGCACCTGAGCCGCGGGACCGACCTCGACGATGCGGCCGAGGTACATGACCGCGACCCGGTGCGAGAGGTGGCGGATCACCGCGAGGTTGTGCGAGATGAACATGTAGGTGAGCTGCTTGCTCTCCTGCAACTCAAGCAGCAGGTTGAGGATCTGCGCCTGGATCGACACGTCGAGCGCGCTGGTCGGCTCGTCGAGCACCACGAGCTCGGGCTCGGTCGCGATGGCGCGGGCGATCGCGATGCGCTGGCGCTGGCCGCCCGAGAACTCGTGCGGGAACCGCCCGGCGGCGCCGTCCGGCGCGCCGACCGCCTCGAGGGCGGCCAGCGCCTTCTCCTTCGCCTCGCGCCGCGGCACACCCGCCGCGAGCAGGGGCTCCATCACCGAGCGCAGCACCTTGTAGCGCGGGTCGAGCGAGTCGTTGGGGTCCTGGAACACCATCTGCGCGCGCTGGCGGTGGGCCCGCAGGCGGCCGCCCCGCATGGCCAGCGCATCGTCCCCGTCGAAGCGGATCTCGCCGGCGGTGGGCTTGCGCAGCAGCAGCGCCGCGCGGGCCAGCGTCGACTTGCCGCAGCCGGACTCGCCGACGATGCCGAGCGTCTCGCCGCGCTGCACCTCGAGCGTGACGCCGTCGAGCGCGTGGACGATGCGGCCGCCCGAGGCGGGGAACTCCTGGCGGATGCCGTTGAGCGTCATGAGCGGCTCCGCCGCCTGCTCGGGGCGGGGGGCGAGGTCGAGCTCCGTGGCGGTCATGCCGTCACCTCCGTGCGGGTCGAGAGTTCCGGCTCGGTGCTGCGCCAGCAGCGGGCCGTGTGGGCGGGCGCCACCTGCACCAGGGGCTGGGGCGCGGCGCACGCGTCCGTCGCGAACGCGCATCGTGCCGAGAAGCGGCACCCGGCGGTCGCGCGATCCGAGTCGCGGACGCCGCCCGCGATCATCGGCAGGTCCTCGCGTGCCGCGGTGGTGGTGGTCGGGATCGAGGCGACCAGCGCCGCGGTGTACGGGTGCGAGGGGTTCGCGAGGACCTCCGCGGGGACGCCCTCCTCGACGATCTCGCCGGCGTACATCACCACCACACGGTCGCACGTCTGCGCGATGACGCCCAGGTCGTGGCTGATGAGCAGCACGCCCGCGCCGGTGGTGCGGCGCATCTGGTCGAGCAGGTCGAGGATCTGCGCCTGGACGGTGACGTCGAGGGCGGTGGTGGGCTCGTCCGCGACGAGCAGCTGGGGGTTGGCGGCGAGGGCCATCGCGATGACGATGCGCTGACGCATGCCGCCGGACATCTGGTGGGGGAACTGCGTGGCGCGCAGCTCGGGCTCGGGCACCTGGACGAGGCGGAGCAGCTCGAGCGCGCGGGCGCGGGCGGCCTTCTTGTCGGCGAGGCCGTGCACCAGCAGCACCTCGGCGATCTGGGCGCCGACCCGCATGCACGGGTTGAGCGCGGACATGGGCTCCTGGAACACCATCGAGGCGACGCGGCCGCGCACCTCGTTCCAGTCCTCCTCGTCGGCGTCGCCCATGGGGCGGGAGCCGACGTCGAGCCGCGCCGCGTCGACGCGGGCGGTGGTGGGCAGCAGACCCAGCACGGCGAAGCCGATGCTCGACTTGCCGCAGCCGGACTCCCCGATGACGCCCAGGATCTCGCCCGGGCCGACGCGGAGGTCGACCCCGGAGACGACGGGGGTGCCGCCGCCGTAGCTGATGCTGAGGTCCTCGACGGCGAGCGCGTCGGTGGTGGCGATCGTCGCGGTCATGGCGTCCTCCTCTGTGTGGTGCGTGGGTGGATCGGGTGGATCGGGTGGGTCCCGGCGGGCGGCGCGGGCGCGGGGCCGCGCGCCGCCCGCCGGAGGCCTCAGGAGGTCTTCGCCGTGGTGGCGAGGCCCTCGCGGTAGGTGTACGGGTCGACCTCGTAGCCGGTCACGGTGTCGCCCCAGACCTCGTAGCGCTGCGGGCCGGTGTAGGCGACGAGCACGTTGACGTTCTCGGCGACCGCGGTCTCGAGCTGCGCGAGCACCTCGGCGCGCTCGGCCTCGTCGAAGGTCGACCGGAGCTGCATGTACAGCGCGACCTCGGGCGAGGTCTCGTCGACCGTGGTGACCATGGGCAGGCCGGGCGTGAGGATCGTGGCGTAGTACGCGGACGGGTCCGGCATGTAGACGCCGGGCACGAGCACCAGGTCGGTCCAGGTGCCGCCGATGTACGACTGCAGCACCTCGGTCCACGGCTTGCCGACGAGCTCGAGGGTGATGCCCGCCTCGGCGAGCTGCTGCTTGAGCACCTCGACCATCGGCACGTCGAGCGCGAAGGCCGCGTCCGAGGCGTAGGTGAGGGTGATCGTCGGGCTGGTCTCGCCCGCCTCGGCGAGCAGCGCCTTGGCGCCCTCGACGTCGTGCGTGTAGTTCGGCGTGGACTCGTCGGGCGCGATGCCCCACGGGTCGCCGACCGGCACCACGAGGCTGGGCTCGGCCATGCCGCCCATCGCGAAGTCGATGAGCGCCTGGCGGTCCATCGCCTTCGACACGGCCTGGCGGACCTTGACGTCCGCGAGCGGGCCGTCGGAGGCGTTCACGTACATGGTGAGCGAGCGGGTCGCGGCGTTCTCGCCGACCGTGTAGCCCTCGGACTCGAGCGACTGGACCTGGATCGGGTCGCGGAACCAGGCCATGTCGGTGCCCGAGCCCTGGCGGAGCTGCGCGGCGCGCGCGTTCTCGTCGCCGATGAAGTCGAACTCGAGCGTGTCGACCTCGGGGCCCTCGCCCCAGTAGGACTCGTTGGCGGTGAAGGTCATGGAGACCTGGTCCTGCCACTCGTCGAGCACGAACGGGCCGGTGCCGAGCGCGGAGGTCTGGCGCTCCTCCTCGGAGGTGGCCTCGTACCAGGCCTGGTTGACGATCGCCATGGCGCGGTACGACAGGATGTTGGGGATCGTGGCGTCCGGCACGAGCGTCGTCAGCTGCACGGTCGCGTCGTCAAGCGCGGTGATCTGATCCACCGTCGGGAAGTAGCTGGCGCCGGCCTGCGAGGCGCGGATCTGCTCGAGCGAGTAGACCACGTCGTCGACGGTCAGCGGGGTGCCGTCCGAGAACGTCACGCCCTCGCGCAGCGTGAAGGTGTAGGTGAGGTCGTCGACCTGCTCCCACGCCTCGGCGAGCCACGGGATGATCGTGCCGTCGGCGTCCTTGGCGAGCAGGGGCTCGTAGATCTGGACGAGCGCGTTCGAGTTCGCGAAGGCCTGGGCGACGTACGGGTCGAGCCCGCCGGCCAGCGGCTGGACGTCGCTCGCGTAGACGAGCGCGCCGCCCTCGACGGCGGGCAGCGGCTCGGCCGACTCGCTCGATCCGGTCTCGGCGCCGCTCGCACAGGCGGCGAGCGAGAGGCCGAGCACGGCCACGGCGGCCGTGGCGGCGATCCCTCGGGTGATGGTCCTCATGATGCGGGTCTCCTCCTTGGATGGGGATGGGACGGGGCGCGGCGGGTGGGTCAGACCCGGGCCGGGGCCGCCTCGTCCTCCGGGGTGTCGGCGGGCACGGGTCGCTGGCCCGCCTCCACCGTCGTGCCGGTCGCGGCCCTGCCGGCCGCTCCGGACGTCTTCTTGCGGCGTCGGCCGCGGGTGGGCACGGCGAGGTTGCCGGCCTTGGGCGACAGCGCCATCTGCACGCCGTCGGCGAGCAGGTTCCACGCGATGGTGAGCAGCGTGATGAGCACCGCGGGCAGCACGATGAGCAGCGGGTCGAGCTGCATGTACCGCATCGACTCGGAGATCATGCGGCCGGCGCTCGGGTCGGGCGCCTGCACGCCCTGGCCCAGGAAGCTCAGGCTCGACTCGATGAGCACCGCGAGCGACGCGGTCGAGGCGAAGTTGACGAGCATCGGCGTGGTGGCGTTCGGCAGCAGGTGGCTGAGCGCGATCCACGGCTTGCGCACGCCGGCGATCTCCGCGGCGACCACGAAGTCGCGGTCGCGCAGCACCAGGATGGGCGAGCGCATGATGCGGGCGAAGCCGGGGGCGCCGATGATCGCCATCGCGATGATGAGCGGCAGGAAGCCGGGGCCGATGATCACGCGGATGACGAGCGCGAAGAGGATCGCGGGGATCGCCATGATGATCTCGGTGCCGCGCATGAGCAGGTTGTCGAGGCGACCGCCCGCGTAGCCGGCGACGAGGCCGATTCCCGTGCCGATGACCATCGAGATCACCGAGCTGACGAACGAGATGACGAGCGCGTAGCGCGTGGCGATCGCGAGGCGGACGAAGTTGTCGCGCCCGATGTTGTCGGTGCCCAGCCAGTGCGTGCCGGACGGGCCCTCGAACGGGCCGCCGGTGGTGAGGTTGGGGTCGTAGCCGCCGACGAGCGGGCCGAGGACGGCGAAGACCGTGAGCCCGGCGAGGATCGCGATGCCGGCGACGAGCGCGCCGTTCTTCTTGAGCTTGATCATGAGGCACGCACCCGAGGGTCGATGACGGGGTAGAGCAGGTCCACCACGAGGTTGATGAGCACGAAGCACGCGCCGAGCACGAGCACGCAGGCCTGGATGGTCGGGTAGTCCGAGCTGTTGATCGCCTCGATGAGCATCGATCCCATGCCCGGGATCTGGAAGATGCTCTCGATCACGACGGTGCCGCCGATGAGCGCGGCGAGCTGGATGCCCACGACGGTGGTGACGGGGATGAGCGCGTTGCGCAGCGCGTGGCCGCGGACGATGCGCCCGGTGGGGACGCCCTTCGAGCGCGCGGTCCGGATGTAGTCCTGCGACAGCGTGTCGAGCACCGTGCCGCGCGAGTAGCGGGAGATCACCGCGGACATCGCGAGCGACAGCACCAGCGCGGGCACCAGGAGCGACAGGATCGACGCGACCGGGTCCTTCTCCCACGGCGTGTACCCGATGAGCGGGAGCTTGAAGGTGAAGGCGTTCACCATGATGAGCACCGCGCCGATCGCGAAGGCCGGCACCGACAGCGCGATGAACGAGCCGCCGCGGATGAGGCCGTCGAGGGGCGTGCCCTGGCGCACCGCCGACACGACTCCGCTCGGGAGGCCGATGACGAGGCCGACGATGACGGCGATGATCGCGAGCTGGAGGGAGACCGGGAAGCGGTCGCCGAGCATCGTCCCGATTTCCGCGGACTTCGTGAGGGACGTGCCGAAGTCGCCGTGGAGCACCCCGCCGAGCCACTCGAGGTACTGCGTGGTCCACGGGCGGTCCAGGCCGAGCTCCGCGCGGATCTCCGCGAGCTGGTTGGGGTCCGGGTTGTCGATGTTCAGGTACTGCAGCGCGGGGTCTCCGGGCATCAGGCGCACCATCCCGAAGGACAGCAGGGACAGCGCGAACAGCACGAGCAGTGCCGATCCGAGCCGCTTGGCCAGGTACTTCGCCACGGTCACCTCCTCGGTTCTCGATCGACGTTGTTGACGTCTTCGATCCTTCAAGGAGACGGCCGATCCGATAAGCACCACGGGGTCGGGGAAGGTCCGGGCCACCGTTAACCGAGCGGACACGTGCGTGTCCCCCGTGTCACGGCGAGGGTGCCAGCGGAAACATGGATGACACACGGTGTCACCTATCCCGCGGGCGGGGCCGGCGGCCCGCCCCGCGCACGGCGAAGGGGCCGGACCTGCGCGCAGGTCCGGCCCCTCGTTCACGTCGCGTCAGGAGGCGACGGGCTCCTTCGGGGCGTCGTCGGCGAGCTCGGCGACGGGCGACTCCGCCGCCGACGCCGCGGACGCGGCGGGCTGCGAGGTGCTGACGTCCTGCGGCAGGCGCAGCACGAGGAACGCGCTGGCGAGCGACAGGACCGCGGCCACGCCCCACACCACCGCGTAGCCGGTGAAGGACGTCACCGGGGTGCCGCCCTCGACGTCGGTGCCCTCGATCACGAACGTGGCCAGCACGGTCGTGAAGACGGCGCCGGCGGCCGCGCCGGCCGCGGTGCGCGCGGTGTTGTAGAGGCCCGAGACCACCGCGACGGCGTCCGGCCGCGCGCGGTTGACGACGATCGCCGGCAGCACGCTGATCATCACGCCCATGCCGAAGCCGCCGATCGCGACCCACACGATGAACAGCGGCGCGGCGCCCGGCACCAGGATCATGAGCGCGTAGGAGGTCGTCGACAGCAGTGCGGCCAGGACCATCGCGCCGCGGGCGGTCATCGCGGTGGCGAGGCGGTTGCCGAGCATCGATCCGGCGAAGCCCGACACCGCCATGAGGCTGAGCGAGATGCCCGCCTGGGCGGCGCTCATGCCGAGCCCGAAGCCGTGCTCCGCGGGGTCGATGCGGACGTAGAGCGCGGCGAGGCTCTGCGCGCCGAGGGACTGCGCGGCGAAGACGACGCCGATGACGATGGGGAGGCCGATCCCGCCGCCGGTAAGGACGTCGAGGTCGACGAACGGGTCCTCGACGCGACGCTCGATCGCGACCCAGGCCGCCAGGACCGCGGCGCCGGCGCCGATGAGCGCCCACGCGCCCAGGCTGGTCCAGCCCGCGACGCCGGCGAGCGAGATGCCGCCGAGCACGCCCGCGGCGCCTAGGCCGAGGAGCAGCACGCCGGCCCAGTCCATGCGGCCGGAGGGGTCGGTCTCCGTCTCCGGGACGAAGATCGCGATGAGCACGAAGCACACCGCGAAGTAGACCGCCGGGACGACCAGCGTGAGCGCGAGGCTGCCGGTGCCGTCGAGCAGCACGCCCGCCCCGACCGCGCCGAGCACGGCGCCGATCGCGAGCGAGCCGATGAGCTGGCCGATGCTCTTGCCGACCTTCTCGGGCGAGCGCTGGCGCACGATCGCGAACTCGAGCGGGAGGAACGCGACGAGGGCGCCCTGGAGCACGCGGCCGAGCAGCAGCACCCCGAAGTTCGGGGCGACCGCGACCACGAGCGAGCCGACCGCCGTGATGGCGACCGCGGCGAGCAGCAGCTTCTTGTGGCCGTGCGCGTCGCCGAGCTTGGTCAGCAGCGGCACGAAGAGCACGGACGAGAGCAGGTAGGCCACGGCGATGAGGTTGAGCAGCGCGGCGCTCGCGCCGTACTGCTCGCCGATGGTGGTGAGGACCGGGCTGTACCAGCCCTGCAGCATGCCGCTGCCGAGCTCGGTGGCGACGAGGAGCCCGACGGCGCCTCCGGCCGCGGTGCGGCCCGGCCTCTGCGCGGGCGAGGGGAGTCTCATGGGGGACCTTTCGAAGGGGTGCGACACCGGTGGATGACATCGCATCCTTCCCGTGGAGCGCCCGCACGGTAAGCGCCACGGACGCGCGGAAGGCTCGGGCCACCGTTAACGGGACGGACACCTGTGTGTCGCCCGCGTCACGGCGGGCGCACCCGCGGAAATGCGGACGACACACGGTGTCGGATATCGCGCGGGCGCGGGCGTGGCCCCGTGCCGCGCGACCCGAGGTTCAGCGGGCGCGGACCCGCTGGGTCACCGCGTGGGCCTGCTCGAGCAGGACGCGACCGATCTCGCCCTGGCGGTCCGGCCCGAAGCGCGACTCGACGCCGGTCGCGGACAGCGCCCACGCGGGACGCCCGGCCGCGTCGAACACCGCGGCCGCCATGCCCCACGAGCCCTCGACGATGAGCCCGGGGTTGACCACGTAGCCGGCCGCGCGCCCGGCGGCGAGGCGCGCCCGCAGCGGAGCGGCGGCGTGCGCGGGCCCCCAGTCGGCGACGAGGTCGGCGCGCGCGAGGTAGGCCTCGCGCTCGGCCTCCGGAAGCATCGCGAGCATCGCCAGGCCCGCGGACGCGACGCCCAGCGGGAAGCGGATGCCCTCGTAGAGGACGTGCGAGCGGATCGGGAACGAGCCCTCCTCGCGCAGCAGGCACACGGACTCGTCGCCGCGGCGCGCGGAAAGGAAGGCGCTCTCCCCCGTCGCGTGCGCGACCGCCCGCACCGCGTCGCGCGCGAGCTCGGTGATGTCGTAGCGATCCGCGGCGACCGCGCCGAGGATGTACGCCTCCGGCCCCAGCACCCAGCCGCCCGAGGCGTCGCGGTCGACCAGCCCCTCGCCCGCGAGCGCGGACAGGAGACGATGCGCGGTGGGCCGGGTGAGGCCCGTCGCCTCCGCGACGCGCGAGGTCGCCACGGGCGTGCCGGCCGCCGCGCTCAGCACGCGCAGCACCGCGCCCACCCTTGCCACCACCTGGGCCCCCTGCTCCGCCACGGCCACCTCCGCATCGTCCACTTTATGGACACCATAGGGGCGGATGACCACATCCTGCGTGCCCATTGACCCGAATCACCCGTCAGGTCTACCGTCCCCGTATCCACGATGTGGTCAGACAACGGAGTCGGAGGCACCATGGGGAAGCTGTACCCCAGCGCCGCGGATGCGGTGCGGGACGTCGTCAGGGACGGGCAGATCATCGCGGTCGGGGGGTTCGGCCTCAGCGGCAACCCCACCGATCTCATCGAGGCGGTGCGCGACACGGGCGTGCGCGACCTCACCATCGTGAGCAACAACATGGGCGTCGACGGCAAGGGCCTCGGCATCCTGCTCGAGTCCGGTCAGGTGAGCAAGGTGGTCGCGTCCTACGTGGGCGAGAACAAGCGCTTCGCCGAGCAGTACCTCGCGGGCGACCTCGAGGTCGAGTTCGCCCCGCAGGGCACGCTCGCCGAGCGCATGCGCGCGGGCGGCGCCGGCATCGCGGGCTTCTACACGCGCACCGGCGTGGGCACCCCGGTCGCCGAGGGCAAGCCCACCGCGAGCTTCGACGGCGTCGACTACGTGCTCGAGCGCGGCATCGTCGCGGACGTCGCCCTCGTGAAGGCGCATCGTGCCGACACGGCCGGCAACCTGCGCTACCGCTTCACCGCGCGCAACTTCAACCCGCTCGCCGCGATGTCCGGCCGCATCACGCTCGTCGAGGCCGAGCACGTCGACCCGCACCCGCTCGACCCCGACACGGTCGAGACGCCCGGCATCTTCGTGCAGCGGCTCGTGCGCTCGACGCCGCGGGTGAAGGACATCGAGCAGCGCACCACGAGGGAGGCCTGACATGGGGTGGACGCGGGACGAGATGGCGGCGATCGCCGCCGAGGAGCTCGAGGACGGCCAGTACGTCAACCTCGGCATCGGCATCCCCACGCTGGTGGCGAACCACCTGCCGCCGGGCGTGACGGTGACGCTGCAGAGCGAGAACGGGATGCTCGGCATGGGCCCGTTCCCGATCGCGGGAGACGAGGACGCGGACCTCATCAACGCGGGCAAGCAGACCGTGACGGTGCTGCCGGGCGGCAGCTTCTTCGACTCGGCGACGAGCTTCGCGATGATCCGCGGCGGCCACGTCGACGCCGCGATCCTGGGGGCGCTGCAGGTCTCGCAGCACGGCGACCTCGCCAACTGGACCATCCCCGGCAAGCTCGTCAAGGGCATGGGCGGCGCGATGGACCTGGTCGCGGGCACCAAGCGGGTCGTGGTGATCACGGACCACGTCGCGAAGGACGGCGCGCCCAAGATCGTCGAGGACTGCACGCTGCCCCTCACGGGCGTGGGCGTGGTGAACCGCATCGTCACCGACCTGTGCGTGCTCGACGTCGACGAGCGTGGGCTGGTCCTCAGCCGCCTCGCTCCCGGGGTGACCTTCGAGCAGGTCGCGGAGGCCACCGGCGCGCCGGTGCGCGTGGAGGTGCCCGCGTGAGCGTCGTCATCGCGGGCTACGCGCGCACCCCCTTCGTGAAGTACTGCGGGCAGTTCGCCCGCATCCCCGCGACCGCCCTCGGGGCGCACGCCGCCGCGGCCGCTCTCGAGCGGGCCGGGATCGCGCCCGACCGCGTCGACCAGGTGGTCGGCGGCCAGGTCCTCCAGGCGGGCGCGGGCCAGAACCCCGCGCGTCAGGCGGCCGTCGCGGCCGGGGTCCCGCTCACCGTGCCCGCCGCCACGCTCAACGTCGTGTGCCTGTCCGGCACCGAGGCCGTGTCGCACGGCGCGCGCCTCATCGCCGCGGGCGAGGCCGACGTGGTGCTCGCGATCGGCCAGGAGTCGATGTCGCTCGCGCCGCACGCGTACGTGGGCTCGCGGCTCGGGGCGCGGTACGGCGCGATCGAGATGCTCGACACGCTCGCGCACGACGGCCTGTCGGACGCCTTCGAGAAGCGCTCGATGGGCGAGTCCACCGAGGAGCACTCCGAGCGGCACGCGCTCACCCGCGAGGAGCAGGACGCGTGGGCGGCGGAGTCGCACCGGCGCCTCGCGGAGTCGGCGGCTATCCAGGCCGAGGAGATCGCGCCGCTGGCTCCCCCGCGGCGGGACGATGCGGTGGTCGCCGACGACGGCCTGCGCGCCGACACCACGGTCGAGTCGCTCGCGCGGCTGCGCCCGGCCTTCGGCGGCCGCGGCACCATCACGGCGGGCAACGCCTCGCAGATCACGGACGGCGCGGCGGCGATCGTGCTCGCGCGCGAGGGCCTCGCGGAGCGCCCGCTCGCGCGGATCCTCGCGACGGCCTTCGTGGCCGGACCGGACGTGTCGCTGCATCACCAGCCGGCGGCGGCCGCCGAGGTCGCGCTGGCCAAGGCCGGACGAGCGGCGGCGGAGCTCGCGACCGCGGAGATCAACGAGGCCTTCGCGGCGGTGGCCGTCGCCTCCGCCTCGCGGCTGGGCCTGGACCCGCGCATCGTCAACCCCCACGGCGGCGCGATCGCGCTCGGCCACCCCATCGGGGCGTCCGGCACGCGCATCGTCGGGCACGCCGCGCGCACGCTCGCGGGCCTCGGCCCGGGCGCGCTCGGCGTCGCCGCGATCTGCGGCGGCGGCGGCCAGGGATCGGCGGTGCTGCTCGAGGCCCTGTAGGCGGGGCGTCAGCCCAGGCGGACCCGCTCCCGCACGTCGTCGCGCGGCAGATCGTCCACGACGGCGCCGACCTCCATCGAGACGAGCTCGACAGGATCGCCGATGGTGGTGAGGAACGCGGTGTCGGCCGCATCGCGACCGGTGGCGATCCGCGCCATCGTCTGTCGCGGCGCGAGGGCGGTCGCATCGACCACCCACCACTCGCCGTCGACGAGCGCCTCCGCGACGGCGTGGAAGTCCATGGGCGCGAGTCCCGGCGCGTACACGGACACCACGCGCGCGGGCACGTCCAGCGTGCGCAGCAGCGCGACGACCACGTGCGCGAAGTCGCGGCACACGCCCTGACGGGCGAGCACGGTCGCCACGGCGCCATCGGTCGGGCGCGACGATCCGGACACGTAGGCGAGCTGCGTCCCCACCCAGCTCGAGACGAACTCGAGCAGGTCATGGCCCGTGCGGTCCCCCGCCTCGGCGACGGCCATCGGGTGCAGGGTGTCGGACTCGCAGTAGCGGCTGGGCCGCAGGTAGCGGAGGTGATCGAGGTCCGTCACGGGCACCGGGTGATGGCGTCCCTCGAGTGTCGCGCGGTAGGAGACGTCGATGCGCCCTCCTTCGACCTCGATCTCGTGGAGGCGCGAGCCGTGGTCGTCCACGAGCTCGCGCACGGCGACGGGCTCGCCGTCGACCTCGACGGTCAGGGTCTCCCCCTCGGGCCGCGCGCCGGAGGCGGCGACCGAGAGCACCACACGGGCCGGGCCGGAGGCCTCGAGCACGAGAGAGGACTGGAGCGTGCGCAGCATGGTCACATGCTCTCATCGAAGCGAGCACCGCCGGCTCCGACGGGAGCCCTCTCGACCAGGCGCGCCGCGCGCTGCTCACGGACCGACCCCGTGGAGGCGAGGCGTTCCCTCTGGTAGGGATGCCCGCAGCGCCGTAGCGTCGGCCGTATGGACGCCACGTCGATCACCGCGCTGGCGCTGCTCATCGCCGCCTGGGCGTTCGTGTCGGGCGCGCTCTCCCGCCACAACCTCACCGGTCCCATGCTCTTCACGCTCGTCGGGTTCCTGCTCGGCAACCCGTGGTGGGGTCCGCTCGCCATCGACGTGGAGACGCGGTCGGCCCACGCGGTGGCGGAGCTCGCCCTCGCGATGCTGCTGTTCGCCGACGCCTCGCGCATCGACCTGCGCGCGCTGCGGCGCCAGGCGGCCGTGCCGCTGCGGCTGCTCGGCATCGGGCTGCCGCTGGCCATCGCGCTCGGCACCGTCGCGGCCTTCCTCCTCGGCCCGGACATGCCGTGGGCGCTGGCGCTGTTCATCGGTGCGGCCCTCGCGCCCACCGATGCCGCGCTCAGCGCGCCCGTGATCGAGGACCGGCGCATCCCGCTGCTCCTGCGCCGGTCGCTCAACGTCGAGAGCGGGCTCAACGACGGGATCGCGACGCCCGTGGTCACGGTGGGCGTGGTCCTGACCGCGAGCGCGGTGGGCCTCACCTCGGCGACCGAGTCCGTCGCGTTCGCGACCGTGGTCCGCGAGCTCGCGGTGGGCGCGGGCGCGGGCGTGGCCGTCGGGGCGCTGGGCGGCTGGGCCGCCACCGTCGCGACGCGGCGCGGCTGGACCACGCCGGGCGCGCGCCGGATCGCCGTGCTGTCGCTCGCGGTCGGCGCGTTCGGCCTGGCGCAGGCCGCGGGCGCCAACGCCTTCATCGCCGCCTTCACCGCCGGCCTCGCCTTCAGCGCGGTCGCCTCCAAGGACCTCGTGGACACCGAGGCGGACGTGGTGCTGCCGGAGCTCGGCGGCGAGCTCCTCGCGCTGGGGGTGTGGTTCCTGTTCGGCGCCGGCCTGATCCCCGTCATCCTCGCCTACGCGAACGGCTGGACCGTGCTCTACGCGGTGCTCGCGCTCACCGTCCTGCGGATGCTGCCCGTGGCCCTCGCGCTCGTCGGCGCGGGGCTGCCGCGCCGACACGTGCTCTTCCTGGGCTGGTTCGGCCCGCGCGGCCTCGCCTCGGTCGTGTTCGCGCTGATCGCCGTCGAGGAGCTCGCGGAGTCCCAGCACCCCCTGGTCGCGCAGGCCATCGCGGTGGTCGCGCTCACGGTGCTGCTCAGCGTCCTCCTCCACGGCGCGACCGCGGGGCCCGCGGCGGCGCGGTCCTCCGCCGCGCCGGAGCCCGGCGACGCGGATGCGCCGCAGGCGAGGCGCGGGCACCTGCCCGCGGCCGATCGCGGCGCCTCGACGCACCCGTAGGCCGGCTCCTGCCGCCGCACGGCGGCGAGGGCGCCCCAGACATGAAGAAAGGGGCCCGCCTGCCGGCGGGCCCCTTCTCACTGGTGGAGCTGAGGGGAATCGAACCCCTGACCTTCTCATTGCGAACGAGACGCGCTACCAACTGCGCCACAGCCCCAAGTGCTCGAATAGATTAGCACCTCTCGGGGGCCGGCAAGTACACCCGCGGGCCGCCCGGCGGCCGCCGACGCCCCGCCCGACCGTCGCATCGTCCCGGCAAAGTCCGGGCAAAAGTTAAAGAGTTCGTCACAATCGCGCAATAACGGTGACATCCCCGCCGCCTACCGTCACTCCAAGGCCTCACGACGACGTGCGGCCCCCGCTCGTCAGGAGCAGGCTTCGGGAAGGAGGTGCCGCCGTGTACGACGACGTCGATCCGTTCATCGGGACCGAGGCCACCTCGCTCCCTGCCCCGACGGGCATCGCCGCGACCTGGTGGTGGCCGAAGCCGCAGGTGGGCAACACCCACCCCGGCGCCTGCTACCCGCTCGGCATGGTGTCCGCGTGCGCCTACTCGGGCGCCTACCCGACCGGCTACGGCCTCTACGACCTCTCCACCGAGGGCGTGCCCACGCGACTGCACGACAAGAACGTCGCGTCGGGCTTCACGCACTTCCAGCAGTCCGGCACCGGCGCGATCCGCAAGTACTACAACTACTTCCGCGTCACCCCCATGCTCGAGAAGCTCGACGAGCTCGACCGCGCGTGGGAGATCGTCGACGAGGAGGCCCACCCGGGCTACTACCACGCGGTCATGGAGAACGGCATCGAGGCGGAGCTCGCCGCCGGCCCCAAGTCCGTGGTGCACCGCTACACGTTCCCCGAGCACCCGTCTGCCCGGCTGGTGGTCGACTTCTCGCTCGGCGGCCTCGAGATCCCCTACGGCGCGACGCTGCCGCTGCGCGCGCGGCTCGAGTCGGTCGAGCCCGGCGTGGTGCAGGGCGAGATCGTCGTCGAGGGCGTGCCGCTCGCCGTGTACATCGAGTGCGACGCCGAGGACTGGCGCCAGATGCTCTGGTACGACAACCGCCTCATGCAGGCCGGCACCCGCCTCGACCTCGACTCGATCCGCCCGTCCACGCTGCGTCCGTTCGGCCTCATGTGGATCGGCGCGGCCACCCCGGACCGCACCGTCGAGCTGCGCATCGGCTTCTCGCTGCGGGGGGTCGACCAGGCCCGCCGCAACCTGCGGGACGACCTCGGCGAGCTCGGCACGTTCTCCAGCCGCCTGGCCGGCACGCGCGAGACCTGGCGCGGCCTGCTCGACGCCGTCAGCGTCGAGACGGAGGACGACGCGCGGCGCGAGGTCTTCGCGACGGCCGTCTACCACTCGCTCATCAAGCCGTGCTTCGCGGCCGACGAGAGCCCGTTCTGGAACGCCAAGGGTCCGTTCGTCTTCGACGTGTCGACGATGTGGGACATCTACCGCACGCAGCTGCCGCTGCTCACCGCGCTCATGCCGGAGCGGGTGGTGGAGTTCGCGAACGCGATGCTCACGATCGCCGAGCAGGAGGGCAACCTCCCCATCGGCTACCGCATGGCGCGCGGCTCGGACCGCTTCAGCCGCCAGGGCAGCGCGCTCGTGCACACCCTGCTCGCGGACCTCGCCCACCTGGGCGTCCACGGCATCGACTGGGACTGGGCGCTCGTGCACATGCAGACGGACCTGCGCCGCGCGTACGGCGAGGAGTTCCTGCTCCAGGGCTTCGCCCAGCCGATGAGCCACACGCTCGATCTCGCGTACGGCTACTGGTGCGCGGGGGTCATCGCGGAGCTGCTGGGCGACCGCGCGCAGCTGGGCGAGGACGTCGAGATGGCGGGCCGCTGGCGCAACGCCTTCGACCCCCGCACGGGCCTGCTCAAGGAGTCCACGTACTACGAGGGCACCCGCTACAACTACTCGTTCCGCCTGCTGCACGACATGGCCGCGCGCATCGAGCTCGCGGGCGGCGACGACGCGTTCGTCGAGATGCTCGACCGCTTCTTCGGCTACGGAGCGGAGCCCGTGACGCAGCCCGGCGAGCGCCCTTCGGCGGAGGAGATGGTGGCCGGCTACGGGCTCGGCCGCTTCGAGGGGCTCAACAACGAGCCCGACATGGAGGCCCCCTGGGCCTACCACTACGCCGGCCGGCCGGACCGGACCGCCGAGGTGGTCCACGGCATCGTCCACCAGATGTTCGGGCCGGGCCGCGGAGGACTCCCTGGAAACGACGACTCCGGCGGGTTATCGTCGTGGTACGTCTGGGCCTCCCTGGGCCTCTTCCCCGTCGCGGGGCAGAGCCTCTTCCTGCTCCACCCGCCCGCCTTCGCCTCAGCGAGGATGCGCATGGCGCGCGGCGAACTCCACATCGTGACCGAGGGCTTCGCCGAGCCCCGGCCGGGCGGACCGGTCCAGTACGTCCGGTCCGTCACCCTCGACGGGTCCTCCGTCGAGTCGTCTTGGATCGCAGGCTCCGAGCTCCACCTGGGCGGAGAGCTGCGATTCGTGCTCGGGGACACCCCGAGCGACTGGGGACGCAAGCAGCGTCCGCCGTCCACCCCCCGCCCCACCGTGGGGCTGCTCCCGTGAAGGAGGTGTCATGAACACCGAGGTCAACCGCAGGCTCGTCATCATCGTCCGGGCCGACCCCGTCATCTGCGGCCACTCGGGCGAGGCCCGCAACCTCGCCGAGGTCGCGCTCACCCGAGGCTTCGACGATGTACGCATCGTCACCTGGCCGCTCGATCGCCTCGAGGAGACCGGGCTGCCGCTCAAGCCCCTCGACACCGTCCTTCCGTACTCCCCCGGCATCACCGTCGAGCGCCCGGGGCCGGTGGGCGGCTACAAGATCCCCGACGGCCGCTACCTGGCCGGGATGGTGGGGCGCCTCGTCGAGCTGTTCACGGACGGCGTGCCCACCGTCGCGATGTCGCTGTACCTCCACCCGCACACCACCGCGGTGGCGGACGCGCTGCGGATCGCGCGGTCGACCGGGCTGCCCGTCAACGTCACCACGATCGCCGAGGCGGTCGGCTCGGACATCACCGACGTGGTCCGCTCGGCGGTCGACACCGGCGAGTTCGGGGCGGCCGCGGCGGTGCTGTCGACGTACCTCAGCCAGGACGTGTGCGTCGCGGTCTCGCAGTACACCAAGGACGTCATCGTGGCCTCGGCGGCCGAGCTGGACGCGATGTACGGCACGGCCTTCGCCGCGCAGTGCGAGGAGCGGGTGCGGATCTCGTACCCGGCGATCGACACCTCCGCGTACCTCGCGCTGGACGATGCGGAGACGGACCGGGTGCTCGCGTCCCGCGGGCTGCGGCGCGGCGAGTACGTGCTCTACCTCTCGCGGCTGCAGAAGGCCAAGGGCGTCGACGACCTCATCCGCGGCTTCGCGGCCTCCGAGGCGTGCCAGAGCCAGACGCTGGTGATCGCGGGCCGCGGCCCCGACCTGCCGTACTTCCAGCGGGTGGCGTCGCGCACCAAGGCCAAGGACCGCATCGTCTTCCTCCAGGACGTGGGCGACGACGAGAAGCCGCACCTCATGGCCGCGTGCACCGCGTACGCGCTGCCGTCCAAGCCGGCGCCGGAGTTCACGGAGACCTTCGGCATCGCGCTCGTGGAGAAGATGCTCGCCGGCGGCGGACCCGTCATCACGTGCGACACGGGCGGCATCCTCGAGGCGGTCGGCGACACCGCGGTCGTGGTGCCGTCGGGCGACCCGTCGGCGCTCACCGTGGCGCTCAACGTCTGTGCCGCGGGCATGGACGAGGCGGACGCCGAGTGGTGGGAGGGCCGCGCGCGCGAGCACGCGATGCAGTTCGACCGCGTCAATGTGTTCGACCGGCTGTTCGCGATGGTGCCCGGGGCCGAGACCCCGGCGCCGCCCGCGCTCATCGCGAACGGGCGCCGCGTGCGCGTCTGAGCAGGGCGAGGGCCGGGACCCGCGAGGGTCCCGGCCCTCGCGCTGCGGCGACCGGCGGGCCGCGCGGGGGCTCAGGCCGAGACGCGCTCGGAGGTGCTCAGTGCTCGATCTTGCCTGTGCTGGGCACCGAGCACCTCGAAGGGTGCGGCGGACGGGGCTCAGGTCAGGGTGAGACGGCCCGGGCCCGGGCTCAGGCGGAGGCGCTGCGGCGGCGGGCGAGGATCGCGTCGAGCGACCCGGTCGCGGGAGCGGCCGGCGCCCCCTCGCCCTCCTCGGCGCGGTACGAGGCCGCGGCGATGTCGCCCGTGTCGAGCGGGCGCGCCTGCGCGGGCCGCACCTCGGCCTTGAGCGTGTAGCTCGGGGCCGGCATCTCGCGCGGGCTCCACGCCGCGGACTCCTCGACGGCCGGCGCGGCCGGCTCCACCGAGGGCTTGACCGGCGCGAACCGCATCGGCGCGGGGGCCGACAGCGGCGCGAGGTCCGCGGACGTGACGATCTGGATGGCCTGCGTCTCGACGTCGGACGGCTGCGACTCGCGGCCGGCCGCGCGATCCGCGGTGACCTTGCGCAGCGCCTGGGTCGCGGTCGCGGCGGCGCCGACCTCGCGCGCGACGAGCGCCAGGCGCGCGTCGACGCGGCGCTGCGCGGCGGCGGCGCGGGCGCCCTGGACCAGCACGCCCGCGAGCATCGCGGTCGCGACCGCGCCGACCACGGCGTGCACCAGGCCGAACGCGACGAGGATCCAGGCCGCGGCGGCGAGCGCGGTGACGCCGAGGGCGACGCGCGCGCGGCGGCGGGCCCGGGCGCGACGCTCGGCGAGCGCGGTGGCCCGGTCGCTGCGCATCGCCAGGAGCTGGCGCTGCGCGGCGGTCGCGGCCTTGTCGATCGGCCCGGCGGGACGCGACATCGCGTCGGCGCCCAGCGAGGCGATGGAGGCACGGGCGGCGCCGGTGGCGAGCAGCGGCACCTCGCCCGAGTCGGAGGAGGCGTGGGTGACTGGGCGCTCGACGCGCGACGCGGTGGTCTTCACCACGCGCATCTCCGCGGAGTACCGGTCCTCGGTCCGGACGAGCGCGTAGTCGGCGCGCTCGCGGATCCGCTGGGGGATGACGTAGGCGAGCACCATGCCGAGGGCGATGATCGCGAGCAGTCCAGCGGGAGGCATGGCACGACGTTACGGCCGCGTCGCCCGCGAGCGTCGCAACGCGCCCGGCGTGTCAGCCGCCGACACCCCAATATCGTCCGGTACGAGGGTCGTCTTGAGTGCGCGCGAAGATCGCGTGATCGCGCCAGCCGCCGTCGATGTAGAGGTACGAGCGGCGCCGGCCCTCCTCGGTGAAGCCGAGCTTCTCGGCGACCCGCAGGCTGGCCGCGTTCTCGGGCCGGATCGCGATCTCGACGCGGTGGAGCCCGACGCGGAAGGCGTGCTCGGTGAGCATGGCCGCGGCGCGCGGGACGATGTCGTGACCGGCGAGGCTTCGCGCCACCCAGTATCCGAGCGAGCCCGAGCGCTGCGCGCCCCACTGGATCCCCGCGATCACCACGCGCCCCGCGAGCGCGCCGTCGACCTCGATCGCGAGCGGCAGCGCCTCGAGACGACGTCGCTGACGGCGCTCCTCGCGCACGAATGCGCGGAACGTCATGTCGGGCGTCTCCCCCTCGGGCGGGACGGTCGCCTCCCACGGCCGCAGCCAGTCGCGGTTGTCGGCGCGCAGGGTCATCCACTCGTCCTCGTCCCGCGGCCTGAGCGGGCGCAGCAGCAGCCCGGGCGCGCCGAGGACGAGGTCGCGGGACATCAGTCGTCCCACACCGTGCAGCGCAGCACGTCGCCCGCACGCACCTCCGAGGCCGCCGCGTCGACCCACGCGATGCCGTCCGCGTCGCCGAGCGCCGCGAGCGTGACGTCCCCGGGCTCGCACGCGGGGGACGCCGTCACGGTCCCGGACGAGTCGAGCCCCAGCCTCACGGGCACCGCCTGCGTGATGCCCTTCGGGGACGGCCAGCCGCGGTCCAGGCGGGCCCGCACGCCCGGACGCACCACCTCGGTGAAGCCGCACATGCGCCGCAGCGCGGGCCGCACGTAGGCCTCGAAGGCGAGCGCCGCGGCGGCCGGGGCGCCCGGCAGGGCGATGGTCGGCACCCGGCGCGCGCCCTCGTCGCCCAGCATCGCGAAGGCGTGGTGCGGGCCGGGCTCCAGGGCGAGCCGCACATCGTCCACCGTGCCGAGGTCCTCGAGGACCTGGATGACGGTGTCGTCGCCGCCGTCGCTGAGGCCGCCGGTGACGATGAGGAGGTCGGCGCGCACGAGCTGGTCCTCGATCGCGGTGCGCAGCGTGGGGCGGTCGTCGGGGACGGGCCCGACCCGGTAGGCGTGGGCGCCGGCGTTGCGGGCCGCGACCGCCACGAGGTGGCCGGTGGCCTCGGGCACGCCGGGCCGGCCGGAGCCGGGGTCGACGAGCTCTCCGCCGGTCGCCAGCACCACCACGCGGGGCACGGGGCGCACGGTGAGGCGCGGGTGGCCGAGCGACGCCGCCAGCGCCAGCTCGCGGCCGCCCAGGCGCCGTCCCGCGGGCACGAGCATGCGCCCGGCCTCCGCGTCGGTGCCCGCGCGGCGCACGCCCGCGCCAGCCCTCACGGGCGCGTGGACCTCGACCCGCGCGACGCCGCGATCGGTGGCGACGAGCGGGACCACCGCATCGGCGCCGGTGGGGACGGGCATGCCCGAGGCGACGCGGGCCGCCGTGCCGGGCAGGTGGGTGCGCGGGCCGCGGTCGGCGAACGACACGTCGTGCGCGACGGGGAGCGCGCCGGCCGTGACGTCGCCCGCGCGCACCGCGTAGCCGTCCCACGCCGCGATGTCGTGCGCGGGCAGCGGCGCGGCCGCCACCAGCGGCTCGACGAGCGTCGCGCCCGCCGCGTCGCCCACGAGGACCGTGAGCGGCGGGATGGGGGCGAGCGCGTTCGTGACCGCGACGCGGTGCTCCTCGAGGGTGCGGCTCAGCACGGGCGATCTCCTGCTCGACACATGTGCAGAGCCTAGGGACATGCCCGGAGGTGGAACAAAGATTTACTCACCTTTGGCACAATGGTGCCCATGACGCCGATGTCCGACAGCTCTCTTCGCGCACTCGAACCGGACGAGGCGAAGGCGCACCTGAGGGCGACCATCCGACGCGAGAGGCTCCAGCGGAGCGAGAGGCGGCGCCACGAGGCGGCCGCCGCCCTTCGCGACCTCGTGCTCGCCCTGCCGAGCATCCAGGAGGCGCGCTGCGTCTCCGTCTACGCGTCCCGGGCGCACGAGCCCGGCACCGACCTCCTCATCGAGGCCCTCCACCGGCGCGGCGTCAAGGTGCTCATCCCGCTGCTCGGCGACGGCCTCCAGCGCGGCTGGGGCGTCTACCACGGCGTCGAGGACCTGGTCGAGCGCGCCCCCGGCCGCCCGCCGGAGCCGAGCGGCGACTTCCTCCCCTCGGCGGCGCTCGCCGAGGCCGACGTCATCGTCGTGCCCGCCCTCGCGGTCGACACCTCCGGCACCCGCCTGGGCCAGGGCGGCGGCTGGTACGACCGCGCGCTCATGGACGCCCGGCCCGCGGCACCCGTGGTGGCGCTCACGTTCGCGAACGAGGTCCACGACGTCCGCGAGACGCCGCTGCCGCGCGAGCGACACGACCTCGGCGTGGACATGGTCATCACACCCGAGGGGGCATACCCGCTCCCCGCGTAGAATGTGCGCATGCCTACGTACTCCTACGCGTGCACCGCGTGCGACCACGCGTTCGATGCGGTCCAGTCCATCCACGATGCGGCGCTGACCGAGTGCCCCGAGTGCACCGCGCCCGTGCGCAAGCGCTTCGGCTCGGTCGGCGTGACCTTCAAGGGCTCGGGCTTCTACCGCACGGACTCGCGCTCGGACGCGAAGACCGCCTCCAGCGCCTCCTGATCGGGGCCCCGCCGCTCACCAGTGCGGCGGGCGCTCCCGCTTGATCTCCTCGTCGCGGCTCGAGCCGCCGTGCGAGCCGCCCCAACCCTCGTCGAGGTCCTCGCTCGCCCGCGTGGGGATGAGCGGGCGGCCGGCGCCGCGCGAGGCGGGCCGGATGGGCGGCGGCGAGGGCAGGGACGATGCGGTGGTCGCCTCCGTGTCCTCGGCCGCGGACTCGTCGGTGGCCTCGGTCTCCGCCTCGACCTCGTCGGTCTCGTCGGGCGCCTCGGCCTCGTCGGCCGGGTCCTGCGTGGGCTCGTCCTCGGCGGCGGCGTGCTCGGCCGGCTCCTCGGCGGTCTGGTCGGCGGGCTCCTCGGTCATGCCCTCATCGTCCGCCTGGGCGGCCCGGCCCTCCAAGTCGAGCTCCGCCTGCACCTGGAGCGCGCGGGTCTCGACCTTGTCCGCGAGGATCTGCTCGGCGAGCATGACCGAGATGCCGAGCGTGACGTCCGGCGCCTCCGGCTCGGCCGGGGTCTCGACGGGGGCGGGCGGCTCCTCGGCCCGCAGCTCGGGGATCGCGCCGGTGACGGCGTCGACGGAGTCGAGGTCGAAGACCTCCTCCGCGGGCACGCGGATCTCGGACGTCTCGACGCCGAGGTCGAGCGTCGGCTGCTCCCACACGAGCGGCGCCTTGTCGCGCTCGACGGCGTCGATGATGGCCGCGACGGCCGCATCGGGATCCATGAAGACGTCGAGCGTCCACAGCGACACGACGGTCCAGCCGAGGGCCTCGAGGCTCGCGTACTGGTGGCGCATGCGGTCGCGCACGCTCGCCGAGGCGCTGCGCGAGGCCTCGTCGGTGACGACAGCGACGCGGTAGCCGCGGTCGTGACGGCCGCCGACGACCAGCGGGATCGCGTCGGCGCCCGTGCCGTAGCGGACGTGGACGGCGTAGCCCTCGGCGCGCACGCGGCCCGCGATGTCCGCGAGCAGCCAGTCGCCGGGGGCCGGCTCGGGACGCTCCGGCGGGACCGGCTCCGAGCCGACCGCGAGCACCAGCTCGCGGAGCCCGTCGATCGCGTCCGCCTCGCCGCCCTCGGCGATCGCGGCGAGGTCGTCGGCGCCGAGCGCCGTCACGACGGTGAGCTGCTCGTGGCTCGCGACCACGGCCTGAGCGAGCGCCTGCGCGCGCCACTCCTCCGACAGCGCGCCGAGCCGCGCGGGCAGCGTGCCCGACGCGTCGCGCGCGTAGCCGAGCGTGAGGATCGCCTCGTCGACGTCGAGGCCCGCCGCGTTGCCGAGCGTCACGACGGTGACGGCCTCGGCGAGGCGAGCGCCGCGCTCGTCGAGCGTGTCGCGGATGCGGGCGGCGTGGAGCTCGTTGCCCGCGACGATCGCGAGCGTGCGGCGCGGCATCGAGTGGACCACGCGGTCGGCGTGCTCGATGACGGCGGCGACCTCGGCGCGGGTGGACTCGACGGCGTGCTCGCCGGCGGCGGCCGAGCCGGTCGCGTCGAGCACGGTCACCTCGAGCGCGTGCGGCGTCCCCGCGGACGGCAGCGAGCTGAGCGAGCGGCCGTACGCGAGCGTGCCCAGGACGCCGGTGACGCGCGGGTCGCGTGGCTGAGGCAGAGCGTGGAGCGGCACGCGCGGCAGCATCTCCGCGAAGACCGCGACGGCGCTGCGGGTCGCGGACTCGGCATCGCCGACCACGACCACCTGGCGGGCGCGGGCGAGGGTCGGCACGGTCTCGGCGAGCGCGAGCGACTCGGCGCCGAACACGACCGCGACGTCGAGGCAGCGGGTGGGCGGCGCGAGCCGGGACACCTGCTCGGCGGTCGCGAGCGTGATGGGGCGCAGCGCGCTCACGAGCGGCTGGTGGTCGCGCCACAGCTCGCGATAGGGCGCGTCGGCGCCCTCGACGAGCGTGGCGAAGAGGTCGCGCGCGAAGTCGGGGTGGCGGGCGATCGCGATGCGGCGACGCTCGGCGACGGCGCGCATGAGCGGACCCACACGGGCCTCGGAGAACTCGCGGTCCCGCAGCAGGAACTGCTCGACCACGCGGCCGACGGCGCCCTCCTCGGTGAGCCGGGGGTCCGCGGACACGATCGCGTCGAAGGCGGAGGCCCACCACGCGAACTCGAGGTCGCGGCGCACCTGCTCGGGCGAGGCGTCGGCCTCGTCGCGCGCGGCGAGCTCCGCGAGCAGCGGGCCGAGGCCGGCGGACTCGAGGTCGCGCTCGACCGGGACCGCCTCGGCGGCCTCGAGCGTGCCGGGCACGCCCTCGGCGAGCCTGTCGAGCACCTCGCGCACGTGCTCCCACGGCTGGTCGAGCAGGTCCTGCTCGCCGGCGACCTGGGCGACCGGGCCGGCGAGTCGCGACCACAGCCGCAGCACGTTCTCGACGCGGTCGGCGTAGAGGTCGAAGTCGTCGGGCACGAGCGGCCAGCCGCCGGCCGAGCAGTGCGCGCGCCAGCGCAGCGCCTGCGCGTGGGCCGCGACGAGGTTCTCGTGGAGGTCGTCCTTGGTGCGGCCGGGGCGCAGCAGCTCGACCGCGCGGCGGCGCAGCGCGCGCCGGTCGCGGCGCGCGAGCGTGCCCGCCTGCGGGGTGCCGGGGGGCGCGGTCGCGGCGACCAGGTCGTGCAGCGAGCGGTGGAACACCGCCGGCGAGAAGATCTCGAGGGTCGCGCGCAGGTCCGTGAACAGGCCCACCTGGTCCGCCCACGCGGCGATCGTGGGCGCCTCGTCCATGCCGGTCTCGTGCGCGGCGATCTGCGCCTCGGCCCGCATCTTGGGCAGGTGGCGCACGACGAGCGTCGCGAGCGCCTCGTCGAGCCGGGCGCCCTCCTCCGCGTCCTCGGCCACCTCGGACCACCATGGCACGAGCACGGTCGTGGCCTGCGAGGCCGTCGGCGCGGGCTCCTCGGGGGCGGCGTCGGGGCGGAGGCGCTCGACCATCGCGTGCGCGACGGAGGCGAACCCGTGCTCCGCCACCAGGGCGGCGGCCTCCGCGCCCAGTCGCAGCTGCGTCCTGGGCGCCGGCGCGGTGGAGATGAGGCGGACGACGGCCTGGACGGCGTCGTACGCGCTCACGTCCCACGGACGATGCGGGCGGTGCAGCGCGTCGAGGCGCGTCTCGAGCTCGTGGCGGGCGGTGAGGAGGCTCTCCCCCGCCACCCGCAGCGTCTCGTCGTCGACGTCGTCGACGCCCATCGTCATCGAGGTGAGGAGGCGGCGGCGCGCGGTCTCGTTCCACGAGCCGACGGCGCCGGACACGTAGGCCTCGGACACGCCCACGCGGTCGAGCCGCTTCGCGACCGCGCGCACCGACTGCTCGGTGCCGCCGACGGCCATGACCGCGCGGCCGGACGCCGCGGCGTCGGCCACGATCGCGGCGACGGCGCCGACCGGGTCGGAGCCGGGCGGGGACTGGAGGAACACGGAGCGGCCGGTGGCGATGAGGTCGAGGGCAGCGAACTCGCCGTCGTCGAGGTCGCCCACGCCGCGCTCCGCGAACGGGTCGCGGTCGCCCACGGGGAAGGCCGGCAGCGGCTGCGCGAGGAGGGCCTGCGCGTCGCGGTCGCCCGCGGTGGCCGCGAGGATGTCGGACGCGCCGATGACGGGGTCCATGTCGTCGAGGTCGTCGAGCAGGCGCTGCTCGGGGTCGTCGAACGCGCCGACGAAGAGGCGGTCCGCGACCTCGATGCCGGGGAAGCTGTCGCCAAGGGTGCGCACGTGCTGCCACAGGGGCCGCGGGTCGAACTCGAGTCCCGGCCCGGCCTGCGGGAGGACGCCCTGGAGGCCGGCGTCGACGCCGCGGTCGCGCGCCTCCGTGAGGAAGACCGGGTTGACGGCGACCTGATCGAGCATCGTGAGGAGCACGTCGCCCTGGCGGGCGGGCTCGAAGTGCACGGGGCGCATGACGAGCGGCATCTCACGACGCCGTCCGTCCTCGTCCCACGCGACGGTGCCGATCACCATCGCGGCGGTCCACACGCCGGTGGCGGCCTTGACCCGCTCGGCGTTCTCGCGGATGAGGCGGATGCGGTGCAGCGCCTGCGCGTAGTGCTCGGGATCGCGGATGAGGACGCCGAGCGACGTGGCCCGGCCGGCGAAGAGCGGGGCCAGCCCGCCGGGGTGCGAGCCGCGCAGATCCACCGTGGTCGTCTCGCTCAGCGCGAGGTCCCGCAGCGGCGAGACGGTCGCCAGCTGCTGGAGCTGCTCCCTCCATTCGCGAAGGGCGTCCGCGACGAGCGCGCGCCCGATGTAGTCGACCACCGTCCTACGGTAACGGTCAGGTCACGGCCCTTCCGCGCACCACGCCGCCGCCCGCCGCGGCCGCGTGCCCGGCGCATCGTCCCTCCGTCCCGGACACCCCCGGGAAAAGAGACAGTGCGCGCCGACTTATGCAGCCGACACGCACTGTTGTGAGGATTGTGGGACCACGGACGGCCCCCCGTCAAACCCGCGATGTGAACGTCACCATCGTCCCTTATGGGGGGCCTATCGGCGCCGCCTCATCACCTCGCGCAGGGGCGGCACCACCACTCCCGCGGCCGCCATGTCGGCGCGCGCGAGGCGCCGGTTGCGGAGCACTCCGGCCATGCCCATGACCCACGGGACGAGCAGCGTCGCGAACGCGATGCGGTACTCGTCGAGCGTGTAGGTCGAGGCGCCGTCGGGCGACACGAGCTGCAGCGTCACGCCCACGAGCACGATCCCGAGGATGGTCGACACGAAGCCGCCGACGTTGACGAAGCCCGTCGCGGTGCCCATCGCCTCCTCGGGGCCGAAGGTGCGGGCGTAGTCGAGCGCGATAAGCGAGACGGGCCCGCCGGCGCCGATGACGGCCATGAGCACGCCGAGCTCCCACACCGACCGAGGGGTGTCCGGGACCAGGATGGCGACCCACGCGAGCGCGGTCGCGACGGCCGAGCCGAGCACGAGCCAGCTGCGCCGCAGCGGGTGGCGCGCGGTGAACGAGCCCGCGAGCGGGCCCGCGGCCATCTTCGTGAGGGTGATCACCATGAGCAGCGCGCTCGCCTGGCCCAGCGACAGCCCCTGGGTCGACACGAAGAACGGCACGCCCCACAGCAGCGCGACCGTGTTGGCCGAGCACAGCGAGAGGAAATGCGTCCAGAAGCCGAGGCGCGTGCCCGCCGGGCGGGCGGCGACGCGGATGGACTCGCGCAGGGACGATGCGCGGGCCGGGGAGGCGCCCGTCGCCGCGGCGGGGACGCGGATGCCGCGGACCGCGAGCGCGGCGACGGCCAGGGTCGCGACGGCGAGCACGGTGAAGGTCGCGGTCCAGCCGAGGTCGTGCAGCAGCCAGGCCACGGGGATCGAGGTCGCGAGCTGGCCCGCCTGGCCCACGAGGCCGGTCACCTGGACGAGCACGGGCACGCGACGCGGCGGGAACCACAGCGGGATGAGGCGGCACGCGGAGATGAAGATCGGGGCGTCGCCGGCCCCGATGAGCACGCGCGCGAGGATCGCGACCGGGAGGCTCGTGGTGACCGCGAGGAGCGCGGTGCCGACCGCCATGAGCAGCGCCCCGCCGATCATCAGCCGGCGCGGGCCCCAGCGGTCGAGCAGCGCGCCCGCGGGCAGCTGCAGGGCCGCGTAGGTCGCGACCTGCGCGATCGCGAGGATGGACAGCCACGCCGCCTCGATCCCGAAGCGGTCGAGCGCAGCGACGCCGGCGACGCCGAGCGCGGTGCGGTTGACGATGGCGACGAAGTACAGCGCCATGCCCGACACGAGCACGAGCCACGCGACGCGGGACGCGCGCACGGGGGCGCGCATCGCGGGCGCGGGCGGCTGGGTCACGGGTCCCTCCGAGGGTCGACTCACGGTACGGCGCGACGAGTCTGCGCGCGTCGGACCTCGGACCTACCCGTGGACCTCTCCACGCACGCGAGGCACTCCTCCACCGCAGACGCGCGATCCGGGGCCCGAACCGCTCGAGTTCGCGTTCACATCCCGGGCCTTGCGTGGAGAGATGCTCACGATCTCTACAGCGCGAAGGCCGCCTCGAAGCCGGCGTTGATCGCGTCGCCCACCTTGGCGGGCTTGACGCAGTCGCCGACCGCGACGGCGCCGCGCGCCTGGAGCGCCTCGACCAGCGCGGTCGCGGGGCGCACGCCGAAGGCGCTCACCACGGTGTCCGCCGCGATCTGCACGGGGCCGTCGGGGCCGTCGACCTTGACGCCGGCCGCGTTGACCTCGACGACCCGGTGGCCGGTGAGGAGCGTCACGCCGGCCTCGGCGAGGTCGCGCAGCAGCGTGATGCGGTTGATCATCAGCAGGTCGGGGGCGATGCCGTCGGCCATCTCGACGACGGTGACGTCGTGGCCCTTCTCCTGCATCTCGAGCGCGAAGTCGGCGCCCGACAGGCCGCCGCCGCACACGACCATGCGGTGGCCCAGGTCCGCCCCCAGGTGGGCGTCGATGACCTCGACGACGTTGTCGCCGTCGAGGCCCGGGATCGGGGGCGCCACGGGCTCGGTGCCCACCGCGACGATGATCGCGTCGGCGCCGTCGAGCTCGGGCGAGTCCGCGGCGATCTCGGTGCCGAGGTGCACGGTCACGGGCAGGTCCTGGAGCTGGCGCTCCCACCAGAAGATCATGGAGCGCAGCTCCTTCTTGAAGTCCGGGGTCGCGGCGGGCCACAGCACGCCGCCGAGCTGCTCGCCCTTCTCGTACACGTCGACCGTGTGGCCGCGCAGGGCCGCGACGCGCGCGGCCTCGAGCCCGGCCGGACCCGCACCCACGATCGCGACGCGCTTGGGCGTCGCGGCGGGCGCGAGGACGCGCTCGCGCTCGAAGCCGACGGTCGGGTTGACCGCGCAGCCGAGCGGCTGGCCGACGAACGCGTTGCCCACGCACAGCTGGTTGCAGCGGATGCAGGGGCGGATGTTCTCGCGGCGGCCCTCGGCGAGCTTCGCGGCCCACTCCGGGTCCGCGATGAGCGCGCGCCCGATGCCGGCGAAGTCCATCTCGCCGCTCGCGATGGCGGACTCGGCGCGCTCGGGGGTGAGGTTGCCGCAACCGAGCACGGGGATCGTGAGCGCGTCCTTGAACATCTTGACGGAGCCCATCATGCAGTTGTCGCCCAGGTAGTACGGCGGGAACACGTAGTCCATGGCCTCGTACGAGCCCTCGTCGATCATGAGCAGGTCGAGGCCGGCGGCCTCGAGCTGCCGCGCGATCTCGACCGACTCGGCGGGGGTGCGGCCGCCCTCGAAGTGGTGGTCGACGGACAGGCGGAAGCTCACCGGCAGGCCGGGCGCACCCTCCTTGACGGCCGCGATGATCTCGGCGGCGAAGCGGCAGCGGTTCTCGACGGAGCCGCCGTACTCGTCGGTGCGGCGGTTCCACACGGGCGACAGGAACTGGTCGATGACGTAGCCGGTGTGGCCGTGGATGTCGATCGCGTCGATGCCGGCCGTGGCGCAGCGCTGCGCGGCCTCCTTGAAGCGCTGGACGATGACCTTGATCTCGTGGGTCTCGAGCGGGCGGCACTTGACGCTCGGGTCCAGCCAGTGCGGGTTGTCGGAGGCCGAGATCGGCAGCCGCTCGGGGTCGATGTTGTTGATGTTGCGGCCCAGGCCCGCGGTGAGCTGGACGGACACGGCGCCGCCGCGCGCGTGGAACGCCTCGGCAAGCTTGGTGAGGCCGGGGATCGCGGCGTCGGTGTCGACGCGGCCGAGGCCCTCGTTGATGACCTCGTAGTCGTCGGTGACGGCGTTGATGCCGGTGCAGACGAGGCCCGCACCCTTGGCGCGCTCGGCGTAGTAAGCGACCTCGCGGTCGGTGAGGTGGCCGTCGTGGTCGCCCATCTCGGTCCCCATCGGGACCATGATGACGCGGTTGCGCAGCTGGAGGTCGCCCAGCTGGGCGGGCTCGAGGACGTGGCTGAAGGCGGTGGCGGGCACGGGTGACTCCTGGGGGATGGGCGGTCGTCGGTGACGCTATTGAACGTATGTCCAATAGGAGCCGCCGGCGAGGGACCAAGGTCACCGCCGCATCGTCCCCGCGCCTCCCCGCCTCCCCGCCGCCCCGACAGGGCGCACGGATCTCGGCGCGACGCGCCGGTCACCGCACGCCGATGCGCCCCCGTCCCCGGGGTGTCGCGCTCAGCTCCGTGCGGACTGTCGGGAGAGGGCCGCGGCGAGCCGGGGGTAGACCCGCATGGCGTTGCCCGACAGGATCGCCTCGCGGTCCTCGGCGGACAGCGCGGCGGCCTCGACGTATCGCAGCGTGTCGTCGAAGTAGTGGCCCGTGGTGGGGTCGATGCCGCGCACCGCGCCCACCATCTCCGAGCCGAAGAGGATGTTCTCCGCGGGGATCACGTCGGTCAGGAGGTCGATCCCGGGCTGGTGGTAGACGCACGTGTCGAAGAAGACGTTGCCCATGACGTGCGAGTCGAGCGCGGGCTTCTTCAGCATGTCCGCGAGGCCCCGGTAGCGGCCCCAGTGGTACGGCACCGCTCCCCCGCCGTGCGGGATGATCAGGCGCAGCGTCGGGAAGTCCGCGAACAGGTCGCCCTGGAGCAGCTGCATGAAGGCCGTCGTGTCGGCGTTCATGTAGTGCGCGCCGGTCGCGTGGAAGGCGGGGTTGGCCGAGGCCGAGACGTGGATCATGGCGGGCACGTCGTGCTCGACCATGCGCTCGTAGATCGGGTACCAGTAGCGGTCGGTGAGGGGCGGCGAGGTCCAGTGGCCGCCGCTGGGGTCGGGGTTGAGGTTGACGCCGACGAATCCCTCAGCGACCCGTCGGTCGAGCTCGCGGATAGCCGCGTCGAGGCCCTCGCCCGCGGCCTGGGGCAGCTGGGCGACACCGATGAACGTGCCCGGGAACAGGTCCACCACGCGCGCGATGAGGTCGTTGCATGCCGCGGTCCACGCCTCGGACGTGCCGAGGTCGCCCAGGTGGTGCCCCATCGCGGAGGCGCGCGGCGAGAAGATGGTGACGTCCGCGCCCCGCTCGCGGATGAGCCGCAGCTGGTTCGCCTCGATGGACTCGCGGATCTCGTCGTCGGAGATGACGGGGTACGGCGGCGGCGCCTCCCCCGCCTCCCACGCGGCGAGCTGCGCCTCGCGCCAGTCGCTGTGCGCGGCGGGGGCGGTCGTGTAGTGGCCGTGGCAGTCGATGATCATCCGTCGCCCTCCTCGAAGAGCCCCGCTGCGACCCTGATGGCGTCGACGAGCGCGGGGGTGGTGTCCTGCGGCAGGACGTCGCCGAACTGCGCCGCCCAGCGTTGCCGTTCGACGGTCGCCGACGCCATCCACGGCGTCACGCCCGCCTCCGCGACCGTCGCGGCGGCCTCCTCCATCTCCTCCGCGCGGCGACCGCCGTGCTGGAGCGAGCGCGACATGAAGTAGCCCGCGATGGCGCCCCAGTCGGCCTCGGGGAGGATGTTCGACAGCGACATGACGACGTCCTTGTCGACCCCGTAATGGCGCGCCGCGAGCAGCGACTCGGAGAGCAGCGCCTCGAGCCCCTTCACCACGACCGACCGGCACAGCTTGGTCGCGGCGGCGACCCCGACCTCGCCGGCGCCCACGCGCACCTCGGCCAGGCCCATGCCGGGCGCGAGGGCGCCGAAGTCGACCGCGTGCGGGCCGCCGAGAATGAACGGGGACGCGAGGCGGCGCGGGCCGATGGGCGACATGAGGGCCGCCTCGACGTAGCGGCCGCCCGCGCCGTCGACCAGCCGCGAGGCCTCCTGCTTGTGCCCCGGCGAGCTCGAGTTGAGGTCGAAGAACCAGGCGCCGGGCGCGATCCCGTCGAGGACGGACGATGCGGCGCCCACGCAGTTCATCGCGGTCACCGCGGACACGACGAGGTCCGCGCCGGCGACCGCCTCGGCGGCGCTCGAGGTAGGGGCGAGGCCGAGCTCGCGGGCGTTGCGGGACGCCTTGCTGTCGGCGTCCGCGAAGGCCGTGTCCCAGGCCGCGAGGTCGGTGACCCCCTGGGCCCGCAGGTCCTCGGCGAAGACCCGTCCCACCTCTCCGAGCCCGATCAGGGCGACGCGCGTCATCCGTGCTCCTTCGTGGTCGGGACGGCCGAGCTCCGCGGGTGGACGCGCCCGTCCATGATCATGCGGGCGGTGCGGATCACGCGGGTCTCCCCTACCGCGCCCGGGTCGCCGGGGACCGGATCCACGTGCAGGTCGAGGAAGCCGGTGGGGTGCTCGATCCGGAGCGGCGCCCCGTCCGGCGGGAGCACCGCGAGGCCGTCGGCGACCGTCCCTGCCACGCGGAGGCCCGCGGCGATGGAGGCCGCGCCGAGCACGCCGATCGCCTCGTGGACGCGGAACGGGATGAAGCTGCGCGTGCGGATCGCGCCGCCCGCCGCGGGGGCGGAGAGCAGCACGATCTTCGGCGTGGTGGTGGACTCGGGGGTGCCGTCGATGCCCATGAGCGGGAAGGCCGCCGCCCGGATCTCGGCCACGCGGCGCACCACGTCGGCGTCGCCCTCGAGCGCCGCGGGGTCCTCGTCCCCGACGACCCCCAGGTCCGCCGCGCGCACCAGCACCGACTTCATGCCGTTGTCGATGAGCGTCGCCTCGACCCCCGCGATCGTGTCGACCGGGTTGCCGGTGGGCAGCAGGGCGCCGGCCGCGGGCTCGACCGCGACCTCGACCGGCGCGGCCGTCCCCGGCACCCCGGAGATCTCCGCGTCGCCGTCGTAGGTGACCTCGCCGCCGGGGGTGCGCACCGTGAGCGCGGCGACCGTGCCGGTGTTGACCATCCGCACCCGCACCACCGTGGCGTCGCCCTGCGCGGGCACGAGGCCGCGCTCGATCGCGAACGGCGCGACCGCGGCGAGGATGTTGCCGCACGTCTGCGAGGTCGACACGACCGGCTTGTCCACCGCGACCTGGAGGAACAGGTAGTCGATGTCCGCCGCATCGTCCCCCGCGAGGCTCACCACGCCGACCTTGCTGGTGAGCGGGTGCGCGCCGCCGAGACCGTCGATCTGACGGTCGTCGGGGCTGCCCATGATCCGCAGCAGCAGGTCGTCGCGCGCGGCGGGCTCCGCGGGCAGATCCTCCGCGAGGAAGATCCCTCCCTTGGAGGTGCCGCCGCGCATGAGCGCGCAGGGGATGCCGGTCATGCGGGATCGGCCTCCGGGTGGCGCCGGTACGTCACGCCCAGATCCACGAGCACCGGCCGCATCCCGTAGCGGTCGAGGCCCAGCTCGCCGCCCACGAACGCCTCGCGCGTGGCCTCCTCCTTGGCGAGCCGCGCGCGCGACTTCACCAGCGCATCGTCCGCCTCGCGGCGGGGCACCACGACGAGGCCGTCGTCGTCGGCGACCACGATGTCGCCCGCGTCGATGACCTGCCCGCCGACCACGATCGGCACGTTGATCGCGCCCGGCGTGGACTTCACCGTGCCCATGACGTTGACGTGCCGCGACCACACGGGGAAGCCCATGTCGCGCAGCTCCTGGGTGTCGCGCACGCCCGCGTCGATGATCGCTCCGACCACGCCGCGCTGCTGCAAGCCTGTGGCGAACAGCTCCCCGAACATGCCGTGCGACGACGGCTCGCGGGTGGTGACGACGAGGATGTCGCCGGGCCCGCACTGCTCGATCGCGGCGTGGATCATGAGGTTGTCGCCCGGCCAGCTCATCACCGTGACCGCGGTGCCCGCGACCCGCACGCCCTGCTGGATGGGCCGCAGCGCGGAGATCGACCGCGTGCGCCCCATGGCCTCGTGGACGGTGGCGACGCCGATGGTCGAGAACGCCTCGACGGTCTCGGCGGCCGCCCGTGGGGGG
Source organism: Demequina rhizosphaerae (assembly GCF_000971255.1). Lineage (GTDB taxonomy): Bacteria > Actinomycetota > Actinomycetes > Actinomycetales > Demequinaceae > Demequina > Demequina rhizosphaerae. The sequence goes on from NZ_BBMC01000002.1 coordinate 511,690, forward strand.
TCGGTGAGGATCACGGTCTCCATGTCAGGCCTCCTGGGGGGACGATGCGGCGGCCGGCGGGGCGTCCGGGCGGTCGCCGCGCTTGGCGCGCTGGATGAGCTCGTAGACGTGGCCGCGGAGCTCGCCGAAGTGCGCGTCCGAGCGGGTGGTGAGCTGGTCGCGCTCGGACGGCAGGTCGACGCGCACGTCCTCCATCAGCACCGTGGGCCGGTTCGACAGCACGATGACGCGCTCGCCCAGGTAGACGGCCTCGTCGATGTCGTGGGTGACGAACAGGACGGTGACGCCGAGGTCCTTCCACAGCTTCCGCACGAGGTCCTCGAGCTCGGCGCGGGTCTGCGCGTCGACGGCCGCGAACGGCTCGTCCATGAGGAGCACGGAGGGCTCGAACGCGATCGCGCGGGCGATCGCGACGCGCTGCTGCATGCCGCCCGAGAGCTGCCACGGGTGCTGCTCGGCGGCCTCGGTGAGGCCGACCTCCTCGAGGGCCCGGTCGATCTTGGCGTGCCGCTCGGCCTTGGCGATGCCCTTCTCCTTGAGGGGCAGCTCGATGTTCTGGCGGACCGTCATCCACGGGAACAGGCTGCGGCCGTACTCCTGGAAGACGACCGCCATGCCCTGGGGCGGTCCCGCGACGACCTCGCCGTCGAGCACGACCTCGCCGGCGGTGAGGTCGAGCAGGCCCGCGATCGAGCGCAGGAGCGTGGTCTTGCCGGCGCCGGACGGGCCGACGACGCACACGAGCTCGCCGCGGCGGATGCTGAAGTCGAGGTGACGGATCGCCTCGACCTGCGGGCGCCCGGGGGTGTCGTAGGTCTTCTGGACGGAGCGCAGGTCGAGGGCGACGTCGTCGCCGACCCTGCCTGCGGCGGTGGCGTCGGCGGCGGCGGACCTCAGGCGGACGGACTGGATGATCGACATGTCTACTCTCCTCGCTCGATCTGGCGCTGCCCGACGTACCAGGCGAGCATCCGGCTCTCGACGACCTTGAAGATCGCCGCGAGCATGACTCCGATGAGGCCGAGCAGGATGATGCCGGTCCACATCTGGGGGATGGCGAAGCTCCTCTGGAACTGCACGATGGCCGCGCCAAGGCCGCGGTTCGCGCCGAACAGCTCCGAGATGACCATGAGGATCACGCCGATGGACAGCGCCTGGCGGGCGCCGGTGAAGATGCGCGGGCTGGCGCCCGGCAGGACGACGAACACGAGGCGGCGCCACCGGCTGAGGTGGTAGCTGCGGGCCGTGTCGGTGAGGACCGGCTCGAGGCCGCGCACGCCCTCGACGGTGTTGAGCAGGATGGGCCAGAGGCAGCCGAGCGCGATCGTGACGATCTTGCCGAGCCAGCCGGTATAGCCGGCGAACAGCGCGATGATCGGCACAAGGACGGGCGGCGGGACCGCGCGGAAGAACTCGAGCACGGGCTCGGACAGCGCCCGCAGGCGCGGCATCAGGCCGATCGCGGTGCCGGCGACGATGCCGACGATCACCGCGAGCGCGTAGCCGATCCCGAGGCGCGCGAGGCTGGGGAACACGTCGGAGACGATGCGGTCCCACGTCCACGTCTTGGGGAAGGTCTCGAGGATGGTCTGGAGCGGGGGCCAGAACGGGCTGGTGCTGCCCGCGGAGGCCACCCACCAGGCGGCGAGCAGGATCAGCGGCAGGCCCAGCAGCATGAAGGCCCTGCGGGCGAGACGGGCGGCGTTCATGCGACCTCGCTCCTCACGGACGGGTGCCACCAGAGCGCCTTGCGCTCCACGAAGCGGGCGAACAGGTTGACCGCGACGCCGATGAGGCCGACGACGATGACGAGCGCGTAGGTCTCGGGCACGTTGCCGGAGCTCTGCGCGATGCCGATGTCGCGTCCCAGCCCCGGGACGCCGATGACGAGCTCGGCGGTGATCTCGAGGATGAGGGCGACCGCGGCCGCGAGGCGGAAGGCGGTCATGATGTACGGCAGCGCGGTCGGGTAGATCACCGACCGGGCGACGCGCAGCGGCCCGAAGCGGTACGAGCGCGCGGTGTCGCGCGCGACCGGGTCGACGTCGGCGACGCCGTAGAGCACCTGGACGAGCACCTGCCAGAACGCGGCGTAGAGGACGAGCAGGAAGGCCGACGCGGGCTTGGTGCCGAACATCAGCACGACGAGCGGGATGAGCGCGACCGACGGGATGGGGCGCAGGAACTCGACCGTCGAGTTGGTGAACTCGCGCAGGAAGCGCGAGGAGCCGATCACGAAGCCGACGAGGACGCCGAGCGCCATCGCGGCGGCGAGGCCCACGGCCCAGCCGCGGACGGTGAGCCACAGCGACTCCCAGAACGAGCCCTCGCCGAGGAGCTGGAACAGCGAGGCGTACATCTCGGTGACGGGCGGGAGGAAGTCGGGGTTGACGATCCCGGTGCGGGACAGCAGCTCGGCGCCCGCGAGGACGATGAGCACGCCGAGGACGCCGAGCCAGGCGTCGTTGCGCCTGCCGCTCCTCCGGGTGCGGGGGCGGGCCGCGCGCGGTGCCGGCGGGGCCGCCGTGGGGGTGGTGGTCACGGTCTCTCCAAGGTCGAGGGGGTGGGCCGTCCGGGCCGAGGCGGGGGTGGGCCGCCTCGGCCCGGACGCTCGGACTGGACCGCTACGGGAGCAGCGGGGAGAGGTCCGGGACCTCGGTCAGGAAGCCGTCCTCGACCGCGAGGTCGGCGAGCAGCTGGACCGTGTTGGCGTCGATCTCGCTCGGCCAGGACAGCAGCGTGACCGCCTGCTGGGTGGCCTCGTCCATGCTCGTGTAGTCGGCGAGCACGGCGCGCACGGCGTCGGGGTTCTCGCTCGCGTACTCGAAGGACTGGGTGAGCGCGGTCGTGAAGGCCTCGACGACGTCGGGGTTCTCCTCGGCGTAGGTCGCCGAGGTGAAGTACTCCGCGATCATGAGGTTCGGGTCCGTGGCCGCGTAGTTCGAGCCCAGGTTGACCATGTCCTGACCCTTGGCGATCGTCGTGAACGGCTCGACGACCTGGCCGGCGTCGACGTCGCCCGAGGCCACGGCCGGGACGATGTCCGGGAACGCGAGCTCGACGTAGGTGATGGTCGACGGGTCGCCGCCGTCGTCGCGCACCATCTTGTTGATGGTCGACGTGTTGATGTTGTTGAGCGTGTTGACCGCGACCTTCTTGCCCTCGAGGTCCTTGGGGCTCGAGATCCCGGAGTCGGCCAGCGTCATCACCGCGGCCCAGTCGTTCATGAGGTCGCCGGTGGTCGAGCCGCCGGGGCCGACCGCCACGACGCCGAGGTCGTTCGACTCGGCGAGGATGAGCGAGGTGACGTTGCTGAAGCCGAACTGGAACTGGCCGCTCACCACGCCGGGCACGATGGCCGCGCCGCCCTGGGCGAGCTCGGTGGTGATGTTGAGGCCCGCGTCCTCGAAGAAGCCCTCCGAGATACCCAGGTACAGGGGGGCGACGTCGAGGATGGGGATGACGCCGACGGTCACGTCGACCGTCTCCATCATCGCGCCGCCGGTGTCGGACTCCATGGGCTCGGCGGAGGCGCTGCTGCCTCCGTCGTCGCCGCCGTCCGAGCTGCAGGCGGTGAGCGCGAGGACGCTGATCGCGGCCATCGCGCCGAGGGCGGTCCGCAGGCGGACCGACAGTGACTGAACGTGCATGGGGCTCCTCCTTGAGACCCGCGCCCTCGTCTTTGGGGGCGTGGCACCACCCACGCTAACAGGATTGTCGACAATCTTGTAGCCGATATTGGCAACGTTTGTGTCACGGTCGTCGCGGGGGTGCCGCCGGGCCGTGCCGGGGAAGCGGCTTCGGGCCGTGCCGCGCGCGGCCTACGGGATCGCGCGGAGGGCCTCGATCACGGAGGCGATGTGCGCCCGCATCGCAGTCTCGGCGGCGTCGCCGTCGCGCGCGACCACGGCGTCGATGATCGCCTGGTGCTGCCACACGGACACCTTCGAGCGGCCGGGCACGCGCGACAGCGCGAACTGGTGGCGGACCATCTGGCCGTGAAGGTGCGCGATGATGCCGTTCGCCTTCTCGTGGCGCGCGATGTCGCGCAGCGAGGCGTGCAGGCGCGCGTTGAGCTCGCTGTACTCCCCCACCTCGCCGGCCGCCACCGCATCGTGCATCCGCCGGCCGATCGCGGCGAGCTCCTCGGCCTCGGCGTCCGTCGCTCGCTCGGCCGCGCGGCGCGCGATGAGCCCCTCGACCACCTGGCGCACCTCGCTGATCTCGACGGCCTCCTCGAGGCTGATCTCGCGGATGCGCGCGCCGATGTTGCGCTGGCGCTCCACGAGCCCGTCCGCCTCGAGCGCCTGGAGGGCGGCGCGCACGGAGAAGCGGCTCGCGTCGAAGCGCTCGCACAGCTCTGCCTCGACGAGGCGCTGCCGCGGCGCGAACTCGCCGCGCAGGATGGCGGCCTTGAGATCCTCGAGCACGCGCACGTCCGCAGCCATGGGACCCTCCTCCCGTAGGCGCAGTGCCGGCGTCGCTGCCGGTCCGCGCGATCGACAATATTGTCGACAATACCGCGCGCGCCCGCATCCGCGTGACGGCGCGCCCCACGCGCCGCCCCGGGCGACCGGGCCGCCGGAAACCCCTCGTATCGGGTGTACTTGTGTGAATCCGGGAACAACCCTGGCGTCGATCGTGTCCTAATTGTGACAATTATCGGGATCCGCCGACGGTGCTGAGGCGTCGCACCCGCCCCGACGGAAGGCCCTGTCCATGCCCCGAACCCGACTCGCGCTGCTTGCCGCCCTCACCCTCACCGCCGCCGCCGGCATCGCCCCGGCGGCGGTCGCCGACTCCTGGGGCGGCCTCCACGGCGCGATCCCGACCTCGACGAGCGGCGTCGGCCCCATCACCGCCGAGCACGATGCGAGCTTCGACGTCGACACCCCCGACGTCGAGGTCACCACGGCGCCGGAGCCCGAGCCCGAGCCGGGCTCGTCGTACTCCTTCGACGTGCGCCTCACCGGCCACCAGGAGGCCCTCGACCTCTGCGCCGGCTGGGTGTTCGAGGACTTCATGGCTGGCGACGTCGTGTCCTCGCACAACCACTGCGGCGGCGACGTCGTGCTGGGGCTCGGCGTGGGCGACACCGTGCAGCTCACCGGCTACGCCGCGGGCGACTACACCGTGACCCAGCTCATCACCGTGCCCAAGCACTCGCCGGCGTCCGTGCTCGCGGGCGGGCTGTGGATGCAGACGTGCCTGTGGGACGGCGTCAACATGCGCCTCGCGCGGCTCACCCCCGCCTGATCCCACCGTTGACCTCTCCACGCAGGTGAGGCAGCCCTCCACGCGAACCACCCCGTGTGAACGGGAACGCGCCCGAAACGGGCTCGGATGGCCCCTCGTCGCGTGGAGAGGTCCCCGGGCCGCTCAGGCCCCCTCGGCCACCGCATCGTCCCGGCGCGCGGCGGGCACGACGGTCGGGTCGTCGAACATCGGGGTGAGGCCGTGGCGCGCGGCGCCGACGAGGCCCGCGCGGCGGCCCAGCCGGCCCGACTCGATCGTGAGCGGCGCGAGGCGCTCGGTGCGCGGCGCGAGCTGCATCTGGATGCCGGGCTCGAGCCAGCGCCGCATGCCCGCGAGGTAGCCGCCGAGGACCAGCTCGGTGGGGTTGACGACGTCGTAGACCGAGCGGACCGCGGCGCCGAGGATGTCCCCCGCGCGCAGCGCCACGTCGACCGCGCGCTTCTCGCCGCGGTCGAGTCGCGCGCGGAGCTCGTCCATCGCGGCCTGCCTGCCGGCCATCTGGGCCAGGTCCATGAGCCGGGCCGAGGTGAGCAGCGCCTCGGGCCCGAGGTACGCGGACAGGCATCCGTTCGCCCCGCACACGCACGTGCGGCCGCGCCAGTCGACCGTGACGTGGCCGAGCTCGCCGCCGTAGCCGCGTCCGCCCGTGAGGATGCGCCCGTCGGAGATGACCCCGCCGCCGACGCCGAAGGCGACCGAGCCCTCGAGGTAGAGCATGACGTCGGGCCGCGGCATCGGCAGCGCGGCGTGCTCGGCGAGCGCGGCCGCGTTGGCGTCGTTGACCACCTCGACGCGCACGTCGGCGGACACCCCGGCGGCGTGGATGAGGTCGACGAGGCCCAGGTGGCCCCAGCCGAACTCCGCGGTGTCCGCGATGCGGTTGTCGGAGCCCACCGGCCCGGGCATCGTGACGACGCACGCGAGCAGCACCGCGGCGTGCTCGGCCGCGCGCTCCTGGGCGCGCTCGACGAGCTCCGCGATCGCGTGCGCGACGTCGCCGGGCTGGCCCCACGCGAGCGTGACGCCGCGCGAGGACGAGTCGATCAGCAGCCCCGCGCTCGAGTGCAGTTCGGCCGTCACCCGGGTGCGCTCGATGCGGACCGCGAGCGCGAGGCAGCGGTCCGGGACCGCCTCGACCATGACGCGCGGGCGGCCGCGGCGGCGCGCCTCGGTGCCGCCGCCGCGCACGTCGCGCACCAGGCCGCGGTCGTGCAGGTCCGCGACGAGGTTGGTGACGGACGCGGCGACCATGCCGGTCGCGTGCTCGATGTCCTTGCGGGAGAGGGTGCCGTGGTCGCGCAGCATCCGCATGACAATGCCGAGGTTGTGCGAGCGCAGCGACGACGGGTCCGCCGCGGCCTCGCCGGGCAGGCGCGCGACCGAGCGCGCCGCGACATCGCGGCCGGCAGCGGGCACCGTTCCCATGGTGAGCAGGGTACGCGCGTGCCCGGCCCGGACGCGCCTACCGGGAGCGTCGGGACGAACCGGACGCGCACGCACGCCCGAAGCGCGGCAGCGGCAGCGTCGCGTACAGCCGCAGGTGCTCGCGCGGCGGCAGATCCTCGTCGAGGAACGCGAGGATCCGGGGCCCCGGGTTGCGCGTGAGCATGGCCTCGAGGAACGCGCGCGCGGCGTCCGGGTCGCTCCGCATCACCCGCAGGAGGGCCGCGTCCTGGGTGCGCGCCCACCGACGATGCGGCGCCGCCCGGCCCGGGTAGCGGCCGGCCGCGAGCGCGGCGGCGATCGCGGCGCTGTGGCGCTGGATCCGGCCGAAGGCGTAGCCCGTGCCGGCCTTGATCATGCCGGCGCGGGCGCCGATGGGGATCACCGGGCCGGCCGGGTGCGCGGGCGGGCTCGATCGCAGCGGGATGGAGCCCTCCTCGCGGGAGACGATGCGGCGGTCGCCGGCGCCGACCACGTCGCGCAGGTAGTCCTCGAGGTGTCCGTCGTGGGACGGCGGCGGCGCGTCGGGCGCCGCGTAGACCGTGCGCTCGACGAGCGCGGTGCGGGCCGAGGCGGCGACCGCGTAGACGAACGCGACGCCGTCGTCCTGCGCGGTGCGGAAGTCCATGAGGGTGACGACGCCGGGCTCGAAGACGTCGACGCTCGCCTCGACGTGCAGGCCGAGGAAGTCGAGCCGCGCCTCCGGGTCCGGCACCGGGGTCGGCGCGCCCGGCCCGACGGAGTCGAAGACCCAGCGGGCCCGCACCGCCCGCGCCCTGCCGTCGGGGTCCTCGTACGCCACCTGGACCCCCGCATCGTCCACCGCGAGGCTGCGCGCCGTCCCGGGCAGCCGCCGGTAGCCGGGTCGCGGCGCGACAAGGCGTGCCACGGCCGCCGCGAGCTCGGGGCCGGTGACGACGCGGTACGCGTACGGCGCGAGCGGGAGGCGGCGCGACCACCCGTCGCCGGCGACGTCCGCCGCGCCGATCACCGTGGACGCGGCATGGTCGAGCAGCCCGCCGCCCGTGCTCCACCACGCCCACGTGCGGTCCTCGAGCGGCTGGGCGCCGTCGTCGAGGAGCAGCACGTCGTCGCCCCAGCCGGCGGCGGCGAGGTGGGCCGCGAGGGACAGGCCGGCCGCCCCGGCCCCGACGATGACGGCGTCGACCGTCGCGGCGCCCGGCACGCGTCAGCCGCCGTGCGCGGGGATGAGGCTGAAGGCGTCCTCGTCCTCCTGCGCGTTGTGGAGGCGCAGCACGGCGTAAAGCCCGTAGAGCAGCCGCCGCAGCTCCACGACGTCCTCGGGGCCGGCCGCGTCCGCGCCCTCGCCCACCGAGTCGAGCAGCCGGCGCAGCCGCACCACCTGATGCTCGATCTCGGCGTGCGAGCGGCTGAGCGCGGCGACCGCGTCGTGGCTGCCGAGCGCGCGGGCCACGAGCGGGACCAGGCGCTCCTCGTCGGCGCGCTCGTGGGGGACCAGCTCGGTCTCGAGCGCGTCGAGCAGAGCGCGCGCGGGCGCGAGGTCCGGCGCGGCGCTCGACAGGCCGTCCGCGACGGCAGCCACCCGCTCGACCAGGGGCGCGAGCCCGTCGTGCTGGTCGCGCAGGGCGGCGAGGGTCGCGCGGTCGTCGTCGGACAGCGCGGGCGCGCGGTCGCGGCCCGGGAGCACGGCGCGTAGGGCGATGAGGATCGCCAGCAGGTCGATGACCTCCTGCAGCGCCGCGCCGACCGTGGGGGCGAGGTAGCCGAGCGCCGCCGCGACCATCGCGACGAGCGACAGCCCCATGCCGACGGCCACGGCCTGCAGCGCGATCGTGCGCGACCGGCGGGCGACCCGCATGGCGTCCGCGAGCGCCTCGACCCGGTCGACGGTGAGAACCACGTCGGCGGCCTCGGACGATGCGGTGGCGCCGCGCGCGGCGAGGGCCACCCCCACGTCCGCGGCGGCGAGCGCGGGGGCGTCGTTGATGCCGTCGCCGACCATGACCGTCGTGCCGTGCTCGCGCTCGAGGGCGAGCGCGGCGAGCTTGTCCTCGGGCGTGCACTCGGCGAGCACCTCGTCGACGCCGACCACGCGTCCGACCATCTGCGCGACGTCGGCCCGGTCCCCCGTCGCGAGGACGATGCGGCGGACTCCGGCCGTGCGCAGCGCCCGCACCATGCGGGGCGCGTCGGGACGCACGGGGTCGTGCAGCAGCAGGGCGGCGGCGGGCTCGCCGTCCACCTCGACCAGGACGCTCATCGAGCCGTCGAGGTCCGCGCGGCGGCGAACCTGGCGCGCCCACCGGTCGGGCTCGGGTCCGGCGATCCAGCTGGGGCGCCCCACCCGGACCCGGCGGCCGTCGACCGTGCCGGCGACGCCCTGACCGTGGACCTCCTCGGCGCCCTCGGGCATCGTCAGGACGAGCCCGCGCGCGAGGGCGGCCTCGACGATCGGCCCCGCGAGCACGTGCGCGGAGAGCTGGTCGACGGAGGCGGCGAGACGGAGCGCGTCGTCCGCGTCGTGGCCGTCCGCGGCGACGAGGTCGCTCACCGCGGGGCGGCCGCGCGTGAGGGTGCCGGTCTTGTCGACCACCATGGCGCGGCCGACCGCGAGCCGCTCGAGCGCTCCCCCGCCCTTGATGACGACGCCGAGCCGCGCGGCGCGGGACAGCCCGGAGACGATCGCGATGGGCGCCGCGAGCAGCAGCGGGCAGGGCGTCGCGACCACGAGGACCGCGACGGCGCGCACCGGGTCGCCCGACACCCACCACGCCGCGCCCGCGAGGAGGAGGGTGAGCGGCACGAAGGCGATCGCCCACCGGTCGGCCGCGCGGACGAACGGCGCGGAGGTCGCCTGCGCCTCCTCGACGAGCCGGACGAGCGCGGCGTAGGTGGAGGTCTCCGCCGTGGTGGTGGTGACGATCTCGACCGGGGAGCCGGCGTTGACGACGCCCGAGCGGACGTCCTCGCCCGCGGCGCGCTCGACGAGCACGGACTCGCCGGTGAGCGCCGACTCGTCGAAGATCGCGGCGGCGGTGAGGCGCCCGTCCACCGGGACCACCTCGCCGGGGCGCACGAGCAGGTGGTCCCCGATCGCCGCATCGTCCACCGGCACCTCCTCGAGGCCGGACGGCGTGAGGCGGCGCGCGGTGCGGGGCGCCCGCTCGGTGAGGAGGCTGAGCTCGCGGCGGGCGCGCGCGTCGGCACGGGCCTCGAGCACCTGGCCCGTGGCGAGCATGAGGGTGATGATCGCGCCGGCGAGGGGCTCGTCGACCCAGAGGGCGCCCGCGAGCGCGAGCACCGCGATGACGTCGACCGTGGGGCGGCGATGGACCGCGGCCGCGATGGTCGCGGGAAGGATGTAGAGGAGGCCGAGGACGGTGCCGGCGACCCACAGGACGGTCGCAGCGTCGGGGGCGGAGGTCCACCAGGCGACGGCGCCCCCGGCCAGCAGGAGGCCCGAGATGACCAGGACGATCATCTCGAGATGGCGCCGGACCGTCCCGACCATGTCACCACGTTATGCCCGGTGCGCCGCGCGCGGGCGGGACCATGGTCGGGTTGGTGCGCCTGGCCAGATTCGAACTGGCGACACCCGCTTTAGGAGAGCGGTGCTCTATCCACTGAGCTACAGGCGCGTGCGTGGGATACGCGGACAAGGGTACCGGCTGCGCGCGCGGCGACCCGCGCATCGTCCCGCCGGGCCGTCACCGGACCGTCGCCGCACCGTTGCGCTCAGAAGACGTCGTGCACGTGCTCCCGGCAGTACTCGTCGTAGATCGCCGCGAGCCGGTCCATCGTAGCCGCGGGCAGCTCGGGGAAGTCCGCCGCCGCGGCGTTGGACTGCGCCTGCGAGACCTTGGACGCGCCGGGGATCATCGTCGCGACGCCCACCTGCGCGAGCCAGCCGAGCGCCATCTGCGCCGTGGTCCAGCCCTCGGGGGTCAGCGCCGCGACCTCGCGGGCCGCCTGCACACCCACCTCGAACGGGATGCCGGAGAAGGTCTCGCCGATGTTCATCTTGGCGCCGTCGCGGTTCCACGTGCGGTGGTCCTCGGGCGCGAAGGTGGTGTGCTCGTCGTACTTGCCGGACAGCAGCCCGGACGCGAGCGGCAGGCGCGCGATGATCCCCACGCCCTTCTCGGCCGCGAGGGGCAGCACCCGCTCGAGCGGCTTGCGGCGGAAGATGTTGACGATGATCTGGATGGTCGCGAGGTCGGGCTGCTCGAGCGCCGCGAGCGCCTCGTCGACGAGCTCGACGGAGACGCCCCAGCGGGCGATCGCGCCCTCCTGCTGCAGCGTGCGGAGGTCGTCGTAGACGCGCTGCTGCTCGTAGACCGAGGTCGGCGGGCAGTGGAGCTGCACGAGGTCGAGGGTGTCGACCCCGAGGTTCTCGCGCGAGCGATCGGTCCACCGGCGGAAGTTGTCGAGGCTGTACGCGCTCTCCTCGTGCGGCGTCGCACGGCGTCCCATCTTGGTGAAGACCACGAAGTCGTCGCGGTCCTCGCGGCCGGCCAGGAAGCGGCCGATCGCCTTCTCCGAGCGGCCGTCGCCGTAGACGTCCGCCGTGTCGAACAGGCGCGTGCCCGCGTCCGCGGCGGCGTTGAGCACCTCCTGCGCGGCCTCGTCGCCCACGGCGGCCCAATCGCCACCCAGCTGCCAGGTCCCCAGACCCACCAGCGAGATCTCACGTCCCAGGTTCGGCACCATCGTCGTCCTCATGGTTCCACCGTAGCGGCGCCCGGAGGTGCGGAGGGACGATGCGCGGGCCGGGTCGGCGCGCACGTTCCCGCGCGCCGCGAGGTGCTGAGTGCCCGAAATCGATCGGATCGGGCAGCGAGCACCTCGCTGGGCGCCGAGGCGCGGGCGACGCGCGACGCGCACCGCCCGCAGACGCAGCGAGGGCCGCCACCTTGCGGTGACGGCCCTCGCGACGCGGATGCGATCAGGTGACGCGGACGTAGGTCGGGTTCGACTGCCAGATCGCGCGGAACTGGATGGTCGTGCCCGGGGTCGCGGCGTCGATCTGCAGGTTCGGGCCCGCGTAGATCGCGACGTGGCCCGGCGTGACGATGATGTCGCCCGGCTGCGGCGAGGACACGCGCGTGCCCACCGACCAGTACGAGCTCGAGGAACGCGGCAGCGAGATGCCGAGCTGGCCGTACACGTAGGACACGAAGCCCGAGCAGTCGAAGCCGGAGGGCGTCGAGCCGCCGGAGACGTAGGGCACGCCCACGTACTTCGAGGCCTCGGCGATCACGGCGGAGCCGGAGATCGCGGCCTGGACGTCGGCCGAGGGGGTCGTGGACTGGACGCTCGACACGGTGGAGGCGCCGGTGGAGGTGGTGTCCGAAGAGGTGGTCGACTCGTAGGTCGTGGTCTCCTCGACGACGGGCTCCGGCTCGGGCTCCGGCGGCGGCGGCACCTTGACCTTCACGGTCGGGGTGTCGATCGTGTACGCGTCCTTCTTCTTCGAGGCCGTGGTGACCTCGGGGATGTCCGCGATGTCGTTGCTGTAGGTCGTGTACGCGGAGGCGTCGAGGCGGGCACCGGAGTCGGCGGACTCATCGGTGACCAAGGCTGCAGCGGCGGCCCCGGTGAGGGGGACCACCACGAGCGCTGCGCCCGTGGCGGCGGCCACCGCGCGCGTCTTGGCGCGCATGTATCCGTACTTCAATGTGTTTTCGTTCCTTCCGCGCCCCGTGCGCGTCGTTGTTTCTGCACCCTCAGCGCTCGCGTCATCTTCGAGCGTTTCGTCTTGGTCGGGGCGCCGTGGAGGAGGTCTCCATGCCGTCATGGCCGTTCGTTGTTATCGAAAATTTATCAAAGTTCGCTAGGAAGGCAAGCCGAAGATGTGGCGCGCCTGGTCACGGCCCAGGATGCCGCGCCTTCCCTCGAGGGTGATCTCGATGGTCTCCGGGGTCCCCGAGAGGCCCACCGTCGCGCCTGGCAGGACCCCGTTCTCGACCATCTCGCCGAGCAGCTGGAGGTCCGCCTGCGGGTGCTCCCCGATGCGGGTGAGTGTGACGTGCGCCACACCGTCGTCCGCGAGGTCCGTCAGGCGGCGCTCGCCGGACGATGCGCCGACGTCCTCGACGCCCAGCTCCGCGAGCCCCGGGATGGGGTTGCCGTAGGGCGACACGGTGGGCGTGTCGAGCACCTCGAGCAGGCGTCGCTCGACGCGCTCGCTCATCACGTGCTCCCACCGGCAGGCCTCGTCGTGGACGTGAGCGAGGTCGAGCCCGATGACGTCCGTGAGGAGGCGCTCGGCGAGGCGATGCTTGCGCATCACCCGCATCGCGAGCGCCTCGCCCTCGGCCGTCAGCTCGAGGTGGCGGTCCTGCGTCACGACGACGAGGCCGTCGCGCTCCATCCGGGCGATCGTCTGGGACACCGTGGGTCCGGCGTGGCCCAGGTGCTCCGCGAGGCGCGCGCGCATGGGCGTCACGCCGTCCTCTCGCAGCTCGTAGATGGTGCGGAGGTACATCTCCGTCGTGTCGATGAGGTCGCTCATGACAAGCCCCCGTTCAGGATGCGTGGCGTCCTAGTCCGATGTAGCGCCAGCCGGCGTCGATCCACTGCTCCGCAGGCAGGCAGTTGCGGCCATCGATGACGACCTTGCTGGCGACGAGGTCCGCCACCGCGTGCGGGTCGAGCGAGCGGAACTCCTTCCACTCGGTCGCGACGACCACGACCTCGGCATCCTTGACCGCCTCGATCGCGCTCTCCGCGAACGTGAGCGTCGGCCACATCCGTGCCGCGTTCTCCATGGCCTCGGGGTCGAACACGCGCACGTCGGCGCCCTCGAGGTGCAGGCGGCCGGCCACGTCGAGGGCCGGCGAGTCCCGGATGTCATCCGACTCGGGCTTGAAGGCGGCGCCGAGCACCGCGACCTTCCCGCCCCGGAGCCGGCCGTTGAGCTCGCCCTCGACGAGCCCGATGACGTGCTGGCGTCGACGCATGTTGACGTCGTCGACCTCGCGCAGGAACGTGAGCGCCTGGTCGACGCCCAGCTCGCCCGCGCGCGCCATGAACGCGCGGATGTCCTTGGGCAGGCAGCCGCCGCCGAAGCCCATGCCCGCGCCCAGGAACTTGCGGCCGATGCGGGCGTCGTGGCCGATCGCGTCCGCGAGCTCGACGACGTCGGCGCCGGTGGCCTCGCAGACCTCGGCGATGGCGTTGATGAAGGAGATCTTGGTCGCGAGGAACGCGTTGGCGCTCACCTTGACCAGCTCCGCGGTTGCGAGGTCGGTCACGAGGAACGGCGTCGCGCGCGAGATCGCGTCGGCGTAGACCTCGCGCGCGACCTCCTCGATCCGGCCCGGGCGGTCCTTGTCGACGCCGATGACGAGGCGGTCGGGCCGCAACGTGTCCTCGACCGCGAAGCCCTCGCGCAGGAACTCGGGATTCCAGCCCAGCTGCGCGTCCTCACCCACCGGCGACAGCTCGCGGACGCGCTCCGCGAGCCGCGCCGCGGTGCCCACCGGCACCGTCGACTTGCCGAGGATGACCGCCGGGCGAGTGATCAGCGGCGCGAGCGTCTCGATGACCGAGTCGACGAACGTCATGTCCGCCGCGTACGACCCCTTCTTCTGCGGCGTGCCGACGCCGATGAAGTGGACGTCGGCGAACTCGGCCGCCTCGGCCGCGTCCGTGGTGAACCGCAGGCGGCCCGACTCGACGTGCTTCCTCAGGAGCTCGGGCAGCCCGGGCTCGTAGAAGGGGACCTCGCCTCGCTGAAGGCGCTCGATCTTGGCCGGGTCGATATCGACACCGACCACCTCGTGACCGAGCTCCGCCATACCGGCCGCGTGCGTGGCCCCCAGATAACCGGTACCGAAAACGGAGATGCGCAATGACATGCGGCCAGGCTAGCGGCCCGGACTAGGCCTCCGTGACCGGCACCTCCACCACGAATGTCGACCCGACGGCGTCGACGACGAGACGTCCGTCGCCGTACGGGACGAACACGGCCTCGCCGCGCGAGAGCGACACGCTGCCGCGCTCGCCGTGGACCGATGCGGTGCCATCGACCGCGAGCACGATGCGCGGGCCGGGGGCGAAGGCCGCAGACCCGCGCTCGACCATGGAGAGGGCGAACTCGTCGACGGGCGTGGGGAAGCGCGTGACCGCGCCCTCGCGCTCGACGAGCACCCGCGGCGGTGGGGTCGGCGTGCCGTCGGTGAGCTCGACGAGCAGGTCGATGTCGACCGGCTTGGGCGTGAGGCCCGCGCGCACCACGTTGTCGGAGTTCGCCATGATCTCGACGCCCACGCCCGACTGGTACGAGTGGATGACGCCGGCCGTGGTGAAGCAGGCCTGACCGGGCGCGAGGCGCACGACGTTGAGGGCGATCGCGACGAGCGCACCGGGGTCGCCGGGGAACTCGAGGGCGGCCGCGGAGGCGACCGCGAGCGACTCGGGCACGCCGGAGCGGCCGCCGACCTCGACGAGCGCCTCGAGCGCCGCGGGGGCCTCGGGGTCGCGCAGCACCTTCTGGATGTACTCGCCCAGCGCGACGGTCGGCTCGGTGGCGTTCGCGAGCTCCTCCGCCCAGCGGCGCGTGCACGGCTGGCCCAGCCACACGAGGTCCTGCGCCACCGCGTTGGCGGGGCGGAAGCCGGCGAGCAGCGTCATCGGCGTAAGCGCGACGATCATCTCGGGCTTGTGCGAACGGTCCTTGAACGTGCGGGTCGGCGCATCGGCCGGGATGCCGCGGGAGTCCTCGTCCTTGAAGCCCGCCTCGGCCTGGTCGAGCGTCGGGTGCACCTGCAGCGACAGCGGCTTCGCGATCGCGAGCACCTTGAGCAGGTACGGCAGCCGCTCCCAGCGGCCCGCGAGCTCCGAGCCGAGCATCGCCTCGGGGATGCGCGAGATCAGCTCGTCGAGCGGGAGCGAGTCGCCCGCGTGGAGCCCCGCCTCGTCGGCGCCGTCGTGGTGCGCGGCGGTCGCGAGCGCGGGCGCCGAGGAGTGGGCCCCCCACCACGCCTCCGCGACGGGCGCGCCGGAGCGCGGGAGTCCGACCAGGTCCTCGAGGACCTCGGTCATCCCCCACGCGTAGTTCTGAAGGGCAGGCTGAAGGCGGTACACGCCCGTAATGATGCCAGCAGGCCGCCATTACAGTGATGCCATGACGGACATCATCGCCATCCCCGATGCCCTGCTGCCCCGCGACGGGCGCTTCGGATCGGGTCCCTCGAAGGTGAGCGACGCGCAGCTGAAGGCCCTGGTGGACAGCCAGCCGGGCGTCCTCGGCACCTCCCATCGGCAGGCGCCGGTCAAGGGCCTCGTGCGCGACGTCCGGGCCATGCTCGGCGAGCTCTACGCCCTCCCCGAGGGCTACGAGGTGATCCTCGGCAACGGCGGCTCGACGATGTTCTGGGACGCCGCGGCGTTCTCGCTCGTGCGCGAGCGGGCGCAGCACTGCGCGTTCGGCGAGTTCGGCTCGAAGTTCGCGAAGGCGACGGACCTCGCCCCCCACCTCGGCGCATCGTCCATCCGCACCGCCCCCGGCGGCGCGGCCGTGCTGCCCGAGGCCGAGGACGGCATCGACGTCTACGCGTGGCCGCACAACGAGACGTCGACCGGCGTGGCCGTGCCCGTGCTGCGGCCGGCCGGGATCCGCGACGCGCTCACCGTGGTCGACGCGACCTCCGCGGCGGGCGGCATCGAGGTCGACATCGCGCAGGCGGACGTCTACTACTTCGCGCCGCAGAAGAGCTTCGCGTCGGACGGCGGGCTGTGGCTCGCGATCGTGTCGCCCGCCGCGATCGCGCGGATCGAGGAGATCGCCGCGAGCGGGCGGTGGATCCCCGAGTCGCTGTCGCTCAAGGTCGCGCTCGACAACTCGCGCGCCGACCAGACCCTCAACACCCCGGCCGTCGCGACGCTGGTGATGATGCGCGCGCAGCTCGAGTGGATGCTCGCGGGCGGCGGCCTCGGCTTCGCCGCGGGACGCTCCGCGCGGTCGTCGGGGACCCTCTACGACTGGGCCGCGCGCACCGAGTGGGCTGAGGCCTTCGTCACAGACCCTGGCCTGCGCTCCCCCGTGGTTGCGACCATCGATCTGCACCCGCGCGTCGACAGCGCCGAGCTCCGCCGGCACCTCCGCGCTCAAGGGGTTGTCGATATTGATCCGTACAGGAAGCTCGGCCGCAACCAGGTCCGCGTCGGCGTCTACCCCGCCGTGGATCCCGAGGACGTCGAGTCGCTGGTGCAGTGCATGGACTACCTCGTGGAGAGATTGCTGACATGACCGAGATGCAGGATGTGCTGGAGCGCACCCGCCGACGTCGTCGACGCGCTCCGGCCCTCCTGCTCGGTGGGCTGCCGGTGCTCGTGGCGTCCACCGCCCTGGCCGGGGCGTACTCCTTCGTCCCCGCCACCGCGTCCTACGCCCAGGACGTCTCGCCCGTCGTCGAGCCCGTCCGGGCCGAGCCGGTCGCGTCCATCCGCGCGTCCGACTCCGCGGACGACGCCTCCGACCTGCGCCGCGTCAAGGTGACCGTCCCGGAGCCCGAGCCGGAGCCCGTGGTGACCCCCGCATCGTCCCCGGCGACGACGACCGCGCCCGCGGGCGCCTCGTCGGGCACGTCCGCCTCCTCCGGCGCGACCTCGAGCGCCTCGACCACCGCGCCCACGGTGAGCTACACCTCCTACTGCGCGAACCCGAAGGCCCCGTCGTCGGCGTCGAGCGTGAGCGGTCTGCTCGCGGCGACCAACGCGGAGCGGGCCAAGCTCGGCATCGCACCGCTCACCTGGTCCTCGGATCTCGCCTCGGCCGCGACGGGCTGGTCGCAGCAGATGGCCGCGCAGGACTCCGGCACGGCCGCGCTCGCCGACGCGCTCGCCCACAACCCGAACCGTCCCGGCGCCGAGAACGTGGGCGTCGTGTACCGGTCGACGGGCCTCGGGGAGTCGAGCGCGATGGGCAAGCTGCACGCCAACTGGGTCTACTCGCCCGGGCACTGCGCCAACCTCATGAACCCCGCCTACACGCAGATGGGCGCGGGCGCCGCCGTGACCGAGGACGGCACCACCTGGTACGCGACGGAGAACTTCCGCTAGTCGATCTCGTGGTGGTGGGCGGGCCGCGTGCGCGGCACCCACGCGAGGAAGCCTCCCGTGGTGGCGAGCCCGATGCCGCCGACCGCGAAGAAGCCCACCGGCAGCGCGATCACCGCGCCGAGCGACACGAGCGCCGGGCCGGCGAGCCCGCCGATGTCCTGGAGGATCATCCAGATGCCGGTGAAGACCGAGCGGCCGTGCTCGGGAGCGACGTCCGCGCCGAGCGTCATGATGAGGCCCGATCCCCAGCCGTTCCCGATGCCGAGGATGAGCGCGGCCGCGGTGACCTGCGCGACGCCGTCGGTGAACGGCAGCGCGATGAAGCCCGCGGCGAGCAGCAGCGACGACGGGATGGCGGTCCACAGCCGCCCGCGCCGGTCCATCGTGAGGCCCGCCGGGTAGAAGAGGAGCATGTCGATCCCCGCGGAGATCGAGAACACCAGCGTCGCGACCTCCGGGCTGAGCCCCACGTGCGACGCCCACAGCGGGATGACCGCGATGCGGGCCTGGCGCAGCGCGCCCGTCGCGACGACCGTGAGGCCGAGGGTGGTGAGGGTGTGGCGCTGCTCGCGTGCGACCTCCAGGAGGGAGACGCGGTGGTCGGGGCGGACGATGCGGCGGTCGCCTCGCATGCCGACGGCCGCCAGCACCGCCATCGCCATCAGGATGCAGACGAAGCCGAGCCAGTAGATGGCGTCGACGCCCCAGATCGCGATGAGTCCCGCGCCGAGGAGCGGGCCCACGAAGTTGGAGATGCGCCACACGCCCGCGAGCGAGGTGAGCGAGCGCGCGATGAAGGTCGAGGAGATGACGCCCAGGATCTGGTCCTGGCGGGCCACGTGGTACGACGCGTGGCCGAGCCCGACGAGCACCGCGCCGACCATGAACACGGCGAGGCCGGGGGCGAGGGCCGCGATGACCGAGCCGAGGGCGATCACGCCGAGCGTCACCAGCGCCGCGTGCGCGGAGCCGATGCGGTGGGCGAGCCCGCCGCCGAGCGCCGAGCCGGGCATGCGACCCAGCTGGTAGGCGACCACCGCGAGCGAGCCGAACGCGGCGGTGTGGCCCATGTCGATCACGCTGAGCGCGAGCACGGGCAGCATCGCGCCGATGCCGATCTCCGCGATGAAGGTGGGGACGTAGACGCGCGCCGCCAGGGTGCGCGCGACCCGTCTCCGTGACGCCGGGGCGCCGGCCTCAGTCAGCCTGGCGCTCCTCGGCGTCGGTCTCGACGGGAGCCTCGTCCGTCACGGTCTCCTCGACGGTGGCCTCGGCCTCCGGCTCGGCGACGTCCGCGGACTCCACCTCCGCGGCCGGGGTCTCCTCGGCGGGAGCCTCAGCCTCCGCCTCGGCGACGTCCGCGGACTCCGCCTCCGCGGCCGGGGTCTCCTCGATGGGAGCCTCCTGGGTCTCCGGCTCGGCGACGTCCCCCGCGGGAGCCTCCGCCGCATCGTCCTGAGCCTCATCCTGCGGCTCGGCGTCGGCGGGTGCCTCGTCGGCGGCCTCCACCTCAGCCTCAGCCTCGGCCTCTGCTTCCGGCTCCGGCTCCGGCTCCGGCTCGACCGTCATGTCGAGCTCGACGGCCACCTCGTTCTCGAAGACCGGGTCGGTCTCGGGCCACTGGGTGGCGCCGCGCTCGACGTCGGTCTCGGAGTGGGCGCCGCAGCCGTGGTCGACGCTCACGACGCGGCCGTCGTCCGGCGACCACTCGTTCGAGCACGCGCCGAAGCGCATGCGCATCGAGCCCGCGAGCGGGATGAAGAAGGCGCAGGTCGAGCACGGCGAGGCCGAGGCGATCGCCGAGGCCGCGGTGGGGCCGTGCGAGCCGCGGTACCAGCGGTCGGCGACGTCGGCGCGGCCTTCGGGGCCGAGCACGCGCGGGCGGCCCAGGCCGAGCTCCCAGTTGGCGAGACGGTCCTCGTCCTCGTCGCCGGCGGACTCGAAGCCCTGCACGAGGCGCGCGTCGTCGGGGATGTACGGCAGCACCATCGAGGGCTCGAGGTCGCCGGGGCGCACGCGGTCCGCCCACGGCACCCAGACCGGGGCGAGCAGCGCATCGTCCGCGGGCACGAGGTGCGCCTCGCACACGGTGGCCGCCTTCTGGCGCGGCGCGCGCGCGACGGTGACGGACCAGACCCAGCCGCGGTAGCCGGGCATCGTGCACGCGAAGAGGTGCGTGACGAGGCGGTCCTCCTCGACGACGGCGCGGAGGTGGTCGCCGACGAGACCCGCGTCGCCCGCCGTCTCCACGGCGGCGTCGCGGGCGGTCTCGACGGCCTCGACGAGCACGGCGTCCTTGGCCATCAGACGTCCAGCTGGTCCGCGACGGCACGCAGCACGGCGGCCACCTGCTTGCCCTTGGCGGGCTCGGGGTAGCGGCCCTTGCGGAGCGTGTTCGAGACGCCGTCGAGCATCTTGATGAGGTCCTCGACGATCACGGTCATCTGGTCCGCGGGCATGCGCTGGTTCGCCGCGACGGACGGCGCCGGCTCGAGCACGGTGACGTTGAGGGCGGAGGGACCGCGGCGGCCGTCGGCCACCGAGTAGTCGACCTTCGCGCCCGGCTTCACGGTGGTGCCGGCGGGCAGGGCCGAGGCGTGGAGGAAGACCTCCGAGCCGTCCTCGCTCGCGATGAATCCGAACCCCTTGTCGGAGTCGAACCACTTCACCTTTCCAGTGGGCACATCTACCTCGTTCGTCATGCGGGCACCGCGGCTCGGTGCCCCGAACGATTCTAGCCGGACCGTGCGACGGCGGGCCCCGGCGCACGCCCGGAGGGGCGCATCGTGCCGCGGGACGATGCGCCGTTTGAGGCACGTTCACACGGAGACGATGCGCGGCCTCGGGGACTCGCGAGAGCGCTCTTTGCGCGGGGAGGGGTGATGTGGGCAGACTGGAGGGGTTGGGAGTCCCCGAAACAGTCGAGGTGAAGATGTCCACGGCCACGACGCCGGCATGGTTGCTGCCCGCCTTCGTGAGGGAGGCGGTCGCGGTGGGGGCTGCCGTGCCCGAGGACGACATTGCGGAGGCGGGCGCGCGCCTGCTGCGCCGCTGGGAGAACCCGGCCCGCCGCTTCCACGACGTCCGCCACCTCGTCGAGCTGCTCACGCGCGTGGACGAGCTCCAGCAGGAGACGCGCCTGCCCCATTGCGTGAGGCTCGCCGCCTGGTACCACGGTGCGGTGTTCTCGTCCGACTCCGAGGCGGCGTACGCGCAGCGCGGCGGCGAGGACGAGGACGCGAGCGCGGAGTTCGCGCGGCTCGAGCTGCGGGACCTGGGCGTGCCGGACGCGAAGATCGACGCCGTCGCGGAGATGGTGAAGGGGCTGTCGCGCCACTCGGCGACGCCGGACACCCCCGACGCGCAGGTGCTGTCGGACGCGGACCTGGCGATCCTGGCCGCGGACCCGCAGCGCTACAAGACGTACCTCGCGGACGTGCGCGAGGAGTACGCGGAGGTGCCGGACGACCGGTTCCTGCGCAGCCGCCGCGCGATCGTGGGCAAGCTGCTCGCGCGCAACAGGCTCTACACGACGCCGCTGGGCGCCACGTGGGAGTCGCAGGCCCGCCAGAACCTCGCCGCCGAGGCCGCGCGCCTCGACAAGAAGATCGCGGCGATGTCCCCGACCGCGGACGCCAGCTGACCTCTCCCCTCCTCGCGGACGGGTGCCCCTCCGACACGGTTGCGGCTGCCTAGCCTCGGTGCACCGGCAGGACCACCGGCACCGAGGAGGAACGATGCAGTACCACGTCGACGCGGCCGAGGTCTCGGCCGCCTCCGCCCGCGCGGCCCGCTCGGCGGACGCGATCCGCGCCGAGGTCGCGGCGCTCATGGCCCAGCTCGTGGGCCTCGACTCCACCTGGCAGGGCTCCGCCGCCGCGGCCTTCGCGGACGTGCGCGAGCAGTGGCGCGGGGCCCAGACCCACGTCGAGACCGCGCTCGACGCCATCACCACCGCGCTCGCCCACGCGGCGCGGTCCTACGAGGAGGCGGAGGCGACGGCGTCGCGGCTGTTCGCGCGGTGACCGCCCGAGCGGAGGTGGGCGACGCCTAGTCTCGAGGGATGATCCTCCTCGACCCGCCGCTGTGGCCCAACCACGGGCGCGTCTGGGGTCACCTCGTCTCGGACGACTCTTTGGAGGAGCTGCACGCCTTCGCCGCCCGGGCCGGGATCCCGCCGCGGGCGTTCGACCGCGACCACTACGACTACCCCGAGGAGCGGCGCGAGGCGCTGGTGGCGCTCGGCGCGGTCGAGGTGTCGACGCGGGAGCTGATCCGCCGGCTGCGCGCGTCGGGGCTGCGGGTCACGGCGGCGCAGCGGCGCGCGGGCTGACGCACACGCGCCCTCGCGCTCGACCCAGCACCCTCCCCACCCTCACCCGCAGGCCCAGCCCCACTCCCACCCCTAGCGCTAATTGACATGTGTCAATAGTCTGGAGGTTCACGTGACGCGACGAGGCGCACGACGGCCGTGCTCCGCCTCGCGCACCCGAGGAGAGGAGACGCCATGCAGGCATGGCAGTTCACCGGCACGCACCAGCCGCTCGCGCTCAACGAGGTCCCCGACCCCGAGCCCGGACCCGGCGAGGTCGTGCTCGAGGTCAAGGCGGCCGGTCTGTGCCACTCGGACGTGGGCGTCCTCGAGGACGAGGGCTGGCTCGCCCTGCTTCCGGTCCTGCCCGTGACGATGGGGCACGAGATCGCCGGCGTCGTCACCGCCGTCGGGCAGGGCGTCGAGGGCTACGCGGTCGGCGACCGCGTGGGCGTCTGCCCCACCGGCGGCTCCGGCGTGGCGCCGGGCTACGGCCGCGACGGCGGCTTCGCCCCGCTCCACCGCGTCCCCGCCGTCGACCTGGTCCGCATGCCGGAAGGCCTTCCCTTCGAGCTCGCCGCGGCGGGCACCGACGCCGGCATGACCTCCTATCACGCGATCGCCGCGATCGGCGGGGTGAAGGCCGGCGACAAGGTCGCCGTGATCGGGCTCGGCGGGCTCGGTCAGATCGGCGCCCGCATCGCCGTCGTCAAGGGCGCCGACGTCACCGCCGTCGAGATCAACGAGGACGTGTGGCCGCTGGCGGAGGCGATCGGCGCCTCCCGGGTCGTCAAGGACATCGCGGAGCTCGCGGGCGGCGACTTCGACCTCGTGGTCGACTACGCGGGCTTCGGCACCACCACCGCCGGCGCGGTGGACGCGATCCGGCGCGACGGCACCATCGTCGTCGTGGGCATGGGCCGCCTCGAGGCCACGATCAACACGCGCGACGTCATCCTCAAGCAGGCGCGCATCCTGGGCTCGAACGGCGGCACGCTCGAGGACGTGGCCGAGGTCTACGCGTTGTTCGGCTCCGGCGCGGTCCAGCCGCAGGTGACGACCATCGGCTTCGACGAGATCCCCGAGGGCATCGAGCGCCTCAAGCGCGGCGAGGTGCGCGGGCGCCTGGTCGCCCTGCTCTAGGCAACCGCCGCATCGTCCCCGCGCACGACGAAGGCCCCCGCCCCCGGCGAACCGGGGACGGGGGCCTTCGCTCTGGCTTCGTGCGAGAAGCGCGAGACGGGCTTAGAAGCCCATGCCGCCCATGTCGGGCGCGCCACCGGCCGGCATGGCCGGCTCGGGCTCGGGCTTGTCGGCGACGACGGCCTCGGTCGTGAGGAAGAGGCCGGCGATCGACGCGGCGTTCTGCAGCGCCGAGCGGGTCACCTTGACCGGGTCGTTGACGCCCTCGGCGAGGAGGTCGACGTACTCGCCGGTCGCCGCGTTGAGGCCGAAGTGGACCGGGAGGCCCTTGACCTTCTCCACGACGACGCCGCCCTCGAGGCCCGCGTTGACCGCGATCTGGCGCAGCGGGGCGGTGATGGCGACCTCGACGATGCGAGCGCCGGTGGCCTCGTCACCCTCGAGCTCGAGCGAGCCGAAGGCGTTGGTGCCGGCCTGGATGAGGGCCACGCCACCACCGGCGACGATGCCCTCCTCGACGGCGGCCTTCGCGTTGCGGACGGCGTCCTCGATGCGGTGCTTGCGCTCCTTGAGCTCGACCTCGGTGGCCGCGCCCGCCTTGATGACGGCGACGCCGCCGGCGAGCTTGGCGAGGCGCTCCTGGAGCTTCTCGCGGTCGTAGTCCGAGTCCGAGTTGTCGATCTCGGCGCGGATCTGACGGACGCGGCCCTCGAGCTGCTCCGGCGAGCCGACGCCCTCGACGATGGTGGTCTCGTCCTTGGTCACGACGACCTTGCGGGCCTGGCCGAGGAGCTCGAGGCCGGCGTTGTCGAGCGACAGGCCGACCGACTCCGAGATGACCGTACCGCCGGTGAGGATCGCCATGTCCTGCAGCATCGCCTTGCGGCGGTCGCCGAAGCCGGGCGCCTTGACGGCGACGGCCTTGAAGGTGCCGCGAATCTTGTTCACGACGAGGGTCGCGAGGGCCTCGGACTCGACGTCCTCGGCGATGATCATGAGCGGCTTCCCGGTCTGCATGACCTTCTCGAGCACGGGCACGAGGTCCTTGACCGAGTTGATCTTCGACTCGACGAGCAGGATGTACGCGTCCTCGAGGACGGCCTCCTGGCGCTCCGGGTCGGTGACGAAGTAGGCCGAGAGGAAGCCCTTGTCGAAGCGCATGCCCTCGGTCAGCTCGAGCTCGAGGCCCAGAGCCGAGGACTCCTCGACGGTGATGACACCCTCCTTGCCGACCTTGTCCATCGCCTCGGCGATGAGCTCGCCGATCGCGGGGTCGCCGGCCGAGATGCCCGCGGTCGCGGCGATCTCGTCCTTGGTCTCGACCTCCTTGGCCGCCTTGAGCAGCTCGGCGGTCACGGCCTCGACGGCCTTCTCGATGCCCTTCTTGAGGGCGATCGGGTTGGCGCCGGCGGCGACGTTGCGCAGACCCTGGGTGACCAGCGCCTGGGCGAGGACGGTCGCGGTGGTGGTGCCGTCACCCGCGACGTCGTCGGTCTTCTTGGCGACCTCCTTGACGAGCTCGGCGCCGATCTTCTCGAAGGGCTCCTCGAGCTCGATCTCCTTGGCGATGGAGACGCCGTCGTTCGTGATGGTGGGGGCGCCCCACTTCTTCTCGAGCACGACGTTGCGACCCTTGGGTCCAAGAGTGACCTTGACGGCGTCGGCGAGGGCGTTCATGCCCCGCTCCATGCCGCGGCGGGCCTCCTCATCGAAGGCAATGATCTTTGCCATGGGGGTAGTACCTCTTCCGATGGATGACGGTCCCCCACCGCCCGCGACGGACGATGCGGAGCCCGGCGTTCCTGTCACGCCGTGCCCCGCACCTCGGCGGAGAACCCTAGGTCTCTTAGCACTCACACCGGGCGAGTGCTAACGCCGATTCTGGCACTCTCCCCCGTCGAGTGCAAACGCCGTGGAGTCTGTTCGCCGACGGCGTGGCGCCCATCGTCCGCACCGGGCACGATGCGGCGGCCGGGCGATCCCGCTACTGCGAGACGATCTGGACCTCGATGTCGGCGAGGGTCTCGGTGTCGCCGAACTCGACCGTGTCGATGCCGAGCAGGTCCGCGACCTCCTGGGCGGTGTCGGCGCGCTCCTCGCTGTCGTAGATCACGACGTTGGCGGAGGGCGAGCCGGTGAGGTTCGCGGCGGACACGTCGGTGAAGCCGGCGTCGGTGAGGATGCTCGCCTGCTCGCCCGCGAGGCCGGAGACGCCGGTGCCGTTGAGGACCGCGATCGGCGCGTCGTACGAGATGACGGGCTCGGGCTCGGCGGTCTCGCTGGGCTCGGGCTCGGCGGTCTCGCTGGGCTCGGTGGTCGCGGAGGCGGAGGCGCTCGGCTCGGCCGTCGCGGAGGCGGACTCGGTCGGCTCGGCCGTGGCCGTCGCGGACGGCGTGGCGGTCGACTCCGAGCCGCTGCCGGTGTCCCACAGGAACCGCGCGACGCCGAAGGCGAGCAGCCCGGCGACGACGAACACGACGACGGGGACCACGATGATCCACCACCACGGGCGCGGCGAGCGGTGCACGCCCACAGGCCCGCCGCTCTCGGCGATCTCGTCGAACTCGTCTCGCGGATACTCGTCGGTCACGGGCACACCCTATCGGTCGGAGGTCACGCGTCCGGGGTGCGGGTCGCACGGCCGCGGCCCCGCGGCGCACGCATGCGGCGCAGCCGCTGCACGAGCACCGGGTCGTGGGCGAGCGCCGCGGGATCGTCGACGAGCGAGTTGAGCACCTGGTAGTACTGCGTCGCGGTGAGACCGAAGCGGTCGCGGATGGCGTCCTCCTTGGCACCCGCGAAGCGCCACCAGCCCCGCTCGAAGGACAGGATGTCGGCGTCGCGCTCGCTCAGCGCGGCCTGCTCGACCGCCGCTGCGGCACCGGCGTCCATCCGTCCCCCTCTCGTCGTGGGCTCCACCCTAACCGCGCGCACGCGGCCGTCCGCACAGGCACGCGGCGCCCCGGCCGGGCCCGCGCATCGTCCCCTCGCTAGGGTGGCGGCGTGGACGATGCGTGGCGCACCCGGGTGGCCCCCGATTGGGTCGGGATCCTCTCTCCCGCGGAGCCGACGCTGGCCGGCCTCGGCGACTTCCTGCGCGACGAGGTCGAGGCGGGGCACGGCTACCTGCCCGCCCCCGACGCGGTCCTGCGGGCCTTCACGCTGCCGCTCGCGGACGTGCGCGTGCTGCTGGTCGGGCAGGACCCGTACCCGACGCCCGGCGACCCGGTGGGGCTGAGCTTCTCGGTGCCGCCCGGGCACCCGATGCCGCGCTCGCTGGTCAACGTCGCGCGCGAGCTGCGCGACGACACCGGCGAGGAGCTGACGTCCGGCGACCTCACGCACTGGCACGACCAGGGCGTCATGCTGCTCAACCGCGTGCTCACCGTGCGGCCGGGCGAGACGGGCTCGCATCGCCGGCGCGGGTGGGAGGAGATCACGCGGCTCGCGATCGAGGCGCTGGCCGAGCGCGGCGGGCCGCTCGTGGCGATCCTGTGGGGGCGGGACGCGCAGGCGCTGGGGCCGCTGCTCGGGGACGTGCCGCGCGTCGAGTCGGCCCATCCGAGCCCGCTGAGCGCGTCGCGCGGCTTCTTCGGCTCGCGGCCGTTCTCACGGGTCAACCGGATGCTCGAGGAGCAGGGCGCCGAGCCGATCCGCTGGGGCACGCCCGCGGGCGACGCGCTGTTCTGACCCGCCCCGCCTTTGTCCGGCCGGGACGGCGGGTGGGGCTGCCCCGGAGGGAGTGGAGCTGGCAGCGGGACTCGAACCCGCAACCTTCGCTTTACAAGAGCGCTGCGCTACCGATTGCGCCATGCCAGCCTGCGGCGGCCAGGATACCGGGCGGCCACCACGCCCCGGACGCGCGAGCGCCGCACCACCCGGGGGCGATGCGGCGCTCGTGCGGCTCGGGCTAGGAGCCGAGGCTCTGGAGGTACTCCTTGAGGACGCCCTCCTCGAAGTAGTTGACGTCCTCGAGGATCGCGCCGTCCGCGAAGTCGCCGGTCTCGGACACGCGCACCGTCGGGGTGCCCTGCATGCCGTCGACCGAGGCCTGCTGCGTCGCCGCGGTGGCCCACTTCTTGAAGTCGGTGTTGTCGAGGTTCGCGACCACGTCGTCCGGGATGCCCACGAGGCTGGCGAGGTCGGCGATCTCGTCGTCGGACAGGCCGGTCGTGTTCTCCTCGGGCTGGTTGGCGAACATCGTCGCCATGAAGTCGTTGAAGTACTCCGGCGCCTGGTCGGCGACCACGCCCGCGGCGCCCGCGGAGCGGGTCGAGAACTCGGTGCCCGAGCTGAAGCGGTCGAGGATCGAGATCGGGTGGTAGTACAGCGCGATCTCGCCGGACTCGCGCAGCTCGTCGAGGTCCTCGGAGTTGATGGCCTCGAAGGTGCCGCAGATCGGGCACATGAAGTCGAGGTAGACGTCGACGCGGGTGACGTCGGTCGGGACGTCCTCGCCCACGACCCCGCCGGTGCCCACCGGGATGCCGCCGGTCGCGTCAGCCGCCGCGGGGGCGGTCGCACCCTCGGCGCCGAGCTCGGGCACCTTGCTCTGGTTGACGATGAAGAAGATGAGGCCCGCGAAGAGCGCGAGGCCCACCACGGAGCCCGCGATGATCATCATGGTCGTGCGGCGCTCCTGGGCGCGCACCTGCGCCTGCGCCTTGGCCTTGGCGGCCGCGCGCGCGTCGCCCTTGGTGTTCTTGGCGGACATGGATCTCTCCAGGGGTTCGTAAGTCGGGGTCAGCAGAAATCTAGACGATGCGCGTCACGCCGCCCGCATCCACGCGTCGGCCGAGAAGCGCGAACGCGGCCAGATGAGCAGGTACGTGCCCAGCGCGATGAAGCCGGCGCGTTCGAGCATGTGCATCGGATAGTTGGTGGTGCCCTCGGCCACGTCGCCGCCGCCGCCGAAGCAGCCGCAGTCGATGCTCAACCCGTGCGCCCACGCCCAGATCACGCCGGTGACGAAGCCGGCCATCATGACGAGCCACACGATCGCGGACAGCCGCGTGAAGAGGCCTGCCAGAAGGAAGACGGCGAGCAGGAGCTCGACGAACGGGAGCATCGTGCCCACGAGCGGCACGACGGCCTCGGGCAGGATCCGGTAGGCGCGCACGGCGATGATCGACTGCGGGATGTCGAGCATCTTGGGCAGGGCGGCCGCGATGAGGATGACGGCCATCGCGACGCGCACGACGAGGCTCAACCACTGCTGGACCGTCGTCCATCGCCCGGCGGGCGCCTCGCTCTCGGCCTGGATCGCCTCGGTGCTCATCGTCGCTCTCCTCGTCTCGCGCACGCCCACGGTACCCCCGGCACCGCGTGCCGCCTGCCCGCCCAACGTCCCGACACGGCGGACGGTTCCGGCCCGCGCGCTCAGCCGACCGCGAGATCCGGCAGCGGCCACCACCACGGCGCGAGCTGCACGTAGACGCCGATCGCGGCGACCAGGATCGCCGTGAGCGCCACGAGGGTCCACGCGGCCCGCAGCCCGCCCGTCGGCGACACCGCGGCCGCCATCCGGTGGGCGCCCTCGCGCGTGCCCGTCATGAAGGGCCCGTACGCCATCGCGACCACCGCGACGAGCGCGCCAAGTGCGAGCGCCCCGGCGTGGCCGTAGTACTGGGCGTCGGACGATGCGCCGACCACGTTCCCGGACGACACGAGCCACCACGCGCCCGCCCCGGCGCCGATGCCGAGCGCGGCGGAGGTGAGGATCGCGGGCACCGCCTCCGCGGCGGCGCGCAGCGTGTGCCACGGCAGCCCGATGGTCTGCACCACCGTGTCGGAGGTGCGTCGGCGCCCACGCTTGGCCTCGGCGGCGCGGATCGCGACCGAGCGGCGCCACACGCCGCGCGCGAGGATGGCGACCGCGGCCATGACGAGGAAGGACAGGGTGGGTGCGAGCGGCGCGGCGGCCACGACCACGAGCGCCGCGAGCGCGAGCAGCAGCCGGCGGCGCGGGACGACGGGGCAGACCTCGGGCTCGTGCTCGCCCTCGTCGAGGTGCTCGTCGCCCTCCTCCTCCCACGGGAGCTCCTCGACCCAGTGGTGCTCGACGTCGTCCGCGGGCGCCGCCGGGACGCGCTGCTCTCCGCTGGGCAGCACCGCGGTCGCGTCGGGGTCCTGCCAGCCCTCGGCCATGACCGCGGTGGGCGCGACGGCGGTGGGCGGGAGCGCGGGCATCGCGACGGTGGCGCCCCGCAGGGCCGCGACGATGTCGCGCATGCCGGGCCGCGCGGACACGTCGCGCCCGAGCGCGGCACGC
The DNA here is from genome assembly GCF_000971255.1 of Demequina rhizosphaerae. Classification (GTDB taxonomy): domain Bacteria; phylum Actinomycetota; class Actinomycetes; order Actinomycetales; family Demequinaceae; genus Demequina; species Demequina rhizosphaerae. The sequence continues at coordinate 541,164 of NZ_BBMC01000002.1, forward strand.
AGGGCGGGCGCCCCGGGCACGTCGGGCAGGGTCACGTCGTCTTCGAGCGTGCGGCCGATCGCGCCGGAGCCGGACCCGAACGGCCCGTGCCCGGTCATCGCGAAGGCGACGGTCGCGGCCCAGGACCAGCGGTCGGCCTGCGCGCCGGGCTCGGCGCCGTCGATCACCTCGGGCGCGACGTAGCCGGGGGTGCCGCTCACCAGCCCCTCGCGCGTGAGGCGCGCGTCGTCGGACCGGTGCGCGAGGCCGAAGTCGATGAGGACGGGGCCCTCGGGGCCCATCATCACGTTCGACGGCGTGACATCGCGGTGGACGACGCCGGCCGCGTGGACCGCCTCGAGCGCCGAGGCGGTGCGGTCCGCGAAGGCGGCGAGCGCGTCGCCCGCGAGGGGCCCGTGCCGCTGCACGTGGTCGAAGAGCGTCTCGCCAGCGACGAGCTCGAAGACCACGAACGTCTCGTCCTCGTCGAGCTCCGCGTCGAGGATGTGCGGGACCGCCGGATGGCGCAGCGACTGGAGGGCGCGCACCTCGCGCGCGAGCCGCGCGGCGGCCACCTCGTCCTGGCGCGCGTCGACGAGCTTGAGCGCCGCCTGGTGCCCCGCCCCGTCGGCCACCTTGTACACCGAGCCGGAGCCTCCCGAGCCGAGCCTCCCGAGCACGCGGTAGCCGCCGACGATGTCACCCACCTCGCGCTGAAGCCCGGCCATGTCCTCAACCTACCGGGCGCATCGTCCCCCCAGGGGCCCCGCGGGACGATGCGGCAGGGCCGCCGCGGGAGGGGGTCCCAGGTCCCGGTCGGGGTGTGAGAGTATGGGCGGGCCGGGAGGAACCCGGCAAGTGTCAAAGTGGACACCACAGCGGCACTCTTCACAACGGATCGTCCGGCACGTACCTGCCGGTGAAGGGAAATACTGGCCATGGCCACCGTTACTTATGACAAGGCGTCGAGGATCTACCCCGGCACCGAGCGCCCCGCAGTCGACCAGCTCGACCTGCAGATCGCCGACGGCGAGTTCCTCGTTCTCGTCGGCCCCTCCGGTTGCGGAAAGTCCACCTCGCTCCGCATGCTCGCGGGCCTCGAGGACGTCGACAAGGGTGCGATCTTCGTGGGCGACCGCGACGTCACGCACGTCCAGCCCAAGGACCGCGACATCGCGATGGTGTTCCAGTCCTACGCGCTGTACCCGCACATGACCGTCGCGGACAACATGGGCTTCGCGCTCAAGATCGCCAAGGTCGACAAGGCCACGATCCGCGAGCGCGTCGAGGCCGCCGCCAAGATCCTCGACCTCACCGAGTACCTCGACCGCAAGCCGAAGGCCCTCTCGGGTGGTCAGCGTCAGCGTGTCGCCATGGGTCGTGCGATCGTCCGCCAGCCGCAGGTGTTCCTCATGGACGAGCCGCTGTCGAACCTCGACGCCAAGCTCCGCGTCCAGACGCGTACGCAGATCGCCGCGCTGCAGCGTCGCCTGGGCACCACCACCGTCTACGTGACCCACGACCAGGTCGAGGCCCTCACCATGGGTGACCGCATCGCGGTCCTCAAGGACGGCCTCCTCCAGCAGGTCGGCACGCCGCGCGAGATGTACGACACCCCGCAGAACGTGTTCGTCGCGGGCTTCATCGGCTCGCCGGCCATGAACCTGTCGACCTTCCGCGTCGAGGACGGCTACGCGCTCGTCGGCGACTCGAAGGTGCAGCTCGAGCGCGACACCGTCGCCAACATGACCGCCGACGACAAGGGCGACGTCATCCTGGGCTTCCGCCCGGAGTCGCTCGACCGCGTCGCCCCGAACACGCCCGGCGCGTTCCCGGTCGAGGTCAACGTCGTCGAGGAGCTCGGCTCGGACGCGTTCGTCTACGGCACCCTCCCGACCCCGCTGGCCACGGCCTCCGAGGTCACGGTGGGCGGCTCCGGCGAGGGCATCGTCCGTGTCGACCCGCGTGACGTCCCCTCGAAGGGCGACACCATCTGGGTCTCCATCCGCCCGGGCGAGCAGCACGTCTTCTCGGCCGCCACGCAGCAGCGCATCTCGACGCACGCGGTCCAGACCGACGCGTCGCGCACGCTCGCGAAGTAAGCCTCACCGCTTCCCGAAGGGGGCGGTCCCGGTTCGCGCCGGGGCCGCCCCCTTCGGCGTTCCTCCCCTCCCCCGCCCGGACAGTCCGCACGGAGCCGGTCCCGGTCCGCCGGCGTGTCGCCCGCGATCCCCACGGACACGCCGCATCGTCCCTGCGAACTCCGTGCGCGCTGTCGCGCGGTTCGCGGGGTCCCGGCCGCGCGTCGTTACGCTGGTCCCATGCCGCACATCACCGGAGCCGCCGACCCGGCGCTGATGGAGCTCCCGTGGGACATCCCGCTCTCCGCCTGGCCCGAGGACCGCATCGCCGCCCTGCCGCGCGGCCTGTCCCGCCACGTCGTGAGGTTCGTCCGTCACGGAGGCAACGTCCTCGCCGTCAAGGAGACCAACCGCGAGATCGCGTACCGCGAGTTCCAGATGCTGCGCGAGCTCGAGCGCATGGAGACGCCGTGCGTGCACGCGGTCGCGGTGGTGACGCGCCGCTTCACGCCCACCGGCGAGGAGCTGTCGGCGGCGCTCGTCACCGAGCACCTCGCGTTCTCGCTGCCGTACCGCGCGCTGTTCTCGACGGCGCTGCGCAAGGGCACGCTCAACCGGCTCATCGACGCGCTGTCCGTGCTGCTGGTCCGACTGCACCTCAACGGCTTCTACTGGGGCGACGTGTCGCTGTCGAACGCGCTGTTCCGCCGCGACGCGTCCGAGTTCTCGGCCTACCTCGTGGACGCGGAGACCGGCGACCTCCACGAGACCCTCACCGACGGGCAGCGGTCGTACGACCTCGAGATCGCGACCACCAACATCATCGGCGAGATCCTCGACCTCCAGGCGAACGAGGACCTCGATGAGGGCATCGACCCGTTCGCGATCGGCGAGCGGCTCGAGTCGAAGTACGGGAAGCTGTGGGCCGCGCTCACGGAGACCGAGACCTTCGCCGCCAACGTGCCGTTCAAGGTCGCGGAGCGCGTGCGCGAGCTCAACGAGCTCGGCTTCGACGTGGGCGAGCTCGACATGCTGTCGACGCCCGACGGCCAGGGCCTGCGCATCCGGCCGAAGGTCGTGGACGCGGGCTTCCACTCGCGGCGCCTCATGCGCCTCACCGGCCTCGACGTGCAGGAGAACCAGGCGCGCCGCCTGCTCAACGACCTCGACGAGTTCCGCGCCGTCCGCTCGGGCGGCCACGACGACGAGGCCTTCGCGGCCCACGAGTGGCTCACCTCGATCTTCGAGCCGACGGTCCGGGCCGTCCCGCGCGACCTGCGCGGCAAGCTCGAGCCGGCGCAGGTGTTCCACGAGGTCCTCGACCACCGCTGGTACCTCGCAGAGTCCGCGGGCAAGGACGTCCCCATGCCGGTCGCCACGGCGTCGTACGTCAAGCACGTGCTGCCGCTGCGCCCCGACGAGCGCGCGGTGCTGGGCCGCTCGCTCGCGGAGATGACCGCGGAGCTGCCGGCCCTCACCGACGAGGTGGGCACCGAGTTCGAGACCCGCGACCCGTTCGAGAACGACAACACGTACGCGTGGGGCGAGGTGCCGGCGCCCGAGCCGGGCACCGAGCCGCCGCCGACCGTGCGCCGCGCCACCACCCGCGTCCCTGCGCCCGAGCGCTCGCCGCTGTCGGGCGAGATCGATGAGCGCCACCAGCGCGCGGCCGATGCGGCCGAGGCCGAGGAGGACGAGGCCGCCGCGTCGGAGGAGGCCGGCTTCTAGGACCGGGCGCCGCCGGGGACCTCTCCACGCAGGTGAGGCACTCCTCCACACAGGACGCCCGATGTGAACGGGCACATGCCCGGACCGGGCGCCCGGCGCATCGTCCGGTGTGGAGAGGGCCCCGGGCCTCGTGTCGAGGCGCCCGGGTTCAGACCGCCTTGCTGGCCTCGTAGAGCGCGATCGAGGCCGCGACGGACGCGTTGAGGCTCTCGGTGCTCGCGGCGATCGGGATCGACACCACCTGGTCGCACGTCTCGCGCACGAGGCGCGACAGGCCTTGGCCCTCGGCGCCGACCACGATGACGAGCGGCCCGTCGAGCAGGCTCGACTCGTGCAGGTCGACCTCACCGTCGCCCGCGAGGCCGAGCACGAAGCAGCCGGCCTTCTTGTAGTCCTCGAGCGTGCGGACCATGTTGGTCGCGCGCGCGACGGGCAGGCGCGACGCGGCGCCCGCGGACACCTTCCACGCGGCAACCGTCATGCCCGCGGCACGGCGCTCGGGGATGAGCGCGCCGGACGCGCCGAAGGCGGCCGCCGAGCGCACGATCGCGCCGAGGTTACGCGGGTCCTGGATGCCGTCGAGGGCGACGATGCGCAACGGCGACGGGGCCTCGAGCAGGTCCTGCGGGTGCGCGTACTCGTACGGCGGCACCTCGAGCGCGACGCCCTGGTGGGGCGAGCCGTCGGAGATCGTGTCGAGCGTCGCCTTGGTGACCTCGCGGACCGTGAGGCCCTGCTCGACGGCGAGCGAGACGATCTCGGTGACGCGGTCGTCGGCGTCGATGCGGTTGAAGACGCTCAGCTGCGTGGCCTTCATGCCCTCGCGGAGGGCCTCGAGCACGCTGTTGCGGCCGACCACGAGGTCCGACGCGGCAGACGTGCGGTCGCGCGGGGTCGCCTTGACGGCCTTCTGCGGGCGCTTGGCGGCGTCCTTCTCGGCGCGCACCTTCGCCTTGTAGGCCTTGTGGTTGGGCCGGTCCTCCGCCTTGGGGGTCGGGCCCTTGCCCTCGAGCGCCTTGCGACCGTGGCCGCCCGTGCCGACGGACGCGCCCTTCTTGGATCCCGCGTTGCGGGTCGCGCCACGGCGCTTCGAGTTACCAGCCATGCCTACAAGGGTAAACGGCGCGCGGGGCGCGAGCCTCCCCTGAACCCGTCCTGACAGTGCCAACGGATTTCGAGGGGACGATGCGGCGTGTCGGCCCCGTTCGCCGGTTCGGCTCGGCATGTCGCCGCCGAATCCGTGGGGACTGTCAGGTGGAGGCGGGTCAGGCCTCGCTGGCGAGCGACCAGCGCGCGCCGTCGGCCGCATCCGCGATGACGATCCCCGCGCCGGCGAGGCGGTCGCGGATCGCATCGGCGGTCGCCCAGTCCTTGTCGGCACGCGCGGTGGCACGGGCCTCGATGTCCGCCTTGACGAGGAAGTCGAGCGCGGCCATCGCCGCGGTCGAGGCGCCCGCCTTCTCGGTCGCCCACTCGGGCGCGGCCGGGTCGAGGCCGAGCACGTCGAGCATCGCCCGGGCGGCGAGCAGCGTGGCCGCGGCCGCCTGGTCGTCGCCCGCGGTGAGCGCCGCGTTGCCGGCGCGCACCGTCTCGTGGATGACCGCGAGCGCGCGCGGCACCCCGAGGTCGTCGTCCATCGCCTCGACGAACGCGGCGGGCAGCTCGGCGGCCGAGACCTCCGCCGCGGACGGCGCGCCCACCTTCTCCGACGCGCGCGTGACGAAGCCCTGGAAGCGGCCCCACTGGGCAGTCGCCTCGTCGAGGGTGGAGGTCGAGTACTCGAGCATCGAGCGGTAGTGCACCGCGGCCAGCGCGAGGCGCAGCGCGGCGGGCTCGTGCTGCGCGAGCACCTCGGACACGAGCAGCCCGTTGCCCAGCGACTTCGACATCTTCGCGCCCGACTGGGTCACCCACGCCGAGTGCATCCACAGCTTCGCGAAGCCGTAGCCCGCGGCGTGCGACTGGGCCTGCTCGTTCTCGTGGTGCGGGAAGCGCAGGTCGAGCCCGCCGCCGTGGATGTCGAACGAGTCGCCCAGGTAGCGCTGCGCCATCGCCGAGCACTCGATGTGCCAGCCCGGGCGGCCGCGCCCCCACGGCGAGTCCCACGAGGCCGTCTCCGGCTCGTCGGCCTTGGTCGCCTTCCACAGCGCGAAGTCGTGGACGTCGCGCTTGCTCTCGATCGGGGAGTCCTGCGCGGGAGAGAGGTCGTCGAGCGCCTGGCGCGTGAGCGAGCCGTAGCCGGGGAACGAGCGCACGTCGAAGTAGACGGAGCCGCCCTGCTCGTACGCGTGGCCGTTGTCGATGAGCCGCTCGATCATCGCGAGGATCTCGGGGATGTGGCCGGTCGCGCGGGGCTCGGCGGCGGGCGGCCTGACGCCCACCGCGGCGTACGCGGCCTGGAACTCGCGCTCGTAGCGCAGCGCCCACGCCCACCACTCCCAGCCGGCCTCGGCGGCCTTGACCAGGGTCTTGTCGTCGATGTCGGTGACGTTGCGCACGAGGGTCACCTGGTAGCCGGACCGCTCGAGCCAGCGCTGCAGCACGTCGAACGCGACGGCGCTGCGCAGGTGGCCCACGTGCGGCGCGCTCTGCACCGTGGGTCCGCACAGGTAGATGCTCGCCTTGCCCGGGGTCAGGGGCTGGAACTCGCGCTCGGTGCGCGTGGCGGTGTCGTACAGGCGGAGGGTCACGCGCCCAGGCTACCGGTCCCGCATGCGCAGGCACGATGCGGTGGCCCCGGCGGCCGGCGGGCGGGCCGGTGGCTGGGCGGCGGGTCAGGCCCGGACGATGAGCGCGGTGGCGATCGCCGCCACGCCCTCTCCCCTGCCGGTGAGGCCCAGGCCGTCCGTGGTGGTGCCCGCGACGGTGACGGGGGCGCCGCACGCCTCGGACAGCGCGGCCTCGGCCTCGGCGCGGCGCGGCGCGAGCTTGGGACGGTTGCCGATCACCTGCACCGCCACGTTCCCGATCTCGAACCCTGCGGACCGGACCAGCCGCGCGCTCTCCGCGAGCAGCGCGACGCCCGCGGCGCCGGCCCACTCGGGTCGCGAGGTGCCGAAGTTCGAGCCCAGGTCGCCCAGCCCCGCCGCCGACAGCAGCGCGTCGCAGGCCGCATGCGCGGCCACGTCGGCGTCCGAGTGGCCCTCGAGCCCGGGCTCCCCCGGCCACTCGAGGCCCGCGACCATCAACGGGCGCGAGCCGCCGAACGCGTGGACGTCGACGCCGATCCCGGTGCGGGGCAGGTTCACACCTTCTCCTCTTCCGCGGACAGCGCCGCGATGTGCTCGGCGAGCGCGAGGTCGCCCGCATGCGTGATCTTGACGCCCCGCTCGTGGCCCTCGGTCGCGACCACGCGGTAGCCGAGCGCGCGGGCCAGCGTGGCGTCGTCCGTCGCGGACGAGCCGCCGCGCGCGTGCGCATCCAGCAGCACCGCGGCGCGGAAGGCCTGCGGCGTCTGGACCGCCCGGAACAGCGTGCGGTCGACCGGGTCGCCGAGCGCGCCGTCGGGCGCGGGCGCGGTCACGAGCGTGTCGACCACCGGCACCACCGGGATCGCGCCGTCCGCGCCCTCCTCGATGGCGGCGACCACCGCGCGCATGGCGGCGACGGGCTGGAAGGCGCGGGCCGCGTCGTGCACGAGCACGACGTCCGCCGGCGCGAGGTCGAGCGCGGCGAGGCCCGCGTTGACCGACTCCTGCCGGGTGCCGGCGCCGGGGACGATGCGCGCGTCCAGGCCGTCGAGGGCGCGCGCGAACGCGTCCAGATGGGTGGGGGGCGCGGTCACCACCACCTGGGTGGCGACGCGCGCGATGCGGCGCACGGCGTGCGTGACGAGCGGTTCGCCCGCCACGGCGACGAGCGCCTTGGGAAGGTCGGACCCGAGCCGGGTCCCGTAGCCGGCGGCCGTGACGACGGCCGCGACGGTCACGAGGCGAGGACCTCGTCGAGACGGGCCTCGGCGGCCTCCTCGTCGCACTTCTCGGCGAGCGCGAGCTCCGAGACGAGGATCTGGCGCGCCTTGTGCAGCATGCGCTTCTCGCCGGCCGAGAGGCCCTTGTCGGTGTCGCGGCGCGACAGGTCGCGGACGACCTCGGCCACGCGGATGACGTCGCCCGAGGCGAGCTTCTCGACGTTGGCCTTGTAGCGGCGCGACCAGTTGGTGGGCTCCTCGATGTAGGGCTCGCGCAGGACGCCGAACACCTTCTCGAGACCCGCCTGGTCGACGACGTCGCGGACTCCCACCAGGTCGACGTTCTCGGCCGGCACCTCGATGGTCAGGTCACCCTGCGCTACCTTGAGCTTGAGGTAGGTCTTCTCCTCACCCCGGATGATGCGCTTCTTGATGTCCTGGATCTGGGCCGCCCCATGGTGGGGGTAGACGACGGTCTCGCCAACGACGAAGTTCATGGTGGAGTAATCCCCTTCTCGACGGAGTTCCATTCTACCATTTGGCATTTCCCCAATAACAGGCGCATCCTCCCTGGCAGCGGGCCGTTGGTCCTCTTCTGGGCGTTTTGCCGGCACCAAGTGACACAAAAGGCGGCGAGGGGCCACGGCGCGAGGCGCAGGAGGAGCCGCAGGACGAGCCGCCACGGGACGCTCCGCGCACGGTGGCCGGTCGTCACGGCGAGCCACTATCCTTCCAGTGACGTCACCCCGGAAAGGTCCCCGCCGTGAAGCACCCCGTTCGCCTGCTCCCGCTCGCCGCGCTCGCCCTCGTGGCCGCCGGCTGCTCCGCCGTCAACCCCATCACCACGCAGGACGCGTACGACGCCTCCGACGGCATGAGCATCGAGTTCGGCGACGTGACGGGCCTCAACCTCATCGTCATCACCGAGGCGGTCGACTCCCCCGCGGTGCTCATCGGCTCGTTCTACAACTCGGGCGACGAGGACGTGCAGGTCGCCGCGTCGATCGACGGCGCCGGGATCGTCACGGTCGACGTCCCCGCCGGCACGGTCGTCAAGCTGGGCGGCGAGGAGGGCGAGGCGCACATCACCGGCACCTCGACCGCCGCGCCCGGCTCGCTCCAGGAGATCACCATCCAGACGGACGAGGCCGGCCAGGTCGCCGAGTTCGTCCCGGTGCTCGACGGCACGCTCCCCGAGTACGCGGTCGAGCTCGAGTCGCTCTAGCCAGCCCGCCGCGGTGCGCCCCTCCACGCGAGCGGTGCACCTCTCCACACAACTGAATCGCCGCATCGTCCGCCACCGGGACTGATGCACAGAAGCGGGGCCGATGCACACGCATCGGCCCCGCTTCTGTGTCGGGAGGTACCCCGGAGGATCAACCGAAGCGGCCCGAGATGTAGTCCTCGGTGGCCTTCTCCGACGGCGTCGAGAACATCGTCGGGGTGTCGTTCATCTCGATGAGCTTGCCCGGCTTGCCGGTGCCCGCGATGTTGAAGAACGCGGTGCGGTCGGACACGCGCGCGGCCTGCTGCATGTTGTGGGTCACGATGACGATCGTGTAGTCGTTCTTGAGCTCCTGGATGAGGTCCTCGATCGCGAGCGTCGAGATCGGGTCGAGCGCCGAGCAGGGCTCGTCCATGAGGAGCACGTCGGGCTTGATCGCGATCGCGCGGGCGATGCACAGACGCTGCTGCTGGCCGCCGGAGAGCGAGGAGCCCGGCTTGTCGAGGCGGTCCTTGACCTCCTCCCACAGGTTGGCGCCGCGGAGCGAGGCCTCGACGAGGTCGTCGGCGTCGGCGCGCGAGATGCGCTTGTTGTTGAGCTTCACGCCCGCGAGGACGTTCTCCGCGATGGACATCGTGGGGAACGGGTTGGGGCGCTGGAAGACCATGCCGACGTGGCGGCGGACCGTCACGGGATCGACGCTGTCGGCGTAGAGGTTGACGCCGTCCATGAGGACCTCGCCCTCGACGCGGGCGCCGGGGATGACCTCGTGCATGCGGTTGAGCGTGCGGAGGAAGGTGGACTTGCCGCAGCCCGACGGGCCGATGAACGCCGTGACGGACTTGGGCTCGATCGACAGCGAGACGTCCTCGACCGCGAGGAAGTTGGAGTAGTAGACGTTCAGGTTGTTGACGTCGATGCGCTTGGACACAGGTGCTCCGGTTCTGGCTAGCGGCCGGTCTTGGGGGAGAAGTAGCGAGCGATGAGGCGCGCGATGAGGTTCAGCGCCATGACGATGAGGATGAGGACCAGCGCGGCGCCCCAGGCGCGGTACTGGGTGATCTCGCCGATGCAGGTCTCGGTCGCGCAGGGCAGGGCGCCCTTCTCGTACTCCGAGATGATGAACACCGGCAGCGACATCATGCGGCCGTCGAAGAGGTTGAAGTTCATCGAGTCCGTGACGCCGACCGCGACGAGCAGCGGCGCCGTCTCACCGATGACGCGGGCGATCGCGAGGGTCACGCCCGTGGTGATGCCGGCGATCGCCGTGCGGACGACCACCTTGATGACGGTCAGCCACTTCGGCACGCCGAGCGCGTACGAGGCCTCGCGCAGCTCGTTGGGCACGAGGCGCAGCATCTCCTCGGAGGAGCGCACCACGACGGGGATCATGAGCACGGACAGCGCGACCGCGCCGACGATGCCGAGCTTGGTGCCCGGCCCCATGATGATCGCGAACAGCGAGTAGGCGAACAGACCCGCGACGATCGACGGGATGCCCGTCATGACGTCGACGAAGAAGGTGATCGCGCGCTTGAGCATGCCGGTGCCGTACTCGACCAGGTAGATCGAGGTGAGCAGGCCGATGGGGACCGAGATGATCGTGGCGGCGAGCGTCATGAGGACGGTGCCCCAGATCGCGTGCAGGATGCCGCCGTACGGCGCCTCGGAGCCGAACACGCCGCGCATGCTCTGCTGGAGGAACTCGAGGTTGAAGCCGGCGTCCAGGCCGTCCGCGTTCGAGATGAAGAAGATGTCGATGCCGTTGACGATCACCGTGACGGCGAGCCAGATCAGCGGGACGACGGCGAGCGCGAACGCGACGTAGATGATGCCGGTCATGCCGGCGTTCTTGATCCGGCGCGACCGCGAGATCCCCCCGAGGGGCGAGAGCGTGGTGGAGGTCGACATCAGTTCGCTCCCGAGAATTCGCTGCGGCGGGACACGACCCAGCGCGCGAGCATGTTGACGAGCAGGGTGATCACGAACAGCGCGAGGCCCATCGCGATGAGCGAGTTCACGCCGAGGGCGTTGGCCTCGGGGAACTGCAGCGCGATGTATGCGGCGATGGTGTTGTGCTGGTTCGGCTGCAGGATGTACGGCGAGAACGTGAGTCCGGGGCTGATGATCATCAGCACGGCCATCGTCTCGCCGAGCGCGCGGCCCAGGCCGAGCATCGTCGCGCCGATCATGCCGGAGCGGCCGAACGGGAAGACCGCCATGCGGATCATCTCCCAGCGCGTCGCGCCCATCGCGAGCGCGGCCTCCTCGTGCAGCTTGGGCGTCTGGAGGAAGACCTCGCGCGAGACGGCGGAGATGATCGGGATCACCATGATCGCGAGCACGATGCCCGCGGAGAGCGCCACGCGGCCGGTGAAGACCTCACCCGACTGCGGCGGCGCGAAGATCGGGATCCATCCGAAGTAGTCGGCGAGCCATTGGTAGAAGGGCTGCAGGAAGGGCACGAGGACCGCGACGCCCCAGAGGCCGTAGACGACCGACGGGACCGCGGCGAGCAGGTCGATGAGGTAGCCCAGGCCCTGCGCGAGGCGGCGCGGGGCGAAGTGCGAGATGAAGAGCGCGATGCCGATGGAGACCGGCGTGGCCAGCAGCAGGGCGATCACCGAGATCAGCACCGTGCCGTAGACCAGGAAGCCGACGATCTCGAGGAGGCTCTGGCCGTCCTCCGGCTTGATGAAGGAGACCTTGTCGCCCAGCTCGGCGGCCGAGAGCGAGATCGCGGGCCACGCCTCCTCGAGGAGGAAGGTCGCGACCGCGGCGAGGGTGATGAGGATGAGCAGGCCGGCGCCGGTCGACAGCCACTTGAAGAAGCGGTTCGCGGCGGCGCCCGGATGGGTGCCGTAATCGCTCGCGGGTTCAGTCTCTGGCGACTGCTGGGTGGTGGTCACTCGCGGGTCTCCCTTGGTTGTCGCCCATCGTAATGGGCAAGGTGGTGGGCCCACCCGTCGAGGGCGGGCCCACCACCTCTAGGCACTGCTGCGCGGTCAGCCCGCGGCGATCTCGTCGAGGATCGACTCGACCTGAGCGGAGAGCTCCGAGGTCAGCGGCGCCGAACCGGCGGCCGAGGCGGCAGCGGCCTGGCCCTCGTCCGAGGCGACGTACTTCTCGAAGGCGGTGACGAGCGCACGCTCGGTCTCGTCGTCGTACTGCGAGCAGACGATGTGGTACGAGACGAGGGTGAGCGGGTAGGCCGACGAGTCGGTCGTGGTGCGGTCGATCGCGTACGCGAGGTCGTTCTCACCGTTGGCGGAGTCGGACAGCGGCGACGCGGCGATGATGTTCGCGGCGGCCTCGGCCGAGTAGGGCACGTACTCCTCGCCCACCTTGAGCGCGACGGTGCCGAGCGAGCCCGCACGCGAGGCGTCGGCGTAGCCGATCGCGCCGTTGGTCGAGGTGACGGTGTCGACAACGGCCGAGGTGCCGTCCGCACCGACCGACTGGTCGGCGGCGGTCGAGAACTCCTTGGTGGCCTCGTACGGCCACGCGCCGTTCGACGCCTGCTCGAGGTAGTCGGTGAAGTTGTCCGAGGTGCCGGACGAGTCCGAGCGGTACACGACGGTGATGTTGGTCGACGGGAGCTCGACGCCCTCGTTCTGCGACGCGATGGCGTCGTCGTCCCACGTCGTGATGTTGCCGTCGAAGATGTTCGCGATGGTCTCGGCGTCGAGGTTGATCGAGTCGACACCCTCGAGGTTGAAGATCACGGCGACCGGCGAGATGTACATCGGGAGGTGGTACGCGCCACCGTCGCCGTCGCAGCGCTCGACCGCGGTCGCGTACTCCGACTCGTCGAGCAGACCGTCGGAGCCGGCGAACGGCACGGCGCCCGCGAGGAACTGCTCGATACCGCCGCCCGAGCCGACCGGGTCGTAGCCGACGGTGACGTCGGCGTTGGCAGCCTGGAAGCCGGCGCGCCACGCGTCCATGGCGGACTCCTGCGACGAGGCGCCGGCGCCCTGGAGGTTGCCCGAGAGCTCCATCATCGCGTCGGCGGTGGACTCGGACGCCGACGAGGTGTCACCGGCGGGCTCCTCGTTGGAGGCCGAGCAGGCGGCGAGCGACAGCGAGAGAGCGGCGGCGGTCAGGACGACTCCGCTACGGGTGAAAGCCTTCACTTCGAATTCCTCACGTTTGATCACGGGGCCCGGCTTCTTGCCGGATGACCATCACGGTAGGCAGACGAGGTAACGGACCGCACGAGGGATTCTGAACTGAGGGTGAACATCCGGTGAACCGGGGCCCCTCGTTATCGAAACGTGACGATGCGCGGCGGCGTCTCGGCCGCATCGTCCCGTTTGCGAGGTCCCCGCCCGCCCACCCCGTGGACCTCTCCACGCACGCTCCCCCGCATCGTCCCGCCGCATGGCATGTGGACGTTCACAGACCGGCGCTCGTGTGGAGGGGTGCCCCAGCCGCGTGGAGGGGTGCCCGGGTGGGGTCAGACCTCGAACGAGTAGCCGACCCCGCGCACCGTCTGGATGAGCGACGGCTCGGAGGGGTCCGTCTCGACGCGGCTGCGGATGCGCTTGATGTGGACGTCGAGGGTCTTGGTGTCGCCGAAGTAGTCGGAGCCCCACACCCGGTCGATGATGACCTGGCGCGGCAGCACGCGGCCGGCGTTCTGCGCGAGCAGGTGGAGGAGCGCGAACTCCTTGGGCGGCAGCGACTGGGTCTCGCCGCCCCGCGTCATCTGCAGGCGCTCGGGGTCGAGCGTGAGCCCCGCGATCGTGAGCCGCTCGGGCTCGTCGACGATGTCCCGCTGGCCGCCCGCGTAGCGGCGCAGCACGCTGCGGATGCGGGCGACGAGCTCGCGGCCCGAGTACGGCTTGGTGACGTAGTCGTCCGCGCCGAGCTCGAGGCCGATGATCTTGTCCACCTGGTCGTCCTTGGCGGTCACCATGATGATCGGCACGTCCGAGCGCTCGCGCACCGCCTTGAAGACCTCGGGTCCGGACATGCCGGGCAGCATGAGGTCGAGCAGGATGAGGTCCGCTCCGTCGCGCGTGAACGCGTCGAGCCCCGCGGTGCCCGAGGCGGCGAGCTCGACGACGAAGCCCTCCCTCTCGAGCAGGAACTGCAGGGAGTCGCGATACGACTCCTCGTCCTCGACGACGAGGATCCGCGCCTCGGTCATGATGCCTCCTGGTGAACGGCGAGCTTGAAGGTGAAGGTGGAGCCGACGCCCGGCTCGGACCACACGCCGACGGAGCCGGAGTGCTGCAGGGCGATGTGCTTGACGATGCTGAGGCCGAGGCCGGTGCCGCCGGTGTCCCGGGCGCGCGCGGGGTCCGCGCGGTAGAAGCGCTCGAAGATGCGCTCCTGGTCCTTGTCGCCGATGCCGATGCCGCGGTCGATGACGGAGACGGCCGCGACGCCGTCGCGCGCGTCCAGCGAGATCGTGACGGCGGTGTCCGGATCCGAGTACTGGACCGCGTTGTCGACGAGGTTGCGCAGGGCCATGACGAGCAGGTCGCGGTCGCCGTACACGTAGGGGCGCGCGCGCATGTCCGTGATGAGGCGGATCTGCTTGGCGTCCGCCGTGACCTTGGCGGCCTCGACCGCCTCGTGCACCACGCCGTCGAGATGGAGCAGCTCCTGGTCGACCACCGGGCCGCCGGACTGGAGGCGCGTGATCTCGATGATCTCCTGGATGAGCTTGGTGAGGCGCCGCGCCTCCTTGCGCATCTTCTTCGCGAACTTCCTCACGACCTCGGGGTCGTCGTGCGCCTCCTCGATGGTCTCCGCGAGGAGGCTGAGGGCGCCGATGGGCGTCTTGAGCTCGTGCGAGACGTTGACGGCGAACTCGCGGCGCGACTGCTCGGCGGCGCGCGACTCGGTGTTGTCGTTGACGAGGGCGAGGCACAGCTCCTCGTCGATCGGCGTGACGCGCGCGTGGACGAAGCGGGGGGTCTTGAGCACGCCGCGCTGGACCGCGATCTCGGACTCGATCGGCTCGCCGCGGCGCCATGCCTGCTCCGCGAGGTCCGCGAGCTCGGTGTTGAGCGCGCCGTCCGGACGCGCGACGCCGAGCGCGGCGGCGGCCTGGTTGCTGAACGCGCTGCGCCGGTCGCGGCGGATCACGACGGCGCCCGCCTGGAGAGCGGCCATGAGCTGGCGCGTCCGATGCGGGACCAGGGTGGTCTCCTGCATCACCTCGCGGCGCCGGAAGTACGACACGGCGGCGACGATGGCGGCTCCGATCGCCATCCCCAGCGCAAGCGCGACCCACACCTCCGGACTCATGGCGCCACAGTATCCATGGGCCTCGGCGTTCACCCAATGTTCACGGGCGCCACCTGTTGTTCACCCTGATGGGTGGGGTGATCGCGCGTCTCACCCAGGGACGATGCCACACTAGGAGCGCTAGCAATCAAGGAGAGTCATGCGCACCCTGTTCAACGCCGAGATGGCGGACCTCGCCGAGGACCTCGTCGCGATGGCGCGCCACGTCGAGACCGCGATCACCAAGGCGTCGGAGGCCATCCTCACCGGGAACCTCGAGGCCGCCCAGTCCGTGATCGCCGAGGACGAGCAGCTCGACGACCTCGAGACGCAGGTCGACGAGCGCTGCGTGCTGCTCATCGCGCAGCAGCAGCCGGTCGGCCTCGACCTGCGCACGATCATCTCCGCGCTGCGCATCTCCGCGGCGCTCGAGCGCATGGGCGACCTCGCCTCGCACATCGCCAAGGACGTGCGCCGCTCGTACCCCGAGTCGCCCATCCCCGACTCGCACCGCGAGATCATCGAGAGCATGTGCGCCGCCGCGACCGAGGCCGCCGGCGAGATCATCCGCCTGCTCGAGACGCGCGACCTCAACGTCGCCGCCGCGATCGTCGAGGACGACGACACGCTCGACGCGCTTCACGAGCGGGCCTACAAGAGCCTCACCGACGGCTCCTACACGGGATCGCCGCAGAACACCCTCGACATCGCGCTCCTCGCGCGCTACTTCGAGCGCTTCGGCGACCACGCCGTGGGCATCTCGCGCCGCATCGTCTACCTGGTCACCGGCGACCACTCGGGCGACGACGCCAAGATCTGACGTCCGTCCGGACGCGCGAAGGGCCCCGACCTGCTGGTCGGGGCCCTTCTGCTGTCTCCGGCGACCGGGCGACGCGGCGACCCGGCGACCCGGCGACCCGGTGATCGGCTCGCCCGGCGACCGGGCGACCCGGCGACCGGCTCGCCAGAAGGATCGAACGCGCATCGATCCGTCATGCGTGCCGGATCCGGCACGTACGGCGGACCGTTGGCGCATCGGTCCGTCATGCGTGCCGGGGCGGGACCAGGACGAGCGCCAGGGCCTTCTGCTGTGACGGGCGCCCTCGCGACCCGGCGACCCGGCGACCGGCTCGCCAGGCGGATCGAACGCGGATCGATCCGTCATGCGTGCGGGATCCGACACGTACGGCGGACCGTTGGCGCATCGGTCCGTCATCCGTGCCGGGGCGCGGGCCGCGGGCCGGAGCCGGAGCCGGAGCCGGAGCCGCCGCATCGTCCCGCCGTCGGACCCCGCCCCCCGGACGCACGAGGGGCCCCGACCTCGCGGTCGGGGCCCCTCGGCGTCGCGCGGAACGCGCTACTTCTTCTTGCCCTGGTTGGCGACGGCCTGGATGGCGGCCGCGGCGGCCTCGGGGTCGAGGTAGGTGCCGCGCGGGTTGGTCGGCTTCAGGGTCTCCTCGTCGAGGTGGTAGACGAGCGGGATGCCGGTGGGGATGTTGACGCCCACGATCTCGTCGTCCGCGATGTCGTCGAGGTGCTTGACGATCGCGCGCAGCGAGTTGCCGTGCGCCGCGACCAGCGTGGTCTTGCCGGCCTTGAGGTCGGGGACCACCTGCTCCTCCCAGTAGGGAAGGGCGCGCTCGAGGACGTCCTTGAGGCACTCGGTCTTGGGGATCGGCTCGCCGGCGTAGCGCGGGTCGCCCTCCTGCGTGTACGGGTTGTCGTCCGAGATGGCCGGCGGCGGCACGTCGTACGAGCGGCGCCAGATCATGAACTTCTCCTCGCCGAACTGCTCGAGGGTCTCGGCCTTGTTCTTGCCCTGGAGGTCGCCGTAGTGGCGCTCGTTGAGGCGCCAGTGACGCTTCACGGGGATCCAGTGGCGGTCCGCGGAGTCGAGCGCGAGGTTCGCGGTCATGATCGCCCGGCGCAGCAGCGAGGTGTGGACGACGTCGGGGAGGATGCCCTCCTCCTTGAGGAGCTCGCCGCCGCGCACGGCCTCGCCCCAGCCCTTGTCGTTCAGCGGGACGTCGACCCAGCCCGTGAACAGGTTCTTCTCGTTCCAGTCGCTCTCGCCGTGGCGGAGCAGGATCAGTGTGTAGGTCATGCGGTCAGCCTAATGGGGACCGCGTCCCCGGCGCGTGGCCAACGTCCCACCCCTCCCTGACAGTGCGAACGGATCTCGAGGCGACACGCCGGTGATCCGCTCCTCGTCACTCGCGACGCGCCGCGCAACCGGGACCGACTCCGTTCGGAGTGTCAGGGATGGGAAGCGACCACGCAGGCCGGGCTCGTCACCTCGCCCGCCGCGTACGGAAGCTCCGCGATGTCGCCGATCCCGCCCTCCGGCGGCATCCCGATGACGTCCGCGAGCGCGAAGGACCGCACCCGATGACCGCGCTCCTCCCCCACGAGCAGCCGGTCGCCGATCGCCGCGAAGTACCGCGGCCAGTGCCCCGCATCGAACGCGCCCCGGTAGGTGAGCTCGCCCTCGGGGGCGACGTCGAAGACGGAGATCACGTCCGCGCCGCGGACGCTCGCGAGCAGCACGTCGCCCGTGTGTCCCGGGACGAGCGCGACATGCGCGTCCTGGCTCTCGGCGCTGCGCGGCAGCGCCAGCGTCGAGGGCGTCTCGGCGATGACGGTCGCGGTGGACGATGCGTCGTCCCAGCGGAGCGTGCGGAGCCGGTGGTCGAGCTCGCACGTGACATAGAGGAGGTGTCCGCGGACCGCGACGTGGCGCGGGCCCGCGCCGGGCGGAAGCGTCGCGGCGATCCCGTCGGGCTCGAGCAGGCCGCCGTCGAGGAGGCGGTAGCGGCGGAGCTCGTCGGTGCCGAGGTCGGCGACGAGCACGTGCCGGCCGCCGGGAGCGAGCAGCGCCGAGTGCGCGTGCGGCCCCTCCTGGCGGTCCTCGTTCGGGCCCGAGCCCGCGTGCCCCAGCAGCTGCGCCGGCGCATCGTCCACCGGCAGGCCGTCCTCGCCGAGCGGGACGACCGCGAGGTCGCCGCTCGAGTAGTGGCTGACGTAGAGCGTGCGGGCGTCGGCGCCGAGGAGCAGGTGGCACGCGTCGGCGCCGCCGGTCGCGAGGCGCGCGACGATGCGCGGCGCGGCCGGGCGGAGCACGTCGAGCACGACGACCTCGCTCGCGGGCAGCTCGCAGGCCGCGTAGACGAGCGGGAGGCGCGGGTGCGCGAGGAGGAAGGACGGCGCGGGCAGGTCCAGGACCTGCTCCGCCGCAGGGTCATCGGGTCGGGAGGACCGCCAGATCCCCTCGCCCAGCCCCGCCGGGGTGCCGAGCCCCGCCGCCGGGTAGGTGCCCCAGAGGAGCGTCACTGTGCGGCGTCGTAGGCCTCACGGACCTTGGCCGGGATGCGGCCGCGCTCCGGGACCTCGACGCCGTTGGCCTTCGCCCAGGCGCGGATCGCTGCGGCGTCGCCGCCGCCGGACGAGCGGGCCGACTTGCGGGCGCTCGCCTTGCGCGAGGCCGTGCGGCGGCCCGCGGAGATCCACGGCGCGAGCGCGTCGCGCAGCGCGGAGGCGTTCTTCTCGTTGAGGTCGACCTCGTACGACGAGCCGTCGAGGGAGAACGAGACGGTCTCCGAGGCGGTGGAACCGTCGATGTCGTCGACCAGGACGACCTGAACCTTCTGCGCCACGATATTTCCTTTCACGGGAGGTACCGCGATATTCGCATTCCGGAGAAGCGCGCGTCAATTCCTTCCGTGGCGTTTATGGAAAACGGCCCGGCGAAAAAGCTGGGGAAATCGGCGGCCGACTTTGGTCCAGCGCCGATAACGCCGCGCGCTACGCCTCCTGGCGACGCTCTTCCGGCTCGACCGCCGCATCGTCCCCGGCATCACCGCTGGTAGCGGTGGGCTCGGAATTCCCGGCTGCCTTTGCGGACTCGCGGGTCGCCTCCTCGGCGTCGGCCTTGGCGAGCGCGGCACGCTCATTTCGGTCGGCGCGGATGACGGCGCGCATCGCGAACCAGAAGATGAGGCCCACCCCGATCGAGGGGATGATGCCGATGGCGACGGCCTGCCAGGTCTCCATGCTGGGCCCCTCAGTCCTCGGTGGGCTTGACGAGCGGGAACAGGATGGTCTCGCGGATGCCGAGGCCGGTGAGCGCCATGAGCAGGCGGTCGATGCCCATGCCCATGCCGCCGCTCGGGGGCATCGCGTACTCCATCGCGGTGAGGAAGTCCTCGTCGAGCTGCATCGCCTCGTCGTCGCCCTGCGCGGCCATGCGGGCCTGCTGCTCGAAGCGCTCGCGCTGGATGACGGGGTCGACCAGCTCGGAGTACGCGGTCGCGAGCTCGAAGCCGCGGATGTAGAGGTCCCACTTCTCGACGACGCCGGCCTGGGTGCGGTGGTCGCGCGTGAGCGGGCTGGTCTCGACCGGGAAGTCGCGCACGAAGGTGGGCATGTAGAGCGAGTCGCCGACGTGGTGCTCCCACAGCTCCTCGACGAGCTTGCCGTGGTTGACGCGCTTGGGGTCGACCGAGATCTCGAAGCGGTCGCACAGGGCCTCGAGGTGCGCGAGCGGCGTCTCGGGGGTGATCTCCTCGCCGAGCGCGTCGGAGAGCGAGCCGTACATGGTGATCTCGGTCCAGTCGCCCGACAGGTCGTAGTCCGAGCCGTCCGCGAGGGTGACGACCTGGGTGCCGAAGATGTCGTCGGCGGCGCCCTGGACCAGGCCCTTGGTGAGCTCGGCCATGGTGTCGTAGGTGCCGTACGCCTCGTAGGCCTCGAGCATGGAGAACTCGGGGCTGTGCGACGAGTCGGCGCCCTCGTTGCGGAAGTTGCGGTTGATCTCGAAGACCTTCTCGATGCCGCCGACGGCCGCGCGCTTGAGGAACAGCTCGGGCGCGATGCGCATGTAGAGGTCGATGTCGTACGCGTTCATGTGCGTGACGAACGGGCGCGCGGCGGCGCCGCCGGGCTGCGTCTGGAGCATCGGGGTCTCGACCTCGATGTAGCCGCGGCTGTCGAGGCTCTCGCGGAGGCTGCGGTTGAGCTTGGCGCGGTTGCGGACGGTCTCGCGCGCGAGCGGGCGGGCGATGAGGTCGACGTAGCGCTGGCGCACGCGGGTGTCCTCGGCGAGGTCCTTGTGGAGGACCGGCAGCGGGCGGAGCGCCTTGGCGGCGATCGCCCACTCGGACGCGAACACGGAGACCTCGCCGCGGCGCGACTTGATGGCGCGGCCCTTGGCGAACAGGTGGTCGCCCAGGTCGACGGTGGCCTTGAAGGCAGCGAGGGACTCCTCGCCGACCTCGGCGAGCGACAGCATGATCTGCAGGCGCTCGCCGGCGCCGTCCTGGATCGCGGCGAAGCAGAGCTTGCCGGTGTTGCGGATGAACACGACGCGGCCGGCGACGCCGACGACGTCCTGCGTCTCCTCGCCGTCCTCGAGACCGTCGTACTTGGCCTTGACGTCCGCGATCTCGTGGGTGCGGTCGACCGAGACCGGGTACGCCTCGCCGCCGTCCGCGATGAGGCGGTCGCGCTTCTCGCGGCGCACGCGCATCTGCTCGGGGACGTCGTCCGTGGTCTCGGGGGCGGGCGCAGTCTGCTCAGTCACGGGGAAGATTCTACGTGGAGTGCCGCGGGACCCGCCCCGCGCGACCTCTGCACGACAGCAGGCACGGATCTCGCCGCGACACGCCGGGCAGGAGGGACGATGCGCGGGTTCCGCGCGGGGTGCCGGTTCCGGATCCGTGCTGGCTGTCTGGGGGGCTAGCTCAGGTCGAGGCCCAGGTCGACGATCGGGCTCGAGTGCGTGAGCGCGCCGACCGACATGAAGTCGACGCCCGTCTCCGCCACGTCGCGCACGTTCGCGAGCGTGAGGCCGCCGGTCGCCTCGAGCCACACCTTGCCGGTGCCGGTCGCCCCCTGCTCACCCGCCCGCACCTCGTCGACCAGCGCGCGCATCGTCGCCGGCGGCATGTTGTCGAGCATGAGGAAGCGGGCGCCCGCAGCGATGGCCTCGCGGGCCTGGGCGGCGTCCTCGACCTCGACCTGCACGGGGACGTCGGGGAAGCGCTCGCCGATGCGGGCGATCGCCGCCGCGACCGAGCCCGCCGCCACGATGTGGTTGTCCTTCACCATCGCGCAGTCGAAGAGGCCCATGCGCTTGTTGACGCCGCCGCCCATGCGGACCGCGTACTTCTCGAGCTCGCGCAGGCCCGGGGTGGTCTTGCGGGTGTCGAGGACCTTGGCGGGGGTGCCCGCGAGCGCGTCGGCCCAGCGGCGCGTGTGCGTGGCGACGCCCGACGCGCGCGACATGAGGTTGAGCAGCGTGCGCTCGGCGATGAGGACCACGTGGCCGGGGCCCTCGAGCCGCGCGATCACGGCGCCGGCCCGGAGGAGGTCGCCGTCCGCGGACTCCAGGGTGACCGTCGGGGTCGGGAGGCCGATGCGCTCGGCGACCTGGCGCATCGTCTCCCCGATCGCGTCGACGCCGGCGAGGACGCACTCCTCGCGGGTGGCGACGACGCCCCGCACCCGGGCGTCGGCCGGGATGGTCGACTGCGTGGTGACGTCGCGGCCGGTAGCGGCGCCAAGGTCCTCGTCGAGCGCGGTGCGGACGATGCGCGCGAGGGCGTCGGCGTCGAGCGGCGCGTCCTGCGGCAGCTCCTCGGGATGCGGCGTGGAGGTCATGGGGCAATCGTGGCACGGGCGGGTCGCCGCGGATCTACCGCGGCAGCGTCCGGCCTGGCAGACTCCCTCCATGCTCGCCCTCGTCGTGACCGCCATCGGGTTCTACGTCCTCTACTGGGTGGTGCGCGCCGCCGTGCGGGACGGGCTGCGCGACGCCGACCGGCTCGCGGACGGCGAGAGGCAGTAGGGCGTCTCTCGGCTCGGCGCTGCAGCCACGGACCGCTCCGGGACGGGAGCCCTGGCCGACATATACCCCCACGGGGTATCCTTGAGCACGACAGCCGCCCACCCGGAGGAGGACGCGATGGCCGAGATTCACCTGAGCCCTGAGGACATGGACCCCGTGGTCAAGCGCCTGCGCCGCGCCCACGGCCAGCTCGCGGGCGTGCTGAAGATGATCGAGGACGGCCGCGAGTGCGCCGACGTGGTCACGCAGCTCGCCGCGGTCTCGAAGGCGATCGACCGTGCCGGCTTCTCGATGATCGCGACCGGTCTCGAGCAGTGCGTCAACTCCGACGAGGACGCGACGGACGCCAAGGAGCGCCTCCAGAAGATGTTCATGTCGCTGGCCTGAGCCAGCGTCGCCGTAGCGCGCCTCGCTCCCGTCCGGGAGAGGGGCGCGCTTCGTCGTTTTCGGCACCTACCAGGGGTCTCGCAAGCAAGGGACCTTGGTCGGAATATACCCCCCGGGGGTATCTGTTACGGTGGATGCACTCTCCCAGATGGAAGGACCACACATGCGAATCCTGGTGATCGGCGGTGTCGCCGGCGGCATGAGCGCCGCAGCCCGCGCCCGCAGGCTCGACGAGCACGCGGAGATCATCGTGTTCGAGAAGGGCAAGTACGTCTCCTTCGCGAACTGCGGGCTCCCGTACCACGTCGGTGGCGAGATCGACAACGACCGCTACCTGCTCCTCCACTCCCCCGAGTCCCTCAAGGCCGAGCTCGACCTCGACGTGCGCACCGAGCACGAGGTCATCGGCATCGACCGTGACGCCCAGACGGTGCTCGTCGCGACGCCCGAGGGCACCGAGACCTTCGAGTACGACGCGCTCGTGCTCTCCCCCGGCGCCGACGCGATCGTGCCGCCGATCCCCGGCGTCGACCTCCCCGAGGTCACCCACCTCCGCACCGTCGACGAGGCGCGCGAGCTCGCCGGCCGCACCGCGACCGCGAAGCGCGCGGTCGTCATGGGCGCCGGCTTCATCGGTCTGGAGACCGCCGAGGCGTTCCGCCACCGCGGCCTCGAGGTCACGCTCGTCGAGCTCGCCCCGCAGGTGCTCCCGCCGCTCGCGCCCGAGATGAGCGCGCTCGTCGAGAAGGAGCTCACCTCGCACGGCGTCGACGTCCGCACCGGCGTCGCCGCGACCGCGGTCACCGCCACCCCGGACGCCGAGTCCGCCGTGTCGGTCACGCTCGGCGACGGCTCCGAGGTGCCCGCCGACATCGTCGTGATGTCCGTCGGCGTGCGCCCCAACACCGCGCTCGCCAACGAGGCCGGCCTCGAGCTCACCGACCGCGGCGCGATCGTGGTCGACGAGTTCCAGCAGACCTCCGACGCCCACATCTGGGCCGCCGGCGACGCGATCGCCGTCCGCCACGGCGTGACCGGCCAGGTGGGCCCCGTCCCGCTCGCCGGCCCCGCGAACCGCCAGGGCCGCCGCGCCGCCGACTCGATCATGGGCCGCTCCGACAAGGCGCAGCCGGTGCTCGGCACGGCGATCGTCCGCACGTTCGGCCTCACCGCCGCGACCACGGGCGCCTCGCCCCGCATGCTCGACCAGGCGGGCATCGAGTACTTCGTGGTCCACACGCACCCCGCGAACCACGCCGGCTACTACCCCGGCTCCCAGGTGCTGCACCTCATGGGCGTCTTCTCGCCCGAGGGCAAGCTCCTCGGCGCCCAGGCCGTGGGCCCGGACGGCGCCGACAAGCGCATCGACGTGCTCGCGACCGCGCTGAGGGCGGGCTTCTCCGCCGACGACATCGCGGAGCTCGAGCTCGCCTACGCACCCCCGTTCGGCTCGGCCAAGGACCCCGTCAACATGCTGGGCTTCCTCGCGCAGAACGTCGTCAACGGCACCACCAAGGTGTGGACGGTGGGCGACCTGGACTGGGCGCGGGACAACGCCCTGATCCTGGACGTGCGCTCGGAGCGCGAGTACGCGATGGGCCACCTGCCCGAGGCGATCAACCTCCCGCACACGCACATCCGCGAGTACATCGAGGGCGTCAAGCAGATCGCGGCCGGCCGTCCGGTCCGCGTGCTGTGCGCCTCCGGCGTGCGTTCGTACTACGCGCACCGCGTGCTCGCGCAGCACGGCCTCGACTCGGCCACGCTCGACGGCGGCATGTTCACGCTCGTCGACGCGGTCCCGGGCCTCGAGCTCGCGACGGGCGCCTTCCAGCCCGCCTGATCCCCGATCCTCGAAGCCCCTCACCTCCAGCAGGAGGTGGGGGGTTTCGTGGTCCTCCCGCTATTTATGCACGAGGGGACGGTGGCGGCGGGGCCGCAGAGAGCACCGGGCACCGGGCACCGGGCACCGGGCACCGGGCACCATGAACCTCGAGGCGCCGGCCCGGCCGTCGCAACATGCATAAATAGCGGGAGCATCGCGCACCCACACCCGCCCGCGGACGTCGCGCAGGCACGGTGACGTCGGTCAGACCCCGCTGCCGGGGTGAGGCGAAGCGACGCGCGGTGAGGAGGAGGCGCGAACTGCCCCGAAACGCCGCTAGGTCCCCAATGAGGCCAGCGGCGACCGCGTCTCCACCAGGCGCTCGGCCACGAACTCAGCGCCGTACCGCGTGAGGTGGCTACGGTCGGGCGACAGCGGATTGCCGTCCGAGTCGAAGACCGGCACCGTCACGCCGTCTCCCCCGATGAGCCTGATGACGTCGACGTAGTCGAGACTCGAGTCCTCGAACGCGTCGTTCAACTCGACGTACTGCTCGCTGACGACCGCGCGCGCGTCGCTCCGCGAGTCCATCGGAAGCCGGCCATACGGATTGAGATTCCATCCGAAGTCCTTGGTCCCGAAGATGTACACCGCTGCCGGATCGAGGCCCACAACGGCCTGGACGAGCGCCTCCACCTCGTCCACCCCCTGCAGCTGGTCCGCGATCACGACGGTGGTGTCCTCAGAGATCGCGGGCTCGAGCCGCGGGATGTCCTCCAGGGTGAGCGCCTCCAGATGCGAGCCCGCGAAGTAGGCGAGCCGGCCCTCGAGGTCGGGGTTCATCTCGAGCAGGACGTTGGCCGCGTCGCGCGCGTAGCTGTTGCCGACGACGACGACATCCGGATCGGCGGGCGCACCCTCGGTCCCGACCGTATAGGCACGGATCCGCTCGTTGTAGCCGATGTATACGTCGCCACCCGCGTCAATGTTCGGATAGGTGCGCTTAGGGAAGCCTTGACCCACATGGAGCACGAGCCCCAGCACGATCATCACCGCAACCGGCGGCACAAGGTACGCGAAGACCTTTCGACTCGGCACACGCGTCGGGTTGCGGAACGGCACCTCGATGAACCGCCAGCTCAGCCAGCTCAGGCCCAGGATCGGCAGAATGAGGGAGCCCAGGAACCACGGGCTGGGCTCGCTGAGCGACCCCACACGGATGAACGCGAACACCGGCTGGTGGATCAGGTACGCGGAGTAGCTGATGAGGCCGACGGTGACCATCGGCCGCGCAGACAAGGCGCCTCGCGCAAGCGACTCGTGACCACCGTAGACGAGCGCCAGCGCGGTGCCGATCGTCGGGATCAGCATCCACGCGGATGGCGCCGGCGTCGCCTCCGGACTGAAGAGCACGATGGACGCGACGATCGCCACGAGCCCGACCACCGGCAGGTGCCTTTCGATGGCCCTGCCGGTCGGCCGTACAAAGGCAGCGATCCCACCGACAAGCAGCTCCCACGCCCGGAACTGCGGCAGGTAGAAGGCGGAGTCCGGATCCGAGCCGACCGCGAAGGTCGCGAGGACGAGGCTCAGCGCAGCGATTCCCGCCAACGCGACGACCACTCCGCGCCTCTTCCGGAAGGCCCAGAAGAGGGCGATCAGGATTAACGGATACAGCAGGTAGAACTGCTCCTCGACGCCCAGGCTCCACGTGTGGAGGAGAGGCTTGAAGCCGCTCTCGAGCTCCCAGTAGCCGCTGGTGCGAGCCAGCAGCAGGTTGTTCGCGGCGAGCAGCGTGGCGACGGCGCTCTGCCCGAAGTTCTGCCGGAAGTCCGGGAGCATGAGCCACCAGGCGAACGGGAAGCACAGCAGGACCACGGCGGTGAGAGCGGGCACGATGCGCCTCACGCGGCGCATGTAGAAGCGGCGGAAGGAGAAGGTCCCGGCAGCGTGCTCGCGCACGACGATCCCGGTGATGAGGAAGCCGGAGATGACGAAGAAGACGTCGACGCCGACCCACCCGCCCCTGAACGCGGTGAAGCCGGCGTGGTCGAGCAGCACCGCCAGGACGGCGATCGCTCGCAGCCCGTCGATGTCGGCGCGGTGGTGCCGACCTCCCGGCGCGGACAGGCGAGGAGGGACACTCGTCGCAACATCGGTAGCGGATCTCAAGGCGCCGACCCCCCAGCAGTGCTCGGCCCGACAGCAATCGCCCTATCGCTCGCAATCGTAGCGAACCGGCACAAAGCACACTAGACCCCGCGCCTCCGGAGTCCACGGCGCAGCATTCCTGCGCGCTACTCCCCGATGTCGAGCGGCGCCTTCATGAAGTCGAGCTCGCCGTCCGGGTCGAGCCGCGCCGCGAGGCGCACCGCCCACTCGGGGTCGGTGTCGGGGAAGTCCGCGCGCTGGTGGCCGCCGCGCGACTCCTCGCGCAGCAGCGCCGCCTGGCACAGCACCGACGCCGCGGCGACGATATTGGTGGTCTCCCACTCGGCGGTCTGCGGCACCACCTCGGCCGCGGGGTCCGTGTGGAACCGGGCGCGGATGCGGTCCAGCCGAGCCACCGCATCGTCCAGGCTGTCGCCGTCGCGGACCGGGCCGGCGCCCTCGTGCGCGATCGCCTGGACGCGCGGGCGCATCGTCGCCGGGACGAGGGCGGACTCGCCGGACCGCTCGACGGGCTCGAGCTGCCCGAGCACGCCGTCGGCGACCATGGCCGCGGCGTCGCGCGCGGCGCGGCGCGCGAAGACCAGGCCCTCGAGCAGCGAGTTCGAGGCGAGGCGGTTGGCGCCGTGGACGCCGGTGCATGCGGCCTCGCCGATCGCGTAGAGGCCGCGCTGGGTCGAGCGGCCGTGCAGGTCGGTGAGGATGCCGCCCGAGTGGAAGTGCTGGGCGGGCGCGACGGGGATGAGGTCGTGCGCCATGTCGAGGCCGTGCTCCTTGAGCGACGCCCAGATCGACGGGAAGCGGCGCTTGAGGAAGTCGCGCTCGAGGTGGCGGCAGTCGAGGAAGACGGAGTCGGACTCCTCCTCGCGCATCTCCTCGACGATGGTGCGGCTGACGACGTCGCGGGGCGCGAGCTCGGCCATCGGATGCGTCCCGACCATGAAGCGCTCGCCCGCACCGTTGAGGAGGTACGCGCCCTCGCCGCGGACCGCCTCGGAGATCAGCGGCAGCTGGCCGCGCGCGTTGGCGCCCTGCCACAGGACGGTCGGGTGGAACTGGACGTACTCGACGTCCGCGACCGCGGCGCCCGCGCGCAGGCCGACGGCGAGGCCGTCCCCGGTGGACGATGCGGGGTTCGTCGACGAGCGGAAGACCTGGCCGATGCCGCCGGTCGCCATGACGACGGCCTTCGCGAGCGCCGCGCCGACGCCGTCGCGCGAGCCCTCGCCGATGATGTGGATGGTCGCTCCGCAGACCGGGCCGGGGCGGCCGTCCGCGTCGGGCGCGGCGGTGAGCAGGTCGACCACCATGGCGTGCTCGGTGACCTCGATGCCCGGGTCGTTGCGGACCGCCTCGAGCTGCTCGATGAGGGCTCGGGAGATCTCGGCGCCGGTGGCGTCGCCGCCCGCGTGGACGATGCGGTCGCGGTGGTGGCCGCCCTCGCGGGTCAGTGTGAGGCCGCCGTCGGGGCCGGTGTCGAACTGCGCGCCGCGGCGCAGGAGCTTGCGCACGGAGTGCGGCCCCTCGGTGACGAGGACGCGCACGGCCTCCTCGGAGCACAGGCCCACGCCCGCGACGAGCGTGTCCTCGAGGTGCTCCTCGGGGGTGTCCTCGGGGTCGAGCGCCGCGGCGATGCCGCCCTGCGCCCACACGGTCGAGCCGGAGCTCAGCTCGCCCTTGGTCACCACGAGAACGCGGTCGACGCGCTCGCGCAGGTCCAGCGCGGTGGTGAGACCCGCGATGCCCGAGCCGACCACGATGACGTCGGTCTCGATGGTCCAGCCGGGCGGGGGCGCGGCGAGGCTGCGCACGAAGGCGGTCATGAACGTCAGGTTACCGGCGTGGATGCGGGACCCCTGCCGGGCGGCTCAGTGCGCGTGGTGGTAGGCGTCCCAGCCCTGCGAGTGGAACTCGTGGACGGGCAGCCCCGAGGGCTCGAGGCCCTCGGCCGAGGCCGGGACCAGGCCCGGCTCGTCGGACAGCTCGACCACGCGGTTGGACCCGTCCACGAACACCACGTGCGGCTCGAAGGTCCGGGCCTCGGCGTCGGCGAGCATGCCGTAGCCGATGATGATGACGATGTCGCCCTCGTGCACGAGGTGCGCGGCCGCGCCGTTGATGCACAGCACGCCCGACCCGCTCTCGCCGGGGATCGCGTACGTGGTGAGTCGCGCGCCGTTGGTGACGTCGACGATGTCGACCTGCTGGCCCGGCAGCAGGTCCGCCGCCTCCATGAGGTCGACGTCGATGGTGACGGAGCCGACGTAGTGCAGGTCCGCCTGCGTGACGGTCGCGCGATGGATCTTGGAGATCATCATCGGGCGCTGAAGAGTGGTCATGAGGGTCCTCCTCGCGGGGCGGGACCCGGCCCGCCTATCCCAGCGGGCGCCCGATCCTCGTCACCACGTTGTCGATGAGCCGGGTGTCGCCCACGCGGGCGGCCACGGCGATCACTGCCTCTCCACGGTAGTCCCCCTCGAGGCCCTCGGCGGACACCGGGTCGAGCGCCGCGAGGTACTCGACGTCCACCCACGGCTCGCGCGAGAGCGCGGCGTTGCCGGCCGCGAGCGCCTCGTCGAGGTCGGCGCCGGTCCGGGCCGCCGCATCGGCCGCCATGACCGCCTCGGACAGGATGAGGGCCCGCGCGCGCTCCTCGGCGGACAGGAACACGTTCCGGGAGGACAGTGCGAGGCCGTCGGGGTCGCGCACGGTCGGCACGGCGACGATCTCGACGCCCATCGCGAGGTCGCGCACCATGGTCCGCACGGCGATGAGCTGCTGCGCGTCCTTCTGCCCGAAGAACGCGAGGTCCGGCTGCGTGAGGTTGAGCAGCTTGCACACGACGGTGAGCACGCCGTCGAGGTGGCCGGGACGATGCGCGCCCTCGAAGACCTCGCCCACACGCCCCGCGGACACCGTCACCACGGGCGCGCCGTCCGGGTAGACCTCCTCGACTGAAGGCGCGAAGACCACGTCGACGCCGAGCGGCTCGAGCAGCGCGCAGTCCTCGTCGAGTGTGCGGGGGTAGGTGTCGAGGTCGTCGGGGTCCTCGAACTGGAGGGGGTTGACGAAGATGGTAACGACGACCTCGTCGGCGGCCTCGCGCGCGGCGCGCACGAGCGCGAGGTGCCCCTCGTGGAGCGCGCCCATCGTCATGACGACGGCGCGGCTGGGGCGGTCGCCCGAGCGCCGGGCGGGTCGGGTGGCGGTCCCCCGCAGCTCGCTCGCGGTGTGGACGATGCGCATCAGTCCCCCATCCCTTCCGTTCCGAGCGTCGCGATGAGGTCGGCGTACTGGGCGGGGCCGATGCGGCCACCGCTGAGGGCCAGGTCGGCCGTCGCGCGCGCCATGGCACGATACGCGAACAGCGCCTCCGGCTGCCCCTCGAGGGCGCGGATGTGGGCCGCGACGGTGCCGGCGTCGCCGCGCACCACCGGGCCGGTGAGCGTCGACACGGCGCCCGGCGCGTCGCGCAGCGCGCCGTCGACGGACGCGTGGATGAGCGGGCCGAGCACCTTCGCGGGCTCCTCGATGCCGATGCGCGACAGCACCTGGCTGGCCTGCGCGACCGCGGTGACCACGTGGTTCGCGCCGTGCACGAGGGCCGCGTGGTAGAGCGGCCGGTCCCACTCCTCGATGACGACCGGCTCGCCGCCCATCTCGACCACGAGGGCCTGGGCGATCGGCAGCATGCCGGGCGGGGCGGTGACGGCGAACACCGCATCGTGCAGCCGCGCGCGGTCGAGGGAGGTGCCGGTGAACGTCATCGCGGGGTGGATCGCGAGCGGCACGATGCCGGGGGTCGCGGACTCCGACAGCACGTCGATGCCGTGCCGCCCGGACGTGTGCACGACGAGCTGCCCCGGGCGCCACGCCTCGACCTTGGCGAGGCCGGCCGCGACGGGGCCGATCGCGTCGTCCGGCACGGTGAGGAGGACGAGCTCGGCGGCGCGGACCACCTCGTCGGGGTCGGCGACGGGGACGCCGGGCAGGAGCGCTTCGATGCGGCTGACGGTGGCGTCGGAGACACCGGAGGCGGCGACGATGTCGTGGCCCGCCTCGCGCAGCGCGGCCGCGAGGACCGCGCCGACCTTGCCCGCGCCGACGACGCCGATGCGCAGGCGGCCCGGCCGGCGCGTGTTGCCGTTGACCGCGTGCCCGCGGACGTCATTCATGTCCGGCTCCCGTCTCGAGGCCGACTGCGCTCATCCACTGCTCGGGGGTCTGCCGGCGGCGGCCCTCGCGCGCCCGGGCGGCCTGCGCGTCCAGCAGGGCCATCGCATCGTCCACCGCGAGGTGCGCCGCGACCGGGGTGACGGGGCCCTGGGTGGAGTGCACGACGACGTCGGCGAGGCCGAGCGCGCGGCGGATCGGGCCCTGGGTGAGGCCGAGGGACTGGGTGCGCTCGTGGGGCACGACGAAGAGCTCGCGCTCCCAGCGGCCGCGGCGGATGAGCAGCGCGCGGTCGGTCGCGCGGACGCCGCGGAAGCGCCACTGGAACGGGTCGACGCGGCGCGCGGACTCGGGGCTGGTGGTGAAGCCGCCCTCCGCGCCGCTGCCGTGGAGCGCGTGGCCGAGCGTGCCGTACGGGTCGGGGTCGCCGAGGTCGGGCAGCACGAGCCACACCGCGCGGATGGCCTCCTCGCGGGTCGCGACCGGGTGGAGCACGGAGACGGACTCCTGGTCCTCGCCGTAGCCCGCGACGTTGATGGTGATGCGCCACCAGTCCTGACCGCGCCAGAGGAACGGCTGGTAGAGGCGGATCGCCTGGACGCGGCCGGGCGGGACGGTCTGGCGGCGGGTCTCGGTGAGGCCGTGGCGGAGACGCAGGCCGTCGGCGGAGATGCCGGCCGTGAAACCGAAGCCGCCGTTGAGGCGCGTCCAGAAGAAGCCGAGCAGACCGGCGGCGGCGGTGACGATCGCGACGAGGCTGGTGCCGATGAACGCGGTCACGGCGGCGACCACGTCGACGCGGAACACGACGAACGCGATGAGGCCCACGAACGGGAGCGTGAGCAGGGTGATCGCGGCGCCGGAGAGCAGGATCGACAGCAGCAGGCGCTTGAGCGGGACCGTGTAAACCTCGCGCTCCTCGGCGGCGGCGACGGCCGTGCGGAACTGCTCCGTGCCGGACAGGACGGCCTCGGGGTTGGACAGCGCCCCGGCCCGCTGCGCGAGGTGGCCGCGGATGCTGGCGGACGATGCGGGGGTGCCGTCCGCGTCGGTCGCGGGGGTGGTGGGGTTGGCGATGGTGGTGGCGTCCGTGCCGCGGGCGGCGACGCCGGGGGCGCCGGTGGCGTCGGGGGTGGGCGCCGCATCGTGCCCGGCGGCCTTCTCCTGCTTGACGCCGGCCGCGAGCGCGAGGATCTCGTTACGGAGGGCCTCGGCGTCGCCGAGGCGGAGGAACTTGAGCTCGACGCCCGACTTCTGGCCGCCGGCGACCTGGACGTTGATCGCGGCGAAGCCGAAGATGCGCGCGAGCAGGGGCTGGACCACGTCGACCGCCTGGAGGCGGTCGAGGCGGGCCTGGCGCTGCTGGCGGGTGATGATGCCCTGGCGGAGGTAGACGGCGTCGTCGCCGATCCGGTACTCGGTGCGGCTCCACTGCCAGATCGAGATGCCGATCGTGGCCGCGAACGCGAGCAGGGCCGCGAGCACGAGCCAGAGGAACGGGAAGCGGTCGAAGAAGGCGAAGGTGTCGTCGCCGCCGTCGACCCACGCGGGGACCTGGTTGTGGACCCAGTACGCGAGGAGCAGGCCGATGAAGACCCAGCCGCCGAGCAGCGGCGAGACCGGGTGGAGGCGGGTCCACTCGCGTGGCGCCTGGTAGACGTAGTCGTTCATGATGGTGCGCTCGTCCCGGGCCCTCAGAGCCCGGCGAGGCGGGCCTCGCCGCGGGTGGTGAGGCGGTCGCGGAGGCGGTCGGCCTCGGCGGCGGGGACGCCCGAGATCGAGGCGTCGGTGCCGGGCGAGGCGGTGTGGAGCTGGACCTTGGCGATGCCGAGCGCGCGCTCGATCGGGCCGGCCTTGACGTCGACGAACTGCATGCGGCCGTAGGGCACCACGGTCACCGAGCGGAACATGCGGCCGCGGCGGACCAGCAGGTCCTCCTCGTCCTCGGCCCACGCGTGCGCGGTGACCTGGCGGACGATGAGCCAGCTGCCCCAGCCGCCGAGCAGCAGCGCGGCCGCCGGGACCAGGAGAAGGAGCGCGGCACCGGTGATCAGCGCGGCGACCAGGCCGCCGATGATGAGCAGGCCGAGCCAGATCCACATCGTCACCATCCGCGCGGTGATGAGCTTGCGGGAGACGAAGTTCCAAGGAGCGGCCGCGTTGTCGTACCAGGACATGGCTCCAGTCTGCCAGGGTCCGGCTCGCGCGTGGACGGCCGCTCCGGGGTTTCGCCCTCCCACCCGACCCCCTCCCGCAATGGGTGCATGGTTGTCGGTCTGCGGAGGTCTCTGCCTCGTATGGGTAGACGGTTGTCGCTTCAGGGGCAGGAGGATCGCGGAGCGGGAGGCGAGGGGCTGCCGCGGGCGCCGACCACCGACCGACACTGGTCTACCCATGGCGCGCAGGAACCTCGGGAAAGCGACCGCCATCTACCCAATGCGTGAGAGCGGCGGCGGGGCGGACGCTCAGGCCGGGGCCTTGCCGCCCTCGTTGTCGTCGGAGGAGTCGTCCTTGCACCAGTGCTCGGCCAGCAGCGCGGCCACCACGAGCACGAGCCCGCCCGCCGCGGCGATGAACGCCGAGATCGCGACCTCGCGGCGCGGGCTGTGCGACCACTCGACCGCGATCGCGAGGCCGTAGCCGCCGAACGCGCCCGTCATGATCGCGCCCGTGTACGCCGCCGCCTGCGAGAACACCGCGGTGCGGGCGGCGCGCAGGCCGCTGAGCCCGGGGTTCTTGCCGCGCCGGTACTGACGCACGGTCCAGCCGAGCCACGCCGCGACCCCCGCGAGCGCCACCGCGATCGCGACGACGGTCCACGGCACGGACATCGGCGAGGCGCCGGAGTTCACCGCAGTGCGGGACACGCCCCACGAGACCACGCCCATGATCGCCGCGAGCACGACGAGGCGGATGCGGCTCAGCGGCTCCACGGGACGCTCCGACGGACGCGGGTCACGGCTGCGCGGCCGCGGCGTCCTGCTGCGGCCACCGCTCCTGGACCATCGTGACCCCCTCGTCGCCGATCGCGTCGGCGAGGTCGCCCACGCGGCCCGCGCCGGGGATCTCGTAGTTCGGCGCGACGGTCGCCCACGGCTTGAGCACGAACGCGCGCTCGGTGGCGCGCGGGTGCGGCACCACGAGGTCGTCGGCGTCGATGGTGCGGTCGCCGTACGCGATGATGTCGAGGTCGAGCGTGCGCGGGCCGTTCTCCTCGTGCCGCTCGCGGCCGTGGAGCACCTCGACGCCCTGGCACGCGGCCAGCAGCTCGCGCGGCGCGAGCGCGGTCATGACCTCGACGACGGCGTTGAGGAAGTCGTCCTGCTCGGGACCGCCGACGGGGGTGGTCTTGAACAGGGACGACGCGCGCTGGACCATGATCCCGGGGATCTTGTGCAGCTCCCACAGCGCCTCGCGGAAGGTCGAGTCGACGTCGCCGATGTTGCCGCCGAGCGCGAGGTACGCGACCACGGGCTGGAGCGGCGGATTGTCGGCGGGGTTGTCGGAGTGCACGCGCGGCGCGAACGGGTCGCCCGGCATGCCCGCCGACGAGCCGATGCGCTTGTCCGCCCACAGCGTCCCCGACTTGAGGTCGCGGCGGATCTTCACCATGACGTCGCGGAACTCGACGTGCAGCGGCGCCTGCGGCTTGTGCACGACCACGTCGACGCAGTGGACGCCCTCCATCTCGAGGATCGCGCGCGCGATGTGCTCGGCGACCGTCTCAAGGAGGTCCGACGGGTCGCCGCCGAGCACCTCGGCGGCGCGGTCGGCGATGTCGG
This sequence comes from Demequina rhizosphaerae, assembly GCF_000971255.1. Lineage (GTDB taxonomy): Bacteria > Actinomycetota > Actinomycetes > Actinomycetales > Demequinaceae > Demequina > Demequina rhizosphaerae. The sequence continues at coordinate 575,510 of NZ_BBMC01000002.1, forward strand.
AGTAGTTGACGGTGCGCCCGAGGTCGTCCTTGGTCGCGGCGCCCTGCGTCGAGACGTGCGCGACCACGTCCGCGAGGAAGAGCTGCCCGGATTCCTTCTCGGGCGTGTACACGCCATGGAAGCCGGTGACCCGGATCCCCTGGACGATGATCTGGTCGAGCTCGACCCCGTCCTTGACGTACGGGCTGATCGAAGGCGTCGTCATGCCTGTCATCCTTCCCTTCGTGCGGCGTTCTCCCAAGCCGACACGACGCGCAGCGCGTCGACGGCGGCACGTGCGTCGTGCACCCTGACACCCCAGGCACCTGCCGTGGCGGCGAGCGTGGTGACCGCGGTGGTCGCGGCCTCGCGGGCGGTCGGGTCCGCGGCGTCGACCCCCGGGCGCGCGATGGCGGCGCCGAGGAACCGCTTGCGGCTGGCGCCCACGAGCACGCGGCGCCCCCCGGCCCACCGCGCCATGTTGGCGAGCAGCGGCCAGTTGGACTCCGTCACCTTGGAGAAGCCCAGGCCGGGATCGAGGACGATGCGGTCCTCGGCGACGCCGGCGGCGACGAGGGCGTCGACCCGCGCCGCGAGCTCGGCGCCGACCTCGCGGACGACGTCGCCGTACTCGTCGCGGTGGTCCATCTCGGCCGAGTGGGCGCGCCAGTGCATGGCGACCAGGTCGACGGCGAGGTCGGCGACGGTCGCGGCCATCGCATCGTCCGCCAGTCCGCCGGAGACGTCGTTGACCATGCTCGCGCCGGCCTCGACGGCGGCGCGCGCGGTCGCGGCGTTCATGGTGTCGATGCTGGTGGCGACGCCGGCCTGCGTGAGCGCCCGGATGACGGGCACGACGCGGCGCTGCTCCTCCTCGATGGACACGCGCGCGGCGCCGGGGCGGGTGGACTCGCCGCCGACGTCGACGAGGTCCGCGCCGTCGTGGGCGAGCTGGACGCCCCGGGCGATCGCATCGTCCACCTCGGCGAAGAGCCCGCCGTCGGAGAACGAGTCGGGCGTGACGTTGAGGATGCCCATGACGAGCGTCACGTCGCCTCCCCTACTTGCCGACGATGAGGCTCATGGCCTCCGCGCGCGTCGCGGCGTCGCGCATGATGCCGCGGACGGCCGAGGTGACGGTGCGGGAGCCGGGCTTGCGGACGCCTCGCATGGACATGCAGAGGTGCTCGGCCTCGACGACGACGATGACGCCGCGCGCGCCGAGCTCGTCGACGAGCGCGTCCGCGACCTGCGTCGTGAGGCGCTCCTGGACCTGCGGGCGCTTGGCGAACACGTCGACGAGGCGCGCGAGCTTGGACAGCCCGGTGATGCGGCCGTCCGCGCCCGGGATGTACGCGACGTGCGCGACGCCGTGGAACGGGACCAGGTGGTGCTCGCACATCGAGTACAGCTCGATGTCCTTGACGAGGATCATCTCCTCGTGGCCGAGCTCGAAGACCGCGCTGAGCACGTCCGCGGGGTCCTCGGCGAGGCCCTTGAAGAACTCCTCGTAGGCGCGCGCGACGCGGCTGGGGGTGTCGCGCAGCCCGTCGCGGTCGGGGTCCTCGCCGACGGCGGCGAGGATCTCCCTCACCGCCGCCTCGATGCGGGGCTTGTCGACGGTCACGGCTAGTTGTCCTTGGGCTCGACCAGGTCGGGCGCGGGGACCGCGTCCTCGTCGGCCTCGGCGACCGCCGCATCGTGCGCCGTCACACGCGCCTTGATGGCGTCGCCCTTGGCGGACTCGGGGGCGGCCGCGATCCAGTGGCCGGAGATCCACTCGTCGCGGTTGGCGATCTTGTCGACGGAGGCGAAGATCTCCGCGAGCTCGATCTCGCCGAGGGTCTCCTTCTCGAGGAGCTCCTCCGCGAGGCGGTCGAGGATGCCGCGGTTCTGGGTGAGCGCGAGCGTCGCCTCGGCCATCGCGTTGTCCATGAGGGTGCGGACCTCCTGGTCCACGGTGGACGCGACGGACTCGGAGAACTCGCGGCCGTGGCCCATGTCGCGGCCGAGGAAGACCTCGCCGGAGCCGGACGTGAGGCGCACGGAGCCGATCTTGGTCGACATGCCGTACTCGGTGACCATCTGCTTGGCGATCTCGGTCGCCTGCTGGATGTCGTTGCTCGCGCCGGTGGACGGGTCGCCGAAGATGAGCTCCTCCGCGATGCGGCCGCCCATCGCGTACGCGAGGTTGTCGAGCAGCTGGTTGCGGGTCTTGGAGTAGCGGTCCTCCTGCGGCATCACCATCGTGTAGCCGAGGGCGCGTCCGCGCGGCAGGATCGTCACCTTGGTGACCGGGTCCGTGTGGCGCATCGCGGCGGCCACCAGGGCGTGGCCGCCCTCGTGGTACGCGGTGACGCGCTTGTCGTGGTCGTTCATCACGCGGGTGCGCTTCTGCGGGCCGGCGATGACGCGGTCGATCGCCTCGTCCATCTCGGAGGAGCCGATGAGCTGCTTCTCGCGGCGGGCCGTGAGGAGCGCGGCCTCGTTGAGCACGTTCGCGAGGTCCGCGCCGGTGAAGCCCGGGGTGCGGCGCGCGAGGGCCTCGAGGTCGACCTCCGGGGAGATCGGCTTGCCCTTGGAGTGGACCTCGAGCACCTTGACTCGGCCCTTGAGGTCGGGCGCGTCGACGCCGACCTGACGGTCGAATCGGCCCGGGCGCAGCAGCGCGGGGTCGAGGATGTCGGGGCGGTTGGTCGCCGCGATCATGATGATGTTCGTGTGGATGTCGAAGCCGTCCATCTCGACGAGCATCTGGTTGAGCGTCTGCTCGCGCTCGTCGTGACCGCCGCCGAGGCCGGCGCCGCGGTGGCGGCCGACCGCGTCGATCTCGTCGACGAAGATGATCGCCGGGCTGTTCTTCTTGGCCTGCTCGAAGAGGTCGCGGACGCGGCTCGCGCCCACGCCGACGAACATCTCGACGAAGTCCGAGCCGGAGATCGAGAAGAACGGGACGCCCGCCTCGCCGGCGACGGCGCGCGCGAGCAGCGTCTTTCCGGTGCCGGGCGGGCCGTAGAGCAGGACGCCCTTGGGGATCTTCGCGCCGACGGCCTGGAACTTGGCCGGGTTCTCGAGGAACTCCTCGATCTCCTTGAGCTCTTCGACGGCCTCGTCGACGCCGGCGACGTCGTCGAACTTCACGGTCGGGGTGTCGGGCGTGACCATCGACGCCTTCGACTTGCCGAAGCTCATGAGGCGGCCGCCTCCGCCGCCCTGCATGTTCGACATGAGGAACCAGAAGAGGCCCACGAGCAGGAGGATCGGCAGGAACGTGAACGCGAGGGTGGCCCACACGCTGGTCTGCGGGACCTCGGAGTTGTAGCCCTGGGCGGGGTCGGCGGCCTTGACGGCGTTGACGACCTCCTCGCCCTGCGGGGCGACGTAGAAGAACTCGACGCGGCCGTTGTAGTCGGACCACTCGTCGGGCGCGCTGTCCGGGAAGTCCGCGGGGTCGACGAGCGTGAGCTCGACGCGCTGGTCGCCGTCGACGATCTTCACCTGCTCGGCGACCTTCTGGTCGAGCATCTCGAGGCCGACGGACGTGTCCACCTTCTCGACGCGCGGCGACAGGAGGCCGGAGACCATCCAGCCGACCAGGAGGGCCGCAGCGACGTAGAAGAGGATGAGGCGGAGGTTGAGGACGTTCTTCATCGTGTGGTCGACTCTACGCGCTGGGTCAGACGGAAGGTAAAGGTTTCGCTCAGGGCGTTTCCCTCCTGATACAGGGTGCCTCTCCGGGCGGTTACCTCTCCACGCAGATGAGGCACTCCCCCACCAGCAGTCGGGCGTGTCGTCGGCGAGTCGCGCTCAAACGGTCCGGATCCGGGCTCCACGGGCGCGTCCGCGTGGAGAGGTCAATAGGCGAGCGCGGCCCGGACGTCGCGGACGACCCGCGGCATCGCGCCCATCACGTCGTCGTAGGTGAACCGCAGCACCCGGTACCCCGCGGCGACGCAGGACCGATCCCTGCGGCGGTCCTCGATGAACGCGACCGGCTTGTCGTGGTGCTCGCGACCGTCGGTCTGGACCACGACCTTGCCCTCGACGAGGAGGTCGACTCGGCCCGCGTCGGCGATGGGCACCTGGGAACGGACTCGCCAGCCCTCGTCCACCAGGCCCACGCGGGTGATGGTCTCCAAGAGCGACTCGGCCGCGGCGTCGGCGTGGTCGCGGAGCCACTGCAGGCGCGCCTCGTCGGTGATCTCGAACCCCGCAAGGTCCCCGAGGGTGATGAGCCGCCGGTTGAGCGCCGAGTCGATCGCCACGAGCTGCTGCATCCGGTCCGCGCACACCCCGAGCATGTCGAGCGCGACCGCGACGCGCGCGTCCTTCGAGACGAGCTCCTCGCCGTGGCGGTGCAGCACCACGCCCTCGCGCGGGCGCCGGTCGTCGACCCGCCGCCCACGGTCGCGCGGGACCACCAGGTGGATCGCGCCGTCACGCTCGATCACCGGCAGCTTGAGCGCTTCGCACAGGCTGGTGCAGCACAGCTCGGCCCTGTAGGCGGCGCGCAGGATGTCGGCGCGCGTGGCGTTGGGCAGCGCGTAGCACCCGTACAGCGGGCGGACGATGCGCTGCGCGGCCACCGCTCGTCCGAGCGCCCGGCTCGCGACGCCTGCTTCCTTCAGCTCTCCCAGCCGCGCGGCGCGGCCGAGCTCCTTCAATGCGAGGACCGGATCCATGATCCGACGATCCCGCCGCGATGCCACACGCAGCAGTGCGATCAGGGCACCCGGGGATGGGCACGGGCCCGCCTCGGGTTCGGGGACATCACCCGGCCGGCGTGACCCCGAGGACCTCTCCACACCAACTGAGCGCCACACCCGCGCTGAGGTGCCTGCAGACCGCGACACGCCGCGGACACGCCCGAGTCCAGGTGGGAGAGTGACTCACCTGCGTGGAGAGGTCACCGCTACTTCTCGTAGACCTCGGGCTTCAGCACTGCCACGAACGGCAGGGTGCGGTAGTTCTCCGCGAAGTCGAGGCCGTAGCCGACCACGAAGTCCGGCGGGATGTCGAAGCCGACGTACTTGCACGGCACCTCGACCACCGCGGCGGCCGGCTTGCGCAGCAGCGCCGCCACCTCGACGGAGGCCGCGCCGCGCGTGCGCAGGTTGCCCAGCAGCCACGACAGCGTCACGCCGGTGTCGATGATGTCCTCGACGATGAGGACGTGACGCCCGGTGAGGTCCGCGTCGAGGTCCTTGAGGATCCTCACCACGCCCGACGACTTGGTCCCCGACCCGTAGGACGAGACAGCCATCCAGTCCATCTGGACGTGCGGCGGCATGCGCCGCGCGAGGTCGGCCATCACCATGACCGCGCCCTTGAGCACGCCCACGAGCAGCAGGTCCTCGCCCTCGTAGTCGCGGCGGATGGCCTCCGCCATCTCGTCGAGCTTGCGCCCGATCGAGTTCTCGGAGACGAGCACCTCGGAGAAGTCGCTCATGTCGTACTGGAAGCTCACGCTGGCCTCTCCTCAGTGTTCGGGGCATCCGGGTGGCTGATGACCAGCCTGCCATATTCGCGCCGGGCCTCGTAGCCGCCCGGGAGCGAGATCGCACCCTGCCCCTTCCACGCCGTGACGAGCGAGTCGAGGGCCGCCACGTGGGTCGCCGTGAGCGGTCCGGCACCGCGGTTCTCGGCGAGCATCTTGAGCATGCGGGTGCGGATCGCGTCGGGCAGCGCGGCGAGCATGTCGCAGCGCCACTCGTCGGTCCGCACGGTCGACGCGGAGCCGCCCATCGCGGAGCGGGCCTGCCGGTCGAGCTCGTCGGCATCGGCCTGCAGCAACGCCGCCGACCGCGCCAGCCCCGACACCACGCCCGGCCCCAGCACCTCGACCAGCGACGGCATCACCTTGGTCCGCAGCGCCGACCGGCGCGGACCGTCCTCCGTGTAGTTGGTCGGGTCGTGCCAGGGGTCCAGCTCGAGCGCCTGGCACGCGGCCAGGGTGTCCTTGCGCCGCACGTTGAGGAACGGCCGGACGATGCGCCCACGCCGGGCAGGGATGCCCGACAGCGCCCGCGCGCCGCTCCCCCGCGCGAGCGCGAGCAGGACGGTCTCGGCCTGGTCGTCCATCGTGTGGCCGGTCAGAAGCAGCGGCGACAGCCCGCCCTCGGCGTCGATGCGCGCCTCGAGGGCGGCGTAACGCGCGTCGCGCGCCGCGGCCTCCATGCCGCCCGCGCGCCCGACGACGACCCGCTCCACATGAACGGTGTGGATGCCGGCCTTGCGCACCTCGTGCGCGGCGCGCTCCGCCACGACCGCGGAGTCGGGCTGCAGCCCGTGGTCGACGATGATCGCGCCGGCGAAGAGGCCCTGCTTGCGGGCGACGAAGGCGACGGCGGCGGCGAGGGCAAGCGAGTCCGGACCTCCGGAGACGGCCACCCACACGCGGGTGCCGAGCTCGAGATCCCCGAGGGCATCGCGCACGGCCACCCGGCACGCGGCTACGGCGGGATGAGGTCCCGTCAACGGATTGCCCTCATCCCTCACAGCCGCATTCTGCCAGCGCGCCGAGGAAGTCGTCGAACGCCGCGATGGGGTTGGCCTGCCCGTACGGCATGCCGTCGGCGAGCAGCGCGACGGCCAGCGGGCGGCCGTCCGCCGTCACCAGCACGCCCGCGATCGCGGTGACACCCGTGAGCGAGCCGGTCTTCGCGCGCCAGTAGCCGGCGGGCGGCAGCCCGTCGTACCGGGTCTCGACCGTGCCCTCGAGCCCCGCGAGCGGCAGCCAGTCGAGCAGCCCCTCGAGGGACGGCTCGTCCCGCGCGGCCAGCAGCGCGCTCGTCATGGTCGCCGGGGAGATCTGGTTGCGATCGGAGAAGCCGGCACCGTCGTACAGCTCGAGCCCGGCGGTGGTCACCCCGAGCGCGTCGAGAGCCGCCGCGAGAGCCTTCGCCTCCCCCGCCGGCGTCGCCCGGTAGCCCGACTCCAGCGCGAGCACGCGCGCGACCTGCTCGGCGACCGTGTTGTCCGAGACGGACAGCAGGTGCCGCGCGACCTCGGACAGCGGCGCCGAGTCCACCGACGCCACCTCGACGGCCTTCGCGGCGGACGATGCGTGGCTCACGTCTCCCTGGACGCGCAGGCCGCGCTTCTCGAGGGCCTCGACGAAGAGCTCGCCGGCGTGGAGGGACGGATCGGAGGCGCGGGCGACGTAGTTGCCGTCGGTGAGGCGGCCGCCGTTGACCGCGAGCCCGGTGACGGGGGCGGCGTAGCCCATGGTGAAGGCGTAGTCGGGCCATTGCTTGGGCCAGGCGGGGCCGGGGAAGTCGGAGTCGTCGACACGGACCTTGACCGCGCGGCCGTCCTCGCCGAGCTCCTCGAGCACCTGGTCGGCGAGGTCGCCCAGCCCGGCCCAGCCGTTCGCGGCGTCCTCGGCGTCCTCGACGTCGCCGTGGTGGCCCTCGTCGGCGGCGAGCATGGAGTCGCCGCCCGCGACGAGCGTGAGGGTACGCGTGGACCGGTCCCACGTGACGGTGGTCTGCGTGGTGAAGTCGGCGCCGAGCTCGGAGACCGCCGCGATCGCGGTGATGAGCTTGGTGGTGGAGGCGGGCACCTGCGGGTCGGAGGCGGAGAGGTCCGCGTAGACGGTGCCGTCGAGGTAGTCGACGACAGAGACGTTGGTGGAGGTCCCCGTGCGGTCGTCGGCCCGCAGCGCCTCGGCGAGCTCCTGGACCTCGGAGGCCGACGGCCGGGGGGCGTCGGACGACAAGGTGGCCGCCGCATCGTCCCCCTGCACGGTGGCCGCCGCGACGGGCGCCTGGGTGATGAAGGGGGCCTGCGGGACGTCGGCCGGCTCGGCGGTGAGGAAGCCCGGGACCACGTCCTGCGCGTCCAGATAGAGGTAGCCGCCGGCGAGCGCCAGGACGCCTACGCCCACGCCTGCGATGATTCTGCGCACCCACGACCTCCGAACATGGGCCACACTAGTACCGAACTCACCAGGCTCATCAGACCCCAAAGGACGCCAGGAATGGAATTCGACGTCACCATCGAGATCCCCAAGGGCTCGCGCAACAAGTACGAGGTGGATCACCACACCGGTCGCATCGTGCTCGACCGCATGCTCTTCACCTCGACGCGCTACCCGGACGACTACGGCTTCATCGACGGCACCCTGGGTGAGGACGGCGACCCGCTGGACGCGCTCGTGCTGCTCGAGGAGCCGACGTTCCCCGGCTGCCAGATCCGCTGCCGCGCGCTCGGCATGTTCCGCATGCGCGACGAGGCCGGCGGCGACGACAAGGTGCTGTGCGTGCCCGTGGGCGACCAGCGTCAGACCTGGCGCCAGGAGCTGACCGACGTGTCGGACTTCCACCGCCTCGAGGTCCAGCACTTCTTCGAGGTCTACAAGGACCTGGAGCCCGGCAAGTCGGTCGAGGGCGCGCACTGGGTGTCGCGCGAGGAGGCCGAGGACGAGATCCGCACGTCGTTCGAGCGCGCCAAGGGCACGCCGTTCGCGAACATGAACCCGCTGCTCCCGCCGAGCAGCCACTGAGTCTTCCTAGGAGGGGCCGGAGCCGAGAGGCTCCGGCCCTTTCTGCATGTCCGGCGTGCCGCCGCGGCGGGACGATGCGCGGGTTCCGGGCCGCGCGACACGATCGTCGCGTTCCCGTATTTCAGGATTTCCTCAAACAGCCGGGCGAGCGCACGCCGCGCAGCCCACTTCCCCAGGGACGATGCGCGGAGCGCTGGTGCTGTTTCAGCTCCCGCTGATACACGCGAGAGAGAACACGACGCGCGCCGGCGGGCGACCCGGGTGCCGCCGCCTCAGGGGCGGCCGATGAACGGCATCATGTTCGACGTCATCCACGCGTACAGCCCGCGGACGCCGGCGGGCTTGGAGTAGTTGACCGCCTCCATGACCTGGCCGTTCCCGATGTAGATCGCCACGTGGTAGATCGTCGACGGGTCCGAGGTGTCGGTCGCGTAGAAGACGAGGTCGCCCTCACGGATCTGCGAGTAGGACAGGTGCGTGCTCGCCTGGTACTGCGTGCGCGACGAGCGCGTGATCCATTGCCCCGCCTCGAGCCACGACACCGAGGTGACGCCCGAGCAGTCGTACTTGGGGCCCGAGCCGCCCAGCAGGTACTCGGCACCGATGAGCGTCTGCGAGTACTCGGCCGCCTTCTTGCCCTGCGCCGCGGTCGAGTTCCAGCTGGTGCCGGGCTGCTCGGGCTTGGGGGTCGAGGTGGTGGTCGGCTTCGGGGTCGACGTGGTGGTCGTGGGCTCGGGCTCGGAGGTCTTCGTCTCCTCCGGCTCGGAGGTCTTGGTGGCCGAGGGCTTGGGCGTCGACGTCTTGCTCGCGCTCGGCTTCGGCGTCGAGGTCTCGGTCGGCGTCGAGGTGGGCCGCGGGCGCGACGCCTCCTCCTCGGCCTTCGCGGCCTCCTCGGCGGCCTTCTGGCGGGCCTCGGCCTCCGCCTGCGCGGCGGCCTGGCGCTCGGCCTCGAGTCCGGCCTGGCGCTCCTCCTCGAGGGCGATGGTGACGCCGCGGAGCTCGGCGAGGCGGGTGACGGCGTCCGCGCGGGTCTCGTTCGCGATCGCGACGGCCTCCTCGGCGTGCGCCTGCGCGTCCTGCGCCTCCGCGTACTTGGCCTGCGCCTCGGCGGCGGCCTCCGCGGCCTCGGTCGCCGCATCGTCCGCGTACGAGCGCATGGTGGAGGCGACGAGCTCGGCGGCCTTGACGCGCTGGACCCACATGTCGGCCTCGTCGGAGCCGCGGGCGAAGGCCTCGGAGCGGGCGATGACCTCGTCGACGGTGTCGGCGCCCACGACCGCGCCGATCTGGCTCATCGAGCCGGAGTCGCGGTAGGCGGCCTGCGCGACGGAGGCGAGGTTCTCGCGCGCCTCGGCGAGCTCCTTCTCGGCCTGGCGTGCGCGCTTGTTGGCTGCCTCGAGCGTGTCCTGCGCGGCGTCGGAGGCCTCCTGCGCCTGGATGTAGTCCTCGCCGGCGAGCAGCGCGTTGGCGGTGGCCTTGTCGCGCGCCTCGCCGAGGGCGACGATCGCGTTGTCGAGCTCGTCGATGCCGGCGGCGAGGTCGTTGGCGGCCTTGCGGGCCTCGTCGATCTCGGCCTGGCCGGGGTAGTCCTCGGCGAGGGCACGATGCGTGGGCCCGGCCACGACGACGACGCTCGCCAGCGCGAACATCGCCGCGAGCGCGAGCACCCGCTTGAACCCAGCCGTCACCTTCACCACCCTTGTCACATCTGTCACACGAGTCACGTCCGCACCGATACTAGGCGGGCGCCGTTCATACGTGAAGCCCCCTGTGCCGTATCTCTCACGCGCGCGAGCGCGAGCCGAGCGGCGACGCAGGGGACCCGTACGGGATATCGGCGGGCGGGGCGGCCCGCTTGAGAACTGCGCGTCCCTCTCTATCCGGGCGAACCGTCGCATCGTTACCCTGACTCGAGGGGGCGTGATGGCGTATCGGGAGCAGGGGCGGGTCCGCGCGTGGCTGACGCGCGAGTACGGAGGCCTGAGCATGTGGGGCCTGCTGGTCGTGCTGCTGGTCCTCGGCGGCGTCGCCGGCCTGTGGGCGTACACGAAGTCGCAGGCCGCGGCCGAGCCGGACGGCGACGCCTTCGGAGCCCTCGTGATCCGGGAGGCGGCCTTCGTCGGAGACTCGTACTCCGCCGGCGCCGGCGCATCCGATACCGACGTCCGCTGGACCACCGTGGTGGCGAACGACCTCGGCTGGAGCGAGGACAACGTCGCGCTCGGCGGGACGGGCTACGTCACCAGTGCCGGCAAGGAGGCGTGCGGGCTCGACTACTGCGGCACCTACGCGGAGACGATCGGCGATGTGGGCGGCGACCCGGATCTTGTCGTCATCAGCGGCGGCCGCAACGACGGCCGGTCCCCGGCGGGCCTCGAGAACGCGGCCGTCAACACCTTCGAGAAGGCGCATACGCGCTTCCCGAACGCGCTCATCGTGGCGACGAGTCCGCTCTGGGACGACGACGAGGCACCCGCATGGCTCGAGGACAACGCCGAGGTGGTGAAGCGGGCGGCCGAGGAGACCGGGACCGTCTACCTCGACATCGGCCAGCCGCTTGCCGGCCATCCCGCGTACATCGCCGAGGACGGGCTCCACCCGAACGACGCAGGGCACGTCGCGATCGCCATCGCCTTCGAAGCGGCGTGGGAGGACTTCGCCGCCTCGCAGTGACCCGTTCGGGTTCCGTGCGTCCAATACGCTGAGCGCCATGGATGACGACGGCATCGAGACCGACGCGCTCGCCGCGGACCAGGGCCCCGGCCCCGGCGCGCCGATCCCCGCGAGCGCCGCGTGGCGCGAGGGCGACCACCCGGGCCGCCGCCTCTTCTTCGCGCTCGGCGACCTGCCGCTCGAGGCCGACCCGATGGGAACCCTCCCCGACGTCGTCCTCTCCTACGAGACCTGGGGCGAGCTCAACGCGGCCAAGGACAACGCCGTCTACGTCGCGCACGCGCTCACGGGCGACAGCCACGTCTTCGGCCCCGCGGAGCCCGGCCACCACACCGGCGGCTGGTGGAACGCGATGGTCGGCCACGGCAAGCCGATCGACCCGGACAAGCACTTCATCGTCTGCGCGAACGTCGTCGGCGGCTGTCAGGGCTCGACCGGCCCGGCGAGCCCCCACCCCGAGGACGGGAGGCCGTGGGGCTCGCGCTTCCCGTACGTGACGATGCGCGACATGGCCCGCGCGGAGATCGCGCTCATGGACCACCTCGAGATCGACCGCTGGCGCCTCATGACCGGGCCGAGCATGGGCGGCATGCGCGCCCTCGAGTGGACCGTCATGGCACCCGAGCGGGTGGGTGCCATCGCCCCCGTCGGCTCGACGGGCGCGACCACCGCGGACCAGATCGCGTGGTCGACCGCGCAGGTGGCCGCCATCCAGTCCGACCCCAGGTACCGCGGCGGCGACTACTACGACGCCGCCGACGGCGACGGCCCGCACGTGGGCATGGGCATCGCGCGCATGATCGCGCACACCACGTACCGCAGCGCCGGCGAGCTCAACGAGAGGTTCGACCGCAACTACCAGGGCGAATCCGACCCGCTGGGCCGCGGCGGCCTCTTCGCCGTGCAGAGCTACCTCGAGCACCACGCCCGCAAGCTCGCCCGCCGCTTCGACGCCAACACCTATGTCCGTCTCGCGCAGGCGATCCAGTCGCACGACGTGGGCCGCGGCCGCGGCGGCGTCGAGACCGCCCTCGCGCGGTACACGGACCCGGCGCTCGTCATCGCGATCGACTCGGACCGCCTCTACCCCATGCAGAACTCGCAGCGCCTCGACGCGGCGCTGTCGGGCTCGAACGGCATCAAGGTGGTCCACTCCCCCGTCGGCCACGACGGCTTCCTCGTCGAGGCGGCGCAGATGATCGCCTTCATGGACGAGTTCGAGCGCTCGCTGTAGGCGCGACGCCCGAATCCTCAGCGCGCGCATCGTCCCAATTGCGCACTTTTGCGTGACATGTCGCCATGCGCGGGTCTACCGTGCCAGTGAGGCCGGGACACGACTTGAGGGGGCGTGCCATGGGGGGACGGGACAAGGTCGTCGACTCGCTGCGCGGGATCGCGTGCATCCTGCTGGTGACGCTGCACGTGGCGCAGAACCGCTTCGGCGAGGCCGACTGGCTCGAGTGGTACGGCGACACCTTCATCTACATCCGCATGCCGCTGTTCGCCTTCCTGTCGGGGGTCGTCTACGCGTGGCGGCCGCTCACGGCCACGGCCGGCTACGGGGACTACATGGGCAAGAAGGTCCGCCGCCTGCTGGTGCCGTACGTGATCTTCGTGCCGCTCATCGGCATCGCGCAGGTGGCGCTCGACTTCGGCACGCCGCCGCCGGCCGGTCCCTGGAACTGGTTCATCTACTCGCTGCCGCCGTACTGGTTCCTGCTCGCGACCTTCTGGGTGTACGCCGTGGTCGCGCTGCTCGACGCGTACAAGCTGCTCGACACCAAGCTCAAGGTGGGTGCGCTGTTCGGGGTGCTGCTCGCCGCCAACGTGCTGCTCAACCTCCAGTTCGCGGACGGCTTCCTGCAGTTCGGCAGCGCCGTGTACCTGGGCCTCTTCTTCACGGCGGGCCTCGCCGCGACCAGGTTCGGATGGAAGGGCATCGGGCTCACGGGCGCCTGGATCATGACCGGCGCGACCGTCCTGCTCTTCGCCTACACGCAGCTCGCGGTGCTCGGCGTGTGGTCGATGGCGGACGACCAGCGCCACGACCCGCTCGGCATCGCCCTCGGTGTCACGTTCCCGCTCGCGTTCATCGCGTTCGGCCTCAAGAACGACTTCCTCGCGTGGATCGGCGGGTACTCGTACGGGATCTTCCTCCTGCACCCGTTCGCGATCGTCGCCGTGGCGGGCGCGCTGCAGGTGGTCGGCTTCGAGCCGCTCATCCCCGCGCTCATCCTCATGACCGCGGCGGGACTCTTCGGCTCGATCCTCGGCGTGATCGTGCTCCGCAAGGCCGCCGTCGGCCGGGTCATGCTCGGGGAGAAGGCCAAGAAGCGGACGCCGGTAGCCGTGGGGGCCCCGCCGGCCTGAGGGGGGCCGAGGCGCCGGCGGGGTCCCCCGCCCATCCCGCGCGCTGCATCGCGGGACGATGCGGCGGCGGGCTTGCGCATCGCGCGCACCTGCCCCTACAGTCGCTCCCATGTTCCGTCGAATGTGCCGCTGACCAGCGCACGTTCGGCGTGCGCCCGTGAGGGCGCCGGCCGCGAACTCCCCCGCTGAGACGGGGCAGTGACCGCAGGCCGCACACCCTCCACGGGCCCACTCCCACGTGTCGCACCGCATCCCTGTGGGTTGCGGGTCTCGGCGCGCTTGCACGCCCGACGGCCGGTGACACCTGACCCGGGGATGCGGATCAGCCCCCCCCACTGATCACGCAGACACCCCACAGGAGCCACCATGACCACGAACGACTGGGCCTTCGAGACCCTCCAGATCCACGCCGGCCAGACCCCGGATGCCGAGACCGGCGCCCGTGCCCTCCCCATCTACCAGACCACGTCCTTCGTCTTCGAGGACACCCACCAGGCGGCCGCCCGCTTCGCGCTCGGCGAGCTCGGCCCCATCTACACGCGCCTGGGCAACCCCACCACCGAGGCCGTCGAGAACCGCATCGCGGCGCTCGAGGGCGGCGTGGGCGCGCTGCTCGTCGCCTCCGGCTCCGCCGCCAACACGCTCGCGATCCAGAACATCGCCGAGGCCGGCGACCACATCGTCGCGTCGCCCTCGCTCTACGGCGGCACCTCCAACCTGTTCCAGCACACGCTGCCCAAGTACGGCATCACCGTCACGTTCGTGACGGACCCCGACGACCCGGACGCCTGGCGCGACGCCGTCCGCCCCAACACGAAGGCGTTCTTCGGCGAGTCGATCTCCAACCCCAAGCAGGACCTCCTCGATATCGAGGCCGTCGCCGCGGTCGCGCACGAGGCCGGCGTCCCGCTCATCGTCGACAACACCGTCGCCTCGCCGTACCTCGTCAACCCGCTGAGGTGGGGCGCGGACGTCGTCACCCACTCCGCCACCAAGTACCTGGGCGGCCATGGCACCGCGATCGGCGGCGTCATCGTGGACGGCGGCAGCTTCGACTACGCGCAGCACCCCGACCGCTTCCCGAACTACAACTCTCCCGACCCCAGCTACAACGGGCTCGTCTACGCCCGCGACCTCGGCGTCGGGAGCCCGTTCGGCGCGAACCTGTCCTTCATCCTCAAGGCCCGCGTGCAGCTGCTGCGCGACACCGGCGCCGCCATCTCCCCGTTCAACGCGTTCCTCATCGCGCAGGGCATCGAGACGCTTTCGCTCCGCGTCGAGCGTCACGTCGAGAACGCCAAGAAGGTCGCCGACTTCCTCGAGGGCCACCCGCAGGTCGAGTCCGTCGCCTACAGCGGCCTCAGCACCAGCCCGTGGAGCCACCTGCAGCGCAAGTACGCGCCCCGCGGCGGCGGCGCGGTCCTCGCCTTCGAGATCGCGGGCGGCCGGGAGGCCGGCCAGGCCTTCGTCGACGCGCTCGAGCTCCACAGCCTCGTGGCGAACATCGGCGACGTCCGCTCGCTCGCCATCCACCCCGCCACCACCACGCACTCGCAGCTCACCCCCGAGCAGCAGCGCGACGCCGGCGTCACGCCCGGCCTCGTCCGCCTCGCGGTGGGCATCGAGCACATCGACGACATCCTCGGCGACCTCGGCACCGGCTTCGAGGCCGCGGCGGCCGTGGTCGCGCGGGACGATGCGGCGCTCACCCCGGCGGTGGACGATGCGGCGGTGCCCGCGTGAGCGACCACGTCGAGACCGCGTGGGTGCCGGCCGTCGACCGGCCCCGCGCGAAGGAGAGACGGGAGCGGGGCCCCATCCCCGCATCGTCCGCCTGGCGCCCGGGCGACCACCCGGGGAACCGGCGGTTCGTGGACCTGGGCTGGCTGCCGCTCGAGGCCGACCCGCGCGGCGGCATCGACGTGACGCTCGCCTACGAGACGTGGGGCGAGCTCGACGCCGACGCGTCCAACGCAATCTATGTCGCGCACGCGTTCACGGGCGACAGCCACGTGGTCGGCGACGCCGGCGAGGGCCACCTCACGGGCGGCTGGTGGAACGGCCTCGTCGGGCCGGGCAAGCCGATCGACACGGACCGGTACTTCGTGGTGAGCGCGAACGTGCTCGGCGGATGCCAGGGCACCACCGGGCCCGCGCACCCGCACCCCGAGGACGGGCACCCGTGGGGCTCGCAGTTCCCGTACGTGACCCTGCACGACATGGTCGTGGCCGAGGCGCGCCTCGCCGACCACCTCGGCATCGACGCGTGGGCGCTCGTCATCGGGCCGTCGATGGGCGGGATGCGCGCGGTCGAGTGGGCCGCGTCGTTCCCCGAGCGGGTGCGGGCGATCGGCGCGATCGGGTCGACCGCCGCCACCACCGCGGACCAGATCGCGTGGCACGCGACCCAGGGCGCGGCGATCAGGCTCGACCCGCACTTCCGCGACGGCGACTACTACGACGCCGCGCCGGGCGAGGGCCCGCACACCGGGCTGGGGATCGCGCGCGCAATCGCGCACACGACCTACAGAAGCGGCCCGGAGCTCAACGCGCGTTTCGACCGCGACGCCCAGGACGGCGACGTGCTGCGCCCGGAGGGGATTTTCGCGGTCGAGTCGTACCTCGACCACCACGCGGACAAGCTCGCGCGGCGCTTCGACGCGAACACGTACCTGCGGATGCTGCACGCCATCAACACGCACGACGTGGGCCGCGGCCGCGGCGGCGTCGAGGCGGCGCTGTCGCGCTACGACGGCGAGGCGCTCGTGGTCGCGATCGACTCCGACCGGCTCTACCCGCTCGGCGACTCGGAGCGGCTCGCTGCCGCGCTCCCCCGTTGCGACGGAGTCACGTTGCTGCACTCCGAGGTAGGGCACGACGGCTTCCTCGTCGAGGGCTCCGGGCTGGACGAGGCGGTGCGCGGAGTGCTCGCGCGGGTCGAGGAGCGGGCGGGGGTGCGCTAGACGGTCAGGCCTGGACGAGGCCGAGCTCGGCGAGCTGCGCGACGAAGGCGCGCACCTCGGGCGCGATCACCGCGGGCTCGGTCTCGTATGCCTCGGCGAGCTCGGCGACGATCTGCTCCTCGGTGGTCATGCCGTCGATCCGAGCCCAGATGTCGAAGGCGGTGCCCTCGAACACGTAGGGCACCTGCTGCTCCTCGATGCGGGGCAGGTTGAGCACGGTGGCGTGGTCGTCGGCGGTCACCTCGGCGAGGCCCGGAGTACGGATGAGCAGGTGAGTCACGAGGTCCATCATGCCGCGTGCTGGCGGGCTACATGACGGCGTACGTGAGGACCCCGACGATCGCGACGCTGGTCGCGATGATCGCCCATCCTGGAGCGCCGCCGTGCTCTCGCAGCAACCAGTGACGCTGCATCGTGTGCGTGTGCGCGCGTCGCCGCTTCCGCATGAGAATCCCCCCGGTGCCTCATCGATATGTCCGCAGGCTAACCGCTAGCAGGGAGGAGGGGAAGAGCCTGGAGACGCCGACAGGGAACGCCGCTAGCCGGACGCGAGCGCACCGGCCCGCGCATCGGTGCGCCGCTTGAGACGCAGTGCGGGACGTTCGACCAGCAGGTAGGTGGCCGCCGCCAGCGCAAGCGAGACCGTCAGCACCACGACGAGGTCGCGCGCGAATCCCGCCCAGGTGGGCGGACCGGCCCAGCCGTGCATTCCGACGAACCAGATCACGGGCAGATGCCAGAGGTAGAAGCTGTACGACACGAGGCCCGCCGAGCGCAGTGGCCAAGCCTCGAGCGCTCGCGCGAGGATGCCGGGCCCGCGCGTAGAGGCGGGGGTCGCGACCACGAGGATGAGCCCACCGCTGGCCGCCGCGACAGCGGTGTCCCGCAGCATCGTCGGCAGGATGAATGCGGCGAGCAGCGCGAAAAGCGCGATACCCGTGGCCGTGCCCCTGAACACCCGCAACAACCGCGGCTTCACCAGCCCGGACTCGAAGGCGGCAACGAGCACGGCCGCTGCCATCCCGAACGCGAACAGGTCGGCATGCACCGGGAAGCTCCGCGCCAGGACCGCATACCAGTTCGCTCCCCAGTGGTGGTAGAAATCAGAGTCCTCCGGAAGACCGGCGAACAGCAGGTACTTCACCACCTTGGCTGCCACGCCGATCGCGAGCAGGGTGACGACCGGAACGAACGCGCGGATCCACGCGTGGCGTCCGCGCGCGATACCGGGACGCCACCGCAGCGCCGCGAGCGCCATCAGCGGCATCACGGCGTAGAAGACCAACTCGACGGTGAGGCTCCACGAAACCTCGAGACCCGTGCGCATCGAGAACGGGAACAACGTGTGAAGCAACGTCGCATCGGTGACAAGCACCAGCGGGTCGGTCGTGCGGCCGATCAGCGGTCCCCGGTCAGCACCGTCGATCGAGAATGGGATGCGATTCGCGACTCCCAGCACGACCGACACCAGGAGGAGGACCACCAGGTAGGCGGGATAGATCCGAAGCACGCGGTTGACGGCGTAGGCACCGATGCGCGGCGGCGCGGCCGCGTCGAGGAGCGCCGTGGCAAAGGGGCGGTACAGCAGGAAGCCCGAGAGCGCGAAGAACAGCATCAGGCCGTTGAGAGCCACCCCCGCCGCAGCGCCGACCGGGCCCCAAGCGAGGCCTCCGGTGAGGAAATCATGCGTATGCACGGTCGCAACCGCCAGCGCGGCAAGCGCCCGCAGGCCCTCCATGCCGGCGAGCCGGCTCCCCCACGAGGGCGTGAACGCCACGGCCGTCGACGCCGTGGTGGTCACTGCCATCGTGCGCGAACGCGGGTACTACGAGGCCGGCTTGGTGACCGTCCCGCTCTGGGCGGTCCCCGCGGAGAAGCCGGCAGTCGAGATTGCGCTCACCTCAGCGGTAATGAAAGCGGTGTTCTTCTCGTTGTTCTTGAAACCGGCGGAGGGGAACTGAACCTGCAATTCCGTCGATGTGACCGTCCCGGTGCCGGTGAGCGTGTAGGTAAACGTCGCGACGGTCTTGCCATACGTCGCACGGGCCCAGTTGGAGCTCGTGCCACTCACGATCGCGGGCGGGGCACCGTTCTTGTCACGACCGTCGTAGTCATTGTCGCTCCACGACAAGCTCACTGTCACGGTGACGCTCTCCCCCGCCTGGATCGGGCCCTGAAGCGACACCTTGAGAACGTTGCCAGTGACGGAACCGCTGACAACGTTGATGGCGCGGGTGGACGTTGCGAACGCCGGAGCGGCCGTCGCGATCAACACGGCAGGGGTCGCCCACGCGGCGCCCTGGACCAGGCGGCGGCGCGAAACGCCGTGGCTGCTCCGTGCATTGGTCGACTCGATCGTCATGCGGTATCCCTCAACTCTTCGTCGCTCGCCCCTCAGCAAGCGAGTGCGGTCGTCAGGATAGCGGCACGATCGGCCGCTGACTAGAACTTTCGCTAGAACGCGCTACTGGAGTGAGCCGTCGAACACGATGGCCGCCGACGTTCCGTCGCTCACGGTCACGCGTGCGGTCTTGCCCTTCTGAAACGTCAGCAGCACGTTGGAGCTCACGGTTCCGGCCGCGGTGAAGGTGACGTCGGTCGACGCCTGGAGGCCTGCCGGGGTCCAGCCCGTGCCGCCCCCGGAGATCGTCACGGAGGCGCCGGTCTCGGCTGCGTGGGTCCACTGCACGCGCACCGTCATGTTCGTGACGCTCATGCCACTGAGGCTGAGGCCGATGTTGACGTAGTCGGTGTTGCCCTGCCCCTCGGTGTGACCGCCGACGATGTCGTCGATGTCGCCGCCGATCACCGAGGCCGCGGCGGGCGGCGACGCGGTCGCGATGAGGACCACCGGGGTGGTCCACGCGGCACCCTTGAGGACGCGTCGTCTCGAGATTCCGACCCTGTCTGCCATGAGCCCTCGCCCCCTCCGGGACATTCCCGGCGATCGTGCGTCTACCTGGCGTGACACTACGGTCGCACCCGGGGAGACGATGCGCAAGGCAAAACCCTGATATGCCGCAAGTCGCGCTCGCACGCGACCGCACGGGTCTCGGGCAGTCGCCCTACCTCAGCAATGAGCCGTCGGTGACGCCCCGTCGGGCCATCACCCTGCCCCAGACGACCCTGGGCGCCGCTCGCAGACCGCGGCCGATGCGCGCCCAGCGGCCCCGCACGGAGGCTGCCAGGCTGGGCTCTGTCTCGGGATGCATGGTCCGGAACTGCGCATCGGACGGCCAGATCATTCGCATGGCGAGACCAAGTCTGTCGCGCCATGCTGCACGGCCGAGCACGGGCATCCACTGTGCGAGCGTTTCACCGCGTCCGCCCACGCGCGACCGCCAGGCGTCGAGCGCCGGGATCTCGCCATGACGGGCCGGGGGCGGCAGCATGGCGTCGAGCCGTTCGAGCAACGGCCGCGCGGTGTCGACCGCTCCGGTCGCTCGGGCGAGAGCCACAAGGTCGTCCTGCTCGGCGCGGCTAAGCTCCGGGAGAACTCCCTCCGCAAGGAGCCGGATTTCATCAGCGTGACGAGACGTCTGTGCCGGCGTCCGCAGCGCGTGCAGCGCCGCGATGAGGATGGCGCTCGCCCGATCGACCATGTCGGCCTCGACGCCGGCGAGGACGAGCGCCTCACGTCGTCGCCAAAGGGATTCGAACGTCACCGCCGAGGACTCAAGGAATCCCGGGAACCGCGTGTGAACGTCGATGTCGCACGGCCACCCGGCGTGAATGAGGGTGAACGAGTGGTCGGCAGTCGGACCGTGCGCGGCGGTGCTGGGGCGCTCCTTCCAGCCGCACCGCTCGAGCGCGGCCAGATACGCGACCGCCTCGTCGGGAGCGATCAGGACGTCGGCATCGGCGCTCACACGCGCGGCGCGCAGGCCGTGCGCGTGAGCGGTCGGCCCCTTGATCAGGAGCGCACGTACGCCCGTGCGGCGTGCCACCGCGATCGCAAGCGCGTGGGCAGACGGCACCGCATCGCGGGGCGACAGCGAGGCGTTCATTCGGCCGGTTCCACACTCATGACACCGCGCCCGACAAGCGTGTCGACGAGCGCGCGCACCGCCGATTCGGTGTCGCCCTCGTCCGGCGCACCGAACTCAGCAAGCAGGTGGCGCTCGAGGTCCCCGACGGTGATCCCGCCGCGGGCGGCGAGTGCGGCCTCGGCCGCGATGGGCGAGAGAAGCGTGACGTCGTTGCCGGCGAGCACGAGCATCTCGCCCCCGCGCTCGAGCGCATCGTCCCAATGCGACCGGACCACCGAATCGTCCGCAAGACGATAGTCGTGGCTCATCGCTCACCCGCCAGCAGGTCCGGCATGAGCGGCAGCAGGTCGCGCGCCTCGCGGTAGCGGATGCGCACCAGGCCGCCGACGGACTCCACGAGGTCGGCGAGCGTGTGGAGCTGCCGGGGGAGCTTGGACAGGTAGGACACCTGCTCGGCCAGGTGTGCGAGGCCGTGGAGGAGCGGCAGTTCCTCGACTCGGGGCACGTCACCCAGCGTCGGGTCACGCTCGACCAGTGCAAGGCGCGTGAGCCGCAGCCTGCCGCGAGGCACGGGCAGGAGGTCGAGCGACTCGGGCCCCCACTGCTCCTTCGTCAGGGTGGCCGCGCCGAGCACCGAGAGCGGCTTGGGGTACGGCAGAACCGTCCGACCGGCGTCGATCGCGAGCGTCTCATCGGTGACGTAGCCGTAGTGCGCGCCGAGCGTGCGCGCCAGCGTGGTCTTGCCCGTACCCGAAGGCGCGACGAAGCCCACCACATCGCCCTCGGGCGAGGCGAGGCCAGCCGCGTGGAGCATGACGAGCGATCCGACGCGCTGCTCGATCGCGCGCACCGTCACCGCGCTTGAGAGGTAGTGGAGCGCATGATCGACATCGGGGTACGCGAGCATGCCGCGGGCGCGCGCCTCGGCGAGAACGTCGAGGTCAGGATCGACCATGAGGTCGACGCGCGTCTCCGGAGCTGCGTCCTCGACAAGGCAACGGCTCCACGCACGCCGGCCCGCGGCGGCGAGCTCGTCGCGCACGGCGCCACCACAGTGCAGCGCGACGGGGACACCGAACGCGTCGACGACGCATGCCGATGCGTCGCTCGCCGGCGCAGCATCGTTCAGCGCGGCAACCGCGGCGAGCGGCGCCCAGATGTCCGCGATCCCGAGTGCAGCCTCGGCGATCCGATCTCCCGCTGCTCTCGCTCGCTCGTCCAGCTGCTCCCACGGCGGAAGCGTCCAGTCGTCGGGGACGCCGCGCTCGAGGCGCCGACGCTCAAGGATGGGGGCGTGCTCGTGCAGGGGCGCCACGAGGTCGATGTCGCCATAGAGGCGGGCGAGCTCGGCCAGTGTGAACGACCGCGCGCGGGCGCGAGGGTGGCGACGCGCCAATTCGTCGCGTTCGGCTCCTGTTCCGACGATGAAGAGATCCGACGCGTCCACCATCGCCGCGCTCAGCGACCGCGCCGCGAACCCCTGGGCGCTCCCACCGTGCGCCTCGATGACGTCGCGGGCGATGCCCTGCATCGAAGCGCCGTCCTCAGCGTTGAGCCCTGCCGATGTTATTCGGATGCGGTCACGCCCCACGCCGCGCGCCCACAAGTGCTTGCGCAGGAGCCTCTCGCCCGCGACAGAACGGCCGGTGTTCGTCGCGTCGACGAGGAGCACCCGGAACGCGGTCGCGGAGACCTCGCCCATGTCAGGCGTGCGGGCGCTCGGCAGGCTCGGCGGGCTCTGCCGCTTCATCCGTACCGACGATCTCGTCCCAGCTCAGCAGCCCGGGCTGGCGAAGCTCGTCGTCCTCGTGTCGTCCGCGCTTGCGCGTGGCGTGCTGAGGGGCATGCGCCGAGACGTGCCAGGACGATGACGAGGCATCGCCGCTCTTCTTCTCGCGGCCGCCGTCGGTCGAGTAGTCATAGGCGTATGCGTAAGCGTCCTTGTAGGCACCCTTGCGCGGCATCGCGTCGACGATGATCCCGAGCGCGCGCCCGTTGACGCGGTCGAGGTTCTGCAACGCACGATCAAGCACGTCGATGGTGGTGCGACCGGAGGCCGCGACCACCAGAGCGCCATCCGTGCGAGCGGTGAGGACCGCCGCGTCCGTGACCGGGACGAGCGGCGGTGTGTCGATCAGCACCAATGCGCTCTTGGGGAAGCTGTAGAGCAGCTTGTGCATGGCGTCTGAGGCGAGGAGCTCCGAGGGGTTGGGCGGGATCGAGCCTGACGCAAGCACGTAGAAGTGGTCCGTGCTTCCGTAGGCCTGAAGCACGTCCTGGGCACGGGCCCGCCCGACAAGTACGTCGGTGAGGCCGGCGCCCTCGACGAGGCCGAGATTCCTGGCGACGGTGGGCCGGCGGAGGTCAGCGTCGATGAGGACGACATCGCGGCCCGACTCGGCGACGGCCTCGGCGAGTTTGATGATCGTGGTCGACTTGCCGTCGCCCGGCAGCGACGAAGTGACGACGATGACTCGCGGCGGGTTGTCTACATCCATGAACTGCAGGTTGGTGCGCACCTGACGGATCGCCTCTGTCATGGCGAAGTCGGTCTTCGCCGCAGCTACGCCGTCCTTCGCGATCGCGGGATCGTATGGGAGACCGCCGAGAACCGGGAGGTCGAATTCGCGCTCGATGTCTTCGGGCCTTCGTAGGCGGCGGTCGAGAGATGCCCTGATGAGGGCGTACCCGACGCCGAGCGTGAGACCGACAAGCAGTCCCAGCGCAACGTCGAGCTTGACATTAGGGCTCGACGGAGCCCCGGGGAGGACAGCGCTGTCGAGAGTCTGAAGGCCGACCACAGACTGCGCGGCACCATCTTCCGAGCCCGAGTTCTCGATGTCCTCGACGGCCTTCGTCATGCCGGCGATCCAGGCCTCGACGAGGTCGCGAGACTCCTCCGGGGACGATCCGTTGGCGGCGACTCGGAGCACCGCGGTGTCGGGCGGGTTGGAGACGGCTACGCGGGCCACAAGGGCGTCGGGACCGGAGGCAAGGCCGAGGTCCTCGATCGCGTACTCGGCAACCTTGCGCGACTTCGCGATGTCCAGGTAGCTCTTCACGCGCGACTTCGCGTAGTTGTCTCCGACGAGCGCACTGCCGAGATCCTCGCTTGCGCCCGTGGTGATGATCGCAGAGCCGGTAGCTGTGTAGACCTTCGGCTGGGTGAGTGTCCAGCCAAAGGCTGCGGCGCCGCCGAGCACCGTGATGAGCACGATAGCGACCCAATGCGTGCGAAAGAGCCTTGCGTAGTCCTGGAGTTCCATCCCCGAGCCTCACCTCTTCCCGCCTGCGCGACAGTGTACGGACAACCCTGCAAATTACCGTCGCTCAGGGACCCTTCACCTCGAACGACGAACGCGCTGCAGCCGTGGCACCCTGGATCGAGCAACACAACTCCCGACGCCGCCGCCACGCTTCGGGAGGACCGAAACCCAATCCCACCGATAGGCCGACGGCGACCGACCGCATGACCTGGTGAAGCAGGATCCCCGCGGCCGCGGCAGCAGTCAAAGACGCACTTGCCCCCATACAAATTGCCTCTTGCAGCGTTGGCTCCTCGCTCTGCCGGCTGAGACAAACACCTCCGCGCACGAGATTTCGGGCAAGACGACTCGAGCTCCGAGTGGTCCGGGCCCTTGAAGCACGCGACCTATCGGCCTGCGACACTCCTTCCCGGGCACCGAGCCAGAGCTCGTTGACGCAGATGCGCGGTTCGATCGCAGTGCCAAACTCAGCCGAGGACGCCTCGCCCCACCAGCAACTCCTCGACGCTAGTCCACATCGCGTCAACGTCGCGAGCGAGGAGAAGCTGGCGTTCAGCGACGCGAGCCCCGAGCGTTGAGTCGGCCATTTGTGACGTGAGCGCGCCTACCGATTGCTCTGCGTCAAATGGCGATGCCATCGAGCTGGACATCCCGAACTCTGCGAGCAACTCTTCGTACTTGTGCGACCAGGAGTGCGCGATGACCGGGACGCCCTGCGACAGCGCACTCACGACTGCGTGATAACGTGCCGCGATCAGTCCGGCGCACTGGCCAATGAACACCTTTGCGTCCACTCCGTTCGACGGAATGACGATGTCCACGTTCTCGCCCAGGGAACGCACTCGATTCGCGATGTCCAGGTCGCCAGGCTTCGAATGCACCAGCAGTACCGGATCGAGACCGTCCCTCCGCAGAAGGCGCACCATCCCACCAAGCGCATCAACATAGCGCTCAGTGGCGTCAGGAACCGCGGCACGGCTGCTGATGTTCACGTTGGGAACTACGGCAACGCGCGCGCTCACGGCGTCCTGCCGGGGCACGCCCAACGCAATCGTAATGTCAGGGGCTTTGCCGACGCGCGGGTCGTGACCGAGCAGACTCTCCAGGTGGTCCAGCGATTGCGAGTCTCTCGCCCATATCTGGTCAGCGAACTCGAAGAGCCTTTTCGAAGCATCTGCAACACCTGCGTCCGTAAACGGGCCGAACGCCTGAGGCAGCATCACAACTGGGCGCCCGCCCGAAGACAGACGACGGAAGCTCTCCGCGCCCAGAGCGATCGACGACGCGGGCCATTGGTCTCCCACTGCGAACCCCGAAGCATCGAGCGTTGCCGCAACGTGGCGGGACGACGCGATCCCGACGCGCGTAGCCGCGCCGCGCGGCACGGCATTCCAGCCGAGAGACGACATCGGTCCTAGTCGGGGCACTTCGATGAAGGGTTTCAGATCCCAGTTGTGACGGAGCTCGCGGTCAACTCGCCTGAAATCCACGACCGCGGAGCCGCCCAGGTGGGCAACCCGCCCCGCAGACGCTCGCAGGAGCAGTTCCGCTCCACCATTGTGCGAGCCCACGCCACGCACTAGGACGAGATCGCGCGACCGATCAGTCACGGTCGAATGCCCGGTAGTGCCGTACGGAAGAGAGTGCCCTCTTGGGCGACTGGGGGGCGAGACTGCCCTCCTGCGCATACCCGAAAGCGACCAGCATCACGACCCTTTCGTATCGCTCAAGACCTATCAATGCCCGCATCTTATGCTCACTTTCGGCATAGTCTGGCCAGTTGATACAACAGCTGCCAACTCCTTGCGTTTCGAGCCCGAAGATGAAGGACATAGCGGCCAGACTTCCGTCGATGTAGATCAGGTGCCTGTCACGCTCCGCCTGGAACGCCGATAGGTCTCCCACAACCACGGCGACATGTTGGAGATTGTGCAGATAGCCCGCCGTGCCACCAGCCAACGCGGCTACTCGGCGCGCGTCCTCAGGATCGTCGAACACCTCGAAGCGATAGGGAACCCTATTGCACGCGCTGGGGGCTTCTACGGCAACGTGCAGTGCGCGATCGATAACGTCACGTTCAACACGCCGAGGTTCATACCATCTGACCGAACGGCGCGAGTGCGCGAGTGACTCAAATGACTCGTACGTAGCTTGGGGTGAAATCATGCCGATCGCGAGCGGCCCAGAATAGCCATGATCCGATTCAAGTTTGAATTCGGAATAGCGCGCTCGTGCTGCAATAATCGAAGCACTGTCAGTCAACGACGTCGCTTCAAAATAGCCATCTAGTACGTCGCGCGCCCAGGCTACAGTCTGTAGATCCAGAAAGTTCTCAGCCGTCGCATGGGCGACGCGATCAACCAGTTCACCAATATAGTCCGTGGCGTATGTAGTTCGTCGCGGGGTCATCGTAAACCCCTTCTCCAGCATGTGGATCCGACGCCTGACCTCGAAGACCTCGTGACTCGCACGGGTTCTGCGGTGGTGCTCCTTGATTCCTTCAAAGACCGCCGAGTTCTCGCGATCGAAAGCGGCGCTCCCGAATCGATAGATGAATGGGCCTTGACCGAAGCGGTAGCGCTCGACTCGCATCCAGTAGCCGACCCGTCTGGCCGCGAAGCGTGCCTGGCGCAGCAGCGCAGGGGCATTCATTCGACACCTCTTCTCGTTCGTGTGCGGACCCACGCAGCAGCCTCCGTTGCCGGAGCAGTAGTCATGGTGAGGGCGACGCGCCTCGTCCTAGACGATGCAAAGGCAAACAGGTACGAAGCCGTCACATACGACACGACTGTCGCCCAAGCGGCGCCCTCTGGCCCGTACCGCGGTACAAGCATCAAGTTGAGCGCGACTGCAGCGACGGCACCAAGCGCGTGCCGCAAGAAGGATACCCACAGAACGCCCTCCGCAACGATCCACTTGCTCAGCACCGCCGCCATGAAGACGAAGGGCGTCGTCAGGGAGTAGATCCTGAGAATC
Source organism: Demequina rhizosphaerae (assembly GCF_000971255.1). Classification (GTDB taxonomy): domain Bacteria; phylum Actinomycetota; class Actinomycetes; order Actinomycetales; family Demequinaceae; genus Demequina; species Demequina rhizosphaerae. The sequence goes on from NZ_BBMC01000002.1 coordinate 602,232, forward strand.
GCCGCGGATTCGGCGTACCTGTCGCCATACAGCACACCCACGATCACATCGGCGGAAGCCACCACCACCGCCACGACGCCGATGCCTAGGTAGAACGCGCTCGCGAAGCCGCGACGGAGTGCACGATCATAATCCGCTTCCTCGCCCCGCGCGCGCAGATCCAGAAGCGCCGGAAATGTAGCTGCCATGTACGCTGTGGGCACGAAATAAAGCAGTTCACTGACCTTCGCGGCTGCAGAGTACACGGCAACCGCAGATGAGCCCGCAATGGCCTGAAGGATCAGGACATCGGCGCGCAAGTTGACCTGGTTCGCGATACTTGAGAGCGAAAGTGGCATCGCTGATCGAAACAACGACCAAGTGTATTTTGACTCAAATGTCCGGCGCCGTGATTGCCTATCGATAAATCGATACGCAAAATAGATTGCGGCGGCTGCGACTGCCTGTTCAGCGACGAACAGCGCCACGAAGGTTAGTACATCTGGCGCAACGAGCAGTATGACCACGCGCGCGACAAAGAAAACAAGGCCAACGACCACGCGGATGGCCGCCGGGATGCGAGTCCGCAGGTCGGCCTGGAATACAAGTTCAGGTGCGTCAAGCACGCGCGCAAACACAGCAAGCGCCGCTATCGCGGTAGGCAGCAGGACACCGCTTCCCCCGAAAATCGCTGTGTATGAAACGAACGTGACATAGACGACGAGCGCGAAGATCTCCCGAATGGCGAAGAGTGCACTGAGGACGACCTGCCTATGAGCGCTAGGTGTACGAAATTCACGCACCCCAAGCGCCTGGATTCCCCCGAACATTATTGCAACGCCGAGTCCTGCGATGGCAGTCGCGTAGCTGTAGACGCCAAAATCGGCGATCGGCAATGCCCTGGCGAGCAATATGCTCATCAACCCGGCGAAGCCAACGTTCACTATCTGCTGGGCGACTGCCCAGGCCCCGTTCCGCCGAGCACTCTCCCCTTGCCCTAGCCACCCGCGTGTTCTTCCCGTGTTGGCCACGGCTGCCATCTCCCTCCTGCATTCCATCGCCGCTCGCCCCTGTCTTCGGCTGCACAGAAGGGGACCCGCCCCTGCCTTCCGGCCGTCACCATACCCTCCCCCACCTCCAAGCTCGGTATGTCGCGCCACGGGCCGCCGGCGCTCGAGGCCTCACCGTCTCTCGCACGCTCCATAGGGCGAGAGAGCCCACCTGGGGCAAGCCCGAACGAGTCGCCCCGGGTGTCTCCTTCAGACCGCATCACTGGCTCGTCCGTCAACGGCTGATTCAACGCTTGGGTCGTCATCTCGACCCGGGAAGAGCGCTTCGACACATGCGTGCGACAGCGCCAACCTCCGCCAATCGCTCTGCATGGCAGATCGCTCAGCATTGGACTCCAAGGTTGCCACCATGCCCGGGTCTGGTGGCACACCACGGTTCGCCCCCTGCCGGATCGCTGCGTTCATGTCCCGCGCTCCGAGAGCCGGGATATTCCGCCGCGCAGTCGGCACCCGCCAGCATTGACGATGCCCGCTATCCGTGTCCAGCACAAACACGCCCCTGGGAGGCGACCCGCATGGTTGAGAATTGTCGCACGCAGCCTTGTGTCCGGGGGCAACGACAGCTCCCAGTGGTCACGTTGCGCGCTCGCACGCACCAGCGGCCGCGCGGAGATGCTGTCATCGTGTTGAATCCGGTAACATCCGAGCAATGTTGGCTCGGGCACGACTCAGGGAGCCCTGGCGCATCGTTCAGGTCGCAGGGACCGCAGTTGTCTCGCTGGTGCTCGCGTTTTCACGTTGGGGCACGTATATCGGCATAGGACCCCTGTTCATCTCTGATGTGTTGATCGCTATGACAGTGGTTCACACTCTTGTGACGCGCGCAGTGAAGGGCAGCCCAACGCGGGACCCATCGGTTCGTGGAGTCACTCCGCTCTTTGCGGCCCTCATGATTTACGTGTCCTTGAGGGTGCTAGTTTCACTTGGCCAAGCCGAACCACTGGTCTGGCTGCGCGACAGTGTTCCGTTCCTGTATGGAGCTTTGGCCCTTCTATCCGCCTATTCTTTGGCCCGAGCGGATGCGCAGGCGAGAGCGCGCTCGGTGAGATTCTTCCGCTGGGCGCTGACAGTCCATATGCTTTGGGTGGCGAGCGTTAGCGTTGCCGGACTTGAGGCCGGATTCGCACTGCCCGGTCCATTTGCTTCCGCACCGGTCCTAGAGGTGCGACCAGACATTGACGTGGCGCTGGTCGCGATCGCATGCGGACTGAATCTTCGGCAGGCCGTGTTTGGGCAGCGCCGGTTCTGGAACATCGCGGGCCTATTGGTCGGCGTAGCCACAGTCTTCGTCTATACCGGCACGCGTGCCGGGCAGCTGTCACTCCTGGGAACTTTGGCTCTTTCGTTCGCCTTCAGCTACGCGGCATCGCATCAGGCCGCTGGCCGCAGGCTGATGATGGTGTTCACGGTTCCAATCGTTTGCGCCGCAGCGCTTTGGCTGCTGCCGGCGACGACTGCGGGGGAACGCCTGCTGGCAACAGTCCTGCCGGCACAAAGCGAAGGCACAGCACAACAGGTAAGCGCCGCCGGCACGCAGCGGGCACGAGAACTGGTCTGGTCGGGCGTAGTCGGCTGGACAAATGAAGAAAACGGCCGAGCGCTGCTTGGGTCCGGGTTTGGAAACAATTTCCTTGAGCAGTCAGGAACCCTCCACTACCTTGAGGGCACCACGTACTCGAATGTCCGCAGCCCTCACAACTGGTTTGTGGGAGTGTACGCACGCCTGGGGATCATTGGCATAACCCTTATCGGCGCATGGGTCGTGCAGTTGCTGCTGATCCTGTGGAGGAGACGCAAGGCCGTCGGACTTGACGACCTACTGTCATTCTCGGCGCTCGCCGTCTTCGCAGTTCTTCCCGTAGCGACCTTCGGAGTCGTCTTGGAAGCACCTTTCGGGGCGGTTCCTTTCTTCTGGGCGTCCGGCATCATTATGGCGGAGCGAGGCATATCTCCTTTTCCGGGCGCAAGCCGAGCACTAGGCCGCGCTCAGTCGGTGCGCAGACCTCCCCGCTCATCAGTCAGAGCTCGACCGGAGCCTGAACCACTTCCGTAGGCACCTGATCTGAGGCGATGATCGTCTTGGAATGGAGTTCCACGTATGCCCGCACCGAAGTGGACGGGGTGAACGCATAGGTGACATCTGATCCGTGGTGCCGGATGGTGCTGCTGGAAGGAGGTAGCCTGTGCCCAAGCCCTATCCCCGAGAGTTCCGTGATGACGTGGTAGCCGTCGTGACGACGGAGTGACGATCGAGCAGATCACGACCGACTTCGGCATCTCCGAGACGTGTCTGCAGAACTGGCTTCGCCAGGGCGACGTCGAAGCCGGACGCAAGAGCGGCACGACGTCTGCTGACGCTGCTGAGACACGCGAACTGAAGAAGCGGATCCGTCTGCTCGAGCAGGAGAACGAAGTACTGCGTCGGGCAGCGGCCTACCTGCCCCAGGCGCAGCTGCCGGGAACAGGCTCGACCCGCTCGTGCAAGAGCTCGCCGCCGACGGGATCCCCGTCGCGGTGACGTGCCGGGTCCTGAAGCTCGCTCGCCACCGGCATCCCGGTATTCTTCGCCGACCCGCAATCGCCCTGGCAGCGGCGCACGAACGAGAACACCAGCGGGCTGCTACGTCAGTACTTCCCCAAGGGCACCGACCTGTCCTGCTGGTCAGCCGCGGAGCTCGCGGCCGTCGCGCACGCGCTCAATACGCGCCCACGCAAGACCCTCGGCTGGAAGACCCCGGCAGGGGCCTTCGACGAGCAGCTAGTGTTGCTCGCACAAGCCGGTGTTGCGTCGACCGGTTGAACCTGGTCAATTCCGGTCCAGGCGCTTCGTGGTGGCGCTCAACGTCCACGGCATCCGCGGCGCGATGGGCCGCGTCGGCGCTGCCGGCGACAACGCCGCGACGGAGTCGTTCTTCCTACTGCTGGAGAGGAACGTCCTCAACCCCAAGCGGTGAGAGTCCCGCGAAGAGCTCCGTCTAGCGATCATCGCCTGGATCGAGAAGACCTACCACCGACGCCGCCGACAGGCACGCCTCGGACGGATGACGCCCATCGAGGTCGAGACCGTTTGCGCTACCCAACACCTGGCCCTCGCGGCCTGACCACCCCGGTCAACCGATCTTGGGGCAGACCCTTGCGCTGCCGCCATCGACGCCTACTCCCGACGCGTGGTCGGCTGGTCGCTCTCGGAGAGGATCACCACTGAGATCGTCGTCAACGCCCTCGAGATGGCCCGCTGGTAACGCGGCCCCGCACCGGGCACCATCGTCCACGCGGACCGCGAGGCCAAACACATGAGCTGGGTCTTCGGACACCAGTTGCATCAGGCGTGACTCCTGGAATCGATGGGCCGAGTCGCCTCGAGCGTGGGCAACGCCCTCATCGAGGGGTTCTGGTCGACCATGCAACGCGAGCTGCTCGACCACCACGCCTGGGAAACCCGAACCGAGCTCGCATCGGCGATGTTCGAACGGATCGAAGGGTTCTACAACCCCAGCCGCCACCACACCGGACTCGGCGACATCAGTCCCGTCGCGTACGAAGCACTTCACACTCGTGCCGCCATCGCGGCATGATCAACACACCACCCGTGTCCACGAGACCGGGTCCGGATCTATCGGCCCTCCGCGTGCATTGGGAGCATGGGTCCAGCCTCCCCTGTACCCTCTGCGTATGACTGGGGGGGAATACTCGCACGCGCGCAAGCGCGATCTCAGACCTTTGACTGGCCTACGAATTGTTGCGGCGTTGTGGGTCGTGGCCCATCACATGCGCGGCGACGTCGTAGAACGCATGCCAATCTTGACGATATTTGACCCACTCGTGGAGCGGGGAGGGCTCGGCGTCGACCTGTTCTTCATTCTGTCCGGGTTCATCATCAGCTACAACTACCTCGACCGTCTGGGACAGCGCTGGCGCGGTCGGGACGCGCTCCGTTTCGTTCAGTTGCGTTTGGCGCGTGTCTACCCGGTCCACCTCCTGACCTTGGCGACCTCGCTTGTCCTCGCTCTTGGCGCGGCTTGGCTTGGTTTCGAGCACGAAGCGAATGCTGCGAATACGCCACTGGCGTTTCTCTCAAACCTACTGCTTGTACAGACATGGTTTGGGCAGCCGTACTCGTGGAACGGCGTCGCCTGGTCGGTCAGTGCCGAGTGGTTCGCCTACCTGCTTTTCCCTGTCGCCGCTCTGGCACTGTCACGTGTACGCAGTTCGCGAACTGCGATCACTGTTGCTGTTGCCGCGTGGCTGACGGCAGTTGCCGCTGCGACCCTGCTGTCTGAAGGCTCGCAGGCAGACCGCCCGGACAACCCGATTCTTCGGATCACTTTGGCGTTCGCTATTGGCTGCATGGCGCACGAGGTATTCCGTCGCAGCCGGCCCGGCAAGCGCTGGGCGCTGGCTGTTGGCTCAGCGCTGCTGCTGATTGTCGCTCTAGCGTGGACGCCGGGAATGCCGAGTCAGGTGTTCCTTGGGCCGATCGCGATCCTGATCCTCGGTCTCGCCCATGGACACGGCGTCGTCGCCGGCGCGCTGTCCTCGCGGATTGCGGTTTGGGGCGGAGCGGTGTCCTACTCGGTATACATGGTTCACGCGCAGGTGCTCCAAGTCTGGGGCGCTCTGGTACTCGAGAACGCACCCCGTGGAACCGTCGAGACTCTCGCCGCTGTCACGCTCGGCCTGGTGTTGATTATCGGCGCGGGCGCCGCCGTGCACAGGTTCGTCGAAGAGCCATCTCGGCGCGTAATCCGTTCATGGCGCTGGTCTCGGCGAAGCGAAGCACCTGTGAGCTAGTTGCGCTTCGTTCGCGGGGATTTGGCAAGCGGTCTACCTTGCAGAGTCATCTGTCGATCGGTCTTTGGGCTTGTTGGCCGCCGGGCAGACAAAGGTGCCGCTGAGCCGTGGAGCCAGCTCGTTAGGCAAGGGCCTAGGCTCTGGCGCGCGCCACTAGGAGCTTGAAGGCAATTGGGGTTCGGCTCCGCAAAAGAACGAACTGCACAGAGAGGGCAAACCGTGCGCAACGCAGGGCTTGATGGACTTAGGGGACTGGCCATGATGCTGGTCGTTATTGGCCACGCAATTCAGTTCGTGCCGGGATATGCGAGCTCCCATTTTGAGAACAATGCATTCGTGGCGATCTACGCCTTTCACATGCCATTGTTCGCAGTGGTCATGGGCGCCGTACTCCGTGTCACTGGTCGGCGCCTTCCGCTGGGCGCAACAGTCGCTAGACGCGTACGTGCATTGCTCGTTCCGTTTCTGACTTGGTCGGCTCTACTCGTAGCCATGCGACAGGCTGCAGGGGGAAACATCGGCTTCGTAGCATTCTGGCGGCGATACTCCAGCGCTATGCTCTATCCTGATACCACCGTCTGGTACTTGTGGTTTGCGTTCATCGTGTCCCTCGTTTTTGCATTCGCTGGTGCGATGCCGAGTAAGTCCCGAATTTACGTGCTGGCCGGTGCGGCTCTCCTATTCTTCGTTGTTCCCCTTGAGACTCAGTTCGCATTTGAGCACTTGCGTTGGCTCTTTCCGTTCTCGGTGCTCGGATACTATCTCTACGGAGACAATCGAGTACGGCAGCACTTGCGCACCAAGCGAGCCGCTGGCTTAAGCCTCATCGCCTTCGTTGCCTGCTTTACCGCGTGGATGCCCGACTACTCCGTCTACGTTGACCCTGCAGTCATCGTTGGCGCAAACGTTGGTGACGCCCTATGGATATGGGCGTTGCGGTACATCTTCGCTGGCTCCGGCGTCCTTATCGCAGTCTGGTTCACCCGCGCGCTTATGCGCACTCGGCTGTCTGTGCCGTTGGTCGCGGTCGGCAAGGAGACGCTGGGAATATACGGTATCCAGACGATCGTATTCCTGGTCGTGTTTCGCTTCGCCCCTTACACACAATCTGAGGCGCTCCAATGGCTTCTAGTCCCGCTGGTTGCGCTGATCACGCTCGTGGTCTCATTCGCGTCGAGTCGGCTCATTGGGCTGTACCCGGCGTCTCGAGTCCTCTTGCTCGGCGGACGAGGAGCACACGAGCCCAAGCGGGTGCTGAGGGAGCTTGACCCGCTTCCGTGGACACCTTGATCCTGCCCCGGTTTCACGGACTCACTTCTGAGGAGTCGAGTGCTCGTGGTGGGTGGGTGTTCTCGAACTGTAGCGGGCTGAGCCAGCCCAATGCCGAGTGCCTGCGGGTGCGGTTGTGGAAGCCCTCGATGTACTCGAAGATCGCGGACGCGAGCTCGACGCGCGTGCTCCAACGCCGCCGGTTGAGCAGCTCGGTCTGCATCCGCCCCCAGAAGGCTTCGACGACGGCGTTGTCGTAGGGATCACCGACGCTGCCGAGCGATGGCAGCAGACCTGCACGGCGAGCGCGCTCGGTGAACGTCCACGCGGTGAACTGGACGCCGTGGTCCCCGTGGATGATGGTTCCAGGCAGCTGACCCGACTGGGAACGCGCTTCGATCGCCATGCCTAGGGCCGCGGTGGCGAGGTCTGCTCGTTGACGCGTGTCGATGGACCACCCCACGACGCGGCGCGACCAGGTATCGGTCACGACGCAGCAGAAGACCTTGCCTTCCGTCGTAGGGTGCTCCGTGATGTCGGTGACCCATAGTTGATTAGGCCCATCGCGATGGAAGTCGCGGTGGACGAGGTCAGAAGTGGTGATCGCATTCGATCCGCGTTTGCGTGCCCGCCGCACGGGCAGGCCGGCGATGCCGGCCCGGCGCATCAGCAGCGCGACAGTGTTGCGCCCGACCGTGACGCCGTGGTGGTGAACGAGCTCGGCATGGACCCGGGGCGCACCGTAGGTTTCGCGCGAGGCCTGATGGACCGTGCCGATCAGATCAGTCAGCCAGGCGTGTCAAATAGCGCGCTGCGAGGGAGCGCGTGAGCGCGCCTCGTAGAACCCGGAACGGGACACTCCGAGCGCGTGGCAGGCGCGTTTGACCTCGACTCCTTCGTCAACGAGCTCGCCCACCGGGCGCAGACGCTCTTTGGGGGCACCACCGCCTCGACGGCCGCGGCGGCTTTGCGCAGGATCTTGACCTCGGTCTCAAGCTCGCGGATCCGCGCTCGAGCCTCGCTCAGCGCTGCAGACTCCATCGCCGCGGCCGTGGGCGAGCGCACGCCCCGCGCGATCGCCTCCTTGGACCGCCACCGGTACAGACACGACTCCGCGATCCCGAGCGAGCGCGCGACGTCACGGACGGTACGCCCCGACTCGACAAGATCGAGTGCACGGCGACGGAACTCCGACGGATACGGTTCGAGCGTGATGCATCGTCTCCCTCGATGACATCAAGCACTCATCTCCTCACCCGCGAGTCCGGAGAACCGGGGCACGATCACTGGAGTTCCGAGCTCATTTGGTGCGGTACCACGTTACCCGACCAACTCTAGGCGTTGCCGACTAGCTCGGGGGAACCATGGTCCGTTCAAGCTGCAGGCGTTCGATCAAGGTGCACCAGTTGTCGGTGGCCCGATCGATCGTCCGCTGCTCAAGGAAGAAACGGCGGCCATTGTCCCCGAAGGTGGCTCGTGCGCGGTCAACTGCCATCGCGCGCAGGAAGGCACAAGCACCCGACAGATCATTCGGGTCAAGGACAACGCCCGCATTCGCCCGGAGGACATCGATGGCACCTTGGCTCGCGCGGTCGCCAAGGAACAGGACTGGACGGCCCGCGGTCATGCCTGCGTACACTTTTGATGGGACACATGTTCCCGTGGCGAACGGTGCCAAAGCAACCAAGTGCACGTCGCCGGTGTTCAGAATCGACTCTTGTGTGCGGCCCTTCCTTCCCTCCACGGTCAGGTTCGAGAGGCGGAGTTTCGTCGCGGCCTCGTGCGCCTGACTTGCCTGAGGGCCGGTCCCGACCACCAAGAACTGCACTTCAGGCATCGCCTGAGCCATCTGCACGAGCCACGGTGCGATTGGGTGACGGTGAGTCGCATGGCCCGCATACAGTACTCGTAGCGGTTCGTCGGCGCCCGTACGTTGAGTGGCAGTTCGAGGACCGCTGTCCGAAGCCTCCGGCTCGACCAAGTCCGGCTGCCAGATTGGAATCGTAACGATTCGGGTTGCCGATACCCAGCCTCTGAGCGTTTGAGCCATGCACTCACCAAGCACGACAACACTGTCGCCAGCTCGAAGTGAGAGCCGCTCGATCCCGGCCTTGAACGCAGAGGTGGCTCTTGCGAAGACATGGCCTCGCCGCGACCTCGCGTCTTGCGTGTGGAACAGGTCCATAGACCAGTTGACCTGTACTGACTTCGGCGCCGCAACGAGGCGCACTGCGCGAACGATCCAGGCAACCCCCAGAGGATCGTCAACCGCGATCACCGTGGCGTTCACGCGCGATTCCGAGAGGTACCGGAACAGTCCGGTCGCAATGTTCCACCTCCTCGCCCGACCCGACTCGACCTCCGTTCCGCGTGGTGCTGCCCATTCCCGACTGAGATCTACCGGATAAGTTCCGCTCGCGGCAACCACAGTCACTCGCAGCCCACGACGCTGCATCGACTCGGCGAGCTCCCGCATTGCCCGTGCAACTGCGTCCCGCTCGGGAGACCACGCTCCGCGCACGAGTACAACCTCACGCAACGAAGGACCCTCACCCGACCCCCAAGCTTCGCGCCCGGGCCCGCTAACCATCGCGACCATCCGGCAACTCGGAACTCGACAGTCGACGGGCGTGCTCCACAAAGTCACGTGCAGCCTTGCCCCACGCGAAGTCACGCATTGCGACCTTCCGCCCCAAGCTCCCGAGCGCCGAGTTGCCGGTGGCGAACTGAATGCCACGAGCGACCTCATCGGGATCGCCCATGTCAACCACCTTGGCGGCACCGCTCGAGGACAACTGCGTCGCGACATGGACAGAACTGCTCACTACCGCTGGAGCTCCGATGGAAAGGCCCTCAAGCAATGCGATGCTATGGCTCTCCCAGCGTGACGGGTACACGAGCGCATCTGCTTCAACGAGGAAGTCCCACTTCTCGCATCCCGATAGCGGGGCGCCTACGGAGACACAGTCTTCCAGAGCGAGTTCCTTGACCAGTCGCTGGACCTGTGCTTTTCCTCCCTGGTAATCGGGGCCGTGCAAGCGCAGAGGGAGCCGATTGTCACGGTCCATCTGAGCGTAGGCCCGAAGAAGCAGGTCGATGCCCTTGTGATGCATGCTATATCGGCCGAACCACCCGACGTAGCCTCCGCCCCCTACCCATCGCCGGTCGGACGGGTCGTAGCCTGTCGGCGCCACTAGGAATGACTTCGGACGGCCGACTGCCTCGACGAGCGCCTGTTCTGAACGATAGAAGACGTGTGCCGCGGCAGCTCCTCTCAGACTCTGGCGTTCGAGTGCGAACCGGATCCCACGAGGGAACTTCAAGTCCACCAGAATGCTGGGATCGTAAACACCGTGCGGAACGACGACATATGGGATTCCTTTGGCGCGGCATGCTCGAGCTGCGACGAGATTCGATGAGACCCAGCCTTCATGAAGCACCAACACATCACCCGGCTTAAGGGCCGGCCCGAGTTGCGGAACCTGAGTCTGACGGCCGAAGCCGAAATGCGGAATCGCCTCCGTCGTTCCGGGCCAGGATTCTGGCTCCCCGGGACCTGCATGAAGGACTATCGTCTCGACCCCCATTTGCGCGACAGCCTGTTGCCACTCACCGATCGCGTGCGTTACACCCGACGGCCTATGAATGTCGCGATAGTAGTGCACCACTCTCACCGGCTGCTCCTCGAAGTCAGCGATCGCATTTGAAGGCGCTCACGCGCGTTGCGACGAATCCAGCCGACTAGAGACCGCGCGTCTGTCGGAATGGCTGCAATCCCATGCACGGGAGCGGTCGGCTGGGCACCACGTGCGTGTGCGCGCTGGCGGGCAAGCTTTCCGTACCTGCCGCTCACAATTGCGTAGCGCAATGGAACCGGTCGAGCGGTACGGTAGTACACAACGACGTCATCAACCGCGCCGAACCGGTGCTCCTTCAGGCGCAGGAAGAGCGCGTAGTCCTGCGCACGGAGGCATGCCTCGTCATAGCCGCCAACCTCTTCCACCGCGCTCTTTCGCATTGCTGCCGCGCAATGAGCGATTGCCATCCGCCCGTCAGAGATGCGATGGTCGATCGCCTTGTCATCAGTGGGCCAGCTGCCCCTGACAGGTCCGCCCCAAAGGCCGAACTCCGCTACCTGACCGCCGACGACACTTAGGCCCGGGTCTCCCTCCAACTTCCCGAGCTGGACGGCCAAACGGTATGGAAGGGCAATGTCATCCGCGTCCTGTACAAAAAGAACAGGGGCTCGAGCGATGCGTATGGCTTGATTCCTGGCCGCACCGGAGCCGCCGGGTGTGGGAATTGAGATCAAACGGATCCTCGCGTCCGCAGTGTAGCTTTCTGCTATCTCTGCCGTACGATCCTGAGAGCCGTCATCGACGATCACTAGTTCCCAGTCTGACATGGTCTGCGCGAGAATCGACTCAATTGCCTCCGATATCGTCTCTTCCGCGTTGTGCGCCGCCATTATTACTGTTGCCCGCGGGAGTCTGCTCACCGATCGCCTCCAGAATCGCGCCCCAAGATCCGAGCAGGATTGCCTACCGCGATACTCCCGGTCGGTACGTCCGCTACTACCACGGCGCCTGCGCCAATTACTGCGCTCCGTCCCACTGTGATCTCGCCAATCACAGATGCACCTGCACCAACTTCAACGCCGTCCTCCAATCGCGGCGATCCGCCGCCCGGTCTTGCATGCCCAATAGTGACGCCGTTCCTTAGGACCACGTTGCTCCCGATGACAGCATGGTCGTTTACCACGAGCCCAAAGCCATGGTGGATTCGCAAACCCGGCCCAACGCTCGTTCGGGGTCGTAGCTCCATCTGAAGAACGAACTCAGAGAGAAACCGGTGGCAAGCCATAGCCGGCCAAGACCACCATCGGGGAGCGTCGAGATTCTGCATCTGCATCTGAGTGAGCCGAAAGCTCGTGAGCAATAGAAGAGTACGATACTCGCGCCGATTCGCGCGCCAATCAGCGGCAAGCGCGCCGCTCACGGGACGTCGTGCCGTCACGTTGCCACCAATCCGAGTATCCGTTGCCACGCCTCACCGTATGCGTGGATTGAATGCTCCGAGTCAAACCTCGCAACGGCGCCGCGGCTCAGCCGTGCCTGAAGCGCCCCGTCCGAGGCGACGGAGACCACAGCCTCGCGGAGGGCCTCCGTATCGCCCGGCCGGACGAGGAAGCCGTTGGTTCCCTCAACCACGAGGTCACGCAGACCCCCATTGTCGTAGGCGATGATCGGCAGGCCCATCGCCATCGCCTCAATAACCGCGAGCGGCTGCGCTTCCAGCGCATAGGTGCTTGGGAATACGAGCATCGATGAGTCGCGCAGCAGGCGATCACGATCGGCAGGGACAATTGGGCCAAGCACATCAACCGAGCGGACACCACGGTCCGCGAGCCAAGCCCTAATCTCATCGAGCTGGCCCGGCCAAGCGGGGGCACCCGCCATCGCAAAGCGCGCGTGTGGACTGATTGCCGCAACGGACTCGGCAACCTCGAGAAAGTCCTGGTAGCCCTTGTCCGGCAGGAGATTGCCGATGAAGACGCAGAGGTACCGTCGCTCATTGGACGAGAGTTGACGAGCTGCCGATGGCACGGCGTTCGGAACCACTACAACGTTTCGCGCACCTCCTCGCTCAGCATCCGAGCGAAGCGACTCTCCCAGAACGACAGTCGTGCTCGCCGTTCGCAGTACGTACGCAACAAGCGCACGATGCACCGGCGACGACTGCGACAGGGCCTCCCACCCGTTTGTGTGCAGGTAGGTGATCACCGGCACGCCTCGACGCCTCAGGATCCACGAAAGTGCCACGTCAACAAGGAAGGAGAACGTACGATTGGTGGCAAAGAAGACAGCAACATTGGGCCGGATTCTTCCAGTGCGCTGCCAGAGCCGACGAGCCAAGTTGAGCGCAGCACCAATCTTCCTGAACTCGAAATGACCCACTTGACGCACATCGGAGGAGAAGCGTCTGTCCACGAGATCGACGTCATTGCCGGCCTCTTCGAGCACCCCGATAAGGCGCTCTGTCATCACGGTAGATCCGTGCACCGGCGGAGGGACTTGCGAGATTACAGTGACTCTCATGCTGAAGAATCGCGATGTCGGACTACGGCCACGGCGAATTGCACGTTCCCAACCGCATATCGCTTCCAGAGCCGCCTAGGTTCGCGTGACAGCCGGAATACCCACTCGACGCCCCACCTGCTCATCCATCCGGGAGCTTCTTCAAGCGTTTCAGCAACGTAGTCAAACGCCGCACCGACGGCACAGGTCGGGATGTTCAGTGACTGCACCAGGCGTGCAGCTTCGAAATCCTGCTTTGGCGTACCGAGACCCACCCAGATGATGTCGGGATCGGCTTGTTTGATCGCCAGGTCTACATCCTCGATTTCCGCGACGCTGAGCGCGCGAAATGGCGGACTAAATGCGCCGACCACTCGCGCGGCGGGAAATTTGCCCTCAACTTGCTCCTGGAGCCTCGCCAGCGTTCCAGGCGAACCGCCAAGGAAATAGTGCCGAATGCCAACAGCCTGTCCCGCGTCCAAGACCTGGCGGAAGAAGTCAGGCCCTCGCACCTGACGAACTGGTGATTTCGAGCCGCGCGCAGTCGCTCGGTGCGCGACTTCCACAGACTTCCCGTCAGCGAAGACTATCGCGTCTCGGGCGTTGAAGACTCCTGCAAGCTCGGCGTCTTGGCTAGCAAGCGCAACCGAGTACGCATTTGCAAGATGAACATGCGGGGCTCGAGACAATCCCGAAACCTCCGTGGCCTGCAATAGGATTGAGACTGCCTCTCTTGGCGTGACTGCACAAAAAGAGACACCGCCTACATCTTGGCGCTGAATCCCATGAATTCTCAATTTAACCATCCGGATCTTTTGTTTTGCAGCTGGACGGGACAAGCTAGCGGCGCGATTGCGAATCTCGCGGAGTTCATAAGACGCCCAGTTCACTGCTGCGAGTGGCTGCCCGCCACGCGGCGAGAGCGCGTCGCGCGCCCTGCACGCATTGGGCGGAGCAAGCAGGCCGACCCATGCGAAGAACCTGGGTGTAGGAGGCGAAACTCGGCCTCCGGCGATCGTTCATACCACGCCGACCTCGGCAGCAATTCGACATTGGCAGAATCAGCGACTACCCAACACATGCCGCATTCAGCGATCTACCCGACCAACGCAAGCCCCCGCGATACCAAGACAATTCCAACCGGTTCACTCCCCCAGAACTCGCTGCGCCGGATTATGTCGTGCCACAGTATACCTGCTCCCCGAGTCGTTCACGCGAGGAATCAAAAGCAGACGGGCCAATCTCATTCGAGCCCGGCCTACCTGCGCGGATGGTGTAGAAGCCGGATCGGCCGTGGACTTCGTGATTGAAGTCTCGAGGGTCGGAGGCCGCGGCGCGCGGAGGCGCAGCATCCGGCAACGCTTACGTGCACCGTTCTTGGATCCAACGAAGTGCACAAGACTTCACCGACCGAGGACGGGTGAAGATGCGCGCAGCTAGGTGCGCCAGGCCGTGCTTCCCGGTGAGCCAGTTCCGCGACTACCTCTGGGGGACGCGCTGATGGCGAAGAAGGCCCTCATCACGGGCGCCACGGCTATCACCGGTATCACGAGCCCGGATCACTCGTACCTGAACCACCTGCTGGGGGTCAAGAGCGACGAGAAGCATGGCCTCATCCGCCGTGCTGCGACCATCAACACGCAGCGGATCTTCCACCTCTACGTGGACCCCCACAACCCCGAGGCGAGATACTTGCTCCACTACGGCGACCTGTCCGGCGGCACTCGCCTTGCCACGCTGCGCGCGGAGCCAACCCGACGGGGTCTACAACCTCGCCGCACAGTCGCACTTGCGCTTGAAGTACGACGAGCCGTAGCACACTGGCGACACTACCGGCGTGGGCTCGATGCGCATGCTCAAGGCCGTCCGCCGCGCAGGGCTCGACACCAACTTCCACCAGGCCTCGTCCTCGTCGATGTTCAGTGCAACCCGGCCGCCGCAGAATGAGGATGCGCTGTTCTACCCGCACTCCGCCTACGGCGCAGCGAAGCTCCACGCCTACTGGATCACTAGGAACTACCGCAAGGCGTACGACCTGTTCGCCGTCAACGGCATCCTGTTCAACCACCAGCCCCCGCGCCACGGCGATACCTTCTTCACCCGAAAGATCGCCCGTGTCGCGACCCGCTTCATCGGCGGCCTGCGGGACGACCTCTGACTGGATATTCGTACCTCCAGCCATTACTCGGGGTACGCCGCCGACCACGTCGAGGGCATCTGGCGCATGCTCCAGGCCGACGAGCCCGACGCCTTCGCCTTCGCGTACCGCTCCAGCTCCAGCATCACCGTGCGCGACTTACTCGACGAGACCTTCACCCACCTGGGCCTCGACTGGGAAGACCACGTCGCGTTAGACGAGCGCTACGTGCGCCCCGCCGTATTTGACGCCGACGTCGAAGCCATCACGCACGAGGGCCCGCCGTGGATCGACTCGGTCTCGCTCCCCTCGTGGGGCAAGAAGTGACCTCGCAGGTCGCTGCAGACGGCGTCGAGTTCACCCCGGCGCCGCTGGACCGTGACGCGACGTTCTACGTCGCGGGCCACCGCGGCCTTGTCGGCAGCGCCATCGTGCGCCGCCTCGAGAGCGCCGGCTTCACCAACATCGTGGGCCGCGCCTCGTCCGAGCTCGACCTCAAGGACCGCGACGCGACCTTCGCGTTCTTCGCCGAGACCAAGCCCCGCTACGTGGTGCTCGCCGCGGCCAAGGTCGGCGGCATCCTCGCGAACAACACCTATCCGGTCGACTTCCTGTCCGACAACATCCGCATCCAGACCAACGTCATCGACGCCGCCATCGCGCACGACGTCGAGCGGCTGCTGTTCCTGGGCTCGTCGTGCATCTACCCCAAGTTCGCGCCGCAGCCCATCCCCGAGGACAGCCTTCTCACCGGCCACCTCGAGCCCACCAACGACGCGTACGCGATCGCGAAGATCGCCGGCATCCTCCACATCCAGGCAGCCCGCCGCCAGTACGGCAAGGCCTGGATCTCCGCGATGCCGACGAACCTGTACGGCCCGAACGACAACTTCTCCCCCAAGGGAAGCCACGTCCTGCCGGCGCTGATCCGCCGCTACGACGAGGCCGCCAAGTCGGGTGCGGAGTCCGTCACCAACTGGGGCACGGGCTCGCCGCGCCGCGAGTTCCTGCACTCCGACGACATGGCCGACGCGTGCCTGCACCTGCTCGAGCACTACGACGGACCCACCCAGGTCAATGTCGGCACGGGCACCGACGTCACCATCAAGGAGATCGCCGAGACCATCGCCGGACCCACGCCTGGTACCGCGGCAACGCCGCACACCTGCGTGGACAGTTGCGGCAGCCGCCGAGACCGACGCGAAGAGACGAGCGGAGAACCGGTTCGGTGCAGCCGCTCCCCTCTGGAGGACTAGTTGGCCGCGGCGCGGCGTCGCGCAGCCACGAACACGGTGACGGCACCCGCGACGAGCAGCACGCCGGCACCCGCCGCGAGACCGGCGTTCTCGAAGCCCGTACCCGAGAGCTCGCCCGAGTCCGAAGCCACGTCGGCCGCGACGACGTCGACCGCAGCTGTGTCAACCGCGGTGCCGTCGATGATTCCGGTGATGCCGATAGTGCCGGTCACCGCAGGGGCAGTCACCGTGAAGCTGGCCTCGTTGGCCGTGATGGTCTTCTCGGCCGACGTCACGGTGCCCGCGATCTCCGCGTCGCCACCGGAGAACGTGGTCTGGAGCTGAGCCATCGAGTCGTTCGGGCCCTCGATCGTACACGTGAACGTCGAGTTCACCGGAGTCTGCGTTGTAGAGCACGTGAGCGAGTCGGCGGCGTCGGGGTAGGTGTCGGCGGCGAAGGCCGCGGACGGCGCGAGGACCGCCGCGCCAGCCAGCGCAACAGTCGCGATCGTGCGTGCAATCATTGATGCCTCCCAGCACAAGGCGCCCTCAGCAGCGCCCGAAGATTCCTCAGAATGTTAACAGCCGTCGAGTAGATCGTCAGACCTCGTGCTGTAAACATTAGGTTTCGGTCCAGGGGTGATGTCGACGTCGAGTCCCCGCAATCCGGACACATTGGCCACAACTTCGAAGACGAGGCTCGTGCTCTCGCCCGGCAGAAGCGACACTCGAGCCGACGCGACCGATCTCCCCGCGAGCGTCTCCGGATTGACTCCCGATGGCTCGCCATCCCGCTCGAGGGCGATCACGCCGGTGCCTGCTGCAGGGAAGAGTCTGACGTTGGCGTGGAACTCGCCGTCCGGGTAGTTCGCTGCACCCGTCGCCACGTACTCCGGCAGCTTGTCGACGTCGCCCTCGAAGGTGTGAGCGAGCGTCACCGTCACTGTCTGACCACCGACGCTGCCGTTGGTGCACAGGTGATCGACCACATCGGTGTGAACGTCGACGTAGTACCCGATCTTGGCGCCCGAACCGTCGTTGACGAACACCCCCAAGGCCGATTCGTCCTCGAGGAACGCCCCACCGACCACCGTGCTGGACAGAAGCTGCTGTTCCTCGGCATCGGCGGACCAGGCCATGAATCGCGCCTCGTCGATCGCACGCTCGATTCCGCTCACCGCACTTGCGTCCCCACCTACAAGGCGGCCGAATAGCTCGGCCGACGCGCGAACGAAGAAGGCGTCCTGGTCGCGAGGGTCGGGGTGCTCCAGGTACGAGTCGCGGAGCATGACCTCGGCGAGATTGTCACCGGTGATGGAGAACGGGCCCACCTCGGTCGCGGGGGCGCCCGCAAGCATGTAGCCGAGCGCCACCGGGTCGATCGAGAGCACGCCGTCCGGAGTCTCGCCGAACTCCGCCGCCCAGAACTCGCTCATCAGCTGTGCGGATCGGGGGTACTCCGGCGTGAAGTTGACGTTCTGCGGATAGACCTCCATGCGTCGCCCGAAGATGCGGAGCTCGTCCTCGGTGAGCGTGACGGGACCCGTGCGGTCGATCATGGAGTTCGCGGTCGCGTACCGCTCCAGCGAGATCACGCCGCCGTCCACGCTCACCTCGAGCACAGCGCCCGGGATCCCTCCGGTGGTCCTGGGCTCCGCGTTGTTCTGCACCATCACGAGGTAGGTCCTTGCCTCCTCGCCGCCGAGCATTGTCGGGAGCACCTCGGCCGCGGCGTGCGCGCCGTTCACCACCTCGCGTACCTCGGCGAGCTGATCGGTCAGCTCGAGGAACGGATCGCGCACCGTGGAGATAGTGCCGTCGAGGTCCGTCCCGTCGAGGCTGTCGACCTCAGTGGCGAGCACCGCGGCGGCCTCGGCAAGGGTGGGTCGATAGGGCTCGAGGAGGTACGGATCTATGCGACCGTCGACGAACTCGGGGGCCGCCAACGCGGAGAGGTCGCCCATGGAGGCGAGCGGGCTCAGCGCTCCCTCCGCGACCGCGTCGACGGCCGCGCCGGCCTGCTGAAGCGGAACCGCCTGGTCCGCCACCCACGGCAGATGCGTGGCCAGCCACCACTGCGGCCCGTCCGTCGCCGCCGCGAAGGCTCGCGCGGCGGTCTCGAGCGCCGCGGCCTCGGCGACGAGCGTGTCCGCGTCGCGCTCGCCGATCGCCGATTGCACGGCCGCCGCGTGCGCGGCGAGGTCGTCCTTGGACCGCAGCAGCTGATAGCCGTCCCACGTGAGGGCGACAGCCGCGACGGCGAGCGCCACCACCGGTACGGCGACAAGCCAGCCCCAGAGGCGGCGGGGCTGGCGCGATGACGAGTGTCGTTGGGGTGCCACCGCGCTAGTGTGCCATCGAGCGCGCCACACTCGACTGCACTGTCAGTAGGCGCCGCGCCCGAACAGGATTGCGCCGACCGTGCGGAGCACGATGATGGCGTCACCGGCGAGGCTCCAGTTCTCGGTGTAATAGAGGTCGAGGCGGACGCTCTCGTCCCAGGACAGGTCGCTGCGGCCGCTCACCTGCCACAGCCCGGTGATGCCCGGCTTCACCAACTGGCGACGCGCGACGCGCGCGTCGTCCCACTGGTCGACCTCGGACCGGAGCGGCGGGCGCGGGCCGACGATGGACATGTCGCCCTTGAGCACGTTGATGAGCTGCGGCACCTCATCGATGCTGAAGCGCCGCATTAACCGGCCGATCGACGTGACGCGCGGGTCGTCCTTCATCTTGAACAGCACCTCGTTGCCCTCGGCGCGCTGGCGCTCGCGTAGCCCCTCGAGCCGCTGTTCCGCATCGACGTACATGGAGCGGAACTTCAGCATCGCGAACGGCTCGTGGTCGCGACCGATGCGTTCCTGGCGGAAGAACACCGGGCCCGGGCTGGTGATCTTGATGAGCGCGGCCACCACCAGCATGGGAAGCGCGCCAAGCGCGAGTAGCGTGAGAGCGGCCAGGCGGTCACCGATCTCCTTGAGGTAATATTTGCCACCCTCGAAGCGGGGGATGTCCACGTGAAGAAGCGGTAGACCCTCGACCGGACTCATCGACACCCTCGGGCCTGCGACGTCGACCATCGCGGGTGCGACGATGAGACCGATGTCGGTGCCCTCCAGCTCCCACCCGAGCTGACGCGACTCCCTCAGCGACATCGCATCGGTGCCCGAGAGCAGCACGTACTCAACGTCGTCCCGTTTGGCGACCTCCGCGGCCTCATCGAGGGTGCCCAGGAGCGGGATGTCCTGCATGTCCTCGTCGACGAAGCGGTGACCGACCGGAAGACAGGCTCCGATGACGCTGTAGCCAGCTCGGGGCGAGCGCTGGATGCGGCGGATCAGCTGCTGCGAGGTGAGCATCGGTCCCACGACGATGACCTGCGCCAGCAGCTCGCCGCGGTCGCGCTGCGTGTGCATCCAGGCGCGCCACGCGGCCCGGTAGACCGCCAGCGCGACGGTGCCGAGAGGGATGGCGAAGAGGAGGTATCCGCGGCTGACATGCCACTGGGTGAGGAATCCGACGATCGCGACGATGGTGAAGGTGTGCCACGAGGCGAGCAGCACCCGCTGGAACTCCTGAGGACCGTGTCCGAGCACGACGGCCTCACGCGATCGGGTCCAGCCGAGCTGCAGCACCCAGAGCGCGGCGACGATGACGGTGACCTGCCAGTAGGCCGGAGAAGCGTTCCCGGTCACTCCGACGAACGGATCCCACCCGAACCGGACCGCGTGAGCGCCGACCATGACCAGCGCGACCACGACCACGTCCGTGAGGAACAGCCGCGCCTCGTATTTGCGCGCCCAGCCGCGCGTGCCGAACATTCTCTGCTTCGAGGCGCGCCGAAGCGCCTCGCCCCCCATGGCCTTCATGGCGGCCAGGGTACCCCGTGCCTGTGCGCGCAACTGCAGACGTCCGATGCGCGGGGATGACCGTGGCAAGATTGACCCGTCGTGAGGGGCGCGCCCTCGCGTGCTTGAGACGACATCAGGGAGACACGTGGAGCTACAGGACTACCTCCGGATTCTTCGCAAGAACTGGATCCTGATCCTCCTGCTGACGGTCCTCGGTGCGAGCGCAGGCTTCGCCTACTCGATGGTGTCCACTCCGAGCTACTCCGCTTCGTCGAAGGTGTTCGTCTCCACCTCGGGTGGCTCGACCGTCTCGGAACTAGCCGTAGGAAGCAATTTCACACAGCAGCGCGTCAAGACCTACGCCGACCTCATCTCCACCTCGGCGGTCCTCCAGCCCACGATCGAGTCGCTGCACCTCGACATGAGCGTCGCGCAGCTCCGCGGGAAGATCTCCGCGTCGACGCCCGCGAGCACCTCTGTCATCGATATCTCAGTCTCGGATTCAGATCCCGTGTTCGCGGCGTCACTCGCCACGGAGGCCGCGAACCAACTCATCGGCGTGGTCGAGGACATCGAGACCACCGACGCCTCCGAGGGCTCACCCGTGAGCCTCGCGGTCGTGCAGGAGGCCGAGGTCCCGCAGTACCCGGTCAGCCCCAACACGACCCTCAACACCGCACTCGGCCTGCTGCTCGGACTCGCGCTCGGGGTCGGTGTCGCGCTGCTCCGCGCGACGCTCGACACCCGCATCCGCGGCGAGCGCGACCTCGAGCGCCTCACCGATGCACCCGTGCTCGGAGGCATCGTGTTCGACCCCAAGGCGAGGCAGCGCCCGCTCATCGTCCACGAGGACGCCCGCAGCCCCCGCGCCGAGTCCTTCCGCACGCTCCGCACCAATCTGCAATTCCTCGACACGGAGCGAGAGACCCGCAGCTTCGTCATCACCTCGTCGGTCCCGTCGGAAGGCAAGTCCACGACGGCCGCCAATCTGGCCATCACGCTCGCCGACGCGGGAGCGCGCGTGCTCCTCGTGGGCGCGGACCTCCGCCGCCCCAAGATGGCCAAGTACATGGGGATCGAGGCCTCCGTCGGGCTTACCGATGTGCTCATCGGACGTCTCGACCTCGAGCAGGCGATCCAGCGCTGGGGCCGTAGCGAGCTCCACCTCCTGCCGTCCGGCTCGATCCCGCCGAACCCGTCCGAGCTGCTCGGCTCCTCCCGCATGGACGAGCTCATCAAGCAGCTCGACGCCCGCTTCGACGTCGTCCTCTACGACGCGCCGCCGCTTCTTCCTGTCACGGACGCCGCGGTCCTGGCAAAGCTGGTGGGCGGGGCGGTCGTCATCGTCGCCGCTGGCAAGACCCACGCGCCCCAGCTCGACAGCGCGCTCCAGTCGCTCGAGACCGTCGGCGCGCACGTCTCCGGCCTCGTGCTGTCGATGCTCCCGTCGCGCGGACCTGACGCCTACGGCTACGGTCGGTACGGCTACGTCTACGGAGACGAGTCGGCCGCCTCGTAGGCGTCGTGGCCGCGGCTTCAGTCGCCTGCAGGGTGTGCACTACTCTTTCCGTACCGGGGACGCGTGACGAAGCGCCTGGCCGTGCTGGCCGCTTCCGCGGATCCCCGAGATTCTGTACTCGCTACTACCTCTGGGGGAAACGCTGATGGCGAAGAAGGCCTTCATCACGGGAATCACGGGCCAGGACGGCTCGTACCTCGCTGAACTGCTGCTGAGCAAGGGGTACGAGGTGCACGGGCTGATCCGCCGCGCCTCGACCTTCAACACCCATCGCATCGACCACCTCTATGTGGACCCGCACAACCCGGATGCCAAGCTCTTCCTGCACTACGGCGACCTCTCGGACGGCGCCCGCATGGTGACGCTGCTCGCGGAGATCAACCCCGACGAGGTCTACAACCTCGCCGCGCAGTCGCACGTGCGCGTGAGCTTCGACGAGCCGGAGCACACCGCCGACACCACGGGCACCGGCACCATTCGCCTTCTCGAGGCCGTCCGTCTGTCCGGCATCGAGACGCGCTTCTACCAGGCCTCCACCTCGGAGCTCTATGGCGCGACTCCCCCGCCGCAGAGCGAGACGACGCCGTTCTACCCGCGCTCGCCCTATGCCGCCGCGAAGCTCTACAGCTACTGGATCACCAAGAACTACCGCGAGGCCTACGACCTGTTCGCCGTCAACGGCATCCTGTTCAACCACGAGTCCCCGCGCCGGGGCGAGACGTTCGTCACCCGCAAGATCACGCGCGCCGTCGCGCGGATCAAGGCCGGCGTCCAGAAGGACATCTACCTGGGCAACCTCGACTCGATCCGCGACTGGGGCTACGCCGCCGAGTACGTCGAGGGCATGTGGCGCATGCTCCAGGTCGACGAGCCCGAGGACTTCGTGCTCGCCACCGGCGTCGGCTACACCATCAAGGACTTCCTCGAGACGTCCTTCGGTCATGTCGGTCTCGACTGGCAGGAGTTCGTCAAGTTCGACGAGCGCTACCTGCGCCCCACCGAGGTCGACGCCCTCATCGGCGACCCGTCCAAGGCCGCCGACAAGCTCGGATGGACCCCGACCATCGACGGCAAGGAACTCGCCAAACTCATGGTCGACGCCGACGTCGAGGCCCTCGAGAAGGGCGGCGACTGGATCGACACCGTCAACCTGGCCTCGTGGACCACGAACGACTCCCTGCAGGGGATCAAGTGACCGCGGTCGACGGCGTCGAGTTCACCCCGGCGCCGCTGGACCGTGACGCGACGTTCTACGTCGCGGGGCACCGCGGCCTTGTCGGCAGCGCCATCGTGCGCCGCCTGGAAAGCGCGGGCTTCACGAACATCGTGGGCCGCGCCTCGTCCGAGCTCGACCTCAAGGACCGCGACGCGACCTTCGCGTTCTTCGCCGAGACCAAGCCCCGCTACGTCGTGCTCGCCGCGGCGAAGGTCGGCGGCATCCTCGCGAACAACACGTACCCGGTCGACTTCCTGTCCGACAACATCCGGATCCAGACGAACGTCATCGACGCGGCGATCGCGCACGACGTCGAGCGGCTGCTGTTCCTGGGCTCGTCGTGCATCTACCCGAAGTTCGCGCCGCAGCCCATCCCCGAGGACAGCCTCCTCACCGGCCACCTCGAGCCGACCAACGACGCGTACGCGATCGCGAAGATCGCCGGCATCCTCCACATCCAGGCCGCCCGCCGCCAGTACGGCAAGGCGTGGATCTCGGCGATGCCGACGAACCTCTACGGCCCGAACGACAACTTCTCCCCCAAGGGGAGCCACGTCCTGCCGGCGCTGATCCGCCGCTACGACGAGGCCGCCAAGTCCGGCGCGCAGTCGGTGACCAACTGGGGCACCGGGTCGCCTCGCCGCGAGTTCCTCCACTCCGACGACATGGCCGACGCGTGCCTGCACCTGCTCGAAAACTACGACGGACCCACCCAGGTCAACGTCGGCACCGGCACCGACGTCACCATCCGTGAGATCGCCGAGACCATCGCGCAGGTGACCGGCTTCGAGGGCGTCACCGAGTGGGACACCACCAAGCCCGACGGCACCCCGCAGAAGCTCCTCGACGTCTCCCACCTCGCCGAGCTCGGCTGGACCGCCCAGATCTCCCTCGAGGAGGGCCTGCGCCGCACCCACGCCTGGTACCTGGAGAACGCCGCACACCTGCGCGGTTGATCAGCACCCCGCCGCCTGCTCCGTGAGCACGGTCGGCGGCATGTCCCGCGGCCCGGGCGTCACCACGACGCCCGGGTCGCCGAGGCCGGTCTTCTTCGCCGCGAACTCGTACGTCAGCCTGACGCTCTCCCCCGGATCGAGCGTCACCCGCTTCTGCGACATCGCGCGACCGTCGTGCGTGTCGGCCACGATCTCCGTCGGCTCGCCGTCCAGCCGCGTCGAGACGACCTCGGTCCCGACCACCGGGTACACCACCACGTTGGCCTGGAACTGCCCCTCGGGCACGAACACCCCACCGCCACTGACGTAGTACGGCAGGTCCGCGACGTCGCCGCCGAACGTGTGGGCGAGGTCCAGCTGAAGCACCTGGGAGGCGAGCGACCCGTCCGCGCACATCATGTTGACGACGGTGACGTTCGTCTCGACGTAGTAGCCGATCTTCGACCCCGACCCGTCGTTGAGGAACACGCCCAGCGCATCGTCCTCCTCGAGGAACGTGCCCGAGACGGGCGTGCCGGCGAGGACCTCCTCCTCGTCGCCGTGCGCCGACCACAGCAGGAACCGGTGCGCGTCGATCGCCCTCTGCACGCCTGCGACCGGAGACGCCTTCCCGGAGACGATGCGTCCGAAAAGGTCCCGCGCGGTGCGGACGAAGAACTGGTCCTGGTCGAGCGGGTCGTCGTAGAGGAAGTACGCCTGGTTGAGGAGCACGTCGGCGAGATTGGCGCCGGTGATGGTGAGCCCCTCGGTCTCGAGCGCGGGCGCACCCTCGAGCATCCAGCCGAGCGCCACCGGGTCGACCGAGACGACGCCGTCGACGACGGTGCCGTGCTCGTGCTCCCAGAACGCGCTGAGCAGCTCCGCGGTGCGGGGGAACTCGGGAGTGAAGTTCGCGTCGTGCGGGTAGACGGCCATGAGCTCGGAGAAGATCCGCTCCTCGTCGGCGGTGAGCTCCGCCACGCCGTCGTCGACCACGAGCGAGCGCGCCGCATCGTAGGCACCGAGCGACATGTCGCCGTCGTCGACGGTGAGCTCGAGGAACGCTCCGGGGAGCCCGCCCGTGGTGCGTGGCTCGGCGTTGTTCTGCACGACCACCAGGTACGTGCGCGGGCCGTCGCCCCCCAGCATCGTCGGGAGGAGCTCCGCGGTCACGCGTGCGCCGTCGACCATGGCCGCGAGGCTCTCGAGCTGCTCCTCGAGGTCCTCGAACGGCTCGCGGACCTGGTCGACGGTGCGGGCGAGGTCGATCGCCGCGAGCGCCTCGACCTGGCCGTCGAGCGCCCCCGACGCCTGCTCGAGCGCCGGGCGGTACGGCTCGAGCATCTCCGGGTCGATGCGTCCCCCCTCGAACGCGGGCCCGGCGAGGGCGTCGAGGTCCTCGAGCCCGGCGAGCGGCTCGAGGGCGTCGTGCGCGACGGCGCCCACGGCATCGCCCGCCGCGATCAGCGGCCGCGCCTGCTCCTTGACCCACGGCACGTGCGACGCCAGCCACCAGTGGGGTCCGTGAGTCGCGGCGCCGAACACGTTCGCGGCGTCCTCGAGCGACGCCACCTCGGCCTGGAGCGCCTCGACGTCCCGTGCCTCGAGGGCCTGGCGCGCCGCCGCGGCGTGCGCCGTCAGCCCGTCGGCCGCGCTCTGCAGCCGCATGCCGTCGTACGCGAACAAGGCGGCGACCACGCCGACCGCGACCAGCACGGCGCCCGCGACCACCCAGGGCCAGCGGCGCCTGCGCGGCGGCTCGACGACGGCATCGTCGCCCATCAGCACTCACCCCCAGCGAGTCGGCGGCGCCGGCTCCAGTCCCTCGCTACGTCTCACGCATCCTTCGCGGCACGAGCCGAGCGCGCCCGCACCGGCATCTTGTCCTCGTCGTCGATGTCCTCCAGAGACGCGGCGATCTGCTCGAGCGCGGGTCCCAGCTTCTCCCGCTCGGGCCCGTCGTCCGCGTCCTGCGACAGCTCCTCCAGCGCAGGGAGGTCGTCGCCGTCGGGGTCGTCGTCCGGCGCGAGCGTCGGTACCGTCGCGCCGTCCTCCGTCGCCTCCGGCGCCTCGTCGGCATCCTCCGCCGCCTCGTGGGCATCCTCGGCCGGTTCGTCGGCGTCCGTCGCCCGCTCCTCGGCCACCTCCGCCTCGTCGCCGGTCGCCTTGCCGTCGGTCGGCCCCGCCGGGACCTCGTCGTCATCGTCGTCCGCGGACGCCGAGTCCGACACCGCAGGCGGACCGAACTCGTCGGCGACCTTCGCGGTGTAGCCGTAGCCGTACGCGTAGACGTCGCGGTGGGGACCGTGCTGCGGCACCGCATCGAGGACGATGCCGAGCACCCGGCCGTTGACGCGCTCGAGCGCTCGGAGCGCACGGTCGAGCATGTCGGTGGTGGTGCGACCGGCGCGGGCCACCATCACGGCGCCGTCGGTGTGCACGGTCAGGATCGCCGCGTCCGTCACGGGCAGCAGCGGCGGCGTGTCCACCAGCACGGTGGTGTGCTGGGGGAACGAGTAGAGCAGGGTGCGCAGCGCGTTGGAGCCGATGAGCTCCGACGGGTTCGGCGGGATCGGACCCGCGGACATCACCTGCAGGTTGCCGGTGTCGCCGTACGGCTGCAGCACGTCCTCCACGTTGGCGCGTCCCACCAGCACGTCCGTCAGTCCCGCGTCGTTGGACAGCCCGAGGTTCGCGGCGAGCTTCGGCCTGCGCAGGTCGGCGTCGATGAGCACGACCTTCCGGTCGGACTGCGCGAGCGCCTCGGCGAGCTTGCAGGACACGGTCGACTTGCCGTCGCCGGGAAGCGCGGAGGTGATGACGATGACGCGAGGCGGGTCGTCGACGCTCATGTACTGGAGGTTGGTGCGGAGCTCGCGCACCGCCTCGTTCATGAGCGGATCCGGCACCGAACGCGACGGCCCGGACTTCGCCAACGCCCCGACGTACGGGAGGGCGCCGATCACCGGGAGCGAGAAGGCCCGCTC
Organism: Demequina rhizosphaerae; assembly: GCF_000971255.1. Classification (GTDB taxonomy): domain Bacteria; phylum Actinomycetota; class Actinomycetes; order Actinomycetales; family Demequinaceae; genus Demequina; species Demequina rhizosphaerae. The sequence continues at coordinate 629,298 of NZ_BBMC01000002.1, forward strand.
GACGTCGTCGGCGGAGCGCATGTGACGGTCCATCGAGGCACGGATGATCGAGTAGGCCACGCCGGCGGCGAGGCCGAGGACGAGGCCGATCGCGACCATGAGCTTGGTGTTCGGCGATGACGGCGAGGACGGTAGGTTGCCGGAGTCGAGGGTCTGCAGGGCGACGATCGACTCGCCGGTGCCGTCCGCGCCCGACTCGAGCTCCGCCACCTTCGCGGTGAGGCCCGTGATCCAGCCCTGGGTGAGCTCGCGCGCCGCCTCGGGCGACGGCCCGGTGGCCGAGATCCGCAGCACCGCCGTGTCGAGCGGGTTCGCCACGGTGATCCGCGTGAGCACGGTGTCCGGCGACTCGTCGAGCTCCATCTCGTCGACGACGTCCTCGGCCAGGCCGCGCGACTTCGCCACATCGAGATACGAGGTCACGCGCGCGGCCGCGTAGTTCTCGGCCACGAGAGCCTCCGCGAGCGTCTCGGCCGCACCCGTGGACACGATCACGGATCCCGTGGACGTGTAGACAGTCGGCTGGAGCAACGTCCAGCCGAACGCGAGGCCTGCACCCATCAGCGCAGCCGAGAAGATCACCAACCAGTGAGCGCGAACGATGCGCGCCAGTACGCCGATGGTCACGAAGCCCCCCCTTGCCTGACCATAGGGGCAGTGTATGGCGGGACCGTCAACCACGGAACCCCTGGTCTCCGACAGTTGTCGGGCCCGTCTCCCGACGTCCCCGAAATCGCCCTGGCGCAGGCCCGATGCCGCGATTAACCTGAAGGCGGGCCGGCCCGGACCGCGTCCCCTTCCTGAGGGACGCGGCATCGCGTTCCGGCGGCTGCCGTGATGACGGTGTGGGGGGACAGTGAGGCAAGAGGCACGATCGTTCTCGGAGACGCGGATCGCCGCGCCCCGCGAGCGGCTGCGGCTCCATCTCGACCCGAACCTCCGGTGGAAGGCCACCTGGACGGCCCTGATCATCGGCGCGATGAGCGCGTCCTATGTCCGGGTGGGCGCGCAGCTGTACGTGGCCGAGGTGCTGCTGACCCTGCTGGCCGTGATCGCGCTCGCGTCGCCCGAACGCCTGCCGCTGCCCCGCTGGATCCCGTGGACCCTGGGCGCATGGGCGACGGTGTCGCTCGTCAGCGACCTCGCCGCGGGGTCGGGGATGATCGACTCGCTCAAGGGCATCCTGCGGGTGTTCATGGTGACCACCTGCACGATCGCGCTCGTCCACATGTTCGCCAAGGACCGCGCGACGGTGCGGTGGCTGTGGGGCGGGACCGCAATCGCGGGCGTCATCGCGTACGTCCTTCAGCCCGACGTCTACGCGGCTGTGCAGCCGTGGAAGTTCGGCCTCGGCATGCCCGTGACGATGGCGGTCATCGTGGCGGTCTCCGCGCGCCGGCGCTTCGACGCATTGGGCGCGGCCATGATCATGGCGCTCGCGGTCGCGCACTTCGCGCTCGGCTTCCGCACCATGGCGATCGTGTGCGCCATCACGGTGATGCTCCTCATCGTCGCGCGTACCCATCAGGACGGGCTGCCCCGCCGCGCATGGTTCCGGCTCGCGACGGTGGGCGCGATCGCGGTGATGGCGACGGTCGCGGTCGTGGGCCTGTGGGACCAGCTCGCGCGCAGCGGCTCGCTCGGCACCGACGCGACCGCCAAGGCGAGCACGCTGGACGGCCAGTACGGCACCATCCTCGGCAGCCGCTCCGAGGTGCTCATCGCCGCGCTCAGCATCACCCACGACCCGGTGCTCGGCGTCGGGACCGGCGGCACGCCGGCCGCGGTCGTCGACAACTTCGCCGCACAGCTCTACGAAACCCTCGGGTACTCCTACGTCTCCGACAGGATCACCGAGGGCAGGGCGCTCTTCCACTCCATGGCTCTGGGGACGGTCGCCGAGAACGGACTCATCACGCTCGCCTTCTGGGCCGGGTTCGTCGTCCTGGTGATCCGCGCCCTGGCGATGGTCCTCGCCGGCTCGGCACGCTTCCCCGTGCTCGCCACCTTCCTCTCGGTGCTCGCGCTGTGGGACACCTTCTTCAGCCCGTTCGGCGCGGAGCGCCGCTTCTGGGTCGCGGCCACGATCGCCACGCTCCTCGTAGCGACACGACAGATAGGAGACGACCATGACCACGATGTCGGTCGTGACAGTGTCGATGAACCAGCGCGAGTACCTCCCGCGCTGCGTCGAGAGCGTGCGGAGCCAGCTTCGCGATGGCGACGAGCACATCGTGATGGACCCGGGTTCGAGCGATGGCTCCCGTGAGTGGCTTGCGGACAACCCGCACGACCGGCTGATCACGGTCCTCGAGCCCGACAGCGGGCCGGCCGACGGCCTCAACAAGGGCCTGGCGCGTGCCCAGGGCGAGATCTTCGTCTACCTCAACTCTGACGACGAGCTCGCGCCGGGAGGCCTCGACCTCATCCGCTCCCACTTCGACGACAACCCCGAGGCCGATGTCGTGGTCGGCAACGGCTGGATCATCGACGAGGCGGGCACGCCGATCAAGTACATCCTCAGCGACCGCTTCACCCCGATCCGCTTCGCGCTGGGGATCGGGATCGTGCTCCAGCAGGCGACCGGCTACCGCATGAGCTCGCTCGAGCGCCTCGGCATCAGCTTCAACGAGCAGAACCGCCTCGCGTGGGACGCGGAGCTGCTCTTCGACCTGCAGAAGGCGGGAGCGCGCTTCCACTACACCGACGACGTGCTCGGGTACTTCCGCGTCTACGACGGCACCATCACGACGACGCCGGAGAACGCGGAGGCGCACCTGCGCGAGCGCCACCGGCTCGTGGTCGCCACAGGCACGTCGCGCTACCCGCGGCTGCTCGACACGGTCGGCTTCCCGCTCCGCGCGCTCAAGTACGCGCGCAACCTCCCCAAGCGCGCCGCCGCGTTCGAGACCTTCCCCGGCCTGGCCTAGCGGGTTCCACACGATGGCTGTCGCCGACGAGGAGACCTCACGGTACCGACGCGGGCTGTCCGCGCGTTTCCTGGCGCTCGCAAGCACGTTCGGCCTGCAGGTCCTCCAGGTGCCGATCCTGCTCGGCGTGTTCGGCGCCGAGGCCTACGGCAACTACCTCGCCCTCATCGCCATCCCGGTGATGTTCACGCTCTTCGACGGAGGCCTGCTCGGCGCCTCGTCGACGCGACTCCTCCAGCTCGTCGCCCAGGGCGACCTCAATGAGGCCTCACGCGTGTCACGCGCGGTCGTGACGGTCATCATGGCGGTCTCCGGCCTCCTCGCGCTCGCCGTGCTCGTCGTGTCCTTCGTGGTCTTGACGCCGCTCACGAACTACGACACCGGCGACCCGGCGAACATCATCTTCTTCATCTACTCCCTCTACGCGACGCTCAACCTCATCACCGGGGTGATCGAGGGTGCCCTCCGCGCGGCCGGCCACTACCCCTTCGGGTGGCTGTACCTCGCGCTCATGCGGACGGGCGAGTTCGCGCTCGCCGCGGCCTCGCTGCTGGTGAGCCCGTCGCTCGTCACCTTCGTCTCGGTCCTGCTGGTCTCGCGCCTCGTCGGGCTCGTGTTCATGTACCGGGCCGCGCGCCGGCGCGCGCCGTGGTTCGACCTCCACGTGACCCGCCGCATCGGCACCGCCTTCCACGGCATCCGCACGAGCATGGTCGGCACCTTCGCCCAGCAGCTCTCCATCGCGGCGCTGCTCCAGGGCACGGTCATCATCGTCTCGGCCTCGCTCGGACCCACGGCCGTCGTGGCGCTCACCGCGACGCGCACCATGGTCAACGCGCTGCGCATGGTGGCCGACACCATCATGAACGCGCGCATGCCGAGCCTCACCCACTACAGCGCGCGCGGCGACGGGTCCGCCGCCAAGGCGGCCTTCCAGCGGGCGGTCCGCCACGTCGCGATCCTCATGACGGCGGGCGCGATCGGCCTGCTGTTCCTCGGCCAGCCCATCCTGCGCATCTGGACGCACGACACGGTCGGCGACGACCGGGCGCTGCTCGTCTGGTACATCGTGGCCGTGCTCGTCGAGGTCGGCTGGCTCTGCGCGATCTCCTGGCCGATGGCCCACAACCGCCACTTCGTGTCGACGTCCATCTACACGGGCGCGACGGCCTCTGCCCTGCTCGCGATCTGGATCGTGATGCCGCAGCCGGTCGCGACGGTCCCGATGGTGCAGGCGGGCGTGATGACGCTCGGCCTCCTCGTGTGCCTCGCCCACCTGAGGCGCGCCAAGATCGGCGTCCCGACCACCTCACCTGTGACCGACGCCGTGCCGTGACCTCGCGGCCGCCGCGCCGTTATCCTCGACCCGACACCGCGGGCGAGACACGAGGAGCACGATGGCCAGGATCCTGACCGTATGCACGGGGAACATCTGCCGCTCCCCTGCCGCGGAGCTGCTGCTCGACCGCGCGCTCGGTGACGTGGCCTCCGTGTCGAGCGCGGGCACGCACGCGCTCGTCGGCCACGGCATCCCCGGGCCGATGCTCGCCGAGCTCGCCGCTGACAGCCTCGACGGAACGCTGCACGAGGGCCGCCTGCTCACCGAAGGGCTGATGCGCGACGCCGACCTCGTCGTCACCATGACGGCCGAGCATCGCCAGCTCGCCGTCCGCACCGGGCCGTTCGCCCTCAAGCGCACATTCACGCTCGCGGAGCTCGCCGCCTCTGCTGGCACGGGCGCGACCCTCGAGGGATCGACACCGGCGGACAGGCTCGCCGACATCCCGCGAGCGATCGCCGCGCATCGTCACGTGCTTGCGGGATACGACCTCGACGACGTGCCCGACCCGTTCCGGCGCGACCGCGACGCCTACCACGACTCGTACTCGCTCATCCGCGGGGCCGTCGCCGAGCTCGCCGCCTGGGTGCTCGGCACCGACGGCTGACGCCGCACGCCACGGCTCGACTAGCGGGAGGCGGCGCTGGGCTCGGCGACCATCTCCTCGATCTGCTGCGCCGCGCGCTCCCACGTCCAGTTCTCCCGGGCGTAGGCGCAGAGCCGCTCCGCGGATGATGCCGCATCGTCGCGCGCCGCGTCGACGAGCGCGGACGCGAGCACGTCCGGGTCCTGCGGATAGGTGTGCGTGGCGCCGTCGCTCTCGGCCTCGAGCATCGCGACCACGTGGTCGCTGGTCACCACGGCCATGCCGGCGGCGGCTGCCTCGGCCACCGCGATACCGAAGCTCTCGTCGTCGCTCGGCAGGATGAACACTCGCATGCGGGCGAGAAGCGCGCGCCGCTCGCCCTCCTCGACGGCTCCGAGGAACTCGACGTGATCGCCGATGCCGAGGCGTTCGCACATCTCGCGTGGGTCGTAGGGCAGCCCGGGCTCGATGGGGCCCGCCACCACCAGGGGGTGGCCCTGCTCCGCGAGGCCGGACCGCGCGTACGCCTCGATCGCGAGGTCGACGCGCTTCTTGCGTGCGACGCGGCTGAGGAAGAGGACGCCGCGCCGGTCCTTCCAAGGGGTGTCGATGCGGTGCAGCGCCGGATCGACGCCGAGTGCCATCTCGGTCACACCCGTCAGGCCGCGCTCTCGCAGGTAGCCGGCGTCGTGACCCGAGTCCGCAACGATTCGGTGCGCGTGACGCATCGCCGGCGCAAGGATGAACCGATCCCAGGCGCTGTTGAGCACGGGATTGTTGGGCGCGTGGCCGCGCGTCCAGACCCCGTGGGGAGCGACGAGGAACGGCACCCCCGCGCGCCGCGACTCGCGCATCGCGTCGATCAGGATGAGCCCGTAGACGCCGTGCACGTGCACCACGTCGGCGTCGGCGACGGCCTCGCGCAGCACACGCCGCATGCCGCGTCCGTAGCCGAGCCGTCCGGGGCCGACGAGCGGCACGATGCGCGCCTCGGCGCCCTCGACCTCGCGATCGGCGGGGGTCTCCGCGCCGACGTCGGTCGCGACGACGGTGACCTCGTGCCCGCGATCCCGCTGCACGGGCAGGAGCCCCCGCAGCAGGGTCGTGGGCCCTCCGAGCTTCCTGCTGATCCCCGGGGCGACGTGCAGGATCTTCATGCTCCAACTCCCTCAGCGAGCGGGCACGCGACCGAGAGGACCCCGGCCGCACCCTGTGGATACGGAGGGCCCTCGTCGGCCCGCTGTCGCGGTGCGGCGGCTGCGGTTCCTGCCCCAGCACTCACACCGCGTCGGTCCTTCTAGGATCGATCGTCCACCGACGTACGTCGAGCGGCGATGACGACGGTGGCGGCGCCGGCGAGCAGCAGCGCGCCCGCGCCGATCGCCATCTCGGTGCCACCGAAGCCGGTGGTCGAGAGCGTCTCCGTGGCGGTGCCGGTCGTCGTCGTGCCGGCGTTCAGCACCGACGTCGTCGTGGCCGTCTCGGTCGTCGTCTTCTTCGTCTCGACCGCGGTGGTCTTCTGCGTCGTCGGCGTCTGCGTATCGGTCGGCGTCGACGTCTCCTCGGGCACCGTGCCCCCCTGCGGGTTCGGTGCGACATAGGCGAACGCGGCCGCGGGAATCAAGCTCAAACCCCCAGCCAGAACTGCAACTGCGATGGTGCGACGGATCATGTCGTCACTTCCCCCTCGTGCCCCTCATGCGAGCACGGCCCCCCGACCGGCTCCTTCTCGACAGTAGCACCGCGCATCCGTTTTGTCGCTGTTATCCCAGTTTGCCAAGGCGTTGGCGCAGGATGCGCCCGCGTCAGCCTAGGAGCGTGGGCTCGCGGTGCCGTTCGAAGCCGGCGCGCGCGAGCGCGCAGCCCCGGCCGAGGAGTCGAGGATCGCCTCGAACCGGTCGACCGCCGCCTCCTTCGACAGCTGTTCGCGACGGTACCGCTGCCCCCCCGCGCCGAGCCGCGCCGCCCGCTCTGTGTCGAGCCCGACCTCCTCGACCGCGGCCAGCAGGGCGGCACCGTCCCCCGAGGGCACCACCACGCCGGCACCCGCGCGGCGGACCTCCTCGGCGCTGGCGCCGCCGGGGTCCACCGAGGCCACGACGGGCCGTCCGGACGTGAAGTAGGACGTGAGCTTGCTCGGCACCGACATCTCCGCGACGCCCGGGCGCTCATTGACGACGAGGACGTCGGCGGCGGCAAGGGCGTCCCGGAAGGTGTCGTCGTCCAGGGTGCCGACGAAGTCGATCGCGGCGACCCCCTCGGCGGCCTCCATGAGGCGCTCGCGGTCCGACCCGTTGCCGACCATGACGAAGCGCACCCGCGAACCCTGCTCGTCCGCGAGCGCGGCGGCCTGCACGACGGTGTCGAGCCCCTGCTTGACGCCCATGTTGCCCGCGTGGACCGCCACGATCGCGTCGCCCTCCCAGCCGAGCCGTGCGCGCGCCCTCGCTCTGTCGGGTGGCGGCTGGTCGGCGAGGTGCGTCCAGTTGCGGACGATGTCGATCCGACCCGGGTCGATCGCATAGTCGCGCTCGATCGCGGCGGCGAAGCGCTCATGGATCGCGACCACGCGCGTCGCACGCGCCAGCACCCATCGTTCGACGGCGCGCACGACCCGCGTCGCGGCACCGCCGCCGCCGGTCTCCGACAACCCGACTCCGTAGAGGTCCTGCACCCAGACGATCACCGGGGTGCCGCGGTCGAGCAGCACCGATCGAGCCATCGCCACGGCGGTCGCGAACAGCGCCGGTGAGACGAGGATCCTGACCCGCGCCGGCGCCCACCGCGACAGCGCGGCACGGAACCCGAAGCTCGTCTCCGACAGCAGCCTCATCACGGAGCTCGGCCGGCTCGGCACGAAGTGGCGCAGGCGCGTCAGCCGGACGCCCGCATCGTCCTCGCGGACCGTCCAGCCGCCGTAGCCCTCGTAGATGCGCCAGCCCGGGTAGAAGGGGTGTGCGGCGGTGACGCGTACCGTGCGGCCGCGGCGGACGAGCTCACGCGCGAGCGACGTCGAGTACGGCGCGTTCCCGGTGGGCTCCGGCGCATAGTGGACGCTGATGATCTGGACGTCGGCGAACCCGTCGGCCTCGCGCATGCGACCCACCTCCCTCAGCGATGCAGCCAGGTCAGTATGCGCCAGACTTCCCGACCACGGCCCAGAACGTCCTCAGGAGGATGACCACGTCGCCGCCGAGCGACCAGTTCTCTGCGTAGTACGCGTCGAGCTCCATCGAGGCCTCGGGCGACAGCGAGGAGCGGCCGCTCACCTGCCAGAGCCCGGTCATGCCCGGCTTCACGAGCAGCCGGCGCTGCTCGAGGTCGCCGTACTGCTCGACCTCGGCGGCGATCTGCGGGCGGGGCCCCACCAGGGACATGTCGCCCTTCAGCACGTTGAGGATCTGCGGGAGCTCGTCGAGCGAGTAGCGCCGCATGAAGGCGCCGAAGCGCGTGACCCGGGGGTCGTTCTTGGGCTTGTAGAACATCCCCACCTCGTCGCCGCAGACCTCCTGGAGACGCGCCTCGGCGCCGACGACCATCGAGCGGAACTTGAGCATCGCGAAGGGCTTGCCGTCCTTGCCGATGCGCTCCTGCCGGAAGAACACGGGGCCGCGGCTGGTGAGCTTCACGAGCGCGGCGATGACGAGCATGGGGATCGCGGCGATGGCCAGCAGCACGGCGGCGCCGACACGGTCGACCGCGTCCTTGAGGGAGTAGCGTGCGCCGGAGAACGCCGCGGAGTCGACGAAGAGCAGCGGGACGCCCTCGTGTCGCGACATCAGCACGCGCGGGCCCGCGACGTCGGAGATGCCGGGGGCGACGATCAGCGTCACGCCGGTTCCCTCGAGCGCCCAGCCGAGACGGCGGGCCTCACCCATGGAGACGGCGTCGTTGGCGGTGAGGATGATCGCACCGGCGTCGTGGCGCTGCACCAGATCGGCCGCATCCTCGATCGGGCCGAGCACGGGCACGTCCTCGAGGTCCGCCTCGAGGCCCGCGCTGGAGGGGTCCGCCAGGCACACGCCGACGACCTGGTACGCGGATTCGTGGTTGCGGCGGAGACGCCGCACCAGCTGCTCCGAGGTGCGACGCGGCCCGGCAACGATCACGGGCGTGCGGCACCGACCGACATCCCGCTGCTTGTTGAGCCACGCACGCCACACGCGCCGGTAGCCCAGCAGGACGAGCGTGCCGAGCGGAAGCGCGAACAGCAGGTAGCCGCGGCTGAAGCCCCACTGCGTGAAGAAGCCGATGATGGCGACGATGGCGACCGTACGCATGCCGGCGCTGACCACCCGCTGGTACTCCTGCGGGCCCTCCCCGAGGATGCGCGAGTCGCGCGACCGCAGCCACCCGAGCTCGAAGATCCACAGCGCGGAGATCGCCACCGTGATCCACCAGTGGTGGATCCCGACCGTGCCGAGGTGGGACGCGAGCGGCACCCACCCGAACTGCACGCCGTGCGCGATCACCATCGTCATCGCGACGACGAAGACATCGGTGAGCGCGATGCGCCGCTCGAGCGGCTTCGCCCACGCGCGCGAACCCTTACGGACCGCCGCCCCGGCCTTCGTGGATGCGGATACTGCTAGCGCCATGGAAGTCCCCCCGCTGTCCCGTGCGCCCGCGGGGTCTCAGCGACCCCGCCTGCCCGTCACGCGTCCTTCGTGGTGCGCCGCGCGGCGATCATGACGGTCGCGGCACCGGCGACGAGCAGCGCGCCCGCCCCGATCGCCATCTCGGTGCCGCCGAAGCCGGTGGTCGAGAGCGTCTCGGTCGCGGCAGTGCCCGTGCTCGTCGTCGTGCCGGCGTTGAGGACCGACGTCGTCGTGGTCGTGCCCGTGGTCGTCTTCTTGGTCTCGACGGCCGTGGTCTTCTGCGTCGTCGGCGTCTGAGTGTCGGTCGGCGTCGACGTCTCCTCGGGCACCGGCCCGCCCTGCGGGCTGGGTGCGACATAGGCGAATGCGGTGGCAGGGATGAGCGCGATCCCCCCAGCGAGAACTGCAACTGCGATGGTGCGACGGATCATGTCGTCACTTCCCCCTCATGCCCCTCATGCGAGCACGGCCCCCCGACCGGCTCGTTTTCGACAGTAGCACCGGGCGTCCGTTTTGTCGCTGCTTTTCCCTTCGACCCTTTTGTGGCGCAGGAATCGTGCGAAGCAGGGGCTATGCGGGCGCGGGACCTTCGAACAGCTGCGAGCATGCGCGCACGCCGCTGTCCGCGCCATCGGGGTTCGGGGAGGCCGCGACACACGCGACCGCGCCGATGCTGAAGTCAGGGTCGAGGATGTTGGCACGATGCCCGGCGGACCCCATCCAGAGGTCCACGACCTCGGCCGCGGAGAGGTCCGTTCGCGACAGGTTCTCACCCGCCTTCGCGCCCTCGTGGCACGTCGAGACGAGCACCTCGTGCTCGAGGTCCGGCTCGTCGACGAACGGCGCTGCGCGGTCGGCTGCCTTCTCCGCGAGGCAGTCGTTCCAGACCAGCGCGTCGAGCCCCTCCGCGACGCGCTGCTCGTTGGAGAGGTCGAACAGCTCGCGCGCAAGCTCGGCCGGCGGAGTCGGAGGCGTCGAGCAGGACGCGAGGGAGGATGCCACGGCAAACGACGCGACGAGGGTCGCCGCAGCGCGGCGGGCGCTCAGCATCCGTCCTCGAGCCACACCTTGACGAACGCCGCGCTCTGGTAGGCGTAGTGATAGGCCCAGTACCACGGGTCGAGATGCTCGCCCGAGGACACGTACGCGATGTCGCCGTCCCAGCACCGCTCCATGATGACGCGCGTGCGCGTGAGGTGGGGCGTGGTGGTGATCACCGCCACCGATTCCCACCCGTGCTCGACCACCAGGTCCGTCATCCAGCGGGCCTCCCCGCGCGTGGTGAACGGATCGGGCATGGCGCAGTGCACCTCGTAGTCCTGCGGCTGCTCGCAGGCGTCGACCGCCTCCGGCCACTTCTCGCGGTCGTCCGGCTCCTCGGTGAGCGACACCACCATCGTGTCCGTGAGCCCGTCCGCGATCATGGCCTCCGCGAGCTCCATGCGCGGCGCGGTGGGAGGACCGATGACGTAGACGGCGTCGACCTCGCGCGGCTCGTCGCTGGCCGGCAGCACGTAGAGCGGCACCCCGATCAGCGCCACCAGCACCGCGCCCGCGGCTCCGACAGCAACGAGACCCTTCCCCCAGTTCACGAGAGGAAGGCTACTGTGCGCGCGTGTCGGTCAGATGTCCGGGTCAGCATCCGCTCTCGAGCAGCACCTTCACGAACCCTCCGGTCTGGTACGCGTACTGGTAGATCCATTCGCCCAGCGGCGGCTCCTCGCCGGAGTCGAGGTAGACGAAGTCTCCGTCCCAGCACCGCTTCATGATGGCCCGGGTGCGGGAGATGTGCGGCCGGTACGTGATCACGGCCACGGACTCCCACTCGTGCTCGTCGATGAGGTCGCGGATCCACCGTGCCTCGCCGCGCGTGGTGAAGGGATCCGGCTGCGCGCAGTAGACGTCGTAGTCCCGGTCCTCCTCGCACGCCGCCGTTGCGGGCGCGAACCATTCGCGCAGCGCCTCGTTCTCGGCGAGGGAGACCACGAGCGCGTCGGCAAGGCCGTCCTCGACCATCGACTCGGCCATGGCGATGCGGGTGTCCGTGGGCGGCCCGATGACGTACACCGCGTCCACGGCGCGCGGCTCGTCGTGGGCGGGGAACACGTAGAGCGGCAGGCCGGCGGCGGCGATCGCGATCAGCATCCCCGCGGCGATCATCCCGACGATCACCCACCGTCTCCCCAGCCCCATGGGGCGAACACTATCCCGGGCGCATGACGGGCATATGTCGCGTTTCGGTCAGCCCTCAGGCGCGAAGCGCCTCGCCCACCTTCTCCCCCACCAGCCGCGCCGCGCGCGCCGTGTAGTGGACGCCGTCGTTGGACATCCCCGGCGCCCAGCCGTCGCCGTCACGCACGGGCGCTGGCGCGTCCACGAACTCCCAGCCCTCGGCCTCCGCGAGCGCGCGGAGCCAGCCGTTGTAGACGGGCGTCGTGGGGCCGAGCTCGGGCTCGAGCGGCGGGATCGCGAGCAGGAGCACGCGCGGCGGCGGGCCCACGATCCCGGCGATGTCCCGCAGTGCGCCCGCGGTCTCGTCGAAGGGCAGTCCCCAGGCGAGGTCGTTCGTGCCGAGCGCGAGGATGAGCACGTCCGCCTCGACCGCCACGGCCCGCGAGCGCTGGTGCAGCGACGTCGCGCCCGGGACGGCCGTGCCGCCCGCGAGCACCGCATCGTCCCCCAGGGCGGTGTAGAGGTACGACGACCGGTCGAGCCCCTCGGCGGTGAACGACGGCGAGAAGCCCACCGACAGCGAGTCCCCGACGACCGCGACCCGCGTCACGCCCACGGCTCGTCCGCGACCACCACGTCCGCCCCGCTGTGCGCGGATTCCACGATCGCGAGCGACAGCGCGTGGTCCCACAGCCCCTCCGCGAGCGGGTAGGGCGCGGGCCCCTCGCCGCGCGCCCACCTCCCGGTGTCGAGCAGGATCTGCGCGACCGCGAGATCGTCCTCGGACATGCGGCTCGCGTGCCAGGCGTTGCGGTAGACCACGTCGCCGTCGAAGCTCATGTGCCACAGCGCGTTGCCCTCGAGGTTGAGGTCGACGCCGGTGCGGCGGTGCTCGAGCCGGCCCGCGACCGGGCCGTCGGGGGTCATGCGCAGGACGGAGTCGTCGGCGATCTCGCCGTGCGAGCCGCGGATGACGATGCGGCGGTGCAGGTACGGGTTCCACCACTGGTTGTCGACGAAGTCGTACAGCCCGAAGCGGCCGTCGCCGAGGTCGAGCGTTGCGATCGTGGTGGTGCGGGGCTCGGCCGGCGGCACCGCGGTGGCCCCGCCCGGGACCGCGGCGGCCTCCTCGCCGGCCCCACGACCGACCCACCCGTCGGGCGTGAGCGGATCGACCATCGGCGCGGTGAACGTCCGCGCGTTCACCCGCACCCCGGCGCCGGTCACGGGAGCGCCCGCGCCGAGCATCGTCCGAACGAGCGAGACCGCGTGATAGAGGTGCGTCGACGACACCTCGACCGTGTGCGGCGCCCCGATCACGCCCCTCTCGAGCAGCGCGATCCGCGCCGCATGGCCGGGCATGCGCGTGTACTGCTCGGCGACCTGGACCAGCCCGGACGACCCGACGTCGGCCCACAGCGACCGCAGCCCGTCGAGGTCCGGCGCGGGCGGCGTCTCCGCGAGCACCGGCACACCGGCGCCCACCACCTCGCGGATCACGCCCGGGCTCGCCTCCCACGGCACCGCCGCCACCACGAAGTCGGGCCGCAGGCTCAACGCCTGCTCGAGCCCGTCGACCGGCAGGTGGTCGTGCAGGTGCGCCGAGAACGGCGCGGCGGCCGCGCGGGCCTCGCGCAGCGCATCGTGCGCCCGGCCGGGGTTGCGCCCGACGATCGCGACCGGCTCCAGCACCTCCGGCGCCATCGCCGCGAGGCGCAGCATGAACCGCGTCCGCCAGCCCGTGCCGACGATCGCGAAGCGCACGGGCCCGCCCGTCACCGCGACTCCATCCGCTCGACCAGCAGCTGCGCCAGATGCCTGCCCTGGACGCCGGCGAGGTCGTCGGCCTGCGTCCGGCACGAGACCCCGTCCGCGAGGTAGATCGAGCCCTCGGGGGCGGACCGCAGCGCGGGCAGCAGCGAGTTCTCGGCGACCTTCACGGAGGTCTCGTAGTGACCCTTCTCCGTGCCCCAGTTCCCCGCGAGGCCGCAGCATCCCGCGGTCTCGGTCACGGAGGCGCCGGCGCGCGCGAGCAGCTCGCGGTCCGCCGCGTACCCCATCACCGAGTACTGGTGGCAGTGCGGCTGCACCACGGCCTCGACGTCGTCCAGCGACGGGATCCGCCAGCCGTCGCGCGGCTTGACCGGCGCCCGGCCGGTGAGCACCTCGGCCAGCGTGTAGGTGGACGATGCGACGGCGCCGGCGCGCGGGTCGTCCGGCAGGAGCTCGGTGAGGTCGCTGCGGAGGACCCCCATGCACGAGGGCTCGACGCCGACGATCGGCACCCCGTTGACGGCCCACGGCCCGAGCACGCCGAGCAGGTGGGACAGGTGCTTCTTGGCGCCGTCGAGCTGGCCCGTCGAGATCCACGTGACGCCGCAGCACGCGTCGCCCGCGACCACCACGACGTCGATCCCGGCACCCTCGAGCACCGAGACGATCGCGGTGGGGATCTCGGGGTCGAGGCCGTCCGTGAACGAGTCGGCCCACAGGACCACGAGGTTGTCGAGGCGGGTCGCCCTGTCCGGGTTCGCGCGGCGGGCGCGCGCGACGGCCGACCGCCGGAACGGCACCTTGAACTCCGGCAGGCGGCGGCGCTTGTCCATGCCCGCGACCGGGACGACCAGGCGTTGGATCCAGTCCGGCTTCAGGACGGTCGAGATCAGCCGCGGCGCGAGGCCCACGAGCTTGAGCCAGCGCGGCAGCCACCCGATCGAGTAGTGGGTCATGGGCCTGACCCGCCCCTTGTAGGTGCGGTGCAGCACCTCGGACTTGTACGCCGCCATGTCGACGCCGCTGGGGCAGTCCGAGGAGCACGCCTTGCACGACAGGCACAGGTCGAGGCTCTCGAGGACCTCGGGCGAGGTCAGCCCGCCGATGAGCGTGCCGTTGAGCGCGTCCTGCAGCACGCGGGCGCGGCCGCGGGTGACGTCCTTCTCGTCGCCGGTCGCCTGGTAGCTGGGGCACATGAAGCCGGATCCGGCGCCGATCGAGTCCGCGCGGCACTTGCCCACGCCCGTGCAACGGTGGACGGCCTCGGCGAGGTCGCCGTGGTCGTGCTCGAGCGCGAGGCCGAGGGCCGGCGTGCGGGGCGCGGCGGGGCGGCGCAGGTGGGCGTCGAGCGGGTCGGGATCGACGATGACGCCCGGGTTGAGCAGGTTCTCGGGGTCGAAGAGGTGCTTGACGCCCCGGAACAGCGCGACGGCCTCGTCGGAGTACATGGTCGACAGCAGCTCGGAGCGGGCGCGGCCGTCGCCGTGCTCGCCGGAAAGCGATCCGCCGTGCGAGGCGACGAGCGCGGCGGCGTCCTCCATGAAGGCGCGCAGCGGGCGTCCGTCCTCCTGGAGCGGGATGCCGAGGCGCACGTGGATGCAGCCGTCGCCGAAGTGGCCGAACGGCTGGCCGACCACGCCGTGGCGGTCCATGAGCGCGTCGAAGTCGCGCAGGTACGCGCCGAGCCGCTCGGGCGGGACGGCGGCGTCCTCCCAGCCCGGCCACGCCTCCTGGTTGTCGGGGGTGCGGCCGGACAGGCCGGCACCGTCGGCGCGGATCGCCCACAGCCGGGCGGCCTCCCTGGGGTCCGCGACCTCGCGCCAGACGTCGGTGCCGGAGTCCGCCGCGAGCGCGGCCAGCGTGGCGCGCGCCTCGTCCTCGGTCTCGCCGCCGACCTCGACGAACAGCCAGCCGGCGCCGTGCGGGAGGTCGGGCACGGGCCCGGTCGCGCCCGCGACGCGCGCGACGAGGCGGGCGTCGAGGCCCTCCACGGCCTGGGGACGGTGCGCGAGCATGGGGACCACCGCATCGGCCGCCGCGGGCATGTCGGGGTAGCCGAAGGCGGCGGTGAGCCGCACGGGCGGCACGTCGACGAGCCGCACGGTCGCCTCGAGGACCGTGGCAAGCGTGCCCTCGCTTCCCACCAGGAACTTCGCGAGGTCGCCGCCCAGCTCGGGCAGCAGGTGCTCGAGCGAGTAGCCGCTCACCTGGCGCGAGAAGCGGCCGAACTCGGTGCGGATGAGCGCGAGGTTGGCCTGGACCAGCTCGTCGAGCCCCTGCACGGAGTCGACGCCGCGCGAGCCGGCGGCGAAGACCCGCCCGAGCCCGTCGACCGCGTCGAGCGCGAGGACGTTGTCGGCGGTGCGCCCGAAGGCGACGGCGTGCGGGCCGCACGCGTTGTTGCCGATCATCCCGCCGAGCGTGGCGCGAGTGGAGGTCGACGGGTCGGGGCCGAAGCGCAGCCCGGCGCCCGCGACGGCCGCCTGGAGGTCGGACAGCACCACGCCGGGCTGGACGCGCGCGGTCTTGGCCTCGAGGTCGACGTCGAGGATGCGGGTCATGTGGCGGCTCGTGTCGAGCACGAGGCCCGGGCCGATCGCGTTGCCCGCGACCGAGGTGCCGCCGCCGCGCATCGTCACCGGGACGCGGATGTCGTGGGCGACGCTCAGCGCGGCCAGGAGGTCGGAGGCGTCGCGCGGGTAGGCCACGACGGCGGGCGGGATGCGGTAGTTGGAGGCGTCCGTGGAGTACTCGGCGCGGCGGCGCGGCGACACGTCCACCTCGCCGTCCATGGCGCGCGCGAGGGCGGCCGCGAGATCCGCGGCGTGGGCCGGGGCGGGAGTCTGGGGCGCCGTCGTCGTCACGCGCGCCATTCTTCCACCCCCGCCCCCGTGTGCTGCCAGGGACGTCGGGCCCGGGCGAGCCGCGCATCGTCCACGCGCACGATCCTGTCGGAGACGTGTCAAACAGTTGCAGACGTGACAAATGGGACGCACGATGAGTCATAGCCCGAGGGAGGCCTCATGCAGCCGTTGCGCGCACTCGCCTTCGCGACCGTGCTCGCCACCGCCACCGCCGGAGGCGCAGCGGTCGCGGCGTCGGTCGTGACCGCGATCGAGGTCGCGGCGACCACGCCGAACGTCAACGTCAACGTGTCGTGCGGCTCGCAGATGAACCTCGACATCACCTACAACGAGGCCCCGGAGATCGAGGGCGTCAACTGGGTGTTCACGGTGACGACGTCGGAGGGCGACGTGTTCGTGCTCGAGGACATGGACTCCGACCTCATGGGCTTCCACCCCGTCATCCCGGCCGAGGACCTGCCCGACGTCAACTACACGTTCACGGTCGACGCGCAGTACGGCGACGAGGTGTTCCTCGGGGTGTTCTCGGGTTCGGTCGTGTGCACGACCGAGCCGCCGGTGACGACGCCGACCCCGACGCCGACCGAGACCGAGACGACGGAGCCGACCACCGAGCCGACGTCCACCACGGACCCGACCTCGACCACGGAACCCACGTCGACGACCGAGCCGACCTCCACGACCACCTCGGAGCCCACGGAGACCGCGACCTCCGAGCCCACCGAGACCGCCACCGACGGCACGGACACCGGCACGGACGTGCTCGACGACAGCTCGGGCGCCTCGCCGGTCCCGGGCGACGCCGACTACACCGGCTAGCAGGGGCGTCACGCCCAGACGGCGGCGAGAAGAGCGCAGTCCCACGCGCCCCATCCGTCACACCCGTATCGCCGCCCCGCATCAGCCACGGAGATTTCGCGACGCACGCGCCGCGCCGAGAGCCCGGCGAGACGATCGAAACAGCTGGGGGTAGCGGTGCCATTGCTGAGGGCCCCCACGTCCCCCCGGCGTTGGAGGGCGTCATGCGCACCCGCACACTCCTCGCCTCGACCGGACTGCTCGCGCTGGGCATCGTCGCCGGCGCGTCCGCGGCGATCGCGGGCGAGAACAACCCGAGGAACGACCCGCACGTCGAGACCGAGAAGGTCATGATCTGCCACGCCACGGCGTCGGAGAAGAACCCCTTCACCGTGAACGAGATCTCGTTCAACGCCGTCGACAACGGCTACAACATCGACTGGAACGGCCACGGCGACCACGAGGGCGACATCATCCCGGCGTTCGCCGACTTCCCGGGCCTCAACTGGACCGAGCTGGGCCAGGCGATCTGGAACAACGGCTGCGAGGTGCCCACCACGGAGCCCGAGCCCCAGGAGACCACCGTCCCCGAGGAGACCGAGACCCCGGAGCCCGAGGAGACGACCACCCCGGAGGAGACCCCGGAGCCGGAGGAGACCACGGAGACCGAGACCGAGGTCGAGGTCGAGTCCGCGACCACCACCACCGAGGACACGGAGGAGGAGGCCGCCCCGGAGGCCGAGTCCGCGACGGCGGTGCTGTCCGACGCCGGCTTCACCGGCTGACGACCGCCCGAGGGGGGCAGGGCCGGGCGGGCGCGATGCCCACCCGGCCCTCGCATCGTCCCCGCGCTACGCCGGGACGACGGACGGGCCGGGCTCGAGCCCGATGCTCTCCATGAGCGCGCGCACGCGGCCGTCGATCTCGTCGCGCTGCGCCTCGGACGGGCCGGGCTCGATCGCCCAGTCCTCGTAGCGCTTGCCGGGGATGTACGGGCAGGCGTCGCCACAGCCCATGGTGACGATGACGTCGGCCTCCTGGAGCTGCGAGTCGGTCCAGCGCTTGGGGTGCTCGTGCGTGATGTCGATGCCGACCTCGGCCATCGCGGCGACGGCGCCCGCGCTGAGCGCCTCGCCCGGCTGCGAGCCGCCGGACCACGAGGTAGCGCGGTCGCCGGCGTAGTGGGCGAAGAGGCCGAGGGCCATCTGGGACTTGCCCCCGTTCTTCACGCAGAGGAACAGGACGGCGGGCTTGTCGGACATTTCTCTCCTTCTATCGGGACGATGCGGTGGTCGTGGTGCGGAGCGTCGCCGCGAGGCGGCGGACCCGAGGTTCGAGGGCGTCGAAGGCCGCGGCGAAGGCGCGCGTGGTGCCCTCGGCGGCGGGATCGGGGACGGACCAGTGGAGGTCGCCGCCGCAGTCCTCGTACGCGAGGTCGCACACGGCGACGACGAGGTCGCCCGCATCGCGGACCTCGTCGAGGGCGGCGGGGGCGAGGGCGACCGGCGCGAGGCCGCGGCGGTCGAGCTCGTCGAGCGCGAGCGGGTGGATGCGCGGCGCGGGATCCGTGCCGGCTGACGCCACGGGCACGATGCGCGCGGCCGCCAGCATCGCGGCGGCCATCTGCGAGCGGGCGGAGTTCGCGGTGCACGTGAAGACCACGCGGTCCGGCCGCGCGGCCGCCTCGCCGGCCGGGCGGGACACGGCCGCCTCGACCAGCGGCGACCACGCGAGCGCGAGGTAGGAGCGGCGGCGGTCGGCGTCCGAGCGACGGCGGCGGACCACACCCGCGTCCTCGAGCGCCCGCAGGTGGTGCGCGAGCAGGCTCGAGGCCATCCCGGTGCGCGCGCCGAGCTCGCCCGGGGCGAGGTCGCCGTCCGCGAGCGCGTCGACGAGCGCGAGACGATGCGCGTCGGCGAGGGCCGCGAGGACGGCGAGGCGGTCGGTCACGCGGCGAGGATATCTCAATCTTGATTGAGAGAATCGCGCAAGGTCGCCGCGGCGGGGCGACCGCCGCATCGTCCCTGCTCACCGGCCCGGAACGTGCGGCGACACGCGGCGTGGCGGTGCGCGCGCATCGTCACGTCGGACACCAGACTTGAGCCGATAACACCCTCACTTCTGTCACATCCTTCACGCACGTATATCCCCGGCACATGCGTCTATGTGCGGTTCGCCACACCTTTGACGGCCCCCTGCGCCCGCCAGACGATGGGGCCAGCCGGGAGGGCGGGGCGCTGCTGAGGGCGCCGGATCACCCCCTCCCGCAGCGGAGGGAACTGAACATGCTGAGGAAGACCCTCGTGGTCGCGGCCGTCGCCGCGCTCACGATGATGATGAGCTCGCCCGCAGGGGCGACGAGCGGCGACACGCAGCCCGGGAACGACGGCGTCCACAAGGTGTGGGTGTGCAAGTACTCGGGCACGCCCTACGTCGACGAGGTGCTGAAGCCGGGCAAGAACCCGATCGCCGTCGACGGCAGCGCGACGGTCGGCACGTACTTCAAGGACGGCCAGGGCCAGTCCTTCGTGCTCGACGACGTGACCGACGAGAACACCGCGCAGGGCGAGCGCTACACCGGCACGCTCACGTGCCCCGAGGGCCGCTCGTTCGACCATGACTGGGAGTACGCGGCGCCCTCATGCGACGCGCTTACGGTCGACTACCCCGAGGCTCTGCCGGCAGGCCAGGCCAACGACGTCAACGTGCGGATCAAGAACCTCGCCACCGGCCAGGAGAAGACGCTCAACTTCCACAACGGCGGCGGCACCTGGTCCGGCACGCAGGTCTTCGACTTCGCGTCGCACCACGCATGGCCCGCCTGGGGCTACTACGCCGTGACGTGGGTCCAGGTGGCGGGCTCCAACTACCACTGGTCCGGCGAGGTGACCTGCGGCCAGCCCGAGAAGCCCGAGAAGCCCGAGACGAAGGTGGAGACCACCCGGTGGACGGTCTCGGACTACGTGTGCGAGTCCGAGTCGGTCGCGCTGGCGCGCAGCGTGACGACGACCACCTACACGTGGGATGAGGGCTCGTGGAGCTGGAAGGCCTCCTCCTCGACCGAGACCGAGACCGACTCGCGCGCCATGACGGAGCAGGAGAAGGCGGCACAGTGCGAGGAGCCCCCGGTCGACGTCTGCCTCAACATCGACGGCATCCAGACCGAGGTGCCGGACGGCTACAAGGCGGACGGTCAGGGCAACTGCTGCAAGTGCACGCCCCCGCCGGTGGTCGACAAGTGCCTCAATATCGACGGCGACCAGGCGACCGTGCCCGAGGGCATGACGCGCGACGAGAACGGCGACTGCTGGACGCCGAAGCCGCCGACCAAGGTCGAGTTCACCGAGTGGGCCGTCTCCGACTTCATGTGCGAGAGCGAGAAGGTCACCGAGACCAGGACGAAGTCGATGACCACGTACGCGTGGGACACCGCGACGGGCACCTGGGTCGGCACCACCACGGAGACCGTCCAGTCGCACACCCGGGCCATGACGGCGGACGAGTCCGCCGAGCTGTGCCCGCCGCCGATCGACGTCTGCGAGAACCTGCCGGGCATCCAGACCGAGCTGCCCGAGGGCCTCGTGATGGACGAGGGCGACTGCCTCATGCCGCCCGAGGTCACCGTGAGCGAGTGGACCGGTGAGCCGGTGTGCGACATGACCTCGTACACCGAGTGGGCGACCGAGACCACGAGCGGCTACCTGCCCGTCGAGACCGAGGGCGGCTACAGCTGGGCGCCGTACGTCACGTACAAGACGCTTTACCGGACGGTCGAGGTCGACGAGGTCATCCCCTGCGACGTCGAGGAGCCGACCGAGCCGACGATCGACGGCACGATCGTGGGCGAGATCTGCACCGCCGACGCGCCGTACCTCGGCTACGACATCGTCCTGGACGACCCGGACGGCGTCTCGACCGACGACGGCACCGCGACGATCACCTTCGTCCACCCGACCAACGCGGCGAAGAACTGGTCGACCACGGTCGCGATCGGCACGGGCAAGATCCTGTGGCCGGGCGCGAGCGTCGACGAGGACGGCGTCGCGAACAACTGGCCCGGGTACAAGTACTCCGAGTCCAAGGACGAGTGGGTGTCCGTGGGCGCGAAGAACTACGGCTGGACCAGGGCCGACGACACCGAGGTGATCATCTCGGTCAACCCGAGCAAGACCTTCACGGTCTCCTACCCGCCGGCCACCCCGGTCTGCAACTCGGAGCCTCCCGTGGAGATCGTGAGCGTCCTCGACGCTCCGGCGGCCACCCCGGTCACGGGCGTGGCGACGTACACCGGCTGATCCCCGGTGTACGGCCCGGCGGGGCGCGGCCTTCCTCAGCGGGCCGCACCTCGCCGGGCCACTCCCCGAGGGGAGTGAAGCGAGGGGGAAGCTGAGGGGGCGCTGAGGGGGCGCTCAGGCGGGACCCCACTGAGGGGCGGGGCCCCGCGACGTCGATCCCGACGTTCCGTGCCAGGCACGGAGCGTCGGGATCGATGCATGTGGGGGCTTGGCAGGGCGGGCGGATCCTCCGCCGCCGGACCGGGAGGCCCGACCCGCCTACGCCTCGTCGATGTGGACCGGCGTCCCGAGCGGGATCCCGATCTCCTCGACCATCTCCGTGATGACGTCGTTGGGGACGCGGATGCAGCCGTGCGAGATCGACTTGCCGAACGAGTCCGGGTCGTTGGTGCCGTGCAGCCCGATGACCGCGTCGCCGCCCGCGAACTCGTCGAGCACCGGCGAGTAGCCCGACAGCCCGTACGCGTACGGCCCGTAGAGCCCGTCCGGGTCCGGCGGCTGCAGCAGCTCGCGCACGTAGTAGACGCCGCCCGGCGTGGGCAGCTCGTCCGTGCCGAGCCCGATCTCCGTGGTGAGCACCTCGTCCTCGCCGTCCCACACGATGAGCTCGTAGGCCTCCATGTCGATCTCGATGCTCATGTGCGTCGCGGCGAGCGAGACGTCGTCGGCGGCCACCCAGCCGGTGGAGCCGTTCGGCCGGATCGGCAGGTACACCTCGAGCCACGAGCCCTGGATCTGCTTGACCAGGAAGGTCAGCGGGGTCTGGTCGGGCACGGTGAGGACATCCGCGGCCTTCACGACGGTCTTCTTCGCGCCGTCGGGCTTCTTCAGCACCGTCACCTTGGTGCCGCGCGCGGTCGCGATGTAGGACAGCGTCGAGTCCTCCGACGCGGTCGCGGAGGGCTCGGGCTCCGGGGTCGTCGTCTCGGTCGGCGCGACGGCAGCGACGGTGGACGATGCGCTGGTGGCCGGCGACGGCTCGGCCGCCGGCGTGCACGCGGACAGCGCGAGCGCGCCCACGACGGTGAACAGCGCGACGATGCGACGCATCGGACCTCCCTCAGACCCCTCAGCGCCCCCACACTACGACGCAGCCGCCCGGCCTGGGTAGGTCCCCGGGCCGGGCGGCCGTCGCATCGTGCCTCCGAGAGGCGGGGTTATGCGTTGACGAGCTCGCGCTCCACGGGCTCGCCCGGCTCGCCCTCGATGGCGTCCGCGCGGTCCTTGTCGGAGCGCATGAGGAAGCTCGCGATCACCGTGACCGCGACGATGACGACCGACATCACGAGGTACGCGTTGGCGAAGCCGATGGACTCGTACGCCTGGCCGAACGGCAGCGAGAACGCCGCGACGCCCAGCGACTTCGCCACGCCGAATCCGAGCATGTACGCGGTCGCGGAGATCCTCACGTCGAACATCCGGGTGATGTACTTCATCACCGAGACCAGCATGAGCGGCATCTCGATGGCCGCGAGCAGGCGCCACGCGATGAGCGCCTCGGTGGTGGTGACCAGCGCCGAGCCGAGCACGCGGACCACGAGGATCGCGGCGAACAGCTGCAGGCCGCGCTTCGCGCCGATCTTGTTGACGAACCAGGGCGCGACCAGCATGACCGCCGCCTCGGCGAAGATCTGGATGGTCACCACCTGCGAGAACAGCGCCACCGGGTCGCCGTGGTTGACGTGCTGCGCGAAGTAGATAGAGAACTGCTGGTCGAAGACGTCGTAGAGCGCGGCCGTGCCGAACATCAGGACGACGAAGCCGATGAAGCTGCGGTCCGTGAACAGGCGCTTGATGGTGTCCTTGCTCACCTTGGTGGCGGAGGTCTCGCCGGCGGCGGCGCTCTCCTGCTCCTGCGCCGGCACCTTCGCGACGAAGAGCAGCGCGCCCAGCACGATGGCGCAGAACGAGGCCGCCCACCAGATGCTATCGGGGTTGACGTGCGACCACATCCAGCCGGCGACCAGGGTGATCGTGCCGCCCGCGATCGAGCCGAACAGGCGAGCGTGGCCGTACTCGAACTTGTTGGCGCGGGACGCGCGCTCGTTGAAGGCCTCGACGACGGACACGCCGGCGAGCAGCACGAGCGCCATGAACATGCCGCCGACCACGGCCGCACCCACCATGCTCCACGCCATCAGCGGCGGGAACACGAACGCGAAGAACGGGCCGACCATCGCGCCGCAGAGCACCACGAACGCGAACAGGTGCTTCTTGAGGCCCAGGCGGTCCTGCAGGTAGCCGTACAGCGGCTGGAGGCACAGCGCGGTGATCGCCATCACCGTGTTGATAAGGCCGATGTTGCCCTCGCCCATGCCCTTCTCCGACAGCCACAGGCCGTGGAACGAGAAGAAGATCTGCCAGACGGCGAAGTAGAAGAAGTACAGGCCGCCGTAGTTCCAGAACACCCCGCGCTTGAGGGAGGCCAGGATGGACCCGCCGCCGGTGGCGGGCGTCGTTGCAGTAGGTGCGCTCATCGCACATCCCTTCGGGGATTCTCGTGGAGGTGGCCGCCATGGCCAGGGTGGTGAGCGGCGCGCGGGCGGAATCCGCGGGCGCATGCACGCTGCAACCGGTAACAGAAGGCGACTCTACGTCACCTGGTGCTGAAAAACAGCGTAATTGGTGGCAGCACCCAACAATGGGACGTATCGCCTATGCCAGCGCTTACATGCTGGGAGTTCGCTGAGAGTCTTCGCCCAGGCCCGTTCACCCCTCCACGCCACGGCCTCCGGAGCGGGTGCTTCCGATGCGCCGCCCACCGGTCAACGGGGGTGTCGCGTGGAGGGCTGCCTCACCCGCGTGGAGGGGAGCGCGGGGTCAGGCGGCCGGCTCCTCCTCGTCGACGCCGTCCGCGAGCTCGCCGGTCGGTGCCTCGCGGCCCTTGTCGTTGCCCATGAGCAGGCTCGCGAGCACGGTCACGACCGCGATCACGACCGACATGATGAGGTAGGACTGCTCGAAGCCCACCCTGTCGTAGGACCGCCCGAAGGCCGCCGAGAACAGCGCCACCCCGAGGGACTTCGCGACGCCGAAGCCGAGCATGTACGCGGTCGCGGAGATCTTCACGTCGAACATGCGCGTGAGGTACTTCATCACCGAGACGAGCATGAACGGGATCTCGATCGCCGCGAGCAGGCGCCACATGATGAGCGCCTCGGTGGTGGTGACGAGCGCCGAGCCGAGCACGCGCACCACGAGGATCGCGGCGAAGATCTGCAGTCCGCGCTTCGCGCCGATGCGGTTGACGATCGCCGGGGTGAAGATCATCACCACGGCCTCGAGGAGGATCTGGATCGACACGACCGTGCCGAACAGCCCCTCGGGGTCGCCGTGCTGCACGCGGTCGGTGAAGTAGATCGAGAACTGCTGGTCGAACACGTCGTAGAGCGCGGCCGTGCCCATCATCAGCACCACGAAGCCGAGGAAGTTGCGGTCCGTGACGAGCCCGACGATCGCCTCGCGGCTGATCTTGTGGGCGTGCGCCTCGCCCTCGGCGTGATGCGCGGCGGGCGCCTGGTGCGGGACCCGCGCGACGAAGAGCAGGACCCCGAGCACGAGCGCGGAGAAGGTCGCCGCCCACCAGATGTTGTCGGGGTTCGCCGCCCAGATGACGCCGCCGATCGCCGAGGCGAACGAGCCGCCGAGCGACCCGAACAGCCGCGCGTGGCCGTACTCGAAGCCGTTGGCGCGGCTCGCGCGCTCGTTGAACGCCTCCACCACGGACACGCCGGCGTACGTGACGAGGCTGAGGAAGAAGCCGCCGACCACCGCCGCGAGCCGCTGGTCGACCCCGATGAGCGGCTTGAACACGAACTGGAAGAACGGCCCCACCATCGCGGCGGACACCACGACGAACGCGAACAGCGGCTTGCGGAACCCCAGCCGGTCCTGCACCAGGCCGTAGACGGGCTGGAGGCACATCGCGACGAGCGCCATCACGGTGCTCACGAGCCCGATGCTGCCGCCGCTCATGCCCTCGTCGTCGAGCCACAGGCCCATGTACGTGAAGATGAACTGCCAGACGACGAAGTAGAAGAAGTAGATCCCGCCGTAGTTCCACAGCACGATGCGCTTGACCGAGTCGAGGATGCTCGGCCCGGCCGAGGCGGTGGGGGCTTTGTCGCCTGAGGCGGTCACCGCATCGTCCCGTCGGGCGGCAGGACCTCGACGCCCGACGGGACCGGGCGGGTGAGCGGCAGCGGCACGCCCCAGACGGGGTTGCCGTCGTCGTCGAACGGCAGCACCTGGGCGCAGGCCTGACGGTTGGGCTCCCACAGGGGGTTGCCGATCAGCTCGGTGTACGTGCGCGCGTGGTAGACGAGCACGGTCTCGCCGTCCTCGTCCTCGGTGAAGCTGTTGTGGCCCGGGCCGTAGATGCCGTTCTCGGGGGCGCTCGTGAACACGGGGGTCGGGGACTTGGTCCAGCTCGACGGGGCGAGGAGGTCGCTGTCCGCGTCCGCGGTGAGCAGGCCCATCGCGTACTCGATGCCCGTCGCGGAGGCGCTGTAGGTGAGGTAGAGCCTGCCGTTCCTCTGCAGCACGCTCGGGCCCTCCGCGACCCAGAAGCCGACGATCTCCCAGTCGTACTCCGGCTGGCACAGCATCACCGGCGGCGTCGCGAGCGTCCACGGGTTCTCCATGCGCGCGATGTAGAGGTTGGAGTGCCCCTTGACGTCGAAGTCCTGCTGCGCCCACACGAGGTACTGGTCGCCGTCCTTCACGAAGCTGGTCGCGTCCAGCGCGAAGGTCTCCCAGCCGGTGTCGACCTGGCCCTTCTCGGTCCAGGTGCCGGTAAGCGGGTCGTCGTCGAGGCACTCGAGGCAGAAGATGCGGTGGTTGAAGGTGTCGTCGGCGTCGGGCACGTCGAAGGTGACGTCAGCGCTGGGCGCGGCCGCGTAGTAGATGTACCAGGCGCCGTTCACCCGGTGGATCTCGGGGGCCCAGATGAGGTGCGACTGCGGGCCGGTCTCGTGCTTGGTCCAGATGGTCACCTCGGGCGCCGCCTGGAGGTCCTCGAGACGCTCGGCCCTCCTGAGGACGATGCGGTCGTACAGCGGGTACGAGCCGGTGAAGTAGTACTGGCCGTCGTGACGCAGGACGCACGGGTCGGCACGCTGGAGGACGATCGGGTTGGGGATGGTCTCGGCCACGGACGCTCCTCGGTTTCGCGCGATCAGACGCCTTCTCGCACCCTAGGCGAGCGGGGTGGGCGCCGCGACTGGAGACCGCCCGTGCCGACGGGAACCGCGACGGAAGGCCCAGGCGGATCCCACACGACCCGGGATACGATCCGTGTCACCGGCTGTCCCCGCATGCAAGGAGGCATCGATGACCCCGGAGAGCAAGGCCGACCACGCGTACCGCATCCTCACCGATCGCCTGGCCGAGGGCGTCTACCTGCCCGGACACCGCCTCGTCATCGACCGTTTGGTCCGCGAGCACGGCATCAGCTCCATCCCGTGGCGCGAGGCGCTGCGCCGGCTCGAGGCCGAGGGCTGGGTCGACATCATCCCCAACGCCGGCGCCGTGGTGCGCGCGTTCACCACCGACGACCAGCTCAGCACGATGCGCGTCCTCGGCCGGCTCGAGCCGCTCGCGATCGCGCTGTCGGCGCCGCACCTGGACGCCGGCGAGATCGCCGCGGCACGCGAGCTCGAGGACCAGGCGCAGGCAGCGCTCGTCGACTTCGACGCGGCCGGCTTCGCGATGCTCGACCGCGCCTTCCACTCCCTGCTGCGCGCGCACTGCCCCGACGCCCGGCTCACGGCCATGGTCGACGCGGAGAGCCTGCGCCTCGCGATGATGGACCGCGTGCTGCCCGCGCACGCGCCCGGACGTGTCGCCGCGACCCCGAAGGAGCACGCCGACCTGCTCGCGCTCATCGAGTCCGGCGCGTGCGCGGACGAGGTCGAGGAGGCCGCGCGGGCCCACCGCCTCCGCACCGTCGCCGCGATCGAGGCGGCCGTCACCGCGGGCTGAGCCCGCGCATCGTCCACCCGGACACGACGAAGCCCGGGCCGCATCGTCCACGCGGAACGATGCGGACCCGGGCGGTCGCGTCTCGAGGAGGGAGACTCAGGCCGGCGCCACCTGCGGCATGCCCTCGGGGGGCAGCACGTCGAGCGCGGTCGGCACGGGTCGGGTCATCGGCAGCGGGATGCCCCACACCGGGTCGCCCGCGGCGTCGAAGGGCAGCACTTGCGCGCAGGCCTGACGGTTGGGCTCGTACAGCGGGTCGCCCTCGATCTTCGTGTAGGTGCGGGCGTGGTAGACCAGCACCGTCTCACCCTCGGGCGACTCGGTGAACGAGTTGTGGCCGGGACCGTAGATGCCGTTCTCGGGCGCCGACGTGAAGACGGGCTCGGGGCTCTTGGTCCAGGAGGCGGGGTCGAGGAGGTCGGCGTCCGCGTCCGCGATCAGCACGCCCATCGCGTACTCGGGGCCGGTGCCGGACGCCGAGTAGGACAGGTAGAGCTTGTCGTTCTTCTGCAGCACCGAGGGGCCCTCGTTGACCCAGAAGCGCTCGATCTCCCAGTCCAGCTCGGGCTTGGTCAGCATGACCGCGGGCGTCGCGAGCGTCCACGGGTTCTCCATGCGCGCGATGTAGAGGTTCGAGTTGCCGCGGATCTCGTAGTCCTGCTGCGCCCACACGAGGTACTGGGCGCCGTCCTTGACGAACGACGTCGCGTCGAGGGCGAAGGACTCCCAGCCGGTGTCGACCTGGCCGCGCTCGACCCACTCGCCCGTCATGGGATCCTCGTCGGTGCACTCGAGCACGAAGACGCGGTGGCAGAAGGTCTCGGCGGTGTCCGGCACGTCCGCGTGCGGGTGGCCGATCGCGGCGGCGGCGTAGTAGATGTACCAGGCGCCGTTCACGCGGTGGATCTCGGGGGCCCAGATGAGATTGGACTGCGGGCCCTCGTGGTGCTTGGTCCAGATGGTCACCTCGGGCGCGGCCTGCAGGTCCTCGAGACGCTCGGCGCGACGCAGGACGATGCGGTCGTACAGCGGGTACGAGCCGGTGAAGTAGTACTGCCCCTCGTGGCGCAGGACGCACGGGTCCGCGCGCTGGAGCACGATGGGGTTGGGGATGAGGTCCGTGGGCACGGGATGGCCTCCTCGTCGTTGAGTCGTGGACTGATTTGCAACGTTGTAAAGAAGTGTACGGCACGCTGCGCCACGCGCGGGAACGCGTGGTCCCGGCCGGGGCTGGACCCGGGGTCGCCGCGCGTCCCGGTCGGGGCGCAATCCGACGCCCGACCCCTGGCCAGCCCTACGATGAGGCGGAAAGGGGGGTGCCCATGGAAGGCGCGTCTCACGAGGCGATCCCGACGGTCCGCGAGCAGCTCGCGGGCATGGCCCGGGCGATGGCGAACGGCGCCTCGCTGCGGGGCGTCGCGCTCGTCGTCGCGGGCAGCGTGCTGCTCATGCTCCCGGCCGCGACGACCTGGATCGCGCAGGTGGTGGCGATCGGCGCCCTCGGCGTGACCGGCCTCATGGACCTCTTCTACTCGGTCACCGGGCGGCGCTGGCTGGGCCGCCGGATCAACCGCGTGGTCGCGTTCCTGCGCGGCCTCATGACCACGGCGATCGCGGCGCTCCTCACCTGGATCGCGTACCTCGACCCGACGGGTGGCTCCCTGAGCCTCGCGGGCGTGGTCGCCGCGGTCGGCGTGTACGTGGCCTTCCGCGGCCTCATCGGCGTCATCGACGTGCTGGTGCGGAGGAACCGTCGCGAGCGGCTCGTCCGGCTCGCGGTCTCGGCGCTCGCGCTCACGGGTGGCGTGCTCGCGGCCCAGGTCCCGGAGGCGATCGCCCGCACGGTGCTGGTCTCCTCCGCGGCGGCCGCGATCATCGTCGGCTTCATCCTCATCGCCTGGGGCATGCGCCGCGCGGAGCAGGGCAGCGGGCTCGACCCCGCGCGCGCCTCGATCGGGGAGGTGCTGTGGGACTGGATCCGCGGCTCCGACATCGGCGACGAGGCCCGATCCGAGCAGGTCGACTCCCTCTACTTCGAGAACCCGGGACGCCTCAACAAGCTCGGCACGTGGTGGGTGATGCTCGCGCTGTCCGTCGCGATCGCGACGTTCGCGGTGCTCGCGGACTCCACCGCGGTCGTCATCGGGGCGATGCTCGTGGCCCCGCTGATGACGCCGATCGTCGGCCTCGCGGGCGCGCTCGTCAACGGCTGGGCGAGGCGGGCGTTCCACTCGGCCGGCCTCGTCGCCGCCGGCGTGGCCGTGTCGATCACGCTCGCCTACGGCATCGCGTCGTGGTCCCCCGTGGCGATCACCTTCAGCACCAACTCGCAGATCGTCTCCCGCGTCAACCCCAGCACGGTCGACATGCTGATCGCGCTGGCCGCCGGCGCCGCGGGCGCCTACGCGACCGTGAACAAGCGCGTGGCCTCCGGCATCGCGGGCGTCGCGATCGCGGTCGCCCTCGTGCCGCCGCTCGCCGTCGTGGGAGTCAGCCTCAGCGGGGAGCGGTGGGCCGACGCCGCCGGGGCGCTGCTGCTGTTCCTCACCAACTTCGTCGCGATCGTGCTCGCCGCGTGCGTCGTCTTCGTCGCGACTGGCTTCGCGCAGCCGGGCGTCCTCCGCCGCAACCCGCGCCGGCTGCTCCTCACCCTGTCGCCCTTCGTGATCCTCGCGGCGATCGTCCTGCTGCCGCTCATGCTGACCGCCGAGGGCCAGCTCAACACCACCTCGCTCAACCGCAGCGCCGAGAAGGCCGTGGAGGAGTGGCTCGGCGAGGACACCCCGTTCGTGATCGGCAGCGTCATCGTCGACGGCGACATCGTCGAGGTGACGCTCGAGGGCCCCGGCGACCCTCCCCCGGTCGAGGCCCTGCAGCAGGACCTGCTCGACAGCTGGGAGGGCTACAACTCGGCGGTCGGGGTCAAGCTCACCGTCGTCCCGGTGACCGTCACCGAGCTGCCGGTCGCCACGCCGTCGCCGTCGTTCGGGTAGGCCGCGCGCGCCCGGCGTAGCGTGACGGGATGGGGACGATGCGGCGATGGCCGGTCGCGGTGGCCGTGACCGCGGCGCTGGTCGCGGGCTGCTCGTCGAGCCCCGAGCCCGACGTGTCGCCGAGCGTGTCCTCCACCCCGACGGCGTCCGCGAGCGCCGTGCCGTCCCCCACCGAGACGGCCTCCGCGACGCCCTCGCCGTCGACCTCGGCCTCGCCGTCCGTCGCGGCCACCGCGGCGCGCGACGGCTGCCCGGCCTTCGACGCCACGGGAGCGAGCGCATCGTCCGACGACTGGACCGACGACCTCAGCGACCGCCTGTGGGGCGTGACGATGCGGGTGGGCACCCACGAGTGCTACGACCGCTGGGTCCTCGAGTTCAAGGGCCGGGGCGGCATGCCGGGGTGGTCGGTGACGCCGCACGAGGCGAGCACGTTCGCGGTCGACGGCTCGGGCGAGGACCTCTCCCCCGCGCTCGCCGGCTCCGCGTCCCTCGAGGTTCGCTTCGGCGCCTGGTACGACGGCACCGCTCTCGACCGCGCGGCGTACGACGGGCCGATGCGCGTGATCACCGGCGGGTTCGTCGCGATCCAGGATGCGCGGATCGTGGGCGCGTTAGAGGGCGTCTCGCAGGTCGGGATCGGGCTCGACGAGCTGCGACCCTACCGGGTGCGGTGGCTCGAGGACCCGCCGCGGCTCGTGGTGGACGTGGCGAAGTAGCGCCCGCGCGGGGACCTCTCCACGCAGGCCCTCGATCCCGACCCCGATTCGCCGGTTTCCCACCGCGACACGCCGCCGACACGCCCGGTCCCCGGTGGGAGAGTGCCTCGGCCGCGTGGAGGGGCACTCGGGGGGTTCAGACCACCCGGACCTCGCCGGCGTCCAGGGTCGCCGCGCCGCCGTCCCACTCGACCTCGGCCGCCGTGGCCCCGTGGTTGATGAGGAACAGCCGGTCGCCGCGGCGCACCGCCTCGACCTCGTCCGACGCCGAGGTCGCGACCGGGGCCACGCCCGAGTCCGCGAGCAGCCGCGCGACGACCGCGTCCGCGAGCGCCTCCGACGGCTGGGTCGCGACGTACCAGGCGGCGCCGGCACCCTCGGCGCCCGCGCGGCGGGTGATCGCGGGGCCGCCCGCGGCGAGGCCCTCGGTGAAGGTCGCGAGCACCTCGGCGGCGTCCGCGTGGACCACCTCGGACCAGCCCTCGATGCCGCCGGCGAGCTCGCCGTCGAGGCTGGACACGGGGACGGTGGCGGGGGCGTCGAAGAACTGGTCGGGCTGCGCGTAGGGCGCGAACTCCTCGACCCGCACGCCGAGCAGCTCCTGCCACGCACCCAGGTAGCCGCCGGGCAGCACGCCCAGGCCCTCGTCGAGGATCGCCGACTGGTACGTCACCAGTACGGTCGCGCCCCGCCCGCTCGCCGCCGCGACCCGGGCCTGCACCTCGGGGGTGACGACCTGCATGGTCGGGACGATGACGAGGTCGTAGCCGTCGAGCGACGAGTCCTTGGACGCGAAGTCGACGGTCACGCCGGCCCGGTAGAGCGCCGCGTGCCACGCGAGCACCGCGCGGATGTACGAGACCCGGGCAGGGGTGTCGGTCTGCTCGACCGCCCACCACGAGTCCCAGTCGAACATCACGGCCACACGGGACGGCACCCGCGAGCCGATCACGGAGGTGAGCCCGGCGAGCTCCTCCCCCAGCGCGCACACGTCGCGGTAGATCCGGGTGTCCTCGCCGGCGTGGGGCACCATCGCGGAGTGGAACTTCTCGGAGCCGCGCACCGACTGGCGCCACTGGAACTGCATGATGCCGTCCGCGCCGCGCGCGATCGACTGGAGCGACAGGCGGCGGAACATGCCCGCCGGCTTGGGGGCGTTGCGGGGCCGCCAGTTCACGGCCGAGGTCGCCTGCTCCATGAGGATCCACGGCTTGTCGCCGGCGAGCGAGCGCATGAGGTCGCGCACGGCCGCGGCGAACGGGATCGCGCGCGGGTCGGCGGGGTCGGGGTAGGCGTCGTCGGTGACGAAGTCGACGTGCTCGGCCCAGCGCCAGTAGTCGGCCGGCTTGAAGAAGCCCATGAAGTTCGTGGTGATGGGCTTGTCCGAGCGCGCCCGGATGATGTCGCACTCCATGCGGTGCAGCGCGAGCAGCGCGTCGGAGCCGAAGCGGTCGAAGTCGAGCTGCTGCGTCGGGTTGATGCTCGCGGGCGCGGCGCGCGGCGGCATCACCTCGTCGAACGACGCGTAGTGCTGCGACCAGAAGGCGGTGCCCCACGCATCGTTCAGCGTCTCGATGTCGCCGTAGCGCTCGGCGAGCCAGGCGCGGAAGGCGACGGCGGACTCGTCCGACCAGCAGCGCGGCACATGGCACCCGTACTCGTTGTTGACGTGCCACGCGATGACCGCGGGGTGGTCCGCGTAGCGCTCGACGATGCGCGTGGCGAGCCGCGCGGCGTACTCGCGGTAGGTCGCGGAGCTCGGGCTGTAGTGCTGGCGCGAGCCGATGCCGAGGACGGTGCCGTCGGCCATGACCGGCAGGGTGTCGGGGTG
Source organism: Demequina rhizosphaerae (assembly GCF_000971255.1). Lineage (GTDB taxonomy): Bacteria > Actinomycetota > Actinomycetes > Actinomycetales > Demequinaceae > Demequina > Demequina rhizosphaerae. Next base: position 662,178 of record NZ_BBMC01000002.1, read on the forward strand.
CTCGCGCGCGAGCCACGGCGGCGGCGCCGCGGTCGCCGTGGCGAGGTCGACGCCGATGCCGCCGGCGTGGAGCCGGTCGATGACGTCGTCGAGCCACCCGAAGTCGAACTCGCCGTCGGCGGGCTCCAGCTTGGCCCACGAGAACACGCCGACCGTCGCGACGGTGACGCCGGCGCGGCGCATGAGGCGCACGTCGTCGTCCCACACGTCGGGGGTCCACTGCTCGGGGTTGTAGTCGCCGCCGTACCAGAGGCTGCTGAACATCCGTGGTGCTCCTTGAGAGGTGTGAGGAGGTCCGAGGACCCGGTCGCCGGGGCGGGAGGCGGTGCCTCGGCGACCGGTCTCCCTCAGCCCTTGACGCTTCCGGCCGAGAGTCCACTCTGCCAGTAGCGCTGGAGGAACAGGAACGCGACGATCAGCGGGACGATGCTGATGAAGGAGCCCGTGATGACGGTCGAGAACAGCACCTCGCCGCCGCCGCCGGAGGTTCCGGCGGACTGCATCTGCGCGAGGCCGACGGTGAGCGGGTAGAGGTCCGAGCTGTTGAGCATGATGAGCGGCAGGAAGTAGTTGTTCCACGTCGCCACCAGCGCGAACAGCAGCACCGTGATGAAGCCCGGGACCATGAGCCGGAAGGCCACCTGGAAGAACGTCCGCAGCTCCCCCGCGCCGTCGACGCGTGCGGCCTCGAGCAGCGAGTCCGGCACCGAGTCCGCGGCGTAGACCCGCATGAGGAACACGCCGAACGGGCTGACCAGCGACGGCACGATGATCGCCCACACGGTGTTGGTGAGCCCCGCGGAGCTGAACAGCAGGTACGTCGGCAGCGCGAGCGCCGTGAGCGGGATCATGATCGCGCCGAGCACGATGCTGAACATCGCGTTCGAGCCGAAGAAGCGGTACTTCGCGAAGCCGTAGCCGGCCATGGTCGCGAGGAACGATGCGCCGACCGCGCTGACACCCGCGTACAGGAGGGTGTTGAGCGCCCAGCGGCCGAAGATGCCGTCCTTGTAGCCGAACACCGACTGGATGTTGTCCCACAGCGCGAAGCTGTCGCCGAACCAGAACCCGAACGTCGAGAACAGGTCGCCCGTGTTCTTGGTGCTGGCGATCGCGAGCCACACGAGCGGCAGCAGGAAGTACAGCGCGAGGGCCCACACGATGATCGACAGTGGGGCGCTGCGGTCGCGGCCGCGGCGGTGGCGCGAGGGCCGAGGCTTGTGGAGACCGGCGGCGGAGGCGGTGCCGCCGGCTGACATCGTGGCGGTCATCGCCGCACCTTCCTCTCGGCGCGCTGCGAGCTGAGCTGCACCACGTACGACATGATCGCGATGACGAGGCCGAGCAGGAACGCGATGGCCGCGGCGTAGTTGACGTCCTGGTTCACGAACGCGACGTTGTAGGCGTAGAAGTTCGGCGTGAAGCCGTTGGTGATGACCACCGGCGCGATCGCGTCGAGCAGCGCGGGCTCGTTGAAGAGCTGGAACGTGCCGATCACCGAGAAGATGACCGTGAGCATGATCGCGGGCTTGATCGCCGGGATCTTGATGCTGAGAGCGATGCGGATGCGGCTCGCGCCGTCGATCGCGGCGGCCTCGTACAGCTCGGTGGGGATCGCGCGGAGCGCGGCGTACATGATGATCATGTTGTAGCCGACGTACTCCCACGTGACGATGTTCATCATCGACCCGAGGATGCTCGACTCGCCCAGGAGGTCGGGCGGCTGCAGCCCCAGCGCCTCGAAGGCCTGGGTGATCGGCCCGAAGTCGGGGCCGTAGAGGTAGCCCCACATGAGCGTCGCGACGACGCCGGGGACCGCGTACGGCATGAAGGCGAGCAGGCGCGCGCTGCGAGCGGCGCGGGTGCGGCCGCTGTCGATCGCGAGCGCGAGGAACAGCGCGATGCCGAGCATGATCGGCACCTGGATCACGAGGAAGAGCGCCATGCGCCCGACGCCGCCGAGGAAGGCCGGGTCGGTGAGGGCCTCGGCAAAGTTCTTCAGCCCCACGAACGAGGTGCCGCCGATGAGCTTGCTCTCGAACAGGCTGAGGTACGCGGCGTATCCGAGCGGCACCAGGATCATCGCGATGAACAGCACCATGAACGGCACGACGAAGAGGAAGCCGGCGAGCGGGTGCCCGCGATGGCCGCGGCGAGCCGCGCGCCCGGGCGACCTGCGCGTCGCCGGCGGATCGGCGGAGCTGACGGTGGTGACGGCCATGGGAGGCCTCCTTCACTGCGTTGTGAGGGTGGTGGCGGGGGCGCCGATGCGCGGCGCCCCCGCCCTTGCTGCTACTCGATCGTGAAGCCCTGCTCGGTCGCGTAGTCGACGATCTCCTGCTGCCAGTCGTCGAGCGCGGCGACCGCGTCGCCCTTCTTCTCCCACGCGACGCCGACGGTCTCGTTGTACGCGGAGAGGACGAACTCGTTGAACGGGAGCCACTCGAAGGTCGGGTCGACCGTGGCGGAGATCTCCGCGAACTCGGCGTTCACCTCCTGGCCGCCGAAGAACTCGACGGGCTGGTCGGCGTACTCCGGGTCCTCGAGGAGCGACGTGAGCGCCGGGTAGAGGAACTGCTCGGTCGCGAACATCGTCGTCGGCTCGGGCTCGTGGTTGATCCAGCGCGCGAGCTCGTAGGCCGCGATGGGGTTCTCCGTGGTGGAGAGCACCGCGTTGGACGAGCCGCCCCAGTTGCCGGACACCGGGTTCGCGGCGTCCCACTGCGGCAGCGGCGCCGCGCGCCACTTGCCGGTGGTGCCCTCGGCGGTGCCCTGGAGGAAGATCGGGCCCCATGCGGGGACGAGCCAGCCGGCGTAGTTCCCGTTGGCGATGTTCTGGAACCAGTTGTCGGTCCAGCCCGCGTCGGTCGACACGAGGTCCGCCTGGACGAGGTCCTGCCAGTACTGCACGACCTCCTTGACCTCGGGCGAGTTCACGTTGATCGACACGGTCTCCGCGCCGTCGTAGCCGAACGGGTCGAGGCCCGCCTGCCACAGCAGCGCGATGAGCTGGACGGGCTCGTTCGCCGCGAGGTTCGAGATGTGCGAGCCGGTCTTGTCCTTCACCTGCTTCGCGGCCTCGGCGTACTCCTCGTACGTCTCGGGCGCGCCGTCGAGGCCGGCCTCCGTGAGGATGTCCTCGCGGTAGAGGTTGCCCATGGGGCCGGTGTCCTGCGGGATCGCCCACACGCCCGCATCGTTCGCCACCTGGTTCCAGACCCACTCGACGTAGTCTCCGCCGAGGTCGCGCGCGCCGTACTCCGACAGGTCGAGCAGCGAGCCGGTGAGGTTGAACGTCGGGATGTACATGTACTCGATCTGCGCGACGTCGGGGGCGCCCTCGCCGGACTCGAGCGCCGAGCGCAGCTTCTGGTAGTGCTCGAGGCCCTGGCCCACGTTCTCGACGGTGACGTCGATCTCCGGGTACTCCTCCTCGAAGAGCGCGATCTCGTTCTCGATGTCCGGCACCCACGTCCAGAAGGTGAGCGAGGTGGGAGTGCTCATGGCCTCCTCGAAGGCGTCCGAGGCGATGGGCTCGGCGCTCTCGCCGCCGTCCCCGCCGTCGCCCGAGCTGCAGCCGGTGGCGATGAGGGAGAAGGCGGCGGCAGTGCCTGCCAGCGCCATTGCTGTCTTCCGTGCCTTGTTCATTCCTGTTCCTTCTCTCTTACAGTCCCGGGTTCGGGGACTCGGGGTGCTCCGACTCGCCGACGAGGACCACCGTGGTCCAGGCGGCAAGATCCAGGTGATCGCCGGCGGCGTGCGCCGCGCCGTCGATCGGGTCCGTGACCGGCCGGGTGAGGGCGACGGTCGTGGGCGTCCAGCTCCAGTTGAAGACGAACCACACGCGGCGGCCGTCGGGCAGGGTGCCGGACGATTCGGTGACGGCCTGCGGCGGGTCGACCAGCAGGCGGTCGGCGGCCTCGGCGCCGAGCGCGTGGCCGACGACCGCGGCGGCGAGCTCGCGGGTCGGGACGCAGCCGACCGTGGTGACCCGCCCTGCGCCCGCCGGGGCGCTCGTGACGGCCGCGAAATCGCCGAAGCGCGGGTGGTCGTAGCTCGCGAGCACGTCGGCGCCCGCCGGGAGGAGCCCGTCGATCCACAGCTCGGCGCCGGCGCCCTCGGGCAGCGCGAGGGCCGGCGTCCCGGTGGCGGGGACCGCGGCGTCGAGGTTGGAGAACTCCTCGTACCGCACGCCGGCCGCATCGACGAGCCCCGGGGGCGCGACCTGGTGGCGGGCCCGCGCCTCGGTGTCCGCGTACGCCGTGCGCGGGCCGAGGACGAGGTGTCCCCCCGCCGCCGCGTAGTCGTCGAGCAGCGTGATGTCCGCGTCGGAGGCGATGTAGAGGCCGGCGGCGACCAGCACGGGGAAGCGGCGCGCGAGCTCGGCGGCGCCGAGGTCGTGCGCCTGACCCACGTGCAGCACGCGGACCTGGGCGCGCGCGTCGAACGCGCCGTTGTAGAAGGCGTCGACGATGCGCTCGTACGGATCGCCGGCGTCGCCGGCCGGCATCCGGAACGGCGGCTGGAACTGCAGCGCGTGCTTGCTCGGGAGGGACCACAGCAAGGCGACGTCCGCGTCGGGCTCGTAGCCGTCGAGCAGGCCGCCGAGGCCCTCGAGACGCGCGCCGATGCCCGCGATCTCGCGGTACACGCGGCCGGGCTCGAGGCTGTGCGGGAGCACGCCGCCCCAGTACGTCTCGGCGCCGTAGGGCAGGGTGTTCCACTGCCAGTACTCGATCAGCGCGGCGCCCCGCGAGATCAGGGAGAACGCGGCCTGCGCGAGCTGGCCGGGGTACGGCGGGTAGTTGGTGGCCGAGTCGCCGATCGCCTGCGCGTTGGTCTCGGTCACGAGGAAGCGCGCCTGCTTCGACGAGTACATGCGGTCGCCCTGGCGGAACAGCGTCGCGACGCCGCTCGTGGTCCAGTAGTCGGTGGTGGGGCGGCGGTCGTCGATCGCGAGGCGGTCCTGCATCCCGTAGTAGGGGTTGCCCGCCGTCACGGTGAGCGCCTCGGCCGTCTTCTGGTCGTCGAGCGCGGCGCGGGGGTACTGGAAGCACGTCGTGACGAACTGACCGGCGTCGCGATAGTCCTCGACGAGGCCGGCCTGCCACGCGATGAACTCGGCGGTGAGGTCGGCCTGGAAGGTCCGCCACGCGAGGTCGTACTGCGGGAACGAGTTGCCGTCGGGACGCCACAGCTCGGACCAATCCTGGAGGCGGTGCGACCAGTAGGTGAGGCCCCACTCGCGGTTGAGCGTGTCGACGTCGCCGTACGTGGCGGCGAGCCGCTCGACGAAGCGCGCGAACACGTGGTCGTTGTGGAAGATCTCGATGCCCGGCTCGTTGTCGACCTGGAAGCCGACCACCGACGGGTGGGACGCGTAGCGCTCGAGGATCGCGCGGACCAGGCGCTCCGCGCGGCCGAGGAACTCGGGGTGCGTGAAGTCCATCTCCTGACGGGCGCCCCACGGGATCGGCTCGCCCGTCGCGCGGTCCGCGGCGATCTCCGGGTGCGCCACCTGCAGCCACGGCGGCACCGCGTAGGTCGGGGTGCCGAGGATGACCCGGATGCCGCGGGCGTGCGCGGCGTCGAGCGTCGGGGCGAGCCACTCGAGGTCGTACTCCCCCTCGCGCGGCTCCCACGTCGACCACACGGACTCCCCCACGCGGATGGTGGTGATGCCCGCCTCGACCATGAGGTCGAGGTCGGTCTCCAGGCGGTCGTGACGCTGGTACTCGGGGTAGTACGCGACTCCGAGGTCGACGCGCCCCGTCGCGGCCGCGGTGCTGCTGTGCTCCATAGATCCACTCCGTTGTTGATCCGGCTTCGCACCCCGACTCGGTCTTGTTACCGGCCACATTGGTGCAATACGGCGATGTTACCGGTAATATCCGGATGTGCAAGCCCCGTGTTCATCACGGTTTCGTGATGTGCGAGCGGTACGGTGCGGGGACGAGCGTGCGACGAAGGGCGGACAGGCATGACTGACCAGGCGGTTCCCGCCGCGGAGCACCCCGCCGAGCGCAGGCCCCGGCAGGGGGCGGCCGCGGGCAAGCCGGCGACGATCTACGACGTCGCGCACGCGGCGGGCGTGTCCCACCAGACGGTCAGCCGGTACCTCAAGGGCTTCGAGGGCATCCGCCCGGAGACGCGCGCCAAGGTCGAGCGCGCGCTCGCCGAGCTCGACTACCGGCCCAACCTCACCGCCCGTTCGCTCACCACGGGCCGGTCCCGCCGCATCGGCGCCCTCACCCACGACATCGACAAGTACGGCCCCAGCAAGATCCTGGGCTCGGCCTCGGCGGCCGCGCGCGACGCCGGCTACGTGCTCGACGTCGTCACCCTCGACACGACCGACACCGCCTCGATCCGGGAGGCGCTGGCCATCATCGCGGAGCACGACGTCGAGGGCATCCTCGCGCTGTCCTCCACCGACGAGATGACGCACGCGTTCGAGGGGATCGACTTCCGCGTCCCGGCGCTCATCGCGGCCGAGCCCGACGAGCCGTCGCGGGTGCAGTCCCAGCTCGCGACGGTCGGCATGCCCGCGCTGGTCGCGCACCTCGCGGAGCTGGGCCATCGCCGGCTGATCTTCCTCGCCGGCCCTCACCACTGGTCCGCGGCCCGCAACCGTACGCGCGCGCTCGAGGTCGCCGCCGAGTCCCAGGGCATCGAGGTCGCCGCGGTGCTCGAGGGCGACTGGTCGGCGCGCTCGGGCCACGAGCTGATCCGCGACCTGCCGGAGATCGACGCGACCGCCATCGTGTCGGCCAACGACCAGATGGCGCTCGGCGCGATCCTGGCGCTCTCCGAGCGCGGGCTCGAGGTGCCCGGCGACGTCAGCGTGACCGGCATCGACGACCTGCCCGACGCCGCCTTCTACACGCCGCCGCTCACGACCCTCCGGATGGACCTCTCCGGACGCGGACGCGCGGCGTTCGCCGAGCTGCTCAGCAGGATCGACGGGTCCGAGGCGCACGAGCCCGCGCCGGTGCAGTCGGAGCTGATCGTGCGGAGCTCGACGGGCCCCGCGCCGCGTTGACCTCTCCACGCACACCCGGGAGCTCGACCCCGATCCGCGACTCTCCGAGCGCGACACGCCGCCGACACCCCCGGCCTCCGGTGACAGAGTGCCTCGGCTGCGTGGACAGGTAATCGCGAGAGAGGTCAGCGCGGGTTGCGGCGCCCGAAGATCACGTGGCCGAGCGGGATGAGCGAGCCGATCATCAGCACCCACCCCTGACCCGGGTCGTCCGCGTGCAGCCGTGCTCCCCCGACCAGCAGCGCGCAGAAGATCAGCGCGGACACCAGGCGCCTCGCCGTGAGCTCGAGCTTGGAGAACGTCTCCTCGAGACGCGGCGTCGTGACCGCGAGGTTGCCGGTCTCGACCTTGTGGAGGACAGCGTCGAGACGCTTGGGCATGTGGCGGATCACGCCGACGGCCTCGACCGCCTCGCGCCCGACCTCGCGCGCCATGCTCGTGGTCTCGTCGCGCAGCAGGCGCTGCGCGTAGGGCTCGACCGAATCCCAGATGTTGTACGCCGGGTCGAGCGAGCTGCACAGACCCGACGTGAGCGACACCGCGCGGATGATGAGCAGGAAGTTCTCCGGCAGCTGGAACGGCATCGTCACCATGACGTCGGAGAACTCGAGCGCGAAGTCGCGGAACTCGCGCGGGTCCACGCGCCGCAGGTCCGCGAAGCCCATGCCGCCGAAGCGCGAGAAGACCTGCGTCATCACCCGCTCGAGCTCGACGGTGTCCGCCGAGGGCAGCAGGACCCCCGCGTCGTGCATCGCGCGGACCATGCCCTTGCCGTCGCGGGAGGCCGCGGCGATCACGACCGCGCGCAGGGCGTGGCGCAGCCGGTCGGGCACCTCGCCCATCATCCCGAAGTCGACGAAGGTGAGCGTCCACTCGGGGCCCTCCGCGCCGGGCGCGCGCGGCGTGACGAAGAGGTTGCCGGGGTGCGGATCGGCGTGGAAGAAGCTGTGGCGGAAGAGCTGGTCGAGCATGACGTCGGCGAAGACGTTCGCGACCTCGGCCGGCGAGATGCCGGCGGCGCGGATGCCCTCCACGTCCGTGATCTTGATCGCCGTGACGTCCTCGAGCGTGAGGACGCGGCGGGTGGTGCGCTCCCACACCACGGCGGGCACGCGGACCCGCGCATCGTCCGCGAAGCTCTCGGCGAAGCGCTCGGCGTTGGCGGCCTCGTGGAGGTAGTCGATCTCCTCGAGGCTGGTCGCGGCGAACTCCTCGACCAGCGCGGGCAGGTCGACGCGCTGGTGGATGATCCGGATGCGCATGAGCCACATCGCGATGCGGCGCAGCGCGGAGAGGTCGACCTCGACGATGTGGCCGATGCCGGGGCGCTGGATCTTCACGACGACGTCCGTGAAGCCGACGGCGTCCTTGTCCGTCGCCGCGAGCCTGGCCCGGTGGGCCTGGCCGATCGAGGCGGAGGCGACCGGCTCCTCGTCGAAGCTCGCGTAGACGTGGCGCAGCGGCACGCCGAGCTCGTCCTCGGCGAGCGCGTGGATCTCGTCGAACGGCACCGCCGGGACCTCGTCCTGGAGGTCCTCGAGCTCCTTGGTGATCTCCGGCGGCAGCACGTCGAGTCGGGTCGACAGGAACTGGCCGAGCTTGATCATCAGCCCGCCGAGATCGACCGCGAGCGCGCGGAACCGGCGCGCGAGCCGCTGCATGCGGGCCTCGCGGGTGCGCTCGGCGATGCCGGACATGCCGAAGCGCGGAAGGAAGAGCTCGTACCACCACGTGACGATGAGGTGGCGCGCGGCGAAGCGCAGGATGCGGCGATAGCGGGCGCGTCCGCGGGTGGCGTCGGGCATCGATTCTCCTCGATCCCCGACGGCCCGACGGCGTGTCGTCAGCCCTGCGCGAGGATCGAGTAAATCCTACGTCGTGCCTCGTCCAGGACCTCGACGACCTTGTCCTGCTCCTCCTTGGTGCCCGTGCGGGCAGCCTGCGCGGCGGCCTGCGCGAGCTCGAAGCCGGACTTCGACAACGGGCCCAGCTTGGAGCTGTCCCACAGCGGCTGCGTCTCCCACGGCGCATCCTTCGCGGCCGCGGCGGCCTCGTCGCGGCCGGCCTCCGTGAGCGTGTAGATCTTGCGGTCCTGCTGCATCTCCGCCGCGACCAGGCCCTCGTCCGCGAGGAGCTGGAGCGTCGGGTACACGGAGCCCGCGCTGGGCTTCCACCGTCCGCCCGTGCGCTCCTCGATCTCGCGGATGATCTGGTAGCCGTGCATGTCACCCTCGTGCAGCAGCGCGAGGATGGCCGCGCGCACGTCGCCGCGGCCCATGCGGGTCCCCACGCGCTTGTCGAAGCTGCTCTTGATCTGGTCCATCGCGTCCCACATCGCGTCCATCGCGTCCGAGGGGCTGGGCGGGGTGAAGCTCCCGCGGTTCCCGGGGCGTGCCGTGCCGGTCATGGTGGCCTCCTTGCCGTCCGGCGGGATCGCCGAACGATAGCGAGCGATACATCGTTCAGTGTCGCTCGCGGGGGGACGATGCGCAAGGGGTTCGGGGCAGAAGGGCGCCCGAGCAGCCCGCACGTGGCGGTCGTAGGCTGGAACCTAAAGTCCCGCGCGAGGCGCGTCCGTCCCGTCCGGGCCCGCGCGACGGCGTGGAAGCCGCCGCCCCGTCCGGCGCCGCGACCGGTTCCCCGGCCACCCCGCATCGTCCCGGCTCGCGACGATGCGCGACATCGACAGCCCCCGAGCGCGTCCGCCGCGCCTGTGCGCCGCGGCCCGGGCGGCTGCCTCACCTCTCGGTGAAGGAGAGCGACATGGCCCTCAGCAAGCAGCGCACCTCGGACTTCGCGTGGGTGCAGTTCCTCAAGTGGGCGGAGGCGAACCACTACACGCTGCTCGAGTGCAAGCCGTACAACAGCGTGCACTCGGTGCATGCGCCGAGATCCGCGCACTACGACGTCTGCCACCACGACGGCACGACGTACTCGATGGGGGTCGACGTCAACTGGCCCGCCGGCGGCTCCGAGGAGCGGAAGATGCTCACCCGAGCGGTCCCCGTGGCGCAGAGCCTCGGCGTCGCGGTGACCTTCGCGCTCAAGGGAACCGCCGGCACCGCGGCGAACCACCAGACCCACCTCCATGCGGACCCCTTCTCGTACTCCAACCTGGGCGAGGGCAACTTCGAGCAGCCGACCGGCGACCCGACGGCCTGCCGCATGCAGGCCGCCCTGAAGTTCGAGCCGCGGCAGCGCGACAACCTCTTCGGGCCGCTGTCGCGCAAGCGCGGCTCGGCGGTGCGGATGGCGTCCCGCATGCACGGCGGCAAGCATCCCCACGGCATCGCGTTCACCCAGCGGGTCATCGGGGCGAAGCCGACGGGCGAGTGGGACGCGCAGTCGATGACCAAGCACGACCGGGCCGTCGCACGGATCCAACGGGTGCTGGGCCTCAGGCAGACGGGCGTCTGGGACGAGGCGACCGAGGACCGATGGCAGGCGTTCCTCAGGAAGCACGGGAGGTAGTCGGCGGCGCGCCGGTCAGGCGTGGACGGAGGACGCGACCAGCACCGCGGTCGCGATCACGACCGCGACGAAGAGCACCGACTCCCACCGGACGGCGGATCGGAGGTGCTCGTCCTCGGGCTCATCGCTCTCCGCGGCGTCCGTCCGGGCGGCGAGCCGCGGCACGATGCGGAAGTGGGTGTAGGCGCCGATCGCGGCCACCACGGCAACGAGCCCGACCTTGACCAGCAGCACGATGCCCCACGTCGAGGTCCACAGGTCGGAGAGCTCCTCGAGGATCTCCCAGGCGAGCACGACGCCCGCGATTCCGACCACGACGAACGAGGCGGCGGCGACCACGCCGAAGCGCGACGCCATCGGTCCCGCGGCGAGCGCGCGGCCCTCGCGGGCGCGCCGGCGCAGCACCGCGACGAGGGCGACCACGCCGCCCACCCACATGGCGGCCGCGACGAGGTGCGCGATGTCGGCGGTCAGCACGAGCCAGCGCGGCTCGGCGGTGTTGCTGTGGCCGCCGAGCACGTGGCCCGCTCCGGCGACGAGCACGCCGGCGACCGCGAGCCACGAGCCCGCGACGGTGCGGCGCGCACCGACGAGCAGGAGCAGCGCGCCGGCGGCCTGGAGTCCGAGCACCCACGCGAAGGTGCCCGTCAGCGCGTCCTGGAGCGCCTCGGCCTGCAGCCCGTCGGCGAACGACCCGCCCGCGATGAGGGCGGACCGCCCGACCACGCGCAGCGCGAGGCCGCCGAGCAGCAGGGCCCCGCACCACCGCACGCCCGCGAGCAGGCGGGGCACGTCGTCGGCGTCCCGGCCGCGCATCGCGAAGCCGGCGAAGGCGAGCACGCCACCGGCCACGAGCAGCGACCACAGCGCGATCGCTGCGCCGCCCCGGGCGACGATGCGCGCGGCGAGGTCGCTCTCGTCGCCGCCGGCGGCCTCCGGATCCATGTCCATCGTCGCCGCGGGTGACGGCGTCGCGGACGGCTGCGCGGTGGTCGACGCGGACGGGCTGGGCTCGCTGCTCGGGGATGCCGAGGCGGTGGCGGTCGCGGTCGGCGCGGGCGTCGCGCCCTCGACGTCGAAGCCGAACTCGCCGTCGAGCGGGTGCCCGTCCTCCGCGGCGACCGTCCACGCGACCGTGTAGCTGCCGTCGCCCAGCGGCTCGGCGGGCGTCGCCACGATCACGATGCCGTCGTCGGTCTGCTCGACCGCCGCGTCGACCGGCCCGTCCGGCCCGGTGATCTCCACGGCCTCGCCCAGGGGCGTGACCGGGAGCGTGAAGGTGAGCACGACCTCCTCGACGGCCTGCTCGACGGTCGTGCCGTCGGCGGGATCGGAGTGGTCGAGATCCGTGTGCGCCCACGCCGCTCGGCCGTCGACGAGGGCGAACGCGAGCGCGAGGGCGGCGACGAGCGCCCATCGGACGGCGACGGCAGCCGTGGTCGCGGTCGATCGGCTCGGGGCGGGGACTCTCCGACGGTCGGACATTGCCGCCCACCATAGGCATGCCCCTCGCGATCACGCGAGGGTGGGGACCGCCCACCACGCCGGCCGCCGGTGGCGGCCGAGGGCCTCCCGACTCGGGCTCGGCGGCTACGGGGCTCCCGCGAAATCCCCCGATCCTGCGTCCATCTCCCGCCGCAGGAGGCGCGCGGCGACGATGCACGCGGCAGCCCACGTCGCGGGTGCGCAGATCCAGATCCAGTTGAGCAGCTCGTAGGTGTACCCCGACGCGACCGCCCCGAGGGCCACGATGACCTCGATCGCGCCGGCCACCATGAGCAGGTAGGCGGGGACCACGATGCTTCCCGGGCGCGCTGCCTCCTCGCCGCGCGGCAGCCAGCGGAGGGCGGTGCCCGCGGCGATGTCGAGCAGGCCGAGGACGGCGATCAGCCACGAAAGGATCAAGGTGTCGAACACGCCGTACGGGTCCGTGCCGGAGATCCCCAGGAGGGTCAGGCCGAGCAGGCCCCGCGCCAGCAGCATCACGACGAGCACGCCGAGCGCGACCCGCCGCTTCTGCGAGCGAGCGACGAGATGCGCGGCCAGGGCGGCTATTCCCGCGGCCCCGAGAACCTCGTGGATCCCCAGCCATCCGATCCCCGCCTCGACGTCCGCGATGCGCGTGTCGAGGAGCCGCACCGCGGAGAGCAGCGCGACCGTCGCCGCCGCCCAGAGTCCCGCCGCGATCCAGGCGTAGGTCACCGGCTGTCGCAGACCTCCGAGCCTGCCTCCCGGATGGGTCGGGCGAGCGGACGCGGGCGCTGCTCGGTCGCCGCCCGATGTCGGGTGAAGCAGGGCACGGTAGGGATCGGCCTGGTCGGCGGGCGCGGCGGCGGGTTCAGCGATCGCGGCCGGCTCGGCTCGGAGCGACGGCTCCGGTTCCGGTGCGGGAACAGGCTCGGGCTCCGGTTCGGGTTCGGGTTCGGGCGTGGCCTCAGGTTCCGGTTCGAGTTCAGGTTCGGCAGCGGGGACGGGCGCAGGCTCGGCTTCCTGCACCGGCACCTCGCTCGTCTCCGGCTCGCGCGGCGCAGGTGCCCCGACCACGTCGAAGAGCCGCGCGTCACCTGATCGCAGGAACAGGACCGGGGTCGCGAACTCGACCTCCTTCATCGCGCCGACGATCGCGCGTCGCGCGGGGGCGATCGCCGCGTCGATCGGCAGGCCGCGCGCGAGGCCGTCGTAGAGGCTGTCGCTGAACGCGATCGCCGCCTCGTCCGTGATCTCGAACTGCATCGCCACAACCGCGGGGATGTCGAACTGGACGAGGCTCGTGGCGACGCCCGAGAACGGGTCGATCCTCGAGGTGCGCGCGCCTTCGCACGCGTTGAGCACCACGAGCCTCAGGCTCATCTCATCCTGGAGCATCGCGCCGAACTGCCGCCCCGACACGTCCTGCGCGCGGCCCTGCGGGGTCTCGAGGACGAGCACCCCGGACTCGGTCGCCTCGTCGTACGCGCCGTGACCGACGTAGTGGACGATGTGGATGTCGTCGTCCTCGGAGATGCGGCGGCCGATCTCCGCGAGCGTGGCACGCTCGAGCCAGACGAGCTCGACGAGCCCCTCCCCGATAAGGCCGCCGAGCGCCTTCTCGAGGTTCAGCCGCTCCGTCTCCACGTCGAGCTCGGGGTAGCCGACCGGGCTGCTGACGATGCCGAGGACCCGGAGCGGCGGCTTCACGACGTGCGGCCGGGTCGCCGTGTCGAGGTCGAGGGCGCGCACCACGGGGGTCTGCACCGACTGCGCGATGAAGCGCGGCTGCTTGTACAGGAACTCCCACGGGAGGCGCATCAGCTCGGGCGCGCCCGACAGCCGCAGCGTGATCCGGAGCCCGCGCGACTCCGCCGATGCGTGTGCGCGCGCCGCGTAGTAGGCGGTGCCGACGTCGTCTCGGATCAGCGCGTCGAACAGCGACGCCCCGAACCGTTCGACGGTGGCGAGCCGGTCATCGGCGCCTGAGCGTCGGCGCCGCGAGAGCCCCACGCGTTGGACGAGCCTGTCGAGGTCGTCGTCCGCCACCGGCGACACGAAGGTGCCGCGCGCGATCTGCCCCGCCGATGCCCGTGCCACCACGCGATACGAGTCCGCCGAGTCGCGATCGATCCGCAGCTCGAAGTCGTCGTAGCGCTGGTCCGCCACCGCCATCACTCCACCTTCGGGCCGCCCCACCTCAGCTGGACCCTGAAGTTCGCCTCGCCGCTCGCGCGCGCGATCACAAGATTGGAGTCCGCGGCGATCGTGACGGCGAACTCGACCTCGATCTGCTCGGGGCGCCCGGCCGACTCGCGGATGCCGGCGACGATCCCCTTGACGACGGGACCGATCCTCGCGACGACATCCTCGAGGCTCTCGGTCGCCTCGACGACCGCAGCGCCCGGCCTGCCGCTACGCATGACGGGGCCGGTCGAGGCGTCGGTCGCCTCGACGAGGACCGCGGAACCGTCCTCGGACGTGAACGCGAGCAGGGTCGACATGCCGCTCCCCCTTGGCACCTCTCACCATCATGCGACCAAGTCACGCGGGACGCCAGAGCCGCGGGCGACACCGCTCCGCTCCAGAGTCCGCGACAACCGGCAGGCATGACCGCCTCGCGCCATTCGACGAGGCGCCGCACGAACTCGCGGACACGAGCAGCGGCGCGTGGGCCCGTCGGCGGCGGCGGTCGAGCGACACGCGCCGATCCGGCGGAGGGCACCCCCCGAGGGGCACCCTCCGCCGGATCGAGGTATCGGCGCGCTCAGACCTGCGCGCGATCGGCGCGGGCCGCGGCGGCCCGCCACGCGTCCTGGTCGACCCCCTTGATCAGGAGCCAGAGCGCGAAGACCAGCTCGCCCGGGATCGCGAGCACGATCACCACGAGCTCCCACGCGTCGGCCAGGCCAGGAGCGAGGAAGGTCCCGAAGCTCTGCAGCAGGTAGCCCGCTCCCGCGAGCGCCAGCAGGATGCCGGCGACGCGGGGCAGGAAGCCGGAGCGGGCCACCAGCCAGCCGGTGAGCAGCAGCGACAGCGCGAAGAAGAAGCCCCAGATCAGCACGATCCCGTCGTTCGCCTCCTGGAAGTACAGCGCGAGAGCGTCGCGCTCGCCGGCGTCGAAGGCGTCCAGCGCGCCGCCGTCGCCGAGCGCGACGAGCGTGAGGACGCTCGTGACGAGGCATCCGGCGGCCATCACCACCGCCTCGGCGACGCGGGCGAGCGCCCCGGCCAGCGACACCGACCGGCTCACCGGGCGCAGCAGCGTGTACAGGACGGCCGCGAGCGCGATCTCGATGAGCACGATCGTCGCCTCACCTGCCAGGCCCCACCGGAACAGCGTCTCCTGGGCGCGGACGTTGGCGGCCGTGAGGGCGGCGTCGCCGGGCACCACCAGGGTCGAGCGCACGGACGTCGCGAGCGGGTAGATCACGAAGATCGCGAGGTAGAGGACGCCGGCGACCCGGGTGAGACGGCGCAGCCGGCGGTGAGGCGTGGAGGCCGGGGCGACCTCGGCGGACGGGGTGGTGGTGGCGGTTGACATGGCTGCTCCTCCGGGGGTGAGCGGGTGGGTGGGGTGTCAGGGGACGAGGACGACCTTGCCGCGGGCCTTCCCGCGGTGGACGAAGTCGACGGCGTCGGCGGCGTCGCGCAGGGCGTACGCGGCCTCGACGGACGGGTGCACGCGGCCGTCGACCGCGTGAGACAGCACGGTCGCGAGGTCCTCGCGCCGGGGCGTGGCGAACAGCGGGCGCAGCCGCTGCGGGCCGAACGGCGACAGGAGCCCGGCCGCGACGAAGCGACGCATGCCGGTGAGCGTGCGCGCCTTGCCTCCGCCGACGACGACGTAGGCGCCGCCGCGCCTCGCCAGGCGGCGGGCGCGGGTGAGCGGGAGCTGACCGGCGAGGTCGACGACGAGGTCGTAGCCGCGGAGCGCGGCGACGTCCTCGACGGTGTAGTCGACGACGCGGTCGGCGCCGAGCGACCGGACCAGGTCCACGTTGCGGGTCGAGCAGACGCCGGTGACCTCGGCGCCGCACGCGGCGGCGAGCTGCACCGCGAACGACCCGACGCCGCCGGAGGCGCCCAGGACGAGCACGCGGTGCGCCGTCCCGATGCCGCCCCTCTCCAGCGCCTGGAGCGCGGTGACCGCGGCGGTGGGAAGCGCGGCGGCCTCCTCGAAGGTGAGGCCCTCGGGCTTGGCGAGCAGGGACGATGCGGAGGCGAGCGCATGGTCGGCGAAGGCGCCGACGGCCCAGCCCACCACATCGTCCCCGGGCCTCCACGCGGTCACGGAGGCGCCGACGGCGACGACGGTGCCCGCCACGTCGGTGCCCGGGACGGGGCGCTTGGGGCGGGTGACGCCGTAGGACAGGCGGGCCGCGTAGGGCAGGCCCGCGATGGCGAGGCCGTCGCCGCGGTTGATGCCGGCGGCGCGGACGCGGACGACGACCTGGTCGTCGGCCGGCGCGGGGATGTCGACCGTGAGGTGCCGGAGCTCGGTGGGCGAGCCGTAGCGGTCGAGCTGGACGGTGCGGGTGGTGGTGGGTGCTGTGGTGTTCATGCTGCTCACGCTAGGAAGCGGCATGAGGCCTGGTCTTGGCATCCACGGCCGTTCCGTTGACCGTTGCGGCCACCCCCGCACTACGGTGGATCAACCCGCACCCCACGATCCCGGACGGGAGGATGCGCATCGTGACGAGCGTCCGGAGCTCCGTCGTGAGGATCGTCGCGCGGGTCGCGAGCGCCCCGGTCCCGCCGGAGGAGCTGCTGGCGACCATCGGGCTGGCGCCGGACGCGGACCCGGTGCGCGCGGCCCAGGAGCGCGTGGACGCGGAGGACTACTACGACGTCCTCGAGCGGGCGACGCTGCCGCACGACGACGGGCTGCCCTACCGCTACGGCGCGCTGCTGCGCCCCGACGACTTCAGCGCCCTGGGGCTCGGGCTCAAGACGGCCGATACCGTGGGCGACGCGCTGCGCAGGCTGGTGCGCTACATCGTGCTGCTGAGCGACTCCCTCGAGTACGCGCTGCTCGACGAGCCCGGCGGCGGCGCCACGCTCACGCTGTCACGGCCGGCGCCGCGGCGCGGCGCGAGGCTCGCCAACGAGTGCGCGTTCGCGGCGGTGACGACGATGCTGTCCGAGGCCGCCGGGCGCCGCGTGGTGCCGCGCGCGGTGACGTTCAGCCATCCACGCCCGGCGTCGATCACGGATGCGCACTCGTACTTCGGGTGCCCTGTGACATTCGACGCGCCGCGGAACGCGCTCGAGCTCGACGCCGCGACGCTCGCGATCCGCGGCCGGCTGGCGGACCAGGGCCTGTCCTCGTTCCTGATCGCCCACCTCGAGGACCTCCGCTCGCGGGAGGGCGAGCGGTCGCTCGTCGACGCGGTGCACGCGACCATCACCGACCTGCTGCCCGACGGACCCCCCACGAGGGCGGTGATCGCGCGTCGCCTCGGCATGAGCGAGCGCACGCTGCACCGTCGCCTCGCGGAGCAGGGCGAGACATACCAGTCGCTCACCGCACGGGCACGCCGCGAGGGCGCGGAGGCGCTGCTGGCGGACTCGCGGCACTCGCTCGCGGAGGTCGCGTTCCTCACCGGGTTCTCGGACCAGAGCGCGTTCCAGCGGGCGTTCAAGGGCTGGACCGGGCGGACGCCGGCGTCCTTCAGGAACGATGCGGCGGGTACCGCGACGCGGTAGCCGCGCCTCCCGGCCGAGACGCTGCTACGCAGCGTCCTCGAAGGCCTCCGCGTCCACCTCGTCGGACTGCGCGGCGTTGTAGCGCGGCCCCGACACGGTCGCCGTGTCGATCAGGTCGCCGGCCCTCGCCAGGATCTCGGGGGCGACCGCCAGCGACTCGGCCGCCCGGTTCTCGCGGAGGTGGTCGAGGCTCGTCGTGCCGGGGATCGCCACGACGTGCGACCCCCGCGACAGCACCCACGCGAGCGCGAGCTGCGCCGGGGTGCACCCCGCCTCGACCGCGAGCGCGTGCCACGCGGGCAGCAGCGCGGCGTTGGCCGGCCAGTGGTCCGGCTGGAAGCGCGGCATGTTCCGGCGGATGTCCTTCGGGGCGAGTTCCTCCGGGTCCGCGACGCCGCCCGCGAGGAAGCCGCGCGCGACGGGCGAGAACGCGACGAGCGCGACGCCGGCCTCGCGGGTCGCGTCGAGCATGCCGAGCTCGGGGTTGCGGCTCCACAGCGAGTACTCGTTCTGGACGGCCGCGATCGGGGCGACCTCGAGCGCCTCGTGCAGGCGCGCGACCGACACCTCCGACAGCCCGATCGCGCCGATCTTGCCCGCCTCGACCGCCTCCGCGAGCGCCCCGACGCTCTCGGCGATCGGCACGGTCTTGTCCCAGCGGTGCAGGTAGTAGAGGTCGATGTGGTCGACGCCGAGCCGGCCGAGCGAGGCATCCACCTGGGCCCTCAGGGTCGCGGGCCGGCCGTCGATCGTCTTGACGCCGTCGACCATCGCCATGCCGCCCTTGCTGGCGAGCACCGCATCGTCCCTCCGGCCCTTCAGCGCGCGCCCGACCAGCTCCTCGTTGCGGCCGCCGCCGTAGAGCGTCGCGGTGTCGAGCAGCCGCACGCCGTCGTCGAGAGCGGCGCGGAGCATCCGCTCGCCGTCCTCGGGCGACGGCGCGACGCCGTACGCATGGCTGAGCTCCATGCAGCCGAGGCCCATCCGGGGGAGGCTCACGCGAGCTGCTCCTCCAGCTGGCCCAGCACGCGGTAGCAGTCGATCACCTGGCGCAGCGAGGAGTTCGGCTCGCGGTCCTCGCGGATGGCCGCGACGAACTCGCGGTCCTGGAGCTCGATGCCGTTCATGCTCACCGCGACCTGCGACACGTCGATGGGCTCCTCCCGCCCGTCGACGAGGTCGTCGTAGCGGGCGATGTAGGTGCCGGTGTCGCCGATGTAGCGGAAGAACGTGCCGAACGGGCCGTCGTTGTTGAACGACAGCGACAGCGTGCAGATCGCGCCGGACTCGGACTTGAGCTGGATGGACATGTCCATCGCGATGCCGAGCTCGGGGTGGATGGGCCCCTGGATCGCGTTCGCCTGGACGATGCGTCCCGCCTGGTAGGCGAACAGGTCCACGGTGTGCGCGGCGTGGTGCCACAGCAGGTGGTCGGTCCACGAGCGCGGCTCGCCCTTGGCGTTGGTGTTGGTCCGGCGGAAGAAGTACGTCTGCACGTCCATCTGCTGGATGCCGAGCTCGCCGGAGGCGATCCGCTGGTGGACCCACTGGTGCGACGGGTTGAAGCGGCGCGTGTGGCCCACCATCGCGACCCGGTCCGACGCCTCGGCCGCGGCGAGCGTGGCCTCGGCGTCCGCGAGCGAGTCCGCGAGCGGGATCTCGACCTGGACGTGCTTGCCGGCCGCGAGCGCCGCCTGCGTCTGGGTGGCGTGGAGCCCGGTCGGGGTCGCGAGGATGACCGCGTCGACGTCGTCGCGCTCGAGCACCTCCTCGTAGCTGAGCAGGGCCGTGGGCACGCCGTACTTCTCCGCGACGGCCTGCGTCGGCTCGGGCCGGGTGCCGCTGACGACGGTCACCTCGGCGTCCTCGATGTGGGCGAGGCCGTCGAGGTGCTTCATCCCGAAGGCTCCGGCGGCGCCGACGACGGCGATGCGGACCTTGTCGCTGCTCATGCATGGACCTCCTGGGGAAGCTCGTCGGCGGCGGGCGTGGCCTGCGCCACGGGGTTGCTCAGCACCAGGTGGCCGACCGCGGTGTTCGAGGCGGGCACGTGGTAGAAGCGGTGGTCGACGCTGGGGGCGCCTCCCTCGAACTGATCATCCATCGCGCCGCGGGCGATGAGCCAGTCGACGAGCTCGATGCCCTCGGATCCGGCCTCGTCGACGTACTCCATGTGCGGCCACTCGGTGAGGCCCAGCGGGTCCGCGATGAGGTGGTCGAGGAACGCGTTGTCCCACTCCTCGTTGATGAGGCCGGCGCGGGGTCCCTGGAGCTGGTGGCTCATGCCGCCGGTGCCCCAGATCTGCACGTTCAGCGGCTCGCCGTCCCACTTGTCGAGCGCGCGGCGGATCGCCTTGCCGAGCTCGTAGCAGCGGCGCCCGGACGGCACCGGGTACTGCACCACGTTGACCGGCAGCGGGATGATCTTGCACGGCCACTCGTCGACGTCGCCGAAGACGAGCGACAGCGGCACCGTGAGGCCGTGGTCCACGACCATCTCGTTGACGAGCGTGAGGTCGAAGTCGTCCTGGATCACCGACTGCGCGATGTGGGCGGCCAGCTCGGGGTGGCCGTAGACGTCCGGCACCGGGCGGGGCCCGTAGCCCTCGTCCGCGACCGGGTAGTGCGCGCCCGTGCCGAGCACGAACGTCGGGATGATGGTGGAGTCGAAGGCCGTGGCGTGGTCGTTGTAGATGAGGATGATGACGTCGGGGGTGTTCTCCTTCACCCACTTGCGGGTCCACTCGTAGCCGGCGAACAGCTTCTTCCAGTACGGCTCCTCGGTCTTGCCGAGGTCCATCGCGGCGCCGATCGCGGGCACGTGCGAGGTGAACAGCGCCGACGTGTACTTCGCCGGGGCGTCCGGGCGCATCGTGGTGGCCTTCTCCTTCGACGGCGGCGTCCAGCCGTCGAGGTCCTTGAGCCTCACGCCCTCGGGACGGCGCCCGCCGCCGATCATCATGTCGCGGTACGCGGCCTCGCTCATGCCGGTCATCGAGCCCGCCATCTGCTGGAAGCTCATGCCGTGGGTCGCGCCGATCTTGCTGAGGAAGTAGATGTTGCCGCCCTCGGCCATCATCGCGTTGAGGTCGAGGTCGAGCACGGCCTGGCGCTGCGCGGGCGACAGCGGCCACTCGTCGAGGTACGCCTCGCGGTCGGCGAGGTAGCGCTCGCGGTTCTCCGGCTTCATCAGCGACATCGAGAACTGGTTGAGGTGGAAGCCCTTCCGGGCCTGCTCGGCGTCGAAGATGATCGTGCCGGGGATGTCCTTGTACGGCTTGTCGAGGGACATGTCATGCTCCTTCCGGCCAGTAGAGGCGCTGGGGGTTGTCGACCAGCAGCTTGTGCTGCAGCTCGGGCGTCGTCGCGATCTGCGGGATGTAGTCGACCAGCAGCCCGTCGTCGGGCATGTGGTCCTTGAGGTTGGGGTGGGGCCAGTCGGTGCCCCACAGCACGCGGTCGGGGAACTCCTCGACCACGCGTCGGGCGAACGGCACCACGTCGGTGTAGGCGTGCTGCTCGCCGTCGAGCGCGCGGGGACCGGTGACGCTGAGCCGCTCGGGGCACGACACCTTGGTCCACACGTTGGGGTTCTCGCGCATGAAGCGCAGGAACAGGTCGAACTCCGGCCCGTCGGGATCCTTCGTCACGTCGGGGCGACCCATGTGGTCGACGACGACGTCGGTGGGGATGCCGGAGAAGAAGTCGTAGAGGTCGGGCAGGTCCTCGGCCTCGAAGTAGATGACGACGTGCCACCCGAGCGGCGCGATCCTGGCGACGATCTCGTCGAGCGAGTCGGTGGGCACGCGGTCGACAAGCCGCTTGACGAAGTTGAAGCGCACGCCGCGGACGCCGGCGGCGTGCAGCTCGGCGAGCTCCTCCTCGGCGACGTCGCGGCGCACGGTGGCGACGCCGCGTGCGCGGCCGCCGCTGCGGTGCAGCGCGTCGACTAGCGCGCGGTTGTCCGCACCGTGGCACGTGGCCTGGACGATGACGTTGCGGTCGAAGCCGAGCCGGTCGCGCAGCGCGAACAGCTGCGCGGCGGAGGCGTCGCACGGCGTGTACTTGCGCTCCGGGGCGAACGGGAACTCCTCGCCGGGACCGAAGACGTGGCAGTGCGCGTCGACCGCGCCGGCGGGGAGGCGGAAGGTGGGCGTCGCGGGCCCGTCGTACCAGTCGAGCCAGCCCGGCGACTTCTCGAAGCCGCCGGTCGTCTCGCCGTGGCGCGCCGGGGCGTGCGCCGGATGGCCGGGGATGTCCTTGATCACGTGTGGCGTCCTTGTCACTCGCGGGTCTCGATTCCCACCCTAGGCTCGCGCCACACTGTGGTCCAATAGATTCTGTAGCAACGCCGCATAGAGAGATTCGATGCATGGCACTGGCCGACCTCAACCAGCTCCGCACCTTCGTCGTGCTCTACGAGATGCGCAGCCTCACCGGCGCGGCGGATCGGCTCCACGTGACGCAGCCGACCGTCAGCTACACGCTCGCTCGCCTGCGCAAGCGCTTCGGCGACGACCTGTTCCGCCGCGAGGGCCACGTCATGGTGCCCACCCCGCGCGCGACGCAGCTGTTCGGCCCGCTGCACGAGGCGCTCGCCCAGATCGACGCGACCGTGACCGACAGCGCCGACTTCGACCCCGAGGGCTTCGACGGCGAGCTCACCCTGGGCCTCACCTCGATCGGCGAGCAGACCTTCCTGCCGCCGATCATGGCGGCCCTGGGGAGGCAGCGGGCCGCCCCGCACCTCGTGGCGAAGCGCCTCGATGCCGACGTGGCCGAGGAGGAGCTCGTCCGCGGCGCGATCGACGTCGCCCTCACCGTCTCGGTCATGGACACCGCGCGCCTGTGGCGCACCCCGGTGCGCGGCGTCGAGTACGTCGCGCTGACCTCGAGGAGCCACCCGCTGCCGCCCACCGGGCCGCGGATGTTCGAGGGGCGTCGCTTCATCCGCGTGTCGACACGCGGCGGCCACGTGTTCCCGAAGCAGGCGCTGGTCGAGCACGGCCTCGTCCCGCAGGTCGCGCTCACGGTGGAGGAGCACTCCACCGTGCCCGCGGTGCTGGCCTCGACGGACCTGGTCGCGCTCCTGCCGCGCCACGTCGCGGACGTGTTCTGCGGCTGGTTCCCCGACCTCGAGACCGCCGACCTGCCGTGGCCGGGCACGAGCTCGCCCGTCGCGCTCTACACGCGCCGCGAGATGAACCTCTCACCCGCCCAGCGGTGGTTCCGACGCCTCGTGCTCCACGCGGTCAGCAGCGGCGAGTTCACCGACGACGCTCAGCGCTGAGGGCGGTTCCAGCTCGCGCGCGCCGGGTTCATCGGGGTCCGCACGGGGATGGACCACGACGAGTGCGGGTGGATGCTGAGGATCGCCCGCTCCCACCATCGACGCGCCTCCTCGGACAGGTGCGGGAGCACGGCGTCCTTGTCCGCATCGTCCTCGGGCCGGGGGCTGAAGGCCTTCCACAGAAGCTGCACCTCGGGCGCGCCCGTGGGGATGCCGTCGAGGTCGAGCACGACGCGATCCCACGGCAGCTGCAGCCGCGGATCCCTGCGGTAGACCCAGGCCCGCGGAGCGCCGTCCTCGACGTTGACGCGCAGCACCCAGGCCCCCGCATCGTCGTCGTGGACGAGCACGGGCTGCAGATCGGCGTCCTCCGCGGCGTCGGCGATCGGCATCACCCCGTCGCCGTCCGGCACCCAGGCGGTGTACCGCGCGGGCAGCACGTCGAGGAGGGCCGGCAGGTCGGCGGGGACGGTGCTGATGTCGATGTTCTCGCGCTCACGTATCGGTGAGCCGACCCAGCGGTCGAGCGCGGCGCCGCCGGACAGCCACCAGCGGGCGGGGCTGGACCCGAGGAGCTGGGCCACCGCCTCGGCGGTGAGGGCGGACCAGGGTCCGGAGGGAGACGGAGTCGCCGGCGACATGGTCCGAGGCTACCCCCGCGCGCTGTGGCATCCTGCCGCCGTGGCGAACTCTCCCTCAGGCGACTCGGCGACCGACCGGCTCGTCCGGGTCCTCGAGACGTTCACGCCGACGAGGACCGTGCAGACCGCGGCCGACATCGGCCGCCGCGCGGGGCTGCCGTCGTCGACCGCGCACCGCCTCGTGGGCGAGCTCGTGGAGGCCGGGCTGCTCGATCGCGACGGCGAGGGACGGATCCGCGTGGGCGTGCGCCTGTGGGAGCTCGCCACTCGCTCGTCGCTCCCGCTGCGGGTGCGGCAGGCGGCGCTGCCCGCGATGGAGCGGGTCCAGGCGCGGGTGCGCGAGCACACGCAGCTCGCGATCCTCGAGCAGGACGAGGCCCTGTTCCTCGAGAGGCTCAGCAGCCCGGACGCCGGCGCGAACATCACCCGGATCGCCGGGCGCCTGCCGCTCCACGCATCGTCCTCCGGGCTCGTGCTGCTGGCGTTCGCAGACCCGGAGGTGCAGGAGCGCGTGCTTTCCCGCCCGCTTCGGCGCCTCACCGCCCACACCCCGACCGACCCGGCGGCGGTGCGCCGCAAGCTCGCCGAGGTGCGCCGGCTGGGGCATGCGATCGCGCCGGGCTTCATCGAGGAGATCTCCACCGGCGTCGCGGTGCCGGTGCGCGACCGCGGCGGTCGCGCGATGGCGGCGCTCTCGGCGGTGCTCCCCCGCGACGCCGCACCGGGCCTCGCGCTCGAGGAGCTGCATCGCGCCGCGCTCGAGGTCGAGCGCGCGCTCGCCGAGCCCCGCTGAGGTAGATAGATTCCCAATCAATGGGAACCGCCCGCCTTCGGGCGTTCCCCCGCCGCACAATGGGCGTCGCATCGTGTCAAAGGAGACATCATGACCTCAGCCGTTCGCACCCAGGTCGCCATCGTCGGCGCGGGACCCGCGGGCCTCGTCCTGTCGCACCTGCTCGCCGAGGCGGGCATCGACTCGATCATCCTCGACCAGCGCTCGCGCGAGGACATCGAGTCCACCATCCGCGCCGGCATCCTCGAGCAGGGCACGGTGGATCTCCTCGCGACCATCGAGGGCTCGCGCGTGCACACCGTCGGGCAGCGCCACGACGGCATCGAGCTGCGCTTCGAGGGCGCCGGGCACCGGATCGACTTCCCCGGCCTCGCGGGCCGGTCCGTGTGGCTCTACCCGCAGCACGAGGCGCTCAAGGACCTCCTCGCGGCGCGGCTGGCCGCCGGACAGGACCTCCGCTTCGGCGTGATAGCGACCGCGGTCGAGGGCGTCGACACCACCAGCCCGCGCATCGTCGCCATGGACGATGCGGGGGTGCCGTTCGAGGTCGAGGCGGACTTCGTGGTGGGCGCGGACGGGTCGCACTCGGTCGTGCGCAAGGCGATGTCCGGATCCCATGCCGGCTACTTCCGCGAGTACCCGTTCGCCTGGTTCGGCATCCTTTGCGAGGCGGCGCCCAGCGCCGACGAGCTCATCTACTCCAACTCCCCCGACGGCTTCGCGCTCATCAGCCAGAGGTCGCCCACGGTGCAGCGCATGTACTTCCAGTGCGACCCGACCGCCGACGCGGGGGCGATGAGCGAGGCCGAGATCTGGGACACGCTGCAGCAACGGGTGCCCGGCACCACGCTCGTCGAGGGGCCGATCTTCCAGCGCGACGTGCTGCGCTTCCGGTCCTTCGTGGCCCGCGACCTGCGTCACGGGCGGGTCGCGATCGTCGGCGACGCCGCCCACACCGTGCCGCCGACCGGCGCGAAGGGCATGAACCTCGCCGTCGCGGACGTGATCCTGCTCGCGCGGGCGCTCGAGGCGCTGCTGCTCCGGTCGGACGAGGCGCCCATCGACGGGTGGGCCGATGCGGCGCGCGACCGCATCTGGAAGGCGCAGCACTTCTCGTGGTGGATGACGAGCATGCTGCACGTCGCGCCCGACGCCTCCGACTTCGACCGGCTGCGCCAGCTGGGCGAGCTGCGGTCGGTGGTCGAGTCCGAGGCGGGGCGCACCTACCTCGCCGAGGGCTACACGGGCTGGCCGATGGGCTGAGGCCGCGTTCGACCGCAGTGCAGCGCGCTGGGAGGTGCTGACTGCCCAGAATCAGCGATTCCGGGCGCTGAGCACCTCGCAGCGCGCAGAAGCGGGGGAACGCGAAACGGCCCGGCTCCCCTGAGGGAGCCGGGCCGTTTCCGAACGAGCCGCCTGTGGGAATCGAACCCACGACCTATTCATTACGAGTGAATCGCTCTGCCGACTGAGCTAAGGCGGCGGTGCGGTCCCGAGGGATCGCGTCCATGCCCCTGAGGGCACGGAAAGACATGATAGCGCCTCAGCAGCGCAATCCTGAAACCGGCATCTCGCCGTCCACGAGGTAGCCGTCGACCGCGTCGACGATGCACTGGTTCGAGCGTCCGTACGCGGTGTGGCCCTCGCCCTCGTACGTGAGCAGGGTCGAGCTCGCGAGCTGCTCGCTGAGCGACTCGGCCCACGAGTACGGCGTCGCCGGGTCGTTCGTCGTGCCGATCACCAGGATGGGCGCCGCGTCGTCCGCGGCCTCGAGCGCCGTCACCGGCTCCTTCGCGATCCACGGCCAGCCGTCGCAGCCCAGCGACGAGGCGAACCACCAGCCGAACGTGGGCGAGACCTCCTCCATCTGGTCGCGGAAGTCCGCGAGCGAGTCCACGGTGAACTGCTCCGCCTCGCCGCCGTCGAGGCAGCCGATCGACGTGAACGCCCACTGGGAGTTCGACATGTAGTCGCCGCTGGTCGGGTCCTTGTCCAGGTAGAAGCCGGCCAGCTGGTAGAAGATGTCCGCGGTGCCGCGGCTCATCACCTCGTCGAGGCCGGCCTCGAGGTAGATCCACGAGCCCTCGTCGTACATCGTGATGACCATGCCGTAGATCATGAGGTTGCCGTTGACGGGGTCGCCGTCGAGCGACTCGTAGCCCTCGTCGCGCGCCTGGATCGCGATGTCGTAGACCTGCTGGCGCGCCTGCTCGCGGGAGCCCGACAGCGGGCAGGTGTCCTGGTCGAGGCACCAGTCGATGAAGTTCATCAGCGCGCCCTCGAAGCCGCGCGCCTGGCCGGCGGCCTGCTCCTCGACCGGCAGCGTGAAGTCGACGGCGCCGTCGAGGACCATCCGTCCCACGCGGTCCGGGTAGAGCTCGGCGTAGACGGCCCCGAGCTGGGTGCCGTACGAGTAGCCGAGGTAGTGGAGCTCCTGGTCCCCCACCAGCGCACGGATGACATCCATGTCGCGCGCGGCGGACGACGTGTCGACGTTCTCGATGAGCGGCCCGCTGAGCTCGCGGCAGCCCTCCGCGAAGTCCGTGGTCGCCTGACGCGCGTCGGCGATCGCGGCCTCGGTGTCGAGCGTGAGGTCCGTGAGGTAGTAGTCGTCGATGACGTCCGCGTCGCCGCACGCGAGGGGGCTGGACTCCCCCACCCCGCGCGGGTCGAAGCCGATGATGTCGTACGACGCCAGCACATCGTCCCCCGCCATCGCCACGAAGGACTCGGTGAGGTCGAGGCCGCTGCCGCCGGGGCCGCCCGGGTTGATGAGGAGGCTGCCGATCCGCGCGTTCGCGTCGGTGGCCTGCGAGCGGTTGATCGCGAGGTCGACGGTCTGGCCGGCGGGGTCGGTCCAGTCGAGCGGGACCTGGATGGTCGCGCACTCGAGCGCGCCGCACTTCTCCCAGGACACGGTCTGGTCGTAGACGGGCGAGTCGTCGGGGGCGACCGGGTCGCCGCTGGGCGCCTGGGACAGCAGGCCGGTGACCGAGGGGTCGGAGGGCTCGATCTGCGTCCGGTCCGCGGTGCAGGCGCCGAGGAGGGACGATGCGGCCACCAGCGCGGCGACCGCGGCGAGGCGGCGTTTCATCCCGCCACCCTAACGACGGCTCGGGGTGCGCGGCCGCAGGTCGAGCGCCATCGCCTCGAGGGCGAGCAGCGGCGCCACGTTGCCGGCGAGCCGCTCGCGGGCGGTGCCGAGCGCGTCGAGGCAGCGCATCGTGTCCGCGAGCGTGGTCCGCTCGGCGAGGTCCCGGACGTGGCCCTCGTGCGCGAGGTTGACCATCGGCACGGTCGCGCCGGTCTGCGCGACGGCGACGTCGCGGTAGAGCGACATGAGATCGGTGATCGCGCGGTCGAGCACGTCGCGCTTGTGGCGAGTGGCGCGGCGCTTCTGGTCCTCCTCGAGCTGGCGCAGCTGCGCGCGCAGCGCGGGCGGGATGCGGCCGCCGTCCTCGACGCCGAGGGTGGTCATGAGCTGCGCCTTCTCCTCGGCGTCGCGCTCCTCGGTAGCGGCCTTCGCGTCGGCGTCGGCGACCTCGACGAGGTCCGCCGCGGCGAAGATCGCGTCGCCCACGCCGCGGATGTCGGTCGCGAGCGCGAGCACCTGGTCGCGGCGGGCGCGTGCGTCGGGGTTGCGGGCGAGGCGGCGCGCGATGCCGATGTGGCTCTGCGCCGCGAGCGCGCACTCGAGCGCGAGCGCGGGCTCGATGCCGTCCCGCTCGGTCAGCAGGCGGGCGACGTCCTGGGGGTCGGGGGTGCGCAGGCCGACGATGCGGCAGCGGCTGCGGATGGTGACCGCGACGTCCTGCGGGCTGGGCGCGCACAGCACCCAGACGGTGCGCGCGGGCGGCTCCTCGATGGACTTGAGCAGCACGTTCGAGGTGCGCTCGGTCATGCGGTCGGCGTCCTCGACGACGATGACCCGCCAGCGCCCCTGGCTCGGCGAGGTGGCCGCGAGCCCGATGAGGTCGCGCACCTCGTCGATGGAGATGGTGACCTTCTCCGTGGCGACGAGGGTGACGTCGGCGTGCGAGCCGGACAGCGCGGTGGTGCACGCGCGGCACTCGCCGCAGCCGCCGCGCTCGCACTGGAGGGCGGCGGCGAAGGCGCGCGCGGCGTACGAGCGCCCGGATCCGGGCGGGCCGGTGATGAGCCACGCGTGGGTCATCGAGCCCGGGTCGTCGATCGCGGCGCGCAGCGGCCCGACCTGACGCTCCTGGCCGACGACCTCGTCCCAGACCGTCACGGCGTCCCCCACGGCTCGACGCCCAGGTCCGACCCGGCCGCCGCATCGGCCTCCCTCGCGGCCTTGGCCGCGATCGCCTCGAGCACCGCGACGACCACCGACCCCTGGACCGTCGCCACCGGGCGGGCCGCGTCGACCACGGCGTAGCGGCCGGGGTCGAGCGCCGCGCGCGCGAGGAAGGCGGCACGCATCTCGGCGGCCTTGGCGATGGTCTCCCGCTCGACGCGGTCGAGGTCGCGGCTCATGCGCGAGGCGTCGGGCTCCATGTCGAGCACGATGGTGAGGTCGGGCAGCAGACCCTCGGTCGCCCACAGCGAGATGCGCTCGACCTCGTCGCCGAGGCCGCGGGCTCCTCCCTGGTAGACCACCGACGAGTCGAGGTAGCGGTCCTGCAGCACCACGGCGCCGTCCTCGAGCGCGGGGCGCACCTTGGTGGCGATGTGGTGGGCGCGGTCGGCGGCGTAGAGCAGCGCCTCGGCGCGGGGAGCGACGTGGTCGCCGTGCATGATCGCCTGGCGCAGCTCGACGCCCAGCGGGGTCCCGCCGGGCTCGCGCGTGGTGACCACCTCGCGGCCGCCTCCCGCGTCGGATCGCAGGTACTCCGCGAGCAGGTCGACCTGCGTGGTCTTGCCCACGCCGTCGGCCCCTTCGAACACCACCCAGAAGCCCGCGTATGCCATGGGATGAATCTACCGGGCGGGTCCGACGCTCTTCACCCGGGACGATGCGCGACACCCCGAAGAACCCGACGCGAGCACGTGCTCCCCCGAGGGTCCCGCAGGCTGTACATTCTGCTTGCCCGGCACCGCATCATCGCAGGTGACACCGGGCTTTTCTTGACTCTGAGGGGAACCCACGTGCATCACCGCACCCTTGCGACGGCCGCCGGCGCGGCCGTCGCCACCGCCGCCCTGCTCGGCACCTCGACCGCCGCCTCGGCGACCGACGACCCCGAGATCCACGTCGGCATCATGGCCCTGCTCGTGGCCCCGAGCGAGGACCTCCTCATGAAGATGCTGCTCGTCGACGACGTGATCGTCGGGGACGGCCCCGAGCTCACCGCGGCGGATGTGCTGCCCGAGTCCGACGACGTGTGCGGCGACCTCGAGGTCGACATCGACCTCGTGGCGAGCACCGCCACCATCACCGGCACGGGCGAGGAGTGCGAGGTGATGATCGCGGCGATGTCGGTGTTCTTCTACAACGGCCCGGTGCTCGAGGACGTGTCGCTCGTGAGCGACGACCTCTTCGGGGGCACCGACCTCTTCGCGGGGGTCGAGTCCTACGAGTTCGGCTTCGACGCCGCCTGGATGAACCCGGCACTGCTCGAGGCCGAGACTTTCGAGGAGCTGCCCCCGGGCGGGATCCTCGGCGGGAGTTCGGTGTTCGCGCTGACCTTCGGCGAGGGCCTCATCGAGGACCTCTTCGAGGAGATCCCGGACGTCGACGAGGACCCGAGCGTGCGCGAGTGGCTCGAGGACGCGGCCGTCGAGGAGACGGTCGTCGAGGCGGAGGCCGAGGCCGCGGCCCCCGTCGCGGCGACGCCGACCTTCACGGGCTGAGCACACGACGGACGATGCGGCGCCCACCCGGCCGCCGCATCGTCCATCCGCGCTACACCTCGTTCGGGTAGCGCAGGCCGATCTGCATGCGGACCTCGTCCATGATCTCCATGATCTCGATGGACTGGTCGAGCGTGAGCAGCGGGCTCTCGGTGTCGCCCGCGTGGATGCGGCGCGCGACCTCGGCGGCCTCGAACTGGAAGCCGTTGGGCAGCGTGCCGTCGTACGTCCATGACGTGCCGTCGAGCCGGGTGACGGTGAAGGACGTGGGCGTGTAGAAGGTGTCGTGCACCTCGACGCGGCCCTCGGTGCCGCCGATGAGCGCCATGCACGGGGTGCGCGCCTCCATCGTCGTGGTGAGGATCGCCTGCGCGTGCTCGTAGTCGAAGATCATCGACGCCTGGCCGTCGACGCCGGTCTCGCGGAGGCGGCCGGTCGCGGTGATCTTGTCGGGCACGCCGAGGAGGTCGTGCGCGAAGGCGATCGGGTAGACGCCGAGGTCGAGCAGCGCACCGCCCGCGAGCGCCGGGTTCCACATGCGCTCGACGTGCGTGAGCATCTGGCCGTGGTCCGCCTGGACCGAGACGAGGTCGCCGATCTCGCCGCGCGCGATGAGCTCGCGGAGCGCGTGGACGTGCGGCAGGTGCCGGGTCCACATCGCCTCCATGACGAACACGCCCTTGGCGCGGGCCGCGGCGACCACCTCGCGCGCCTGCGCGGCGTTCTGGGTGAAGGCCTTCTCGCACAGGACGTGCTTGTCGGCCTCGATCGCGAGCAGCGTGTGCTCATGGTGGTGGCTGTGCGGGGTGGCGACGTAGACGACGTCGATGTCCGGGTCCGCGACCAGCTGCTCGTACGAGCCGTAGGCGGTCGGGATGCCGGCGGCGTCGGCGAAGGCCTGGGCCCTCGCCTCGTCGCGCGAGCCGACCGCGACCACGGACGAGTCCGTGTAGTGCGTGACGGCGTCGGCGAGCTTGCGGGCGATGCCGCCGGCGCCGAGGATGCCCCAGCGGACGGCGGGCGCGGACATGGGCAGCGGTGCACTCATACGGCCAGCATAGGGGGACGATGCGGCGCCCGGGCGGGCGTCAGCCGAGGCCGTCGAGGTACGCCGCCACCTCGTCGAAGCCGGCGTCCCACGCGCAGTCCTCCGCGTCGTCCCCGACGGCCGCGCCGTGCTCGACGAGCCACCTCACCGCGTCGAGGCGGCCGTGGCAGGCCGCGAAGTCGAGCGGCGTGCCGAGCCCCGCGTGGCTGACGTCGACCGGCACGCCCGCGTCGACGAGGAGCGCCATCGCGTCGACCTGCCCCGCCGCGGCCGCGTAGTGGAGCGGGTCCGCACCGTCGACCGCGCCCCGCAGCGGCGTGAGGTTCGCCCCGGCCTCGATGAGAAGCTCCATCGTTTCGAGCTGCCCGGCGCGGGCGGCGAGGTGGAGCGGCATGTCGCCCCACTCGGCGCGCCCGTTCACGGGTGCCCCTCCGGCGATGAGCAGGGCGGTGACGTCCGCGTGCCCCAGGCTCGCGGCGGCGTGCAGCGGGCCCGCCCCCACGCCGGAACCCCGGTCCACATCCGCGCCGGCGGCGATCGCCGCGCGCGCGTCCTCGACGTCGCCGCGGACGGCGGCCACCTTGAGCGCCTGGTCGGGCGTGAGCCCGCCCTCGACCGCGACCGGGGACGATGCGAGGGAGGCGCTCCCCGCATCGTCCCCTCCCCCGGTGCACGCGGCGAGCAGCAGCGCTGCCGTCACGGTTGCGGTCCACCGGGAAGCCTTCATGACGCCGCCTCCGCCGCGTCCGAGATGAGCCCGACCAGGTCGCGGGCCTCGCCCTGCTGCGCGAGCCAGGTCGCGAGCGGGACGCCCTCGATCTCGATCGTCGGGTCCGCACCGAGGTCGAGGAGCAGGCGGATGAGGTCGGGGCCGCGCAGCGCCGCCGCGTCCGCGAGGCTGCTCCACACCCCCGGCTCCTCGAGCGGGTAGCCGAGCACCGCGAGCGAGGCGACCGTGTCGTCGGGGGCCTGAGCGATCGCGAGCGCCATGATCTCGCGCGGGCTCCAGTCGTACGGGCTCAGGTGGACGACCCTCTCCACGACGTCGACCGGGCACACCCACATGGCCCCGGCGATCACCGGGTCGAACACCGTGCTCGACGTGCCCGGCTGCGGCTCGGCCGCCATCGAGGCGATCCACGGCGCGCCTGCCCGCACGAGCATCTCGATGCCCCCGGGGTCGCACGCGGAGGCGGCCGCCTGGACGAAGGTCTGACGCTCCGGGAGCGGCTCGTCGAGGTAGATCCCGAGCTCGAGCAGGCCGCGCATGCGGTCGTGGTCGCTGCGCTCGATCGCCTCGAGCAGCTGCCGCTCGAGCGGCGCGTCGGTGAGGTCGAGATCGTCGCCGGGACCCGCGGGCTCGAGCGCGTGCAGCGGGCCCAGGCCCAGCGCCCATGCGCCGAGGAGCGCTGCGGGCACGATCGCCGCGGCGACGGTCGCGCCGACTGTCGTGGCGCGCCGGAACCGTCCCACGCGGATGCGGTCGGCGAGCCTCGCCGTGCCGTCCTCCTCGAGACGGCGGCGTGCGGCCTCGCCGCGCTCTGCCGCGATGCGGAGCAGCTCCTCAGGCATGCCGTACCCCCTTGCTCGCGGGCTCGACGGCGACCGTCGCGACCTCGTCGCGCCCGCGCCGCTCGTCCGCCAGCCACGGCCCGAGCGCCTGACGCGCGCGGTGCAGCAGGGTCTTCACGGTGCCGCCGGCGATCCCCATCTCGCGCGCGATCTCCTCGACGGTGAGATCGTCGTGGAACCGCAGCACCGCGGCGACGCGCACGCGCGGCGGCAGCGTCCGCAGGGCGTGATCGACGTCATCGGTGGCGACGATCTCGTCCGCCGGATCCGGCTCGGCCTGGTCGATCGCCTGGCCCGGCATGAGCCGACGCCAGCGGGCGCCCCGGCGCACGGCGTCGAGGTGGACGGTGCGCATCGCGGCGCGCACGTACGCTTCCGCGGCGCGCACGTCGGTGAGCCGCCGCCGCTTCGAGAACACCTTGACGATCGACTCCTGCACCAGGTCCTCCGCGTCGAGCTGCGAGCCCGTGAGGAGGTACCCGTAGGTGCACAGGCGACCGAGCGCGGAGCGGTACAGCTCGCTCAGCACGCGCTCCAGGTCGTCCATGTCCCCTCCCGACATATGAACGCTCGCCTCCGCCGGCGGGTTGACACCGGACGATGCGCGGGACCGGCGGGCGGTCACGGCCGGCCCCCGTGGAGGATCGACGCGCACTCGTCACGCCACGCCGCCGTCGTGCTCGCGGCCATGGCGGCGCAGTCCGCCGGGGACGGCAGCCGGGCGAGCAGCACGGCCAGCTGCTCCCCGTCGGCCGTGCGGAGGCGCGTGTCGGCGCCGAGCGCGACGAGCGCATGCGCGGTGTCGGCACGCCCGGCGCGAATCGCGGCCTCGAGCGGGCTCGGGCCGGCGGCGCCGTCCGCGCCGTCGACGGGGAAGCCCAGGCCCGCGAGGGTGCGCACCGCGGCGGGCGAGCCCTCGGCCGCGACGAAGGCCATGAGGTGGATCGGGGGCGCGTTCGACGGGGAGCCCTCCCACACCGCCTCGATCACGCCGCGGGGACAGGAGCGGATCGCCGCGCTGAGGGCGGCGTCCTCCCGGATCCGGCCGTCCGCGAAGCGCCGCGCGCCCGCGTCGGCGAGGCGCCCGAGCATCGCGAGGTCGCACGTGGCGGCCGCGAGCCGCATCGCCTCCGCCGGGCGCGCGCGGTCGAGCTCCTCGAGCGCGCCGTCCGCGATGAGCCCGCCCACCGCGTCGCCGTCCCCGGCGGCGATCGCGTCGGCGAGTCGATCGCCGAGCGGCACCGGAGGGTCGACCAGGCGGAGCACGCCGGCACCGACCAGCGCCGCGATCCCCATCGCCAGCACGACGCGCCGCACCCGGCGCCGCCGGCGGGTCTCGACCGCCAGCGCGTCCAGGCCGGCGAGCGCACGCCAGGCGCGCCCACGCATCGTCCCCGCCGCGTCGGCCGCCGCGACGGCGAGGGCCTCCGCCACGCTGGTCGGCGTGGGGCGAGGAGGGGGACGCTCGACCATCGCGGGCCGCGACGCTAGGGCGCTCCCCGGGACCGATCGCGGCGGGAGGACACCTCGACCTCCTCGACCACGTCGTCGGGCACTCCCGACGCGGCCACGCCGAGCGCGCCGGCGAGCGAGAGATGGCCGGCGCGCAGCGCGTCCCCGGCGGCGGGCTCCGGGAGCCCGAGCGACGTCGCGACCTCCGTGGTCGACAGCCCGTCGACGAGACGGAGGATCGTCGCGGCCCGCTGACGCGGCGTCAGCGAGCGCAGCGCCTCGAGCGTCCCGCTGGCCGGCGGCGACTCCGCCGGACGGCGGCGCCCGCGATGCAGGTGGAGCTCGGCCATGGCGCCGCGGATGCCGGCCTCGAGCGGGCCGCGGCGGCGCGCGGTCAGGACGCGGAGCGCCGCGGAGCGGAGCAGGCGCTCGGCGGCGGCGGGCTCGCCCTCGAGGAGGTAGGCGTCCGCGGCGAGGCGCGTTCGAGCGCCCTCAGACAGCCCCGCGAGCGTGGCGTCCATCGTGCCCCCTCCGGGAACCACGGTCCCTCCCGCCGGGTCGCGCCGCAAGGGCGCGCGAGCCGTGCGCCGCACATCGTCGCGACGGCGGCCGATGCGGGCCGAACCGTGCGCGCGCGACAGCCGTCGCGCAGGAAACGAGAGGCTAGAGGTCGCCCTGCTTGGGACCGAAGCGGCCGCCCAGGATGCCGCCGAGGAAGGCGAGCGCTGCGATGATCGGCACGCTCACGTCGAACGAGAAGCCCATGACCGAGACCGAGCCGGAGTCCACGGTGAGCACGACGGCCCCGAACCCGAGGACGAGGCCCAGGTAGCCCAGCCACCGGAGGTTGACGGAGCGGTCGGTGCCCTTGTCCTCAGCCATGCTGTCCTCCGGTCACTTCTTGCGCGTGGTGGTCTTCTTCGCGGCGGTGCGGCGGGCCGGCTTCTTGGCCGGGCCCTTCGCGCGCTTCTCCGCGAGGAGCTCGATCGCGCGCTCGGGGGTCACCGACTCGACGCTCTCGGTCTTGGGGATCGTCACGTTGGTGACGCCGTCGGTGATGTAGTCGCCGAAGCGGCCCGACTTGGCGACGATCGGCTTGCCCGAGGTCGGGTCCTCGCCGAACTCCTTGAGCGGCGGGGTGGCCGCGCGACCGCGGCCGCGCTTGGGCTGCGCGTAGATCGCCAGCGCCTCCTCGAGCGTGATGTCGAGCAGCTGCTGCTCGGACTCGATGGTGCGCGAGTCCGTGCCCTTCTTGAGGTACGGGCCGAAGCGGCCGTTCTGCGCGGTGATCTCCTCGTTGGTCGCGGGGTCGACGCCCACGACGCGCGGCAGGCTCATGAGCTTGAGCGCGTCCTCGAGGGTCACGGTCTCGAGGTCCATCGACTTGAACAGGCTCGCGGTCTTGGGCCGGCCCTTCGCGTCCTCGGGCAGCACCTCGGTGACGTACGGGCCGAAGCGCCCGGCCTTCGCAACGATGTCGAGCCCGCTCGCCGGGTGCTGGCCGAGCACGCGCTCGTCGCCGCCCTGGCTCGCGAGCAGCTCCTCCGCCTTGGCGACGGTGAGCTCGTCGGGAGCGAGGTCGTCCGGGACCGAGGCGGTCTGCTTCTCGCCGTCCGCCTCGCGCTCGAGGTACGGGCCGTACTTGCCGACGCGCAGCGCGATGCCGTCGCCGATGTCGAACGTCGAGTTCGCGCGCGCGTCGATGTCGCCGAGGTCGTCGACGAGGCGCTTGAGGCCCTGGCCGCGTCCGTCCTCGTCCTCGCCGGAGCCGAAGTAGAACTCGCTCAGCCAGTCGACGCGCGACACGTCGCCGGCGGCGATCTTGTCGAGCCCCTCCTCCATGTCCGCGGTGAAGTCGTAGTCGATGAGCCACGCGAAGTGCTGCTCGAGCAGGCGGATCATCGCAAACGCCAGCCACGTGGGCACGAGCGCCTGCTTGACCACGTTGACGTAGCCCTTGTCGATGATGACGTCGACCATCGCGGCGTACGTCGACGGGCGCCCGAGCTTGCGGTCCTCGAGCTCCTTGATCATCGAGCCCTGCGTGTAGCGCGGGGGCGGGGTCGTGGCGTGGGTGAGCGGCTCGATGCCCTCGCCGGTGACCTTCTCGCCCTCGGCGAGCACCGGCAGGCGCGACTCCTTCTCGACCTTCTGCTCGTCCTCCTCGTAGCGCGCCTTGTCGCGCGACTCCTCGTAGAGCGCCATGAAGCCGGGGCTCGTGAGGATGGTGCCGGAGGCGGAGAACTCGACCGCGTGGTGCGCCGCCGTGGTCGCGCCGATGCGCACCGTCGACGTGGTGCCCACCGCATCGGCCATCTGCGAGGCCAGGGTGCGCTTCCAGATCATCTCGTACATGCGGAACTCGTCGCCGGTGAGCTCGGTGCGCACCGAGTCGGGCGTGCGGAACGAGTCGCCGGCGGGGCGGATGGCCTCGTGGGCCTCCTGCGCGTTCGAGTCCTGGGTCGCGTAGATGCGGGGGCTCGCGGCCACGGCGTCGGCGCCGTACATCGCGGTCGCCTGCTTGCGGGCGGCGCGCACCGCCTCGCCCGACAGCACGGGCGAGTCCGAACGCATATAGGTGATGTAGCCCTTCTGGTACAGCGCCTGCGCCACGCCCATCGCCTGGCGCGCGCCCAGGCGGAGCTTGCGGCTCGACTCCTGGATCAGCGTCGACGTGATGAACGGGGCGGCCGGGCGGCGCTTGTAGGGGCGCGAGTCGACGCCGTTGACGGCGAACGATGCGTCGGCGAGGCCCGCGGCGAGCGCGCCGGCGAGCGCGGCGTGGACGTGGACGACCTTGTCGTTCTTGAGACGGCCGCGGTCGTCGAAGTCCTTGCCCGTCGCGACGCGCTTGCCGTCGACGGTGGTGAGGCGCGCGTCGAAGCTGCGTCCGGCGTCCTTGCCCTCGGTCGCGGTGAACGTGCCCTTGAGGTCCCAGTACTCGGCGGACTGGAACGCCATCCGCTCCCGCTCACGGTCGACGACCAGGCGGAGCGTGACGGACTGCACGCGGCCGGCGGACAGGCCCGACTGGATCTTGCGCCACAGCACGGGCGACACCTCGTAGCCGTAGAGGCGGTCGAGGAGGCGGCGGGCCTCCTGCGCCTCGACGAGCTCCATGTCGACCTCGCGGGGGTTCTCGAGCGCACGGCTGATGCCCTCGCGGGTGATCTCGTGGAACGCCAGGCGCTTGACCGGCACCTTCGGCTTGAGGACGTCGAGCAGGTGCCAGGCGATCGCCTCCCCCTCGCGGTCCTCATCAGTCGCGAGGTAGAGCTCGTCGGCCTCCTTGAGGCGCTTCCTGATGTCGGCGACGATCTTCTTCTTGTCCGAGCTCACCACGTAGTAGGGCTGGAAGCCGCCGTCGATGTCGATCGCGAACTTGCCGATGTCGGACTTCTTGAGCTCGGCGGGCAGGTCGGAGCGCTCCGCCAGGTCCCGGATGTGGCCCACGGACGACACCACGTCATAGTCGGCGCCCAGGTAGCCGCCGATGGTGCGCGACTTGGTGGGCGACTCGACGATCACGAGCTTGCGGGTCATGGAACCTTCTCTCTGGGATCTGCGTCCCGGCGGCGTCACCTGCCAAGGACGCACTCAATATACATATGGGGTGCGACCGCACGAGCGGGACCCTGGGGACGGCGGGACGCATGAACGTCCGGTGTCGACGCATCGTCCCTGCGCCGGGGCGTGGGAGGCCCGTGGTTCGATGGGCGCATGGAGCCCATCCTCGATGCCGCCTCGCGCGCGGCCGTCGGCGAGGCCATGCGCCGCGTCGCGGACGCCGAGATCCGCCCCCGCTTCCGCGCCCTCGCCGAGCACCACGTCCACCTCAAGGGACCCGGCGACTACGTCACGGAGGCGGACCTCGAGGCCGAGCGCGCGCTCACCCCTCTGCTCCGGGAGATCCTCGACGTGCCGGTGGTGGGCGAGGAGGCGACGGCCGCGGACCCGTCCATCGCCGCGGTGCTCGCGACCGAAGGCACGGCGTGGACGGTGGACCCGGTGGACGGCACCGCGAACTTCGTCGAGGGCTCGGACACCTACGCGGTCATGGTGGGGCTGGTCGAGGACGGCGTGCCGGTGGGCGGATGGATCCTGCAGCCCGAGTTCGGGCACATGTTCGAGGCGCTCCAGGGCGTGGGCGCGTTCGTCGACGGCAGGTCGCTGTCCGCGGCCGTCGAGGCGACCCGCGGCGCGGAGGCGCGGGCGTCGCTGCGCGGCGAGGAGCCCCGCGGCGCGGTCTCCGTGAGGTTCGCGGTCGAGGACGTCAAGGCGGGGCTGCTCGCCGCGGAGCCCGAGCTCGGCGGCTACGACGAGCTGCGCATGTGCGCGGGCTTCGACTACGCGGACCTCGTGACGCAGCAGGTCGGCTTCCTCGTCTACACGCGCGCCAAGCCGTGGGATCACGTGCCGGGCGCCGCGATCGCGGCCGAGGCGGGCTTCACCGTGGGCCGCGTCGACGGATCGGGCTACCGGCCCGCCGTCGAGGTCGGGGCGCCGCTGCTCGCGGCCCGCACCGACCGGTGGGAGTCGATCCGCGAGGTCCTCGCGAGGAACCTCGGGCTGTAGCGGCCGGCGAGCGCGGGGCTACCGGCCGGCGTCGCCGACCGGCGGCACGCGGTACTTGAAGCCGACGTGCGAGTCGGCGAAGCCGAGCCGCTCGTAGAAGCGGTGGGCGTCGGCGCGCCTGGCGTCCGAGGTGAGCTGGACGAGGGCCGCCCCCAGCTCGGGCGCGGCCACGTGCGTCACCCAGCGCATGAGCGCGGTGCCCACGCCGCCGGAGCGCCTGCTGCCGTCCACGCGCACCGCCTCGACGAGCAGCCGGGTGCTCCCTCCCCGCGCCATGCCGGGGATCAGCGTGAGCTGCAGCGTGCCGACGACGGCGCCGTCGCCGTCGGTCGCGACCACGAGGTCGTTGCCCGGATCGGCGAGGATCGCCTCGAGCCCCCGCGCGTAGGCCCCCTCGTCCGCCTCGTCGCCGCGGGACGCGCTCACCGCATCGTCCGTCAGCAGTCTGACGATCGCGGCGAGGTCGGTCCGCTCGGCGCGCCGGACGGTCAGGGTCGCGGGCGTGGTCGGGAGGGCGGCGGGAAGCGTGAGGGAGGCGAGCACGCGTTCATGCTCGCACGCCCCCGGACACGACGAACGGGAGGGCCCCGAAGGACCCTCCCGTCGTGCGAGGAGGTGCGATCAGACGGTGACGAGCTCGGGCTCGTCGACCTTGACCGCGGCGCGGGCCGCGTCGCGCTTCGCGACGTCGCTGGCGATCCAGAAGGACGCGGCGCCGAGGGCGAGGAACAGGAGGCCCAGGCCCGCGATCAGGGCCGAGATGCCGAGGCCCAGCTTGAGGGTGGACGCGGTGACCGAGCCGACGCCCAGCTCGCCGAAGAGGCCGTGGGCCACGCCGGTCCACGCCTGGCCGCGGACCTGCATCGCGATGTCGTTGCCGTACTCGAAGTCGGCCCAGTACTGGTCGGCGACCGGGACCTCGTACTCGCCGGGCTCGTAGGTCTCACCGAGGTACTCGGTGGTCTCCGTAACGGTCACGGTCTGGGTGCCGGTGAGGATGTGGGTGCCGACGGTGGCCATCTGGTACATGTACTCGGTGCCGGTGTTGACGAGCGGGTCGTTGGGGTCGAGCTCGGACTCGACGACCTTGTAGCCCCACTCGTTCTCGAGGCGGTCCAGGATCGCCTCGGCGCCCTCGACGGAACCGTGGTCGGTGAGCTGCCCGTCCTCGTTGTACGAGAGGGTGACGCCCTGCGCCTCGGAGAACTTCTGCAGCGAGTTCTGGCCGGCGGCGACCTCGGAGTACGCGAAGCCGGCTGCGCCGATGAAGCCGAGTCCGGCGAGTGCGAGGCCTGCGCCGACGATACGAAGCTTGGTGACCATGATGGTTCCTTTCTGGGGAGTTGTTGAGCTGTCACACATACCCTCGCGGTCGTCTCAGCCTAATCGACGGGACGTTGGCCCTGAATCGTGTAGGAAACCGCGGATTGTAGATAACGGTTACGTAAAATCGCGCTGATTAGCAGGGGCGTTACTGCCCGTCGCGCGCTCGGAGACGGGACCCTGGTCCCGGTTGCGGACCCCGTCGGACCACCGGCACGGCCCGCCGGCCCGGGTCGCCGAGGGCCCGGGGCGCGCATCGTCCCTGATCACCCCGGCGGGGCAGCACCCGGCCGAGCCGCGCCGCTGCGGACCGCGCGCCTCCGCACACGGCGCGCGGGCCCGTCCGGGCATGCGAAAGCCCCCGCCGCGCAGGCGACGGGGGCTTCCGGAACGCTGGGGTCAGCGGCGCGCGAGGTCCGGCAGGTCCTCGTGCGAGATGACGTCGTAGAGGCCGCGGTTGCGGAGCGCGCGACGGTAGCCCGCCGAGGCCCAGGCACGACGCGGCTGCTGGAGCACCGGGGCGTGGAAGCCTCGGTGGATGAGCGCGCGGACCGTCGCGAGGATGTCCTCGCGGGTGTGCACGGTCGGGTCGACGGTGATCTGGACCTCGTAGTCGACGCCGGACTCGTGGACCGACTCGAGCGAGGCCCACGCCTGCGTGCCGGCGGTGTCGGAGCCGGTGATGTGCGCGTACATGTCGGGCGTGCCCTTGAGGTCGAAGCCGACCCAGTCGACC
Organism: Demequina rhizosphaerae; assembly: GCF_000971255.1. GTDB lineage: Bacteria > Actinomycetota > Actinomycetes > Actinomycetales > Demequinaceae > Demequina > Demequina rhizosphaerae. Next base: position 703,111 of record NZ_BBMC01000002.1, read on the forward strand.
TCGGGAAGGACAGACGCGAGGCGGCCGGGGTGGGCGCCCATGGTGTGCAGGCCCACGGCATAGCCCATCGCGCGGACCTCGCGGATCGCGGGGATGAGGCCGTCCTGGGCGGTCGGCTCGCCGCCGCCGAAGACGACCGCGTCGACCATGCCGCGGTGCGACTCGAGCTGCTCGAGGACGCGCTGCCACGTCACGCGGCCCTCGCCGGTCGGGTCGTGGCTGTCGGGCGTGCCGCAGTAGGCGCACAGCCACGGGCAGCCCTGCAGCGTGACGGTCGCGGCGATGCGGCCGGGCCACGCGTGGGTGCACGAGGACAGGAAGTCCGCGATGACGAGACCGTGCGCGGACTGGATCGCGATGGCGGAGGTGTCGAGCTCGGTGGTGGACATGGGGATTGCCTCCTGCGTCGGCGGTGCCGCGGGTTCTCCGCGACTTCCTTCTCTGACGACCGGTTCGGACGTCTTCAGGGTGCGCCGACGCGGCGTCGTCAGACGCGCCGACACACCGTCGTGTGGGATTTCGTTGGCGAGGGGGCGACGGGGGTCCATCTGCGCCTCCTCGGCAGCACCATTCTCACCCCGTGAGGAGCCTGTCGGGACCAGTCGAGACCCCTCAGCCTCTGCTCCCGGCGCGAACGTCGATGCCACCCCTCAAGGGTAGTTTTGCCACTTGGTGACCGCTTCGGACCAGGGTCCCGTATCTGGTGTGGTCGGGCCCAGGACGGGGCCAAGGTCGGGCAAAGGCGTCGGGTGGGAACTCCAAAATGGCGCGCCTCGGACTTGAACCTGAACTCCCTGGAGATTCCCAGCAAGATCGGCCACGCGGCCGGCGTGTCGCGGACGATGCGACGCTCGCCTACCCGCGGGCCGCGCGGGTCCCCCGAGAGCGACCACCGGCCACCCATCCGGGGTAGGGGGAAGGGACGACCGCTACTCGAGGAAGCCGTCCGCCACCAGCTCGCGCACCGCCGGCACCAGCCCGGCGACCATGCGGCCCGCGTCGACGTCGAGCAGGGCCGCCAGCGCATGCGCGATCTGGCCCGCGGTGAGCTCGCCGTCGCATGCGCCCACGAAGCCCGCGAGCGCCGTGTCCATCGACACCGACCGGCCCAGCCCGGCCCCCTGCCGCAGCAGGATGTACGAGGGGTCGGCCTGCAGCACCGGCCCGTAGGACTCCCGCGTCACATCCGCGGCGGCCGTCCACGCGGTGTCGAGCAGCGCATCGTCGGTGAGCGCCGTCGCGCGGTCGTGCGCCGCCAGCGCCTGGGCCAGGTACCCGCCGAACGGCTCCTGCAGCGCACCCTCGTGCTGCTCGAGACGGTGCAGCGTCGGGCTCCCCGACACGGGGCGGCGCAGCAGCACCATCCCGAAGCCCACCGCGCGCACCGCGCGCGCGTCGAAGTCGGACAGGTACGCCTCGTACGCCGCCTCGAACTCGGCGCGCCCGCGCTCGGGCGTCACGCCGGCGTCGCGCAGCCACGTCTCCGCGTACTCGGCCGCGTCCAGCTCGTCGCGCTCGATGACCCACGCGTCGAGCGGGTGCCCGGCCGACGCCGAGGCGTCGAGCCACGCCTCGATCCCCTCGGACCACGACTCCCCGTGGATCTCCCAGTTGCCCAGCATCTGCGCGACGCCGCCGGGCGCGAGCACCGAGCCCACCGACGAGACCAGCGACGAGACGATCCCGTCGCCCGGCATCCCCGACGCCCGGTACTCGAAGCTCGGCGCTCCGTCGGGCGTGATGACGAACGGCGGGTTCGACACCACGAGGTCGAACTGCTCCCCCGCGACCGGCTCGAGCATCGACCCCTCGCGCAGGTCCCAGCCGCCCGCCGCGTTGAGCGTCCGGTTGAACTCGGCGAAGCCGAGCGCGCGCCGCGAGACGTCCGTCGCGACCACCGACCCCGCGTGCCGGGCAGCGTGGAGCGCCTGGACCCCGCAGCCCGTGCCCAGGTCGAGCACCCGCCCCACCGGCGCGCGCATCGTCATGCCCGCGAGCGTGAGCGACGCGCCCCCGATGCCGAGCACGTGGTCGTCGCGCAGCCGCTCCCCCGTGACCGCCTCGCCACGGTCCGAGGCCACCCACCAGCGGGCCTCGCCGTCGGAGTCGACCGCCGCGTACGGGCGCAGGTCCACGCGCGAGCGCGCCTCGCCGCCGGACAGCTCGACGAGCCCGCACCGTGCCGCACCCTCCGCGCCGGTCGCCGGCAGCGCGGCGTCGAGCGCCGCCGTCGGCACGGTGTCCCCCAGGAGGAACAGCCGCGCGAGCGTCGCCTCGGCGGTGGACGATGCGCGGGCCGCCCGCCGCGCGGGCAACACCTGCTCGCGGGACAGCGCACGCATCGCGCGCTCCCCGACCACGGACTCGACAGCGTCGACCGTCCACGTCGCGAGGTCGGCGCGGAGGGCCTCCGCGGAGGCGTCGTCGGGCAGCACGGGGACGTCGAGGCTCACGCCTCCGAGGCTAGTGCGGGGGCGCGGCGACGGCTCGCGCAATGGACGAGGCACTCCCATCGCGCTGTTTTAGGAATTCCTCACACACTCCGGAGCGACCACCCTTCCCCGCGCGACGCGCGGGGACGCCCCGCTACCGCAGCCGGTCCGAGGTGAGCAGCGCCCGGTAGAACGCCACGCCGCGGCCGAGCGACTCGACCTCGACCTTCTCGTTCGGTCCGTGCACCGCCTCGCGCTGCGGCTTGGTCATCCGCAGCGGCGCGAAGCGGTAGGTCGCGCCCGCCATGGGCGCGAGGTGCCGCGAGTCGGAGGCCGCGAGCATGACGTACGGGATCGTCAACGCGTCCGGATAGGACGCCCCGACGGCCTCGTGCATCGCCGCCCACCGCGCATCGTCCCCCCGCGGGGAGACGGGCGACGGCTCGGACGGGTTCTCCACCGCGATCGCGACGCGCGGGTCGCGCACGACCCGGCGGACGTGGTCGACCGCCTCGTCGACGCTCGACCCGACCGCGATGCGGATGTTGAGGACCGCGGTCGCGCGGGTCGCGAGGACGTTGTGCGCGGGGCTGCCCTCGAGCTGCGTGATGGCGACCGTGGTGCGCACCATCGCGGCGAGCTCGGGGCTGAGGCGCGGCATCACCCGCGCGAGCACGCCGCGCAGGGACGAGGCGCGGCGCAGCAGCGCGCCGAGCGGTCCGCGCAGGCGGCCGGCGACGAGCTCGAGCATCTCGACGGAGACGTCGTTGACCGCGGCGGGGTGCGGGTTGTCCTCGATGCGGGCGAGCGCCCGCGCGAGGATGCCGGGTGCGGACTCGCGCGGCGGCGTCGACGCGTGCCCGCCGAGGCCGTCGACCGTGAGGCGCAGGTCCACGATCCCCTTCTCGGAGACGCCGATGACCGCGGCCTCGCCGTCGAGGCCGGGGAACGCGCCGACCGCGACCGCGCCGCCCTCGTCGAGCACCATCCACGGCGTGATGCCGCGCTCGGTCAGGAGCGCGGCGGCCGCGGTCGCGCAGTCGCCGTACGACTCCTCGTCGGCGCCCATGAGGAGGTAGAGGTCCTGCGCGGGGGTCCACTCCTCGCCGAGCAGCGACTCGACGGCCTCGAGCATGACGGTGAGCGCGCCCTTGTCGTCGAGCGCGCCGCGGCCGAACACCCAGCCGTCGACGATGGCGCCCTCGAAGGGCTCGTGCTCCCAGCCCTCGGCCTCCCATTCGCGCGGCACCGGCACGACGTCCTGGTGGGCCATCAGCACCACGGGCCGGTCGGCGGCGGCGCCAGGGATGCGGACGAGCAGTCCGGCGCGGCCCACGGCCTCCACCTCGTGACCGAAGACGCGCGGATAGAAGCCGCGCATCGTCTCCTCGAGCGCGGCGAACGATGCGGCGGTGGCCTCGTCGTGCGGGCCCGCGTCCGCGGGGGTGACGGTGGGGATGCGGATGAGGGCGGCGAGGCGCTCGGCGACCGACTCGGCGGACGGCACGGTCACGCGCGGCCCTCCTCGACGTCGAACGCGTCGACGCGCGACGCGACCACGTCGGGTCCGACGGCCTCGAGCGGCGCGGCGCCCTCCTCGACCTCGACGTTCGAGGTGAAGGCCACCTTGGGGACCGCGAACAGCGCCATCGCCGCGACGATGGCGGTGCCGCCGCAGATCGCCCACACGGTGATGTAGCCGGACAGCGTGCCGGCGGTCGACTCGCCCGCGCCGCCGCCCGCCGCGACGCCCGAGACGAGCGCGATCGCGAAGGCGGTCGACGCGAAGGCGCCGCCGACGGTCTTGGTCGTGTTGGTGAGGCCGGTCGCCATCGCGGTCTGGTGCGGCGGCGCCGCGGACGCGGCCGCGGCCGGCAGGGCGGCGACGAGCGCGCCCGAGCCCAGCCCGGCGACGACCATGCACGACACCACGACGGCCGTGCTGCCGTGCAGCGGGATGAGCGCGAGGTACCCGCCGGCGACCAGGAACGAGGCGGCGATGAGGACCGCGCGCGGGCTGTAGCGGGCGCTGAGGCGGGCGAAGAGCAGCGCGCCGACGAGCAGCGACATCACGTAGGCGCCGATGAGGTACGACGTCGTCGCGGAGGTGAGGCCGAGCCCGTAGCCGACCTCGTCCGGGTTCGTGCGGGCGAAGGTCGACAGCGGGCCCTGCGCACCGAGGACGCTCACGCCGAACAGCGTGGCGGTGAGGATGACGGGCCACACGGTCGGGCGCTTGAGCAGCGCGATGTCGACGAGCGGCTCGTCGGTGCCCTGCTCGACGCGCACGAACAGCCACATGAGCGCGAGGCCGATCGCGACCATCAGCACGACCCACGGCGAGAAGCCGTCGATGCGCACGAGCGAGAGGCCGCCCATGAGCGTGAGCAGCCCTAGCGTGAGGACCACCGTGCCGCGGGTGTCGATCGTGCCGCCGGCGCGGACGCCGGTGTCGGGGACCTTGAACAGGACGACGAAGAGCGCGATGGTGACCATCGCGGCCGGGACGCTGAGCGTGGCCCACAGCGGCAGCATCCCGCCGAGCTGGCCTCCCGCGAGCGCGCCGAGGATCGCGCCGGCCTGGAGCGCGGCGACGATGATGCCGGCGCCGCGTCTCGTGAGGGCGGCGCCGTTCTCCTTGTCGCGGGCGCGCGAGTGGATGATCGCGACGTTGAGAGGCAGCCAGACGACGTAGAAACCCTGGATGGCCCACGCGAGCACGAAGAGCGGGAAGCTCGGGGCGAAGGCGAGCGCCCAGCTCGACAGCGCGGTCACGATGAGCGACGCGATGAGCACCTTGCGGTGGCCGATCATGTCGCCCAGGCGTGCGAGCACCGGGACCACGATCGCGCTCAGCAGGAGCTGCGCCGCCTCGAACCAGTTGACGTCGGCGTCGTGGATCCCCAGGTGGCGGGCGATGTCGGTGAGCAGGGGCGTGTAGTACCCCTGCAGGACGCCCGACGTCCCCTCGACCACGACCAGGGCGCCCACGACGCCGCCCGCGAGCTTGACGTTCATCGATGCCATGGCGGCATGGTTCCAGACCGATGTGTCGGCGACGTTGCGCGGCGCCGTCCGGGTCCGCGCATCGTGATCCGATCGAGACGCGCGCGAGGTGCGCGCGAGCGGCGCGCGAGGTGATGGTCTCTCTCCCGTGTGTCAGGAATAACTGAAACAGCCCGCGTCTCGCGTGGGCGCCATCGCCTCTACCAGGGGATTCGCCAGTCGTCGCGGTGCTGTTTCACCTCACGCTGGAATACGGCGGAGAGACATCCGCTCAGGAGGGCGGCGAGGCCCCCGCGCGAAGCGCCTCGAGAAGCCCGCCCACGAGCTCGAGGTCGCACTCGAGCGTGGATCCGCCCAGATGCGGGGTGATGACCACGTGCTCGAACGCGAGCAGCGGATGGTCGGCGGCGAGCGGCTCGTCGCCGTGGACGTCGAGGCCGGCGCCCGCGAGGCGACCCGCCCGCAGCGCGTCGAGCATGGCCGCCTCGTCGACCACCGGCCCGCGCGCGGTGTTGACGAGGATCGCGCCGGGCTTCATGCGCGCGAGCTCGGCCGCGCCGATGATGCCGCGGGTCGAGTCGTCGAGCGGCAGCAGCACCACGAGCACGTCGGACCCGGCCAGGAGCGCATCGAGCCCGACCCGCCGAGCGCCGGTCGCCTCCTCGAGGGCGGGGAGGGCACGCGCGTCCGTGAACAGCGGACGCGCCTCGAGAGCCGCGAGCATGCGCAGGAGCGGCGCGCCGATGCGACCCGCGCCCAGCACCCCCACCGCGGAGCCCGCGAGGTCGCGCCCCGCGTACGGCACCTTGAGGCCCTCGCGGGGCCACCGGCCCGCGCGGATCGCGGCGTCCGCCGCCGGGACGCGGCGCAGGGTCGCGAGGATGAGGGCGAGCGTGTGCTCGGCCACGGTGCGCCACAGGCGGCTCGACTCGAGCACGGCGATCCCGCGGGCGTCCGCGAAGTAGTGGACCGGCGCGGGCGCGAGATGGACCGCGAGGGCGCGCAGCCGGGGCGCGGCTCCGAGCTCCTAGACGGCGGGCGGGCCGTACGCGATCAGCCCGTCCGCGGCGGCGAGCGCCTCGGCCCGCGCCGCGGGGTCGCGGGGCAGCGGCGCGACGTCGGCGGCGGCCTCGAGGGCCACCAGCGCTCCGGGGTGCAGCGACATGTCGATGAGGACGCGAGGGCGCGAAGGGGTCACCGCGTCAGCATGGCACGGCGCCGCGTCCACGAGCCCGTTCGTGGACCGGGGCGTGGGCCGGGCCATGGACCCGTGCGTGAGCCGGGCGCGGCGCCCGCCCGCTGGGAGGCTGGGACAGGCGCCGCGCCGCTCGGGGGCGCGCCGACCCTAGCGCTGCTCCCCGCCCGCGGGCGTGCCCGCGGTGGTCGATGCGGCCTCCGCCGCTGAGCCGTCGGCCTCCGAGGCGGTCGGGCCGTGGCCCTCCTCGACGGCCGCCGCATCGGCCTCGCTCGCGATGCCGCCCGCGTGGGCGCGGCGCGACGCCAGGCCCACCGCGGTCACGGCGACGACGCCCGCGACGCCGGCGATGAGCCCGCGCATCCACGGGTTGGCGGAGTCGCCGTACGTGAGCAGCACGACGGCCGGCGCGATCAGCAGCGCGACCAGGTTCATCACCTTGATGAGCGGGTTGATCGCCGGCCCGGCGGTGTCCTTGAACGGGTCGCCGATGGTGTCGCCGATGACCGTGGCCTCGTGCGCGGGCGAGTACTTGCCGCCCCAGTAGCCGTCCTCGACGATCTTCTTCGCGTTGTCCCACGAGCCGCCCGCGTTCGCGAGGAACACGGCCATGAGGACGCCCGTGCCGATCGCGCCCGCGAGGAAGCCCGCGAGCGCGCCGACGCCGAGCGCGAAGCCGACGAAGATGGGCGCCATCGCTGCCAGCAGACCCGGCGTCGCGAGCTCGCGCAGCGAGTCGCGCGTGCAGATGTCGACCACGCGGCCGTACTCGGGCCGCTGGGTGCGGTCCATGATCCCGGGCATCTCGCGGAACTGGCGGCGCACCTCGAACACGATCGCGCCCGCCGCGCGCGTGACCGCGTCGATCGCGAGCCCGGAGAAGAGGAACACGGTCGCGCCGCCGATGATGACGCCGACCAGCGTGAGCGGGTGGATGATCTCGTAGCTGAAGGCGGCGGCGGTCTCCGCGGCGTCGGCGAGCGCGTTGGTGACCGCGTCCGAGTAGCTGCCGAACAGTGCCGTCGCGGCGAGCACGGCCGTCGCGATCGCGATGCCCTTGGTGATGGCCTTGGTGGTGTTGCCGACGGCGTCGAGGTCGGTGAGGGTCTTCGCGGCCTCCTCGTCGACCTCGCCGGACATCTCGGCGATGCCCTGCGCGTTGTCGGAGACCGGCCCGAAGGTGTCCATCGCGACGATCACGCCGACCGTCGTGAGCAGGCCGCAGCCCGCGAGCGCGACGAGGAACAGGGCGAGGGTGACGGACCCTCCCGCGACGGCGAACAGGACGACGATCGCGCCGGCGATGACCGTGGCCGTGTAGACGGCGGACTCGAGGCCCACGCCGATGCCCGCGAGCACCACCGTCGCCGCCCCGGTGAGGGAGGTGCGCGCGACGCGGCGGGTGGGCCGCTGCGCGGTGTCCGTGAAGTAGCCGGTGATCCACAGGATGAGGCCCGCGAGGCCGATGCCGACGAAGACCGCGACCATGGAGACGATGCGCGGGTCGCCGGTCTCCCCCTCGACGGAGGCGCCGTTGAGATCGGCGAACGATGACGGCAGGTAGACGAACGCGGCGATCGCGGCGAGCACCGCGCCGACCGCGGCGGCGGTGTAGAAGCCGCGGTTGATCGCCTTGAGGCCGGGCTCGTTGCCGCGGATCTTGGTGATGGCGACGCCGAGCGCGGCCACGAGCGCGCCGATCGCGGTGACGATGAGCGGGAAGACGAGGCCCTGCTCGCCGAAGGCCGCCTTGCCCAGGATGAGCGCCGCGACCAGCGTGACGGCGTACGACTCGAAGAGGTCCGCGGCCATGCCGGCGCAGTCGCCCACGTTGTCGCCTACGTTGTCGGCGATGGTGGCGGCGTTGCGCGGATCGTCCTCGGGGATGTGCTTCTCGACCTTGCCCACGAGGTCCGCGCCCACGTCCGCGGCCTTGGTGAAGATGCCGCCGCCGACGCGCATGAACATCGCGAGCAGCGCGGCCCCGAAGCCGAAGCCCTCGAGCACGGCCGCCGCATCGTCCCGATAGAGGAAGACCACCGCGGCCGCGCCGCCCAGGCCCATGCCGACCACGGACATGCCGACCGCGCCGCCGGTGCGGAAGGCGATGCGCGCGCCCTCGGCGCGCCCGCCCTGGCGGGTCGAGGCGGAGGCGACGCGCACGTTGGCACGGACCGCGAGCCACATGCCCATGTAGCCGATGGTCGCGGAGCAGCCCGCGCCCAGGAGGAAGAACAGCGACCGGCCCACGCGGACGCCCGCGTCGCCGGGCAGCAGGAACAGCAGCGCGAACACCAGCGCCGCGAACAGCGCGAGGGTGCGCAGCTGGCGGCTCAGATACGCGGACGCGCCCTCCTGCACCGCGGTCGCGATGTCGTTCATCGACTCGGTCCCGCCCGGCGCCTGCAGCACGTTACGTCGCAGGAACCAGGCTGCTATCAGCGAGATCGCGGCGATGATCCCGATCACGACCACGATGGTCGCGCTGCCCGAGCTCACCTCCACCGCGGTTGCCGTGGCGTGCATACGTCCTCCTTGACGTTCTCCCCGACACGACTCCGTTGTCGCGCCCGCAAGGGGTACCAGGCCACTCTAGGGGACAAGGTCGGCGAGTCGTCGAGTCCCGACCCAACGTTTCTGCCACGGTGCCCGTCAACCATGCAGGGCACGACGAGGTGGGGGATCGCATGAGCGACTGGCGGGAGACGATGGCGCAGCTGGTGCGCGATCGCGAGCGCGCGCTGCTCGGATACGCATATCTGGTGTGCGGCGACGGGACGCTGGCGCAGGACCTGGTGCAGGACGCGCTGGTGCGGACGTTCTCGCGTCCACGCCCCGGACTGACCTCGGTGAAGGCGGAGGCGTACGTGCGCCGCGCGATCACCACGGCCTACATCGACGGGTACCGCCGGGACCAGCGGTGGAAGCGGGTCCAGCACCTCTTCCGCCCGGCCGCACCCCTCGCGGACCCGCTCGCGGGCGTCGAGGCCGGGGCGGACGTGCTCGAGGCGCTCGCCACGCTGGCGCCGCGCGAGCGGGCCTGCGTGGTGCTGCGGTTCTTCGACGACCTCACCGTGCCCGACATCGCGCAGCACCTGGGCCTCGCGCCCGGATCGGTGAAGCGGTACCTGCATGACGGCCTGGCACGGCTCGAGCTGCTGCTCGGGCCCCTCGAGGACGATTCCCGCGACCAGGCGGACGACGAAGTCGACGTGGCGACGCGTCGACGGACGGAAGGCGGCTGACATGAAGCTCTCGGATGCCCTGCGGGGCGCCGCGGACCGGGCCCCGCTCGACGGGCTCGCGGTCGACACCCGTCGTGCGCAGCGTCGCGTGACCACCCAGCGCGGCCTGCGCACCGGCTCCGGCGGGGTGCTCGCCGGCGGCATGGTGGTCGTGCTCGGCTTCGGCATCTCCGGCGCGGTCGGCGGCTCGGCCGCCACGAGCGGGGACGATGCGGGACGGGACGAGGCCGCGGCGGTCACCGAGGAGTCGGCCGGCGGCGCCGCCGGCGAGATGGACGGCGCGATGGCCGACTCGTCCGCGCTCGCGTGGGGGCTGTGCGGCCAGGAGCTGCCGTCCCTCGAGAGCACCGACGCCCCCGTCGAGCTCGACGCGACGATTGTGGGCGAGCCCGCCGTGGGCGAGGAGCTGCCGGTGACCGTGACGAGCAGCGTCGTCGCGGACGGCACGTTCGCGACGTTCGGGATCGACGGCGTGGTGCTGTGGGACGGCGTCGTCGTCGGCACCCTCGGCTCGGACGGCGTCGCCGCGGCCGAGGTCGCCGACCTCGCGGCCGGGGACTCGTCCGTCGCGGACCTCGCGGTGCCGCTGGTGAACTGCTGGGACGGCGAGCCGCTGCCCGCGACGAAGTACGAGCTGGTCCTCACCCAGGAGTTCTACGCGACCGCGGCCACCGACGAGCCGCCGGTGGTCGAGCCGGTCCAGCCCACCGATCCCGTCTCCCCCGAGGCGGTCGAGTCCGAGGAGCCCGGCGGCCCCGCGGAGTCCGCCGGGTCAGGCGAGGCGACCGACGGCGATACCGGCGCGGCCGGCGACACGGGAGGGACCGTCGACGACGACGCCACCGTGACCAACGACGACGCGTCCGCGATGATCGCGGCTGGCGGCCCCGCGCTGCGGGCGATTGCTCCCGCGGTCGGGTTCGCGATCGCGGGCGACCCGGTCGACGACCCGTTCGCGGAGTACCTGCGGGTGGACGAGCCGGAGCCCATGCCGACCGTGCCCGACGACGAGCCGACCGTGAACGAGGACGCCCTCGATGCGGACACGGCGCGCGGGCTCTACCGCGACGGCCTCGCGGGTGCGTGGGACATGGCCGCGGGCACGCAGCGGTGGATCGTGTCGGGCGACTCGACCGGGGCGCTGGCCGCGTCGTGGTTCGGCTGCGCGTGGGAGGGCGACGGCGCGTTCCCGGCGCGCTCCGCCGAGATGGACCTGCTCGACGTCACGGTCGCCGCGCCGGCGGCCATCGACGTGAGCTACGGCTGGATCGTGGACGGCAACCCCGCCGTGACGAGCCGCGTCGCCAACGCCTCGGCCTGGGACCTCGACGGGTTCTGGGACGCGGGCAGCGTCCAGCTCGCGCTCGTGCGGGACGGCCGCGTGGTCGCCGAGGCCTACCCGGTGAACCCGTACCAGTACCGGGACGTCGCGATCGCGGAGTCCCTGGACGGCGCCGAGGACGCGTCGATCGCGATCGAGCCCTACGGCTACTCCGACGGCGGGCTGGGCCGCGGCGAGTCGGTCGAGACGCGGCTGCTGTGGCGCGACGTCAACGGCTGCTGGGGCGAGAGCGGCCAGGCGACCGTCGAGCCCGGCACGTACACGCTGCTCGCGATGCACTACCTCAGCGTGGGCGGCGGCTACGCGGTCGCGTGGGACAGCGCCGACGAGGACCTGCTCCTGGAGGAGGAGGCCCGCGCGGGCGACCTCGGCGGCACCCTGGGCGACAACGACGGCCCGCTGCTGCTCGAGCCGGACTCCACCGACGCCGGCGAGGCAGTCACGGGCGGCGGCTCGACGGGCAGCGCGATCGCTCCCGCCCCGGACGGCGCCACAGTGTACGACGCCGTCGACTTCCAGGTCTGGACGTCGCTCGGCACCCTGACGGTGCGCTGACACGCCTGTTACCTCGGGTTACCGATGTGGGCTTTGTCACAACCCACGCACAAGGGCCGCAACACGCGCCACGCTGTTATGGAAATGCAACCGATTCGCCGTATTGAATCGGAGTACGCGAACGCCGATGGCGTGAGCGCATGGATTTCCTGACAGCGGCACGATCCCTCAGCCGTCCGCTGGCAGGAATACCGTCGGCGGCGGTCCGACCCCCCTCAGCTCGGGCCGCCGCCGACACCTTCCTCCCCGCCCGAGCGGACGCCTCCCTCCCCCGGATCTCGACGGTCACGGTGACGGCGCCACGGGCATCGACCGCGCATCGCGCGATCACGGCGCCGGACCGCGTCGCGGCCGCCTGCGCCGTCGCGCACGGAGCCCCGGGGTCGGGCGAGGCCCGCGCGGCCGCCGCACGCGCCTCCCTCGCGCCGGCAAGCGCCGCCGCGTCCGCCGCGGCCTGCGCCCGGGCCTGAGCCCCGAGCAGCCCGACCGCCGTCGCCAGCGCGAGCACCGCGACGAGCGCCGCGAGCGCGACGCCCAGTGCCGCGACCGACCCGGCGCCCGCATCGTCCCGCACGCGCCCCACCGTCAGCCCTCGAGCGGTAGCGCCGCGCGCGCCCCGCGGGCGCCCCACGGCCATCCCAGGTCGACGGCCACCGTCACCTCGATCCATCCGCCGGCACGACCCACCTCGACGGTGGCCGCACCCCCGGCCGTCCGGCGCGCGACGGCGACCGCCGCATCGTCCCCCGCGATCGCACCCGCACGGGCCCCGGCGAGCGCGGCCGCCGACACCGCCGCACCCGCCGCGGCCGCCTGCACGGCGGACAGGGCGACGGCGAGGATGACGACCGCGGCCGGCAGGGCGAGCGCGAGCTCGACCGTCGCGGATCCGCGATCGCCGGCCCCGCTCATGCGCCGAGCGCGCCGCGCAGGATGCCCATGAGCAGCCCGCGCACCTCGTCGGACTTGAGGATCACCACGAGCAGGCCCGCGAAGCCCGCCGCCGCGACCGTGACGAGCGCGTACTCGACCGTGGCCATCCCGTCGTCGCCGCGCGTCTCCTCGTTCATCACCGCTCCCTTCCTCGGTCATCACCAGGCTGGTTAGTGAGACGTGGGGCCGCGCGGGGCCGAGGGAGATCGGTGGGCACGGGCCCTCCGGACCAGCCCGGGGACATCGCCGCCGCCTAGAGTGTCCGTGGGCCCGACCCGCCCACCGCGACCCGTACGAGGGGGACCATGACCGACGCCGCGTCCAGCCCGAGCCCCGCCGTCCTCGCGAAGGCGGCCGTGCCCGCCACGATCGTCGGGATCGGCGCGGCGGTGCTGCTCTTCGGGGTCGACGCGATCGCGCATGTCCTCCACGGCGTCTGGTGGGAGGACCTGCCGCATGCGCTGGGGATCGACGGCGACGCGCGCTGGTGGGCGGCGATCATCCTCACGGTGACCGGCGCCCTCGTCGGGCTCACGCTGTGGAAGGCGCCCGGCCACGGCGGCCACGACACCGCCACCGTCGACCTGGTGTCGCCCCCGCTGCCCCTGCGCACGCTGCCCGGGGTCGCGGTCGCGCTCATCCTCGGCCTCGCGGGCGGCGTCAGCCTGGGCCCCGAGGGTCCGATCATCATGATCGCGACGGGGATCACCGTCCTCGCCTACCGCCGCTTCCTGCCCGAGGTCCCGGTGCCGGCCGTGCTGATGATCTCGACCTCGGCGATGCTGGGCGCGATGCTCGGCACGCCCGTGGCCGCGGCGCTCGTGCTCACCGGCGTGCTCGGCGGCGGTGCGGCGGGCCAGCTGTGGGACCGCCTCTTCACTCCGCTCGTCGCGGCCGGGGCGGCGTCCGTGTTCTACCACCTGCTCGGCGGCGCGTCGTGGGACATGGGCCTGCCGGACTACAGCGCGCGCTGGATCGACCTGCTGTCGGCCTCCGTGATCGCCACCGTCGGCGCCGCGGTCGGTGTGGCCGCCGCCGCGGCGTTCACGCCCGCGCACCGCGCGTTCCGCCGCCTGCGCCACCCGATGCTCTACGTCACCGTCGGCGGCGTCCTGCTCGGCGGCCTCGCGCTCATCGGCGGCCAGATCACGATGTTCAAAGGCGCGGAGGAGACCGCCGAGCTGCTCGAGAACGTCGACTCGTACGCCGTCGGCACCCTCGCGCTCATCGTCGTGGTCAAGCTGGCCGCGATCGTGATCTCGGGTGCGGCGGGCTTCCGCGGCGGCCGCATCTTCCCCGCGATGTTCACCGGTGTGGCGCTCGGCGCGCTCGCGCACGCGATCGTGCCCGACATCCCCCTCACGCTCGCGGTCGCCTCGGGCGTGCTCGGCGTGGTCTTCGCGGTCGGCCGCGAGGGATGGCTCGCGCTGTTCGGCGGGGTGCTCATCTGCGGCGCGATCGGGGTGCTGCCGGTGCTCTGCGTCGCGGCGCTGCCGGTCTGGCTCGTGCTCACGCGCGCGCCGCACATGCTCGTGCACGTCGACGCCGAGCCGGCCCCCGAGCCTCCCGCCGTCCCCGCGCGGTAGGCGCCGGTCCCGGCGCAGCGGACGCCCGTCTCGCCGGTCCCCCGGACACCCATCCCGCCGCGGCGGACGCCCGTCCGGGCCCGGCTGCACCCTAGGGCGACGCCCACCCGTCCACGCCGACGGTGCCGCCCACCACCGCGACCAGCAGCGGCAGCAGGCCGACCGCGACGAACGCCGGCAGCAGGCACAGCGCGAGCGGCAGCGTGACGCGCACGCCCAGCTCCCCGGCCGCGACCGCCGCATCCGTGCGGGCACGGCGTGCCGCCGACCGCGCCGCCGCCTCGAGGGACGCCGCCGGGCTCGCGCCCGCCTGCATCGCGGGCAGCACCGCGTGCGCGACGGGCTCCCAGCGCGGTTCCGCAGACAGCCCCGGCGCGGCACGATGCGGCGGCGGCCTGCCCGGCGCCGCGCCGCCGAGGTCGCCCCCGAGCACAGCGCCGCCAAGGTCGTCCGCGAGCGCGGCGAGGCCCGGCTCGTCCAGCGCCTCGCCGACGGCCCTCACCGCTCCGGGCACCGATGCCCCGGCCTCGAGCGCCGCGGCGACCAGCGCGGCCGCGACCACCACCGCATCGGAATCGCCGCCCGCGTCCCCGGCCCGCACGACCAGCCGCCCCGTCCACGCGCGCCCCGCCCAGGTGAGGCCCGCGCCCGCCGCCAGCAGCCCCCAGCCGAGCGGGGTCAGCGCGAGCACCCTCACCGTGCGCGGATCCACCAGCGCGCCCAGCGCGAGACCCGCGAGCGGCAGCCACAGGAGGATGCGGGCGCTCAGCCGGGGCCCCGCGAGCGCGGCCCGGCGCAGCGCATCGGCCTCGCGCGCGTCCGCCGCGGCGCCGGCGATCGCCAGCAGCATCGCCGCGAGGGGCGCCCCCGTGCGCGCCGCGAGCCGGTCGGCGCCCGCGACGGCGCGGTCGAGCGTGCCGGCGGGCCTCTCGGGTACGCGGACGCCGGCCCGCGCCCAGGCGTCGCGTGCGGGCAGGCCGGCGCGGAGCAGCCCGACCACCCGGGGCAGGGACTCGTCCCACCCGCTCACGGCGGGGTCCGGCGCGCTCACGCCGCGACCCCGCGCGCGAGCGCCCCGAGGGCGGGCCAGGCGGGTCCGTAGCGCGCGCCCGTCTCGTCGCGCTCGTACGCGGTGACCACCGCGAGGCCGCCGGGGTCGGACCGCAGGCGCGCCACCTCGCTCAGCCGCCGCCCGCCCGGTCCGCGCTCGACGTGCACGACCACCGCGAAGGCCGCCGCCGCCTGCGTCGCGAGCTGCGCCGGGCTGAGGCCCGCGAGCAGCGCGAGCGCCTCGAGCCGCGCGGGCACGTCCCGCGCCGAGTTCGCGTGGAGGGTGGTGAGCGCGCCCCGGTGACCCGTGTTCGCGGCGGCGAGGACCTCGCGCAGCTCCGCCCCGCGGCACTCGCCCAGCACGATGCGGTCGGGCCGCATCCGCAGCGCCTCCCGCACGAGCCGCGCCAGCGGGACTCCGCCGGCACCCTCGACGTTGGGGCGCCGCTCGACCAGACGCACCACGTGAGGGTGGCCGAGCGCGAGCTCGCCCGCCTCCTCGACGAGCACGATGCGCTCCCCCGGGTCCGCGAGCGCGAGCAGGGTCGCGAGCAGCGTGGTCTTGCCCGCGCCCGTGCCGCCCGACACCAGCACCGGGACCCGCGCCCTCACCAGCGCGGCGAGGAGGTCCGCGAGCTCGCGCGTGAGCATCCCGCCCGCGACCAGGTCGTCGACGGCGAACGGCACCGCGCGGATCCTCCGCAGCGAGATGGCGGTGCAGCCGTCCGCGAGGGGCGGCAGCACCGCGTGCAGCCGGGTGCCGTCGGCGAGGCGCGCGTCGACGGTGGGCTCCGCATCGTCCAGCCGCCTGCCGGCGGACGCCGCGAGCGCCACCGCGAGCGCCCGCACGCCCTCCGCCCCGCCGCAGTCGAGCGGGCGCCGCTCGAGCCCGCGGCCGCGGTCGACCCACGCGGAGTCGGGCGCGTGCACGAGCACGTCGGTGACGCCCGGGAGCGCCAGCAGCGGCGCGAGCGGTCCCGCGGGGATGTCCGACACGGCACCAGGTTCGGCGCCCCGCACGGCCCGTCGCCACCCGCGCATCGTCCGCCGGGGAGGGCCGCCGCACGGGCGTGCACGGGGACATCGGACCGGGACCGTCGCCTCCGCGGGACTGTCCGGGGCGGCGGTTAGGCTGACGCCATGGCGGAATCCGGACCGCGGCGCAGCGCGGCCTTCTTCGACCTGGACAAGACCATCATCGCGAGGTCCTCGTCCATGGCCTTCTCGCGCTCGTTCTACGAGGGCGGCCTCATCACGCGCACCAAGGCGCTGCGCACCGCGTTCGCGCAGTTCCTCTTCGAGATCGGCGGGGCCGACGAGCGCCAGACGACGCGCCTGCGCGACGCGCTGAGCGAGCTCATCACCGGCTGGGACGTCGCGCACGTCGACGGCATCGTCGCGGAGACGCTCCACGAGCACATCGACCCGATCGTTTACCAGGAGGCTCTCCACCTCATCCACCGTCACCAGGCCAACGGCCGCGACGTCGTCATCGTGAGCGCGTCGGCGTTCCAGGTGGTCGAGCCGATCGCCCGGCTGCTCGGCGCGGACGGGGTGGTCGCGTCCCGCATGGAGGTCGAGGACGGCCGCTTCACCGGCGAGATCTCCTTCTACGCGTACGGCCCGGCGAAGGCGGAGGCGATCCGCGAGCTCGCCGAGGAGCGCGGCTACGACCTCGGGTCGTGCTACGCCTACTCGGACTCCATCACCGACGCCCCGATGCTCGACGAGGTGGGCCACGGTTTCGCGGTCAACCCCGACCGGACGATGCGCCGCGCGGCACGCCGCCACGGTTGGGGCGTGCTGACGTTCCGCCGTCCGGTCGGCCTGCGATCGCGCTCGGCGGTGCGCCCGGCCGTCGTCGCGACCGTGGCCCTCGCCGCCGTCGCGGTGCTGTGGATCGTCGCCGTCGCCGGCCGCCACGAGCCCGAGGAAGCCTGAGCGGGATCGCCGTCGGCGGCGTGCGCTAGGGTGACGGAGCCGTCGCGCACGGCACGCGGAGTCTGAGGGGATCACGCATGAACAAGGCACTTCTTGCTGCACTCGTGGGGGTGCTGGGGATCGGGCTCGGCATCGGCGCCGGCTGGATGTGGGACACCGTCCGCGGAAGCGGCTCGACCACACCCGCGGAGACCCCCGGAGCATCGGCCTCGGCCACCCCCGCATCGTCCTGACGGCGCCGTCCGCAGAACGGACGTTTCGGGCCGCGTCGATCGGGCGAGCCGGGTAGGGAACGACCCCCGGATGACGTATCCTCGCCACAGCCCCCTCGCGTCGCCGGTGGGCTGAGCCCACCCCTTCTCGAGGACGTCACTTGCGCAAGATCCTTCTCGCCCTCGCCGCGATCGTCATCGCGCTCGCCTCCGCAGCCGCCGGCTGGTTCGGGGTGAAGGCCTGGAAGGCGTCGCAGCCCACCGAGGTGCCCGTGCCGACACCCGGCGCGAGCCAGGCGACGAGCGGCGAGACGATCGCGCTCACGTTCCGCCTGTCCGAGGTCGAGGCCTCCGGCGAGGACCTCTTCACGCCGCCCGCGTGCGGCGAGACCTGGACGCCGCCGTCCGACGAGGCCAACGGCGTGCTGCCCAAGGTCGACGCGTCGCTGCGCCAGGTCGAGGGCGTCGACACCGTCACCGTGGTGCCCGGGTACGCGACCTCGACGGCGGGGCTCGGCTTCCTCGCATCCGAGGGCAGCATCATCGTGACCAGGGACGATGTGGTGGTCACCCCGGATTGGGGCGGCGAGTTCGTGCCCGAGTACTTCGTCGCGTTGCCGGACGAGACCACGCTCACGCAGAACAACGTCGAACTCACCGGCGCGCTGCTGTGCGACGTGTCGGACGGGCTCAACGCGATCTGGCAGGGCTTCGACTGGTCGACCGCGAGCGACGAGGAGATCGCGGCCAAGCAGGACGAGGCCGCCGCCTTCTACGCCGCCCACGAGAGCCTGCCCGCCGGCACCTACCGCGTGTACCAGTGGTCGCCGATCATCCTGGGCGAGCCCGCCGCGATCGCGCGCGTGCTGTCCGAGGAGGGGATCACCGGGCTCGCGGGCCTGCAGTACAACGCCGGCTTCACCGCGCTGTACGACGACCCCGCGATCCAGGAGCACTGCACCGACCAGCTCGATGCGGACGGCAACCTGCTCAACCGCAGCTGCGACGTCCCGGAGGACGTGCTCGCGGACGCGCTCGAGCGCGAGGTGCCCGTCGAGTACATCGCCGACGTGCCGCCCGCGGTCGCCTTCTCGGTCGCGGCCGAGTTCACCGTCGACTGAGCGCGCCATCCGGCGCGGACCTCGCCCGGACGCGCCGGGTCAGTTGCCGCGTCAGCTGCCGGCCCTGCGGCGGAACTCCCCGTGCGGGTGCGCCTGTCCGTTGCCGTGCAGGTGCGTCGCGGGGCCCTGCGCGGACCCGCGCACTCCCCCGCCCTGGCCGTCGTTGCCGACCGCTGCCGCCATGACCTCCTGCGCGTCGCCGTCCTTGACGGACGCGAGGAATTCCTGGGCAGGCTCGTCCTTGAGCATCCGCGCGAGCTTCCCGTGATGGAAGATGTGGACCTCGCCGTTGGTGCGGGTCCGGTAGTCGAAACCCTCTGATCCAGTCATCACCCCAGGCTCGCACGGGCGGGCCGGATGCGCGCGCGGAACCGGCGCATCGTCCCGCCCGACACGGCCAACCGGTCGAATACCAGGCCGTCTAACAAAGCCTTCACAGGCTCGGGACCTTGGTCCTACTGTGACATCCATGGTCAATGTCGCCCATACCCTCGAGAACCTGCACACCGAGACGCGGTCGTTCCGGCCGCACGCCGCGTTCGCCGCGCACGCCAACGCGACCGCATACGAGTACAAGAAGGCCGGCGTCGACCGGCTGCAGTACTGGCGCGAGGCCGCGCTGCGCCTCGCCTGGAGGACCCCGTTCACCGAGATCCTCGACTGGTCCGACGCTCCCGTCGCGCGCTGGTTCCACGACGGCACGCTCAACGCGTGCGACAACGCCGTCGACCGGCACGTCCGCGAGGGCCGCGGCGACCGGGTCGCGTTCCACTTCGTGGGCGAGCCCGGCGACACCGAGACCCTCACCTACGCCGACATCCACGAGCGCGTGCAGCGCGCCGCGAACGGGCTCGCGAGCCTGGGCGTCGGCAAGGGCGACCGCGTCGCGATCTACCTGCCGCAGATCCCCGAGGCCGTGGTCGCGATGCTCGCGTGCGCCCGCGTCGGCGCGATCCACTCGGTGGTGTTCGGCGGGTTCTCCGCGGAGAGCCTGCGCCAGCGCATCGACGACGCCGAGGCCAAGCTCGTCATCACCGCGGACGGCGGCAACCGCCGCGGCGCCCACCTCGCGCTCAAGCCGCTCGTGGACGAGGCGCTCGCCAGCCACGGCGAGGGCACCGCGCACCCCGAGCCCTGCGCCTCGGTCGAGCACGTCCTCGTGGTGCGCCGCACCGGGCAGGACACCGCCTGGACCGAAGGTCGCGACGTCTGGTGGCACGATGCGGTGGACCCGCAGCCCGCCGAGCACGAGCCCGTGTGGGTCGAGGCCGAGCACCCGCTGTTCATCCTCTACACGTCGGGCACCACCGGCACCCCCAAGGGCCTGTTCCACACCACGGGCGGCTACCTCACGGGCGCCGCGCACACGCACCGCATCGTCTTCGACCTCAAGGACGACGACGTGTACTGGTGCACCGCGGACGTCGGCTGGATCACCGGCCACTCGTACATCGTCTACGGTCCGATGATCAACGGCGCGACCCAGGTGCTCTACGAGGGCACCCCCAACACCCCGCACGAGGGCCGCTGGTGGGAGATCGTCGAGCAGTTCAAGGTGACGATCCTCTACACCGCCCCGACCGCGATCCGCACGTTCATGAAGTGGGGCGAGGCGATCCCGCAGCAGTACGACCTCAGCTCGCTCAGGCTGCTCGGCTCGGTGGGCGAGCCCATCAACCCCGAGGCATGGATGTGGTACCGCCGGGTCATCGGCGGGGACCGCTGCCCGATCGTCGACACGTGGTGGCAGACCGAGACCGGCGCGATCATGATCTCGCCGTTGCCCGGCGTCACCGCCACCAAGCCGGGGTCCGCGATGACGCCGATGCCCGGGGTGTCGATCGACGTGGTGGACGATGCGGGACGGCCCGTCGCGAACGGCGAGGGCGGGTACCTGGTCATCACCGAGCCCTGGCCTTCGATGCTGCGGGGGATCTGGGGCAACCGGCACCGCTACGTGTCGACGTACTGGAACCACTTCGATGGCATGTACTTCGCGGGCGACGGTGCCAAGAAGGACGTCGACGGCGACCTGTGGCTGCTGGGCCGCGTCGACGACGTCATGAACGTGTCGGGCCATCGGCTCACCACGACCGAGATCGAGCACTCGCTGGTCTCGCATCCGTGGGTCGCGGAGGCGGCGGTGGTGGGCGCGTCCGACGAGGTCACCGGCCAGGCCGTCGTGGCCTTCGTGATCGTGCGCGGGGACGCGCACGGGGTGCCGGAGGAGGGCGGGGAGGTCGCGGCCGCGCTGCGCGAGCACGTGCGCCGGCAGATCGGCTCGCTCGCGAAGCCGAGGACGATCCTCGTGGTGTCCGAAGTGCCCAAGACGCGCTCCGGCAAGATCATGCGGCGCCTGCTGCGCGACGTGGCGGAGGACCGGCCCACCGGCGACGTCACCACCCTGGCCGACCCGAGCGTCATGGACGCGATCCGCGACGGGCTGGAGGCCGGGCGCGCGGACTGAGGCGGGCCGGCTGAGGCGGGCCGGGCGCGAGGCGCGGGCGGCCCGCCCGCCCAACCGCGATCCCGCCGGAGGGTGCCGCTCCGCGCGGCGCGGGCGTACCGTGGCGCGAGGGGAGGTTCCTCATGCGCGATACGAGATCCCGGGTGCGCGCGGGCGCGGTGGCGGCCGCGGTCGCGCTCGCCCTCACCGGCTGCGGCGGGTCCTCGGAGGACTCCGGGACCGGCGCATCGTCCCCGCCCGCCGACGCGACCGTCATCGAGGTGAGCGCCGTGGAGTACGCCTACACGGCCACCCCCGCCGAGGTGTCCGCGGGCACGATCACGTTCGAGCTCACCAACGATGGCGCGATGTCCCACGACCTTGTGCTCGAGGAGGATCCGGGCGGCTCGACCGCGGTGATCGGCCCGGGCGAGACCGACTCGTTCACGGTCGACCTCGAGCCCGGCAGCTACACGCTGTACTGCTCGGTGGGCAACCATCGGGCGCTGGGCATGGAGATGGTGCTGGTCGTCGGGTGAGTTCGGGGCCGGCGCGGGGCGAGGTACCCCGTTCCGGCTGTTTTAGGAATTCCTGAAACAGCCAGGAGGAGGTGCGGCGGCCCTCGCGGGCGAGGGCCGCGCGGCTGTGCGCAACCGCATCGCGCCTCCGCGGAACCGCATGCCTCCTCGCACTGTTTTAGGAATCTCTAAAACAGCCGGATCAGAGTGCGGCGCCCTGCGCGGGCGGGGGCCGCGCCGGCCGCGCTGCGCGGGTGTGGTCCGCGCCGACCGCGCCGCTCCGCTTGAGCCGCGGACCCGCACACAGCCGCTCTGCTCAACCCGAGGACCCGCGCCAAGCGGGCCCGCTCAACCCGCGGATCGGGGCGCGAGGAGTACCCACCGTCCCGCAGCGCGGCCGGGACGCCCAGCAGGAGTACTGGGTGTCCCGGCCGACGAGGTGAGGCTGGGGAGGCAGGGCGGCCGGGGGCTAGGAGGCCTCCGCCTGCCACTGGGCCCGCCGCGCCGCCTGCTCGACCGGGTCCGGCACGGGAAGCGACGCGAGCAGCCTGCGGGTGTACGGGTCCTGCGGGTTGCCGAGCACCTGCTCGCCCGTCCCCTCCTCCACGAGCTTGCCGCGGTGGAGCACCGCGATGCGGTCGGCGAGCATGTCGACCACCGCGAGGTCGTGGCTGATGAACAGCGCCGCGAAGCCGAGCTCGCGGTGGAGCTCGTCGAACAGGTCGAGCACGCGCGCCTGCACGGACACGTCCAGGGCGGAGGTCGGCTCGTCGGCGATGAGCAGCTCCGGGTCGAGCGCGAGCGCACGCGCGAGCGACGCGCGCTGACGCTGGCCGCCCGAGAGCTCGTGCGGGAAGCGGTCGCCGTACGAGCGCGGCAGCTGCACCGCCTCGAGCAGCTCGTCGACGCGGGCGCGGGCGTCGTCGGAGGACTCGGCCCGGCCGTGGACCACGAGCGGCTCGGCCACGCACTGGGCAATGGTGAGCAGCGGGTTGAAGCTGGTCGCCGGGTCCTGGAACACGAAGCCGACGCGGCTGCGGATGGGACGGATGCGGCGCTCGCGCGCTCCGTTCATCTCCACCCCGAGCACCGACAGCGAGCCGCCGCTCACGCGGGTGAGCCCCGCCATCGCGCGGCCGATCGTCGTCTTGCCGGATCCCGACTCGCCCACCAGGCCCAGCACCTCGCCCGGCTTGATGGCGAAGGACACCCCGTCGACCGCCACGAAGTCGGGCTGGCGGAAGCGACCCGGGTAGACGATGCGGAGGTCGGTCGCGGACACGAGCGGCTCCTGCTCGTCCCAGTCCTCTGGACGGCGGGCGGCGCGCACCTCGGCGCGCGCGAGGCCCTCGCCGATGCGCGGCACCGCCGCGAGCAGCTGCTGCGTGTACGCCTCCTGGGGCGACTCGAACAGCTCCCGGACCGGCGCCTGCTCGACCAGCTCGCCCTGGTACATCACCGCGACGCGGTCCGCGAGGTCCGCGACCACGCCCATGTTGTGGGTGATGAGCACCACGGCGGCGCCGAACTCGTCGCGGCAGCGGCGCAGCAGGTCGAGGATCTCGGCCTGCACGGTGACGTCGAGGGCGGTGGTCGGCTCGTCGGCGACGATGATGCCGGGGTCGAGCGCGAGCGCCTGCGCGATGACGATGCGCTGCTTCTGCCCGCCGGAGAACTGGTGCGGGTAGTGGTCGACGCGGGTCTCCGGGTCGGGGATGCCGACGCGGCGGAGGATGTCGATCGCCTGGGCGCGGGCCTCCTTCTTGGAGAGCCGGCCGTGGGCCCGCAGGCCCTCGGCGATCTGCCAGCCCACGGTGTAAACGGGGTTGAGCGCGGTCGACGGCTCCTGGAAGACCATCGCGGCGTCGCGGCCGCGGACCTGGCGCAGGCGTGCGCCGGACAGCTGCGCGACGTCCGCCTCGCCGCCGTCCTTGTTGCGCAGCACCACGGCGCCACGCACGGTCGCGGTCTCGGGCAGCAGCCCGAGGATCGACTTCGCGGTGACGGTCTTGCCCGAGCCGGACTCGCCGACGATGGCGAGCACCTCGCCCGGGTGGACGGCGAGGCTCACGCCGTCGACGGCGCGGACCGGGCCCGCGTCGGTGGCGAACGTGACCGCGAGGTCGCGGATCTCGACGAGGTCGGTCATCGGGCGGCCTCCTTCGTGGTCTCGGGGGTGGCGGCGGCGCCGGGAACGGCGGGGTCGACGCCGAGGTCCTCGACGGGCTCGGCGCCCGCCGCGCGCTTGCGCAGGCGCGGGTCCGCGAGGTCGTTGAGGCTCTCGCCGACGAGCGTGAGGCCCAGCACGACGAGCACGATCGCGGTGCCGGGGAACACCGAGGTCCACCAGATGCCGGAGGTGACGTCGGACACGGCCTTGTTGAGGTCGTAGCCCCACTCGGCGGCGGCGGTCGGCTCGATGCCGAAGCCCAGGAAGCCCAGGCCCGCGAGCGTGAGGATCGCCTCGGACGCGTTGAGCGTGAGGATGAGCGGCAGCGTGCGGGTCGAGTTGCGCAGCACGTGGCGCGTCATGATCCGCGCGTGGCCGGCGCCGATGACGCGCGCCGACTCGACGAACGCCTCCGACTTGATGCGGATGACCTCGGCGCGCGTGACGCGCAGGTACTGCGGGATGAAGATCACCGTGATCGACAGCGCCGCGGCGAGGATGCCGCCCCACATGCTCGACTGGCCGCCGCTGATGACGATCGCGAGCACGATCGCGAGCAGCAGCGACGGGAACGCGTAGATCGCGTCCGCGATGACGACGAGCGTGCGGTCGAGCCAGCCGCCGAAGTAGCCGGAGATCAGGCCCAGCGTCACGCCGACAAGGATCGACGCGACGACCGCGACGATGATGACGAGCAGCGCGGTGCGCGAGCCCCAGATGAGGCGGGACAGCACGTCGTAGCCGCCCTGGGTGGTGCCGAGCCAGTGCTCGGCCGACGGCGGCTGCTGCGCGCCGAAGGCCCCGTCCGGGCCGCGCAGCTGCGAGAAGCCGTACGGCGCGAGCACCGGCGCGAGGATCGCGGTGAGCACGAAGATCGCGGTGAGCACGAGGCCCGTGACGAGCATGCCGCGCTGCAGGCCGACGCTCTGGCGCAGCTGCGCGATGACGGGCAGCCGCGTCCAGCGGGACGCGCGGGGGGACGATGCGGTGGCGGCCACGTCAGTACCTCACCCTCGGGTCGATGAGCGCGGCGATGATGTCCACGATGAAGTTGGTGAGGGCGACGATGACCGCGAGCACCGCGACGATGCCCTGGACGGCCACGAAGTCGCGCGCCTGGAGGTACTGCGCGAGCTGGAAGCCCAGCCCCTTCCACTCGAACGTGCTCTCCGTGAGGACCGCGCCTGCGAGCAGCAGGGCGATCTGCAGGCCCACCACCGTGACGATGGGGATGAGCGCGGGACGGTAGGCGTGCTTGCGCAGCAGGCGACGCTCCGGGACGCCGCGCGAGCGGGCCGCGTCGACGTAGCCGGCGCCGAAGGTCGAGATGACGTTGGTGCGCACCACGCGGAGGAAGACGCCCGCGGTGAGCATGCCGAGCGCGAGGGCCGGGAGCACGGCGTGCGCGAGCACGTCGCCGATGATGGCCGGGTCGCCGGTCTTCAACGCGTCGATGAGGTAGATGCCGGTGGCGCCGTCCTGGCGCGACAACGTGAGCTCGGTCCGTGTGGAGGCGCGCCCCGCGACGGGCAGCACGTCGAGCCACACCGAGAAGACGAGCTTGAGCAGCAGGCCGGCGAAGAAGACGGGGGTCGCGTACGCGAGGATCGCGCCGACGCGGAACACGGCGTCGGGCCAGCGGTCGCGGTGGAAGGCGGCGAGGCGGCCCAGCGGGATGCCGACGAGGAACGCGACGATGAGCGCGTAGAACGCGAGCTCGAGGGTGGCGGCGCCGAAGGTGACGATGACCTCGGTCACGGGGCGACGGTCGGACAGCGTCGTGCCGAAGTCGCCGGTGAGGATGCCGCCGAGGTAGTCGAGGTACTGCACGAGGATCGGGCGGTCGTAGCCGGCCTCGTGGATCCGCTCGGCGAGCTGGTCCGCCGGGAGGCGACCGCCCTGCGCGGCGGTGATGGGATCGCCCGTGGCCCGCATCAGCACGAACACCGTGGTCACGAGGATGAACACGGTGGGGATGATGAGCAGGGCGCGCACCGCGATGTAGCGCCCGAGGGAGCCCCCGGGCTTCTTGGCCCAGGCGCGCGGCGCGCCCGCCCGGGTCGTCGGGGCTTCCGACGTGGTGGTCATGCGAGGTCCTGACTGGCCGCTGGCGGCCGTGGTGAAGCAAGACGCAGACGGGCGCGGGGGGCCCGCAGGCCCCCCGCGCCGTCTGGATCAGCCCTTCGAGAGGGCGGCGTAGCGGAACTTGAACGAGGCGTCGAGGGTGTCCTCAGCGCCGGACACGTCGGTCCCGGTCACGGCGACCTGGGCGCCCTGCAGCAGCGGCAGGGTCGACAGGTCGGCGGCCACGGTGTCCTGGATCTCCTCGATGAGGCCGGCGCGGGCGTCCGCGTCGGTCTCGGTCGCCTGAGCGAGGATCAGCTCGTCGACCTTCTCGTTCGAGTAGTGGTTGCCCAGGAAGTTCTCCGTGAGGAAGAACGGCGTGAGGTAGTTGTCCGCGTCCGAGTAGTCCGGGAACCAGCCGAGCTGGTAGGCCGGGTACACGTCCGAGGTGCGGTCCTTCGCGTACTGGACCCACTCCGTCGACTGGAGGTCGACGGTGAACAGGCCGCTCGCCTCGAGCTGGTCCTTGACGAGCGCGTACTCGTCGGCCGAGCCGGAGCCGTAGTGGTCGGGGTTGTACTGGAGGCTGAGCTCGACCGGGGTCGCGACGCCGGCGTCCTCGAGCGTGGCGGCCGCCTTGTCGACGTCCGGAGCGCCCGCGCCGTCGCCGTAGAGCTCCTTGAGGGACTCGGTGGCGCCCGTCAGGCCCGCCGGGACGTAGGAGTACAGCGGGGTGAAGGTGCCGCGGTAGACCTGCTCCGAGATCTCGGCGCGGTCGACGATGTCCGCGACGGCCTGGCGCACGGCCAGGGACTTCGCGGCGTCGGCCTCGTCGGTGGCGGCGCCGTAGGGCATCGTGTCGAAGTTGAACACGATGTAGCGGATCTCGCCGCCGGGGCCGTCGATGACGTTGACGTTCTCGTCCTCGCGCAGGTCCGCGATGTCGGTGGCCGACAGCGAGCGGAACGCGACGTCGATGTTGCCCTGCTGGACGTCGAGCTTGAGGTTCGACTCCTCGGCGTAGTACTTGACGTCGACGTACTCCGTCTTGGCGGCGCCGAGCAGACCCATGTAGTCGGCGTTCGCCTCGTACGAGATGAGGTTGTTCTGGTCGTAGTCGGTGATGACGTACTGACCCGCGAAGGCGTTGCCCGCGACGATGTCGGCGTCCGGCGTGAGCGCGTCGGCGGCGAAGACGTCCTCGTCGACGATCGGGCCCGCGGGGCTCGACAGGATCTGCGGGAAGACCTGGTCGTTCTCCGACTTGAGGTGGAAGACGACGGTGACGTCGTCCACGGCCTCGACGCTGTCGAGGTTGTAGAGCAGCGAGCCCGGGCCGTTGCCGTCGTCGGCGCCCGACTCGAAGATCGCCATCATGCGGTCGAACGTGAACTTCACGTCGGAGGACGTGAGGTCGTTGCCGTTGGCGAAGGTGAGGCCCGGCTTGAGGACCACGGTGTACTCGGTCGGCGCGGTGAACTCGGCGGACTCCGCGATGTCGGGCTCGACGTCGGGGCTGCCGTACGGCGTGTTGACGAGGAACGGGAAGACCTGGTTCATCACCGCGAACGAGCCGTTGTCGTACGAGCCGGCGGGGTCGATCGTCGTGATCTTGTCGGTGGTGCCGACGATGATCGACTCGCTCATCGACGAGCCGCCGTCGGCGCTCGCGCTGGAGTCCGACTCGGAGTCGCCGCCGGAGCACGCGGCGAGCGTGAGCGCGGAGGCCGCGATGCCGGCCACGAGGGCCGTGCGACGGAGGTTGGACGGGTACGGCATAGGTACTTCCTTCCTGGGATCCTGCGGCGCCACGAGACGTCAGGGCGGCCGTGGGAAGCATTCCTAGCACCAAGTGCCACGCCCGAACGGGGCGAACCGGGAATGTTTACAGCGCTGCAACATTTGGCCTCGGCCATCCCGTGTGGCGTGACCGAATCGTTACGGTCGCCACGACGCTCGATCCACATCGTGAGACGCCTTCGGACGCATCGGCGCAGGAACCCTCGCAAGCCCGGACAAGCCGCCCGCCGGGCGGCCCTCGAGCGTCCGCGACATGAGACGCGCACGCCGGCTCTCGGCGTCGGATTGGGAGCGCTCCCAAACGACGTACGCCCTGCGAAGCGAGGGTGTCGCTCCCAATTGGCGGAAAAGTCGCGGAGAAGGCCGAAATCGGGGCGAAACGTCGTTGCCGCGCCCCGTCCGTCCCCCTACACTGTTGTTCGGCGACGGGCCGGATCACCGCCCCACTCGCCGAAGACGTCCCCGGGAGCGGACGGCCGCGGTGCCCCCCAGCGCAGCCGTCCCCCCGGGGCACCTTCGTCTTCAGGGCCTTCCGCTGCCCGCTGCTCCCCCGTCGCCGCCCTCCTCGGGCGCGTCGAGCTCCACGCCGGCCGTCGCATCGTCCACCGCGTCGCGCGCCCACGCGAGGTCCTCGTCCCCGGCCTCGCCCAACGGCGTCGGGCGCTCGGGCGGGTCGCGCCGCTCGAGCGAGAGGTCCCGCCACCGTTCGAGCCCGACCACCACGCCGAGCACGCCGACCGCGACGCATGCGCCCGCGACCACGTCGGTGAGGAAGTGGTAGCCGAGGTAGAGGCGGCTGACTCCGACGAGCACGATGACCCCGATCGACGCGAGCGTCCAGCCCGCGAGCGCCCAGGACGCCTCCGCGTCCTCGTGCCACAGCAGGTAGCCGACGACGAGCACGAGCGTGGTCGCACCGATGGTGTGCCCCGAGGGGAACGAGCCCGAGGTCTCGCCCCCGGGGATGCTCATGAGGTCCGCCGCGGGGCGCGTGCGGCCGACCATGAGCTTGAGCGTGACCGACAGCGTCGTCGACAGCAGCATCGCGCCGACGAGCAGCGCCGGCTCCCACCACGAGCGCGTGATCCGCCACCACAGCAGCGCGATCACCGCGACGACGATGGGCAGGAAGACCGGGCCGAAGAGGTTCGTCACGCCGGTGAGGAAGGTCGTGAGGCCGTCGGTGCGGTTCTCCGCGAGCCATTCGAGCAGCGGCTCGTCCAGCCGCCAGAGGTCCTCGCGCTCGATCACCCAGTCGAGCACGACGGAGAAGCCGACGACGCCCAGCCCGATGAGGACGACGGCCGGCCACAGGGCCAGCACCACGTCACGTGCGCGCATCCGGTGAGTCATGCGGACCACCCTAGGCATCGCCGCCGCGGCGGACGATGCGGCGCGCGCCGCCCCCGCGGAAGGGGCCGCGAGCCTCGGACGATGCGTCAGCCGGCGGAGCGCTCGCGCGCCACCATCGCCTCCTCGAGGGTCGGGGTGACGGGCTCGAGGCGCGCCGCGAGGCCGCCGAGGGCGTCCCGCACGCGGTCCTCGCCCGCGTCGACCGCGCGCACGTGGGTGCCCGCGAGCATGACGAGCACGCCCGCATCGTCGAGCGCCGCGAACGCGTCCTGCCAGCGGTCGGTGCGCACCGCGAGCGCGGTGGTGCCGCCGACGATGTCCGCGAGCTGGCCCGACGCGACCGCGACGCCCTGCGACATCAGCACGAGCCGGTCGCACTGCTCGGCCTCCTGCATGTAATGGGTGGTGACGAGCACGCCCACGCCGGCGTCGGCGCTGTCGTGCACCGTGTCCCACAGCCGGGCGCGCGACAGCGGGTCGACGCCCGAAGTCGGCTCGTCGAGCACGAGCAGCTCGGGTCCGTGGCCGAGCGCGGCCGCGAACGCGAGCTGGCGCTGCCGGCCCAGCCCGATGCCGCCCACGACGCGGTCGCGCGATCCCGCGAGCGCATCGGGCACCGCGGTGGCGCGGGACCCGAAGGCCTCGTCCACGAACGCGAGGTTCTCCGCGACCGTGAGGTCGTCCCACAGCCCGAGGCCCTGGGGCACGTAGCCGAGGCGGGCGCGCCCCTCGCGCGACGGCGGGGCGTCGAACAGCGCGAGCTCGCCCTCGGTCGGCGGGAGCAGGCCCAGGATCATGCGGATGAGCGTGGTCTTGCCGGCGCCGTTGGCGCCGAGCAGGCCGACGATCTCGCCCGGGCCGACGGTGAGCGACACGTCGTCGACCGCGGTGAAGTCGCCGAAGCGGCGGGTCACGCCGGAGGCGCGGATGAGCGGTTCGGTCACGTCAGGCTCCCTTCGCGATGGCCGCGGCGACCACGGCGTCCTCGATGTCCGCAACCCGCGCGGTGCCGGCGGGCGGCTCCTCGGGCGACCACACCCGGTACCGGCGCCCGCGCCGCCACGTGCGCTCGGGATCGCCGGGCGCGTCGGCCGCGACCACGTGGCCGGGGACGCCGTCGAGCACGTCCGCGGGGGTGCCGTCGAGCAGCACGGACCCGCCGTTGAGCACGAGCACGCGGTGCGCGCGCTCGGCCTCGTCGAGGTAGGTGGTCGCCATCACGACGGCCGCGCCCTGCGAGGCCGCGAGCGACACCATCCGCCAGAGGTCCACGCGGCTCACCGGGTCGACGCCGGTGGACGGCTCGTCGAGGATGAGCAGGTCCGGCCGGTGGAGCATCGCGAGCGAGAAGGCGAGCTTCTGCCGCATGCCGCCCGAGAGGTTGCGGGCGAGCCGCGAGGTCGCGGACTCGAGGCCGGCGCCCTTGAGCAGCGCGGCGCGGCGCTCCTCCAGGACGTTGCCCGACAGCCCGTGGGCCGCGGCGACGAAGGCGATGTTCTCGTCGACCGACAGGTCGCGCCACACGCCCGCGGCCGTGGGCATGAAGCCGATGCGCTCGAGCGCGGGCGCGCTCACCTCGCCCGCCGCGGGCCGGATCGCGCCGGCGAGGGTCCGCAGCAGCGTGGTCTTGCCCGCGCCGTCCCCGCCGACCACCGCCACGATCTCCCCCGGCTCGACCGCCATCGAGACGCCGGCGAGCGACATGTGGCCGCCCCGCTCGACCGTGAGGTCGCTGACACCCCAGGCGGTCATCACGCCGCCTTCGCCTTCGCCCGGTGGTGGGCGCTGGGCGCGAGGTCGCGGCGGAAGCGCAGCACGGCCGCGGAGAAGACGAGCAGCGCCATGCCGGTGAGCACGGCGTACGGCAGCCACAGCGCCTCGAGCCCCGCGCCGCGCAGGAAGATGCCCTGCGCGATCTCGACGAAGTAGGTGAGCGGCAGGCAGCGGCCGATCGCCGCGATCGCGGTGGGCATCGCGTCCAGCGGGAAGATGAAGCCCGACAGCAGGATCTGCGGGAGCAGCATCATGATCGCGAGCTGGATCGCCTGCGCCTGGGTCTGGGACGCGGTGGAGATCAGCACGCCGAGCCCGAGCACGACGAAGAGGAAGATGCCCGCTCCCAGCGCGAAGAGCCACGGGTTGCCGTTGAACGGGACGTCGAAGATCCATACGCCCAGCAGCGTCACCACGAGCATGTCGAACGAGGCGAGCAGGAAGTACGGGGCGATCTTGCCGACGATGACGTCGGCGGGCCTGAGGGGCATCACCGCGAGCTGCTCGAGCGTGCCGGTCTGGCGCTCCTTGACCAGCCCGATCGACGTGATGATCGTGCCGATGAAGGTGAGGATGAGACCGATGAGCGCCGGCACCATCACCCAGGACGTGTCGAGGTCCGGGTTGTAGAGGATGTCGACCTGCACCTGGTCGCCCATGCGACCGAAGGCGGCGGAGGCGCTCTGCGCCGTGAAGAGGCTCGCGCCGTCGACGTACGCGGTGGGCGGCTGCGTCGTCGTGTCGATCACGACCTCGGTGTCGTTGTCCTGCATCCAGGTCAGCGCATCGTCCGTCGTCGCGTCCGCGTCGACCTCGCCGATGTCGAAGAGGTCGGGGGCGTTGGCCGCGACCTGCTCGGCGCCGGGCCCGATCACCCGCGTGGGGATCGAGTCGACGGTGAAGTTCGCGGCGTAGCCGAAGATCGTGAGCAGCACGATCGGCAGGATGATCAGCATCGCCATCGTGCGCCGGTCGCGGCGGAGCTCACGGAACTCCTTGAGGATCATCGCCTTCATCAGGGTCGCCCTTCTCGATGGATGCTCGTCGTTATTCTCCACCTAGGGAAAAACTAGCGCATCCGGCGAGCGCAAACGTCACCCCAGGTCCCACTCCCGTCAGCATGGCCCTGGCGGCAGGCGGTGTCGATGGCAGCGCGCCGGATGGGACGATGCGCGCATGCGAATCACCGTGGCCGACCCGGCCGTCCCCGACGTGGTCGCGCTGCTGGCCGAGCACCTCGCCGACATGCACGCCACCTCCCCCGCCGAATCCGTCCACGCGCTCGACGTCGAGCGGCTGCGCGCGCCGCACGTGACCTTCCTCGCCGCGCGCGACGATGCGGGCGGCCTCATGGGCGTCGGCGCGCTGGCCGAGCTCGGCGACGGGCACGCGGAGGTGAAGTCGATGCGGACCGCTCACGCGCACCGCGGCGCGGGCGTCGCGGCGGCGGTGCTGGACTCGCTCGTGGACGCGGCGCGGGCGCGGGGCTGCACCCGGGTGAGCCTCGAGACGGGGACGGAGGCGTACTTCGCGGCCGCGCATCGTCTCTACGAGCGGGCGGGGTTCGTCGAGTGCGGGCCCTTCGCCGGCTACGGCGAGGACCCGCACTCGAGGTTCTACACGCGAGAGCTCTAGCGGCGTCGACTCCCCCGTCGACTCCCCCGTCGACTCCCAATGACGCTTGTGACGGGAACGATGCGGCGTGAAGGATGGGGCGGCCCCATCCGTCACGCCGCGCTCATCGCGTCGCATCTGTCATTGGGAGTCGACCGGGAGTCGACGGCGGCGGTCGACGTTCTCAGCCCTTGAGGTCGCGCGCTCGATAGCCCGCGACGCCGAGCGCGAGGAGCACCGCGGTCGCGCCGAACAGCACGACCGGCTGGTACCAGTACATGCCGTTGTCGAGCGGGAACTCCCACGTCACGTAGTAGTAGGGCGACACGTGGGCGATCGGCTCGAGCGCATCGTTCACCGCGGCGAAGGCCGTGAGCGCCCACCCGATGATCGCGACGCCCGTGCCCATGCCGATCGCGATGCGCGGCACGCCCGTGAACGCGCCCGCCGCGAACGACGCGGCGCCGAGCACGGTGCCGAGCCCCGCGAGCAGGAGGCCGGTCGCGGCGATGTTCGCGTAGGACATGCCGAGCGAGCCGACCCAGTTGCCCAGCGCGATGCCGGCGGCGATCATCGCGGCCACCGCGAACGAGACCAGCACCATCGCCGTCGCGCGGCGCCAGGCCACCGTCGCGCGCGAGACCTGCGAGGTGAGCAGCACGGAGATGGTGCGACGCTGCTCCTCGCGGGCGAGCGCGGCGCCCGCGGCGATCGCGGGCACGGCGATCGCGACCGGCGCCAGGATCGACAGCCCCTCGCCGTGGTACCAGCCCTCGGGACGCGAGTAGTCGGCGA
Source organism: Demequina rhizosphaerae (assembly GCF_000971255.1). Taxonomy (GTDB): domain Bacteria; phylum Actinomycetota; class Actinomycetes; order Actinomycetales; family Demequinaceae; genus Demequina; species Demequina rhizosphaerae. The sequence continues at coordinate 736,262 of NZ_BBMC01000002.1, forward strand.
AGCCGACCATCGCCATGATCGAGTCGGGGAAGGCCTCCGCGAACTGGCCCACGAAGTCCGAGACCGCGTTGAACAGCGGACCCATGACGGCCATCATGAAGAACATCCCGCCGCCCGCGATCATCACGAGCGCGCGCGAGTCGCTGAGCGCCATGCCGACCATGCCGCGCGTGCTGGAGCCGCCCTGGAGCATCGCGAGGACCGGCGCGAGGCGCTCGTCCTCCTGCAGCCGCGCGACCAGCGGCAGGCGCCCCTCGCCCGAGCGGAGGTCGCGGCGCACCAGCGCCGCCCAGCCGACGAGCACGAGCCCCGCGGTGATCGCGAGGAGCACGCCCATCTGACCCCAGTCGACGCCGTTGGTGAGCGGCGCGGACGCGTTGATGTAGTGCCAGGGGAAGATCTTCGCCCAGTCCTCCCAGCCCTCGAACATGGGCAAGAGACCGGACGCGAGGAACGACACGACGAGGTAGGCCGTCGCGATGCCGGAGGCGAGCTGCTGCTGGCCGGTGGCGGCGCCGATCGCGAGCGCGACCGCGCCGTAGAGCATCGACACGACGAGCACGTGGAGCGTCGCGGCGCCGATGTTCACGCCCGCGGTCGGCTCGCCGAACATCACCGTGATGCCGAAGTAGCCGGCCCACGCCAGCACGTTGACCGCGAGGGCGATGGTGAGGATCGCGAGCGACTTCGAGGCGAACAGCCGCGAGCGCGAGCGGGGCGCCGTGGTGAGCACGTTCATCGTGCCGTCCCGCTCCTCGCCCGCGATGGCGGCGGCGCCCATGGAGATCGCGATGCCCGCGACCACGAAGGGGCCGAGGAAGTTGAACATCATCGACATCATGAGCCCGGTGACGCCCGCGTCCCCGCTGATGCCGATGAGGGTCGAGTAGAACTCGGGCATCTCGTCGAAGAAGGCCACCGCATCGTCCCCGATGCCGGCGTACGCCCACATGCCGAAGACCGCGACGAGCCACAGCGAGCCGACGCCGATGAGGGCGCCGAGCCAGCGGTCGCGGACCGTCTTGAGGTAGAGGGTCTGGAGCATCACGCACGCTCCGCGGCGGACGATGCGGCGGCGGGCTCGGGCGCCTCGTCGCCCTCGGCCTCGGTCACCTCGTCGCGGTAGAACTCGAGGAAGATCTCGTCGAGGTCGACGCTCGCGGAGGACAGCGACAGCACCTCGTGGGCGGTCGCGACCTTGAGCAGCGGGGCCATCGAGCCCTCGTACTGCGCGGTCACGGTGTCACCCTCGGCGGACACGGTGTGGACGCCCTCGACGCCCTCGAAGGCGGAGGCGGGCACGGGCCGGCCGAACTCCAGGGTGACGCGGCGCAGGGCCTTGTCCTTGAGCTCGTCCATGCGCTCGACCGCGATGAGGTGGCCGCGGCGGATGAAGCCGACGCGGTCCGCGACGCGCTCGACCTCGGACAGCGTGTGGCTCGACAGGAAGACCGTGTTGCCCTCCTCGACGTGCTCGCGCATGAGGGTGTGGAACTCGAGCTGGACGAGCGGGTCGAGGCCGGTGATCGGCTCGTCGAGGATGACCACCTCGGGACGGTTCATGAAGGCCTGGATGAGCCCCACCTTCTGGCGGTTGCCCGAGGACAGCTCGCCGACCTTCTTGGCGAGATCCGCGTCGAAACGGTCCGCGAGCGCGTCGACCCACGCCCAGTCGACGCCGCCGCGGAGGTTGGCGAGGAACTGCAGCGTCTCGCGCCCCGTGAGGTTGGGGTAGAGCGCGAGGTCCGAGGGCAGGAAGCCCAGGTGGCGGCGGATCTCGACGGCGTCCTTGCGCGAGTCGAGGCCCGCGATGCGGCACTCGCCGTCCGTGGGCCGGATGAGGTCGAGCAGGCAGCGGATGGTCGTCGACTTGCCGGCGCCGTTGGGGCCGAGGAAGCCGAAGATCTCGCCCGGGCCGATCTGCAGGGAGACGTCCTGCACCGCGGCGACGTCGCCGAAGTGCTTGGTCAAGCCGACCGTCTCGATGGCGGGGGTGGTGGTCATGCTGTTCCCTTCTCAAGCTCTGCCGTCATGCGCTCCATGAGCGGAGGCCATTCACGCGCGAAGAAGTCGGCGAGGTCGCCGAGCTCCGTGACCCGTTCGGGTCGGTCCCGGGGAAGTACAAGGTCGCCCGCACGTGCCAGCTCGCCGAGGGCGCGGATGCGCTCGAGCTCGGAGGCCATGACGGCGTACCAGGCGCCGGGGCGGAGGCGGTATCGCTGCGTGCGGTCGCCGCGCACGCGCACCTGCTCGACCATGCCGAGCTGGACGTGGGAGCGCAGCTGCGTCGACACGGTGCCGGCGCTGAGCCCGAGGTCGTCGGCGATCTCCGCCTGCGTCTGCTCGGCCGGCTCGCAGATCATCAGCCAGCCGAGGATCTCCGCCCACGCGCGGGCGGAGCCGAACATCGTGAAGAAGGTCGCGACCTTGTCCACGTACTCGTGCTGCGCATCGTCCATCGGCATGTTTTCAGTATTGCCTGAATCCATTGAAAGACACAAGCCGCCGCGCCCGCACCGGGGGTGGCGGGGGTAGGCGGCGCGTGGAAGCATGGCCCCATGCCTGAGAGCCTCGACATCAACGACGCGACCCCCGCGTCCGCGCCCGCCGAGGGCGCGACCCCGACCGTGGAGTCCGACGAGACCTACCCGGTGCCGACCGTCGAGTTCGAGGAGGACGAGACGCCCTCGCCGCTGCCCGACGACCGCTACCTCGACCGCGAGCTGTCGTGGCTCGCGTTCAACGAGCGCGTGCTCGAGATGGCCGAGGACCCTCAGACACCGCTGCTCGAGCGCGCCCGCTTCCTCGCGATCTTCGCGTCCAACCTCGACGAGTTCTTCATGGTCCGCGTCGCGGGCCTCAAGCGCCGCATCGCGGCGGGCTTCGCGGTGCCGTCCGCGACCGGCATGAGCGCGACCCGCCAGATCGAGGCGATCACGGAGCGCGCGCACGAGCTCATGGACCGCCACGCCGAGACCTTCGAGGACCAGGTGCGGCCCGCGCTCGCCAACGAGGGCATCCAGCTGGTGCGCTACGACGCGCTCGAGGCCGGCGAGCAGGAGCGCCTGCGCAAGCTGTTCCGCTCGGACATCTTCCCCGTGCTGACACCGCTCGCCGTCGACCCGGCGCACCCGTTCCCCTACATCTCCGGCCTGTCGCTCAACCTGGCCGTCGAGGTCCGCGACCCCGACACGGGCAAGGACTACTTCGCCAGGGTCAAGGTGCCGGAGACGCTCCCCCGCTTCCTGTCCGTCGACGCGGCGGGCCACGTCGGCCAGGTGACCGACGCCTCGTCCCTCTCGGACGAGCCGCGCAGCTTCGTCCCCCTCGAGGACGTCATCGGCGCCCACCTCGACTACCTCTTCCCCGGCATGGAGGTGGTCGCCCACTTCACGTTCCGCGTCACCCGCAACGAGGACGTCGAGGTCGAGGAGGACGACGCCGAGAACCTCCTCAAGGCGATGGAGAAGGAGCTGCTGCGCCGCCGCTTCGGCCCGGCCGTGCGGCTCGAGGTCGCGGACGACCTGCCTCTCAAGATCCGCGAGCTGCTCGTGCGCGAGCTCGGCATCACCGACAACGACGTGTTCCACCTGCCGGCGCCGCTGGACCTCACGGGCCTCAACGTCATCGCGGACCTCGACCGCCCCGCGATCCAGTTCGCCCCGTTCCGTCCCACGACGCACCACAAGCTCGCGCCCGTCGAGACCGCGGACGAGCAGAACGTGTTCGACGCGATCACGCGCGGCGACGTGCTGCTCCACCACCCGTACGACTCGTTCTCCACCTCGGTCCAGGCCTTCCTCGCGCAGGCCGCCGCGGACCCCAAGGTGCTCGCGATCAAGCAGACGCTGTACCGCACGTCGGGCGACTCGCCCATCGTCGACGCCCTCATCGAGGCGGCCCACGCGGGCAAGCAGGTGCTCGCGCTCGTGGAGATCAAGGCCCGCTTCGACGAGAAGCGCAACATCTCCTGGGCGCGCAAGCTCGAGCAGGCCGGCGTGCACGTCGTCTACGGCCTCGTGGGGCTCAAGACGCACTGCAAGCTGTCGCTCGTGGTGCGCCAGGAGGAGGACGGGCTCCAGCGTTACAGCCACATCGGCACGGGCAACTACCACCCGAAGACCGCACGCCTGTACGAGGACTACGGCCTCCTCACCAAGGACTCCGACGTCGGCGCGGACCTCACCAAGCTCTTCAACCAGCTGTCGGGCTACGCGCCCAAGGCGAAGTTCCGCCGCCTGCTCGTCGCGCCGAACAGCGTGCGCTCGGGCCTGATCGAGCGCATCCAGAACGAGGCCCGCAACGCCGCCGCCGGCAAGGAGGCGTGGGTCAAGATCAAGGTCAACTCGATCGTCGACGAGAAGGTGATCGACGCGCTGTACGAGGCGTCGCGCGCGGGGGTGAAGGTCGACGTCAACGTGCGCGGCATCTGCGCGCTGCGCCCGGGGGTGCCCGGCTTCTCCGAGAACATCCGGGTGCGGTCGATCCTGGGCCGGTTCCTCGAGCACTCGCGCATCTACGGCTTCGCGAACGACGGCACGCCCGAGGTGTACATCGGCTCGGCGGACCTCATGCACCGCAACCTCGACCGCCGTATCGAGGCGCTCATCACGGTGCCGGACCCGCAGCAGGCCGCGAACCTCATCGAGAACATCGACATGGCGATGAGCGACCGCGTGGCCGGCTGGGAGCTGCACGAGGACGGGAGCTGGAGCCACGGCGTCACCGATGGCGAGGGCGCCCGACTCAAGGACCTCCAGGAGACGTACATCCGCCGCCAGCCCAAGCGGAGGGCCAAGGGCAAGTGAGCCACCACCCCGCGGGCACCGTCGTGGCCGCCGGTGCCCTGGTGTGGCGCGTCCGTGAGGGCGAGCTCCAGGTGCTGGCGGTCCATCGTCCGCGCTACAACGACTGGTCGTGGCCCAAGGGCAAGCTCGACCCGGGCGAGTCGCTCGCCGAGTGCGCCGTGCGCGAGGTGGCCGAGGAGACCGGCAAGCAGGTGGTGCTCGGCCAGCCCCTGCCGACCCTGCGCTACCCGATCGGGGAGAAGCAGAAGGTCGTGAAGTACTGGGCGGCCGAGGTGATGTCGCCCAAGGCGCGCGCGCTGCGCGGCCGGCCCGCCTTCAAGAGCGCGTCGAAGAACGAGATCGACCGGCTCCGCTGGCTGTCCGTCCCCGAGGCGCACAAGCTCATCACGTTCCCGGACGACCTGCGCCCGCTCGACGCGCTCGTCGACGCGTACGCGGCGGACCGCCTCGACACCCGGCCGTTCGTCATCGTGCGGCACGCGCGGGCGCGGCGCCGGGCGGCGTGGCACCGGTCCGACCTGCTGCGCCCGCTTACGAAGAACGGGCAGCGGCGCGCCGCCGAGCTGGTGCCGCTGCTCGCGGCCTTCGGGGTCGGGAAGGTCGAGTCCTCCCCCGCGCGGCGGTGCACCGACACCGTCGGGCCCTACGCCGCCGCTCTCGAGGTCGACGTGCGCACCCACGACAGCCTCACCGAGCCGGGGCACGCGGAGAGGCCGCTCGACACCGCGAAGACGTTCAGCTCGCTGCTGCGCAAGAAGTCCGCGCGCGCGGTGTGCGTGCACCGCCCGACCCTGCCGACCATCGTCGAGATGCTGCGCGCGACGGTGCGCCCCTACACGCGCGGAGCGCTGCCGCGGAAGAACCCGTACCTGCCGGCGGGCGGCGTGCTGGTCGCGCACGTGGCCGACTGGGAGTCCGGGCCCGTGGTCGTGGCGGTGGAGACCCACCTCCTGCGCGTCCACGTCTGACCGCCGCGACAGTCCGCACGGAGCTGGTCCCGGATCGCCGGCGTGTCGCGGCCTGCCAGGGGGCTCGGACCGGCGTGTCGCGGCGAGATCCGTTCGGACTGTCCGGCGGGCGGGGGAGGTGAAGACGTCGGACCGGGAGCGCCAGTCGGCGCGAAGGCCGCTCGAGGCGGCTGATGTTGGAGCCCGGGGCTACCGCGGTCCGACGTCATGACCACCATACGCCCGTCCACGGGGTGCGGACTGCGCCCTTCGCCCCTTCACGCGCTCCGCGAACACGCCCTCCCGCCGGGGATTCCTCCACACCGGACGATGCGGTTCTGGCGCGATCCGACCGTGTGTCCGTTCACATCGGCGGTCACCGGTGGAGGGGTGCCCCAGCTGCGTGGAGAGGTCCTCGGGTGAGCGTCAGTCCAGCCGGCCCTCGCGCCACATCGCGGCGCAGCGCTCGAGGTCCTCGCCGGTGCGGAGCAGCTGGGACGCACGCATCGTGGTGCGGTGCGCGCGACGGTCGGCGTGGCCCTCGTCGGTCTGCGCCTCGAAGGCGGACCCGGTGGCCACCACGCGGCAGAACGCGCCCGCGCGGTCGAGCGCGACCGCGAGGTCGCCCGAGAACACGCCGGACAGCACGGCGTCCGCGAGCGTGCGGACCTCGTCGGGACCGGGCGGGTCCTCGACGCCCGCGATCGCGTGACGCACGTGGGCCACGTGGACGCCCTGGTGGTACGAGCGCGCCACCGACGCCGCATCGTGCTTCACCCACTCGCGGATCATGTAGATCCGCCACAGCGCGCCGGGCAGCGTGTGCGCGCCGGCCTTCGACCACATCATGGCGACGGTGTCGATGCCCTCCTCGTCGACCAGCCGGATCAGCCGCTCGACGAGCTCGGGGTCCTGCGCCTCGCGCGCCTGCGACACGATCGCGAGCGCAGTCTCGTGCGCGATGAGGCCGCGGTCGGCGGGGTCGATGTCCCCCTCGATCTGGTCGGCCATCTCCATGTCGAGCATGGCGGGACGGCGGAAGCGCGGCTCGACCACTACGCCTGCTCGCTGACCTCAACGAAGACCAGCGACACGGAGTTGATGCAGTACCGGTCGCCGGTCGGCGTCTGAGGCGCGTCGGGGAACACGTGGCCGAGGTGGGACTCGCACGAGGCGCAGCGCACCTCGGTGCGCACCATGCCGTGCGAGACGTCCTCGTGCATGGTGACGGCGCCCTCGTCCGCGTCGTAGAAGCTCGGCCACCCGCAGTGCGAGTCGAACTTCGTGCCGGACGCGAACAGCTGCGCGTCGCACGCGCGGCACCGGAACACGCCTTCGCGCTTCTCGTCGATGTGCTCGCCGGTCCACGGCCGCTCGGTGGCCGCGTTGCGCAGCACCTCGAACTCGAACTCGGTCAGCTGGGCGCGCCACTCGGCGTCGGTCTTGACGATCTTGTTGGGGCTCATGGTTCGGCTCCTTCCCAGGCAAGCGTACGCGCGCGGCGCGCTCCCGAATCGCGCACCGTGCTCGTCGCCGCCGGCCAGGCCCGAAGGGAGACGCGAGGCGCCCGACCTCCGAGGGGGGGAGGAGGTCGGACGCCACGCGTTCTCACCTGGGCGTCCCTTGCGGCGACTCCGCCGTGATGGGTACATGGATAGAGACGACGGGCCAGCCGGTTTTGTTCCCGCGTCACCGAAGTTTCTATACGGGTGTCAGCACGATGCGCGGCACCCCCTCGGCGCCGGCGCCGTCGCCGTCCGGCCCCGCCCGCGCCGCGGCCGCGGCGGGATTCCGTGCGTGCGGACGCGCGGAATTCGATTATCGAAACGCGCGAGGAAGTTAATTGCCCGTCAATTCGATAATGCTTCCCGCGCATAAATCGAATTCGTTTGAAAGCGGCGAAGTCGCGCGTATATTGGCGATTGTCACGTCCCCGTGCCGCCACCGCGGCCATGCTCCCAGGAGGCCCTCATGCCCGTCTCGATCGGACTCCCCATCGTCTCGTCCTGCTCCGTCGCCTCGTGCGGCTACAACCACGACGGCTGCCACGCCGGCGCGATCTCGGTCGGCGCGCACGCCGCCTGCACCACGTTCGTCGACACCGACCACAAGGGCGGCGCGGACGCCACCGCCGCGGTGGGCGCCTGCTCGCTCGAGGACTGCCAGCACAACGAGGACCTCATGTGCACCGCGGACTCGATCGCCGTGGGCGGCAGCACCGACGTCGCCGACTGCCTCACCTACGCCGCGCGCGTCTGACCCGTCACCCCGGCCCCGGCCGCCCTGAAGCACAGGCGCCGCCGGGGCCGTGGCGCGCCCGGGCGGCCGCATCGTCCCGTCACACGCGCGTCACACCCGGGTGAGAGACTCGCCCCCGTGACCCTCTCCCGCCCCACCCTCGGCATCGCCCCGCGCCAGTGGGCGGACGCGTGGGCCGGGCTCAAGGCGATCGCCCCGCTCATGCCGGGCTCGGCGCTCTTCGGACTCGCGTTCGGCGCGCTCGTCAACGTCGCGGGCATCAACCCGTGGGTTGGCAACTTCGCCTCGATCTCGGTGGTCGCGGGCGCCAGCCAGATCGCGATCGTCGAGGCCATCCGCACGGGTGCGCCCGCCGCGATCGCGGTCATCACCGCGCTCGTCATCAACGCGCGCTTCGCGCTGTACTCGGCCGCCCTCGCGCCGGTCTTCGCGGCCTTCCCCCTGCGCTGGAAGCTCGGCCTCGCTCACCTCATGACCGACCAGGCGGCCGTGGTCGCGCTCCAGCACCGCGACGACTGGCCCGACCCGGTCCGACGGCGCTGGTTCGTCGTGGGCGGGGCGCTGCCGTTCGTGGCGGTGTGGTGCGTCGGCGGCGCGGCCGGCATCGCGCTCGGCCCGGTGATCCCCGAGGCGTGGCAGATCGGCTTCATCGTGCCGCTGATGTTCCTCGCGGTCATGGTGCCCGGGCTGCACGGGGCGCCGGCGCTCACCGCTGTCGGCGTCGCGACCGTCGTCGTCCTGGCGGCGCACGGGCTCCCCTACGGGCTCAACGTGCTCGCGGGCGCGCTGGCGGGCATCGCGGTCGGCTCGTTCGTGCCGGACCGGACCCGCCATCCCGACACCGACGACGGCCTCGCGCACGATGCGGGGGCCGGCGAATGAGGACCTTCCTGATCTTCCTCGCGGCCGCGATCGGCACGTACGCGATCCGCGTGTCCGGGATCGTGCTGTTCGGCGGCGAGCGCCGGCTGCCCGAGCGCGTCGAGCGGTCGCTGCGACTCGTCGGGCCGGCCGCGCTGGCGGCGATCGTCGCGAACTCGCTGCTGCTCGACGAGGGCGAGTGGCGCCCGTTCGGCGCGTGGCACCTCGCGGCGCTCGTCGCCGTCGGGGTCGCGCTGTGGAAGCGCTCCTCCGGTTGGACGATGGCCGCCGGCGCGGTCGCCTTCGCCGCGCTGCTGCTCGCAGGGATGTAGCGCGGCTCAGGCCGCCGCGTCCGAGCGGCCTCCCGCCGCCATCGCCTCGCCCTCCGCGGCGGCACGCGCCACGGGGTCGACGAGGTCCGCGATGCCGCGGCCGATGAGCCGCGCCACCACGTCCTGCGCGATGGCCTCGGCGACCACCGCATCGTCCATCACGCCAAGCGCCGCGCGGTGGGCCGCGGCGCGCATCCTCTCGAGCAGCTCGACGTCGATCATGAGGAGAGACGTTAGCGCCGGGGTCCGACAACGCCCGTCCGCTGCTAGCGTCGCCAGCATGACCCGCACCGTCGCCGGCCTTCGCGTCGCGGTGGCCCTGCTCATGCTCTCCGCCGTGACGCGCAACGTGGTCGACCACCTCCAGGACGGCGACTTCGTCGCGTGGGACTTCTTCGGTTACTTCACCATCCAGAGCAACCTCATCGGCGCGACGGCGCTCATGGTGTCGGCGGCGTACACGCTGCGGGAGCGGCCCGCATGGGTCGAGTACCTGCGCGCGTGCGCCGCGGTCTACCTCCTCATCGTGGTGTCCGTGTACTGGCCCCTCCTCTCACCCATCGACGAGGACATCGCGCGGTGGACCAACATCGTCGTGCACGGCGTCTCGTGCGTGGCGGTGGTGGGCGACTGGCTGCTCGCGGGACCGCGGCGGCCGCTTCCCCTGGCGCGGCTGTGGGTGGTGATGGTCTATCCCCTCGTCTGGGCGACGGTCACGCTGATCCGTGGCGCGACGGACGGCTGGGTGCCGTACCCGTTCCTCGACCCGGTCAACGGCTACGCGGCCGTGGCCGTGGTGATCGCGGGCATCGTGGTCGCGGGCCTGGCGGTGGGCGCGGTGCTGTTCCGCGCGACCCGGTGGCGCGTGCTCACGCCCGAGGCGGCCGGGTAGGCCGCCCCGCCCGCGCATCGTCCCTCCCGCGGCCCCTCACGCACCCCCGCGCACGCTGGTAGCGTCGCGCGCATGACCTGCATCGACGCGGGCCTGGTGCCGTGATCCGCGACTCCGGTCCGCCGCCCGCGCATCCCGCGATCTCGCGGGCGCTCGCGCGCGCGCTCGTCGACCGGCAGCTGCCGGGGCTGGCGCACCTCGAGATCGGCGAGCGCTTCGACGGCTGGGACATGGTGGTCTACCGGCTGGGCGACGAGCTGAGCCTCCGGCTCCCCCGCGTGGAGGACGCGGTGGGGCCCCTCGCGCGGGAGTCGCGCCTGCTCGGCTGGCTGGGCGCCACCTGGACGTTCCCGCACCCGCGCGTCGTCGCCAGCGGAGTCGCGCAGGACGGCTACCCGTGGCCGTGGGCCGTGGTGTCGTGGCTGCCCGGGGAGACCGCGGACACCGCGCCGCTGGCCGCGAGCGCCGGGGCCGATGTGGGCCGCGCCTTCGCGCAGGTCCACTCCCCCGCGCACGAGGACGCGTGGTTCAACCCGGAGCAGTCGATCACCCTCGTCGAGCGGGAGGACAACCTCGACTGGGCGCTGGGCCTGCTCGTCGACGCCGAGGGGCCGCGGGGCGAGCGGCTCGACCGCGGCGCGCTGCGCGAGCTGTGGGTCGAGGCGCTCGAGGCGGCCCCGCCCACCGAGGTGGTGTGGTCGCACGCCGACCCGCACGGCTCCAACCTGCTCGCCAGGGACGGCGCGTTCGCCGGGATCATCGACTGGGGGAAGATGGCCGGCTGCGAGCGCGCCGTCGACCTCTCCTTCCTCTACACGGCGATGCCGGCCGACGGGGTGGACGATGCGGTGGCCGCCTACCGCGAGGAGACCGGCTGCGCCGACCGCGGCCTGGAGGCGCGGATGCGCGGCATCGCGGTGGCGAAGTGCGCGTCGTGGGCGGTGCTCGACCGGCCGCTCAACGTCGCGATGGCGTGGCGCGGATTCGGCGAGCTGGGCGTGCTGCGGTGACCGCGCATCGTCCCGGGTGCAGTCCCGTGCGCCCGGACCGGGCACGGGCACGTACGCTCGGGCGTTGACCCCGCGTCCCCCCAGGAGGATCCATGCCCGTGCACGATGCGCTGGACACGTTCGACGTGTTCGGCACCCACGGCGCGCTGCCGATCGCGCTCGCCGGCGCGGTGCTCGTGGTGATCGCGTGGGGGCTCGGGTCGCTGTTCGGGCACGGGCGGCGCACCGCGCTGTGGGTCGCGATGCTCACCTGCCTCGCGGTGATCGGGTGGCTGACGATCGGGCTGACCGTGGTCACCCACACGGGAGGGACCGGCGGGGTCAACCTCACGCCCGGTCAGGAGATCCAGCGCGCGCTCGAGACGGGCGCGCGCGAGCCGTGGATGAACCTCGTGGGCAACATCGTGCTGTTCATCCCGTTCGGGACCGTGGCGGCGCTGCTGACGAAGAGCGGCTTCATGCTGCGGGTGCTTACCGGCACCGCGCTCGGGGCGGCGCTGTCGACGCTCATCGAGGCGACGCAGTACCTGCTCGGGCGGGTCGCCGACGTCGACGACATCATCCTCAACACCTCGGGCGCCTTCCTGGGCGCGCTGGCCGCGGCGCTCGTGCTGGCGCTCGGCGAGGGCGACGAGGCGTCCGGGCGAGGGCGCGGGGCGCGTTCGCGGGCGTAGGACCCGCCGCTAGCATTGGGGGCGGGCCTCTAGCTCAGTCGGTAGAGCAGCGGACTTTTAATCCGTAGGTCGTGGGTTCGAGCCCCACGGGGCCCACCGTCCGCGTGAGGCGACAGTGCCTCACTTCCGATTCGGCGGGGGGCGCGCAGATCGATGTCAGACTCGTTCATGGGGCTGGGCGCGACTGCTTGGGCCGCGCTCGCCGCGATCGGTTCCATGCTTGCTGCGATCGTCTCCGCTGGTACCGCGCTCTACTTGCACCGGGCAAGCGGCGCACGGATCAAGGCATTCACCCAGACTGGACTGCTCCGGCGGGAGGGCCTGTACCCGGACTCCGAAAGACAGGTCGGCAGAATGTTCCACTCAAGAACAGGTCAGCCCGTCGATGGCCTCGAGGTCCTGGTCGTCACCGTAGTAAACGTGGGTCGCACGGCAGCCACGGTAGGACAACCCGGCTTCGCGGCGTTCGAAGCATGGTGGAGCCGACGCAGACTCCTCAGCCTCGTCGTGTCAACGAGCAAACCGGGGGTAGCCCTCTTGACGCAGCCGCTACAGCTGGAGGGAGTTTCTACCGATGAGCGCGTCCGCATTGAGCCAAACGACCAAGTCGACTTCATCTACGACAGGTGGGGGCTCTTCCCAGCTTTCGCGGACGATGGCGAGCGGCCGCCCAAATGGCACCACGTCGCTGGCATGGTCCCATTCGCCAGTGAAGGCCACGTTCGTTTTCAATCGGCTGCGACGACGCGCGGGACTACTTTCCGCGAGTTTGCCTACTGGTATGTGGTCGCGGACGCCCTCACACCATCCGCGCGAGACGCGAAGTCAACAAACGCCTTGACGCTCGACGAGGCGTTCGACGTCGCAGACTCGCTTGTGACTTCCGAGGACGGCACAGCAAACATCACGCGCGCAAAGCTGGCATCGGCATACGAGCGTTGCGGCCGGGAAGCCGCGAAAGGTCGAGCGGATCGCGCGTACGAAGCCTTCCAGGCTGCAGGTTTCGCGCGATCCAACCGTGCCTAGCTGTCGGCAGAACCGAAACCGCGAGAGAGCACTACGCCCCGATCAACGAGTGCATCCGGGGAATAGCCGCCCGCCAGCGTGGGCGTTCACGGTGAAGTGCGAAGGATTGGCGCGCCTGGCGACCCTAGCCTGCGGCGTCTTCGCCGTTTCTTGCTGGTCGCTCCGCGAATCGGCTTGCCGACGCTATGGCCTCTTCGCGCGAGGAGTCGCGTTCACGACGCCCGCGTGTGCGTAGGCACTCTCGAGCCACGCCGAGCGACTTCGACGATCGCATGGCCTGCAGCCCCACCGCGAGGCCCGATGCATGCGCAAGTGGCACTCCGCGCGCTTCCCACCACGCCCTCGCATGTCCGTTTTCTCGAGCGATGAGGGGCGATCGCATCCCGCTCTCGGTCCGCGAAGATCAGCCGGCCAGGAAGCCGATGAGGATCGGGTTCACCCGGTCGGGCGCCTCGTAGTGCGCGAGGTGGCCGGCACCGTCGATCTCACGGTACTCGAGGTCCGGCAGGAGCTCCCGCAGCCCGCGCATCTGGGCCTCCGGGAGCTTCTGGTCCGCGGTGCCGTACGTGAGGAGCACGGGGATGCCCTGCTCCTTGACGCGCTGGTAGCAGGCGGTCGCCGGCCTCAGCGCGTCGCCCCGGAGGTTCGCGAGCACCGCGCGGCGCTTGCCCTCGAACTCGAACTGCCGGAGCACCTCGGGCTGGAGCGCCTCCCGGGCGGCGGGGTCGACCATCGCATCGGAGAGGTCCGCGAGACGCCCGTCGGGAACGATGCGCTGCGTCAGCTCCCCGAGGCCGCGAGCCGTGACGACGCGGAACAGCAGCCCGTTCGAGCCGGGCAGGTCGTCGAAGAACGGCGCGAGCAGCGCGAGCCGGGCGACCCTGCCGGGGTTCTCGGCGGCGAAGCACGCCGCGATGCTCCCTCCCTGCGACGAGCCCACCGCGCGGACCGGACCCGTGATGCCGAGCGCGCTCAGCAACTCTCCGAGTTGCGCGTTGTAGAGGCTCTTGTCGTACGTCCGCAGGTCGGGCCGGTCGGAGAGACCGTGGCCGAGCACGTCGTAGCGGAGCACCCTGAACCCCGCGTCGGCGAGGGCGCCGACGTTCCGGTCCCAGGTGACGTACGGGGCGGCGTTGCCGTGGACGAGGACCACCGGCGGCCCGTCGTCGTCGCCGACCAGCTCGTAGTGCGTGACCCCCGTCGAGAGTTCGACGAAGCTGCCGGGCAGGCCGCTCCGGGTCTCGGCCGTGAGGCTGGGCTTCCCCTTCTCGGACATCTCGCCACCGTCCTCCGCTTGGCGCGGACCGGTCCGGGGCCCCGATCACAGATCCGGCGCCTCGCGCGCGGATCCTCCTCCAATTCTAGGAGCGCGACGGTCCGAGCGCCCCGTGGGGACGATGCGCGCTCAGCCCTCCGCCGTACGCGGCGTCATGTACCACTCGACGAACCTGACCGCGCGGCCGTCCGGGGCGAACCAGACCTCCCACAGGTTCGTGTACCTCTCGTCGCCCGGGTAGTCGACGGTGCCCTTGACGATGCCGAGCTCGTCGTTCTCGATCAGCACCGCGAGGTCGTGAACGGGCACGCCCGGCTCGGGCTCCTTCCACGACTCGAGGATCGCGTCGATCCCCCGCACCGGCTCCTCGTCGTTCGGCCGGAACCAGTACTCGGCGTCGTCGGTGAAGATCGCGCGGACGTCGTCGTCCGCCTTCGTCTCCCATGCCTTGATGTAGCCGTCCAGCCAGTCGCTCGCTCGGGTCATGGTTCGTGTCTACCGTCGCGGCGGCCGCGGCGCCATCGGGGGCGGCGCAACCCGCGCATCGTCCCTCAGCGGCGATGCGTCAGGCATGGACGCGGTCGGCGCCCTCCGTCGCCGCTTCCGCGGCGATCCCCCTGTCGGCTGACGGCGGCCCGGAGCTCTCGCGCACGATGACGGGAGCCGCCTCGTGCACGGCCTTCTCCGGAGGCTCGCCGGCGATGACGCGCGCGAGGATCCCGACGCCGCGACGGCCGAGGGACGAGAAGTCCTGGCGCGCGGTGGTGAGCGCGGGCATCCACACGTCCGCGAGCGGGTGGTCGTCGAAGCCGACCACCGAGACGTCGTCGGGGACCTTGAGGCCCTCGTCCGCGAGGCCGCGGATCACACCCATGGCGAGCTCGTCGTTTCCGCAGAAGACGGCCGTGACCTCGGGCATCCCGGCGATGCGCCGGCCCACGGTGCGCCCGGTCTGCGGCTCCCACGTCACGTCGATGACCGGCGGCACGGTCGCGCCCGCCTTCTTGAGCGCGCGACGCCAGCCGGTGGTGCGGCCGTCCTCCTTGCGCGACGGCGGCACCCGCACGTGGTGGACGGTGCGGTGACCGAGGTCGAGGAGGTGACGCGTCAGCTCCTCGCCCGCCTTGGCCTCGTCGATCAACGCCTGCGGGAGGCCCTTCTCGCGCACGCCGGACAGCGCGACCATGGGGACGCCCGCGGGGAGCCGGTGCATGGCGGCGACGCCCGGCGGGTCGAACTTGAGCAGCACGATGCCCGCGAGCTGCTGGGACATCGCCGTCGCGATGGCGGCGTCGACGGCCGCATCCTCCGCGCTCTCGATCACGACGATCATGACGCTGTAGCCGAGCGCGCGGGCCGCCTCCTCGACGCCACGGATCGTGGTCGCGTAGCCGTAGATCGTGGTGTCGCCGGCGAGCACCGCGATGACGTTGCTCTGGCCCGAGGCGAGGGCGCGAGCGGCCGCGCTGGGCCGGTACCCGAGCCGGTCGATCGCCTGCTGGATGCGCTCCTGCCGCTTGGGGCTGACCGGCGAGCCGCCGGAGAGCATGCGGGACACGGTGGACAGCGACACCCCCGCGAGCCGGGCGACGTCCGCCATCGTCGCGGGCCTCATCGCGGCACCACCGCCGCCCGCACGCTCCTCGACCGACATCGCGCTACTTCACCGCACCGCTCGTGATGCCGGAGATGATCTTCCGCTGCAGGAACACGAAGACCGTGAGCAGGGGCAGGCTCATGAGGATGATGTACGAGAAGATCATGTGCCACCTCTGCAGATACAGGCCCGCGCTGGCCACGTCGAAGAGATTCAGCGGCAGGGTGTCGATGCGGCCTCCGATGACGAAGAGCGCATAGAACACGTCGTTCCAAATATAGAGGCAGATCAGGATGCTGGCCGTCGCCAGGGTAGGCGTCAGGAGGGGCACGATCACCTTCCAGAACACGCGGAACGGGCCCGCGCCGTCCATCCGCGCGGCCTCCTCGAGCTCCATCGGGATCGTGCGGATGAAGCCGGTGACGAAGAAGATCACCGTCGACAGGTACATGCCGGTGTAGACGGAGATCATGCCGATCGCCGTCCCCGCCAGCCCGAGCTGCCGCAGCAGCAGGACGATGGTGACCACGGCGGGCGGCAGCACGATGCCGCTGATCGCCAGCGCGTAGAGGACGGCCATCGACCGGCTCGAGCGGCGCGCGAGGATCCACGAGGCGAGCGACCCGAGCACGAGCACGAGCAGCACCGACGGCACCATCACGAGCAGCGAGCCGAAGAGCGCCTGCACCATGTTGCCCTCGTCGAGCACGGTCGCGAGGTTCGACCACAGCTGCCACGTCGCGGGCGGCGAGAGGTCCGGGTTGAGCGCGGCTCCCTGGTCCTTGCCCGCCGTGAAGATGATGATCATGAACGGCACTCCCAGGAGCAGCACCGTGAGAAGGATCGCGGCCGTCGGCTGGACGAGCCGGCGGGCACGCTTGAGGGTCGGGCTGGCGGTGGTCACAGCACACGCTCCCTTCGGCGGAGGTAGATGATGACGGGGAACGCCAGCAGCGCGACGACGAGGAAGAGCACGAGGCTCATCGCGGTCGCCTGGGCGAAGAGGCCCTGGCCGAACGTCCGGAAGATGAAGATGTTGAGCAGCTCGGTGGAGCCGCCGGGGCCGCCGGCGGTGGTCGCCTGCACGATGTCGAAGCCGTTCATCGAGCCGAGCAGCGCGGTGGCGAAGTTGAACGTGACCGCGGGCGCGAGGAGCGGCCAGCGCACCGCCTTGAAGATGCGCCAGTAGCCGGCACCGTCGAGCTGGGCCGCCTCGATGACCTCCTCGTTGATGGTCTTGAGGCCCGCGAGGTAGATGAGCATCGACAGGCCCATCCACTTCCACGCGTGGATGATCGCCACGACGACGATGGTCCAGGTGGTGCTGCCGAGCCACGGGATCGACACCTCGCCGCCCGTGAGCGTCGTGAGGAAGTTGTTGAGCACGCCGTCGGGCTTGAGGATCGCCTGGAAGACGTAGCCGACCGCGAGCGCGGACATGATCACCGGCACGAAGAAGGCGGCGCGCGCGAAGCGGTTGATGCGGGTGTCACGCTCGAGGACCAGTGCGAGCCCGAGACCGAAGAGGTTCTGGAAGATCGCCACCAGGATCGCGTACACGAGGGTCACGCGGAGGTCCGACAGCAGGCTGCCGTTCTGGAGCAGCTTGACGAAGTTGTCGAAGCCCACGAAGCCGATCTCGGACTTGAAGCTCGACCAGTCCGTGAACGCGTAGACGAAGTTGTAGATCGTCGGCGTGAAGAAGAAGATCACGAGCATCGCGAGCGCCGGCCACAGGAACCAGGACGGATGGTCCTGACGGCTCCGGCGGTCGGCAAGGCGCGCGTCTCGCGGCTGGTCCTTGCGCCTCGCGGGGAGGAGGGTGGTGGTCATCGTCTCTCCTGGAGGGTGGGGGGCCGGCGAGCCGGCCCCCCACCGTTGCTATCAGAATCCGGCAGCGCCCTGCGCGGCGGCGAACTCCGCGAACTGCTGCTGGGTGGCCTCGGCGACCTCCTGGGGCGTCTTGGTGCCCTGGATCATGTCCGCGAGGTAGATGTACAGGTCTGGGTTCGCGATCGCGAGCGCCTGCATCGAGCCGACCGAGTTGTCGAGCGAGGCCGCGACCTCCTGGAGCGCCATCGGCACGCCCGCGGGCGACTCGACGCCGTCCTGCAGCGACACGGTCTCGACGGTGTCGACGAACGACTGGTAGCCGTCGCCGAGCCAGTAGCTCAGGAACTGACGCGCCGTCGCCTCACGCTCGTCGTCGCCCGTCGCGAACGCGACGACCGCGTTGCTCTGGTCCGGGATGAACGTGCCGACGTTGCCGCTCGGCGAGATCGGGAAGAAGCCGACCTTCTCGTCGAGGGTGGCGCTGTCAGTGAGCGACTGCAGCTGACCGAAGTACGAGTTCACCTGCATCACCATCGCCGCCTCGTCGTCGAGCAGGGCGTTGCCCTGGTCGATGAAGGTCGCGGTCTTGATGTCGTCGTTGAAGTACCCGTCGTCGATGAGCGACTTGTAGTTCTCGATCGCCCCGAGGATCGTCGGGTCGGTGAACGTCTCCTCGTTCGCGTTGACGCGGTCCCACAGGCCGTCGGCCGCGGCGTCGGCGAGCTGTACCTGGACCCACCACTGGGTGGCCCAGCGGTCGGCCGCCATCTCGTAGAACGGGGTGATGCCGGCCGCCTTGAGCGTGTCGGCGTCCTCGATCATCTCGTCCCAGTTGGACGGGGTCTCGGTGATGCCGGCCTGCTCGAACAGGTCCTTGTTGTAGTAGACGCCCTCGACCGCGGGGGTCGTGACGAGCGCCGCGTAGCGGGTGCCGTCCAGCAGGCCGGTCATGTCGGCGAGGCTGCCGGTGTAGCTGTCGACCCACGGTGCGCCGTCGAGCGGCTGCAGGTTGGTCTTGGCGTTGAGGGCCGTCAGCATCGAGGCGGTGGGCTGCCAGAAGGCGAGGTCGGGCATGTCGCCCGTCGCGACCTTGGTCTGGATGCTCTGCTCGTACGGGTCCGGGATGGTCTCGATGTTGACCGTGGCGCCCGTGAGCTCCTCGAACTCGGTGGCGACGGACTCCGCGGTCTGGGTGGAGTTCTGTGCCGCCCAGATCGTGAGGGTGACGCCATCACGGCTCGTGTCCTGCGCGGGCCACTGCTCGGCGGCCATCTCGCCGCCGGCGGACGACGACGAGTCCGGTGCTTCGGCGGTGGTCGGGTCGCTGCAGCCTGCTGCCACAACGGCGAACGCGGCGGCTGCCGCGAATCCGGCGATTGATTTCCTCATTGAAATGCTCTCCTTGGTCGTGGTCAGCGTCGCACGCCGACGTCAGTGCTGAGTTGAGTGACGCCTGACGTCGGGGACGAAGCGTCGTAGTGGAGCACACGCGCGCTCACGCTCCCGGTGGGATTGCGCAGCACGATGGACTCCCTCCCCGCATCAGGCTCGACGCCCCACGCGTCGAGGCTCTGCGGGAAGATCTGCTCGATCGGCCCGGCAGCGCCGGGGATCGAAATCTCGGGGACGGCCGGGTCGCGGTTCCACGCGACGAGCACGGCCGATGCCTCGGTCCGGAGGCCGAGGACCACCCACGGGTCGTCCCAGCCGGGCAGGCCGATCGGCCAGAAGGGCGTCGAGCCGACGAGGTGCGGGCGCAGCGTAAGCGCCGCGGCGACGGCCTCGTCCACCAGCGCGGTGTGCTCCTCGTCCATCTCGTTGAGGTAGCCCGACAGGTAGAACCGGCCGGCCAGACCGGTGACGAGGCAGAACGCCGCCTCCTCTAGCGTCATGTGCGCCTGCGGGTACGCCCAGCTCGCGGCCTGCTCCGGCAGCATCGCCAGTGGCGCGGCTGCCGCGATCGGCGGGTACAGGAGGAAGTCCTGCTGATCCGAGGTCGACTGCAGCTGCGTCCGCGACAGCATCGCGTGGTCGGCGCGCATCGCGCCTGACGAGCAGCTTTCGAGCACGAGCTCGGGGTGCCGGTCGAGCACACCGTCGAGCCACTCGAGGTGGGCGCGGTTGTGGTCGAGCAGCGCGGCGGCCGCGCTAACGGCATCGCGGTCGCTTCCGGTACCCGGGTTGATGTTGTAGTCGAACTTGAAGAACCCGACCCCGAAGTCGTTCACGAGGCGGTCGACAGTCGCGTCGAGATGGTCACGCGCGGCGGGGTGGCGGAGGTCGAGGTGGTAGCGGTCGTGCTCGACGATTCGCTCGCCCGCGCGCTGCAGGAAGGCCTCCGCCGGGAGCGCATCCGCGATCGGGCTGCGCACGCCGACCACCTCGGGCTCGAGCCAGAGTCCCGCCACCATGCCGTGGCCCTTGATCCGCTCGATCACGCGACCGAGACCGCCCGGGAAGCGGGTGGTCGACGGCATCCACTCGCCGACGCTGTCCCACCAGTCGCCGCCGTCGTCGTACCAGCCGGCGTCGATGCAGAAGGTCTCGGCACCTGCCGCGGCCGCGGCGTCGATGAGCGGCTCGAGCTTCTCGGTGGTCGGGTCGCCGTTGAGCGTGTTCATGTAGTCGTTGAAGACGATCGAGGGTCGCGCGTTGTCGACGTGCGCGCGGCGGGTTGCGCGCCGGAACGCTGTCAGCTGGGCGACCGCGGCGTCCACGTCGCGCCCGAGCACGAAGGCCGCCGGCACGGTGGTGAACGACTCCCCCGGCTCGAGGACGGCGAGCCAGCCGTGGTCCGCGTCCGTCGGTCCGCTCGTCGCGAGGTACGGACCCGCCGTGTCCCGGTTGACCTCCCAGCGCCACTCGCCCTGGTGCTCGATCTGCCACGCCCAGGTGGCGCCGGTGGCCTCGGACACGAGCAGGCCCATCGGGAGCGCGCGACCGGTGGACCACGTGCCGCTCGACGCGACGGCCTCGTCCGCGCGCGGGTTGTGCCCCGTGAGCTCCTCGGCGATGCCCGGGAAGCGGTCGCCGGGCACCGGGTCCGAGGTCCAGCGGCCCTCGGCGAGCCACTCGCTGCGCGCGTGGTGGAGCCGCCACGGCTCCTCGGACGCGTCGACGTCGCCGGTCGCTCCCGCATAGAGCGAGAACGTGGGAAGCGACCGCAGCCGATGCACGCGCTCGCCGCGGTTCGTCACCGTCGTCGTCACGCGCACGGCCGCGGCGTCCCACGCCTCGAAGGTCGTGACGAGCTCGAGCCCCGCCTCCTCGTGCCGCGAGACGATGCGGAGCTCGCGGCGGCCGTCCTGCTCCGACTCCGAGGCGGAGACGACGCGGGCATCGCGACCGAGCTGCCCGTGGACCAGGCGGCCGCTTGCGGGAACGTGGCCGGCACCGACGGTGATCGGGTCGACCAGCGGCAGACCTGCGGGCATCGTCACCACGACGCCATCCGCGGCGACCTCGGCGATCCGGGGCGCGGAGGACTCGTCCCACTCGAGGGTGAGGGTGAGGTCATCGCTGCCCCATCGCAGTCGTTCAGTCATCGTCACAGGTCTCCTTCGTCGTGTGCGACGTTCGAAATAGTAGCGCTTTCATTTTGATGCGCAAGCCCTTCGCGAGATCCGTTTCAGGGCGACATCGCGAGGCCCCGCCGCGACCCGCGAACGCGACCGGATCCGTATCTATGCAGGTAAAACTACACGTCTATCGCGCCACGCCCCCGCAAGAGAACGTTTTCATTGACAGCTGCATAGGCCCCCGCTGCCTGCGTCGAGGTCACGGATTCGTTACAAATGAAAGCGCACGTCAAAATGAGCGCGGGACGGGGACCGCACGATGCGCGGGCACGCTCGCGCCGTCCCGGGCCCGCGCATCGTCCCCTCGCGAGCCCGAAAGATAGGTGACCTCACGGATTCACCTAGGCGCCGGAAGCGATGGGATCGAGGTGCACGATCACCCGGACGTGCACGACTCGAAAGGCACCACGATGGCGCTCTACATGGATGTCCACTCGCTCGACGGCCCCGTCACCCTGGGCGACGTCGCCGCGGCCCACGCCGCCGACCTCGCGATCCAGGACGACCACGGCGTCCACTACCTCCGGTACTGGGTCAACGAGGAGGCCGGCAAGATCTTCTGCCTCGTCGACGCGCCCGATGCGGAGGCCGCGAACACGGTGCACCGCGAGGCGCACGGCCTGGTCGCCGACGAGGTGCACCTGGTCGCGGAGGGCCTCTAGCGCTTGAATAGCAGCATGCTTGTCGAGCGCGACGACCTGCTGGGGGGCCTCTCCGCCTCGATGGATGCTGCGCTCGCCGGCGATGGCGAGCTGGTGTTCATCGGCGGAGAGGCCGGGATCGGCAAGACGTCGCTCGTGCGGGCGCTCGCTGGGGGCGCGGCCGCACGATGCCGGATCCGCGCCGGCAGCGTCGACAACGTCACCACGGCGGACGCGCTGGCGGCCTTCCACGATGCGGTCCCCGAGATCCGCGACCTGCTCGCGGGGGACGGGGACCGCATCGCGCTGTTCCGGGCCCTGCGCGCCGCGCTCGCCGCCGGACCGACGCTCGTGATCCTCGAGGACCTGCACTGGGCCGACGAGGCGACGCTCGACGCGCTGCGCTTCCTCGCGCGGCGGCTCGACGGCGTGCCCGCGCTCATCGTCGCCACCTACCGGCACGACGAGGTCACGGCCAGGCATCCGCTCACCGGGCTGCTCGGCGACCTCGCGACCGCGCCGCGCACCAGCCGGATCGTCGTGCCGCCGCTCACCGTCGACGGCGTCGGGGTCCTGGTCGACGCCGCCGGCGCGGACGTCGAGCCCGCGACGCTGCACGCCCGCACCGGCGGCAACGCCTTCTTCGTCAGCGAGCTGCTCGCCGCGGGCGGCGCCTCGCTCCCGTCGAGCGTGAGCGACGCGGTGCTCGCCCGCTTCTCCCGGCTCCCACCCGCCGCCCAGGACGCGGCAGCAGCGGCCGCGACCCTGGGCACGTCCGCCGACGCGGCGCTCATCGCGGCAGTCGCGGGCCGCAACCTCGACGCGGTCGACCTGTGCCTCGACGACGGCGTCCTCGTCGAGGCGCCCGACGGGATCGGGTTCCGCCACGTCCTCGCCCGGCAGGCGGTCGAGCAGGGCCTGTCGGCGCTGCGGTCGCGACAGCTCCACCGCCGGGCGCTGCGCGAGGTGCTCGCCCGCACCCCCGAGGACCACCGCCGGATCGCGCACCATGCCGCCGGCTGCGGGGACTCCGCGACCGCCGCCGCGCACGCGGCCCTGGCGGCGCGCCAGGCGGCCCGGCTCGGCGCGCATCGTGAGGCCGCCACCCAGTTCCGCGCGGCGCTGCGCCACGGCGTCGCCGGGCCCGAGCGGGCCGGGATCTTCGTCGCGCTGTCGTACGAGTGCTACCTCACCGATCAGCTGCCCGAGGCGATCACCGCGCGCCAGCACGCGCTCGAGCTGCACGAGCTCCATGGCGAGCGCGCGGCGGTCGGCGAGGACGAGCGGTGGCTGTCGCGGCTGTCATGGTTCCTCGGGCGCGGCGCCGACGCCGAGCGGTACGCGACGCGCGCGATCGCGACGCTCGAGCCGCTCGGACCCAGCGACGCCCTCGCGATGGCGTTCAGCAACCTCGCGCAGCTGCGCATGCTCGCGAAGGACAACGCGGGCACCGAGGAGTGGGGCACGCGTGCCCTCGAGCTGGCCACGCGGCTCGGCGAGGTGGAGATCCAGGCGCATGCGCTCAACAACCTGGGCGTCGCGGCGATGCTCGAGGGACGGCTGCCGGAGGGCACCGCACGTCTCCAGCGGAGCCTCGACCTCGCGCTCGCCGGCGGCCTCGAGGAGCACGTCGCCCGGGCGTACACGAACCTCGGCTCGGTCGCGGTCGACCAGCGCCGCTACCCCGCGGGCCTGCGCGACCTCGAGGCCGGCATCGCGTACTGCGAGGAGCACGACCTCGACTCGTGGACCCGCTACATGCAGGCCTGGCTGTGCATCGTGCTCGGGGAGGTCGGGCGCTTCGACGAGTCCCTCGCCCTCGCCACCACGCTGCTCGACTCCCCCGGGATCTCGCCGGTGTCGGCCATCCCCGCAGCCGCGGCGGCCGCGCGCGCCGCCGGCCGTCAGGGGGACGATGCGACGGGTTTCGTCGCGCTGGCGACCTCCCTGGCCTCGGGCACGGGCGAGCTGCAGCGCATCGCCCCCGCCGCGTGCGCGGCGTCGGAGGACGCGTGGCTGCACGACCGCTCCGACGAGATCCCTTCGCACACCGAGGCGGCCTGGACGCAGGCGCTCGAGCACGGCGACCCGTGGGCCGTCGGCGAGCTCGCGTGGTGGCGCAGCCTCGCCGGCATCGTCCCGCCTCCCGGCCTCGACGCGGCGGCGCCGTTCGCCCTCATGCTCGCCGGCGACGGGGAGGCCGCGGTCGCGGCCTGGGAGGAGATCGGGAGCCCGGTGTGGGCGGCCTACGCCGCCATGCTCGACCCCGACGCGTCGCGGGCCGACGGGGCGATGCGTGCGCTCGACGCGCTGGGCGCCCAGGCCGCCGCCGGCGCGCTGCTGCGGACGCGGCGCGAGCACGGTCTGCCCGCGCCCCGGCGGCCGCGCGCCTCCGCGCGGACGCGCCCCGGCCAGCTCACGGCGCGCGAGCTGGACGTGCTGACGCTGCTCGCGCGCGGGCTGTCGAACCCGGAGATCGCCGAGACCCTCGTGGTCTCGCCCCGCACCGTGGAGCACCACGTCTCCGCGGTGCTGAGGAAGCTGGACGAGCCGACCCGCGGGCGTGCGGTCGCGACGGCGCTGCGGGACGGCGTGCTCGACGAGGTGTGAGGGTGCCCGCGGTCCGATGCCGGGGCGCCACCCGACACGCAGGAGCGAGTATCGAGACTCCGCACCGCTCGGGTGCTAGCGTCGACGACGCAAGAGGAAATGCGACAAATGCTCTCAAATCCCTCGACGGCAACGGTGCGCGAGTCTCCGTGCGCGGCGCAGGGAGCTGCGATCTGTTGCACCCGGGGGGGTCATGAGACTTGCACTGTTCATCACCGTCGGCTGCGCGCTCACGTTGGGCGCGTGCTCGAGCGACACGATCGTCGATCGGGTGGCGAGCGAGCATCCGGATCAGTCGTGGAGACCCGCGGACTCACCGGCACTGTCGATGACCGATGCGGAACGCTCGGAGTACATCGCGACCACGGCATCGGCCGCCCTCGCCGACCCCTACCCGGACGTCGACCTGTCGACCGACGAGTGGATCGAGTACGACAACCCTAATTTGCGGAGAGACATGTCCAGCGCGATGCCGCGCGCAGGACGCGAGGCGATGATCGTCTCGATGCTCACGACCTTCGACCCGGACCTCTCTGAGGAGGAGATCCTGATCGCGCTCCGGGCGGGCTGGAGGGTCTGCAACGAGGCGCGATCCGGCACCGACTTTCGGGACGCGTGGGGAGCCGTCTACATGAAGGGCTTCGATGCCGAGATGGACGCCTACGACATCCCCGACGAGGACGCCGCAGCGAAGGAGATGGACCGGATCTACCTCCAGCGAGCCGGGCTCATCAACGCCCACCTGCTCTGTCCCGAGTTCGAGGAGGATGCGCTCAAGAACCTGGAAGAGGCGGGCTAGTCGCCACCACGGAAGCGTGCATCGTCCCCGCCTCCGCTCACGTCACGCGATACGTCACCAGCACCGCCCCCGCCGGGAACCGCCGCTCCGCCACGAGATCGAGATCCAGCCGCAGCCCGTCGGGGAAGACCGGCGTCCCGCCGCCCACGACCACCGGCGCGTACGCGAGCTGGATCTCGTCCACCAGGCCGGCGCGCAGCGCAGCCCCCGCGAGGGTGGGCCCGGCGACCGACAGGTCCAGCTCGGACGACTCCTTGAGCGCCCGCACCTCGTCGGGATCGAAGCGCCGCACGATGCGCGCCCGCGGGATCCCGGGGTCCTCGAGCCCGCTCGAGTACACGATCTTGTCGACGGCGCACCACGCATCGGCGTAGTCGCGCATGTACGGCTCGAGGTCGGGCTCCTTGCGGAAGTCCTCCCACACGCGCATGACCTCGTGGATCCTGCGCCCGTAGAGGAAGGTGCCGGTGCGGCGCGTGAGCTCGGTGAAGTAGTCGTGCAGCTCGACGTCCGGTTCCGACCAGTCGAACTCGCCGCTGGCGTCGTTGACGTACCCGTCGAGCGAGCAGTTCATGGCGTAGATGAGCCGACCCATGGTTCACGGTACGTCGGCGGGACGCGGCACGCGCGGGCGGTCCGCGCATCGTCCTAGGGTGGGGCTATGACCCTCCCCACCCTGACGCTCAACGACGGCCACACGATCCCCGCGCTCGGCTTCGGCACGTATCCCCTCGTGGGCGACGAGGGCGGGCGCGCGGTGCTGTCGGCGCTCGAGCACGGCTACCGCCTGCTCGACTCCGCGACCAACTACGAGAACGAGGGCGTCGTCGGGCGCGCGCTCCGCGACTTCCTGCGCGAGTCCGCCGTGCCGCGTCACGAGATCACGGTGCAGTCGAAGCTGCCGGGTCGCCACCACGCGTACGAGCGCGCGATCGCGTCCGGCGAGGAGTCGCGGGCGAGGCTCGGCGTCGACCGCCTCGACGTGCTCCTCATCCACTGGCCCAACCCGATCACCGGCCTCTACAAGGAGGCGTGGCGCGCGCTGGTCGAGCTGCGCGAGCGCGGCGTGGTGCGGACCATCGGCGTCTCGAACTTCAACGAGCGCCTGCTCGACGAGATCATCGCCGACACCCACGTCGTCCCCGCCATCAACCAGGTGGAGCTGCACCCGTACTTCCCGCAGGTCGACCTGCTCGCGAGGCACAAGGAGCTGGGCATCGTCACCCAGGCGTGGAGCCCGCTCGGCAAGCGTCAGGCGCCGTACGGCGAGCCGGTCGTGGTCGCGGCGGCGGAGCGGCTCGGCGTCACCCCGGCGCAGGTGATCCTGCGTTGGCACCTCGAGCGCGGCACGCTGCCGCTGCCGAAGTCCGCGACGCCGTCGCGCCAGGTCGAGAATCTCGAGGTGTCCTCGTTCGCACTCACCGCCGACGAGGTCGACGCGATCACCGCGCTCGGCCGCGCCGACGGGCGCCTCTTCGACGGCGACCCCGAGACGCACGAGGAGATGTAGCAGGGACGATGCGCGTCACAGGACGTGCATGAAGCCCATCACCGCGGAGGCGGAGGCCGCGAGCGCGAGCGCGAGCGTCGGCAGCATGCTCTCGTTGCGCTGCGAGTGGACCACCGTGGCGGCGCCCATGTCGATCGCGAGGCACGCCGCGGCGATCGCGGTGAGGACGGGCGCGACGCCGGTGGCCAGCGGGAGGATGAGGCCGATCGCGCCGAGGACCTCGGCCACCCCGATCGCCTTGATGCTGCTCGGGCGGAAGTCGTCGGTCCACCCCTGACCCGACGCCCGCAGCTGCTCCTTGGTGCGCAGGAGCTTCATGCCGCCGGCGATGAGGAAGAACACGGCGAGGATCCCGTTGAGGATCCAGAGCGCGGTGATCATGACGTCCCCCTTCCGTCACCTCCAGGCAACCACGCCCGGGCGCGGGGCGCCACCCACCCGGCCGCCGCATCGTCCCTGGCTACGGGACGATGCGCTCAGGCGGCGTCCTGCTCCGCCTCCATGCGCGCGTTGAAGTCGCGCTTGCTCGACTGCCAGCCGCCCTCGTCGAGGCCGGTGCGCCAGTAGCCCGAGATCGAGACCCGCTCGCGCGGAATGCCGAGCGTGTGGAAGAGGTGACGGCGGAGCGGCTTGACCATGTCGGCGTTGCCATGGACGAACGCCTCGACAGCGCCGTCCGGGGCCGGCGCCGCGAGCACGGCGCGCGTGAGGGCCTCTCCGTGGCCGTCACCCGGCCCGCGGTGGACCCAGTGGACCGTGGTGCCGGCGGTGCACGGGAGGGGCTGCTCCTCCGCCGCGGAGGCGACCTCGAGGTAGACCTCGACCCGCGCATCGCCCCTGGTCCGCTTGAGGTGCTCGAGGGCGGCGGCGACGGCGGGGAGAGCGGCCTCGTCTCCCACGAGGAGGTGGAGGTCCGCCGTGGCGCTCGGCGCCCAGGCGCCGCCGGGGCCGACGAAGCTGAGCCTGTCGCCCGGGCGCGCGGACGCGGCCCACGGGCCCGCGAGGCCCGCGTCGCCGTGGATGACGAAGTCGATCGCGAGCTCGCGGGCCGCGCGGTCGAGCGAACGGACCGTGTAGGTGCGGGTGACGTCGCCGAAGCGCAGCTTGACGTAGTGGTCGGTGAAGGTGAGGTCCGGGAGCTCGTCGAGGTCGTCTCCGGTGAGGACCACGCGGACCATGCTCGGGGCGAGGCGCTCGGTGCGGCGGACCTCGAGGGTGCGGACGGGACGGCTGGGGCGGCCTTCCGGCTGGCCGGGGCGGGGACTTGCCATGCGCCCATCCTCGCGCGCCCGCCGACGTTCTCCACACCCCGCATCCGATTTGTCGGGATTGTCAGACCCCGGTGATGAGATGGATCCATGGATGCCTCGTACCTGTTCGATGCCGGCCCCGGTGGCGCTGCTGCCGGGATCGACGCGTTCGGGCGTGCGTGCAGGGAGGCGCGGGCGGCGGTGGGGACGATGCGTGGGCTGGCCGCGTTGGGTGACGCCGGGGCTGCGGTCGCGAGGCTGGGGGACGCGGCGCAGCTGGCCCGTGAGGTCGACATGGTGCTGGCGCGTACGGCACGGGATATCGAGACCGGATCGGATGTGCCCGGCGGTGGGGTCGCGAAGCAGCACGGTCATCGATCCGCGGCGGATCTGGTCGCCGCGACGATGGGCACCACCCGCGCCGAGGCGTTCCGGCTCATCGAGGTCGGGCGGGCGCTCGAGGAGATCGAGGGCGGCGGGCCCGGGCCCGACGACCCCGAGGACGATCCGGACGACGCAGGCGACCCGGACAACAACCCGGACGACGATCCGGACGACGATCCGCCGCCGGCGCCCCAGCCGAAGCCCAAGCCTCAGCCGCGCTACCGTGCGGTCGCCGCGGCCCTGGACACCGGTGAGATCTCCGCCGACTGCGGCGCCCAGATCATCACCATGCTCGACTCCCTCAGCCCGGACGTGCCTGCTGAGTTCAAGCAGGACGCCGCCGCCCAGCTGGTCGAGCGTGCCACGGGGTTGGACGCGACCCGTTTCGCCCGTGTCGTGGGGCGGTTCAAGGCGGCCCTCGACGTCGAGCAGCACGAACGCAACCTCACGCGCATGCGCACGCGACGCCACCTGCGGATCTACGAGAACCGTGCCGGGATGCTGGTGCTGAACGGCGAGCTCGACCTCGAGACCGCCGCCCCCGTGCGCGCCGCGTTGGACAAGCTCGTCGGCGATGCGATGCGCGCCAGCCGCGACATCCCCGGCCTGGACGGGCGCACCACCGACCAGATGCGCGCCGACGCGCTGGCCGACCTCGCCCGCCACGCCCTGGGCTGTGAGACCACGACCGCGTTGTTCGGCACCACCACCGTCGTCGTGCGCGCCACCGCCACCGACCTGCAGCACGGCACCGGATTGGGTGAGGTCGACGGCTGCACGCAGCCCATCGGCATGACCACCGTGCACCGCATGATCACCTCCGGCATCCTCGTCCCCGCGCTGGTGGGCGACAACGGCGAGGTCCTCAACCTCGGACGACGCCAGTACCCCTTCTCACGCGCGCAACGCGTCGCCCTCGGCGAACGCGACGGCGGGTGCGCGTTCTGTGGAGCCCCTCCGGCGTGGTGCGAGGCCCACCACATCGTCTACTGGTCCCGCGGCGGCCGGACCGACCTCGCCAACGGCGTCCTCTTGTGCTCCCACTGCCACCACGTCATCCACGACCAGGGCTGGCAGATCCGCGCCACCGACACCGAGATCTGGTTCATCCCACCCGCATCCGTCGACGCCTCGAGAACACCCCGCCAAGGCGGACGCGCCAGATTCGGCACGCCCCGTCCCTGGAACACCACCCGCACCGGCGACAACAGACCCGCGGCCGGATCCGAAGCGCCCGCGCACAGACGCGACGCCGCCTGACCCGGGACGTCGCGGCCCCCGACGCGATCAGGCACGCCCCGCGGCACCCTCGCGGACCCGTCGCTTCCCCGGCCTCCGCACCGACCTCGACGCACCTCCGGACCAGGGCCGACACCGCGCCAAGGGTCCCGGGCGGTGACACCCTGCGTCGATAGGATGGAAGCACCGACGAAGCCGTCCCCCTCCCCACGAAGGAACCCCATGCGCGACACGTACGCGAGGGCCGAGAAGATCGTCTCGACCCTCTCCACCGACGACAAGATCCGCCTGGTCTCGGGCCGGGACGCCTGGACCACCGAGCCCGTCGACGAGCACGGGGTCCCGTCGATCATGGTGACCGACGGCCCCCACGGCGTGCGCAAGGAGAAGTCCACCGGCGAGCACATCGACATCGCCCACGCCGTGCCCGCCACCTGCTTCCCCACCGCCGTCACGCTCGGCTCCACGTGGGACCCCGACCTCATCGAGGAGGTCGGCGCCGCCCTGGGCCGCGAGAGCCGCGCGAACGACGTCAGCGTCCTGCTCGGCCCCGGCCTCAACATCAAGCGCCACCCCGCCGGCGGCCGCAACTTCGAGTACTTCTCCGAGGACCCCTTCCTCTCGGGCAAGATGGCGGCCGCGATGGTCCGCGGCATCCAGTCCCAGGGCGTCGGCGCGTGCCTCAAGCACTACGCGGCCAACAACCAGGAGTTCTTCCGGATGTCGGTCGACACCGTCGTCGACGACCGGACCCTCCGCGAGGTCTACCTGTCCGGCTTCGAGATCGCGGTCAAGGAGTCGCAGCCCTGGACCGTGATGTGCTCGTACAACAAGGTCAACGGCGAGCACGCGGACATCAACCGCGGCCTCCTCACCGACATCCTCCGCGACGAGTGGGGCTTCGACGGCCTCGTGATGTCGGACTGGTACGCCGTCTCGGACCGTGCACTCGGCATCTGCGCCGGCCTCGACCTCGAGATGCCGGGCAGCAGCGGCGCCTGGGACCCGCAGGTCAAGGACGCCCACGCGTCGGGCCTGCTCACCACGGCCGAGCTCGACCTCGCCGCGACCCGCGTCATCGACCTCGCCCTGCGCGCCCAGAACGACACCGGCTCCTCGCAGGTGGACCCTGCCGCCCACCACGAGCTCGCCCGCCGCGCCGCGGCCGCCGGCACCGTGCTCCTCACCAACGACGGCATCCTCCCGCTCGAGCGCACCGGCAGCATCGCGGTGGTCGGCTCCTTCGCGAAGAAGCCCCGCTACCAGGGCGCCGGCTCCTCGCTCGTGACGCCGACGCAGGTCGACACCTTCATCGAGGCCCTGCGCGCCTCGGTGGGCGACGCCGCCACCGTCCACTACGCCCAGGGCTACGACGCCACCACGGGCGAGACCGAGGAGGCGCTCCTCGCCGAGGTGCGCGACGCGGCCCGCAAGGCCGACGCCGTCATCGTGCTCGCGGGCCTGCCCGACTCGTACGAGTCCGAGGGCTTCGACCGCGAGCACCTCCGCCTCCCCGACGGCCACATCGCGACCATCGCGACGGCCGCCGAGGCGAACGACCGCACCGTGGTCGCGCTGCTCAACGGCGCCCCGGTCGAGATGCCGTGGTCGGACGGCCCCGCCGCGATCGTCGAGGCCTACCTCGGCGGCCAGGCCGGCGGCGCCGCGCTCGCCGACGTCATCCTCGGCGACGTCGCCCCGGGCGGCCGCCTCGCGGAGTCGTTCCCGGTCTCCGCGTCCGACGTGCCCGCGGACCGCGACTTCGCCCGCCACCCCAAGCAGGTCCAGTACCGCGAGGGCCTCTACGTCGGCTACCGGTTCCACGACTCCGCCGGCGTGCCCGCCCGCTTCCCGTTCGGCCACGGCCTCACCTACACGGCCTTCGACCAGACCGGCCTCACCGTCCGCAAGACGAAGGACGGCTACTCGGTCACCGTCACCGTGACGAACGTCGGCCCGCGCGCCGGCTCCGAGGTGGTGCAGGTCTACGTGCGCGACCCCGAGTCGATCGCGTACCGCCCCGAGAAGGAGCTCAAGGGCTTCGCCAAGGTCCACCTCGAGCCCGGCACCTCGCAGAAGGTGACGATCCGCCTCGACCGCCGCGCCTTCGCGGTGTGGGACATCCGTGCCCAGGAGTGGCGCGTCGAGCCCGGCGCCTTCGAGATCCTGGTCGGCGCATCGTCCACCGACATCCGCGGCCGCCGCACGGTCACGGTCGCCGAGGGCGAGGCCGTGTTCCCGTCGCACGGCCCGTCCGCGTTCGTCGCCACCGACGACGAGTTCCGCACGATGCTCGGCAACGAGATCCCCGAGGTGCCCGGCGTGCTGCCGTTCCACCGCGACTCGACCACCGCCGACCTCCACGAGACCGCCACCGGCCGCGCCGTCGCCCCGATGATGACCCAGCAGGCGGGCAAGCCGTTCGACTGGGAAGGCGCCGACCCGACCACCAAGCGCATGTTCGAGGCCTTCGTGAAGAGCGCGCCGCTGCGCCAGGTCGCGATGTCGAGCGAGGGCAAGATGTCGTTTGCGAGCCTCGACCGCCTCATCCGGCTCCTCAACCTCACCTCCGCCAAGGCCTGGCGCGAGCGCGGCTAGCCCGACCTGAGCGCCTCCGTCCGGCTCCCCCTTGGAGCCGGGCGGGGGCGAGCCGCCCGCGCATCCCCGGCCCCAAGGGGGCAGGATGGGTCACGTGGCGCCCCCGGCGACGGCGGGCGGCGCGCTACCAGGGGAGGCGTCATGACCACCACGAGCACCACGTCCCGCGAGCCGATGACTCGGGGGGACCTGGCCCGGTGGGTGTTCTGGCCGTCGGCCATCCTCATCCTCGGCTTCGCCGCCTTCGCGATCATCGCGCCCGGCGTGGCGGAGAGCCTCTTCGACACCATCCAGAGCGACATCATCAACGCCTTCGGGTGGTACTACGTCCTCATCGCGGCCTTCTTCGTCGTGGTGACGCTGTACATCGGCTTCAGCCGCTACGGCGACATCACGCTCGGCAAGGACGGCGAGGAGCCGGCCTTCAGCAAGTTCTCCTGGTACGCGCTCCTGTTCGCCGCCGGCATGGGCATCGGCCTCGTGTTCTACGGCGTCTCCGAGCCGCTCGCGCACTACGCGGACCCCCGCCCCGGCGTCACCGGCAGCGAGACCCAGCTCGCGCAGTCCGCGATGTCGCAGACCTTCCTCCACTGGGGCCTGCACGCCTGGTCGATCTACATCGTGGTGGGCCTCGCGATCGCGTACGCGGTCCACCGGCGCGGCCGCCCCGTCTCGATCCGCTGGTCGCTCGAGCCGCTGCTCGGCAAGCACGTCGAGGGCCGGTGGGGCAACGTCATCGACATCACGGCGGTGCTCGGCACGCTGTTCGGCATCGCGACCTCGCTCGGCCTCGGCGTCCTGCAGATCTCCGCGGGCCTGTCCTCCGCGGGCATCGCGGAGCCCACGACCACCACCCAGGTGGTGCTGATCGTCATCATCACGATCATCACGCTCTTCTCGCTGCTCACCGGCCTCGCGCGCGGCATGAAGTGGCTGTCGAACATCAACCTCACGCTCGCCGCGGTCCTGCTGATCTACGTGCTCTTCTCCGGGCCCACGCTCTTCCTGCTGCGGGAGTTCGTGCAGTCGATCGGCAACTACATCCAGAACTTCGTGGGCCTGAGCTTCAACGTCTCGGCCTACGCGGGCGACGCGGGCGCCGCCTGGCAGGCCAGCTGGACCACCTTCTACTGGGGCTGGTGGATCTCGTGGGCGCCCTTCGTGGGCATCTTCATCGCCCGCGTGTCCAAGGGCCGCACCGTCCGCGAGTTCGTGTGGGGCGTGCTCCTCGTCCCGGCCATGATCACGTTCCTGTGGTTCGCCGTCATGGGTGGAACCGCGCTCTACCAGGAGCTGTTCGGCGGCGGCGGGCTGATCGCCGCCGACGGCTCCATCAACTACGAGGGCGCCCTGTTCGACATGCTCGCGAACCTTCCAGGGGGCTCCATCGCGAGCCTCGGCGCGATCCTGCTCGTCGGCATCTTCTTCGTCACCTCGTCGGACTCCGGCAGCTTCGTGCTGTCGATGCTCACGTCCGGCGGCAAGGAGACGCCGGCACGCTGGGTGCGCGTCTTCTGGGCGTGCACCACCGCCGCCGTCGCGATCGCGCTGCTCCTCTCGGGCGGCCTCACCGCCCTCCAGACCGCGGCGATCATCACCGCCCTGCCCTTCAGCTTCGTGATGATCGGCATGGTCATCTCGCTGTTCCGCGCCTTCGACCGCGAGCATCGTGCCTACCTGCGCACCACACGGCAGCAGTTCGTCGAGCACATCGCCGACACGTACGGCCTCGAGCCGTCCACCACCGAGATCTCCCAGCCCCGCCTCCGCATGGGGTGGAGAAGGCGCCGGAGGGACGATGCGACGGCCCAGCAGCAGTCGGCGGCCGGCTCCGCCGCGGGGATGGCGGCGGGCGCGGCGACCGGAGCCTCCCCGGGGGCCGGCCCCGCCGAGCCCGCGGCGGCCCCCGCCGAGTCGCCACCGGAGTCCGCCCCCCACTACGAGTCGCTCGACACCGACAGCATCGCGATCGCCCATCGGGACACCGAGGAGGCCGCGAGCGCGGAGGCCCCGCCGGAGCCCGGGCCCGACGAGGACAAGGGCGCCTGAGCTCGGCGTCCCCGGGGCGAGCCCCGCGGCTCCTCCGCGCGCGCAGCGGTCAACGGTCCCTGCCGCCCGGGGTTAGAGTCGCAGGCATGAACGCCCGCACGCCCTTCCTCGTCCATGGCACGCGACCACTGCTCCGCACGGTCATGTCGGTCCGTGGCGGGTGGGCGCTGATGTCGGACGGCGACTCGATGGTCGCGTGGCGCGTGGGCGCGGACGCGGCGGCGCTGCTCGTGGTCGGCGCGCAGGTCGCCGACCACGGCGACGGACGATGCACGACGCCCGGCGGCACGGTCTCCTACCGGGAGGCCGACGAGGAGGGCGACATGGCGGCCCGGGCCTCCGCGCGCGGCGTGACCCGCGCATCGTTCGCCCTCGCGGCCTGAGCGCCTCGCCCTGATCCCGGTCTACGCGGGCTCGGACGCGGTCAGCACGCAGATCTCGACCGCGCCCTCGGGACCGTCCGGGCCCTCGCGCGGCATGTCGAGGTAGAGCTCGTACCAGCAGGCGTAGTCCTCGCCGGTGGTGGTGTGCGCGGACGCCGCCGCGACCCCCTCCTGCGCCCACGAGTCCATGAGCGCGCGGGTGACGGCGCCGATCTCCGCGTACGGGCCGTCGTGCCGCGCCACCGAGTACTCGCCCGCGGGCAGGATGTCCGGCTCGATGGGCGACCCCTCGAGGTCGGCGGCGTCGACGAGGTGCCCGACCTCGATCGAGAAGGTCGCGTCCGGGCGGGCCGAGACGTAGCGGATGACGCCGCCGCGCGGGGCGATCCCCCGGGAGGCCAGCAGCGCCGCCACCCGGTCGAACTCCTCGCCGACCACGCGGGGCATCTGCTCGACCGTCACCTCCATCGGCATCGCGACGTAGGCGCGGGCGGGCAGGTGCTCGAGGCTGCTCATCATCGGTACTCCGGGTTGGGGTGGTCGAAGCGTGCGCCGGCATCCCACTCGCGGCGCGAGTTGCCGCCGGCGGGGAAGCCGCCGCCGTCCTTGAGCCAGCGCGCGGCGTGCATGAGGTTCCACGCCATGAACGTCGTGTTGCGCTGCGTGAAGTCGTTCTCGGGGCCGCCCGAGTCCTCGTCGAGGTACGACGGCCCGGGCCCCGCCTCGCCGACCCAGGCCGCGTCCGCGTTGGGCGGGATCGTGTAGCCGAGGTGCTGGAGCGAGTAGAGGACGTTCATGGCGACGTGCTTGGCGCCGTCCTCGTTGCCGGTTACCACCACGCCCGCGGCGCGGCCGTAGTAGAGGTACTGGCCGCGGTCGTTGAGGTCGCCCGACAGCCCGTACAGCCGCTCGATGACGCGCGTCGCGACCGACGACTTGTCGCCTAGCCAGATCGGGGTCCCCAGCAGGAGGATGTCCGCGTCGAGGATGCGCGACGCGAGCGCCGGCCAGTCGTCGCGATCCTGTCCGCCGCCCGGGACGTCCTCCCGCATGTCGGGGTAGACGCCCGGCGCGATGACGTGGTCGACCGCACGGATGATGTCGACGGCGACGCCCTGCGCGCGCATCACGGCGATCGCCACCTCGAGGAGGCCCTGCGTGTGCGAGAGGGTGGGCGACGGCTTGAGGGTGCAGTTCACGACCACGGCCGTGAGGTCCGTGAAGCCCGGGGTGCTCATGACTCCGACGCTACGTCAGGCGCGCGGTCCTGTCAGGACGTGCGCAAGGTGCGCGACGCGTGAGCGGGACCGGTCAGCGCACCGTGCCCTCGACGTCGATCGCGTCCGCGCGCAGGGTCGCCTCGTAGCGCTGCTTCTCGCGCGTCACCAGCACGAGCAGGATGCCCCACAGGCCCGCATCGTCCAGGAGCCCGAGAGGGCCGAGGACCAGCTCGGGGATGAGGTCGAGCGGCCACAGCGTGTAGAGGACCGCGCCCGCGCCGGCGACCCACGTCATCGGGGCAAGCCGGTGCTCGCCGTTCTTGACCGCCTTGAGGAATGACCACCACATGACGCCAGTATGCGCCCTCGGTGACCGGGACGGGTCAGGCGACCTCGCGCAGCAGTCCCGTGTGGACGTCGAAGACGAAGCCGCGCACCTGCGACGAGTCGACCAGGAACGGGCTGCGACGCAGGCGCTCCATCGACTGGCGGAGGTCCGCGTCGAGGTCCTTGAAGGACTCGGGGCTCCACGTGGGCTTGAGGCCGGTCTCGTCGAGGAGCTGGTTGCGCAGCTCGTCGTCGGTGAAGGTGAGGGCGCCGCAGTCCGTGTGGTGGACGAGGATGATCTCGCGCGTGCCGAGCTTGCGCTGCGAGATGACGAGGGAGCGGATCATGTCGTCGGTGATGACGCCGCCGGCGTTCCGCATGACGTGCGCGTCGCCGACCTCGAGGCCCAGCATCGCGAACACGTCGAGGCGGGAGTCCATGCACGCGACGACCGCGAGCTGGCGGCGCGGCGGCAGCGGCCGGTCCGGGGTGTACGTGGTCGCGTACACGTCGTTGTTCGCGATGAGCTCGTCGGCGATTCCCATGGGTGCTCCTTCGGGGACGGGGTGCGGGCCCAGCCTAATCTGCCTGTTGCGGTGTCCCGTCGCGGTTGCCACGATGAACCCATGCCCCGCGCCCTCGTCACCGGAGCCGCCCAGGGCCTGGGCTCGGAGATCGCGCGGCGGCTCGTCGGCCTCGGCTACGAGGTCGTCGTGCACGGCCGCGACGCCGCGCGCACCGAGGTCGCGCTCGCTGCGGCGCCCGGGGCCGCCGGCTCCGTCACGGGGCGGCTCGACTCCCTCGCCTCCACGCGGCTGCTGGCGGACGATGCGCGGGGCCGGGGGCCGTACGACGTCATCATCCACAACGCCGCCCTGGGTCCCGACGAGTCGCGTCAGGTGTTCACCGAGGACGGCCTCGACCGCGTCCTCCAGGTCAACGTGGTGGCGCCGTACCTCCTCAGCGCGCTGCTCAACCTGCCCCGCCGCATCGTCTTCGTCGGGTCCGACGCCGCCCGAGCCGGGCGGCCGCTCGTGGACCTCGAGGTGCCGCAGCCGTGGGACGGGCACCAGGTGTACGCGGACTCGAAGCTGCTGCTCACGATGCTCGCCTTCGAGCTCGCGGCGCGGCACACGGACCGCCCGATCAACATCGTGCATCCCGGCTGGGTGCGCACCCGGATGGGAGGACCGCGCGCGACCCTGCCGCTGTCCGACGGAGCCGACACCCCCGTGTGGATGGCGACCTCCGACGAGGCGGTCGCCCGCCGCGGCGGGCAGTACGTGCACAAGCGCCGGGCCGAGGCCGCTCCCCCGGGGGCGCACGATGCGGCGCTGCGGGCCGCTCTCGTCGACCGGTTGGCGGACCTCACCGGCGAGCACCTGCGCTGACGCCCCTAGGATGCCGTCATGACACCGCCCCGCGCCTCGATGTCGGACGTGGCGAGGCTCGCAGGGGTGTCGGGTCAGACCGTGTCGCGCGTCGCCAACGGGTCCCTCAACGTCAGCCCCGAGACCCGCCAGCGGGTGCTCGAGGCCATGGACTCCGTCGGCTACACCCCGAACACCGCCGCCCGGGCCCTGCGCTCGGGAAGCTTCGACACGATCGGCGTGATCGCGCACCGGCTCGCCCGCACGGGCGAGTCGAGCATCGTCGAGGCGGTGGTGCAGGCCGCGCGGGGCGCGGGGCACACCGTCACGCTGCTGGACATCGACTCGACGGAGCACGAGGACGTCGCGGAGGCGGCCTCGCGGCTCTCCCACCAGGCCATCGACGGGCTCATCATCATCCGGGCGGAGATCGAGGACGCCGGCCGGCTCGCGCTGCCCGCGGGCCTGCCGGTCGTCGCGACGGACGCGACCTTCGGCGGGCGGCTGCCCATGGTGGGCGCCGACCACGCGGGCGGGGCGCGCGCCGCCGTCGAGCACCTGCTCGAGCTCGGGCACCCCACCGTCCACCACGTCGCGGGCCCGGAGGACTCGATCCCCGCACGCGCCCGGCTCCTGGCCTGGCGTCAGCTCCTCGAGCAGCGCGGCATCGCGGTGCCCGAGCCGCTGCGCGGCGACTGGAGCGCCGCCTCGGGGCGCGCGGCCGGTGAGGAGCTCCTCACCAGGGACGATGCGACCGCCGTCTTCTGCGCGAACGACGAGATGGCGGCCGGGCTCATGCGCGCGTGGTCCGAGGCAGGCCGGGAGATCCCGAGGGATCTGTCCGTCGTCGGCTTCGACGACATCCCGCTCGCTGGCTACCTCACCCCGCCCCTCACGACTGTGCGTCAGCCGTTCGCGGCCGTGGGCCGGCGGCTCGTCGAGGAGCTGCTCGCCAGGATCGCGGGCACCGTCCCGGCGGCCGCGCTCGAAGGCTCGGGGGAGCCCGCGGAGCTCGTGCCGTGCGAGCTGGTGGTGCGCGGCTCCACGGCCGCACCGCGGGCCTGAGCGGGGGCGTCACTGCTGCTCGCACCGAGCGAAAGTGCAGGTAGATGACGAAAGCCCCCCGACGGTGTCGGGGGGCTTTCGTGAATGATGTGGCCGCGGCGTCCTACTCTCCCACACCCTCGCGAGTGCAGTACCATCGGCGCTGGGAGGCTTAGCTTCCGGGTTCGGAATGGGACCGGGCGTTTCCCTCCCGCTATGGCTGCGGCAACTTTATGGAACTATGTTGGGCGGTGCCCGTAGTTCGGGAACCGCACAGTGGACGCGAGCTTCAGCAGGATATCTTTGTGTGAAGTCAAGTTGTCGGCCTATTAGTACCGGTCAGCTTCAAGAGTCGTTAGTCCTCTCTTCCACATCCGGCCTATCAACCCCATGGTCTATAGGGGGCCTTCCGGACCGTAGTCCGTGGAAACCTCATCTTGAAACGGGCTTCCCGCTTAGATGCTTTCAGCGGTTATCCCTTCCCAACGTAGCCAACCAGCCGTGCTCCTGGCGGAACAACTGGCACACCAGAGGTTGGTCCACCCCGGTCCTCTCGTACTAGGGGCAGCCTTTCTCAAGTTTCCTGCGCGCGCAGCGGATAGGGACCGAACTGTCTCACGACGTTCTAAACCCAGCTCGCGTACCGCTTTAATGGGCGAACAGCCCAACCCTTGGGACCAACTCCAGCCCCAGGATGCGACGAGCCGACATCGAGGTGCCAAACCATGCCGTCGATATGGACTCTTGGGCAGGATCAGCCTGTTATCCCCGGGGTACCTTTTATCCGTTGAGCGCCGG
>NZ_BBMC01000001.1 GCF_000971255.1 Demequina rhizosphaerae
GTCGGTACGGCCGCGTTCGCCGGTGCTTGACGCCCAGGTCCCGGCACGCGTCGCGCCAGGCATGGGACTTGTACGCGGGCCCGTTGTCGGACAGCACGGCTTCGACGTGCACGCCGGCGGCGGCGAACCATGCGACCGCACGGACGAGGACGCCGATGGCGGTGGCCGCGGTCTCGTCGTCGTGGATCTCGGCGTATGCGACGCGGGAGTGGTCGTCGATGACGGTGTGGACGTACGCATGCCGCATCAGGGGGTCGCGGTACTTGGACTTGGCCTTGCCGGGTGTCGCGGCGCGGTTGCGGTCTCCTTGCTGGCGTCCGACGTAGCGCCAGCCCCCGCCATCAGGGACGTTGCCGAGCTTCTTCACGTCGACGTGGATCAACGAGCCCGGATGGTCGTGTTCGTAGCGGCGGATTACCTCACCCGTGCGGACGTCGACGTGGGACAGCCGGTTCAGTCGGCACCGCTTGAGTACGGCATACACGGTCGATGCGGGCACGCCGGTGAGGGAGGCGATCTCGACCGGCCCACGCCTGGTCTTGATGCGCTTGTGCACGATCTTGCGCACCAACGGTTGCGGGGTCTTGCTCGGCGAGCGATGCGGACGTGACGAGCGGTCGTCCATGCCGCCCCGACCCATCTCGAGATACCGATGCGCCCACTTCGCCGCCGTGGGCCAGGAGACACGGAAGAACCGAGCCGCTTCAGCGACCGTCCAGCCCTCGTCGATCACCATGCGACCGATCCGAGCACGTTGGACAGGAGTCAGCGCGGCATTAGCGTGGGACACGAGAACCTCCAGGTTCAGAGCGAAGTGGTAGCAGCTCCACTCTGCCTGGAGGTTCTCTTCATCGCCCCAGATTCAAACAACGTCCCTGGGCACTACATCTAGCCGCGCATCGTCCCCCGCGCGGTCACGCGTAGTACGTGCCGTGCACCGCGTGCGGCTCGATCGCGGCGATCTCCTCCTCCGTGAGGTCGGGGAAGTCGAGCGCGTCGACGTTGGCGCGGAGCTGGCTGACCGAGGACGCACCCACCAGGGCGGACGTGACGCGGCGACCGCGCAGCACCCACTGGAGGGCGAGCTGCGCGAGGGTCTGGCCGCGGTCGCGCGCGATCCGGTTGAGCGCGCGGGTGCGCTCCAGGTACTGCGCGGTGATCTGCTCCTCGCGGAGGAACTGCGAGTGCGTGATGCGGGAGCCTTCAGGCACGCCGCCGAGGTAGCGGTCCGTGAGCATGCCCTGCGCGAGCGGCGAGAAGACGATCGAGCCGGCGCCGACATCGTCGAGCGCGTCGAGGAGGCCGTCCTCGGGGGTCCGCTCGTACATCGAGTACTTGAACTGGTGGATGAGCAGCGGCGTGCCGAGGTCCGCGAGGATCGCGGCGGCCTCGCGGGTCTCGGCGGGGCCGTAGTTCGAGATGCCGGCGTAGAGCGCCTTGCCGGAGCGGACGGCCTGGTCGAGCGCCATCATCGACTCGCCGATGGGCGTGTCCGGGTCGGGGCGGTGGTGGTAGAAGACGTCGACGTAGTCGAGGCTCATGCGCGCGAGCGAGGCGTCGAGGCTGCTGAGCAGGTACTTGCGCGAGCCCCAGTCGCCGTAGGGGCCGGGATGCATGTAGTAGCCGGCCTTGGTGCTCACGATCAGCTCGTCGCGGTAGGGCTTGAGGTCGCGCGCGAGGAAGCCGCCGAAGTTGGTCTCGGCGCTGCCGGGCGGCGGGCCGTAGTTGTTGGCGAGATCGATGTGCGTGATCCCCATGTCGAAGGCGGCGAGGAGGATCGCGCGCTGGCTGTCGAGGGCGTGATGCCCGCCGAAGTTGTGCCACAGCCCGAGGCTGATCGCCGGGAGCACGAGCCCCGACTCCCCCGAGCGGCGGTAGTCCATCGTGTCGTAGCGGGCAGCATCGGCCACATACGGGTCATGGGTCATGCCTTCAGCCTAGGGTCGACGGCCGCAGGCTGCGCATCGTGCCCACCGAGCCCAGCCCCCGCCCCCGCCCCGCCGCAACCGGCGTATGTGCCCGGGCTCGCGCGCATCGTGCCTCGTCGGGCGACCCGGGCGCGCTCACGTACGTCGGTTGGCGCGGGGCGGCCCGGGCACGCCGGTTGCGGCGGGCCCCGGGCAAGCAGAAGGCCCGGCCCCCACGGCGGATTCTTGGGGTCCTCGCAACACCTGGTGTTTGGCTAGGTGGTCAGTAGTAGATCACGCAGACGCTCGGCTGGAGTTTTCCAGCCGAGCGTTTTGCGTGGGCGGCCGTTGAGTTCCTGGGCGACATGCTCGAGGTCCACGGCGCTGTGAACGGCCAGGTTGGTGCCCTTGGGGAAGTACTGGCGCAGCAGCCCGTTGGTGTTCTCGTTCGATCCGCGCTGCCAGGGCGAGTGGGGGTCGCAGAAGTACACGGGCACGCCGGTCGCGACGGTGAACTGCTTGTGGCCGGACATCTCGGCTCCCTGGTCCCAGGTCAGCGACCCGCGCAGATGCTCCGGCAGGGTGCCGATCAGGGGCACGAGGACGTCGCGGACCTCCTCAGCCGTGTGACCGGCGGGCAGGTGGCCCAGCATCACGTAGCGGGTCGATCGTTCCACCAGGGTGACGATCGCGGAGGCGTTGTTCGCGCCGACGATGAGGTCGCCCTCCCAGTGGCCGGGCACGGCACGGTCCTCGACCTCGGCGGGACGCTCACTGATCATGATCATGTCGTCCACGAAGCGCTTGGTGCGCTGGGCGGGGTCACGGTGGGGCTTGCGCCGGGTGCGTCCCGTGCG